>NZ_CM147873.1:0-3350088 GCF_055808555.1 Hyphomonas sp. J20-32 | reverse complement strand
ACACGTTTGATTTCATCGCGTGAGGTGGTGCTACTAGTCCGATACCATCACGTCTGGCACGTATACGCAGGCCGATAGAAGACCGAGAGGTTAGTTTTGACGCACGATAGATTCCGCTTGTACTGCATCAGTAAGCTGGCCAAGTGCGTGCGACCCACCCTTGCGCCCAGCAGGTAGGCTGTCGTCGAATATTGCACGTCGTAAATCGGTATGTGATGGATGGAGCGAAGCTGAAAAGAAGCCGAATACAATGCGATTGTCCATTCATGTTGGTCTGCCGAAATGCGGTTCGACCACCCTTCAGGAGACCCTCGGGGGCATGCGTGGCGAACTCGCCGCCCGCGGTGTATATTATCCTCCTTCGTTCCGACCGAACTTCGAGGCCGCCAATACGCGGTTGAACAATGAATGGGCGGGGGGCGACATCGGCGTGAATCATATCGTTGCTGAGGCGCGCAAAGCGGGCGCGCATCATTGCATCCTGACGAGTGAGTATATAGCGATCAACGTGGCATCCTTTGATGTTGATCTCCTGCGGCGAGCGGGAAACTGGCTCGCCGCGAATAGCGTAGAGCTTCAGCTCATCCAAATCTCTCGGCCACAGAACGACTTCCTCCTCTCCATGTATCGGCAAAGCATAACCAATGGACCGGAGAACGCGGCGAAATACTCGGACTGGGACCTCGCCGCACTTCGTCAATACTATGACACCTCACTTCAGACATTGTGTGATACGCTTCGCCCGGCAGAGGTCGCCCGTCACTCACTGACCGACTCCGACTGGATCCAATCTGTCTTCTCGAACCTGGACCTGCCCGCGCCCTCATCGCTAAATCGGGCCAATCGCTCGGCGCCCGATGTGTCGATTGAAGTTATAAGACAATTCAATAAAATGGGCGATGCCGCGCCCGCGCGCGTGTACGTTTCTCGTTTAATCAGCCTCGCCATCGGACGTGCAAACAACAGCCTGATGCGTCAGGCATGCAGGCGCCCGCCGGAGGATGCGCGTTTGCTGAGTTCAGACGCGATCAGAAGTCTGTCCTTCGAAGCCAATCACCCCCTGTCTTATTCACCGAAAGAGTTCGCCGATTTCCAGGCGCAGCTTCTGGGCCTTCTCGAGACGCATAGCTCAACCATCAATTCTGTCCCGCGCAAGTTCATCAACGTCTTCGACGAGATGCACGCCGAAGCCTGAGGCTGCCTTCGTATCCGCCGTAGATGTGTGCGGATTCCTATCAAGGTTTGCTGATAGGATCGTTACGACGACGTGCGTGCAACTTGGCCGCGATATTGCAGGTGCTTGTATCAAATTTGAAATTTCCCCGCTCGACATCTCGCGACATGCGAGTTCTTGCCTGAGATTCTGATAGCATTGACGAGACATTATGCCAGATGCATCCGATTATTGCTGGTTGTTGTTGCGCACTAATCCGTTAAGGCTCGGGGTATGAAGTTGGCAGCCAAACCAAGCGAATTGACGCAAGCATTGTCTGCGTCACGCAAGCTGTTCCTGCATCTTGCGGCATTCAGCTTTTTCGTAAACCTGCTGATGCTCACTGGCCCGCTATACATGCTCCAGGTCTACGACAGGGTATTGGCATCGCAATCGGTGCCCACCTTGCTTGCGCTAACGGGTCTTGTGCTGATCCTGTATGGAACCCTTGGCGTGCTCGAATGGGTGCGTTCGGGCCTCTTTGGAGAAGCTGCCTCGAGGTTTGAAGGCATTCTGGGCGCGCGCGCCGCAGACTCGGCGTTCTTTGCAAGTTTGAATGATGCAGGACAGGTCTCTGAACGACCCATTAGGGATCTCAGGCATTTGCGTCGCTTTCTTTCAAGTCCGACCATGAGTGCTGTGTTCGACGCGCCGTGGACGCCACTTTTCTTTCTTGTCCTGTTCATGTTGCACCCGGCGTTCGGTCTCTGGACCGTTTTCGGCGCAACTGTCCTTGTCGTGATAGGTGTCCTGAACCAGCGGGCGTCTTCCAGACTGATGCGCGAGGCGGAAGATACCGAACGCAGTTCGTATTTGCGCGTGAACGAAATGATCCGTCACGCAGAAGTCGTCGATGCGCTGGGAATGCGTATCTCCGTACAAAGCCGTTGGCAGAAAGAATTTGATTCATCTGACTCGGCGCTCTCGCGCTCGAGCCGGATCCTTTCGGGATTTAGTTCCGGCACAAAAGCGATACGCCTCTTCCTGCAATCCGCCATCTTGGGCCTTGGCGCCTATCTCGCAATTGCCGGAGAAGCATCTCATGGCGCCATGATCGCCGCATCGATCCTGATGGGGCGCGCGATCGCACCGATCGAACAGCTTGTGGCACAGTGGAGATCGATCGTCTCGGCTCGCGAAGCCTGGAGCTCATTGAATCGATTTATCGAAATGGATCCGAGTTCGAAACACACGATGCAGATGCCCCCAATCAAAGGGCAGGTGAGCGTGGAGAAGATCTACGCCGCGCCTGCGGGCACAAAGGCCCCCGTGCTGAAATCTCTCGATTTTAACATGGAACCCGGTGATGTTCTCGGCATACTTGGACCAAGCGCATCGGGAAAATCAACGCTGGCGAGGGTGTTGACCGGTGTTTGGCCTGTTCTATCCGGCTGCGTTAGAATTGATGGTGCCGATATTGCCTCCTTCCCGAGAGCGGCTCTTGGCCCGCAAATTGGATACCTTCCCCAACAGGTCGACCTCATGTCCGGAACGATCCGAGACAATATAGCAAGGCACCAACCTGATGCTGAGCCTGAAGCGATTATTGCTGCAGCCAATGCGGCTGGCTGTCATGAGCTCATCTTGCGGCTCAAGGAGGGGTACGATACCGAAATCGGAATGGGCGGCGCCTATCTCTCCGCAGGACAACGACAACGCGTCGGATTGGCAAGGGCACTGTTCGGAAATCCAAACCTCGTAATCCTCGACGAACCAAATTCCAATCTCGACGCCAGCGGAGAAGAGGCGCTTCAACGCGCAATTGCTGGTCTCAAGTCACGCGGGGCCACAACGGTGATTATCGCACACCGCCCCAATGCGATCATCCATTGCAACAAGCTTTTGGTTCTCGACAATGGTGAAATTCGCGCCTTCGGTGACCGTGATGAGGTATTGGAAAAAGTCATGCCGAAACGTGGAGCCGGAAACGTGACGACTATCCGGTCGGGAGAGACGAATGTCTGAACTGGCGGGCGGTCTCTCACCTAGTGAACATGCAAGTCCTGGCAGAGGGAGTTTCTCGAACCGATACTTTTTGATCGGCTGGTGTACAATTGCGCTGATCTTTGGCGGTCTATTAGCTTGGTCTGTGTTTGCGCCATTCGAAGGCGCCGTGTTGGCGACGGGTCAGATTGCCGTTGAATCAAACCAGCAGGCGATTCAGCATCTCGAGGGTGGGATCGTACGTGAAATTTATGTTCGGGAAGGAGATGAGGTCGAAGAAGGCCAGAGGCTGATCGCGCTGGATTCCACTTCCACGGACGCGTCGGTTCTGTCGTTGGAAGCGCGCCTCTTCGAGCTATTGGGTTTGGAAGCCAGGCTGGCCTCTGAACGAGACGCAACGGGTGAGATGACATTGAGACCCGGTTTTGGAGACATTGCGGGCCAACCGGCCATGACGTCGATTCTTGCCGGGCAGGAAAGCCTAAGGATCGCACGGCAAAGCAGCCGTAAAACTCAGAATGAAATTCTGCAACAGCGTATCCTGCAGCTCTCCACCCGCATTGGGGGGATGACCCGTGAGATAGATTCCAAGGATACTCAGATTTCGCTGCTCGGTGATGAAATCGCGCGGTTCGAGGAACTCATGGCGCGAGGCAACACGACAATCACGCGTATACTGGCTCTCAAGCGGGATAGTTCGCGGCTACAGGGCGAAAAGGAAGCGCTCGTCTCGGACATCGCTGCCACCCGTGTCCAGATCGGTGAAGCACGCAGCGAAATTGTGAAGCTCAATCAGGGGTACAGGGAAGAGGTTCTTACGGAATTGCGCGATACGCAGATGCAAATCGGCGAACTGACAGAACAGCGCACCGCCTCCCTGTACAGGCAAAACCGGCTCGACATTGTCGCGCCGCGCGCTGGTCGCATTATCGGCGTTCGGGCGCATACTGTCGGTGGAATAGTCCCGCCTTCGGAACCCATCATGTACATAGTCCCCGAAAATGACCGATTGGTGGCAAAAGTACGCGTGATGCGCGCTGACATCGACAAGATATCCGTTGGCCAGAAAGCGATTTTGCGGTTTACGGCATTCAACCAAAACGAAACCCCGCAAGTGATTGGCAAGATAGCCAATGTGTCCGCCGATGCACTGGCCGATCCGGTGAGCGGCGTGCTCTACTACGAAGCGGTTATTGAAATTCCCGAGAGTGCCGCGCACTCAGAGCGCTTTCCGCTCGTGCCCGGCATGCCTGTGGATGCGATGCTCAAAACTGAAACCCGGAATGTATTGTCCTATCTCGTCAAGCCGTTGACGGATTCGATTTCGCGTACATTCCGGGAATAAAAATGTGGCGCGTCATCAACTGACTCGTCTCCGAAAATTTTCGAACTTGACGCAGATTGTTCCTGAATTTGTTTGCCATCGTTGGTTGAGTTCGTTAAAATTACAGGGGAATTCAGGTGGGGGTGTGGATGCGCGTTTCAGGGCAACGATCGGTGGGCGAATCATTTTCTGAGATGATGTCGAGTTTGCCCGATGCATCGTCAGTACTGCCGAGTAATTCAGCGTCTTTGCTTTTCGTGCCTGCCGACCTCCGGGCAAGGGATTCAGGCTTCATTTCGTTTCAGTCACTTTGGACGAAATCGCAGGGCCATCAAATTGTTTCGCTGGAGCCTGATGGCGTAGTAGTCGATACCACCTTTGCCGAGCTGCCGGAATATACCGTCCAGGAAATTGCGGACTACCTGCTCAATGGATATTGGTCGCAGCGGCAATGGGCGAGCAATAACCTTACATATGATATTTCAGGGCTGACCGCAGGAGCTCAGGCATTGGCCTTGCGTGCGATGGAAACATACGCCTCGTTCACTGGTCTCACATTTGCGGAAATCGGCACTGGGTTGACCGCAGATATCACTTTCGATGACGAGGACAGCGGCGCCTACGCGGCGACAAGTGCCAGTGGTGGTACAATCCTGTCCGCCAGCATAAATGTGGAGCGGGGCTGGGCAGGTGGATCGACCGATGTCGATGGTTACACATACCAGACCTTCCTGCACGAACTTGGCCATGCCCTCGGGCTCGGTCATGCGGGTCCGTACAATGGAGGTGCCATCTACACTCGGGATGCGATTTACTCCAATGACTTATGGGCCTTCACGTTCATGTCGTATTTCGATCAGCTTGAAGCGGGCAATTTCGGCGATTTCCGGTATGTGCTAGGCCCGCAACAGGCTGACATCCTTGCAATTCAAACTCTCTATGGTGCCAACGCCTCAGGAACGCGGGCAGGCGATACCGTGTATGGGTTCAATTCGACCGAGACCGACGTTCACGATTTCGAGCAGTTCCTGCGGCCTCCTTCGCTGACTATCTACGATACCGGCGGCATCGATACGCTGGATTTTTCGGGATATGCCTACGATCAGGTTATCAGTTTGTTGGAGGGGACCTTTTCAACAGTTGGCGGTTTTTTTCAGGATGGCGCGGGCGCCTTGCGAAACGTGATATCGATTATGGTGGGAACTGTGATCGAAAACGTCGTTGGTGGGTCCGGCAATGATTACATAACGGGAAATGCTGCCGACAACACGATTGATGGCGGGCAAGGTCTCGATATCGTCGATTTCTCAGCAGCCGTATCCCGCGTTTCAGCCAACTTGCGTAGCGGTGCATTGACGACGGGTGGCCTGGGCAATGATACGCTGATTTCGATAGAGGGGATCGTGGGGTCAGCCTATAATGATATGCTTGTTGGCGACGCTAACGACAACTACTTCGCGGGCCTTGGTGGGGACGACGCGATTGATGGCCGGGGTGGATTCGATATCCTCAGTTTACGGGGCGCGTCTCAAGGTGCCGCCATAACAATTGCTCTGCTTGGTTCAGGAACGATAACGCTGGCCGGCATCGGAACTGATACATTCGCAAACATGGAGGGAATTGAGGGCACGGATTTCGATGACTCGTTCAGTGGCTCTTCCGCTTACGAGGTTTTTTGGGGCGCCGCTGGCGATGACCATTTCCTGGTGTCCGGTGGTGGCGATAGCTATCATGGAGGAAGCGGAGTTGACACGCTTGAATTTTCAGATGCGACGTCAGGCGTCCAGATCGATCTGTCCAATGATGAAGTCTTGTTCCTGAATGGACAGAATGGCGGATTTAACGGTCTGGTCATGCAGTCCTTTGAAAGTTTTGTCGGGTCGCAGTTTGCCGATTTCGTGATCGGCGCGTATGCGGCCTCAGAGTTGCGCGGAGGAGCAGGAAACGATGTGCTTAATGCGCAGTATTTTGATGACCTTCTTGATGGCGGCGATGGAAACGACACGCTGAATGCCTGGTTTGGAAATGATACGTTGCTCGGCGGTGCGGGCAATGATGTCCTGAATGGCCAAGATGGCAACGATATTCTGGACGGCGAAACCGGGAACGATTTTCTCAATGGTGGTTCGGGCAATGATTATCTGAGCGGTGGTGCAGGCTCGGGGAGCGATACGCTGGATGGCGGAATTGGCAATGACCAGCTTTTTGGCGGCGGTGGTGCTGACATTTTGATCGGTGGCGCCGGGGCAGATCTGATGAACGGAGGCCCTGGTGTGGACACTGCAGACTACAGCGCGTCCGCCACCGGAGTCGTCTTGAATCTCCTCACCGGAAATGCGGATGATGGTATTTCAATTGACACGATCGTCAGCATAGAGAATGTGATCGGGTCCGATCTGGACGACTTGATTTTCGGGAATGGTGCTGACAACGCGCTTCATGGCCGCGGCGGTTACAACCAGATTTTCGGCGATGTCGGCGACGACTTTATCAGTATAGGCGAATCTGTTCTTTCTTCTGTATCCCAGCCTGATGTAGTGGTCGATGGCGCTTCAGGCAATAATAGTATCGGGACCGCAATTTCGCTGGTGGGGACATTTGACCAGGATTTCAATGGAAACATCCAGTCGTCGCAAAGCGTCCCCCATGCGACAGTACAAGCCACTGGTGGTGGCGCGGTTCAGTATTATTCCTTCGTCGTCAGCAGTGACAATTCAATCGTCTCAATTGACATCGACAATACAAGCGGCATGGACTCTTACATCTCACTTTATAGGTCCAATGGGCTGTTAGTATCGTCCAACGACGACTCTGTTGCGGACACAGGGTCGTCTACCAGTTTGGACTCCTTTCTTTCCGTGAATCTCCAGGCGGGAACGTATTATATTGCTGTCGGGACATATCCACTGCTTTCTAGTTTACCGGAAGGTGCAACCTATCAGATGCACCTGAGTGTCGAGAATACGCCGGTTGATGTTAGCTATGGTGGTGGATTTGCGGACGGAGGTGTCGGGAGCGATCGTATTGAGGGTGGCCTCGGTAATGACTCGGTGTTCGGGCGTGACGGCAACGACCATATCTCGGGTGGTCGTGGCGACGACATTCTTCGCGGCAACACAGGCGATGACATTCTTGATGGCGGAGACGGCGCCGACTTGCTCGATGGTGGAGCGGGGATAGACGCGGCGGACTATTCAGGTGCCGCACTAGGCGTGGTGGTGGACCTTGTGACGGCCAATTCGGGCTTGAACAGTGGCGCGGCCCTAGGGGACACTCTGAGGCTGATCGAGAATGTAACCGGTACGGACTATGCGGATGCGATTTCCGGCAGCGCGCGTGGCAATGTGCTTGACGGCGGCTCCGGCAATGATGATGTCTTTGGGCGCAACGGCAATGATGTCATGGTCGGCGGGTTCGGCAATGACCGGCTGTTTGGTGGCAACGGCGCCGACACGATGCGTGGCCAGAGCGGCAATGACCTCCTGTTTGGCGGGGCCGGCCGGGATATCCTGATCGGCGGCAATGGCGTGGATGACCTGCGCGGCCAGGGCGGGGATGATGTGCTGCGCGGGGATGGCGGCAATGACCTGCTCTATGGCTATGAAGGTACGGACGAACTGGATGGCGGCGATGGCGATGACTTTCTCGACGGATCGATCGGCCATGACATCCTCCTCGGCGGGGCTGGCAATGACACGCTGAATGGCGGCAATAATGATGACGTCCTGACCGGCGGGGCCGGGAATGACGACCTGATCGGCGGCAATGGCGCGGACACCTATGTGTTCTCGGCCAGCGACGACGGCACGGACAGGGTGATCGGCCTTGATGCGAGCGACATGCTGGTGTTCGAAGGCTTCGGCTATGCCAGCGCCAGTGATGCGCTGGGGTTCGTGACGCAGCAGGGCAACAATGCGGTGTTCTCCGACCAGGGGGTGACGATCGTGTTCAACGGCCGCAGCGTGGCGGATGTCGAGACCGCGCTCGGCAATGCCGGCTCATCGGTCTCGGGCGAGGCGGCCGCAGAGCCCCTGATCTCGCAGATCGACATCTATCGCGGCATCGACGCGTTCGACTTTAGCGGGCTGGGTTCCGGTGGCGATGCCAATGGATCTTCTGCCTCCTCGTCCAGCCTGCCGGAATATGCCTGGACCCATGAGATATCTGCGCGCCTCGATCTGGCCGAACTCCACCCGGGCGAGCACCCAGCCATCCTGCCACAGTTCGACACCATCCATGATGACATGACCGGATTTGACGTCATCACCCTTTCTCACGAAGACGGTTTTGGCTTCATCGCGTGAACCGCCAGTTCGATTGATGACGGACGCGCCGTCAAAGGCGATTTGAAGTGACCGGTCTGGTGCTCTCGGACCTTCGCTTTTTTACAGAGGTTTTTTACATGGTTTGGCGGCATGAGGCTGACTTCACGGTCGAGCGCTGACAACTCCCGCGTCGAGTAGTGGCTCTTCGCGCCCGCTTCCACTCCAACCGGGTAAGGCGGCGGTGACTTGAAAAAGTTCGGAAGTTGGGCGCGGCGCGAAGAACAGTTAAAGATGGTTGATTCTTTGCCAGTGACTCCGCGAACCTGAAAATTGCTCTTGGAGAGGTTCAGTCCAGGGGCTCGGAGCAGGGAGGCTTCTTTTCGGAACCAGAATGCGGTTCACTGCCGCAGCAATTCACGCTCCAATACAGATTGTTGCCACTCAGATGCCATATTGGTTGGCAAGGTGTACTTGTCGAATTATTGCTTTCCAGCTTGCTGAGACTATTGATGGCGCACACCACACTTCAAATTGGCGCGGGCCCTCGCGCCGTGCCAGAAACCAACAAATTGGACCAAAAATGAGTGAATTCCAAAGGTTGAAGATTCCAGAGCTCATTCTGGTAAAACCCAAGCGTCACGGCGATGCACGGGGTTATTTCAGCGAAGTCTATCATGCCGAGCGCTATGCCGAAGGTGGCGTCGATTGTGGCTTCGTCCAGGACAATCACTCACTCTCTGCGCCGAAAGGCGTGTTGCGGGGGCTGCATTTTCAGTCGAATCCGTCGCCCCAGGCCAAGCTGGTCCGATGCACGCGTGGCCGCATTCTCGATATCGCCGTCGATATCCGCCATGGGTCGGAAACGTTCGGCCAGCATGTGGGCGTCGAACTGACAGAAGAGAATGGCCTTCAGTTGTATGTCCCGGTGGGATTCGCACACGGTTTTTGCACCCTCGAAGAGAATTGCGAAGTGCAATACAAAGTATCCGGGTACTACGCGCCCGAGTGCGATGGCGGAGTGGCTTTTGACGATCCTGATCTCGGGATTCCTTGGCCTTTCCCAATTGACGAAATGGTTATTTCCGACAAGGACAAGGTATTGCCGCGTCTGGTCGACTTGCCCGTCATCTTTCGCGTCTGAACAAATCGCGGTGAAGCTGCAGACAGGAAACAAGCATGAAGATTGTTCTAACTGGAGGTGCGGGTTTCATCGGATCTGCCTTGGTTCGGTGGTTGATTGAAAACACCGAAGCGTCGGTAACCGTCATCGATAAGCTGACGTATGCGGCCAACCTGGACTCGCTCTTGAGCGTCTCGGCGAATCCGCGCTACAAACTCTTGAAGCTCGATATCTGTGACTATGCCGCGATGGTGGAGGTCATGACGCACGAGCAACCGGACCAGATCATCCATCTTGCGGCCGAAAGCCACGTGGATCGTTCCATTACGGGTTCGAGAGCCTTCGTCGAAACCAATGTCATGGGCACCTACAGCCTGCTGGAAGCCGCACGCGGCTATTGGCAGGGGCTCAGCGGGCAGCGGCGCGACGACTTCCGATTCCTGCATGTATCGACGGATGAGGTGTACGGTTCACTGGGGGCCGAAGGGCTGTTCGAGGAAACAACCGCCTATGATCCGTCCTCACCCTACTCAGCCAGCAAGGCCGCCTCTGACCATCTCGCGACTGCGTGGCACCGGACTTATGGCCTTCCGGTCGTGATTTCGAACTGTTCAAACAACTACGGCCCCTTCCAGTTTCCCGAAAAGCTGATACCGCTGATGATCCTCAATGCCTTTGAGGGGAGCGCTCTGCCCGTCTACGGAAATGGCGAGAACGTCCGTGACTGGCTCTATGTCGATGATCATGCCCGTGCCCTTGCGTTGATCGCCCGGGAGGGACGCCCTGGCGAGAAATACAATGTCGGCGGCAAGAACGAACGGACCAACCTGGAAGTGGTTTACACGATCTGCGACCTGCTCGACGAGCTCCGCCCCGCAAGCCGGTCTCGCCGAGATCTCATCACCTATGTTGCCGACCGACCGGGGCACGACCAACGTTATGCGATTGATGCCTCCAAGCTTGGCTCTGAACTCGGCTGGAAAGCCGAGGAGACGTTTGACACCGGCCTGCGGCGCACCGTGCTTTGGTATCTCGAGAATCCTGAATGGTGGGCCCCCCTGCGCAAACAGGTCTATGCTGGCGATCGCCTTGGACTTCTGGACGCTGCCAAGGCGACGGAATCCATCTAATGCGAATTCTTGTAGCAGGATCGACAGGGCAGGTGGCCCAAAGCCTTGTGCTGAGGAGCCGGGCGAGTTCCCACACAGTGCTCGCCATGGGGCGGCCCGGTTTCGACCTGACAGATGCGGGAACAATCTCCGCGCGGCTGGACGAGTTCCAGCCCGATACCATCATCAATGCCGCAGCCTACACGGCTGTCGATGCAGCAGAAACTGACGAAGAGAATGCTCACGCTGTCAATTCCGCCGGCGCAGGTTCGCTTGCTGCCGAAGCTGCGCGCCGGAGCCTTCCGATCCTGCACTTGTCGACAGACTATGTTTTCGATGGGTCCAAGGCCGAGGCCTATGACGAGTCCGATCCGGTCGCACCGCTCGGTGCCTATGGAAGGTCAAAGCTCGCGGGTGAGCGCCGCGTCGCGGCAGAAAACCCACAGCATCTGATCTTGCGGACCGCTTGGGTCTTCAGCCCGTTTGGCAGCAATTTCGTCAAGACAATGCTGCGGCTGGCAGCAACCCGGGATGAAGTCGGCGTGGTTGCCGACCAGATTGGCAATCCCACCTATGCGCCGCATATTGCGGACGCTTTGCTGGCAATTTGCGATGCGCTCGCTGTGCCTTCGACGCTTGATGCAGGCGACTGGGGACTCTACAACCTTGCGGGAACCGGCGCAGCCAGCTGGGCAGACGTGGCAGAGGAAGTCTTCGCGGTCAGCCGGTCGATCGGCGGCCCAGCCGCGAGTGTGAAGCGAATCACGACGCAGGACTATCCCACACCGGCCAGGCGGCCGGCCAATTCCCGGCTGGACTGCGCCAAGCTGGCGTCGGCGTGGAATATCTCGTTGCCTGACTGGCGTCAGGGTGTATCCGAGTGCGTCAAGCACCTCGTGAATGACGTAGAGAAAGCGATATAGACTCATGAAGGGTATCATTCTGGCGGGCGGCCTCGGCACGCGCCTCCATCCGATTACGCTGAGCGTTTCGAAGCAGCTCCTGCCGATCTACGACAAGCCGTTGGTATTCTACCCGATTTCGACGCTGATGCTGGCCGGCATCCGGGACGTGCTGATCATCTCGACGCCGCAATCGAAACCGTTGTTCGAGGAATTGCTCGGTGACGGAAGCCGGATCGGCATGCATTTCGAATATGCGGCGCAGGACAAGCCGCGAGGCCTCGCGGATGCGTTCATCGTCGGTGAGAAATTCATTGGCGGCGAAGGCTGTGCGCTCGCACTCGGCGACAACATCTTCTACGGCGCCGGTCTCGGCGAACGCTTGAGCAACGCCGGCAAGCTGACGATCGGCGCAAATGTGTTTGCCTATAGTGTCAACGATCCGCAGCGGTTCGGCATCGTCGAAGTCGACGCCACAGGGCGGGCTGTGTCGATTGAGGAAAAGCCGAAGGAACCCAAGAGCGATTGGGCTGTCACGGGCCTGTATTTCTACGACAAGCAGGTGGTCGACATCGCCAAGGACGTGAAGCCGTCCAAGCGTGGCGAACTGGAAATCACGTCCGTGAACCAGGCATATCTCGACAAGGGGCAACTGGAAGTCACCCAACTTGCGCGCGGAACGGCCTGGCTCGACGCCGGCACATTTGACAGCATGCTGGAAGCGTCCCATTTCGTTCAGACGCTGGAGAAGCGCCAGAAATTCAAGATTGCCTGCCTTGAGGAGATTGCCTGGCGCAAGGGGTTCATCGATGCCGCCAAGCTCGAGGAACTCGCCAAGTCCTACAAGAACGAATACCGCCAGTACCTGCTGTCGCTCCTGAAATGATGATCCGGCAGGCATGATTGAGAAACTGTTCCTGAGCGTCGGGGCCATGAAGGCCGGAACCACTTGGCTGCACCATCAGCTGGCGGACCATCCGGAGATTTACTTCACACCGGAAAAGGAAATCCACTATTTCGCTGCACCGACCGGCCGGGCGCATCCGATGCGACCTGAAGACCGAGTTCGCCGCTTCCAGCGCGTCGTGTCGAACCTGAAGCCCGAGAGCATGAGCCCGCGTGTGCGTGCGAACCTCATCTGGTACACGCGCCGTTACCTCGGCATGAAAGCTGGCCCGGCCTGGTACAGGGGCCTGTTCGCGGGCCATGACCCAGGTCAGTGGTGCGCCGACTTTTCGAATCTCTACAGCACGCTCGACGCGGCGGGCTGGGCGCGCATCCGCACCGCTGCCGACAACCTGCGCGTCATTTATACGCTCCGCCATCCAATGCAGCGCATGTGGTCGCATGTGAAGTTTCACCAGGAATTTTCCGGGCAGGATACCGATCTCGCGGGCTGGTCACGCGACCGGTTTGAAGCCTTCTTCGCGCAATCCATGGAAGGCGCCCAGGCACGCTATGCGGCGAATGTTTCACAGCTTCGCGCGACGCTGACCGAAGATGAATTGCGCATCCAGTTCTTCGATTCGATCCGGTCGGAACCCCAGGTTTTGTTGAACGGCGTCGAGCGTTTCCTCGGAATTGCCGAGCGAACTTATCCGGAGCGGCGGCTTCAGCGCGCCGTGAACACATCGACCCCAATGGACATGCCGAAGGCATTCGTCGCCGTGGCGGGGCCGGTTCATGAGGCGGAAGTCGCGGCGCTCCAGGCACTGGGACTGGCCGTGCCAGATAGCTGGATGATGACGCATTGAAGCCACAGTCACCATATTTTCTGTGAATACCGCCAGCGCCTTTGCTGGCATTCAAATACGGTACTGCCGAGGGTGAGCACCCGAGTGGAATTAAGGGAGAACACATGTTGAAAGCCGTCATCTGTGGCATGGAGCATTCCGGGACGACCCTGGTCAGCGACCTGCTGCGCCAGAGCGGAAATCTAGAATCGGGCTTTGAATGCGGCGTGCTCATGGTGCCGACTCCCCGGGAGTTTCCGGATCTCGATCCATTCTACGGTTTTATGAAGGAGGGGTGGAGCATTTCGGAGGAAGACCTGACGCGTTGCTGCGACACGGATTCCTTCCCCGAATTCTACGACCGGCTGAAGGCAGCCTCATCACTCATCGACCCTGCGCATGACCTGTTCGACAAGACGCCGCGCTATGTTGCGGAAATGCCCAATGTGCTTGCCCGGACCGAGGCGCCTGTCGTGACCATCCACAAGGACCCGCGCGCCTCGGTGTTTTCCGACTACAAGCGGTCAGGCAATGACAATTTCGATGAATGGTTCGAAACCTACACCCCACGCAAGCTACGCTACATGCGCAATTGCTATCAGGGTTACGCGTTCGGACTCGACCAACCCGACCGTGTCTGCGCGATCTCGCTGGAACAATTGTGCTTCGCGTCACGGGAAACGAGCGAGCGGATGTTTGCGCATATCGGCGAACCGTTCGAGATCGACTATCTCCTGCTCAACAGCCTGCGCTACAAGAACACGCGCGCCAAATTCGTGTCGGCCGACATCGTGCTCGAATACAAAAAGTCGCTGACGCGCGACCAGCAGAAGAAGATCGAGTCAGCCTTCGCCGAATTCAGCGACTGGTTCTATTAAACCACGCCGGATTTGGTAAGTACGCGTTCGATCGTGGTGTGGTTGTGCTTCAGTGCGGCGGCGCGGATCGACAGGGATTCCGCACGCCGGTGCGCCAGAACGGTGGGCGATAAATCCGCGACGGCAAGGTCGTAAGGGCGGTCATCCGGGATCTCGATAGGCGTATAGCCGTAGGCCTTTGCGACCATGGGACCGCTGATGATCGGACGACCAATGCCAAGGCCGGCCATCACGCCCGTCGTGACTTTCGACTGGATGTAGTCCGGGCGACCGACCGGCAGGAGCGGCAGGATCGCGTGGCAGGCATAGAGACGCTGCAAGTAGGTGGAATGCGGCACCCGGCGTGTCTCCGGGTGAAGCGGCGCAAGATCGAAATAGCGCTGCAGGCCGTCCGATTCGATGATGCCTTCCAGTTTGGCGCGATCAGGGCCGCCAGCCAGGATGCTGAGTTTGAAGGGCCGCTGGCGCTTGACGTCCGAACTTCTCAGATAGTTCAGCAGGCCTTCGAAATCACGGTTCTCGAAATTCACGGCGCCAGGCACGACGATGTCCAGCACGTCCGGATCTTCGGTATAGGCATCGGCCGCATCGGGCATCCAGACATAGGGAAGATGAAGGTGCGCGCGGCCTTCAAGCTCGGGCACGCATTCAATCAGCTTGCTGACGACATGCGGCGCCAGGCCGAACATGTCGAGACGCCCGCTTTTCGCCAGATCTCGGCACGGACCGGACGCCTGGAACAGATAAGGATTATGGACCACGGCCAGGACGGGAAGGCCGAACCGGTCTCCCCAGGTCGCGATGCCGTCGCGCTGCAATGTGTTGAAATAGAGGGCTTTGGGGGCCTGTTGTTTCACGCGTTCGGCGACCGCGTCCCAGGACGGGCGCCCCTCATAAGGCGGGTAGTCGACCTCAACATTCGGATGCGACACCACGTCGAAGAAATCGCCGCGGGATGTGTTGATGCGCTGGTTGAAATAGCCCGAGCAGCCAAGGCCGAGATCGCTGAAAACCTTGAAGAATCCTGCAGCAAGATCCTCGTGAACGGCTTCCATCTGGAAAGCAGCAATGTCGCGTGACCCGTTGGGCATGGAAGCTCCCGAATTGAGTTGGCCGGTAATTATTTTGTTCCGTAAATCCCGAGACCGATGTCGCTCAGGATCGATTCGACCGACACCCGCAGGCTCTCGTCGAAATCGCGATACTTGAAGTCGGGCAAAATGCTGAGGAGGCGCGTCACGTTAGGCCGGCGCCGGGAAATGCTTCCCGACGGCGAGGCGTGGCAAACGATCTCGCCGGATTTGCCCATCACGCGCATGATCTTTTCGCCAAGTTCGAGCATGGTCATCTCGTTGATGCCGCCGACATTGATGATCTGGTTGTGCGCGGCCTTTGTCGCCGTCAGCCGGGTGACGATGTCGATCGCGTCGTCCACGAAGAGGAACGTGCGCGTATCTTCATAACCGTAGAGTTCGAACACATCGCGGCTTGCCCGTTCGGTGAAGTCCGGAATGACGTGCTTGGCGCCCATCCGCGGACCGAAGCAATTGTGGACACGCCAGACCTGCCAGGGAATGTCTTTCTGGGCACATGCCAGCGCGACGGTGATTTCGCCGTGCATCTTGCCCGCTGCATAGGACCAGCGGGGATTGGTTATGTCGTCGATCACGAGCGGGGTCGTTTCCGGCGTCGGAACCGTCGTGATGCCGTGCTTGATGGCGCCGGCATAGCTTTCGCTGGAGCCGGTATAGGCAAAGAAGGAGACTGGCTCGCGCATGGCGTAGCGTTCGACCAGATTGAGCGCAGGAATCGTCGAATGGCGGATCACGCCGACCGGATTGTCGTAGAAGTTCTGCGTGCCGTTATAGGCCGCGAAGTGGAACACCCGATCAGCCTTGGGCAGGGAATCCACGAAGCTCATTTCGCAAAGGTCGCCTTCGATAAGCGAGACATTGTCGCGGGCGAGCAGCTCGGTCAGGCGATAGTCATGATCGCCGCGGATGAAATTGTCGACGATGACGACGTCGCGTCCTTCCCGGCTCAGCCGGTCGGAAAGATGAAAGCCGAGAAACCCGGCGCCGCCCGTTACGATATCGGTCATGTCAGCCCTCCAGTTTCGTGATGGTCTGGCCAAAGCCGGTGACGTTCCAGATATCGATGATCAGGCGCGGTTTCTTGGTTTTCCAGCCCCGGATCCGCGATGCCAGCGTATCATATTCGGAGTGGTTGGCGCCGATCACAAGGACGTCCGCGTCCCTTTCCACCGTCGCATAGTCGACTTTCTGGATCGGTGTCAGGCCGAGATCGATGGAAGGCGCCTTCACGAAGGGGTCGTGGAAGAAAACGTCGCGGCTGCGCGGAATGAATTGCTCGGCGAGTTTCAGGGCGAGCGAGTCCCGAAGGTCGTCCACGTCGCGCTTGAAGCCCACGCCCAGGATGCACACCTTCGCATCGGCCAGTTCGCAGTTTCGTGCGGCGGCGTTCAGCAGGGACAGAGGCTGGCGCTCGTTCACCCGCCACGCCGCGAGCGCATAGTCGCCAATGATCTGGTCCTGCACGAGCAAGCCATAGTCCTTGCGCAAGCATGTGCCTGCCGTGAAGCCGGGACGGTCCGGGATAGGCCGCGGATAACGGTCATTGGCAATCTTCAGCAGCGTGTGCGGATCGACTCCATGATCGAGAACAAACTCGTGGACCCAATTGGAGACGGCAAACGTCATGTACCGGCTGGTGTTGCAGAGGAGCTTGATGAGCTCGGCTTGCTTGTAGGAGACGTCGTGGATCACTGGTGCGATGCGCGAGAAGATCGCGTGGCAGCGCTGGCGGCTTTCCTCATTTCCCGCGCTCACGATCTGGGGCAGCGACTTGATTTCCTCCCGCGCCTTGCCTTCTGCGAGGCGTTCGGGGCAGTAGGCTATATTCGGGGTGCCGTTCAGGCAGGCGCCGATGGCTTCCAGGTATTTGGAAATGGCGGTCGTGACGTCGAGGCCGAGCGTGCTGCGGAAAATCAGGAGCTTGCCCTTGGCGAGTTCGGCGTGGATCGATCCGATCACCTGGCGGATCGGCTGAAGGTTCGGCGTCAGGTTAGAATCCAGCGGCGTGCCGACGGTGACGAAGAATGTCTCGACATCGTCGATCGTGTCGAAATTGTTCCGGATGTCCCACCGGTCGGACAGTTCCGGCAGTGCGTCATATCCGGGCTCGTGGAACGGAAAGTCACCCCCGGCTTTCAGGCGCGCAACCCAGTCGTCATTGTTGTCTATGCCGACCACGGCGAAGCCCGCGTCATACAGGCTGAGCGCGAAAGGCAGGCCGACACGGCCAAGGCCGATCACGGCGATTTTGCCGAGTATTTCAGTCATGGTCTGGGGAGCCCTTTACTGTTGCAAGCAATCCTGCCGGGAGGAATTGCACGGATTGTTCGTGAGATGGAGCGCGTCTATCGCAAACTGGCCGCCTTTCGACAAGCGCCGCGCTCTGTGGCAAACAGCGCGTCGCGATCTGGTCGCAGCATGGCGCGTCGCCTCGCAAAATCGGCAGACAGCGGCGTTCGGAAATCACTTCGACAGAACCTCGTCATACAGCGCGAGCAGTTCGGTCGCCTGCGCGCTCTTGCCGCGAATGTCCGTCTGCGCGGACGGCTCGCGGTAGGTGTCCGGCTGCGCGTTCAGGTTCGCCAGGACCCGCTCGAGATCGCCCGGGACGCCGGGATCGAATACATGGCCATTCTGGCCTTCGATGACGTTTTCTGCGGCCGCGCCGCGCGTCGAAGCGACCAGCCATGAGCGGGTGAGAAGGGCTTCCCGGGCGACCAAACCGAAGCTTTCCGGCCAGATCGACGGAACGAGCACGACATTCAGGCGCGCATAGAGTTCGTCGATGGTGCCCTGCGGCATGAAGCCGATGCGCTGGACCTCGGTGCCGCCCCATTTTTCGGTGACGACCTGGTTCTGCTGCAGGGAATGGTCGACAACGATGAGGCGCAGCTTGTCGAAATTGTTGCGCATGATCGTCGCGCGCATCAAGTGGTAACCCTTGTAGTGCGCTGCGCCAGCCAGATAGCCGAGCGTCAGTTTGTCAGAGGGCTGTTTTTGCAAGACCCTCAGATCCGACACACCATTCTCTGAGACTCCGACATTTTCTAGCCCGGTATCCGCGATGACCTTCGCGAAAGTCCGCGACACCGTCAGCAACCGGGCAGCGCCGTCCATCGCCTGTTTCAGAGCCAGTTGCCGGGTGTGCGCGCCAGCACCATACTGCGTCCGGGTCTTTTCGGGATCGCGGAAATCATAGGTTTCCATTTCGCCGGCATCATTCAGCAGGAATTGTTGGTCGGAAATCCACCACCCGTCATGCATCGTGATGACATAGGGGATACCGCGGTCCGCAGCCTCCAAGCATATGTCGCTGGTAAGGCGTTGCAGGCAATGGAAATGAATGATGTCCGGCTGGAAATAATCGAGGAAGTCGCCAAATTTCTTTCGGATTCCAGGATCCGACACGAGCAGGTCAACTTTCGGCCGCTGCTGCGTTGCGACCGCCAGGACCTGGGCATCGTTCGTGCGGTAGTGCCGGCAACTGAAGTGGCCGTTGTCCGCCCTGCAGAGAGCAGAAAACCGCCAGATCCTCGATCCTGCCGGATTGTCGGAAATCGTGCGCATTGTCTTCCACGACACGCGTCGCGCCCCCGATCGACTGCGGCGCGTAGAAGACGTTGCACAGCATCACCCTCATAGGTCAGGTTCCAGTACGTCGGTCAGGTCATGGACCAATTGCGTAGACATCCCGGGGATCGCGTACGTCTCCAGCACCCTGGCCCGGGCGGCTTCGCCGATCGCCCGCCTCAAGGCGGGGTCATCGACTAGGTCGATGAGCCGGGCGACCCATTCCTCCCTAGTATCGGCGAAACAACCGGTTTCGCCGTCGCAAATGGCATCGCGGAGCGTGGTTGTGCCGCTCACGACAGAAGGTATGGCGAACATGGCCGCCTCCAGCCACTTGATCTCGCTCTTGGCATCCGTCAGGAGGCTCTTCTTCAGCACAGCGACATTGATGTCGTTCTGGCGCAGCGTCGACCAATAATCCTGCACATCCCATATCGGCTCGGTCTCGAAAATGCGGTCGGCATGGCGAGCCTTCAGCGTCTTTGCGTTGACATAGCCCACCGCATGAAACTCGACATTCGGCCGCTTGGTCATCACTTCGTCGAGCGCAGCGAAGAATACTTCCTCGAGGAAGTCCTTGTGAGCCTTTGTTCCAGATCCATAGAAAAGGCGAACCTTTCCGTCGTCAGGCCGTGCGGGCGCACCTCCTGCGGTATCCATGGCGAGTTGGTGGGGTGTGCTTAGCGCATTGTGGTGGACGATCACTTTGCCCGTCGAGACGATTCGGCTCAACTCGGCGGCGAGAGTCTCGGTGGAGGCGAGCCCATGGCTGCATTTGCGGGCAAGGCCAGCCGTCGTGATCGTGGAGAGTTGCAGGCCGTTATATTCTTCCAGTGACAGGTTTCCGCCATAGGCTTCGATAGGCTCGGGGAAGTGTTCGACATCGAAAAGGAGGTCATCAATTTCGTAGATGGTCGGACGGCCCAGATTGTTCACGGTTTTTACAAATCTCAGAGGGTCGAACAGGGCGGGCACTCGGTAGATGATCCAAAGGTCGAATAGCCCGGCATCTTGAATCGCGGCGTCGATTTCCTTGCGGAAATCGTACATGCGGACTTGCGCGCCGGCAGCTTCCAGCTGCTCGATCTTCTGGTCGACACGGTAAAGCTTACACTGTGGCAGCCAGAGATCGGACAACATGCCCACCCGAAGCGGACGTTTCGCCAGGGGCGGGGCGGCGGGCGCGGCGTCGGGGCCGATGAGGTTGAAACCGTATGGCAGCAAGCCGGAATAGGTCGCGTCGATTGCCTGGTTCAGCAGGTTGCGTGCCTCCTCGACCTGGCCCAGTTCAGCCAGGCGCTTGGCGTTGTGGCGTTCCCTATCAAAAATCTGACGCTGGAGCGATTCCAGTTCTCTCTCTGCCCATACGCTGGCGGATTCAATGTGCCTGGCCCGTTCGAGATCTGACGTTGCCTCCTCGAAATTCTCGATCCGCTTGGAGACGTCCGCGCGCAGGACGTTTAGCCAGAAGTCTTCGATCGGGACGCTGCTTGACGCACCTTCAAGAAGGCTTCGCGCAGCAATCAGTTGATTGGAAGAGAGGGCATTCCGACTCGCCAGGATGATGAGACGCGGACTGCGCGCGCCTGCCAGGATGAGGCGTTGAACAGCATTCTGGGTCGCGCTGGGATCGGTGCGGGAAAGCTGTTCCAGCACATCCTCGATAACGGAGAGAAGGGCCGCGGAGATCGGAATGCTGAATCGCCCCTCCCGAACGCCGCTGAGAAGGAAGTGCTGGAGGACCTGTTCGTCGGTCCAGCCAATGGGAATATCCGTGTAGGCGACCTTGTAGGCGTCCAAGGGGAAATCGGTAAGCAAATGCGTCGTGCGCGCTCCGGACTGACGCAAGAGGTGGGATTCCGAAATGAACCGGGACTCACTCACGGGTGTTTTCAGCCACGCCAGATACAACTCTGTGTCACTGAGGGCCCTATAATCGCGGTGGAGCGCCCGGCAGAATGCCAGGTCAGGAACAAGATGAAAGTCTAGGGGGTCCAGGGTTTTGTACCCCGTTTCCAGCATATATTTGATAGCTTGCTGGCGGGTTTGGAACGCTATTCCGGCGGCGTTGAGCGTATTAAATGCGGCCAGATTTAGGTGATGATAAACAGTCGCGGCTGCAGGACGCGTAGCAGCGCGTCTTCGCCGGATCGGGTGTCCCTTCAGCGCGCCCCTCGCCAGTCGCCTCAGGAGTCCTGAAATCGACTTAGAGGCCCTGTGGATCTGGAATACCGCTTCGAGGTCAGTACGTGTTGGCAGGCGGCCCAAGATGCCGGAAACCTGCTCCATCTTTTCGCTGGCAGACGATTTTGCGTTCGGTGCGCGCCCTTCGGTCATGCCTGACAAGATAAAATGGGCCTTGGGATCCATGCCCGAGGAGGCCACATCCTGATTGGCCTCAAGATAATAGGCAGCGTCGAAATCGCTGCCTACAATAGCCAGAACCTGCTTCAACTTCTGCTTGTCTGCTGTTTGCTGTTCTGCAGATCCCATCAGTTTTTCCTGGGTATTGGTGTCAGTGCGGAATTCAGTCCGTTTTGAAAACGTGTGTTCCCATCAGGTATCGGTTGAACAGGTTCATGTGGGCGTCAACGTCCACCATGTCCGGGTTGACGTAGATATAATTGTACTGGTGAATTCGCTGTACGTCCCGCAGGACAGGAAAGAACCCCTTGCTCTCCAGGAACCGGTTGACATCTTCGTCCAGCCACTGACCTTCCCATATGGGCCTGGACTCCACCTCGATCAGTATGGCGGCCGTGCGTTTGAGCGTCTTCTCGGCGGCCCCAAGCACCATTGATGTTGCGCCTTCAACGTCGATCCACAGGGCGATACGCTCATCCTTCGACAAGGAAATGTCGTCATCCAGCCGGACACAGTCGACTTCGATCTGTTCGGATTCTTCAGTCTGAAGGTTGGACAGCATGCTAGCCATCTGATTGTCCGGTGTCCGTTTCGAGCCCCGGAAGTCACGTGGGACCGAAATTGTCAGTTTGCCTTTTTTGGGGCCGACACACAGGAAACGGTAATCAACCCCCAGCCGCAACAGCCGATCCTTGAAGCGATTATAGACATAAGGATTGGCTTCGTAGGCGATACTCGTCAATTCCGGATGGCGCCTCTTGAAACGCTTCGAGAAGCTAGCCTCATAGGCCCCCACTTCAACAGCTTTTGTAACACCGGCGGCATCAATCAATTTGTCGAAGACAAACCGGAGCTGTTCACCGATCTTGTCGCGCTCACGAACGGAGGCATTCAGCAATTCGGCCTGCGTATTGCTCAGCATTTTGAATGTCGACATGTTTTTGAGTTTTCCTGTTTGGCGCTACGTCGGGAATACCCTGAGCAGGAGGCCGCTTACTCTTATTTGTACGAACCCGGTTCTGCAAAACGTAAGAGTTCTTCTTCGTCAATCTCAGCGTCCGAACCAATGAAATTCTTTATATCGATTGCTAGGTCTTTGGGTGAAAGCACGGCCTTTTCGTAAGAAACGAGCATGCTCGGGCCTTTCAGCTGTTCAATCGCGCGGATATTCTGGGCTTGGATGTCATGTGCCCAGTTGAGCGTGTGCACCACATCATGACCTCGGCGGATCGACCGCGTCGCCGTTGCGAAAACATCTCGCCACACCACGATGTAGTGCGGATTGCGGAGGTGAGGTTCCAACGCGTGAATATAGGCCGCTGCGCGCGGAAACTTCCAGCCCCACATACGGTTTGATTCATTCCGGGCTTCAATCGTCCGGAGCATGTCCGGGATCGGCACTCCGGTTACAAACATCTGGTCTTCAAGATTGACCGGCAGGTCGTCTCCAAGGTGCACGCCGCATCGCTGGACCACGCCGGCAACCATCGTCGTTCCACCGCGGGGCACGCCGAACACGACAACTGTGGGCGGTGCATCGACTGTCTTGGGAAGGGCGTCGGCCGGTGATTCTGATCCTGCCGTCGCAAGGGTCTTGGGCCGATAGACGAAGGATGGCCGCTGGATATCAATTTTTGCGCTCATCGCCCCGCCTGTTTCTTGCTTTGATCACGTCTCTGATCATCCCGTGCTCGCACGCATAGTTAAACGTCATGGGTTCGGCAACAGCAATAACTGCAAGCCGTCTGTGCTGAATCTGACTTGCGGTGCAGCAACCGGGCGGGGCGCTGGATAATTCGGCTGGTTGATGCAAAAAAATGTTCGAATAGCCGAATCGATCGTGTAAGTGCGCCGTGGGCGCCTGGACGCCGTGACTCGCCGGATTGGGCGCTGAGCGGCGTACAGGGAATGGGGCAGGCCTGAGGAGTGACTGCGTGAACCGCATTACCAGTATTCTGCCGCAACCCGGACGCCGGGTGCGCGCCCAGGACTTCCATGCCAGGGTTCCGTTTCACCATGAGGGGTTCCCTGCCGTCCTGCTCTGGTCGGAAAAGTCCGCATGTACGGTGGCGGCCAAATGGTTCTTCTATCATGTCGGCCTGCTGGACGATGCCCTTGCGGCCAGCCGGTGGGTTCATCACTATGAGCACGAGGTCTTCAAGGCAGATCCGGCCTACGGGAAAAGCTGCGCTCAGGCGATTCGCAACGGAAAGCCGGTGCTCAAGTTTGTTCGCAACCCCTACCTGCGCGCGTTCAGTGGATTCCTGGAAACCTGCAACCGGCGCACGCTGAAGGCTGAAGACCATTGGTCGACCCGCACACGGCGCGCGATTCTCATGGACCTGATGGGTACCGACACCGAGATCGAATATGCCTATTCGTTCCATCAATTCGTGTCGTGGATGGGGCGCCAGCCCAAGAACCGGCTCGACCCGCATCTTGCTCCGCAGTACCAATCCTTCGAATCAAGGATCGAGGTCAAATCGGTGAAGCTGGAAGATCATCCCAACGCGTTCCTGCATGTCGAGAAGGAACTCGGGCTCCGGAGCACGGCCCGGGCGGCCCGCGTGCATTCGTCCGGTCATCATCACGACACCACGCCGACCGGGGCTGCGGTGGCCAAATCCTTGCTCAGCGTAGGCCTTCCGGTTCAGCGGCGATCCGACTTCGCCCTGTTCCAGCCCACAGCCGCTACGATTGCGGCCAGTCCGTCAGGAAAGATCATTCGCCGCGTATTCGCCGACGACTTTACCGCCTATGGGTATGGGGCCGAAGGAGCCCCGACCGAATGAGCACCACTTCCGACGAGATTTCACGCCGCGAGATGCTTCGGCGCCGTTTGATGCGTCGCACGGATTCGGTCGCGTTCGACATTTATGCGTCCATTCGCCTGCATCCGCTGTGGCGGGCGCTCGCCTGGGAAGACCTGCGCCAGAGATACCGCCGTTCGACGCTCGGCATCGCGTGGATGCTGATATCCTTCCTGTTGATGATCGCGATTTTCGTGCTGATTTTCGGACGCGCGTCGCCCGGCAAGACGCAGGCGGAATACACGCTCTACCTGTCGTCGGGGATGATCGTCTGGAACTTCCTGTCGGGCATTGTCGGAAAGGGCGTTTCCGTGTTTGGCGGCAACGGCCCGTGGATCCGGTCGACGCCGGCGCCGTTCACGGTGCTTGTCTTGCGAAACCTCTATTCCAGCATGCTTGAAGCGGCGCTGACGTTTCTCGTGGTGATCCCGATCGTGCTCTATTGCGGCGTGCCGAGCCTGCCAATGCTGGCCGTGGCACTGCTGGCGCTGGTGATCTACGTCATCGCGTCGATCCCGGTGGGCTTGCTGCTCGGCTGCATCGGCGCCTGGTCTGCCGACTTCCAGCAACTGATTCCCGCAATCATGCGGATCGCCTTTTTCGCGACGCCCGTGTTCTGGGACTATGAAGGTCGCGGCGGCATGCGGGTCCAGCTCGCGCACTATAACCCCTTCACCCATTTCCTCGAAATATTCCGGTCGCCGCTGCTCGGTAACTATCCCACGATGGCCAACTGGATCGTGGTCATCTCGGCGACGGCCATTTTGTGGGTCGTCGCCATTTTGGTTTTCAAGTTCTTCCGGTTGCGCCTGGCGGCCTGGGTCTGACACCATGCCTCATATCATCCTGGACTCCGTCAGCTTTTCCTTCCCCATCCGCACCAGCCAGAGCGTCAAGACAAGTACGCCTGCGCCCGGCGCGGATGATCGCCTGCGCCCGGACTGGCGCGGCCGCGCCCGGCGGTTCGAGGTCCTGCGGGACATCAGCCTGAACCTCCAGACTGGCGACAGGCTGGCGATTGTCGGGCGCAACGGGTCGGGCAAGTCAACGCTGCTGCGCCTTTTGCATGGCATCTACCCGCCCGAGCGTGGCCGGATCGATGTTGAGGGCATGACCGACGCCCTGTTCGAACTCAGCCTGGGAACGCGGCCGGTGGCGACCGGTTACGAGAACATCGTTCTTGGCGGCCTGATGCGCGGGTTCCGGCGCGAGGAAGTGCTGGCGAAAGTCGACGAGATTTGCGAATTCGCCGACATCGGCGATTTCCTGTACCTGCCGATGAGCACCTATTCCGCCGGCATGCGCGCGCGCCTTCTCTTTTCGGTCGCCACGGCGTTCGAGCCCGAAATCCTGCTGCTCGACGAGTGGGTGTCAGCCGGGGATGCCGACTTCAAGCGCAAGGCCAAGGCGCGCATGAACGAGCATGTCGAGAAGGCGGGCATCCTGGTTCTGGCATCGCACTCCCACTCGCTCCTCCGCAGCACCTGCACAAAGGCATTGTGGCTCGAAAACGGGCGGGTCATGAAGTTCGGCGAGCTTGATGAGGTGCTGGCCGAGTTCGAGCCGGACGCGCCCCCACCCCGCCCGCCGCGCGGCCGCGGCAAGGGTGCACGTGAACTCCCGGACGAATTTGAGGAATAGATGGTCCGGGCGCGAGCTGGATGGCACTCAACAGCCCTGTCCCGCATGCCAAGGTCAGGTCAGCACAGCAGAGGCCGCAGCAATCGAGACGCCTACAGTTCCACCGAAGGCATTTTCGCGCACGAACACGAGATTGGATTGCGAGACGGGAGACGGAATCGGGCAGGCGACCAGGAACTGTGCCGTGCCTGACGTTTCGCCGGCAAATCCGCGCACCCCGAGAAACGACCCGCCGGTGCCGTCGGGAGAAACGTCGAGCCCGCAATCATTGCCACTGTCCGCCACGGCGGCCATGCGCACCAAGAGTCCCGACTGGTAGAATACCGCGCCGAGTGTGGCCTGGAGCATGGGGCTGATGTCGAGCGCAATCACGCGCCCGCTGGTGACGCCGGTCGGCTCGCCGACCTGCACGCTGTGTCCGGCTGTCCAGTCGGCAAGCGATGCGGCGTCGAGCACCAGCAGCGAGGAGGCGTCCGGCGCGCCGACAATCCAGGCGGACTGGTTGGGCGAAAGGCTCGTGTTCCAGACACGCACCATCGAGACGCCGCCCATGACCGTATCGTTGAAAACCTGGTCGCTGGCCGGTGCAGACAGCGTGAGCGTCGTTCCCGAGACGGATGCGAGCGTAAAACTGCGCGGATTCTGCAGGCGCGACGGGTTGATCCGGTAGATCGACACGGTGCCGTCGCCGCCGGCGAGCGGCAGGAGGGAGCGTTGCGGAACGCCCGAGGCCGGGTGCAGCACCCCGCCCGGAAAGGTGGCCGCACCGGTGCCAGCGTCAAACTGGGCGGCCGACTGGAACATTGCGCCGTCGGTGCTGACGTTCAATGTGAAGTTGTCGTCGCCAATGAGGCCGAACTCGGCGCGGCTCTCCCAGTCAGACTGGAACACGACCGATGCTGTCCCTGACGGGCCGGCCTTGTTGATGATCTTGCGCGCGTCGCCAGACCCCGGCGTCACGTCATCATGGCTGAGCAGCTCGGCGTCCGCCTTGACGGCCAGCCGGTTCGTTGCGTCGGCCTCGGTGTTCACGCCGAACAGCGCGGGCGAGCCGGCGAGTGTCGCGTCGTCCTGCCAGGTCGTGCCGTCAAACGTCATCCGGCGCGCCGTATCTTCGACGAAGCACTGCCATCCGACCTGCGGAACAAGGAATTGCCAGGCGCCGTCTGCATGGTTTGCAATCGTACCGGCCGGCTGGCCAAGCCAGT
Organism: Hyphomonas sp. J20-32; assembly: GCF_055808555.1. Taxonomy (NCBI): domain Bacteria; kingdom Pseudomonadati; phylum Pseudomonadota; class Alphaproteobacteria; order Hyphomonadales; family Hyphomonadaceae; genus Hyphomonas; species Hyphomonas sp. J20-32. The sequence continues at coordinate 3,322,913 of NZ_CM147873.1, read as the reverse complement.
CGGTGCCGGTCGCATCGGCAGGCAGCAGGTAGGTGTCGCCGGGGGCCGGATCGACCGGTTGGGCGGGAGTGCCCATGGATCGGACCGAGGCCTGCACAAGCACGTCGACCAGGCGCAGGGCTTCATTGTGGGTCACGTGCTTTTGCGCCTGGTTGGGGAAAATATAGGGCAGGGAAAGGCGGCTCGTCTGGCTCATCGGGGGCTCCGTCATGCGCGTGGACCCGGCCGGATCCTTGTTCGCGGGCCCCAATTCTATGCCGAACCGGTGCCCGGTCGGAGCGGCGCGGGCGATCAGGTCGTGAAAAGCCCGTAACCGTTGGGATTTTGATGGCTGATTCGCAGGGATAGAGGCGCCCGTCTTCGCGGTTCGGGCCAGAATTTGCTTTGAAATCGGTCAAGATTCCGGAGGTGGCGCCGGGCGTGAGTTCACGGCGCAGCAGATTGCCGACGCGCTTCAGTTGAAGGCTTGGCAGCATCTGGTGCGCTGGATATAACCGGCATGCGGTTTTCGTCTCGGGGGCGAGGATCCGCGTGTGATGGCGTGCAGGGGAAGTGTAGAGTAATGAAGACTGCCTACTTCACGATCTGTTCGTCGAACTACCTCGCCTACGCGCGCACGCTCTATGCCTCCCTGAAAGAGGCCGATCCCGACTCCGCATTCGATTTCGTGCTGTTCCTGGCCGACGAGATCGAGGACCCGGACGCTTTCCCGGACTTGCCGTTCCGTGTCGTTGAAGCGCGCGATCTCGACATTCCGACGTTCTGGGACATGGCGCTGCGCTATTCGATCATGGAGTTCAACACGGCGATCAAGCCGAGTTGCTTCCGCTTCCTTCTCGAGAAGGAAGGCTATGATGGCGCGATCTATCTCGATCCGGACATTTTTGTCGTCAGGCCGCTGACTCACGTGACGGACGCGCTGGAGGCCGGCGCGAACCTCGTGCTGACGCCGCACATCACCGCCCCGCTCGATGACGGCGGCGACCCGGATGACATCCGCATCCTGCGCACGGGTTGCTACAATCTGGGGTTCCTGGCGGCGCGTCGCAGTGCCGACGTATCGAACCTGATGAGCTGGTGGGCCGAACACCTGAAACAGGATTGCCGCGTCGACCTGGAGAACGGACTGTTCGTCGACCAGAAGTTCATGGATCTCGCCCCATCGATCTGCGAAAAGGCCCATATCCTGCGCCATCCGGGCTACAATACCGCCTACTGGAATCTCAGCCATCGCGAGATCACTCGCACGGCGGACGGATGGCAGGCCGCTGGCCAGCCGCTCCATTTCTTCCACTTCAGCGGCGTCGTTCCGGGCAATCACAGCGTTTTCTCCAAGCACCAGAACCGCTACACGCCTGCGAATATCGGCGCCCTGAAGGAGCTTCACGGCGAATATCTCGACAACCTGATGATGTTCGGCCATGCGCACCTGCGCGAGATTCCCTACGCCTACGGCACGTTCAGCGATGGCACCCGCCTTCCGGACATTTACCGTGCAGCGTTCGGGCATCACCACCGGGCACGCCCGCTCAGCCGCGACGAGGCCTTTGCCGCCGATTTCGAGTGGGCGCTCGAGCCTGAACAGGAAACCGGAACCGCCTTCAAGTCGTTCCCGATATCAAAGCTGCTGTATGAGATATGGCTGCACCGCACGGATCTCCAGAAAGAGTTCAGCCTGTCCACAGCGCAGGGCCGTGAGGCCCTGACCCGGTGGTTCTTCTCGAGTGCGCCAGTGGAGTACGGTCTGCCTCCGGAACTGGTCGGGCGCATGTCGATGATGGTTCGGTCCGATTTCGACAGGGCGGATGTTGCCGTTCATTCAGGCGGGCTTGCCCTGTCGATAACGAGCGCCCGCATGGTGCTCGGCCATGCATCAAAGCTGCGCAAGTTCTATCGCCTGTTTCCTCAGGACGTCCGGACACGTTTACGGTCGGTGTTGCTGCGGGCCGCCTCCAGTACCCCAACCGGCGAACTGTCAGCCCTCAAGCTGCATTCGCGCGGAAGCCTGGACCCTGCCCTCAGGAAGGGCGTCTCGCTCTATGGCTACTTCCAGACTGTCAGCGGTGTCGGTGAAGGCGCCCGGCGCCTGGCAGTCGCACTGTCTGCGCACGGCGTCAATTCGTGCGCGCATGTGCTTGCCTCGCCGGACAGCCAGGCGAATGTGCTAGCCCGGCCCGACGGGTGCGTCCATGGCGCCAGCCCTTACCGGACTGCCCTGTTCCAAGCCAACGCAGACCAGACTGAGCCGGTCCTCGGTAGTATCCCGGCCCGCGACCTGACCGGGAAATACCGGATCGGGTATTGGGCTTGGGAATTGTCACGGTTTCCGAATGTCTGGCATTCGGCGCTCAACTCCTATGACGAAATCTGGGTGCCATCCACGTTCGTGCGCGATGCTGTGGCGAAGGTCACTGAAAAGCGGGTCGAAGTCGTACCGCATCCTGTCCTCACCAGCGCGACTGATGTCGAGCCGGGGTTTCCGGGAATCGAACCGGGCCGGTTTCATTTCCTGTGTGCGGCTGACTTCAATTCCTATATGCGGCGCAAGAACCTGCATGGCGCCTATCACGCATTTTGCAAGGCGTTTCCGGATCGGTCGGACTCCGATCCGAGGTTCGTGGTGAAAACGCATGGCACGGGCGAGCGCAGCGACGACAGGCGCGAAGTCTTTGAGCAGATGTCTTCTGATCCGCGGGTGATCCTCATCGACTCGCCTTTGGACGGAGACAATTACCGGCGGTTGCAGGCGGCCTGCGACAGTTTCGTTTCCCTGCACAGGTCGGAAGGGTTCGGGCTCAACATTGCCGAGTGCATGGCCCTCGGCAAGATCGTGATTGCCACGGGCTATGGCGGCTCGATGGATTTCACCACGCACTCCAATTGCCTCATCGTGCCATACACGCTCGTTCCGGTCGGCGAGGCAGACTACCCCCAGTCCAATCTTCAAGTCTGGGCCTGCCCGGATACTGATGTCGCCGCGCAGCTGATGCGCCGCGCAGCCGAAGGTGGCCCGGACATTGAAGCCATTGGCAAGAATGCAAGGAACATCGCGCAGACGCATTCCGTTGAGGCGATCGGAGCGATTGTCTCCGAGCATCTGGCGCGGATCGACACGCGCTTTTCCTAGCGCAGCCCGTCGCTGTCGAGCGGGCGCACATGTGGTGTTCGCGTGCTCATCTTCCACGGATTCCACGCCATTGTGCGCACGAGGCGCCACAGGCTGGTCTGGCGTTGCATTGTGCGCCAGCCGGTGCCGGAACGTATCCGTCCCATCCCTTTGAAGCCGTCGACAAGGCCACGTGCCGTTGCCCCAAACCGCCCGATCACAGGGCTGCGGGCCAGAATATACACTGTGAGTGCCAGATGGCCGGGCAGGGTCAGGAGCAGAATTGGCCAAGGTGTGTTCTTGGCATAGGTCCAGAGCCGATTGCGCGTTCCGTGATAGATTGAGAATTCAGAATGTCGCCCGGATACGGCGCTACCGGCATGCCGGATGACCGCCGCAGGCACGAATACGCACCTTTCACCAGCCAGCTGCATCCGGTAACCGAGATCGACGTCTTCGCAATAGCAGAAGAAGCGCTCATCAAAGCCATCATGAGCCAGGAAAAGCTCGCGGTCGTACATGGCCGACGCTCCGCAGGGGCTGAAGCAATCCGCCTCGCCAGGCATCTCGGACAGGGCATGCCCGAAACCCCCGCGCCATGGGAACCCGAAAACGAGATAGGCATCGCCAGCTCCGTCCATGCTTCGAGGATCATCCAGGCTGATCTGTGCCGACGCGAAAACGCGCACATCGGCGTGCCGGGCGCTGGCGAGTCTGAGCTGTTGAAGCCAGTCCGGCTCGGCGATCGTGTCGGGGTTCAGCAGGACAAGCCACTTGCCCGAGGCGCGTCTGGCTGCCCAGTTGTTGGCGACAGCAAACCCAAGGTTTTCGTTCATCCGATGGAGTGTGGCAGATTTCATTGCACTAAGGTCAAGGCGCTCGGCCGAGCCGTCGCTCGAAGCATTGTCGACGACGATCAATTCGAAGTCATCATACGTTTGTTGAGCCAGCGAATTGACCGCGTCCTGGATCATGTCGCCAGCATTGTAGTTGACAATGATAATCGTGAATTCAGGACTGAGATGGGTCAGCTGACTCTCCTTTGGCCGCGTCCGCCCCTTCTTTCGGCTCGCAGGGACGGGTCCGTCAATAGGGTGACGGACTGTGAGGTCACCGAGACCTATGCATCAGGTTGTGCTTGCGATATGGTTTCAGATGAAACTTATTGGTGGGTGGCTTGATTTCAGCGCCAGCCGTGATGGAATGAACGCCGTCGCAATCAGGAAAGAAGCAGGTCTGCAGCATGAATGCGTCTCCAACACACCCCATCAAGAACCGGTACCACGCCGCACCGCGGGCAACTGATTTCACAATTGATCAGGACTGGAATTCCTATTCAGCCGAAGAGCACGACAGGTGGGACAGACTGTTCCACCGGCAGCGCGATGTGACACGAAATCGCGGCTGTCAGGCCGCGCTGAATGCGATGGCAACGCTGGAGCTTTCTGCGTCAGGTGTACCAGATATGGAAAAGCTGTCAGACCGGCTTGAGCCCATCACGGGATGGCGAATCGTGCCGGTGGCTGAACTCGTCCCGGATGAGGTGTTTTTCAATCATCTCGCCAACCGGCGATTCCCTGCTGGCGCGTTCATCCGCCCGGAGGCCGAGTTCGACTATCTGCAGGAGCCGGACATCTTCCATGATATTTTCGGCCATGTGCCGATGCTGGCCAATCCGGTTTTTGCCGATTTCATGGAGGCCTATGGCAAAGGTGGCCAGCGCGCGATGGAACTGGGCCAGTTGCATAACCTGGCAAGGCTCTACTGGTACACGGTGGAGTTCGGTCTGATTCGTGAGGCCGGTGGCCTTCGCATCTACGGCGCCGGCATCCTGTCGAGTCCGAACGAGACCGTGTTCGCGATGGAGGCCGACAGCCCCAACCGGATTGCTTTCGACCTGCCGCGCGTCATGCGGACAAAGTACATTATCGACGATTTCCAGCAGACCTATTTCGTCATCGACAGTTTCGAGGCGCTGCTCGAAGCCTGCTACAAGGACTTTGGGAATGTCTATGCGGACGTGAAGGGAAAACCCGACTTCGAGGCGCACGAGATATCCGCGGGGGACGATGTTCTCCATCGCGGAACTCTGGCTTATTTCCGCAAACGCAAGGCAGGCCTGTGAAGGCAACCGCCTAGACCTCTTGACCGTTCAGGAAAAAGCCCGCACCCCGCTGTGATGCATTATGTCCCTCGCATCCTCGTTACCGGTGGCGCCGGCTTCATCGGTTCTTTCCTGTGTGAACGGCTACTCGAAACCGGGGCGGAAGTCCTGTGTGTCGACAATTTCTTCACCGGACGGCGCACGAATGTCGCCCATTTGCTCGACGACCCGAAATTCGAAGTGATGCGTCACGACGTGACGTTTCCGCTGTTTGTGGAAGTTGACCAGATTTACAATCTAGCCTGCCCGGCCAGCCCGATCCACTACCAGTTCGACCCCGTCCAGACGACCAAGACCAGCGTCCACGGCGCGATCAACATGCTGGGGCTCGCCAAGCGGACGCGGGCGCGCATCCTCCAGGCCTCGACGTCTGAAGTCTACGGCGATCCCGTGATCCACCCGCAGACGGAGGACTATTGGGGCAACGTCAATCCGATCGGACCGCGCAGTTGCTATGATGAAGGCAAGCGTTGCGCCGAAACGCTGTTTTTCGACTATTACCGCCAGCACAAGGTCGAGATCAAAGTCGCCCGCATCTTCAACACATACGGTCCGCGCATGCATCCGAACGATGGCCGGGTCGTCTCGAACTTCATCGTGCAGGCGTTGAAGGGTGAGGACATCACGCTCTATGGCGACGGCCAGCAAACGCGCAGTTTCTGCTATGTGTCTGACTTGGTGACGGGACTGATTTCGCTGATGGGAACAGGGCCCGAATTTGTGGGGCCGGTAAATATCGGAAACCCGGGCGAATTCACGATCCGCCAACTGGCCGAACGGATTATCGACCTGACGGGCTCCAAGTCCAAACTGGTGCACAAGCCGCTGCCGCAGGACGACCCCAAGCAGCGCCAACCCGATATCACGTTGGCACGGGACAAGCTCAGTTGGGAACCAACTGTCAAGCTGGACGACGGCCTGAAACCGACGATCGCCTATTTCGAGGAAGAAATTCAGCAGATGCTATGAATGGTGGGCCCGGCAGGACTCGAACCTGCGACCAAACCGTTATGAGCGGTCCGCTCTAACCAACTGAGCTACGGGCCCTTCTGAAGTTCCCGTTTAAGCATGGCTTTCACCCGTGGCAATGGCGCAATTCATGGCTTTTGGTCACGAAATTGCATTGGGTCAGATGATAAACAGATTGAAATGCGTGACAGGGCCGGATTCACATTGAATCGACCGGATTCGTCTGCAAGGATGCCATTATGAAGCAGGTTCTGGTGACTGGAGGGGCGGGCTATATTGGCACGCACACTTGCGTCGAACTGCTTTCACGCGGGTATTCCCCTGTTGTCGTCGACAATTTCGTCAATAGCAGCCCGGCCTCGCTCGACCGTGTGAGGCGCCTGACCAATCATGAATTGCCCTCCTATGAGGCTGACGTGCGTGATACCGACCGGATCACGGAAATCCTGTTGAAGCACAAATGCGATTCGGTCATTCATTTTGCCGGCCTCAAGGCTGTCGGGGATTCTGTTGCCAAGCCGCTCGATTATTACAGCGCCAATGTGATCGGCACACATAGCCTGCTGACGGCGATGATGAATGCCGGGACGCGGCGCTTCGTGTTCAGTTCCAGCGCGACGGTCTATGGCGAGCCGGTCTTCCTGCCCTATACCGAGAGCCATCCGCTCAGCCCGACGAACCCCTACGGCCAGACCAAGCTGTCGGTCGAATTGATGCTCAACGATCTGGTCGAATCTGGCGGGATGACCGATGTTGCGATCCTGCGCTACTTCAACCCCATCGGCGCGCATGCCAGCGGGCAAATCGGCGAAGACCCGCATGGCGTGCCCAACAACCTGATGCCCTATGTTGCGCAGGTCGCTGTCGGGCGGCGCCCGGCGCTGAACGTGTTCGGGAACGATTATGACACGCCGGATGGCACAGGCGTGCGCGACTACCTGCATGTCGTCGATCTTGCCCGGGCCCATGTCCTGGCGCTGGAAAGATTTGAGCGCGAGCCGGGGGCGATCACGGTCAATCTCGGCACCGGGCAGGGCACCTCCGTGCTCGAACTGGTCTCGGCCTTCGAGGCTGCGAGCGGGCGAAAGGTACCCATGAATTTCGTTCCGCGGCGCTGCGGTGACATTGCCGCATTCTGGGCAGATCCGCGTCAGGCCGAAGCGCTGCTCGGGTGGCGGGCGGAGTACGGTCTGTCGGACATGTGCCGCGACCAATGGGCCTGGCAAAGCCAGAATCCCAACGGCTTCGACGCAGCCTGAAATCACGCCGATTTTTTGGAGCCGCCGGCAACCTTTGCCGTGTTGCGGCCTTAATCCTTTGGGACATATGGCCACCAACAATAGGGAGTCCCGACAATGCCGAAACCAAACTCAATGGCCGCCGCCATGGGCATCTGCGCCCTCGCTTTGTCGCCGGCAGCCTGCGCGCAGATGCCGATGAGCCAGGCCGCTCCAGGCCAAGCGGGCCACATGATGGTGATGCCGAATCCGAACTCCATCCAGCCGGAAACCACGCTCGATATATCCGCGGAAGGCCAGGTCATGCGTGAACCGGATATCGCCTATCTCTCGGCTGGCGTTCAGGCCGATGCCGATACTGCGCAGGCGGCCATGCAGCAGCAGGCCAATGCGATGACGGGCGTTTTCGATGCGTTGGCCAAGGCCGGCGTCGAGAAGAAGGACATGCAGACCTCGAACTTCTCGCTGCAGCCGCGCTACACTTATGTCGAAATCAATGACGGCAAGGGCCGAACGCGCGGCGAACAGCGGCTCGATGGCTACACAGCCTCCAACCAGTTGACCGTGAAAGTGCGCGATCTCGACAATCTCGGTGCCACGATGGACAGCTTGGTTTCGACCGGCGGCAACACGTTCTCGGGCATCAGCTTCGCCCTCGACAATGATGACGACGTGCGCGCCGAAGCCCGCCGCATGGCCATGGAACAGGCGCTCGCCAAAGCCAATCTCTATGCCGGTGCAGCTGGCCTCAAGGTCGCCCGGATTGTCACCATTTCAGAGGGCGGCGATTATAGCCCTCAGCCGATGGCGATGATGTCGCGCAGCAAGGAAATGGCGATGGATTCCTCCACGCCGATTTCAGGTGGCGAAGTGGGCTACACAGCCCGCGTCAATGTCCGGTTCGAACTGGTGAAATAGGCCAGGTCCAACTTGAAAGTCTGACTAACGGCAGTTCCTGACGGAGCTGCCGTTTTTCATGCCTGATCGGTATCAGACATAGCCTTCGGCGAGCAGGTCTTTCATGTCGACGATGCCGATGGGGCGGCCGTCCTCCACGACAAAAGCGTTGGAGATGCGGTGCTCGCTGAGGCGCTTGATGACGACAGCGAGGCGCTCCTCTGGCGCAACGGTGCGCGGATCGGGCGTCATGACGGAAGCGGCGTCGCCGTCGAGTTTACCGGCCAGCATGGCGCGGCGAAGGTCTCCGTCCGTTACCATGCCGATCATTCGGCCATCCACGCTCAGGACCGCGACGCAGCCCTTGCGACCTTCAGAGACCGCGAGGATCACCTCCTGCACACTGGCGTCTGTTGCCACGACGGGGATATCTTCAGGCCGGTCGGCGACGTAATCGCCTGCAGTTTGCAGCGAGCGGCCCAGCTTGCCGCCTGGGTGGCGGCTGCCGAAGTCTTCCCGGCTGAAGCCGCGCCGATCCATCAGGAGAATCGTAAGGGCGTCGCCCAGGGCAAGGGCCATCGTCGTGGACGATGTCGGGGCGAGACCATTGGGGCAGGCTTCGGCGACTGTCGGCATGTGCAGGACGATATTGGAGAGGCGGCCGAGCGTGGAATCCGGGGCGCGGGTCATGCCGATCACGGGGATCGCATGGCTGCGGCAGTAGCGCAGGAGGTCGACCATCTCGCGGCTTTCCCCGGAATAGGAAATGGCGAGCACGACGGAGCCCGGCGCGATCATGCCGAGGTCGCCGTGGCTGGCTTCAGTCGGGTGAAGGAAGAATGAGGGGGTGCCCGTGGAAGCGAGGCTGGCGGCGATCTTCTGGCCGATATGGCCGGATTTGCCGACGCCTGCGACGATGACATAGCGATCCGTCGCCATGATGATGTCTGCGGCCTGGACAATGGTATCGTCGATGCCGGCTTCGAGTTTCTCAAGCGCATCCCGCTCGATGCGGATGACATTGCGCGCGAGATCGATCTCTGACTCGGTTTTCAAGGACGGCTCCCTAAAGGCTATGCGCACAGGCGTCTGCCCGAATGGGAGCGTTCGTCAAGCCTTGGAAGTGCGATCGGCGCGTCAGAGCTATTGCGCGAATTGGCGAGCTTCGTATTCGCTGACCGTAAATGCGGGGCGGCCTGCCGGGATGACAACGGTCGCACCGTCGAAACTGGTCGGCGTGGCGTCGCCCTGTTCGAATTCCGGCTCTGCGGCCTGGCCGGCATCGGCGACAAGCACCTCCTCGGCTTCTTCTTCATCATCGGACTCGGATGCAAGCGCGGGTTCCGGCGCAGGCAGGGGTTTGAAGTTGATCGCTCGGGCAGCGGTTGCCACGCTGAGGCGTTGGCCGTTGAGCATTGGCTCAGCAGCGGCGTCGAGGTCAGCTGATGACCCGTTGAATGCCGAGAAGGCCATCTCGATATTGCGGCCGGGATCGGCGGGATCATCGGGAATTTCATAAGTGTGGAAGGCGGCCTCGACGAGCGCTGCGACATGGGCATTCCGCGACTTGGAGGTGCTGCCACCGAGCATGATGGCGATGATCCGGTGACCGTCGCGCTGGGCCGACGTCATCAGGTTGAAACCGGAAGCCCGGGTGTAGCCGGTCTTGATGCCGTCGACGCCGTCGACTGTCTTGAGCAGTTCGTTGTGGTTCTTGTAGGTCTTGCCGGCCCAGCTGAAATGGGGCCTGGAGAAATAATGGTAGGACTCGCCGTGATTATCGAGCATCGCTTCGGCAAGGATAGCGAGATCGCGCGCGGTGCTGACCTGACGAGTGTCAGGCAGGCCTGATGCGTTGACGAAAGTCGTGTTCTCCAGACCGAGGCTCTGCGCCTTGACGGTCATGAGGCGGGCGAATCGGGTTTCGGTGCGACCGAGGCGCTCGGCGACTACGACGGCGACATCATTGGCAGACTTGGTGACGAGGGCGCCAATGGCATCGCGCACGGTGATGGACGAGTTGGGTCTTAGCTTGAGGTTGGACGGGGCCTGGTTGGCGGCATAACGCGATACCATGAGCCGTTCGTCCAGCGTGACTTCGCCAGCCTCCAGCGCATCGAACAGCATGTAGAGAGTCATGACTTTGGTCAGCGATGCCGGATATCGCGCGTCGTCGGCGTTGCGGGCGTGGAGCACTTCGTTCGTGTCAGCGTCGATCACGATGGATGCGTACTTTTCGGCGAAAGCCACAGGCGCAGACAGTCCCGTCGTGACGAGCATTGCCGCAAAGGCAAGTGTTCTTAACACTGGGGCTAAAGCACGCTGTTTCATAGTGGCCTACCTTCGAAAAAGTATTAACCCCGAGCCGCCCGAGGTTTACGATAGAGTCGCCGAAATGCGTTGACCAGACCTTAACGCAGGGTTGGACATCAAATTTCGGCAATCTGGACGTGACTGTGCAAAAACCGTGCAGGAATGCCTATGTTGCGGCGCACAAAATATGTTGCAATTGCGAGAAGATTGGCTATAATGTCACACGACTCAGGAAAAGGATACGACCATGGCCAAGTCACCGAAAACCGCCCCCAAAGCAAAAACAGCCACGACCGCGAAAGCCGAGGCGCACGCTTCCGAAGCTGCGACCAAAATGCTCGACGGCGGCCTGGACAAGATCTCCGATATCGCTGCCAAGTTCGGCACCTTCGCCGAAGATGGCGTCAAGTCGATGACTGAACGCGCCACTGCCTCGACCGAGGTGATGCGCACGATTGGCAGCCGCAATGTGGACTTCCTCACCCGCACAATTGAGCAGGGCGTCGAAGCCACCCAAGCGATGACGAGCGCGAAAGACCCGCGCAAGCTCATGGAAATCCAATCAGGCTTTGCAAAATCCCTGTTTTCTGCCTATACGTCAGAAGTGAACGCACAAGCTGAGCTCTGCATGCTCGCATGGCGTGACGCTGCCAAGCCCTTCACTACGGCTTGGGCCAGCAAGTAAGCTCCTGAGGTCCGATGGGGTTTGCCCTGTCAGGCAGTAGAGTGGGTAGATTAAGGAGAGCCGGGCCTGTTTGGCCCGGTTCTTTGTTGTTGGGGCTCATGTTTTTCGCGTGGTATCCGCCGGGCAAGGCGACTACGATGGTGGCATGACCGATTTTATCGACTTCCAGACTTTCAAGCGGTCGGCGAAACCCAACAACTGGCTCGTCGCTCCGGACGGCTTTGTTGACGCTGCCATGCCGGACGAATCATCGCCGGTCTTCGACCGCACGCCAGAGGCGCTGTTCGAGGACATCCTGCAGATGGTCGCGGCGCGCGGCGATTGGAAGATCAAAGCGTCTGACCCGGCGGCAGGCCGTATCAGTTTCATTGCGGTGACCAAGTTGCTTCGGTTCAAGGATGATGTCGACATTCTGGTGCTACCGGTCGCAGGGCACGACCACCAGTCGACGCTCGTCGTCTACTCACGATCACGGGTCGGCTACTCCGATCTCGGGACCAATGGCAAACGTGTGAACGCGCTGCTCAGCGCGCTCGCCATGCCCTAAAAGCAGGCAAGTCATGCTTTTGCCACGCTTGGTCTCTTCAATCTCACGCAGGAACGTATATCTTATGGTCATGACCATGACATCTGATCTTGTCCGGATGAGCGATCCGAACTTGCCGGGTCCGCCGGCGGGCAATCCGCCCGGTGGCGGAGACGGCATTGGTGTCGACATCGTCACGCAGACGCGGATCAAGACTAAAAAGCCTTCGCTTTATCGGGTCTTGCTGCTGAACGACGACTACACGCCGATGGAATTCGTCGTCTATATTCTTGAGCGCTATTTCAATCGCTCGCGGGAACAGGCGACGCGGATCATGCTGCACGTCCATCAAAAGGGCGTCGGATTGTGCGGAGTGTACACCTACGAAGTGGCGGAAACAAAAGTCGCTCAGGTGCTTGACCTTGCCAAACGCCATGAACACCCTCTCCAATGCGTTATGGAGAAAGAAGACTAGATTCACCCCCCGACCCCTGAAAGGTCCCCCAAAGTGCCACGATTGTCCCACTCTCTCGAAACAGCTCTCGAAAAGGCGCTCACGCTCGCGTCCGAACGCGACCATGAGTATGCCACACTGGAACACCTCCTGCTGGCGCTGACGGAAGATGAGCATGCCCGCGAAGTCATGGGAGCCTGCAAGGTCGATATTGAAGCGCTGACCGGCGACCTCGTGCGATATATCGACGAAGAGCTCTCCAGCCTCATCCTGGAAGAAAGCGAAGGCCGTGTGCAGCCGACCGCCGCGTTCCAGCGTGTCGTCCAGCGCGCAATCCTGCACGTCGAAAGTTCGGGCCGCGATGAAGTGACCGGGGCCAATGTGCTGGTCTCGATTTTCTCCGAGCGCGAAAGCCATGCTGCCTACTTCCTGCAAGAGCAGGACATGACGCGCTATGATGCCGTGAACTTCATTTCGCATGGCGTTGCCAAGCAGCCCGGCATGTCGCGACCGACGAGCCCGCGTGGCTCCGAAGGGGGCGAAGAAGAAGCTGTGAAGCAGGGGCACGAGGCGCTCGACGCTTATTGCGTGAACCTCAATGCCAAGGCACGCGCCGGCAAGATTGACCCGCTGATCGGCCGCGACATGGAGGTGAACCGCTGCATCGAAGTGCTTTGCCGCCGCAACAAGAACAATCCGATTCTCGTGGGCGACCCGGGCGTTGGCAAAACAGCCATCGCTGAAGGGCTCGCCAAGCGCATTGTTGACGGCGACGCGCCGGAAATCCTGGACGAAGCAATCATCTGGTCGCTCGACATGGGAGCCCTGCTGGCGGGCACGCGTTATCGCGGTGATTTCGAGGAACGGCTCAAATCCGTGATGAAGGAGCTTGAACAACAGGAAAAGGCCATCCTGTTCATTGATGAAATTCACACCATCATCGGCGCCGGCGCTACGTCTGGCGGCGCCATGGATGCATCGAACCTGCTCAAGCCTGCGCTTCAGAACGGCGGCTTGCGCTGCATGGGCTCGACGACGTTCAAGGAATACAAGCAGCACTTTGAAAAGGATCGCGCCCTGTCTCGAAGGTTCCGCAAGATCGACGTGGTCGAGCCGACTGTGCCGGATGCGGTCAAGATCCTGACCGGCCTGAAGCCCCGCTTCGAGGATTTCCATGGCCTGCGTTACACGAATGATGCGATCAAGGCAGCCGTGGAACTGTCGGACCGCTATATCACTGACCGCAAGCTGCCCGACAAGGCGATCGATGTGATTGACGAAGCGGGCGCGGCGCAATGGCTGCTGCCGGCCAATAAGCGCAAGAAACAGGTAGGTATCCGCGACGTGGAAGCCGTGGTCGCCAAAATCGCGCGCATCCCCCCCAAACAAGTGTCGAGCGACGATGTCGTTGCGCTCAAGTCTCTCGAGACGGACCTGCAGCGTGTCGTATTCGGCCAGGACAACGCCATCACCGCTCTGTCGGCGGCGATCAAGCTTGCCAGGGCAGGCCTGCGCGAGCCGAACAAGCCCATCGGCTCCTACCTGTTCACCGGCCCGACCGGTGTCGGCAAGACCGAAGTCGCCAAGCAGCTCGCCTCGATCATGGGCGTCGAGATGCTGCGCTTCGACATGTCGGAATACATGGAGCGCCACACGGTATCCCGCCTGATAGGCGCGCCTCCTGGCTATGTTGGTTATGACGAGGGCGGCCTGCTGACCGATGGTGTCGACCAGCATCCGCATTGCGTGCTGCTGCTCGACGAGATCGAGAAGGCGCACCCGGACCTGTTCAACATCCTGCTTCAGGTCATGGACAATGGTGCGCTGACGGATGCGAACGGTCGCAAGGTCGACTTCCGCAATGTCATCCTGATCATGACGACGAATGCGGGCGCATCTGATGCGTCGAAGAACGCAATCGGTTTTGGCCGCGGCAAGAAGGATGACGAGCAGGAAGAAGCACTCAAGCGCCTGTTCACTCCGGAATTCCGGAACCGTCTTGATGCGACGATCACGTTCGGCGGACTGACACCGGAGATCATTGACCGCGTGGTCGAGAAGTTCATCCTGCAGCTGGAAGTGCAACTGGAAGATCGCAACGTCTCGATCGAGATCACAAAGGCGGCCCGGGACTGGCTGGCCAAGCGCGGCTTTGATCCGGACATGGGGGCGCGGCCGCTGTCGCGCACGATTCAGGAGCACGTCAAGAAGCCGATGGCCGAAGAATTGTTGTTCGGCAAGCTTCAGAAGGGTGGTCTGGTCAAGATCGATATCGACAAGAAGGACGAAGAGAAGCTCGCCTTCAAATATGTTGTCGAGCCTGCCAAGAAGCGCTCCGCCAAGAAGGACAGTACCGAAGAGCCCGCTTGATCGGCGAGCCCGACACCAAACAGAAAAAACAGGCCGCCCTGCTTTGCCGGGCGGCCTTTTCATTTGTCTCGCTTTTTGGAGGACGGAAGCTAAAGTCCGTCCGAACCAAGCAAAAAAATCAGGGAGACATCACATTGGCCGGAACCGTTAAAGGAAGCTGCGATCCGAAATTTGCTGCGCTGAAAGGGGAATTCGAGCGCAACTTCGCCGAGCGGGGTGAGGTGGGCGCATCGGTCTGCCTGTCGGTGAACGGCGAGACGATGGTTGATCTCTGGGGCGGGGTGGCAAACGCCGAGACGGGCGAGGCTTGGGAGGAAGACACAGTCTCCATCGTGTTCTCGTGCACAAAGGCGGCGACCGCCCTGTGCGCGCATATCCTGATCGATCGCGGGCTCCTGAAGCGGAGCGCGCTCGTTTCTGACTACTGGCCGGAATTTGCGAAGAACGGGAAAGAAAAAACCACCGTCCAGATGATGCTGAATCATGAGAGCGCGTTGCCGGCTCTACGCGCGCCGGTGAAGCCCGGCGGGTTCAATGACTGGGACTATATGATCGGCCGCATGGAGGACGAGGAGGCGTTCTGGGAGCCTGGCACGCGCAACGGCTATCATATGGTGAATTTCGGCTGGACCGTGGGCGAGCTGGTGCGGCGCGTGTCTGGCAAGTCGCTCGGCACCTTCTTTGCCGAGGAAGTGGCCGGGCCGACCGGCGCACGATTCTGGATTGGCCTGCCCGAAAGCGAAAAGCCGCATATCGCGCCGATCCTGAATTATGTCCCGAAAGACGGCGACGTACCAACCGAGTTCACGCAGTTGCTGATGACGGCCCCGGCATCTATCCAGCATCTCTCCTTCATGAATTCCGGCGGCTGGAGCCCGAACGATCCTGAAGCCCACAAGGCCGAAATCGGCGGCGCGGGCGGAATCTCTAACGCCCGCGGGCAGGTCGCGATGTACACGCCGCTCGCCTGCAATGATGGTAGCCTGGTCTCATCCGACCGGTTGGCCAGCATGGGCATGGTGTCGACCGCCACGCAGCGCGACGCGACACTGTTGGTGCCTACACGCTTTGCCTCCGGCTTCATGAAGTCGATGGATAATCGCGCTTATCCCGCCGGCGACCAGATGACGGCAATCATGGGCAATGAAGCGTTCGGTCATGTCGGCGCTGGCGGCTCGATCGGGTTTGCCGATCCCGAGTGCGGTCTCGCCTTCAGTTACACAATGAACCAGATGGGCGCGGGCCTTCTCGTCAACGACCGCGGCCAGAGCCTGATCGATGCAGCCTACAAGGCGCTTGGTTATCGTTCAAATGCACCCGGAGCATGGGTGCGATAACCGCGTCGCGGCACGGCGACAAGGATGGCTGAATCAGACATCCTTGTCGACTTCGCCGATTCCGCGTGGCTGCCTTGTATTCTCGATCGCTTGACGGGCGCGCTCTGTGGCTTCGCTGCGCGCCGGCGGGGCAATGATCTCTGGCGGATCGTTTTGCTGCAGGTAGACAGTCTGGCTCGGGAAGGCGAGTCCGGTGCCCGCCCGGGCGACGATGTCCATGACCGCCACAGCAAACTCCTCCTTGATTTCCAGCCATTCGCCCCAGTCCTTGGTGTAGGTGAAAGCATAGATCAGATAGTCGATCGAGCTGGCGTTCAGGCTGTCGATCCGGACAAACAGGGCCGCCTCCGGCGGCTTGGCGAACCGGGGATCGTTCCATAGCCAGGCTTCGATCTCATCGCGAATGTATTTCAGCTGGTCGACCGTGGTGCGGTATTCGACGCCGACAGCCCATTTGATTCGCCGGTATGTCATGCGCGAGAAATTGGTCACAGCCGCATCGGAGAGCGCGCTGTTGGGAACATAGACGGGGCTCTTGTCGAATCGGCGCACCAGAGTCGAACGGAAATTGATCTTCTCCACTGTGCCCTCCACCACGCCATCGACGCGAATCCACTCGCCCGGAATGAAGCGCTTTTCGGCAATGATCAGGATGCCCGAGATGAGATTCTTGAACAGGTCCTGCGCGCCCAGGCCGACGGCAATGCCCAGCACGCCGAGGCCAGCGAGCAACGGTGCGATCTGGATGCCCCATTGATCGGCCACCGCACCGAGGCCAAGGATAACGAGGATGACCTGCAGAGCTTTGACCATCCAGTCGACGGCTGCTGACGACAGTGCGTTGCGAAGGTTCACCAACATGAATTCAAACGCATTTACTGCGCGCGCCAGCGTCCAGAACACGACCAAGGTGATGATCGAACGCAGGATACGGGTGGCGTAGACCTCCGCCGTGCCGGAAATGTCCGTGACTTGCAGGGCGATATAGATGCCGACAATGACAGGGACGATCCTCAGCGGTGTGGAAACCGAATTGACGAAGGCATCGTCGAGTCGTGTCTTCGTGCCAGAGGTCACCCGCATGACGGTCGACACGATAATTCGCGCAAACAGGCCGCGTACAATCAGCGCAAACATTACGATCACAACTGCGGTGATGATCTCGCCATAAGTGAGCCCATAGGCACCTTCATTCCAGATGGTAGCGACGTAGATGACGGTGTCTTTCGCCCATTGCGGCGCGTTGTCGTCGAACCAGGTTGGGAGGGTGATGATGGCCAAGGCAATCTCCTGGGTGACGTCCGGTTTCTGGAGCGATTGAAAGTTGCGTCATCTGCTAGCTTGGCTGCAGGCGCATGTGAAGGGTGTGGCGGCTAGACGGCAATGTCGCGCCACTCACCCGGACGCAGGTCTCCGAGGCGCCAATCGCCCACCTGTGCACGTATGAGGCGCAGGGTGGGGTGGCCGACGGCGGCGGTCATGCGGCGGACCTGACGGTTGCGGCCTTCGGTGATGGTAAGGCTGATCCAGCTGTCAGGCACGGACTTGCGGAACCGGATCGGCGGATCCCGGGGCCAAAGTTTTTCCGGCTCCGGAATTGTCTCGGCCCTGGCGGCGGCGGTCTTGCCATCTTTCAATGTGACGCCGGAGCGCAGGGCCTCTAGCGCCGCGTCGTCTGGCAGGCCTTCAACCTGTGCCCAATAGGTTTTTGGCTGCTTGAACTTCGGGTCGCTGATGCGGTTCTGCAGCTGGCCGTCATCAGTGAGCACAAGCAGGCCTTCGCTGTCCTGGTCGAGTTGGCCAGCGGCATAGACGCCGGGCACATTGATGAAATCAGACAGTGTCTTGCGCGGCGATCCTGCTGTGCCTGCATCGGTGAATTGTGACAGCACGCCATAGGGCTTGTTGAACAGGATCAGGCGCGACATGGGCCTACCCCTGAACCACCTCATGCAGGGCTTTGAGTGTGGTCAACAGGGCTTTTGCTTCTGACACGGGAAGGCAGCTCGGCGCGTCGCAGAGGGCAGCGTCGGGGTCGGTATGGAATTCGAGGAAGATTCCGTCGGCGCCCGCGGCCACGGCAGACTTGGCAATGATAGCGACGCCGTCACGGCGGCCGCCGGTCGAGGCTCCGCCGGTGCGCGGGTCAGCGCCGGGCAACTGCACCGCGTGGGTGGCGTCGATGGTAACAGGGCAGCCGAGCTTCTGCATTTCAGGAATACCCAGCATGTCGACCACGAGATTGTTGTAGCCAAAGCTGGACCCGCGTTCGCAGAGAATGACGCCGACGTCGGACGCTTCACCGATCTTGGTGACGATGTTCTTCGTGTCCCAAGGCGCTATGAACTGGGCCTTCTTCACCTGGACGATGCCGCCAGCCTTGGCCGTGGCGCGGGCTGTCGCCACGACGAGATCGGTCTGTCGGCAGAGGAAAGCGGGAATCTGGACGATGTCGGCTACGGCCGCGACCGGTTCGGCCTGGCTGGCGTCATGCAGGTCGGTACAGATCGGCACGTCCAGCTCGGCTTTCACTTCCTTCAGGATGCGCAAGCCCGCTTCGAGGCCCGGGCCGCGATAGGAGTGGATCGACGAACGGTTCGCCTTGTCAAAGCTGGCCTTGAACACATAGGGCAGGCCGAGCTCGGCGCAGATCGTTTTCAGCTGGGCTCCGACGGTCAATGCGAGCGCCTTGTTTTCCAGCACGTTCAGACCTGCAATCACGGCAAGCGGTTTGCCGGGGCCGATCGCCCATCCGGATTTCGCGTGAGTCAGCGCTGACATCGTCATTTCTCCCAAAAATTCCTGAGCAGGCAGATAGCCCTGTTTTGGCTGCAAGGTAACCCGCGTCCTTCACGGGCAGAATCAAAGAAGCCGCCCTGTCGAGGGGCGGCTTCCGTGAGCCCATGGGGCTAGTCAGGTCCGGGCGGCGTTACAGCGGCCCTACCATGTCTCTATGTGTTGACGGGAGGCTGCTCCAGCCAGACACCATAGGACACAGACCCAACGGCCTCACCTGGTTTCTCACTCGACATGGATCACCTCCTTTCAAACGTGCTGCTTGCACGGACTTTGTCCAGGACCATCCCGGACGACTCGAAGTTAAGCATGATTTGCGCCAATTAAAAGTAAACACCACGCATTTCCCGTGATCTTTTGGACTCCGCCATGAAAAACGCCCGAACGTGGCGTCCGGGCGTGATTCAAGCGCTGAAAATTGAGGCAATTGGCCTAGTCGGTGGCGATCACACCCACGACGAGTCCGATGATGGCACCGGTTGCCACAGACGCGAGGATTGCGTCTCCCCGGTCATAGTCGCGGGCCCAGTAATAGCCGCGCGGGGGCGCATAAAGACCATAGCGGTGATAGTCGCGGATATACACCGTTTGGCCGTGAGGGTGGTAGTAACCACCCACCGCGTAGCGCGGGGCGTAGTAGCGAGGCGGCGGGGCGTAATAGCGTGGTGGCGGCG
The DNA here is from genome assembly GCF_055808555.1 of Hyphomonas sp. J20-32. Lineage (NCBI taxonomy): Bacteria > Pseudomonadati > Pseudomonadota > Alphaproteobacteria > Hyphomonadales > Hyphomonadaceae > Hyphomonas > Hyphomonas sp. J20-32. Next base: position 3,303,384 of record NZ_CM147873.1, on the reverse strand, counting down.
CATAATAGCGGGGCGGGGGCGCGTAATAGGCGCGCGCAGGAGGTCGGCTGTAATAGCGCGGCGGCGGTCGGCGATAATGGTCGTGCCGACGGTCTCGGTCGCGATAGTGGTCATGACGGCCACGATCACCGCGATAATCGCGGTCGCGATTGCCATGTCCACGATTGCTTCCGCGATCATCATGCCCGCGCGAATAATCTCCGCCACGATTGTCATGGCCGCGTCGCCCTTGATCGGCACTGGCAATTGGTGCGGCAATCAGGCCGACTGTGGCCGCCGCCGCAATCAGGCGTGCAAGGTTCTTCAACAAGTTCATGGCGCTCTCGCCTCCGGTGGACAACCGCACAATTGTGCGATCCTGAGGCAGGTTTTAACGGTTGCGGGCTGAACTCCACCTGAACACCATGTTAAGGGTCCCGCATGTCCGAATTCGGCGATCTTCGTGTATCAGGCGAGTTGACGGTGCCTGCATGGGAACTGAGCGAAGCCTTCGTGCGCGCTTCGGGACCGGGCGGCCAGAACGTCAACAAGGTATCGTCAGCAGTCCAGCTGACCTGGAATGTCGAAGCCTCGTCCCTGCCGGCCGACGTCAAGGCGCGGTTCGCGAAACTTTATGCCAGTCGGATAACGAATGATGGCCGCCTGATCGTCGAGGCGAGCGAACACCGCAGCCAACCGATGAACAGGGAAGCCGCCCGAAAGCGCCTTGCGCAGATGATCCTGAAAGCCTCCATTCGCCCCAAGCGCCGCGTCGCGACACGGCCTACGGCGGGCAGTGTGCGGCGTCGCATCGCGTCGAAAAAACGCCGGGGCGAGATCAAGTCGCTGCGTGGCAGCGTGGAGACTGACGACTAGCTGCCGAGCTCTGCCTTGATGGCAGCGGTCAGTTTGGCCGTATCGGCGCCCTCGATATGTATATCGCCGACGAAGAAGCCTGGCGTGCCGCCGACATCCAGCGTGCGGCCAAGGTCTTTCATGTCCGATAGCTGTTTCTGGATTTCCATGGACTTCATGTCTGCGCGCATTTTCTTGACGTTGACTCCAATGGATTCCGCGATGGAATCGATACGTTTCTCGGTCAGGTCGTCATTCGACTTCAGCTTCATCAGGGCAACATGCATGGCATTGTACTTGCCCTGCTTGCCAGCCGACAGCGCGGCGAGGGCGGCCGTCTCGCTGATGCCCCCGAAGATGGGCAGCTCCTTGAAAACGACCCGAACCTTGCCGTCATATTCCTTAGGCAAGGCCTGGATCATGTCGACCGAACGCTTGCAGTAGCCGCACCGGTAATCGAAGAACTCCACCACGGTGACTTCGGCATCGGCCGGGCCGACGAAATGATCGCTGGCGAGGTTGAAGAGTTCGTTCTTCGATGCCGAGATCGCGGTCTTTTTCGCAGCATCGGCTTCCGCTTCCCGCTGTTCGTTCAGCGCGATCAGGGCATCCTCGATGACCTCCGGATTGGCCAGGATGTATTCGTGGACAATTTTCTCGATGTCGGCCCGGCTCATTTTGCCTGATGCCGAATCCTGCGCGCAAGCAGGCGTCAGGGCGATTGCGGTCATCGCCGCTGCAGTGAACAGTTTGCGTATCATGGATAGGGCCTTCTCAATTCTTGAAACCGGAGCAATGCTTGGCGCCATGTATACGACCGGCCCGCAAAGCGTCCATTACCTCTGACAGAAAGTTGATCAGCGCCCGTCAGACGCGAAGTTTCCGAATGGCATCTCGCGACCGCTGGTCTGGACCGAAAAGCGCGGACCGCGATTGGCGCGATTGTAGAAATCACGATTGTCCGGATTGCTCGGGTCAGTGATCAGCAGGATGTCGTCGGCCCGTCGGTAGGTCGGCGTGCCGCGCTCAAGCTGGTCGACAGCACGGTGGGCAAACAGGTTCGCCCGCACGATGTCCCCGATCGAATAGGCAGATTCTGCCGTGGCGAGTTGCGCCTCTGCCCGACGGCCCTGTTTCTCCAGCGTGATGGCCAGCTGTGCCCAGGCGAAGGCATTCTCTGGCTCTGCAATCAGAGCGTCGCGTAGCGCGGATTCGGCTGCTTCGACATCGCCCGGCTCGTCGCGGGCATTCAGGGATCGCGCATAGTTGATCAGCAGCAATGGCTGGCCGGGCTTGATTTCGAGCGAGCGCTTGTGTGGAGCGACCGATTCAGCGGTACGGCCACTTTCGAACAGGATCTGGCCCTTGAGCTCGTTGAAATAGGGATTGTCCGGTTGGTCCGCGAGAAGCAAGTCGACCTCGTTGAGGGCAACATCGATGTCGGAGGCTTGAAGCGCGGCGATCGAACGGGCATAGCGGGCGGGCGCGCTGAGATCGCTGGCCGGATATTCGTTGCGTACCTTGTTGGCCGTGTCGAGGAAGCCAATCAGTTTGGCCCGCATCATTTCATATTGCAGCTGTTCGCGCTGAGTCGGCGGTTCGTTCATCAACCCTGATTTTTCGGCGAGGTCGCGCACGGCGCGAATACGGTCCGAAGCGAGCGGGTGCGAACGGAAATAGGGGTAGCGGCGCGCATTGGAGAGGACTTCCTGGTAGCGGAACTTCTCGAAGAATTCGACAATGCCGCCAGTCGATTGGTGCAGCCGTGTCAGGTATTCGACTGCAGCGGCATCGGCCATGGATTCTTCAGATCGCGTGTGAACGAAAAAGTTTAGCGCCGCGAATTGCTGGGAACTGCCGATCAATGCGGCACCGGCGCCGCCTTCACCTGCCGCGATGGCCAGGATGCCGAGACCGATCGAGACGAGTGCGGGGCGCGAAGCAATCTCGGCGGCCCGTTGACGACTGACACTGTGGCCACAGGCAATGTGGCAGGTTTCGTGCGCGATTACGCCCTTGATCTGCGCCGGGGATTCCGCCGCAATGATCAGGCCAGTATGGATATGGATGTTCTGGCCGTTCGCGACGAACGCATTCAGGCTCGGGTCATTGATGATGTAGAAGCCTACATCCGCCGGTTTCAGGCCGGCGACCTCGAGGATTGGATCGGTCCACTCCCGCAGGGTCTCCTCGATCTCGGCATCGCGGATCAGGCCTTGCGCCGACGCTGTAACGGCAAAGGCGGCGGCGGCCAGGGCCGTTGCAGCAAGTCGCAGGAAGTGTCGCGCCATGTAAGGCGTCTCCTCTGGGTGGTACCAACCCCCTGAACTTAAGCAGGCGCGCCGGTATTGGCGAGGGGGAAGCAACATCCATGACACATTTGTCAGGAATCACCTGACGCGAAGATGAATGCCAGTTCCGGGTCGATCTGTATGCCTGTTTCGGTTCCAGCCTCAGGTGCAAGCCCCCGTGGCACAAGCGATGTGAGCTGGAGACGGCCGACATCCAGGACGAGCCGCGCCATCGGCCCTGTCAGGCGGCTGGAGACGACGCGGGCCCTGACGGGGGCGGTTACATCGGGGATTACGCCTTCCGGCCGGATGACGACCAGCGCGTCCGGACCGACGGGCTGGGCAAGCAGGCCCGCGGGCGCGTCGCGTCCGGCGATTCGGTTGACCGGTCCGAGCGCGGCGGCGATGTCGGCGCCCTGGGGTTTGAGATAGACATCGCTGGCCTTGCCCTTCTGCAGGATGCGGCCAGATTTCATGATGGCAATATGGTCGGCGCTCTCGAGTGCTTCGGCCGGATCGTGCGTGACGAGCAGCGCCGGGATTCCGGCCGCGCGGACGGCATCGAGCGCTTCTTCGCGTACGCTGCCGCGCAGGGACGGGTCGAGGCCTGAAAAAGGTTCGTCCATCAGGATGGCGGCAGGCTTGGGCGCAAGGGCGCGGGCGATGGCGACGCGTTGCTGCTCGCCGCCGGACAGCTCGTGCGGATAGGCGCTGCTGCGGGCGCCGAGGCCGAGGCGTGACAGCCATTGTGTGGCAATGGCGCGGGCTTCCTCGCGTGGCAGGTGGGCGAGACCAAAGATTGTGTTCTGCAGGGCGGTGAGGTGGGGGAAGAGCGCAAAGTCCTGGAAAATCAATCCGATGTGGCGCTTTTCAGGTGGCAAAGTGTAACCGGGCCTGGACAGGATTGTGTCGCCAAGGCGCACTTCGCCCGCATCGACAGGCTCCAGGCCGGCGAACAGGCGCAGCAGGGTGGACTTGCCTGCACCGGACCCGCCGAGCAGGGCCGTGATGGCGCCGGGCGCGAGGTCGAGCGAAATGCCCGAGACAACAGCGAGGCCGTCATAGAGGCGGCTAACATCGTGAGCCGTGAGGGATGTTGGAGTAGCGGTCATGCGGGGGCACCAGGGCGGGCGCGGGAGAGGCGCCAGGACAGGAAGATGACGGGCAGGAGACCGGCAAGGGTGATGAGGAGGGCGGGCAGGGCAGCGGCGGCAAGGCGTTCGTCCGACGCATAGGCATGGGCGCGAACGGACAAGGTATCCCAGTTGAACGGGCGCAGCATCAGCGTTGCGGGGAGTTCCTTCAGCGATTCCACGAACAGGATCAGGGCGCCGGCGGTGGCTCCGGACAAGGCAATCGGCAGGTCGACTTCGCGGGCCCGGCGCAGGGGCGACGCGCCGAGACTGCCGGCTGCCTGGGCGAGCGAGGCGGGTGCGCGGGCCAGTGCTGCGACCATGGGTTCGGCTCCGGCTGCGGTGAAACGACTGGCATATACCCATGCCAGGGCGATCAGCGCAAAGGCGCCGGTGAGGGTGAAAGGCAGCAGGCCGAGGACGACCAGGGCGCCCATGGCGAGGACGGCGCCGGGGATGGCGTATCCCGAGGACGCGGCGAGGCGGGCAAAGCGCGGCAACGGCCCGGCGGCGCGCTGCGACAGGGCAATCACAAGGGCCAGCACGAAAGCAAGGGCGGCGCCGGACCCTGCCAGGACCAGCGTATTCATGAGGGCTTGTCCGACCGGTGCGACGGCTTCACGCGCCTCGAGGCTGCGCCAGACAAGACGCCCAACGGGCAGCCCGAAAGCGACCATGAAGAGGGTGGAGCAGAGGGTGGTTGCGGTGGTGGCAAGGGGGAGGGAGAGGGGGGCTCGGTCCACTTCGCGCCAGCGGGTCGAGCTCGCCTGGCTACCGCGCCGGCCCCGGCTCCAGCGCTCGAAAAGGACCAGGCTGAGGACGAGGCTGAGCAGGATGAGGGCGAGGCGAGCGGCGGTGGCCGGCTCGCCAAAACTCGTCCACGCACGCACGATGCCATAGGTCAATGTTGGCACGCCCAGGTATTCGGCGGCGCCATAGTCGGCAGCCGCTTCCATCAGGGCAAGGGCGAGGCCGGCAGCGATGACGGGACGCGCGGCGGGCAGGGCGACACGCCAGAAGCTGCGCGAGGCGCTGGCGCCGAGGCTGCGGGCAGCCTCGAGCGAGCAGACCGACTGCGAGATGAAGGCAGCCCGGGCAGTGAGGTAGACATAGGGATAAAGCGTGAGCGCCAGGATGAAGGCGAGGCCCGGCAGGGAATGAATGTCGGGAAACCAGAAGTCCCGGGCCGAGAGCCCGGTTATGTTCCGGATTCCGGACTGGACCGGACCGCCGACGCCCATGAGGTCGCCATAGGCATAGGCAAGGACATAGCCGGGGGCGGCGAGGGGCAGGATGAGCAACCATTCAAACAGGCCCCGGCCGGGGAAGCGGTACATGGTTGTGAGCCATGCGGCCGGTACGGCGAAGGCGAGTATCAGGACGGCTGTCAGCGCCAGCGTGCCGATTGTGCCAAGGAAATAGCCTGTCAGGAGCGTGTCGCGGATATGGATCCACGCTTCGCCCCCGCCGAACAGCAGCCCGGCGACCAGCGTGGCCGCCACCGGCACGGCAATGACAAGACCCGCCACGAAGGCGGGTCCGTCACTTGCGCGAATGGCAAGGTTGCGAAGGGGGATGATCCCGGCCAATCCGGTCAGTTCCAGCCGGCCCGGTCGTAGATTTCCTGCGCTTCAGCCTGGTGCTCGCCCAGCTCCTGCAGCGGGAACTGGCTCTGCTTGAAGTCTGGCAGGGCGTCGAGCCCCTCCGGCAAGGGCACGCCGGCGATCATCGGAAATTCCTTGGTCTCGGTGGTCAGCAGTTTTTGGCCTTCTTGCGTGGTCAGCCATTCGATGAAGCGGACCGCGTTGTCCTTGTTGGGAGCATGTGCGGCAACGGCGGCGGCGGTGACATTGATGTGCGTGCCGACGCCATCCTGCTCGGGGAAGGAGAGTTTTGTCCTGGCCGTCTTGGCCTTGTCGGCATCGGTGCCGGTGGCCATGCGGACCCAATAGTAATGGTTGATCAGCGCGACCGAGCATTCACCTGCCGCGATGGACTCGATCTGGGTCGTGTCGCCGCCCTGGGGCTGGCGGGCGAAGTTGGCCACGACATTGCGCGCCCAAGCGGCGGCCTTGTCCGAGCCCCAGCGACCGATGAATTCGCCCATCAGGGACAGGTTGTAGATATTCGAGGAGGACCGCATGCAAACCTCGCCGTGAAGCCTGCCGTCAGCGAGGTCCGAATACTGGTCGACCTCTTCGGGCTGGAGACGAGACGGATCGTACACGATGATGCGAGCGCGCTTGGCGAGGCCGAACCAGTTGCCGTCAGGCTCGCGGAAATGTGGCGGAATCGCCGATTCCAGCGTTTCTGAGCGGATGCCTTGGGTGAATCCCGCGTCCTGGAAGCGGAAAAGTGTCCCGGCGTCGGACGCAATAATCACGTCTGCCGGGCTGGCATCGCCTTCTGCCTTCATCGTTTCGATCAGTTCCGGGGCTCCGGACTCGCGGAAACGGACCCGGATGCCGGTTTCCTTTTCGAACGTATCGTACATCACCTTGTCGGAATCATAGTGACGTGCCGAATAGACGTTCAGCGTGCCCGAGCGCTGGACCGCCGGTTCCGCTGCAGGTTCTGCAGATGCGACCTCAGGCGCTGCGGGCTTCCCACAGGCGGCCAGGAGGAGAGTTGCGGCGAGAATCGCTGGGTATTTCATTGGCGAGCGCTGTTCCTTGTCTGATCTGGGCCTATCAAACATAGTTGAGAATGGATCGCAACTTATCAAGGGGAGCGACGTTTTGCCCAAATCTTGCACAGCGCCAATAAATATTGGTTTTTTTGCCCGGAGGGGACTCTGAATCATCTGTATTTTACGGTAAACAGAAAATTAACTCCGGTCAGAACAACAGGGGTGTGGGGATGAATGACATTGTAGTTGACCTGGATCTGGGGACGCCAGAGGAGCAGGTATTGTGGGAATTGGCGGTCGATTTCTTTGTCGGCTTGCTGGATTCAGACGAGAATATTTCAGAAGCGGATGCGCCGGACATGATGGTGCATACGGCGTTCAAACCGAATGGGCGTATGAGCAAACAGCTGATCTTCCAGGACCGGACCTGGGCCGATGCCTTCCTGGACTTCTGGGAAGAGCAAAAACTTCAGGCGGCGGCCGCCTAGGCGTTTCACTCAGCAGCCAAGTGACTTAGACAGGCCGGGATGAGCCCGAGCCTTTCCTCTCCACGTATCGCCATTGTCGGCGCCGGCATTGTCGGCCTGTCCTGCGCATGGGCAATGGCGAAGCGCGGCGCGTCAGTTACGCTTTTCGATTCTAATTTCCATCCGGGCCGCGGCGCAAGCTGGGCTGCTGCGGGGATGCTGGCGCCGGCCTATGAGGCCGCCGCAGAGGACGGTGCCCATTCGCGCCTGTTTGACCTCTGCCTTCAGGGCGGAGAGATATGGACAGGCTTCGCCCGCGAGCTTGCCGAGGCAACCGGTCGTGATGTGCTGCATTTTGGAGGTCCCAGTCTTGCGGTGGCCCTGACGGCCAAGGACATGGCTGCCTTGCAAGGCCTTGCCAATGCGCTGAATGCGCGGGGTGTGCCCTTTGATGTCTTGTCCGCAGAAGAGGCCGTGGCGCAAGAACCCCAGGTTTCCCGGGAAAACCGTGGGGCGTTGCTGCTGCACACTGACGGTCAGGTCGATAACCGGCTTCTCGTGGACACATTGATCCGCGCACTGGAAAAGCATCCGAATGTCGTCTTCATGAACGGCGAAGCGCCGCTCATGTGCGCTGGCAACGCGCTGACGATTGCAGGCTTTGACAAGGTGGTCATCGCCGCAGGCTGGCAAACGCCACATGTAATGGTGGACAACACGCCCCTAGGCGCAATGGCGCCATCTCTCAGGGCAATCCAGCCGGTCGGCGGCCAAATGCTGGCGCTCCAGCGGCAATCCGAAACACCGGAGATGACGTTGCGCTGCGGCTCGCTCTACATTGTGCCGAAGGCGGGACGGATCGTCGTTGGCGCGACGGTCGAGCCGGGGGCGACGGGCAGCGAAATCAACTGGGAAACAATACACGGCCTGCAGGCAGCCGCCCAAAAATTGTGCCCGGCCCTGAAGCGAGGCGACACTATCGAAGCTTGGCGGGGTACGAGGCCGGGAACACCCGACCATGCACCAATGATCGGGGAATTGGCCGGTACAGGCGCGTTTGTCGCCTCCGGCCATTACAGAAACGGTATCCTGCTGGCGCCCATCACCGCTCAGATCATGGCAGACATGATCCTTGAGGGAAAAACCGGCGAGCTGGCGGCGGCGTTCAGCCCGGCGCGGTTTGCGGCTGCGACGGCCTGACGCCGGGGCCATGCTGGACGGGCGCGCGCCTCCGGCCTAAGTCTCCTGCCAAGCAGGAGGAACGCATGCACCAGATCGCCCCCATGAGCGAAGACCAGATGGCCATCAAGGACGCGGTCGAAAAGACAATCGCGCCATTCGATGACGAGTATTGGGGCAAGACGGACGAGACCGGTAACTGGCCGGAAGAGTTCTGCGACGCCATGGCCAAGGGCGGCTGGCTGGGCATTGCGTTCCCGGAAGAATATGGCGGCGCGGGCCTGGGCCTGACCGAAGCGGCGCTGATGATGCAGACGGTGACGCGTTCGGGCGCGGGCTTTTCCGGCGCATCGGCGATCCACCTGAACATTTTCGGGCCCAAGCCATTGGAGAAATTCGGCACGCCGGAACAGAAGCAGGAAAACCTGCCGAAGATCATCTCGGGCGAGGAGAAGATGTGCTTTGCCGTGACCGAGCCAAATTCGGGACTGGATACATCGAGCTTGGAGACCAAGGCCGAGCGGACCAATAATGGCTATGTCATCAATGGACGGAAGATCTGGACCACGGGCGCACAACGCGCCGACAAGATCCTGATCATTGCCCGCACCACGCCGAAGGACCAGTGCGCCAAGCCGCATCTTGGCCTGTCGCTGTTCTACACCGACCTCAACCGGAACCGGATCGAGGCGAACCCGATCCCGAAAATGGGCCGCAAGGCGGTGGAGTGCAACACGCTGTTCATCGACGGGCTGGAAGTGCCCAAAGAAGACCTGATCGGCGAGGAAGGCGCGGGCTTCAAGTACCTGCTGCAAGGCCTGAACCCTGAGCGCGTGCTGTTTGCCGCCGAAAGCGTCGGGCTGGGCTTCGCCGCGTTGGAGCGGGCGACGCGTTATGCCAATGAGCGGGTCGTGTTCGGCCGGTCGATCGGCCAGAACCAGGGCATCCAGCACCCTCTGGCGCGCAGCTGGGCCGAGCTGTCGGCAGCTGAACTGATGGCCTACAAGGCGGCCGCGCTTTACGATGCGGGCAAGGATTGCGGCGCCGAAGCGAACGCTGCGAAGTACCTTGGCACCGAGGCTGGCTTTACCGCCTGCGAAACGGCGGTGCTGACGCACGGCGGCATGGGCTACGCGAAGGAGTACCATGTCGAGCGGATGATGCGGGAAGCCATGCTGGCGCGGATTGCGCCGGTGAGCCGCGAAATGATCCTGAACTTCATCGCAGAACGCGTACTGGGCCTGCCGAAGAGCTACTGACGCATGGCTGTGGCGGGACCAAAATCGGCACCAGCCACCCTTGGCGACCTTCTCGATCTTGATCTGGAGGGGCGCCCCTTCCTTCAGGAACAGGGCAACACGGTCACGCGTGGTTTCGTGCGCTTCCTGGAGGTCGATGAAGACCACTGGACCCTCGCCATCCGAGACGTTGAATACCTGGACAAGCGCACAGGCCTGTGGGCACCGGATACGCCGGAAGACGAATATGGCGGCGGTGCTGACCACACGTCGGTGTCACGTCTTTGGGGCGGCCAGCCGCCGATCTTCGACCGGGGAGTCCAGATCAGCTGCTATGGTATCTTCATCCATATCGGTGTGAGCAGTGACAGGCCCTGGCACGACAATGACTGGCCTGAACTGGACACAGAGATGCTATCGCCCGGCCCCATGGATGATCGCTAGGGCCGTTGCTGCGACGCGCTACATGCCGTCGGCGCCTTTCATGTGTTGGAAGAACTCTTCCTTGCTATTGGTGCGCGGATAAGGCTCTGCGGGCACCGGCACGCCGAGGAAGGCGCACAGCGGCTCCCATCCATCCTTGGCCGAATGCACCAGTAGCCGCTCGGCGGGAATGGCCGCCTTCACGGCGGCTTCGTGAGCGTTGAACGCGGCTATGATACCGTCCTTGTCTTTCGCGTCGCCAAGGCTGCGTTCAAGCACTTTCGTCACCATCCTGAACCATTCCACCGCTGGGGCCGGCCATTTGTCGGGCGCCCACACAGTCGCAAGGATTGTCTCCGATATGCTCTTGTACCAGCTTTCCGGCGAACGGGACGACAGGATGATTTTCGCGTCCGGATAATACGTTGCCAGTTCCTGCCAGAACGCGGCGGTCGGCCAGTCCACGGCGGAGTTATATCCGGCAAAGATCGCGTCGAAATCGGGATTGTCCGCCAGGGCGTCGTTCCAGAGCGGCACTTGCGCGGCGCCATTTTCGATCACTTCGATCATATGGTGGCACGGCCCGAGGCCGAGCTGTTCGAGCGCCAGTTTCAGCGACATCGTGCCTGTGCGCCCGAAACCGGCGCTGATTACGGATAGTGTCATTGTGTCCCTCCCACGCCCCATACGGGCCCTGGGCTGCAGGCTAGCTCAAAGAACGGGCGCTTGAAAGCGGATCGACGAGCGACTGGCTTCCCCATGGACGCGGATCGGACTAGTCTCGGCAAAAGCCTTGGGAGGGCAATTCCATGCTGTATCTGATCCTCGGTCTCGTCATTTTTTTCGGGGCGCACCTGTTTGCTACATTCCGGTCGCGTGAGCCGGGCAAGGATATCAAGGCGAAGCTGGGATATGGCCCCTATATGGGCCTCTACAGTCTTGTTTCCATCGCCGGTTTTGTCCTGATCTGCTGGGGCTTTGGCGCCACGCGCGATGCGGGCAGCCTGTACATGGCGCCGTCATGGGGCCGGCATGTGAACCTGGCGCTGATGCTGCCGGCGCTGATCCTGCTGGTCGCCTCGCAATTGCCGACCGGGGCGATCAAGAAGGCCGTGAAGCACCCGATGCTGGTGGCGGTGAAGCTCTGGGCCTTCGGGCACCTGCTGGCCAATGGCGAGATCAATTCGGTGATCCTGTTCGGCAGTTTCCTCGCCTATGCGGTGATCGACCGGATCGCGGTGAAGAAGCGCGGCGACAATGGCCCGGCCGGGGATGCGGCCTTCTCGATCGTGTCGGATATTGCGGCATTGATTGTGGGCGGTGGCCTGTACGTGGCGATCCTGCTGTGGCTGCACCCGATCCTGTTCGGCGTCGCGATCATGTAATGGGCCGCCGGCTTAACCCCTTCACATACACATCGGTGCTAGCCATATCCCTTGACGCAACGCGTTGGCGTTCCTGGGAGTGAACCGGTATGAATTATGACTTCAATTATGCCCTGACGGTCTTCGTCGACACGGTCATGAAACGCTATGCCGATTTCGAAGGGCGCACGAGCCGGCGCGATTTCTGGCATTATGTGTCGATTGCCCTGCTGATCTCGGCCGGCTTCCACATCCTGTCGATGATCCCGTACCTGGGGCCGATTTTCGGCCTGGTGAGCCTGCTGGTCAGTATTGCCTTAATGGTTCCAGGCATCGGCATCAGCATCCGGCGCATGCATGATATCGACCAGAGCGGCCTGATGGTTCTGATCCCGATCTACAATATCTACCTTGCCTGCCAGCCGGGAACCACGCGCACCAACCGGTTCGGCCCGCAACCGCGCAAGCTGTGAGCCAGCTTGCGGGCGCGGCCCGGTCAGGCTAAGTCGCGGCCCATGTCGAAACAAACCCAGACCCGCCGCAAGACCGTCAAGGACATTGCCGCCGCCAAAGGCAAGACGCCCCTCGTCTGCCTGACCGCCTATGATGCACCGACCGCCCGCCTGCTGGACGCCCATTGCGACGTGCTGCTGGTCGGCGACAGCCTGGGCATGGTGGTGCACGGCCTGCCATCCACGGTGGGCGTCACGATGGAGATGATGATCCTGCACGGCCAGGCGGTGATGCGGGGCTCCAGCGAGGCCTTTGTCGTCGTCGACATGCCGTTCGGGTCTTATGAGACAAATAATGATTCCGCGTTCCTGAACGCTGCGCGCATCATGAAGGAAACCGGCTGCCAGGCGATCAAGATCGAGAGCGGCACCTATGCCGCCGGGCAGATTGCGCACCTTGTCGAGCGCGGCGTGCCGGTGATGGGCCATGTCGGCCTGCGCCCGCAGGCGGTGAATGTCGATGGCGGGTTCCGCGCCAAGGGACGCACGACTGGCGAGCGCGACCGGGTCATCGCCGAGGCCCGCGCCGCCGACGAAGCCGGTGCCTTTGCCATCGTGATCGAAGGTGTCGCCGAGGACCTGGCGGCGGATATCACTGCCGAGGTCAGCTGCCCGACAATCGGCATCGGTGCTTCAGCGGCCTGCGACGGCCAGATCCTGGTCACGCATGACATGCTGGGCCTGTTCGACTGGACGCCGAAATTCGTGCGCCGCTATGCCGACCTGAGCGCCAGCATCAGCGAGGCGGCAGCTGCCTATGGCGACGATGTCCGCGCCCGCCGGTTTCCGGACGCGGCCGAGACCTATGCATTGAGAAAACCTGAACCTCAACAGCGCTGACACGTTGCAGCGTGGGCATCGCCCGTCTAGGTTCCTGCCCGAGTCACACAATCCACCGGAGCGACTGAATTGAGCGATATTTTCGAAGAAGTCGACGAGAGCATTCGACAGGACAAGCTGGAGACCTGGTGGAAGCGCTACCAGTTCTTCGTCTATGGCGCTGTGGCGCTGGTCGTCGGGGCGGTTGCCGTGAACGAATTCGTCATCATGCCCCGGGCGGAAGCAGCCCGCACGGCCCGCGCCCTCGAGCTGGAAACAGCCCTGTCCGAACTTCACAACGGGTCGTATGCGGCGGCAGAGACGGCCTTTGCAGGCCTTGCCGAAGGCGGCAGCAAACTGGCGCCACTGGCGGCAAACTACCTGGCGCAGGTGCGTTTTGAAGGCGGCGGCGATGCCGATGGCGCGGCCCAGGCGCTGGCTGCGATCGGCGCGGTTGAAGGCGGCCCGTTTGATCGTCTTGCCCTGTTGAAAAAGGCTTATTTCAAGGCCGACGGCCAGTCGATGGTAGAACTGGAAGCCACGCTCGGCAGTCTGGTCGATGATGAAGGCCCGCTCGGGGCGCTGGCGCGTGAACTGGTTGCGGCCAAGGCCTTTGCCATTGGCGACGTCGCCCGGGCCCGCACAGAATTCAACCGGCTGCGCTTCGATGCGGCGGCGCCGGAAGGCGTCAAGCGCCGGGCCGAACTCGCACTCGCGGCCATTCCTGTTGTCGAAGTGCCTGAAACGGCCCCGGAAACAGCAGGTGAAGCACCTGAAACAGAAACCGAAGCGCCGGCTCCCGCGCCCGCCCCTGCAGAGTCTGAGGAGACTGGTCAATGAGCCCATCGCGTAAACTCACCACCGCCCTTGTCGTGGGTACGGCGCTGGCCCTGACTGCGTGCAGCAGTCTGCCCCGCTTTGGCGAAAGCAAGGCCAAAAAGCAGGCGGCTGAAGACAAGGCGGGCAGGATCACCATGGTCCTGACCGATGAGGCCATCAAACCGAATCCGGACCTGGCGAGTGTGGCGATTGAGTTGCCCGAAGCCACGCCAATCAAGGCCTGGTCGCAGGCTGGCGCAAACGCCGCGAAAGTGGTCGGCCATGTCAGCGCGGCCCCGCAGCTTAGCATTGCGTGGCGCGCGAATGTCGGCGCAGGTTCCGACAAGAAATCGGCCATTACGACGCCACCCGTGACCAACGAGACGACCGTCTTCACTCTGGACGCAAACCAGTCGATTGCAGCAACCGACCTGGCGACGGGGCGCGCGCAGTGGAAGAAAAAGCTGAAAGGCCTGACCAAGCGCGACAAGAGTGCGCTGGGCGGTGGATTGGCCGTTGAAGGCGATACGCTGATCGTGGCGAGTGGTTTCGGCTTTGTCGCTGCGCTCGATGCGGCGACAGGCGCTGAAAAATGGAAGCACGAGATGGGCGCACCGATGACGGGCGCACCGACTATCAAGGATGGCCGGATTTACGTCGCCTCCAACAATAACGAAATTTTCGCGCTGTCGCTGGCGACAGGCGAGACCGAATGGAGCGACCAGGCGATTGCGGAATCTGCCCGTGTGCTCGGCAGCTCCAGCCCGGCTGCTGTCGAGGACTTTGTCATTGCGCCTTATTCGTCGGGTGAGATCATCGCCTATCTCGCCTCCAACGGACGCCGCCTCTGGACCGATGCGATTTCGCAAGCCGGGCGGTTCACGCCGATTTCCGAGATCAATGATATTGGCTCGCGCCCAGTGCTCTCTGGCGGGCTCGTGTTCGCGTCCGGCCAGTCTGGCGTGACCGTCGCAATTGACGGACGCAGCGGAACGCGCATCTGGTCGATCCCAACGGGGTCGACCCAGGCACCGGCCCTAGCTGGCCAGTACATGTTCATTCTCGGCATCGACAACACACTTGCAGCCGTCAATCCGGCCAATGGTGAGGCCTATTGGGTGACGTCGCTGCCGATGTACAAGAAAGTGAAGAAGAAAAAGGGGCGGATCAGCTATTCCGGGCCAATCATCGCTTCGGGACGTGTCGTGGTCGTGTCTTCAACAGGTGAACTACTTGCCTTTTCGCCGCAAACCGGGCAGCAGACCGGCTCTGTGAAGCTGGGGTCGACCACCTATCTCGAACCCATCGCCGTGCAGGACAAATTGCTTATCCTCACTGACGAGGCCAAGCTGATCGCCATCCACTAGGGCGCACGGCCCCAAAGCCCGCCCGTCAACCGTATGAACGGGCAGGCTTATGCCTCTTAAACTCGCTATTCTCGGACGTCCGAACGTCGGAAAATCGACGCTATTCAACCGGCTTGCCGGCAAGAAAATCGCGCTGGTCGATGACCAGCCGGGCGTAACGCGCGACCGCAAGCAGGCCGAAGGGCGCCTCGCTTCGCTGCCGCTCATCCTGATCGATACGGCAGGCTACGAAAACGTGCACGATGGCAGCCTGCAATCGCGTATGCGCGAGCAGACCGAAGCGGCGATTGCCGAGGCGGAGCTTGCCCTGTTCCTGATAGACGCGCGAGTCGGCGTAACAATTGAGGACCAGAGTTTTGCCGCTTTGCTACGCAAGGCGAACATTCCGGTGGTGTTGGCGGCAAACAAGGCCGAAGGCAAAGCCGGGCGCGACGGCCTGAACGAGGCGTGGGAACTGGGCTTTGGTGAGCCGGTTGGCCTGTCGGCCGAGCATGGTGAAGGCCTGGCCGAACTGTTTGAAGCCATCCGACAGGCGCTGGGCGAAGATGCCTTTGAGAAGGCACTCGAAGAGGCCGAGCCGGACTATACGCATTTTGGCGGCGAAGACATTCTCGACAAGCTGGCGCACATCGACATCGACGACCAGACGCTGTCAGATGACGACCTTGTTGCCGCCATTGAAGAAGCCGACGTTGATGTGGAGCCGGAGCCGATACGCCCGGACAAGCCTATCAAGCTGGCCATTGTGGGCCGTCCGAACGCCGGCAAGTCGACGCTGATCAACCAGTTGCTGCAATCAGACCGCCTCCTCACCGGGCCGGAAGCAGGCATTACCCGGGATTCGATTTCCATCGATTGGGAATGGGAAGGCCGCCGCATCCGTCTGGTTGACACGGCCGGGCTGCGCCGGAAGTCGCGCGTCCAGGAAAAACTGGAGCGGATGTCGACCGGTGAAACCATCCGTTCCCTGAAATATGCCGATATCGTTGCCTTGGTCATGGATGCCAACGAAGCGATGGAAAAGCAGGACCTGCAGATTGCTGATCTTGCCCTGCGCGAGGGACGCGGCATTGTCCTCGTGATTTCGAAATGGGACCTTGTGAAGGACCCTGACGCGGCAGCCAAGCATATCCGCGATCTTTCCAACCGCCTGATGCCGAACGCCGGCGGGGCACCCATCGTGTTCCTGTCGGGGCTGACAGGCCGGAATATCGAGAAGCTGATGCCAGCCGTCGTGAGCGTCTATGCCAACTGGACAGCGCGGGTGAAGACTGGGGACCTGAACCGCTGGCTGCGCCATACGATCGAGCGTCATCCGCCACCCTCCGTGCACGGCAAGCGTATCAAGCCGCGCTACATGGCCCAGATGAAAGCGCGTCCGCCGACGTTTGTGCTGATCGCGTCACGCGGTGACCAGATGCCGGACCAGTACAAGCGCTATCTCGTCAATGGCGTGCGCGATGCGTTCGACATGAACGGCGTGCCAATCCGGCTGTTCGTGCGCCAGGGCAAAAACCCCTATGCTGACAAGGCCGCACAGCAGAGACCGTCGAAGCGATACAAGCCGAAACACTAGTGTGTCGCGGGGTGACCCAGCGTCACCTCGCCGCGCCTTAAGAGCGGTCTCGTGAAAATACAAGACTTGGACGCGGCCTCTCGCAACGTGTAGTCATGTGGAAAATCCACTTCAAACACTGCATCAGGGAGAGACAAGATGGCGTCCAGCGTTCCGGCCAAGGGCCTTCAACTGATATCACACGTAAAGTCCAGCGGCGAACTGGAACTTTCCCTCGTTGAGGTCGATGTGCCGACGCCTGGTCCCGATGATGTGATCGTTCGCGTCGAAGCCACTCCGATCAACCCGTCAGATCTCGGCCTGTTGCTCGGCGCAGCGGATATGGGCAGCGCGAAAGCCACGGGTTCTGCGGACCGGCCGGTCGTCACCGCCAAAGTCCCGGCCGCCGGAATGCGCGCCATGGCGCCTCGCATCGACCAATCGATGCCTGTGGGCAACGAAGGGGCAGGCACGGTTGTTGCTGCGGGCTCGTCTCCTGCGGCGCAGGCCCTGCTTGGCAAGACAGTCGCAGGCCTCGGCGGTGAAATGTATTCGCAGTATCGCATGTTGAATGTCGCCCAATGCATGGAATTGCCAGCCGGGGCGACGGCACGCGACGGTGCGTCCTGCTTCGTCAATCCGCTGACCGCGCTCGCGATGACGGAAGTCATGCGCATGGAGGGCCACAAAGCCCTGTTGCACACGGCGGCAGCGTCTAACCTTGGACAGATGCTGAACAAGATCTGCATCGCGGACGGGATCGATCTCGTGAACGTTGTGCGGTCTGACGCCCAGGAAAAAATATTGCGGGACATTGGCGCGAAGCATATCGTCAACTCGACTTCACTTGGATTCATGGACGACCTGATCGGCGCGCTGGCAAAGACGGGAGCGACTCTCGGGTTCGATGCCATCGGCGGCGGTCCGTTGGCCGGGCAAATCCTGGTGGCAATGGAAGCGGCGGCCAACCTCAACGCCAAGGAATACAGCCGGTATGGCTCGGCGACCCATAAACAGGTTTACATCTATGGCCGCCTGGACATGAGCCCGACCACCCTGCCGCCCGGCGTGGGCATGGCCTGGGGCGTTGGCGGGTTCCTGCTGACACCGTTCCTTCAGAAGGTCGGTGCTGAAGGCCGTGCCAAGTTGCGCGCACGAGTTGGCGCCGAACTCAAAACCACGTTTGCGAGCCATTATACGTCCGAAATATCGCTCGTAGAAGCGTTGCAGTTGCCGGTCATCGAGGCCTACAATCGGCGGGCAACCGGCGAGAAATACCTGATTAACCCGAACAAGTAATATCGCCTGTCAGGCGCTGCTGAACGTGGAGTTTTGCCGCTACAGGCCTGGGAACCGGACCTTTAGGGACCGGTTCCCGGTAGCGCCTGCCTGAATTACGCTCGGAGGGCGAAACCTGCAGGGCGGACTCGCTGGCCAGCGTGCAAGTGTTTGTGTGAATCCCGAATTCGCCTATTCTCGGTGCCAAGAAGGAAAGCGGTCATGTCACTTTTGATCCGGAACCTGGCTCTTGGCAGCTTGTTGCTGGTCTTGGCAGCCTGTTCGCAATCTGCTTCGGAGCAGGCTGATGCAGAGGCGTCTTTGAAGGCTTGGCGTCCGTTTGCAGCGGACAGTCCATGGAATACTCCCATCCCCGAGAACCCGGCGATTGATCCGCAATCGCGGGAACTGATAAGCGATTTTGCTGGCAATGGCAGCCTCTACATCAATATCGCTGAGTGGTCCGTGCCGGTCTATTACATCGACATGGAAGAGACACCGAAACATGACGTCCTGGATCTTTATCCTGGCCAGTATGGCCGCGGTTTCGAGCCGCCGCGTGAGATTCCGATCCCCGACGGTGCCGAGTCTTCAGGGCCGAAGGGCGGCCTTGGCTATATCGCCATCGTGGACAAGGCGCGGAACCTGGAATGGGATATGCGTCAGGCCCACAAACGCGACGATGGTCGCTGGTTTACCGGCTTTGGTGCCATAACCAATCTGCGCGGCACTGGTGTGTCCAGGCCCTGGAATGAAGTTGAGCAGCCAAATCTTGCTGCAGGTGCAACAGCGTCCGGCTTTCCGCTGACAGCGGGTCTTATCCGGGTTGACGAAATCAAGACGGGCCGGATTCCGCATGCCCTGATGTTCGCCTATCCGGGCGCGAGAACGGATGGTTTTATTTCTCCGGCGAGCACAACGCCCCTGTCGGTCGCAACTGTGGACGGTGCTCCTCAAACCGGCATGCCGCTTGGTGCGCGCATCCAGCTTGACCCGGCCTTTGATGTCGCCGGCTCCGACCTGTCCCGCGAAGGCAAGATCATCGCTAGGGCCTTGCAGGAATATGGCGCCTATCTGGGCGAATCGGCGGGCGGAAACGTGCTGTTTGCCGAAAGCGCGCCAGCGCAGCTCGACGCATGGGACGGAACGCTGGTGTCGAGCGAATTGCAGGCCGTTTTCACGCCCCAGATGATGGCGAAGCATTTTCGTCTGATTGAAATGGGCGACGTCCTGCCGGGTCCGCGGGCCGACTAATCCAGCCTAGCTGGGCAGCGACGTGTCATAGGGGCTGTCGAGTGAGAAGACAGGGATTGTCGCGACGATCTCGAACCCGCTTTCGTCTTTGAGGTCATAAGTGCCGCTCATCATGCCGGAGGGAGCCGCGAGCGGCGCACCGGACGTGTAGCTGAAGCGTTCGCCGGGCATGAGCGTCGGGGTCTGGCCTATCACGCCCTCGCCGTCGACGGCCTGCAGGCGGCCCTGCGCATCGACGATGCGCCAGTGGCGGCGCAGGATGGTCCAGGTCTGTTCGCTCTCGTTTTCGACATCGACCGTATAGGACCACATGAAATCGGCCCCGCGACGGCTCTGATTCGTCGTGCATGAACTTCGGGCGCACACGAATGCGCACGCCTTGCGTGATTTCTTCATACAGAGGGGGAGCGTGTCGGCGTGCCATTATGCGAATTTGCGTTGAATTCCTTCACACATTGTTAAGGGCGTGAAGAACGTCGGCTTCAAGGTCGCCTGCATCTTCCAGACCGACCGAAAAACGGATCCAGCTTCGGTCGAGTCCCATGGCTGCTTGCTCTGTGTCGGTGAGGGCGCGGTGGGTCGTGGTGGAAGGGTGGCAGGCGAGGGATTTGGTGTCGCCGAGATTGTTGCAGATGTCGACAAGCTCCAGCGAATTCAGGAATTTGAAGGCCGATTCCTGGCCGCCCTTGACCGACAGGGCGATCATCGTGCCGCCACTGGCCATCTGGCGCTTGTGGACGGCGTAGTGAGGATGGTCCTTGCGGTGCGGATAGCGCACAGCAGCGACATTGGGGTGGGCCCCAATGGCATCGGCGAGGCGTGCGGCGTTTGCGCTTTGGGCATCGACGCGCAGTTTCAGGGTTTCGAGCCCTTTCAGCACCACCCAGGCGTTAAACGGGGCAGCGGCCGGGCCGACATGGCGCAGGTACGGATCGTACACTTCTTCCATGTACTGGGAATTGGTGAGAATTGCGCCGAGCATGACACGGCCCTGGCCGTCCATGTGCTTTGTGGCCGAATAGACGACGACATCGGCGCCAAGTTCCAGCGGGCGCTGCAGGATGGGCGTGGCGAACACGTTGTCGACGACCAAAAGCGCGCCGGCTGCCTTGCAGAGTTTCGCTACGGCTCCGATGTCGACGCCGTCGAGCAGGGGGTTGGCCGGGCTTTCGATCAGGACGAGCTGGCAGCCCTGGGCGATTTCGCGTTCCCAGGAATCCAGGTCCGCGCCGTCGACGAACACCGTCTCGATCCCGTATTTGGGCATCAGGTTGGCGATGATCCAACGACACGACCCGAACAGGGCCGTGGCGGCGACAACTCGGTCGCCAGCCTTCAGGGGCGCGAGAATCGCTGCGGAAATAGCGCCCATTCCGCTGGCGGCAACGCGGCAGGTTTCGGCATTCTCGATCAGGGCGAGGCGCTGCTGCAGCATTTCGCAGGTCGGGCTGCCATAGCGGGAATAGACGAAACCCGGCTCGTCGCCCTTCATCCGGGCCATGGCCTGTTCAGCGCTGTCATAGGCATAGCCGGATGTCAGGTAGAGCGCCTCGGCGATCTCGCCATGCTCGGACCGCATCAGGCCGCCGCGCACCGCTTTGGTCGCCGGCTTCCAGCCCGCTTTGCCTGATTTGTCCGACCCGTTCGCCATGCTGTTATAGTCCTTGTCTTTCCTGCATTGGGTCTTATGCCTGAGAGCACAAGGGGTGCAAGAGATGGTGCAGGAAACGGGCGTTTTGCCCGACCGTGAAATTGAGGCACTGGTCGCCGGTGGTGCGATCCGCAGCGACCTGCCGCTGGAGACCGGGCAGGTCCAGCCGGCAAGCCTCGACCTGCGCCTTGCCGAGGATGCCTACCGCCTGCGTGCGAGCTTCCTGCCGGGCAAGGACCGGACGGTGGCCGAGATGCTGCAGGAGCCGGGCGTGCACATGCACCGCATCGATCTCACCGAAAAAGGCGCGGTTCTGGAGACAGGGTGCGTCTACCTCGTGCCGCTGCAGGAATCGCTGCGCTTGCCGGCCGGTATTTCGGCGCGGGCCAATCCGAAGAGTTCGACGGGGCGGATCGACGTGTTCACGCGGCTGGTGACAAATCGGGGCAGGGCCTTTGACGACGTGCCGACGGGCTATTCAGGGCCGCTCTATCTCGAGGTCTCGCCGCGAACGTTTCCGATCATGGTGCGGCCCGGCGACCGGCTGGCGCAGGTGCGTTTCAAGCGTAAACGCCCGGACGCGCTGAAAGAGCGGGTCGTTTCGATCGATCTCCAGCCTCCGGCAGGCGAACCGGCCGGTTACAGGGCAAAGCTGCATTCTGGTGTGGTGGACCTGCGCGGCATCGGCGCGCATGAAGCAGGCCAGTTCTGGGAGCCGGTATTCCCGCGCCACGGCCGCATTGTGCTGAACCCGGAGGATTTCTACATTCTCGTCAGTCGCGAGACGGTGAAGGTCGCGGCGCTTGAGGCAGCTGAAATGGCCCCGATTGCGCCGGAACTCGGCGAATTTCGCGCTCACTATGCCGGGTTTTTCGATCCCGGATTCGGCACCAACAAGGCCGGCAGCCGCGCGGTTCTTGAAGTTCGCTCACGCGATGTCCCTTTCATTCTCGAACACGGCCAACCGGTTGCGAAGCTGATCTACGAGCCGATGGCAGCCAAGCCTTCGGGGCTGTATGGTGGTTCCGGTTCGAACTATCAGGGGCAGGGCCTGAAGCTGTCGAAGCATTTCGTACTCTGAGCGAGCGAGTGGGGCGGGCAGCTGGGTTTGGGGGACTGCGCCCGCCCCTCCGTTCAGGCCGGGCGGTTTAGTTCGCGCCCGCGCCCTGCACCAGCGGGGTCGCGTATTCGCTTGCCTCGGTGCTACGGATTGCCGTTTCGATTTCGAGCTGGCGGGCTTTCGCGTCGGCGATTTTGCGCTCGCCCTTCGAAATATCCGCCTGGCCGTCGGCGATCATGTCTTCGCCCTTGCGAAGGTCCTTGCGCGCCTTGCGCTCGAGCTTCTCTCCTTTGTCGAGTGTGTTCTGGCCACTCGCGATCAGCTTTTCGCCCTTGGCAATATCCTTGCTTGCCTTGTCCCATTGCTTCGCCATCTTGCCGGCTGGGGCCGGGTTCACGATCGCGATGCCTGTGGATGTCGTCGCGGGCGCGGAAGCACAGGCGCCGAGGATCAGCAGCGAAGCGATAGCGGTATAGATGGCGCGTTTCATGGTGTAGTCTCCCCTTTCAAAAGTTGACACCCGTCATCTAGGTGCTCTCCTGTTCAAGGAAAAACGAATTTAAAGCATGGTTGATATTGGAAAAGCCGATGATTGACGTGGAATCCGCCCGCACTTTTCTGGCTGTCATCGAGACAGGCTCGTTCCAGGCTGCAGCCGGCAAGGTGAACGTGACCCAGTCGACCGTCAGTGCGCGCATCAAGACCCTGGAAGAGCGTCTCGGGCAGAGAATCTTCGCGCGGTCGAAGACTGGCGCACAGTTGACGGTGCATGGATACCATTTCGAGCGCTATGCGCGGACTATCGTGCGCGCCTGGGAGCAGGGTCGCCAGCAGGTGGGCATTCCGGAAGTGTTCGACGACATGCTGGTGATCGGCGGACAGTACAACCTTTGGGCGCGGTTCCTCACGCAATGGCTGCTCGAACTGGAAACGAGTCTTCCCAACGTAGCGTTCAGGGCGGAGGCCGGAACCGCTCTCGCGCTTTCGCGCCTGCTCTCGGAGGGATTGCTGGATATTGCTGTTCTGCACCAACCGCGCCTGCGCACGGACATTGTCGTCGAGCACCTGATGGATGACGAACTGGTGCTGGTCACCACCGATCCCGGCGGCGGCTTCGAGGACCGTTATGTTTTTGTCGACTGGGGAGACGAGTTCCGGGACATGCATGCTCAGCAGATGCCTAAATTCATGGAGCCGCGTACGTCCGTGTCGATCGGTTTTTTCGGGCCGTCCTACCTCATCGCGGCCAAGGCGGCTGGCTTCCTGCCACGTCGCCTGGCCGAGCCGCACCTTGAGGCAGGCTTCCTGCAGGTCGTGCCGGACGCGCCGACTCTGACCTTTCCGGTGTTTGTTGCCTATCAGGCGGAATCCGACTGCGCGTCCATGGCACCGGCGCTGGCAGCGCTCAGGGCCAAGGCAGAGCTTGCCGCGAGCGGCGCCCTACCAAAGCCGTTCTGGAGCCGGCAGCAGGACTGACTGTTGCGACGGCATCTTAACTCACGTCCTGACATTGTGCGGGCATGCTTCACTCATCGAGATTGAGCCGCATTTCCGTAATGTATGCCGCAAATCCCGCCTTCTCGTAGGCCCGGATGGCCGGCTGGTTTTCAGAATAAACCGTCAGGTGGATTTCCGGCAGGCCCTTGGCCTTTGCCCAAGCGAACAGGTGATTGAGCAACCGCTTGTTGTGCCCTTTTCCGCGATGGTCCAGCCGGACATACATGAAGCCCAGGTAAGCGTGGTGCTCGTCCCGGACATAGGCTTTCGACAATTTCTTCACGGCAAAGCCTGAAGCGATGATTTCGCCGTCGACCTCGATGACCGCCACTTCGGCATCATCTGATGCGATGCGCTCTGCGATGTCATAATAGCTGATCGGATCCGGCTTCAGCGTGTGATCGTAGGGGCGCTCGGCGGTGATGATGCCTTGCTCGAACGCCAGCAGGGCGGGGAGATCGTCCTGGCGTGCCGATCGGACAAGAAACGGTTTCGGGATCGTCTCCTGCTCAGCCATTCGCCGGATGCAGGTCACGGTAGCGGATGCGTTCGCCGGTGCGTGTTTCATCGACCGACACGAGTTTCACGAGTTCGGCTGCGACGACGTCTGCTGTCGGCAGGGTCATCGGGTCTTCGCCGGGCTTTGCGGCGGCGCGCATGTCGGTGCGTGTGCCGCCGGGATCGAAGATGTTGACGCGCAGCGCCATCTTTTCGGTCTCGTCGGCCCAGCCGATGACCATGGCTTCGAGCCCGGCCTTGGAAGCCTGGTAGGGACCCCAGAAAGCCTGCGGGATTGATGCCACGCTGGACGTGACGAACACGGCGCGCGGCGCAGACGACTGGTGCAGCCACGGCGCCAAGGCCCGAATCAGGCGCCAGTTGGCGGTGAGATTGACGTCGATCGTTTCCTCGAAACTGCGGGGCCCGCAACTTTCCAGGGGTCCCAGTGTGCCGAGCACGCCGGCATTGGCGACAAAGCCGTCGAGCCGGCCAAATCTCTCACCGATCACCTTGCCCAGTGTCTCGATACCCTTGGCGTCCTTGAGGTCCATGGGAACGAGCACCGCTTCGCTGCCAAGGGCGCGGATCTCGTCATCAAGCTTTTCGAGAGCGGCCTTTGACCGCGCGACGGCGATCACGATGTCACCCTGCCGGGCAAGGTGGAGCGCGGCGGCACGACCGATTCCGCGCGAAGCGCCGGTCACGAGTACAAGTCTGGGTTGGTCAGTCATGGGCCGCGTCTATCGCAGCGCCTACGTGTCGTCCAGCAGGGAGAGCTGGCGCTCCTTGTCGGATTCGTCATGCTGGTGGTCGACCAGCGGCGTCGGATAGTCTCCGGTGAAGCAATGGTCGGCGAATTGGGGCTGCATGGCGTTGCGGACAGGCTCGCCGATGGCCTTGTAGAGGCCCGGTACAGACAGGAAACCGAGACTGTCGACCTTTAGCTCGCGCACCATTTCTTCGTGCGTGTGGATCGCGGCGAAGAGTTCGGATTTGGCCGCCATGTCGATGCCGTAGAAATCCGGGTTCACAATAGGCGGGCTGGCCGAGCGGAGGTGAATTTCCTTCGCGCCGGCTTCGCGCACCATCTGGACGATTTTCTTCGACGTGTTTCCGCGTACGATGGAATCGTCAACGAGGATGACCCGCTTGCCTTCCAGGACGGAACGGTTCGGGCTGTGCTTTTTCGAAATCGCCGCCTGGCGTCCAACCTGTGTCGGCTGGATGAAGGTCCGCCCGACATAGTGGTTTCGGATAATCCCCATGCCGAACGGGATGCCGGAGGCTTCCGAATAACCCAGAGCAGCGGGTACGCCGCTGTCCGGAACCGGCACGATCACGTCTGCATCGGCAGGAGTCTCGGCGGCCAGCTGGTGGCCCATGCGGCGGCGCACATCATAGACCGACCGCCCCTGAACGATACTGTCCGGACGGGCAAAATAGACATATTCGAAGGCGCATGGGCTGCAGGCGCGTGGCGGGAAGGCGCGGATCGACTCGATACCGTCATCCGTGATGACGACCAGTTCGCCATTCTCGACTTCGCGCACGAATTCGGCGCCGATAATGTCGAGGGCACAGGTTTCCGATGCCAGAACATAGGCTTCACCCAGTTTGCCGATAACCAGCGGGCGCAAGCCGACCGGGTCGCGCGCGCCGATCAGTTTCTTGCCGGTCAGGCCAACCAGGGCATAGCCGCCCTCGATCTGCTGCATGGCATCGACGAGGCGGTCGAGGAAACGTGGCTTGGGACTGCGGGCGACGAGGTGGAGGATGACTTCGGTGTCCATCGTCGACTGGAAGATCGCACCATCGCGAACCAGCTTGTGGCGCAGCTCGCGGGAATTGGTCAGGTTGCCGTTATGGGCAACCGCAAAGCCGCCGAACGACAAGTCGGCAAAGATCGGCTGGATGTTGCGTAGCATCGGCCGACCCTGGGTCGAGTAGCGATTGTGGCCGATCGCGGCATAGCCCGGCAGGCGGGTGCGCAGGTCACCGCCGAAATGTTCGCCGACAAGGCCCATGTGGCGTTCCGATGGGAAGCGCTTGCCGTCGAATGTGGTGATGCCGCAGGCTTCCTGTCCGCGATGCTGCAAGGCGTGAAGCCCGAGCGCGGTGTATAGGCTGGCTTCGTTGTTGCCGTAGATTCCGAATACACCGCATTCTTCGCGCGGTTTGTCATCGTCATGATCGAACAGGACCATATGAGACCGGAGCCTCCTTTGTGCGTGACAGGTTCGTGACGCCCTATTGGCTTGTTTCGGCCTTCGAGGGAAGGGCGGTTTGCACTTCCTGCCCGACTTTTGTGGCATTCTCGCTCACATAATCGGCAACATTGCTGAGCACCGGATAGCAGGCGGCGTTCTGGATGAAGCCGGGGACCCGGCTTTCATCGAGCGCGAGGTGGAGCAGGACAACAAAGAAAACCAGTGCGACAAAGCCACGGGCGACGCCAAAAGCCAGACCGGCAAAATGGTCGAACATGCCGATACCGTCGGCGCCCTGGATATTTTTCGACAGGCGCTGCCCGAACCAGGCCACCAGAACATAAACGCCGACGAAAGCCGAGACGATCAGCACCAGGCTTGGCACGGGGATCGTGAAAATGCCCACGTCCAGCTGCGACAGGTTTTCAGGCAGCAAAGCGGCGAGATCATCGCGAAAGAGTTTTTGCGCATAGATGGCAGCGGTCAGTGCAGCGATAAATGCACCCATCGTGGCGACTTCGCGCAGAAACCCGCGTGCGAAAGCCATTATGGCGGAAATGACAATCACAGCCACGGCGATGGCGTCGAAAGCTGTAACAGAATCAAGCATTCAGGGCGTCCGGGGCAAGCAACTCAACGAGCTGGATAAGCCTCTTAATCGGGGTGATCGTCAAGCCTTCCATTGAAGTTGGGCTGCCTTCCGGCACATAGGCGCGCGCGAATCCAAGGCGGGCGGCTTCTTTCAGTCTCTGCTCGATCCGGGCCACGGGGCGCACGGCGCCGGACAGGGAAACCTCGCCAAAGAACACTGATCGTTCCGGCGCAGCAGCGTCTGACAATGACGTCAGCAAGGCGGCAGCGGCCGCGAGGTCGCCGGCCGGTTCACTGATGCGATAGCCGCCGGCAACCGACAGGTAGACGTCCATGCCGGCAAAGCCGACACCGCAGCGCGCTTCCAGCACGGCGAGCAGCATGGCGAGGCGTCCGCTATCCCATCCGACGACGCTGCGCCGGGGCGTGCCATAGGCGCTCTTGGCGACCAGCGCCTGGACTTCGGCCAGCACCGGGCGCGACCCTTCCATGGCCGCGAATACGGCGGCGCCGCCAGCCGCATCGCCATCTGCCGACAGGAACAGGGCCGAGGGCTCCTTGGCGGGAGCAAGGCCATACTGGTGCATCTCGAAAATGCCGATCTCGTCGGTCGGGCCGAAACGGTTCTTGACGGCGCGCAGGATGCGGAACTGGTGACCGCGCTCGCCTTCGAAATAGAAGACGGTGTCGACCATGTGCTCGACCACGCGCGGACCGGCAATATTGCCCTCCTTGGTGACGTGGCCAACGAGGATGAGTGCGGCGCCGGATTTCTTGGCCCAGCGGGTCAGCTCCTGTGCGCAGGCGCGGACCTGGCTGACCGAGCCGGGAGCGGCCTCGATACTGTCGGACCACATGGTCTGGATCGAGTCGATAACGACGAAGTCCGGCTCGGCGGCCTTCAGGGCCGAGAGGATCTTGCGCAGGTCGGTTTCGGTTGCGAGCTGGACGGGGCTGTCGGCGACCTTGAGGCGCACGGCCCGTTCCTGGATCTGGGCGGCGGCTTCCTCGCCCGAGACGTAGACGGATTTCAGGCCGTTACGGGCGAGGCGGGCCGCGACCTGCAGCAGCAGCGTCGATTTGCCTATGCCGGGGTCGCCGCCGATCAGCGTGGCAGATGACGGAACGAGACCGCCGCCAAAGGCGCGGTCGAGTTCCTCGACGCCCATGATGATGCGCTTCGGCGGGTCGGCCCGGTCATTGAGGGCGACGAATTCGGTCTTGTTGCCGCGCTTCGTGCCTGCCTTGGCGGGCGCAAGGCCGCCCGGCACCGCCGCAACCGCTTCCTCAACCAGCGTATTCCATTCGCCGCAGCCATTGCACTTGCCGGTCCACTTGGAATGAACCTCGCCACAGGACTGGCAAACGAAAGCGGAAGTGGATGTCTTGGCCATGACGCAGACCTAGCGGTGTTTGCAGTTCAACGGAACGGCCCGGCGAAGACAAAGTAGGCGCCAGCTGCAATCAGGCCGAACCCGATCAGGTGGTTCCAGGTCAGGGATTCCCCGAGCCAGGCCACGGAAAACACGGCAAACACGATCAACGTGATGACTTCTTGCATGGTTTTCAGTTCGGCGGCCGACCAGACCGTATGCCCGACCCGGTTGGCGGGCACTGCAAGGCAGTACTCGAAGAAGGCGATCCCCCAGCTGGCGAGCACGACCAGCCAGAGGGCCTTGTCTGTGTGCTTGAGGTGTCCGTACCAGGCGAAGGTCATGAACACGTTCGACACAAGCAGGAGGCCGATGGGCGCGAGGGCCGGCCAGGACAGAAGGGAAGGCATGAAGGAATCTCCGGGCTGGAATGCGGGTCATCGTCCTGATGATGCGCGGCAAACCGCGCGTGTCTATTCCGTTGGCAACGCCGCAGCAGGCGCCGCGCAAACGAATGCTGGCAGGCCGGCAGGCGGTTGCCCATCCGTCAGGCGCACGGCGCGGGCGGGGCCGCGCGCGTTGCCCGCAGTCAGGGCGAAGCTGCCTTCCAGCACGTCCGCATTGCGTTGGTAGAAGGGGATGTAGCCGGAGAAGAGCCGCTTGGAGAGCGTGGGGTGGAACTCGAACCGCCCGGTGGAGGCGCGGCGGGCACCCTCGAACCGGCCGGTGAGAGTGACCGAATTGATCTCCTTGGTGCCGACCAGGCGGACGGGGAACCGGGCCGCAGGCGGAATTGGCTCGAACGCTTCCTCGATCTTCTCGCCATCCCCGACGACAGGGGCCGAGAGGGGGTCATCCGACAGGAAGACGCGCCAGGCGAGGTGCAGGCCTTCATAGGTTTTCAGGTCGGCTTCGACCGTACAAGTGTCGATGTGCCATTCGCCGTCGAGCCGGAATTTCTCGTATTGCAGCCAGCCGGTGAAGCCGAGCGACAGCGCCGTGAACGCCATTGATATATACTTGATGAAATCCATCATGGCGCGTCTCCCCCTCGTTCGTGCCTTAGGTTAGGCTGTTGCGAGCGGATTGCCAGCCTATATCGCCGGCTGGATCGGGCCTTCGGCGCGGCCGTGGACGAACTGGTCGACATAGTCATTGCCCGATTGATCGACGTCGCTGGCCTTGCCGCGCCAGATGATCTTGCCGTGGAACAGCATGGCCACTTCGTCGGCGATCTTGCGGGCCGAACTCATGTCGTGCGTGATCGTCACGGTGGCCGCCCCGAGGCCGCGCACCTGTTCGATGATCAGGTCGTTGATCGCGTCCGCCGTGATCGGGTCGAGGCCGGTCGTCGGCTCGTCGAAGAAGATGAGGTCCGGCTTGGAGATGATCGAGCGGGCGAGCGAGACGCGCTTCTGCATGCCACCTGATATTTCGGCCGGGTAGAGGCCGGCGACGTCCGATCCAAGGCGCACTTTCTTCAGCGTCTCGATCGCGCGGTCTTTTGCCTCGCTGCGCTTCACGCCATCGGCATTGATCAGGCGGAAGGCGACGTTTTCCCACACGGTGAGACTGTCGAACAGCGCGCCCGCTTGGAACAGCATGCCGATACGGGCGCGCATGGATTCGCGGGCCTTGCCGGTTGAATTGGTCACGTCGTGACCGTCGAACAGCACCTTGCCGGCCGTGGGTGTCATCAGGCCCAGCGCGACCTTCAGCATGACCGATTTGCCCGAGCCCGAGCCGCCGATCACGACGAGGCTCTGGCCCGGTGCAACGTCAAGATCGATGCCGCGCAGGACATTGTTGTGACCGAACGATTTTTCGATGCCTTCCAGTTTCAGGATGGGCTGGGTCACAGGCCGATCTCCACGAACAGGTTGGACATGATGAAATTGGTCGCCAGCACGAGCACGGCAGCGCCGACCATGGACAGGGTGGCAGCCCGGCCGACGCCTGTCGCGCCAGCCTGCGAGCGGTCGCCCTGGTAGCAGCCCATGACCGCGATGACGCCGCCGAAGACAACCGCCTTGATCAGGCCGACCATGATGTCGTCGCGGGTGACGAAATCGAGCGTGTTGCGCAGGTAGGTCGTGGAGTCGAAATCGAGGCTGTAGACGCTGACCAGCCAGCCGCCCATCACGCCGATAATATTGGCGGCGGCCACCAGCATGGGCAGGGTAATCAATGCGGCCAGGAAGCGGGGGGCATAGAGGTAGCGGTACGGGGAGGCCGAGAGGGTCTCGAGGGCGTCGATCTGCTCGGTCACGCGCATGGCGCCGATTTCCGCCGAAATGCCGGCCGAGACGCGGCCTGCCAGCATCAGGCCGGTGATCACTGCGCCGAGTTCGCGGGTGATGCCGAGCACGACGATATTGGGGACGAACTGTTCGGCGCCATAGCGGCTGCCGCCGGTATAAATGTTCAGGGCCAGCGCAGCGCCGATGAAGACGGCCGACATGCCGACGACCGGGAAGGAATAGAATCCGATACGAATGATCTGCCGCCCGATCTCGCCCAGGAACCAGCGGGGTGTGAATGCGGCAAGCGTCACCCGCCCTGCGAAGGTGGAGAGGCGTCCGATCTCGGCGAAAAAGCCGAGCGCGCCGGCACCGATCCAGCGCAGGGGATTGGGAAAGCCGTTCTTATGCATAGACACGTTCGACACGATTGCTGAGCCCCGTCAGTAGTTCATAGCCAAGCGTGCCCGCGCGGGCTGCCTGATCCTCGAGTTTGGCATGCTCGCCGATGAATTCAACGCGGGCGCCTGCTTTTGCTTTATCCTGTGCCTTTGAAACATCAATCGTCGTCAAGTCCATGGAAATGCGTCCGACGACCGGGCAGGGAATGCCGTCGAGATAGGCAATGAGCGCGTTGCTGCCAGACCGCAACAGGCCGTCGGCATAGCCCACCCCGACCGTTGCGAGCTGCGTGTCCTGTTCCAGCGTCCTGGTTGCCCCATAGCCGACCGTATCGCCGATTTCGGCATCGAAGACGCTGAGAATGGCAGCATCAAGTGTCAGTCCGGGATTGATCCGGAGCCCTTTCGGGGGCCGTGTGCCACCGTAAAGGGCGAGCCCAGGCCGGGTGAGGTCATAGCCGAACGCCTTGCCGAGATAGCAGCCAGCGGAATTTGCGAGGCTCGCCGGTGTGTCCGGGAAGGCGGCGGCAATGTCGTCAAAGGCCTTGCGCTGGGCCATGTTCATCTGGTGACCGGTTTCGTCAGCGCAGGCGAGGTGGCTCATCACGAGGACAGGCTGCAGTTTTTGCAAGGCTGCCAGAGACGTACCGAGCATTTCTCCGCTCAGGCCTAGCCGGTTCATGCCTGTGTCGAAATGCAAGGCGGATGTGCCTTTGGGCGCGCTGGACCATGCTTTTACATGGTCTGGCGACGACAGGACAGCCGTCAGGCCCGCCGCGACATAGGCCGACATTTCCTTCCGGGTCGGCCCGTTCAGGACGAAGATGCGTGAACCAAGCCCCAGCGCCTTTCGGAGCGCGAGACCCTCTTCAAGATAAGCGACAAAGAATGTCGAGCAGCCGGCCCGCGTCAGCGCGCGGGAAACCGGTATGGCACCGAGGCCGTAGGCATCCGCCTTCACGACGGCCGCCGTTGTTGCGCCGGCGTGCAGCCCGTCCAGCGCCCGCCAGTTCGCGACGATGTTCGTCAAATGGATCGTGGCGCGCGGAAGCTGGCTCATGCACAGCGATTTAGGACGCTTCGGCCATGGAGTCACTTCCTTGCGGCATGCTCTTTCCAGGCTTGGCCCTTCATGTTCCAGACGGGTGTGAAGAACACCATCCACAAGATGATCAGCGTCATGCCACCGGCCGGGACAATCGCGATCCTGTGCGGCCCGAAAATGTCGACGAGGGCACCCATGATCGCGGCCCCGATGGGCGCCCCGGCCATGAAGCCCAGTTGATAGATCGAAAGCACCCGGGCGAGCTTCTCCTTGGGGGCAGCGTCCTGCACGATCGACCGGCTCATCGCGATCGAAATGCCAGCGGCGAGGCCCCAGACGAAGACGATGGCAAGGAAGGCCCAGTGCGGGATGGCCCACATCATGGCAAGGATGCTGCTGGCGCCAAGGAATTGCGCGACCAATAGCAGGCGCCCCTGCCGCTTGATCCGCCGGAAGACCGACAGAACCACCGACGAGACGAACGCGCCCATCCAGAAGGTTACGAACATGTCCCGGATACCATCCGACCCGAAGCCGTAAATGTCGCGGTTCACGATGGGCAATACTACAAGAAAAGCGCCGATCACGAAAATGCCGACACCGAACATGAGGGCCGTCATGGCCCAGAGCTGGCCATCGGCACGGACGGCACGGAAGCCTTCAGCAATGTCCCCGAAGGCCGCGCCGAAACCGCTGCGCCCGGTCCGGACTTGTCGTCCTTTCGCCAGGTTGAGCGCAAACAACGTGCCAAGCACCAGTACGATACCCTGGGCCAGCAACAGCTTTTCGGCGGCGATGGGGCCGACCCCGAATCCACCCATCCATTGGGGCATCCGGGTCATCTTGTCGGCATAGCCTGCAAGGATGAGACCCGCGATCTGGGCCAGGAATTGCGCCATTGTGGCGAGAGTGACGCCAAGCTGGAGCGTGACGTTGGAGCCAACGCGCATGCGCCGTTCAACGACCTCGTTCACGATGGAGTCGCGGGCCGGCATCATGAACGCGCCCACTGTGCCAATGGTCAGGCCATAGATGATCATGCCGGGATAGGACAGCTGGCCGCGTGCGACCGACAAGGCAAGGATGAGCGCGGGTATCGCCGCCAGAAGGTGCAGCACGATCAACAGGCGCCGACCGTCTGCGCGTTCGGCCACAACACCACCGATCAACAGGAAAATTACCGATGGGGCAGACAGGGCCATGTTGGCCAGTCCAAGGGCCAGACCGTCCATGTGAAGGTGGTCCTGGCCCGTGATCAGATAGGGGAACAGCACCATCTGGAGCCCGAAGGCCATGAACCAGCTGCACTGGACCAGCAGATAGGCAGGCAGCTCAATGCGAACGCCGCGGCGCAGGCGTTTCGCCCGCCAATGGGTTGCGGTCGACAGGAGCGAGGCGCCCGCGCCAAGTGCTTCGCTGATGCCGCTGACGGGAGACGTCACATCGCCGACGGCTTCATCGACCATGTCATCAACGAGTTCTTCGATCCTGTCGGTCATTCCAGCTCCCGTCGGCGATGGCGACTGTATGTAGAGCGCCGGATCATTGAAAGCAAAATCAGATACCGCGCCATCAGGGGGCCTGATCGGTTGGCGCCATGCCCGCGCCCGGAATGGCAGGTTTCGGTCAGTTGCCTTTGAGTTGCCCAGTTTGTACCGTCAGTTGCGGCGCATGTTCGAAGTAAAAAGCCACGGGTGGAGTATCATGAGACTGTTCAGGCAACTCGTCAGCTGGGCCCTCGCGCTCTTTTTGATCGCCATGCTTGTGCAAGCGACCATCTATCCCCTCCCGAACCCGCCGGAAGGATCGGTCAAGTTCTTCGACCCGCCAGGGGCTAATATCGTTTTCCAGACGATCGCGGACCGCACGGGCCAGACCTTGTTCGAGCCCGCTGGCAGGGTCTTGACCGGTGCAATCGAGTTGATCGCGGCGTTTTTCCTGCTCTTGCCCTTCACGCGGCGCCTTGGAGCTTTGATCTCGGCTGCGGTGCTCGGTGGCGCGGTGGCCTTCCATTTGTCTCCCTATCTTGGCCGCGAGGTGCCGGTATCGCTAGACCCCGGTAACACGCAAACAGACGGTGGCATGCTGTTCATGTTGGCGATCATCATGCTGGTGGCGAGCCTGCTGGTGCTGGTGGTTCACCCCGGTTCGCGAGACTGACACGGGCATTTGTCGTCGCCGTCTGTACCGCTCGTTAACGCTTTCGGTTCAATCTGGTGCCATTGCGACGCAGGCATCGAGATGGACGACTTAAAAGAGCCAATGAATCCGCCGCGAATCGGTCGTGCGCGAGACGCCCTGCTTAGGCGGTTGCTCGACCTTGTGGCAATGCCGGCATCACGCCTCGCCCACCAGGATCGCAACATGGTGGGCGATATCCTGCTCGACATGCTATTTCACGCGAATACACGCGAGCGCATGCTTTGCGCCTCGCGGCTGGCGACCAGCCGGGAAGCGCCGCGCCGCCTGCTTCGTTATCTCGCGCAAAGCTCATTCGAAATCGCCCAGCCCCTCCTGGAGGAGAACGAAGCGTTCGATGCAAGCGATCTCAGCGAAATCGTGGAAGCCACCTCGACCGATCACCGCCTGGCCATCGCTCGGCGCAAGATCGTTCCGCCGGGTGTGTGCGTATCGCTTGCAGAGCATGGTGAGCCCCACGTCGTCCGCGAACTGGTCGATAATGGTGGTGCCGTACTGCCGGAAACGGCCGTAGACAAACTGGTTACACGTTCGCGCGATGAGTCCCAGCTTTGCGCGCTGCTTGTAGAGCGGCTCGAGCTGCGGCCGTCACAGGCGATGGCGATGTTCTGGTGGTCGGACAGCTCCACCCGGCGAAAGATCCTGCAACGCCATTCGGCAGACCGGCTTGAAGTCATCGAAACCTGCAAGGACGTCTTCGAAATGATGGCATCCGAGAAGTGGGCCGATCCGGTGGCGCGCAAGGCGCTGCAGCTCATCGAGCGGCGACAGCGCAATCGTGAAGCGTTGGAGAAGAGTCCGTTCGACAGCCTTGAAAGCGCAATAAATTCTGCAGCACTGGAAGGCATGACGTCTGAGCTTGCGCAGGAAATCGGTTACCTTTGCGGGGTCAAGCCCGTGACCATTGCCAAGATACTGTCCGATCCCGGCGGCGAAGGCGTGGCAGTGCTTTGCAAGGCGACAGGCGTGAAGCGCGAATTCCTGCCGGTGCTCTGGTCGGCTCTGCGCCGTCCGCTCGAAATCAGCGACGGTCAGATTCATCCGCAGTTCGCGTTGGTTGCAGAAACATATGAAATACTCACAGTCGCCAAGGCGCAGACGACGCTGCGCTATTGGAACTGGTCGCTTTCGGCAGCATTTTCGTCACAGGCCCTGCAGGAATCGCAAGCGGGAGGCGAAGTGGCGAACGAAGAGGCAGCGTTCTCGACGTCTCAGCGCACCGCGAGACTGGTTTTTGGCAGCTAGCCGCCGAAAAAGACCGAAAGAGTCTTCCCAAGCCCGCTCCGTGCCTTTAGGTCAGGCGTTCGTGATTTGGGTTGTTACGGGAGCGCAGGCGCATTGTGGCGTACTTTCTGGGGCTTTTAGTTGCGCTGGTTGCGTTTTGGCTCGGAATGTCCGGCCATTTCGAACCGCTCCTGTTGAGTCTGGGCGCTGTGTCGCTTGGGCTCACCCTGATCCTTGCCTATCGCCTCGACATACTTGACCGCGAAGGCGTGCCCTATGTGCGCGTCGTCGGATTTGCATTGTATTTTCCGTGGCTGATGAAGGAGATCGTCAAGGCCAACTGGACCGTGATCCAGGCCTGCCTGCGCGCCGATCTCGACATTGCGCCGACGCTCGTGAAGCTGAAGACGGTCTGCAAGTCAGACCTCGCCAAAGTGACATTCGCCAACTCGATCACACTGACGCCCGGCACGGTGACGGTCGAGATCGACGGTGACAAATTGCTGGTCCATGGCCTGTACGAACAGGATTCCCAGCCAGAAGCCTTTGTCGAGATGGACCGGCGTTCGGCCCG
The DNA here is from genome assembly GCF_055808555.1 of Hyphomonas sp. J20-32. Classification (NCBI taxonomy): domain Bacteria; kingdom Pseudomonadati; phylum Pseudomonadota; class Alphaproteobacteria; order Hyphomonadales; family Hyphomonadaceae; genus Hyphomonas; species Hyphomonas sp. J20-32. The sequence goes on along the minus strand of NZ_CM147873.1, from coordinate 3,267,659 downwards.
GGCCATAGACGGGAAGGGAGCCGCCGCATGACCGCAGCCGCCCTTATTGCCATCCTGCTGGGCATGATCCTGCTGCTCATTCGCACGCTGATCGGCCCGACCCTGTATGACCGCGTACTGGCGGTGAACTCCTTTGGCACCAAAACCGTTCTGGCGCTGGGCTTGCTGGGGTTCGTCATGGGGCGCCCCGAATTTCTCGACATCGCCATTCTTTACGCGATGATCAACTTTGTCTCGACCATCGCAATCCTGAAATTCTTCCGCTATCGCTCGTTCCAGGTGCCGCTGGTCCGGCGCGACGCCCAGGGAGGCAAGCGCAATGGCTGATATCCTGGCGAACCTGCAGCAGTTCTTGGAGATTGTGCGCTACCCGGCGGGCTCGGCGCTTTGCCTGGCCGGCGCCATCCTGTGCGTGATTGGCACGATTGGTGTGATGCGCTTTCCTGATTTCTACACCCGGATGCATGCTGCCAGTATTACGGACACATCGGGCGCGACGGTCATCCTGATCGGCATGGCGCTGATGGCGCCGGACTGGGGGGTCGTGGTGAAGCTGGCGGTGATTTTCTGGCTCCTGTTCCTGACCAGCCCGGCGGCGTCCCATGCCGTCGCCAGCGCAGCCCATACCGCAGGCCTCCAGCCCCTGATCGGCCGGATCGGCCAGAAAAGCGACGAAGATGAGGGCGCAGCATGACCGGCGTTCTTGAAGGCGATATCGGCATAGCTCTAGTCAACATTCTGCTTCTGGCGGTTCTGTTTGTCGTTGCGATCGCGATTGCGCGCCTGCGCAGCCTGTTCGCCATCGTGATGCTGTCCGGCATCTACTCGCTGGTGTCGGCCACCTGGTATGTTGTCGTCGATGCCGTGGATGTGGCCTTCACCGAGGCGGCTGTGGGTGCAGGCATGTCGACGGTCGTGCTGCTCGGCGCCATGCTGCTGACGTCACGCACCGCCAAACCGGACAAGAAATTCGCGCGCCTCGGGCCGTTGCTGGTCGTTGTGGCAACCGGCGTCATGCTGATCTATGCGACGGTTGACTTGCCCGCGCTGGGTGATCCGAATTCGCCGGTCAACACGGGCGTGGGTCTTCATCAAATGCAGATCAACTGGGCCGATACCGGCATCCCGAACGTCGTGACCTCAGTGTTGGGAAGCTACAGGGGATTCGATACGCTGGGTGAAACCGCCGTGGTCTTCCTGGCGGGTCTGGCTGTTGCGCTATTGCTTGGCTTTGGTGAGCGATCGCTGGCGGAATCGATCCGCCGCGAAGGCAAGCTGCCCGGACGCAGAAAACCATCAACACCGGCAGAAAGCAAAGAGGAGGACGCCTCGTGAACAGCGATCATCACGTCATACTTCGTGTCGTCTCCAAGATGCTGCTGCCCGTCATCATCATGTTCGCGTTCTACACGCAGTTCCATGGCGATTTCGGCCCCGGCGGCGGTTTCCAGGCGGGCATCATCATCGCAGTGGGGGTGATCCTTTACGCGCTCGTTTTCGGTGTGCCCGCCGCCATGCGGGCCGTGCCTCCCGTTTTCACCCGTTCGCTCGCAGCGATTGGCGTCATAATCTATGCGGGCGTCGGCTATTGGGCGCTGCTGCAGGGCGGGAATTACCTCGAATACCAGGCGCTCTTCCGGGAGCCGCCCGGCGAACATCACGGCCAGCATGTTGGCATCCTGTTGATTGAACTGGGCGTCCTCTGCGGCGTCGCAGGCGCCATGCTCACAATCTTCTATGCCTTCGCGGGCCGCGTCGCCGAAATCCGAGACAAGGACTGGTAAGCAATGCTGGAATTCCTTCTCGAGCGGGCAAACTATTGGGCGATCATCGGACTGATGATGATCGGTCTCTACATCACGTTTGCCAGTGGCAACCTGATCAAGCGCATCGTCGGCGTGTCGTTGTTCCAGACATCGGTGTGCCTGTTCTATGTGACGCTCGGCAAAGTGGCGGGCGGCACAGCGCCGATCCTTTACGGTGAGGATGCAGTCGAACATGGCGGTGGTCACGGCGCTGAAGCGGCCCATCATGCTGCGACGGTGCCGGGCGGTCATGCCCTTGGCAATGCGAGTGCGCCGGTCGAACTCGTAAACACCTATTCCAACGTGCTTCCGCACGTCCTGATGCTGACGGCCATTGTCGTCGGTGTGGCGACCCTGTCTGTCGGTCTGGCGCTGATCGTGCGTATCCGCGAAGCCTACGGCACGATCGAGAGCGACGAGGTCCGTGAAATCGACCTTGAGACCGCGCTGGCGCAGGAAGCCGAAATTGACGAATGGCTTAACGGGGCAGGCGCATGATCGATTTGCTGTTGAGTTCCGTGCCGGCCTGGGCGCTGGCACATGCTGCGCCTCTGCTGGTCATGGTGCCGCTGATTCTCGCGCCGTTTCTGGTCATGGTGCCAAGCGGGCGTATCGCCTGGTTTGTCAGCATCGCTGCGACGGCGGCATCGCTGGTCTTTGCGCTGATCCTTCTGGGCATCGTGCAGACGTCTTCGTCTGGCGTGATCAGCTATGCGCTAGGCAACTGGTTGCCGCCGCTGGGCATCGAGTTCCGCATAGATGCGCTGAACGCGATGATCCTGGTCCTGGTGTCGGCGATCGGCGTCCTTGCATCGGTAATGTCCTACCCGACGGTTCTCGCCGAAATTCCCAAGGAAAAGACCGCGCTGTTCTATTCAGCATTCCTCGCATGTTTCGCGGGCCTTTGCGGCGTGGCGATCACCGGTGATGCGTTCAACCTGTTCGTCTTTCTCGAGGTCAGTTCGATCTCGACCTATGTGCTTGTTGCGTTGGGTGCCTCGCGCGACCGCCGCGCCCTGCACGCCGCCTTCAACTACCTTGTCATGGGCACGATCGGCGCGACGTTCTTCATCATCGGTGTCGGCTTCCTCTATGCTGCTACCGGTACGCTGAACATGGCCGATATGGCCTCGAAACTGCCGGCCCTTGCAGGCAGCCGTACTGTGCAGGCCGGGTTCGCGTTCATCGTTGTCGGCCTGGGCCTGAAGGCTGCCATGTGGCCGCTGCACCAATGGCTGCCGAATGCCTATTCCTATAGTCCCAGTTTCGTCACGATGTTTCTCTCCGCGACCGCGACGAAGGTGGCGCTGTATGCGCTGATCCGGTTCCTGTTCACGGTCTTCAGCCCGCGCTTCGCTTTCGAACACGCAGCCTTTAACGCCATGCTTATGCCGCTGGGTATCGCAGCCATGATCGCGTGTAGTTTCCAGGCCGTGTTCCAGACAGACGTTCGCCGTGTGCTGGCCTATTCGTCGGTCGCGCAGGTCGGGTATATGATCCTCGGTGTCTCGGTTGGCACGGTTGCAGGCCTGAGCTCCGGCCTGTTCCATTTGCTCAACCACGCCATGATCAAGGGCGCCTTGTTCATGGCCGTTGCCGCTGTCGTTCTGACCTACAAAGGCACGAACATCCGCGATTTCGCAGGCCTTGGGCGCTCGGCGCCGTGGACCATGACGGCCTTTGCCATCGCCGGCCTGTCGCTGATCGGTGTGCCGCTCACGGCGGGCTTCCAGTCCAAACTCCAGTTGGGCTATGCGCTGTTCGAACATGGATGGTGGTGGGCGGTGATCCTGGTCGTGTTCTCGAGTTTCCTGGCTGTGATCTATGTTGGGCGCATCCTTGAGGCCGTGTTCTTCCAGCCACCCGTAAACCCGCGCAAGACCCGCAAGGAAGCGCCGATCGTTCTGCTCGTGCCACTCTGGATACTCGCGCTTGCGAATATCTATTTCGGGATCACAACAGAAATCCCGCTTGGCCTCGCGCGTGATGCAGCGATGGCCGCGTTTGGACCGGGGATGTTCCGATGAGTCCTGACATGCTGATCCTCGCCGCCCTTTGTATTCCGCTGCTGATCGCTGCCGGCATTGCTGCAGCCGGGCGCTTCCCTAACATACGCGAAAGCGTGACCATCGTCGGATCGGTCGTCCTGTTCGCCGTGGTGATTGCGCTGGCTGTGGCGGTTTCGAACGGCGAGACGCCGTCGCTGGATTTCGGCGCAGCGGCGCCTGGCCTGTCCTTCGCATTCAAGCTGGAACCGCTCGGCGCCCTGTTTGCGCTCGTGGCCAGCGGCCTCTGGATCGTCAACTCGTTCTATTCGATCGGCTATATGCGCGGTAATCGCGAACGCAACCAGACGCGCTTCTACATCTGCTTCGCCATTGCCATCTTCGGTGCCATCGGCGTGGCCATGTCGGGGAACCTGTTCACGCTGTTCGTGTTCTACGAAGTGCTGACCCTGTCGACCTATCCACTGGTGGCCCACAAGGGAGACGCGGCTGCCAAGCGTGGCGGGCGCATTTACCTGCTGACGCTGCTTGGCACATCCATCGGCCTGTTGCTGACGGCTCTGATGTGGACATGGACTCTGGCCGGACAGAACCTCGACTTTGTGCCCGGCGGTCTGCTGGCCGGAGTGGACATCAGCCCTGTCGTGTCGACGGGCCTGCTCCTGCTGTTTGCCTTTGGTATCGGCAAGGCGGCCTTGATGCCGGTACATTTCTGGTTGCCGAATGCCATGGTTGCACCGACACCGGTATCGGCCCTGCTGCATGCCGTGGCCGTCGTGAAGGCTGGCGTGTTCACCGTGATGAAGGTGTCGATCTTCATATTCGGCGAAGACCTGCTGAACGCGACGCCCGGTCGCGAATTCATCCTCTGGGTTGCGTGTTTCACCATCATCGTCGCCTCGCTCGTCGCAATGACGAAGGACAATCTTAAAGCCCGGCTCGCTTATTCGACCATCGGGCAGCTTGCCTACGTCACGGCCGGCGCGATGCTGGCCAACGAAGCGGGATTCCTCGGCGGCAGCATCCAGATCGCCGCCCACGCCGCAGGCAAGATGACGCTCTTCATGTGTGCAGGCGCGATCTATGTCGCCACCGGCGCGACCAATATATCCGACATGCGCGGTCTCGGTCGCCGGATGCCGCTCGTGTTCATTGCCTTCCTCATTGCGTCGCTGTCGATCATAGGCATTCCGCCCATGGCCGGCGGCTGGGCGAAGTATGAGCTGATGCAGGGAGCGGTCGATGCCGGAAACGGTTACGTGCCGTGGGTGCTGATAGGCTCGTCGCTGCTGAATATCGCCTACCTCCTGCCAATTCCCATCCTGGCCCTGATGCCGCCTCCTGGCTCGGGCGAACCCCGGGCGTTCAAACGCCCCGGCGGGGCGCCGGCCCTGACGGTCGCGGCGCCTGTGTTCACGGCTGCGCTGTGTATCATCCTCTTCTTCCTGGTCGGACCGCTCGCAGATTTCCTTGCGCCGTCCATGGGCGGTAGCGCGGCCGTGATCGTGAACGGAGGCCAGCCATGAGCAATGACACGCCCGAAACCCGCGACACGGCGGGACGCTTCCTGAAGCGCGCCGCTGAAAAGGCGCATGACCTCCACACCGTTTCCGACGAAGGCGTGCACCCGATGGCGAAGCTCCTTTTCGGCTGGACCGAAACAAAACACATCGGCGCGATCATGTTCTGGGGGCTTGGCCTGCTCGGTGCGGTCCTGATCGTGCTCGACCTGTTCGTGCACCGGCATGACTATTTTACCTTCGCCAACTCGACCGGATTCTATGGCCTGTATGGTTTCGCAGCCTTCACGTTCGTGGTCCTGATGGGGTGGCCGCTCGGCAACCTGCTGCGGCGAGGCGAAAACTACTATGGCGATGCTGGTGGACCGCCAGCGGATGTTGACCCTGACATGCCGCAAGGCGCCGCCGACGCACACCCGATCTATGAGGGAGACGAGTAATGCCCGCCTTCCTGACCGCCCTGAACCCCGGATGGTTGCTGATCCTTGCAGGCATCGTAGCCATCTTCCTGCCCATGCGCCGTATTCGTCATGGTATTGCCATTGGCGCGCCGCTTGTCGGCATCGCACTGCTTGCGCTGGCCGACCAGAATGTGAACCACCTCACGGCGAGCGTCATGGGCCTCGACCTGGTGCTCTACAGGGTTGATGGTCTCAGTTTCGTCTTTGGTCTCGCGTTCCTGATCGCAGCCCTGCTCAATGCCATCTACGCCTGGCATACGGATGACAGGGTGCAGGACGGCATGGCGCTGGCCTATGGCGGTGCTGCGATTGCAGCCGCATTCTGCGGTGACCTGATGACCCTGTTTGTCTTTTGGGAAATTACGGCGGTCACATCCGTTTTCATGGTGTTGGGGGCAGGGACGCGCGCGTCTTATTTCGCCTCAATGCGTTATCTCGGCGTTCAAATCCTGTCGGGCGTCTTGCTGCTGGCAGGCGTGGCCTATGTCTATCAGGATACGGGAAATATCGGGCTCCAGGTGTTCGAAGATCTCGCTGCGCCCGGCGCGCTGCTGATCTTCATTGCCTTCGGCATCAAGGCGGCCTTCCCGTTCCTGCACAACTGGCTGCAGGATTCCTATCCGAAAGCGTCAGTTGTTGGCGCTGTCGTTCTCTCTGCCTTCACCACAAAGCTCGCAGTGTATGCTTTTGCCCGCATGTTCCCGGGTCAGGATGCGCTGATCTGGATCGGCGCCGTGATGACCTGTTTCCCGGTCTTCTTCGCCGTGATCGAGAACGACCTGCGCAAGGTGCTCGCCTATTCCACGAACAACCAGATTGGCTTCATGATTTGTGCCATCGGCGTCGGTACACCGCTTGCCCTGAACGGCGCGGTGGCCCACGCTTTCGCCGACATCATGTTCAAGGGACTCCTGTTCATGTCCATGGGCGCGGTTCTCTATCGCACTGGCACGACCAAGGCGAGCGAGCTTGGCGGGCTTTACCGCTCAATGCCGTGGACGACGGTTTTCTGCCTCGTCGGCGCGATCTCGATCTCGGCCATGCCGCTCTTCTCGGCTTTCGTGACGAAGTCCATGATTCTCAGCGCTGTTGCCCATGCCGGCCTGCCGATTATCTGGCTGATGCTGATGTTCGCTTCGGCTGGTGTGCTTGAGCACTCCGGGATCAAGATTCCCTATTTTGCCTTCTTCGGCCACGATAGCGGCAAACGCGTGAAGGAAGCGCCTTTCAACATGTTGCTGGCCATGGGCATGGCGGCATTCATCAGCATCGCCATCGGCCTGCCAGCGGTCATTCCCGGCCTCGGCTATGAATGGCTCTACAACCTGCTGCCATATCGCGAAGAGGCGATGACCTACCAGCCATTCACATTCGAGCATATCCTGACACAGTTGCAGCTGCTGGTGCTCGCAACATTTGCCTTCGTCCTGCTCAAACGGTTCGGTGTTTACCCGCCGGAGAAGCCCGGCACGATCCTCGACACCGACTGGCTCTATCGCCGGGTCGGTTTCGGCATGGCGCAGTGGGCTGGAACAGTGTGGGGAAAGGTCGGTCCTGCGATGACTGCGGTGTTCTTCGGAATCACCGGGCGAGCGTATGAACGGATCGAGGCGGCCTTCAGCCCGCGCGGCGAGCTGGCCCGGGGCGGGCTCACCGGAGCAATGGCGGTCTGGACGGCAGCGTTGTTGGGCCTTGTCCTGTTACTGGCATTCATCACAGTAGGCTGAAGTTGCGGAGCAAGTTCTCGTGTCGAATTGTTGTCACAATAGTCAACTTTAACGCGCACAGACTGCCATTTTAGTATTTACACATCGTCCGCTTGAGCTACCCCGGAATACAGTATTTCCGGGGAGGTATGATAATGCCCGATGCCACGAGGTCTGTGCCGCGCGAAGGCGCGCTCATCGCGTTCGCCAGTGAAATCGTAGCGGCTTATGTCGGTAATAATTCTGTACAGTCGGCCGAACTGCCCGACCTCATTCGCAACGTGCACGCCTCCCTGGCGGGGCTTGGCAATGCCGATGTCGAGGCGTCGCCCCCCAAGCCGGCCGTTTCGGTGAAGAGATCGCTCGGTGAGGACTTTCTGGTTTGCCTGGAGGATGGCAAAAAGTTCAAGTCGCTGAAGCGCCATCTACGCACCAAATACGATATGTCGCCCGACGAGTACCGAGAAAAATGGAATTTGCCTCCCGACTATCCGATGGTTGCGCCGGGCTATTCGAAGCATCGGTCAATGCTCGCAAAGAAAATGGGACTGGGCAAAGGAGACAAGGCTTAGTTGCCGCGTCCGAATACTATTTGTTGCGCTTCCGGAATGAAATATTCCGGTAAGACATATTAAGAAAACATGTATTCGACGCTTGATCCCGGACTCTACTCGCGCGATAGGTGATTCTATCGAATCACCTGGGGGTGCACACGATGTCGAAACAAACAGTATTCAAGGGCGTCACCATCGCCCAGCAGGCGCTCATAGATTATTGGATGCGGCTTCGCGACGGGGCGGGTCGCGTGCCGCGCGACGCGATCGATCCGGGCGCGCTTCGCAGCATGCTCGCCAGCATTTCCATCGTTCAGTTCGACGAGTCGGGCGATGGCCGATTCCGGATTGCCGGTTCGCGCCTGCGCGATATTTTTGGCATGGAAGCGCGCGGCCGACGCGTCGCAGATGTCATCGGCGAGCATGGCGATGCCTTTTCGCTCGGACTGTCCGTCGCCTTGGAGCGCCGGGCACCGGTAGGCGGCATCATCGAACAAAAGGACGGCATGCATGCCTGGCTGCGGCTTCCCCTATTGGATTCCAGCGGTCACCTGACAATGGTGCTGTGCCACGACGAGCTGCTTCCCAGCCGTCGGCTCGTCATTGCCAATGGTGGCCAAACCGGCGCTGTCCACAATTCTTCCCCTCGGGCAGCGGCCTGATTCGCCTGCGGGCATTGACGCTGTCTTGATGGCATAGGAAAGTTATCCTACACCTTCGAATGGCGGGTAGTCTTCTACCTGCCAGACCAGAAGGAGACAGTGATGGCGAAATTCGATCCACAGAAAGACGAAGACCGCGCCTATCTGGCTGCTGCGCTGACAGCCTATGCGCTCGGATTGAAGTCCGAAGTCCTGCTTTCGCCTGAGCGCGGCCGTCCCATCGAGGCGCGAGCCCGGCACATCGCGATATATATCACGCACGTTGCGCTCGGCATGAGCCTGGCCCGCGTTGCGCGCGCCTTCGACCGTGACCGCTCGACAATTGCCTATGCTTGCCGCCTCGTCGAGGACAAGCGCGACGACCCGGACTTCGACGACTGGCTCGAGCAATTGTCGATGGGCCTGTCCAGCGTCGTGACGATGAGCAAGGCGCCAGCGGTCGCCTGACGCGGCGGTGTCAGGCGGCGAGTGCCTGACGTGCATCCTGGCGGATGCGGTCGAGCATGGAAGCGAGGCCGTTCGAACGCTGCGCTGTCAGGGCGCCCGTCACGCCGATCTCGTCCAGCAGGACCTTGGCATCGAACGCTTCGACCTCTGACAGGAGCGCGCCGGAATAGAGGCGCACCAGTAGTGCGATCAGGCCCGACACGATCATCGCATCCGATTCAGCGCGCACCATCAGGCGACCGTCTTCGACATGCGTAACCATCCAGACCTGTGACGCGCATCCGCGCACACGCGTTTCCTCGGTTTTCTCGTCGCCTGACAGGGGCGGGTTGGCCTTTCCCAGATCGATGATGTGCGCATAGCGCGCCTCCCAATCGTCAAGCCAGGAAAACTCTTCACGTATGTTGTCAGCTGCCGTTTCGATGCTCATCCGCCTGAAATGGGGCATCGCCGCGCAAAAGAAAACCCCCGGCGCCGCAACCGGCCACCGGGGGTCTGTTTCAGGACGGGGCCATTGGCCTACTGGTAGACGCCGCCAATACACTTGCCGACGTCAGACAGGGCGTGCTCACCGATGCAGAACGGCACTTCATATTGCTGGTTGGCGGCGGCAACGCACTGCTGGAGGTTCAGGTTGGCCATGTTCAGGCAGCCCTTGGTCTCACGTTCGGCCATCGCGGAATTGATCTGGCTTGAGTTCTTCTCGGTGCTGGCACCCAGAACGCGATAGGCGGCCAGCGTCGCAATCTGGTCTGCAATCGGCTCCTTGCCGAACTTCACCCGCTTGCGGTTGCCCGTCAGGCCGGATGTCATGGCGGCCGGGAAACGGATCGCGCTGGCGGCGCCGGAGACATTGTCCCAAAGCGATGGGGCACCGGAACTGCCTGCCTGGACGAGAACGGCGTCGATATCCTTGGCGTTCATGGCGGACAGCAATCCGAGCTTGGCGGGAATGCCGGTCGCCTGGCTGGAATTCAGCTTCTTTGCCTTGTTGCCGGAATTGCCGATCTTGGCTTTTGCCCAGCCGGACGCTTGCAGCGAATAGGCTTGTTCCTTCACATAGGCTGCGGCGCTGTTCAGGCGGCGGCTGTCGGCTTCGGTGGCCGTCAGGGCTGCGCTCACGGCATTGTCGCCGCCGTGCAGGGTGCGGGCGTAACGCACGTCATTGCGCATGCCGTTTTCGAACACTTCGCGTCCATAGAAGCTTTCAATGTCGCGAACGGCGGCGCGGTATTCCGGGTTTTGCGATGCGATAAGCGCGGAATAGGCGATCCAGCCCTTGGACAGCTGGTCCGGATTGTGACCGCCCAGCGAGTTGAGCGCATGGTCGATATCGCCTGCCGAAGTCAGCGGCTTTTCCTTCACGTCGGTCACATCGGACTGGTACGTGGCGTAGACAGCGGCCGTGTCCGAAATCGGATCTGTGCCCTGGGCATTTACTCCAGCAGCCAGCCCGAGCCCGACAATTGCTGCCCCAATCATTCTGATGGATTTCATGGTCTCAATCTCCCTCACGCGACACGCGATAGTCTTGCCCCATCTTCCCCACTTGGGGAACCTCACCTTGCCTGTCGAGAACATTACAAATACAGCAAACGATGGGTACGGGGGCGAGAATGCCTAAGGAATATCTATGGGATGTTAATATGTCCCCCCGCATGATGCAAAAGCGATTACAGTTCGTTAATCTAACGTGGCTGGCCCTGATTGCGGCCGCTGCGCTGATTGCTGCGCTCCGGGGAATCGGAATTGCAGCCCTTGCGAGCGGCGCCGTGATTGCCATTCTGCCTGCCGTCGTCGGCCTGGTGTTCTTTCGTGAAGAGAAGGACTTCTCTTCCTATGCTGCTCCGCTTCTGGTCATCTTCTGGACCCTGTTGGCCGTACTCGGGGTCGCGCTGACCGGCGGGGCGACTTCGCCTTTGACAATCCTTTTCGTGCTGGCGCCGCTAGTGGCTTTGAACCTCGAAGACACGGACATGGCCGCCGAAGCAGCGATCTTCGGCGTTGTCGCCTATTTCGCCGTTCTGGTGATGGGTCGCTTCGAACTCCTCCCTCCGGGAGCGGAAAACTACTTGCCGCTGACGGTCGCTGTCGCCTTTGGCGGTCTCGTGCTCGCCGGCCTGCTGGTCTGGGTGCTTGTGCAAGACCGGTACGGCGCACGCGCACCCATTGTCGAGGAAAGCGTACAGGCCGACGCCGTGCCCGCCACGCCGGCATGCGTCCTGCCTGCATCGTCCGGTCTTCTGTTGCTCGACATTGCGCCGGAAGGCCGCATTCGGAGCCTTTCGGGCGACACGCTCGGGTTGGGTGCCGCCAAAACGGGCGCCCCGCTGGCGGACCTGTTCGAGCCGGACGCAGACCTGTCCGGCCTGCGCCCCGAAACCGGTCTGGTGCAGGGTGAGGTCAAGCTGGCCGATGGGCGTCTGGCTGCCTTTTCCGCCGAAGCCGGTGTCACTGGTACACAGCTCCTGCTGCACGATATCAGCGCGTCGCAGCGCCAGGCAGCGGAAACCTCTGCAGCGCTTGAGGCTGCAGCCGCCCAGTTGCAGGATCGCACGGCCTTCTTTGCATCGCTGGGTCACGACCTGAAAACACCACTCAATGCCATCCTCGGTTATGCCGACATGATGCGGGCCCAGATACGCGGGCCTCTGCCGGAGGCCTATGCCGACTATCCCGGCATCATTCACGAAAGCGGGCAGGACCTGCTCCTGCTCGTCGAAGACATTCTTGACCTTGCCAAGGCGAATGCCGACCGCCAGCGCCTTGAACCGGAACCCGTCGATCTTGTTGCGTCAGCCCAGTCGATTGTCCGCCAGCTCGACAACCAGGCCGAACGCGCCGGCGTGAAGCTCAGGATCAAATCGGACAACGAGGTCTGGGCCGAGGCCGATGCGCGTGCCGTGCGCCAGATATGGCAGAACCTCGTTTCAAACGCGATAAAGTATTCCGACCGCGGCGGCACAGTCACGCTGGACGCATACGAAGCAGGAGGGGCTGCGGTGCTCAGCGTTATCGACAAGGGCGCAGGCATGTCCGAGGAAGACCTCAAGCGCGTGACCGAGCCCTTCGCGCAGGGCGGCAATTCACGCGGGCGCGCTGGCACAGGCCTCGGCCTGGCAGTGGTCAGAAGCTTTGCCGAGCTCCATGGCGGCCAGTTGAACCTGCAGTCCCGGCCCGGCAAGGGTACACGCGCCGAAGTGACCCTGCCGCTCGCAGACATGACCGATGTGACGCCGCTCGAAGACGCTGCTGAATAGCCGGCAAGCGGCTTGCCGCTCCCTCGAAAACAAGCAAGAGTCGCCTTCATGGTTCGCCTGCCGTCCAAATTATGGGTTGAGGCCCTCATTCGCCGCGCCGAGGTCGCAGGCGCGGCAGCGTTCGTGGTTCAGAAGGGCGACGCGTCGCGTGGTGACACATTGATCAAGGTAGCGCGCCTTGATGGCACGGCGGCGGCCTATACGCCCAGTACCAATCTCGAAGGCGAGCGCGTCTTTCGCGACCTGACAATCCAGGGCGTCGGTCCGGATGAGGCAAGCGTCGATGCGTATGTCAAACGCGCGCGCCAGCGTGACAGCGACCTTTGGGTGGTCGAGATCGAAGACAAGCAGGGGCGCCATTTCCTCACGGAAGACATTGAAACCGACTAGGCTGGCCTGAGGCGAATTCAGCCAGAGCGCGAGCGGGTAAACCGCCTGTTAACCCGTCCAAGGCAGCCTTCGGGTGAATCCATTGCCTGGGGACGCTGGCATGCTTTTCTTGCTCAACGATACGATCGCCGAGATAGACATCCCGGAGATTCATCTTTCCAAACGCTGGAAAAGCCTTGGCTGCGGAGATCCATATGGCATGCGAGCGCGTGATGCTTTAGACTTCGTCACCCGTGTTGTCGCTGATCATGTGCGCGAAAACGTACCGATCGACGAGGTCTTGATTCAGGATCTCGGTTCACTGATCATCGCAAAAACCGGTGCGAATGCCGCGCTTTTCCCGGCCCTTGGCGACACTGTCGCTGAACCGCGCCTCACTATTCTGCCCGAAGCCATCCTTCGTTCGCTGAAGAACCGCGCGGAAAAAGACGGCACGCTGCCTGACATTGCCGAGATCTGGCCACTCGCTGCCTGAGGCAGCCTAGTCGACCTGGAGAGGCCTTGTCTTGACGACCTTGCGCCCATCTGGCCCTTGCAACACGTAACGCACCGTATACGTGCCCGGCTTGTCCGGTGCCTTCAGCGACAGAACTTGTCCTTCCTTTGCATATGCAAATGAAAGCTCGCCGCTGGCGCTCGTGTGGCCTTCCGCAACGACGTCGATATAGTCGTTGGCGTAGCCGGGCCCCGTCCAGTTGACGGCGAACGGCTCACCGGCATTGACGCTCTCGGGAGTCTCCAGCGTCACGTCGGCCTTGGTCACGGTGATCGGTTTCACAGCCTTCACGGTCCGCCCGGTCGATGACACGAATACATAGCGCAGGTCGTAGGCGCCTGGCTCGCTTGGCAGCCGGATCGAAAGGGGATTGTCTGTTCGCACGTATGCGTGGGATTTCTCGCCGCTGGTACGGTCGAAGCCACGCCGAACAATGTCGATATAGTCGCCATCATTCCCCGGGCCTGTCCAGTTCACGCTGATCGTCTCGCCGATCACGCCGCTGGTCTTGGCCGGCGCGACGGCAAATATCCTGTCACCCAGCACCAGCGGAACGGATTTCAGCACAGTTCGGCCATCGGATGACTGCAGGACATAGCGCACGTCATATTCGCCCGCCTCGCCTGGCAGGTTCAGGACCAGTGGATTGCCGCCTTTCGTGTAGGCGAAAGATTTTTCGCCGCTCGTACGCTTATAGCCTCTGGGAACGATGTCGATATAATCGCCAGGCGCCCCTGGACCCGACCAGTCGACAGTCAGTATTTCCCCAAGAACGGCCGACGGATTGAATGCCAGGTCGACCTTTGTTTCAGTAACTTCTAGCGGCAGTATACGGATTACATTTTTCCCGTCGCTGGCCAATGCGACATAGCGCAGGTCATACGCGCCTGGCTTTCCCGGTGCGCGCAGGACAAGCGTGTCCTGGCCCTTGACGTAGGCATGGGCTTGTTCGTCGTTCGTCCGTGTATCGCCGCGTGGCACGATGTCGACATAATCGCCGTCATTGCCGGGGCCACGCCACGCAACCCTCAGCTTGTCACCAATACCAACGGCAGGATCGGCGATCAGGGCGACTTGTGCGTCTGTTACTTCAATCGGCCGGGTTGCGAGCACCGTTCGGCCCTGCGGAGCTGCCCAGACATAGCGCAGCAGGTACGCACCGGGCGTCCCGGGTGCACGCAGGGGGACATCGCCTTCCTGCTTTGTGTAGCCAAAAGAGATCTCGCCACTTGTGAGGTCATGACCCGCAGGCACGAGATCGACATAGTCGGACTCGGTACCCGGACCTACCCAGGCCACGTTGAAATCTGACCCGATCTCGACGGAGACGGGTCCGTCGATCGAGGCAGTCGCCGTATCTGTAGCCGCCTCTGGCGGCCCGGACTCGATGGCATCCGAAACCGATTCCAGCGCTTCGGACAATTCCTCCGCATTCGATGCTTCGATGTATTTTCCGCCTGTCTCCTCGGCGATGCAGGCAACCTGCCGCCCCTCGTCAACGCTCAGGCCCAAGCCAACAACGTAAACGGTGAAATCGATGCCGCGCGCTTCCAGCGCCGCAGCGGCCGCACACGGGTCGGCATCGCATGTCTCGATCCCGTCTGTCACAAGGATAACGGTTGCGGGTGTTTCCTGGATATCGAGGGCTTCGGCAGCCGTCTCCACGGCGGCTGTCAGGGGAGTCTTGCCGGTCGGGACCAGTTTTTCCACGGAATCCGCCAGCGGCTCGTTTGCGCCCGGCCTACGTATCAGTTCGATATCATTGCAGTCGGCTTCGCGGCGATGGCCATAAGCAATGAGACCAGCCGCGCTGAGTTCCGCTCCGCTGGTCACCAATGTCTGCATGGCGGTGCTGGCAATGTCACGCTTCGAGCGTCCATCAATCTGGCCCCACATGGAGCCGGACGAGTCCATCACGATCATCACTTGCATCGGACCCTTCAGCATTTCGGCCGAAGCACTCGCCGGATCGGCAGGTGCCGCAGGCTCGTCCGTGTCTTCTGTTATTGTCGGCGGCACTTCCGGTGTCGGCAGTTTGGGCTGGCCGCAGGCGCTGGCCAAAAGGGCGACCGCCGCGCAGCCAGAGGACAGAATGCGTGAATGTAACATGACAAGCGTACCCTTATTCACGCGTGTTTGCCGCCGCATGCAGCATAGCAAGACAATCCTTGGGCGCGAACCCGCTTTCCACCCCTTCAATACCGCCATTAAATCGGCTAGGGGCTGGCGGCTGAAACCAAATTTGTCCGGAATCCCAATGTCTCATGTTCAGGAAGCCGCCCGGCGGCGTACCTTCGCCATTATCTCGCACCCGGATGCCGGTAAGACGACGCTCACCGAGAACATCCTTCTCGCGGGTGGTGCCATCCGTGCGGCGGGGGAGGTCGCGGCGCGCGGCCAGCAGCGGCGTACGCGTTCCGACTGGATGAAGATCGAGCGTGATCGCGGAATCTCGGTCTCGGCTTCGGTGATGACATTTGAATACAGCGACCTGGTCTTCAACCTGCTCGACACGCCGGGCCACGAAGACTTTTCCGAGGACACCTATCGCACGCTGACGGCGGCAGATTGCGCTGTGATGGTGCTTGACGCTGCCAAGGGTATCGAACCGCAGACGCTCAAATTGTTTGAGGTCTGTCGCATGCGAGACATTCCGATCGTCACGTTCATCAACAAGATGGACCGCGAGGCCCTCGAGCCGATCGAACTGCTTGATGAAGTTCAGGACAAGCTCCAGCTCGACACGGCGCCGCTCTATTGGCCTGCCGCATCCGGCCAGCGCTTTGCCGGGATGAAGGATCTCACGACGGGGGAGTTCTGCCAGTTCGACAGGCGCCCCGGAGAGCCGCCTCATATCGGCCCGGCTAGCCGAATTCCCGGCAGCGACGAGGCGCTCATCGGCAAGCTGGATGATCATGTGTATGCGGAACTTGTCGAAGGCGTCGAGATGGTCACAGGCCTTCTCCCGGCATTCGACGAGGAAGCCTTCAAGGCGGGAAACATGACGCCGGTTGTGTTTGGTTCGGCGCTACGTCATTTCGGTGTGGCCGAACTGCTCAACACGCTGCGCGACTATGCACCGCCGCCGCGCGTCCAGAAAGCGGAACGCAAGGGCGCTCCCATAGAGGTCAAACCGTCCGATCCGGATGTTTCCGGCTTCGTGTTCAAGATTCAGGCGAACATGGACCCCAACCACCGCGACCGCGTCGCTTTCCTTCGGCTTTGCTCAGGTGAGTTCAAGCGCGGCATGCGCCTGAAGAGCGCAAGCGGCAAGCAACTGAACATCCACAACCCCCTCATGTTCCTCGCGCAGGATCGGGAGATTGCGGAGACGGCTTATGCGGGCGATGTGATCGGCGTGCCCAACCATGGCCAGCTGCGCGTTGGCGACAGCCTGTCGGAAAGCGGTGAGATCCAGTTCGCGGGCATTCCGAACTTTGCGCCGGAGCTTCTTCGCCGCGCGCGTGTGAAAGACCCGATGAAAGCCAAGCACCTGCGCAAGGCACTCGAAAGCCTTGCCGAAGAAGGCGTCACGCAATTGTTCAAGCCCGCGATCGGTTCCGACATGATCGTTGGTGCGGTTGGCCAGCTGCAGTTCGAAGTGATGACCGAACGCGTCGCGGCGGAATACAATCTTGAGGTTGTTTTCGAGCAGGCGCCGTATAATGTCGCCCGCTGGCTGGCGTGTGACGATCCGGTCAAGCTTGAGGAATTCATGGAACGGAACAAGTCGGCCTCGGGAACCGATCTTGATGGCGCGCCGGTCTATCTGGCCAAGAACGCCTGGGATGTCGGCTACGCGCAGGAAAAGAACCCGGCGATCCGTTTCACGGCAACGAAGGAACGCTCGCTCTAGTTTTCGGGTTCAGTCTTGGTCAGGTCTGTCGGTCCATCGATGTCGACTTTCTCGATCTCGACCGTGATGGCCTTGATGTGGTCTGCGTCAAACTCCGTTTCATCACCGAGAAGCTCTTCGGCGGGATCGGCGGCAACCGGCATGAATATCGCCTCATGGCGCGGCGAGAAACCGGATACGGCCATCGGATTGCGCTCGATCCGGCCGCCGCTGCGCTTAAGCTCGCACCACGCGGCAGCGTCTCCTGCGGCAGACACGAAGCTCCAGGCCAGGCAGGCCGCGTCATCCGCGCAGGCCGTCTGGCAGCCTAGCGCATTTTCGGCGGGCACGACGCTATAGGTCGCCCCGAAACGATACAGGCCCTGTTCAAGGCCAACCGGTGCGGGAGCCGCCACGGCATCGGCCTTGAGCGACATTGGCGCATCGGCAAAAGCAGGCGCCACCAGGCAGGCGGCAATCGCAAGCATCCATGAAGGGCGCATTGGCTGATCTCCCATATATCCAGCATCGGAATCTAGGCGCCGCCGGTTAAGGAAGGGTTGTGGCATCAGCCTGCCAGTGCCTCGCGTTTTTCCTCGATTTCCAGCCATTCCAACTCCGCGGCTTCGGCCTCCGCGCGCGCCGCACCGATGCGCTCGGACTTGGTGTTGAAGGCCTTGGGGTCGCTCGCATAGAGGCCCGGATCCGCGAGCGCCTTTTCCAGTGCTGCCACTTCGGCCCTCAATTTGGGGATCAATGCGTCGATCTCTTTCTGGCGGTGTTCGTCCTTGAAGGAGAGCTTTTTCTGCGGCTTGGCCTTCGGCGTGTCGGCCGGTTTTGTTTTTGCCGTCCGGGCTTCGGCGTCAGCGTCACGGCGGACATGCGCCAGCTGCGCCTGTGCGTCAGTCCAGCCGCCCGCTGTCTGCACCCATTTGCCATCGCCCAGCGGGCAGAGACAGCTCGTCACGGTGCTGTCGAGAAATGCCCGGTCGTGGCTCACCAGCAACAGCGTGCCCTCATATGCCAGCAGCATGTCCTCCAGCAGGTCCAGCGTCTGCAGGTCGAGATCGTTGGTCGGTTCGTCCATCACCAGCAGGGTTGATGGCTTGGCGAGGCCAATCGCCAGGGCCAACCGGTTGCGCTCTCCGCCCGAAAGGGCTCCGACAGGCTGGCGCAGCTGTTCCGGCTTGAACAGGAAGTCCTTCGCATAGGCTGCGATATGCCGTTGCTGGCCCTGAACCATCAGCGAGTCGCCGCCCGCCGGCGCGAGGGCTTCCCAGATCGTATCCTTCGGATCCAGCGTGTCCCGCGTCTGGTCGAGATAGGTCACGTCCAGCGTCTTGCCGTGGCGCACACTGCCTTCGTCGGGTTCGATTTCGCCGAGCAGCAGGCGTACCAGCGTTGTCTTGCCCGCGCCGTTCGGCCCGATAATGCCGATCCGGTCGCCGCGCAGGATCTTCAGAGACAGGTCCTTGGCTATCACCAGCGGCCCGTTCGGCGTGTCGAACGTCTTCGACACGTGCTTTGCCTCGATCACCTTCTTGCTCATCGATTCGCCGACGCCCGCGCTGAATTCGGCCGTGTTCTTGCGATCGTTCAGCGCTGCGCGCATCGCGCCATGCTGGGCGCGCATGTCGTGTAGCTTGGCGAGGCGGCCCTGGTTGCGTTTGCGTCGGCCCGTGACGCCGCGCGCCAGCCAATGCTGCTCGGCTTTCAGCTGCGTTGTCACCCGCTTCAGCTGGCGTTCTTCTTCCACTTCAATGGCTTCGGCCCATTCGTCGAACTTCACATAGCCTTCCGGCGATTTCAGTACGACGCCCTGGCGCAGCCACAGTGTATTGGTTGATATGTTCTCCAGGAACCGGCGGTCGTGGCTGACCACGAGGACAACGCCGCTGAACGCTTTCAGGCGACCTTCGAGGTATTCGATCATCGGAACGTCGAGATGGTTGGTCGGCTCGTCCAGCAGGATCACGTCAGGCTCTGCCGCAAAGGCCTTCGCCAGCGCGGCGCGCCGCTGCTGTCCGCCTGACAGCGTCTTCGGATCAGCGGCCGGGTCGACGCCGAATTCCATCAACTCGGCCTCGGCCATATAAGTGAATTCGAGCCCGTCGCTGGCATAGTCGAGCACGGTGTCGAACCCGTCAAAGCGCGGTTCCTGCACCACGGTCGCAAAGGTCGTTCCGGGCTGGCGCCACACTTGGCCGCTATCGGCTTCTGCCTGTTCGGAGATGATCCGCATGAGTGTCGACTTGCCCGCCCCATTACGTCCTACCAACGCCGCACGCTCACCTTTGGACAGGCTGAGAGTCACCCCTTCGAACAGGGGCTTTGCGCCAAGTGACAGGCGGACGTCGGACAGGGAGATCAGGGGAGGTTGGGCCATGCGCGGCAGATAACCTGCGCAAGCCATCAGCGCTAGGGGCTGCATGCTCTCCCAATTTCGGCGCAAGGTGCTAGTCTCAAAGAAAATGGGAGGAATGACATGCCGTATTCCGAGTTTTCCGGCGACTTTACCCAGTTTGACGCCCGGCCCATGTCGCCTGGCATCGGGGCCGAGCTGATCGGCGCGAACCTCGCCGCGCCGAGCGATGCGCTGATTGACGAAGTCCACGCTGCCCTCTTGCAGTATCAGGTCGTGTTTTTCCGCGATCAGGACATCACCCGGTCCCAGCACATCGAATTTGCCCGTGCTTTCGGCGAACTTGAAATTCACCCGGCCACGCCGAAGGACCAGCCAGACCGTGAAGTGCTCCGCATTGTCCACGGCCCCAAGTCCCGCGGCATGGAGAATGCCTGGCATTCTGATGTCACCTGGCGCGAGAAGCCCTCGCTTGGCTCCATCCTGCGCGCAATAGAGCTTCCCGAAGTCGGCGGCGATACGCTCTTCTCGAACATGGTCATGGCTTATGACGGCCTCGACGACGATCTGAAGGCGCGCCTCTGCAACATGACGGCCGTTCACGATATCGCCCGTGTCTTTGCCAAGCGCCTCGGCAAGGACTCATCCTCCCTGCACGAGAAATTCCCGCTGATGGAGCACCCGGTCGTTCGCACGCACCCGGAAACCGGGCGGCGACTGATCTATGTAAACACAGCGTTCACGGATCATATCAAGGGCATGGACCGGGCCGAGAGCGATGAGCTACTGAAATTCCTATACTCGCGTGCAGCTATCCCCGAATACCAGTGCCGTTTCCGCTGGGCGCCGGGCTCCATCGCCTTCTGGGACAATCGCGCCTGCCAGCACTATGCCGCGAGCGACTATTTTCCCAATACACGCATCATGGAGCGCGTCACGATTGCCGGCGACCGGCCCTTTTTCGACGCTGACGCCTGACTTGCTCGGCAGGACTGTGGGGACTGGTGCAAACGCTCGATATTCTCGTATGACGCGAGTATCGGGGGCGTAAGCCGGTCAATTGCAGTCGATTCCGTTCATATTCATATAGCATTCATTACGGAAGTTTCATGAGGGGCTCATGTTGCTCAGTTGGCGGATGATAGTCCGTCGACCTGGCTGCGCAATGTACTTAGTGGAGGTCGGATCGCACACCAGAATTCGATCACTGAATTGAAATGGGGTGTCCCGGCGTGTGAGCGTCAGGGTGCCAAAGGGGAAAATAAACATGTCCAAGAAAATGCTTTTGATTTCGGCTGCTGCGACGGCGTTCGCCAGCATGGCGTTCGCGCAGGGTTCGGCTGACTATCCGCCGGAATCCGACGCAGGCACCTGCTATGCGCGCGTGCTCATTCCGGAAACCACGAATATCGTGACCGAGCAGGTCGTCGACCGTCCCGAAGGCACGGAAATCAAACTGATTCCGGCAACCTACGAGACCGTGACCGAAGAGATCCTGGTGAAGGAAGAATCCAAGGATGTCCGCGTCATTCCGGCAACGTTCGAAACCGTGACCGAAGAGGTCCTTGTGACGCCAGAGCGCACCGATACGGTCGTCGTTCCTGCGCAGTATGAGACATACTCGGAGCAGGTCATGACGCGCGCAGCCTACACGACTTGGAAGCCGGGCAACGGCCTCTATGGCCGCGCGATCGATGCCTCGGCATCGGCCAATGGCGTGTCGACTGGCGAGCTGCTTTGCCGCGTCGAAGTGCCGGCCCAGTACGAAACCGTCACTCGCACACGTCTCGTGTCGCCTGAGCGCACCGAAACCAACATCGTGCCGGCTACTTACAAGACCGTGACGCGTCAGGTAGTCAGCCAGCCGGCACAAGTGATCGAAGAGATCGTCCCGGCGGTCTACGAGACCATTTCTGTCCAGAAGCTGGTGACGGCTGCGTCGGAAGAAACCATCGTCATCCCGGCCACGTACAAGACGATCGAAAAGCGTGTCGTCAGCGGCGGTGGCAGCCTCGAATGGCGTGAAGTGCTTTGCGACACGAACGCAACGCCTGGCAAGATCTCGGCTGTCCAGAAAGCTCTGACGGATGCCGGCTACACCGCACCGATCGACGGCGAGTTCGGACCGGCGACCCTCGACGCCATGGAATCCTATCAGCGCGCCAATGGCTTGCCGGTCGGTTACCTGACGGTCTCCACGGTTGAATCGCTCGGCCTGACCAAGAACTAAGGCCCAATTCACCTGTAAATTGGCCCCGCGAACCGGACGGTTTGCGGGGCCTTTTTGCCGATTATTGGAAACCTAGGACAAGCCAATGGCGATTGAAGGCCGGTAAGCCAGTCCGGACACCCTGTTCGCAATCCATAAACCATAAGATGGGCATGTATCTTGCTCGGACTCGTCTAGCGGCAGAGGGCCAGGCCCGACTGGCGACAGGAGTTTCACCCGGTGGATTGTCCATGTTGAAAATGATGATCCTGCGCGGAACAGCCTGGCTCCTGCTTGGGCGTTTTGTCAGCCAGGCAATTGGCCTTGTCAGCACATTGGTCGCTGCCCGGCTGCTGGTTCCGGCGGATTTCGGTCTCGTTGCTGTTGCCATGAGCGTATTCACGATTGCTGGCGCCGTCGTCGAATTGCCAGTCGGCGCCGCGCTGGTTCAGCTGAAAACCGTTGCGGACCGGGATTTCAATACGGCCTGGACCCTGAACATTCTCCGGGGCCTCATCGTTACGGTTCTGATGCTGGCCGCGGCCTGGCCGGTTGCTGCCGTGTTTGGAGACCCGCGCCTGCTGGCCGTCATCAGTGCTTTGGCCGTTTACCCGCTCCTCCTGGGATTCCGGAATTCGCGATTCGAAATGTACATCCGCAACATGGATTTCAAATGGGAAGCCATGGTCGAAATCGGAACGAAGATCGCATCCTTTGCGGTCATGTTCTGGGTTGCGTTCGAGACCGGCAGTTATTGGGCCCTGCCTCTCGGCTTGATCGCGTCCGGGGTTGTTGCCTTGGTCATGTCATTTGCGCTCTGCCCGCAAGTGCCGGGATTGTCATTGTCGGAGTTTCGCAAGTTTTTCGGCTTCTCGGTCTGGCTCGGCCTCGCCCATATTGCCGACAGCCTGCGCGAGTCCGCCACCAGCCTGTTCATAGGCAAGCTGCTCGGCAATGCGATGCTGGGCACTTATTCGGTCGGCATTCAGTTTGCTGACCGGATGGAACTGTTCCTCTACGCGCCGATGGAGCGGACCATGTTCGCCGCATTCAGCTCAATCCAGGAAGATATCCACCGCGTTCGCGCCGCCTACCTGTCCAGCCTGCACGCCAGTTTTGCCATCTCGCTGCCAATCTGTGTCGGTATCGGTTTGCTGGCGCAAGAGATTGTCGCCATCACGCTGGGGACGGAATGGACAGCAGCCGCGCTTGTCCTGGCTTTTGCGGCGCCAATTACGGCGATCTACCTGCTCGGCGCAATCAGTGTATCCATCGCCACGGCCCTCGGGCGCACCCGGTCGGTCTTTTTTCTCAAAGCCGTCTCGGCCTGTTTGTACATTCCGGTGATGGTGTTTGGCGCGCTCCAGTTCGGCATGGTTGGCGTCCTCTGGGCAGGGGTGTTCGGTGCCGCCATCTGGTGCGGGCTCAGTTTCCGCCTGATGACGAAAGTGATCCACGTCTCAGTGCTTCAACAAATAGCGGTCGTAGGTCGGTCGCTGGCGGCTGCGCTGGTCATGTCCTGCGCTGTTACATGGGCGCGCGTATCACTGTTCAATGATCCCGCTCAGGGAATTACAGGGCTGCTGGTTCAGGTCGGCACCTTGTCGTCGCTCGGCGCAGTCGTGTATCTTTCCGCGCATGCCGGACTGTGGATCGCCGCTAACCGACCTCAAGGAATTGAGCGTCAGGTTTTGGCGCGCCTTTTTGCGCAGTCACAAGCCTGAACACCTCGTCAGCGAATGCCCGCAGCATGCTCGCCACATCGTCGGCCAGCCACTCTGAATCGCCATACTCGCCAAGCCCAAGGGTCTTGTTGGCGTCGAAGATGAACGGCGCGCCATCGATCAGGGTGTAGTCGATCTTGCCATAATCCAGGCCGAGCTTGCGGCGCGTTGCCAAAAGGTGAGGGTGCGGCTCGAACGGCTTGCACGAGACATGCTCGTCCTCGGTGATGATCAGTTTGTCCGACCGTTCGATGTTTTCGTAATGAAGGTCACCCAGGAATATGTATTCGCGCAGCACGTTCTTTTCGCCATCGCTTTCCGCCATGAATTTCTGCACGACATAATCGTTGCGGAAATAGTGGCGGGGCACATCCGTCAGGGTCGGATAGATGCGGTAGTCCTCTTTCGACTGGATCGCATATTTCGAGTGCCTGCGAAGGCGGTTCGCGATGCGGCTCAGCAGGCGGCGCGCAAGCGGGCCGTGGTGCCGCGCGGCGGTGCGCTCGGGCATCCCGGCATAGTTGAGGTTCGATTTCACGATCACGGGGGCGTCACAGGAATTGCCGCGTCCCAGCAGGCCGTCAATGTACCTGAACTTGCGGATATCCGTCGCATAGGCATTGATCGACGCCGGATAGCGCAGGGCCAGTGCCCGGGCTTCAGGGGAGATGATCGACTGGTCGATATGGACGAAGGCGGCATCGGCCGGGACATAGCCGGTGGCCTTGTTGATGTGCACGATGTCCACACCCATCGCCGCCAGCGCCTCTTCGATCAGCACGATCATGTGCCGCCGGTCGCCCGGCACGTAGGACAGTTCGTGGATAATCGCCAGGCGCGGTTTGGAATTGCTCATGAACGACGCGCTCCTGGACAGCAGGTCTGGCAGACCCGGTAAGTCTCAGACGCCTACACCAATCATGTTGGGAACTGGTTACCGCGTAGCGAAAATTCCCCGGTTCGGGTGGCAAGACACTGTCGCCACACTGCTGTTTCGCCGCCTCAGCGCTGCCGCTGCGTTCCTGCAAATCCACTCAGCAGCAACAGGTCCGGGAACGTGCGTTTCAGGCCCTTGCTGCCTTCCAGCCGAATGTTGCCGCTGGCGAGTTCCGGCTTCAGGTTTCGAATGCCCCGCCACACTTCCGCCAGGGCCCGGACGCTGGTGATGACGCGCAGGTCAATCGCGAATCCGGTTGGTTTCACGCACACTTCGGCGCTCTCCCGGTCGCAGACCAGCCAGAAAAAACGCTGGTCTTTCTCGGCATCGGTGAAAGCAATTTCCAGCACGGTGCGCCCGGCGGGCAGTTCTGAGAGGTTGAGGCGGCGGTGCATGCTCCAGACCAGCCATCCCGGGTCGAGGTCGTTGGGATCGATGTCGCGCGCCCAGCGCTGCCCCCATTCGCCAATGGCCCCTAAAACGGTCTTGAGCTCGCGCCCCGCAGTCGTCAGCACATATTCGTCGACCCCGCCTTCCGCGACTGGGCGACGAAACACAATCTCGGCAAGCTCGAGCTGGTCCAGCCTTTGTTTCAGCAGGGTTGCTGATATCCGGGGCACGCCGCGCCGGATGTCATTGAAGCGCGTGCTTCCGGCATTCATCTCGCGCAGGATGAGCAGCATCCATTTCTGCATCAGCACTTCGGACGCCAGGGCGACCGGGCAAAATTGTCCAAAAACAGATGGCATAGGCGCTCCTCGGTTGTGCTTGGCCCTACCGAACCACTGATCCGGGAACCGAACCAGTCCAGATTATTGACTGGAATGCTTGCCGGCGTTCGCCTCAATTGCCAGGCAGCGCGTCATCGCGCACAATCAAAAGGGAGAAAACAGTGATCCTGAAAAGTGCACCGGCTGTCATATCGCGCCGTAATCTACTGACGCGCGGCGCGGCATTCGCCGCCGTCCCATTGATCGCAACGAAAGGGCACACAAAGATGGAACCCAAGGCGAGACCAGCCAATGTAACACCGTTTGACAGGGACCGGTTCGTGGAAGACTGCATCCGGGCGCACATGGAAACTGACCCTGTCAGCGCCGTGCGCGGCGTGCTGGCCCGTGCGGTGTCGGATCCGTCATCCGTTCTCGCAGGCCTGGGCGAGCCCCGGCAGGCAGGGCTGGACGTGCTGCTCCGCTCACGCACCCTGACGATTTTCGCGGCGACCTGGACCCCGCAAATGAACCTGCTGCCGCATGATCACGCCATGTGGGCCCTGATCGGCATCTATACCGGGCGGGAAGACAATATCCTCTGGCGGCAAGGCGAGCAGGGCCTTGAGGCCTGCGCCGCCAATTGCCTGTTCGAAGGCGACGTTGCGACACTGCAGACTGACGCGATCCACTCGGTGACCAATCCGCTGCTGCGGTTTACGGGCGGCATTCATATCTATGGCGGCGACTTCTTCGCGACGGACCGGCATCAATGGAACCCGGAAACCCTCGCGCCGGAACCGTCAGATGGCGAAACAATCCGCGCCATGTTCGCCCGGGAAAACGAACGCTACAATAAGATATGCCTCTAGTGCGGTTTGCGGGCGACCGTGGCAAAGCGCTTTGGTTCCGACCAGACACGGCAGCAAATCCGGTGTCTTCTGTCGGCGTCAAATCTGCCGTCAGCGGAAGCGAAATCGAGCGTCCCATGTCTCGCTGATGCATTTGCCGGTCAGCGCCAAGCTGCCTTTGATAGGTCGAAATATAGCTTTCACCGGCGGTGCCGCCCCCGCGGAACGGGATCAGGATATTGTGGATCTGGTGAATGCCGCACTCAATGAGGACGCCAGCCAAATTCGAAACTCACTGCAACCCCGCCACTTCCTCCGCCCCCAGCACCCGCCACTCGCCCTCGGCCAGTCCGTCCAGCGTCAGCGAGCCGAATCGGGTGCGATGCAGCGCCTCGACATGGTTGCCCATGGCGGCGAACATGCGGCGGACCTGGTGGTAGCGCCCTTCGGTGAGGGTGACGCGGGCCGTGCGCTCGCCCGTTACCTCCAGCCTTGCCGGCTTCAGTGGCTTGTCCTCGCCGCGAAGCAGAAGCGTGCCGCTGGCGAAGGCCTCCGCCTCATGCCCTTCCAGCGGCCGGGCTAGGACGGCTTCATAAACCTTCTCCGTCTCCGACCGGGGAGAGATCAGCCTGTGCAGCAATTGCCCGTCATCGGTGAACAGGAGGAGGCCCGTCGTCGGCGCGTCGAGCCGCCCGACCGTCGAGAGGGCAGGGGTGCGCTTCAGGAAGCGCGGCGGCAGGAGTTCGTAGACCAGCGATCCGGCGTCCGCGCGCGAGCAGGTGAAGCCTGCCGGCTTGTTCATCAGGACGACCATGCCGGGTGGCGGGTCGAGCGGTTCGCCGTCGAAAGTCACACCGTCGAATGGTCGCGCCACCCCCTTGCCACCCCCATCAAGGCCCCCCAACCGCCCCCGTCGGATGGACGCCTCAACCTCCTTGCGGGACCCATACCCCAGCCCCGACAGGTATTTCACAAGGGCGCGCAGGTCCTTCATTTCTGGCGCTTGGGCCGGTCGGCGCGGATCACCTTGTAGCCGCCAGAATCCTCAATGATTTCAAATTGTTTGAAGCAGGCCTTGACGGTCGCCTCATAGGGAAGGTGGCGGTTGGCCACCATGTACAGGCTGCCGCCCGGCTTGAGCGCCCGCGCGGCGGCCTGGATGAAGGCCTGGCCAAGGCCGGCCGCGTCGGCCCGTCCGACATGGAAGGGCGGGTTCATCAGGATGAAATCGTACTGGTTTTCCGCCACGTCGCGCGTCGCGTCGGCCCAGGTGATCGTGACGTTGTCGATGCCTTCCAGCGTCTTCGTCGCGCAGGCTATGGCGCGGTGCTCGGCCTCATAAAGGTCGATGTGCGTGATGCGGGGGCAATGGGTGAGCACCTCTTTCGTGAGGTAGCCCTGGCCCGCGCCAAAGTCGGCGCCCTTGCCCTTGATGTCCTCGGGAATGCATTCGGCCAGCAGTTCCGATCCGGCATCGATCCGGTCCCACGAGAACAGGCCCGGCCGGCTCCACATCGCTCCGTCTGCGACAGGTTGCGGCTGGTCGGCGGCGACCCAGGCCTCAGCCAGCGCGGTGTTGAACGCGGCGCTGTCTTTCTTCGCCCAGAAGGCCCGGCACTTGTGCTTGCTGAGGCTCTCGGTTGCGCCGGCAATCTCGCCCAGCGTCTTCTCGGCGGTCTTGCCGCCCAGCGTGTTCGGCAGGCAGGCCAGCACCACGCCGCCGTCGGGCGCCGACAGCATGGCGCGGGCATAGAGGCCCCTGGCCTCGGCCTTCTGGCGGGGCGGCAGGATAAGCGTGAGTGCGGCGGGTTCGAACGTCTCTGTCCCGGGAGAGAGCAGTTTGTATCCTGCCCCCTTGAGGGCATCATGCGGCGGCTTGAACGTCTGTTGGCACGTCAGCCGGTCCTTCGGAAGGAGCGGCAGCACCGGCCCCGGTTCCGCCCTCAGGAACAGCACTTCTCCCGTTTCCGGCACGGCGACACCGCCGCCATCGAGGGCGAGTTTCAGGGTTTCGAGAACATCAGTATCCATGCGAACGCCTGTTAGGCGGAATGCGCCTTGCTGAAAAGCCCGGTTCTACTGCGGGGCGGCGCCGCTGGCCTTGCGATTTGCTGCAGCGACGCTGAAGGCCTGGCTGAGGCCGCGATAGAAGGAGATGCGCTGCTCCGCCATTTCGCTGATCATGACACCGCCTTCGGCGCCGATCAGGCTTTCCGAGGGCTTTCCGGCGTGGACCACTTCCATCATGTCCGACCACAAGTCAGCTGGCAGGCCGCCACCGGTGACGCGTTTCATCGGGCTGTCATCGTCATTGCCGACCCAGACAGCGCCGACATAGGCGGCAGTGAATCCGACGAACCAGGCGTCGCGCCAATCCTGCGATGTGCCCGTCTTGCCTGCAACGGTCCAGTTCTTGACCCGCGCCCGCCCGCCCGTGCCGATGGGCGCGTTCACGACGCGGGTCATCATGGCGTTCATGTCTTCGGCCAGCTCGTAGGGATAGACGCGCTCACGCTCGTATTCGGGGCGCTGGTAGAGGACCATGCCGCGCGAGTCTTCGATCTTGTCGATGAGATAGGGGTCCATGCGCAGGCCGCCGGACTGGAAGGCGCCATAGGCCCGCACGAGCTCCCACATGGTGACTTCCTGGCTGCCAAGGGCGAGTGACGGGAAAGGCTGCATCGGGCTTGTCATGCCAAACCGCTTGGCCAGCGAGATGATGCGTTCCTCGCTTGCCTCCTGTCCGAGCTGAGCAGCGATCGTGTTGGTCGAGCGGGTCAGGGCCTCGCTGAGCGTCATTGGTCCGAGGAAACCGCCTCCATAATTCTCCGGTTTCCATTTCTCGATCGTGAGGGGCGCATCGATCATCACGTCATAGGGCGAGAAGCCATCTTCCAGCGCGGCGGCATAGACAAAGGGCTTGAAGCTCGACCCGGGCTGACGTTTGGCCTGTGTCACCCGATTGAATTCTGACGCCGAATAGTCCGCACCGCCTACCATCGCAACGACGCGGCCATCCTTGGCTATGACCAGTGCGCCAACCTGGCTTGCGCCCTGTGCCTTGCCGTCCTTGGCCATGCGTTCGACGAGCACGGTCTCAATGTGTTTCTGTATCTTGGGATCGATTGAAATAGTGACGACAAGATCACCCGGAAGGCGCGGCAGCATCGCTTTTACGCGCTCGGCTGAGGCGTCGAGCACGTAGCCGAGCTGGGCGTCGTAGACCGGCGCGTCGATGATTTTCACGTCGGTCGCACGCGCAGTGTCGGACTGGTCTTTCGTGATAAACCCCTGGTCCACCATTTCAGCGAGGACATAGAGCTGGCGGTCCCTGGCGCCAGCCAGGTTATCGCGCAGGTTCAGCTTGGACGGTGCCTTGGGCAGGGCGGCGAGCAGGGCCGCTTCCTGGATTTCGAGTTTCTCCGGCGGCTTGCCGAAATAATAGCGCGCCGCCGCATCGATGCCGTATAGGCCGGCGCCGAAATAGACGCGGTTCAGGTAAAGCGAGAGGACTTCGTCCTTGCTGATCCGCTTTTCGAGTTCGCGGGCGAGCTTCATTTCCTGCGCCTTGCGCTTCAGTGTCTGGCGATTGTCGAGCACGAGGTTCTTGATCAATTGCTGCGTGATGGTCGACGCACCAGAGACCGTCTCGCCTGCGCGCAGGTTCGACAGGGCCGCGCGGGCAATGGCGGCATCGTCGGCGCCGTCATGTTCATAGAAGCGCTTGTCTTCGGCGGCGATGAAGGCCTGGGGCACAAAGGCGGGCAGGGTGGAAATGTCCGTGGCACGTCCATAGCGAGGGCCCCGGACAAATAGCGTGTTGCCGTCCCGGTCGACGAATTCCATGGCCGGATCACGATGGGATTCCCAGAGTTCGGCCGTGTCCGGCAGTTTCGGCATGCCGAAATAGAGCGAGCGCCATTTGTAGAGGGCGTACCCGCCGACCGTAAACATGGCGGCCAGCACAACCAGGATCAGCCACCCGCGGACGGTTACAGGCCACCGGAAAACCGGTTCGCGCGGCACCTTGATGGTGCGCGGCGTGGGCTTGGGTGGTGAAGTTTTGGCCATATCAGCCTGTACAATGAATCATGAAGGATTTTGTAGATGCGATTTGATTACGGCAGGGTGAAGGCGCTGTTCATGTATCAGGCAGCGGCAAAAATTCCGTTCGATAGGGTTAATGCGTATATTTGCGAGTGTTCCAAAAAGTGTATCCTTGCTGGGACGCATGATCGTCAATCGCCAGATATCAGCCGCGTTTCGAGCGAGACAGCGCGTGGCGCAATTCAGGAGTACCATATCCGATGACCGGCCCTTTCATTCGCCCAGCCGCCCTAGCCTTGATCCTGTCCATGGGCGCTGCCGCCTGTGACAGTACGCAAAATGGCGTCGTGCCATTCGATGCCATCAAGACAGACGCCCAGTCGATTGCCGACGGGCGCGTGATCGCGGAAGCGCAGTGCGCCAACTGCCATGCGCTCGACAATGACCCTAAAATCCGTCCGGAAGACCCGCCACCACTGCGCTACCTGATGGCGCAGTATAATCCGGAAACACTGTCTGAGGATTTCCAGGCCGGGCTTCATGTCGGGCACGAGATGATGCCGGACTTTGTGTTTGGCCCGTTGGGTGCCGAAGTGCTGCTGGCCTATGTCGTGTCGATCCAGCAGGAGCCGCCTGCGCCGGAATAGGCGGTTATGCCAATCCCGGGCGCCAGGCGTCACGAACGTGTGCAGGAAGGCGCCAGTGCTGGATGGCGATGAGATCATAGCGCCAACCAAAGTCAGCGTAGCGTGGCCGCCGCGCCATCCAGAAGTCCGCCGCGCGGGCGATGCGCTGCCAGCTGGCTGGCGTGACGGCGCCGAGCGCATAGTCGCGCCTGACGCGAGCTTTCACTTCCACGAACGCAATGATCCGGCCCTTTGAGGCGATGAGGTCGATCTCGCCAACTGGTGTGCGCAGCCGGGTCGCGAGAATTCTGTAGCCTTTGAGGCGCAGCCAGAGCGCGGCCAGCGTTTCGCCTGTCCGGCCGCGCCGTTCGGCCCGCTGGCGGGCGGCCTCAGCCATTGGCTTTCAATTGCAGGGCGCGCTGATAGACATCGCGCTTGGGCAGGCCGAGGGCCTCGGCCACTGCACTGGCGGCGGCCTTGGTCGGCTGATCCTTGAGGGCGTCGCGCAGCGCTGCATCAAGGGACGCCTGCGTGATCTCGGTCTCGAGGGGCGGGCCGACCAGCAGCACGATCTCGCCGCGTGGCGGGCCGGCTTCGGCATAGTGGGCTGCCAGCTCTGCCAGTGTACCCCTGCGGGTTTCCTCAAACAATTTGGTCAGTTCCCGGGCGACGGCGGCCTGCCGGTTGCCTCCGAGCGCGACGGCGAGGTCTTCGAGCGAAGCGGCAAGGCGCGGGCCGCTTTCATAGAAAATCAGCGTACCGGGCACGGCTTTAAGGGCCTCAGCGGCGGCGCGGCGGGCCCCGCTTTTCGGCGGCAGGAAGCCCGCAAACATGAAGTGATCGCTCGGCAGGCCGCTGGCAACCAGCCCGGCCAGCATCGCCGACGCACCGGGGATGGGGAACACTTTGACGCCAGCCTCGAGCGCCTCGTGAGCGAGTTTCCAGCCTGGATCTGACACAAGCGGGGTACCGGCATCGGAGATGAGGGCGATTTTCGCGCCGGCCTGCATGCGGGAAATCAGGTCAGGCCGCCGTTCCGCCCCATTGTGGTCATGGTAGGGGCTCAGCCGGACCTTAAGGCCATAGGTAGACATCAGTTTCCCGGCGACGCGGGTGTCTTCTGCCAGAACTTCCTCGACGGACTTCAGGACATCCAGCGCTCGCAGTGTGATGTCCCGCAGGTTGCCTATCGGGGTGGAGACGACATAAAGCCCGGGGCCAAGTGCCTGCGCCGGTTGCCCGGCAAGGCGGGTGCCCGTAGAGTCGCCCAAGGCGTGAATCGCTTCGGGCTCAGAAGGATCAGGAGATGACATTGCTTCAACCATTGCTCAGGAAGCTCAAAGCGCCAAGCCTTGTTCTGGCGTCCCTCCTCCTGGCCACGGCCTGTGCCACAGCGCCCGCCCGCCCGCCAGTCCAGATCGGCACCGGTGAACCGCGTGTCGACCCTGTGACCGGTGAAGTGATGCAACCCGGCGAAGTGGACGAAACCCGGCTCGGCGAACTGGAGCACCAGAAACCGGTTCGCGGCGATGGCGGGCTGATACCGCCATTCATGGAAGGGCGCGACGTGAAACGCGCCGCCGTGCTGCTGCCGTTTTCGCACCCGAATGCGCAGGTGCGCGCTGAAGCCGAGAGCATGCTGGCTGGCATAGAGCTCGCCTTGTTTGAATATGCTGGGGACAATTTCCTGATCATGCCGAAGGATACGGCCGGCAAGCAATCAGTGACCGAAGCGCGCGTGGACGAGTCGCTGAAAGAAGGCGCCGATATCATTCTTGGTCCGCTGTTTGGTGCCAACGTCAAGGCGATCAAACCGACAGCGAGCCACGCCCGCGTGCCGATTATCGCTTTTTCAAATGATCGTAGCGCGGCTGGCGGCGGGGCCTATCTCGCATCGGTTTCGCCTGAAGAGGAAGTGACCCGCGTGATGCAATATGCCGGAGCCCGCGGCGTTCGCTCATTCGTGTTCCTTGGGCCCAGCACGCCATATGGCCACCAGGTCGAAGCGGCGATGCGCTACCAGGCTTCGCAGCAGGGCGGCGTGGTTGTTGCGTCGGCCTTTTATGATCCCGCGTCAGGGGCGACAGCGGAATCCCGCCAGATTGCCACTGTCCTGCAGGCCGAAATTGCACGCGGAAAGGTGGCCGTGATGATCCCGGAGCGCGGCGTGAAGCTGCTCTCGGTGGCACCTTTGCTGCCCTATAATGGGGTCGACATGCGTCAGGTCATGCTGATGGGCACCAGCCTGTGGGATGATTCCAGCATCTGGCGCGAGCCGACCCTGGCAGGCGGGGTCTATGCTGCACCGGACCCGGCGAACCTCACGGGATTCAAACAGACCTATAACCGTATCTATGGCCGCAACCCGACGGACCTGGCTGCGGTCGCCTATGACGCCGCCGCGCTTTCGGTGCGGCTCGCGGCAGACGACAACATGCGGTACAACGGCGTCACCGATCCGGATGGATTCATGGGCGTCAACGGCCTGTTCCGGTTCCGCATCGACGGCACATCGCAGCGCGGCCTTGCCGTGATGCAGATCCAGTCGTCTGGCGCGTCGGTCGTGGAAAAAGGCATCACCGCCTTCGGTCCCGGACCCAGCTGACCACCGTGCTTTCTGCAGCTATCCCTTGCGGGCAGGGACAGTTCGCCCCACATGTCTGCGCACATCAGGGAATTCGGGAAGACGGCAATAAATCATGAGCAAACGCGACTATTATGAGGTGCTCGGCGTCGCTCGAGATGTGGACGACAAGCAGCTGAAATCAGCCTATCGCAAGCTCGCCATGAAGTTTCATCCGGATCAGAATGCCGGAAACGGTGAGGCCGAAGAGCAGTTCAAGGAAGTCGGCGAGGCCTATGCCATCTTGAGCGACGCCGACAAGCGCGCTGCCTATGACCGCTATGGCCATGCTGCATTCGAAAACGGCGGCGGCGGTGGCAGCCCGTTCGGTGCAGGCGTCAATCCGGAAGACATATTCCAGGACCTGTTCAGCCAGGTTTTCGGTGCAGGTGGCTTTGGTGGTCGCCGCCGGGGCGGTCCTCAGCGCGGATCAGACCTGCGCTACGACCTGGAAATCACCCTGGCAGAAGCCTTTTTCGGCAAAGACGAAGAAATCCACGTACCTCAGGCCGTACCGTGCCAGCCCTGTTCCGGCAGCGGCGCCGCGCAGGGCAGCACGCCCGAGAAATGCGACATGTGCGACGGCCACGGGCGTGTGCGCGCCCAGCAGGGCTTTTTCACCATGGAGCGCACCTGCCCGCGTTGTTCGGGCAAGGGCAAGGTCATCCGCAAGCCCTGCAAGGAATGCGGCGGTGCAGGCCAGGTTCGCGAAGAACGCAAGCTGTCCGTGAAAATCCCGGCAGGCGTTGAGAGCGGCATGCGCATCCGCCTGTCTGGCGAAGGCGAAAGCGGCACGGCGGGCGGCGCCAAGGGCGACCTCTATATATTTGTCGATGTGGTCGAGCACGACATTTTCGAACGCGACGGGCCAAACCTTTATTGCCGTGCGCCCGTGCCCATGGCGACGGCAGCGCTTGGTGGTGAAATCGAGATTCCGACGATCGATGGCGGCCGCGCCAAAGTCGCCATTCCGGAAGGCGCCCAGACCGGCCGCAAGCTGCGCCTGCGCGGCAAGGGCATGCCAAGTGTGCGCTCATCCGGCCAGACCGGCGACCTCTATGTCGAAATGTTCGTCGAGACGCCGCAGAACCTGTCTGCCCGGCAGAAGGAAATCCTGCGCGAATTCTGCGAATGCTCTGGTGCCGATTGCCACCCGGAAAGCGAAGGTTTCCTCGGCCGCATAAAGCGCTTCTGGAACGGCCATGAGGACGAGAAGCGGGCGAACTAACTGCCCGTCCAGCTACTGTGCCCAGCGCGGGCATTGATACAACCAACCAATTCTGTTGTCCTGTCAGGGCGTACCCTACGCTGAAACAAGGACGACCAATATGAAATTGACCGCAACCATTGTTGCTGCAGGTCTCTTCGCTATGACGATGTTGCCTGCCCATGCTCAATTGCAGGTCATGTTCCGTCTGGCTCCACTTGCTACAGAACAGTTTCATTCAGATGCCGGCGTTGACCAGGTCTGGAGTGATGAAAACTACGACGCGCTGCTGACCGGCATCAGCAACATGAATGCGCACGGGCTGAATCCGAAACACTACGACCTGGAGCGTCTCATGGCGTTGCGGGATGATCCCGAAGCCCGCGACCGTGTTGCAACGGCTGCTTGGCTCACGGCAGCCGCGCATCTCCTGTACGGCAAGCTCGATGCGATTTCGATTGAGCCCACCTGGACGGTCGCATCGCGAAATGCCGATTTTGCAGCGGTTCTTCAATACGCGCTGGAATATGGGACGATAGCTGAAAGCCTTGAGGAATTCGCGCCGCGCCAGCCGTTTTACAAGGCGATGAAGGATGAACTCGTCGCCATTCAGGCGAATATAGCCGAATCCATCACAATCGTGCCTGGCGGTCCGGCGCTTAAAGCCGGACAATCCGGTGAACGGGTTACCGCGCTGCAGGCCCGGCTGGCTGAGCTCGATTTCATCGAAGCTGGTTCGACGACTGGAACAATGGACGATTCCACGATTGAGGCGGTCAAGACTTTCCAGACCTCGGAAAACCTGGACCCCGATGGCGTTGTCGGCGCTTCAACGGTTCGCGCCCTGAACAGGGGGGCGGAAGACCGTGCCGATCAATTACGGGTCAACATGGAGCGCTGGCGCTGGTTGCCCGAAGATCTCGGGCGTCGACACCTGCGCGCGAATATTGCCTCGTTCGAGGTGACAGCGTTTGCCAATGGAGTGGCTGAACAGACTCACCTGACCATTGTCGGCAAGACCTACCGGAAAACACCTGTATTCTCGGACCAGATCGAATATATCGTGTTCAATCCCTGGTGGGAAACGCCATCCAGCCTGGCCAAGGCCGACAAATTGCCAATGTTCCGAAACGATCCGGGTGCGGTCGAACGGCTCGGATTCCAGGTCCTGGACCGTTCTGGCGACCTGGTTGCCCCGGCGACGATCGACTGGAACGCCGTAAGCGGCGCAAATTTCCCGTATCGATTGCGACAGGCGCCAGGCCCCATGAATGCGTTGGGGCAGGTGAAGATAATGTTCCCGAACCCGCACAATGTTTATCTTCACGATACGCCGACACGCGGCTTGTTCAGCCAGCGTCAGCGGGCCTTCTCGTCCGGATGCCTGCGAACGCAGGATCCGGTTGGCTTGTCGAAATGGTTGCTGAATGAAACTGCGGCATGGACGCCGGATGCAGTAGACAAGGCGGTTTCGTCCGGCCTGGAAACGCGGGCAGTGTTGTCGCGTACGATACCCGTTCACATTCTCTACTCGACCATCATGAGCGATGGCTTCGGTGGTGTGCGTTATCTCGACGATATCTACGAGCGCGACGACGTCGTGTTGCGGGCCTTGCGTCACAGACCGCCGCAAACCTGACGCACTTATGCTTGATCCCGACCGGCACGTCGGGACTCGGTGAGTTTCTGTTGCAGCAAGCCTTGCCGATTGCCACATGGAAAGCGAAGGCTTCCTTGGGTACATCGAACGCTTCTGGAACGACCACGAGGATGAATAGCGGGCGAACCAGACCTGCCGCCTAGACGAGCTGTCCCTCGAATTCGCCAGCCTCGTAGGCTTCGCGCAGCTTGAATTTCTGGATCTTGCCGGATCCCGTCAGGGGCCATTCCTCCACCCATATCCAGTAGGCTGGCGTCTTCTGGGGTGACAGGCGTTCGCGGATGAACTTCTTCAGCGCTTCGCCGTCAGGTTTCGGTTTGCCATTGCTGCGCAGGAAGCAGGCGACCTGCTCGCCCCATTTTTCGTCGGGTATGCCGACGACTGCGACTTCGGCGACCGCGTCATGCTCAAGCAGGGCATTCTCGATTTCCACCGGGAACAGGTTTTCACCGCCACGAATGATCATTTCCTTCACGCGGCCCGTGATCCTGACATAGCCGCGCTTGTCCATCCGCCCTAGATCGCCGGTATGGAGCCAGCCTTCGGAATCGATGGCGGCAGCGGTCGCTTCGGGATTGTCATTGTACCCGGTCATGACGAGGTAGCCCCGGCAGCAGATTTCGCCCTGCTCTTCGACAGGAACGACAGTGTTCGTTTGCGGATTTCGGATCGATACTTCCGTATGCGGAGTGGGCTGACCGATTGTCTGCGTCAGGTCTTCAAGCGAATCCTCGAACCATGCCTGTGTGATGACGGGCGATGTTTCGGTTTGCCCATAGACGATCTGGATGGGCGCTCCAAGCACGGCGCGGGCCTGCTTGCAGAGTTCAGGCGCGACCATGGCGCCGCCCGACATGATGCGCGAGATCGACGAGACATCGCGGCCTGTTTTCCGGACGTCGTCGATGAGGGTCACGAGCATGGTAGGCACACCGAGGATAAAGTCCGTCTTTTCCCGTTCAATGACTTTCACGATCATTTCCGGATCGAACATGGGGGCCAGCAGCATGGTTGCGCCGACGCCGAGTCCGCCGAGCACGAGGATTGCGCAACCGGTCGTGTGGAAAAGCGGCATGTTGTGGACGAAGGATTTGCCTGCCGACATGCCCGCCCGCGTCATGGCATCAACGCCGTTTCGCACCAGGCCGTTATGATGCAGTAGCGCGCCCTTGGGAAAGCCCGTCGTGCCGGACGTGTACTGGATCTGCACCGGATCGGACGGCTTCGGATTGCGCAAGCTTCCTTCATTCTCTCCGGCAAACAGTGCGTCATGGTCGGTGAGCAGGATGCGGTGCCGGATCGCCGGGATTTCGTCGCAGACGGAATCGGCGATGTCCTGCATCGGGTTCCCGCGGAAATCCTCCACATAATAGATCGCTTCAGCGCGGGACTGTTCGAGCACGAATTTGAGTTCGCGCTTCTGGTAGGCCGGATTGACCGTGACGAGAGTGACGCCCGCAAGGCCGCAGGCGAGTTCCAGCAGGACCCATTCCGGCACGTTGTTGGCATAGACCGCAATCCGCGCCCCTTCGGCGTGGCGGCTGGCCAGGGCCCGGGCAAGGCGTTCGCTGTCATGCAGAAGCTGGGCATAGGTCCATGTGCGCAGGATGGCGCCGTCATAGTCGAGCGCCTTCAGCGCCGGAAAATCAGGTGCGCGAGCCACAGATGCACGTAGCATCGCACCAATTGTCAGCGGCGCAGGTTCAGGCCCACCGTGTGCCGGGAAATAGGATTCCGTGAGATCGACTTTGTACATCCTGCCCTCAATGTCAGTTTTTATTCTGTTTGAAACAGAGATTAGTTCCAATGTGGGTGCATGGCCAGTTGCACAGTGTCAGCGGCAACGCTCGGCCCAGCCGAGGACTTCATCGATCAATCCCTGGCGGGACCAGGAGAAGGAATGGTCGCCTGACAGGACCTTGGCTGTCAGGTCGATGCCCGGTTCGGCCTCATAGGCAGCGACCAGCGGGAAATGAACCTGGTCTGGCGGGACCGATGTGTCCTTGTCTCCAGCGATGAGCAGGACGGACTTGCCCGAAAGTTTCGGCGCCAGCGCCCCGACGTCGAAAGCTCCGCGATTGGCCATGATTTCCGCGATGGCCGTCTCACCGGTCAGGCCGGACAGCATCTGCATTGTATCGCTGTAGGCGGCAAAGCCTTTGGCGGCGTCGGGATCAGCCTCGAACGCGGCTGCGATGCTGCCGAGGTTTGCTGGCGCAATGCCTGCCACGCAATTGATCCGCTCGTCACGGGCCGCAGCTTGCAGTGCTGCAAAGCCGCCCATGGAGTGGCCGATCAGGATCAGCTTGTCGGGATTTGTGCGATACGTTTCGGCTTTGGCACGCAACATGTCGGTGGCTGCGGCCACGTCTTCGATGACGTGAGTGAAGCTGTAGGTGCCTTCGCTGCCCCATGCGCCGCGATAGTGGAAGAACAGGACGTTGAATCCGTCGCTGCGCAGGTCCTGGGCGAGATCGAGATTGCGCTCATTGCCCGGAAAGCCGTGCAGCAGCACCACGGTCGGGTGCGGGCCTGCACCCTCGGCGAGATAGGCATGGCCGTTCAGGCGGTCGCCGTGGCTTTCGAAACTCAGCTCCTCCAGCGACGGCGGAAAGTCCGGGTCAACCGCTGTGGGGGCAACGGCGATCTCCGGCGCCGTGGCGCAGGCCGAGATGAACATCAACGCGCTGATCGATGCGGCGCTAAAGATTGCGGTTTTCATGCGTTTCCCCTTTTGGCAATTCAGCACCCTAATGCGGTCCATGCAGCGGTGCCACGAAAAAGCCCGCCCCCGGATACCGGGAGCGGGCTGATTATCCGGCTGTTGCCGTGTCGAGACTAGATGCGCTCGATGATGATCGCCGGAGCCATGCCGCCTGCAGCGCACATGGTGATCAGGCCGTATCGGCCGCCGGAACGCTCGAGTTCGTCGAGGGCCGTGCCGATCAGGATCGACCCGGTGGCGCCGATCGGATGGCCAAGGGCCATGGCGCCGCCATTGATGTTGACCTTTTCACGGTCGAGATCGAGGTCACGGATGAACTTCTCGGCGACGACCGAGAAGGCCTCGTTGATTTCATAGACGTCGATATCGTCCTTGGTGAGGCCAGCCTTTTCGAGCACTTTCTTGGCGGCCGGAACCGGCGCATTCAGCATCAGCGTCGGACAGTCGCCCATGTTTGCCGTGGCGACGATACGGGCGCGCGGCTTGAGGCCGTGCTTGTCGGCATATTCTTTCGACGTCAGCAGGAGGCAGGCTGCGCCGTCGACAACGCCCGACGAGTTGCCAGCGTGGTGAACGTGATTCACCTTGCCTTCGATCTGCGGGTACTTCGACGTGACCAGGCTGCCATACGTGGTGCCCTTGTCGTCGACCGGGATGTCCATGTACATGTTGAACACGGTTTTGAGCCCTGCCAGCGTGTCCATCGTCGTCTGCGGGCGCGGGAATTCCTCGTGGTCGAGGGCAAGCGAGCCATCTTCATTGTAGACGGGCACGACGGACTTGTCGAAACGACCTTCCTCGATGGCGCGAGCAGCGCGCTGCTGGCTCGTATAGGCGAGGCGGTCAACGGCTTCGCGGTCAATGCCTTCCAGCGTGGCGATCGCATCTGCGCAGACGCCCTGTTGCGATTGCGGATGGCGGGCGCGCAGGCGCAGGTTGCCTGCGTCCATCATGGGTGGGTTTTTCGGGTCGGCGGTGGACGCGGTGTAGCTCATCATTTCCGTGCCGCCTGCGATGACGCAGTCTTCCATGCCGGACATGACCTGAGCCGCGGCGAGCGCGACGGATGTGATGCCTGAACCGCAGAAACGGTCGAGCGTGACGCCGGAGGCCTTGATGTCATAACCGGCATCGAGCGCGGCCATGCGG
The DNA here is from genome assembly GCF_055808555.1 of Hyphomonas sp. J20-32. Classification (NCBI taxonomy): domain Bacteria; kingdom Pseudomonadati; phylum Pseudomonadota; class Alphaproteobacteria; order Hyphomonadales; family Hyphomonadaceae; genus Hyphomonas; species Hyphomonas sp. J20-32. Next base: position 3,227,687 of record NZ_CM147873.1, on the reverse strand, counting down.
CCAAGGTCGGCGCCCTGCGCGCCGCGCTGGCTGCTGGTGCCCCAGATAATGTCGTCGACCGTGGCCGTGTCGAGCTTGTTGCGCTCGGCCAGGGCTTTCAGCACGGTGGCGGCAAGTTGCTGGGGGTGGATGTGGGCAAGGGCGCCCTTGCCAACTTTGCCAATACCGCGCGGTGTGCGGCAGGCGTCGATGATATAGGCTTCAGCCATGAGGGTTTCTCCCGGTTCGCATCATAGGGGTTGATGGAAGAGGTTTACGCGCACGTAAGCGTCATAGGAAGGCATGACGTTGGGAGAGGCCGGACAACCGATGTCTCGCTCCCTCGGGGAGACCGGGAGGCCACTGACGCATTCCTAACCGAACGCGCCATAGGCGTGGGTGATGGCCAGACTGATGCCATGGAGGGCGCGGTCGATTTCGTCCAGCGGTCCGATTATGTCGCGGTGGATGCTGTCATAGCCATAGCTGGCTGCAGATTTGGTCTCGCTGCCCGGTTCGGTAAGCGCCTTGAACGGCGTGTCCTCGTCGCTTGCGCGGGGGAAGATTTGGACAAGCAGGGCGACGGTCTCGGCGATCCGCATTTCGAGCACCATGCGCTGGAGGTCGCGGGCATCGGTATCGTGGCGCTGGGAAATGCGGGGCAGCTGGCCGACAAGGGTAAAGGCTCGCATCATCAATGCCTGACGGATGGCGTGCAGGGCGTGCAGGTCGAGCCGGCCTTCGTGGCGTTCTTCGGCAGATGGCGCATCATCAAGCCGGGCGAGGAGGCGGTCGAAACGGGCAAGGTCGATCGACAGGAAATTGGCGATCCGGTTGATCGAGATGGCGGTTTCGTCGTCACGCAGGCCATAATAGACACTGCGATAGGCCGCGGCCTTGTCGGGCTCGGCGAGGCGGGAATGTGCGATCCATATGCTTGGGTCGAACACGTTGGCATAGGCGCGCAAGGCGGGCAGGCTGGTGACGATGCGGGCCTTGAGTGCCAGCAGGATGAGACCGTGCATGCGTGGGCTGGCATTGATCAATTCGATCAGGCGGTCGTTCTCGCGCTGTAGCGATGAGCCGATTCCGGAAGCCGTGTTGGCGGGGATGCCGAGCTGTTGCAGCGTTGCGTTGTGAGAGATCGCGCGCAGGGCGCGGGGACCCGTCGGGCCGCCGGTACGGCGCTTCTGGCGCGAGCCTGCCTTGACAACAAGACCAGCGGAAAAGTCGCCCAGCAGGCGGCCATAGTCGGCATTGACGAACAGGCGTTCGTGCCACGCCCGCAGCGAACGATAGAAGTCCCAGACAAGGTCCGTACGCGTATAGAAGGGGTCTTTCGATGTGTCCGGTGGCGCGGACAGGGCCCGGTGGCACCACGCAGCATAAGTCGTCTCGGCGATCGGCAGGCTGGCGAAGTGAAGGAAGCCGTCGCCGCCCTGGAAGCTGACCTCGTGCATGAGCCGCAGGTTGCGCGTACGGGCGCCATTTCGGGTCCAGGGGGTCAGTGCATGGTCGAGCCGCTGTCCGAAACTGCCAGGCCAGGCGCCGCGCCCCATTGACTCGCCATGCGTGTTGAAAATCAGCAGGGCCACATCGTCGGTCTTCGCAGCCAGGGCGCGCGCGATGAGATTGTGGATGCGCTCGATCGCCATGTCTGCGGCAACCTGGCCGATGAATCGTCCCGCATCGGAGAAACCGAGCTGGATCGAGAGATAGCCGCGCTCCTTGATGTAGCGCAGGAATTCAGGTTCTTCGAGCAGGCGTTCGATGAAGCGGCCGCCGGTTTCGAGGGCTTCGGGCGTCTCGAACAGGGGCGAGATGTCGAGCTTGTCGGCGACACCGTACTGGCGGGCAAGGTAGAGCGCGCCCATCACGGTGGCGGGGTTCTCGCTCTCGGCGATGAGGAAACGGATGACCGAGCCGGAGTCGATGTGCTTGAGGATTTGCGCGCACATCATGAACTGGCGGCGAGCGGTAGACTGTTCGAGGAAGAGGTCGGCGAAATTGACCTGGATCGGTTTCGACACACGTGCCTTGCGCGAGAGTTCGGCGAGGGCAAGGCGGCCGAGTTCGCGGTCTTCGGTTTCAAGGCCGAGATCCCGATTGATAACGGTACGCACCTGCGCGGCGTTGACCCGCAGATGGATGCGCGCCGTACCGAGCTGCAGCGACTCCACTTCGGCGCGGAACGCGATCAACGAAGCAGCCAGGCTATCATCAGCGTTCGGGATTGCGTCGTCCAAAACGGTGGTGATCTCAGTCGCGTCGAGGATCATGCGCTTGCTTGGGGTTGTGAGCGCATTGGCCGCCCGAACCAGGCGTTCCGGATCGGTGAGGTCTTCGGCGAAGCGCGCCGCGTCGGCTTCGGCATCCACGGCCGCGCCGCGCAGGCGTACTGTCAGGCGGGCAAGTGCGCCAATCTTGCTGGCGCCGGACGTGGCTTCGAGCCGGTCGGCGTAGCGGGCAAGTTGGGCAGCTTTTTCGCGCAGGCGGAAAGTCAGCGACTGGGACCAGTGAATGTCGGTCCGCCCGTCAAGGTCGTAGCCGACCCAGCTGGCAAGCGTCGGCAAGTAGGGCCGCAGGTCACGCCAGTCATCGGGGAAAGCCCCGCGGGCAACCTCGAGGACGAGGGCGGCATAGGCCTGTTGGGCCCCGGCAGCATTCAGTAGCGCATCCTGGACCTCTTCGTGCTCGCCAACCAGGTTGATGGACCTGTTCCAGGGGCGGCTGTCTTCGCGGATGTGCTTGAGCAGGGCGGCGCGGCTGGATTTGTTGGGCCGGGTGACATGCGCGGTGAATGCCTGCCGGAGCGCGCGTGAGAGCGCAAAAGTCGGGTGGGCCGTGAAGACAATGCCGCCCGTGTTTTGCTCGATGCCGTTCCTGAAGGCATCCAGCCCCTTTTCCGCGAGGGCGTCGAGCGCGGCGCGCACCAGAGACCAGCCTGCCTTGGGGGCGGCGTCATAATGCTGTTCGCGGAAACGGTCGGCACGCTCCTCGATCAGGGTGAGGTGCAGGTCGCCCGCAAATTTGGCCAGTTCGGAGACTTTGGTCTTGCCGGCCTCGACATCCCGGAACAGGGACTGGGCCAGCGCGAAAACAGAATTCGTCATCGGATCGACGGCGATTCGTTTCGATTGGGCTCGCAGGAAGTCCTGAACGGCAGCGAGCGTCAGCGGGGTCGGGTTGGCATTTGTCATCTGTTCACCACAAAGACGCCTTTGATTGCGAAGTCAAAGCAGTCGACGCGCGCATTTCAGCAAGGCAGACTGCAGGTTTCACTGCAAGGTTACCCGTCATATGTGGCATATGCCATCGATATGTCGTATCAATACCGGGCCGGTAGAGGGGCACTTGTAGATGCAGATTGGCGCGATTGATACGCTCATGGCGATGGCGGCCAGCGTTGTTGTGGCCATCGCCCCCGTAACTACGCAGCCTGCTGCCAGCACCATTGAGCAGGTACTTGAAGCCGACAAACCGGGTGCCTCCGTGGTCGAGCCGGCACCTGCGCCGGTTACGGCTCATGGCTCGGCGCCCAGCCACAATGTGATTTCCCAGCCTCCCGTCTGTCGCATCCGGTCTGATGAGGAATGCCATCATGCCGCGGCCGCATGCCTGAAGGCGCGCAGCGTTGGCGGGCTCTACGCCGTCGCCTGGGGCCGTGAAGGAAAGCCGGTTGTTGTGCGGGCGCGCGATGACATGACGGATGCGCAGGAGCGCCAGGCCCGAGCCTGTGCAACAGACCTGCAGCAATGCCTGAGCGGAAATTGCTGAACTGCCCGGGACGCTGCTCAGCGCCGTCCGAAGAATTTCACCGCGCCCAGCAGACCGGCAATGGCAGACCCGAGCCCGCCCAGCAGGACGAATAGCGGATTGGCCTGATCAGCAAAGGCGATGGCGCGGTTGATGCCGGAGACCTGGACCGTGACCGTGTCACGGAAGGTACGCAGTGGAACAACCGAGTCCTGGTCGATGGCGTAAATCTCGAACACGAGGTCATGATCGCCAGCCGACAGCGGCATGACCGACCAGCGCCAGACATTTTCAGTCAGCGGGGACAGCAACTGGATGCTGGGCGAAAGTTCCACGATCTCGAAATTGGCGCCGCTGACGCGGGCTTCGACGCGGTCGGAGACCTGGGCTTCGCCGGTCACGACATTGCCGCGGCCAGGCAGGGCGTCGACGGCTGTATCGTCGCCAGTCGCGTCAATGGCGAGCGTGACGTCAAAGGCGCGCTTGTATTCAGCCGACTTCGGGGTCTCGTGCGCGACGGGAACCGTTTGCAGGGTCTCCAGGAACGCTTCGGCGTGCGATCGTCTCGGCTCGGCGGCGGCCACGCCTGTGGTTTCGGCAAGCGCGTCCGTGAGGGCGTCAAATTCGCCAGCCGCCTCGATCGAGAAGTTTTCAGCGGTATCCAGCGAGTCCTCGGCAGTGGCCATGTCGTTGGCAGCCGAACCAGAAGCGAGCGAGCGGGTTTTCGTCATTGACCGGGCTTCGGGAGCTGGAGCCGATTCCATCGCTGCCGGTTTCGGCGGCGTCTCCATTGCCACTTCGGGAGCGGGCATGGCCTCTACCGGTGCCGGCATGGATTCCATGGCCATGGTCTGATGAGGACGGTATTCTTCGAGCAGGGCGGCACCGCCGATACCGGCAACGGCCAAGCCGGCCAGCACGAGAAGAATGGAGATAAATCTTAGCATCGCTGGTGCTCCCGTCTGGCGATTCCTCACGTTTAACCCTAGCAGAGGTTCAGCGCGGTGGGAAACCTTCCCGACTGGCTTCGTAGAACGCAATTGCGGCAGCATTGGACACGTTCAGGCTTTCCATGACGTCGGTCATCGGGATGCGCGCCAACTCGGCGCAGGCCTTGGCGACGGCGGGGCGCAGGCCCGAGCCTTCGGCGCCCATCACGATGGCGATTTTCGGAGCGCCGGCAACAGCATCGGCCAGGTTGCGGCGGCCTCCACCGTCCAGGCCAACGGTGTGAAAGCCCGCGTCAGCGAGCTGTTCGAGGGCGCGGGCAATGTTGACGACGCGGGCCTCGCTCACCATTTCAACAGCACCGGCCGCGCTTTTCGCCACGACGCCTGTGATGGGCGGAGCGTGGCGTGTTTGCAGCACAAGGCCGTTGAATCCGAAGGCGGCGGCGGACCGGTAAATGGCGCCGAGATTGTGGGGATCCGACACCTGGTCGAGCACGCAGATGCGGGACACGCCCCGGTCTATCAGGTCTTCCAGGCTCACGGGATTGAGCGGGGCAACCTTCAGGGCGAGGCCCTGGTGCACAGCGCCGGCGGGGAGCAGGTGGTCCAGATCCTTGCCGTGCATGATTTCCGGCGTGATCCGGGCCGGGCCGAGCCGAGCGGCGGCATTTTCGGTGGCCAGCAGCTTGTGGCAGGTGCGCGACGGGTTGGCGAGCGCGGCCATGACGGCATGCGTGCCCCAGAGCCAGCCTTCGCCGCTGCTGCCGCTGCTGCGTTCGCGCGGGCGATCCTGCCGTGGGCGCGGCGATCCGTCCTGTCCTGCAGGGCCGGGTGCGTTTCGGCGTTTTGTATGGTTGCGCGCCATTTCTTTCGTCCCTATAAGGCCGTCTCCCGAAGCGGTGGAGGACACGGATTGCCGTGCCCTTTAGGCGGTTCGGGGCGACGGCGTCAATTATCGTAAGTCGCAGGCAGCCCTTGGAGGGGTGGCCGAGTGGTTAAAGGCAGCAGACTGTAAATCTGCCCGCATAGCGTACACAGGTTCGAATCCTGTCCCCTCCACCACTGTTTGTGCTAAGGATAAGCAACGCGCCGGTTGCGGGTATAGCATAATGGTAATGCACCAGCCTTCCAAGCTGAGTATCTCGGTTCGATCCCGTGTACCCGCTCCAATTTTTTTCCATTAATTCAAGTTGTTGATCTGCTCACCAGCGTCGCGAGGGTGACGAAGCGCTGTGGGGTGGGTGTGAGGGCGTCGAAGGGGTAGCACGTGGTCAGGGCGAGGGTGGCCGGTCCGTTACCGCCGGGGGTGAGGCTGCTGGCGTCAGCGTCGACGATCCGCGTTTCAATCAGCCGGTAGGTGTGGGCCACGCCGTCCGGGCCGGTAAACTGTATTTCATCGCCGATGACCACGCGCTGCAGGAAAGCAAAATGGCTGTCGCGGTGGCCAGCAAGCAGGGCGAGGCCGGGCTGGCCGGGGGCCGCTGAGCCGGCCATCAGGCCGGGACCGAAGGCGAGGGCCTGTCCGCTGGTGCCGGTGAGCACGATGGCGGCGGCGTGGAGACGGGGGAGTTCGAGCCGTGCGGCGGGGGTGATGTCGGCCCAGGGCCATGGCCGAACGCCTGTGTCGCCAGCCAGCGTCCTTTCCCAGGCATGGGCGAGGAGGACCTGGGAAAACTGGGCCTTGGCCTTCATGTACGCGCCGTTCCCGAACAGGAGGAGGCCGGCGAGGATGAGGGCGGTTGCGAGAAAAACGCCCCCCCGCCCCTTTGAAGGGGGAGGATAAGCAGCAAGCGCGTCAAGCCGCATGATAGCGCATCCTCCGGAAGACGAGCTTCACCATGAAGCCCATGAGGACGAGGATTATACCCGCAAGCAGTTTCAGGTCGGAAAGCGTGCCGGTATTCGGCAGGGGTACGCCGCGTTCGACTTGTTTCGGGGCGTTGGCGTCCTGCGCGCCGGGCTTGCGGAGGGCCAGCGCGTCAGCCGGGATCATCGGAGCGTCCGAGCGGATGCCGTCATGGCCGAAGACCTTGCCGAAATCCCAGCCTGCCGGGAGGTTCAGCGGCACGTTTGCGCTGTCGAGTGCTGCGCCGTCCGGCCGGGTGGGGGTGACGTCCACGGCGACGAGGCTGGTGAGGCGCGAGACGAGATGGTGAGCGAGGGCGACGCTCAGGATCTGGTCGTCGATCAGGTCCGGCAGCGTGTCGGTGCGGGCCCGGTCCAATTCAAGCGAGGCAATCTTCTTGCGGGCCCAGAGTTTGGAGATGCCGTTCCGTTCGGCCGCCTGTTTCAGGGGGAGACCCACCTTCCATGGCTGGTCGCCATTGAGGCCCGAGATCCAGACAAGTCCATCCTTCGTGGCGGCGTGGGCAGCGATGACCAGCGTCTCGCCGGCATAGACATCCGGCAGGGGCGATGGCCATGCTTCGACTGTCGAGCCGTCCGGCCATGTGGCGGCGAGGTTGGTGATGGCCGGGCTTTCGAGCCTGTTGAAGAGCGCGCTCATGCGGGTGGCGACTTCGTCGACATTGCCGATATGGGTGAAAGTGCCTTGCCCCAGCTCGGCCGCGCGGGACATGAAGAAGCTGTTTGGGGCCGAGCCGATGCCGACGGTGAAGATGCGGGCGTCCTTGCGGTGCTGGCTGATGGTTTCGAACAGTTGCTGCTCGTTGCCGATGGCGCCGTCGGTGAGGAAGATGACCTGGCGCAGGCGGCCGTCGGCATTGCCGTGATCGGCAAGGGCCTCGCGCAGGGCCGGGAGCATTTCAGTGCCGCCGGTGGCTTCGAGGCCTTCGACCCAGCGCGTGGCACGGGCGAGGTTTGACGGCGTGGCATCGACTGGGTGGTCGAACAGGGCGTTGGTGACGGAATTGAACTCGATCACATTGAAACGGTCACCGGGTGCGAGCCGCTGGACGGCCATGGCGAGGCTCTGGCGGGCCTGACGGATGGATTCTCCGCCCATGGAGCCGGACGTATCGATGATGAAGGTGATCTCGCGCGGGGGCGGCGGCGCGGCATGGGAGGCGACCGGCGGCGTGACCATCAGCAGGTAGTAGGGTTCGCCTTCGACCGTTTCCCGGAACAGGGCTGCCGATGGGGCACGTGAGGCCTTGGGGCGCCAGGTGAGTTCAAAGTCGCGATTGGCCGGGACGCTGCCTGCCGACAGGGTAAGGTTGGCGGCGCTTGTGCCGGACCAGTCCACGTCCATTGGGTGATAGGTGGATTCCAGTTCTCCGACGGGGAAACCGGCATTCAGGGAAACACTCAGCGTAAGCGGGTTCGTGTTCCCCAGTTTCGGGTTGAGGACCGGCGGCGAGATGCGGTCCCGGTCTGGCACGGGGTCGATCACGGCCCAGCCGTCATCGCCGAGCGAGGCCGTGAGGATTCGCGGGGCGGGGTTGTAGCGCGGGCCAACCACCATCGGGAACCGGAGGGAGAACTGGTCGTCTGCCAGCCGGACCGTTTCCTGGTATTCGATCTGGACAATGACCGTTTCGCCAGGGCCGATATTCGCGACGGAATTGGTGAACAGGTTGGGACGTTCCTGTTCTAGCAGGGCGGTCTTCCGGCCTTCTGCCTTGGCCTGTTCGTAGATGGCCTTCGCCTTCTGGCGCTCTTCGATCATGCCTTCGATGAAGCGGTCGCCGATCTGCATACGCAGCGTATCGACGGCGCTTTCGTCCGGAAGGGGGAAGACGTAGACGCCTTCGATCCAGCCATCGGTCGTGTTCTCGAAACGCTGGGTGACGCGGGTGCGGGCGATGGGGCCGGATATGTCGATCTGCACATCGGTGAGCAGGGATGGGGCTTCGATATATTTCCCGGGCGTGGAGGACTTGAGCAGAAGGGCGCCGGTGGTGGCGTCATTCGGGGTGACGAGGCGCGGCTCCTGATCGGCCCAGGCGGCGCCGGCCGCGAAAGCCGCCGCCGTCAGGATCGATCCGAGCCACTGACCCGAGCGGGACAAGAGGGGGGCGTGGGCACGTATCCTGACGGCGGCGAGCATGGCGTTTTCCTTTCATTGCTGAATTGCAATGATTGGAAGCTGCGCCCCGAATGCGGCAGGAAAGGTCTGGCTTTCAGGCAGGGGCGGTACTTGTTTTGGGCGGTTTGGTGCGGGGATTAGGGCGGTCGTGTCCGACCGGACTCCCTTTTGCCGTATACTCCGCCCCATGATTGAAGCGGGAAAACGATTGCAGGTGAGTGAGCGAGAGGCGCGGGAGATGCGTCTTTTCTGGCTGCTGGGATTTACGGGCGACGCGATTGCCGGGCGGATGGGGCGGGACCGGAAAACGGTGAACGCAGCGATCCGCGCGCGCGGCCTCGACGGGCCCGAGGTGCCGTTCGAGATGGCATGGTTGAGCCTGCGCCGGGAGTTCGACGTGCTGGCCGAGGCGATGGCGAATGGCGGCGACGTGGAGCGCCCGCAGATGCTGCGGCTGGCAGCTGAGGTGCGCCACACCGAAGCGGCGATGCGTGCTGCGAGCCGCAGTGCGTCGGACGACACGGACCCTGAAATTGATGAGGCGGAGGACGAGGATGACGTTTGGGAGCGCCTTGAAGCGGTTGAGCAACAACGACGCCTGGACGCCGCAAGACTACGTGCTGAGACAGATTGCGCTGAAGGGGCTCGACTATCTCGATGCGGCAATGCGGGCCTACCTGAAACAAAATCCATTCCTGTTCGAGGCGTTGGATTCGCAGGTTCCGCCGCAGGGCGATTGGCGGACATGGTTGTTCATGGGCGGACGCGGCGCTGGCAAGACAAGGGCGGGGGCTGAATGGGTGCGCATGGCGGTGAATGCCGGATGCCAGCGGGTGGCGCTGGTGGGGCCGGCGCTGTCCGACGTGCGCGAAGTGATGATTGAAGGGCCGAGCGGCCTGCGGCATCTCGAAGGTGCGGGCGGCGTGCCGGTTTATGAAGTATCGCGGCGGCGGCTGGTCTGGCCGAACGGAGCGGAGGGATTCGCCTTTTCGGCAGAAGACCCGGACAGCTTGCGCGGGCCGCAATTCGATGCCGCCTGGTGCGACGAGCTGGGCGCCTGGGCGAAGGGCGAGGCCGTGTGGGACAATCTGCAGATGGCGTTGCGTCTGGGGCCGAGCCCGCGCTGTGTGGCGACGACCACGCCGAGGCCGGTGGACCTGGTGAGGCGACTGGTGGGCGCGCCCGACAGCGTGATGACCCGCGGTGCAACGCGGCAGAATGCGGTCAACCTGTCGCCCGGTTTCGTGGCGGCCATGGAAGCTGCCTATGGCCAGTCGTCGCTGGCGCGGCAGGAATTGATGGGCGAGCTGATCGCAGACCCGGAAGGTGCGCTCTTCGTGCGGAGCAGTATCGATCAGTTGCGCGTGTTCGCCGCGCCCGCGATGGCAGACATTGTCGTGGCGGTGGACCCGCCGGCAACGAGCGGGCCGAAGGCGGATGCGTGCGGGATCGTGGCGGCGGGTGTGGCTGAAGCGCCCGGTTTCGGGAGGCGCTGTTTCGTGCTGGGCGATGCGTCGGCGCCGGGACTGCGGCCAGCCGACTGGGCGGGCCGGGCCGTGACCCTTGCTGAGGCCGTGGGCGCATCAATGATCATTGCCGAAGCGAACCAGGGCGGCGAAATGGTGCGCCAGACGCTGGTGAGTGCGGGCTGCCGGTTGCCCGTGAGGCTGGTGCATGCGCGGCTCGGCAAGCGGGCGCGGGCCCTGCCTGTGGCATTGCTCTACGAGCAGGGCAAGGTGGCGCATGTCGGCCTGATGGCAACGCTGGAGGACCAGATGTGCCGGTTCGGGGCGGACGGCTTTACCGGATCGCCGGACCGTGTGGACGCGCTGGTCTGGGCTGTGTGGGCGCTGATGCTGGAACGCGGCGAGGGACCGCGTGTTCGCCCGCTCTAGTTTCCGGCGCGGAAGGACTTGCGGCCGAAATAGCTGTTCTTGGGCGTGTCGTCATCGGTAGGCGGCGTGTCGTCTGGCGTGTCGCCCGCAGGGGCGGCTTCGGTGACGGTTGGCTCGCCGGACATGACCTTGCGAATGTGCGCAGCGGCGGCGCCAGCGGTGGACACTTCGAAATCATCGACCGTCTTGTCGAGGCGCCGGGCAAGCAGCCGCGCCTGGTGAGCGGACAGTTTCTTGAGTTCCGTCTCGAATATCTCGGCGCCGACCGCGTCGCGCAGGGCGATCATGTCGTCGCGGGTCTGGCCACCGGCATTCATGAGCTTGCGGACGAGGAGGCCGGTCGCGGCGGCAAAGTCCTTGTCGAGCAGCTTGTCGAAACGCTCGCGATTGTCGAGCAGGGCTGCCAGCGCGGCGGCGCCCCCGGTCGCCGTCAGTCCGCTCATTTCAGGCGCTCCTGAACTTCCTTGAGAAGCTTGTCGATGATGCCGAGCGCTTCGCCGGGCCATTTGGCGGCGAGGGTCGGATCCGGGCCGAGTTCGATCGGGTTGGAGGCAAAGCCGGTCCTGAGCGGAATGACCGTGTCGAACATTTCGAATTCGGCTTCCTTGGCGTTTGCGGCATCGCGCATGGCCTGGAGGACAACTTTCTGGTGCGGCGAGTCATCGAACCGTGTCGCCAGCACGACCGGCAGGCTTTCGATGTCGCGGTCACGCAGGTTTTTCATGATGTCGCCGGTGAACAGGTCGAGGCCGAGCGTGGACATGAAATCCGGGATCGTGGGCACAATGATCAGATGGCTGGCCGCAAGGACGCTCTCGGTCATCACCGAGATGCCGGGCGGGCAGTCGCAGATGATGACGTCGTAGTCGGCCTTGAGAAGGTTGAAATCGTCGCGCAGTCGGCGGCCGACCTGGCCCTGCAGCGCTTCCATCGAATATTGCTTGGCCGTGAGCTCGTAGATCAGCTCGCGCTCTGTCTTGCGCAGGCGCGGCGAGGACGGGATCAGGTCCAGCGGCAGCGACTTGCCCTGATGCGTGACATCGCTGGCATTGGTGACGACAAATTCGGACAGTCGCTTTTGCTCGCCGGCGAAGAAGTTTTCCAGCAGCCAGTCGGAAATGGTCGCGTACTCGTTGATTGCCTTGAACAGGTGTTCGTCGCCCTCGTGGCCATAGACGAGCAGGGACGCGTTGGCCTGGGTGTCGAGATCGACGACGAGTGTGCGACGGCCGGAAGCGGCAAAGGCTTCGGCGAGACTGACGCAGGTGGTTGTCTTGCCGACACCGCCCTTCGAGTTCGCGATCGAGATGACGCGTGCCGACATGCTGCTAGCTCCTCTTCCCCTGTCACAAGCGCGGCACAAAGCAGATTTGGGCCGGTATGGCTATTGCCCGCAGGTGGAAAAATGCAGGAGCCGGAGGCCGTTTTCCCTCAACTTTCCAATGTAGGACCCGAGGATTCCTTGGAAAATCGGCCTTCTTCTCCGACCGCAGGCCTGGCCGGGTTAAATTCGCGACATCGGACGAGGTTCCAATGAAAGCGAGGCGCGACATGAACCTGAGCTGGCCCTTTGCAAGGACGCGGCGTGAATCCAAGGCCGCCGTGCCGCTGGTTGCGCTGTCACAGCTCGGGTCTGCGGCCTGGGGCGGACGCGACGCGGCGGCGCTGACGCAGGACGGCTATTTGCGCAATGCCGTGGCCTATCGCTGTATCCGCATGGTGGCCGAAGCGGCCGCCAGCGTGCCGCTGGTGACGCGGCATGAAGGCGCGGAGAAACTGCTGCGCCAGCCGGCGCCCGACATGGCGGGGGCGGGCTTCCTGGAAGGCGTCTACACGCAGATGCAGCTGGCCGGGAACGCCTTTGTCGAGGCGGTGCAGATCGACGGACGGACGGGCATTGCGGCTCTGTTCGCGCTCAGGCCCGACAGTGTGCGGCCGGTGACGGATGCGCGCGGTTGGGTCGAGGCGTGGGCGGTGCGCGAGCGGCGCGGCGAGCGGATGATCAGGCGTGAGGAGACGGGCTGGAGCCCGGTGCTGCACCTGAAACTGTTCAATCCGCTCGACGATGTGATGGGTCTGCCGCCGCTGGGCGCGGCGCGCCGGGCGCTGGACCTGCACAATGCGAGTGCGGACTGGGCCAAGGCGCTGATCGACAATTCGGCTAAACCGTCGGGCGCACTGGTCTATGGCGCGGGCGGGCGGTTGCCGGACGACCAGTACGAGACCCTCAAGGCCGAACTGGAAGCGCACTATGCCGGCGCCGCCAATGCCGGGCGGCCCCTGTTGCTTGAAGGCGGGCTGGAATGGCAGCCGATGTCGCTGTCACCGGCGGAGATGGATTTCCAGGAAGCGCGCCACGCGGCGGCGCGCGAGATTGCGCTGGCGCTGGGCGTGCCGCCGATGCTGCTGGGCATACCAGGGGACAATACGTATTCGAACTATCGCGAGGCCAATCTCGCCTTCTGGCGGATGACCGTGTTGCCGCTGGCCGAGAAGACGGCGGCGGCCCTGTCGCTGTGGCTGGACGTGCCCTTTGGCGGCGATGTGGACGTGCGCTGCGACGTGGACCGGGTGCCTGCCCTGTCGGTGGAGCGCGATGCGCTGTGGGCGCGGCTGGAGGCGGCCAGCTTTGCGACGCTGGACGAGAAGCGCGCCATCGCGGGGCTGAGCACATGAATTTCGAGAAGAAGATCACGCTGGCCTTCGCAATGGCGGTGCTGGTGCAGACGGGCGGCGCGCTGGTCTGGGCCGGCTCGGCGGCAGAGCGCATCACCGTGCTGGAACGGACAGTGGCGGCAAGGCAGCCCGTGGGCGAACGGCTGGCGCGGGTGGAGGCGGGGCTGGACGCCGTGCGCCTGCAGCTCGACCGGATCGAACGGACCCTGGAGGGGCGGGATGAGTAGCGCCCTGCTGATCGAAGGCTATGCCAGCCTGTTCGGGGTGGCAGATGCGGCCGGGGATGTCGTGCGGGCGGGGGCGTTTGCGCGGAGCCTGCGGGAAATGCGCGCCCTGCCGATGTTGTTGCAGCACCGCAGCGGCGCAGTGGCCGGGCGTTGGACACGGATGATCGAGGACGGACGCGGCCTGTATGTGCGCGGCCTGGTGGAGGCCGAGGGTGCGCAGGCAATGGCGCGGCAGGGGCTGGACGGCTTGTCGATCGGGTTCCGGCCACGGCTGTGGCGGGTGCGCAGGGCAGGTGGCCGCGAACTGGTCGAGGTGGACCTGGTGGAAGTGTCGCTGGTGGCAGCGCCGATGCTGGCCCGGGCGCGGTTTGCGCTGCTCGGCGGTGAGCGGAAAGCGGCGTGAGCCGTGGGATTGGTGAAGGAGAAAGCATGACCAAGGAAACGAAAATGGCGGGGCCGAAACCGGAAGTGGCCGAAATGATGGCTGCGTTCGAGGCGTTCCGGCAGGCGAATGATGAACGCCTGAGCGAGATCGAGGCGAAGGGCGCGAGCGACCCGCTGACCGACGAGCGGCTGGCGCGGATTGACCAGAAGCTGGAGGCGCTGAGCCTGAAAATGGCCCGGCCCGAGATCGGCGCGGCGCCGGCGACGCCGGACGAAGATGCGCGCAGCCAAGCGTGGGCGCATTACCTGCGCACGGGGGATGACAGCGGCATGGCGCGGCTGGACGTGAAGGCGCTGAACACGGGAACGGACGCGCAAGGCGGCTATGTTGCCCCGCCGGAACTCGACCGGCTGATCGAGGCGCGCCTGCTGGCGGCGAGCCCGATGCGTGCGATTGCGACCGTGCGGCAGACCTCTGCTGGCGTGTTCAAGAAACCTGTGGGCCTTGGCGCGGCGGCCAGCTGGGTGGGCGAGACCGATGCGCGGACGGAGACGAGCGTGACCGGCCTGTCGCTGCTCGAATTCCCGGCGGGGGAACTCTATGCGATGCCGGCGGCCACGCAGGCCCTGCTGGAGGATTCTTATGCCGATATCGACGCCTGGCTGGCCGACGAGGTGGAGAGCGCCTTTGCGGCGCAGGAATCGGCTGCCTTTGTAAGCGGCGATGGATCGGCGAAGCCGCGCGGCTTCCTCGATTATGAGATCGTCGCCGAGGCGAGCCATGTCTGGGGCAAGATCGGATCGGTGGCCGGGGACTTTACCGCGACCGATGCAGCCGACCAGATTATCGACCTGATCTATACGCCGAAAAGCCAGTTCCGGGCCGGAGCCCGTTTCGTGATGAACCGGCGCACGGTGTCTGCCGTCCGCAAGCTGAAGGATGTCGACGGGCGCTACCTGTGGCAGCCCGGCAGCGGCGGCGAACCGGCGACGATCATGGGTTATGCCGTGACCGAGATGGAAGACATGCCGGATATCGGCACGGGCAATGCGGCGATCGCGTTTGGCGATTTCCGGCGCGGTTACCTGATTGCCGACCGGCAGGGCGCCCGCGTGCTGCGCGACCCGTATTCGGCCAAGCCCTATGTGCTGTTCTACACGACGAAACGTGTGGGCGGGGGCGTTCAGAATTTTGATGCCATTAAAGCGATGGTTTTCTGATTTTCCATTCCGTTTTCCCGGCGAAAGCCGGGATCTCGTGCAGCATGAGACCCCGGCTTCCGCCGGGGAGGCGGACCCTCTTTTTCTTTTTCAAACCAAGGAGAAAACCATGATTGAATCCGTGATTATTGCCCTGATCCGCCAGGCCGCGCTGCTGACCAAGCCGCAGCAGGAAGAGTTCACGACAAGGGCCGCCGAGGCGCTGGCGACGCTGATCAAGTCGACCGAGACTGGCATTGACGACGAACTCGTGCGCCAGGTCGGCCTGCCGGTGGGCGGCATGATCATCAGCAAGCTGACGGCACTGGTCTAGGCGCGTCGCGTCTCACTCAAAGGTGAGGTGGCAGGCGCCGAGGATGCGGAACATGTGGTAGCGGACGCGGGCATCGGAACTGGTCATCAGGTTGGAATAGGACTGGATGGCCTGCGGGGTGGCGACACCGACCTCCTGTTCAAACAGGGCGGTGTCGCCGGTCTCGGTCTTGTAGCGGTCGCTTGCCATCGTGGCCCAGTAACCGGCGGCAAGTTCGCTTTCGGCGGGGCGCAGGTCGGGATCGAGATCGGCGATGAAGTCGGCATCCCAGTCCGTAGCGGCGCTTTGCGACCAGACGGCCCAGTGAGAGGCGCAGGCGACCATCTCGGATGCGGTTTGCGGCACGGCGCCGGATTCCACGCCATGCTGGTAGTTGCCGTTCATATAGTCCGTTCGCTGCGCGGTGGCAGGCGGGGCAGCGAGGGCCAGAGCGGCGGCAAAGACAAGAGAACGAGGCAAGGGCGGCTCCGGGAGTAGGGGCGGGAATTGGCTTTCATACTGCCTCACAAGTGCTGAACCAAAAGGAAACGGCCTGCTGAAGGGCTGAAAGACTATGGGAATTTGACATGACACTGACGGTGATCACACCGCCGGACGGGGAAGCTTTGTCCCTGAGTGCGGCGAAGGACTACCTGCGTATCGGCACGGATGGTGAAGATGCGCTGGTGACGGCGCTGATCGCGTCGGCGCGGGCGCGGCTGGAGGCGGCGAGCGGGCTGGCGCTGGTGACGCGCACGCTGAAGCAGACCTGGGAAGGCTGGCCGAGCGGGGTGACACGAGGCGGTGCGTGGCTGGGAGCCGGGCCGGTTTCGGCCTTGGTGTCTGTGAACGTGGTGGACGCCGAAGACGTGGCCGAACTGGTGACCGGGCGGTTCCGGGTGCGGTGCGGGCGGCTGGAGCTGCGGCCATGGAACGCGCTGCCACTGGTGCCCGAAGGCGGGCGGATCGAGGCCGTTTTTGAGGCGGGCTATGGTGTGGCGGGGCAAGTGCCGGAGGATCTGGTGCTGGCGCTGAAACTGCTGGTGCTGGAAGCCTATCGACGCGAGGCCGCAGGCAACGACCTGCCGGACGAGGTGAGCGCGATCGTGTCGGCGCGGCGCGGGGTGAAGCTGTGAGCGGGCGGGCGGAAGCAGCGGTGCAGGCGGCGCTGATGGCGGGCCTGCGTGCGGATGCGGGTGTGGTGGCGGCGTTCGGGGACCCCGCGCGCGTGTATGATGACGAGACGCGGGCGCCTGCGTTCCCTTTTGCACGAATCGAGCGGCACGAGAGCGTTCCGACAGGCGCTGGCGACACGGAGCACAAGATTTCCATCGCGGTGACAAGCCGCGAGGGCGGGCTGATAGAGGCGAAGGATGCGCTCTCGGCCATCCGCGCTGCGCTCGAGGGCATGGCCTGGGATGTGGCGGGCCATCATGTGGTGATGGCGCATGTCATTTATGCCGACACGATGCGGGCCAGTGGCGGCGATTCCTTTCGCGGACTCATACGAATGCGGATCATTTCAGAGGAGGCGTCCTGATGGCGGGGCAAAGGGGCAGGGACCTGCTGTTGAAGATTTCAGACGGCGCGGGCGGGTTCGTGACATTGGCGGGCGTGCGGGCGAGCCGGATCCAGCTTTCGGCGGGCGCGGTGGACGGCACTAGCGCCGACAGCCCGGAAGCGTGGCGCGAACTGGTGGCCGGGGCGGGCGTGAAGGCGGCGAAAGTGACCGGGCGCGGCGTGTTCAAGGATGCGGCCAGCGACGCGCGGATGCGGGCTGTGTTCTTCGCAGGTGAGGCGCCGGACTGGCAATTGGTCGTACCCGGCTTTGGCACGCTGGAGGGCGCGTTCCAGATTACCGATCTGAGCTGGAGTGGCGAGCATGATGGCGAGGCAGGCTTTGCCGTGACTCTGGAGAGCGCGGGCCTCGTGACGTTCGCGGCGTTGCCATGAACGCGGCCCGGGGCGAGGTGGCGCTGGTGATCGGCGAGCGCGAGCGGCGGCTATGCCTGACGCTGGGTGCGCTGGCGGAGATCGAGGCGGCTTTCGGGTGCGATCGGATCAGCGAGTTGGACGCGCGGATGCGCGCGCTGCGGGCGGCCGACATGGTGGTGGTGCTGGGCGCGCTGCTGCGCGGCGGCGAGGGACCGAAGGCTGTCCTGGAGCCGGGCGACGTGAGCCCCGGCGCCGCGGCGGCAGCAGTGGCCGAGGCGTTCCGTCTGGGACTGGCAGGATGATGTTGCCCTGGGCGGCGATGTGGCGCGCGGCGCTGAAGGCGGGCGTGGGACCGGGGGAATTCTGGCGGCTTAGCATGCGGGAGTGGCGGTGGCTGGCAGGGACTGGCGAGGGCGGGATGAGCCCGGGTGAGCTAGAGGGGCTGATGTTGCGATATCCGGATGAGGCCCCTGCCTGCGCCGGGGACACAGAAGCATTTGGAGCAGGTGATGGCGGAGTTTGAAGACCAGATGGCATCGGCCGCAGAGGCGCTGACGGCGCTGGCAGAAGGACCGGGCGTGGCGGCGGCCGAGGCGCTGGAGGCCGCGTTCGGGCGCGCCGGAGACGGAATCGCGGCAGCGCTGGGGCAGGCGGCGCACAGCGGCGAGCTGGATTTCGAGCGGATGGCGGAGGCGATCCTGCGGGACCTGGCGCGGGTGGCAGCGGAAGCTGTGCTGGCGCTGGGACAGGGAGGCGGCCAGGGGCAGGCGGTGAACCTGAACATGAATTTCGCGCCGGGGACGGATGAACGCGGCGCGATGCAGAGCCGGGGCGCGATAGCGGCGACGCTGGCGCGGCTGGTGTCGAGCGGAGGGCGATTCCTGTGAGGTGTTTCCAATGAGTTTGGCGAATTTCCATGAGGTGAGCTTCCCGCTGCCGCTGGCGCTGGCCGCGAGTGGCGGGCCGGAGCGTCGCACGGAGGTCGTGCCTTTGGCGAGCGGCGGCGAGGCGAGGAATGCCGTGTGGGCAGGATCGCGCCGGCGCTGGGATGTGGGCAGTGCGGTGACGCGGCTGGAGGCGCTGCAGGCGCTGGTGAGCTTTTTCGAGGCGAGGGGCGGGCGGCTGCATGGCTTCCGGTTCCGCGATGCGCTGGACGACCGGTCCGGCGCACCGGACGGCGTGGTGAGCGGGACGGACCAGATGCTGGGCACGGGAGATGGCGTGACGCGGGTGTTCGCACTGCGCAAGGCCTATGGCGCCTATTGGCGCCCGATCCTGAAACCTGTTGCGGGGACCGTGATCGTGGCGGTGGATGGTGTTGTGGCAGGGGCGGACGTGGATGCGACGACCGGCATGGTGATGCTGGACGTGGCGCCGGGTGAAGGCGCATTGGTGAGTGCCGGGTTCCGGTTTGACTGCCCGGTACGGTTCGATACCGACCGGCTGGATGTGAGCCTGGAGGCGTTCGGCGCAGGGCGCGTTTTGGGCGTGCCGCTGGTGGAGCTGGTCGGCTGATGCGCATCCTGGAGGCGGAATTTTCGGCGCGGCTGGCAAGCGGGGCAATGACGACATGCCTGTGCTGGCGGCTGACCCGGGCGGACGGGTTCGTGCTGGCAGTGACGGAGCATGACCGTGCGCTGGTGGTGGATGGCGTGACCTACCAGCCTGGCGAGGCGCTGGTGGCGGGGGCGTTCACAAGCTCTGCCGGGCTGAAGCCGGGACAGGCAGCGGCGGGCGGGGCACTGTCGCATGACGCGATCACGGAAGCCGATCTTGCGGCGGGCCTGTGGGATGGCGCAGCCGTCAATGTGCAGCGCGTGGATTGGCAGCGGCCGGACCTGTTCGTGTGCGTGTGGAGCGGGCGCCTCAGCGAAGTGACGCGCGGGGAGACGGCGTTCCAGGCTGAACTCGTGTCGGCCAAGGCTGACCTGGAGCGGCCCGTGGGGCGCGTCTATGCGCGGCGCTGCGATGCGGCGCTGGGGGATGCGCGGTGCGGCGTGGATGTCGGCGCGTTCCCGGGCATTGCTTGCGACCAGCGCTGGGAGACGTGCCGGGACACGTTTGCGAACACGGAGAACTTCCGCGGCTTCCCGCACATGCCGGGATCGGACTTCGTGCTGGCGGGGCCAGCGGCGGGACGCAATGATGGGAGCAAGAGATGAGGCGGGCGGAGATCGTCGCGGCGGCGCGGGACTGGATCGGCACGCCCTACCGGCACCAGGCAAGCCTGAAGGGGGCAGGCTGCGATTGCCTCGGCCTGGTGCGCGGCGTGTGGCGGGAACTGGTGGGGGCCGAACCGGAAGCCGTGCCGGCCTATACGCCGGACTGGGCCGAGGCGCTGGGACAGGAAACACTGCTGGCAGCGGCGCGGCGGCATTTGCGTGAGGTGCCGGTAGGCGCTGCGCGGGATGGGGACGTTCTTGTTTTCCGCATGGGGATGGGCGTGCCGGCCAAGCATTGCGGAATCCTCGCGGGCGATAGCGTGGTGCATGCCTATTGGGGACGGGCAGTTGTGGAGACGCGGCTGGTGAACTGGTGGCGGCGGCGGATCGTAGCGGCGTTTGAATTTCCGGGCATGGAGGACTGACGGCATGGCGCAGGTTGTTTTATCCGAACTCGGCGCAGCGGTGGGCCGTTGGGCGTTGCCGCAGGGCTTGCAGGTTCTGGGGCAGACCGTGGCAGGGGCGACGCTGGGCCGGGCAATCGGGTCGGCGGCCGGGCGCGCGCTGGATGCGGCGTTTGCCGGGCCACTGGAAGGCCCGCGTGTGAAAGGCCTGCACGTGATGGAGGCACGCGAGGGGGCGGGTATTCCCGGCGTCTATGGCAAGATGCGCGTCGGCGGGCAGGTGATCTGGGCGGCGCGGTTCAGGGAAGAGAAGGCAACCCGCAGCACAGGCGGAAAGGGCGGGCCGAAGGTTTCCGAATTTTCCTATTCGGTGAGCTTTGCGGTGGCGCTGGGCGAGGGGCCGATCCTTGGGGTGCAGCGGGCATGGGCGAATGGCGAGGCATTTGACCTGTCGGGCGTGATGCATCGGATTTATACGGGGACGGAGGAGCAGGCGCCGGACCCGTTGATCGCGATGATCGAAGACGAAGCGCCGGCCTATCGGGGCGTCGCATACATCGTGTTCGAGGATTTGCCGCTGGACGATTTCGGCAATCGGCTGCCGCAGCTGTCGTTCGAGGTGGCGCGGGTGCCCGAGGGCGGGAGCGAGGCCGGACTGGGCGATAGCGTGACGGGGGTGAACGTAATCCCGGCCTCGGGCGAGTTTGCCTATGCGACGCAAATCGTGCGCGAGCGGCTGGCACCGGGACACGAACGGGCGCTGAATGCGAATTCAGGCGAGGCGCGGGCGGATTTCCTCGTATCGCTGGACCAGCTGGAGCGTGACCTGCCGCGTGTGACCCACGCGGCGCTGACGGTCGGCTGGTTCGGGGATTCGGTGGCGGCGGGCACGTGCCAGATACGGCCCGGCGTGGAAGTGGCCGAGCGCGTGACCACGCCGATGAGCTGGAGTGTTGACGGCGTGGGGCGCGGGAGTGCGTACCTGATCTCGCGCGATGAAGACGGCAATGCCAGCTATGGCGGGACGCCGGCGGATGCGTCTGTGGTGCAGGCCATTCAGGAAATGCAGGCGCGGGGGATTGCGGTGACGCTGTCGCCCTTCCTGTTCATGGATTCGGACGGGCTGCCGTGGCGCGGACGCGTGACTGTAGGCGCGGACGGGACCGCAGCGGCGCGGGCAGAGATCGAGGATTTTGTCGAGGGAGTGTGGGGCTTCCGGCGGTTCATCCTGCACCATGCCGACCTGGCATTGGCAGCGGGAGGCGTGGAGGCCTTCCTGATTGGCAGCGAGATGGTGGGCCTGACGCGCGTGCGGGACGAAACGGGAGCGTTTCCGTTCGTTGAGAAGCTGGTGAGCATTGCGGCGGATGTGAAGGCGCTGCTGCCGGGGACGAAGGTGTCCTATGCCGCGGACTGGACAGAATATGGCGCCTATGTGCCGGTGGATGGGAGCGGGGATGTGTTATTCCCGCTGGATGCGCTGTGGGCGGATGAAAATGTGGATTATGTGGCGATCGACTGGTATCCGCCGATGGGAGACTGGCGTGCGGGAGATGTGCATCTCGATGCGATGGCGGGATACAAGGCGGCGGACGACCCGGACTACCTGGCCATGCAGCTGGCCGGCGGCGAGGCGTACGACTGGTATTATGCCAGCGAGGCCGACCGAGACGCGCAAATTCGCGCGTCCATACAGGATGCGACGCATGGCGAGCATTGGGTGTTCCGCGCGAAGGACCTGACTGGCTGGGCCGGGGCGCAGCATTATCCGCGGCCCGGCGGCGTGCGGGCGGCGGTGCCGACGGGATGGGTTCCGGGATCAAAGCCTGTGCGGTTGAGCGAGGTGGGCTTTGCGGCCGTGGACAAGGGTGGCAATGCGCCGAACCTGTTCTTCGATCCCAAGAGTAGCGAGAGTGCGCTGCCGCCGTACTCGACCGGGGCGCGGGACGATGTGTTCCAGAAGCGGGCGTTGGCGGTGACGCTCGCGCATTTCGAGGCGGGCCCGCTGGTGGAGGCGAGTTTCGTCTGGGCGTGGGACGGGCGGCCTTTCCCGGCCTGGCCGGTGCGCACGGAGGTGTGGGGCGATGGCGGCAATTGGGCGCGCGGGCACTGGCTGAACGGACGGGCGGGCCTTGCTCCGCTGGCGGATGTGGTGGCGGATATCTGTGGGCGGGGCGGCGTGGCCGATGTGGACACGCGCGAGTTGGATGGCGTGGTGGAGGGATATGGCCTTGATGGCGTGCACTCGGTGCGGGCGGCGCTGGAGCCGCTAAAGGCTGCGTTCGGGTTTGAGTGCGTGGAGCGGGACGGGATGCTCGTGTTCCAGATGCAGGGCGAAGGCCCGGTGCTGGATGTGGCGTCAGCGGATCTCGTCGAAGGCGGCCTGCAACGCACGCGGAAGCTGGTGGACAAGACGCCCGAGCGGTTGCGGCTGACTTATGTGGACCTCGAAAACGACTACCAGCCCGGCGTGGCTGAGGCCCGGTTGGAAGGCGGCGACCCGCGTCTCAGCGTGGATGTGAGCCTGCCGCTGGTGTTGGGTGCAGGGCGGGCCGAGGCGGTGGCGCGGTTCCTGTTGGCGTCCTCGACCAATGCCAAGACGGCCGAGGCGGGCCTGCCACTGAACGGACTGGCGCTGGAGGCGGGAGACGGGCTGCGGGTGGATGGCGGCGCAGTTTGGCGGGTGAGCGATGTGACTGATGTAGGCGCGGTGCGTGGTCTGTCTCTGTTGGGGAGTGTGGATGTGCTGGCACGGGTGCGCGAGTTGGCGCCGGGGCCAATAGCTCCGCCCGCACCCGCATTTGGCGCCGTCGATCTGGTCGTGGTGGACGCACCGCGCCTGCCGGACGCGAGTGGCACGGCGGGTCCGCTAGTGGCGGCCTGGGCAGACCCATGGCCCGGCGAGGTGCGCGTTCTGGCCGGGCTTGCGGCAGATGCGATGCGCGAGCGGGCGACGCTGACACGGCCGGCCGTGATTGGACGGTTGACGGAGTCGGTCGGGACCGGGCCAGTCGGGCGGTGGGACTGGGCGAATGTCCTGCGTGTTTATTCGCCGGGCGGCGCGTTTGCGAGCCTGCCGGAGGCGCTTGTGCTGGGCGGCGGCAACGCGGTGCTGCTGGAGACCGAGGCAGGATGGGAACTGGTCCAATTCACCAGCGCCGAACTGATGGATGCGGACACGTGGGCGCTGAGCGGCCTGTTGCGAGGCCAGCAAGGCAGCGTGAGTGCGGCGTCGGAGGCTGGGGCACGGATCGTGTTGCTGGACGGGGCATTGGCTCGCGCATCAGTCAGGCCGGGCGAGATTGGGCTGGACATGGACTGGCGTGCCGCGGAGCAAGAAGTTGCGGCCACTTTGGCCTTCGAGAACAGGGCAGGCCTGCCATGGAGTGTGGCGCACTTGCGGCGGTCGGGCGACCAGTTGCAGTGGACGCGGCGCGGCGAAGACGTAGCCGAAAGCTGGACGTTTCCCGAGGCGGCGAACCAGGGTCGGTTCGCAATAGAAGTGGATACCGGTAGCGGGTTTGGAGGCCGGTTTGATGTCGACGTGCCGCAGGCAACGCTTCCCGGCAGTGCAATTGCCGCGCGGGTGGCCGAAATAAGCACTGATGGTCGCACCGGGCCATGGGTTTCAATCGGCACCGGAACATCCTAACTCTGTGCGGAACTGATTTCTTCACAACGATAAGGAAGACCCGCCCTTGGCCCTCGATCCCTACACCGTGCTTGGCGTTCCCCGCACCGCAAGTGAGGGGGAGATCAAAAAAGCCTATCGCAACAAGGCGAAGGCCCTGCACCCGGACCTTCATCCCGATGACGCGAAGAAGATGGAAGAGTTCAAGCGCGTGTCGCAGGCCTGGGATATTCTTGGCGACAAGGAAAAGAAGGGCAAGTTCGACCGCGGCGAGATCGATGGCGATGGAAACCCAATGGGCTTTGCGGGCGGAGGGCGAGGCGGCTTTCCGGGTGGAGGCGGTAGCTATCGCTGGGAATCGCGTGGAGGCAGTCCGTTTGAAGGCCCGCAGGGCGATCCATTCGAAGACATTCTGGGTGGCATGTTCGGGGGCGGCGGGCGCCGGCGTAGTCCTGGGCCGCAAAAGGGCCGGGACATACGCTACCGGGTCGAAATCTCGTTCGAGGATGCCGTCACGGGCGCGCGTCGCCGGATGACCATGGCAGATGGCACCGCGCTGGACGTCAATATCCCGGCGGGCATCGACACCGGCCAGACGCTGCGCCTCAAGAGCCAAGGCCAGCCCTCGCCCAGCGGAGGCGCTCCCGGCGACGCGCTGCTGGAAGTGGAAGTGCGCCCCAGCAATATATGGGAGCGCGATGGCAAGGATTTGCGCATGTCCGTGCCGATCAGCCTCAAGACAGCGGTGCTCGGCGGCAGCGTCGAGGTCAGGACGCCCTCGGGCCCTGTGACGCTGAAAGTCCCGGCGGGCTCGAACTCGGACGCCCAGCTACGCCTGCGCGGCAAGGGGGTGCAGGCCAGCACACCGGGAAACCTGTATGCGCGGCTCAAGATAATGCTGGATGATCCGAATGATCCCGGCCTGAAGAAGTGGGCCTCAGGGAAGTAGTCCGGACATCATGTGCATTCTGAGCACTTCTCGCACAGATGTTCACTTCACATTCAGGGCTTTGACCCTATACGCTGGGCCCATGAAGCGGTTTTTTGCCTCCCTTGCAGCCATGGCGCTGTTGTCTTCCGGACCTGCGATCGCGCAGGGTTGGGGAGATTCTTTTTCGCCGGGGCAGGCGCGCGACGCTGTGCGGGACGGAAAAACGGTTCCTCTAAGCCGGATTTTCCAGAGGCTGAAACGCGAATATGGCGGCTACCAGCTCGGCGCAGACCTTGTTTCAAGACAAGGTGGCGGGGCAGAATATCACATAGACTGGATGACAGAAGACGGGCGTAAGATGCGCTTTGTCGTCGACGCCCAGTCCGGATCGATCACGGATCGTCGCGGCGCGTGATTCGTGTTAACCCGTTCTACGGAAGGTAATTTCCATGCGTATCCTGGTAGTTGAAGATGACGCCGACCTGCGCCGCCAGCTGGCGGATGTCCTGTCCCAGTCAGGCTATGCCGTCGATCTTGCCGCTGATGGCGAGGACGGGCACTTCCTTGGCGACACTGAACCCTATGATGCGGTGATCCTGGACCTGGGCCTGCCCAAGATGGACGGCGTCAGCATCCTGAAGAAATGGCGCGCGGATGGAAAATCCTTTCCCGTTCTCATCCTTACCGCAAGAGACCAGTGGAGCGAAAAAGTGGCAGGCTTCGATGCCGGCGCCGATGATTACCTGGCCAAGCCCTTCGTGACGGAAGAATTGCTGGCGCGGCTTCGGGCGCTGTTACGCCGGGCCGCCGGCCATTCAGCGGCAACGCTGGAAGCGGGCAAGCTGATGGTCGATACGCGCGCTGCGCGGGCCATGGTGAACGGCGAGCCGATCAAGCTGACAGCCCACGAATACCGGGTTCTCTCCTACCTGATGCACCATCAGGGTCGGGTCGTGCCGCGCACCGAACTGGTCGAGCATATCTATGATCAGGATTTCGATCGCGATTCGAACACGATTGAAGTGTTTATCGGGCGATTGCGCCGCAAAATTGGCGTTGAGCGTATCCAGACCGAGCGCGGCCTTGGCTATCGCCTGATCGTTCCCGAGAATGAAGCGCGCGTTGCAGGGTAGGCGCCCGGCGTGCCAGACCGACTGAATGGACTCACCGGGCAACTCCGTCACCCGTTTCATTGATCGCTGGCCCGGCGTTTCGCTGGCCCGGCGGATGATGCTTGCGGCGGCCCTGTGGGGGCTGGTGGTCCTGATCGGTGGAGCGCTGGCCCTGTCGGCGCTGTACCGCGCGCAGACCCTGTCCCTCCTGGAAGAAGACCTTGAGCAGACACTGGTCGCGCTGACGCGGGAAATGACCCAGGAGGGTGCCTTCCTTGAAGATGGTCGGGTGACCGATGCCGAACGGGAATTCCTGTCACATGATGCCCGTTTCCAGACGCAATATTCGGGGCGTTACTGGGCGGTGGTTGGCCTGAAGCCCGATTTGTCGATCCAGGGGGACCTGCGCTCCAAAAGCCTGTGGGACGAGGCTGTGCCCGTGACACCCAAGCAGATCCGCCAGGCAGTTGCTGAGCCGGGGGTGGCGCAATTTGCAGATTATGAAGGACCCGCAGAACAACGCGTACGGGTGGCGGCGGAAGCGATCATCGTCGAGAACAGGGATACACCGCTGGTGCTCGTGGCTGCAGCCGACCGTACACCAAACGATGCGGCTGCCACGCGCTTTCGCAGCATGCTTCTGGGCACGATGATTGCCCTGTTCGGCGGCGTGTTTGCCGCCATGGTGGCCGGAATCCGGTTCACGCTCCAGCCGCTTAAGCGGATCGAGCGCGACATCGCGGATATCCGCGCAGGCACGCGGCAGACCTTGCGGGAAGGGTACCCGACTGAAGTTCGTCCCCTGACGGAGGAACTGAACAAGCTGATCGGTCACAATCGTGATGTGGTCGAACGTGCCAGGACGCATGTCGGCAATCTTGCGCATGCTCTGAAAACGCCGATTGCGGTTCTGCGCAACGAGGCCAAGGGCGAGACACAGCTGGACGATGTCGTGAGGCGACAGACCGAGTCCATGCATGCGAATGTCGAGCATTACCTGAAACGCGCGCGGATGGCGGCGCGGGCCGAGACACTGGGCGCGCGCACCGATGTAACGCCGGTGGTTGAAGCGCTTGCCCGGTTGCTGAACCGGCTGTTCGATGCCAAGGGCATCAATGTCAGTGTTGAGGGAGACACTGGCGCAGTATTCCGCGGCGAGAAACAGGATTTCGAAGAAATGATCGGCAACCTGATGGACAATGCCTGCAAGTGGGCGAAGGCCGATGTGCTGGTGCATATATCTGACGTGCCGCAAGAACTGGTTATTGATGTCGAAGATGACGGGCCTGGCCTCTCACCGGTCGAACGCGAAGGCGCGCTGAAGCGCGGCGTGCGGCTGGACGAAACGATTCCGGGGACTGGCCTCGGCCTGTCGATTGTTACCGAGCTGGCCGAGTTGCACAAAGGCAAGCTTGAACTTGACGAAAGCGCCCAGGGTGGCCTGCGCGCAAGATTGAGGTTTCCGAAATCATGACTCGGATGCAGATGATCATCGTCGCGTTTTGCCTGGCGCTTGGCGTGGGCGGATATCTTGCCATCGGGCAACCCGGCATGGCCGACAGTCCGATGGCCGAACGCCAGCACGAGATCATGGAAAAGATCCGCACGGCGCCGGAAACGCTGACGGCAGCGGAAACGCTGGCGCGGCTCGAGCAGACGGCCGTCGACAAACCGGACGCGCCAGAGCCGCACTATTTCATCGGTGAAGTTCTGCGCGCCCAGAATCGGCCGGACGATGCAGCAAG
Organism: Hyphomonas sp. J20-32; assembly: GCF_055808555.1. Taxonomy (NCBI): domain Bacteria; kingdom Pseudomonadati; phylum Pseudomonadota; class Alphaproteobacteria; order Hyphomonadales; family Hyphomonadaceae; genus Hyphomonas; species Hyphomonas sp. J20-32. The sequence continues at coordinate 3,200,399 of NZ_CM147873.1, read as the reverse complement.
GGCCTACCAGTCGGCCCTGCGGCGGGACGCGACATTTGTTCCGGCACTGGTGGGGCTGGCTCAGGTGCTGGTCGAGATGAGCGATGGCCAGGTCGGACCCGACGCGGCCCGGCTGTTTGCGCGGGCCTATGAGCTGGACAATACACAGGTGCAGGCGGGCATGTGGGCGGCCATGGGCGCCGCACAGGCCGGCGACCAGGAAAAGGCCGCGCAGATGATGCGGGCCGTGTTCGCCATATTGCCGCCTGACGATCCGCGCCGCGAACGCTTCGGGGCGATGCTGGACGTGATTGGCGACAGCGAGGCACTTCCCGCAGAATAGCGGCAGGTGCGCTGCTGCATCTGCCGCACTGTCATTTCCGGCAGTTGCCAGTATACACTGGCAACATGAGAGCCCGGACCCGCAGATTGTGGACATTTGCCGTTGCTGCCGCACTGTTGCTGGCTGCTGCGACGCTCGCCTTCATCGCGCTGCGGCAGAACGCGAACCTGTTCTACACGCCTGAAGTTCTTGCCGAAAATGGCATGCCGGAGATCGGCAAGGACGTGAAGGTCGGTGGCTGGGTGGCCCCGGGATCGCTCACCTATCCGGGCGATGGCAGCGAGATCGTGTTCACGGTCATCGACAATAGCCCGGCGACGATCACCGTGAGCTTTACCGGTATTGCGCCGGACCTGTTCCGCGAAGGGCAGGGCGTGGTGGCAATCGGCTCGTTCGACGCGGACGGAAAGTTTACCGCCCGCCAGTTGCTGGCCAAGCATGATGAAAATTACCAGCCGCGCGAGCTGAAGCCGCTGGGCGCAGGCCCGGACGCAAGCGCCAGCTGACATGATCGAACTCGGCCACCTTGCGGCGTTCCTTGCGCTTGCGGCGTCGCTGGCGCAGGGCGTGCTGGGCCTGACCGGCGCGCGGGCGCTGGCAGGGCGCGCGGCGGTCGTGGCGTTCACGGTGATGGTGCTGTCCTTCGCGACACTGCTGGTGGCGTTTGCGCAATCAGATTTTTCGCTGGCGCTGGCCGCCAACAATTCCCACACGCTGAAACCGATGATCTACAAGCTGGCCGGGGTCTGGGGAAACCACGAAGGATCGATGGCGCTCTGGTGCCTGGTGACTCTTGGATTCGGCGCGGCGGGGGCGCTGTGGATGCGCACCGGGCGCGATGTGTTCGAGGCGCGGGCGCTGGGTGTGCAGGGCTGGCTCGCCACAGGCGCGCTGGCCTACCTCCTGTTTGCCTCCTCACCCTATTTGCGGCTCGACCCTGCGCCGCTGCAGGGGGCCGGCCTGAATCCCGTCCTGCAGGACGTGGCGCTCGCCTCGCACCCACCGATGCTTTATCTCGGCTATGTCGGCTTTTCCTTCGTGTTCGCGCTCGCAGCAGCAGGCCTGATGGACGGTCGCATCGACCGGGTCTGGGCCAAGGAGGCGCGGCGCTGGGCGCTGGCGGCCTTCATCCCGCTGACGATCGGCATCGCGCTTGGCTCTTACTGGGCCTATTACGAGCTCGGCTGGGGTGGCTGGTGGTTCTGGGATCCGGTGGAAAATGCCTCGCTGATGCCCTGGCTGATCGGGGCGGCGCTGTTGCACTCGGTGGTGGTGACCGAGAAGCGTGGCAGCTTTGCCGCGTGGACGGCGCTGCTGGCGGTGTTGGCCTTCCTGTTCTCGATCATGGGCGCCTTTCTTGTACGCTCCGGCGTGCTGACCTCGGTGCATGCGTTTGCGGTGGACCCGAAGCGCGGGATGCTGCTGCTGGGCGGGCTGGTCGTCTATGGCGGCCTTGCGCTCGGCCTGTTTGCCTTTCGGGCGCCCAAGCTCGATGGGGGCAAGCCGTGGCAGATGCTGAGCCGCGAAGGCGCGCTGGCGACAAACAATGTGGTGCTCGTCGTGGCGGCGCTGACGGTGCTGCTGGGCACGCTGTTTCCGCTGATCGCGGAAGCGACGGGACGGACGATATCGGTCGGCGAACCGTATTTCCGGCTGACTTTCGTGCCGATGCTGGCCGCGCTGCTGGCGGTCTTGCCCGTGGTGCAGGCGTGGACCTGGGGCAAGGCCGATCTCTCGGGCCTGTGGAAGTGGGCAGCGGGCGGAATTGGGCTGGTGGCGGTGTTCCTGCTGCTCGGCGTCGGATTGTGGGACATTCCGCTGGGCGCAGCCTTTGGGCTGACGCTGGCGCTCTGGCTGATTTTTGGCGCGCTGTGGGAAGTCAGGCGTCGGGCGGTGACGCTGGCCCGCGTGTTCCGGCTTCCGCTCAGGATTTGGGGCATGACGCTGGCGCATATCGGGTTGGGCGTGTTCATCATGGGCGCGGTTGTGGAAACGACGCAGCGCTATGAGGCGACCCTGGCCCTGCCGGCAGGCGGATCGGGCATCGTGGCGGGCTGGAACATCACGCTCAAGGACGTGCACGCGATCGAGGGCAAGAACTGGTATGCCGACAAGGCCGTGCTGACGGCCCGCAAGGGCGGAGTGAAGGCGGATTTGGCGCCGACCAAGCGCTACTATCCGGCCTCAAGGATGCCGACGACCGAAACCGCGATTCACAAGACCGGCACAGGTGACCTTTATGTTGCGCTGGGCGACCGGCGCGACGTCGATGGCGAAACGCGCTGGGTGTTCCGGGTCTATTTCAATCCGCTGATCGATTTCGTGTATCTTGGCGTCGCACTGATGGCGCTGGGGGCCTTGTTTGGCATGGTTCCGGTGAGACACAGGAGGACCGCCGAATGATCAGGGCCTTGTTTTTGAGCTTGTTCGCGTTCGGGTTTGCCCTGACATCGATGAGCCAGGTCCTCGACGACCCGGCCGAGGAGGCGCGGGCGCAGGCGCTGATGCGGGAGCTGCGCTGTGTGGCCTGCGAAAACGAGCCGATCTCGCAATCCTCAGCAGCGATCGCCGAAGACATGCGCGCCCGTGTGCGGGTGATGATCGGCGAAGGCGCGAGCGATGGCGAGGTGCGTGACTGGTTCGAGAGCCGGTATGGCGAATTCGTGCTGTTCCGGCCGAAGCGGACGGGCCTGGACGGCTTCATCCTGTGGGGGGCGCCGTTCGGCTTGCTCGTCATTGGCGGGCTGATTGCCTTTGGCGTGGCACGATGGCGCAAGGCGGGCGCCGAACCTGTGGTGCCGGACGAGATCTAGCCGAGCGGGACCAACACCAGGTGCGGCGCGGCCAGCCAGACGACCCAGCCGCCCAGCGCGATCCATGGACCAAAAGCCATTGGCGTTTTGCCAGACAGGGAGCGCTTTCCGACGAGACTGGCGGCAAGAGCGGCGAGGAGACCCGACACAGAGGCGACGAGCAGGACTGGGGCAAGGCCTGTCCAGGCGACCCACATGCCGATGGCGCCGAGCAGCTTCGCGTCGCCCCGGCCAAGCCCATCGCGGCCGCGCAGGCGCTTGTAGGCAAGCTCCAGCCCGACCAGCGCGACATAACCGATCCCGGCGCCAAGCAGGTGGTGCGGCCAGAGGTCTGGTCGCGTCAGGGCGACCATGATGACGCCGAAGAGAAGCACGGAAAAGGTGAGCGCGTCGGGCAGGCGCATCGTCTTGATATCGATGGCCGAGAGGGCGACCAGCAGGGTGCCGAGGCTGAGCGACAGGAGAATCGTTCCCGGCGCTGCCAGGAGCCAGGCGCTGGCGATCATGGCCGGCACCGTGATCGCGAGGAAAATATAGGTAGGCTTCATGGCGTGTCGGACCGTTCCGCGCGATTGGATTTGGTCTTCACGAACGGTATGCAGGCCGGACAAGTCAAGCCTGTTTGCCTTTTCAATCAGGCAAATGCGGTGGGACTGGCCTTGCACCGCGGGTCTGTCTCCGCCAGTTCTGGAGGCCAGACACATTCAGGGAGCTGACATGGACCAATCGAACCGCGTAGAATTTCCCGGCCATGATGGTGGCATGCTGGCGGCGCGGCTGGATGCCCCGGTCTTCCAGCCGCACGCCTGGGCCCTTTTCGCGCACTGCTTTTCCTGTTCGAAGGACATCCATGCTGCACGGGAGATCACGGCGGCACTTGTCGAGCAGGGTATCGGCGTATTGCGGTTCGACTTTACCGGGCTCGGTAGTTCGGAAGGCGATTTTTCAAATACGAATTTCTCGACCAATGTGCAGGACCTCGTGGCGGCGGCCGAATGGCTGGAACAAGCGCATGGCGGGCCGCAATTGCTGATCGGGCATTCGCTGGGCGGGGCTGCTGTGATCGTGGCGGCGCATGACATTCCGCAGGTGAAGGCGGTCGTCACCATAGGCGCACCATCAGACGCTGCGCATGTGATCAATGCCATCCGCACCCATGTCGAGAAAATCGAAGATGAAGGCGAGGCCGAAGTGATGCTGGCCGGGCGGCCGTTCTTGCTGAAGCGGCAATTCCTGGAGGATGTGCGCGGGGCGAAGGTGACGGAGGCGGCCTCCAGCCTGAAGCGTCCGCTGCTTATAATGCATGCACCGCTGGATGAGACTGTCGGTATCGAGCATGCGACCAACCTGTTCGTGAGCGCGCGACATCCGAAATCCTTCATCAGCCTGGACAAGGCGGATCATTTGCTGATGTCACCGGGCGATGCCGAAAGGGCAGGCAAGGTCATGGCCGCGTGGGCGGAGCCTTATGTTTTCCGCGCGGGTGCGGCGATGCCCGTGCAGGAAACCGGTGGGACGCGCGATGTGGTCGTCAGGGAGACCGGGCGGGGGAATTATGAGAATGCCGTTGTGATCGGCGACTATGTCTCGCTCGCCGACGAACCGATCGATGTTGGTGGCGAAGGGCGCGGGCCTGACCCGTATGAATACGTTTCTGCCGGTCTTGGCGCCTGTACCTCGATGACGCTGCGCATGTACGCCGACCGGAAAGGATGGGCATTGAAACGTGTGTCCGTCGCGATCACGCACAGCAAGGATTATGTCGACGATTGCGCGCATTGCGAGGAAGGCCGGAAGATCGACGTGTTCGATCGCACGATCACAATTGAGGGAGATATGGACGCCGCCCAGCGCGCCCGGATGTTGGAAATCGCGGATAAATGCCCTGTCCACCGGACACTTGAGGCGGGCGCGCACGTGCGAACGGTGGAAACGCCAGCCAAATCCACCTAACGGACATTTAATGACCACATTGCCTGTGACATGTTTATCTAGGCCATGATCGGCTAACCGACGCAATTTCAGTGACTTGGAGAGATTAATGAAGAAGTTTGGCATTTCGAGACAAGCCCTCGTGGCAGCTGTCTTCGGCGCAGCGGCCGTTGGCACGCTGGTGCTGTCGCCTAAAATCTTCAGCCCGGAAGCGGGCGCGCAGCCCATTGCCATCGAGGCGCCCAAGGGGGCACCGCTCAGTTTCGCCGACCTGATCGAGCGGGTCGAGCCGGCGGTTGTCAGTGTCAACGTCATCAGCGAGCGCGAAGTCGGCCGGCTGGCTGACATGGAACAATTCTTCGAACAGTTCCGCGGTATGCCGGGCTTCGATGAATTCCTGCAAAACCGCAGAGACCAGGAGGAGGCCAATCCGGAACCTGAAACCCAGGAAGCGCGTTCGCTCGGGTCGGGCTTCCTGATTTCCAAGGACGGCTATGTCGTCACCAACAATCACGTCGTCAAAAACGCAACCCAAATCGAAGTGACCCTGGAAGATGGTCGCGAAATGGAAGCTGAACTCGTCGGCACCGACTCGCAGACCGACCTTGCCGTCCTGCGCATCAAGGAAAAAGGCACGTATCCCTATGTGCGTTTTGGTAATTCGCATGACCTGCGCAAGGGCGACTGGGTGGTTGCGCTCGGCAACCCGTTCGGGCTTGGCGGTACGGCGACGGCCGGCATCCTGTCGGCTGACGGACGCGACATTGGTGCCGGTCCCTATACAGACTTTCTGCAGATTGATGCCTCCATCAACCGTGGCAACTCGGGTGGGCCGACCTTCGACCTCAACGGAAATGTCGTTGGCGTGAACACGGCGATCTTCTCGCCGACCGGCGGGTCGGTCGGTATCGGTTTTGCGATCCCGGCTGAACTGGCCGATGAAGTGACGCAGGCGCTGATCAAGGACGGCCGCGTATCGCGTGGCTGGCTGGGTGTCGCCATTCAGGACCTGACCTCGGACATGGCGGAAGCCCAGGGCCTGAAAGATAATGAAGGCGCAATTATCGCCGACGTCACGAATGACAGCCCTGCCGAGAAAGGCGGGCTCGAGCGTGGTGACATCATCCTGTCGGTGAACAGCCAGAAAGTGACCGATGCGACGACGACGACGCGCCTTGTTGGCAAGCTGATCGCGAACACATCGAACAAGTTCGAAGTGCTGCGCGGCGGAAAGCGCCAGACGATCAGCGTGACCGTGGGCGAACGCCCGGACGACCTGACGGCGAACATCCGTCCGGCATCGGGCTCGAATACACCGAAAGCGGAAGAGAAGGGCGCGGTCCTCGAAGACTTTGGCGTGACTTTCAAACCGCTGGATGATGACACGCGTACCAAACTGGGCCTGAAAAGCGGTGAGCCTGGCCTGATGATCGTCGATGTAACCCGAAAGGGCGTCTTCGAGGATGCCGGCCTGCAGGCGGGCATGGTGATCCTGGAAGCCAATAGCCAACCGGCCGTGTCGGTTGACGCCTTCCAGAAGGCCGTGGCCGACGCCCGGAAGTCTGGCCGTAGCAAGGTGCTCGTCGCCGTGCGGATCGGTCAGATTACCAATTACCGTACCCTCGACCTCTCGACAAAAGGATAGGATAGAATGATGCCTGACACCTTGGCGGAAGATACAGTGGTGGGAGACACAATGCGTGTACTCGTGATCGAAGACGACGCCGAAATGGCAAGTTTCATCAAGAAAGTGCTGGTTGAGGCCGGGCACAGCGTCGATACGGCGATTGACGGTGAACGCGGACTGGAACTGGCCCGTTCGGCTGATTTCGATGCGCTCGTTGTCGATCGCATGCTGCCTGCCAAGGACGGCCTGACACTGCTCAAGGAGTATCGGGAAGCGGGCGGCAAGACGCCTGCGCTCTTCCTGTCTGCGCTGGGCGATGTCCAGAACCGGGTCCAGGGCCTGAAGGCTGGGGCAGATGACTATTTGTCCAAGCCGTTTGCGCCGTCTGAACTGGCTGCGAGGGTCGAAGCGCTCGGCCGCCGACAGGTTGGCGAGCCGCAGGTCACGTCGCTGAAGGCTGGTGACCTCGAGATGAACCTGCTGACCCGCAAGGTGACGCGGGCCGGCAAGAAGATCGACCTGCAGCCGCGCGAGTTCCGCCTGCTGGAATACCTGATGCGCCATGCCGGACAGGTCGTGACCCGCACCATGCTGCTCGAAAAAGTCTGGGATTATAATTTCGACCCCCAGACCAATGTCATCGACGTGCATATCTCGCGCCTTCGGGCGAAGATCGACAAGGAGTTCGAAGAACCCTTGCTGCATACTGTGCGCGGTGCCGGGTATCGCCTGCAGGGCTAGACGGGCCGCGTGCGGACTGGCACGAGGCGAGTCATGAAACTCGGCCTGCCGACCTTCCTGAGAACGACGACGTTCAAACTGGCGCTGCTCTACAGCGCCATGTTTGCGGCGTTTTCGGCAGCGTTGCTGATCTACCTCTACTATTCGACGGTCTACTATATTCGCAACGAATCCGACCGTCGGCTCGATCTCGAGTTCGAGCAGCTCGGAAACGCCTATTATACGGGCGGGATGGAGCGCCTGAGCCAGTCCGTGCTGGAGCGCATGACGCGGACTGGGTCGACCTATTTCTATTACCTCGAGGATTCCTCGGGCCGGAAGATTGCCGGTCACTTCCAGCGGATGCCGGTGGCGCCGCCGGAAGTGGATTCCAAGACGGTCTATTTCGATTTTGACCAGCCCGAACCCGACGGGTCGATGATCGTGCGATCCGCGGCAGGCAAGTTCGTGCGTCTGCGCGACAATGGCGGGGCCCTGCTCGTGGCGTTCGACACGGCGCAACAGACGGCGATCGTGGTGCGCATCCAGCGCGCGATCTTCATCGCGGCGCCGATCGGGCTGGTCCTGTCGCTGCTGGGAGGCGTCCTGATTTCCCGAGGCGCGGCAAGCCGAGCGGATGAGCTTGCCCGGACGGCAGAGGCGGTAATGGGAGGCGAACTCGGACGGCGTGTGCCGGTGCGTGGATCGGGTGACGAATTCGACCGGCTGGGCCAGCGGATCAATGCCATGCTCGACCAGATCGAGAAGCTGGTCGACGCAACGCGCAATACCGGAAACGCGATCGCGCATGACCTGCGCTCGCCCCTGTCCCGCCTGCGCAACCGGCTCGAGATCGCGCTTTCCCAGCCCTTGTCGCAGGAAGCAGCAAGCGCGACGCTGAACGAGACCGTCGAGGAGGTGGACCGCGTGCTGGCGACGTTCAACGCCATCCTGCGCCTGGCCCGCCTTGAAGCCGGGGCCGAAGGCGAGCGTGTGCGCATGGATGTCAGCGAACTGGCTGAAGAACTCGCCGAACTGTTCGACCCGGCCTGCGAAGAAGCGGAGCTGACGTTCAAGAGCCAGATCGCCCGGCACCTGATGATTCTTGGCGACCGCGACCTGATCGGTCAGGCCTTGTCGAACATGCTGGACAATGCGGTGAAGTATACCCCGGCGGGCGGAACGATCCTGTTCACGGTCGCGCGAGGGCCGGACGGCACGATTGACCTGACGGTCATAGATTCCGGTCCCGGCGTGCCGGCAGAAGCCCGCCAGCGTGTCGTGCAGCGTTTCCAACGACTGGATTCGGCGCGCACACAACCTGGATCCGGCCTCGGGCTCTCGCTCGTGGATTCGGTCGCTGACCTGCATGGCGGCAAGTTGATCCTTCTGGATGCAGGAGGACCGCCCGGCCAGCCCGGCCTGAAAGCGATCCTGCGACTTCCACGGGCTTAGCGGAACATGCTTGAGATACGTCCCCTTGCCTCGACGCCCGACGCGGCCCTCACTGTGGCGATCAATCACGCGCCCTACTTGAGGCGGCTGTCGGAACGGACCGAAGCGCGCCCGTTCGACGCGGCGCTTGCGTCGGTGACGGGCCTGCCGGGCGAGACACCTATCGAAGATGCAATGACAAAGCTGCGCAAGGCGAAGGCTGCCGTCCACCTTGCGCTTGCGGCCGACGACCTGTCAGGCAAACGCAGCGTGATGGAAGTCACCGCGGCGCTGACGCAGTTCGCAACGGCGTCGGTTCAGGCAGCGTTGCGTGTCGCGCTGACGAACCGGGGCCTGTCAGACAAGGGGCTGTTCATTGTTGCGCTCGGCAAGATGGGCGCGTTCGAACTCAACTATTCCAGCGATATCGACATCGCCGCCTTCTACGAACCGGACGGTTTTGATGGCGGCGAGCGATCGCCCGGCGAAACCGCGCAGCGCGTGCTGAAGGATGTTGTCAGGCTGCTCGATGAAGTGACGGCCGATGGCTATGTGTTCCGGACCGACCTGCGCCTCAGGCCCGACCCGTCGTCGACGCCGCTCGCAGTTTCAACTGCGATGGCGGAAATGTATTATGAGAGCGTCGGGCAGAACTGGGAGCGGATGGTCTGGATCAAGGCGAAGGTAGCGGCCGGTGACAAGGCGGCTGCCGCGCGGTTCATCGAAAGGATGGGATCCTATGTCTGGCGCCGAAATCTCGACTATTGGGCGATTGACGACATCCAGGCCATCAAGCGGATGATCAATACCAAGATTGGCGCACACGGATTTGAGAATCCGGCGCCCGATATCAAACTGGGCCCAGGCGGCATTCGCGAAATCGAATTCTTCGTCCAGACCCAGCAACTGATCCTGGGTGGTCGCCATCCAGCACTCAGGGACAATACAACGCTGGGCGCGATGGCGGCCTTGCGGGATGCGGGCATCGTCACGAGCGATACGGCATCGGCCCTTACCAAGGCCTACAAGTTGCTCCGCGATGTCGAGCACCGGATCCAGATGCTCCATGACGAGCAAAGCCATACGGTTCCGGCAGATTTGACGGAACGGCAAGGTGTGGCGGCGCTTTGCGGATATGAGTCGCTTGGGGACTTTGATCGCGACCTTCTCGAAACCCGGCGCGTGGTTCAGGCGGCCTATGATGCGTTGTTCGCCCGGGACGACCGGCAGGATGAGCCAAGCCGTATCGGCAATCTGGTATTCACCGGTGTGGATGACGATCCCGAGACCGTCCGTACCCTGTCGGGACTCGGATTCGGTGACCCGAGTGCTGCCATTGCGACCATCCGGAAATGGCACCGGGGGAACGTGCCCGCGACCCGCACCGTGCGCGGACGGGAACTGCTGACGGCGATCCTGCCGCGCATGCTGGAAGCGATGGGTGCGACCGGTGAACCGGACGAGGCGTTTCGCTGGTTCTCGCGCTTCTTCAGCGGGCTGTCGTCAGGCGTGCAGACGCTGTCCATGCTGCTGGCCAAGCCGGCGCTGCTCGATGACCTGGTGGCGACGCTGGCCCTGGCGCCGCGTCTCGCCGAGATACTGTCCCGCCGGCCCGACCTGCTGGAAGCGCTCGTCAGCGGCGAGGCGCCTGAGCCGCCAAAGATTACCGCAAGCACAAGTTTTGATGCCGCGCTGGACGAATGGCGTCGCTATCATCGTGAGCAGAGCTTCCTGATCGGGCACAACCTGCTGCACGGGCTGATCAATGCCTCGGACGCGGCGGCGCATTGGTCGCGACTCGCGGATGGCACGATCCGCCAGATGGCCGCGGTTGCCGAGGCCGAGACAGTGCGGCGGTATGGCGAGGCGCCGGGCGTTTGGGGTGTCTTTGCGATGGGCAAGCTCGGCGGGTCGGAACTGACGGCGGGATCCGATCTCGACATCATCGTGGTCTATGACGCGCCGTCGCTGGATGCGCAGACATGGTTCACACGGGTTACGCAGCGCCTGATAACGGCGCTGACGGCGCCGACGGCGGAAGGCGCGCTGTATGAAGTTGACATGCGCCTCAGGCCTTCGGGGCGCGGCGGACCTGTGGCGGTAAGCCTGACGGCTTTCAAGAGCTACCAGAATGATGAGGCGTGGACCTGGGAGCATATGGCGCTGACGCGTCTGCGGTTCGTGGCGGGTGACGCCGGGCTCGGCAGCAATGTGCTGTCAATTGGCAAGGCGGCCATTGCAGACCGTGCCGGCAAGGACGGTGGACAGATCGCGCAGGATGTCTCGGAGATGCGCCAGCGCCTCTATCGTGAAAAGCCCGGCAAGGGCCTATGGGACCTGAAAACCGAAAAAGGCGGGCTGATCGACATCGAGTTCATCGTGCAACAGGACATGCTGCTGATGGGCAAGACGGATTGCATCTGGCCGAATGTGGGCGAAGCGCTGGAAGGCATCGCAGACAGTGGTTATCAACCGTCGGCACCTTATGCCGTGCTGCAGGAAGGCTTGGCTTACCTGCAGTCCTTGCAACAGGTCCAGCGCCTGGCGGTCGGCAGTGAGATGACCGCAGACGATATACCGGAGGGCCTGAAGGACCGGCTGTGCCGTGCCGTGGGAGCTGAGGATTTTGCCGCTCTCGAGCGCCATCTCGCAGATCTGAAGGCAAGGGTGCATGCGATCGCTGCGGAAAAACTGCAGCTGCCAGCGACGGATTGAGGACGGTGTGCCGTTGAATGCGTGATGGGTTAATCACGACAACGGAGAAAATCCTCATGAAACGTACCACACTTGCTACTCTGATCGGCGCTGCGGCACTTGTCATTGCGGTGCCCTTTGCGGCGCAAGCCGAGCGCGGGCACGGCCGACACGGCGGCCCAGACAGCGAACATATGAAAGCAATCGATACCAACGGCGATGGCGACATCTCGAAGGAAGAGATTCAAGCTCACCGCACGACGATGTTCAATGCTGCTGACGCGAACCAGGACGGCGCCTTGACGCTGGATGAAATGACCGCGCACCACGAAACCATGGAAGCGCAGCGCAAGGCCGAACGTCAGGCCCGGATGTTCGAGAAACTCGACTCTGACGGCAATGGCGCGGTGAGCGCGGCAGAGTTTGCAAGTCGCCCGATGCACGGCATGGACCGCTTCGACACGGATGGTGACGGCATAGTGAGCGAAGAAGAGCGAGAAGCCGCCCGCGCAACGATGAAAGACCACCGCGGCAAGTGGGGCCGGCACGGCGATCGACGGGCGCCAGACGCTCCCGACGCGCCAGACGGCGAATAAGACACCCGGAATGCCGGGCGGGCCGAGTGCATGACATGCGAAATCCTCCCCTCTCTTCGCACTTCCAAATGCGTTCGGCGCGCCCGGCGACCCGGTTCCTGTCCGCAGCATGTGGCGAAGGTGTTTTCCCTTCGTCAGATCGCGCGCTAGACTTCTACCACGTGGCATTCTCGTCCGACCTTGATCAGATCACACGAGCGGCTGCCGGGGAACGGCAGGCGGTGTCTGCGCTGGTCAATCGATACAGCCCCGGCGTGCTGGCGCTCGCAACCCGCATGCTGGCAGACCTGGCTGAGGCCGAGGACGTGACACAGGAAACGTTCATTCGCGCCTGGAAGGCGTTGCCGAGCTGGGAGCCGCGGGCGAAATTTTCGACCTGGCTGCACCGCGTCGCACTCAACCTTTGTTACGACCGTCTGCGCAAGCGCCGGGAGTCGACCATGGCTGAGCCGCCGGAACAGGTCGACATGGCGCTGCGTCCTGACGATGCACTGGACCAGTCAGAGCGGGTCAAGGCTGTTGAAGCGGCCATTGCTGCGCTTCCTGAGCGCCAGGCCGCTGCCTTGACGCTGTGCGCGCTGCAGGACCATTCGCAGGCCGAGGCGGCAGCGATAATGGAGATAAGCGTGGAGGCGCTTGAAAGCCTTCTCGCGCGAGCGCGGCGGACGCTGCGTTCAGAGTTGATGGAAAGGAGCGAGGCATGACGACAGACATGACCGATGCACGGCTGATTGCGTTGATCGAAGCCTGGGGCGCGGATGCGAACGCATTTCCGGAAACCGAGCGCGCTGCGGCCAAAGCCTTGCTTGCCAAATCGCCGGAACGGTTTGCGGCCGAACTTCAGGCCGCCCGGGACATGGACATATTGCTGGGCGGATTGCCGACTGTGACACCGTCTGCGGCGCTCACAGCTGCTTTGCTTGGCACAGCACCTAAAGAGGCGCGACCGAAACGGCAAAGCTGGCTTGCTGCGATACCGCGCTGGCCGACGGTCGGAGCTTTCGCGTCGCTCGCCATCGGCCTTGCAATCGGGTTGGGAACCGCCCAGCCTGCGACCACTGGCACCTCGGAGGATGCTGTCGATACGCTTGTCTATGCCGCGCTCGGATTTGACGTGCTCAACTATTCTCAGGAGACCACTCAATGAGTGAGCCCACCCCAACGCGCCGGATTCCGTTCTGGCTGACGCTGTCAATCATGGCGAACCTGCTTCTGGTCGGCCTTGTGGCCGGTTCGATGTTGCGCTCGCCCCGGAATGGATTCGGGCCGGATGGCATGCCGCCGCAGCGACCGCCCGTACTGGGCGAGGCCAGTCTCGCGGATCGCATGATGGTGCGCCGCATGATGATGGATGCATTCCGTTCTGCGGACACGGAAGTCGCAGACCGGCGTGCCGCCCGGGCCGCGCTGGGCGATGCCCTGCAGACCGACCCCTATGATCCGGAAGCCGTGCGGCGGGCCTTTGGTTCCTTGCGCGTTTCGGATGAGGCCGTGCACACCGCAATCCATGAATCGCTGGTTGGCCGGCTGGGTGAACTCAGCGTGGACCAGCGCACGGCGCTGGCCGAGATGCTGTCGCGCGAGCCGGGCGACGGCCCCCGGCGCGGGCATCGCAGGTTTGGTCGCGATGATGACGGTCCGCCCGGACCGCGCGACCAGGAATAGGTTTGTCAGGTCAGTCCTTGGACTTGTGCGCCAACGTCCCGGCGTTTGCTTCCCAATTCTGGCCATCAAAGGCATTGATCGTCACGTTGAGGGATTGCCAGGCATCAAGGCAACGCCACGTGACCGCAAACCCGCCCGGGTTTGATCGGGGAATGTAGTAACTCTTTATGCCGCAGGTCTTGCAGAACAGGTGGCGGGCCTGGCCTGTGTTGAACTTGTATTCCGTCAGGTTGTCCGCGCCCTTGAGAACGCGGAACCGGCTGGCAGGCACGATGACATGCGTGTTGCCGCTCATGGCGCAGATCGAACAGTTGCAATCCTCGACTTCAAAAACGTCCGGCAAGTCCACTTCGAAGCGGACCGAACCGCAATGGCATCCTCCAGACCGAAGGTTACGTGCGTCGGGCATCGGTTGTCATCCTGCAGAGTTCAATAGGGTCGCGGTATGTATGAGATCGCTTCGCGGTTCATGCAACCCAGACAGGTGGCTTGCGATGGGCCCAGGGCGCGGACCGTTCCAATTGCCCCGCCAGTGCGAAGAGCAGGCTTTCGGTTCCGTAACGGCTGCCGAACATCATGCCGAGGGGGAGACCCGAGGGGGCGGTCGGGGTGGGGGCGGTCCAGTGCAGGGGCACCGACATGGCCGGGGCGCCCATCTGGTTGAAGACGGGGCAGTGCGGGCTGAAGCTTGCGACGGCTTCGCCCATCGTGTCCGGATCTGCGGTCAGGGCCATGACGCCGAGCTTTTCCGGTGCCCGCGACAGGGTGGAAGACAGGGTCATGTCGAAACCGCCCTCATCGAGGAAGCGCTCATAGGCGATGGCGGCGGTCTGGAACGTATTGTTGGCGTGGGCGAGTTCGACCATGGGCACGGTGCGGCCGAGATTGGCCATGGACAATGTGATCGGCTCGAGCTCGTCCTCGCGTACGGGCCTGCCGAGCATCCTGGCTCGGTCGTCGATCATGGCGGCGATATTGGCCGAGATGGTGAACAGGGCGGCCTTGCCGAGCGCGGCGCCGTCCATCTGGGGCGCTGCTTCCACGACGGTGTGACCAAGGCGTTCGAGCAGTTCGGCGGTGAATTTCAGGCCGGCTTCGGCGTCCGCGTCGGGCTTGGTGTCGTTCGGTGCGGTACGCCAGAGGGCGATCCTCAGCGGTTTGGGATCGTGGTCGAGTTCTGCGAGGAAGGTGCGCGCCGGCGGCGGCGCATGGTAGCGGCTGCCGACCTCCGGGCCGTGGGAGACGTCGAGCAGGGCGGCGCTGTCGCGCACACTGCGGCTGACTGCGTGGACGGTGGAAAGGCCGTTCCAGCCTTCTGTCCGCCCGGGGCCCATCGGGATGCGCCCGCGCGAGGGCTTGAGGCCGAACAGGCCGCAGCAGGCAGCCGGAATGCGGATGGAGCCGCCGCCATCGCTTGCCTGCGCGAGGGGCAGCACGCCAGAGGCCACGGCAGCGGCTGCGCCGCCGGATGACCCGCCGGAGGTGCGGGTCGTATCCCAGGGATTCCGGGTCTGGCCGTAGAGCGTGGATTCAGTCGTCGTGGTCAGGCCGAATTCGGGCGATGTGGTCGCGCCGAAGAAGACGAGACCCGCCTTGCGGTAGCGCGCTGCGAGCGTGCTGTCAGCCGGAGCGACATGCCCTTTCCATGCGACCGAGCCCTGCGTGATCGGGGCGCCCTTGATGTCGACGGCGAGATCCTTGGTGACGAAAGGAACGCCGGCAAACGGGCCGTCGCCGAGCGGCTGTTCGAGCTGCTCATGGGCGAGCTCGGGGAAAAGCGCAGAGAAGCAATTGATCTGTTCCTGCGCCCCTTCGGCATGGCCGAGGGCCACATCAAGCAGCTCTGAAGGTTTCACCTGCTTCGTGCGCACAAGCTGGGCAAGGCCCAGCGCGTCATAATCCTTGAAATCGTCCATCCTTGGGGCCCCTCTGCGTTTTCCGGCAGTCTGGAACCTGTGGCCCTGAAAGGGAAGGGCCTACGCGAGGGTGACGGCCGTGCCGGAGACGGCAACCATCATCATCGAGCCGGACTGGCCAATCACCTGATAGTCGAATTTCACGCCGACGATGGCATTGGCACCGAGGCGTTCGGCGTCGCGGATCATCTCGTTGATGGCGCCGTCACGCGTTTCGCGGATGGTCTTTTCGTACGCATCCGAACGCCCGCCGACGAGATTGGTGAAGCTGGCAAGGATATCCTTGCCGAGATGGGCGCCGATAATCACCTCGCCGCAGACGATACCCTTGTAGGCCGTGATGCTACGGTTCTGAATCGTGGGTGTGGTGGAGACGATCATGGGAAGGCTACTCTGCTGCTGTCTTCGCGCCGTCATCGTCCAGCACTTCCAGCATCCTGATGGCGCTGTCGGCGATGACGGTGCCGGGGGGGAAGATGGCGGTGGCGCCGGCGGCGTAGAGGGCGTCGAAGTCCTGCGGCGGGATGACGCCGCCGACGATGATGCGGGCGTTTGCCGCACCTTCATTGCCGAGGGCGCGTTTGAGTTCCGGCACGAGCGAGAGGTGACCGGCGGCGAGCGAGGAGGCGGCGACGATGTCGACCCCGGCCTTGCGCGCGTCGGCGGCGGCTTCTTCAGGTGTCTGGAAGAGTGGGCCGATCTCGACATCCCAGCCGAGGTCCATGAGGGCCGAGGCGACGACCTTCTGGCCGCGATCGTGGCCGTCCTGACCCATCTTGGCGATGTAGATTTTCGGGCGGCGGCCATGCTTCTTTTCGAAGGCGGTGGCGAGCGACTGGGCTTGGTTGGCCTTGTTGTCGCCTTTGACGCCGCCGCCATAGACGCCCTTGATCGAACGGATGACGGCGCTGTGGCGGCCCTGGCTGCGTTCGACGGCCTCGGAGATTTCGCCGACAGTGGCCTTGGCGCGGGCGGCGTCGACGGCGAGGGCGAGCAGGTTGCCCTCGGTGCCGGCGGCGGCCTTGGCGATGGCGTCGAGCGCGGCGGTGACTTCGGCTTCGTTACGGTCAGCCTTCAGGCGCGCGAGCTTGTCGAGTTGCATGCGGCGCACGGCGGCATTGTCGACCTTGAGGACGGGCACGTCTTCGTCTTCATCGAGATGGAACTTGTTGACGCCGACCACGGTCTGCGTGCCGCTGTCGATGCGGGCCTGCGTATTGGCGGCGGCTTCCTCAATGCGCAGCTTGGGCAGGCCTTCCTCGATGGCCTTGCGCATGCCGCCCATTTTCTCGACTTCCTCGATATGGGCGAGGGCCTTTGCGGCGAGGTCATGCGTCAGGCGTTCGACGTAGTAGGAGCCGCCCCACATGTCGATCGTCTGGCAGGCGCCCGCTTCCTGCTGCAGGAAAAGCTGCGTGTTGCGGCTGATCCGGGCGGAGAAGTCCGTCGGCAGGGCGAGGGCCTCGTCGAAGCTGTTCGTGTGCAGGCTCTGCGTCTGGCCGCCTGTGGCTGCGACGGCTTCGAGGCAGGTGCGGATGACGTTATTGTAGACATCCTGCGCGGTGAGCGACCAGCCAGAGGTTTGCGAGTGTGTCCGTAGGCTGAGGGACTTAACGTTCTTCGGCTTGAACTCCTTCTCGACCAGTTTCGCCCAGATGAGGCGCGCGGCGCGCATCTTGGCGACTTCCATGAACGTGTTCATGCCGATGGCCCAGAAGAAGGACAGGCGCGGCGCGAACTTGTCGACGTCGAGCCCGGCGGCGACGCCTGCGCGGATGTATTCAATGCCGTCGGCCAGCGTGTAGGCAAGCTCGAGGTCTGCCGTCGCGCCGGCTTCCTGCATGTGATAGCCGGAGATCGAGATGGAATTGTATTTCGGCATGTTCTGCGACGTGTAAGCGAAGATGTCCGAAATGATCCGCATGCTGGGCTTGGGCGGATAGATATAGGTGTTGCGAACCATGAACTCCTTGAGGATGTCGTTCTGGATCGTGCCGGCCAGCTTGTCGGGCGTGACGCCCTGTTCCTCGGCGGCTGCGATATAGAGCGCGAGGATCGGCAGCACGGCGCCGTTCATGGTCATCGACACGGACATCTTGTCGAGCGGGATGCCCGAGAAGAGCGTGCGCATGTCGTAGATGGAATCGATGGCGACGCCCGCCATGCCAACATCGCCGGAGACGCGGACGTGGTCGGAGTCGTAGCCGCGGTGGGTGGCCAGGTCGAAGGCGACCGAGAGGCCTTTCTGGCCGGCGGCGAGGTTGCGGCGATAGAAGGCGTTGGAGTCTTCCGCGGTGGAGAAGCCGGCATACTGGCGCACGGTCCAGGGCTGGTTCGTGTACATGGTCGGGTAGGGGCCACGGCCGAACGGCGCGAGGCCGGGATAATCGTCGAGATAGTCGAGGCCCTTGGTGTCTTCAGCCGTGAAGGCTGTTTTGACGTCAATGCCTTCGGGCGTGTGCCATGGCTCGCCAAGCGTTGGCGCGACGGATTTGGCGTGCGGAGCGCCGAGGTCTGCGGCGGTGAAATCAGGGAATTTGGTCATTGGGAAAGCCCCAGTTCTGCGTGCGCGAGCGTCAATGTGTGCAGCACATCGCAGCCCATGAAGATGTTGGAGTCCACGCCGGGCGCTTCGAACTTGCCGGCGAGCCAGAGGTGGCGGACGCCCGCGGCCTTGAGGGCGGCCGCAGCGGCTTTGGCCTCATCCGGGTAGCGCGTGTCGCTGCCGCAGAGGACGGCGATATGGCAGCCGGAGGCCTTGTAGGCGGCGGCGAGCTCGGCGGCGGATTTCGGCGCGACGGGCGGCTCTGTCGCGGCGATGCCGCCAGCGGCGAACAGGTTGCGGGCGAAGTCTGTGCGGGCCGAATGCTCGGCGACGGGGCCGAGCGTGGCGAGGAAGATGGCGGGTGCTTTCGGGGCGGCTGCGGCGGCATCGCGCAGGGCCTCGAAGGGGGCGGCGAGGTGGATGGGGAGGAGGGGCGCGCAGGTCTCGGCCATGTCCGGCGCGGCGGAGGCCGGTTTCGGTTTCACCGGATCGGCAACGGGCGCGGCGATCTCTTCCAGCAGCGGGAATTCGCTGACGCCGGTGATCGGCACCTTGCGCTTGGCGATGTCCTTGGCGCGGGCGTCGCGGGTGGCGGCGACGCGGCCCTGGAAGGCGCCGGAGAGGAGGCTGGCCGCGAAGCCGCCTTCTGTCTCGATCTGCTGGAATTCGGCCCAGGCGGCATTGGCGAGGTCTTCGGCGAAGCTTTCGGTGAACCAGGCGCCGCCGGCCGGGTCGGCAACGCGGCCGAGCTGGCTT
Organism: Hyphomonas sp. J20-32; assembly: GCF_055808555.1. NCBI lineage: Bacteria > Pseudomonadati > Pseudomonadota > Alphaproteobacteria > Hyphomonadales > Hyphomonadaceae > Hyphomonas > Hyphomonas sp. J20-32. The sequence goes on along the minus strand of NZ_CM147873.1, from coordinate 3,181,379 downwards.
TCTTCCATGGCGATGATCTGGGTGTTGCGGGCGATGCGGCGGCCGAGTTCTTCCGGGATGCCGAGGGCGGAATTGAACGGGCGGACGGTGATGATGTCGGCGCCGCCAATGGCCCCAGCGAAGGCGGCGGTGGTGCAGCGGAGCATGTTGGTCCAGGCGTCATAGCGGGTCAGCATGCGGGCCGATGTGGTGGCCTGGATGCGCATGGGCACCGGCGAAACCTCAAGCAATTCAAGGCAACGCGCCCAGAGGCGGCGGGCGGCGCGCAGCTTGGCGACGCCGAGGCCGTAATTGGCGTCGAGGGCGAGCGAGAAGGTGATGCGCGGCACGAGGGCGGCCACATCGGCCTCTGGCAGGCGGCGCAATGTGTCGACGGCGCTGGCGATCAGGGCACCGAGTTCCTGCGCGTCGGAGCCGCCGGCCTCGTGCACCATGCGGGCGTCGATGCGGAGCCGACCGGCGCAGGGCAGGTGCGCGGCGAGGGTGGCCAGGGTATGGGCGAGGCGTTCGAAGGTCTCGTCGAGGGCGGAATCAAGGCCGCCCGTGCGCGCGAGGGCGCCGAGCGGGTCCAGATTGACATCAAGCTTCAGCGTAGACGTGTCGGCCTGCGCCTGTGCCCATTCGACAAGCAGCTCGGCAGCGTCGAACCCGGCATCGCGTACATGATCGAGTGCGACAGGGGCGATGGCGGCATTCACGCCCTTGAGGACAGTTGTGAGCGTGCCGAGGTCTGCGACCTGAACGCCGCTCTCGCCTGCAGGGTCGAGCGTCAGTTCGACTGACGAGACGCCGCGCTCGAGGTCGCGCAGGATTTCAGCGTTGGTCGTTTCTGGCGAAGGATGGGTGAAAGCCTGACGAATATCCCAGGGCAGGTAGGCGTCCGGCGCGGCGGTCGGGCCGCGCAGGTATGGCGCGGCTCCGGGCAGGCCGAGGGGGTCGGTCGCGGACGGAAAATCGCTTTCGCGATAGAGCGGGCGCACGTCCAGCCCGTCAGCCGTATGCCGTGTGATCGAGTCGATGCCCTTGCCCTTGAGGGCCTTGTCGACGGCGGCCAGCCATTCGGCTTCCGTTGCGTCCTTGAACGCGCTGCTGAGGGGGAGGATGTCGTCTGCCATGGTGTGCGGTGCCTGTATTCACTAGTGTGCCTAGGTAATGGAGTTGACGCCAACGTAAGGTCAAGGCCTAGCGCAACGGCAGGGGTGCGGCCTGATGCCCCCGAACATGCTTGTGGCGCCGTGTGTAAGCGTATTTACTGCAGGAACAGGGATGAAACAGGCAGGTGCAGAGGCGCCGCCGAGCAGGAAGGCACTTACCGATGAGACTGAATAAGGCGAGGATCGCACCGCTGGCAGATGCGGAAATGGACACCGAACAAAAGGAGGCGCTGGAAAAGACGTTTCACGGGCGGCCTGTCTACAATATTTTCCGCACGCTGGCGCGGGCGCCGAAGGCATTCAAATCCTTTATGCGCTGGGGCGGCTATATCCTGTCGGATTATAACAGCTTGGCCCCGCGTGAGCGCGAGATCGTCATCCTGCGCACCGGCTATAACTGGAAGTCGGGTTATGAATGGGCCCAGCATGTGCGCATTGGCAAGGAATGCGGCCTGACCGAAACGGAAATCCAGCATATCAAGGAAGGCCCATTGGCACCGAGCTGGTCGCCGCTGGAAAGCGCGATGCTCCGCGCCGTGGACGAGCTGACGACCGACGCCTTCATCACCGACCGGACATGGGACGAACTTGAGGGCCTGACCGAGAAGCAGCGCATGGACCTGGTCATGACCGTTGGCCAGTACACGCAAGTGTCGATGATGCTGAACTCGTTCGGCGTGCAACTGGACGCTGATCTTGAGTTGGACACGGACCTGGAGCGTTGAGTCTCGGCGACGTCTCCGGCCGCCTTGCCGGTAAGGTGGCGATCATCACAGGTGCCGGACAGACGCCGGGCGAGACAATCGGCAACGGCAAGGCCATGGCGCTGCTGTTCGCGCGCGCCGGGGCAAGCGTTATTTGCGTTGATCGGGATGGTGCGCGCGCTGCTGAAACGGTTGCAGGAATCGAAAGCCAGGGCGGCGTAGGTCGCGCCTGCGCGGCTGACATATCCAGGTCAGAAGACACGCGCCGTATCGTGGAGGAGTGTATCGACGCGTTCGGGCGGGTCGATATTCTCGTCAACAATGTCGGCATCGGCGGCAATGGCGACGGACCGCCGCACAAGCTGACCGAAGATGCGTTCGACCGTATTCTTCGCGTGAACCTGAAGGGCGCGTGGCTGGTCACCAAGGCGGCGATGCCCGGGATGCTGGAGCAGCGCCGCGGCGCCATCGTGAACATCTCGTCGCTGGCATCGATCGCGGGCGGCTTTCAGATGGCCTATGAGGTGTCGAAGGCGGCGATGAACCGGATGACGCGTAGCGTGGCGATGAGCGGGGCGTCGCGCGGCGTGCGCTGCAATGCGATCACGCCCGGCCTGATGGACACGCCGATGGCGATTGGCGGCATTGCAGCTGCGCGCGGAATCTCTGAGGAGGCGCTACGCGAGGAGCGCGCGGCAAACGTGCCCATGAAGTTCATGGGAACCGGCTGGGACACGGCCCACGCGGCGCTATTCCTGGCGAGCGACGAGGCTCGGTTCATTACGGGCGCTGTTTTGCCGGTTGACGGTGGCGGTAGCGCCCGGGTGGGATGAGGCAATACGCCTGCGCCACACACCTGTTTCTCCCTCAGGACAAGTCCGGGGATGAGGGGTCGCAAGTCACACTCCCGATACCAACAAGCGAATTATCATCGAGTGCGCCCCCGATATGGGCGAGTAAGTATATTTCAATCAGTTGTCGCTAGACGGCAATATCCACCGACTTTTGCCAGATCGGTGCCCGTGCCGCTCGTGTTTTGGTGAACCGATCGACATTTTCAACTCCGGCTTGCTACCCTGATGATGAGATGTGAGGACATTTTCAAGTGGATGGTTTGAATGAGCTTGGAAGACTCGCCGCGCTCGACCGGTTGGAGGTTCTGGACACTCCAGCAGAGCCGCTTTTCGACAGCCTTACAGAACTGGCGGCGCAGGCCTTCAGCGTACCTATTGCGCTGATTTCCTTGGTCGACCGGGAGCGTCAGTGGTTCAAGGCATGCGTTGGGCTCGACGTTGATCACACCGCGCGGGATATTTCGTTCTGCCAGCACGCAATTGTTTCCGATGACGTGCTCGTGGTTCACGACGCCACCGCTGACCAGCGCTTCTGCAGTAACCCGCTTGTGACCGGACCACCAGCTATTCGCTTCTACGCGGGCGCACCTTTGGTCACCCATGACGGTTATCGCCTTGGAACACTTTGCATCATCGACACGGTGCCCCGAGTGTTTTCAGGTGCGGATGCTTTGCGCCTGAAGGCGATCGCAAAGAGCGTCATGCAAGCCCTGGTCTTGAGGCTCGACAGCCGAGAACGCGAGCGCATAGCGGTCATTGCAGCCGAGCAAGCCGAACTGCTCAAGCAAGCCGAGGAAATGGCGGGCGTAGGGACCTGGTCATGGGATTTGGTTGCCGATCATACCACTTGGTCTGACCAAGTATATCGCATTCACGGCTACGAGCCCACCGCCGAACCGCCACCCTTGCAACGCGCCCTTGAGCGATATCACCCCGACGATGCCAAGTTGTTGTGGGACCACATTCAGGTGGCCGTCGCCGAGGGGCGGGATTATGCATTGAGCGCGCGTATCTACAGACTAAATGGCGAAGAACGGCACGTTATCGCTCGCGGTGCGTGTCGCCGGGACGCCACCGGCGCGGTCACGGGCCTTATGGGAACATACCAGGACGTTACGGACCACGTTGCGACGGAAAGGTTCATACGTACCCTGACTGACAACTTGCCCGGCATGGTCGGCTACTGGGATAACGAACTGCGCTGCCAGTTCGCGAATGCCGCGTATGGGGATTGGTTCGGGCAATCACCCGACGCCATGCTCAACCTCACTCTCCCGCAGCTGTTGGGCCCTGAACATTTCGCCAAGAATGAGGAATACATCCGCAGCGCCATGACCGGTCAGCGCCAGTCCTTTCCTCAAACTTTAGTCAAGCCGTCCGGGCAAATCTGCCACGTCTTGACTCACTACATTCCAGAAATTGACGCTTCGGGTCGAACCCTGGGGTTCTACGTGCTCGCGAGCGATGTGACGGATCTTGCCGAAGCGCGGTACAGGGCCGAGAGCGCTGCTCGCGCCAAGGCGGACTTCCTTTCGAACATGAGTCATGAAATACGCACGCCGCTGAATGGTGTGATGGGTTTTGTCGACATATTGCAGATGACACCGCTGTCGGAAGACCAGGCGTCCTACGTCCGGCGGATTGCTTCGGCGAGCCGATCCTTGCTCGAGATCGTCAATGACGTGCTTGATTTCTCCAAGATCGATGCGGGGCACATGGATGTGGAGATGCGTCCGTTTGATCTTCGTGCGGTGATTGACGAGGTTGCCTCCCTTGTCTCGGCGGCGCGGCCCAACCCACGCGTCAAGATATCCTATCAGGTGGCCCAGGATGTTGCGGCGCAGGTGATCGGCGACGAAGTCCGGGTTCGCCAGATCCTGACCAATATCGTGGGCAATGCGGCGAAATTCACTGAAGCCGGTCATGTCCGGCTGGATGCACGGCTCCGGTCAGGGCGGCTGTGCATGATCGTGGCCGATACGGGACCGGGCATCCCGGCAGACAAGCTGGAGCATATCTTCACCGGATTTTCCCAGGCCGACAACTCGATTACGCGCCGCTTCGGAGGTACGGGTCTGGGCTTGTCGATCAGCCGTTCCCTTGCCAAGCTGATGGATGGTGACCTTACGCTGGTTAGCACGCCGGGCGAGGGAACGAGTGCCATCCTCACGCTGCCCTATTTCCCGGAGCTCCGTACGAAAGCGATCGATACAGACAAACTGGAAGTGGATCGGCAGGCACCCCTCGGCGCGCGGGTCATGGTGGTCGATGATGTCGAGATGAACCGGGCCCTGGTCGAGGTGGGCCTGTCGGCTTCCGGCCATAATGTCGCGAGCTTCGCTTCAGCGTCGGAGGCCATCCAGGCGCTGATCGAAGGTGCAGTATTTGACGTCATCCTGATGGATATCCAGATGCCGGACATGGACGGGAAAATGGCGACGCGGCGTATCCGCGAAATGACCGGCGCGGCAAGCCGCATTCCGATTGTTGCGCTGACAGCCAATGCGCTGGACAGCCACGCCGCAGAATACAAGGCGGCCGGTATGGACGCGCACTTGCCGAAGCCCATTGACATGAAAGCGCTGAATGGGCTGATCGCGCGACTGATGCGTCAGAATGCCGAGAAAAATTCCCGCCACGCAGCCTAGGTCAAGCCGGTGCCTACGTCTTGTTTGATCGCCCAGCGGCGTGTTGAATGTCGCGACTATCTCTGGGCCGTTTCAGGCGTTCCTGGTCTCGTGCCCCTCATCATCGGCCATTCTCCCCAGAGAGAAGGGAGCGCGTGGGTCGGCTATGGTGTGCGCCGCGCAACCTACTCCGCAGGCGCCCAGTTGCCGTGAAAGCCAGGCGGGATGCGATGGGGTATGTGGATCAGGGCGACAGGTGACGCCGTGAAGTTGGTGGCATCGAGGATCGCGAGGTCCGTCGTGTCCGTGTTCCTGTCGATGACATAACCCATCAGCCAACCGTCGCCTTCGGGCGCGCTATCACTGCGCGGAATGAAGACGAATTCGCCGGGCACCCGTCCGGGGCCGAAATCGTGCACTTCGCGGGTGCCGGCATCGAGATCGTGCTTGAAAAGCTTGGTCTGGTCGAAGACTTCGAACCCGTGCTCTTCTGGCAGGGCCATGGTGAAAGCGTAGCGGTGTTTCTTGCCGATGTAGCGTTCGTCCGGTCGCGGGAATTCCTGCGGTGCGGCGTCAATTGTCTTGCGGGCAACGCGGCGTGTCGCGGGATCGATCGTCCAGCGCTCGAAGGAGACCGCATGGGAATCCGGCCCTTGCGTGCTGTCTGTGAACATCGTGTCGTGGACGCTGACATCCATGACGACCTGGCCAGCCTCGTTCTCGTAAGCATTGCACGGATGGAAGACATAGCAGGGATCAATATCGCACCAGATGACGTCGTCATTGGTGCCATGGCGCGGCATCAGGCCGATGCGGGCCTTGTGGGCCGGGTTCCAGCGATACGGGAAGGACTGGCCTGACAGCAGGGTCTTCATCGAGAAGGTCACCGGCAGGTCCATGATGACCACATATTGTTTCGTGATGGAGCAGTCGTGGATCGAAGGGCCGTGCTCGACACTGATAGGTTCCTCTCGGATTACCTTGCCGCCGGCATCGACGACGGTGTGGTGGATCGTGGACGGGTCCATGGCGTAGTAGGTGATGGCATGCATCTCGCCAGTCTCGGGGTCGAGGTGGGGGTGGGCTGAGAAGGAGCCCTTCAGGGTGCCGCCGAACGGATCGTGCGCCAGCGTGTCGAGCTCATCATTGAGGCGGACCGGATAAGCGCCGGCCTCGACGAGGGCCCATGTATTGCCGTTGTGCCCGATGACGTTTGTGTTCGTATTGTCCTGTGTGCCGCGGCGTGGGCCGGGGGCGTCTTTCTCGCCGAGAGCGGCGGACACGGCTTTGGAGCGAACCCAGCGGTTGCGATACCAGAGCGCCTTGCCGTCCTTGAGCCGTACGCCATGGATCATGCCGTCGCCGCTGAACCAGTGATAGGTGGCAGGATTGGGCGGGCTGACCGGGTTGGGGCCGATGCGCAGGTAACGCCCGTCGAGGGCGGCGGGAATTTCGCCGGTCACTTTCAGGTCTTCCAGCGTCAGTTCATCGTGCAGTGGTTCATGGATGCCCGTAAGGAACGTATTCTCGGTTCGCGCCAGTCTGGGCCGCGTCCGGTTGAACGCCACGATCTTCATGATGCCTTGGGTAACACTGTTGCGAATGGCGGTTTCGACGGGACTGGCCATGGGTAATCTCCGGGGGTTGAAACGCAGGCAAATAATGTTTACAGCACTAACATGACCGCGAATGATAACACTGTCAACATCCGTTCGCCAAAAGGCGGCTACCATCATGGCGACCTGCGCGTCGCCCTGATTGCAACGGGGCTGAAAAAGCTTGAGGAGAGCAGCGCGGAATCGTTGAGCCTGCGCGAGATCGCCCGCGAGATTGGCGTCAGCGCTACGGCGATCTACCGGCATTTCCCGGACAAGGATTCGCTCCTGTCGGCGCTGGCCGCTGAAGGCCTGGCCCAGCTCGCGCGTGAGCAGAAGGCGGCTGGAAAGGCAGGCGGAAAGGAAGGCTTTACCGAGATGGGCCGTGCCTATGTGCGCTTTGCCATCCGAAACCCGGCTTTGTTCAGGCTGATCTACTCCTCGCTGCCGTCGGCGAAGGACCCTGCCAATGCGGGCCCCGAGAACACGCCTGGCCTGTTGCTGCGCCAATCGATTGCGGAACTGGCAGGGCCAGGGGCGACGGACGCGCAATACCGCGCGGCGCTGCTGCGGGCCTGGTCTCTGGTGCACGGGCTGGCCATGCTGATTCTCAGCGGGCAGATCGCACCCAAGGATATCGACCAATTGATCAACGAGGTTGTCAGTGTCGACAGCCTCAAACTGGGATAGGTGGGCTTGCGCGCCTGTCCCGACGTTACCGCTTGTCCCCGAACCGGGGGCTTCTAGTTATTTAGCAACGTTATTATCCTGTGAGGAAATTCCATGGCCCTGCCACCCGTTCTGCAAAACCTGCGCGTCCCTGTTATCGGCTCGCCCCTGTTCATCATCTCGAACCCGGACCTCGTGATCGCCCAGTGCAAGGCCGGTGTGGTCGGCAGCTTCCCGGCGCTGAACGCGCGCCCCGGCCCGGTGCTGGACGAATGGCTCGACAAGATCACGACGGAACTGGCCGAATGGGACGAGAAGAATCCCGATCGCAAGGCGGCGCCTTTTGCCGTCAACCAGATCGTCCACAAGACGAACAACCGCCTCGACCACGATGTCGAGATGTGCGTGAAATGGAAAGTGCCCGTGGTGATCACGTCACTCGGTGCGCGGCAGGATGTGAACGATGCAATCCATTCCTATGGCGGTGTGGTGCTGCATGACATCATCAACGTCGTGTTCGCGCACAAGGCACTCGAAAAAGGCGCAGACGGCCTGATTGCCGTTGCCAGTGGCGCAGGCGGCCATGCGGGCACGCTGTCGCCCTTTGCCCTGATCCAGGAAATCCGTCAGTTCTTCGATGGGCCGCTGGCCCTTTCCGGCTCGATTGCGACCGGCAATGCTGTTGCCGCTGCCCAGGCCATGGGCGCCGATCTCGGTTATATCGGGTCGGCATTCATCGCGTGTCACGAAGCCAATGCGGTCGAAGGCTACAAGGACATGATCGTCGACTCCAAGGCTGGCGACATTGTCTACTCGAACCTGTTCACCGGTGTGCACGGCAACTACCTGGCGCCTTCGATTGCCAAAGCGGGCCTCGACGCGAACAATTTGCCGGAATCCGATCCGTCGGCGATGAATTTCGGCTCCGGAGGAAACCAGGAGGCCAAGGCGTGGAAAGATATCTGGGGTTGTGGCCAGGGCATTGGCGCGATCCAGTCGCGGATGTCGACGGCGGAATATGTCGACCAATTGGAACGCGAATATAACGGAGCGCGCGATGCGCTGGCCAAGCGGCAAGCCTACAAGGCCGCACCGTCGCTCGCGACTGCCTGACACTCGAGCGCCTCTCCAACTGATTTCATCGCCCGTTCGCCTTTGACCATAGGCGGACGGGCTTTGTTTTTCCGACCTGGCACCAGCAGGGCGCATGATGGCGTTCATGCTGATCGCCCATTTTCCCGACTTTGATCTTTCTGGCTGGAGCTGGCCGCATTTCAGTCCGCGCGAATTGGCCTGCCGTTGTGACGGGCAGTTTTGCGCAGGCGAGTACTGGCACGACGAAGGCTTCCTCGACGCGCTTGAGGCTTTGCGTACGGCAATCGGCCAGCCTCTGATCGTGAATTCCGGGCATCGCTGCGATCAGTGGAATGCAACGGTCGGTGGCGCGCCGAAATCCAAGCACAGGACCATCGCTGTCGACCTCGCACTAGCGGGGCAAGACCGGTTCGCGCTGCTCGCGGCGGCCGAACGGCTCGGATTCAGCGGCATTGGCCTGGCGCGAACGTTCATCCATCTCGACCGGCGGGCGGTGCCCGCGCGCTGGTATTATAAAAGGAGTGCGGCTTCATGGCAGACATAGCAGGGCTTGCCGCCAGCGCAGCGGGTGGCGGGATATTCGGCCTTATCGGATCGGTGATCGGCCGGGCCGCCGGTCTCGTGGAGCGCCGGCAGGAACAGGCCCAGGAGCGAGCACGCTGGGAGCATGAGAGCCGCCTGATGGACATGCAAATGCAGGCGAAGCGTCAAGCCAGGGAGGATGACCTGCGCCTCGCGGATGTGGAGGGCGGCTGGCAGGGGCTGAGTGCGTCGATCGCGGCAGAGGCGGCCATTGGCGAAAGCTACAGATGGGTCAACGCGGTGCGCGGCCTGACGCGCCCGTTTCTCACCCTTTTGTTGTGGGTCATTTCGGGACTCGTTTTTATGGGAAGCGAGGCAGCGGCGCGGGCCGAGATCGTCGAGACGGCGACTTTTGCGGCGACGGCGGCAACGCTCTGGTGGTTCGGTGACCGAGGACCGAGACGCGGTTTGCGTTGATCCTTTCCTTTCGCGTGATACGCTGCCTTGAATAGAGGGGGTGAGACGATGCCGCTACGCAAGATGGTGGATTTGGGCTCGGCCGGTGCGAGAGACACAGCCCAAGCAGTGCGTACCGGGATCATAACGGCGCTGGACGCCTGCGAATCGGCGATCGCGCGGATCGAGCATTTCGACGGCCCGGTGAATGCCGTCGTGGTACGCGACTTTGACCGTGCGCTGGCGGCAGCCAGGCGCATCGACAAAACACGCCAGCCCGACGACCCACGTCCGCTATTGGGCGTTCCGATGACAGTGAAGGAATCGAATGACGTCGCCGGACTTCCGACGACATGGGGCATGGAAGCCTTCAAGGAGCTTCCGGTCGAGGAAGACGCTGTCGTCGTGCAACGCCTCAAGGCGGCCGGCGCAGTGATTCTCGGCAAGACGAATGCGCCCGTTGCGCTCGCCGACTGGCAGACGGAAAACCCGGTCTATGGGCGGACCTTGAACCCGTACGATCCTTCACGGTCGCCGGGTGGATCGTCCGGCGGGGCCGCTGTGGCGCTGGCAACCGGCATGGTATCGCTGGAGATGGGCTCGGATATCGGCGGGTCGATCCGCATTCCGGCGCACATGTGCGGTGTGTTCGGCCACAAGCCAACCTATGGAATCGTGCCGCTGAAAGGGCATGGGTTCCCGGGCACGGATGGTGTCGACGTGCCGTTGGCGGTTGTTGGCCCCATGGCGCGCAATGCCGGAGACCTCGGTGTTGCGATGGACGTGATTTCCGGGCCGGAGGCGGATTCCGGGTTCAAGCTCGACTTGCCCCCTGCGCGACACGGCACGCTACGGGATTTCCGTGTTCTCATGATGGACAACCTGCCCGGTGTCGGCGCAGATTCAGACACGCGTGCAGCCCTGTCGAACCTGGCAGATGCTCTTGCGGAAGCGGGCGTGACTGTGTCTGACGACACCAGCGGACTGCCACCTCTCGACCAGATGCACGATACCTATGTGAAGATGCTGAACACCGTGATCACGCGCGGCACGCCTGACGCGCGGCCGATCGATGCGCATGCATGGATGGAATTGCTGGATGAACAGATGCGCGTCACACGTGCCTGGCGGGCGGTTTTCAATGACTTTGATCTGGTGATTGCGCCCGTGTTCAGCACGCCCGCCTTCCCGTACCAGACGGATCCGAACTGGGGCAATCGGACGCTTATGATAGACGGCCAGCCGCAACCTTATGGCGCGCAGCTTGCCTGGGCGGGGCTGGCGACATTTCCGGGCCTGCCAGCGACATGTGTGCCAGTGGCAAAGAGTTCCACATGCCTGCCTATTGGCCTGCAGGTGATCGGAGCGCCCTTCGGCGACCGGACCACGCTTGCCTTTGCAGAGCTTCTGGAGGCAGCCGGTCTGACCGTATAACCGGGCATGATTGCGTGGCCCGGCGGGCTGGGCCAAGATCACCCTTTTGCGGGAGACGAGTGGCATGGCCAAGCCGGACAAACTTGTGGTGATCGACGAGGGAACGACATCCACGCGGGCCATCGTATTTGACCGGGCCTTTGCGGAAATATCCCTCGCGCAGCAGGACCTGACACTCGGCTATCCCGAAGACGGCTGGGTAGAGCAGGACGGTGAGGAAATCTGGGACCGGACGCTGGCCGTGTGCCGCGAGGCTGTCGCGGCGGCTGGCGGTGTGGGCGAGATCGCCGGGATTGGCATTACCAACCAGCGCGAAACGACGCTGGTATGGGACCGGGCGACAGGCAAGCCCATCGCGCCAGCCATTGTGTGGCAGGACAGGCGGACGGCGCGGGTGTGCGAGGCGCTGAAAGCGGAGGGTCATGAGCCAGCCGTGCAGGCGGAAACCGGTCTTCTGCTCGACCCCTATTTCTCGGCCACGAAAATCGGCTGGATCCTCGATTCGGTCGATGGCGCTCGGGCGCGGGCCGAGGCGGGTGAACTGGCCTTTGGCACGGTGGAAAGCTTCCTGGTCTGGAAACTGACGGGCGGTCGTGTGCACGCGACTGACGTGACGAATGCTTCGCGTACGCTGCTCTACCGTCTCGGCCTTGGCGATGACGGGGGCTGGAGCGACGCAATGATGGCATTGTTCAATGTGCCCGCAAGCCTGCTGCCGGAGGTGAAGCCGAACGCCGCCGATTTCGGTACGAGCGAGGAAGGCTTGCTCGGCGCGGCCCTGCCGATCCTGTCAGCGGCAGGCGACCAGCAGTCGGCGCTGGTAGGGCAGGGCTGCCTCGCGCCCGGCATGGCCAAGATCACCTATGGGACAGGTGCATTCCTTGTGGCGAATACGGGCCCAGAGCGGCCGAACTCAAAGAACCGTCTACTCGGCACGGTGGGTTATGAACTTCCGGGCGGCGGCGCAATGGCGCTGGAAGGTTCGATCTTCAATGCGGGTACGGTGGTCAAATGGCTGCGCGACGACCTCGGCATCGTGACCTCGGCCGAGGATACCGAGAGTGTCGCGTCCGGCCTGAAAGGCAATGGCGGCGTGTACATCGTGCCGGCCTTTACCGGCCTTGGCGCGCCGCACTGGAATGCTGACGCGCGCGGCACGATCAGTGGCATCACGCGGGCGACGACAGCGGCGCATCTCGTGCGGGCAGGGCTGGAATTGGCAGCCTACCAGACGCGGGACCTGCTCGACGCCTTCTCGGCGGACGGCGCGGAAATCCGCGAATTGCGCGTCGATGGTGGCATGGTGGCGAATGACTGGTTGATGCAGTTCCTGGCCGATATCTGCGACCGGCCCGTGCTCAGGCCCGAATATCGCGAAATGACGGCGCTCGGCGCAGCCGCACTGGCTGCGATGCAGCTCGACTGGCTGGACGCAAAGACCTGGACCGAGCGTCCCGTGCAGGGCAGGCGCTTTGAACCGAAGATGTCGGCAGGGGAGCGCGCGGCGCTCCTCAAGGGCTGGCAGGCCGCGATGCGCAAGACGCTGGCCTGAGACAATGGCTACCGCTGCCGATCCGCATCAAATTGCGTATCCCGTTTGGTAACAGTTCCGGCATTTTTTTGGATCGTGCCCCAAAAAAAAGCGGCGGAACATTGTTCCGCCGCTTTCCGATTTTGGTTTTCGTCTAACTAGAACGTCTTGCTGACGTTGACAAAGGCACGGCGGCCACGAACGTCGTAGCCCGTTGCAGCCAGCGGCGTATTACCGGCGCTGAGCTGGGTGATGCCGCCGATATCAGAGACTTGCGGTGGGTGCTCGTCAAAGATGTTGCGGATACCGCCTGTGATCGTCCACGTGTCACCGGACCAACGAACGGACATGCCGTGCGTAAAGCCTGCTTCGGTGTAGACTTTGTACATGCCGTCCAGTCCAAAGTAGTCTTGTGGCTCGTTGTAGTCGATGTCGGTGTCGAAGCGGTTGTTGTCCTGACGTCCGATGAAGTCCGTGAACCAGGAATAGGTCCAGTCGCCACGATCCAGACGGAGGGACACATCGCCGACAACGCTCGGATAGCCGATCGAGCCGTTGAAATCGTTGTCAGAAATGCCGGACACAAAGTCGGATCCGAACACATTGATGTAACGCTCAAGGGCCCAGTTGACGTTACCGTCAATAGTGAACGTTCCGAAGTTGAACTCGTTCGTGTAACGGACATTCAGGTCGATGCCAGCCTGCGACTGGGAATCGACATTCAGGATCGGTGCATCAACCGATACGATTGAATACTCAGAAAGCGAACCTGCCGGATTACGAACAAGGCGGTCACAGAAATCGTTCGGGAAGGTGTTGGTGCCGTAGCAGCCACCAACGATCTGCCCCGCGCCAATTCCTGTGATCTGGTCGGCGATCTCAATTTCATAATAGTCGACTGCAATGTTCAGATCAGCAAAAGTTGGTGTCCAGATGATACCCGCCGTGAACGTATCACCTGTTTCCGGTTTAAGGGCATCGCCGCCGCCGGATGTCGTGATCAAGGCAGAACCTGACCCACCAGCATAGTTAGCCGGAATACCCGCGGCGGCACAGTTCGCCCGGATGTTCTGGTTGGTGCTGCTACCCCAGTCGATACATGGGTCGATCGCAAGCTGGCCGAGGAACGCGGTTTGGTCTTCTAGGAACAATTCAAACAGAGCTGGTGCGCGGTAAGACGTACCATAGCTGGAACGGACCCGGAAAACGGGGTTGATCTGCCAGTTGAGGCCAACCTTGTAGATCGAATCTGATCCGCCAAGCTCATAGTCGAATGCCCGGACGGAGCCCGACAATTCCACGTCTTCCGCGAGTGGGGCGCCTTTCACGATTGGCACACTCACTTCGGCAAACACTTCCGTCACATTGTTTGATCCGACCGTCGGGCCAGCCGTCGATGAACCCCAGATATCGCCAGACTGCGAAAGGGCGCCGGGCTGATCATCAATCGAGAATTCGCGGTATTCGACACCGACACCAAGGCCCAGCGGGCCAGCGGGAAGTTCGAACAGTTCACCCGCAACCACGGCTGTCAGCGTCGTCTGGTCATATGTCGTTTTGCCAGTCTGGTAACCGCCGATGGCAGCAACTAGGTCGCCTGCGCGCTCGCCCGACAGAATGCCTGGATCAAAGAAGTTGATCGAGGGCGGCGCAAGTGCATCCGGGATTCCGTCGCCAGTAACGTCGGCCACGCCATCCAGGTTCCAGTCTGCAGACTTGGACGCGAGGATCTCGCTGCCGCCATATTTGCCTTCACCTTGCGAGTAGCTGGCATCAATTTTCCAGGACCAGTCCGTCAGGAAATCGGTACCGAAGCCGCCGGACAGCGACGAGCTGAGGTATGTATAGTCAACCTCAATGCTATCGGTTGTCGGGAATGGGGCAACAATCCGGGAGATGTTGTTGGCCGGGCTGACATATGTCGGATCGGCGATGTAGCCGTAGAACGGATTGTTTCCAGCGATATTGGTTGCTGAACCGATGATCGGGAAGAACTGTCGCCAGCCTTCAACATCTGTGGTCCGGCGGCTGAACAGTACTTCGCTGTCCCATGTCATGCCGGCGATTTCGATATCCGCTGTTGCGAACAGCGAGATGTTTTCGTTCTTTGGAATGAAGTCCTGATTGTCCAATATGGACGAGTCCAGAATATCTTCGAAATATGGCTGGCCATTGGCGAGAAAGCCGGTGCCGACACGCGGACGGTATCCAGGAATGGTCGTGCCGTAGACGGTGGGTTCAGTTGTGCCTTCAGGGGACGGAATAAGACGCCCACCGCCGGAGAAGATGTCCAGAACCGTGTTGTAGTAGAGGTTCGAACAGTTGGTGGTCGGGCGGATCGACGTTGCCGAGAAGTTTTGGCGATCTATGAGGCCACCACCGTTTGTGCCGTTCACGTAGTCGCGACCACAGTCGAGATAGTCACGTTCGCTCGTATCGAGCTGTTCGTTGAGCCGATATTCTGCTGACAGCGTGAACTCGGCATTGTCGCCAATATTGAAGCCGTAGGCTGCGCTGAGATTGTACTGCTCGCCACCGGTGTCGAATGGACGAGTCATCTGAGCATTCAGTTCCAGGCCGTCGACTGAGTCGCGCGTGATAATGTTGACCACACCGCAGACCGCATCAGAACCATAGATCGTCGACGCGCCGTCCTTCAGGACTTCCACACGCGAGATGATCGACTGTGGAACGACGTTGAGGTCGAGCGCTGCGATTGAGCCGCGCGTACCGGACGCGCCGGGGCGCTTGCCGTCGATCAGAACCAGCGTACGTGTATCCCCACAACCGCGAAGGTCGATGGTTTGTGCGCCGATGCCACCGTTCGTGACGAAGTTCTGGAACGTGTTGTTCAGCTGGGTCGAGCCGGAGGCCAACGAGGACCCTTGAAGGATCGCGGCTGTGTCAACGAGACCTTCCAGTGTCGCGACTTCAGCTGTGATCACCTGGATTGGCGATGCTGAAGCGAAGTTGTCGCGTGCGAGCAGCGAACCCGTGACAACGATTTTTTCCTGACGGGATTCAGCCTCACCGGCCTCTTCCTCAATGACCGAAATGACGGCCTCGTCTTCGGTGTTGGCTGGATCTGCCTCTTGCGCGTTTGCGGCGCCGGTAAGCACCAGTGCGCTAATTGCAACACTGCTGAAGACAGAACGACGAATTGGTCGTCTATTCATTGATAATACCCCTAACTAGTGACCTCAAAAAAAGCTTTTCGTTGGCGCAAGCGCCGACGACCCCGATTGGAACCTCCGGGTCTGCCGACACGTTGACCCGCTGGAAACCGTCCTGACAAGCCCTTATGACAGATTCTTAATGTAGCGGGTATTTCCACCCCTTGGTGTGTTTTTTCGGCAACATTTTGCCTCGGGATTCTGAGTGTCGGTTGGAAATATATACCGAAATTCACAGGCCATCCATGCAAGCTGCCCTTGACCTTGCTGCGCACGGAAAATACTGCAGATACTTCACTTTGGAGGAATTAACGATGTTGAAACGCTTCGTCGCGGTGGGATATGCCGCGCTTATTGCCAGCGCCCTGATTGCGCACGCCGAGCCTGTTTCAAGCGAAGATTTTTCCAAATATCCTAGTGTTTCAAGTGTCTCAATGTCGCTTGAGGGCGACATGCTGGTCGGTGTCATCGCTGATCCTTCGCAGGATGGCGAGACAACCGCTGCAGCCTATTGGGACCTTTCCGGCGAAATTGATGCGACCAAGCCACTCGTGCCCACGGCGATTACGCCAAATAGCGGGAAAACAACATTCTACGCCGCTGCGGCTTTGAAGGACAAAAAGTCAATCTGGTACACGGTCCAGCCCTATATCGGCGCGCTGTATGGCTGCGGCGAAGGCCGCGACACGGGCGCGACGAAAAAGTATCTTGTGAAAGCCTATATGGGGAATGAGAAGATCACGGAGATCGATGACCTGCCCGATGGCCGGGCCGAGATCGGTGCCAACAAGGACACGTTGCGTTGCTTCGAGCTCACGGGCGAAACCCAAACTGAGTCACTCCTGCCGCTGGACCCGACCAAGGTCGTGATTTCGCGCGTATCGACCAAGAACGGCACCAGCTATTTCTCTCACGACCTGTCCAATGGCCGTGAAAAATTCCTCTACAAAGCCAAACCCACGGAAGCGATCCAGATTTCCGATAGGGACGGCATGCCGGTTGCTCGCACGGAACTGGAATATGAGGGCGGCGCTTGGCGGCAATATGTCAGCCTTCCGGATGCCAACGGCAAGTTCAATCGCGCAGACGCGCTGACGACCGAGATTGCCAATCGCTACACAATGAATGTTGTTGGTCGCCAGAATGGCACAGGTAAGTATTTCGTCATTACCGACAAGTTCTCGGACAAGGCATCAGTCTACCTTTACGATGCGGGCGCGAACACGTTCAGCGATACCGCCGTGCTCGCCCATCCCGAATTCGACATTTCGAACCTGATCTTCTCGCGGCGCGCACAAGACTTTGGGGATCTTATCGGCTTTACATATGCTGGCGCGACAAGCACGGACTATTGGCTGGATCCCGAAATGAAGGGCATTCAGGACGGACTTGATGCGGCGTTCCCGGGCAAGCATGTCTCGCTGAGCGATTATACGGCAGATCGCAATCGCGTCCTGTTCCAGGTCTCGGCGCCCAATTCGCCGCCGGCCTATTACCTGCTGGTCGACAAGTCGAAAGTGGCTGTGATCGGTTCACAGCGTCCGTGGATCGATGAGGATTCACTCGGCAAGGGTGATTTCGTCTACTACACGGCTCGCGACGGCATGAAGATTCCTGCCCTGATCACCTATCCGGCGGGCTTCAAGGAAGGTGACAAGGCTAAGGGCGCTATCATCGTGCCGCATGGTGGCCCGTGGGCGCGTGACTATGCCGGTTTCGATTCGTCAGGCTGGACACAGTATTTCGCCAGCCGTGGTTATATTATCATGCAGCCTCAGTATCGTGGCAGCTCGGGTTGGGGGCGTGAACTCTGGCTGGCCGGCGACGGCGAGTGGGGCCAGAAGATGCAGGATGACAAGGACGATGGCGCGGCCTGGCTCGTTTCGCAGGGCTATGTCGATGCCGACAAGATCGCCATCCACGGCTATTCATATGGCGGGTTTGCTGCAATCGCTGCGTCCGTCCGGTCGAACAGCCCTTACCAGTGTGCCATCGCAGGCGCCGGCGTGGGCAACCTCGCCAAGCTGGCGAACGAATGGGGCGACAACCGCATCCAGCGTATCGTGCAGGGCGACACGGTTGATGGCATGGATCCCCAACAGAACACCGACAAGGTGAACATTCCAATCTTGCTCTACCATGGTGACTACGACGTCCGTGTGCCAATCTTCCACAGCCGCGAATTCTACAATGCAATCAAGAGCCGGCAGCCTGAAAGCGAGTTCATCGTGTACAAGCAAATGGGGCACCAGGGGAACAAGTGGCTGCCTGAGCACAAGGGTGACATCCTGAACCAGATCGAGCGCTTCCTGACAACCAAGTGCAATATGTAACACGGGATTGTTTGCCGCGCGCAGGGCCGTTCAGCTGAAACTGGTCCCGAAGGGCAAGACAAGAACGGCAAACGCCCCGGTGCCCAGGCGCCGGGGCGTTTGACTATGTGGGACTATGAAGATGGTGCCGCGAGGGAGAATTGAACTCCCGACCTCGTCATTACCAATGACGCGCTCTACCACTGAGCTACCGCGGCGTTGCCGTTTGCAAGTCGCGGCTTTAGCTTATGCCTTGCGAGATGAAAAGACCGTTTAACCGCGAAAAGCTGCAGGAAATGTCACACAAGCCGAAAGACCCTGAAAAAGTCGCCCGCCGCGCTGAAGCCTTGCGGGCGAACCTGAAGCGCCGCAAGGCCGCCAGCCGCAAGCCACAAGACGACAGGCCGCCAGCCACAGGTCAAAAATCCGGGTGATTTGGCCGGAATCGCGCGCAGAGTCGGTTTGCTCGTGCGGATGATCCCCTTTTCCTGCGGCGGCGAGGTCGCAGGAAATCTGCATTTGCGCCACACCGTTCCACATTCCCGCCTTTCCCGCGCCGTGAACCGCTCTATAAGTGCGCGCCATGGACAGATTGAACATCATTGGCGGCGCTCAGCTGAATGGCCGCATTCGCGTTTCCGGTGCCAAGAACTCGGCGCTGAAGCTCATGGTGGCGTGCCTGCTCACCGACGAACCGATCACGCTCACCAACATGCCGAGCCTGGCTGACACCCGTTTCCTTGCGCAATTGCTCGAAACACTGGGCGTCGAAGTCTACTGGCCGAAGGGCGAGTTGACCTGCCACCTCAACGCGGCCGAACTGAAAAGCACGATCGCGCCCTATGAACAGGTGCGGAAAATGCGCGCCAGTTTCAATGTGCTGGGTCCGCTGATTGCCCGCTCGGGCCACGCGACAGTCTCGCTGCCCGGCGGATGTGCCATCGGCGCACGCCCGGTCGACCTGCACCTGCAGGCGCTGGAAGCCATGGGCGCGGACCTGAAAGTCGAGAGCGGCTACGTGAAGGCCGCCGCCATTCAGGGCCTCAAGGGCGCGCATATCGTATTTGCCATGCCCAGCGTCGGCGCCACCGAGCACGCCATGCTCACGGCGACCCTGGCCAAGGGCGAAACCATCCTCGAAAACGCTGCGCGTGAGCCCGAGATCGAAGACCTCGCCGATTGCCTGAACAGCATGGGCGCAAAGGTCAGCGGAGCTGGCACGTCTACGATCCGTATTACCGGCGTCGAGAAACTGCACGGCACGACGCACGCCGTCATGCCGGACCGGATCGAAGCGGGCACGTATGCCATGGCGGCCGCAGCAGCCGGCGGCGATGTCACGCTGGATGGCGCGCCAGTCGAGGCGCTGGGCGCCATGATTGCCAAGCTGCGCGAAGCCGGCGTCACGGTCGATGCAGACGAGGCGGCATCCACCCTTCGCATTCGCCGCAACGGTACGCGCCTCAAGGCTGTCAGTGTATCGACACAGCCGCACCCGGGTTTCCCGACCGACCTGCAGGCCCAGTTCATGGCCCTGATGACCTTGGCCGATGGCACGAGCATCATTCGCGAGACGATTTTCGAGAACCGGTTCATGCACGCGCCGGAATTGGCCCGCCTTGGCGCCGACATAAATGTTCGTGGCCAGGAGGCCGTGGTCAAAGGCGTGCCTCAGTTGACCGGCGCGCCGGTCATGGCGACAGACTTGCGTGCGTCTGTCTCACTTGTCATTGCGGGGCTTGCCGCACAGGGTGAGACTGTGGTGAACCGTATCTATCATCTGGATCGCGGGTTTGAGCGGTTGGAAGCGAAACTGAATGCCTGCGGCGCCAATATCCAGCGCCTGTCAGGCGAGGACGAATAAGGGGCGACAATGTCCGAAGCACACGCGCTGCGTCTCCTGGCCGAAACGGCCGAGGACCTTCAGGTCATTGCAGCGGCGGTTCAGGACTCGGTCGTGAAGGCTGGCAGCCTGAAATACGAGGCGAAAAAACATCGCTTCTCTCTGGAGCTGAACCGGTTCCGCTGGGAAGCAGGCCAGCCGCGCCAGAAAGAAGGCGCACGTGTGCGTTCGCTGCTCGCCTTTGATGGCGTGCTGGGCGCGAAGACACGCGCCGTCACCAAGGCCGACCCGGAAATGATCCTCTCCCTGCTTGCGGCCACCTTCACGCCTGCCGAAGAACCGCCCGGCGGCAGCGTGACCCTGCTGTTTGCAGGCGACGGCGAAATCACGCTGGATGTTGAAGTGCTCGACGCGACCCTGCTCGACAGCGACTATGTCTGGCCGACGCGCAACCTGCCGAGCCACGAACAAAGGCGGCGGTAACGTGTTGCGCAAGTTCAATTCAGAGGCGCCATCTTTCAAAGGCGAATTTGCCGACTTCCTCGCGGAAGATCGCGGAACGGGGCATGATGTTGCCAGCATCGTGCGCAAGATCCTGGACGATGTCGAAATCTATGGCGGCAAGGCGGTCGCCGACTACACCGCCAAGTATGACGAGTTGCAGATCGACCCGGCGACGCTGGAATCCGACAATGTGAACCTGCACGCACTCGCGGCGGACTGCCCGGCGGACCTGCGCGAAGCCATCGATTTCGCGCACGACCGGATCGCCGCCTATCACAGCGCGCAACGACCGTCAGATCACATGTTCGTGGATGCGTCAGGGGTCGAACTCGGCTGGCGTTGGACGGCGCTGGAGAGCGTCGGCGTCTATGTGCCCGGTGGCCGCGCGAGCTATCCGTCATCCGTGCTGATGAATACGGTTCCCGCCAAGATCGCCGGTGTCGAACGCATCGTCATGGTCGCGCCAGCGCCCGGTGGCGAACTCGCCCCCGCCGTTGCCTATGCCGCGCTCAAGGCCGGTGTCCATGAATTCTACCCCATCGGCGGCGCTCAGGCCGTCGGCGCCTTGGCCTTCGGGGCGGGTCGCCTCAAGCCCGTCGACAAGATTGTCGGTCCCGGCAACGCCTTCGTGGCAGAAGCCAAACGTCAGGTCTTCGGCCGTGTCGGCATCGATACCATTGCCGGGCCGTCGGAAATCCTGGTCATCGCGGACCATACGGCCAACCCGGACTGGGTGGCTGCCGACCTGCTGTCCCAGGCCGAACATGACCCCTCCAGCCAGTCGATCCTGATCACTGTGGAAGAGGCTGTGGGCAAGGCTGTGGAATTCTCTGTGGAAAACCAGTTGAAAGAACTGGCGACGGGCGAACGCGCGCGCGTTTCATGGGAACGCCACGGTGCCATCATCACGGTCCCTGATCTTGAAACGGCCGCAGCAATTGCAAACCGGATCGCTGCCGAACACCTTGAACTCGCCATCGCCGATCCGGATGCCCTCTTGCCCCTGATCCGTCATGCGGGTGCAGTCTTCCTCGGGCACCTGACGCCGGAGGCGCTCGGCGACTATGTCACCGGGTCGAACCACGTGCTGCCGACCAGCCGGGCGGCGCGCTTTGCCTCCGGCCTCGGTCTTTACGACTTCCTGAAGCGCATGAGCGTCCAGCGCGCCAGCGCCGATGGCTTTGCCGCGCTCGCCCCGGCAGCGATGCGGCTTGCAGAAGCTGAACGCCTGCCGGCCCATGCGCGTTCGATCTCGATCCGTACCAACCGGGGTGGGGGCGATGGGTGACAACCGCCTGATATCCGTCAACATTGACGACGATACGCTTGGTGCGTCGGGCCCGGACGCAGAGCATGAGCGCCGCGTCGCCATATTCGACCTGATCGAGGAAAACAGTTTCGCCCTGCCTGGCCATGATCGCGGTCCCTATGCGCTCAGCCTCTCGCAAGTCGAGCGCAAGCTGGTTTTCGCCATTCGCGACGAGGCGGGCGACGATGTGCACACGTTCATCATGTCGATGGGGCCGTTCCGGGGCGTGATCCGTGATTATTTCATGATTTGCGACAGCTATTACGATGCCATCCGGACCCAGTCACCGCACCAGATCGAGGCGATCGACATGGCCCGGCGCGGCATCCACAATGAGGGCTCCGAACTCCTGGCCGAGCGGCTGGAAGGCAAGGTTGATATCGACTTTCACACCGCCCGGCGCCTGTTTACCCTGATCTGCGCCCTGCATGCGGGCCAGACGCGCTAAACAAGGCTCAGCTTCCAAGCTTGCCGGAATCTGTGCAAAGGGCTATGGCGCGCCCTACATATGTTTCGGCGGCGCAACGGACCGCTCTGAATTTGGAGACTTCATGTCGAAAGAAGAACTGATTGAATTTGAAGGCACGGTCGTCGAACTGCTGCCGAACGCGACGTTCCGCGTCAAACTCGAGAACGAACACGAAATCATCGCCCACACAGCGGGCAAGATGCGCAAGAACCGCATTCGCGTGCTGACCGGCGACAAGGTCATGGTTGAAATGACCCCCTACGACCTGACCAAGGGTCGCATCACCTACCGCTTCAAGTAAACCCGTGGCGAGCTTCGGACACGCGCCGCTCATCCTTGCGAGCGCCAGTCCGCGCCGGCGGGACCTGCTTGCCCAGATCGGCATCGTCCCGGCCCGCATCGCCCCCACCGACATCGACGAAACGCGCCGCAAGGACGAGTCCCCGCGTGCGCTGGCCGAACGCCTCGCCCGCGAAAAGGCGGCGGCGTGCGCAGCGGACGGCTTTGTGCTGGCGGCTGACACGGTCGTTGCGCTTGGCACACGGAACCTGGAAAAGGCCGAGGACGCGGCCGAAGCCGAAGCCTTCCTGCGCTTGCTGTCTGGCCGGTCGCACCAGTGCATAACCGGGATTGCCGTCAAAGCGCCGGACGGCCGCCTGCAGTCTCGCACCGTCCTCGCGCGGGTCAGGATGAAACGCCTCACCGATCAGGAGATCGCCGCCTATGTCGCAAGCGGCGAATGGCAGGGCAAGGCAGGCGGCTATGGCATCCAGGGCATGGCCGGAGCCTTCATCACTCACATCAATGGCAGCTACACGGCGATTGTCGGCCTGCCACTCTATGAAACCAAATCCCTGCTCGAAGGCATGGGCTGGCGGGCCAAGCCGGATTGATCTAGGTCCGCTCCATCGTTGCCACGGCGGCGAGGCTCAGCCCCACAATCGCAGCAATACCCAGCCACAGCGGATTAGCGCTGGCCAGTGCGGTGACATCGTTCTGCGCTTCGATGATCGAGGTTGTCAGCGACGCATCAAGGCCCACCGAATCGGCCAGAAGTTTTGGCAATTGCGACGCGGCAAGGAGGGCGCCGCCCAATCCGGCAACGACAAGCAGCAGCTTTCGTACGCGAGCCTGCGCCCGGATACGGCCCATCACCTGGTCCACGAAGGGCTTCGCCTCGTGTTCGCGGTCTTCGGCGGCGAACAGGGCGGTCAGGTCGGCATATGTGTCTTCGTCTCGCATGGTCTCTACTCCATCACGCCACTTGATCGGCGGCAAGGTGTTTGCGAAGGGCGGCCACGCCGCGCGTCACATGGGATTTCACGGTGCCAAGCGGCCACCCGGTCGCTTCTGCAGCTTCCCTGTGGCTCAGGCTGGCGGCGACACAGAGCGTGACGCAGATGCGCTGGGCCTCGGGCAGTTTGGCGAGGGCGCGCGACAGGTCCATCTTGTCGCCTGTGTCGGCCATCGTCCGGTCGAAGGGAATGATCTCCGCCGTCTCGTCAAACTCGATCTCCGGTCTCTGGCGTCGCCGCACCTGCAGGAATTCGCGGTAACAGATCGTGCAGACCCATGCGGCGAACGTGCCTCCGGCATAGGTGCCGATTTTCTGCCAGGCGGTCAGGAAGGTCGCCTGGGCGATGTCGTCTGCATCGCCGGACGAGGCGGTAAGGCGCCGGGACATGCCCCTCACCCTGGCCTGGTGGCGCCGCACGAGTTCGGCGAACGCGCTGTCGTTGCCGCGTGCGGCATCTGCTGCCAGGTCAGGGTCGGTGCGCATGTCGTTGCCTCCCGCAGCGACGATCCAGAGATCAGGCCGATTTGCGGCCATGACCGAATGCCCAGAGGCCAAGATAGGCCAGTCCGAGGAAAACCGGAAACGCTGCAACGCCAAACATGGGCATGACCGCTTCACTGTCTTCAAAACTGACCATGATTCCCAGCACCGCGAAGGCGGCGCCAAAGGCGATAAACAGCACACCGCGGCGCAGGTCCGCGCGGATCGGGTCGACCAGCAGCGACATTTTCTCGATCAGTTCAGGCGAGATGGTCTGGCCGCTGTCGATGGCATGGCGCACGGTTTCGTGGGCCGTCAGGCGCTTCTTGTAGTTGAACAGGCTGACCAGCCAGATACAGACCGGCAGGACAGAAAACAGGACGATAGGGACGAGGACGTCTTCCATTTTGTTGTCTTTCTCACAGTTTCACCGGATCCGTTTGCCCGGCTTCATGGGTAGGATGCGGTCAGCCCCCCGTTTGGATGCAGCCGCGTTGGAAAAAACTTGCTGCCGCCTTTGCTTGCAGGCAGCGGGGCACCCCTGTAATCGCGAAGGCAGCATGGTCAAACTCACGCCCAAATCGAAAAAACGCCCGCATGTGGCGCCCGATCTCACAACGCCGTCCGGACGCAAACGGGCGCGGCGCGAGCTTGTCTGGGGCGACCATGGCTTCCTGCGCGCGGCGTTCAGCAACCTGCATGAGTTCGGCCCGGGCATGTGGCGCGCCAACCAGCCCTCGCCGGATCAGGTCATTGCCCATGCGCGCGAGCGCGGCATCCGCACGATCCTCAACCTGCGCGGTGCCAGCACCAAGGGCTATTACCTGCTGGAAAAGGAGGCCTGCGAGGCGGTCGGCATCGAGCTGGTCGATTTCCAGGTCTTTTCCCGTGACACGCCCACGAAGGAAGCCATTTTCGGCGCCCGCGACCTGTTCGCGCGGATCGAATACCCGGCCCTGATGCACTGCAAATCCGGCGCGGACAGGGCCGGCCTGATGGCGGTCCTGTACAAGTTGCTACATGAGAAGGTGCCATTCGCCGAGGCGCGCGAGCAACTGTCGTTCAAGTACCTGCACATCAAGCACGGCAAGACGGGCATGCTGGACGCCTTCTTTGATACCTACGCGCAGTTCAATGAGGGCAGGGCGCCCGGCGACTGGAAACCCTTTCTCGACTGGGTCGCAGAAGACTATGACCGGCTCGCGGTGAAGGCGACTTTCCTCGAATCCTTCGGCACGAAAGTGCAGATCGACAAGATTATAGGGCGGGAATAGCCGCTTCCCCTGACTCAAGATTCATGGTTGGCTCCGCGACGAACCAGATTGCGGAGCCGCCAGAATGCGCCACCTTGCCTTGTCCCTAGTGGCGCTGACGCTGCTCGCGTCCTGCAGCGGCAACAGCGATAACAAGGCAATCGTGACCGCCTGCACGACGGGTGGCGAGAACCCCGGGACATGTACTTGCATCGCCGACGCCATGGAGGCCAAGCTTGATCCGGAACTGTTCAAGCGCACGGCCCAATCGATCGGGCGCGAAAAACGCGATGTCGAAACCTTCGTCACGTCGCTGAGCAATGAAGACCAGCTTCAGTTTGCGGCTGTCGTCAATGACATGTTCACCTGCAAACTGGCACCACCAAAGGAGTAGATGGCCCGCCGGGCCTGATGCAAATCCGCACCGTTCCGGCCCCGAACTTCGTTTCATACGTGTAATTGCGTGACGGCACGCGCTAATCTGCCTAAATTCGGCACCGCAACAGGAAGGGGACACCCATGAAGTTCTTAATCATCAACAGTTTCCGCATCATGGTCTATGTGGCCTATATTGCGATCATCGTCGCCGGCATCGCACTCGGCCTCTACAACAAGGGTGAATTCAGCAATGAAATGCTGAGCCTGACTGGCGGACTGGCACAGGTTGCTGACTTTGCGATCTTCACGGCCGGTGGCTGGATCGCCGCCAGCCTGGTGTGCGGCCTGATCGTCACGCTGATGGATATCCGCGACGACATCAATGATCGCCTGCCGGATGCCCGCCGCGACGACTGACGGGTCATCGATTTAGGGGAATTTATTCAATGCCGCCGGAGTTCGTCTGGCGGCATTTTTTCTGGGAGGAGTGAACCATGCCACCTTTGGAAGCCGCCGCCATCTATGTCGGTATCAACATATTGCTGCTGATCTACCTGTCGTCACGCGTCGTATTCATGCGCCAGACAGCCAAGGTCTCGGTCGGAACCGGCGGTATCGCCGAGCTTGAATTGCGCACGCGCACCCATGGCAATGCGTCTGAATACATCCCCGCCATGCTCGTCGGGCTGGTGACGGCAGCCTATATGGGCATTCCTGCGCTCTGGATTCATATTCTGGGCGGCACGTTCACATTCGGCCGCGTCCTGCATGCCATCGGCCTGTCGCGGACGATCCTGCCGGCCCGTGTTTTCGGCATGGTGCTGACATGGACAGCCATGGGTGCCATCGCTGCCATGCTGATTTATCACGCGCTTGCCTGATTTGACTGGTTGCACGGCCCGGCGGGGCGGTCCATCTAGCCGGTATGGCTGAATTCAAGACTCCTCCGGCTGATTTGCTCGCCGGCCTCATCGACCAGTGCCTGAAGGCAGGCGCCGACGCAGCAGATGCCCGTATCGGCGCAGCCGAGGGCGTCAGCGTCTCCGTCCGCGACGGCAAGATGGAAAGCATCGAGCGCGAGGAAAGCACAAGCGTCGCTCTTCGCGCCTTTTTCGGCAAGCGTCAGGCGCACGTCTCCGGCTCCGATCTCTCCACCGACGGGCTCCACGCCCTCGCCACCCGCTGCGCCGCGATGGCCCGCGCCGTGCCGGAAGACAAGTATTGCGGCCTGCCGGACGCGAACGAACTCGCGATGGGTCCGCTCGACATGGACCTTTCGGGCGAACCCGAGATATCCGCCGAGATGCTCGAAAGCGAATCCCTGGCAGCGGAAGCCGCTGCGCTTGCGGTCAAGGGCATCAAGACGGTCGCCGGCTGCGGTGCCTCCTGGAACCGGTCCAGCCGCTGGGTTGCCGCGTCCAACGGCTTTGCCGCTTACAAGACCGGCACCAGCACCAGCCTGGGTCTGGCCTCGGTTGCCGAAAAAGACGGCGCCATGGAACGCGATTATGAAAGCTGGTCCGTGCGCCACACCGCCGACCGTCCGACTGCCGAACAGATCGGCCGCACTGCTGGCGAGCGCACGATTGCCCGCCTCGGCGCCCGCAAGCTCGAAACACAGAAAGCTGCCGTCCTGTATGACCGGCGTGTGGCCAGCGGCCTGCTCGGGGCGCTTATGAGTGCAATTTCAGGTCCGTCCATCGCGCGCGGCGTCAGCTTCCTGAAAGACCGCATGGACACGCAGGTGTTCGCCAAAGGCGTCAACGTGATCGACGATCCGTTCCGCCCCATGGGCATGGGCTCGCGCTGCCATGACGGTGAAGGCCTGCCCGTGAAAGAGACTTACCTGATCGAGGATGGCCGCCTCACCGAATGGCTGCTCAATGGCCCCTCGGCCCGCCAGCTCGGCCTCAAGCCGAACGGTTTCTCGGCGCTCGGTTTCGGCGACCCGCCGGGCGTCACCACCTCGAACCTCTATCTTCAGGCCGGCGAGAAGACGCCCTCCGAGTTGATGACACAGGCAGGCAAGGGCCTGATGGTCACGGATATGTTCGGGCCATCGATCAATCCGAATACAGGCGACTATTCGGTCGGAGTCGCCGGCTTCTGGTTCGAGAATGGCGAGATTGCCTATCCCGTGTCTGAAGTAACCATTGCGGGCGACCTGCCAGCGATCTTTGCACGCCTCATCCCGGCGTCCGACCTTGAATTCCGCGGTACGCGCGACGCGCCCAGCATCCTCGTCGAGGACATGAGTCTTGCCGGCAGCTGAACGTACGCTTGTCGAAGACATGGTCACGCTGCGCAGCCTTGCGATTGAGGCTGGCCAGTTGGCGCTGTCCTACACGCTGGAAGGCCAGTCTGCGCGCGCCTGGGAAAAGACAGGCGGCAGCCCGGTCACCGAAGCCGACATGGCGGTCAACCGGCTCTGCGACCTGCGCCTCTCGTCCTCCCGGCCTGAATATGGCTGGCTGTCGGAGGAGACGCTCGACGATCCTGCTGCTCGCCAGAAAGACCGCTGTTGGGTTGTCGACCCGATTGACGGCACCCGCGCCTATATGCGTGGCGACCCGAACTGGTGCGTCGGCCTTGCCATCGTCGAGGAAGGCCGGGCTGTTGCCGGGGTGCTGTATGCACCGGCGCTCGGCCAGCTCTATGAGGCCCGTCTCGGCGCGGGTGCCTACCTGAACGGCGAAGCCATCCGGGTTTCCGAGTGCCGCGCCGAAGCAGGCTGTCGCCTGATCGCTGCTGAAGAAATGCTAAACCACAAGGGTTGGCCGGAGCCCTGGCCCGCTGTCACCGTGCCCCGTCCGAAGCCCAATTCCACGCTTCTGCGCATGGCGTTAGTCGCGTCCGGTGCCTGGGATGCCACGCTGGTGCTGAGCCACAAGTCCGACTGGGACCTTGCCGCAGGGGCCATTCTGGTTGGCGAAGCAGGCGGCATCGCGACAACCCATATGGGCGAGCCTTTATGCTTTAACCGGGCTGTGCCTGTACAACGTAGCATCATCGCGTCTGGCAAAGGCTTGCATCCTCTGCTAGTGCGCCGGTCAGGATTTGTGGGTATACCTGATCCACAGGAAAAAGTGGCCACGGCTGCACCAGATGTAACGACGGAGCCAGTAGAAATGAGTGAAGCCCCAAAGGCCAGCAAACAGCTTCTTCACATCGTTTTCGGCGGTGAGTTGAAGGATGTAAACCAAGTCGAATTCGAAGACCTCTCGAAAATGGACTTCGTCGGCGCGTTCGGATCCTACAAGGAAGCCTATGACGCCTGGAAAGCGGCGGCCCATCGCACGGTCGACAGTGCCGAGACGCGCTATTTCATTCTCCACGCCCACCGGCTGCTCGACCCGGAAACGGGGGAACACCATCACGTCTGATCCGGCCAAACCGGCGCGTCGCTCTGGCGCCCTGACGCGGCTTGGCCGGGAGCGGTTCGCCGCACACTGGCGCTGGTTCGTGGCCGGAACGCTGTGCGCGGCGCTGACGTCCGTCGCGGCGGCGTCCTATGGCTATCTCCTGAAACTCGTTGTCGAAGGCCTCGAAGCGCTCGCCGGGCCCGACAAGGTGGCGGTGCCGACGTCGCTTTGGTGGCTGATCGGCATTATCGGCGTTGCGGCCATCGTCCGCTCGTTGGCCCTGTACGGCATGACGATCTTCAACAATACCGGTGTCCAGCGCGCCATTGTCGATATCCAGAACGACCAGTTCAGCGCGCTCACCGACGGCGACTTTGCCCGCATCGCGGCCGAGGCGTCCGGCGGGTTCGTCTCGCGCTTTATCAATGACGTGAACGCCCTGCGCGATGCTGCCTTGCGAATCGCCAACAATCTCACCAAGGGCGTGCTGACGGTTATCGGTGTGTTCATCACCATGCTTGTCATGGACTGGAAACTGACCCTCGTCCTGCTCTTCATCTATCCCATCGCCTTCGCGCCGGTGCTCGCCCTCGGCAACCGGGTCCGCAAGCGCTCGCGCCAGTCGCAGCAGCAGATCGGCGAAGTGACGTCGCTGCTCGGCGAGGCCTTCCAGTCGGCCCGCGTCGTCAAGGCCTATGGCCTCGAGGACTACCAGAAGGCCCGCGCCGGACGCGGCTTTGCCCAACGCTCGCGCCTGTTCCTCAAAGTGCTTACAGACCGCGCCGCCGTCGACCCGATCCTCGAGATCACCGGCGGCCTCGCCCTGGTCGGAATCCTCGCGCTCACCGCATGGCGTATTGCGCAGGGCGACACCTCGCTGGGCAATTTCGTCGGCATTGTCGGCGCCATTGCCGTCGCCGCGCCGGAACTGCGGGCATTGGGCACGCTGAACTCGGTTGCGCAGGAAGGCGGCGCCGCCGCGGACCGTGTCTTCGAGATCACCGATGCCGTACCGGAAATCGCCGACGCGCCCGGTGCCCAGCCGATCGGCAAGGTCACAGGCGCTGTTGCATTCGACGACGTGCGCTTCGCCTATCCTGACGGCACAGAGGCCCTGAAGGGCCTGTCCTTTACGGCCCGGCCCGGCGAGACCGTGGCCCTTGTCGGGCCTTCCGGCGCAGGCAAGTCCACCGTCTTCAACCTGCTCCTGCGCCTGTACGATCCAACCAGTGGTGCCATCTCCGTCGACGGAATGAATGTCCGTGATGTCAGTGGCGCCAGCCTGCGCGCCCATATGGGCCTGGTGGCACAGGACGCCGCCCTGTTCGACGACACGATCCGCGCCAATATTGCCCTCGGCCGCCTTGGTGCGAGTGATGCCGAAATCGAGGCGGGGGCTCAGGCCGCACATGCCCACGAATTTATCCGTGAGCTGCCGGGCGGCTATGACGCTCCCGCCGGAGAAATGGGTCGCAACCTGTCCGGCGGCCAGCGCCAGCGCGTCGCGCTCGCCCGCGCCATCCTGCGCGGAGCGCCGATCCTGCTGCTCGATGAAGCCACGTCTGCCCTCGATGCCGAAAGCGAAGCCAGGGTGCAGGACGCGCTCGCCAAATTCTCTTTGGGCCGCACAACGCTGATCATCGCGCATCGCCTCTCCACCGTCCGCAAAGCCGACCGGATCATCGTCATGGAAGACGGCCGCGCCGTCGAGGACGGCACCCATGCCGCGCTGATGGAAAAGAACGGGGCCTATCGCCGGCTCGTCGACCTTCAGCTCAGCTAGGCCTCACAGCCAGCGGCGCACGCGCGTACGGTACGCGGCATAATCTGCACCAAAATGCTCTGCCGCATTGCGTTCCTCCACCGGGATATACCAGCCATTGGCCACGAGAAAGAACACGACCGGGCCGACCCAGGGACTGGCTGTGCCGAGGAACACGGCGAGACCGATCAGGAAGATCGTCATGCCGAGATAGATCGGGTTGCGCGTCATCCCGAACAGCCCGTCTGTTACCAGCTTGCGCGGCGTCTTGAACGTATTGATCTCGGTGTCCACCTTGCGGAACCGCCGCGCAATCGCCAGTCCCATCCAGAACCCGCCCGCCATAAACAGGACGCCGATCAGGTTCCAGTGTGGCATCACGACCGTTGCCAGCGGCGCTAGCCAGTGGACCAGAATCATCAGCAGCGAGAGGGCCAGCAGGAGGCGCGGGGGGATCAGCCAGGTCATGCTCAATCTCCGGTGAAGTCGGGCTTGCGGCCTTTCAGGAAGGCGCTGACGCCTTCCTTGAAGTCATCAGATTGTTGCAGCAGGGCAAAGGTTTCAAGGTCGCGGTGGCCGGTCGCCCGGGCCAGCGCCAGCGCCGCCACATTCACGTCCTGCTTCACGCTTTTCAGCGCTGTCGGGGGCAGCGCGGCGGCCGCTTCGGCAATCTCCCGCGCTTTGGCCAGCGCCGCTCCCGCCGGAACGACATGGTCACACAGGCCCCAGGCCAGCGCCGTCGCCGCATCCACTTTTTCGCACAGCGCCGCGATGCGCTTGGTCCGGGCCGGGCCGACCAGCGCCACGAAGCGGGGGATGGAACCCCAGCTCATGTTCATGCCGCGCTCGACTTCCGGCACGTAGAAGGTCGAACTAGTCGCCGCCACGCGCAGGTCGCACGCTGTCGCCAGCGCTGTGCCACCACCGACGCACCAGCCCTCGACGGCACATATGGTCAGCGCGTCAATATCTTCCCAGGCCTGGCACATGCGCGGCCCCCGGCGCAGCTGTACCCGCCGCTGGCTCAGGGGCAACTGGGCTGCCGTATTGCCTTCCGGGTCCTTCAGGTCAGCGCCCATGCAGAACTGGTCGTCGCGTCCGACCAGGATAACGGCGGAAATATTGGGGCAATCATGAAAGCCCTGCGCTGTCTCGGTCAGCTCCCGCATCAATTTCTGGCTCAGCGCGTTCGACCGGTTGCCGGTGTCAAACCTGACAGTTGCGATCCGGCCTTCGCGCGTGACGCTGACAAGATTGCCCATTCAACCGGCCGGGCGTTCCTGCGGCAATTGCGCGGCCGCATGCTTGAGGAATTTCGCCAGCTTCTCGGCGCTCTCGGCGCCCTGGACGGCCACCGCGCGATTGGCGATATAGGTCGGCACGCCGCTCACGCCCATCTGTCGGAAGGCCTCGGCCTCTTCACGCACGGCCTGCACGTCGGCGTCGGTCTTCAACAGGTCGGCCACGATCGCTGCGTCGAGGTCGATGTCCCGCGCCACGTCAATCAGGACGTCATGGTCGCCAATGTCGCGTCCGTCCTCGAAGAAGGCCTTGAACAGTGCCTCCTTGGCTTCGGCGCCCTTGCCCTGTCCCTGCGCCCAGCGCACCACGCGGTGCGCGTCGAAACTGTTCGGGCGCCGTGTGATCTTGTCGAACTGGTAGGGGATGCCTTCGGCTTCGCCATAGTCGACCAGCGCCTGGCGCATCTTGCCGGAGCGTTCGCGGCTCTCGTCCGATCCGCCGAACTTGTCCTTCATGTAGGCCTTGTAGTCGACGCCCGCCGCCGGGATTGTGGGGTCCAGTTCGAATGGCCGGAAAACCAGCTGCACGTCCACCTCGGGGGCGAGCCTGCGCGCCGCCTCGATCCTGCGAAGTCCCAGCCAGCACCACGGGCAGACCAGGTCCGAAACCATTTCCACAACAACTGTCATGTCGCCAGCCTAAGCCCGGGGGCTGCCTCGCGCAATCATCCGCGCGGAATTATGCTCGTTCATCCTACTTCTTCCGGCCGCCCAGCAAGGCGACCAGTTCTTCCACCTTTTCGCGCCGCGCTTTGAGATCATCGCCCTCCAGCGCATGCTCCACGCAGGTCGCGATATGGTCGTCGAGAATCAGTCCCTCGAGTCCCGCCAGTGCCGCCTTGATCGCCTGCACCTGCCGCACGATGTCGACGCAATAGCGGTCCTCGCCGACCATCTTCGCGACGCCCCGCACCTGTCCCTCGATCCGGGCAAGGCGTTTGGCGGCTTTGTCTCTTGTGTCGGGTGTCATGGTTTGAAATTCCTCACAGTTTCACACGGCGCAGGCGCAGCGCATTGCCGATCACCGACACCGATGACAGGCTCATCGCAGCGGCGGCGATCATCGGGCTCAGCAACAGGCCGAACACGGGGTAGAGCACGCCGGCCGCGAGCGGCACGCCCAGCGTATTGTAGACGAAGGCGAAGAACAGGTTCTGCCGGATATTGCGCATGGTTGCACGGCTAAGCGCGGTCGCCCGGGCAATGCCCAGCATGTCGCCCTTCACCAGCGTCACGCCGGCGCTTTGCATGGCCACGTCCGTGCCGGTGCCCATCGCGATACCGACATCGGCCTGCGCCAGCGCCGGAGCATCATTGATGCCGTCGCCCGCCATCGCCACCACAGCGCCGCCCGCCTGCAGTTCCCTCACGATCCGGTTCTTGTCCTCCGGCGAGACATCGGCGCGCACGTCGTCAATGCCCACCTGCCGGGCCACGGCCTGCGCCGTCGCCTCGCTGTCACCGGTCAGCATCACCACGTTCAGGCCCTGCGCGTGCAAGCGCGCAATGGCTTCTTTCGTGGTTGCTTTGATCGGGTCAGCAACGCCGACCAGGCCTGCCGCCTTGCCGTCAACCGCAACGAACATCACGGTCTGGCCGCTTTCCCTGTACGCTTGGGCGGCCTTGGCCCGCGCATCATCGAATCCGCCGAACCGGCGCATCATCTTCGCATTGCCGATGGCGACCGACTTGCCATCCACTGTGCCTTGCGCGCCTTCGCCCGTGACGGACTCAAAGTCTTCTGCCGCCGTCACCCTGATGCCGCGCGCTTCCGCGCCGCGAACGATAGCGGCTGCCAGTGGATGTTCGCTCGCCGCTTCCACCGCCGCGACAAGCGTCAGCAGTCCGGTTTCGTCCCAGCCATCGGCGGGCGCCACGGTTACCAGTTTCGGCTTGCCCTCGGTCAGCGTGCCGGTCTTGTCGACCACGACAGTATCCACTTTCTCCAGCGTCTCCAGCGCCTCGGCATTGCGGATCAGGATGCCGTTCTGTGCGCCCTTGCCGGTGCCCACCATGATCGACATCGGCGTTGCCAGGCCAAGTGCGCACGGGCAGGCAATGATCAGGACGGCCACGGCATTGACCAGCGCGAAGGCCAGCGCCGGGTCCGGCCCGAACATGGCCCACACGATGAAGGTCAGCACCGCTGACGCCACAACCGCCGGTACGAACCAGGCCGCGACAATATCCGCCAGCCGCTGGATCGGTGCCCGCGAGCGCTGCGCCTCGGCCACCATGCGCACGATCTGCGCCAGCACGGTGTCTTCGCCAACGCGCGTTGCGGTCATCACCAGGCTGCCGGTCGTGTTCACCGTGCCGCCTGTGACCGCGTCGCCCGCCACTTTTGCGACCGGTACGGGCTCGCCTGACACCATGGATTCGTCGACGGAGGAATGGCCCTCGGCCACCTCGCCGTCCACGGGTACTTTCTCGCCGGGGCGGATGCGTAGACGGTCGCTGGATTTGACTGCGTCGAGATCGACATCTTCCTCGCTGCCGTCCGCGCGGATGATCCGTGCCGTTGGCGGGGTCAATTGCAGCAGGGCGCGAATTGCACCGGACGTGGCGCTGCGCGCGCGCAGTTCCAGGACCTGCCCCAGCAGGACCAGCGCCGTGATCACTGCTGCCGCTTCGTAATAGACGTGGACGTTTCCGTTCATGTCCCGGAACGCATCAGGAAACAGGCCTGGTGCGATGGTCGCGACCAGGCTGAACAGGAAGGCCGTGCCGACGCCCAGCGCGATCAGCGTGAACATGTTCGGGTTCCATGTCCGGATCGAGCGCCAGCCGCGGCTGAAGAAGGGTGCCGCGCCCCACAGCACCACCGGCGCGGCCAGGGTCAGTTGTATCCATTGCGCCACGCCGGGTGGGACTATCCCGTGCATGGGCTGGCCGGGAATCATGTCGCTCATCGCATAGACAAACAGGGGCAGGGCAAATGCGGCGCTGATCCAGAACCGGCGCGTCATACCATCCAGTTCGCTCGTATCCTCGTCCAGCGACACAGACTCCGGTTCCAGCGACATGCCGCAGATCGGGCAGCCAGAGTTCGACGTCTCGCGCACCTGCGGATGCATCGGGCAGGTCCACACCGTGCCGGAAAAGCTTTCAGGTACATGATCATAAGCCGAGTCCGGTTTCGTCGCTTCGCCGCCGCCGTGGCAGCAAGCATGCGGTTCGGGCGAGTCAGCGGCTGTGTGCGCGTGATGTGTGTGGGTGTGGGAAGACGTATCCATGATGCAGACGCTCCGGGGGTTGCCTTACGCCCACATAATACCCCATGGGGGTATATTCAAGATGCCGTGCGCCAGCTTCGCCGTCCGGCGGGTTGCCACATTTTTTTGAATGATCTGGGACGGGCCGGCCGTTCGGACCGGACGTTAATCCTGTGCGGAGGCGCCAGGTTCCACCAACACGCCCTCTTGCTCCAGTGCCCGAAGAACATCGCTCGCCATCCAGGTTTCGGTGCGCGAAATCTGCTGCTCGCGCTTCAGTTCCAGGCCGAAGGGCAGGACGAGTGCTTCCGGCGGTCCCACCGGCACGGTCTCATGTTCGGCGAACAGCGAGCGCGGTTCCGGCGTCGGCAGCATCGCCGCCAGCAGGAAGCCGCCGGCAAGGATCGCCCCAGCCCAGACATTTGACTTGAACACGCCCAGCGCGTCCTGCTCCTGGCTGGATTTCAGGCGCACCACCTGCCACAGGCCGTGGCCCAGGAAGGCCAGCGCCGTCACCGCACCTGCCCGGACAGATCCGTTGCTAAATGCCGCCAGCGCGACCAGCGCCGCCGCGCCCATGTGGAAACAAAAGCCCACCAGAACGGCCCGCTTGCCGAACAGGCGCGCTGTCGAGCGTACGCCAATCAGCGCATCGTCTTCGCGGTCCTGCAGGGCATAGATCGTGTCATAGGCAATCGTCCACAGGACCAGCCCGGCATAGAGAATGAACACCGGCACCGACAGGCTGCCCGCCGTCGCCGCGCCGACGAGAACGCCCCAGTTGAAGGTCAGGCCCAGCCAGGCTTGCGGCCACCAGGTTACCCGTTTCATGAACGGATAGGCCGCCACCAGCGGCAGTGCCAACAGCGCTACCAGTTTCGCGTCGCCCGGCAGGCAGGCCCACACGGCCAGCCCAATCGCCAGCTGCACGCCCAGGAATGTGAATGCGTCGCGCAGGGTTACTGCGCCGGAGGGCAACGGCCTGAGGGCCGTGCGCGCCACCTGCGCATCGAAGTCCCGGTCGGTAATATCGTTCCACGTACAGCCCGCCCCGCGCATTGCCACAGCGCCCAGCAGGAACAGCGGAACCCAGAACAGGTCGACAAGATAGAGCCCGGTGCGCATCCGCACGAAGGCCAGCCCGATCAGGCAGGGCAGGAAAAGCAGCCAGATGCCGACCGGTCGGTCCAGCCGCGCCAGCATGGCATAGGGCTGCGTCCAGTCCGGCAGCATCGCCAGCAGCCCGGGCAGGGCGCTGTCAGCCGGAATGGAACGCAGGGCTGGCCTGCCGGGAGTTTCAATTTCGCTCATCGCGCGGCTTATACAGGGATTTTCGGCACTTCACAGCATGAAGCAACCCTCACGCGAAAGTGCCTCAGGCAGTCTCCTCGAACGCAAATTGCTCGGTATCGACCGAGGCCTGCGCGGCGGGAGAATAGCGCGGGCCCTTGACGGCT
This sequence comes from Hyphomonas sp. J20-32, assembly GCF_055808555.1. Taxonomy (NCBI): domain Bacteria; kingdom Pseudomonadati; phylum Pseudomonadota; class Alphaproteobacteria; order Hyphomonadales; family Hyphomonadaceae; genus Hyphomonas; species Hyphomonas sp. J20-32. Next base: position 3,144,623 of record NZ_CM147873.1, on the reverse strand, counting down.
TCCGGCTGGAACACCTCGTCGAGCAATGCCACCTGGTCCGGCGACAACGCCAGTTCGGCGGCCTTGAAATTGTCTTGCAGGTGCTTGCGACTGGTCGTTCCGGGGATCGGCACACAATCGGGGTCCTTCACCAGGGTCCAGGCAATCGCCAGCTGAGATGTCGTCACCCCCATGTCGCCTGCCATCTCCTGCGCCTGTTTCAGCAACGGCAGGTTCTCGGTCCAGTAGGGTTCGGTCCAGCGCGGGAAGATGCGGCGCATGTCGCTGGGGTGGTAATCGGCCGGCGCCGGCGGATTGTCAGCCAGGTAGCCCCGCCCGACAGGCGAGAAGGGCACGAACGTCACGCCCAGCTCCTTGCAGGCATCCAGCACCGCGATCTCGGGATTGCGTGTCAGCAGCGAATATTCCGATTGCATTGCCGAAACGGGGTGCACCGCATGGGCCCGGCGCAGCAGGCCCTCGCCCATTTCCGACAGGCCGACCATGCGGATCTTGCCTTCGGTCACGAGGTCGGCCATTGCGCCCATCGAATCCTCGATCGGCACAGCCTTGTCGGGCCGGTGCATGTAGTAGAGATCGATCACATCGCGCTGCAGTCGTTTCAGGCTGGCCTCGCAAGCGGTCTTGATACTCTCCGGCCGTGCATCGATCCGCCGCTTCTCGCCATCGAACATCAGCACGCACTTGCTCGCCTGCAGATAGTTATTCTTCCTGTCCTTGAGCGTTTCGCCGATCAGCGTCTCATTCTTGCCGAAACCATAGATCGTCGCCGTGTCGAGGAAATTGTATCCGAGATCGAGCGCCTCGTGCAGCAGCGCCGCCGCATCGCCCTCATCTGATGGTGGCCCATAGCCATGATGCAAGTTCATGCAACCGAGTCCCACAGGATAAACCGTGTCCGACCCCAGCTTGCGCGGTGTTGTGCTCATATCGAAGTCTCTCTGCTGGCCTCTTTGCGACAGACTAGGCGCCAGACGGCGAGCGGGGCAACCTGTGAATGGCGTGACAGTGCGCCGGAGCCTGATGATTCAGGTCAAGGCACTGCCATGCCTGCGGAGTCAGGATGACCGGGGATCACCAGACAGGAGGCGCACCCCATGGAAGATGTTGAAAAGCTGCTCAAAGGCACAGTCGATGAACTCGAAAAGCTGCTGGATGCCCGCAATGTGCTGGGTGAGGCGATTGAGCGCGACGGGACCACGATCATCCCGATGGTCAGTTATGGTTTCGGATTTGGCGCCGGCGGCGGCACCAGCCAGAAGAATGGCGCCAATAGCGGCACAGGCGCCGGCGGCGGAATCAAGCCGCTCGGCGCGATCATCATCGACAAGGCCGGTGCACGTGTCGAAGGCATTAAGGGCGCTGTGTCCAGTATCGCCGAAGTCGTCGGCGAAGTGGCCGCCCACGCCGTAGACAAGGCGTCGGAACGCGAGTCCAAGCCTGCCACGAAGAAGTAAGCCGCGGTGGCGGGCGTGCTTGCAGCCTTGGCCGGGGCATTTGTTCTGGTGCTTATGGTGCTGGTCCTTTTGCTCGGCACACCGGTGAAGCTTCAGCTGGCTTTCCGGTCACGTCCGCAACGTCGCGTGACCGTGAAGGCCCGCCTGCTCGGCGGCCTGACGCCTGCCATGGGCATCTATGACAGCGAAGCGGAGACACCCGCCGGCCCGCCGCCCGAACGCAAGCAGACGAAAAAGGGCGGCATGGCCTTGTCCAGGGTCCGCCGGATGGCTGCGGCGGCGCCGGACCTGCTGGCTGGCCTGCGGCGACCGGTCCATGTCGAGTCCATCGCGCTCGACGCCGAGTTCGGTCTGGGCGACCCGGCAGAAACCGGCCAGTTGTTCGGTATGCTGACACCGCTGATCTATGCCATGCCGCAATCGCCAGCCGTCAGCCTCGTCGTTCGCCCGAATTTCAATGAGTGCTGCCTGCGCGGGGCGGCGGACGCTGTCATCCGGTTCATCCCATTCGGATTCGTGCCGCCCGTCCTGCGCTTTGCCTGGCGCGCCTATGGTCCGAGGCGATGAAGGTCGCCCTGGAACAGCCGGTCCGGATTGGCGATGTCGCGGTCGCGGCCATCGTGGAGACCACGATCACATGCCATGAATGGCCCGGCCGCCTTGCGGTCCAGTCCCGCAAAAGACCGCTCGCCGTCCTAGTGCACGGCGCAGGCGTGACTCGCGCCTACAATGTGGAGGGAGTGGAAATCAGCCCGGACGATTTCGACGCACAGTTTCCCGGCCAGCGTGCGGATTTTGAATGCCGGCTGAATCCCGAGGGCGAACAGGCTCGACACCTCATGCAACCAGCACCGTCTTCCGGTTAACGAAGGCCTTGATGCCATCTGCCGCCAGCTCGCGTCCGTAGCCGGACTGTTTGATCCCGCCGAAGGGCAGGCGCGGGTCTGATGCAACCAGTGCATTCACGAAGGTCGATCCGGCTTCAAGATCGCGCGAGACCTGCTCGATCTCGCTTTCATCCTGCGTGAAGATCGCAGAGCCGAGCCCGAAATCACTCTGGTTGGCCCTGCGAATCGCCTCGCTCAGGCTGTCGACGCGCCAGACATTGGCAACGGGGCCGAACATTTCCTGATCCGCGCCTGGTGTCCCGTCTGGCGCGTCCGCCAGAACCTGTGGTGCGAACCACCAACCGGTGTCGGCGACCTTTGTCAGCTTGCTGATCCGCTTCGCGCCGCCCTTCAGTGTCGCCTCGACCTGTTCGGCGAGTTCGTCGCGAATGGCCTCGGTTGCCAGCGGGCCGATATCAGTGTCGTCAAGCAGCGGATCGCCGACGCGCAGCGCGTCGATCTTCGCCACCAGGGCCTCAGTGAATGCGTCGTAGATATGGGCGTGAACAAAGAAACGCTTCGCCGCGATGCACGACTGGCCATTGTTCCGTGTGCGCGACTTCACTGCCGCATCCACTGCCTTGCCGAGGTCCGCCGACGGCATCACGATAAAAGCGTCCGACCCGCCCAGCTCCAGCAGCGAGGGCTTCAGCTCGTCGCCGGCAATGCTGGCAACGCTGCGTCCGGCAGGGCCGGATCCCGTCAGCGTCACGGCCTTCACGCGGCGGTCGCGGATAACGCCTTCAACCGTTCTCGATCCGATCAGTAGTGTCTGGAAACAGCCTTCCGGAAATCCAGCCTCGCGGAACACGGCCTCGATATTCAGGGCAGAGCCCCACACATTCGAGGCGTGTTTCAACAGGCCGACATTGCCCGCCATCAGGGTCGGCGCGGCAAAGCGGAAAACCTGCCAGAACGGGAAGTTCCACGGCATCACGGCCAGCACCGGCCCGACAGGCAGGTGGCGCACATAGGCGCGTTTCGCTTCCGTCTGGATGTGCTCATCGGCGAGGTAGGCTTCGGCATGCTCGGCATAATGGCGGCAGACGAGGGTGCATTTTTCGATCTCTGCGACGGCTTCGCGCAGCGGCTTGCCCATTTCCAGCACCATCGTGCGGGCATAGGTGTCCTTTCGGTTCTCCAGGATGTCGGCGGTCTTGTGCATCAGGCGCGACCGTTCGGCGAAGCTGGTCAGGCGCCATGTCTGGAAACACGCGTCAGCTCGGTCGATCGCCGCATCGACACGGGCACTGTCGAACGGAGTAAATGTCTGCAGGACGTCTCCGGTGGCGGGGTTGATCGAGGTGACGACGGGCGTGCTCATGAGGCGATCCTTCGGCTTAACTTCAAACCTATATAGGCATATACAGCGCCGATGAGTTCCATGCCTCGCCTTTTCGTGAATGCCGACCTCGTCGCAGGCGAGTCATTCGCCCTCGACGAGGCGCAGGCGAATTACCTGATACGCGTCATGCGCCTCGGCTTCGGCGATGCGGCCCGCGTCTTCAATGGACGAGACGGTGAATGGCGCGCCGAGATCAGCAAGGCTGAAGGCCGTCGCGCCGAGATGACTCCGGCCAGGCAGCTGCGCGAACAGGCCGGGCAGGGCGGTCCGCTGCTCACGCTGCTGTTTGCTCCGGTGAAGAAATCCGAGACGGATTTCATTGTCGAGAAGGCGACCGAACTCGGTGCCGCCCGCATCCAGCCCGTCATCACCGAGCGTACGCAAACTCGCAACGTCCGCCTCGACCGGTTCCAGAAGATCGCCCTCGAAGCGGCCGAGCAGACCGAGCGCCTCGACCTGCCGGACGTGGCCGATGCTGTCAGCCTCGACGCCGCGCTCGCGGCCCTGCCATCCGGCACGGCCCTGATCTACTGCGACGAAGCAGGCGATGAGGCGGATGCGCCCTGGGGCGGGCAGGCGGGCCGGGCCCGGCCGATGGCGAATGTGCTGCCGGAGATCAAACGCCGTCCTGCCGCCATCCTGATCGGTCCCGAAGGCGGCTTCAGCCCGTCAGAACGCTCACACTTGCGCGCCCTCAAGGATACATATCCGGTGAGTCTCGGCCCCCGCATCCTGCGTGCTGAAACGGCGGCAGTGGCAGCGATGACCCTGTGGCAGGCCTTGTGTGGTGATTGGGGCGCCTAGAACGACCAGCGCTTCAGCGGCATCGGCACTTCGTCGACCCAGCGGCGCTTCCAGTCGAGTACAACGCCGACGCGGTGATCGATCTTGCCGTCCCAGTGCGGCTTCAGGCCGACCGCCTGCAGCAGGTCGAACAATTCCTGCGCGATGGCGATATGGGCAACGTCCAGTTCCGAGCGCACTGCGCCATAACTGAAATAAAGGCCGTGGCCTTCGACGGCGCTTTCGGTGTCCTGCTGGTGGAAAAACACGTAGCCGCGGGCCTGCTGGCCCATCGCTTCATAGTCTTCGATTTCCACGCCGATTTCGGCAGCCCCGCAATTGCCGCAACAAGTGAAATTCTGCCGCGCAACGACCCCATTGTCCTCAAGCGTGTCCATGGCCAGTTCAAGGCGGTCATAGTCGGTCAGTACCGGCCAGCTTTCCTGCTCATCGACCAGTGCCTGCACGGCGGTGACCAGCGCCTGGCGCACTTCGACCCGGCGGTCACGTTCGGACATGGTTGTCTCGAAGTCCTCGGTGAGTTCGAAGAGAATTTCCTCGATCTCGTCGATTTCCTCATAGCCGCCCCGCACGTGGATATGCGCCCACATTTTCAGGTCGTCACGCTCGTCTGCCTTCAGCCTGTTCACGCTGGTCCCTCTGAATTCTCATTTCCGACGAGAGGATAACCCGGTTGGCGTCGGGATGAAACATCCCTATGTGCACTTCCATCGCCGATTTATGGGAGGCACCAGATGACCACACCGACGTCGGACATCGACGAGTCCTCCGCGCGTATCGAATCCAAGTCAGAACTGGTTGAGTACCTTGCCGCAGGGTCAAAGCCCATGGCGGACTGGCGCATCGGTACGGAGCACGAGAAATTCGGCTTCATCAAGGATGGCTTGCGCCCGCTCCCTTATGAAGGCGACGCATCCATTCGCGCCATGCTGGAAGGCCTGCGCGACCAGTTCGGCTGGGAGCCGATTGTCGAGGGTGGCCACCTTATCGGCCTGAAACAGAACGGCGCCAGCGTTTCGCTCGAGCCTGGCGGCCAGTTCGAATTGTCCGGCGCGCCGCTCGAAACTATCCACCAGACCTGCAACGAGGTCGGCCGCCATCTGGAAGAAGTGCGCCAGGTGGCCGAACCGCTGGGCATTGCCTTCCTGGGGCTCGGCGCCAGCCCGCTCTGGAGCCTTGCCGAAACACCGGTCATGCCCAAGGGCCGCTACCGCATCATGACCGCCTATATGGACAAGGTCGGCCGCCTTGGCCGCCAAATGATGTTCCGCACCTGCACCGTTCAGGCGAACCTCGATTTCGGTTCGGAAGCCGACATGGTGAAGAAATTCCGCGTATCGCTCGCCCTGCAGCCGCTTGGCACCGCCCTGTTCGCCAACTCGCCGTTCCTCGACGGGCGCCCCAACGGCTTCCTGTCCTATCGCTCGCAGATCTGGACCGATACTGACCCCGACCGCACGGGCATGCTGCCTTTCGTCTTCGATCAGGGCTTCGGCTTCGAGCAATATGTCGACTATGCGCTCGACGTGCCGATGTATTTCGTCCGCCGCAAGGGCGAGTATCTCGACGCCAGCGGCCTCAGCTTTCGCGACTTCATGGCCGGCAAGCTGCCGATCCTGCCCGGCGAAAAGCCCGCAATGGACGATTTTGCCGACCATCTCTCGACCATTTTTCCGGAAGTGCGCCTGAAGCGCTTCCTCGAGATGCGCGGCTCCGATGCCGGTCCGTGGAGCCGCCTCTGTGCCTTCTCCGCCTTCTGGACGGGCCTGATGTACTGCCCGGACTGCCTCGATGCGGCCTGGGACCTCGTGAAGGACTGGACAGCTGCCGAGCGCGAATCCATGCGCCAGGGCGTGCGGACCCTGGGCTTGCGGACGCCTGTTCCCGGTGGCGGCTCGATGCAGGATCTCGCCAAGCAGGTGCTTGCCATTTCCCGGCAGGGCCTGAAGAATCGGGCGAACCTCTCCACGTCCGGGGACGACGAGACCGGCTACCTCACCGAACTCGACGATATCGCAACCACCGGGCTCACCCCTGCCGACCGCCTTCTGGCCCGCTATCACGGCCCGTGGAACCGCGATGTGCGTCCGATTTTCGCGGAAGAGGCGTATTAGGGGCACGCTTTTGCGCTGTCAGAGCCCTGCTTAAGCACAAATTGCCTTGAGCCTTCGCGCGGTGCGTGGTCAAACTCCCCGCTTGCGCCGCGTGCGTGCCACAGACTGAAACGAGCCTGGGGAGGGCCACTGTGACAGATACTACGATTTCAAAGATTGATCCCGTTGCGGGAGACACGAGCTTTTTCGGTCATCCGAAGGGCCTGCTGATCCTGTTCCTGACCGAGATGTGGGAGCGCTTTTCCTATTACGGGATGCGCGGCCTGCTGATCCTCTACCTGACGCAGCATTTCCTGTTCTCGGACGAGCGCTCAGCGGTGATGTACGGTGCCTATACGGCGCTGGTCTATGTCATGACGATTATCGGCGGAACGCTGGCTGACCGGTATCTCGGACAGAGAAAAGCCGTCACGTTCGGAGCCATCCTCCTGTGCCTCGGGCATTTCGGAATGGCGTTCGAAGGGTCCGGCTCGAAGGAAATCATCGACACCGGCACCGACCGGATCGAGATTGTTGACGAAGGGCGCGGCAGCAACCGCCAGCTGTTCATTGAAGACGACGGATCCCTGAAGCGGATCGTGTTCGATGGCGAGACCGGCGATATCAATGTGCTCGCATCCGACGACCGCCAGAAAGAGCCAACAGCGGAAGTTGCCCGGACCATACCGGCAGACGGTTTCACCACCGTGATCGAGCGCGAAGCCCTGTACATGAACATCCTGTACCTGTCGCTGGCCCTCATCATTGCCGGCGTCGGGTACCTCAAGGCCAACATCTCGACGATCGTGGGTGCGCTCTACGAGTTTGACGACCCGCGCCGTGATTCGGGCTTCACCCTGTTCTATATGGGCATCAACCTTGGCGCGTTCCTGTCTTCGATCACCTGCGGTATTCTCGGCATCGTCTATGGCTGGGCCTGGGGCTTCGGCCTCGCCGGCATTGGCATGCTGGGCGGCCTGCTCATCTTCCTGTGGGGACAGAAATACCTTGGCGGAAGAGCGGAGCCACCGAACCCGGAAATGCTGAAAAAATCCTTCCTCGGCCCAATCAGCGTGGAGCTGGCCTGCTATCTCGCAGGTCTGGTCATCATCGGCGTGGCCATGCTGATTGTCATGAATGCCGAGATCATTCCCGATGGATTTGTCGGCGGCCTAGGTGTGCTCGTGTTCATTGGTCTCGTCACCTACGCTTTCGTGACCATGAAGGGCGCCGAGCGGAATCGCATGTTTGCCGCGATCTACTTCGTTCTGGCACAAATCCCGTTCTGGGCGCTGTTCGAACAGGCGGGATCCTCGCTGAACCTGTTCACTGATCGTCTGGTCGACAAGACCATGTTTGGCGTCGAAGTGCCCGCGCCGGTCTTCCAGGCGTTGAATGCGGGCTACATCGTCATCTTTGCGCCAATCCTGGCCTGGCTGTGGATTGCGCTCGCGAAACGGAAGCTGGAGCCGTCAACACCGGTGAAGTTCGCCGTGGGCGTGTTCCTTGCCGGGCTCGGCTTCCTGTCGCTTGTGGCAGGGATTGGTGCGTCCGGGTCGACAGGCCTGACGGCCGTGTACTTCATCTTCCTGATCTACTGGGTGCACACGATGGGTGAACTCATGGTCTCGCCTGTCGGGCTGTCCGCGGTCACGAAGATGGCACCCGCGCGTGTCGTTGGCATGACGATGGGCGCATGGTTCCTCTATTCCGGCCTGTCGAACTATCTTGCCGGCATCATCGCTCGCGGGACCGGTGCTGAAACCATTGGCGGCCAGATCACTGATGTCGCCGCGGCCAAGGCCAATTATGCCGCCGTCTATGCGAATGTCGGATATGTCGCCATGGGCGTCGGCGTGGTGATGCTCCTGATCTCTCCGATCATCAAGAGCTGGATGAAGGCTGACCACTTGCCCGAAGAGTCTCCGATGGTTTCGGACGAGATGTCGTAGGAAAAGAGCGATACCAAACAAGAAGGGCGGCCTTTGCGGGCCGCCCTTTTTCGTTTTGGACGAAAACAAGTCTATCGCATCGGTGGATTGAACGGATCGGTGGGCAGGCCGCGCTTGATCCAGCCGTCGCCGTCGCCGAGATGCCCCGTCATGCCTTCGGACACATTGAACACGTGGGCGAATCCTTCCGAGACCAGCTTCTGTGCCGCAGATGTCGACCGGTTGCCCGATTTGCAGATTACCGCCACGGGGTGTTCGAGATCGCCATAAACCGCTCCCCGCGCCCGTGCGACAAAGTCGATATCCTGAAGCGTCGCGCCAACACTATCGCGCGGCATGCCGGTCATTGCCCATTCGGTCGGGGTGCGCACATCGATCAGGACCAGTTCGCCCTTTTGCGACATCTGGTAGGCCGAATCGGCGCTCAGGGTTTCGACATCCGCCATCGCCGCGCCACCAAGGCCAAGGGCTCCGCATACCAGTGTCAGGAACTGAATTCTCATTGCCGTCATTCACCTCTACGCTGCCAGAGGGCAGGCCCTCCGATAATGTGGCAACAACGTGGCAAAACCCCTGCGACGCCGCAAGAGTCTCATGGCAAAATGACAGGAATTTTATCCAGCGCCGCCAACGGTTAAGGCACCGACCTTGAGGGTTGGCTGTCCCACGCCCACCGGAACCGATTGCCCGGCCTTGCCGCATACGCCGACGCCGTCATCCATGGCGAAATCATTGCCGATCATGGACACCTGCTGCAGCACGGTCGGCCCGTGGCCGATCAATGTGGCGTTTTTCACCGGGGCAACGATCTTGCCGTCTTCGACGAGGTAAGCCTCGGTGCACTGGAACACGAAATTGCCCGACGTGATGTCGACCTGACCGCCGCCGAAGTCGACGGCCCAGAGGCCGCGCTTGATCGAGGCGACAATCTCGTCCGGGTCCTTGTCGCCGCCCAGCATGACCGTATTGGTCATTCGCGGCATGGTCTGCGCCTCATAGCTTTCGCGCCGCCCATTGCCGGTCGGGGCGACGCCCATCAGGCGGGCATTCAGCCGGTCCTGCATATAGCCCTTCAGGATGCCGTCCTCGATCAGGACCGTGCGCTGGGTCGGCGTGCCTTCATCATCGAAGGAGAGCGAGCCGCGGCGTGCCTCGATACTGCCATCGTCGATCACGGTGACGCCTTTGGCGGCGACCTGTTCGCCGATCCGTCCGGCATAGACACTCGTGCCCTTGCGGTTGAAGTCGCCTTCCAGACCGTGCCCGACGGCTTCGTGCAGCAGCACTGCGGGCCAGCCCGGGCCGAGCACGACTTCCATCACGCCCGCAGGCGTCGGGATGGATTGCAGGTTCACCGAGGCCTTGCCGAGCGCCCGGCGGACCATGCCCTGCCAGCGTTCAGGTTGGATCCACTCGTCATAGGCGGCGCGGCCGCCTGCGCCAGCACTTGCGGATTCGCGCCGGCCATTTTCTTCCAGTGTCACCGAAACGTTGAGGCGCACCAGCGGGCGTATCTCGGAGAAGGTCGCCCCGTCCGGGCGGACAATGTCGATCTCCCGGTGGCTGCCGGCGAGCGAAACCGAGACTTGCACAACGCGCGGATCAAGCGCCCGCGTCCAGGCATCGATTTCGGCGAGCAGGCCGGTCTTGACCGTGAAGTCCGGTGCGGAGGTCGGGTCAATCGGCGCATAGAGGCGGCGATTGGTCGGTTGCGGGCCGTCGGCCAGCTTGCCGGAATAACCGCGCTTGGCCTGGGACGCCGTCTGGGCCGCGCGGGTAATCGCGCCAAGAGACAGTTCGGAGCCATATCCGCTGCCCTGTGCCTCGCCCGCCACGACGCGCAGGCCGAAGCCCTGGTCGGTATCGAACGCAGCCGATTTCAGCCGCCCGTCATCGAACATGAAGCTTTCAGAGCGCGACCGCTCGATGAACAGGTCACCGTCGTCTCCACCGGAAACGGCATCAGACAGGATATCCGCAGCGCGGGCGACGTCGAAAGGCAATTGGGTCTGGGTCATCCATCCTAAATGCGTGTGATCGGCGTCCGCAGCAAGGGCAAAGCCTGTCATGCGGCACCAGAGGCTGCGGCCAACTCGCCGCCGCGCGGATCAACCTGCGTGCAAAATTCGACGGACGCCTAGTTGGTGGTGACTTCGAAACGTTCCATCTGGCGCTTGGCCAGGTCTGAATCGGGGTTCAGTTCATCGGCCCGCTTGAAGTCGAAATAGGCGCCCTGGATGTCACCCGTGCGCTCCTTGGCGATCGCACGATTGTAATAGGCGGCGTAGAGATCGTGGGAGTCGAGTTCTATCGCCTTGTTCAGCGACACCATGGCCGCATTGAAATCCTTCCGCATGATATGAGCGGCGCCTTCGTTGAGATAGGTTGCGCCTTCATCCGGATTTAGCCGCTTGGAGATGTCATAGTCCGAAAGGGCCGCCTCAAGCCTGCCCGCCCGCATGCGCAACACGCCGCGATTAGTATACGTGGCGGCCTTGTTCGTCACGTTCATGATCTCGGATTCGATCGCCTTGGTGCAGATTTTCTCGCCTTCGCTGGCGGAAACGCGCTGATACTTGGCCGCTTCGTAGCAGTCCTTGGCGATGCCGCCCCCGATAATGGTTACTTGCGCAATGGCCAAGGGGGCGGACAGCGTCACTGCGATCAACGCGAGTGCCGGGAATTTCAACATTGTCGTCTCCCTGTTCTTATTGTTTTTTCCAAAATAGCATGAATTCCCCAAAGCGGCGAGCGCCTGCGACAATATTGAGCGTCAAAACTGCTGGGTTGCGGGGGCGGTCTGATATAGATACAGCGGAGCAATTCCAACGAGACGAGGATTCCTTCGTGCGACACTTCCTTGCCGCCTTGTGCGCTTCAATACTGGCTGCACCGGCCTTCGCTGCCACCCCCGTCGACGGGGCGCTCGGCTTCCAGCCTGCTGCAACGCGCATTGCTGAGCGCATTCATTTCTTCCACGACGACTATGTCATGTGGATCATCACCGCGATCACGATCTTCGTGTCGCTACTGCTGATCTGGGTCATGGTGCGCTACAATCGCAAGTCCAATCCTGTGTCGCGCAAATTCAGCCACAACTCGCTGATCGAGGTCATCTGGACGGTCGTTCCGGCGCTGATCCTGGTCGCGATTGCCGGTCTGTCCTTCCCGAACCTCTACTATCAGGACGTCGTGCCGAACCTTGAGAAGATCCAGACCGAATCAGCTGAGCTGCTGGCAGACGGCAAGTCCGCAGCCTACGAGCGCTACACAAAGAACTATTTTCCGGACGCCGCAGCCAAGGGCTTCGTGAACGTGAAGGCCCAGGGCAACCAGTGGAACTGGACCTATTCCTACCCAGACATCCTTGACGCCGATGGCGTTGCGCTGGAATTCGTATCCAACGGCATCCACAAGGGCACCTCTGGCGATCCGACTGATACAGACGTGCGTCCGCGTAACCTTGCCGTCGACTATCCGATGGTCATCCCGGCTGGGCGTTATATCCGCTATTACACTGCGGCGGCCGACGTGATCCACTCGTGGACCGTTCCTGCTTTCGGCGTGAAAACGGATGCTGTACCAGGTCGTCTCAACGAAGGCTGGTTCCTGGTCGACGAACCGGGCGTCTATTACGGCCAGTGTTCGGAACTATGCGGCGTTGATCACGCCTACATGCCAATTGAGGTGCGTGTCGTGCCACAGGAACAATTCGATGCATGGGCCCAGCTGATGCTGGCAGGCGACTATGAAGCCGCCGCCGCGTCCGTTCGGACCATGGCCGCACTTGAGACGAGCACCCAGCTCGCCGCCAACCACTAAGCTTTGAGAGAAGAGTAGATCCGCCATGCCAATGGATGAAATCGCCCTCGACCATCACCACGATGCCCACGATCACAAGCCCGGCTTTTTCAAGCGCTGGTTCCTGTCGACCAACCACAAGGACATCGGAACACTTTATCTGATCTTCTCGCTGTGTGCGGGTATCGTCGGCTACACGCTGTCGGGCCTTATCCGTTGGGAACTGGCCGAGCCGGGCATCGGCCCGATGCTTTGGATCGTCGAACACCTTCAAGGCGTTCAGGGCGATGCGGCCATTGCGCATGCCAAGCATTTCTACAATACCGTGATCACCTATCACGGCCTGATCATGATCTTCTTCATGGTCATGCCAGCCCTGATCGGCGGATTCGGCAACTGGTTCGTGCCGCTTATGATCGGCGCGCCGGACATGGCCTTTCCACGTATGAACAACATCTCGTTCTGGCTGACGGTTGCCGGTTTCGTGCTCGCCTGTATCTCAATGGCTGTTCCGGGCACGTCGGCCGGTAACGGCTTTGGCGGTGGCTGGGTGCTGTATCCTCCGCTTTCCTCGACAACAGGTCACCCTGGGCCAGCCATGGACCTTCTGATCCTGTCGTTGCACACGGCCGGTATCGCGTCGATCCTTGGCGCCATCAACTTCATCGTGACCATCCTGAACATGCGCGCGCCTGGCATGACCATGCACAAGATGCCGCTGTTTGCCTGGGGCGTGCTGGTCACGGCTGTCCTGCTGCTCCTGTCCCTGCCGGTTCTCGCTGGCGCGCTGACGATGCTGCTGACAGACCGCAATTTCGGCTCGCAATTCTTCAATCCCGCCGGCGGCGGCGATCCGATCATGTTCCAGCACCTGTTCTGGTTCTTCGGTCACCCGGAAGTCTACATCATGATCCTGCCGGCCTTCGGCATTGTCAGCCACATCGTGTCGACCTTCTCGAAAAAGCCGATCTTCGGCTATCTCGGCATGGCCTATGCGATGGTTTCGATCGGCGTCATCGGCTTCGTCGTGTGGGCGCACCACATGTACACGGTCGGCATGAACGTGGACCTCAAGGCCTATTTCATCGCGGCGACCATGGTCATTGCGGTGCCCACCGGCATCAAGATCTTCTCGTGGATCGCGACGATGTGGGGCGGTTCCATCGACTTCAAGGTTCCGATGCTCTGGGCGATCGGGTTTGTCTTCCTGTTCACAGTCGGCGGCGTTACCGGTGTCGTGCTTGCCAATGCCGGTATCGACCATGCCCTGCACGACACCTATTACGTCGTTGCCCACTTCCACTACGTGCTGTCACTCGGCGCCGTATTCGGCCTGTTCGCAGGCTGGTACTACTGGTTCGAGAAGATGTTCGGCATCAAGTACAACGGCATGATCGGTGGTCTCCACTTCTGGCTGATGTTCATTGGTTCCAACGTCCTGTTCTTCCCGCAGCACTTCCTCGGCCTGCAAGGCATGCCGCGTCGTTACATCGACTATGCTGACGGTTTCCACACTTGGCACCTCGTGTCGTCGGTTGGTTATGCGATCACGCTCGTTGCCACACTCGTCTTCTTCGTCGGCCTCATCGAAGCGATGGTTCGCCGTCGCAAAGGGGTCGCCAATCCGTGGGGTGAGGGCGCAACGACACTGGAATGGACGCTGCCTTCGCCGCCGCCATTCCACCAGTATAACGAGCTGCCGCACGTCACGACCAAGGGCGGCCACTAGACGCTCAGTTTGCCGGCCCCGGTTCGGGCCTGCATACGGATACGAAAATCGGGGCGGCCCTGCGCTGAAAAAGCGTATGGGCCGTTTCGCTTGAATGCCCCATAAGGCCCTGACAATGACAGACGCACCCGCCACATCCACAAAGCGCTACGCCACGGCGAGCGACTATGTGAACCTGATGAAGCCGCGCATCATGATGCTCGTCGTCTTCACAGCGGCTGCGGGACTCATCGCAGCAGCGAGCGCCACCGACACGCCCATCAACCCGCTGATGGGCGCCATTGCCCTCCTGGCCGTGGCCTTGGGCTCTGGCGCGGCAGGTGCCATCAACATGTGGTTCGATTCAGATATCGATGCGGTCATGACGCGCACGGCCACGCGACCGATACCGTCCGGCGCCGTGCCACGTGAGGAGGCCATCGCGATGGGCCTGATCATGTCCGGCGTCTCGGTCATGCTGATGTGGCTGGCTTCGAACTGGCTGGCGGCCGCCCTGCTCGCCTTTTCGATCTTCTATTATGGCGTCATCTACACGATGTGGCTGAAGCGCTCGACGCCTCAGAACATCGTCATTGGTGGCGGGGCAGGGGCGTTCCCGCCCGTCATCGGATGGGCCGCCGTGACCGGCAACACGCCGCTCGATGCCTGGATCCTGTTTGCCATCATCTTCTTCTGGACGCCGCCGCACTTCTGGGCACTCAGCCTGTTGGCGCATGGTGAGTACGAGAAGGCGGGCGTGCCGATGTTGCCTGTCACACATGGCGCCAAGGCGACCCGCCTGCAGATACTGCTTTATACGATCATCCTCGTTCCGCTGGCACTGACGCCTGTGCTGACCGGCCTTGGCGGCTGGATCTATGCCGCCACGACGGGCGTGCTGGGCGCGGTTTTCATGACTTATGCTGTCAGGGTCTTCCTGTCGAAGGCCGGGGATCCCGATTGTACGGCAGCCGAGAAGAAACTGGCGCGGTCGATGTTCCTGTTCTCGATCCTCTACCTGTTCATCGTCTTCGCCGCGCTGATTATCGAGCGTGCAACCGGCCTGTATTTCGCTGTGAGGGGTTTCTAGATGACCGACGAGAAAGAGCCTTACGCTGGCGAGTTCGTCAATGCACCGATCCTTGATCCCGCGGCGATGGCCGCGCGCAAGAAGCGAAACGTCTGGCTGGGGCTTGCCCTGTTAGGCTTTGTGGTCCTCGTGGCAATTACGACCATGATCCGTCTCTCAAATACTGATCTCAGCCAAGGCGCCGGCTTCTATTACAGCAATAGCGGAAGCCCCGCTCCGGTCGACAAGGCCTCGGCCCTGCCGCCGGGCATGACCGAGGAGCAGGCCGCGCCTCCCGCCGGATTGGAGCCGACGGAGGCGCCGGAATGAAACTGTCCAACCGCACTATTGGCCTCATCGCTGGCGCCGTGTTCGCCGGGATGCTTGGCCTCGCGTTCATGGCGGAGCCGCTCTACAAGAGTTTTTGCCAGATAACAGGCTTCGGCGGCACGACCCGAATCGCGACGCGCGCGCCGAAGGAAATCCTCGATCAACAAGTCACCATGCGTTTCGATGCAAACGTGGCCGACACGGCATTGGTGTTCCGGCCGTTGCAGCGCGAGCAGACAGTGAAAATAGGCCAGCACGGACTCGCCTTCTTCGAGGTCGAGAACCCCACGGACAAGCCGATTCGCGTCATTGCCAGCTACAATGTGACACCGCATTTTGCAGGACCGTACTTCTACAAGCTGGAATGCTTCTGTTTCGAGGAGCGCGTGATCGCGCCCGGCGAATTAAAGAAGCTGCCGGTCGTCTACTTCATTTCCCCAGACATGATCGATGATCACGTGGCCGGGCAGCTCGAGACGATCACGCTCAGTTATACGTTTTTCGACAGTGCAGCCTATAAAGGGCCTCTCAAGCAGGAAGCCAGGGGTGCGGCGAATTCAGCCGCTCCGGGTTGAACCGGTTGCGTTTTTGGCGCGGAGCGGGCTAAACAGCGCAAAGCTATACGTGATAATTTCAAGGGGTTTTCCAAGCCATGTCCAGCGGCGACGTCAAACACGACTACCACCTCGTAAATCCCTCGCCCTGGCCGCTGATCGGCTCACTGGCTGTGCTGGTACTGGCCGTCGGCGGCGTGACCTACATGAAAGGCCTGTTCGGCCTTGAAAAAGGCAGCATCTGGCTGATGGCCCTCGGCTTTGCCATGGTCGCCTATGTGATGATCGGCTGGTGGCGCGAAGTCGCCAAAGAGGGCGCTATTGGCGACCATACACCGGTTGTCAGCATTGGCCTTCGCTACGGCATGATCCTGTTCATCGCCTCGGAAGTCATGTTCTTCGTGGCCTGGTTCTGGGGCTTTTTCGAATTTTCGATCTACGATCAGGCGCGTGTCGGCGACACGTGGGATGCGACCAACCCGCTCTATGCCGATGCATTGGCTCGCTTCAAGGACTGGCCACCGGTCGGCGTCGAGACGTTCGATCCTTTCCACCTTCCGCTGATCAATACCCTGGTCCTGCTCCTGTCAGGCACCACGGTGACCTGGGCGCACCACGCGCTTCAGCACAATGACCGGTCCGGCGCCAAGCTTGGCCTGCTGCTGACCATCCTGCTCGGCATGGGCTTCACCGCGCTTCAGGTGATCGAATACAGCCATGCCGGCTTCACCTACGATGGCACGCTTTACGGCTCGGCCTTCTTCATGGCCACTGGCTTCCACGGTGCGCACGTCGTGATCGGTACCATCTTCCTCGCCATCTGCCTGATGCGCCTGTTGATGGGCGGCATGACCCCGCAGAAGCACCTCGGCTTCGAATTTGCGGCCTGGTACTGGCACTTCGTCGATGTGGTGTGGCTGTTCCTCTTCGCCTTCGTGTACGTTGCGCCGTACCTGATTTTCGAAGGCGGCAAGTAAGCGCCTTCTTGCGAACCTGACCCGATCCCAGGCCCGCCGGCGCGTCCAACCGCCCGGCGGGCCTTTTTCTTAAGAGGCCTGCCCGCCATGTCATTTCGCCCGATGCCTGTGCTCACGCTGTTCACCGTGCTCAGCCTTGCGTTGCTGGTCTGGCTCGGCAACTGGCAATATGGCCGCTTCCTCGAGAAGATGGCGCTGGACAAGTCCGAGCCGGAATGGACGGTTATTGACGGAACGGTCGTGCCGGGCAGCGAGTCCATGGTCTATTCCTATATTGATGCCGCCGCAGCGTGGCGGCGCGTCGTCGCCATCGACACTGGCGAGGAGGTTGTCTTCACGCCGACGGAAGTAATCTACCAGGTCGAGCCGCCGCAGCCCTGCCAGGGCCCGGAATGCGGAGCCGGCCTGCGCTTTGCTGCGCGCGGCCTCTACCAGGTGCCGCGTGGCCGCAATGCCTTCAGCGGAACCGACAGTCCGGAAGCGGGCATCTTCTACACGCTTGATCCGCAAGTCCTCGCAACCCTCTTGCCCGCAGGCGAGGCCGGTCGTGTGCACGGCCGCGTGTTCGAACCTGACACGATACAGCTCAGCGAGAATGGCCGTACAATGGTCGGCGACAACCCGTTCGCGCGTGTTCGCGCTGACTCCAAACTGCCGCCGCAGCGTCATTTCGGTTATGCGATCACCTGGTGGGGGCTCGCCATCGCGCTGCTCGGCGTGTATCTCGCCTTCCATTACCAAACGGGCCGCCTGCGGCTGCGCAAAGGGAGCGATGCGTGAAATATGTCTCGACACGCGGGCAGGCCGCACCAGTAGATTTCATTGGCGCCTGCCTTGCGGGCCTGGCGCCCGATGGCGGTCTCTATGTGCCGGAAACCTATCCACAGATTGCGCCGCCCAAGCCGGATGAGCCCTATGCGCATGTCGCCGCGCGCATCCTGTCGGCCTTCGCAGGCGATGCCATTCCGCAAGCCGACATGCTGGCCATGTGCGAGCGGGCCTATGCAAGCTTTGCCCACCATTCGGTGGCCCCGCTGACGCAGGCAGGCCCCGGCCTTTGGCTGATGGAATTGCATCACGGACCGACGCTGGCGTTCAAGGACGTGGCGATGCAGATCATCGCCCAACTCTATGACTATATGCTCGGCAAGACCGGGAAGCGCCTGGCCATCGTGTGCGCGACGTCGGGTGATACGGGCGGCGCGGCGGCTGCGGCTTTTGCTGGCGCGAAGCATGCCGACCTCTTCATCCTGCACCCGCACGAGCGCATCTCGCCTGTCCAGCGCCTGTTCATGACCACGACCGGCGCGTCCAATGTCACGAACCTTGCCCTGGATGGCGACTTCGATGACTGTCAGGCGATCGTGAAATCCCTGTTCGCCGACAAGGCCTTCGCCGACGGCGTCGGACTCTCGGGCGTCAATTCGATCAACTGGGCCCGAATTGCAGCGCAGTCGGTTTATTACGCCACCGCGCAGGCAGCCCTTGGCGGCAAGATTCGCTTCGTGGTGCCGAGCGGGAACATGGGTGATGCGCTTGCCGGTTATGTTGCGGCACGCTGCGGATTGATGACTGGCGGTTTCGAGATTGCCTGCGCCGTGAACGAGAACGATGCCCTGGCGCGCTTGTTCAATACGGGACTCATGTCGCGGGCACCTGCCGTTGCGACGCCGAGCCCGGCCATGGACATTTCCGTGCCGAGCAATTTCGAACGGCTGCTGTATGAAGCAACCGGCCGTGACGGCGATGCCGTGCGCAGCGTCTATGACCGTTACAAGCAGGCGGGCGACGCCGAGTTGCCCGATGCTGCCAGGAGCCGTCTTGGCTGCGTCGGCATCACCGCATCAGCGGTCAACAATGCCGATACGCTTGGCGAAATGGCGAAATTCGAATCCGAGACCGGGTGGCTGATCTGCCCGCACACGGCGGTGGGCACGTTCGAAGCGCGCCACTCGCCGCGCAGCGATGTTGCAACCGTGGTTCTGGCCACGGCGGCCGCTGCGAAATTCCCGGAAACGGTCAAGCAAGCGACCGGTCTCGACGCACCTCTGCCTCACCGTTGCGGCACGTTGCTCGCGCGTGGCGAAGTGTTCGACCGCCTCCCGGCCGACGTGGCAGCCGTGCGCGGTGTGATTGAAGCCAAGATCAAAGCGGCCCCCTGATGGCTGTCCTTCAGCGCGATACTTTGATTTCGGCTGAACGCGTGGTGCTCGCACCGCCCCGCAAGGCCGACTATGATGACTGGGCCGCGCTGCGTTCGGCGAGCCGCGAGCACCTTGAACCTTGGGAGCCGCTCTGGCCGGGTGACGCCCACACGAAAGCCGACTGGGCGCGGCGCCTCAAAGCCTGGACGTCGGCCTGGAAGGCAGGGCAGGCTTATGTATTCCTGATCCGCAACATGTCGGACAATGCCCTGATCGGCGGCGCCTCTCTGACACATGTGCGCAGCTGGCCAGCCTCCAGCGCGAGTCTCGGCTACTGGCTGGGAGCGGACTTTGAAGGGAAAGGCTATATGCGCGAAAGCGTGATCGCGGTTTGCGACTGGGCATTTGCGCATCTGAGACTTTGGCGAATCGAGGCCGGGACGCTGGCCGAGAACAACCGGTCGCGCAAAGTGCTCGAAGCGGCGGGGTTCGAGGAAGAGGGCTATGCCCGCGCCTATCTCGAGATTGCAGGCGAGCGGCGCGACCATGTCCTTTTCGGTCTCGTCAGGCAACCGGAACGCAGCTAGATTCAAGATGATGGCCAAATCCAATCCAAAGCAGCCACACGGCAACTGGCACTGGCATGCGCCGACCCAGCGCCTGTTGATAGATGCGCCGAAGGCTACGCCCCTCTCTGACCTGTCAGGAGACTGGTCGATAGATGCGCTTGAACAGATGCTGGAAGGCCTCAGCCGCGGGCGTCTCGGCAAGGCTTTCAAGACAGGGGATGGCCCGGTGCGCTGCGCCTTGCGGCTGTCGAATGGGCGGGATGTTCACCTCGTCGGCGCTTTTGTCGGGCAATCCGAGGCGCGCGGCATGTTGCTGGTCGGGGACGACTTTCCGGAAATCGATCCGTCCGACCTGAAGCCGGGGCCGGACCTTTCGCCTGTCTTCCAGCCGATCATTTCCCTGCGCGACGGTCGCATCGCCGGCTTCGAGGCGCTGGCCCGCTGGGATGGCGCAGAAGGCACGTCGCCCCCCAGCCGATACGAGGACGAGGCGCTTGCGTCGAACATGCTCATCCGGTCTGCCGAGACGCTGGCGATGCTGCGGGAGAAATCCGGCCGGGATGATGTGTTCATGCACGTGAACCTGACCGCCCGCGACCTCGCCCGGGGCACTATGCCTGCCCTGGTCGAGGCGTTGATGAACGGTTACAAGCTGCCGCCGGGTGCACTCAGGATCGAACTGACCGAGCAGGCGGCGCTGCGCAATGTGAGCAACGCGCTGGCCGCGGCAATGGCACTGAAAGCTGTTGGTGCAGGCCTTGTGCTCGATGATTTCGGTACAGGGCATTCGTCCTTTGCCTGGCTGGCAGACCTGCCGGCTGACAGCCTGAAAATCGATCATGGCCTGACTTGCCGCCTTGGCCAGAAACGCATCGACACGATCCTGACGACGATTACGCTGCTCGCGAGCCGCCTTGGCATGACGAGCACGGCGGAAGGTGTCGAGAACAAGGATGATGCGGTGAAATTGCGGGCCCTCGGATTTGACCATGTGCAGGGCTTTGCCTTTGCCCGGCCGATGAACGCCGAATCGGCTGCTGCGTTCCTGACTGCCTGATCAGGCAGAGCCGCCATCGACCTGGAGGCGTCCGGAATCGACACCCATGCGGCCAAGGGCGTGGCGCCATTTCAGGTCATAGTCATCGCCGAACACGATGTCGTCATCGGGGTCGCCGACCAGCCAGGCGTTGGCAGCCAGTTCCTCTTCCAGCTGCCCGGCGCCCCAGCCGGAATAGCCGAGCGCCAGAACCGATTTTCGCGGGGCTGCGCTGGAGCCGATCAACAGCAGCATGTCGCGGGTTGCGGTCATGCAGAGAGCGCCGTCGATCTCCAGCGTTGCGCCTTCGCTGATCACGTCGTCAGTGTGGATGACGAAGCCGCGTTCGGTGCTGACCGGGCCGCCGTCGAGAACACGTGTGTCGGGCACGCCAAGTTCGGTCTCCACATCGAGTTGCTCGAACAGTTCCGGCAGGCGAATGCCCTCCATCGGCTTGTTCAGCACAATTCCCATGGCGAAGTCCGGGGAGTGGGCACAGAGCAGGATGACTGATCGTGAAAACCGCGAGTCGCCGATGCCGGGCAGGGCGATCAAAAGTTTGCCTGTGAGGTCTGTATCCATGCGCCGAAGGTCTCCGTTCGAACAAGGCTGAGGCATGGCTTGGGATTTGGCAAGGGCGATCCGGCTTGCGGCGACAGTGGGTCGGCCCTATGTCCAATGCCAAACCTGCAAGGAGACAGACAGATGAGCATCAAGGTCGGCGACAAGCTTCCGGACGCAACTTTCATGGAGATGACGGGCGACGGTCCCCAGCCGCGCACCACGGCCGATGTTTTCGGCGGCAAGACGATTGCACTGTTCGCCGTACCGGGGGCCTACACGCCGACCTGTTCGGCCCGCCACCTGCCGGGCTTCATCGACAAGGCCGGCGACATGAAGGCCAAGGGCGTCGACGAAATCGTCTGCACCTCGGTCAACGACGTGTTCGTCATGGGCGCGTGGGGCAAGTCTGCCGGTGCCGGAGAGACCGTGCGCATGCTGGCAGACGGCAATGGCGCATTCGCCTCGGCGCTGGGCCTCGAGCTCGACGGAACCGGATTCGGCATGGGCAAGCGTTCTCAGCGCTATTCCATGCTGGTCAAGGATGGCGTGGTCGCCGAACTCAATGTCGAGCAGGGACCTGAATTCAAGGTTTCCAGCGCCGATTACCTGCTCGGCCAGCTTTAGCGCTGCCTGCGTAGTATCTGTTAAACAAATCAAGCCATTATCGGCGCGTTCGGGGGGACCGGGCGCGCCGTTTTTGGTCGATTTTTATTGATTATCGGCAAATTCCTCCCCACATGAATGTGAGTTGAAGAGGAGAGGAATACATGGACTTTCTAATGACAGTGCCGGTTCTGATTGCAGTCGTCGGCCTCATTCTGATCGTGTCCACCGTCAAACAGGTGCCACAGGGCTATAACTGGACGGTCGAGAATTTCGGGCGCTATACGAAGACGCTGACACCAGGCCTGCATATCATCATGCCGATCGTCCAGAAGGTCGGACGCAAGATGAACATGATGGAGACCGTGCTGGACGTGCCGCAGCAGGAAGTCATTACCAAGGACAATGCCATGGTGTCTTGCGATGCCATCGTGTTCATCCAAGTGATCGATGCTGTCTCGGCGGCCTATGAAGTCAACAATCTCCACAATGCGATCCAGAACCTGTCGCTGACCAATATCCGTACCGTGGTTGGATCAATGGACCTTGATGAAGTGCTTTCGAACCGCGACGATATCAACGCGCGCCTGCTGCACGTAATCGATGCGGCGACCAATCCGTGGGGCGTGAAGGTCACGCGGATCGAGATTGCGGACCTCAGCCCGCCAGCCGACATTACAGAAGCCATGAACCGCCAGATGAAGGCCGAGC
Organism: Hyphomonas sp. J20-32; assembly: GCF_055808555.1. Lineage (NCBI taxonomy): Bacteria > Pseudomonadati > Pseudomonadota > Alphaproteobacteria > Hyphomonadales > Hyphomonadaceae > Hyphomonas > Hyphomonas sp. J20-32. The sequence goes on along the minus strand of NZ_CM147873.1, from coordinate 3,122,019 downwards.
GCCTGAAGCGGGCGGAAATCCTGACGGCGGAAGGCGACAAGCAGTCGGCCATCCTCAAGGCCGAAGGCCAGAAGCAGGCGAAAATCCTGGAAGCCGAAGGCCGCCGCGAAGCCGCCTTCCGCGATGCCGAGGCGCGCGAACGCGAAGCCGAAGCCGAAGCCAAGGCGACCGCCATGGTCAGCGAGGCCATCGCCAAGGGCGACGTCAACGCGATCAACTACTTCCTCGGCCAGGCCTATGTCGCCGCGTTCGAAAAGCTGGCGACAAGCCCGCAACAGCGCACGGTTATTATCCCGGCGGAATTCTCGAGCATCCTCGGCGCGATCGAAGGCATCAAGGGCCTGACGGGCGCAGCCAAGGAAGCGCAGCTCGCGTCGCGGGCACAAGGCGGCGCTGTTCCGCCGACGCGGACCGAATACTAAACTGCGTCCCATGCCCGGCCCAAGGCCGGGCATGGGCCTCCATCTTACCCCCAACCGGGAGACCTGGATCATGGAACAGATTTTCACCGAGCTTACCGTCTGGCACTGGCTGGCCCTTGGCCTCGTCCTGTTCGGCCTCGAGCTGATGACAGGGACGTTCGACCTGATGATGCTGGCAATTGCCGCCTGGCTGACCGGCGCATTCGCCTTTTTCGGACCCGACGCCTATGCCACGTGGCAGGGCCAGATGGTTGTCTTCGGCCTGGCCGCCTTCGTGCTGGTCATGGCAGGACGCACCCTGTTCGCGGGCCTGCGCGGCACGGTGGACGAGCATCCGACGCTGAACAAGCGCATGGCCGGACTGGTCGGCCAGCGCGGGCAGGCGACGGGTGACTTCTCAGGCGGCCATGGCCAGATCCGGATCGGCGACACGGTGTGGGGCGCGGAAGCGGCCGACCCGATGGTTCCGATTCATGCCAGCGATTCGGTCGTCGTCGAGGGCGCGCGCATGAATACGGCGATCGTGCGCAAGGTCTGACCCTTACTGGCCGGACCTGATGAAGGCGCGCACATCGTTCGACAGTTTGGCGCCTTCGGGTTCGGACAGGTACATCATGTGGCCGGCGTCATAATAATCGAACTGGACCCGGTCGAGCACGACGCCATTCTTGAACAGGGCCATCTCGGCGCCGAAGAAAGGCGTGGCGAGATCATACCAGCCTGAGGCCAGCAGCACTTTCATCTGCGGGTTCTCGCGCATGCCCTTGCCGAGCCAGGGCGTGACGTTGACGTAAGCGGGCCAGCCACCTTCATCCATGCTCCAGTTCCACTGCGAGCCGGGCTCGCCGGTCAACACCTTGTAGGGCCGGGTGAAGTCCACTTTCAGCTGGCGGGTCAGGTAGTCATTGATGGCGGCGACATAGGCAACATCCATTCCGTAGCCTGACGGATCATTTTCTGGTGAGTCGGCGGTGCCTTCGCTGTCGACACCTTTGTAGCGTCCGTCGAAACGGCCGACGGAATAGCCTTCGCGGCGCAGGAGTTCCTTGCGGAAGCGGGTCGGGTCGATGCGCAGCTTCGCTTGTTCGATCCATTCGGCAGGGACGCCAAGATAGGCGCTCATCTCACTGGCGATTTCGGCCTGTTCGGCATCGCCCAGTGTCGAGCCGCGGATCAGGGCCGGGGCCAGCGTCTCGGTTGCATAATTGCGGGCATCTTCGACGAAGGCGGCGAAATCATTGTTCCATTTCGTCCTGTCGGCCTTGCCATGATACCAGGCGATCGCTGCTTCGCTCGGGAAGAAAGCGAGGTGGGCGGAGTCATTACCCGGCGCGAAGCGCCCGTTCTGGAAGTCCAGAATCGCGGAAATCAGGATCACGCCATTGAGGCCGATACCGTTCCAGCCGCCCTGCAGTTTCTCGGTCAAGGCTGCGGCGCGCGTGGTGCCATAGCTTTCGCCGGCGAGGTATTTCGGGCTGTTCCAGCGGCCATTCTCGGTGATCCAGATACGGATGAATTCGGCGATGCTCTCGGCATCTTCGTTGACGCCGTAGAATTCCTTGCCGGTAGTGTCGCCAAGCGGACGGGAATAGCCGGTGCCGACGGGATCGATGAAGACCATGTCTGTCACGTCGAGCAGGGAATTCTGGTTGTCGCGGATCGTGTAGGGCGGGGCGCCGACGCCGGAGGCATCAGACGGGGTGATCACCTGTTTCGGGCCGAAGGCGCCCATGTGCAGCCAGAGCGAGGCCGAGCCCGGGCCGCCATTGAACACGAACGTCACCGGGCGCTGGCGCGCGTCAGACACGCCGTCACGGATATAGGCGACCGAGAAGATGGAGGCGGTGGGCTCGTCTTTCGCGTCGCGCAGGTAGGTCTCGCTGGCGACGGTCCTGTACTTGATCGTCTGGCCGTTCAGCTTGAGAGACTGGTCGGAGGAGAAGGCTTTGGCTTCAGGGATGTCCGGCTTTTCCTTGGCCGGCTCGGCCTTGTCGGCCTTTTCGTCGGCAAAACCCGGTACGGCAATGAGTGCCAGGCACAGTGCCAGCCATAATCCACGCATCTTATCAACCCTCAGCAATCTGGTGTGGCCGGGACAGTATCAGGGCAACGGGCGGGGGCAAGGGTGCCAAAAACCCGTAAGAGGGGCTCATGCCTCAAGCGAAGTCGAAGGACGGGCCCCGTGCCGCCCGCGCCCGTCCTTCGACTTCGCTCAGGATGAGCGCTCTCGAAACCAGAATCCGTGTCCCCGGCGCAGGCCGGGGCCTCATGCCTCACGTCCGGGCGCAGTGGCGCGAGGTCCCGGCCTGCGCCGGGGACACGGAGTGTGGAGATTCGGACGATGGGACGCCGCCTAGCCGGGCTGCCACGCGCCATCCATTGCCGCCTCGGCGCCCCAGCAGACATAGGTGATGGCCGAATGCGTCAGCCTGCCGAGCGGGCGGCTGGCCCGGCCGGGCATCAGGCGGCGCGGGCGCACGGGACTGTGGCGGGCGATGCGGCCCGCGGCCCTTGTGCCGCGATTGCGGGCGATCCAGCGGGCAAGGCGGGCGGCATGGGCGTCCGGGTCTGCCAGCACTGCGTCGAGCCGGCTGAGCCGGGCGAGCAGGGGCGCGGTGGGCAGGGGGGCGAGGCTCGTGTCAGAGGGCAGGGGCCGCCAGACCATGCCGGAGCCGAACACGTGGATACGCGGGCCGAATTTCACATAGGGCAGGCCCTGTTGCGGCAGGCGGATCGTGAGGGGTTCGGTCAGGGGGAAGGCGGTGGGGGCGCGGGAATGGTCCGGTGGAGGCAAGGGTGCGGCAGGGCTGGGGGCTGTGTGGCCCGAGGCTCCGGATATTGCGGGCGCGATGGGGGTGATCGGCGCTTTCAGTGCGAGGATCAGCAGCATGCGCCGCACCATGGATTCCGCCGGGCGCAGGATTCGCAGGACTTCCGCGTGGACATGCCGGGCGATTGTGGCGGTCTCCGGCTCCTTCACCAGTTGCCGCGCCCACCAGGCGAGCTTCGCCGCCCGCGGCCAGTTGGCAGTAATCAGGTCAAGGAGGAGCTGGGGCGTGAATTGCATGCGCGACATTGTACGGCCAGCGCGGAGGGGTGGGATAAGTATTTTGGTGAGCGCCTACGCTCAGCGACGAAACGGGCTTCATATTTGAGTTGGCCTGACCCATTGACGCGGTCGTCAGCTTTTGCGCTAGCTAACAAAATGAATAGGTGCTGAAGCTTTGATGGGAGACGGAAGTGAGACAGTCTGAGTACATCTCCGTTGCCTACTTTGTTGTACTGGCTTCGTTTGGTGTGGCGGCCAATCTTTGTAATGTAGGACTTGGGCAACCGCTGATTCTGATGGCGGTGCTTTCCATGCTGATTATTCACGTCAACTTATTTCCGTTCTCTTGGGTTAGAAGGAATTTAGCTTTCGGTCGGCAAGGCCTTTACGCCACTTCCGGTGCGTTTTCTACCATCGTCGGATTCATGTGGTTTCTCAACAAATAGCTGCGAACCGGAGCAGTCCCTTCTAGAAAAAATCGGATGCTGACCAGAAGCAGACCCCGATCAATGCCTGAATGTCTGACCATCTCTTGTGAAAGCAAGCGAAGCCCGCCTCCCCTAAATCGGCATTTTAGGCAGCGACAGCTGGAAGATGATCGCCAGCGCGCGCACGGTGAATGCGGTGCGCCGTCAAAGCCCCCTCTCCCTTGGAAGAGGGGAGAAGCTCCCTCAAAACGGTGATTTCGGCAGGGACAGCTTGAACACGATTGCCAGCGCCCGGAGCGTGAAGGCTGCCGCCAGCCCGCCGATGAAGGCGCTGGTTTCGGGGACGCCATAGGCGGCGAGGCCGAAATAGACGCCCGCGCCGAGCAGGGCGGCGGTGGCGTAGATATCCTTCTTCAGGAGCAGGGGTTCCTCATTGGCGACCACATCGCGCATCAGGCCGCCGGCGCTGGCGGTGAGGGCGCCCATGATGAGCACGACGGCGAGGCCGTGATCGAGGCTCATGGCCTTGGCCGCGCCGGTAACCGCGAACAGCGACATGCCGAACGCGTCGGCCCAGCGCAGGGGACGGAAGTTTTCCAGGAAGCGGTGGAACACGAAGGCGGTGAGGCCGCCTGCGAGGGCGAGGAGCAGGGTTGGCGTGTCTGACAGCCAGAAGACCGGCTGGTCGAGGATCAGGTCGCGCAGCGTGCCGCCGCCAATGGCGGGCAGGAAGGCGAGCACGATGATTCCGAACAGGTCCATGTCCTTGCGCACGGCGACGATGCCGCCGGAAATGGCGAACACGAACACGCCGATACGATCGAACAGGGTGAGGATGAGGTCGGGGGACATGGGCCCGCTCCTGTGGTGCGTTTGGCCGGTGGGCGGGGCTTGTCGCATCATGGCAGACTGCAGGTTGCGTGGCGAGTGAAGTGACCCCTCACCCCCGGCCCCTCTCCCGAGGGAGAGGGGGGAAGAAAGTATTCTCAGCTCTGCGCTTCGAGCTTGTCTTGCGTCCTGGTGTCGAAGTCGCTGGCATCGTGGCGTTCGCGCAGTTGCGATTCCGGCTTGCCGAAGGTGCGGTTGACCATCTTGCCGCGTTCGACGGCGGGGCGGGCGCCGACCTGTTTCATCCAGCGGATGACATTTGTGTATTCGTGGACCTGAAGGAACTCGCCGGCGTCATAGACCGCGCCGGTGACCAGCGCGCCATACCAGGGCCAGATCGCCATGTCGGCAATCGAGTATTCGTCGCCGGCCATGTAGGCATTGTCCTTGAGGTGACGATCCAGCACGTCGAGCTGGCGCTTCACTTCCATGGCATAGCGGTTGATCGGGTATTCGTATTTCTCCGGCGCGTAGGCGTAGAAATGGCCGAAGCCGCCGCCGAGGAAAGGGGCGCTGCCCATCTGCCAGAACAGCCAGTTGAGGGCTTCCGTGCGCTTGTGATGATCCTTGGGCAGGAAGGCGCCGAACTTTTCCGCGAGGTAGAGCAGCATGGAGCCGGACTCGAACAGGCGGGTGGGCGGACTGGTGGAATGGTCCATCAGGGCCGGGATCTTGGAATTGGGGTTGATGGCGACAAAGCCGGAGCCGAATTGCTGGCCCTCGCCGATATTGATCAGCCAGGCGTCATATTCGGCGCCCGCGTGGCCGGCGGCGAGCAGCTCCTCGAACATGATCGTGACTTTCACGCCGTTCGGCGTGCCGAGGGAATAGAGCTGGAAGGGATGCTTGCCGACCGGCAGCTCCTTGTCGTGGGTCGGTCCGGCGATGGGGCGGTTGATACTGGCGAACCGGCCCCCGCTTTCCTTGTCCCATGTCCAGACTTTCGGCGGGGTGTAGGTCGGGTCGCTCATATGTAGTCCTCCAGCTTGGCTTTGCGCCTTGCCCCTACATGTAGGGGCGCGGGCCGGATTGTGAATAACAATCTGGTGAGGGGCGGGTTTTAGCCGGCCGGGGCCGCTGCAGCCGTGGGCGCAAACAGCGTACAGGCCAGCCACCGGCTGACCGTCTTGGTCAGCGCCTGGTCGCCGATAATGGTCAATTCGTCTGCCTTGATGGCGTCCCGGTATGTCCGATGGCCAAGCCAGACATCGGTCATCGTGCGTACGGTCGAGTTGAAGTAGACATCGACATCCTGTCCGGGGTTCTTCTCGCAGACCTCGACATTGGTTTCGTTGGCGACGAGCCACCAGGTGCGGAACTGTTTCAGGTCGCTGAAATCAAACTGGAGGATGGTTTGCGGGCCGGGCAGCATTTCGCGCACAATGCTGCGCTCAAGGTAGAGCATCAGGAGCTCGACGTCATAGTCTTCCTCGACAAGATTATCCTTGGCCCAGCGCATGCCCCAGTCGCCCAGCGACACGATGATCGGCAGCAATTCCTTGCAGCCCGGCGTGGGGAAGTATTCGAAACCGCGCTTGCCGGTCAGGCTGCGGCGAACGAGCAGCCCGTTCTCGGCCATGGATTTGAGGCGTTCGGTGAGGACGGCGGTGGAAATGGATCCGAGGCCGCGCTGGAATTCGCTGAACCGGCTTGCCCCCATGAGTGCCTCACGCACAATCAACAGGGTCCATCGGTCGCCGAGGACTTCGGTGGCTTTTGCGATCGGGCAGAACTGGCTGTATTTCATCGGTGTCCTCCTTAGCCCTGACCATAACTTTGATTTGGGAAGCGAGATACTTCGTAATCCGAAGTGCATGGCTCTGGATCGTGAAGTATTCCGGCGCCGGGCCCGGGCCTAAGCCTGTTCCATCGCAACCAGGGAACAGGAGACCGGACCATGACCGGATTTAGAATAGAAACACTTGCAACAGCGCCTGCGGGGTCTCGGGACATTCTTGGCGCCATCGACGCAGGCCTCGGCTTCATCCCGAACGTGTACGGTGTATTTGCGGGCGCGCCGAACGCTCTCAGCGCCCTTGCGGCCATCAATGCCGGCTTTGACGCCGCGTCGTTCACGCCGGGCGAGCGCGAGATCATCGCCCTGACGACCAGCGTCTTCAACCAATGCCCCTATTGTGTCGCCGGGCATTCGACCTTTGCGCTGGCCCACGGGGTCGACCCCGAGACGGTCGAGGCGGCACGCTGCGGCAGGCCGAGCAAGGATGCCCGCCTCCAAGTGATTGGCGAAATAACGCGCAGCATTCTTGAGAAGAAGGGCGCGCTTGGCCCTGCCGAGATCCGGTCATTCCTCAATGCCGGGTTCCAGCCCGCGCAGATCCTTGAACTCCTGATCGGCATTGCCGGGAAAACAATGACCAATTTTGCGAGCAAGATAGCCCGCATTCCGCTGGATGACGCCTTTGCCGCACAGGCGTGGACGCCCGCCAGTACCGAAACCCCCGCCGCAGCCTGACAGGCCCGACGAGCCCCGTCTTCCGTCTGGAAGAGGGGGCTGTCCGGGATCAGAGGACTTCGAGCATTTCCTGCACGAGGGGGTGGCGGACGACATCGGCGCCTTCGAGGCGGATGACGGCGGCGCCCGCCAGTTTCTCGAGCCGCTCGGCGGCATTGGCGAGACCGGAAAATTCCGGCAGCAGGTCGGTCTGGGCCGGGTCGCCGGTGATCACCATGGTCGAGTGCCAGCCAAGACGCGTGAGCAGCATCTTGATCTGCGTATAGGTGCAGTTCTGGGCCTCATCGATGACGATGAAGGCATTGTTGAGCGTGCGCCCGCGCATGAAGCCGATGGGGGCGATCTCGATCACGCCTTCGGCCAGCATGTGTTTCAGCTGGGCCGGAGAGAGCCGGTCGGACAGGGCGTCATAGAGCGGGCGCAGATAGGGCGCGAGCTTGTCTTCCATGGCGCCGGGCAGGAAGCCGATCTGCTCGCCGGCCTCGACAGCGGGCCGCGACAGGATGATGCGGGCGACTTTGCCCTTTTGCAGCGCCTCGACCGCCTTGCAGACGGCGAGATAGGTCTTGCCCGTGCCGGCGGGCCCGAGCGCGGCGACGAGCGCATGGGTCTCCATGGCTTTCATCAGCTGGGCCTGGTTTTCCGACCGGGGCTTGACGGTTTTCTGGTAGCGCTGGGTGCGGTCGGGCTCGGCTGCGCTGGGCTTTCGCTTGCGCGTGTCTGCATCATCGGGATGCCAGCTGCGGCCGCCATCAATGGCGTGGAGAAGGGGCGGCTGGCCGCGGCCGGCGTCCTGAATCCAGGCCGTGGCTTTCACCTCTGAGGCTGTCTTCATTCGCTTGGCGGCGTTGCGTTTACCCATGGGAGGACTCCTTGGTTCCAGGCATGAAAAAAGCCGCCTGCAGGATTGCGGACGGCTTGGCGAAAAACGGGGGAAGAAGGGCTGACCGCCCCGTGGGCGGCGTGGCCAGTCCGGAAACGTTCGGCTCCGGCGGCGAGGTGCGACTGGGTCTGTTTATGACCGTCTCCACGTCCGAATCTGTTGTTGATTAAACCCTAGCAGGGTTATCAAACCCTTTATGCGATATTCCGCAGGCGAAATGAGAGGACGAATCATCATGGCAATCTACCAGATCGGAGAGGCACGACCCCAGACGCCGGCGAGCGGAAATTACTGGGTGGCCGAAAATGCCCAAGTTATGGGCAACGTGATCCTGAAGGAGAACGCCTCTGTCTGGTATGGCGCCGTGCTGCGTGGCGACAATGACCCGATCACGATCGGCGAGAATAGCAATATCCAGGATGGCAGCGTGCTGCACACCGATGTCGGCGTGCCGCTGACCATCGGCCGTGATGTGACGGTAGGGCATATGGTGATGCTGCATGGCTGCACGATCGGCGACGAAACGCTGATCGGCATCGGCTCGACCATCCTCAACAAAGCCAAGATCGGGAAGAACTGTATCATCGGGGCCCACACGCTCATCCCCGAGGGCAAGGAGATCCCCGACAATTCCCTGGTCATGGGATCGCCGGGCAAAGTGGTGAAGACGCTGTCGGAACCACAGGTGCAGATGCTGAAAATGTCGGCGCTGCACTATGTCGAGAACTGGAAGAAGCACCGCGACGGCGTGAAGCGGATCGACTGACGGGTTTACCGGCGCAGGTAGCGGATCGCGAAAACCTTGCCGGTCACGCGGACGACTTCGCCGCGCACATTGCCGGCAAACACTTCGTCGCCGACCATGGGGACCGCGCGTTCGGCCTCGAAGCTGGCGCCGGTGAGCGAAATGTCGAGCACGCGGCACTTGATCTCGCGCCCGTCACCAAGGGTCAGGAGGGCGGGCCCGCCACCGGTCGTGCGGGGTCCGCTCCGGTCATCGGCGAGATCGAGCCTGTCCTTGTTGAGAAGCCAGGTCAGGCGGTCGGCCAGCTTTTCGCGCTTGTGCTGCACGATCCGGAACTGGACGGCAAAGCCGGTCGGCGTCGCGCGGATGACGGTAGCAGCCACGCGGCCGAGATCGTTGAAATAGCAGATCACCTGGGCCCCGGCTGCGGGATGGTGGCCAGACCGGATCATGGCCCCGGAGCAGGAAATGTCGATTGTCGTTATCTCGTGGTCGGCGCCATTGTCGTCGAGGACACGGCCGGCAAGATTCAGGGCGACGCGCTTGTAAAGGCGCCGGTCCTTTTCAGGATTGACCAGCGGACTGTCGCAGACCGCTGAGCTGCGCGGAACGGTCATTTGCTGCTCCCGAAAGCCCGAAATTCGCGGACTTGTCCCACCGTGAACGCTTTACTTAGGCGTTTTAGGTTCACAAAGTGTTGTCGAGACAGGCCGGAACACGGGTTCCGGGCGCGTCATTCATTATCCAACCGGGCCGGAGCCGCATTTCATGGAAACTTATGATTATGTCATCGTTGGCGCTGGCAGCGCCGGGTGCACGCTGGCCAACCGCCTGTCGGCCGATCCGGCGATCAAGGTTTGCCTGATTGAAGCGGGCAAGAAAGACAATTCGCTGATGATCCGCATGCCGGCTGGTGTCGGCAGCCTGATCAAGCAGGCCAATGACCAGAATTGGGGCTTCCATACCGAAGCCCAGAAACACATGAACGGGCGCAAGCTTTACTGGCCCCGGGGCAAAGGCTGGGGCGGATCGTCTTCAATCAATGGCATGGTCTATATTCGCGGCCATGCGGGCGATTATGACCAATGGTCCCAGATGGGCCTGACCGGCTGGAGCTATGCCGATGTATTGCCCTATTTCAAACGCTCCGAAGCCCATGAGTCCGGCGACAGCGCGTTCCATGGCGGCGCGGGCCCGCTGCGTGTATCGGAAAGCCCGATGTCGAGCCCGATCTACCGCGCCTTTGTCCAGGCCGGCGAACAGGCCGGGTTCAAGCTGACTGACGATTTCAACGGCGCCCAGCAGGAAGGCTTCGGCCGTTACCAGCGCACGATCCACAAGGGCGAACGCTGGAGTGCCTCATACGGCTACCTGCGGCCGATCGAGGGTGTCAGGCCGAACCTGACGGTCATCTCGACCGGGCTGGTGACGCGCGTGCTGATCGAGAACGGGCGCGCGACGGGCGTTGAAGTCGTCGAAGGCAAGGGCGCGCTGACCCAGGTGATCCATGCCGACAAGGAAGTCGTTGTCTGCGCCGGTGCGGTCCAGTCGCCGCAAATCCTGATGCTGTCGGGGATCGGCAATCCGGAACATCTCGACCGGTTCGGCATCAAGGCGAAGGTGAAGTCGCCGGGCGTCGGCCAGAACCTCCAGGACCACCTGGACGTCACCGTGATCCACGAGATGACCCAGCCCGTATCGGCCTATTCGCAGCAGAAGGGTTTCAAGAAACTCGGCGTGGGCCTTCAATACCTGTTCAACCAGACCGGTGCCGGGGCCGACAATTTCCTGCAGGCGGGCGCCTTCATCAATTCACGCGAAGGCCTGTCGATGCCCGACATCCAGCTGCACCTCGTTAATGCGATCATGATGGACCATGGCAATCATGATCCGCAGAAGGACGGTTTTACCGTTCATGCCTGCCAGCTGCGGCCGGAAAGCCGGGGCACGATTTCCCTCGCTTCGGCCGATCCCTTTGCGCATCCGGTCATCGACCCGAACTACCTGGCGACAGAGGAAGATCGCCGGGTCATGCGCGAGGCTGTGAAAATGGTGCGGGATGTGTGTGGCCAGTCGGCGCTGAACGCATTGCGCGGGGCGGAAATCATGCCGGGAGCAAGCGTCGTCACCGATGAGGATATCGACGCTTTCATCCGCCGGACCGGGGAGACGATCTACCATCCGGTCGGCACGGTCGCGATGGGCACGAACGATGCGAGCCCCGTCGATGGCCAGCTGCGTGTGCGCGGCGTCGACGGGCTGCGTGTCGTTGATGCGTCGGTGATGCCGACGCTCGTGGGCGGGAACACGAATGCGCCGACGATCATGGTGGCCGAGAAAGCGGCCGACATGATGCTCGGCAAACCCGCCCTGGCACGTGAGGACACCCTCACGCCAGCCTGAGGTCAGGCGTTGTTGGCGACGAGGCGCAGTTTCGGGCCTTCGATCTGTGTGTCCGGCGGTACAAGCATGGAGATGCGGTGGCGCCAGATCGGGCGGCCCTTGAGCATGGGTTCGCCGCCAAGCGTCTGGTAGAGGCCGAGCAGGCGGGGCGTATCAGTCTGGCCGCCTGGCCGCACCAGCGGCATCAGGGTGATTTCGACTTCCACGCGCTGGCCGGTGAGCGTTTCGCCGCGACCGCGGACCACGCCCGGCGCGCCGTCATAGCGAATGGCTTCCATGAAATGGGTCATCATGTACCGGTCAGGGCCGCTCCAGAGTTCCAGGAAGTCATGATTGGTCAAGTCGCGGCCCAGCAGGCCGGAGAGGCCCTGTCCGGCGGTGCGGAATCGCCAGCCATCATCCTTGCCGTGCTGGACGACAAACAATTGCGTGATCAGGTCTGGGTGTTCGGCCACGCGCGGGTCATCGACCGCATTGGAATCCGGCCCCCGGCTCATCCTGCGCCATGCGTCGATCAGGATCCGGGTGTTCGGGTGTATTGACCGGTCTTGCATGACAGGCTGTCTCCATATTGATTTGGCCCGCAGCGGGCCGTCCTGAACAGGCAATCGCAATATCCATTCCAGAAGCAGGATCATGTGTCTGGGGAAAAGCAGACGGTGAACGCGCGAAATTCGCCTCAAAGGGAATGCGCTGGGCACACGCGTCGCGCGCCGGCAGCCCAGATGTGCCAGATCGTACCAAGTCGAAACAACCGGAGATATCGGGGGAGGCAAGCGTGCTGCGCCTGGGCGATAATTTTGCGGTGGAGGTCTTGCGCAGAAAAACGGCTCCGTTAGTCCTGCGCGCACCGTTACCTATCCGCTGCCGCGAATCTCGTGGCGTCCTCTCAAACTTGACTACAAAATCCCAGGGAGAATACCGAGTGTCCAAGACACCTTCACGCGCCGCTGCGCGTTCGAATCTAAAGACAGCCCTGTGCTTCAGCGTCGGCTTCGCCGCCATTGCAAGCGCCGCCACGCCAGCCATTGCACAGGAAGCAGACGACGAATCACCACGGACGCTGCAGACGGTCACGATCACCGCGACCAAGCGGGAGCAAACGCTCCAGGACGTTCCGGTCGCCGTTTCGGTTGTTGACGAAAGCGTCATCGCCAAAGCCCAAATTCTCGATCTCAACGACCTCCAGTCGGTCGTGCCATCGCTCAGCGTCGGCCAGCTCCAGTCGTCGGCCAACACGAATTTCGTCATCCGTGGCTTCGGCAACGGTGCCAACAATGCCGGTATCGAGCCCTCGGTCGGTGTGTTCATCGATGGCGTGTACCGTTCGCGGTCGGCGTCCCAGATTTCCGACCTGCCGAACATCGAGCGCGTTGAAGTGCTGCGCGGTCCCCAGTCGACGCTGTTCGGCAAGAACGCGTCTGCGGGTGTCATTTCGGTGGTGACTAAGAAGCCGTCTTTTGAGCTCGGCGGCAATGTCGAAGGCACTGTCAGCAATTTCAACGGATACCGCGCCAAGGGCTATGTCACCGGTCCGATCAGCGACACGCTCGCGTTCAGCCTCGGCGGCAGCTACAATACACGTGACGGCTATGTCGACGACATCGGTACCGGCCAGGACACCAACGAGCGCAACCGTTTCGGTCTTCGCGGCGAACTCTTGTTCGAACCGAACGAAAACACATCGTTCCGCCTGATCGGCGACTATGACACGATTGATGAACTTTGCTGTGCAGCCGTCAACGTCGTGAACGGCCCGACCGGTCCGATCATCAACGCCCTTGGTGGCGAACTCGTGCCAGAAGATCCGTTCTCTTATAACGTGGCCTACAATTTCGGGTCGGAGAACAAGATCGATAATGGCGGCCTGTCGCTGCAGGGCGATTTCGACCTGGGCAACATGACACTGACCTCGATCACGGCCTACCGGGAATCAGACCTGGAGCAGAATGCAAACTCCGACTTCACGTCTGCCGACCTGATCGGGCGCAATTATAACAAGACCAATATCGAGACCTTCACGCAGGAAGTTCGCCTGACATCCGGCGGCGACGGCCCGATCGACTGGATGGTCGGCGGGTTCTATTTCGATGAAACGGTCGCCATCGATAATGAGTTCTTCTATGGCGCCGACTTCCGCGGCTATGCTGACGTCCTGTCGGGTGGCGGACTGGCAGCCGTCGAGGGGGCTCTCAGCCTGCCGGTCGGGCTTGTCTTTGCCCAGGAAGGCCAGGGGCTGGTCGAGGAGTTCGGGCAGGACAACACGGCCTGGTCCCTCTTTGGCACGATCGACTGGCACGTGACGGACCGGTTCACGGCCACGCTCGGCCTCAACTATACTGAAGACGAAAAAGACGCTTATGGCAGCATCGTAAACACGGATGCGTTCTCGAGCCTGGACCTGGTCGCGATCGGTTTCGCGCAAGCCTTGGCTGGTTATAGCGTCGATGCGACCGATCCGGCGCAGGTTGCCGCCTTTGCCGGTGCCAATCCTCTCGCATTTGCAGCCATCCAGGCAGCTGTGCAGGATCCGGCAACGAACCCGCTGCTCGGCCTCCAGCCGCTTCAGTTCCTGCCGCCCTTCCTCGCGTTCCCCAACGCTGTTGAAGACGGTCACTCCAATGACGATGACCTGACCTACACGTTCCGTCTTGCCTATGACGCAACCGACAACCTGAACGTCTATGCCTCGTATGGCACGGGCTTCAAGGCGACATCATGGAACCTGTCACGTGACAGCCGCCCGTTCGCGAGCGACTTCACGCCGGGCTCGTCTGTGACCAGCCCTGGTTCATCGCCGATCCGCGACGCGGGCCTGGCCGTACCGAACCTGACGACGGGTACCCGCTTTGCCGGGCCGGAAGAAGCCAAGGTGATCGAAGTGGGTGCGAAGTTTGCCTATGACTCGTTTGCGGTGAACGTGGCCTATTTCGACCAGGTCATCTCTGGCTTCCAGTCGAACGTGTTTACCGGAACCGGCTTCGCGCTGGCCAATGCGGGCAAGCAATCGACCAAGGGGCTCGAACTTGATGCATCATGGAATGTGACCGACAACCTGTTGCTGACTTTTGCCGGCACCTTCCAGGACCCGGTCTATGATGACTTCAGGAACTCCGCGAGCGGCGACATCACCGGCCAGGCCCCAGAAGGCATCCCGGAAACGTCGACCTCGACGTCGGCGACTTACACGTTCGACATCAACACGCTCGAGGCTTTTGTTCGCACCGACTGGCAGTATGAGAGCCCATCGGTCTATTTCGACGACCCGGCCGATCAGGCGCTGATCGGCGAGATGCGCGAAGTCAGCACATGGAACGCTTCGGCAGGTTTCACGACCGAAAGCGGTCTTGGCGTGTCGGTCTGGGGACGCAACATCTTTGATGACGAGTACATCACGGTGGCGTTCCCGTCCGTGGCGCAGGCCGGCTCGCTGAGCGGGTACCCGAACCAGCCGGCAACCTACGGCATCACGGTCCGCAAGTCGTTCTAGGCCCAGCCGCGACCAGATTGAAGAAAGCCCCGTCGTTCGCGGCGGGGCTTTTTTATGTCTGGCGGCCGAAAGCCGGCCTGCAGCACAGGCGCGGCCTGCCATTGTGCGCAGGCGTGTCTATATAGAGGGAAGTGTGATTCCCCTCAGGAGGCTGCATGGCCCGAAATCCCGGACGTTCGCCCATCATCAATGCACCGCCCGTGGTGACGGCGCTGGCGCTGATCCTGCTGGTGGCCCACGGCGGAAGGATATTGCTCAGCGACGGACTGCAGGACACGCTGCTGTGGAACGTGGCGCTCATTCCGGAACGGTTCTGGGGATGGCTCGGCGCCAGCCTGCCGCCAGGTGCCGCCGAGCCTTATTCCAATATTGTCTCGGCCATCGCGCCGTTCTTCACGATTGGCTTCGTTCATAGCGACTGGGTCCATGTCGGCCTCAACACGGCCATGCTGCTTGGCGTCGGCAAGCCGGTGTACGAGTTTCTCGAGCGGACCCGTGCGCGCGGACGCAACTGGAGCGGCGAACTGTTCCTCTTCCTGTTCTTCATGAGCCTGGCGGGCGGGTCGCTTGCGCACCTTGCCGCGAACTATCCGGTCGGGCAGCCGGCGATCGGGGCGTCCGGCGGCGTGTCGGGCCTGATCGCGGCTGTCCTG
Organism: Hyphomonas sp. J20-32; assembly: GCF_055808555.1. NCBI lineage: Bacteria > Pseudomonadati > Pseudomonadota > Alphaproteobacteria > Hyphomonadales > Hyphomonadaceae > Hyphomonas > Hyphomonas sp. J20-32. Next base: position 3,106,585 of record NZ_CM147873.1, on the reverse strand, counting down.
ATGGCCCAGCAGGGCACAGAGCCGCGCCTTGTCTCCCGGCCCTTCATCGCGGGATCATTCGTCTTCCTTGTTGCAAACCTGGTCCTGGCCTTCATCGGACCGGCCATGCTGGGCGCGGGAATCGCCTGGCAGGCCCATGTCGGCGGATACATTGCCGGCGCCCTCGTGTTCCGTTTCCTCATGTGGCGCCGGGAGGGCGTCGAGGCCTGATTTGCGTTCCTGATCGATTCGGCACGCCGGATATGGTATCGTCGCGAAACAAAGAAATCGGAATCACCGATTGAGGCTTGGAGGATGATGCATGACGATTGACCAGATTCTGAACGACAAGGGGCGCGAAGTGATCTCCGTGGCTGCGGACGATACATTGGGCGCCGCCGCCAAGGTGCTGGATTTGCGCCGAATCGGGGCGGTTGTTGCGCTGGATTCCGGCGAGTCGATTGTCGGCGTCCTCTCCGAGCGCGATATCGTGCGCCAGGTGGCCCGCCACGGCCACGCGGCGCTGGAGATGAATGTCGGCGACGCGATGACCCGCGACGTGGTCACGGTGCCGTCCACGATGCGGATCGATCACGCCATGCAGCTGATGACCGACCGGCGGATTCGCCATTTGCCGGTCCTTCGCAACGAAAAGCTGATCGGATTTGTCTCGATCGGCGACCTGGTGAAATGGAAGATTGCCGAGACAGAGGCCGAAGCAGAGGCGATGAAGTCTTATCTTTCCGCGCAATACTAGGCTGATTGCAACAAAAGTGACATTTTCTGCCAAAACCCTGTTTTAAGGGGTTGCGGCTTCGGCATCAGGGGGGTATTCCCCGGCCTCCGCTGCAGAGACCTAACGGTTTCCAAAGCGGGCCCCGCAGACGGGCTGCTTATTAGGTGAAATAGTTCTTGATATTTCACCCGAACAGCGGCTATATATGCGGTTCTTCGAAATGCCTGATTTTGCAGGCCGTCACAACGGTCGACAATTTCATTTGTGCCAAAATCCAGTCGGAAACGTGGTCAAACACGCAGACTGCAGAAAGCGCAAAAAAGGGTGTTGACGGGGAGTTGGGTGGCCCATATAAGCCGCCTCTTCCGGAAGGGGCGGCGCCCCGGATGGCCTACCGGAACTTCGGTTCCAGCTGTTTGACATTGTAAGAGATTAGGAAGAGAAACGCAGGCGGCGTGACGGCTTGCGGACACGGATTTCGGTCCATGTCCAGACGATCACGACGGATGCGTTTCTTAAGAGAAAATTCTTTTTTCCATCGATCAGGTTTCGGCCTGGTCTTTGTGACAAAGGGTTTCTCGTCAAGAACGCAATACTTGATGCTTAACAGCAAAAGTAACCGTCCTTATTCCAAAGGACGGATCGTCAGATCAACACTCAACTTGAGAGTTTGATTCTGGCTCAGAACGAACGCTGGCGGCAGGCTTAACACATGCAAGTCGAACGATATAGTGGCAGACGGGTGAGTAACGCGTGGGAACGTACCTTTCACTACGGAATAGCTCTTGGAAACGAGTGGTAATACCGTATACGCCCTCCGGGGGAAAGATTTATCGGTGAAAGATCGGCCCGCGTTAGATTAGCTAGTTGGTAGGGTAATGGCCTACCAAGGCGACGATCTATAGCTGGTCTGAGAGGATGATCAGCCACACTGGGACTGAGACACGGCCCAGACTCCTACGGGAGGCAGCAGTGGGGAATCTTGCACAATGGGCGAAAGCCTGATGCAGCCATGCCGCGTGAATGATGAAGGCCTTAGGGTTGTAAAATTCTTTCGCTAGGGATGATAATGACAGTACCTAGTAAAGAAGCCCCGGCTAACTTCGTGCCAGCAGCCGCGGTAATACGAAGGGGGCTAGCGTTGTTCGGAATTACTGGGCGTAAAGCGCACGTAGGCGGACTTTTAAGTCAGATGTGAAATCCCAGGGCTCAACTCTGGAACTGCATTTGAAACTGGAAGTCTAGAGACCAGGAGAGGTTAGCGGAATACCGAGTGTAGAGGTGAAATTCGTAGATATTCGGTGGAACACCAGTGGCGAAGGCGGCTAACTGGACTGGTACTGACGCTGAGGTGCGAAAGTGTGGGGAGCAAACAGGATTAGATACCCTGGTAGTCCACACCGTAAACGATGAGAGCTAGTTGTTGGCAGGCATGCCTGTCAGTGACGCAGCTAACGCATTAAGCTCTCCGCCTGGGGAGTACGGCCGCAAGGTTAAAACTCAAAGAAATTGACGGGGGCCCGCACAAGCGGTGGAGCATGTGGTTTAATTCGAAGCAACGCGCAGAACCTTACCTACCCTTGACATACCGATCGCGGTTTCCAGAGATGGATTCCTTCAGTTAGGCTGGATCGGATACAGGTGCTGCATGGCTGTCGTCAGCTCGTGTCGTGAGATGTTGGGTTAAGTCCCGCAACGAGCGCAACCCTCATCCTTAGTTGCCATCACGTTTGGGTGGGCACTCTAAGGAAACTGCCGGTGGCAAGCCGGAGGAAGGTGGGGATGACGTCAAGTCCTCATGGCCCTTACGGGTAGGGCTACACACGTGCTACAATGGCAGTGACAATGGGATAATCCCCAAAAACTGTCTCAGTTCGGATTGTCGTCTGCAACTCGACGGCATGAAGGTGGAATCGCTAGTAATCGTGGATCAGCATGCCACGGTGAATACGTTCCCGGGCCTTGTACACACCGCCCGTCACATCATGGGAATTGGTTCTACCCGAAGATCGTGTGCTAACTTCGGAGGCAGCGAGCCACGGTAGGATCAGTGACTGGGATGAAGTCGTAACAAGGTAGCCGTAGGGGAACCTGCGGCTGGATCACCTCCTTTCTAAGGATGCTTCGGATTGTCTGGCTTGCCAGGCTCTGGAGTTCCAAAGAACATTCGCCCCCTTGAGGGGCAAACACATAGCGGCTTTCACGCCGTCTTCGTTTCTCTTCCTTCGTTCGTACTTCGGGTTGCTTTGCGGCAGCCTGAAAAGTAAGCGAGCCCCGCGGGCGCTTGTTATCGCCTGTCTTCGACTTTGACCGTGTGGCTCTATCGAGTTGCTGGTCAGGGGCCGGTAGCTCAGGTGGTTAGAGCGCACGCCTGATAAGCGTGAGGTCGGAAGTTCAACTCTTCCTCGGCCCACCATCGAAGCCTGTTCCGGCAGGTTATGGGAGCGCGCTTGCGGATGCCCGGTTTGGGGCCTTAGCTCAGCTGGGAGAGCGCCTGATTTGCATTCAGGAGGTCAGCGGTTCGATCCCGCTAGGCTCCACCATCCGCTATTCGACACGAACGAAAGAAGTTTACCGTTTCCGGGCCTTTTGGGCTCCGGGATATTTGTCATCGTAAGGGAAAGATTGATCCGGCCGGCCGCCATGCCTCGTGCATGCGCGTCACCAGCTTCAGCCGAATAACCTGCCTCGCAGCAATGTGGGAACCAGGTCAAAGGGTCAGTCTGCAAGAAACCAACATGTCTGATCGAGATCCATGTTTGTGGCGAGCGCGTATGCGTTTTCCACTGCACATGGGTTTCAAAAACGATCAAGCGTCAAAAGGGCATCCGGGGGATGTCTTGGCGGTAAGAGGCGATGAAAGACGTGGCACTCTGCGATAAGCACCGGGGAGGCGAGAGCACCCTTTGATCCGGTGATTTCTGAATGGGGAAACCCATCTCCGAGATGTTGGATAATTCGAGCGCTTCGGCGCTCGACCTGTCTAACATTTCACTAGTGAGATATTTTAACCTGAATACATAGGGTTAAAAAGCAAACCCAGGGAATTGAAACATCTAAGTACCTGGAGGAAAGGACATCAATTGAGACTCCGTTAGTAGTGGCGAGCGAACGCGGACCAGGCCTGGTCTGAAACAAGGCGAAGCATCTGGGAAGGTGCGCCATAGTGGGTGATAGCCCCGTAGCCGTAAAATGAAGACCTTTTAGAGTAGGGCGGGACACGTGAAATCCTGTCTGAACATGGGGGGACCACCCTCCAAGCCTAAGTACTCCTTACCGACCGATAGTGAACAAGTACCGTGAGGGAATGATGAAAAGCACCCCGATGAGGGGAGTGAAACAGATCCTGAAACCGGATGCCTACAAGCTGATGGAGCCCTTAGGGGTGACATCGTACCTTTTGTATAATGGGTCAGCGACTTAGTGTTGCGTGCAAGCTTAAGCCGTTAGGTGTAGGCACAGCGAAAGCGAGTCTTAATAGGGCGAATGAGTACGTAGCATTAGACCCGAAGGCAAGTGATCTAGGTATGGGCAGGCTGAAGGTGCAGTAACATGCACTGGAGGGCCGAACCGTTGAGCGTTGAAAAGCTCTCGGATGACCTGTGCCTAGGGGTGAAAGGCCAATCAAACTTGCTGATAGCTGGTTCTCCGCGAAATCTATTTAGGTAGAGCGTCACGATGAGACTCTGGGGGGTAGAGCACTGAATGGGCTAGGGGTTCTCACCGAATTACCAAACCTTCTCAAACTCCGAATACCCAGAAGTTATGCGTGGCAGACACACGGCGGGTGCTAACGTCCGTCGTGAAAAGGGAAACAACCCAGACCGCCGATTAAGGCCCCCAAGTTATAGCTAAGTGCGAAACGATGTGGAGGTGCTGAGACAATCAGGAGGTTGGCTTAGAAGCAGCCATCCTTTAAAGAAAGCGTAACAGCTCACTGATCAAGCGCCTCTGCGCGGAAAATGTATCGGGACTAAAGTTATACGCCGAAATCGCGGGCTCAGTAATGAGCGGTAGCGGAGCGTTCCGTAAGCCTGTGAAGGTGAACCGTGAGGTTTGCTGGAGGTATCGGAAGTGAGAATGCTGACATGAGTAGCGACAAAGAGGGTGAGAGACCCTCTCGCCGAAAGACCAAGGGTTCCTGCGTAAAGTTAATCTGCGCAGGGTTAGCCGGCCCCTAAGGCAAGGCCGAAAGGCGTAGTCGATGGGAACCACGTTAATATTCGTGGGCCAAGGGATGAGTGACGGATTTCGAAAGTTGTATCCTCTTATTGGATTGAGGGTGCAGCCTGGAAGTCCCAGGAAATAGCCTCCCTATTAGACCGTACCCGAAACCGACACAGGTGGTCAGGTAGAGCATACCAAGGCGCTTGAGAGAACTATGTTGAAGGAACTCGGCAAATTACCTCCGTAACTTCGGGAGAAGGAGGCCTCACATTGGGCAACCAGTGCTGAGGGGCACAAAACTGGGGGTTGCGACTGTTTATCAAAAACACAGGGCTCTGCGAAGCCGCAAGGCGACGTATAGGGTCTGACGCCTGCCCGGTGCCGGAAGGTTAAAAGGAGAAGTGCAAGCTTTGAATTGAAGCCCCGGTGAACGGCGGCCGTAACTATAACGGTCCTAAGGTAGCGAAATTCCTTGTCGGGTAAGTTCCGACCTGCACGAATGGCGTAACGACTTCCCCACTGTCTCCAACATAGACTCAGCGAAATTGAATTCCCCGTGAAGATGCGGGGTACCCGCGGTCAGACGGAAAGACCCCGTGAACCTTTACTACAGCTTCACAGTGGCATTAAAGAATATATGTGTAGGATAGGTGGGAGGCTTTGAAGCATCAGCGCCAGCTGGTGTGGAGCCAACCTTGAAATACCACCCTTGTCTTCTTTGATGTCTAACCGCGGCCCCTTATCGGGGTCCGGGACCCTGTGTGGCGGGTAGTTTGACTGGGGCGGTCGCCTCCCAAAGTGTAACGGAGGCGCGCAATGGTAGGCTCAGAGCGGTCGGACATCGCTCGTTGAGTGCAATGGCATAAGCCTGCCTGACTGTGAGATCGACGGATCGAGCAGAGTCGAAAGACGGTCATAGTGATCCGGTGGTCCCGAGTGGAAGGGCCATCGCTCAACGGATAAAAGGTACTCCGGGGATAACAGGCTGATGATGCCCAAGAGTCCATATCGACGGCATCGTTTGGCACCTCGATGTCGGCTCATCACATCCTGGGGCTGGAGCAGGTCCCAAGGGTTCGGCTGTTCGCCGATTAAAGTGGTACGTGAGCTGGGTTCAGAACGTCGCGAGACAGTTTGGTCCCTATCTGCCGTGGGTGTTGGAGACTTGAGAGGATTTGTCCCTAGTACGAGAGGACCGGGATGAACACACCTCTGGTGGACCTGTTGTGGCGCCAGCCGCATTGCAGGGTAGCTATGTGTGGACTAGATAACCGCTGAAAGCATCTAAGCGGGAAACTAACCTCAAAACTAGGTCTCCCTGAGAGCCGTGCAAGACCAGCACGTCGATAGGCTGGGTGTGGAAGTGCAGCAATGCATGAAGCTAACCAGTACTAATTGCTCGATAGGCTTGATCGTGAAACTCGTGTGTAGTTGAAAGCGCATCGCTTTCGCTCATACGTGGGCCTCGAAAAGACATTTTGGTTTCATATTGCATTATACCTTGCTGATTTCCGCCGACCCGGTGGTTATGGCAGGGGGTCCCCACCCGATCCCATCTCGAACTCGGTCGTTAAGCCCCCTTGCGCTGATGGTACTTCGTCTTAAGGCGTGGGAGAGTAAGTCGCTGCCGGGTCCGCAGAAATCAGTAAGTATAATGCCTCTTGCAGACACATATCTTTCCTTTACTTCGAATGGTCGTTGCATGACGGCCTGCCGTGGCGGACCTTGGTTCTACACGGAACTTGTCCGGCCTCAGCCTGGAACGGCGGGCCGGATTTGCATTTCAGGGCCCGGTCTCTTAAATGCTTGTACAATTGACGCGGGATGGAGCAGTCCGGTAGCTCGTCAGGCTCATAACCTGAAGGTCACAGGTTCAAATCCTGTTCCCGCACCCAAATAAGCCCCTGATTTCTTAGCGGAAATCGGGGGCTTTTCCCGTTTTGGCGGATGAATGGTTTCAGTCGTCTGCGCCGGCTCGTTCGCCTGCGGCAGGCGGGTAGCGTACGGCGCCGCGCAGGAACACCTCGACGACCATGTCGACCGACGCCTCGATCTCATCTGGGCTGGGGCGAAGGCTGTCATCCATCAGGGCACGGTTCACCAGGCCGGCGCGTGCCATTTCCAGGAACAGTGTGGCAGCCCCATAAGGGTCTTCGAGGCGGATCTCTCCGGCGTCGACACGATCGATCAGGTAGTCGGCGAGCGCCCGGCGCAGGCGGTCTGGACCGCGGCGCACGAATTCACGCGGAATCTCCGGGAATTTCCGGGCAAGCCCGAGTATCAGCCGGTACATTTCAAGCAATTCTGGCTCCAGCAACTTGCTGGTGAATTGCTGGCCGATCCGGCGCAGGCCTTCCTCGACCGGCGCATGGGCTGACAGTTCGACCCCCATGCTGGCCGTGATCAGGCGAATACGCTCGTCGAGCATTGCCAGGAACAGGCCCTGCTTGTCGCCGAATTGTGAATACAGGGTCGACAACGACCCGCCGGCCCGCAGGACGATGTCCGACATGCTGGCCGCCTCATAACCCTGCTCAAGGAACACCTCGCGCGCTGCCGCAATGAACGCCGCCCGCCGTTTGTCGCCCCGGCTGACCGGTTCGACGGTGTGCGCTTCTGTCGTGTGGGCCGTGTCCATGTCCGTCGGGGTCCTGTCTGTGCCTGTCGTCCAGTGTTGCCACTTGAAACCGTAATTGACATTACACATTTTGTGAGTGTAATCAATATTACACTCGCTGTGGCTCCGTCTCGGCAATTCAGTTGATGAGGTATTCAGATGGCGCTCAAGCCATTTCCATCCGTTCCAAAAGTCGTTGAGCCGGTGAAGGAGGCCGTTGAGGCCGATGTTCAGGCAACGCCCAGTGATCCTGTTGCCGCACCCGCCCAGCCGCCCGTCGATTACCGTCGCTATGGCGTCTATGCGGCGATTGCGCTGGTCGCGATCCTGGCTGTCTGGAAGGGGATCGGCTGGTGGACAACAGGCCGTTTCGAGGTGACCACGGACAATGCCTATATCCGGGCTGACATCACCACGGTTGCCTCCAAGATCCAGGGCTATGTCGATACCGTCGCGGTCAGGGACAATCAGGCTGTGAAGGCGGGTGATCTCCTCGTGGTGCTTGAAGGCGCCGATTATGCGGCGCGCCTGGCCGAAGCCGAAGCCGCCCTGTCGCAGGCCGAGGCCCAGGCCGCGCAGGCGCGCGCCGAAGTTGCCTCCAGGCGCTCGCTCGAAGCCTCTGCACTGGCGCAGATTTCTGCCCAGAAGGACATGCTCGCCGAGTCCCGCGCCGGCGCTGTGTCTTCGAAGGCCAATGCCAAGCTCGCAACCGACGATCTCACGCGCTATACCGAGCTTGCGGGCAAGGGGCACTATCCTGCCGCGCGCCTGGAGACGGCCCAGGCCGAATCTGACGCCGCAGGGGCCGAAGCCAGCCGCGCCGACGCGGCGGTCACGACCCAGAAAAGCCAGTTGCATGTTGCCGAGGCCGGCCTCGCCCGGGCCCGCCAGGACATTATCGCGGCTGAAGCCGCTGTCGCAGGCGCAAACGCGCAGGTTGACGCTGCCAGAGCCCGCGTGACGGCGGCCCGGCTGGACGCAGGCCGCGCCGAAATTCGCGCGCCGGTATCCGGTGTCGTGGCCAACCGGGTTGTCTCTGAAGGCCAGTTGCTCAGCCCCGGCCAGCAGGCGCTGTCCATCGTGCCGGTCGACCAGGCGTATGTCATCGCGAATTTCAAGGAAACACAGGTAGAGAAGATGCGCCCCGGCCAGAAGGTCGAGCTGCATGTTGATGCCTATCCCGATCTCAAGGTCGAAGGCATTGTGGACTCCCTGGCGCCGGCGTCCGGGGCACAATTCAGCCTGATCCCCCAGGATACGGCGACGGGCAATTTCACCAAGATTGTGCAACGCGTCCCCGTGCGCGTGGCCATCTCGAAGGACGCGCTCGACACCGGCCTGATGCGTCCGGGCTTGTCGGTCGAGGCCGTCGTCAACGTCAAACCGGCAAAGTCGTGAGATGAGCAGTTCGGCCCCGACGGGGACGGGCGACGCCACGGCTCCGGCCGATGGCGACAAGATTCCGTGGACACTGCATGTCGGCTTTTTCGCCATGGTCATCGGCATGTTCATGTCGATCCTCGACGTGCAGATCGTGGCAAGCTCCATCCGGCAGATCCAGGCGGGCGTCTCGGCCAGCAGCGAGGAAATCGCCTGGGTGCAGACAGGCTACCTGATCGCCGAAGTCGTCGGCATTCCACTCTCGGGATTTCTCAACCGTGTGTTCGGCCTGCGCCGCCTGTTCATGATGTCGGCAGCGGCGTTCACGGTCTCCAGCGTGCTTTGCGCCATATCCTGGGACCTGGATTCCCTCGTCTTCTTCCGGTGTATCCAGGGCTTTGTCGGCGCCGCCATGGTGCCGACGACAATGGCGGCCGCCTTCACATTGTTCCCCGGCGGACGGTCCATGACGCAGCAGGTGATGATCGGCATGGTCGCCACGCTCGCACCGTCGATCGGGCCGACGCTGGGCGGCTGGATTACCGGGCATATGAGCTGGCACTGGCTGTTCCTGCTCAATGTCATTCCCGGCATTGCGGCAGTCGTTCTCGTGTGGATGTTCGTGCCGCGGCAGAAGGGCGAGACGAACCTGCTGCGCCGCATCGACCTCATCGGGCTGGCGAGCATGGCGGTGATGCTGGGCGCCTTTGAATGGATCGTTGAAGAAGGCCCCGCAGAAGGCTGGGGACAGAGCGGCATGATCGTGCGTTGGACGTTCTACTGCATTGTTGCAACAGCCATTTTCTTTTATCGCGCCTTCCGGGTCGAATACCCGATTGTCGACCTGTCCGTGTTCCGCGACCGCAATTTTGCCTCCGGTGCGGTCGTCGGGATCGTTGTCGGCTTCGTCCTGTACGGGTCGGTATACGCGCTCCCGCTGTTTCTCGGTCAGGTGCGGGGCTATTCCGCGCTCCAGATCGGACAGATCATGGGCGTGTCAGGCATGGCCATGTTCTTTGGCGGGCCGATCGCCGGTGCGCTCACGCGGCGGTTCGATCCGCGCCTCATCCTCGGTGTCGGACTGGTCATGATCACGATCGGCGTCGCGGGGAATGCGCAGATGACGCAGCAATCGAGTTTCAACGAACTGTTCTGGCCGCAGGCCATCCGCGGCGTCGGCCTGATCGTGGCCATGGTGCCGACCACAAACCTGGCGCTCGGCACGCTGCCGCCAGAGCGGGTGGCAAATGCATCGGGCCTGTTCACTGTCTGCCGTAACCTCGGCGGTGCGGTCGGTATTGCGTTCCTGAACACGCTGATGCTGCACTATAATGCCTTCCACCAACAGGAACTGTCTGCCGGCATGAGCATGGCGCGTCCGGAAGTGCAGCAATGGCTCAGCCAGGCGGCGGCGCGCCTTCAGGCAACAGGTGTGGCCGATCCCCAGGGTGCGGCGATGATGGAACTCGGCCACCGCGTCCAGATGGAAGCGCTCGTGATGACCTACAACAACCTGTTTATGGCGATGGCCATGGCATCTGCCGCAGCGTTCCTCATTGTCTTTGTCTTGCGCAAACCCAATCCGGATGGCGGGCCCGTCGCGGCGCACTGAGCGCCGGGCGCGCCCCGGCGTCGCACGACATATCCCTCTGACTAGGGAGTTCCGCGTATTTCCAGCCCCTGTGGGAACGTCAGTATGGGACACAGCGCCCTTCCGACCATCGTCAGGACGCCCATACAGAGGAGCTCAGAATGAACACCAAGACAGCCACCAGCGCGGCGCTCAAGACCGAGATCGCCGAAGATGTCGACGCGCTGAAACGCGACATTTCGGTTCTGCGCGACGATTTGCGCGAAGCCCTGAAAGACATGCGCAGCCTCGCCGCCGTGCGCGCCCAGGCCGGCCTTGAAAAAGGCGTGGAGCTGGCCAGGAAAGCCGGTGACGAGGTCGACGAAGCCAAGACGGCCGTCGAAACGCGCATCCGCGAAAACCCGTTGACGGCCATCGGCATTGCCTTCGGTGCCGGCCTGATGCTGGCATTGTTGCGCCGGAACTAGGTCTCCATGGACACGACGAAACTGCGTCTCTTCGCGGCCGTCGCCGGGATCGTGTTCGGTCTTGGCGGCGTGTTCGCACTGGCCGTGGCGCTGACACTGGCGCTGGCCACGGTGATGGGCCTCGTCGGGGCCTGCTTCACGGTGGCGGCGCTGATGCTGTCGGCCGCCTGCGCCTGCCTCTATATGTTCCTCCAGCCGGCGCGCTCGTCTGCCGATGAGCTGGACGACATTGAAGACGCGACAGCCGACGCGCTGGCAGACCTGCCTTTCGACGCGCTGAAATCCATCGTCGAGAAGCGGCCGTTGACCGTCACGGCGCTGGCCCTTCTGGCAGGGTATTCGGTCGCGAAAGATCCTGCAGGCGTGGCGCGCCAGGCGCAGCGTTTCATGGTAGGCTTGCTCTGACCGGGCCTGAACACACGGTCGGACCCGCCCGCCACGCCGACAGGAGATTCATGCGCTCTGTTTTCCTGATTGTCTCCGCGCTGACAGCGGGCGTTGCTCTCGGACGAAAGTTCCTGTCGGGCGAAGTGACCAGTCGCAAGAACAAGGCGATCGAGGCGGCCGCCCAGGAGGCGCGTATCCGGCTCCGGCGCGAGGCCCATAAATTCCTCAAGAGCAGTTTTCGCCACTATGCCATCGCAACCGGCGTGAAGGCGGCGATCCTCGTCACGCTCTGGATCGTCTGGCGTGCGCACGGCCTCAGCGACAAGGCCATTTCCATATCCGTCGGCACCGCGCTGGTCGCCTTCCTGGCCCGCGACGCCTGGGTGATCTATCCGCCCGCCCGCTATGTCATCAGCGCGCTGGTGCGAAACGGCTGGCACCCGCTGCGCGCCTTGCGCGAAACGGTTGCCGCGCTTGTGTTCGAGCAGGTGCTGGCAGAGGCCCAGGCGCAGCCCCAGCCGCGTTCGCACAAGCTGCTCATTTCCCTCGCCGGCCATGATCGCGAGACCCTGCACAAGGAAGTTGCCGAAGCGGTAGCCGACATTGCCCGCCAGACCTCGTGGGACGACCTCAAGCCCTACATATTCAGCGCCGTCGCCAAGACCGTGTCGATCATGGCCATCTACGCAATCATGGTCGCCGTGCTCATCTCCCGGCTGCCCTGAGCGGAGACTGGAGCGGGTGAAGGGAATCGAACCCTCGTATTCAGCTTGGGAAGCTGCTGCTCTACCATTGAGCTACACCCGCATGCGCGGTGCTATCTGAGCCTGAAATACAGGTAGCGCAAGGCCCATTGCCATTGGCGCTGGCAGTTTCGGGCCGTCCGGCGTAGAAGGCCCGGCATGAACGGATTTTTACTCGTAGCAGCAGGCGGCGCACTCGGCGCCATGCTCCGGCACAGCGTCGGATATGCCGCCGTGCGCCTGCCTCTGGGCGGCGCGGCGGGTGCGACCCTGATGGTCAATATTGTCGGCAGCGCCCTGATGGGCGTGCTCATGGCCTGGCTGATGCACCGGCAGGGCCCGTCGCAGGGCGCCTGGCTGATGTTTCTCGGCACGGGCCTGCTCGGCGGCTTCACCACATTCTCCGCTTTTTCGCGCGAAATCGTCATCATGATGGAATCCGGCGCCTACATGCGGGCGCTCAGCTATGCGCTCGTCTCTGTCATCGTGTCGGTCCTTGCGCTGATGGCGGCGCTCTACATTACACGGAAGGTGCTCGCATGAGCGGCCAGATCATCACCGAAACCGTCTCGGACAAGGAAGAAGGCACACGCCTCGACCGCTGGATCAAGCGCCGCGTGCCGGTCACGCAGGGCCAGGTCGAGAAATGGCTGCGCACGGGCCAGGTCCGCGTCGATGGCGGCCGGGCCAAGGCCAACATGCGCCTGTCGGCCGGCATGGCCGTGCGCCTGCCCATCCTCGACGGCGAGGCCCCGCGCCAGCGCGATCCCGCCGCCAATGCCTCGGCCAAGGATCGCGAGTTCCTGAAAGAGCTGATCCTCTACGAAGATGATGAGATGATTGCCTTCAACAAGCCCGCCGGCCTCGCCGTGCAGGGCGGGTCGGGGCAGGGGCGCCATATCGACGGCATGCTGCCGGCCCTGTCGGAAGGCGAACACCGCCCGGTCCTCGTTCACCGTCTCGACAAGGATACGTCCGGCGTCCTGCTCGTCGCGAAATATCCGGCTGCCGCTGCGCGCCTCGGCGAACTGTTCCGGGGCCGCGAGATGGACAAGGTCTACTGGGCCGTCACCGTGGGCGTGCCCAACCCGCCCTTCGGCCAGATCCGCTGCTGGATGGTCAAGGGCGTGCCGGACGACCGCGAGGAAAGCGGCTGGCGTCCGGTCAACCCGAATGTCAAACGCCGCGATGCCGACCGTGAGCGGATGATCCGCAGCTCGCAGGGCGTCGAAGGCGCCAAGCATGCGATCACCGACTATGCCGTCATCTCCACTGCCGGACAGAAAGCCGCCTGGGTCGCCCTCAAGCCGCTGACAGGCCGCATGCACCAGCTGCGTTTCCACATGCTGGAAATGGACACGTCGATCCTTGGCGACTTCAAGTACAAGAACCGCCGCGAAGTGCCCAACGGCCTTGCCGCCGGCCTGCACCTGCATGCCCGTGCGCTGATCATCCCGCGCGAACACGGCAAGCCGATCAGCATTGTCGCGCCGCTGTCGCCGCACATGAAAGAGACGTTCGAAACCCTCGGCTTCCTCGAGCAGGAAGCGGGCAAGAATCCGCTGGCGCCTTTCGTCTGATGCTGAAGCTTGCCATCTGGGACATGGACGGCACGATTGTCGACAGCCGTGACGTCATCCTCACGGCGATGACCCGTGCCTTTGAGACGTGCCATCTCGCCCCGCCCTCGCATGAAGAAACCCGGAAGATTGTCGGCCTCAGCCTGCATGAAGGCTGCCGCATCCTCGCGCCGAAAGACATCACCAACGCCAAACTGGACGATCTCGTCGCGGCCTATCGCGACGCCTTCATCCTGCGCCGCACGGAGCCGGGCTTCGTCGAGCCGCTGTATGACGGCGCGATGGAGACGCTGCAGCAGCTGCGCGACGACAACTGGCTGATCGCCATGGCCACCGGCAAGTCGCACCGCGGCATCCGCGCCATTTTCGAGATGCACCCGCTCGAGCCCTTCTTTGACACGATCTGGTGTGCCGATGACGGCCCCGGCAAGCCGCACCCCTTCATGGTCGAACAGGCCATGGCCGCGCTGGGAGCAGAGGCCCATCAGAGCCTGATGATCGGCGACGCCATCCACGACATCAACATGGGCAACGCCGCCGGCGTGCGCACGCTCGGCGTCAGTTGGGGGTTTGGCACGGCGGATGAGCTGGAAGAGGTGGGTGCCCACGAAGTGCACCATACCTATGAGACTTTGCAGGAAAGCCTGTTGCGTTTCGGGCGCCAGCGCGCGTAAAGCCTGCGGCATGACGAGTTCCGACAAACCCAAACGCTTCTACAAGCAGGCCGCCATCGAAGTCATCGAGGGCGGCTGGACCGTGGCCCTTGACGACCGAACCATCAAGACACCGGCCCGCGCCGCGCTCGCGCTGCCCAGCGAACGCCTCGCACAGGCGATTGCTGCCGAGTGGAATGCCCAGGAAGACCATATCGACCTTCTGGCCATGCCGCTCACCCGCCTCGCCAATGTCGCCATCGACCGAACCGAAGAGGCCCGTGACGACATGGCCGACGAACTCGCCCGCTATTGCGAGACCGACCTGATCTGCCACATCGCCGAAACGCCGGATGAACTGGCAGAGAGCGAAGAGGCCCATTGGGCGCCGGTGCGCGACTGGGCCGGCGAAAATCTCGGCGTCAACCTCGTGCCGGTCATCGGCATCGTCGCCTCGCCCCAGCCGGATGCCTCGCTGGATGCCGCCCGCGACCACGCGCTCGGCCTCGATGCCTTCCGCCTGACCGGCCTGCTCTATGGTGCCGGCCTGTTCGGGTCAGCGCTCCTCGCGCTGGCCGTGGAACAGGAAGCGATGAGCGCCGAGGATGCCTACGAAGTCTCGCGCATCGACGAAGCCTGGCAGGCCGATCAATGGGGCGAAGACGAGGAAGCCAAAGCCGCCACCGAGAACAAACGGCGCGAAGCCAAGGCTCTCGGCGTCTGGTTCCGCGCGCTGGCGTAACATCATTCAACAACAATTAGCAATAATTGACAAAATATACCTTTGTGAGATATTTCGTAACCAAGAGACAGGGGGGCTTGGGATGAGATTTCTGGCAATTGCACTTGCGCTTTGCTTCTTGACGAACTGCTCAGCAGGAAATTTGGCAGCCATTCACAAAAAATCTTCGTTCTCGAATGACCGACGGGGCGGTCCTGTTGGTGTGTTTGTGGACGCGGAACAACGAGCCGTTTTATCCAACAATCGACCTGCACAATTTGGTTGGGTCGAAGCGCCTGACGGAGAACTCGAGTGGGCACAATTGCAAAAAAATCGCTTGGTAGTGTGTGCGGAGCCCTCGCCGGATGCATTGTCAGCCATAGCTGCGCAGGCAGGATTGAGTGTTTCCGATGTTTCGCGCGCCATCTCGGCTCAAGGTGGATTATCTGAAACCGCCGCAAGCATGGGTCTCAGAACCCAAACCATCCAAACCCTTCGAGACGGATTCTATCGCGTGTGCGAAGCATACATGAATGGTCTATCTGACGCACAGTACTCGATGATGCTTCGGCGATTCCAGACGAACATGATTGCATTGTTAGCAATAGAACAACTGACTGGCGCAGTAAAAGGATCTGATGCGTTGGTTGCCGCTTCAAGCGGCTCGGCGATTAATTTCAAGCAGGTTTACCTTGAGCGGGCCAATCTTGCTTCTGTTCAGATGTCTCGCTTGGAAACGAAAATCGATGAAATAGACAAGCAAGCGGCGGCGGCTGTGCAGACCAATATTGATTGCGAAGAAAATACGGGCACAGAGAATGAAAGCTCGGGCTGTAGCGCGCGCGAAGTGCAAGCACGGCGAGAGAGAATAGTAGAGCTTGAAGCAGAAAAATCGATGCTCGAAACTCGAAGGGATATAGCTGAGGCGTCCAAGGCTACAAACGAAAAGCTAGCCGAAAGTGCGCCTTCAAGCTCCGATGCTCAAGCAAGTGGCGCATTGCTGGCGAGCCCGCTCTATTCAACGCCAACAAAAGCTGTTGCTGAAGCGGTCGAAGAAATCTCACTGGCTATTATTAGACAGGATTATGGCACACAACTATGCTTAGAGTACTTGAGGGAAGGTATTGCCCAAGATTCTGGTCTTGAAGATGCGTGCGAGAAAGTCTTGGAAGCTTATGCGGCAGCCAAAGCGAACCAAGCTGAGGCGCTCGCCCAAAGAGCAGCAATCATGAATCGTATCTTGGATGTGATTGCTGAGGATCAAATTTTTGCCGAATCGGAGGTGCCCATAATCAGCGCGCTCCTGGGAATTGAAATAAGTTCTACGCCATCGGTCGGGTTTCAACCTGATGTCATTCAGATGCTGACGAATCGAGGAGAGATCGATACGGACGCCCTAGACGAATTTCTCTCAGAGTATCCTTCGTAGT
Source organism: Hyphomonas sp. J20-32 (assembly GCF_055808555.1). Classification (NCBI taxonomy): domain Bacteria; kingdom Pseudomonadati; phylum Pseudomonadota; class Alphaproteobacteria; order Hyphomonadales; family Hyphomonadaceae; genus Hyphomonas; species Hyphomonas sp. J20-32. The sequence continues at coordinate 3,090,134 of NZ_CM147873.1, read as the reverse complement.
CAACAATCGTTCGCTGAACGCTACATGACAAGGGCTTCAGCCCCGGTTCCCGGCCTGCGTGTTTTCCTGCACGCATGATGAAGCGTATCATGACCTACCGAGTGGCTGCCGCAGCGTTTGCTGTGCCGGCGCTCTTCGCCGCCCCAGCCGCCGCAGACCCGGTTCGCGGGGCGATCGTGCAACTCGAGCACAAACTTGGCGCCGACACGTCAGTCACGGTCCAGCTGGCCCACAATGACCGGTATGGCCGCGACTATCGCTACAAGCGCAATCATCGTGACAATCGCAGCTATCGCGGCGGCTACCACCTCAACAAATGGGGCCAGACCGAATGGGAAGCCCGCCGCCTGCGCTGGGACGCTGTCCAGTCCTGCCGCCGCGCGGTTGCCCACAATGCCTACCGAATCGGCTATCGCGACGTGGATTTTGACGATGACCGCCGTGTTCGCCAGATCGGCCCTTATGATTTCCGGGTGCGCCTTGACGATGTCGAGTTCGAAAGGCGCCGTCGCGAGCGGGAAAGCGACGTCACCTGCATCATTCGCCGCGGACATGTCGTCGATATCGAAGGCATTCCGCCTCCTGGCCATCGGTCCTATCACCGCCGCGGCGGGCATCGCGGCTACTGATGCGGCATCCAGGGCAAGGGCCCCGGTCCCTGGATCGGGGTCTTTTCCGGCTGTTCCCCGGTATGCGCTGACGCGCCGTCACTCCTTGCCGCACTTGCCATTGCGGCTGCGCTGTTTATCAGTCTGCGCAACGGATTTATGGCAGGGAGAGGCCCCTCATGCAGGATGTAATCGAAGCTCTGGAAGCACGCCGCGAAGCAGCCCGTCAGGGCGGCGGTGCCGCACGGATCGAGCGGCAGCACGAAAAGGGCAAACTGTCCGCCCGTGAACGCGTGGCTGTCCTACTCGACGAGAACAGTTTCGAAGAATTCGACATGTTCGTGGAACATCGTTGCGCCGATTTCGGCATGCAGGAGCAGAAAATTCCCGGTGACGGCGTTGTCACGGGCCAGGGTACCATCAATGGCCGCCTCGTTTACGTCTTCTCCAAGGACTTTACCGTCTTCGGCGGCAGCCTCAGCCGCGCCCATGCCGACAAGATCGTCAAGGTCCAGAAAATGGCCGTGCAGAACGGCGCGCCGGTGGTCGGCATCTTCGATGCGGGCGGCGCGCGCATCCAGGAGGGCGTTGATTCGCTCGCCGGCTATGCCGACATCTTCATGGAAAATGTCCTGTCTTCCGGCGTGATCCCGCAAATTTCCGTCATCATGGGCCCGTGCGCGGGCGGCGACGTCTATTCGCCGGCGCTGACAGACTTCATCTTCATGGTGAAGGACACGTCCTACATGTACGTCACCGGGCCGGACGTGGTGAAAACCGTCACGAACGAGGAAGTCACCCACGAGACCCTCGGCGGCGCCTCCGTGCATGCGGCGAAATCCGGCGTTGTCGACGGCGCGTTCGAGAACGATATCGAGGCGCTGACGCAAATGCGCCGCCTGATCGACTTCCTGCCCGGATCGAACCGCGAGGACGCGCCCACGCGCCCGGTCCACGATGTCATCGAGCGCACCGAGAACAGCCTCGACACGCTGATCCCGCCAAACCCGAACACGCCCTATGACATGAAGGAGCTGATCACCAAGGTGGCCGACGAAGGCGACTTCTTCGAGATCAGCCCGAATTTCGGTGCCAACATCATCTGCGGCTTCGGCCGGATCGAGGGCGCCACGGTCGGTTTCGTTGCCAACCAGCCGATGACGCTGGCCGGCGTGCTCGACATCGATGCCTCCCGCAAGGCGGCCCGCTTCGTGCGTTTCTGCGACTGTTTCAACATTCCCGTTGTCACCTTCGTCGACGTGCCGGGCTTCATGCCGGGCACCAAGCAGGAATATGGCGGCCTCATCAAGCATGGCGCCAAGCTCCTCTTCGCCTATGCCGAAGCCACCGTTCCAAAGGTCACCGTCATTACACGGAAGGCTTATGGCGGCGCCTATGACGTGATGAGCTCAAAGCACCTGCGCGGCGACGTCAACTATGCCTGGCCGACGGCCGAGATCGCCGTGATGGGCGCCAAGGGCGCCGTCGAAATCATCTACCGCAAGGAAATGGGCAACCCGGAGAAGATCGCCGAGCTGACGAAGGAATACGAAGACAATTTCGCGAATCCCTATGTCGCGGCGCGCAAGGGCTATATCGACGACATCATCATGCCCCACTCCACCCGCCGCCGCATCGGCAAGGCCCTCCGCACCCTGCGCACCAAGCAGCTCGAAAACCCCTGGAAAAAGCACGATAATATTCCCTTGTAGGGGAACGCGCAGGTTTTCTTAGCCTGCGACGCGCCATGCTACGCTGTCAGGGTGCTTCGGGGTATTCATCGACCTGCAATTGTTGAGCAACGATATTTTCAGCAACGAAGTATTCTAGTTCAGCTCGTATACGCTCAGCCCTTGCCAAAATTTCGTCGGTCCAGTCAGAGGTGTCGAGATATACGAAGTCTTCTGAGCTGCCATCGTTTCCGGCCGCATCTAGTCCAATTCCGATTACCAATCTGGATTCAGGTCGTGCTGCTTTGGCGGCATGACATCTCAGTTGAAGCTCTTGAGACCTTTCCTCTCGGTACGCCGCATATTCAGCACGAGGTGCGCCTTGGCCAATAAGCAGAACGTATAGAACCCCTTGTTGTTCAGATTCGAGCAAACTGGCGATTCGTTGATTTCGAGCGCGTTCTGCTCTCTCCTGTATGGCCTCAGATAAAATGCGCCGCCGAAATCGACTTTCGGCGGCCATGATTCGAACGAGTTTTTCGTACTCGTTCATTTCGACTTCATTCCCAAACTGAAGGTTTTCCTCCAGATACTCATTGATCACTCGCTCAAGCAAAATGTCCCAAACACGATATTGCTGATTGAGTGCACGACCTGCTTGGAAATTGGCATCTGCTTCGATGGTATCCCATAGTTTTCTTTCGAGCACATACTCTTCGCATTCCTCCGGAAAGGTTCGATTGTTCCAGAGATAGTAAGCCAATATGTCGAGTTCTGACTCAGCTCCTTTAAACTGGTTACCAGCTACTAGCTCGCGTTTCGAATTCAGGTATTCGACAAAGTCACTAATTGTATCCAGTTCGCGGGTTAGGTGCCTTATCGCAAATGCGTCCAATACGTGTAGCGTTCCGTGAGCACGAGTGACTGTCCCAATTCGTAGAGGTGCTTCGGCGTCCGTGACTGTAAGATCTATGCCCAAGCACGGTTGACCGGTAACAGCTTCGCAATGAGCCGCAGCGCCTGTCGCGACGCAAATTAGGTGAACGTTCAATGTGTCAGGGTGAGGCAAAGAAACTGGCACGCGCTGAGTAGCTTTAGCATCCAAGAATACTTTGTCTGGCGATCTCTCGATCCAACGTTTTGCTTGTGCGGCTTGTTGTGCGGACTTCGAGATGGCCTTTTTGTACCACCTACGCCAACTTAATTCCGCATCCTCCAAGTTGGGATATCCACAAGACTTGTCAGAAAATAGAAGAACGTTGTTCTCGAATACGATCATCAAATCGATCAATTCTTTCCCCGGTTCTTTGAACAGATTTGGATACGTCCAAAGCCTGAAAAAAGATTCATCGCAAAGCGTAGCAAGGATTCGCTCCGAATCGGTCAGTCCCTCTGATCTTGGAAATCGCATCTCATTTTCCTACCAACTGAATCCGAAATTAGACATCATATTGGGTCTCGATGGCAAATGTTTGGCGTCACCGTCGATTGGCCGCGGATGGTTCTATCCACCCCCAAACCCATCCCTTCCTGCCGTCCCCACTCACCCGAAAATAAACTTATCCAACACCTCCGTCCTCTGACATATACTGCGGCGCGATGGATGCGTATTCTCTCCTCTCTCCGCCTGCGTGGCTGCCCTGGTATATGTGGCCGGTCTGGCCGCTTATCTTCTGGCGTATCCAGCGCCTGAAGGCGTGGTGGCGCGCGGCGGGCGGCAAGGGCTCTCAGATGCTGTGGGGTGTCGACCGGTGGGGTCGGGTACGTGTGATCTGCCTGTCGGATGATTTGACGGGGCGGGCGCGCGCGGCGCGGCCTGTCGCGTTCGCGCCTTCGCGGCGGCTTCTGGCGGCGCTCGGCGATACGCCCTGTCTCCCCGGGGAGACGGGGGTGGGGATGAGGGGACGCCTACGCGCCGCAGGCCCCTTGCTATCCGTGATGCAGGCCGTGTCGCCCCTCACCCCTGCCTCTCTCCCGGTGCAGAGGGTAATGCCCATCCCGGACACCTGACGTATCCCTGAATCCGAATTGAAACACCCTCCAAGCGCCTTCACGGGCGTCGAACGTGCTGTTACCCGGCGGGCAGCACAGGCGGCGGCGTGCCATCCTCAATCCGCACGCGCTGGAAGCTTGGGATGAAGTCGATGCCTTGCGTGGCGAATTCGGCCTTGATCTCCATGTTGATGGCGTCCTGGATTTTCAGGAATTCCGTGAAAATTCGGCTGCGCACCTTGTAGGCCGTTTCAATGACCAGGGACGAATCCTTGTATTCCCTGAAAGCGCTGTAGACGAATTCAGCCGTCTCGTGGCGCGATACGGCCTGCTCGGCGATTGTTTTCGCCAGCGCGATCTTCTCGGCGCTGTTGCCATAGTCCAGCGGCAGGCGGAACGTGACCGTCCTTTGTTTCATGCGCCGGAAATTGTGGATCTGCCCGCTGAGCAGGTCGGCGTTCGGAACGATGATCTCTTCACCGGTCTGGCTGCGCAGCCGGGTGGTCTTCATTCCAATATCTTCTACGGTTCCCGTAATATCCCCGATCATGATGACGTCACCGATGACGAAGGGCCGGTCCAGCACGATGGAAAGGGAGCCGAGCAGGTCCCTGAACACGCCTTGAGCCGCCAGCCCGAGTGCAATGCCGCCAATACCCAGGCCCGCGATCAGGGCGGTGACATCGACGCCCACATTGTCGAGCAGTACCAGCATGGCGACCGACCAGATGACCGTCCGAAGCGCCCATTTGACAAGGAACAGTGCGCTCGGCAGGGCCGGGTTCTTTGCGGCGCGCCGTCTCACATAGGTTGTCGAAATCTGGATGAGGGTCGTGATGACCCAGCTTGCGCCCTGCAGCACCATGGCCAGGGTGAATACCAGGTCCGCGCTGGCCCTGATATTCGCCGGAAGGTCGATTTGAACGAAAGCGATATAGAGTGAAACGATGAGCAGGAAGAGAATGGACGTTTTCGACAGCGCTTCGAAAACGTCGGAAGCGAAACGGTCCTCGTTCTTTGCCGCGAGTTTCTTGTTGACCAGGCGTGCGCCCACCCACAGGGCGACCAGGACGAGGAATATCGCCACCGAGGCGAGGAGTGCGATCCACCAATTGGGCGTGCGCTCAAGTGTGGCAAGGATGTCGTGAATCTGTTGTTCCATGACCCATTCAAACTTGCCGGGCCCAATAATCAAGGGGCTTCTATGGCGCAGGGGCGCAGGCCTCGATCCTCGAACATCCCTCTTGTCCGCCCCTAGGGAAGCCTGCCTACATTCGCTCCATACACGCTCAACCCGCCGCCCGATGGCGCAAAGGAAGGAAACCCAATCATGGCTGAAGCCTATATCTGCGCCGCTGTGCGCACCGCCGGGGGCCGCCGCAATGGCCGCCTCTCGGGCATCCACGCGAACGATCTCGGCGCCCGCGCGCTCGATGCGGTCGTTGCCCGCGCCGGCATCGATCCCACCGCCATCGAAGACGTGATCTTCGGCTGCGTCACGCAGGCCGGCGAACAGGCCGGACAGGTCGGCCGCATGGCCGTGCTCGCCTCGGGCCTGCCCGACAGCGTGCCTGCCGTCACCATCGACCGCCAGTGCGGCTCGTCCCAGCAGGCGATCCAGTTCGCTGCGCAGGCCGTCATGTCCGGCACGCAGGACGTTGTCATCGCGGGCGGCGTCGAGTCGATGAGCCGCGCGCCGATGGGGTCGAACTACCTGCCGGGTTCCGGCATCTCGCCCATCTCCGACACGATCAAGCAGAAATACGGCATCAAGGGCTTCAGCCAGTTCGTCGGCGCTGAAATGGTGGCCAAGAAACACGGCTTCACCCGCGATGATACCGATGCGTTCGGCGTCGAAAGCCAGCGCCGCGCGGCGGCCGCCACGGAAGCAGGCGCCTTCAAGGACGAAATCGTCCCTGTCGAGATCGTCACGCCCGAAGGCGAGATCGAGCAGCACATTGTCGACGAGGGCATCCGCCCCGGCACCACGCGCGAAGCGCTGGCCGGCCTCAAGACGATGGCCGAAGGCGGCATCCTCACCGCCGGCACGTCCAGCCAGATCTGCGACGGCTCCTCAGCCGTACTCATCGCCTCGGCCGATGCCGTCAAGCGCTACGGCCTCACCCCGCTCGCCCGCATCCACAACCTCACCGTCACGGCAGGCGATCCGGTCATCATGCTGGAAGAGCCGCTGTTTGCCACCGACAAGGCGCTCGCCCGGGCCGGCATGAAGATGGCTGACATCGACCTCTACGAAGTCAATGAAGCCTTCGCCTCCATCCCGATGGCCTGGGCCAAGCATACTGGCGCAGACCCGGACAAGCTCAACGTCAATGGCGGCGCCATCGCCCTCGGCCACCCGCTCGGCGCCACCGGCACCAAGCTGATGACGACGCTGATCTACGGCCTGAAGGCGCGAGGCAAGCGCTGGGGCCTGCAGACCATGTGTGAAGGCGGCGGCATCGCCAACGTCACCATTATCGAAATGGCCTGATCCAAAGCCCCCTCTCCCCCCGGGGAGAGGGGGTTGGGGGGTGAGGGGCACCAATCTCCCCACCGACACAATGGCTCCAGCGGTAGCGCCTCTACCCCTCACCCTCGGTCCCTCTCCCAGAGGGGAGAGGGAGGCGCGGCAACCAATCACCGCCGCGCCAACAGCAGCCAGGCGAGGACGGCCAGCGGCGATCCGGCTGCAAGCCCCGCCACCACATCCTGCGGCCCGTCCACCAGCAGTGCCCAGACCAGGCCAGTCAGTCCGGCAACGAACAACAGGGCTGGCACGGCAAACACGCGGCGCAGGCTGGCCTTGCGCCGCTTCATGACACGTCCGCCGGAATGCGGCCGGGCAGGGCGCGTTTTGCCCGGATGCGCACCAGCCACAGGTACAGACCGCTGCCCAGCACGATGATCGTGATCACGTCCAGCGCCGCCCAGACCAGTTTCAGCAACAGTCCGCCATAGTCGCCGAAGTGCAGTGGCCCCGACAGGGACAGCGCCTTCACGTACCACGGCATTTCCCGCATCCCGGCAAAGCGGCCATCCACCGCGCTCACCAGCGCTGGCGCGATGATATGTGATGTTAGCGGCGTCTGCCCGTGCAGGAAGATCGCGTAATGATAGTCGGTCGAAAAGCCGCTGCCCGGGAAGGCCACGAATTGCAGCTCCATGCCCGGCGCCTCGGCCACGGCGCGGTTCACGGCGGCGTCGAGCGAGGCCAGCACATCAGGTTGCGGCGCATCGGCATAGGGCGCGACCAGGTCGGCCAGTTCATGCGTTTTCCAATTGTCGATGATCGGTGTCGCCAGCGTGTTGACCACGCCTGTCAGGCCCACAACCAGAACCCACGCCACCGTCACCACGCCGAGAAGGTTGTGATAGTCCAGCCATTTCAGCCGCGCCGATTGCGCCCGCCGCACGGTGCCGAACGCCAGCTTTCGCATGAAGGGCGCATAGAGAACCACGCCCGAGACGATGGCCGCCACGAACAGCGTGCCCATCGCGCCGAGGAACAGCATGCCCGGCAGGCCGAGGAACATGTCCGTATGCAGCTGCAGCAGGAAGTCCATCACCGCCCCGCCAACATCCGCCGGCGGCACGAGTTCGCCGCTCGTCCGGTCGAACGAGGCGAAGTGCATGGCTGTGCCCGGCGCGTCTGCCGATGGTCCCGTCGTCACGTTCACGACAGGGCGGTCAATGTCGAAGCTCATGAAGATCGGCACGTCGTCGGGTCGGTTCTCCAGCGCGCGGGCCAGGACCGTGTCGAGATCCAGGAGCGGCCCGTCCGGGTTCGCCGCTTCCCATGTCGCCGGGTTCAGCGCGCCGTCGATCTCGTCGTGGAAGACCAGCGGCAGGCCGGTGAGGCACAGCATGAGTAGGAAGCCGGTGCACACAAGGCTCGCCCATGTGTGCACCTGGCTCCACGCCCGGATGGTCGACGATTTCATCGCGCGAACCGCTTCATCCTAGAAGTCCACTGACGCCGATACCACCAGCGTACGGGGGTTGCCCTGGATGAGGTAGTTCGCCCCCGGAAACCCGCCTGTCGAGGCCCAGTAAGATTCGTCGGTCACGTTCTCGATGCGCGCCCGCAATGTGACGGGCCGCTCGGCCACATCCAGCGTGTAGCGCGCGCCGAGGTCCAGCCGTGTCCAGCTGTCGATCTCGGTCGTGTTCGTCTCGTTGACGTATTGCTCGCCCGTGAACACGATCCGTCCGTCCAGCGTCAGGCCGTCCAGTGCGCGCACATCCCATTCGGCGTTCACATTGGCCTGGATTTCCGGCACGCCGATCACGGTATTGCCTTCGTTCACGCCGCCCTGCGTTTTCGCCAGCTCCGTGTCGAGGATTGTCGCGCCGCCGATCAGGCGGAAGCCTTCGACAGGCTCACCGAACACGCTCAGCTCCACGCCCTTGTTTTCCTGTTCGCCAGAGGCCTGGAATACCTGGTTCGCGACAATCGCGTTCGGCCGGGTCAGAGAGAACACGCTCAGTGTGCCGCCGAAATTGCCACCATCATACTTGGCGCCCAGTTCGACCTGCTCACCGGTGAACGGTTCCAGCACCTCTCCGGCGTTCAGGATGGTCACGCCGCCGCTCGTGGCCGGGGCAATCGCGCCCGGCTGCAGGCTTTCGGCATAGTTGCCGTACAGCGAGATCGCCGGTGTCGCCTTGTAGACGAGGCCAAAGGCAGGCGTCGTTGCGCTGTCGTCATAACCCGACAGGCGCGCGCCGGAATTGTAATCGAACGAAGTCGTCTCGATGTCCTGCCTGCGTATGCCAACCGTCGCCAGAAGGCGGCCGTCGATGAAGGACATCGTATCGGCAATGGCATAGCTCTGGTTGCTCACTTCCTCGGTTTTCAGCGGGCTCGACAGCGTGCCGCCGGTGAAGAAATCCGCTGCCGGGGCCGTCACGGCCACCGGATTGTAGAGGTCGGTCGCAAACGGCGCGAAGAAGCTGGAGAATGCGTAGGCATTCTTCGATTCCATGTTGATCGTGGAGGCCGACACGACCAGGCTGTGGCTGACAGGGCCGGTGTCGAAGGATGCGCGCAGGCCGGCATCGAACGACTGGACCTCATCCTCGCGGGCATTGTCAAAACGATAGGCCGTCAGGCTGCCATCGGCGGCGGCGCTTGGATTGGCCAGGACATTGGCTTCCTCGCCATTGCGCAGGCCGCCGGCCAGCCAGACGGTCACAGCGTCGGTCAGGTCGTATTCGCCGCGTGCCACGGCAAAGACTTGCTCTTCATCCGTATAGGTCCATGGCTGGGCATAGTTCACATCGGCGTCCGGCACGTCAGGCACATCGCCCAGCGGGGTCACCTGCGGGCGCGGCGCGTCGATACGGTTGTCCTGGAGGCCGAGGTCTGCGGAGAAACGGAACCGCTCGCCGGCATAGTCGGTGCCCAGCGAGACGACAGACAGGTCGCGCTCCTGGTCAGATACGGACGTCTCGCCATCGCGGCGCACGGCATTGAAGCGTACGCCCCAGGCATCGTCCTGTCCGAACCGCGTGCCGAGGTCGGCTGCGGCGTAGAGTTGCCCGCCGCCTTCAATACCCACGGTCGCCCGGCGAATGCCGCCGTCCGGCGCGCGCTTGGGCACCAGGTTGATCGTGCCGCCAACGCCGCTGCCGCCCGGGGCCGCGCCATTGATGAAGGCATTCGCGCCGCGGAACACTTCCACCCGCTCGAACAGCTCGGCGGCCACGAACTGGCGTGGCAGGATGCCGTAAACGCCGTTCAGCGTGATGTCGTCCGAATAGACCGGGAAGCCGCGCACGATGTAGACTTCCTGGAAGTTGCCGAAGCCCTTGGCCACGCGCACGACCGGATCGTTCTGCAACACGTCGCCGACACTGTCGGATTGCTGCGCCGTCACAAGGTCGGATGTATAGGTCGTGCCCGAGAAGGGCGCATCGAGGTAATCCAGGTTGCCCAGCAGTCCCGCACGGCCGCCGCGGCCAACCTGTCCACCGGCATATTCATCCAGCAGTTCGACCTGCGAGGCCGAGCCTGTCACGGTCACGGTGTCGAGCACACGTGTGGCCGCGTCAGCCGCTGATTCGTCCTGGGCAGACGCTGCTGCCGCAAGTGTCCCCAGTGCCACGCCCGTTGCCAGCCATTTCCAGCCCGCTGAATTCATCATTTCAATCACCATTCAAAGAAAACCAGCCCGCTCTGTAAATGCAAGTCATTCTCATTTCAACCATCATTGTGTGCAAATGCGCAGGCAGTCTATCGGCGGGGTATTTCCGCCACACCCCCCTTTTTGCCCCACTTATCCACCCCCTCCCGCAGCCGGCATATAATGCGCGCCATGCCCGCCTTTTCCCTCCTCGCGCCCATGCCGGGCCTGCCCTGGTACCTGCTGCCAATCTGGCCGCTGGTCTTCTGGCGCATCCAGCGCCTGAAGGCGTGGTTCAGGAAGGCAGGCGGCCCGGGCAGCCAAATGCTCTGGGGCGTGATGTGGAACGGCCGGGTCGTGGTTGTCCGGTTGTCGGATGATCTCTCCGGGCATCCTTCGGGCTGTTTCCGTGCACCGGTATCGGATCGGCTCAGGCTCGCCCTCAACCCCGAAACAATTGACCCGTGTCCCCTGCGCAGGCAGGGGCGGAGAGCCTCGGAAATTCGCCAGCACGGCCCTGCGTCCCTGCCTTCGCAGGGGATGCGGACCTGCGGGCTGCCGCTGCCCCATACCTGACCCCTACCACCACCGCACAACACCCGGCCCCCACCCCTGAAGCGCCCTTACAGGCGTCGCAATCATTTGCCCCGCATTCTGGATTCCCCGGATTATCTGTGCCACCTAGATCGCTGGCTGCGCCGCAAGGGCGCTCGGTTTTCTGGAGGAAGCGCGATGATCAACCGGCTCACAATGGCGGCGCTCGGCGGCGCATTCCTGCTCGGTGCCTGCACGCACGAAGCGCCAGTCGAACCCGAGACGCTGGTCGAATCCCCGGTTGAAGTCGCGCCACAACCGGTCACCCAGGCCTATACGGTCCGCCTGTTCGGCGCCGATATCGGCGAGGTCACCGCCACGACAACCGGCGCCGACATCAAGGTCGACTATGAATACCGCAACAATGGCCGCGGACCGACCTTGGCTGAAAGCCTCACCCTCGGCGATGACGGCCTGCCGACCCGCTGGACCATCGACGGCAACACGACCTTCGGTAACAAGGTCGCCGAAACCTTCAGCCTCGCAGACGGCACGGCCAGTTGGGTCGACACGACCGGTCCGGGAAGCGAAACGGCGACCGAGCCAAAAATCTATATCGCCCAGAACCCCACGCCATTTGCCCTGTCGGTCTATGCCCAAGCCCTGCTCGCCGATCCGGACCTCACGTTGCCAGCCTGGCCGGCCGGCGCCCTGCGCCTCGAAGCGCTCGAAGACGTCACCGTTGACGGCGGCCCGGAGCCGGTCGCAGCCAAGGCCTATGCGCTCACTGGCGAAAGCCTCGACCCCACCTATTTCCTCATGGATGCGGACGATGCGTTCTTCGCGCTGGTCTCGCCCCGCTTCGTGATTGTCCGCAAGGGCTATGAAGGCGCCGAGGCCCAGCTGACCGCGCTTGCCACCCGCCTGGCATCGGCCCGCTACGAGACCATACAGGCCAATACCGCCCACAGGTTTGACGGTCCGCTGCGCATTGCCGATGTCCGCATATTCGATCCGGCGAAAAAGGCGCTCACCGGCCCGGTTTCGGTCCGCGTGGAGGGCGCCACGATCAAGGCCATAGAGGCGGCCAATGTCAGCCATCCCGACGAATCCGTCATCGATGGCAAGGGCGGCACGCTCGTTCCGGGTCTTGCCGACATGCACGGCCATGTCGGGCAGGATGATGCCCTTCTCAATATCGCTGCCGGCGTGACGCTGATCCGCGACATGGGCAATGACAATGCCGTGCTCGCAGACCTCATCGCCCGGATCGGCGATGGCAGGCTGGCGGGCCCCCGAATCGTCAGGAACGGCTTCATCGAAGGCAAGAGTCCGTTCAATTCCAATAACGGCATCCTCGTCAGCACTGAAGAAGAGGCCGTCGCCGCCGTCGACTGGTATGCCGATCAGGGCGACTATTTCCAGGTCAAGGTCTACAATTCGATGAATCCGGCCTGGGTACCCGCCGTCGTGGCCCAGGCTCGCAAGCGCGGCCTTGGCGTCACCGGTCACGTCCCGGCTTTCACCAATGCCAATGCCATGATTGAGGCAGGCTATGACGAGATGACCCATATCAACCAGGTCATGCTCGGCTGGGTGCTGGACGAGGGCGAAGACACCCGCACCCTGCTGCGTCTCACTGCCTTGCAGCGCCTGCCAAAGCTCGACCTCGACAGTGAGCAGGTCACGCACACGCTCGACATGATGGTCGCGAATAACGTTTCCATCGATCCGACCTACGCCATCCATGAAGCCCTGCTCCTGTCGCGTAATGGCGAGGTCCAGCGCGGCATGGCGGACTATGTCGATCACATGCCCGTGGGCGTACAGCGCGATGCTCGCGCGGCGTGGTCCAATATCGAGACGCCGGAAGACGACGCAGCCTATGCCGGCGCCTTCGACCAGATCACCGGCACGCTGAAGCGCATGAAGGATCGCGGCATCCTGATTCTCATGGGGACAGACATGGGAGGGTCATTCAACCTGCATCGCGAACTGGAACTCTACCAGGATATCGGTTTCACCCCGGCCGAAATTCTCGCCCGCGCGACGCAGGAAGCGGCTGACTATATGAAGCTCGGCGATGAGCTGGGCTCCATCACACCGGGCAAGAAGGCGGATTTCTTCCTCGTGCCCGGCAATCCGGTCGAGGACCTGAAGGCGATCAAGACGATCGAACTGGTCGCCCGCAATGGCGTCGTCTACTTCCCGAGCGAGATCTATCCCTATTTTGGAATCACACCATTCACCGAGGTGCCACAGGTCGTCGCGCCAGAGGTCGCCGATTAGGGCGTTTCGCGGGCCCTGCAGCGCCTGCTGCATATGGCCTGCAAAAAATAAGTGCGGAAGCCTTAGCAGAATTTAATGGCTTCCGGCCGGTCCGAGAGGCTGGTTGCTGCCGTCCTGGTTAACCCAATCGCTTGAATAAATTTGAAAATTTAACCGATAGGCCCGTATTTGCGGCATGGGTGTTAACCAACATTACCGATCAGCAAGAGATGACAGGCTTTAGGGCTCTGTTTACGCGTCCGGCGCATTGTTAGCGAAGGTTAATACCAAGCCTTCCGTTGTTAAGAGGTAATACGATGCTGAAGAAAACTGTGCGCTGGGGCGCAGACGTTGGATGCCAGTCGAAAATCAAGCCACTGGAAACCACAGCAGAACTGTCGGACTTCGGCCTCAAGGGAAAACTGGCCCAGGGCGAGCTCGGCTTCAATCGCGCGCTGACCAAGCGCGATGCCAAGAATGATGCAGCCGATGCGATCCCCGCGTCGGATGCGATCACGCAGGACCAGTGGAGCGAGCGCGAACAGCAGATTGCCGAGCGCGCCGAAAGCGTGCGCCGGGGCCTGACCACATGGCTCAGCACGACTGCGGCCAGCGTTCGCAATTTCATTCATGACTGCACGCCGGTCGATATCTATCCCGACCAGTTGCGCGAAGCGATCAAGTCGGAAGAGAACGAATACCGCCATCACGAGCAGGATGATGTGTCCGATGCCCGTGAAAGCCACTCGGCGGCGATCATCGAGCTACAGACTTTCCGCGCGCGCCATGGCGACCGGATCGGTGACCGCACGCCCGACATCAAGAAAAATGTCGAGCAGACGGTTGCCATCCTGCTTTTCATCATGGTGCTCGAAGGCGGCTTCAACGCGCTCCTGTTCAAGGATGCCCAGTCGTCCGGCCTGCTTGGCGGCCTGATGATTGCCTTCGGGGTCAGCGCAGTGAACGTGCTGTTCGGCGTCGTCGGTGGGTTTTTCGGCCTGCGTTACCTGAATCATCCGTCCCTGTTCGCCAAGATTGTCGGCGGCACGATTGCGGCCCTTTGTGTTGTGTCCGGTATCTTCCTGAACTTCTTCATCGCCCATTTCCGCGATGCCGTTGAAACCGGGCTGATCGCAGCCACGGCCGCCGGAACGATGGGCGAGTTCTCGATGTTCGACATCGCGCCAGGCGACGTCATGGCGGGTATGTTCCCGAACATTATCGGCCTCGAAAGCTTCATCGCTCTCGGCCTCCTGTTCATGGGGCTCACCGTGTTCGGCCTTGCCATCTATGAAGGCTATGACCGCATTTCCGACCGCTATCCCGGCTATGGCCGCGTCTGGCGCAAGGAACGCAAGGCCTATGAGCGCCGCCAGCAGGTGCGCAATGGCGTGCGTGATGACCTGTCAGACTATTTCACCCAGTGCCGCATGTGGTTCGAGACCCAGCTCTCGCGCCATGCCGCAGCCAAGCGTGAAATCGAGAAAGCCATGAACGAGCTCGAATCGCGCCGCGACATTGCTGTCGCAATCGCTGCCAAGGCGGCTGACCAGGAGCGCTCGCTCAAGGTGGCCTATCGCCAGGCGCATCGTCGCCATCGCAACCAGCTGCGCGACAAGCTCGGCGAGCAGGCGGCATGCCCGGCCTATTTCGACGAGATCGTCACGCCGCAACTGCCGCCGTTCGATTATACGAAAGAGCGCGACCAGGCGAATGCGGCGATCAAGGCGATCGACCAGAATCTCAAGGCCCTGAACATGACCCGCGAATGGCTGGAGACACATATCCAACAGGTCCAGAAGGGCCTCTCGAGCATCGAGAAAAAAGTAGGCGAAGAAATCGAGAAGGTCCGTGACGGCAAGAATGCCGGCAAGGCTTTCGTGTCCGTGGACGAAGCGCGTCGCGCCTGAGGGCGAGGCCAGGAGAATAGACGATGGCAAGAAGACGAGAAAAAGGACCTTGGTTCTGGCGCGGCATGATCGGCCTGATGCTGTCAGGCGTGTTCGGCCTGTTTGCATTGGTCGCCTTCAACATTCCGCCAAGCGTGACGGCTGAAACCGGTTGCCGAATTGACCGCAAGGATCCGGCCCACACGGTCATCCTGCTCGACCAGTCCGATCCGTTCAATCCGAACGATCTCGGCTGGGTGCATGAATTCGTCGACAATGAAGCCAGGGCGCTGCCGAAATACGGTCGGCTCACGGTGATGACGCCGAATGCGGCCAGCCCCTACGATCCGAAAGTCATATTCGTCAAATGCTCGCCGGGCAGCGTGGCCGATGCCAACCCGATCACGCAGAATCCGAAAATGATCGAACAGGCCTGGCAGGCCGGCTTCTACAAGCCGCTGATCGCCGAGATCGAAACCGCGCTTCAGGATACCCGCCAGCCAAGCTCGCCCCTTTTCGAGGCGCTCTACACGATTGCGGACCGGGCCGACTTCCAGTCGACGAATGAGAACCGCCGCGTCGTCGTCGTTTCAGACCTGATGCAACATTCGGACGGCTTCTCCTTCTACAAGGTCGGCGCTGACTATGATGCCTATCTCGGCTCGAAACTCGGCCAGACCAAGCCGCACATGGACAAAGTCCAGGTCGTCGCACGCATCGTACCGCGCCAGATATACGACCTGCCGCTGGCCGATGTGAAAGCGTTCTGGCGGGCCTATTTCACGGAGGCCGGAGCCGAGTATGGCTCGGTGAACTGAGCGTTCCACTGTCCCGTTTTGACACAGGCCGCCCTCCGAGGCGGCCTGTTTACATTGGCGGCCCGGCAAAGAACGGGATTTCCCGCCAGCCTGCTTTGGTGTAACCGCCGGGCATGACCGACATTCGCCCCCTGCCGCACATCCTGAAGACCAAACCCTATGTGCCCGGCGGCAAACTCGCCGGCGCCACGGGGTCGGTCGTGATGCTGGCTTCGAACGAAAACCCGTTCGGGCCGAACCCGCGGGCTATCGAAGCCATGCGCGAGGCGGCCTCCGGCGTCCACGTGTATCCGGACCCCGGCTATGGCGCCCTGCGGGAGGCCATTGCGGCGGCTGCGGGCATCAGGGATGCAAACCGGATCGCCGTCTCGTCGGGATCGGATGAAATCATTCACCTGCTGACGCAATGCTATGCCGGGCCGGGCGACGAGATCCTGCAAACCGAACATGCCTTTTCCATGTACGCGGTCTCGGCGACGGCTCACGGCGCGGCCTGCACATCCGTTCCCGAGACGGACCTGACGGCAGGTGCCAACGCCATTCTGGGCGGCGTATCCGAGCGCACGAAAATTCTGTTCCTCGCCAATCCGAACAACCCGACTGGCACGATGATGCCGGTCGACGCACTGAAGGAATTGCAGGACGCGCTGCCGCCTCACGTCCTGTTCGTGATCGATGGCGCCTATGCCGAATATGTCGGCCCGGACTATGAGGCGGCGATCCGTGATCTCGTCGACCGGCGTGCCAACACGGTGATGATGCGAACATTCTCGAAAATTCACGGCCTGGCGGCGGCCCGGCTCGGCTGGGCCTACTTGCCGCAGGAGATCGCCGAGACCTTCCAGCGCATTCGCGGACCGTTCAATGTCAACGGCCTCGCCGTCGCCGCCGGCATTGCCAGCATCAGCGATCCGGCCTTCATCACCATGAGCCGCGAGCACAACACGCTCTGGCGCGCGAAGATGACCGATGCCCTCAATGCGATGGGCCTCGTGACGCCCATTTCACACGCCAATTTCGTGATTCCCGATTTTGGCTCGGCAGACCGTGCGGCGGCCGCCCATGCCTTCCTGAAAGAGCGCGCCATCCTCGTTCGGGCGATTGCCGGTTACGGCCTGCCGACGCGCCTGCGAATCAGTGTCGGTTCGGCTGACGACAATGAAGCCGTGCTTTCGGCGTTGAAGGATTTCACCGAGTCGCGCTGATATTGTCGATCAGGCGCGTCTTTCCCATCCAGGCCGCGCCGAGCAACCGGGCAATGGTGCCTGGCGCCAGCGGTGCGTCCGGAAGGTCGATCAGCGTCTCCGGGTCGACCAGGCTGACATAGTCGAGCTTGCGGAACCCCGATGCGATGACCAGCGCGCGCGCCTCCTCCAGCGCCACCGATGGCGCCACGCCAATCGACAGCCGCACCGAAGCGCGATGCAAAGCCGCCTGGAGCGCACCGGCGGCGATTCGCTCCTCCGGTGTCAGGTAGAGATTGCGCGATGACTGGGCCAGACCGTCGGCGTCCCGGGCGGTCTCGCCGCCAACGATGTCCACGGGAAAGCCGAGATCACGGACCATGCGGCGGATGATCTGCAGCTGCTGGTAATCCTTCTCTCCGAACACCGCGACGTCGGGTTGTACATGCAGGAACAGGCGGGCAACGACTGTCGCGACGCCATAAAAGAAGTGTGGCCGGTAGACCCCGTCCAGCAGGTCCGACATGCCTTCGACGCGCACATTCGTGGTGTTGCCGGGCGGATACATTTCCTCAACAGACGGCAAATACACCAAATTACAGCCGACGGATGCGAGCTTTGAGACGTCCGTTTCGGTGTCGCGCGGATAAGTGTCGAAATCCTCCCCCGGGGCAAACTGCGTGGGGTTCACGAAAATGCTCGCGACGGTCTTTGAGGCCTTTTCCCGTGCTTTTTCAACGAGTGACAGGTGGCCTCTGTGCAAGGCGCCCATCGTCGGCACGAATCCCACCGTCTCACCGGCCTGCTTCCATGCCCGGATATGCTGTCCCAACTGGGCACGCGTGCTCACAACCGTCACCGGTTTACCTGTACTCGAATTCACTTTGAAAAGGCCCCGACTGGCTATGAAGTAAACGTGTTGTTAACCCAAACAAGGGAATTTCCAAGACATGACACACCGCATCCTTGCTCCGATTAAGTCTTTCGCGCTTTCGACAGCCCTCCGCGTGGCTGCCGGCAGGTCCAGAATTCTTAACGCTTCGGCGCCGGAGCCTCGGATTCGGTCTTTTGAGCCGGAACACGTGTCCGACGAATGGATGTTCGATCGCCGCGAAACGCCAGTTTCAGCGGAGGCTTATGCCTTTTCCCGCGAAATGTCGCGCGTTTCGGGTGCCCTCAGCGGGCTGCGTTCGCTGCTGACACAGATTTCGACGCATGCGCCGGTATTCGATCTTGCTCCCGACGGTGTGCCGTTCGGTGCGATGGTCGGCGATTCGATGCTGTTCGAAGGCGAGCCGATGGCGGCAAGCTATGGTCCGGCGCCAACGGAAGATGCTGACCTGTTCGAAGAGCGGCCAGTCTTCATGCCTGCCATTGTCCGTCGCCGAGACGACGCCGTTTCGCGCGTCGCCTGAGGATTCGTTCCTTGTCGTTTCAACCGCTGATATCGTGTGGAGTCGCCTAACATGCCCGCAGATGGATTCGCCCCGGTAAGTCAGGTGGGTGTCCCGGACATGTCAGTGCAACAGCGCGATGCCCGGGTGATTGTCATCGGCAACGAAAAAGGCGGGGCCGGCAAGTCCACCGTTTCCATGCACTTGTCCGTTGCCCTCATGCGCATGGGCAAGAAAGTCGGCATCATCGACCTCGACGTACGCCAGCGCACCCTGACCCGTTATCTCGAGAATCGCCTGCGCTGGATGACATCCACCGGCGCCAAGCTGCCGATGCCGGAAATCATCCGCGTCGATGCCAGTACCGAACGCGACCTCGACAAGGCCGAAGCAGAGGAAACCCAGCGATTCCTCTCCAGCCTCGCGCGCCTGAAGAAGGCTTGCGATTTCGTCCTGGTCGATGCGCCGGGCGGTGACACATTCCTGTCGCGCCTCGCGCATGTCAGTGCTGACAGCCTGATTACGCCGCTGAATGACAGCTTTGTCGATTTCGACCTCCTTGGCGACGTGAACCCGCAGACGCTCGAAGTCATCCGGCCCAGCTTCTATTCGGAAATGGTCTGGTCGTGCCGCAAGAAGAAGGCACAGGCGAGCCGCCGTCCGATCGACTGGATCGTGATGCGCAACCGCATGTCGCCGCTGGCGGCCAAGAACAAGGAGCGCGTCGGCGAAGCGCTGGAGAACCTGTCCAAGCGCATCGGCTTCCGCTTGGCGCCGGGCCTGTCGGAACGCGTGATCTACCGCGAACTCTTCCCCGCCGGCCTCACCCTGCTCGACCTTACCGAGAAGGGCTCGAACGTGTCCTTCACGATGAGCCACGTGGCCGCGCGCCAGGAAATGCGCGACCTCCTGATCGTCCTGCAATTGCCAGAACTGATTGGCGCTGAAATCGAGTTCTAGTGACGCGGTTTCCGGTCGCGGATCCTGTCAAACCCTTCCTTGATCGCGGCGAAGCGCGCATCCACGGCCGGTTCGAATTCCGTGTCCGTCAGGATATAGGGCCAGTCGCCTTCGATGGCTTCGCGCACCAGTTCGCCGACATATAGCGGATCAATGCCGTGGGCGATGGCATCTGCCGCAGCCTTGGAAAATTCCGATTCCTCGAGGTTTGCGCCTGCACCGGTCGTATCGATCGCGCCGGCGAATCGTTGCGGCACATTGCGGGCTGAATCCATGATCTTGGTCCGGATGAAGCCCGGACAGAGAACCGACACGCCGATGCCGCGTGGCGCCAGTTCCAGGCGCAAGCCTTCTGACAACGCCACGACGCCATACTTGGTCACATTGTAAGGAGGGGCGACAGCTGCGACCAGGCCGGCAATCGACGCCGTGGAGACGACCTGTCCGCCTTCACCATGCGACTCCATAAGCGGCCCGAAAATCTCGATACCCCAGATCACGGACATCAGGTTGACCCCGATCGTCCAGTCCCAGCCGGTATCGGTCCACTGGCCATAGCTGCCGCCGCCGCCGACGCCGGCATTGTTGACGAGGATGTGGACTTTGCCGAACCGCTCTATTGTCGCGTCGGCTGCGGCCTGCAGCTGTTCCTTGAGCGAGACGTCGGCGATGACGCCCTCGACGTCCGCATTGGTCAGCCTGAGATCGCTGATCGCCTTGTCCAGAGCGTCCTTCTCGATGTCGCACATCATCACTTTGACGCCCGCTTGCGCCAAGGCAGTCGCGATGCCGAGGCCGATGCCTGATGCTGCGCCCGTTACGAATGCCGTCTTGCCAGCCAGATCTTTCATGTCGTCTCCCCTTTTTCTTTCAGGATGCGCCGCACAAGGGTCGCCTGCAAGCCGTGACGCATCGGAACCCTAGGCATGATGCGGCGCAACGCTTATAGGCCTCGCCCATGGCGACATTCCCTTTCAAGATCAAAGCAACCGAAGGTGCGGCGCGCACGGGCACGCTGACCACGCCGCGCGGCGTGATACGCACGCCGGCGTTCATGCCTGTGGGCACGGCGGGCACGGTAAAGGCCCTCTACATGGACCAGGTGAAGGCGGCTGGCGCCGATATCATCCTTGGCAACACCTATCACCTGATGCTGCGGCCCGGCGCCGAGCGCGTGAAGCGTCTCGGCGGGCTCCACAAATTCTCAGGCTGGCAGGGCCCGATGCTGACCGATAGCGGCGGTTTCCAGGTCTGGAGCCTCGCCCAGTTGCGCAAGATGGATGCGGATGGCGTGACTTTCCAGAGCCATATCGACGGTTCGACGCACCGCCTGACCCCGGCGCGCAGCATCGAGATTCAAGCCGATCTGCTGGGCGCAGACATCTCCATGCAGCTCGATGAATGCACGAATTTCCCATGCACCCATCAAGAAGCAGAACGCAGCCTGACCCTGTCGCTCGACTGGGGGAAGCGCTCGCTGGACGCCTTCGGTGACCGCGACGCGCAGACACTGTTTGGCATCATCCAGGGCTCGAATTTCGCTGACCTTCGCGAGCAGTCGGCCAAGGGCGTCGTGGCGCAAGGCTTTGGCGGCATCGCCCTCGGCGGCCTCGCGGTGGGCGAGGGGCATGAGCAGATGTGCGCTACCATCGACATGACCGTGCCGCACCTGCCCGGTCACCTGCCACGCTATGTCATGGGGGTCGGCAAGCCGATCGATCTCGTGGAAAGCGTCGCGCGGGGCATCGACATGTTCGACTGTGTCCTGCCGACTCGGTCAGGCCGTCATGGGCAGGCCTGGACCTGGGCGGGGCCGGTCAATGTGAAGAATGCGCAATTCGCCGAGGACCTGTCGCCGGTTGACGATGCCGTCGATTGCCCCGCCAGCCGCGACTATTCGCGGGCCTACTATCACCACCTGTTCAAGGCAGGAGAGTATCTGGGACCCATGCTGCTCAGCTGGCACAATACCGCCTTCTTCCAGGCGCTGATGGCCGAGATCCGCCTCAGTATTGAGGAGGGACGGTTTGAAGCCCTTCGCTCTCGACTGTCGCAGGCATGGGCTGGAACGAAGTCGTCGCCGAAGGCGGAGACTCGAGGGTAGGCGAAGGCTGGGGCGAGTCGCCCTTGAACAGGATGTCGTCACTTCCCAGCGTTATCGCGAGGAAATCCGGCCGGGCAGGCGGCGGGCAGCCTTTGGCGAGGCCGTATCCCTTGAGATAGGCGCGTTGCTGGGCGCCGATCTTGAATGCCTTGTTGTATTTCTTTTCATGGCTCTCGGCGCCGGTCGCCTTGCGGATCAGGCCGCGGAAGGGAATGAAGCCCCGGGCTTCGGACGCCAGCATGTCCAACGTCGCTTCCGAAGCCGAATCGGCGAGGATTTCGGTGCGCAGCCGCTCGTCCGGATTGGGTGTGTCCCAGTCGGGACCCAGAACGAGGTCGAGTTTGGCAAGCTGGGCCTCAATTTCCTCGCAGGTCAGGACCGGAGACAGGTCGTAGGGGCTCTGAAGGGCTTCGAGCAGGGGCGGAATCTCCGTGCGGCGCAGGTTGAAGTCCTCGAGCGGTGACAGCGCGGCGTCCGGCAGCCCCTCGCGGGTCTGTTCCACGGCGCTACCGGCCGCTGTCCCGACATTTTCGCGTAAGGAGGGATCACCATTGTTGCTGGTCGACTGTGTTTTCGTCGGGCTGCTGGCGCAGGCTGCAAGCGCGAGCATGGCGCCAAGGCAAAGGATTTTCGTGTTCATGAGACTAGGGTGATGTGAAAAATATGGCGACATCAAGCCTGCCTGTGCAGGTAGCGGTTGACCCGGGAAGCGCCGTTGCCTAAATGGCGCGTTCGGCGTGCCCATAGCTCAGCTGGTAGAGCAACTGACTTTTAATCAGTAGGTCGCAGGTTCGAACCCTGCTGGGCACACCATTTCCCTCTATCTCATTGGAGAATAACGCCGTTCCAGCGGCGGGTTCACCTGCCGGGGTTGGGCCTTGGGAAGCCGCAACCTGCTCCTTGCCCCCTAATCTGGCGCGCTTATAAGCGGCCGGAAGTTAGGCGGAAGACGATTGGCATGAGCGACAGCACGAACCGGGCACGCCTGCGGGACGAATTTCTTGCCCGTGCAAGGTCGCAAATTCTCGTCATGGGAATCCTGAACGTCACGCCCGATTCGTTTTCTGATGGCGGCCAGTTCGTCGATGCGCCTGCCGCGCTGGCACAGGCTTCGGCGATGGAGGCCGATGGCGCGGACATTCTCGATATCGGAGGGGAATCGACCCGGCCCGGCGCCGAACCCGTGAATGCCGACGATGAAGTGGCGCGCGTCCTCTCCGTGATCCCGGCGCTCAGCGAGGATCCGGCGCGAGTCATCTCCATCGACACATACAAGGCCAGCGTGGCGCGCGCGGCTGCAGGCGCTGGCGCGGTCATTATCAATGACGTCTGGGGCATGATGCGTGATGACGGCATGGCGCAGGCCGTGGCTGACACCGGCAGCGCCGTCGTGGTGACCTACAATCGCGGCAAGGCCGACGCAGGCCTCAACCTGGCCGACGATATGCGGGCCTTTTTTGACAATGCCTTTGCGATGGCCCGCGAGGCGGGAATCCCGCGGGAACACGTGATTTTGGATCCCGGTGTCGGCTTCGGGAAAACCTGGGAACAGAATTTTGGCGTGCTCGCCCGTCTCGACGTGTTGCTCGACTTTGGCGTGCCCGTGCTGGTGGGCGTGTCGCGCAAGTCGTTCATCGGCAAGCTGCTGGACCGCGACGTCGGAGACCGCTTGATCGGATCGCTTGCCGCAGGCCTTGCCAGCGTCCAGAGAGGGGCCTCGATCCTGCGCGTCCACGATGTGGCCGCCCATGTGGATGCATTGAAAATGTGGACAGCGATAGACGAGGCAGGATGACAGACCGGATTTTCGTTTCGAACCTCCACATTCATGGCCATCACGGGGTCATGGACGCGGAAAAGTCGCTCGGCCAGCGGTTCATGGTCGATATCGACTGCGCCATTGCGCGGCCAGCGGATGCAGCCGACCAGATGAGCGACACCGTGCATTATGGCGAACTCTGCGATCTTGCGACCGAGCTGTCTGCGGCGACGGTGTTCAACCTGATCGAAACGCTGGCGCACAAGCTGGCGGAGGCGATTCTTGCGAAATTCCCGCTCGTGCAGACGGTCACCATCACCGTGCGCAAGCCGTCGGCGCCGATTAAATACGCCGTCGACCATGTTGGCGTATCTGTCACGCGTCGCCGCGATGGCTGAGGCTGCGCTGAGTCTCGGCTCGAACCTGGGAGACAGGGCAGGCCATCTCGCGGCGGCCTTGCAGGCGATTGACGCCCGGCCCGACTGCTCGCTCATTTCGGTCTCGTCTGCCTACCGGACACGGCCGTGGGGCAAGACCGACCAGGGCGATTTCCTGAACCTTTGCACGACCATCGAAACGCGCCTCGCACCGCTAGATCTTCTGGCCGCCGTCAAGGACATCGAGCGCGCGCTGGGGCGCATGGAGCGCGAGCGCTGGGGACCGCGAGAGGTCGATATCGACCTGCTCATGATGGACGGCGCGGAATGCGCGACCGAGACGCTGACACTGCCGCACGCACGCATGGCCGAGCGCCTGTTCGTTCTGAAGCCGTTGGCCGAGATCGCGCCCCAACTCATCGTGCATGGCCAGCGCGTGGACGAACTGGCGGCGGACCTGCAAACGAAAGCGGGCGCCGGCGACTGCACAAACGATGCAGAGGCCAGCGCCCGTATTCATTCCGGATTGCTATCGATCAGAGGTTCTTGACGATATCCTCGACCATCTTCTTGGCGTCGGCGAGCAGCATCATCGTGTTGTCGCGGAAGAAGAGCTCGTTCTCGATCCCGGCATAGCCCGAACCCATCGAACGCTTGATAAACAGGACCGTGCCGGCATTCTCGACGTCGAGGACAGGCATGCCGTAGATCGGCGAGGTCTTGTCGGTCTTGGCCGCCGGGTTGGTCACGTCGTTAGCGCCGATGACGAAGGCGACTTCGGAATTGCGGAAATCCGAGTTGATGTCCTCCAGTTCGAAGACTTCGTCATAGGGAACCTGCGCTTCGGCGAGCAGCACGTTCATGTGACCCGGCATCCGGCCCGCAACGGGGTGGATGGCGTATTTCACTTCGACGCCTTCTTCCTTCAGCTTGTCGGCCATTTCCTTCAGGGCGTGCTGGGCCTGTGCCACCGCCATGCCGTAACCGGGCACGATGATGACCTTTGAGGCGTTCTTCATGATGAAGGCCGCATCTTCTGCCGAGCCGCGCTTGAAGGGGCGGTCGACCTGCACGCCGCCTGCTGCAGCCGCATCGTCGCCGCCAAAGCCGCCGAGGATGACGGAAATGAAGCTGCGGTTCATGCCTTTGCACATGATGTAGGACAGGATCGCACCAGACGAACCGACAAGTGCACCGGTGATGATCAGCGCGAAATTGCCAAGCGTGAAGCCGAGCGCGGCAGCTGCCCAACCCGAATAGGAGTTCAGCATCGACACAACGACGGGCATGTCGGCGCCGCCGATCGGGATGATCAGCGTGATGCCAAGGATCAGGGCGAGAACGGTCAGGGTGATGAACGCCCAATGGGCGTGGCCATGGCTCGCCACAAGCATGACGACCAGCACGACAATGCCAACGGCCAGCGCAATGTTCAGCAAGTGGCGTGCGGGCAACATGATTGGCGCCCCGCCCATATTGCCGTTGAGCTTGGCGAACGCGATGAGAGAGCCGGTGAAGGTGAGCGCGCCAATGGCGGAGCCAATCGACAGCTCGATCAGCGACGGTGCGTGAATGCCGGACAGGTCGCCGATTCCGAAGCTGACCGGCGCGTAGAGCGCAGCGCCGGCGACCAGCACGGCGGCAAGGCCGACAAGGCTGTGAAAGGCGGCGACAAGCTGGGGCATGGCCGTCATGGCGATGCGCTTGGCGATGACGGCACCAATCGTACCGCCGACAGCAACGCCGCCGAGGATGATGCCCCAGGTGGCGACATCAAGCTGGTTCCAGAGCAGGGCAATGGTCGTGCCGACGGCAATGGCCATGCCGATCATGCCATTGCGATTGCCCTTGCGGCTGGTCGCCGGGCTGGACAGGCCGCGAAGGGCCAGGATGAAAAGCACGCCTGCGACGAGGTAGAGCGCTGGCGCCCAGGTGGAGTGGAAACTATCGGTCAATTTTTTGCTCCTAGCGGCGTGCCGCGTGCGGCCCATGCGGCGACTTCGCCGTCTGCAACAGCGAAGCAGGCTTTCCATGCGCCGTCAGTGTTTTGGCGCAGAACATAGTCTGTCGGCCAAGCGATGATTGTCTGTCCGTCGGAATCCGCGAACCGGTAGTCGACGCGCACCTGGGCAACGCCGTCATAATGGGAATCGACTGTCCGCACGATAGCGTCGGCGTGGCGCACGTCCTGCGTGTCATAGAAACCGCCCATGCGATCGAGATTGCGCTGGAAGGCATCCTTGTCGCGAAAGCTCGCGCCGCCGGATTTGTCAGTAATGAAGCAGGGAAACTGCCACATGCCGGCGATGGCCGACATGTCGCGGCGCGTAAACGCGTCGGCGTACGAATCGAAATGGGATTGCGCTTGCGTAAGGGTCAAAGCCTACTCCCCCTTCTTTTTATACATGGCGAGCATGCGCTGTGTGACGAGGAAGCCGCCGAAAATGTTGACGCTGGCAAGCGCCACGGCGACGCCGCCGAGAATCTTGGCCACCCAATTGTCAGCGGTCAGGCCTGCGGCGGCTGCGGCGACAAGCGCGCCGACAATGATCACAGAGGAGATCGCGTTGGTCACGGCCATCAGCGGCGTGTGCAGGGCGGGCGTCACGCTCCAGACGACATAATAGCCGATGAAGCAGGCCAGCACGAAGATCGCGGCGAGGAAGATGGTCGGGTTCACACCGCCGCCTTCTGCGTAAGCTGGGGCGGCAAGGAGGATGGCCGTTGCGGCGAGGCTGCTGAGGCGTTTCATGATTTCACCCTGTCATTCACGGTTTCACCATTGCGCGTCAGCAGCATGGCGGTGACGATTTCGTCGTCGGTGTCGAGGTTGAGTGCGCTGTCTTCGGCGGTCACCAGCGGCAGGAATGCCAGCAGGTTCTTGGCGAAGAGCGAACTCGAATCGGCGGGCAGGCGTGCTGGCAGGTTCGAGAAACCGGCGATCTTTACGCCGCCGACCTCGACAATCTCATCGGGTTTCGACAGCGGGCAATTGCCGCCTTGGGCAACGGCCATGTCGATAATGACCGAGCCCGGTTTCATCGTCTTCACCATGGCCTCGGTGACGAGGACCGGGGCTGCACGACCGGGGATCAGCGCCGTGGTGATCACAATATCCTGCTTGGTGATGTGGGACGCCGTCAGTTCGGCCTGCTTGGCCTGGTATTCCGGCGACATCTGCTTGGCGTAACCGCCAGCCGTCTCGGCGGCCTTGAACTCTTCATCCTCGACCGCGATGAATTTGGCACCCAGCGAGGCGACCTGTTCCTTGGCAGCCGGGCGGACATCGGTGGCCGTGACGACAGCGCCGAGACGGCGGGCGGTCGCGATGGCCTGGAGCCCGGCAACACCGACGCCCATGATGAACACCTTGGCCGGGGCCACGGTGCCGGCGGCCGTCATCATCATCGGCATGGCGCGGCCATAAATATGGGCGCCTTCGATTACGGTGCGGTAGCCCGCAAGGTTTGATTGGGACGACAGGGCGTCCATGGACTGGGCGCGAGAGATGCGCGGGGTGAATTCCATGGACATGGCAGCAATTTTCTTGGCGTTGAGCGCGTCCAGCAAGCCGGGCTCCAACGCGAACGGGTCCATCAGGGCGAGCAGGGTCGCGCCGTCCGGCAGGGCCGCCACTTCGGCAACCTCCGGCCCGCGCACCTTGAACACCACATCGGCGCCCTTGGCGGCTTTGGCCGCATCGCTGCCAATCGTGGCCCCTGCGTCCTTGTAGGCGTCATCCAAAAAGCCTGCGACAACACCCGCACCCGCCTCGACGGTTACAGAATGTCCCAGACCAACCAACTTCTTGACGGTCTCCGGTGTAGCGGCCACACGGGTCTCACCGGAGCGTCGCTCCCTCAGCACTGATATTTTCATGGGGCTGAGATAGAGGCAAAATATTGCGCGGCGCAACATGAAATTTGAGATTGAGGGCATGGGTATGTTTAATTTGACCAATCGGACGGCGTTGATCACCGGCGCATCAAGCGGCCTGGGACGCCATTTCGCGGGCGTTTTGGCCGAGGCTGGCGCCCATGTCGTGCTGGCGGCGCGGCGGGTGGATCGCCTAGAGGCCGTGGCTGCCGAGATCGTGAAACGCGGCGGCAAGGCGTTGCCGGTCGAGATGGATGTAACGAGCGAAGAAAGTGTCACCGGCGCGTTTGCCGAGATCAAGGAAGCACTCGGGCGGCCCTGCGACATTGTGGTCAATAATTCCGGCATGTCGCGCGAAGGCTGGTTCACAAAAATGCTAGAGGATGACTGGAACGCTGTCATCGAAACCAATCTCACCGGCGTCTGGCGCGTGGCCAAGCATGGCGCCAACGCGATGACCGCAGCCAAAGTGCCGGGATCGATCATCAACATCGCCTCGATCACCGGCCTGCGGACTCAAATGATGTCGACGGCCTATTGCGTGTCGAAGGCCGGGGTTGAGCATATGACTCGCAACATGGCGCTTGAGATGGCGCGTTTTGGCGTGCGGGTGAACGCGATTGCGCCGGGCTATTTCAAGACCGAACTCAATGATTCCTACCTGGAATCCGAAGCAGGGGCACAAATGATTCAGCGCATTGCCCAGCGCCGGATCGGGGAAATGAAGGAATTGTCCGGCCCGCTTCTCCTGCTCGCCTCCGACGCCGGCAGCTATATGACCGGATCGACCATCGTGGTCGATGGCGGGCATTTGCTGTATCCGCTTTGATCTTGCCTTGTCCGGGTCACCGGCTTAAAGCGTCTCTCACGCAAAAGGTGCCTGTTTAATCGCAGGTGAAAAGGGAAGCCGGTGAGAATCCGGCGCTGTGCCCGCAACTGTTAGCGGAGAGGGACTGGCCACAAAGCCACTGGGGATATCCCGGGAAGGCGGCCATTTCCACCGATCCGCAAGCCAGGAGACCTGCCTCTTGCCGTCGTTTGCCCTGGTCCGGGTTCAGGCCAATGGCAGCGGAGGCTAATACTCCGTCTACGCGACACTTTTGGTGTAACGCCCGGCCAGTGTGCCGGGACAACGGAGTGTGAGCGATGCTCAAACAATACCTTCTGGCAGGCGCTGCTGTGCTTGCCGTTTCCGGTGCCGCATGGGCGCAGGAAGCAAACCTAAATCTTGAAACCGTATCCGTCGTGGGCCTCCGGTCCGAACCTGTGGATGAATTGACGGCCAGCGTCAGCATCCTGACGGCTGACGACCTGTCGGTTCGCATGTCGCCCAATGTCGCCGACCAGCTGCGTGCTGTGCCGGGCGTCGGCATATCGCGGTCCGGCGGCGTTGGCGCGCTCAGCCAGGTCCGCCTGCGCGGCGCCGAGGCGAACCATACGCTTGTTTTGCTCGACGGGATCGAAGTCTCCGACCCGGTGACCGGCGAGACCGATTTCGGCCTCCTGACCGGTATCGGCGCAACGCGTATCGAAGTGCTGCGCGGCGAGGCCTCGTCGATCTATGGTTCGGACGCCATTGGCGGCGTGGTGTCCCTGTCGACGGAAGGGGCGGAAGGCGTGCAGGCATTCGGTGAAGTCGGTACGCAGGATACGGCGCGCGCCAGTGCGTCCTTTGCTGGCAAGACCGGCGCACTGCGCTTTGGTGCGGGTGTTTCAGGCTTCACCACGGGCGGCGTTGATGTGGCCGGGCTGGACGGCGAAGAGGATGGCTCGGATGCATTCTCCGGCCTCGCGCGCGCTGCGTTGGACATCAACGAGGCATGGACCCTGTCCGGCCTCGTGATTGCCCGCCGTTCGACCGCTGATCTCGACTCAGACTCGGATTATGATGGCTTGCTCGACAATACGGACCAGGAAACGGAAGCAGATCAGGTCCTGATCGGCACGTCTCTCGTGGGCAAGACAGGCAATGTCGACCATGTCTTCGGTGTCAGCTTCAACGAAGTCGCCCGCGAGAATACGACCGATGGTGCGAAAACGGACGAATCGACAGGCGAACGCCTCAAAGCATCGTGGAGCCCGTCGATCACCTTTGGCAATCAGGAGCTGATCGGCCTCGTGGATTATGAGAAGGAAGATTACGATCGCACGGATGTCGTTTATGCCGGTCTCACCAACGCCTCGGAAACGTTTGAAAGCGTAGGCTTTGCTGCCGAATACAGGGTCGCTCTGGGCGCACTCGATCTGAGCGCCTCCGGTCGGTTCGACGACAATGATGGCCGGTTCGACGATGCCACGACATGGCGCGTCGGCGCAGGCTACGGCTTTGATGCCGTGAATGGCCGGGCACGCGCGTCGGTCGGCACAGGCGTGAAGAACCCGACGTTCACGGAACTATTCGGCTTCTTCCCCGGCAGCTTCATCGGAAATCCGGATCTCAAGCCGGAACAATCGACAAGCTGGGAAATCGGCTGGGATCAGCAATTAGGCGCTGCTTTCCTGTCGGCGACCTATTTCCAGGCTGATCTCGAAGACGAAATCTACACGGCCTTCGACGCAAGCTTCAATTCGACAGCCCTCAATCGGGATGGCAAGTCGAAGCGCAGCGGTATTGAACTGTCGGGCCGATGGGACGCCAGCAGCGCGCTGTCCTTCGCGGGGCAGGCGACGATCTTCCAGAGCGAGAGCGACGATGGCAGCGACGAGATCCGTGTGCCAGACTCAACAGCCTCGCTGTCGGTGGATTGGCAGCCAGGTGCCGAAGGCCTGCGGATCGGCGCGGCTCTGGACTATGTCGGCGAGCAGGATGACTTCGACTTCGGAAGTTTCCCCTCGCGGCGGGTGACGCTGGACGCCTACACGTTGTTCTCGGCCAGTCTGGAACTCCCGCTGACCGAGCGCCTTGCGCTCACGCTGCGCGGTGAGAACCTGTTCGATGAAACCGCGACAGACGTATACGGTTATGAAACGCCGGGTGCAGCGGCCTTCATAGGACTGAAACTGCGATGATGCATTGGGCGCTCCTCTTCCTGCTTGTGCTTGCTCCTGCAGCGGCAGCAGACGAGGTGCGCCCGACTGTCGTCTCGCTCGACTATTGCGCGGACCAGTTTGTGCTCGGCCTGGCCGACCGTGAGCAGGTCCGCGCGCTATCAAAGGACGCCGAGCGCCCATTCAGTTTCCTGCGTGAACGGGCGGTTGGCCTGCCTCGGGTGCGCGCATTGGCGGAAGACGTCATCGCGCTGAAGCCCGATATTGTTGTTCGCAGCTGGGGCGGCGATGCACGCGCGCTGAAATTTTTCGAACGCATCGGTATACGGACAGTTCAGATCGGCTATGCCTCCGATATGGATGGCGCGGCGCGCATCACGCGCGAGGTGGCATCCGCGCTAGGGCAATCTGACCGTGGCGAATCGCTTGTCGCCGCCATGCCACATGCCGCGCCACCGACTGGCCGCAATGCGCTCTATGTAACGCCCGGCGGCGTGACCGCAGGCAAGGGCACGATGGTAGATGCGATCATGCACGGCGCTGGCCTTGAGAATGCCGCGGCCGGCACCGGCTGGTATTCGCTGCCGCTGGAGACGCTGGTTATGCAATCGCCAAGCCTCGCGCTGACGGCCTTTTTCGGGTTCGATGATTATGCCTACGATCAGTGGAGCATTTCCCGGCATCCTGCGCTCGCCTATGCATTGAAGGACGCCGAAACCGTTGCCATGACCGAAAGCCGGCTGACCTGTCCGGCCTGGTTCGTTGCTGACGAGGCGCATGATGTTGCCGCGGCCTTGGAGGGGGCGCAATGAAGCACCTGTCGCTCATTCTCGCGCTCGTGTGCCTGGTCCTGTTCGTGCTTTCGGGGCTCGCCGGATCTGCGCCATTGGGAATCAGTGAAACGCTAGCCGCGTTGGCCGGGCAGGGGACTGAGGCCGCCCGTATTATCGTTTGGGAAATTCGCCTGCCACGTGCCGTGGCCGCCTTCGGCGTCGGCGCCGCGCTGGGCCTATCCGGGGCCGGTTTGCAGGGCCTGCTCCAGAACCCGCTCGCCGGGCCCGGCGTCCTCGGCGTATCGGCGTTCGCGTCGCTCGGCGCAGTCATCGCGATTTATTTCGGGTTGGCGGCGGCAGGCAGCTTCGCCGTGCCGTTGGCCGCGATCCTGTTCTCCGCGCTGGCCGTGGCTCTGCTCCTGTTCGCGTCCGGGCGCGGGGCGAGCACGGTGACGCTCCTGCTTGTCGGGATCGGCCTTTCCAGCCTTGCAGGCGCACTGACATCCCTCGCACTCAACCTCGCGCCCAATCCCTACAGCCTGGCCGACCTGATCAACTGGATGCTCGGATCGGTCGCGAACCGGTCCTGGATGGATGTCGGCATCGTGCTGCCAGCCTGGGCGCTCGGTGCGGTGGCCGTGATCTTGGCAGGGCCTGCGCTCCGGGCGCTCTCCCTCGGAGAAGAGACGGCGGCATCGCTCGGCGTGAACCCGGCACGGGCGCGCCTTCTCATCATCGCGGGCACGTCATTGCTTGCTGGCGCGAGCGTTGCCGTTGCCGGGACGATCGGCTTTGTCGGCATGGTCGCGCCGCATATTGTGCGCCCCCTCGTGAAGCATGATCCGCAGCGTGTCCTGCTCCCCTCGGCGCTGGCCGCCGGGGCCATGCTGCTTGGAGCGGATGTCCTGATACGCGTTCTGCCCTTCGCGCAGGAACTGAAGCTTGGCGTGGCGGCAGCCCTGTTCGGCGCGCCGGTCTTCATCTGGATTGCTGCCCGGTTGGGGGGAAGCGCACGATGATCAGTGTATCCGGCATCAATGTAGACCTCGGCGGCAGACCGGTTCTGTCTGACGTTTCGCTCAGTCTTGCACCGGGAGAGTTCGTCGGCCTGGTGGGCCCGAACGGAGCGGGCAAGAGTACGCTGCTCCGCGTCATGGCCGGCCTGCTTCGACCTCGATCAGGCAAGGTGATCTTTGACCATGCGGATATCGCCTCGCTGACCCATCGCGAGCGGGCTGCGTTGGTGGCATGGCTGCCCCAGGTGCGGCCTGTCGCTTGGAACCTGATCGCCGAGGACCTTGTTGCCCTCGGACGCTTCGTCACCAGCCCGTCGCCTTATGATCGGTGCGGCCCCGCCGACCGGGCGACCATAGACGACGCTCTCGGTCGCGCAGGCGCCACCCCTTACCGCGACCGCCCCGTTCACACGCTTTCGGGCGGCGAGCAGGCGCGCCTCCACCTTGCCCGCACCCTCGCCACGCCCTCGCGCACCCTCCTGCTGGACGAACCGGGCGCCGCGCTCGATATCGCCCATCGCCTCAGCCTGATGCAGGTCCTGCAAGCGGAATGCACTGCCGGGCGTGCGGTTGTCGCTGCCGTACACGACCTCGATCTGGCATCGCGCTTTTGCAGCCGCATCATTGTATTGGATCAGGGGCGTGTCGTGGCCGATGGGGCACCGGACGTGGCGCTGGACGCAGGATGCCTGGCGCGCGTGTTTGCGGTGCGTCGCAATACCAGGGGCGTATTT
The DNA here is from genome assembly GCF_055808555.1 of Hyphomonas sp. J20-32. Classification (NCBI taxonomy): domain Bacteria; kingdom Pseudomonadati; phylum Pseudomonadota; class Alphaproteobacteria; order Hyphomonadales; family Hyphomonadaceae; genus Hyphomonas; species Hyphomonas sp. J20-32. Next base: position 3,057,062 of record NZ_CM147873.1, on the reverse strand, counting down.
GATCCCGCCGAGTGAACCGGCTCGTCACCATTTTGCCGGTGCTCGTTAGGCAAAACTTAGGGCCTCTCTGCCATTGGTCGCCGGGAAATGACCGGAGAGTCCGATGGCTGCACAGCCTGTACAAAATCAAACGACGCGGGAAGCGGAACAGCCAGGCGTGAACGCGACGTCTGGTGCGTCTGGCGTTCAGGCGGTTGAACAACATCTCTCTCCCGAGCACGTGGCTTCGCCAGCGCACGCCCTTCAGGCTCGCCTCGCGGCGGAACTGACCGCGCCCAAGCGGATGTCGCTTCGCAGGATATTGTCGACCTTGCTCGTTCTCAGCTTGTCGACATGGCTTGCCGTTTTTATCCTCTACGCTGCGCTCTGATCGAGGCGCCCCCTCTGGCCTTGGCGTCCATTCCGGGCGATAGGGTCGCGGAAATGCAATACGAAACAGGAGCCGCCCATGCGCGTCAGGAAAGCCGTTCTACCAGTTGCAGGCATGGGCACGCGGGTTTTGCCCGCGACCAAGACCATCCCGAAGGAAATGCTGCCAGTCGTTGATCGGCCAGCCATCCAATATGTTGTCGACGAGGCCCTCGAAGCCGGAATCGAGCACATCGTCTTTGTGACGGGGCGCAACAAGGGCGCCATTGAGGACTATTTCGACATTGCCTATGAGCTGGAAGTCTCGCTTGAGGCCAAGGGCAAGAAGGCGATCCTTCAGCAAGTGCAGCAGACGACTTTGCCTGCCGGCGCAGCGAGCTTCGTGCGCCAGCAGTCACCGCTGGGCCTCGGCCATGCGATCTGGTGTGCGCGCGACATTATCGGCAACGAGCCCTTCGCTGTCCTGCTGCCAGACGTGATCGTCAAGGGCGCACCGTCCTGCCTCGCGCAAATGGTCAAGGCCTATGACGAAGTCGGCGGGAACATCGTCGCTGTCGATCCAGTTCCTATGGAGCGCGTGTCGTCCTATGGCGTGATCGCGCCGAAAGCGCGCAGCGGTCGCCTGATCGAAATGTCAGGCATGGTTGAGAAACCGCCGATGGAATCGGCGCCGTCGAACCTGAAAATCACCGGTCGCTACATTCTCCAGCCGGAAATCTTCGGCCTCCTTGCTGATCAGGCCGCCGGAGCTGGCGGCGAGATACAGCTGACCGATGCGATGGCCCGCCAGATGGAAACGCAGAATTACTACGCCTACGAATTTGAAGGCCGCGAATATGATTGCGGGTCCAAGCTCGGCTATTTCGAAGCTGTCATGGCCCACGCCATCGATAATGAAGAGACAGCCGAGGGCGCGCGCGAACTGATCCGGAAGATGGCCGCCACGCTCTAGAGGTGGCCCTTTGGACGGCGAACCCACATTGGGTCCAAGGCAATGACCGATTGCGGGTTTTATTAACTATCGAACGCGCTTTCGGTTTGAAGGCGGCGGCGTGACCGGCTAGGGCTAGGCCGATGAGCCAGGCCCTGAACCTTCCGAATTTTGATGATGTCCTTGCCGCCGAACGGCGCGTGGCTGGGGTCGTTCGTGAAACACCTGTCCTGACCCATCCGGCACTGGATGCGGCGGCAGGCGCTCAGGTTTTGGTCAAGGCCGAATGCCTGCAGGTAACAGGCAGTTTCAAGATTCGCGGCGCAATGAATCGCCTGTCGCAGATTCCCGAGGCCGGGCGCAAAGCAGGCGTCGTCGCCTTCTCGTCCGGCAACCACGCGCAAGGCGTCGCGCGTGCGGCGCGACTGCTTGGCATGCCGGCCCTGATCGTGATGCCATCCGATGCGCCACAGGTGAAAGTGGATGGCGTGCTGGCCGATGACGGCGAAGTGCATCTCTATGACCGAAACACCGAAAGCCGTGAGGCGATCTCGCAGGACCTAGCCGCCGCAAGGGGCGCGATACTGGTGCCGAGCTTCGACGATTTTGATATCATTGCCGGACAGGGAACCCTTGGCCTTGAATTCGCCCGCCAGGCAGAGGCCACGGGCACACCGCTCGACTACCTTGTGTGCTGTGCAGGTGGCGGCGGCCTGATCACAGGAGTGGCGCTGGCCTTCGAGGGTTTGTCTGACGCAACCCGGATATGGGCTGCTGAACCGGAAGGCCATGACGACTGGGCGCGGTCACTCGCCGCTAGAGAAATCATCGCCAACGCGCCGGGTACGCGCTCGTTTTGCGACGCGATCCTGACGCCTGCGCCGGGCGCTCTGACCTTCCCGCTTGGCCAGCGCCTGCTGGCGGGTGGCCTGGTCGTGAGCGACGCTGAGGTGCGCGAGGCGATGCGGCACGCTTTCCGCTACCTGAAAATCGTGGCGGAACCGGGCGGTGCGGCGGCGTTGGCGGCTGTGTTGCGCGGGGTGCCCGAGGCGATGCGAGGAGGCCGTGTTGGGGTGGTTGTGACCGGTGGCAATGTGGATGCTGCCATGTTTGCCGATGTGATAAGACGGAGCGACTGATCGATCACGCTGCTCGGGACTATGGTAAGGTGTCGCGGACGTGGGCGGAGAACCCCAATGAGTGTGCTGACAAGCCAATGCTGTATCGCTGGAGGCGGGCCGGCTGGCCTGATGATGGGTTACCTCCTGGCACGCGCGGGCGTGGATGTGATCGTGCTGGAAAAGCATGAGGATTTCCTCCGCGACTTCAGGGGCGACACGGTGCACCCCTCGACGCTGCGATTGTTCAGCGAGCTTGGGCTGCTGGACGGATTATTGTCGCGCCCATACCAGAAGACTGAACGCTTGTCGGTAGGCGTAGGAGACACATTCTATGCCGCTGCCGATTTTTCTCGCTTGCCGGTCGAGAACAAGTTCATCGCAATGATGCCGCAATGGGACTTGCTGGATTTCGTGGCGGATACCGCGCGCGAATTGCCGAATTTCCGATTGCTGATGTCGGCTGAGGCCGACAGGCTGATCGAGGAAGACGGCAAGGTGGTTGGCCTGCTTGGCCACACCAAGGACGGCTCGCTGGAAATTCGCAGCGCCCTGACCGTGGCTGCCGATGGGCGCAGCTCGCGCCTGCGTGATCAGTCAGGCCTGCAGGTGGAAGACCTTGGCGCGCCGATCGACGTGTTCTGGATGCGCTTGTCGCGCACGCCCGACGATTCCGCCGAATCTCTGGGCCGCGTGGGAGTGGACGGGTTTCTCGTGCTGATCAATCGCGGCGACTACTGGCAATGCGCGCTGCCCTTCCCGAAAGGTCGTGCTGATGCAATCCGCGCCGAAGGGCTGGACGCCTTCAGGGCCCGTATCGGGCGCTTGGCGCCCCAGCTGGCTGGCGCGGCACGCGAGCTGAGGAGTTGGGACGATGTCAAACTCCTGACGGTCCAGGTCAACCGGCTGACCAAATGGTGGCGGTCGGGCCTGCTCTGCATTGGCGATGCGGCGCATGCGATGTCGCCGATTGGCGGCGTCGGGATAAACCTCGCGGTTCAGGATGCTGCGGCGGCGGCACGGATACTCGCGCCGTTCCTTCGGCTCGGCCAGGCGCCAGGCGATGCATTGGCCGCCGTGCAAAAACGCCGCGACTGGCCAGCGCGGATGACCCAGCGCGCGCAAATTGCGGCACAGAACCGGGTGCTGGCGCCCGCACTCGAGCGCGGCGGTTCACCCAAGGCGCCGTTCTTCCTGAAAGTGCTGGACGCAGTTCCGTTGCTTCGCGGCCTAACGGCCCGCGCTGTCGGCATCGGTCTTCGGCCCGAACACTGGCATTCTGACCCCTGAGCCAATTCTGTGGCACGGCCCTTTTTTCGGCGAAGTCCTGCACTAGGTGAGACCTATGACCCAACCTGTCTATTGCGCCATCGGCGACATTCATGGCGAACTTGATCGTCTGAAGGAACTGCACGACATGGTCGACTTCCATGCCAATGCTGAACTCGACGGTGCCGACGTGACTTTGGTTCACCTTGGCGACCTGATCGACCGTGGACAGGATTCATGCGGTGTTGTCGACTATCTGATGGACATGGAGGCGCGGCGCGGGCCGCAATGCGTGAATATCCGCGGAAACCATGAGCAGTTGATGATTGAATCTGTGCGCATGGAGCTGGAAGCTTCGCGCCGCAGCTGGCTCGAGTGGGGTGGCGAAGAAACCATGGACAGCTATCGCCGCAGGGGCCTGGACGGCCCGCCGGATCATCACCTCGACTGGTTGCTTGGGTTGCCGACGATATTCCGGGACGAGGCGCAGGGGCTGGTGTTCGTTCATGGAGGCGTCGATCCGGATACGTTTCCGGCATGTGGCGAGCGGGTTCAGATGTGGACTCGGCGAAAGGAATTCTTTGATACAAGCCGCTGGACGGCGCCTGACCTGATCGGCCAGACCGTTGTCCATGGGCATTCGCCGACAGAGGACTCGCTGCCCGACATGGCGGCCGATGGGCGCCGGATAAATGTCGATACCGGTGCCGTATTCGGCGGGCGTCTCACGGCCGCGATACTGGTGCCGGGTGCGGCGCCTCGGTTCCTTCATAGCTAAGCCCATCGGCGCGAAATGTAATGAGATGGCGCGATGATCCGCCCGCAAAGGGATGATTCAAAAGCGCTTAATCAAGCATCGGTTTTGGTTAACAGGGCGTTCGGGCGCTGCCCGAGATTTGGGCACCGCTCTTCAACAGACTTTATCGCCTGACCTCTAGTGTCCCAGATTGACCAGATACGGTCTTGGGAACGAGGGCTCCGACAATGAAGGTAACAACCCTGATCAGCCTTGGCCTGTCGCTCGTCCTGGGCGCAGGCGCGGTATTTCTGGGCCGCAGCTACATGATGTCCAGCACGTCGGATGCATCTGCTGCAAGTCTCGCGCCAGTTGTCGAGATGTCATCCGTGCTCGTAGCAACCTCGGTGATACAGACCGGCGACCTGATCGATCGATCCAGCCTGAAGTCCCAGCCCTGGCCATCAGACGCGGTGCCAGCGGATGCGCTGAGAAGCTTCGACGACCTGAAAGAAACAGTTTATGCGCGCGGCCTGATCGTGCCCGGTGAACCGCTCATGCGCGCCAAGATCGACGATACCGGATTGGTCCTGACGCTGGCGGCATCGATTACGCCGGGCATGCGGGCTGTTTCGGTTGTCGTCGGCAGTGACACAGGCGTGGCGGGCTTCGTGCTGCCAGGCGACCGTGTGGACGTGAACGAATTCATCCCGCGTGAGGATTCTGGCCGGAGCACCATACGTGAGGGCGAGCGCGTTTCGGGAGACGTGATTGCCAGATCGGTTCTCAAGAACGTGAATGTACTCGCGATCGACCAGTCCTTCGAGGCGGGCCTTGAAGGCGCGCGCCCGTCGAGCACTGTCACGCTCGAAGTGACGCCAGACGATGCGCTGGCGCTGAGCGCGGCAAGCCAGCGCGGCGCGCTTGGTTTGGCGCTGATTGGTCGACATGAGGAGGCGGCAGTGGTTGCGGAAATTCGCAAGGCACCAGAGCCGGTCCGCATCGTGTCACGCCCGCGTGTGGCGCGTGCGCCATCGACCGCCCGCATCCGTGTGATCAACGGAGACGCAGAAACCGAAGTCACGACACCGGTCGCCCGGGACAAAACATTGGCGGGAGGAGCCGGCAAATGAGAAAGTTCCAGAAACTCTTCGCAGCATGCCTTGCGATGACAATTCTCGGCGCGCCCGTTGCGGGCGCATGGACCGAGCGCAGCGCACCTGAGGGCGCCAGCGTACTCGTCCTGGAGAAGGGCCGTTCGACAGTTGTCGAAGCGGACCTGAAATTTGCGACGCTTGTCGTCGCCGATCCTGAAATTGCAGACGCGATGGCGACGTCGAACCGTTCGTTCTTCCTGCGTGGCAAGCAGCCGGGCGCGACAACCGTGCTGATCTACAACGCTGCCGGCGAAATCGCTGAACTTATCGATATTGAAGTCGAGTTGGGACTGGATGAACTCCGCACGGACCTGAAGAACCTGCTGCCGGGCGAGGATATCAATGTCTATGCCGTGCATGATGGCGTGTTCCTGGATGGCAAGCTGACGACTGCGGCTGCCGCGGACATGGCGCTGCAACTGGCTGAGCGGCATGTGCCCGGCGGTGTGGCAAACGGCCTGTCGGTTGGCCAGAGCCAGCAGGTCCTGCTGGAAGTTCGCTTCGTTGAAGCCAGCCGCAGCGCGGTCAAGGAGATTGGTTTTGGCAACAAGATCAGTGCGAATGATGTTGTTGGCGTGACCGATAGCGGAACGATTTCAGGCATCGCGGAAAAGACAATCGCGCTTTTTACCAATGTCGGAAACGAGAATATCGACATCACCTTGCGCGCACTGGAACAGAAGGGCGTAATCCGGACGCTGGCCGAACCGAACCTGGTGGCACTGTCTGGTGATACTGCGAGCTTTCTTGCGGGCGGTGAGTATCCGATTCCGGTTGCCAGCCAGGACAATCAGATCTCGGTCGAGTTCAAGAAATTCGGTGTGAGCCTGGACTTTACGCCAACGGTCCTGGGCGAAGGACTTGTGAACCTGCGCGTCCGGCCCGAAGTTTCGGCACTTGACCGGGCCAACGGCATCCGGTCATCAGGCATCGAAATTCCGGGCATCTCTGTACGCCGGGCGGACACGACAATCGAGTTGCATGACGGTCAGGCGTTCGCCATCGCCGGCCTGTTGCAGAACGATTATTCCAACGATGTGCGTCAGACACCATGGCTGGGCAACGTGCCTGTACTCGGGATGTTGTTCTCGTCCAAGCGCTACCAGAAGAACGAGAGCGAGTTGGTAATCATCGTCACGCCGCGTCTCGTTCAACCGGCTACGCACCCGGACTCGCTGGTCACGCCGCTGGATGCATTTGCTGAGCCAACGGAAGCCGAACTGTTCCTGCTTGACCAGACCGCAACCGTACCATTGGCAAACTAGGGAGGCTGTACAATGAGCAATCGTTTAAAAATTACAGGCGCAATCGCCGCCCTTTCATTTCTCGCCGCATGTGCGAGCCATGATCACCAGGATGTCCGCTTGCTGGGCGGCGCGACCGAGATGAATATCGCTACCCAGTCGGTGCGCGACGTGAACCTGCCGAACTCCAGGGAAATCGAGTCGACATCGGGCGTGCGCGCAGCCAACGCGGTCAAGGCGCTGAACGAAGGCACGCAGAAAGATCTGCCGCAGACCTCGGCTGGCGGAACCGGGGGCTGACATGTTTGAACCTGTCCAAAAGTCGGATCCGCCGCCGCCGGCAACAAACCGGATCATCCCGTCACTCGCCGTGCTGGTAAGCGCCGAGCGCAAGGACGTGCTGGAATCGTGCTGTGCAGACCTGGCCGATCTTTCGGGGCTTTCGGCGTCCGAGGTCGTGTTGCGCCATGGTGGCGGACTGGTGCTGGTCGAACAAGGCGTGCCAGGTTACGACCAGGTTATCCTGACGCTCGCGGTGGAGCGCCCGAACACAGCAGTGATCGTTGTTTCAGACCAACTGCCGGGACATATGGTTCGGGCCCTGATGAAACTCGAAGCTTCCGATATCGTATCTACGTCGGCCGGGATCGAAGAAGTTATCGATGCGGCAGAACAGTTGCGTGAGACACAGTCAATTCAGGGATCGGGCGCAACATCAAAGTGCTGGGCCTTTCGCGGCGCCGTTGGAGGCGCTGGCGTTTCAACGCTCGCAATCGAGAGCGCGTTCAGTCTCGCTCGCAAGGTGGGTCCGGGAAAAGTGTGTCTCGTCGACCTGAATGTGGCTGACGGGATGACAACATCCTTTCTCGAAGCGGTGCCGAAGCTGGACCTTCAGGCGCTGGTGGATGCGCCCGAGCGCCTGGACCAGCGACTGCTGGCGGCATGGTGTTGGGAGCATGCTGACGGAGTTTCCCTGCTTGCTGCGCCGCGTAATCCGGATGCAGATTCCTTGGCGACCGAGCCGGCAATGTTGCGCCTGCTGGATGTTGCGTGCAGCGCGTTCGAGTATGTGCTGGTCGACATGCCCCGGCATATGACGCCATGGACGAAGTCCATTCTCGGTGCCGTCGATGAAGCGATTATCGTCAGCGAGTTGACAGTACCAAGCCTGCACGCTGCAGCGGAGTTGTGTCGTGAGACAGATGTGCTGCGGCGGGATCGCGGTAAGTCCAAGCTCGTGCTCAACCGCATGTTCCCGAAGAAGCGTTTTCGTGCCGAGTTCGCCGTCGACAAGGCGGAGCAGGCCATTGAACAGGAAATCCATACGACGATCGCGTCGGACTGGGATGCGGCGCGCACGGCCGTCAACCTCGGAAAGCCAATCGCAGATGTGAAGCCGAAGAGCCAGCTTGTGCTGGACGTTCAGCAATTCGTTGATCGCCTGCTTCCTGACGAAGTCGTCGCCAATGAGGCGACACCCAAGAAGAAGAGACGTGCGAAATGAGCCGATTCAGTTCCAGCACAGCGGCTGCGGCACCGCGTGTGATGCCGTCGGCGAAACCGGCGGACGCCGCACCGGCACCCGTTCCTCCAAAGGGCAAAGGAGATTCTGCCGGTTTCGACTTGCTGGATGCGAAGCTGCGCGTGCATGCCAAGCTGATTGATGAACTCGACCTGTCTGCGCTCGACAAACTGGACGACGGCACAATGCGCGAGCGCGTGCGCGGGATCATTTCGGAAATCATCAGCAAGGAAGAAATGGCTCTGTCTTCGGTCGAGGAAATATCCTTTGCCGATGCGGTGATGGACGAGATGACCGGCCTTGGCCCGATTGAGCCACTGCTGAAAGACGATTCCATCGCCGATATTCTCATCAACGGCTACAATCAGGTCTATATCGAACGGAACGGCGAACTGCAGCTGGCACCTGTCCGCTTTGCCGACAATGACCACCTGCTTCGGATCGTGCAGCGGATCGTGTCGGCCGTGGGGCGCCGCGTGGACGAAAGTCAACCGCTGGTCGATGCGCGCCTTCTCGACGGCAGCCGCGTCAACGCGGCCATCGCGCCGATCGCCATCGACGGACCGCTTGTTTCTATCCGGAAATTTTCCAAATCACCCCTGACCATGGAAAAGCTGGTTGGCTTCGGAGCTATTCCGGAACCGGTAGCGAAATTCATCCTGGGAGCCGTCAAGTGCAAGGCGTCCACTGTGATTTCGGGTGGTACCGGTTCTGGCAAGACAACGCTCCTGAACGCCCTGTCTTCGGCGATCAGTCCGAAGGAGCGCATGATCACGATCGAGGACGCGGCCGAACTCCAGCTGCAACAGCCGCACGTTGCGCGCATGGAAACAAGGCCGCCGAACATCGAAGGCAAGGGCGAGATCCGCCAGCGCGAACTCGTCAAGAACGCGCTGCGCATGCGCCCGGACCGCGTTATCCTAGGCGAGGTCCGTGGTGAGGAAGCGTTCGACATGCTCCAGGCCATGAATACTGGTCACGAAGGCTCGATGGCGACGATTCACGCCAACAATCCCCGCGATGCCATTACGCGCCTTGAGCAAATGGTGATGATGGGCGGCTTGAAAATCTCTGAGGAGGCCATTCGAGGCCAGATCGCTTCAGCTGTAAACTTTATCGTTCAGGCCACGCGCCTGTCAGACGGGTCGCGCAAGGTCGTGTCGATTGCCGAAATCACTGGCATGGAAGGCTCGATCATCCAGATCCAGGAAATCTTCAAATTTGAACGCTCCGGAACGTCGGAGGACGGCAAAGTGATCGGCAAATTCGTAGCGACTGGCCTGCGTCCGAAATTCCTCGACGAGATGGAGCGACGCGGCGTTCACATGCCTGCAGGCATGTTCGATCCCGCGACCGTGTTCTAGGCGCCAGTCACGTGTTCGGCTTACCAGACATAACCGGTTACAGCATGTTCCTGCTGGTCAGCGCGATCATGGCGGCGGGGGCGTTCTTCCTGATGATCCAGGCCGCGTTGGGCCTCGTCACGCAGGCGCAGACACAACGGATCGTGAACCGCAGGCTGCAGTTCAAGGACCGGTTTGCCAGCACCAGCGAGGCCATGGTCGAGTTGCGCAAGAGCCGAGGCCTGGATGCCGACGGCAATTTCGCGATGCCGCTCGAACGCTTCAATCGCCTGGTGGTCAGGTCGGGCCTGCCTTACCAGCCGCTCAAATGGGCGGCGATGTCGGCAGGTGGCGGACTGGTTGCGGCGGGCGCCTACTTGCATTTCGTCGGTGGCTGGGTGCCGGCGCTCGGTATCTGCATGGTCGTCTTTCTCTTTGGGCCGATATTCGTGCTCAAGCATGTTGCCGGCAAGCGGCGCAAGAAACTGGCCGAACAGCTGCCCGATGCGCTGCAGATTGTCTGCCGCAGCCTTGAAGCAGGTCACCCCGTTGCAACAGCGGTGTCGCTGGTGGCGCGTGAGATGCCGGATCCGATCGGCACGGAGTTCGGCATGACGGCCGATGAAGTGTCCTACGGCTTTTCGCTCACGAATGCAGTACAGCGCATGGCTGAAAGGTCCGGCGATCCGGATGTCGAATTGTTCGGCGCAACCGTGCGCCTGCAGGAGAAGACAGGCGGCAACCTCTGCGACCTGTTGAAGGCGAACACGACAACAATCCGGGAACGCCAGACGATGCGCCTCAAGGTGCGCGCGGCGTCGTCTGAAGGGCGGATGTCCGCTCTGATCCTGACGTCTGCGCCATTCTTGGTGATGATGGCGATCCATGTGACCCAGCCAAATTTCTACGGCAACGTGATCCACGACCCGCTCATCCGCTACGGATTTGCAGGACTGTTCGTCTGGATGTTCATCGGCAACCTGGTCATGCGCAAGATGATCAATTTCAAGATGTAGGGAGGGAACAGTGAACCTGGATACTTCGTCTTTCCCCGGAATGTGGGCGCCTGTGCTGATGCTGGGCGCAGCGCTGGCGCTGTTGTTCCCGAGCGTCCTGTCCTTCCTCAGGAGCCGCCGCGACATCGAAAGCGTCGAGCGCCGTCTGGCGCGCCGTGGACCTGCTTCCCGAGCTCCAGAGCAACGCCGCAATGCGAGCCGTATTGGCAAGGCTGTCACCGGGCTGGCCGACCAGATGGCGCCTGATGACGACGAACAGGGCGTCAGCGCGGCCAAGGCGCGGCTGGCCGGTGCAGGTTTTGTCGGATCATCGGCCGTTGGCCGATATTATTTCGTGCGCCTGCTTTGCATTGTCCTGCCGCAGCTCGGCTTGCTGGCGGCATTGCCCTATCTCTCAAGCCTGCCGGGTACGACCCCGCTCGTCATTTCCGTCATGCTCGTCATGATCGGGCTTATCGCGCCAGGCATGTATCTCGACAAACGGACCAAATCGCGCCGGCAGGAATGTTCCGGCGGCTTTCCTGACATGATGGACCTCCTCGTCGCTTGCGTGGAAGCCGGGCTCAGCCTGGACGCATCAGTCCAGCGCGTTGGCGAGGAACTCGAGTTGCGTCACCCGATCATTGCCGGATACATGCGGACCTTGTCACTGGAACTTCGGGCAGGCCGGGCGCGCAAGTCAGCCTGGCGCGGATTCGCAGACCGGATGGGCATCGAGGAAGCCGGGTCGCTGGCGACGATGCTGCGTCAGGCGGAGGAAATGGGTACAAGCCTTGGCCAGACCCTGCGCATCTTTTCGGCGGACATGCGCCAGCGCCGTATCCTCTATGCAGAAGAAAAGGCTATGGCTTTGCCGGCGAAATTGACGCTTCCGCTGGTTTTCTTTGTCTTCCCCGTGCTTTTGGGCGTGCTGACGCTGCCGGCCGTCGTGATGTTTCAGGAAATACTGTAATGAAATGGGCGCTAGGCGAGTCAGGTATCGATTGCTAGAGATTGCATCATGAGCACGACATATCTCGATTTTGAAAAGCCCATCGCCGAACTCGACGCCAAGATTGCCGAGCTCGAAGCCCTCTCCGGCCAGAAGGGCGGGCCGTCCATCAAGGACGAACTGAACAAGCTGAAGGCCAAATCGACCAAGCAGCTGAAAGACATCTATTCAGACCTCTCGGCCTGGCGGAAAACGCAGGTTGCCCGGCATCCGGACCGCCCGCACCTGTCGGACTATATCGAGACTGTTTTCGAGGATTTCGAAGAACTGGCCGGCGACAGGCTGTTCGGCAATGACGAGGCGGTTATCGGCGGCCTCGCCCGGTTCAAGGGGCGTTCGGTGGTCATCATGGGCCACGAGAAGGGCCGCACGACCGAGAAACGCCTGAAGCACAATTTTGGCATGGCCCACCCCGAGGGCTACCGGAAGGCCGTTCGCCTGATGGACATGGCCGAAAAGTTCAACTTGCCGGTCCTCAGCTTTCCCGACACCGCCGGTGCCTATCCCGGCAAGGGCGGCGAAGAGCGCGGACAGGCTGAAGCGATCGCCCGCGGCACCCAGCGTGGCTTGTCGCTGGGCGTGCCTTTCGTGACCCTGATCATCGGCGAAGGCATGTCGGGCGGCGCCATTGGCATCGCGGCCGCCAACAAGGTGCTGATGATGGAACATGCGATCTATTCGGTCATCTCGCCGGAAGGCTGCGCCTCGATCCTCTACCGTGACCCGGCCAAGGCCAAGGACGCTGCGGATGCGATGAAGATTACGGCGCCAGACCTGTTGAAAACAAAGGTCATTGACGGTGTCGTCAAAGAGCCTGTCGGAGGCGCGCACCGCGATCCGCAGCGGGCAATGGCCGCTGCAGCCAAGGCGCTGGATACGGCATTGAAAGACCTTGAGGGCTTGTCGCCGCAGGAATTGCGTCGCCAGCGCCGGGATCGTTTCTATGCCATTGGCCGCGAGATCGCCTAGGCCCTGCTTGTCATCTTCCGCCCGAACGGTCAGGCTGAGCGCCAGACCGCAGGAGGGCATTTCATGCAAAATATCATTGTCGGCGCGAATGCGGACTTGGCCGGAGCCCTTCCGCTGAGTCGTTCCGACGCGCTGGACGACTGAACATGGCGGAAAAGGACTGGATCGCGCGTTATTTTGCGCCGCTGGCGCAGGGGCAAGGCGCAGCGGGACTGAAGGATGACGTGGCTCAGCTCGGAACGCCCGGTCCTGTAGCCATTACAACAGATGCCATGGTCGAAGGGGTGCATTTCATGGCCTCCGATCCCGTTGATACCGTGGCGCGCAAACTGGTGCGGGCGAATGTGTCTGACCTGTTGGCGAGCGGGGCGGAGCCAGCCGAGGCCCTGCTGACTCTCGGGTGGCCCAAAGCGAGGGGAGAAGCCGAAATCGCTGCATTTGCTGCAGCTTTGGGCGATGAATTGACGGCCTGGGGAGCGCAGCTGATCGGCGGAGACACGGTTACCAATCCGCAGGGCCTGTTCCTGTCTCTCACCCTGACAGGGCGGTGCCTGTCGGACGCGCCGGTGCGCCGGACAGGGGCAAAAACGGGTGATTCCGTGTGGTTGTCGGGGTGCGTGGGGGGCGCAGCGCGGGGGTGGCAAGAGGTTTCCGAGGGCGTGGCAGGGGGGCGGTGGGACCAGGCCTACCGGCTTCCGTCGCTGCCGCCGCTTGCCACGGCAGGTCTGGTCGCCCGGCACGCCAGCGCAGCCATGGATGTGTCCGACGGCCTGCTGATCGATGCGAAGTCGCTGGCTGAGGCCTCGGGCGTGGGGTTGGAGATTGATCTCGGCGCAGTGCCCTTTGCGGGCGGCGCGGCGGACGAAGCCGAGATGTTGAAGCTGGCGACCTGGGGCGATGACTACCAGGTCTTGTTCACGGCTCCGGAAAGCCAGTCAGGGTTGATCGCGCAAGAGGCGAGTGAGCGGGGGATACAACTCGCCCGAATCGGGAAAATTATAGGCGGATCAGGCTTGTCGCTGGGGTTGGGGGGCAAAAAAATTAACCTCCCCGAAACTCTGGGGTTCGAGCATGGATGAGTCGGGTCGCCTGTGACTCGCCCCTGAAGCGAGGCGGGTTGCCTCATCAAGGTACGACTGGCAGGCAAAGACCCATCATAACTAAGTTTTGGAGACCCGGGGCCAACCCGGGCCCGCTAAAAGGCTCAGGGAAGGAAGGAAATCCCCATGTGGTTTTATCTCGCACTCGCCGCAGGCGTTGTGTCGGTTCTATACGGATACCTACAGATCAGCTCGATCATGAAGGCTCCGTCGGGCGACCAGCGTATGCGTGAAATCGCACTGGCCATCCAGGAAGGCGCAAACGCCTACCTGAAGCGCCAGTATCGCACGATCGGTATCGTCGGCATTGTTGTCGCCATCATCCTGCTCGTCCTGCTCGGCTGGATGTCTGCACTCGGATTTGTTCTGGGGGCCGTCCTGTCGGGAGCAGCCGGCTTTATCGGCATGCTCGTGTCGGTACGCGCCAACGTACGCACGACGGAAGCCTCCAAGAGCGGCCTCGGCGCCGGTCTCGCGCTGGCGTTCAAGTCAGGTGCCATCACCGGCATGCTGGTCGTCGGCCTCGCCCTGATGGGTATTGTCCTCTATTACGGCCTTCTGACCGGGCCGCTCGATCTCGACCTTTCGGTTCGCGACGAGAAGCGCCACGTCATTGACGCGCTCGTGTCGCTCGGCTTCGGCGCATCGCTGATCTCGATCTTCGCCCGTCTCGGTGGCGGTATCTTCACCAAGGGTGCGGATGTCGGCGGCGACATGGTGGGCAAGGTGGAAGCCGGCATCCCCGAGGATGATCCGCGCAACGCTGCGACCATTGCTGACAATGTGGGCGACAATGTCGGCGATTGCGCCGGCATGGCGGCCGACCTGTTTGAAACCTATGCTGTGACGCTGGTTGCGACCATGGTTCTGGGCGGGATCTACTTCTCCGGATCGGCTGACATTTCGGCCGTGATGATGCTGCCGCTGGCGATTGCCGCTGTGTGTATCGTCACCTCGATTATCGGCACGTTCTTTGTGCGCCTGGGCAAGGGGTCTACAGATGTTATGTGGGCGCTCTACAAGGGCCTGATCGTCACGGGTGTCCTGTCGGTAGGTGGCCTGGCCATCGCAATCAACAGCGTGTTGCCGAACGGATTTGGTGTCCTGAATGAAGCTGCGCAGCGGCTCGGCATGGCCGGGGATATTACGGGCTTCGACCTGTTCCTCTGCGGCGTGACCGGCCTCGTTGTGACCGGCCTGATTGTGTACATCACCGCCTATTACACGGAGACGAAGTTCCGTCCTGTCCGCTCGATCGCGAAGGCGTCGGAGTCCGGTCATGGCACGAACGTGATCCAGGGTCTGGCTGTCTCGCTCGAATCGACGGCGCTGCCATCGATCACGATCATGGCGGGCATCCTGCTGACGTTCAACCTGGCAGGCCTGTACGGCATCGCCATTGCCACGACGACCATGCTGGCACTCGCTGGCATTATCGTCGCGCTTGATGCGTTCGGTCCGGTGACGGACAACGCGGGCGGTATTGCCGAGATGGCTGAACTGCCTTCGGAAGTGCGCCAGACCACCGACGCGCTGGATGCTGTTGGCAACACGACCAAGGCTGTCACCAAGGGCTATGCCATCGGATCGGCGGGCCTCGGCGCGCTTGTTCTGTTTGCGGCCTATTCGGAAGACCTGAAATACTTCATCTCCCAGGCAGACCCCGGCACATTCTTCCACAATGTCGTGGTCGATTTCTCGATCTCCAGTCCGTACGTGGTGGTCGGCCTGCTGTTCGGCGGCCTTCTGCCCTTCCTGTTCGGCGGCATGTCGATGATGGCGGTCGGGCGTGCAGCCCAGTCCGTGGTCGAGGAAGTGCGTCGCCAATTCCGCGAAATGCCGGGCATCATGAAAGGCGAAGTGAAGCCTGACTATGGCCGCGCCGTGGATATCCTGACGCAAGCTGCGATCAAGGAAATGATCGTGCCGTCCTTGCTGCCGGTACTGTCACCGATCGTGTTGTTCGGTGTGATCTTCGTGATCGCCGGAAGCGGCGCAGCCCTGTCGGCTGTCGGTGCCATGTTGCTGGGCGTGATCGTCACGGGCCTGTTCGTGGCCATCTCGATGACCTCGGGCGGCGGCGCCTGGGACAATGCCAAGAAGTATATCGAAGACGGCAACCATGGCGGCAAGGGGTCTGAAGCCCACAAGGCTGCCGTGACCGGCGACACGGTTGGCGATCCGTACAAGGATACGGCCGGACCGGCCGTCAACCCGATGATCAAGATCACGAACATCGTGGCCTTGTTGCTTCTCGCGGTTCTCGCCGCTCACTAGGCGGATACATACCGACCATAAAAAAGGCCCCGGTGCGAAAGCGCCGGGGCCTTTTCTCTGAGGGCTCAGGTTCCGATCAGGCGAGATCGAAGCGATCTGCGTTCATCACCTTGGTCCAAGCGGCAACAAAGTCTTTTACGAACTTTTCCTTGTTGTCGTCCTGGGCGTATACTTCGGCATAGGCCCGGAGGATCGAGTTCGATCCGAATACCAGGTCCACGCGCGTTGCCGTGAACTTCGTTGCACCGCTCTTGCGGTCCACAATGTCGTAGGCATTCGAACCCTTCGGTTCCCACTTAAAGGCCATGTCGGTCAGGTTGACGAAGAAGTCGTTCGTCAGGGCGCC
Organism: Hyphomonas sp. J20-32; assembly: GCF_055808555.1. Lineage (NCBI taxonomy): Bacteria > Pseudomonadati > Pseudomonadota > Alphaproteobacteria > Hyphomonadales > Hyphomonadaceae > Hyphomonas > Hyphomonas sp. J20-32. The sequence goes on along the minus strand of NZ_CM147873.1, from coordinate 3,040,674 downwards.
CACCTTGTCCGTGAACACACCATGCTTCGTGCCGCCATGATTGGTGCCGATAACGCGCATGCCGCCGATCAGGACAGTCATTTCCGGACCTGTGAGGCCCATGAGTTGGGCGCGGTCGAGCAGCAGCTCTTCCGGGCTTACCACATAGTCCTTCTTCACCCAGTTGCGGAAGCCATCGGCCAGCGGTTCCAGGACAGAAAAGGAATCTGCGTCTGTCATCGCCTGAGTGGCATCGCCGCGGCCCGGAGAGAACGGCACCTTGACGGTAACGCCGGCAGCCTTGGCAGCCTTTTCGACGCCGACATTGCCTGCAAGGACAATGACGTCAGCCACGCTGGCGCCGGTTTCGGCAGCGATGCCTTCCAGCACCTTCAATACCTTGGCGAGCCGTGCGGGCTCGTTGCCTTCCCAGTCTTTCTGGGGAGCAAGGCGGATGCGGGCACCATTGGCGCCGCCGCGCATGTCGGAGCCACGATAGGTGCGGGCACTGTCCCATGCAGTCGATACCATGTCGGTGACGGAGAGGCCGCTGGCGGCGATCTTCGCCTTTACGGCATCGACGTCGTACTTGGTGTTGCCGGCTGGAACCGGGTCCTGCCAGATCAGGTCTTCGGCTGGCACGTCCGGACCGACCCAGCGTGGCTTCGGACCCATGTCGCGGTGAGTGAGCTTGAACCAGGCGCGGGCGAAGGTCTTGGAGAAATAATCCGGGTCCGCCATGAATTTCTGGCAGATCTTGTTGTAGATCGGATCAACCTTCATCGCCATGTCGGCATCTGTCATCATCGGCATGCGGCGCACAGACGGATCGGAAGCGTCGACCGGCATGTGTTCTTCCTTGATGCCGACGGGACGCCACTGGTTCGCTCCAGCAGGCGACTTGGTCTTCTCCCACTCATATCCGAACAGAAGGTCGAAATAGCCCATGTCCCATTTGATTGGATTGGTGGTCCAAGCGCCTTCGACGCCGGACGTTACGGCGAGATCTGCCTTGCCCTTCATGTTCGGGTTCAGCCAGCCGAAGCCCTGGGCTTCAATCGCCGCGCCTTCCGGTGCCGGGCCAAGGGCGCCGGCATCGCCGTTGCCATGTGCCTTGCCGACCGTGTGGCCGCCGCAGGTGAGCGCGGCAGTTTCCTCGTCATCCATTGCCATGCGGGCAAAGGTTTCGCGGACTTCAAGTGCGGTCTTCGCCGGATCGAGCGTGCCCTGGACACCCTCAGGATTGACGTAGATGAGGCCCATCTGCACAGCCGCAAGCGGATTCTCCAGAGAGTCCGGCTTGGCGTTGTCGTCATAGCGGTCGCGGCCCAGCCATTCCTTTTCGGCGCCCCAATAGGTGTCGATTTCGGGATGCCAGATGTCCGGGCGGCCAAAGGCGAAGCCGTAGGTTTTCAGGCCCATGGATTCATACGCAATCGTGCCCGACAGGACGATCAGGTCGGCCCAGGAAATCTTGTTGCCGTATTTCTTTTTGATCGGCCACAGCAGGCGGCGGGCCTTGTCGAGGTTGCCATTGTCCGGCCAGGAATTGAGCGGAGCGAAGCGGATATTGCCCGCACCGCCACCGCCGCGACCGTCGGCCAGACGGTAGGAACCTGCCGAGTGCCAGGCAAGGCGGATCATCAGGCCGCCATAATGGCCATAGTCGGCCGGCCACCATTCCTGATTTTCCGTCATCAGGGCGGTCAGGTCTTTCTTCAGCGCCGCGAAGTCGAGCGCCTTGACTTGCTTGCCATAGTCAAAGTCCTCGCCGAGCGGGTTCGTCTTGGTGTCGTGCTGGTGCAGGATGTCGAGGTTCAGCGCATTCGGCCACCAATCCATCACCGTGCGGCCCACAGCCGTCATCCCGCCATGCATCACCGGACACTTGCCGGCGCCTGGCTTGTCATTTCCATCCATATTGCTCTCCCATTACTGAAATTGTTCGGCACTTTCGCCTAATTAGGGAAGATACCGTTCCCGAATTTATTGATCCAATCGATTCTCTGACGCTGAGCTATAGAGCATCTCTATGCGAGGGGTTTGACGTATCGCAATCGCGAACAAATAAGCCCCGGAACCGAGATTCCAGGGCTTGTCTGTGTCCGGAGGCGGATCGCGCTACTGGCGGCGACCGGTCGGGTTGCCGGGTGTCGCTTCGTCCGAGTTCGGGAGACGAACGCCGCCGACAGTACCGAATATCTGTTCCCACAGGCCCAGTTCGCGACCACGGGTGGGCGTTTCGCGGGCCGCGTAATTGATGACTTCGCCGTCCTGGGCATTGTATTCGAGGACTTCGTCGACCTTGTCGTCCTCGCCGAAGCGGATCGCCGTGATCGAGCGCTTGGTGATTTTCGGCTTCAGGAAGGCAACGCGTTCCTGAACATCGGAAATGTACATCCACGTCTTGTCGTCAAATACGCTTTCCGTCGAGGGGCTGCCGAGCTGGGCGAGGACCGAGGACCTGGTGTCTTCGTCCGGCTTCATGTCGCGCGGCTGGGCGTCGTCCGAGACGTAGCCGTGAAAATCCCGCGCCGGCGTGAGACACGCGGTAAGCGGCAGGGTGAGAAGGCCAATGGCCAAAATCGCACGTCGCGACATGGAGAAACTCCTGATAAGGCTTGGCGAAAGACCTAGCGGCTGCAGACCCCCCTTGGCAACACAGGAGTACATGGGTGACGGGAATTTCAATCGGCTGGCTGGCGCGGCGGCGCGCCCGCAAGGCTGCCGCCGTACGGGCCTATGACGGGCTGATGAAAGCGGCGCTGGCGCCGGATTTCTACCTGACGGGCGACGTTGCCGACACGTTTGACGGGCGGGCGCAGATGGTCACGGTCCATGCAGCGCTGGCGATCCGGCGGATGAACGCCATGCCGGGCGCTGAACCCGCGAAAATCGCTGCGGCGTTGAACGCGCGCGTGCTGGACGGGTTTGATGCGGCCTTTCGCGAGCAGGGCGTCGGCGATTCCTCGATCGCGCGGAAAGTGCGGAAACTGGCCGAGGCGCATTACGGTCTGGGGACCGCCTTGTCCGGGGCGCTGGGCAGTGAAGGCGGAGAATCAGCCGTGATCGACGTGCTGGAGCGCAATGGCGTGACGCCAAAAGGCCGTGCGGGCGCGTTGGCGGCTTATTTGTGTGCGCTGGCGATGCGCCTGGAACAGCAGGCGGATGCGGAAATCCTGACGGGCGCGTTCGATTGGGGGCAGGCTCCGAAAGTGCCCTAGCAGGCACAGGCGCGGCGTTGCCAACCCCCGTGACGCGCCGTAAACACCGCCCAACAGGAATCATTGCGTTTCCGACTGATTTGGAAGGCCCGAATGGCTGAAGGCACAATTCTTTCGATTGATGCCATGGGCGGCGATGCTGCGCCCGGTGTCGTGATCGACGGCTTGGCGGTCCTGCTGGCCGAACGCCCGGATATCGCGGTCTTGCTGCACGGCGACGAAACCGTGCTGGCGCCCCTGGTGGCGGCCTATCCGGTCCTGTCGGGCCGGTGCCAGCTGGTTCATTCCGACAGCGTCATCACGAGCGACATGAAACCGAGCCAGGCGCTGCGCCGGGGCAAGGGATCGTCGATGTGGAACGCCGTCGAGGCGGTCAAGAATGGCGAGGCGGCCGCAGCCGTGTCGGCGGGCAATACTGGCGCGCTGATGGCCATTTCGATGCTGGTCCTGCGCAAGATGGACGGTGTGCACCGCCCGGCAATGACGGCGCTGTGGCCAACCATGCGCGGCCGTACCGTGGTGCTGGACGTTGGCGCGAATCTCGAAGCCGATGCGGCCCAGCTCGTCAGCTTTGCCATCATGGGCGAGGCCTATGCGCGCGCGGCCCTGGGCATCGAAAAGCCGTCGATCGGCATTCTCAATATCGGCTCGGAAGAGATGAAGGGCCATGACGAGGTCCGCGAGGCGCACGAATGGCTGCGCGAAGCCAAGCTCGACATGGATTATCGCGGCTTCGTCGAGGGCAATGATATCTCGCAGGGCGCCGTCGACGTCGTGGTGACGGACGGGTTTACCGGCAATGTGGCGCTGAAGGCGGGTGAAGGCGTGGCGCGGATGCTGGGCAGCCGGATGCGCGAAGCGTTCACGGCGAACCTCCTGACCAAGCTGGGCGCGGTGTTCGCGTCTGGCGGGCTGAAGCGGCTGCGCGCCCAGATGGACCCGAGCAATGCCAATGGCGGCGTGCTGCTGGGCCTTGGCGGCGTATCCGTGAAGAGCCATGGCGGCACGGATGCGCGCGGATTTGCCCAGGCCTGCCAACTCGCGGCCGCGCTTGCGCGAAGCCACTATCAGGACGAGATACTCGCCAACCTGGCGCGCATCAGGGAAGGCGGGCTGGCAGTCGAATAGGGCAGCCGGCACGGAAAGGATTTCAATGACACGTCGCAGTTTCATTCGCGGTACAGGCAGCTACCTTCCCGAAAAGGTGCTCACCAATGACGACCTGTCGGCGATGCTGGACACGTCGGACGAGTGGATTCGCGAGCGCACGGGAATCAAGCGGCGTCATGTGGCCGCCGATGGCGAGCTGACGTCGGACATTGCAACGGCGGCGGCGCGCAACGCGCTGGATGCCGCCGGGATCAAGGCCGAGGACATCGACCTCATCGTGCTGGCCACGACGACGCCCGACCGGACCTTCCCGGCAACGGCGACAGCGGTGCAGGCCAAGCTCGGCACCGGTCCGGGCGCCGCATTCGACGTCCAGGCCGTCTGTTCCGGCTTCCTGTTCGGGCTGGCCACGGCTGACAGCATGCTGAAGCAGGGCCTGTTCAATCGCGCGCTGGTGATTGGCGCGGAAACTTTCACGCGCATTCTCGACTGGTCGGACCGGGGCACCGCCGTGCTGTTCGGCGATGGCGGCGGCGCGGTTGTGATTGAAGCAGAGGAATGGACCGGCGCGGCCGATGCCGGGATCATCACGCACCATATCCGCACCGACGGAACGAAGTCGGACCTGCTCTATGTCGACGGCGGCGTCAGCTCGACCGGCACGATTGGCCATGTCCGGATGGAGGGCAATCGCGTGTTCAAGCATGCGGTGACGAATATCTCGTCGGCCATCCAGGCCGTGCTCGACGAGACCGGCCTGACGGCGGATGATATTGACTGGTTCGTGCCGCACCAGGCCAACAAGCGCATCCTCGATGGCGTGGCGAAGAAGATGGGCATTGCCGAAGACAAGGTCGTGATCACGGTCGACGAGCATGCCAACACGTCAGCGGCCTCGATTCCTTTGGCGCTGAACCATGCAGTGCGCACGGGGCGGGCCAAGCCGGGCGACCTGATCCTGTCAGAAGCGATGGGCGGCGGCTTTTCCTGGGGCGCCAGCCTGTTCCGGCTTTAAGCGACAGGCATCATTTTGATCCACATTTTTTGGACCGAATCAGACAAATCGAACCATCTCAACGAATTAAGCTGACGGTTTCGCTAGGAATCCGTTAAGTTTCGTTCGCTATCCATTAACGAAAGGCGAGAGAACCTCATGAGCAACCAGACCCTGACCCGTGCCGAAGTGACCGATGCGATCGTCCGTGAAGTGGGCGTGACGCGTCAGGAATCCTCTGACTTGCTTGACCGTACACTCGACATGATCGGCTCGGCGCTGGAGCATGAAGACGAAGTGAAGCTCTCCCGCTTTGGCAATTTCGTGGTGCGGTCGAAAGCCGCCCGCGAAGGCCGCAACCCCAAGACCGGCGAAGAAGCCATCATCGCGCCGCGGCGCGTGGTGACGTTCCGCCCATCCCCCATGCTCAAGGCCCGCGTCGACAAGGGCTGACACACTAGAAGGATAGCGACATGACTGCCATCAGGAACCGCGTCGAGAAATCAGCAAAAGCCTTTCGGTCGATTGGTGAGGCGGCCGCAGAACTTGGTCTGGAAACGCATGTCCTTCGCTATTGGGAAACGAAATTTCCGCGCGACGTGAAACCGGTGAAGCGCGCCGATGGCCGCCGCCTGTTCCGTCCTCAGGACCTCGACGCCTTGCGGGCGATCCAAATTCTCGTGCATGAGCGCGGCCTGACGCTGAAAGGCGCGAAATCCCTGCTGGCAGAGCAGGGGCTCGAGGCCGTGTTGTCGGGTGCAGCAACCCTCGGCAGTGGCACGGTCGGCAGCCCGGCGCGCGAGCTGCAGCAGACGGTCGCCAAGGCGTTCGACGCAGAGATTTCGTCAGAAACGGCCCCTGAGCGCCAGGAACGCCTCGAAGGCGCGCTGGTGGGCCTGACCGACCTCAAGGCCCGTCTCGACGCCATGCGCGACAAGCGGGCTGCCTAAACCCATATAAGCGATTGCGGAAGGCCGGTGGCTTGGTTACAAGCCGCCAGAGTCGGAGCGTGGCGCAGCCCGGTAGCGCACTCGCCTGGGGGGCGAGGGGTCGTAGGTTCGAATCCTATCGCTCCGACCATTTCCACACGGTGCGCAGCAGGCGCAGACATCGATCGAGGATCGATTTCAGTGAGGAAATGCCCGAAGCGCCAGCGAGGGCTGCCCCAGTTGGTTCCGTATCGGCCCTTTGGGCCTCACATGAACCGGGCTCAGGGCTTTCCTGGATCGCGTCGCCTCAGCTTACCCCGCCGCTTCAATTTTCTCCTGATAGCGCGTCGCGACTTCAACGATGAAGACTGTGGCGGCATGGGAGACGATGCCGACTGTCCACCACATCAATGGCACTTTCATCGCGAATGTCTCGCCGCCTATGCTGATGCTGATGCCGATGAATACGAAAACCCCGATGACATAGCTGGCAAAGTGAATCCAGAAAGACAGTCGCACGGCTGCTCGCGACTTTACGGCCTGGCGCGCAGCCACCCTGGCCGCTTCAGCCTCCTGATCGACTGACAGGGCGATGACATCGACATTATACGCCGCCGCCAGTGCCTTGAGCGACTCCTGCGAGGCCGGTTCGCCGTTTTCGATGCGCTGGATGGTTCGAAGGCCAATACCCGCGAGGTCGGCGACGTGTTCCTGCGACCAGTGACGCTCTTCGCGCCAGCGTTTGATCTTGGCGGCATCTGCTTTGAAGGACATGATTTTCTCCTGGGGTGTTCATTATCAGATGAACCCAAAAGACCGCAAATGGCGGCCACCCTCCACGCCAGCGGTACGTCACGCCCCCGCCACGGGCCCGCCACCTTGCCGCCAGTGCAGCCAATTCACGACAATTTCAGTCGATCGGAGCCTGGTCCCCGGAAAGGTCCAGCGCGTCCGTCTTGCGGACAGCGGCTAGGGCTTGCTCGGCAGTTTTCGCATCGGCCCGTCGGGCCTCACATGAACCGGGCTCAGGGCTTTCCAGTATCTGTTATTGGTCAGGAGCGGACATCGAAAAACCCGGAGACAAAAGTCTCCCGGACCGGTTTCTCAGATGACAGGCTTTGCGAACCGAATTATCGCTTCGCGCACACAGCATGGGGGCCGTCGATGATCAGATCAGCGCTTGTTTCAATTTGGGTCTTTTGCGCGACCGGCCTGCCGGCGCATGCCTGGCTCGCCACTTGGCAAACTCCGAGCGCAGATTATTGCGTGGGAAAGTTCAGCGAAGACTCATGCCTGCGCGGGGAGTCAACCTGGATTGTCTCTGGCGACAGCGCGATCGAGGTGCGTATTCGGGAAGTGGCGGGGCAGTCAAAACGCACGCTGCAAAAAGCGTTCGCGGCTCAGGGCGTGGATTGGGCCGAGTTCGACAAGCAGACCCGGCGATACGGTGGTTCTGATGCGGTCAACAAGGAAAGCTACCGGTTGCGGAACTACCGGCTTCGGGGGCTCTACAGCGCCGACGGCAAGACCGAACTGCTGGCCCCGGCCTATAAGGCGATTTTTCCCTTTTCCGACCAATTGGCCATGGTCAGCACGGTTGATGACAAATGGAAGATGATCACACTCGGACCGGACCCGAAATTGCGCGATGTTCCGTTCGACTGGAGCACGTTCAATTCCCGCTATGGAAACGCTCAGAACCGGCCAAGGGTGATCATTTTTTCCGGGCTTGAATCCGGACAAAGAATGGCAAAGCACTTGATGGCCCCCGACGGAACCATCGCCATCACGATTGATAATGGCCGCATTCCCGAAACGCGCAAGAACCAGTCGGGGGCGGAAACCAGCCTTGACTATTTTGCCTTTGGTGATGGCCTGATCGGGTTCCCGATCGTCACAGACGATGGCGTCGAGGCGTCCGTTTTTGTCGATGCCAAGAGTGGCGTGATTGACCGGATCGATGATCCGCTCACCTTCCTGAAAGTTCATAACGGGCTGGATTTCAAAGACCGTTGCGGGCTTGGCGGAACGCGCCGCGACTTCCCCAATGTCGACTATTTCTGGACCGCCATGATCAAGGTTGGAGAGGTTCCTTCCGATACCGGCTTTGAAGACCGCAACATCTACATGCCCCTCGCGGGCAACAGCCGGCCGGTGAGCCAGAACTCCGATCGGCCCTTTGTCGGCATGGCTGCCATAATCAATGAAGACGAAGGCCTGTTCCCGAAAGTGAACGACTGGGCCTTTGTGTATGCCGACAAAGGACAGTTCACTTACAAAATTATCAGTTCGGGTGGGCGGCGCCTCGTCGCCGATGGCAGGTATGCGCAATTGCCGGAAAACCTAGTCGGCCTCGCCCCGGAGCTCGATTTTGCGGGGGCGGTCTGGGAAGGTCGCGCCGACAAGACCATCATCGATTCCGTAGTTGGAGAACGAACGCCCTACTGGCCGGGCCGGTTCACCGCCATACGGCTGCTTGAAGGGGCGGACGCCGATGCCGGCCTTTCGCCCTGGCTGGTCATTGACAATTGCGAAGGCGATTCGGCGCGCGACATTTTTATCCGCGAGGGGGCGCCGATGGCCGGCCTGACCGGTGAGGCCGCCCCACTCGCGCTGGTCAGCGCCGAGGCCGGAAAGCGCTATTTGGAAAAACAGGCCCGCATTCCGGACATCGCGAAAATGGAGCGTGATGCTGCCGCCCTCGCAGAACGCAAACTCCAAGCCTATATCGCGACGGCCCACGAACAGATGGCGAAAGGCGAGAATGTCCGCAGCGACCTGCTCTTCTATCTTGCCGCGCGGCGTGAAGGCGGCAGCCTGCTGTCCTATTACTGGCGCGACAATCGCTCGCTTCCGTATATGGAAGATGCCAGTGAAATCTGCGGACGGTTCGGCGGGTCGAGCCCGGAATGCACCCTCGTCTGGCCTTGGGCACAGGCCTATTACGACAAGGAACGCGCCGCGCGCGAGGCAGAGGCTGAGCGCTATGCTGCAACGCAGGCCGCCGAACGCGAACGTTTCGAGAGATCGATCACCAAGCCGACCTATGTGCCCACCGGGCCGCCGGAAATCCGCTATTGCTGGCGCGAGAACGGATTTTGGAATTGCTGACAGGGCAAATTGCGTCGCCGCGGCGATCCTGAGTTCCACGATAAAAGCGGGGAACCATTTTTCACGCGTATCGGCACGTCGATTCATATCAGGCGATACGATCGTAATTTCAGAACGCGTTTCGACCCCGGCTGGCCAAAAGTCGGCGACCCGGGAGCGCTTGCGCGCCGGGCCGCCGGAAAAGGCTCAGTCGTCCCCGGAAAGGTCCAGCTCGTCCGTCTTGCCGACGGCGGCGAGGGCAAAGGCGTATTCCACGGCGGTTTCCTTCAGGCCCTCGAAACGGCCCGAGGCGCCGCCATGGCCGGCTTCCATGTTGATGCGCAGGAAGTAGGGGCCGCCGTCGGGCGCGTCATGGCGCAGGCGGGCGGCCCATTTGCTGGGCTCCCAATAGGTCACGCGCGGGTCCGACAGGCCGCCGGTGATCAGCATGGCCGGATATGCCTGGTTGGTCACGTTGTCATACGGGCTGTAGGCGGCGATCGTGTCATAATCGGTTTGGCTGGTCAGCGGATTGCCCCATTCGGGCCATTCCGGCGGCGTCAGCGGCAGTGTGTCGTCCGACATCGTGTTGACGACATCGACAAAGGGCACGGCGGCGATGATGCCGGCGAAGAGTTCCGGGTCCATGTTGGCCGCAGCGCCCATCAGCAGGCCGCCTGCCGAGCCGCCATGGCCGACCAGCTTGCCCTTGGACGTGTAGCCCTGGTCGACCAGGTAGTGGCCGGCGGCGATATAGTCCTTGAACGTATTGGTCTTCTTCTCGAGCTTGCCGTCGAGATACCATTGATACCCCTTGGCCATGGAGCCGCGCGGATGGACGATGGCATAGACGAAGCCACGATCAACGAGGCTGAGGCGGCCGGTGCGGAAGTCGGCCGGGATGGTGATGCCGTAGGACCCGTAGCCATAGAGCAGCAGCGGCGCGGTGCCGTCGACCGGCGTGTCCTTGCGGCGCAGCAGCGTGACGGGCACCAGTTCGCCATCCCAAGACGGGGCCATGACGCGTTCGGAGACATAGTCATCCGGGTTATGCCCGGAGGGCACTTCGCGCGTCTTGCGCAGGGTGCGCTCATGCGTGGCCAGGTCATAGTCGATGACCTGGTCAGGCGTTGTCGGCGAGGCATAGTCGAAGCGCAGGATCGGCGTGTTGTAGTCGTAGCCGCTGTCGAGGCCGAGATCGTAAGCCGCCTCGTCGAAGCTGATCGCATGTTCGGCGCCATCGGCGCGAGCGCGCACGACGATACGCGGCAGGCCGTTCTCGCGCTCCATGCGAGCGAGATAGTCTTTCTGCGGCTGCATGCCGAGCAGGAGCGTGCCGGGGCGGTGGGGAATGACTTCTTCCCACTGGTCGCGGGAGGTCGCCTCCATCGGGGCCTTCATCAGCTTGAAGTCGACGGCGCCGTCCAGGTTGGTCGAGATGTAGAACTGGCCGTCCCAGTGGACCACGGAATATTCATTGTCGGTCTGGCGCGGGGCGACCGTGCGCAGTGTTGGGTCCAGCTCATTGGCGGGGAACCAGTGGATTTCCGATGTCGTGTGGCCGGACGCGTTGATGAAGATCACCTCTTCGCTAGCGCTCTTGTCGATGCCGACGAAGAAGCCCGGGTCTTTCTCCTCATAGAGGAGCGTGTCTTCGCCGGTCGCCAGGTTGCGCTGGTAGACGGCGTCGGGCCGGGCATTCTCGTCGCGGTGGACCCAGACGATGGCCTGGCCGTTCGCCGACCATTCGAAGCTGCCATAGGCATTGTCTATGACGGCAGCCGTTTCCGCGCCGGTTGCGATGTCCTTGACGTGGATCTGGTAGAACTCGCTGCCCTGCGTGTCAGTCGAGTAGGCGACCAGCTTGTGGTCGGGGCTGGTGTCGATGCCGCCGAAGGAAAAATAATCCTTGTCTTTGCCCATGGCGTCGCCGTCGAGCAGGATCGTCTCGGGCGCATCGGGATTGAAGGCGTCGGCGGCCGGGCGCCGGGCGATGATCGGGTATTCGCCGCCCTGACGGTAGCGCGTGTAATAGGCCCACGGGCCGTCAATCTCCGGGACGGTGCTGTCGTCTTCCTTGATGCGGCCGCGCATCTCGTTGAACAATTCGTCGCGCAGGGCGGTTGTCGGCTCTTCCAGCACGGCCTTGGTGTAGGCGTTCTCGGCTTCGAGATAGGTGCGGATGTCGGCGCGCAGCACGGTCGGGTCGCGCATCACCTCCTGCCAGTTGTCGTCCTTCAGCCACTGATAGGGGTCGTTGCGGGTGCGGCCGACCTGGGTCGTCTCATGGTCGATGCGAGGCGCGACCGGGGGCTGGAGCGAGGTGGCGGCGGCGGGCGTGGTCGTGGCTGCGTCGGAAAGTGTCTGGTCAGTCATGGTGCATCCGGTCAGAAGGGCAGCAGTCGCTGCGCTGGCGAGGAGAAAAGAAAGGCGCATGGGGCCAGCTCCTTTGGGTTTGAAGGCTTGAATACGGGCGGGAATGGATCAGGCTGTGTCCAGCCTCAGTCTGCGGGGCGGAATTCGAGGACGATGCCGTTGATGCACCAGCGCTCGCCGGTGGGCGGCGGGCCGTCCTTGAAGACGTGGCCCTGGTGCAGGCCGCACGTGGCGCAGTGGCATTCGGTGCGCGGGATGATCATCTTGAAATCGGTCTTGGTGGCAACGACACCTGGCGAGGCAGGCTGCCAATAGCTGGGCCAGCCCGTGCCGCTGTCGAACTTGTGCTCGGACGACCAGAGCGCCGTGCCGCACCCCTTGCAGTGATACAGGCCCGTGCGCTTCTCGTCATTGAAGTTGCCGGGCGTGAAGGCGCGTTCTGTGCCCTCTTTGACGCCAACGCGGAATTCTTCCGGGGTGAGGAGTTCACGCCATTCGCGGTCCGAGCGGTCAATCTTGGTCTGGGTCATCGGGAGGGCTCCATATCCTGGTTCCCTCCCAATATAGGCGCTCATCAGCCGTAAAGCACGGTGATCGATTCAGCGACGAGGGCCGGGCGCTCCTGGCCTTCGATTTCGACGGTGCTTTCCATGATCATCTGCTTGCCGCCGGACTTCTCGGTGACGGACTTGCAGTTCTGGCGCAGGCGGACCTTGGAGCCGACGGGAACCATGTTGGTGAAGCGGACCTTGTCGGAACCGTAGTTGATGCCGCGCGACACGCCGGAGACGTTCAGCACTTCAGAACCGAGCATGGGCAGGAGCGAGAGCGTGAGGAAGCCGTGCGCGATGGGGCCGCCCATGGCCTTGGTGGCGCGTTCGACATCGACGTGGATCCACTGGTGGTCGCCGGTGGCGTCGGCGAACTTGTTGACGCGGTCCTGGTCGATCTTGTGCCAGTCGGACACGCCGACTTCCTTGCCGGCAAGGGATTCCAGATCAGCGAAAGCGACTTTTTTCGGGTTGGCCATAGGGGAGTTCCTCCAGAGTTTTTGCTGGTCCCTGTTCTGGCGTGGGCAAGGCGCTCCCGCAAGGTTTCCCGAGCGTCAATTTGCTGGACCTGAGGATGATTCTCGCAAATACTGCCCCAATGGGCTGAATTGGGAGACGCTTCATGACAGATTCGAACCAGATATCGGTTGATCCGAACACCAAGGGCAACGCGAACCTGATCTACATTCTTTACCTTGTCGGCATCGTGATCGGCATCACGCCGATCATCGGTGTGATCATGGCCTATATGGGCAAAGGGCAGGGCAATGCCGTGCTCGACAGTCACTATAACAACCAGATCAATATTTTCTGGAAGGGTCTGTTGTACAGCGTGATCGGCATCGTCCTGACGGCCGTGCTGATTGGCGTGCTGGTCCTTCTGGCCGCACTCATCTGGTACATCGTCCGCTGCGTGAAGGGCATGCAGGCCCTGTCGGCCGGCCAGGCCATCGAGAATCCCGGCAGCTGGCTGTTCTAGGAGGCCAGACGGAACCCGAAAATCAAACAGCCGCTCCTTACGGGGCGGCTGTTGTCATTTCGGCGGTCCCGGATCAGACGATGCGGCTACCGGTCTTGCCCCAGTAGCGGTCGCGGACCAGGCGCTTGTAGAGCTTGCCGGTCGGGTGGCGAGGCAGCTCCGGATCGAAATCGACCGATTTCGGGCATTTGATCTTCGACAGGTTGGCCTGGCAGAAAGCCATCAGCTCGGCAGCCAGTTCGGGTGACGGGGCGACGCCAGGAGCGGGCTGGACAACGGCTTTCACCGCTTCGCCGAATTCCTCGTCCGGCACGCCAATCACTGCGCAGTCGGCGACCTTGGGATGGGTGATGAGGATATTCTCGCATTCCTGCGGATAGATGTTCACGCCGCCGGAAATGATCATGAACGCCTTGCGGTCGGTGAGATATAGGAAGCCGTCCTCGTCCAGCTTGCCGACATCGCCGAGGGATGACAGTTCAGGCCGTGTGGCATGGAGGGCGCCTTTGGTCTTCTCCGGGTCGTTATGGTAGGTCGGCGCGACCGTGCCGCTGAAATAGACCTGGCCTTCCTCGCCGACGGGCACTTCATTGCCCTGCTCGTCGCAGATATGGACCACGCCGTGCACCGGCTTGCCGACGGTGCCCTTGTGGGTCATCCATTCGGGGCTGCGCACCCAGGTCATGCCATTGCCTTCGGAGCCGGCATAATATTCATCGATGATGGGTCCCCACCATTCGATCATCTGCTGCTTGACCGGGATCGGGCAGGGGGCTGCGGCGTGGATGGCGAACTGCAGGCTGGAGACATCGTATTTCTCGCGCACTTCGGGCGGCAGTTTCAGCATCTTCACGAACATGGTCGGCACGAGCTGGGAATGCGTGACACGATACTTTTCGACGAGGCGGAGATAATTCTCCGGGTCGAATTTTTCCATGATCACCAGCGAGGCGCCGAGCCGTGTCATCGTCATGCTCCAGCGCAGGGGCGCGGCATGATAGAGGGGCGCGGGCGACAGGTAGATCGAGTCCTCGGTCACGCCGGCAAGGCTGCGGCAAATCTGGATCAGGACATTGTCGGCATCGATGGGCAGGCCCTTTTCCAGCGGCGGACGAATGCCCTTGGGCCGGCCTGTCGTGCCCGACGAATAGAGCATGTCGGTGCCGGCCATCTCGTCCGGAATCGGCGTGACAGGGAACTTGCTCCGCAGCGTTTCCAGCGGCGTGAATCCCGGGATGTCGCCGTCGATCGACCAATAGGCGTCGAGCTTGGTAACGGATTTCACATCCTGGGCGACCGCCGCCTTGTGAGCGTCGGCGATCAGCAGCTTCGAGCCGGAATCCTCGATGATGTACTGGACTTCCGGTGTCGTCAGGCGCGACGAGATGCACACGAAATAGAGCCCCGACCGCTGGGCGGCCCAGCAGACTTCAAAATACCGGGGCGAGTTTTCCGCGAAGAGGGCAATCGTGTCGCCGGGCTGGCAGCCGGCCTCGCGCAGGGCGTGCGCGATCTGGTTGGACCGCTCGTCGAGCTGGCGGAAGGTGACGACTTCGCCGCTGCCGGCCATTGTATAGGCAGGGTGATCAGGCCGGGTCTTGGCATGATGGAAGGGGTGCATTGTCGTCTCGCTCCATTGGGGGGCGGCGCCTCTCGCGGGGCCTGCCGGATTGTTTCTCCGAACTTATCCGACCTGCTGCCCGCGTCCACTGGCGACGCAGGGGAAAGTCAGGCCTTGGGCAGGCCGGGCGTCCCGGCATGTTCCGGATGCGCGGCGACATAGGCGGCCTTGAGTTCGACGGAGCGGTTGTGCGCGCCGTCCGGGCTCCAGCCGGGGGCATTGATCGCGCGGCGAAACCAGCGGTCGGGGCGCAGGCCATCGCGCGCACAGTCGCGCAACAGGCCGCCCAGCTCGTGAAAGGCGATGATGAACGGATTGTAGCTGCCGACCGGCTTGACGATGCCATAGACCGGCTTGTCGTCGTCGCGTTCTGCCACAAATGTTCCGAACATCTTGTCCCAGGTGATGAACACGCCGGCATAATTGGTGTCGAGATAACGCGGGTTGGTGGCGTGGTGGACGCGGTGATGGCTGGGCGTGTTGAACACGGCTTCGAACCAGCCCGGCATCCGGTCGATCGCTTCGGTATGGATCCAGTACTGGTAGATCAGGTTCAGTCCGCCGACGAAGAAAATGACGTACGGATGAAAACCGATGAACACCATCGGCGTGCCGACCAGGATCAGGCCGGTGAACGGGCCGAACCAGGGCTGGCGCAGGGCCGTGGTGAGATTGTAGTGCGTGCTGGAATGGTGGGTGACATGTTCCATCCAGAACCAGCGCGCCCGGTGGGCAAACCGGTGCTTCCAGTAATAGGTAAAATCATACAGCACGAAACAGGCAACGACGCTCCACCACGTGAACGGTATGGTCGCCAGGCGATAGGGCCAGACGAGCATCATCATCCAGAGCGTGGCAAAGCCCGTCAGCGTGTTGACGACGACATTGCCGGTGCCCATGGCCAGCGAGGCGAGGGCATCCTTGGTCTCGTAGCGGCCCTTCACGCGGCCGGTTTTCACGGCCCACCATTCCCAGATGACCGACAGGATGAACAGTGGTGCAGCCAGCGTGGTCGGCTGGATTGTGGAAAGCCATTCAGGCATTAGCGGATACCCACGGCCTCGGTGCCGTCTTGCTTGTAGACGTGGCCGTCCTTCATGATGAACTCGACCTTCTCCAGGATAGAAATATCCTTGAGCGGATCACCGCTGACAGCCACCAAGTCGGCGGCGCAGCCAACATCGAGACAGCCGAGCAGGCCGGCCTTGCCGAGTGCTTCGGCTGCCGTTGTCGTGGCGGCCGTGATCGCCTGCATCGGCGTCATGCCGAACTCGACCATGCGCGAGAATTGTTTCGGATTGTCCCCGTGAGGATAGACGCCGGCGTCAGACCCGAAGACCATTTTCGCGCCCGCCTTGTTGGCGGCGGTGAAGCTGGCGCGCTGGATCTTCGAGATCGATTTCTCTTTCTCGATGGATTCCGGCAGCACACCGTTTTTCTCGCCTTCGGCCAGCGTGTATTCGGTATTGTAAATGTCCATCGAGAGATAGGCGCCCTTCTCCTTGGCGAGTTCAATCGTCTCATCGTCGAGAATGCTGGCATGCTCGATCGTGTCGACGCCGGCGAGCAGGGCATTGCGGATGCCGACCGTACCATGGGCATGGCTCGCGACCTTGAGGCCGCGCGCATGGGCTTCTTCGACAATTGCCGTCAGTTCCTCAAGCGTGCCCTGCGCCGCCCCGAGGCTGGTGCCCTTTGAGAAGACGCCACCGGTGGAGCATGTCTTGATCAGGTCGACGCCATACTTGATGTTCTGGCGCACCTTGGCGCGCATTTCCCACGGGCCGTTGGCAACGCCTTCGCCCTGCAAGTGGTATTCAGGCGGCAACAGGTTGATGTCAGAGCAATGGCCGCCAGTAATGCCGACGGGCGGGCCGGACACAAACAGGCGCGGGCCGGGTACGTCACCCTCATTGATCGCATCGCGCAGGGCGACGTCGCTATAGCTCTCGGCTCCGACATCGCGCACCGTCGTGAACCCGGACAGCAGCGTCAGCCGAGCATTCTTGACGCCAGTGATGGCCATGCGCTCGTCCGAAAGGCCGAGCAATTCATAGGCGCCAGTTTCCGCGTCGCCGGTGAGGTGTGTGTGCATGTCGATAAAGCCCGGCATCACGGTCTCGGTGCCCAGGTCGATAATGGTGGCGCCCTTCGGCACTTTCGTGGCGCGCTGGGCGCCCGAAGCGACAATTTTACCCCCATCCACGACGAGAGCGACGTCTTTCGTCACCGTTCCCTTGGCCGGATCGATCAGGCTGCCAGCCTTGACATAGACCGGGGCGGCGTTGGCGACGGCGCCTGCTGCCAGCATTGTGGCGCCGAGGAGGGCGAGACGGGAAAACTGCATGGGAACGGCCTTTTGAGGTGAGATTTGGCTGGACTATCAGGGCGAAATTGCCGGGCGGTCAAGCCGGGCACTGGTTTCCCTTGGGACGCGCTTGACCTCTGCTGCCGGGCAGGCAGTGTGGGCCCAGAGATGACCCTAGGGAGATACACGATGGCACAGCCAAAAAAGTTCGAGCAGATTATCCTGGATATCGAGGACGGCGTGGCCGTTCTCACGCTCAACCGGCCCGACAAGATGAATGCCTTTACCGGCAAGATGATGTACGAAATGATCGAGGCGTTCGACATTACCGATGCCGATGACAGCGTACGCGCGGTGATTGTCACGGGATCGGGCGACCGGGCCTTTTGCGCCGGGGCCGACCTGTCCGAAGGCGCCAAGACTTTCGACTACGACGCCCGCGCCGCCACAGGCGAGGAAGGCCGCTCGGCCGATGTCGACATCCAACGCGACGGCGGCGGGCGGGTGACTCTCCGCATCTTCGACAGTTTGAAACCCGTGATTGGCGCCATCAATGGCGCAGCCGTGGGGATCGGCGTCACCATGCAGCTGCCGATGGATATCCGTATCGCCTCAGACAATGCCCGCTTCGGTTTCGTGTTCAACCGCCGCGGCATCAACCCGGAAGCGGCTTCCAGCTGGTTCCTGCCGCGCCTTGTCGGCATCCAGCAGGCGCTGGCCTGGTGCTATTCCGGCCGGGTCTTCCCGGCGCAGGAAGCGCTCGATGGCGGCCTCGTCCTCTCGGTCCACCCACAGGCGGAACTGCTCGACGTCGCCAAGGCAATGGCCCGCGAGATTGCCGACAATACGGCCGCCGTCTCGACGACACTCACGCGCCAGATGATGTGGCGCATGCTGGGTGCCAGCCATCCGATGGAAGCGCATATCGTCAATTCCGCCGCCATCTATTCGCGCGGCAAGACGCCAGACGCCAAGGAAGGCGTGATGAGCTTCCTGGAGAAGCGCAAGCCGGTATACCCGGTGAAAGTCTCCGACGGCATGCCGAACTTCTTCCCGTGGTGGGAAGATCCGGAATTCACCTGGATCGGCGGCCAGGACTAAACCGCCATGACGCCAGAATTCCAGCTGATTGAGACAAATGGCATCCGGTTGCGCGTGGCCACAGCGGGCGACGGCCCGCTTGTCATCCTCGTGCACGGGTTTCCCGAAAGCTGGTATTCCTGGCGTCACCAGATCGCGGCGCTGTCGGCGGCAGGCTACCGCGTCGCGGCGCCGGATGTGCGTGGCTATGGCGGGTCCGACCGACCCGACGCCGTCGAAGCCTATGACATGGAAAGCATGACCGGCGACATTGCCGGTCTCGCCCATGCCCTGTCGCCGGGCGAAAAGGCTGTCGTGATCGGGCATGACTGGGGATCGCCCATCGCATGGAACACGGCCCGGCTGCACGCGGACACGTTCCGCGCTGTCGCGGGCCTGTCGGTGCCCTATATCCCGCCGAACGAAATCGTGTTCATCGACGCCGTGCGGGCCTTCTTCACCGACCGGGGCCTGTTCTTCTACCAGATCTATTTCCAGGACGAGGGGCCGCCCGAGGCCGAACTCGAGGCAGACCCGGCCGAGACGATCCGCAAGTTCTATTATGCCATCTCCGGCGATGCGCCCGATGGCACATGGCCGACCGACAAGAAGCATGGCGACACGCTGCTGCACCGCCTGCCGGAGCCGCCCATGCCGCTGCCGTGGCTGTCGGCCGAGGATGTCGCCTATTACGATTCCCAGTTTCGCCAGTCCGGCTTTCGCGGGCCGCTCAACCGCTACCGCAACTGGCACCGGGACCATGCCTTCCTGACCGGTCATGCCGCGCCCATGGCTATCGCCCAGCCTTCGCTCTATATCGGCGGCACACGGGACCTCGTCCTGAAAATGTCGCCCGGCGACATGCTGGCGGCGATGAAGGAAAACCTGTCTGACCTGCGCGGCGCGACCCTGCTCGAAGGCTGCGGGCACTGGACCCAGCAGGAGCGCCCCGACGAGGTCAACACGCTGCTGCTGGACTGGCTGGGCGGGCTTTAGGGACTGGCGCGGCGTGTGCCCTTACGGGCAGCCGATCGCGCGGGCGAGTATGTTCTTGTGCACCTCGCTGGTGCCGGAATAGATCGTCGCCGCACGCGTTGAGAAATACTTCGCCTGCGCGAAGGCGCTGTCTGGAGCCGCCTCCAGTCCGATTTCGGTAATCGCCTGATGCAGCTCTGTGGCGAGCAGTTTCATCAATGAGGTGGCCGGCGCCGGAGCGACAGCAACCATGCCCGCTGCAACACGCGCCTCAAGCGCCTCGAATTCATCAATTCGCCGCGCCATGCTGGCCAGCTTGGTACGCACGCCGGCCTCGATCATCCCCGCTTCGGCTGCGCCGCGCTGCGCCGCGCGCAGTGCCCGCCGGAGCAGGCCTGTGGTTGTATTGTTGGAGCGCGCGATTTCCATCAGCCGCTTGGCCGCCTTCCAGCCTTTTCCGATCTCGCCGATCCGGTCGGCCGCTGGCGTGCGGACATTGTCGAAGAAAACCTCATTGGTCTCGTATTCGCCATCGATGAAACGGATTGGCCGCACCGAGATGCCCGGCCGGTCCATCTCGACCAGCAGGAAGACCAGTCCGTCGCCGCCCCTGGAATCCGGTTCGCACCGCGCCAGCAGGAACATGTGGGTGGCGTACTGGGCAAAGCTCGTCCACAGCTTGCTGCCGCTCAGGACAAAGTCGTCGCCGTCGCGCGTCGCCCGCAGCGAGAGGGCGGACAGGTCCGATCCCGCCTGCGGTTCGGAAAAGCCCTGGCACCATTCATGCTCGCCGCCCAGGATGGCAGGCAGGTAATGCGCCTGCTGGTCAGGCGTGCCCTCGGCGATGATCAGCGGGCCGATCGTCCGGACGCCCGAGGACATCAGCAGCGGCGCATCGCGCGCGGCGCAGGCATTCTCGAAATAGAGGCGCTGCGCCGTGCTCCAGCCGGCCCCGCCATGCTCCGCCGGCCAGGACGGGGCGTACCAGCCACGCGCAAGCAGCGTCTCCCGCCATGCCCGGCAAGCGTCCGGCGCCGATTTCAGTCCGGTCGTTGCGCGGCCCGCTGCGCGCAGCTCTTCGGTCAGGGACGCGTCGAGGAAGGTATCCACGTCGGTCCGGAAGGCCGCATCGGCAAGCCCGTCGCCAGGGCCGCCAGCCTTGGCCTGCGCAAATTGAAAACTGCCGTCCATGTCGCGTTCCCTCTCTTCCGGGCGGGACGATGATTACCGCGCGGGTGGCGGCAAACCGCAATACGGGAAACTACCGAGCCCGGCTGCGCGGATTCGGCGGGTTGTGGAGCAGGCGAAGCGTGTGCCACATGCTGAGGTCACATTCAGGGCCCCGCGACCGCTTGTCGATTCGGGCGTCCCGATCAAAATTTGAGAAGGCTTGCTAATGTCAATCTGGCGACAAACGAACATAGACCTGGACGCGATCACGGCGGCCCAGAAAGGCACGATGGGGGGGCTTCTGGACATCGCGCTCGTTGCCATCGGCGACGACACGCTGACGGCGCGCATGCCGGTCGATCATCGCACGCTGCAGCCGCACGGGCGCCTGCATGGCGGCGCATCGGTCGTCCTGGCCGAGACGGTCGGCTCGGTTGCCGCCAACCTGGTGCTCGATTCAAGCGAAAGCGTCGGCGTCGGCCTCGAGATCAACGCCAATCATGTCCGGCCGGTGAAGGACGGTTTCGTCTATGCCACCGCCAAGGCCGAAGCGCTGGGCCGCACGACCCAGATATGGACCATCCGCATCACCGATGAGTCCGAACGCCTCGTCTGCCTGTCGCGTTTCACCGTCGCCGTCATCCCGGCGCAGCGGGCCCAGCCGAGCTAGCGGGCAGCCTACCAGAGGCCGTGCTTCTGCACTTCGGCACGGCCGACCACCATGTGGTGCACTTCGTCCGGGCCGTCGGCATAGCGCAGGTGGCGCATGTCGGCATACATGCTGGCCAGCGGGAACCATTGCGACATGCCCGCCGCGCCGTGCATCTGCATGGCCTGGTCGATGATCAGGCACACTTTCTCCGGCACCATGGCCTTCACCGCGCTGACATAGACCCGGGCTTCCTTGTTGCCGAGCACATCCATCGCCTTGGCGGCCTGCAACACGGCCAGCCGCATCGCGTTGATCTCGATCCGCGCGCGTGAAATCACCTCCAGGTTCTTGCCCAGCTTGGCAATCTTCTGGCCGAAGGCGGTGCGCGTGCCGGCGCGCTTGACCATCATCTCCAGCGCCAGTTCGGCCTTGCCGATGGAGCGCATGCAATGGTGGATGCGGCCCGGCCCCAGGCGCACCTGCGAGATTTCGAACCCGCGACCCTCGCCCAGCAGGATGTTGTCCTTCGGCACGCGGACATTGTCGAATTTCAGGTGCATGTGCCCGATCGGCGCGTGGTCTTCGCCCATCACTTCCATCGCGCCCAGTATCTTCACGCCCGGCGTGTCCATCGGCACCAGGATTTGCGATTGCTGCTTGCTGGTCGGCGCATCGGGGCTGGTTTTCACCATCACGATCATGATCTTGCAGCGCGGGTTGCCGGCGCCGGAAATGTAGAATTTCTCGCCATTGATCACCCACTCGTCGCCGTCCAGTACAGCCGTCGTGCTGATATTCTTGGCGTCCGACGAGGCGACGTTCGGTTCGGTCATCGCATAGGCCGAGCGGATCTCGCCGGCCAGCAGCGGCTTCAGCCACTGTTCCTTCTGCGCGGGCGTGCCCACGCGCTCCAGCACTTCCATATTGCCGGTGTCGGGTGCGTTGCAGTTCATGGTTTCAGAGCCATAGGGATGCTTGCCCAGCTCGGCGGCGATATAGGCATAGTCGAGATTGCTGAGCCCTTCGCCCGTCTCGGCGTCCGGCAGGAAGAAGTTCCACAGGCCGGCCTCGCGCGCCTTGGCCTTGGCCGCTTCCATCAGCTCCAGCTGGCGCGGATGCCACGACCAGCGGTCTTCCTTCTCCGCATTCAGCGCTTCGAACTCGTCGCGCCACGGGGCGACATTCTCTTCCAGGTGCTTCACCACGCGGGCCATCAGGGGCTTCGCCTTGTCCGACATGCTGAGTTCGAAGAGTTCGCTGTTGAGGTCCGTCATGGGTTTCCATCCTGGTGTTTCATTATCGCTGGCCTCACAATGCGGGCTTTTGCGGGGAGGGGCAATCCACCCGCCGGGCCCGTGACGCTGCGGCAATTCCCGGCGGCGTTGGACTTCTTCGGCCGGGCGGCCAATAGTTGCGGGCCTCGGCATGAGGCAGGACAGGAGCGGGCCATGGACCTGAAGGCGACAGAATACGAAATCCAAGACCGGATCGCGACGATCACGCTCAGCCGCCCCCACCGCGGCAATGCCTGGACCGGCCGCATGCATGCCGAATACCGCTACCTGCTGGCCAAGGCCGAGGCCGACCCGGCCGTCAGCCTGGTCCTCGTCACCGGCAGCGGCGAGCGCTTCTGCGTCGGCGGAGACTCGCAGGCCCTCGACGGCCATTCCAAGTCAGGCGCCTATGACGCCGGCACGCCGGCCGACCTCGTCACGCCGGGCGACAAATCCTTCGCGCCCTTTGCCGAAGACTTCGCCTATCATTTCGCCCTGTCCAAGCCGGTCATCGCCGCCATCAACGGCGCGGCGGCGGGCGCGGGCCTCGTGCTCGCCTGCTATGCCGATATCCGTTTCGCGGTGCCGGGGGCAAAGCTCACCACGGCGCACGGGCCCCTCAACCTGCCGGCCGAATACGGCCTGTCATGGCTGCTGCCGCGCCTCATCGGCGGCGCGCGCGCCATGGAACTGCTATTGTCCAGCCGCAAGTTCCTGACAGACGAGGCCCATGCCATCGGCCTCGTCCACCGCCTCGTCGCGCCGGATCAGCTGATCGCCGAAACGCGCGCCTATGCGCTGGACCTGGTCGCGCGGGTCTCCCCCGAAGCGCTGCGCCAGACCAAGCGCCAGACCTATCTCGACTTCCACCGCGATGTCGGCGCCTCGGTGCGCGACGCCAATGCCCTGATGAACGAAATGGTCAAACAGCCCGACTACAAGGAAGCCATCGCCGCCTTCCTCGGCAAGCGCCCGGCGGAATGGTCCGGGGGGTGAGCAGGTGGATCAGGGGGGGGCTTATAGTTGCTTCGGCGCCTCAGGCGCCCGGCGTTTCCATCGCGGCGAGCGCGTTCGTCTGACCGATATACTAGATGCTTTCGAGCGTCACGCCGTTCTCCCCCATCGGCCAAGGCACCATCTGTACGCGCAATGAGGGCTCAGGGCCAATGGCGATTTCGGGGATGATCTCTGGAACAACAGTTTCTACGCTTGTTGGCATCGTGATGAGCAATCGGTCTGTCACCAGATCGGGATCGGATCCTTTTTCATCTCATGCATGTCGCCGCCGCTGATCCGGTCCCAGAAGCGGCCACCGACGATTTGTTCGGCGTCATATGTCTTGACGAGATAGTCGTCCAGAGCGCCGTCGAGGTCCCGGTTCTCCATCTCGAAGGTCCACAGACGGTGGCGTCCATTGCGTGCCTCGATCAAGACGCTCTTGATGAAGGCATGGGGCACCGGTACATCAATGCCGAAGTCATGGTGCTCGCCGCCGATTGTCTCGATAACTTTTCCAAAATAGAAAACCGGGCAAGTAAGAACGTATGTCTCGAGAACATCCTCTTGCTCATCAAGGCGGCGGACGGCCATCTCTAGCTCCCGCCATTTCGCGCGATTGAACTCCGGCTTTTGCGGTGACATGTTCGATAGAAGAAAGGTCTCGGAATTCTGCAGGTCACGCAAGTTTTGGTTCGCGCTGCCAACGAGATGGCCTCGGTCATAGCCGCTGCCAACAAAGGCCTTAAGCCCGGCGCGAAATCGCTCTGGAATGCGGGTGTCGGCGCGGAAATTGTCCAGACGCTGCACTTCGTCGAGATTCATCAGGTGGCGTTCGCGATTAATGATTTCCAGCGTCCATTTGGCTTGCCGGAAGTACCAGGAATACCCAATCGTAAAGTAGCGTCCGGTCAGGATTTGGTCGCAGACAGGTGCGCCGTAACGCAATTCAGGTTGCATCTGAAAGGGATCGTTCATCTGTCACACTCCTACTTGCACTGAGCATTTACGCCTAGGGCGGATCGGCCAACGATCCGACAACCTATAGGCGAATTATCATAAACAATGAAATTTAGCTACAGGGAAGGTTGCGGGGGTAGTTCTGTGTGAACCCATTCAAGGGGGAACGGCCACGCCGCTGCGTCGGAAATTCAAGCGTGATGCGAGCCGAGCGGCCCTGCCTGTTGTTGATTGATGATGTCGGACGCGAATTGATCCGGATCAGACAGTGGGACGAATTTCAGCACTCGGGCGACATTCACTCGATATCTATTGGTTCAAGCTCTTCCGATTGCATTCCATCGCCGTCGGGTCCACATTGAATTTTGTGTGAGTTGTGCGGTGGTGCTGTATGATGGGACGGGTACTGGTGCATTGGCGCGAGCTCACTCGCTCCCTACTTAGCGTTTTCGGTGCGATATTCCTGATATTAGAATCCTACGAGGTGCTTGCTGACGGCAACATCAAGCTGCCGTTCGCTTTGTTATTGGTTGTCGGAGTATTGCCGGGGTTGGCATTCTTCTTCCTCGACGGGTACTGTTTCAGCGGCTTCCTTCGCCGCGAAGTAGTAATCCCGAATCCAGACAAGGGTACCAAGATCACGGTTAAGTTTGGTGACATGTTTAAAGAAAACGGTTGGAAAGCCATTGGCGTAAATGACTTCTTCGACAGCATAGTAGACGAAGACCTAGTGTCATCCCAGTCACTCCACGGATACGTGCTGAATACTTACTGGCAAGACAATGCAGACGACTGGAAAAAGCAAGTAAGCGCTTCCCTAAAGAGCAAACAGGGAATCCGTGAATCTAGATCAAAGGGCAATAAACTGAGATACCCGATTGGCACGACGGTTCGCGCTTGCACCGACGATCAAAAGTTCCTGTTTGTTGCACTTGGCAAGACTAACCCCGATGACAACTTAACGATCGCGAATGCGGAGATGCTCATTCGAGCGGTTCGCGGCATGGTCGCAGAAGCGAGAGCGGCGTGTTCGATGGAGCCGCTTGTAATACCGCTCATGGGTTCAGGGTTGACTCGGACGGGAATTAAAAACTCAGCACTTATCGACCTCATCATTACGGCTGTGTTGGAAGAAAGTCGCCACGGCAGGGTCACTGGCGAGATCGAGATCGTTCTGCCCGAAGACAAAGCGCGACATCTCAACCTAAAGAACCACCTAAGGAACTGGACCCATGGCAAATAGAACCGGCACCTATTTCGCTTTCGATGGATTGGGGCAAACCGACCCGACCAAGTCGGACTTCAGGTTTTATGCAACTGTACAGAGCTGGGACGCTTCGAATAGCATCGAGTTCAAGTTTGTGAACAGCCACGATAAGGCAAGCGCCGTTCGCGATGCCAGCACGCTGGAAACGCTCAAAGCAAGTATCCGCAAACGGCTGACAGCATCAAAAAATATGGTCGTAATAATTTCGCCAGATACCCGAAAAAGCGGGAGCCTATTATCTTGGGAAATCGAAATGGCTGTCGATCAGTACGAGTTGCCTTTGATCGTGGCCTACACTGGCTACTACTCGATCCTCAATCCAGCCGTGCTTTCGAACCTTTGGCCAACGTCGCTTCAGATGCGGATCAACAATAGCAGCGCACAAGCGATTCACATTCCGTTCAAGAAAGACGTGATGCTCAACGCGATCAACCGATTCACGGTCAATGGCGAAACGATTGGAAGCTCGCTGCAGTATTACTCGCGCGAATCTCACGTAAACTGGGGATACATACAATGATCCGGATTCAGCTCATTCGTTCAGCGTCAGGTCTATCCGCGAAACCGCCGTCGAACGGATTAAGTTGACGGTCCGCCATTGGTGACTTCCTCACATTGGAATTCGCTTCCGACAACGGCTGCTTTCGGGTGACTGCGGTAGCTATTTAGCATCTCAATCCGTGCCCCATCCGGGCTGACGATGATCGGTGAGATATGGTCGCCCTTGTCCGTAGGAAAACGCCCCCCCTTATCCCCACCCCTCCCAACCTGCCGTATACTGCGCCGCATGAACCGTGAGGCGATCATCGCGATTTTCCGTGCCGTGCCGGTCTTTCTGTGGCCGTTTGTCTGGCTGCAGCTGGTGGTGCTGTTTGGCTGGATGAACCGGCAGCAGCGCGGGGTCCTCATCCGGGTCTGTCATCGCTCGGGGCGTATCCGTGTGGCCTTCGTGGAAGATGGTCCGGTGGCGGCCGACCCCTGGCGGCGGGCGGCCCCGCGTGTGCCGGCCTGGCAGCGCGTTTCTGTGGCGGTTCCGGCCGGGCCGGGCCCCGGCGCGCGCGCTGTCTGGCATCCGGGGCTGTCCGGGGTTTTTCCGGGCAGTCTTCGGGCAGTATCCGTGTGCGGCCTGCCCGTCGCCGGGGTCGATACGTCCTAGGGGCCGCGCCCCCTGCCTCTAAAACCTGCATGCGTGCCGGAGGCCCGGGAGGGGCCTGCGGCCGCCGGTGCAGGCCTAGTCTTCCTCGCGCTCGATGCCGGCGCGGTCGAGGTTGCCAAAGCGGGTGATATTGGCGTCGAAGGCGAGGTCGACCTTGCCGATGGGGCCGTGGCGCTGCTTGCCGATGATGACTTCGGCAATGCCGTAGATCTGGTCCATCCGGGCGCGCCACTGGGTCCATTTCTCGTTCGAGGACGGATCGTTCGGGTCGGCGCCGGGCTCTGACCGGGCGAGGTAGTATTCCTCGCGGTAGACAAACATGACGACGTCGGCATCCTGCTCGATCGAGCCGGATTCGCGCAGGTCGGAGAGTTGCGGGCGCTTGTCGTCGCGCTGTTCGACCGCGCGGCTGAGCTGGGACAGCGCCAGGATCGGCACGTTCAGGTCCTTGGCCAGCGCCTTGAGGGCGGTGGTGATCTGGGTCACTTCCTGCACGCGGTTGGCGTTGGAATTGCCATTGGTCACGGTGATCAGCTGCAGGTAGTCGATGACGATCATGTCGAGCCCGACCGAGCGCTGCAGGCGCCGGGCGCGGGCGGCCAGCTGGCTGATCGAGATGCCGCCGGTATCGTCGATATAGAGCGGCAGGTTCTGCAGCTCTTCGGTGGCTTCGCGCAGGCGCTCGAAGTCGGCCTTGTCGAGATCGCCCTGGCGGATGCGGTGGGTGGTAATGCCGGTCCGCTCGGCGAGGATACGCGTGGCCAGCTGTTCGTTCGACATTTCGAGCGAGAAGAAGCCGACAATGCCGCCCTCGACGGTCTTTTTCGAGCCGTCATCCTGCACCTCGGCCCGGTAGGCGGCGGCGGCATTGTAGGCAATGTTGGTGGCCAGCGAGGTCTTCCCCATTGACGGGCGCCCGGCAAGGATGAGCAGGTCAGACCGGTGGAAGCCGCCCAGCTTGTCGTCGAGGTCGCGCAGGGCGGTCGGGATGCCGGCAATCTTGCCTTCGCGCTTGAACGCCGCTTCGGCCGCTTTCAGCGACTCGACCAGCGCCTCGGAAAAGCTGGTAAAGCCCCGCCCGGTGGCGCCGCGCTCGGCCAGGTCGAACAGCTGGCGCTCGGCCAGCTCGATCTGGCGTTCGCCGGTCTCGTCCGGGCCTGGCGTCAGGGCGCGGCCCTTCAGCTCGCCGCTGATATCGACCAGCGCCCGGCGCATCGCCAGGTCGCGGATCATGTGGGCATAGTCGGACACTTCCGGCCCGAAGGCGGCGCTGTCGAGCAATTGTTCCAGGTAGCGCGCGCCGCCGATCTCGGTCAGCTGCTCGGCCTTCTCGAAATGCTCGCGCAGGGTCACGCCGTCTGCGACCCGGCCCTGCTGGATCATTGTCGCGGCGACGTCATACAGCTCCTGGTGCGCGGGCGCGTAGAAGTCTGACGGGCGCAGGATATCGGCCACACGCTGGTAGGCATTATTGTCGAACAGGATCGCGCCCAGAACGGCTGCCTCGGCCGATAGGTTGTTCGGGGCGATGATATTCGGTTCGGGGGAGTGATCGTCGAGAGGCATTGGTTAATTCTAGCCCACCTTGGGCGCGATGGCTGCACACATCTGGCAGCGTTCTGCCTTTGGCCTGAAGCGAGTCACAAAAAAAGCCGCAGCCTGTGGAAAGCTGCGGCTTCTTGTTGGGGTTTCGCCTGAGCGACGGAGGACTATTCCTCGTCCGAACCGCCGATCATGTCGGAAAGTTCGGCCGCAGCCTCTTTCAGTTCGCTGGCCTGTTCGTTGGCGAAGGCAGCGTTGGCTTCCTGCAGGGCGGCGACAATGTCCTCACCCTTGGCCTGACGCTCGGCTTCTTCCGTCGAACGGGCCACGTTGGCCTGCACGCTGACGGTCACTTCCGCATGGAGGCGGATGGAGACGTCATAGAGTCCGATCGCCTTGATCGGCTTGTCGAGGCGAACGCCGCTGACCGGCACCTTGAATCCGGCGTCGGAAGCTGCTTGGGCGATGTCACGCGCGGTGACCGAACCGAAGAGCTGGCCGGTGTCGCCAGCCTGGCGGATCATCGTGAAGGCCTGGCCTTCAAGCTTTTCAGCGTCGGTCTGGGCGGCAGCACGCGCCGTGGCGTTGCGCTGTTCGATGACTTCACGCTCGGCTTCGAACCGCGCACGGTTCTTGTCGTTTGCGAGAAGGGCCTTGCCCTGCGGGATGAGGAAGTTGCGTGCGAAGCCGTTTTTCACGGAGACTTCGTCTCCGATCTTTCCAAGGCGCTCGACGCGTTCGAGAAGGATCACTTGCATGTCGGTGTCTCCTACTTCACTTCAAACGGAAGCAGGGCCAGCATGCGGGCGCGTTTGATCGCCTGGGCAAGCTTGCGCTGGTTCTTGAGGTTTACGGCCGTGATGCGGCTGGGCACGATTTTCCCTTTTTCAGAGATGTAGCGCTGCAGCAGTTTCACGTCCTTGTAGTCGATTTCCTGAGCGTGCTGGCCGGTAAACGGGTCGACCTTGCGGCGACGACCGAACGGGCGACGGGCAGGAATGTTCGTGATGTTCAGTTTCTGAGCCATGTGTCCTGTCCTCTCTAGTCGCGACGGCGTTCTTTGCGCGACAGGACAGCCGAAGGCTCGTCACTGTGCGACTCGACGCGGATTGTCATGTAACGCATCACGTCGTCGGAAATGCGCAGGCGGCGTTCCAGTTCGTGGATCGCGTCGGCAGGGCCGTCAATGTTCAGGAGCGAATAGTGCGCCTTGCGCTGCTTCTTGATCGGATAGGCAAGGTTGCGCAGGCCCCAATATTCGGTGCGGCCGACAGTTGCGCCTTTTTCCTTGAGGAAGCCGGACAGTTCTTCGACAAATGTGTCGACCTGTGCCGGCGAAATGTCAGGTCGTGTGATCACGACGTGCTCATATAGTGCCATGTTTTTATTCCCAAAAATGAGGCATGCGGCGCTAGGCAGCGGGAAACTGACTGGCGATGGCCCCTCTTCGTCCGGCTCATTCCGGGCTAATGAGGACCGCATCCCTGCGTGTGAAGGCGCGTCTTAAGCCTATATTGGCGCGGATTTCAAGCGCTTGCACACATTGGCGAGCCCCAGTAGGCACGACAAAAATCTGGAGGAAATCTCGATGACAGGACTGGCGTTCATATTCCCGGGGCAAGGCAGCCAGGAAATCGGTATGGGCAAAGCGCTCGCGGATGCCTTCCCGGCCGCAAAATCCGTGTTCGCGGAGGTCGATGAAGCGCTGGGCCAGAACCTGTCGAAACTGATGTGGGACGGCGACATTGCCGAACTGACACTGACGGCGAACACGCAGCCCGCGCTGATGGCTCATAGTGTGGCTGCGATGCGAGCGCTGGAAGCAGGTTTCGGCCTGTCGGCAGCTGACGCCCTGTTTGTGGCCGGCCATTCCCTCGGCGAATATTCCGCGCTGGCTTCTGCCGGGGCGATCAGCCTGGCAGATACAGCCCGCCTGCTGCGCATTCGGGGCAATGCCATGCAGGGTGCAGTGGCGGCGGGCGAAGGCGCCATGGCGGCGCTTCTCGGCGCTGATGTCGCCCAGGCGGAAGCGGCGTGTGAAGCCGGCCGGGCAATCGGTGGTGTGTGCGAAATCGCCAATGACAACGCGCCGGGCCAGCTGGTCCTGTCGGGTTCCAAGGCCGCGATTGACGCCGCTTGCGAGCATGCCAAGGCGAATGGGGTCAAGAAGGCGATGGCGCTGAATGTGTCTGCGCCCTTCCATTGCTCGCTGATGCAGCCAGCCGCCGACGCCATGGCCGAAGCACTTGCCGGTGTGATGATCAACGCGCCTGTCGTGCCCATCGTGGCGAATATTTCGGCGTCTGCAACCAGCGACCCGGACACGATCCGCCAGAACCTGGTCGATCAGGTAACAGGCCGGGTGCGCTGGACCGAGAGCGTGCAGTTCATGGTCGGCAAGGGCGTGACGACCACCGCCGAGGCGGGCGCCGGAAAGGTTCTGACTGTCATGCAGCGACGTATCGAGAAATCACTGAACGGCTTCACGCTCGGGACACCCGAAGATCTTGAAGCCTTCGCAGCCTTTATAAAGGGAGAAGCCCATGTTTGATCTCACCGGCCGGACGGCCCTGGTTACCGGCGCATCGGGCGGCATCGGCCGTGCGATTGCCACAGCACTGTCGGAAGCGGGCGCGAAAGTCGCGCTGTCGGGCACGCGCGAGAACGTTCTTGAAGAGGTGGCAGGCACGCTGAAGGGCGAGAGTGCCGTCGTGACCTGCAACCTGTCTGATGCGGATGCCGTGGACGGCCTTGTGAGCCGTGCAGAAGCAGCTGTTGGTCCGCTCGACATCCTTGTTGCCAATGCAGGCATCACACGCGACAAGCTGCTGATCCAGATGAAGGACGACGACTGGAACGATGTGCTGCAGGTCAATCTTGGCAGCTATTTCCGTCTCACCAAGAGCGTCGTTCGGGGCATGATGAAGCGCCGCTATGGCCGCATTATCGGCATCACGTCGATCGTGGGTGTGACGGGAAATCCGGGCCAGACCAATTATTGTGCGTCGAAGGCCGGGATGATCGGTTTCACCAAATCCATCGCCCAGGAAGTCGCCAGCCGGGGCATTACCGCCAATACGATTGCTCCCGGCTTTATCGAATCGCCGATGACGGACGGGCTGCCGGACGCCCAGAAAGAGGCACTTCTCGGGGGCATTCCGGCTGGCCGACTGGGGCAGGGTGGAGACATCGCTGCAGCAGCGGTGTACCTTGCATCCAGCGAAGCCTCTTATGTTACGGGGCAAACGCTGCATGTGAATGGCGGTATGGCAATGATCTGATTTCGCTACTGTCACTGTTGCTACTAGGGCTTGGCGCTTTCGCCAAGTGTGTGCTAGGCGCAACACAATGGTTCAGAAGTGAACCGGTTTTCGGACATATCTAGAGAGGTGTTCATGTCTGACGTTCTTGAGCGTGTTAAAAAAATCGTAGTCGATAATCTCGACGTGGATGCCGACAAGGTTGTTGAGAGCGCAAGCTTCATCGACGATCTCGGCGCAGACTCGCTGGACCTGGTCGAACTGGTCATGGCCTTCGAAGAAGAATTCAACATCGAAATCCCAGACGATGTGCAGGAATCGATCCGGTCCGTCGGTGACGCGGTGACTCACATCAAAGCCCACGTCTAAAACAGGGCTGTAACTGCATGTCTGACCGCCGCGTTGTTATAACGGGTATCGGGATTGTCTCTCCGCTCGCTTTCGGGCGCGAGGCAACCTGGGAACGCCTGATTGCTGGAAAATCCGGAGCGGGACGCATCGACGTCTTCGACCCGGAGGATATGCCGTGCAAGATCGCGTTCCAGGTGCCGTGGACCAACGGACGCGGCGGTGGGGCAGGCGATCCTCATGCGTTTGATCCGGACAAGTTTGTCTCCTCCAAGGAGCTGCGCCGGATCGACGAATTCATCCTCTATGCCATTGCGGCATCGGAAGAGGCCGTTGAGGATGCCAACTGGCGTCCCGAAGATGACGAGAGCCGCGAGCGCACTGGCGTGATGATCGGCTCCGGCATTGGTGGCCTGGAATCGATCTACAATACGGCCGTTACCCTGCACGAGCATGGCCCGCGCAAGGTGAGCCCGTTCTTCATCCCGTCCGCCCTGATCAACCTTGCTTCCGGGCAAGTCTCGATCAAGCATGGCTTCAAGGGCCCGAACCATGCCGTCGTGACGGCGTGTGCCACGGGTGCACATGCGATCGGCGACTCCGCGCGCCTCATCAAGTATGGCGATGCCGACGTGATGCTCGCTGGCGGTTCCGAAGCAGTGATCGGCCGCATCGCCATTGCCGGTTTCTGCGCGGCGAAGGCCATGTCTACAAGTTTCAACGATACGCCCGAGAAGGCCTCGCGTCCCTATGACAAGGACCGCGACGGGTTCGTCATGGGTGACGGCGCAGCCGTGCTGGTGCTCGAAGAGTACGAGCACGCCAAGGCGCGCGGCGCGAAAATCTATGCTGAAGTCTCGGGCTATGGCCTGACGGGTGATGCCTATCATATCACCGCACCGGCTGAAGGCGCCGAAGGCGGCTACCGCGCCATGAAAATGGCACTGAAACATTCCGGAATTGATCCGACCGAAGTCGATTATATCAACGCCCACGGCACGTCGACGCCGAAGGGCGATGAAGGCGAGGCGGGAGCAGTCGAGCGGGCCTATGGCGATCATGCCAAGAACCTGTCGATGTCGTCGACCAAGTCGGCTGTCGGCCACCTTCTGGGAGCTGCCGGTGCCATCGAGACCGCGTTCTGTGCGCTGGCTATCCGCGACCAGGTCATGCCGCCGACGCTGAACCTCGACAATCCGAGTTTCGAGACGCCGATTGATCTCATTCCCCACAAGGCCAAGAAGGGCCGCGTGCGCGCTGCCATGTCGAACAGTTTCGGCTTTGGCGGCACCAATGCATCTCTGGTGATCCGGGAAGTGAAATAGGCCACTATCGCCGGGCAGGGGCGGGCATGTAAGCTGGCATTGCCGGGATTCGTGTGAGGCGTTCCATGAAGTTCATCAAAGGCTTGTTGTCGCTTGTTGTAGCGATTGTGATTCTCGCGGGCGCCGTGGCCGGTGCGGGCTGGATGTGGCTCGAGAACGAAGTGGCCAAGGATGGCCCATTGCCCGCTGAAGCACTTGTTGTTGTCGCGCCCGGCGAGGGCATGCTGAGCGTCGCAGCGCGGCTTGAGAAAGACGGGGTCATTCGGTCGGCCTGGCTGATGCGTCTCAAGGCCCGAATCGATGGTACGGAGACGGGGCTGAAAACGGGCGAATTCGCTATCGAACCGCAGGCCAGCCTGGGTGAGGTTCTGGATATCCTGGTCGAAGGCAAGGCTGTGATGCACAAGATCACGCTGCCGGAAGGGCGCACGACGGCGCAATTGCTGCGTTTCATCGAGGCTGACCCGGTCCTGGTCGGTCCCATGCCGGAACTGCCGGTTGCCGAGGGCAGCCTCCTGCCGGACACGTATCTCTATCATCGCGGAATGACCCGGGCGAAGCTGATCGCCCAGATGGCCAAGGCGCAGGATGACCTGATGAAGGACCTGTGGCCCAAGCGACAGAAAGGCCTGCCATTGGCCAACCAGTATGAGGCGGTGATCCTCGCCTCCGTGGTCGAGAAGGAAACCGGCAATGCGGAGGAGCGGCCAGAGGTGGCGGCCCTGTTCACGACGCGCCTGAAGCGCGGCATGCGGCTGGAAAGCGACCCGACCATCATCTACGGCGTCTCGCAGGGCGAACCGCTCTACAACAAGGCCGGCAACCGGCGCACGCTGTATCGCTCCGAAATCGACCGGAAGACGGACTGGAACACGTACCAGATCGATGGCCTGCCCAAGACGCCGATCTGCAATCCGGGGCGAGATGCAATTGCCGCGGTGCTAAACCCACCCGAAACAGAGTACGTATTCTTCGTGGCTGACGGCAAAGGGGGGCATCTCTTCGCCAAGACGCTGGCCGAGCACAATCGCAATGTGGCGGCCTACCGGAAATATGAGCGCGAAGAGATTGCGCGGGAGAGGGCTGAGGAATGAGTGAATTGTCCGGCATGACCGGCTTTGCCCGCGTCGCGGGTGAAGCGGCATGGGGAAGCTGGGCCTGGGAGGCCAAGAGCGTCAACGGGCGCAGCCTGGATGTGCGCGTGAATACGCCGCCGGGCTTCGATGCGCTGGAACGGTCGGTAAAAGCCGCGGCCTCGAAACTGTTCAGCCGGGGCTCGCTGCAGGTCTCCCTGCGCATCGACATGAGCACGGGCGACGAGACGGTGACCGTGAATGAGGGCCTGCTGGCGGCGCTGACCGATGCGGCGCAGGCGATCCACGGCGCTGGCCTGTCGGGCGAAGCGATCGCCACGCTGATGACGCTCAAGGGCGTGGTCGAGACCGGCGGCAGTTCGCTGCGGGAACTGGCGCAGGACGCGGCCGTGACCGGTCTCCTGTCCAAGGCGGTCGCAACGGCGCTGGAGGAGCTCGCCGTTGCGCGCAAGCTTGAAGGCGAGTCCCTGACTGGCATTATGACCGGCCTTGTCGGCGAGATGGAGAGCTTTGCCGCCGCGGCTGCAAAACTGGCCGAGGCCCAACCCGGCCTGCTGAAGGCGCGGCTGCAAAAACAGCTGGACGAACTCGACACGGAAGGCCGGGTGGATGCAGACCGGGCCGCCGTGGAAATCGCGCTCAGCGCGGCGAAGGCGGATGTCCGCGAGGAACTCGACCGGCTGGCGGCGCACTTTTCCGGCGCGCGAGATCTTCTCGCCGGTGGCTCTCCGGCGGGCCGGAAACTGGATTTCCTGGCGCAGGAACTCAACCGTGAAGCCAATACGCTCTGCTCGAAATCTGTCAGCCTCGATTTGACGAATGCGGGACTCGGCCTCAAAGGGGTGATTGACCAGTTCAAGGAGCAGGCCGCGAATGTCGAATGAGCAAATGGGAAAGCGCAGGGGGCTGATGCTCGTCCTGTCGAGCCCGTCGGGCGCAGGCAAGACGACTCTGTCGCACAAGCTGTTGGACGAGTTCGACGACGTGAACCTGTCGGTGTCTGCGACGACGCGCGCGCCACGGCCGAACGAAGTCGATGGCCAGCACTATCATTTCAAGTCGGTTGACGATTTCAAGAAGATGATTGCGAACCGCGAGTTCCTGGAATGGGCGCATGTGTTCGACAGGTATTACGGCACCCCGCGCGCCGACACGGTGGCGAAGCTAGAGAGCGGCGAGGACATATTGTTCGACGTCGACTGGCAGGGCGCCGATGCCCTGCATGACGAGATGCCGAATGACGTCGTTTCCGTCTTCATCCTGCCACCGAGCATCGAAGAGCTTGAGGCTCGCCTGGCCGCGCGCCTTGGCTCCACGCCAGAAGACGTGGCGCGGCGGATGGTGGATGCGCGCCGTGAAATCATGCACTGGCGGCGCTACGATTATGCGATCATCAATGACAGTCTCGAAGAGGCATACCAGCGCCTGCGCCGGATCCTGCTGGTCGAGCGCCTGAAACGGCTGCGCCAGCTGGACCTTGACGACCATGTCCGGCTTCTCCTCGGAGAATCCTGATGCCGACCAACCATAACAATGTTTTGCAAGTCTTCCCCGAATAGGCACACGCATGACAAATGACAATGAACCGCAGACGGACGGACCCGTGCCCGAGTCGCCCGCTTCGCCGCCGCGCCCAAAGGCCAAGGCCGTGTGGCTGCTCTGGCTGTTGCCGTTTGCCTTTCTCATCACCGTCGCCTGGTACGTGATCCGCGGCGGGATGGACCGCTCGGGCACGTTCGAGGAAGTCACCGATATCGTCATCGAGCCGTTTGACGGGAAGTAGGGCCTGCTCCCTTCTTCCTTGGGACAGGGGTCCGGGATGAGGGACAATGGCATCGCTGCAGGTGCCGATGCTTACTGAAAATTCGGTGGCCCCTCACCCCTGCTCCTCTCCCCGAAGGGAGAGGGGGGAAGGCAGCGCCCTATTTCGCCAAGCTCGCCGCCAGGCGGCGGAAGTCATCCTGCGATAGCGTTTCCGCGCGCGCTGTCGGGTCGATGCCGACGCTTTCGAGCCAGTCGGCGGCTTTCATGCCGCGCTTCTTGGCCAGCGGTTTGAGGGCGGCACGGAGCATCTTGCGGCGCTGGCCGAAGGCGGCGCCGGTGACCTGTTCGAGGAGGTCGATATGTTCGAAACGCTGGCCTGCGGGCAAGGGCTCGAGCACAGCGACGGCGCTGTCGACCTTGGGCGGCGGGCGGAACGCGCCGGGCGGCAGGGTGAAGGCGATGTGGGGCCGTGTGGCCGACTGGGCGAGGACGGCGAGGCGGCCATAATGGGATGTGTTCGGCGCAGCGCAGATGCGCTCGGCGACTTCCTTCTGGAACATCAGCGCCATCTCGCCGCGCCAGTCACCCGCCTTGAGCCAGCCGACGAGCAGCGGCGTGCCGACATTGTAGGGCAGGTTGGCGACGATCATGGCAGGCTCGGTTGCGCCCGCCTCGATGACCAGTTTCTCGAAATTGACCTTGCGGGCGTCCTTCTGGAGGACGATGAGGCGGCCGTCTTTGGCTTCGGGCCAGAGAAGCAGCGCTTCGGCGAAGCGAGGGTCAGCTTCAACCGCGATGACTTTGGCGGCGCCCTCGTCGAGCAGGGCGCGGGTGAGACCGCCGGGGCCGGGACCGACCTCGATGACGACGCGGCCCTTGACCGGACCGGCGGCGGTGGCGGCGCGGTGGAGGATGCTGGGATCGAACAGGAAATGCTGGCCGAGCGCCTTGCGGGCCGGGGCGTCTGTGAGGTCAGGGCGGTTCGGGTCGGTCATGTTGTCTGGCTTCTGGCGTGGGCCATGGCGGCAGCGAGGCGCAAGGCCGCGATGAGGCTGTCGGGGCGCGTCGTGCCTGCTGCGGCGGCGTCATAGGCCGTGCCATGGTCGGGACTGGTGCGGACGACGGGCAGGCCGAGCGTGACATTCACGCCGCCCCAGAAGTCCAGTGTCTTGACCGGGATCAGGCCCTGGTCGTGGGTCATGGCGATCACCGCATCGAACCGGCCGGACAGAGCTTCGGCGAAGACGGTGTCGCCGGGGCGGGCGTCCGAGATGTCGATGCCGGACAGGCGCAGGGCATGGGCGGCGGGGTTGATGATTTTCAGTTCCTCGTCGCCAATCGTGCCGTCTTCGCCCGCATGCGGGTTCAGGCCGGAAAAGGCGAGGCGCGGCGCGGGAATGCCGAAATCCTGCTGCATGGCCTGCGCCACGATATGGCCGAGCGCGACAAGGCCGGAGACGGTCAATGCCTTGCCGACCTGCATCAGCGGCATGTGGATGGTTGCGAGTGCGACGCGCAGGCCGCCACCGACCAGCATCATCACCGGGCGCGGAGGCTGGGCATTCGGCTCGGCGCAGAGATGGGCAACATATTCGGTATGGCCCGGATAGGCGAAGCCGGCGCCATAGAGCAGGGCCTTGTTGATCGGGTTGGTGACGAGGCCGCCGGCAAGGCCGTCGAGGGCGTGGCCCGTGGCCATCGCGATGGAGCGGATGATGGCCGGGGCGGCGTCCGGATTGGGATCGCCGGGGCGGATTTCCGGCACGTCGGTGAGGGCGAGAACCGGGAGGGCATCGGCAAACACGGCGACGGCTTCATCCGGCGAGGCGATCTCGCGGACGGGCACATTTGCAGCATAGAGGTGCGGCGCGCCGATGACATAGAAGGCGGGGTCTGTTTCAGCGCGAAGCCGACGC
This sequence comes from Hyphomonas sp. J20-32, assembly GCF_055808555.1. NCBI lineage: Bacteria > Pseudomonadati > Pseudomonadota > Alphaproteobacteria > Hyphomonadales > Hyphomonadaceae > Hyphomonas > Hyphomonas sp. J20-32. The sequence goes on along the minus strand of NZ_CM147873.1, from coordinate 3,002,734 downwards.
CACGCCTCTGCCGTGATGGCAGGGCCGCACCCGGCAGGGTCGCCCATGGTCAGGGCTAGGGGCAGGACAGGTTCTTGGCTCACGCGCGGAGGTGTGGTTGCAAAAGACCGCCTGCGCAAGCCCTATCGGTAGATGATCGTGGCGTCGCGGCGGAGGTTGCGCAGCTCGCGTTCGGAAATCATGCCGAGCTCGCGGTTCTTCAGGCTGCCCTTGAGGTCGTCGCGCGAGGGCAGGGCCTCAGCGCCGTCCTGACGGCCGCAGACATACATGACGGCCAGGCCGCCAGACGCGGCAAAGATGTCGGTCGCCTGACCGACTTCGGTGGCCATGACGAGATCGCGGCCTTCCGGACCCAGTTCGTCGACATTGATCTCGTCGAGGTCAGCCGACCGCAAATTGGTCTTTGAGTTGGCGATGCTCTGCACGTCGTCGCACGTCTTGATCTTGTCCATGGCGGCCTTGAGGTCGGCCTCAGAGCCGTCGGACACATACAGGCGCTTGAGGTTGACCTTGGTCACGGCCTGGCTCGGCTCGCGCTTGTTGGCGACGAGGAGGATGTAGACGCCGGTCTCCACTTCGACCGGTTCGAGCAGTCCGGGCCCCGCGGCGGATGCCACGGCCTCGGCCAGTTGCGGTGCGAGATCTTCCGGCGAAATCCAGCCCATGTCGCCGCCTGTCGCGGCGGTGGGGGCGGACGAGATGCGCTGGGCGGCCACGCGGAAGTCGGCGCCCTGCTTCAATTGTTCAATCACGGCCGTGGCGGCGGTCATGGCCTGGGCGCGGGACGTATCATCGGGCGCGTAGAGGAAGATTTCGGACACACGATACTGGGTCTTTTTCGACGCCGACCGCATGCGCTCCATCTGGTCGTCAACCTGGTTGTCTGACACCCGGATGCGCGACCCGTAGAGGCCGCTCATCACACGGTTCCAGGCGATTTCGGCGCGCATCTGCTCTTCGAGGCTGGCGGGATTGACCCCGGCCTCCAGCAGCTGGGCCTTGAGCTGGTCTCCGGTGGTGCCGCCCTGGCGCGCCATGTCCTCGACGGCGCCGGCGATTTCGCGGGGATCGATCTCCATGTCGAATTCAGATGCTTTCTCGAGCTGGAGGCTCTCATCGATGAGCTGTTCCAGCGCCTGGCCGGTGATCTGCTGGATCTGTTCGGTGGTCGGCTGCTGGCCGCCGACGCTGAGCAGGAGGAGGCGGGCACGCTGGCGGACGTCCGAAAAGGAGATCGGCTTGTCGTTGACGACGGCGGCGACGCCCTCAAGTGGCAGACGGGCGGATTCCGTCGCGTCCTGGGCCATGGCCGCGCCTGTAGCGGACATTGCGAACAGGGAAGCAGCAACAAGTAACTGACGGATCATGTATCTTCTCCACTGAGTACCCCGCCGGGCCCCAATTCATGCAACTGTTTCGGACCATACAAGTCCTGTCGATGGGTGCAACGGATCAGGGCAGCGATCCCTGAATCGTTACAGAAAATTAGTGTGGCGTGCCGCAACGCCCCGCGCCGGGCGCCTGGCCGAATCAGTCAAATTCGCTGGACCCGAAATCTCCGATGGATTTGAGCGAGAAGCGGAACTGGAAGCTTTCCGACGGACCGAGCGTGCGGTCGACCAGTTCCGAGCGCTGGTAGATGATCTCGAAGCGTGAGCAGTCGTCCTCATAGGCGATGCCGACTTCCCGCTTCGCATTGAGGTTTGCGGTGATGTCGCGCAACTGGCCGTAGACCAGCGAATAGCGGTCGGTGACACGCAGCTCGCCGCGCAGGAAAATGCCCTCGTCCGGGCGGCCGCGTGGGCTGATGCGTTCGTTGATATTGTAATATTGGCCGACTGCGCGCAGGCGCTTGTAATTGGTCGTCAGCCGGGCATCGATACGGTTCAGCTTGAGGCCGTCATCATCGAGGCGCACGCGGGTGTCGACGCGCAAGGCCTGGCCGAAATCGGCCGTGGACTCGGCGACCCAGTCGGACGACGTGCCGTCGAGATTGCTGGCGACATCGAAATTCGGGTCTGTGCGCGACCGCCAGCGGCGACCGAGAGTCGTGCTGAATTCGGGACCGTTCTTGAACACGGCGCGGGCGGTGACGCCGGCCGACGCCTTGCCGTCGCCTTCATAGAGATCGTAATTGCCGAAACCATTGGCCTCGAACAGGCTGCCTTCGTCGAATTCATAGAGCTCGCTGTCCTCGTTCGGAATGGCGGAATCGTTGGCGTTGGAAAAGCCCCAGGCGGCCATGATCGCGGGCTCGACCATGATGTCGACCACCTTGCCCGGACGGACCAGGGGATAGGCAATTTTTACCCCGGCATTGCCGACGGCGCGCGAGACGTCCGGCTCGCCCGAAACGGCCTCATCAAGGGCATAATAGTCGGCCCGGATTTCCGCGAAAGGCTTGAAGGTGAAACCGCCGGGCAGCACGCTGAGATTGCTCCAGTCGCCGCCGACGCTGATGCGCTGGCTGTCGGCGCCGATGTCACGTGTCAGCACGGCCGACGAGACATTCACGGCAGCGAAGCCGTAATCGCCGAGGTCCCAGTATTTTTCGCCAAAGAAGACGGGCGCGACCGTAGGCAGGGCGCCGTCAGTGTCGTTTTCCCGCAGGCCCTGAAAGTCGAGCACAGCCACGTCGGCGTAATAGGCGTCGCCCTGGCCGACGGCGAAAAGTTGCGACAGAAGGCGTCGCGGCTGGCTCTTGTAGAGGCCGCGGCGTTCGCCCTGGCCGTCGATGTCGTAGCGGCGATCGAACAGGTCATCGGTCTGGGTTTCGACACCGAAGCCCCACTGCCATTCCGGCGAAATGGCGAACAGGCCCTTGCCGTAGAGGTGGCCGCGCCATTTCTCGTCGCCGAACTTCTCGCCGTCACTGTCGAAATTGGCTTCGTTGGTGATGCTCGTATTGATCTTGATTCCGCCGGAATAGAACCGCTTGCGGATGTCGAGTTCGAGAAGCGGATTGACGTTGGCGCTGACCATGGGGGCAATCGTGACGTCAGACGATTCCGAGAGCGCCCAGTAATAGGGCTGCTGGTAAAAGGTTCCGAGCTTCGAGGACACACCGCCCGATGGCACCAGGAATCCGGACCGCCGTTCGGATGTCGGATCGGGATGGGCGAGATAGGGGAAGTAGAAGACCGGTATGCCGAGCACTTCAAACACGGCGTCGCGGTAGGAAATCATCTGGCTTTCCTGGTCGAGCACGGTGCGGCGGGCCCGAAGGGACCAGGTGGGCGTGGTGCGTTCGTCGCAGACCGGGCAGGCCGTGTAGACCGCCTGTTCGAGGGCGTTGATGCCGTCTGACTGCCGGATCGCGGAATTGGCAACCACGGTTGCGCCATCAGGCAGGCGCGCGGAGAAGCCGATGGCATAGCCGTCTTCAAGGTTGGAATTGACCTCGATCTCGTCGGCGAACTGTTGCGAGCCGTCAGGGTCGACGATGACGACATTGCCCGTGGCGCGCACGCGGTCGGTTGTCTTGTTGTAGATGATCCGGTCGGCGCGAAGGACGCGGCCCTCATACAAGGCCTCGACATTGCCTTCGGCAACGATGCTGTTTTCGTCCCGGATTTCGTAGATATAGTCGGCCTCGAGGACGACGTGCTCCTCTGCCTCGGATGTCGGCTGGGTGATGGAAACGGTTTCCTGCGCATGAGCAGACAGGGCCCCGGATGTCACCAGACCCAATGCAGCGGCGTAGTGGAGCCAGTTCGCCAAGTCGGGGTTACCTCAGTCACATCTGCGCATCGAAAGGCACTGTGTGCCTGCGCCGGGTTCATTGATTTGACTGGAGGCTTAGAGGTGATGGCCCGGATCGTCCAGCCATCGGCGGCTCGTGGCGGCATTTTCCTGTGCCGGGCGGTGTTTTCGCGACACAGGCGCGGCCTGAGTCAAACCACCCGGGCCGCGAGACCTCCCGGCAAGGTGATCGCCTCGCCTGAAAGCTCCAGTTCTGCAAGGATTGCTGCGCAACGCGCGGCACCGAGGCCGCTGGCGCGGGCGATTTCGTCGATTGGCATCGGATGGGGCGAGAGGGCTTCGCGGACACTGGCGAGCTGGCTCTCCGGGAGGGGCTCGTCGCCGGATTCGGGCTCGAAAGGGTGTGCAGGAGGCGCAGAGACGTGCCCGGAGCTGAGCGACGAGAGAATTTCGAGCACGTCCGCCGCATGCCGGACCAGTGAAGCACCTTGATAGATAAGGGCATTTGTGCCTGTGGCGCGCGGATCAAGCGGCGATCCCGGCACGGCCATGACTTCGCGGCCCTGTTCACCGGCCATGCGGGCCGAGATCAGCGATCCCGAGCGTTCGGCGGCTTCGACGACGACGACTCCGCGTGAAAGACCCGTGATGATGCGGTTCCGGCGGGGGAAGTCCTGTGCCTTGGCGCGGTAGCCGAAGGGACTTTCTGAAACGATGAGGCCTTCGGCAGCAATTTCGGCGTAAAGGCGCTCGTGCTGGGGCGGGTAGACATGGTCGATGGCGCCGCCAAGGACGGCGATGGTGCCCGTGCGCAGGGTGGCGGCGTGAGCCTCGCCGTCTATGCCAAGCGCGAGGCCGGACACGGTGACAAGGCCCGCTGCGCCGAGGCCGGCAGCGATGTCGCGGGCGAGCTTGCGCCCGGCTGCGGACGCGTTGCGGGCGCCGACAATGGCGACCGTGGGCTGTGCGGCGAGGGGCGCCCGGCCCAGGAGGGTAAGGATGGGCGGGGGTGGGGCCAGAGTGCGCAGGAGGGGCGGGAAGTCCGCCTCGCAGCTCGCCACGATACGGGCGCCGTAGGCGCGTGTCGCTTCGATCTCGGCGTCAATTTCGTCGATTGAAGGCGCGACTATGGGACGGCGCCGTCCGGCTCGGCGGGCGATCTCAGGCAGGGCGTCGAGGGCGGCGGAGGGGCTGCCGAAGCGTTTCAGCAATTGTGCGAATGTGACAGGGCCGACATTCTGCGTGCGGGCGAGGCGGATCCAGTCGTGCCGCTCACTGTCGGGCAGGACCGGCACCAGGTTCATGCCTCCGGTTTGGCCTTGGGCGAGCCGAAGCGTGGCTCGGTGCCTTTAAGGAGACGGGAAAGATTGGCGCGGTGCGTGTAGAACACAAAGAGGGACAGAAGGGTCAGTCCAGTGAGGACGACCGTATTGCGCTCCCCCAGGAGCCAGGCACCGGGCGGGACCAGCACGGCAGCTGTCAGGGCGGCCAGTGACGAGATCCGTGTGATCGCGAAGACGATGAGCCAGACGGGCGCAGCCACGAAGAAACCCGGCAAGCTCGTAAACGGCAGGAGGCCAGCATAGGTGGCAACGCCCTTGCCGCCCTTGAAACCGAGCCAGACGGGATAGCAATGCCCGACAAAGGCCATGGCGCCGGCAACGAAACCGATCTCGCGACCGAAGACATACGTGAACGCGAATGCGACGAGCCCTGCCTTGAAGCTGTCAAGCAGGAGCGTGGCAAGGGCGAGGTCCTTGCGACCGGTGCGCAGCACATTCGTTGCGCCGATACTTTTAGAGCCGATGGCCCGGATGTCGCCCAGGCCAGCCGCTCGGGTAATCAGCAGGCCAAACGGAATCGAGCCTGCGAGATAGCCGCAGGCCACAGCCGCGCCATACCCGATGGATGCTTGCATGCCGTCGTCTCCCTCTGGTGTCTTCTGGAGATGGTGTACGAACAGCACCTGCGTGCGGCAAGAGCCTAAGGATCAATCGTCCAGCAAAGCCGCCCGCACCGGTTCGATCCAGGCTTCATTGTCGGCATCATAGGACCGGAAGTTCGACGACAGGCCCCAGTGACACCAGCCGAACCGGTTTGCCTCGGCGAGATGCCGGACGCTGCCGATCCATTTTGCGCGCTGCTCGACCGGCGCAGCGTCGAACACGCCGAATTCGCCGAGCAGAAGCGGCAGGTTATGCTTGTCCCGGAAAGCCGCAGCGAGGCGAAAGTCCATGGCGATGCGGTCGACGTCGGCCGCGTCGCCCCAGTTTGTACCGACGGGCGGGGTCGGCCTGAAGAATTCCGCACCTTGATGCGTGAAGACGAACGGTTCGTAATAGTGCCAGGACAGGATGATGCGGGGGTCGGGTGGCGGCTGGCTTTGCAGGAGGCCGTCGAGGGTTCCCCATTCCGCTGTGGCCAGGATGATCCAGCGCTCGGGCTGGGTCTTTCGGATCTTGCGGACGATACGCTTGTTCAGCGAGTCGGTCCGCTGGGGAGTCATCTTGGTGTGAGGCTCGTTCAGGACTTCGAAGATCAGCGAGTCCGGATAGGATTCGTAGTGCGCTGCGAGCTGTTTCCAGATGGCCTCGAGCCGCCTTTCATGCCGCGAGGGCCGGATATTCAGGTCGTAATAATGGTGAACGTTCAGGATGACGTTCATATCCCGTGCCAGCGCATAGTCGATGATCTCGTCGGTGCGAGCGAGCATCTTCTTGTCCAGCTTGTAGCGGCCCCAATTGCCCGCGAAAGCCGACCAGCGCACCGGTAGGCGGATCGTGTCGAAGCCGGCATCTGCGAGGCGGTCGATATCCTCGCGCCGCACGGCGTAACCCCACTCGCCTTCATAGGCCGCCTCGAGCGCGCTGCTCAAGTTCATGCACCGTTGAATAGGCGGCATTGGCGGTTCGTAAGGTGTCGCAACCGGAATGGAGGTGCTTGCCGTGCTGAAAATCAATGCGCACGCGAGCGCGAATGTAGCCCGGCCTAGTCTCTTGCGCAGCATACCCATGCAACCGATGTGACAGCATGGTAGCGCGCGGTCAACGCGATGTCTCCCAGCAGCGGGTGCGCCTCGCCGCCAGGCCTCTTTTCGGGACGTGTCCCGGCACTATCTGGCTTCAAGAAACCGGCATGAATTCGAACACGGTTTCGCCGCCAACAAACGTACGCATGACACGTCCCTGAAGGCGCCGCCCATCGAATGGCGAATTGGTCGAGCGCGATCGCAGGTGCTCGCGTTCGCAGAGCCATGGCTTGCCGGGATCGAACAGGATGAGGTCGGCCGGTGTGCCGGATTTCAGCCGGCCCTGGGGCAGGCCAAGCAGGTCGGCTGGGCGGCAGGTGACGGGCGCGAGAGCGTCCAGTAGCGGCAGGCCGGCATCAGTGACCAGACTCATGAGTGCGGCGAGCGTGGTTTCGAGCCCCGCAGCGCCGAAGGCGGCCTCGCCGAACGGCAGCCGCTTTTCTTCCGGCGGCTGGGGATCGTGGGCCGAGACGACCGCGTCAATTTCGCCGCGCTTCAGGGCGGTGATCAGGCCTTGGCGCGTGTCCTCGTCGCGGAAGGGCGGGTTGACCTTGCAATAGGTGAGGTAATCGCCGACGTCGCGCTCGTTGAAGAACAGGGTATGGGCGGCGACCGTGGCGTGGACTTTCGCGCCGCGTGCCCGCGCTTCGGCGACGATTTCCAGCGTGCGGGCCGTAGAGACCTGATCGAGCACGAGCCTGCACCCGGTCGATTCCGCAAGCATCACATCGCGGGCAGCGCCGATCCACTCGGCTTCGACGGGGATGCCCGACAGGCCGATGCGGGCGGCGAGGGCACCGGAATTCATCACGCCTGATCCGCTCAAGGCCCGGTCGTCTGGACGGGACATGACCAATGCGCCACGGCTGGCGGCATAGACCATCGAACGCTTCATGATCGAGGCGTTGGCGACTGGCGTATCGCCATTGGTGAACGCAATGGCGCCTGCGTCAGCCATCAGTCCGATCTCGGCCATCAGGTCGCCGCCGAGGCCAACGGTCAGCGCGCCGGCCGGATAGATGCGGGCCTTGGCAGTTTCGCGGGCGCGTTCGCGGATGAAGCGCACGAGCGCAACATCATCGATCGTGGGGCGCGTGTCGGGCATGACAACAAAGCTGGTGACACCGCCCGCGACAGCGGCGCGCGAGGCCGTGGCGAGGGTTTCCTTCTGCTCGTCGCCGGGCTCGCCGGTCTTGACGCGCAAATCGATCAGGCCCGGAGCGAGGCAGAGGCCGCCAGCGTCGAGGGTTTCCTTCGCATCGGGATGAGGGCCTGACTGGCCCCTGGCGACATCCTTGATCTTGCCCTTGTCGATTAAGATTGCGCCCGGTTCGTCGAGACCGGTTGCTGGGTCGAGCAGGCGGGCATTGTAAATCGATAGGCTCATCGGTTTGTCCCCGCCAGAAGGTCAAGCACGGCTTCGCGGACGGCAACGCCCATCTCCACCTGTTCGGTGATGACGGATTGAGGCCCGTCGGCGATGGCGCTTTCGATTTCGATGCCACGGTTCATCGGGCCGGGGTGCATGACCGTGGCGTCCGGCAGGGCGAGCGCGAGGCGATCAGCCGTGAGGCCGAAATAACGGAAATATTCGCGTCGGCTGGGCAGGAAGGCGCCGTCCATGCGTTCCAGCTGAAGACGAAGCATCATCACCACGTCGGCGCCCTTCAGGGCGGCGTCGAAATCGGTCGTGGCACTGGCCGCGCCCCAGGTTTCCGTGCCGGGGGGCAGGAGCGTGCGGGGACCGCAGAGGTGGACCTCGGCGCCGAGCAGGTGGAGGGCCATCGTGGTGGAACGGGCGACGCGGCTGTGGGCGATGTCGCCGCAGATGACGACTTTCAGGCCTTCGACCCGGCCTTTGGCGCGGCGGATGGTGAGCGTGTCGAGCAGGCCCTGTGTCGGATGCTCGTGGGTGCCGTCGCCGGCATTGATGACGGCGCAGTCGACCTTGCGCGAGAGGAGCTTGGCGCCGCCGGAGGCCGAGTGGCGGATGACCAGCACGTCCGGCTTCATGGCGTTCAGCGTCATCGCCGTATCGATCAGCGTTTCGCCCTTCTTCACGCTGGATTGGGCGACCGGCATGTTGATAACATCGGCGCCGAGGCGTTTCGCAGCGATCTCGAAACTGCTCATCGTGCGGGTGGAATTCTCGAAGAAGAGATTCACCACGGTGCGGCCGGTGAGGACCGGATCGGCGCGTTTTCCGGCGCGGGTGGCGTCCGCATAGCGGTCGGCCAGATCCAGAATGTGCGTGATGTCTAGAGGGTGAAGGCCTTCGATTCCCAGCAAATGCTCGTGATCGAAGCTGTGAGTGTATCCCGCCATTGCCATGGAGGCCCTTTCGATTTGTGGCGGTTTAGGCGCGATTCCGGCCGTTCGCAAGTCTCAGCCGCTGACCAGCAGGTAGAGCAGTGGCAGAGTCAGCATGGCCAGAACGGTCTGGACGGCGATCAGGTTGGCTGCGAGCGGGGCATCGCCGCCAAGTTCGCGGGCCAGGATGTAGGAGCTGGTAGCCGTTGGCGTGGCGGCGCAGATCACGGCGATGGTCAGGGCCATGCCGGACAGGCCGAAGGCGAGGCCGAAACCAATCGCGAGGGCCGGCAGGCCGAGAAGGCGGACCAATGACCAGACGAGGGTGCGCGGCCCGGCGCGCTTCAGGGCGGAGAGATCGACCCCGGCCCCGGCGGACAGGAGGCCGAGGGCGAGGGCGGCATCTCCGAGAATGCGCAGCATGTCGTCAGCGAGCCGGGGCAGTTCGACATTGCCGGCAGCGAGGCCGATGCCGAACACGCAGGCGAGGACGATGGGGTTGCGAGACAGCGCGAGAAGCGGCTTCGGGGCCGGGCCATGGGGCGTCTCGGCATGGGCGATCAGGGCGTAGACCGAGAGGACATTGGCAGTGGGGATCATCACGGCGGCCGCGATGGTGACGAGCGCGAGGCCCTCCTGTCCGTACAGGAGGCTGCCGATGGACAGGCCGATCATCGTGTTCCAGCGCACGTTCGACTGGATGACCGTGCCGACAGCAGGCCGGCTCATATTGGGCATGAAGCGGGCGAGGAGGCCGATGCCGCCCAGCACCAGCTGGGCGAGGATCAGCGCGGCCGCGAGGCGCCATGGCGCGGTCTCGAAGGGCGTATTCGCCAGCGTCCTGACGATCAGCGCCGGAAACAGGACGACATAGGACAGGCGTTCGATGGCGCGCCAGCTTTCGGCGGGAATCCAGTTGCGGGCCGACAGGAGGTGGCCGAGCGCGACAATCGCAATAACGGGAAGCAGTGCGTAGAGAAATCCGCTCACGCGAGGCGCTCCAGGCGGTCGAGGGCAGACTTGAGGATGATCGCAGCGGCGGTGGCGTCGATCATTTCAGCGCGGCGCCTGGCCGGTATCGAGGCCTCCTGCATCACGCTCTCGGCCTCGTCGCTGGAGAGGCGTTCGTCCTGGAAGGCAATCGGCACATCGCGCTTGAGCAGGATATTGTAGGCGAGGGCGCGGGACGACTGGGCGCGCCGGCCTTCGGTCTCGTCCATGTTGAGCGGCAGGCCGATGATCAGGGCGACCGCCTTGCGCTCGTCATAGATCTCGAACAAGCGGGTGAGGGAGGGCGCAAGCGTCTTGCCACGACGGATCGTCTCGACGGGCGTGGCGAGCATGCGGATTCCGTCGGTTGCGGCGACGCCCAGGGTCCTGGAACCGGGGTCGATGCCGAGAAGGACGCCGGTGCGCGGCAGGGAGGCGAGGTCTGTAACGGGCATAGGCGGCTCACATAGCGCCTTGAAGCCGCGTTGCCTATCGCGTATTCGGGCGCAACCGTATCAAGCCACCGGAGCCCGTGCCATGAGTGTTACCAAGGATGATGTCCGCAAGGTTGCCCGCCTGTCGCGCATTGCCGTGCCGGAAGAGCGCCTCGAAGAGATGGCCGGCGAACTCAATGGCATCCTCGGCTGGATCGACCAGCTGAACGAAGTGGATATCGACGGTGTCGAGCCGATGACCTCGGTCGTGGAAACAAGCCTGCCGATGCGCGACGATGTGGTGACGGACGGCAATATCCAGGACCAGGTGCTGGCCAACGCCCCGCGCAGCGAAGACGGGTTTTTCGTGGTGCCGAAGGCAGTCGAGTAGGCTGCCCCTCAACACCGTCCCCGGCCAGCAACACATGGATTGACCTTTTGTTGAGGTCCGAAGGATAGCCCTTCTGTAAAGATACAGGAGGCCTCCGATGAGTTTGCCAGAAGAAGCCGGCCAAATGCTGCAAATGTTGCGGGCCGAACGAAAGTATTCGGTTCACTGCATTGTCAGCGACATTTCGCTGTCATTCGTGGCTGAGACGCTCCAGTCAGTCGGCGTCTCCGTTTCATTGACGCACGATGCACGGGAAGTCGACGATTTCCTTGAGAGTTCACAGTCCTTGCTGTTGCAGCTCGGCTCGCTGACCGAACTCAAGGAAACGGGTATGATGACGGCCATCGACACGGTACGGCGCGGCGGCAAGCCATGGGTGCTTGATCCCCGGCTCGCGCATCGCTCCATTTTCCGGGCCGAGCTGGCGAGGCGGCTGGCGGACAACCGGCCCAAGGTGATCTGCGGCAAGCCTCGCGACCTCGTCAGTGTCCGTCGCTCGGTGCGCAACACCGGATTGCAGGACTTTGCCACGGCGATGAAGACGACGCTCGTGAGCATTGGCCCCGAAGACGAGATTGTCGGCCCCCTGAGATCGGCAACGGTCCACAATCATTCAAACTTGATGGACAATATCGTCGCTGTCGATTGCGCGGTGTCTGCGCTGTGCGCTGCATTTTGCGCTGTCGAACTGGACGGTTTCAAAGCCGCGTGCGGCGCCTTGCTCGTTGCGAGAATTGCCGGCGAACGTGCAGGCCGGACTGCGCGTGGGACCGGCTCGTTTCCGGCTGCATTCCTGGATGAGCTGTGGACGCTGACACCTGAGGATATTGCGGCGAGTGCGAATATCGACACCCGAACCAACCCAAATATCTGACCGGCCTTATTTAAACCTAACGCGCTCCCCACATGTTCCTGAGGACCAGTTTCTGGTCCCTGCACAGGAATACGATCATGGCCAAAGGTCAGAAGAAATCGAACAAGGAAGTCCGCAAGCCGAAGGCGGAAAAAGTGAAGACGAACGCGTCCAATCCGTCGTTGAAGACGGGCGCGATCAAGGGTCTCGAGCACCTCAAGCGCTGAACATCCCGGCGCCGCCTGACGCGGCGTCCATGATTGCCTGCGGCGCCCGACCGGCAGCATAGTCTCCCGGAACATAACCGGGAGGCTGTGATGTCCGTGCTGACAATCGAGACAAAGGACCATGTTACCCTGATGACGCTGCGGCGGCCGCAGGTGATGAATGCCCTGAATTACGAACTCTACATGGCGCTCGAAGACGCCGTGCGCGACAGCGAGGCGCGGGTGATCGTGATCACCGGCGAAGGGCGCGGTTTCTGCACCGGCGACGATGTGAAGGAAATCCTGAGCCAGAAGGCGAAGGGCCCGGCCGAGATGGCGGCCCGCGGGCGCCGGACGGGCGGCCTGACTCCAGCGGCCGACGCGCTGCTCTACACGAACATTCCGGTGATTGCGGCGGTCAACGGCTTCGCGCTTGGTTGGGGCATGGAACTGGCCCTGATGGCGGACATCCGCGTGGCGTCCGAGACGGCGAAGTTCGGCGAACTGTTCGTGCAGCGCGGTCTGTGTTGTGACGCGCCGGGGCTGGGCCGGCTGGCGCAGGTCGTGGGCCGGGAGCGGGCGGCGGAACTGTTGTTCACGGGCGAGATCATTGATGCGCAAGCGGCGAAGGAGATCGGCCTGGTGTCCCGCGTTGTCGCGCCGGACGACCTGTTGCCGACAGCACTGGAAATTGCGGGCAAGATCGCCGCCAATCCGCCGCGCGCGGTGCAATCGATCAAGGCCGGCCTGCGCCGCACGCTGGACCCGGACTGGCGCGATGTCGGCAGCTGGGCGATCAAGGAAATCCGGAGCCTGATGGAAACAGAGGATGCCGCCGAGAGCGCTGCGGCGTTCCTGGAGAAACGAAAACCCGTGTTTACTGGACGATAAATCCGGATCGGTGAAATTTCACCGACCGAATTCAGCATAATTCAAAGCCCTTGTGTCAGATTGGAACTTAGCCAAGCCGTCGGGGGCCGGAGAAGTCATGTCTGTCGTATCGTCGTTTTCACCCACTCCGTTCGAGGACCATCCGGTTCCGGAATTCTACAATCCGGAGGCGGCCGCATTTCATTCCGGCCTTGGGAAATATGTGCCGCGGCGTATCGAAAAGCTGGTGGAAGAGGCTGCGGAAGGTTTCGGGAAGGAACCTTTCCTCACCACGGCGCTGCCGAATGGCGCCAGCGCGACGCTCAATTTTGCCGAGGTCGAGAAACACTCCGCGAACCTCGCGCGCTACCTGCGCGAAGAGCTGAAGCTGGAGAAGGGCGACGTCGTCGCATTGCAATCGCCCAATTGCATTTCGAACGTGCTGGCGATGCTGGGTGTCCTGCGCGCCGGTCTCGTTCTGACCAATATCAACCCGCTCTACACAGCCCACGAGACGCGCCGGCAGCTGCGCGACGCGCAGGCCAAGGTCCTGATCACGTCCAGCCTGTTTCCCGAGATGACCGAAGACGCGCTCAAGGGCACCGATATTGAATCGGTTATTGTCCTGTCCCTGACGGACTTTTTCTCGCCTGTGAAGAAGGCGGCAATGGATTTCGTTCTGCGGCACGTGAAGAAAATGGGGCGCCCGCTGTCGATCAGGAATGTGTCTATGACCGCAGCGTTGAAGCGGGGCGCGGCCTATGCGACTCCCATGTCGGCCTATGCCGCAGACAGGGATGCGACCGACGATGCGATCTTCCAGTATTCCGGTGGAACGACCGGCGTGTCGAAAGGCGTACGCCTGACCGAGGCGGGCATTGTGACCAATGTCGAACAGTTTGCCAGCCTGTCGCCGCACATGATCGACCAGCCGGGCCAGACCATGTTGCTGGTCCTGCCTGTCTATCATGTGTTCGGGTTGTTCTCGTCGGTTATCGCGCTGCGCAATGCCGCGCACCTTGTCCTGGTGCCAAGCCCCAAGCCACTGTCGAACCTGAAGGCAGCTTTCCGGAAATTCCGTCCCAACGCGTTTCCCGGCGTCAGTACGCTGTTCGCCAAGCTGATGGACGAGAAGTGGTTTTACGAGAACCCGCCACAACTGACCCTGACGATTTCCGGCGCCATGGCGCTGAGCCCGACCGTGCGGACTGAATGGACCGGCCTGACCGGTTCGAGCGTGATCGAAGGCTATGGCATGACCGAGACAACGACGCTGATCAGCATGAACCCGCCGGATGCCCGCGCGCGGGCAGGTTCGGTTGGCCTTCCGCTGCCGGGTACAGGCGTGTCGATCCTGCGCGACGATGGCAGCTTTGCCGCGCCGGGGGAAACCGGCGAGATCGTCGTCGCCGGGCCGCAGGTAATGGCAGGCTATTTGGGCCGCCCGGAAACGACGTCGGCCGCCTTTCATGCCGGTTGGATGAGGACCGGCGATGTCGGCTATCTCGGCGATGACGGCTATCTTTTTCTCGTCGATCGCATGAAGGACATGTTGCTGGTGGGCGGGTTCAACGTTTTCCCGAACGAAGTGGACGCTGTACTGGCAGAACATCCCGGCATTGCGGAAGCAGCCGTTGCGGGCGTCTCCGACGGCAAAACCGGTGACACGATGCATGCGTTTGTCGTGCGCCGTGACCCCAACCTGACGGCGGCAGAGGTGCAGGCGCATTGTGCCGAATGCCTGACGGGCTACAAGCGGCCCCGCGCGGTGCACTTCGTCGACGAACTGCCAAAATCACCGATCGGCAAGGTCGTGCGGCGGGAATTGCGGGCGATGGTCAATGCCGGATTGGCCCAGTAGGCCAGCCAACCCGGAAACCGGACTTCGCAAACGAAAGTGCGACGCTTCATGTTCTGAAGCAGATTGCTTTGTGCCCTGAAGTATCGGCGCACAGGCGGCGACCCTATCCTCTCTCCATCAGCCAGACACAAGGAGACAGGCCATGATACCGACAATCGAGACAACCTATTCGAAGACACCCGAACCCTGGAAGGGTGCGGGCCGGGAACTTGGCACCCTGACAAGCCGGATAAAATCCTGGACATATTCAGCGGCTTTTTTCATCGCGTTCTTTGCCCTGATCGCATCGCCAGCGGGCTATACCGTCCATATGATCACCTGATCAGGTGAGGCGCTGGCCAGAAGCCACGCGCAGACTGTTGCGGGTGGCCTTGACGCGCATGCGGGCGCTAGAGCGTGAAATGCTCCGTGTGCCCGAAGCCCTGACTGTAATCGAGCAGGGAGATGAATCTCGGTTCCACTCGATAGATCGCGATTCCGGACGCATCTTCAGGCACGAAAGCCGAGAGTTGCGGGAATTTTTCCAGCATGAGTTGACCGACCTTCTGCAACTCGTCGCCATCCGTGACGGGTGAAACCTCGGCGCCCATGGAGAGGCCCTCGATCTCGTTCCACGTTTCGTAGGGGCGGTCGATCGTCAGGGACACCTTGTTGCTCCAGGCGAGGTTCCTGGCTTTTTGGGAGTTGGGCGAGGTGCCGAAATAGATGGTCAGGCCATCGTTGACATAGCTGACGGTTGTCGCCTGCGGATACAAGTCGGGGCGCAGGGTCGCGATGGTCAGGTCATTGACGTCGTCGATGATCGACACAATCTGCGCGCGTTTTGCCTGATCCATGATTCCGGCCCGATGCTTCCAGTGTTGAGGATGTGGCATTCATAGCCTGCCTCAACCCGGAGCCGCCTTGATCGGGGTCAAGCTAGATGATCTCGGTGGCAAATTCCTCGTAGTCGATGAGAATCTCGGCGCCCGGCGCAATTGCACGGTTGGCCGAGAGGGTGACGGTCTGTGCGGCAGCGTCGACCGCGAAATCGGCATTGGCCTTCGGGCTGTGATTGCACATGGAGATTTCTCCGAAGGCGACCGCTGCGCGCATCTCGCCGGATTCGTTCTCATCGACGTAAAATACGTAATGATGGAGCAAGGTGGAGCGCACTGTGGCGGTATCCTCCTGCGAAAGGATCAGAAGCGGGTAGACGGCGATGACGTCTCCGGCACCGATAGCGGCCGCTGCGAACAGGCCGCGACCGTGAAAGGGAGAATCTTTTACCTCGACGCACGAGGCCTGAGCAGGATGGGGCATGCGCGGCTATCTAGCACAGCTGTTCGCGGGCGCTATTCGGATTCTGCGTCGTCTGTCGTTTCCGGTTCTGGCGCCTTGGCCTTGGAATCCCACTTGTGGATAGACTTGATCATGCAGCGCTGCACGCCGAATCCGGTATCGTCGTGGAATCCTGCAATGGAATCGGACGTAATGATGTGATCGCCCTTGCTGAGGCAGCCAGTTGTGGAGTCGACGGCGAGCTGCTGGGCCTGGTCGAGATTGAAGCAGTTGCCATAGACTTCGATGAGATAGTCGTCCCGGCCTTTCGAGATCACCACCGTATCGTCCGTGGCATCGTGGAAACCGGAAATGGTCGAGGCGAAGCACACCTTCTTGACCTCCTCACCTAGGCGGGGGTCGCCGGCGAACTGGGCGACACCTTTCGGCTTGGGATCGCCTGCCGGATGGCTGGTGCAGGCGGCGAGGACGGCTGAGGCGAGCAGGAGGGGAATCAGGCGCATGTCATATCCTTTGGGAGGCGATGGAAACCGTAGCCATAAGGGCTTTTGCTCCATCGTGAATTGATGCGCCTCAAGCCGGAAACTGACAAGCGCGGTCACGGAGACTTGAACTTTCCCCTCAAGCCGTCATAGCAGGCGGGCAGATTTCTTCACGGGATTTCCTATGACCGACTTGACCAAACTCACCCTCGCTGCAGCGCTTGATGGCCTGAAAGCCAAACAGTTTTCGTCGCGCGAGATCACCCAGGACTTCGTGAACGCCATTGAGGGCGCCCGGGTCCTGAACGCTTTTGTCGTGGAGACGCCGGAAAAGGCGCTGGCCATGGCCGACGCGTCGGATGCCAAACTGGCCAAGGGCACGGGCGGCAGGCTGGAAGGCGCGCCGCTGGGGATCAAGGACCTGTATTGCACCAAGGGCGTGCGCACGACGGCGTGCAGCGGCATCCTCGGCGAATTCACCCCGACCTATGAATCCACCGTCACGCAGAACCTGTGGGACGAAGGCGCGGTCATGCTGGGCAAGCTCAACATGGACGAATTCGCCATGGGCTCGTCGAACGAGACGTCCAAATTCGGCAACGTTATCAACCCGTGGCGCCGGGATGGCGACAATCAGGGCCTGACACCGGGCGGCTCGTCGGGCGGGTCGGCAGCTTCCGTGGCTGCTGATCTTTGCCTCGCGGCGACAGCGTCCGACACCGGCGGATCGATCCGCCAGCCTGCTGCATTCACGGGCACTGTGGGCATCAAGCCGACCTATGGCCGTGCCAGCCGCTACGGCATGGTGGCGTTTGCCTCCTCGCTCGACCAGGCCGGACCAATTGCCAAGACCGTGGAAGACAGCGCCATCCTGCTGGAAGTGATGTGCAGCCACGACGACAAGGATTCGACCTCGCTGGACGTGGAAACGCCGGACTGGCGCAGCGACGTGACCAAGGGCGTCAAAGGCATGCGCATCGGCATTCCCAAGGAATACCGGATGGACGGTATGTCGGAAGAGATCGACGCGCTGTGGGAGCAGGGCATTGCCTGGCTGAAGGCGGCCGGGGCGGAGATTGTCGATATCAGCCTGCCGCACACGAAATACGCGCTGCCAGCCTACTACATCGTTGCACCGGCCGAGGCCTCGTCCAACCTCGCGCGCTATGACGGCATGCGCTATGGCGCGCGCGTCGAGGGCAACAACCTGACGCAGACCTATGAGGGCACGCGGGCTGGCGGCTTCGGCAAGGAAGTGCAGCGGCGCCTGCTGATCGGCACCTATGTGCTCTCCAGCGGCTATTACGACGCCTATTACCTGCGCGCGCAGAAGGTGCGGACCAAGATCCTCAACGATTTTGTCGAGGCCTTTGAAAGCTGTGACGCGGTGCTGACGCCGACCTGTCCTTCGCCCGCTTTTGCCTTTGGCGAAAAGAGCGGCGACCCGGTGGAAATGTATCTCAACGACGTGTTCACGGTGACGGCGAACCTTGCCGGCCTGCCGGGCATTTCCGTGCCAGCGGGACTGTCGAAGAACGGCCTGCCACTGGGCCTGCAGGTGATCGGCAAAGCGCTGGACGAGGCGGCCTGTTTCCGCGTCGGCGGCGAACTGGAACGTGCAGCCGGGTTCGTGACGAAGCCGGGCCGCTGGTGGTAGGCTCGCGCGCATGACACGCTTCTTTGCTCTCTTCGGTATCATGCTCATCATCTGTCTCGCCCTGATGTGGGGGATGCTGGAGCAGAACGGGTATGACCTGTTCGCGGCCGAAATGCGCATGATGCTGGTGGTGGTGTTTCTGGTTGCCGCCTATGTCGCGTTCCGGATTTCGCGCATCCTGCAGCGGCGTGCCGAGCGCGAGCAGGACGGCTCGCCCCTGAAAGGCGCTCAAAAATCCAAACTGCTTGGCCTGTTCGGCGGCAAGAGCGAGGCGCAGCAGGCGCGCGAGGCGCGGGTGGCCGCGCGGCGCAAGAAGCTGGTGGCCGAGGGCAAGCTGGAAGACGAGGCACCGCGACCTGAGCCGGAAATTGCGCCGAACTCCTGAAGGCGAAGTGCCAACCCGCGTGCCGCAGTCGGCCTCTGTGGCAGATCGCATGGCGGCGCGGCGCGAGCGCTATCGGCGCGCCAAGGAAGACGGCAAGATCTGAGGCGTCAGGCTGTCGCGGGCTTCAGCCGGACCGGCACAGCGCGGGGGCTGGCCTGAATTCCGGCGCCGATTTTCGTGCCGCCGCCGGACCCCTCATCCTCGTCATCATCGTCCTGCGACCGTTCGGTGATGCGCGAGAGATAGATGCCGACGCCGACAAGGCCGCCAATCGGGCCGAATTGCAGCATCATGGCCGCAATGAAGACGACCGGAATGTCGAGTTTCAGGTTGCCGAGTGCCACAAGCACGAGAAACAGGCCCACCGCGCCAAGCAGGAGCCCGCCGGCGAAACCGGCAATCAAGTGCTTCAGGAAACCACGGACAATCGGGCGCTCTGTGTCGCCTGAGCCGTCCAGGATCATCTTGAACAACATCGCTTTTTCTCCGCGCAGGCCGCTGCGCTTGCCGCATTTTCAGTCAAAGGCGCGAAAAAGGAAAGGCGACAGGCCGACGCGCGGTCATGTCCGCTCGACAGGCCGGGCCGCATGCCGTTAGAAGGACGCTTGGTTTGAATCGGTTATAAAGGCAGGTCATGTCAGCGCGCACTCCTTACGTACTCAAAGGCGATACCGGCGACTGGGAAGTCGTCATGGGGCTGGAGATCCACGCGCAGGTGGCCTCGAACGCCAAGCTGTTCTCGGGCGCCTCGACGGCGTTCGGCGCCGACCCGAACTGCAATGTCTCGCTGGTCGATGCCGCGATGCCGGGCATGCTGCCGGTGATCAACCGGAAATGCGTCGAACAGGCGATCCGCACGGGCCTCGGCCTGAAGGCGGAGATCAATCATTACAGCCGGTTCGACCGGAAGAATTATTTCTATCCGGACCTGCCGCAGGGCTACCAGATCAGCCAGTTTGCCCATCCGATTGTCGGCGAAGGCGAGATCGATGTCGACGTCGAGCCCGCGCATGGCGGCGAGGCCTACAGCTTTGCCTGCCGGATCGAGCGCCTGCACCTGGAACAGGATGCCGGCAAGTCGATCCACGACATGGACCCGAACTCGACCTATGTGGACCTCAACCGGTCCGGCGTGGCGCTGATGGAAATCGTGTCGAAGCCGGACGTCCGCTCGCCCGCCGAGGCAGCCGCCTATGTGAAGAAGATCCGCGCCATCGTGATAGCGCTCGGCACCTGTGACGGCGACATGGACAAGGGCAATCTGCGCGCCGACGTGAACGTGTCGGTCTGCAAGCCGGGCCAGTACGAGAAATTCCGCGAGACGGGCGATTTCAGCCATCTCGGCACGCGCTGCGAGCTGAAGAACATGAACTCGTTCCGCTTCATCCAGCAGGCGATCGAGTATGAGGCCCGCCGCCAGATCGAGATCATCGAGGGCGGCGGCACAGTCGACCAGGAAACGCGCCTGTTCGACCCGGTGAAGGTCGAGACGCGCTCGATGCGGTCGAAGGAAGACGCGCACGATTACCGCTATTTCCCGGACCCGGACCTGCTGCCGCTGGAAATCGAGCAGGCCTGGATCGACGAGATCAAGGCGAGCCTGCCGGAACTGCCGGACCAGAAGCGCGCGCGGTTTGTCTCCGAGTACGGCATTTCGCACTATGATGCCGGCGTGCTGATCGCGGATGCCGACAAGGCCGAATATTTCGAGACCGTGGCCAAGGGCCGCGACGCAAAACTCGCCGCCAACTGGGTGACGCAGGAACTGTTCGGCTACCTGAACAAGGAAGGCCTCGAGCTGGCTGACAGCCCGGTTTCGGCCGAGGCGCTGGGCGGGCTGATCGCGCTGATCAGCGACGAGACGATCAGCGGCAAGATCGCCAAGGACGTGTTCGCGCGCATGATTGCGGGCGAGGGCGAAGCGGCGGCGATTGTCGAGAAGCATGGCCTGAAACAGGTGACCGATACCGGCGCCATCGAGAAGGTGGTCGACGAGATCATCGCGGCCAACCCGGAACAGGTCGAGAAGGTGAAAGACAAGCCCCAGACGCTCGGCTGGTTCGTTGGTCAGGTGATGAAAGCCTCGGGCGGCAAGGCCAACCCGAAGGCGGTGAACGAGATACTCAAGGCGAAGCTGGGGCTTTAGAGCTTCGCGCCGCCCTCTCCCAGAGGGCGAGGGGGCTTTGATAGCTATAGCGCCGCCCGAATCCGCGCCGCCAGTTTCTCCAGTTCGCCCATGTCGGCCATGCCGCCGCTGCTGTGGCGGCCGAGGGCGATGCCCTCCTTGCGGGGAATGATGTGGAAGTGCAGGTGGTAGACGGTCTGCCCGGCGGGGGCGCCGTTGAACTGGGTGACGACGAGGCCATCCGGCGTGAGGGCGGCTTCGACGGCCTGAGTGACCTTCTGCACGGCCAACATGTAGGGCCCGAGTTTTTCCGGCGGCATGTCGAGCAGGTTGCGGGCCGTGACACCTTTCGGGACGACCAGCGTATGGCCTTCGGCCTGCGGGAAGACATCCATGAAGGCGAGGGCGACATCGTCCTCGTAGATTTTCACGGCAGGCATTTCCCCGCGCAGGATTTTCGCGAAGATGTTGGACGGGTCGTAAGTGTCGTGAAGGGTCATGAAGGATCGTTACTTTCTGTTTCACGCAGTCTAGCCGCGCGTCGGACTTCGAACATTTCGTTCCAGGTTATCAGGACCAGCATCAAAAGAAAAAGCAAACCGGCCAGGATATTGCTCAGGTCGGGCGGCTTTGCGATTGTCGGCCCCAGCTCATACTTCGGGACAACCATTTCGTCTGGTTTCGGCCACCAGTCCGGCGGCACAAGCTTCAAAGCCAACCACAGGGTGGCAATGCCAAGCAAATCAGCCACCCCGAACCAGATGGCTAAGCCTGTCCAAACGCGCCAATATCTGCGGCGATGGACCGGGTCTGCCGTTTCACCCGTGGCTTCGAACAGCCGCTCTTCGGCAGTCTGGAACATCTCGTTGAGATGTGCTTTGGCAGGCTCTAGTTGTGACGCAGGGATGCGGACCTGAATTCCTCCTAGAGCGGGGACAAGATACCATTCCAGCGTTGCGTGGTTGAGGTTGTCGATGGCAGCATCGAAACCGGCGTCCTGTAGTGCCGAACAGACCACAAAGGCTTCCTCGACACGGCTATAGTTGAGCAAAACGACAGATGGACTCATCCGTCTTTCTTAAACGGCGTTCTATCTGTGAGATAGTCCATGTCGGATTCAACCACGTCGCGTTCGCGGGTGAGGTAGTCGGCGACGGCATTGCGCAGGCCCGGATGGGCGATCCAGTGGGCAGAGCGGGTGAGGACGGGGACATAACCGCGCGCGAGCTTGTGGCCGCCCTGCGCGCCCGCCTCGACATATTGCAGGCCGCGTTCAATCGCGAAGTCGATGGCCTGATAGTAGCAGGTCTCGAAATGCAGCATCGGGCGATGGTCGCTGCAGCCCCAGTAGCGGCCATAGAGCGTGTCGGAGCCGATCAGGTTCATGGCGCCCGCGATGGGCTCGCCATCTTCCATGGCGAAGATGAAGAGCAGGTCGTCGGCCATGCGCTCGCGCAGCAGGGAGAAGGCCTTGCGGGTGAGATAGGGCGAGCCCCATTTGCGGCTGCCGGTGTCCATGTAGAAATGGTAGAAATAGTCGAGATGGTCCTCGGTGATCGCATCGCCGGTGAGGTGGACGAAGGCGAGCCCTTCCTGCGCCTTCGCGCGCTCCTTGCGCAGGTTCTTGCGCTTGGCCGAGGAGAGCGCAGCGAGGAAGTCGTCGAACGTGCCATAGCCGTCATTCTCCCAGCGGAATTGCTGGTCGGTGCGCGACAGGAGCCCGGTATTGGCCAGTATCTCTGCGTCCTCGGGAACGAGGAAATTGATGTGCAGCGAGGAGAGGTTGTTTTCCTCGGCCAGCTGGATGGCGCCCGTCAGGAGAGCCGCCTTGAGCTGGGCCTCGTCGGGGCCCTTGGGCACGAGGCGGCGGCGGCCGGTGACCGGAGTGAAGGGCACGGCGGCAAGCAGCTTGGGGTAATAGGCGCCGCCCGCGCGTTCATAGGCGTCGGCCCAGCTCTGGTCGAACACGAACTCGCCGCGCGAGTGCATCTTGGCATAGAGCGGCATGGCGGCACGCAGCCTGCCATTGTCGCCGCGGATGAGCAGGTGGCGCGGGACCCAGCCCGTGTTCGGTGTGGCCGCGCCGGAGCTTTCCATGGCTTCGAGGAATTCCCATGACAGGAACGGATCGTAGCGTTCACCGGGCGGATTGGCGACAGCGTTCCACTCTTGCGGAGACACGTCGGCAAGCGCCGGGACGATGGTGATCTTGAGCGCGCTGTCGTCCATGCCCGTCAATCTAGGGCGCGTGGCATCAGGATGCCAGCGGTACGGGCAGGTGTTCGAAGATTGCCGCGCCGTTGAGGAGGCGGATGCGGCGCAGGTCTGCCATGGAACGTATCGTCCAGACGACGAAGGGCAGGCTGCCGGCCAAGGATACGGCGGCGCGTTCAGCATCGGCAACATTGATCGCGAGATAGTCGACCTTGCGGTCGATCGCCCGGGCAAGCTTGGCGTCGAATTCCGCCGCGCTGGTACGATGGATGGGCTCGATCAGCTGGCCGCGCATCAGGCCCTCCGGCAAGGCATCGACGGCAGCCTCATCAAAGCTCATTGCGGCGGCCGGTCCGATATGGCCAGCCAGCTGTTCGCCGACCGTGCGGGCGAAAACTGCTGGGTCGGTGTTGCCGTCAATCTTCATTTCCGTCAGCAGCGGCAGGTTATTGGGCCAGATGTCGAGCAGGGCCGCCAGTGTGGGAACGGGCTGGTCTGTGCCGGACAGGCGCAGCTCGGATAGGGCCGGCATGTCCAGGGCCTCGAACGTGCCCCGGGCGCTGGTCATGCGGGACAGCTTGGGATCGTGGAAGACCATGACCTCGCCGGACCTGGACGGGCGCACATCGTATTCGATGCCTAGGCCGGCTTCGGCGGCGGCCTTGAAGGCAGCGAGGGAGTTTTCGGGCGGTCCTTCGGGCGACCAGAGGCCGCGATGGGCATAGGTGTAGGCGTTCAGGTCAAAGTGCCGGGCCATCGCGCATTATCCCGTGATTTCGAAGATGCCATCAACTTCAACGGCGACGCCCATGGGCAGGACCGGGCAGGCGACGGCGGACCGCGCATGGCGCCCGGCATCGCCGAAGACTTCGACCATCAGGTCCGAACAGCCATTGATGACCTGGGGGATGTCGGTGAAGTGCGGCGCGGCGTTGACGAAGCCGCCGAGTTTCACGACGCGCTTGATGCGGGACAGGTCGCCGACGGCGGCCTTGCACTGGGCGATCAGGTTGATGCCGCACTGGCGGGCAGCATGCTGGGCGGCGGAGAGTTCCATGTCTTCGCCGACGCGGCCATTGATCCGGCCGGTCGCAGTCGCGCTGACCTGACCTGACACGAAGAGCAGGTTCCCGGTGATGACGAAAGGCACATAGGTGGCGACGGGCTTCATGGGCGCGGACAGTTCGATGCCCAGCGCGTCAAGGCGGTCTTCTGGCGTAGTCATTGAAGGATCAGCTCCGGTTGCGACGGGGTTTGCAGGAGATGCATGCCGCAGGTCGCGGCATGGGGCAAGTCAGCTCTCATTTTCGCGGGCCTTCGCAATTCGCGCAGCGCGACCCGTGACGACAGCGTCCTTGCCGAATTTGGCGCGAGCGGCATCGGACGCCCGCTCGGCGGCGGCCCGCTTGGCGATGCTCGGGTCGAGCAGGTCGACCGTGTCGGCGCGGTGGTCGTCGAGCCCGGTGAGGCCGATGCCGATGAGGCGGAAGCGTTCGCGGCCATTGGCTTCGCGGGCGAGCAGAGGGCGGCCGGCGCGGAAGATTTCCTGTGCGAGCTGGGTCGGTTCGCCCAGCGAGACCCGCCGGGTGAGCGCGCGGAAATTGCTGGTCTTCAGTTTCAGCGTGACGACGACGCCGACCACGCCCGCGGCCTTGGCACGGTCGGCCGTCTTGACGCAGAGTTGCCAGAGCTGGTCTTCGAGGGCGCCGGGGTCGCTGATGTCCGTGCGGAACGTGGTCTCGCTGGAAACCGACTTGCGCTCTTCGTCATTGCGTACCGGGCGCGTGTCCTGTCCGTGGGCGCGCTGTTTCAGCCACATGCCCGTCTCGCCGTAGCGGCCGATCAGGGCTTTCAGTTCGGCATTCTGTATGTCCTTGACCGTATCGAAGCCGTCGCGGGCGAGTTTCTCGGCGAATTTCGGTCCGACACCATGCAGGAAGTCGATGGGTTTCGGGCCCAGCAGGGCCTCGGCTTCTTCGGGCGCAATCACGGCAAAGCCGCGCGGCTTGTCGAGTTCGCTGGCGGTCTTGGCGAGGAACTTGTTCGAGGACAGGCCGATGGAGACGGTAATGCCGACATCGCGCTCGATGTCGCGGGCGAGCCGGGCGAGACTGACCGCTGGCGGCGCATGGTGGACGGTTTCAGTGCCGGAGAGGTCCATATAGGCCTCGTCGATCGAGACCGGCTGGACCAGCGGGGTGAGGGCATCCATCTTTTCGCGGATCAGGGCAGCGGCTTCGCGGTATTTGGCGAAATTCGATCCGATGACCACGGCATCTGGGCAGAGCTTCAGGGCTGTGAACATGGGCATGGCAGAGCGTACGCCATAGAGCCGGGCAATGTAGCAGCAGGTCGAGACGACGCCGCGCTGGCCGCCGCCAACGATCACCGGCTTGTCCTTGAGGCTGGGATCGTCGCGTTTCTCGACGGCCGCGAAGAAAGCGTCGCAATCCATATGGGCAATGCTGAGCCGGGTCAGAGCGGGATGCGACAGGACCCGGCCCCGTCCGCAGCTGGAACAGGCTTTGGCAGCACCGGCCTGCAGCTGCAGGCAATCGCGGCAAAGTGCATACATGACGGGGATGTTCATGGCATGTTCCGCGCCATGGGGCAATGAAGCGTGCAACCTTGCGTAAAGCGGTGTTAAGCATTTGGGGTATAGCTGGGAAGGATTGGTTACCTGCCGTCCGAATCATTAGCAATTACGGGGAATTATGGCTGAGAAGCGCACCAGGAAAGTACTGGTTGTTGAGGACAATGAACTCAACATGCGGCTCTTCTGTGACTTGCTGGACGCCTATGGATTCGCAACCTACCAGTGCCGCGATGGCGCCAAGGCGGTTGAAATCGCGCGGCGCGAGCTTCCCGATCTCATCATCATGGATATCCAGCTGCCGGAAGTGTCGGGCCTCGACATCACCCGCTGGCTGAAGGACGACGACAAGGTGGCGCATATTCCGGTGCTCGCCGTGACGGCCTTTGCCATGCGCGCCGACGAACAGCGCGTGCGCGAAGCCGGTTGCGAAGGCTACCTCTCCAAACCGATCCAGATCATGACCTTTATCAAGGCGGTGGAATCGCTGATGCCGAAGGAGCCGGCATGAGCGCTCGAATCCTGGTTGTTGATGACATCGAAGCCAATCGCCGCCTGCTGCAGGCCAAGCTGGAGGCGCAGTATTTTACCGTGATGCATGCCGAGAACGGCCAGCAGGCACTGGATATTGCGCGGGCGGAACTGCCAGAGATCATCCTGCTCGACGTGATGATGCCGGGCATGGACGGATACGAGACGTGCAAGCG
The DNA here is from genome assembly GCF_055808555.1 of Hyphomonas sp. J20-32. NCBI lineage: Bacteria > Pseudomonadati > Pseudomonadota > Alphaproteobacteria > Hyphomonadales > Hyphomonadaceae > Hyphomonas > Hyphomonas sp. J20-32. Next base: position 2,976,645 of record NZ_CM147873.1, on the reverse strand, counting down.
CCTGAAGGCGGATCCGCGCACGTCCTTCATTCCGGTCGTGATGGTGACGGCGCTTAGCGATTCTGAAGACCGGGTCAGGGGCCTGGACGTTGGCGCAGAAGACTTCCTGACCAAGCCGGTGGACGATTTTGCGCTGATGGCGCGCGTGGGTGCGCTTTTGCGGTACAATGCGGTCGCCTCGGAATTGCGCCAGCGACAGGCTAGCGGCCTGAGGTCCGGCGCGGTGGAAGTAATCAGCGACGAAGAACTCAGCCGCCCGTCGCGCGTTTTCATAATCGACGACAATCCCCGCACGTCCCTGCGCATGGCCAACATGTTGCGGGACGCCGGTCATGTCGCGACGACCCTGCTGGAAGCGGGCGACATGTCGAACCTGGGCGAGATGGGCGTCGATATCCTCATCCTGTCGATCTCGTCGCAATCCTTTGATGCCCTGAAGCTGTGCGCGCATTTCAAGATGACCGAATCGACGCGCTCGATTTCGATCATCCTCGTCTGCGACCAGTCGGAACGGCTGAAGGCGGGCAAAGGCCTTGATATCGGTGCGAGCGATGTGATCATTTCGCCGGTCGACCGGCAGGAACTGATGGCGCGGGTGCGTACGCAAACGCGGCGTTCCCGCTATATCGACGTGCTGCGCAAACGCGTGGACCGCGGCCTGGAACTGTCGGTGATCGACCAGCTGACCGGGCTCTACAATCGCCGCTACATGGTGAGCCAGCTGCAGCAGGTGATGCATCGCTCCGTCATTGGCGGCAAGCCGGTGTCGGTTGTGATGTGCGATATTGACCATTTCAAATCGGTCAACGACACCTATGGCCATGATGTCGGCGACGAGGTGCTGGTCGAATTGGCCAATCGCCTGCGGGAAAACGTGCGGCCGATGGATATCGTCTGCCGTCCGGGCGGCGAGGAATTCCTCGTCATCATGCCGGACACGCCGGGCGACCTTGCCTGCGCTGCCGCCGAACGCATTCGCCGCGCGGTGGCTAGCGCGCCCTTCCATGTCAGTTCCGGACGGCGCGACATATCGATCACGCTGAGTGCCGGCGTGTCGACCATTACAGGTGACCAGGACACGATGGCCGACCTCACCAAACGGGCCGATACGGCGCTCTACCAGGCCAAGACCGCGGGCCGGAACCGCGTCGAGAGCATCGCCGCCTGATTGACTCGTTCGCTGGCGCAGGCCACCTGCACGTCTCGTTTGGCTGATGCAGGGGCAAGGACATGACAGACCGCTTTGCCGCTTTCCGGCACCTGTCCTACAGCCGTTATTTCACGTCACGTTTCTTTACTGCCTTTGCCGCGCAGATCGTATCGGTGTCTGTGGCCTGGCAAATCTATGACCAGACCCAGAACCCGATCTATCTCGGCTGGATCGGACTGGTGCAGTTCCTGCCGGCGCTACTGCTTGTGTTCGTGACGGGGCTGGCCGCCGACACGTTCGGGCGACGGCTGGTCATGGGTCTGGCGATCCTGACGGAGATGGCGTGTGCGGCGGGCATCCTGGTCCTGGCCGCAACACAGCAATTCCATCCGGTCTGGGTGCTGGGAATTCTCACCGTGTTCGGTGTGGCCCGGGCCTTCCTGTCACCGGCCTCGGCGAGCCTTGCGGTGAATGTCGTGCCCCGGGAAGACTTTGCCAATGCCGTCGGCTGGACGGCGTCTGCCTGGCAGATGGCCTCGATCATCGGGCCGGTGGCGGGCAGCCTGCTGTACGGTGTGGCGCCCGAGATTGCCTATTCGACAGCTGTCGTCCTGTTTGCCGTGGCCGGCACGCTGATTTTCTCGATCCCGAAGCCGCCGCAGAATGTCAGCAGCGAGCCCAAGACGCTCAGCATGGTGCTGGGCGGGTTCACCTATGTCTGGAAGCAGAAGATCGTCCTGGGGGCGATCTCGCTGGACCTGTTTGCCGTGCTGCTGGGCGGCGCCGTGGCGCTGATGCCGGTCTATGCGCGCGATATCCTGGAAGTCGGCGAAACGGGGCTTGGCCTGATGCGCGCGGCGCCGGGGATCGGGGCGCTGATCGTGACCGGGGTCATCACGGCGTTCCCGATCCGTGACCATGCCGGGATCATCCTGTTTGCCTGCGTGGCGCTGTTCGGCATTTCGACGGTCGTGTTCGGACACTCGACGCTGGCCTGGCTGTCGATCCTGGCGCTGGTCGGTGTCGGCGCGTTCGACATGGTGTCGGTCTATATCCGCGAAATCCTGTTGCAGCTCTGGACCCCGGACCAGGTGCGCGGCCGGGTGAATGCGGTCAATTCCATCTTCCTCGGCGCGTCGAACGAGCTTGGCGAGGCGCGGGCCGGGTTCATGGCGGCCAAGTGGGGTGCGGTGTTTACTGTCGTGGCCGGGGGCTATGCCGCAGTCGGTATCGCCGCAGCCTGGTCTGTCCTGTTCCCGGGTATCCGCAAGGCGCGCAACCTGCACGACGGCAATCCGGACGGGTGAGTCCAAAAAAGCAAAAAGCCCGCTCTTGCGAACGGGCTCTGCAAAAAACTACCGAAAAACAGGATCTTACTTGATCTTGCCTTCCTTGAAGTCGACGTGCTTCTTGACGATCGGGTCGTACTTTTTCAGCACGAGCTTTTCGGTCTTCGTGCGCGGGTTCTTCTTGGTGACATAGAAGAATCCGGTGTCGGCCGTCGAGTTGAGGCGGATCTTGATGGTGGCTGGTTTGGCCATGGGATTGGCTCGCTTGTGCTAGCGTCTGAAACTGGAAAGCGGCTTAATGGCGGGGCCCGGAGGCGAAGTCAAGCTGTGTTCCTGCGCTAAAGCCTGTCCGAGATATGTCCCTTGCGGGTCCAGCGCAGGAAAGGCGGGCCCTTGCGGGCCTTGGGCCGGGCCAGGCGTTCGTCGATTTCGTCCAGCATGAACCGCGTGACCGAGGGCAGGTCGAGGTCCATCGAGTCCTTGATGGTGACCCATTGCAGGTCTGACAGCTCGGCGCCGTCGACCGGGGGGCGTTCATCAATCAGGGCATCTTCGGCGTCAGCCATGAAGAATCGGGCGTCGAAGCGCTTGGGCCGGTAGGGCGGCGTGATGGCGCGGCCGATGAACTGGAAGGATTCCAGGCAGGGCATGACGCCTTCGCCAAAATAGCGGTGCCAGCCCTGGGGCGGCTTGCCTTTGGCTTCTCCGGCACGGCCGACGATCAGTCCGGTCTCCTCGAAGGTCTCGCGAATAGCGGTTAGCGCGAACGCATGCGGCGCCCGGCGGGTGCCGATGGCGAGCTTGCTTGCAACCGGAGTGGAGAGTCGGGTGAGGGTGGGCGCGCGGGCGTCGTGTGGATCAACCTTGCCGCCCGGAAAGACATACTTTTCAGGCATGAAACTATGGCCGCCGGAGCGCTTGCCGAGCAGGACGCGGGGCACCGGGCCGTCCTGCCGGACGAGGATCAGCGTGGCAGCATCCTTCGGGCGCGGGCTGCGCTGGTTGGTGAGGATGACGTCGCCGTCGTCCTCCTTGTCATAGGCCGATTTGAATCCCGGCAGACCCTTGCTCATCTCTTCGGACCCTTCGCCTTGCTTTTTCTCTTATGCTTGGGGAGCGTCTTCTTGTTGAACTTTGGCTTGCCGGAGCGCGGCGGTCCACCCTTACGGCGGGGAACGTGGCCGATGTCCATGGCGCGGCGCTGCTCGGCGCGACCCTCGGGAGCGGGGAGCGGCTCGGACAGCATTTCGAGCAGGAGCCCGCCTTGCAGGGGCGTGACCTCGCGCAGCTTCACCCGCACGATCTGGCCGAGGCTGTAGGTCTTGCCTGATCCGCGCGCATAGAGCGCCATCGCGGCCGTGTCCTGCACCCAGTAATCGTTGGAGATTGACGAGATCGGGATGAAGCCGTCAGCCCCGACACCGGCCAGCTGGACGAACAGGCCGGATCCGGTGACGCCGGTAATGCGGCCCTCGAATTCGACGCCGACGCGGTCTTTCAGGAAGATCGCGAGGTAGCGGTCTGTGGCCTCACGTTCGGCCGCCATGGAGCGGCGCTCGGTATCGGAAATGTGCTGGGCGGTCTGCTCGAGCTGCGAAGCGGCTTCCTTGCTGAGGCCATCCGGGCCGAGCTTCAGCGACGAGATCAGCGCGCGGTGGACGATGAGATCGGCATAGCGGCGGATGGGCGATGTAAAGTGGGCATAGCGCACGAGATTGAGGCCGAAATGGCCGAGGTTTTCCTCGCTATAGATGGCCTGTGCCTGCGTGCGCAGGATCATCTGGGTGACCATCTGGTCGTATTCGCCGTCCTTCAGTTCGCCGATCAGCTTGTTGAACTTGTGCGTCTGCGGCCGTTCGCCGATCGTCCATTTCAGCTCGATCGTTTGCAGGAACTCGGCAAAGGCCGCGATCTTGGCATCGGTCGGCGTGTCGTGCACGCGGTAGATGAGCGGGCTTTTCTGACGCTCCAGAGTTTCGGCCGCGGCGACATTGGCCTGGATCATGAACTCTTCGATCAGGCGGTGCGCCTCAAGGCGCTCCTTCGTGAAGATGCCTTCAATCTCTCCCTTGTCGTCGAACTGGATGCGCCGCTCGGGCAGGTCGAGATCGAGCGGGGCGCGCTTGTCGCGGGCCTTGCAGAGCGCGCCATAGGCGCCCCACAGCGGCTTCAGGACGGGTTCCAGCAACTCGCCGGCCTTGCCGCCGGGCTTGCCGTCAATGGCGGCCTGCGCCTCTTCATAGGACAGCTTGGCAGCGGATTTCATCATCCCGCGAATGAAGCGGTGCGAGCGCTTGTGGCCGTCCGTGCCGAAGATCATCTCGACAGCGAGCGTGCAGCGCGGTTCGCCTTCCCTCAACGAGCATTCGTCGGCCGAGAGTTCGAATGGCAGCATGGGCACGACGCGGTCGGGGAAATAGGTCGAGTTGCCGCGCTTGAGCGCTTCCTTGTCGAGGGGCGAGCCCTCGGTGACATAGGCGGCGACATCGGCAATGGCGACGATCACGCGCCAGCCATCGTCGAGCTTTTCGGCATAGACGGCATCGTCATGGTCGCGCGCGTCATGCGGATCGATGGTGATGAGCGGGATCTGGGTCAGGTCTTCGCGCGTCGACGGGGCCGGCACGGCGTCGCCAGCCTGGTCGAGTGCGGCCCGCGGGAACTCGGTCGGGATGTCATGCGCGTGGATCGCGAGCAGGCTGGCCGAGCGCGGGTCAGTGATGTGGCCGATGATCTCGGTTATCTCGCCAAGCTCGGGGCCATAGTGGCGGCGGCCCTGCGGCTTGGGTTCGGCGATCACGAGGTCGCCATCCTTGGCGCCGTGCGTGTCGGCCTCCTGGATCATGAATTCGCGGCGGTCCTTGCGGCTGGAGGGCGAGACCTTGCCGCCGCGCGGGCCGGTGGAATAGAGGCCGACGAGGCGGTCCGACAGGCGCTTTTCAAAGATCGTGATGGACCGGGCGCGCCATTCGCCGTCGCGTTCGCTGATCTTGCACAGCGCGCGATCGCCCACGCCGGGGGCCTTGGCCTTGGGCTTGCCGGACGGGCCCGCATAGACGATGTCGGGGCCGAAGGGGCCATTGTCGCCGACCGACTTGCCGATCAGGTCGCCATTCTTGTCGATACGGGTGAATTCGACGACGCCGGTGGGCGGCGGCCGGTCGGCCTGGGCCCAGGCGCGCTTGCCAGTGCGCTGGAGGGTGCCCTCGGCTTCGAGGTCCTTGAGGATGGCGCGCAGCACGTTGCGCTCCTCGCCCTTGACCCGGAGGCCCTTGGCGATGGCTTGTTTCGTGGTGGCGTCAGGATTGTCCCGGATGAAATCGAGGACGGTTTGCTTGTCTGGAAATGTCATAATCCGGCATATAAGGGATTCTTCGCCGAAATGCTTGTGGATAGTTCAGGTGGGTCGGGGTCACTCCACTCCCGGCAATCTCATCACATCCACGGGCGTCAGGGCAAATGAGCCTGCCTGCTCGCCCCATTCGCCAGTCAGGACTTCATAGTGGAGGTGGCGCGGGATGGTGTAGCTCGCCGTGTTGCCCATCACGCCGATGACCTGACCGGACAGGACCACCGAACCGACCTCCATGCCGTCGAAATTGTCGAGATGGGCATAGCGGGTAAAGACGCCCTGGCCATGGTCGATGACCAGCATGTTGCCGAAATCGGCGCGTGCGACGGCTTCGCGCACTATGCCGTCACCGGCAGCGTAGATGCTGACGGGATCGGGATTGTAGAGGTCGATGCCCGTATGGGTCTGTCCGTTTCGCGTGCCGAATCCGGAGGAGACGCAGGCCTGCTCGACCGGCGCGCGGGCGAGGCTGATGGCGTCGTTCACCTGAACGTGGGCGGTATAGCCAAGAATGTGCAGGCTGGCATCGCTGGGCGGCGCATTGGCGACCCCGAGCTTCGGGCAAAGCGACAGGGAGGCCGGAAAGGCGAAGGTTGGTGTTGGCGGTGGAGTTGTTGGGTCAGGCATAGGCGCCGTGACGGGCACTGGCTGCAGCGCGAAAATACCCCACACGCACGCGGCGAGGAGGACGTAAGGCGCAGTTTGGCGCAACGAGACTGGCATCGGAGGAGGACGCCTGCCGGGCTATTGCGAGCCCGGGAGCGGTCAGTCTTCTTTCTTCGCGGCAGGCTTTTTCTTCGCCGCCGGTTTTTTCTTGGCAGGGGCCTTCTTCTTCGCCGGGGCCTTTTTCTTGGCAGGGGCCTTCGCCGCCCGGGCGTTCACGAGTTCGACCGCCTGCTCCAGCGTGATCGTCTCGGGCGCCATCTCCTTCGGGATCGTGGCGTTGATCTTGCCGTGCTTCACGTACGGGCCGTAGCGACCGGCGAAGACCTGGACCGGGTCGCCATCCGGGTGGTTGCCGAGCTCCTTCAGCGGCGTGGCGCCACCGCGTCCACGGCCCGGATTGGCCTTCTTGTCCTCGATCAGCGCCACCGCGCGATTGAGACCGATATTGAACACATCGGCAGGGTCTTTCAGGTTCGCATAGGTCTTGCCGTGCTGGACGTATGGCCCGAAGCGACCGAAGTTTGCGTAGATCGGCTCATTGTCTTCCGGGTGCTTTCCGACTTCGCGGGGCAGAAGGAGGAGTTCAACGGCGCGTTCGAGCGTCAGCTCCTGCGGCTTTTCCTTTTCGGCCTTGGTCAGGGACGCGCGCTTGGGCTTTTCGCCATTCGCCATTTCCACATAGGGGCCGAAGCGGCCGGTCTTGAGATAGATCATCTCGCCGGTTTCGGGGTGCAGGCCGAGCTCGTTGCCGTCTGGGTTGATCGCAGCGGCAGCATCGCCATCGGCGCTGAACTGGCGGGTAAACTTGCACTCGGGGTGGCGCGAACAGCCGACAAAGGCCCCGAAGCGGCCGAGCTTCATCGAGAGCTCGCCCTCCTTGCAGAGCGGGCACTGGCGCGGGTTCTCGATCGGGTTGCCTTCGGCGTCCTGGCGCGGGAAGACATAGGCGCCGAGTGTTTCATTGAGCGCATCGAGCACGGCGGAGACCCGGAGTTCCTTGGTGCCGTCAATGTCGGTAGCGAACTGTTTCCAGAACTCGGCGAGGAAGGCTTTCCAGTCGAGCTTGCCGTCGGAGATGACGTCGAGCTTTTCCTCAAGGCCGGCGGTGAAATCATATTCCACGTAGCGGGCGAAGAAGTTTTCAAGGAAGGCGGTGACGAGACGGCCCTTGTCTTCCGGGATCAGGGCCTTGCCTTCAAGACGGACATAGCCGCGGTCTTCCAGCGTCGACATGGTGGAGGCATAGGTCGACGGGCGACCGATGCCGAGCTCTTCGAGGCGCTTGACGAGGCTGGCCTCGGTATAGCGTGGCGGCGGCGCGGTGAAGCTCTGATTGGCGTCGGCCTTGAGCAGGTCTGCGTGCTGGCCCTGTTCCATCTTGGGCAGGCGGCCTTCGGCATCGTCATCATCGTCGCCGGCATCATGGCCTTCGGTGTAGAGCTTGATGAAGCCGTCAAACACGAGGACCTGGCCGGTGGCGCGCAGCAGGGCGCGCTGGTCTTTCGACTTGAGGTCGATCGTGGTGCGCTCGAACAGGGCGGTTTCCATCTGGGACGCAACCGCCCGGCGCCAGATCAGCGTGTAGAGTTTCTTCAGGTCGCCGTCGCCGTGATAGTCTTCCGGGCGGATGTTGAAGTCGGTCGGGCGGACGGCTTCGTGGGCCTCCTGCGCGTTCTTGGCCTTGGACGAATATCGGCGGGTGTTTTCCGGCAGGTAGCGGGCGCCATAGTTCGACTGGATCATGCTGCGGGCGGCGGCATAGGCCTCTTCGGCCATGTTGACGCCGTCTGTCCGCATATAGGTGATGCGGCCTTCTTCATAGAGTTTCTGGGCGGCCTGCATGGTGCGCTTGGCGCCGAAGCCGAGCTTGCGGGAGGCTTCCTGTTGCAGGGTGGACGTGATGAAGGGTGGCGGCGGGTTGCGCTTGACGGGCTTGGCCTCGACGTTGGCGACGGAATAGCCGCCGGTCTTGACGATCTCGAGCGCCTTGTCGGCGTCGCCCTTGTTGCCAAGGGTGAACTTTTTCAGCGTGTCGCCGTCAAGGGCATGCAGGCGGGCTTCGAAATCGGTGCCGTCTGGGGCGCGCAGGCTGGCGGCAATGTTCCAGTATTCCTGCGGGCGGAAGAGTTCGATCTCGTTCTCGCGGTCGCAGACGATTCGCAGGGCAACCGACTGAACGCGGCCAGCCGAGCGGGAGCCGGGCAGCTTGCGCCAGAGGACAGGCGAAAGGGTGAAACCGACGAGATAGTCCAGCGCGCGGCGGGCGAGATAGGCATCGACCAGTTGCTGGTCGATCTCGCGCGGGTGTTCCATGGCCGTGGTGACGGCATTCTTGGTGATCGCATTGAAGACGACGCGCTCGACATGCACGTCTTTCTTGAGCGCGCGGCGCTTCTTCAAGGCCTCGACCAAGTGCCAGGAAATGGCTTCGCCTTCGCGATCGGGGTCGGTCGCGAGGATCAGCGTGTCAGCTTCCTTGAGGGAATTCGCGATGTCGGAAATGCGCTTGGCCGACTTTGAATCGGCCTCCCAGACCATCTCGAAATCATTGTCAGGATCAACCGAGCCATTCTTCGACGGCAGGTCGCGAATGTGTCCGTACGAGGCCAGAACCTTATAGTCCTTGCCGAGGTATTTGTTGATCGTTTTAGCCTTTGCGGGCGACTCGACGACGACAAGTTTCATGGGGGCACCTCTTCAAGGGCGGGAGTGATGGAGTGGGCAGGCGCCGCCTGTCAAGGCCGGAGGTGGATCAACCGTCTTCGCGATAGGCCAGGAAAGTGAGCGTGCAGAACAGCACGAACAGGGGCGGGCTCCAGGCCGCGACGACGGGCGGCGCGGCCCCGGTGGCCCCCAGGCTGGACGAGAACTGGGTGAAGAAATAGAGGCCGACAGCCATCAGCGATCCGATGGCGAGCAGGCGCGACGTGCCGCCAAGCCGCGACAGGCGCAGGCAGACGATGGCGCCGATCAGGCCCATGGCAACGAACAGGGCCGGCGTGGCCATCAGGCTGTTCCAGCGCATCTTGTAGCGCGAAGCGTCGAGGCCCGCCGCCTGCGTCTGGTTGACGAAGCGGGGCAGGTTCCAGAAGCCGATCGTGTTGGGCGACGCGAACTTGTCGAGCAGGGTGACGGCGTCAAGCGAGGTCGGGATGGCGAGGTTCGCCTTGCGCTCGGGCGGCAGGTTCGGGACGTTCTCGACCACGTTCTCCAATTGCCAGAAGCCGCTGCGGAGATAGGCACGGGTCGCATCGATGCGGCGCACGAACGTATAGTCATTGGTCGGCCGGTTGCCGGCAAAGAGACGTTCTTCCTCGATCATCTTGACGTCGACCAGCACGATTCCGCCTTCTTCAACGCGCCGGGCATGGATCACGATCTGGCTGGAATCGTCCCCTTGGCGCAGCCAGAGGCCGGTGTCGGACACAGCCATGGTCTGGCGACCGTCATCCAGCAGGCGGGCACGTTCAAGTTCAAAGGACTCGGTAAGCCTTGCCGCGAAGGGGTTCAGCAGCGTGGTGGTGAAGATGCCGAGTGCGAGGGCCATGACGATGACCGGGGCGAGAAAGCGCCAGGCCGAGATGCCGCTGGCGCGGATGATGGAAAGTTCGGACCGGCGGTTGAGGCGGGTGAAGGCCAGCATGGAGGCCACGAGAATGGCGAAGGGCAGCGTCTGCTCCATGATCAGCGGCAGTTTCATCAGCGACAGGCGGAGTGCACCCGCGAGGCTGAGTTTCACGTCGCCGCCGACCGTACGCAGCTGTTCGACAACGTCGATCATCAGGATGGCGAGCAGCAGCACGCCAAGCACGAGCGCGAGCCCGCTGAGGCATTCGCGCAGGATATAGCGCTGGATGCGGGAGAAGGTGATCCTCATGCCGGCGCCTGCTTGCCGGGACGCATCCGGTCAATGTTGGGGCGGTCGACCTGCCCGATTTTTCGTCCGCGGTGGAAGTAGATGTAACTGAGCAGGCCGAGCACGCCGATGGGCAGCAGCCATTGCAGGACGTTGAGCGCAGGATCGTCCGCGGCCGAGGATTGCAGCGCCAGCTGGACAATCAGCACGACGATCGCGCCTGCGCCCGCCAGCGCGATACGCTTGCCGTAACCCTTTCGGCTGAAATCGCCGCCAAGTACGGCGAAGACGGCAATCATCGCCATCACCAGGTTGAGCAGCGGCGTTGTCAGGCGCGCATTCGCCTCAGCGAGCAGGTTATCGGCCTCCTTGGCCTCGAAATAGTTCGATCGGTCGACGAAGAAGAGTTCGTACAGGTATTTGTCGGACGCCTTCAGGACGAGGTCGGAATCCTCTTTCATGAAATCCGTCAAATCGAACATGTACTGGTCGAATTCGAGGATCGAGAGTTGCTGGTTGTCGTCAAGTTGCTGGCTGATGGCATCGCGCAGGAGCAGGGTGGGGCGGCCTTCCACTTCAACCAGGGCGGCGCTGCGGGCGAGGATGTCAGTCGGGAATTCCGGATCTGTCATGTCGGAGATCAGCACGCCGCGCAGCTCGCCGGCGATCTGCTCGCGCGCATAGAAGGTGAGGCGTTCGCCATTGGTGGTAAACTGGCCGGGGCGGATCAGGGCGGCGGCGAGATCGGCCCGCGCGACTGACACGGTTTCGCGCATGGCCCGCTGGGCCGCGGGCTGGACCCAGAGATTCACGGCCAGGTGGGCCACAGTGCAGAGGACCGCGAGGCGCATGATCGGCGACGCGATCTGCCACGGCGTCATCCCGGCGGCCTGGGCGACGACGATCTCGCTGTCCTTGTGGATGCGATTGAGCGCCCAGACCCCGGCCACGAACAGGGCAAGCGGTGTCAGCAGCGCAATCACCTGCGGGGCGCCCAGCATCACGATATAGAAATAAGTGAGGGCGGACTGGCGGTTTTCGAGGATGAGATCGGTGCGCGACAGGCCTTGCGCGAGGAGCGCGAGCATGGCCAAGCCACCGACAATAATGAGGACGGCACGCAAGACTTCATAGAAAAGGTAGGTCTGGACTTTGCTCATACGCTCAATTGGGAAACATTTTCCTGCTGGCCTGCCTGAAACAGGTCAATTTTTTTCTTAGCTAACGAGTTGCGCTGCGCACGTCGACGTTTAGTTTCCGTCACAAATGGAGAATACATACATGAAAATCACATTCGCTGACGCCGCCAAGGCCGATATCGTAGCCTTCATCGTGGATGAAGGCGATGGTTTACCGGCAGCAGCGGCGAGCCTGGATACAGCGTCTGGCGGCCTGCTGACCGAGGCCCTGACTGGTGCGCGATTCGACGGAAAGAAGGACCAACAGGCCCTGGTCGTGCTGCCGAAGGGCGGTGATTCCCGGCGCGCTGTGCTGATTGGCGGCGGAAAGCCGAAAAAGCGCGATGCGCGGATTCTGGAGTCCATTGGCGCCAATCTGGTGAAATCGCATGCCAAGAGCGGGTTCAAATCGCTGGCTGTCCATGCGGGCAATGCCGAGGATGCCGCCAGGGTCGCACTGGGCGCCAAGCTCGCTGCCTATCGTTTTGATAGCTATTTCACCAAGCAGAAGCCCGACCAGAAGCCGAGCCTGACCTCGGTGACGGTGGTGGTGGACGATGTGAAGGCCGCCAAGGCGGCGTTCGTGCCGCTCGATGCCGGCGCGGAGGGTACGATGCTCGCCCGTGACCTGGTGAACATGCCGCCCAACGATCTCTATCCGGCGAGCTTTGCCGCGAAACTGAAGGACCTGTCGGAATATGGCGTTGAGGTGGAAATCCTCGGCGAGATGGACATGGCCAAGCTGGGCATGAACGCGCTGCTGGGCGTCGGACAGGGCTCGCGCAAGGAGAGTCAGCTCGGCATCATGAAATGGAATGGCGGCAAGCCGGGCGAGGATCCGGTGATCCTGGTTGGCAAGGGCGTCTGCTTCGACACAGGCGGCGTGTCATTGAAGCCAGGACCGGGCATGGAAGACATGCGCGGCGACATGGGCGGTGCGGCTGCCGTGACCGGCGCGATCCGCGCGCTGGCGGCCCGCAAGGCGAAAGTGAACGTCGTGGGCCTGGTCGGCCTTGTCGAGAACATGCCGGACGGCGATGCTATCCGCCCGGGTGATATCCTGAAATCGGCCAACGGCCAGACGATCGAAGTGCAGAACACCGATGCCGAAGGCCGCCTCGTGCTGTGCGACGTGCTCTGGTACGCGCAGGAGCATTTCAAGCCGAAGGCCATGGTCGACCTGGCGACGCTGACCGGAGCCATCGTGGTTTCGCTGGGCCACCATCATGCAGGTCTGTTCACGGGCAGCGATGACCTGGCCGACGAGCTGACCAAGGCGGGCCTGACCGAGGGCGAGCGCGTGTGGCGCCTGCCGATGGGCCCGGAATATGACAGCCTGCTGAAATCCAAGTTTGCCGACATGCGCAATATTGGCGGCAAGGCGGCCGGCTCGATCACAGCGGCACAGTTCCTGAAGCGCTTCGTCAAGGACGGCGTGAAATGGGCGCACCTCGACATTGCGGGCGTCGCCTGGGTTGAAGGCGAGAAGGCGGCGCTGGATGTCAGCTGGGCGTCCGGCTTCGGCCCGCGCCTGCTCGACCGCTGGATCGCTGAAAACTACGAGGACTAGCCCGTGGCGGATACGCCGGCGCCTGAATGGTGGTTTTACCATCTCTCCCGCACGACGCTGGAGCAGGCGGCGGCGCCGCTGATGGCGAAATGCCTTGAAGCCGGGTGGCGGGTGCTGGCGGTGTCGCCCAATGCCGAGCGGCGGGCGGCGCTGGACGCGGCGCTGTGGACCTATGAGGACAAGAGCTTCTTGCCGCATGGCCAGGCCGAGGCGCCGGGGCTGGATGCGGCGCGCCAGCCGGTGCTGCTGTCGGCCAAGCCGGACAATGTGAACGGGGCGGCGGCGCTGGTGTTGATGGACGGCGTCGAAGTGCCGGTGGACGCGGCCTATACGCGCTGCATGGTGATGTTCGACGATGGCGACAGCGGCGCGCGGACAAAGGCGCGGGCGCAGTTCAAGGCGGCGAAGGATGCCGGCCTCGTGACCCGCTATTTCCAGCAGACGCCGAAGGGCGGCTGGTCGGAGGCGGGCGTATGAACATTGCTCCGGCAGACTGGGCCGTGCTCGCATTCCTGACCGTGGTTGTGCCGGTGTGGGGATGGTTCGACCACCGCGCCTTCCTGCAGCGCGAGTCGGTTGCCGAAAAGGATATTCTTTCCGTTGAATACATGAAGACCATCGCGTTTCATGGCGTGATCGCCGCCAGCGTTCTGGTCACCTGGTTTGTGCTGGGGCGGGACTGGGCCGCGCTTGGATTCAGGGACCCCAACCTTGCGGGCAATTTCAGGATCGGCAGTTTCATTGCAGGGGCCCTGTTGATCGGGATGGTGTTGAACTTGCTGGGCGGACTGGTCAGCGGGAAAGGCGATGCCGCCCGCCTGAAAGCCTATGGCAAGCTGGCGCCGTTCCTGCCGAAGACGCCGCGACAGCACAGATGGGGCATGGCCCTGTCCTTCAGCGCGGGCGTCGCGGAAGAAATTGCCTATCGCGGGTTCGTGATGTGGATGCTGGCTTTCTTCATGCCGGTCTATGCCGCCATCGCTGTCCAGGCCGTAATATTCGGCCTGGCCCACGCCTACCAGGGCTTGGGCGGGACGGTGGGCACTGCGATCCTGGGCGCAGTCCTCGGGGTCGTCTATTGGGCGACGGGGTCGCTGTTCCTGCCGATCCTGCTGCACATGCTTGTCGACGCGATATCGCTCAGCCTCGCCTATTTCACCTACCGCCGGCAAGCAGGCCGCGAGGCGGGGGTGTGATGGAAATCCGCAAAGCCTTCATTCTGGCGGCAGTTGTAGGTGCCGCAGGTTGCAGCGCCACGGCCGACGAATGGGAGAAGCAAGAAAATCCGCTAAGTGAGGTCTGCACCATTAGCGTGTCGCATGATTGTGAGATTCTGGCGCTCCCGAGCCCAATTTATCCCAAAATCACAGAAGCTGGAGATGCAGATTGTGTGGTAACTTACCGTGTGAACGCGGATGGCACGGTCGAGGTGACAGACTCAGTCTGCTCAGATGAGCATTTCTTGGAGAGTGCTGTTCAGAGCATGTCCAGCGTTCGCTACGAGACCAAGGATGTATGTGGCCGGCAATGCCCGACAGGTCAGACTGTCGAATACCCGCTTCTATATCGCTTTGCCGAGTAGGCCGCTTTTGCGGACTTAGGCCTTCTTCACGAATTCCGATTTGAGGCCCATGGCGCCGATGCCGTCGATCTTGCAGTCGATGTCGTGATCGCCGTCGGTGAGCCGGATGTTCTTGACCTTGGTGCCGCGCTTCACGACGAGGGAGCTGCCTTTCACCTTGAGGTCCTTGATCACCGTCACCGTGTCACCGTCGGCGAGCGGGTTGCCGTTGGAATCCCTGATCACCTTTTCGCCCGCGTCCGCCGCTTCACCGGCGGCCCATTCATGGGCGCATTCCGGGCAGACCAGCATCGGGCCGTCTTCATAGGTGAATTCAGACTGGCATTTGGGGCAGGGCGGCAGGGTGCTCATGGCGGGGGTCCTTGATCAGGCGTAGTACTCGCCCCCTAGGCCCCATCCAGCATCTGCGCAAGCGCCGCCCTGAATGCTTGCCCCGGCGGGCGGGCGCCGCTATAGGCCGCGCCAACACTCCCCTTTCCCCACAACAGGAACTTCCTCATGGCTGTCCAGCGTACCTTTTCCATCATCAAGCCTGACGCAACCAAGCGTAACCTCACCGGCGCCATCAATGCCGTGATCGAAAAGGCTGGCCTGCGCATCATCGCCCAGCGCCGCATCCAGATGACACAGGCCCAGGCCGAGCGCTTTTACGGTGTGCACTCCGAGCGTCCGTTCTTCGGCGAACTGGTCGAGTTCATGACCTCTGCACCCGTTGTCGTTCAGGTGCTGGAAGGCGAAGACGCCGTTGCGAAACATCGCGACGTGATGGGCGCCACCAACCCGGCTGACGCGGCTGACGGCACGATCCGCAAACTGTTCGCCCTGTCGATCGGCGAGAACTCAGTGCACGGTTCGGACTCGGCTGAGAACGCGGCAATGGAAATCGCGCAATTCTTCTCGGAAGCCGACATCGTCGGCTAAGGCTTCCTGTTGATCTCGCAGACGGAAAGACCGGATGGCGCTTCGCCTTCCGGTTTTTTTGTGCCTGCAGGCGCGGCGCCTGAGGGGGCGCTTGGGGTGGAGTTTGGGGGTCCCGAGGGTGAGGTCGGGGTCAGGTGTGGGGGAGGGGCAACCCGTAGGTCCGCATCCCCTGCGAAGGCAGGGACGCAGGGCCGTGCTGGCGAATTGCCGAGTTTCGCCGCCCCTGCCTGCGCAGGGGACACGGGTCAATTGTTTCGGGGTTGAGGGCGAGCCTGAGCCTGTCCGATACCGGTGCCCGGAAAGTACACGGACGGTGACCGGAAAGATCGTCCGAGAGCTGGATAATCACGACCCTGCCGTTCCACATCACGCCCCAGAGCATTTGGCTGCCCGGTCCGCCTGCCGCGCGGAACCATTTCTTCAGGCGCTGGATGCGCCAGAAGATGAGCGGCCAGATTGGCAGCAGGTACCAAGGCAGGCCCGGCATGGGGGTGAGGAGGCTGAACATTGCGGCGCATTATACGCCGGGTTCGGGAGGGGGTGGATAAGTTGGGGCGCCACCCGAAAGCGGCGCCCCGGTTTCATCAGCCTGCTTGCGGCGTGAATGCCAGTTTCAGCGTCTCCTGTCCGGAGGCTTCGTGGATATATTCCCCCACCAGCTTGAAGCCGTACCGAGTATAGAAGGCGCGACCAATCGCATTGGCCTTGAACACGTCAAGCGTCACGGCGCCCTTCTTCGACACCGCGAAATCCATCATGGCGCGGCCATGGCCTTGTCCATGATGTTCGGGCTGAAGGAAGATGGCGCCGACTTCGGCCTCGATCAGTGCAATGAAGCCGATGGGCGTGGCATTGTCTTCCAGCACCCAGATTTCAGCGAACCTCGGATAGACGTTCCTCACATTCTCCGCTTCCGCATCCAGAAACGGCGCGGACAGAAACGGATGAGCGCGTTCGCTGGCGGCTCGCCAGATAGATACCACGGCGTCTGCATCATGGTCAGTATAGGGCCTGATCATTGTCAGAGACCCCTTTCATCGTTTGCGCCCCGGCGCATGCCGGGCGCGTGTTTTTGGGATTTTGTGAATCAAGTCAAAGGGCTCAGCGTGGCGGGGCACGTCGAGTCTGATCTTCTGCAACTTGTTTTGGCCGCACCATGCGCGCCAATATTATCGGGACATAAAATCTCCGGCTCGATCCGTGGATTGTACTGCGTCGGAGCGCAGTGTCCAAGGCACTTGTGCAAAGAACCGGGTTCGCGCTGGTGGCGCGACGGGTGCGGTTTGGGCGTGGTTAGGGGGTGTCAGGTCCGTGCGGAGACCACCGCGCAGGCCCTGGCCAGCGCCTCGGGATAGAGCTGGTGCTCGATCGGCAGGAGGCGGGCGGCGAGGGTGTCGGCGGTGTCGCCGGGGAGGATGGGGAGGCTGGCCTGCTGGATGATCTCGCCGTCATCAACGCCGGGGCTGACCCAGTGGACACTGGCGCCGGCTTCAGCGTCGCCTGCATCCAGGGCGCGCTGGTGCGTGTCGAGGCCCTTGTACTTGGGGAGGAGGGAGGGGTGGATGTTGATCATCCGGCCCTGCCATTTTTCCACGAACCATGGCGTCAGCACGCGCATGAAACCGGCAAGGGCAATGATCTCTGTTCCCGCGCCGATGAGGGCGGCGTCCACGGCGCGCTCGAAGGCTTCGCGGTCCTTGCCGAACGGCTTGTGGTCAATCGCAATAGCCTGCACGCCAGCGGCCAGCGCGGTTTCGAGGCCGAGGGCATCGGGGCGGTTGGACAGGACGAGAACGGGCTTGGCCGGATAATCCGGCGCGGCGGCAGCCTTGAGCAGCGCCTCCATGTTCGAGCCGCGGCCGGAAATCAGGATCGCGAGCTTGAGACGGTTCATTTCGCGGCAAGATGCCCGAGGCGGACCGGGGTTTCACCGGCTTCGGCAAGCTGGGCCATGGCGGCGCCAGCGTCTTCGGCGGCGACGGCGAATATGAGGCCGATACCCATGTTGAATGTGCGGTGCATCTCGTCTTCGGTGACATTGCCAGCCTGCTGCAGCCACTGGAAGACCGGGAGCGGGGTCCAGGCGGAGCGGTCGATGACGGGTTTCAGGTGGTCCGGCACCATGCGTGGCGTGTTCTCGGTAATGCCGCCACCGGTGATATGGGCGAGGCCTTTGACGACGCCTGAACGGATCAGCGGCAGGGCGATATGTGAATAGAGGCGGGTCGGCGTCAGCAGGGCTTCACCGAGCGTCTGGTTGCTGAACGGCGACGGCGAGGCATGGTTCAGGCCCTCGCGCTCGATGATGCGCCGGATCAGGGAATAGCCATTGGAATGGGGGCCGGACGAGGCGATGCCGATCAGGACGTCACCGGCGACCATGTCGTCCATTCGGGGCAGGACCTTGTCGCGGTCGACGGCGCCGACGACGAAGCCTGCGAGATCGTAGTGTCCGGGCGGGTACATGCCGGGCATTTCCGCTGTTTCACCGCCGACAAGGGCGCAGCCGGACTGGCGGCAGCCCTCGGCGATGCCGGAAATGACGGCTTCGGCAATGCCGCCTTCGAGCTTTCCCGTGGCGAAATAGTCGAGGAAGAACAGGGGCTCGGCCCCTTGCGCGAGCACGTCATTGGCGCACATGGCGACGAGGTCGATACCGACCGTGCTGTGAAGGCCTGCTTCGAAGGCGAGCATCAGCTTGGTGCCGACGCCGTCGGTTCCAGACACGAGGACCGGGTCGTCGTAGCCTGCTTTTTTCAAATCAAACAAGGCACCGAAGCCGCCGAGGCCGCCCAACACGCCAGCGCGCGCGGTGGCCTTGGCCATCGGCCCGATAGCGCCGACAAGGCGTTCGCCTGCCTCAATATCGACACCGGCATCACGATAAGACAGGGGAGTTTTGGGCGTTTCGGTCATGATGTCTCGCGCGTTAGCATGGGGAAATCGCCTTATCCAGTGCTGCTTGCGGTTCCAGCCGCCGCATCAGCTTGCTACAAGGAAGACTGACAGGGAGGTCGTTGACCATGATTCGTTTGCTTCTCGCTTCGGTATTCCTCGCCTGCGCCGCTGGGCTGCCAGCCAGCGCAGACACGCGCGAGGTGTACACCGTCCGCAATATCGAAGTCGATCAGCAGGCGGCGAGCGTGATTGAAGCGCGCGACAAGGCGATGGCCGCGGCGCGCCAGAAGGCGGCTGTTGCCCTGCTTACCAAGATCACGCTGGCCGACGACCGGGCGGCGGCTGGCGGCCTGCCGGTCGATTATGCGCTGGCCGAGCGCCTGTCGGCGGCTGTAGATGTGCAGGAAGAGACGGCGGGCGCCGGGCGCTATCGCGGCGTCCTGTCTGTGGTGCTGAACCCCCTGATGGTGCGGGCGCATCTTGACGGACTCGGCGTGCCCTATGTCGATACGCAGGGCCCGAAGAGCCTGATCGTGCCATTGGCCTCGAATTACCAGGCGCAGGAAGCCTGGCGCCTGGCGCTGGGCGCCGAGAATGCCAACGCGCTGGCGCCTTATGTGACAGCGTCGAATCCGGGCTACACGGCCTTCTCTGACTGGTCTGCCTTTTCCACGGAAGCGGCGACGGTCGGCGCGCGGCGCGGCGTGCTGGCGGAACTGGAAGGCCGTAACGGTGCGTATCGCACAACACTGTCGACCGTCACGGCGGCCGGAACAGAGCTTCTGGGCACGACGAATTATGCGGCGACGCTGAAAGGCGCAGCCGACGCGGCGTCAGAATTCCTCGACGAGGACTGGAAGCGGCGCTCTGTCATCAGGGGCGGCGCCCGGACGACGACCAGCGCCAGCGTGCGCTACACGTCGCTGGCCGAGTGGAACACGCTGCGCAGCGCGCTGGCACGGTCGCCGCTGGTGTCGGATTTCAAGATCACCGCGATTGCCCGCGATGGCGCGCTGGTGACGTTTGCCTATGCAGGCGATGAGCCCCGGTTGCAGAACGACCTGCTGCAGCGCGGCGTGTCGCTGGCCGAGGCCCCCGATGCGGAAGGCCTTGTGCTGCGTTCGGCGGTGTCGGCTGCTGTGAGGCAGTAGAGCGGATCAGAATCGGCAGGCCCGGTATGCCCGATCAGTTGAGTTTTGGATTTCCGGCCCCGGGGCTCGGATTTTCCGATCTTGTCGTGACACCCGTCAATGAAGGGGCCTTGCGCATCGTGCAGCGGCCCGAGAACTGGCCGACGCCGGTTCTGTGCCTTGTCGGGCCTCCGAAAGCGGGCCTGACGACGATAGCCCATGCGTGGGCCCGGAAGTTTGGCGGCGAGGTTTTCGATGCCAAGGTGTTCGCGGCCCTCAAGCCGCGCGACGTGGAAGCGCGGGCGGCAACCTATACGGCAATTGACGGCGCCGACCGTGTGAGGGCGGGCGACCGGTTGCTGTCGCTGATCAATCTCGTTTCGGCCGGGTCCGGCCGGTTGTTGCTGACGGCCAACCTGGCGCCGCCAAACTGGCAGGCCCCGTCGCCGGACCTGAAGTCGCGGCTCAATTCCATGCCGGTCGCGGAAATCTATGCGCCGGACGAGGCGATGATGCTGGGGCGCCTGAAAGCCGCAGCGGTGCGGCATTTCCTCAAACTGGAGCCGGATGTCCTCAAATATCTGGTTCCGCGGCTTGATCTCACCTATGAGGCCATTGAGCAGTTTGCCGAAAGGCTGAGTGATGGCGTGACCGACATGGGCCGGGCGCCAAGCGTGCCACTGGTCAAGGACGTGCTCGACGCGATGGCAGCGGACGCGCCGGGCGGACCGAAGCTGGATTGACGAATAGAAGGGCTGGCGGGCAGACATGGCAGACGGACCAATACGGACCAACAAGGCGCTGATGACGTCGCCAGACAGGTTCCTGAACCGGGAGCTGTCATGGCTGGAGTTCAACCAGCGTGTGCTGGAGGAGGCCGCCAACCGTGCGCACCCGCTGCTGGAGCGCCTGCGCTTCCTGTCGATTTCGGCGAGCAATCTCGATGAGTTCGAAATGGTGCGCTATGCGGGCCTGCGCGAACAGGTGCGCGCCGGTGTTGTCAGGCCGAGCCAGGACGGACTGAAGCCATCCGATCAGGTCGAGCAGATCGAGAAGGCGTCATTGCGCCTGATCGCCGACCAGCAGGAACAATGGCGCACGCTGAAAGACGAAATGGCGACGGAGAACATCCACGTCCTGTCGGCCGATTCACTGTCCAAGAAAGAACGCGCCGAGCTGGAGACCTATTTCCGCAGCAATATCTTTCCGGTGCTGACTCCGCTGGCGGTGGACCCGGCGCACCCGTTCCCGTTCATTCCCAATCTCGGTTTCTCGATTGCGGTCGACCTTGTGTCGGAGTCCGGCGGGGAAGGCCATGTCGGGATCGTGCCGCTGCCGGCTTTCGTGCGCCGCTTCATCCGGCTGCCGAAATCGACCAAGGGCAATATGCGTTTCATTGCGCTGGAAGACGTGATCGGCATGTTCCTGGGCGACCTGTTCCCGGGGTTCAGGGAAAAGGACCGCTGCCTGTTCCGCGTCGTGCGCGACAGCGATATCGAGATCGAGGAAGAAGCCGAAGACCTGATCCGCGAATTCGAGGTGATGCTGAAACAGCGCCGCAGGGGGCGCATCGTGCGGCTCAGGATGCAGTCGAGCGCGCCGAAAGAATTGCGCGAATTCATCACGCGCGAGATCGGCGCCGAGCAGGCGGACACGGTGCTGTATGACGGCATCCTCGGCATGGCGCAGCTGTCGGAACTGATCGTCGATGACCGGCTGGACCTGCAATTCCCGCCCTATGAGCCGCGCTATCCGGAACGGATCCGCGAGATGGGCGGCGATTGTTTCGCAGCCATCCGGGCCAAGGACATCCTGGTCCACCACCCGTTCGAGAGCTTCGATGTGGTGGTGCAGTTCATCCGGCAGGCGGCTGCCGACCCGGCCGTCGTGGCGATCAAGCAGACGCTGTACCGGACGACGTCGAACTCGCCGGTCGTGGCGGCGCTCATCGAGGCGGCGGAGTCTGGCAAGAACGTGACCGCGCTGGTCGAGATCAAGGCGCGGTTCGACGAGGAAGCGAACCTGCGGCTGGCGCGCGACCTGGAGCGGGCGGGCGTGCAGGTCGTGTACGGTTTCATCGAGTACAAGACGCATGCCAAGGTGTCGCTGGTGGTGCGGCGAGAGGGGACCGACCTTCGTTCGTATACGCACTTCGGGACCGGAAACTACCATCCGATCAATGCGCGCATCTATACCGACCTGTCGCTGTTCACGGCCGATGCGGCGCTGGGGCGGGATGCCAACAGGTTGTTCAATTTCGTGACTGCCTATCGCGAGCCGCCGCGTGTCGGTCCGGTTCTCGAGAAGATATCGATGTCGCCGCTGACTCTGAAACAGGACCTGATCAGGATGATCGGGGACGAGGTGGCGGCTGCGAAGAAGGGCAAGCCGAGCGGCATCTGGGCCAAGATGAACTCGCTGGTCGATGGCGAGGTGATTGATGCCCTTTACCGGGCGAGCCAGGCCGGCGTGCCGATCACGCTGGTGGTTCGCGGCATCTGCTGCCTCAGGCCAGGCGTGCCAGGCCTGTCGGAGACGATCACGGTCAAGAGCATTGTCGGCCGGTTCCTGGAGCATGCGCGCATCGTCTGCTTTGCCAATGGCGAGGCGCTGCCGTCTGCCAATGCCAAAGTGTTCATCTCGTCAGCCGACTGGATGCCGCGCAACCTGACCCGCCGGGTCGAAGCGTTGGTGCCGATCGAGAACCCGACCGTGCACCGGCAGGTGCTGAACCAGATCATGGTGGCCAACCTGAATGATGAGCTGCAGAGCTGGACCATGCATGAGGACGGCACCTATCATCGTGTCGAGCCAGAGAACCGGGAGACGGCGTTCGCGGCGCACAGGTACTTCATGAACAATCCAAGCCTGTCGGGACGGGGCAGCGCGCTGGAAGTCAGCCTGCCGCCCAGGCTGTCGCACCGGGGTAGCAAACCGGCATGATGTTCCCGAAATCCGAGCGCGCAGGCATTATCGACATCGGTTCGAACTCCGTTCGCCTGGTGATCTACGACGTGCTGGGCGCGTCGATCCTGCCGACCTTCAACGAGAAGGTCATGGCCGGTCTGGGCGAAGGACTGATCGAGCGGGGAACATTGTCGCCTTCGGGACGGGAGGCGGCGCTGGGCGCGCTGGGCCGTTACCGGGCGATTCTCAAGGCGCTCAACCTGCGCAATTATACAGCCGTTGCAACGGCGGCCGTGCGCGAGGCGGGTGACGGTGCGGACTTCGTGAAGAAGGCCGGACGGGTCCTGGGGCGGCCGGTCATGGTTCTGTCTGGCACCGACGAGGCGCGCCTGTCGGCGCTGGGCGTGGAGGCGAGCTTTCACCGGCCGAAGGGCGTGATGGGCGACCTCGGCGGATCGAGCATCGAATTCCAGAGGATCGGTTCCGGCAAGGCGCGGGGGGAAAGCCTGTTGCTGGGGCCGCTCTCACTGGCCGAGGAGGCCAAGGACCTGCGCGAGTTGCGCAAGAAGGTGCGCGCGGAACTCAAGTCCTCGAAAGTGCTGCCGGGGGCGCAGGGACAATTCTATGCCGTGGGCGGCGCGTGGCGTTCGTTTGCGCGCCTGAACATGGAGATCGAGTCCTATCCGCTGCACGTGCTGCAGGGGTTCCAGATGAACGAGGGGCAGGTGGCGCGAACGGCGAAGCTCTGTCTCGACAGTGTCAACAATGCCGGCGCGCGCAGCAGGGTGGAAAAAGTCGACCGCCGGCGCGCGAAACACCTGCCGATCGCCGCGATCATCCTGGAAGAAATCCTGGCCATCAGCCCACTGGAAGGTGTCACGATTTCGTCAGGCGGACTGCGCGAAGGTGTGTTGCGCGACCTGACTGGCGCGGCGGTGACCGACCCGCTGCTGGATGGCGTTATCGCATTCGGACGACTGGACCAGAACCAGATCGCCTTCGGGCAGGCGCTGCACGAATTTGTCAGCCCGGCATTCGCACCGGAGCCGGACCTGTTCGGGTCGCCGGCTGCCGACTCGCGGATCGAGAAGGCCGCCTGCATGATGGCTGACAGCGCCGGGCGGTTCCATCCTGACCACCGGTCGCTGCTGGCCTATGAGCAGGCCCTGCGAGCCCCCTATGCAGGCGTCACCCATGCCGAACGGGCAATGATCGCCTATGCGATCGGCTGCCGGTACGAGAAGGATTTCAAGCGACCGGGCGAGTACCTGAGCTTGACAAGCGACGAACAGGCCGACCGGGCACGCCAGCTGGGCAGCGCAATGCGGCTGGGTGCGGTGTTCTCCGGGCGATCGGGGCCGATCCTGAAGCGCGCGAGCCTCGCGCGGCGAGGCGAAAACCTGGAGCTGCATGTGCTCAAGGTGGACGCGCCGATGGTATCAGACACAGTGATGCGGCGCCTGACGCAGACGGCGAACCAGTTGCGCCTCAAGCCGACCGTCGTGACCCGCTAATCCGGCAGCTCAGACGTCGAACAGCCGGACCTGGCCACCTTCAAACGAGACGGCGAGGTGGCCGTTGAGCAGGGCCTGGGCCTTCTTGCCGAACATGTCGAAGCGCCAGCCCGTCATGGCGGCTATGTCTTCGCTGGTCTCGCCGCGGGCGATGCGGTCGATATCAGCGGCATTGGCGATCAGCCGGGGCACGACATTGTGCTCGTCGCTGACATGTTTGAGCAGGACCTTCAGCAATTCCGGTGCGCCGGCCGGAATCTGCGCATTTTGCACGCGCGGTTCGAGCTCGGGGGCATACTTGTCCGGATTTTCGATGGCCTCGGCGACGGCATCCATCAGGCTTTGGCCATGCTTCGAGCGGACGAAGCCGCTGGGCACGGCGCGCAGCTGGCCATAGTCGCCTTCATTGCGAGGCTTCTGGGCGGCGATTTCCTGGATCGCGTCATCTTTGAGAATGCGGCGGCGCGGCTTGTCGAGGTCCTGCGCGAGGCGCTCGCGCCAGGCGGCGACAGCGACAACCACGGCGGCATAATCCTTCTTGGGCTTGCGCAATTTCAGGCGCTGCCAGGCGTTCATCGGGTCCGTGTCGTATTTGACCGGGTCTTCGAGGTCCGCCATTTCTTCGCGCACCCAGGCCATGCGTCCGGTTTTCTCCAACTCTTCGCGCATGATCAGGTAGACATCGCGCAAGTGCGTGACGTCTCCGAGCGCATAGACGAGCTGTTTCTGGCTGAGCGGGCGGCGCATCCAGTCGGTGAACTGGCTCGATTTGTCGATCTGGCGGCGTACGACGCGCTGGACGAGATTGTCGTAGGAGATCGAATCGCCGAAGCCGAGCGCCATGGCCGCGATCTGGGTGTCGAAGATCGGCCCCGGCGGATGGCCGATGAGGCGATTGAAGATTTCAATGTCCTGGCGGGCGGCGTGGAACACTTTCACCCGGTTGTCGGCTGCGATGAGGCGCAGGAATGGACCGATGTCGAGATCCTCGGCCAGCGGGTCGATCAGGCCTTCCACGCCGGGGCAGGAGGCTTGCACGAGGCAGAGTTCCGGCCAGTACGTGGTTTCACGATGGAATTCGGTATCGACGCAGATGAAGTCCGATTCGGCGAGTTTGCCGCACAGGTCTTCGAGCGCCGACTGCTCAGTAATAGGAGTCAAGGAGTTGTCAGTCATGATCGGGTTGCGTATCGCAGGCCCTTGACAAGTGAAAGGGCTTAAATGCCCTTGCGCCCCTGATTTCTAATGACTGCCTTTCCGGAGAAACGATCCGATGCATGCCTATCGCACCCATACATGCGGTGAACTTCGCGCGTCCCATGTGGGCGAAACCGTCAAATTGTCCGGCTGGCTGCACCGCCGCCGCGAGCATGCCGGCGCACTGTTCATCGATCTGCGCGACCATTATGGCCTGACGCAGGTCGTGGTCCATCCAGGCGCGCCTTTCTACGAGGACGCCAAGCGCGCCTCGTCCGAGAGCGTGCTGACGGTCACCGGCAAGCTGATCGCGCGGGATGCAGAGGCGGTTAATGCCGAATTGCCCACGGGCGAAGTGGAATTGCCTGCCGATACGCTGATTATCGAGAGCGCGGCTGAAAAGCTGCCACTGCCTGTGTTCGCGGAGCCGGACTATCCGGAAGATATCCGCCTGAAGCACCGCTATCTCGACCTGCGCCGCGAGACGCTGCACAAGAACATGATCCTGCGTTCCAACGTGATCACCAGCCTGCGCCGGCGCATGGCGGCCGAAGGCTTTACCGAATACCAGACGCCGATCCTGACCGCGTCCAGCCCGGAAGGCGCACGTGACTTCCTCGTGCCGTCGCGCCTGCATCCGGGTGAGTTCTACGCGCTGCCGCAGGCGCCGCAGCAGTTCAAGCAGTTGCTGATGGTGTCGGGTTTCGACCGCTACTTCCAGATAGCGCCATGCTTCCGCGACGAGGATGCCCGCGCTGACCGTAGCCCGGGCGAATTCTACCAGCTCGATATCGAAATGAGCTTTGTCACGCAGGATGACGTGTTCGGCGCGATCGAGCCGGTGATGCGCGGCGTGTTCGAGGAGTTCGCTGACTGGGAAGGCAAGGGACGTTCGGTCCCGCCTGAACCGTTCGTGCACATTCCCTACGCTGAATCGATGGCGAAATACGGCTCCGACAAGCCGGACCTGCGCAACCCGCTGGAACTGTCCGATGTGACCGACTTTTTTGCAGATGAAAGCAAGACCGGTTTCAGCATCTTTGCAAAAATCATCAAGGGCGGCGGCAAGGTGATCGCCATTCCCGCGCCGAAGGCTGCGGCTGAAAAGTCCCGCAAGTTCTTCGATGACATGGACAAATGGGCCAAGAAGGAAATGCAGGCGCCCGGCCTTGGTTATGCGCGCCTGAAAGAGGCCGATGGCGGCGGTGTGGACAGTCAGGACCCGGTGCTCAAGGGCTTCGAGGCGAGCCATCTGGCCGCCTTGCTGGACCATATGGGACTTGGCGCCGGGGACGGCGTGTTCTTCTCGGCAGGTGCAAAGGGCGCGGCCTACAAGCTGGCGGGTGCCGCCCGCAATGAGCTCGGCAAGTCGCTTGAGCTGATCGAAGAGGGCGTGTTCCGCTTCTGCTGGATCGTCGATTTTCCGATGTTCGAATATGACGAAGACAACAAGAAGATCGACTTCAGCCACAACCCGTTCTCGATGCCACAAGGCGGCATGGAAGCGCTGAATGCGGCCAAGACCGAGGAAGAGATCCTCGATATCAAGGCCTTCCAGTATGACATCGTCTGCAACGGTATCGAACTGTCATCGGGGGCCATCCGGAACCACCGGCCTGACGTGATGCTCAAGGCTTTCGAGATGGCCGGTTACGGACCGGAAGTCGTCGAAGCCGAATTTGGCGGCATGCTGAACGCGTTCCGCTATGGCGCACCGCCTCACGGCGGCATCGCGCCGGGCGTCGACCGGATCGTCATGCTGCTGGCAGATGCGGAGAATATCCGCGATGTCACGCTGTTCCCGATGAACGGCCAGGCCCGTGACCTGCTGATGGGCGCACCGAGCCCTGTCGACGACAAGCAGCTGAAAGAGCTGAACATCCGACTCGCGCCTCAGGCGAAGACCTGAGGCTGCGATCTCCTGGCGAGAGATTTTAGCGGGGCCTCATCCTGAGCGCCCATATCGTATTGAGGACTTATTCCCCTGCGATATGGACCGCCACGACGACGTCACCGCACAGGGGCAGCAGCAGGCCCGGAGGCATCAGCGTGTCGATCGAGCTGCAGGCGCCGGTAAAATTGGCAAGGTCGTGATGGGTCATGCCGGAGAGGTCGGCCGCGACAAAGCGCACGTCGCGAAATGAGGCGCCGGCGACGTCGGCGCCGGTCATCACGACGCCTGTCATGATGGCGCCATTGAGGATGGTAGCCTTCATCACGGCCTTGTCGAATTTCGCGCCCGTGAGATTTGCACCGGAGAGGTCGGCTTCGTCGAGCTGGGTTTCACCCAGGTCTGCATCCGAGAAATTGGCGCCGACCATCAGCGCGCCCTGCATGTTTGCGCCGCGCAGGATGGTCTTTCGAAATTCCGCGCCGGTGGCCTGAACGCCCATGAGGCGCGCATTGGACAGGACGGCATCGGAGAAACGGGCGGATGTCAGGACGGCGGTGCGCAGGTCAACACCGGACGCTTTCGCACCTTCGAAATTTGCGCTGGCGGCCTGAATTCCGCGCATGAAGGCGAATTCGAGATTGGCGCCGGGATAGTTCGCGCCGCTAAGGGTCCAGCCTGACATGTTGCGACCGGCAAGGTTGCACCCGCCGCACGAGCCGACATAGCCAGGTTGCCAGGCAACCGGTTTGCCCTGCGCAAAGGCAGGCACCGAAACAGCCAAGAGGGCGATCACGGCCAGGAAGTTGAGGCGAAAAAGCATGCCAGTCATGTATCCGGAATATCGCTTTGTCTTATCCAGCTATACTGAACAAACCGTAACAACTGCAGAAGTGCAACACGTGTTGCCAAACTGTCGCGCGAGCGTTTCCCTTGGGAAAACCAGCAAAAGCCGTGCCTGTGGCCTGCGCGATTATTTGGAGACGCGGCCTTCCTCGCCACACGTATCGCAGGCCGTGTGGCCATCTTCGCTGATCGCGAAGACCGTGAAACTGCCACAGGATTCACACCCCTGTTCGAGATAGGCGGGCGATTCGAGCTCTTCGGTTTCGGCGTCGAGGTCGGATTCGGCCTGTTTCTCGGCGCGCCGCTTGTCGAGGATGACGATATTGTCGGGCAGGTGGCCACGTGAAAATCCGCGCGAAATAATCTGGGCGGCTTCCTCGGTGAATTCGGCCGGCTCACGCGTGGCATCGCCGGCGCCGCGGCCAAGGCCGTCATGTGTGACATCGACTTCCGCAAGGTCGTCGCGGCCGAGATAGGACACGGCCAGTTCCCGGAAGATGTAGTCGAGGATGGACGTGGCGCGGGTGATGCGATCATTTCCGGTGACCTGGCCAGCCGGCTCGAAGCGGGTGAACACGAAAGCGTCGACATATTCTTCAAGGGGCACGCCGTATTGCAGGCCGATGGAGGTCGCGATGGCGAAATTGTTCATCAGGCTGCGGAAGGCGGCCCCTTCCTTGTGCATGTCGAGGAAGATCTCGCCGAGATTGCCGTCATCGAATTCGCCGGTGTGGAGATAGACCTTGTGGCCGCCGACGGTGGCTTTCTGGATATAGCCCTTGCGCCTGTCCGGCAGCCGCGTGCGGGCGGCGGCCCGGGCCTCGTGGAATTCCGGCGAGGATTGCGGCATGTCGGCTTCGTCGGCGAGTTCTTCGGCGAGGGAGAGAATGTGTTCCATCCGGTCACGAACGTCCTCGCTGGCGGGCGCGCGATGGCCGACCAGGTGGGCCGACAGGCCGTCTGCGATGACAGCCTCGGCCATGTCGAGACCGGCGCGGGGACTGACCGACACGATGACACCGCCACCCAGCGCCTTGTTGCAGGCGGCGGCGAAGCGGATTTCGTCAGCTGGCGACACATCGAGCGCGAATCCGCACTCCTGAAGCGCGCGTGCGGCGATGGCCTCGCCGGCGCCATCGATGGCGGCCTCGGCTTTTGCGATGTCTGCCCGGGAAAAGCCCATGGCCGAGAGCACGCCGCGCCCGTCTGCGTCGAAATTCTCGGGGGTAAGTTTCAGGTCATGCGAGATGATCTCGTCGCCGAGCACCCAGCGCGAGAAGGCGGCATTGAGCGGCAGGCCCTCGCCAAGGGCGCGGCTGACACGGTCGAGTGCGGCTTCGGTAAAGCCCCGGTCGCGCAGGCGTGCGGTGCCGAGCGAGGACTCGAGATCCTGCGCGCCTGAGCCGGATATCCGGTCGAGCACGCCGGGCAGCGCTTCGGGCGCGCGTGCGGCAAGGCCGATTCGCGCGGCGCGGGTGAGGCTCGGGGCGTCGTCGCCGTAGGTCAGCACGGCGCGGACCGGGGCGGCAGCGTCGCTTTCGCAATCGGGCAGGGCTGCCATTGGATCGGTAACGGGCAGGATGAGCACGCGGCAGGGGCGCTTGCTGCCTGACTTGCGGGCCTGGAGGCCGAGCGCCCGGGCATGGCTCGCGCTGAAGGCGGTGCCCGTGGCGGCAGACCGCACGAGGGCGGCAATGGCGGCGCCGGCGGCTATGCCCGCGTCAGAAGCATAGTCGAGCCCGAGCGCCATCACGGCGGCGCCGAGGCCGGTGAGGACGATGACGCCATCCTTCATGCCGGCGGCGACAGCTTCCATGACCGAGACGAGGAACCCTTCCTCGAAGCCGTCAGGGCTGACGGCTTGCGAGACATCGACAAGTCGCGCAGGTGCGGCGGCTGGCGGCAGGGCTTCCTGCAGGAAAATGATCTCGCCGCCTTCTTTCAGCGCAGTCAGGAGGGATGGCTCGAGCGCGATGTCGACGGGCCGGGCGGTGAACACGGCAGGAGGCGGCGCGGGCGTATCGACGGCAGCGGCGCGCAGGGCGTCAGCCGTACGCAGGATGCCGCCGGGCAGGCGCAGCGCTTCCTCGAGCAGGTCCTGCGGCAGGCCGGAGGCGAGCGCCTCGGCCAGTTCGGCATTGCGGGGGGCCGGGCCGAGGCGTTCGAGCATTTCGGCGAGCGCGAGCTGTGACACGCTCTGCAGGCTGGCGGCGGAGGCCGACGCAGCGAGCGCGTCGAGGGCGCCAGGTGTCATGTCGGCCGGTGAGCGCCCGGCTGCGCGGCAGAGGGCGCCGAACGCCATTTCAGGCGATATGAGGCCATCGGATTCGGCGGCGATCAGGATTTCGTCCCGGCTCTGGTCAGGCATAAGCGGCTCCTTCGCGAATCACTCACGCAGAGCGTGACGGGTGCAGCGCGCCGCTTCAACTGCCTTGAGCGGATTATTGTGGTGATCAGGAGCGGTTTTCGCGCCTATTCGGGCGATTCTCCAAAGATCAGGTCAGGCAGGCCGTCTCCATTGGTATCATCCAGCGCAATTCCCGGGGCGAACCCCGTCCCGTCGTCAGAGGCAGGCCCAACCAGGATACGGAACGGAAGGTCGTATTGGCCCGGGTTGGGCAGGGTGGGATCGGCGAACGAATCGGCCCGGCCGGTGACGTCGACGGCCTGGTCAGGCGCGTCGAGACGACCGCCGCGCCTGAATTGCCCGGTGCCATCGCCGATAAAGAGCGGGCTTTCGCCGTCGATGGCGTAAAGCGCGAGATCGATCCGGGCGTCTCCGCTGAGGTCCTCGAGCTGGATTTGCGCGTAGCTGCCGGCGCTGCCTGCGACGGGGTGGGGGATGAACTGGCTCGAACCGTCATTGAGCAGGATTAGGCATTCCTGACCGTCCCCGCGGGCGATGGCCAAGTCTGTGTCGCCATCGGCGTCCACATCCGCCGCAGCGATGCCGGTCGCGCCGGTTTCCGTGCCGGGAAGGGGCGTGGCGAGGGTGAAGCCGCCGCGGCCATCTCCGGGCAGGAGGAGGCTGACGCCCGTTCGCCGGGCGATCGCCAAATCAGGCGCGCCGTCGCCATTCACGTCTGCAAGGACCATGTTGGTGATATCGCCGTCCGGCCCGCCTGCCAGAGCGAACTGGCCGGTGCCATCGTTCGGGAAAGCCCGCTGGGCGGGCCTTTCCTGGAGGGCGGTGCCGTCTGATTGCACAGTACCGGCGTTCGCGGCGTCGAGAACGATATAGGGTGAAAAGCGGTATGCGGGCGCCGGGTCATGCGATTCGGGCCTGGCCTGCGCCTGGCTCGACGCGCAAAGGCCGGCAGCGATCAGGGCGCCAATCACGGTGCATTTGCTGTTCACGTTCATGCGACCTGTCTCTTTCGCCTCGGCTTCCAGATTGGCGATGCTAGGCCAGATAAGCGATTGAGTCAGCCATATCGGCTTTTCGGCTGCCGCTTCTGGCGGGTGTGGCGCATTGCCTGCCGGTGCAGTCTGGATTAACAGGCCGACTGACGCCATATTGCGGCCATCAAGTCACGTCAGGACAGGCAGAACATGCTGAAGCAGATTTTCACCTGGTGGAGCGGTATTACCGTGGGCGCCTCATTCGATATCAAGCGGCGCAGCGGCTATGTCGGCACCGACGAGTACGGCAATCGCTATTTCGAGGACCGCAAGACATCGCTCGGAGGGCTCCACCGCCGGTACGTGATGTACAAGGGCCTGGCCGAACCGTCGAAAGTGCCCGCAGACTGGCATGGCTGGCTGCACCATACCGTGGACCAGCCACCGACCCACATGCCGCTGGAGCGGCGCGACTGGGAAACAGACCATACGCCGAACATGACGGGCACGCCTTATGCGGTGAAACCGAAAGGCAGCCTTTCAGAAGGCGCCCGGCGCCAGAAGTCGGACGGGGATTACGAGGCTTGGGCGCCCGATGCGTGAATCGTTCTTCGAAACCCTTGTCGGTGTGCTGGTCGTCGGCGTTGCAGCTGTCTTCCTGTGGTTCGCACTGGCTGTGGGGGGCGATGCGGAAACCAAGGGCGACCAGTACAATGTGCTGGCCCGGTTCAACAATGTGTCAGGGATATCGCGCGGGTCCGACGTGCGGATCGCAGGCGTGAAGGCCGGCGTTGTCAAATCAATCGAGGGTGATCCGGAACGGTTTGAAGCCGTGCTGACCCTGTCGTTGGACAAGAAATGGGCCCTGCCGGATGATACCGATGCGCGTATTTCGACGGATGGCCTGCTCGGAGGCAGCTATATCGGCCTTGAGCCCGGCGGCGGCTTCGACACGATCCCCCAAGATGGCACCGGAGAAATCCAGTATACACGCGGCAGCGTTGACCTGCTGACCTTGTTTGCCTCGTTCGCGGGCGGCGGCGGTGGCGGGGATGCCGCCAGCGCCGACGCAGCCAGCACGCCGCTTGATGCAGCAACAGCGCCTGCGCCGGCAACAGATCCCTATCCTG
The DNA here is from genome assembly GCF_055808555.1 of Hyphomonas sp. J20-32. Taxonomy (NCBI): domain Bacteria; kingdom Pseudomonadati; phylum Pseudomonadota; class Alphaproteobacteria; order Hyphomonadales; family Hyphomonadaceae; genus Hyphomonas; species Hyphomonas sp. J20-32. The sequence goes on along the minus strand of NZ_CM147873.1, from coordinate 2,944,226 downwards.
CCGGAGATGACGGACAATGATCCGATTCCTTACCGCAACTGCCCTTGCGCTAGGCTTGATGGGCGCTGCGCAAGCGGCGACCTTCGTGCAGAAGGACAAGGCGACTTTGCGGGCGCTGGACAAGATCACCGGCCGGTCGACGGACATCGACGTGAAGGTCGGGGAGCCGGTCGTTTTCGGTTCGCTGAAAGTGGAACTGAAGGCCTGCTACCAGACGCCGCCTGAAGAGGCGCCGGAAAGCGCCGCCTTCCTGAAAATCCATTCGACGCAGCCTGTTGCCGTCGAAACCATGGATGCTGCCGTGTCGGCCGATGTGGTGGAGACTGTCAGCGAGGAGAACCCGGAACTTTTCTCTGGCTGGATGTACGCATCGTCGCCCGGCCTCAGCGCGCTGGAGCACCCGGTCTATGACATCTGGGTGATCCGCTGTACCGCGCCAGCTCCGGTGAAGCTGCCGGCTCCCGTTATTGCGCCGGCCGATGAGCCGCTGCTGGACGATGTTCCGCCATCGCTGGATACCGAACCGACCCCGGAATAGAAGTCCGCTGTGATTGCCAGAGCGGCGCGCAGGCGCGCCTTGAAGTCCGCGCGCGGAATCTCGATCAATCCGAACTGTTCGAGATGCGGGTTGTGGAATTGCGCGTCGAGCAGTGCGAATCCGCCTTCGATGAGACGGGCGACCAGGTGGACCAGCGCTATTTTTGATGCGTCCGTGGCGCGCGAAAACATGCTCTCACCGAAGAACGCGCCGCCAATCGCGACACCATACAGGCCGCCGACGAGCTGGTCTCCGTCCCAACACTCGATGGAATGAGCGTGCCCTTCCCGGTGCAGTGTGCTGTAAAGATTAAGAATTGCGGAGTTTATCCAGGTGCTTTCGCGTCCCGCGTTTTCCTCGGCGCAAAACTCCATGACGCGCGTAAACGCCGTGTCGGCAGTCACGCGGTAGGGTTCCTGGATCACGGTCCGTTTCAGGCGCCGCGGGATGTGGAAAGAATCGAGCGGAAGGATTCCGCGCATATCGGGATCGACGAGGAACAGGTTCGGATCGTCGCGCGAATCCGCCATGGGAAAGACGCCCCGGCGATAGCAGGCGAGGAGGTCCTGAGTTCCGAAGCGCGACGACATGGCCCGAATATAAGTCTCTCAGCTGCGCCTGTCCATGGGTCCGGCTGCACCAGCTGTGGAGAAGGCCTGCGGCTTATTCGGCTGTAATCTTGTTCTCGGCGAGGAATTTTTCGAGCCAGTGGATATTGTAGTTGCCAGCCAGCACGTCTTCATTGTCGACGAGCCGCCGATGAAGGTCGAGCGTCGTGAAGACGCCGCCGACAACCATTTCCGCCAGAGCCCGGCGCAGGCGCATGATGCACTCGCGGCGTGTGCGACCGTGGACAATGAGCTTGCCGATCAGCGAGTCATAGTGTGGCGGGATGCGGTAGCCAGCATAGGCGGCGCTGTCGAGACGGACATCCGGGCCGCCCGGGGCGTGGAAATCCGAGATCAGGCCGGGAGAAGGCACGAAGGTTTCGGGGTGTTCGGCATTGATGCGACACTCGATGGCGTGCCCGACGAGCATGACGTCTTCCTGGCGAAACGAGAGCTCCTTGCCTTCGGCAATGCGGATCTGCTCGCGCACGAGGTCTATGCCGGTGATCATCTCTGTGACCGGATGCTCGACCTGCAGGCGGGTATTCATTTCGATGAAGTAGAACTTGCCGTCCTCGTAGAGGAATTCGATCGTGCCTGCGCCGCGATAGCCGAGCTTTTCCATCGCACGCGCGCAGATGCCGCCGATTTCCTCGCGCTGGGCCTGATTGAGGGCGGGCGAGGGCGCCTCCTCGAAGACTTTCTGGTTACGGCGCTGGAGGGAGCAGTCACGCTCCCAGAGATGGGCCACGTTGCCGTGAGTGTCTGCAATGACCTGGACCTCGATATGCCGCGGGCCCTGGAGGTATTTTTCCAGATACACGGCGTCGTCGCCAAAGGCGGCCTTGGCTTCGGTCTTGGCCGTACGCACGGCGTTTTCGAGTTCGGATTCGGTTTTCGCCAGCTTCATGCCGCGTCCGCCGCCGCCCGCAGAGGCTTTCACGAGGACCGGGTAACCGATCTTCTTGGCAGCCTTCTTGGCTTCGGCGATTGACCCCAGTGCGCCTTCCGAACCGGGAACGCAGGGCACGCCAGCCTCGATCATCGCCTGTTTGGCGGCGATCTTGTCACCCATGATGCGGATATGTTCAGCCGTCGGGCCGATAAAGGCGAGCCCATGGGCCTCAACCATTTCCGCGAACTGGGCATTTTCAGACAGGAAGCCGTAACCGGGATGAATGGCGTCAGCGCCAGTGATTTCGGCGGCAGCCAGAATTTGGGATTTCTTGAGGTAGCTCTCCGAGGAGGGAGGCGGCCCGATGCAGACGCTTTCGTCGGCCAGGCGCACAGCCATGGCGTCGCGGTCGGCCGTGGAATGGACGACAACTGTCGACAGGCCCATTTCCTTGCAGGCGCGGTGAATTCGCAGGGCAATTTCGCCGCGATTGGCGATCAGGACCTTCTTGATCGTGCGTGGCTGGGACATGCTATTCGATCAGGGCCAGCGGTTCGCCAAATTCCACCGGCTGCGAATCGGTGACGTAAAGGGCCGTCAGCGTGCCGGCACGGTCGGCTTCGACCGGATTGAAGGTTTTCATGGCTTCGACAAGCATGAGCGTATCGCCTTTTTTGACCTTGTCACCGATGTTGAAGAACTGTTTGGCGCCGGGTTCGGGGGCGAGGTAGACGGTGCCGACCATGGGCGACTTGATCGCATTGTCCGACACGGCAGGCGCTGCGGGCGCGCCCGCAGCAGCAGGAGCTGCGGCAGCGGCAACAGCCGCGACGGGGGCGGCAGCGGCGGGAGCCGCCATGACAGCGCTTTGCATGACTGGCGCAACCGGCTTGCTGACCCGGATTCGCAGGCCGTCATGCTCGATTTCCACTTCGCCGAGGTCTGCTTCCCGCAGGATCGCGGCCAGTTCCCGGACGAGGCCGGTGTCGAGTTTTGTCTTTGCAGTGCTCATGGGACGCTAATTATCTCCTTGGCCCGTCAGGGACTTGGCTGCCAGAAGCGCCAGCTCATAACCGTAGGCGCCGAGGCCCGCAATCGTAGCTTTTGCGACTGGCGCAACGTAATTCACTTGGCGGAAGGCTTCGCGCGCCGCCGGGTTGGACAGGTGCACTTCGATCACCGGCACCTTGCAGGCCCTGAGGGCATCATGCAAGGCCACAGATGTGTGAGTGTAGGCACCGGCATTGAGGATGATGGCAGCCCCTGCACGAGAGGCTTCCTGAACCCAATCCACCAGCTCGCCTTCGTGATTGGTCTGGCGCGCCTCCAAGGGCACGCCGCCAGCCAGGCTGCGCAGGCGGGTATGGATATCTTCAAGCGTTTCGTGGCCATAAATCTCCGGCTCGCGCGTACCGAGCAGGTTGAGGTTTGGCCCACCGAGAACATATATCGGTTTTGACATGGGCCCCGTCTTGCTCTGGAACGCCCGGCAAGGCAAGGGGGCTTTAAACCGGAGGCCGCAGACATGCAGATCATGCTGAATGGTGAGACGAGGCAGGTTAACCAAGGCACGACCCTGTCGATGCTGTTGGAAGAGCTGTCGGAGGCCACCGGGCGCGACCCGCGCGGCATTGCCGTGGAACGCAATCTCGAGATCGTGCCAAAGTCGGAACATGCCTTTACCGTGCTGGAAGAGGGAGACCGGCTGGAACTTGTGCAGTTCGTCGGGGGCGGTTGACCGGGTCAGGAGTTGACGGGCGGGGACAAGGCGGCCAGATCAGCACACATGACTGACACACCCTTGATCATTGCCGGAAAATCCTACGCGTCACGCCTCATTGTCGGGACCGGAAAATATGCGAGTTACCAGCAGAACGCCGATGCGGCGCGTGCGGCAGGGGCAGAGATTGTCACCGTGGCCCTGCGCCGGGTGAACCTGTCAGACCCCAGCCAGGACAAACTGACCGATTTCGTCAAACCGGACGAATTCACCTACCTGCCGAATACGGCGGGCTGCTACACAGCCGATGAGGCCGTGCGGACATTGCGACTGGCACGCGAGGCCGGCGGCTGGAATCTGGTGAAGCTGGAAGTGCTGGCCGACCAGAAAACGCTTTATCCGAACATGCCGGAGACGCTGGAGGCAGCGAAAGCCCTTATCGCGGACGGGTTCGAGGTCATGGTCTACTGCTCGGACGACCCGGTTTACGCCAAGATGCTGGAAGACGCAGGGTGCTGTGCAATCATGCCGCTCGGCAGCCTGATCGGGTCCGGGCTTGGCATCATGAACCCGGTCAATATCCGCCTGATCGTTGAACAGACCCGCGTGCCGGTGATCGTGGACGCAGGCGTCGGCACGGCGTCGGACGCGGCCATTGCCATGGAACTCGGCTGTGACGGCGTGCTGATGAACACGGCGATAGCGGCGGCGAAAGATCCGATCCTGATGGCGAGCGCGATGAAACATGCGGTGATTGCCGGACGGGAAGCTTACCTGGCGGGCCGCATGCCGAAGAAAATGTATGCCGATCCGAGTTCGCCCCTTGCCGGGCTGATCTAGTTGCGCGTCGCAATCATTGGCGCAGGACCTGCCGGCCTGATGGCCGCTGAAGCGCTAGTCTCTCGCGGTATCAGCGTCGACATCTATGACGCGATGCCGAGTTTCGGGCGGAAATTCCTGATGGCGGGCAAGAGCGGGCTGAATATCAGCCATGCCGAAGACCTGGACATTTTCCTGTCGCGTTATCGCAGCGATGCGCGCCTTGCGGACATGGTGCGGGGCTTCGGGCCGCATGAGGTCACCGAATGGATGCGCGGACTAGGCGTTGCCGCCCATACCGGGCCGACGGGGCGTGTATTTCCGGAAATGATGAAGGCGTCACCCTTGCTGAGGGCCTGGCTTGTCAGGTTGCAGGACGCCGGCGCAACGCTGTATCCGCGTCATCGCTGGCAAGGATGGGACGAAGCCGGTGCGCTGGTGTTCGACACGCCGACGGGCAAAGTGACGGCGGTGCCCGAAGCGGTTGTGCTGGCGCTGGGCGGCGCGAGCTGGAAACGTCTTGGGTCTGACGGAGCATGGGCTTCCGTTCTGGCGGCGAAGGGCGTGGCAATGACGCCATTCGGACCGTCGAATTGCGGATTCCTCGTGGACTGGTCTAGCCACATGAAGGACAAGTTTCCCGGCGATCCGGTGAAGGCGGTGCGTCTGTGGACGGATGGCCCGCACGGCCGTCAGGAGACGCGTTCCGAATTCGTGATTACAGAGCGCGGGATCGAGAGCGGTGGCATCTATACGCTATCGGCGACGCTGGTGGATGAGCTGGCGCGGGACGGCAAGGCGACTCTCTTCGTGGACCTGTTGCCGGATATGGATGAAGGCGTGATCGCGGCCAAACTCGCGCGACCGCGCGGCAAGCAGTCCATGGCCAATCACTTGCGCAAGAGCGTGAACGTGTCAGGCGTCAAACTGGCGCTGTTGCATGAGGCGACCGGGGGTCCATTGCCGGCCGACCCGGCGGCGCTGGCGCGGCTGATCAAGGCCGTGCCGCTGGCGATTGCCGGGACGGCGCCGCTGGACGAGGCGATCTCGACGACAGGCGGCGTTGCGTGGAGCGCGCTGGACGACCAGTTGATGCTGCGCGACATGCCGGGCGTGTTCTGCGCCGGGGAGATGATCGATTGGGATGCGCCGACAGGCGGCTACCTGATCACGGCGTGCCTCGCGACGGGCCGGGCGGCAGGCGAGGGCGCCGCTGACTGGCTGGCGCGGACCTAGATCCGGTAGACCTTGCGGGCGGTGCCGCTGAACATGGCATTCTGGTCAGCCTCCGGATAATCAGCCGCGATCTTCTTCAGGCCGTTCCAGAGCGTGCGATAGCCGATGGACAGGCGGTCAACCGGGAAATTGCTTTCGAACATGCAGCGCTCAGGCCCGAAGCATTTGATAGCATGGTGGTAGTAGGGGGCCTGGGCCTCGACGAACTCGTCGGATGTCGGCGGCGTGGCGCGTGTGTTCCAGCCAAAGCCATTGTCGGGCATGGCGAGGCCGCCGATCTTGGCGAAGACGTTCGGGCGCTCGGCGACGGCGGCGATGTCGTCTTTCCACTGGGCGAAATTGTCGTCGCGCTTGCCTTCGTAGGGGCCGACGCCGAGCGGCGTGCCGAAATGGTCGAGGATCATGGTCGTGCCGGGCACGGCGGCGGCGAGTTCGGCGAAATCCAGGATCTGGTGGTGATAGTTCCACGTATCATAGGTGAAGCCGCGTTGCCCAAGGCGCTTGACGCCGCGCCGGAAGTCCGGGTCGCGGTAGAGACCGACGGGCGCACGGCCGGGAATGGAGAAGGCGGCGCTATCCGGATCGTGCGCGCCGGCGTGGCGGATTCCCTTGAACAGGCCGTTGGCCGCGGCGATGTGCGCATCGAGAATTTCGTCCAGGTTGGCGAGGCGGAGGTCTGCATGGCCGACGAAGCCGGCGATGGTGGCCTTGTCCGGATCGGCGGCGGAGCGGGCGGCGGCGGCCGCGATGAATTCGGTTTCGCCGATCGGCTTGAAGCAGTCCGGGCCATCCTCGCGATATGAGGCGCCGCATTCCATGAACACGGTATGGGTGACATTGTGGCCGTCTTCGGTGTCGGACCAGAGTTCTTCGAGGTCGTAGCTGAGGAAGGGCCTGGGCCAGAGGTGGTGGTGGGGGTCGACGATCTCGCGGTCCGGATCGATCACGTCTTCGCGGACATGTGCGAGCCATTCTGTATTGTTGAACATGGGAGCCTCCTGCCTTGCCGTCAGCCTCTGGTGAACTGTGCGCCCATTCAGGGCGCAATGAAACGATGAGGCAAGGGGTGGCGCGGCGTCAGGCTTCCGCTTTATGAACCGGTGATAGCTCTCCTTAAGGTTTGTCCCGTCGTAATAGAACGTCCGAAACCAGACGAGGCGAATGACTGCTCCGATTGCCCATGCGAGAGGAGCAACTAGTGCCCAAAAAATAATTATTCTACGTGACCAACCAGCCGAAAGGATACCGAGAACCAGGATCGGTAACCAGATCATCAGAACGCCAAACCGGAATGAATGCCATGCATCTACCAAGGCGAAATGAAAGGAAAATTTCATTCGCTTTCAGTTCTAGGCTTTTACCAGGCCGATCTCGCGGAGGCGTTCCATGAGATAGTCCTGCGCGGTGATCGGGGGCTGGGCCTTGCCGCCTTCGGCGACGCACTGGGGCAGGGCCTCGATCAGGACATCCTGGTTGAAGTGCAGGAAGAAGGGCGTCGAATAGCGCGGGAACTTCGCGCGTTCCGGGGCCGGATTCATGACGCGGTGTGTCGTCGAGGGCAGGACGCCGCCGGTCAGGCGCTGCAGCATGTCGCCGCAATTGATGACCAGCGCGCCGGCTGGCGGGTTGACGCTCAGCCACTCGCCGGACCGGTGCTTGACCTGGAGGCCGGCTTCTTCGGCGCCGAGCAGGAGCGTGATCACGTTGATGTCTTCATGTGCGCCAGCGCGGACCGTGCCTTCGGGCGGCGGGCTTGCCTGCGGAGGGTAGTGGAGCAGGCGGAGGATGGAATTACCCATCTCGACCCGGTCTTCAAACCATGTCTCGTCGAGGCCAAGGTGCAGGGCGATGGCACGCAGCAGGTCTCGGCCCATCTGGTCGAGCGCGTCAAAGAGGGCGCGCGTGGCTTGGTCGAAATTGTCCACTTCCGCGACATGCGGCGTGTCGGCCATGGTCGCACGATAGGGCGAGTTGGCGGGCAGCAGCCTGCCCGTGTGCCAGAATTCCTTGAGATCGGCCTGAGCGCGGCCCTTGGCGTTCTCGGTGGCGAAGGCGGTATAGCCGCGCTGTCCGCCGCCGGACCGTCCATCATATTTGAGCTTCACCTCTTCGGGCAGGGCGAAGAATGCCTTGGTGGCGCGCAGGTTCGCGTCGATGACGTTCTGATCGACAGGGTGGCCAGCGATGACGGCAAAGCCCGTCTCGCGGAAGGAATTGCCCAGCGCTTCGGCAAAAGCGGCCTTGTCTTCGCGCCAGAGCGCATAGGGGATCGGTTTGAAATATTCGGTCATGGGTTTCGTTTGCCAGATTGTCGCGAGACCGGAAAGTGAAAATGGCTTTCGGGCTGTCAGAGGCCTGCGAGCGGGCGGACGTTAACGAGGCGACCCCAGACGGTAACACTCTGCCTCTTCGAGCAGTTCGGCGTTAACCATAACGCAAGTGTCTGACGGCACTCTTCACCCATCGCCGGACAAGGCGGGTGGTGGATGCCAAAGCAGGACACGGGAAGGATCCCGGCGATGCGGCGGCAAGGTGAAACAGGAACAAGACAATGCCCTTTGCAGATTACGCTATAGATCTCGCTTCAATGCTCGGACCGGATTCGGCTCCCGAAGAACTTTACCAGGCAGGACTGGTCTATTCGACCGGACTGAACGTGGAAGTCGACATGATTGCCGCGCACAAATGGTTCAACCTCGCCGCCCTGCGCGGTTCGGAAGAAGCCAAGGTCCAGCGCGCCGAACTGGCCGACATGATGACCTCTGACGAGGTCAAGCAGGCCCTTCAGTCGGCCCGTGAGTGGCTCAAACTGATGAACTAGGCTTTCGCGGCTCGCCCGGATGCAAAAGCTCCTGTCCGGGCGCTGCTGTTAAGCTTAATGAAATATCAAACGGCAGCGTGCGAGTTTGATTCCTTACGCGACGCGCTGTGAGGAGCCGCAATCGACATGCCTGTGACCGAGGCCCCCAACCGAGATCCGGCGGAAAATGGCATGGCCCGGACGTCCGCGTCGCGGCCACCTCTCGGGACGGCTGACCTGATTGTGCAGTTCTGGCGGGCAAAGTGGCTCATGCTGCTGGTGTTCGTGCCGGTGCTTGCGCTCGGCCTTGCGGCGGCCCTGTCACGACCTGACCAGTATGAATCGCGCTCGCGCCTGATCGTGTCATCCGTCAGCGGCGCCAGTCATGATGACCTTGTCCAGCCCGAGCTGGAATTCCTGCGCAGCCCGGTGGTTGCTGCCCGCGTACTCGACCGGTTTCCGATGTCGCGCCTGTATCCCAAGCTCAACCAGTCTTGTGAAGTCAGGAGCCGAGCGGTGCGGGGGGATGCCGATGGGCTTCGCCGACTAGCCGCTGAATGCCGCCAGATGAGCGCAGACGCGATGAAGCGGGACTTCCATGCCTGGTCGGCCTCAAGGGCCCCCGTCATCACAGCGACTTACCGGAATGGAGACGCGGAAACATCCGCAGAAGTACTCAATGCGCTGGTCGGGGCCTATCTAGCCTATCGCGCGCAAGTGCTGGCGCAGCCGCAAGCCGTCAGGCCATCGGTCGACCGGACCGAACTGGAAGCGCGGCTGCTGGAATCCGAAGCTGCTGTTGGCGGCTTCCTTGAGGTTCAGGGTGTCAGCAATTTCGAAGCAGAGCGCGAAACCGTACAGGCGCTCTACCAGGCCGCCAGCGAAGACCTGCTCGAGACAGATTCCCGCCTTCAGCAGGTGGAGAGCCAGCTAGGCGTCTATCGGCAACAGATCAGGGCAATCCGGCCGCAACAACGCATCTTCGTCGAGGACTCGACCGAGCAAACCCTGATCGACCTAAAGCTTGAGCGCGAAGCCCTGCTGGTGGATCATTTGCCGGGGTCTGCCGTGGTGCAGGACATGGACCGGCGCATCGCTCGGGCTGAAACCTTCATCGATACGCTGGGCCGGCCGGTCGGCACCGTGCGAACGGGCCCCAACCCGCGCTACGAGCAGATGCAGTCGGTTATTGGAGACCTGCAGGCAGAAGCCGCTTCGCTGAAAGACCAGCAGGCCGCCCTGGCGCGGCAGATCGCCGGATTCGAGGCGCGACAGGCCCGCCTCACCAGCCTCGAACCCCGCTACAAGGAGCTGATGCGCAAGCGGGATTTGCTGGAACGTGACCTGATGTCAGAGGTGAGACAGGAAGTGGACGCCAGCGTGAGCCGCTTCGACGGCATCCGCGTGCTTGAGCCTGCCAACGTGCCTTTGAGGCCGATCGCGACGCGACCGATCGTTGTGGTCCTGGCCTTCTTGCTGGCCTGTTTGGCCGCTATTGTTGCCGGGCTGCTCAAAGCCCTTACCCGCACGGGCTTTGCCACGCGGCGCTCGGTCGAGCGGACGCTGGACCTGCCTGTGCTCGCAACGGTCCGGGAGGTCTGAGCAAGGATGCGCGACCTGCGACCGGATCTGGCGACGCTGTGGAGCGTCGCAACACGCCTGAGGCCTCAGCAGGGCGCTCGCACAGTCATGTTTGTCGCCGCGCGAAGTGGCGAAGGCACGAGCAGCATGGCAGCTTCGTTTGCCCTTATGGCAGCGGAACATGCTGAACGGACGGCCTGGCTGGTCGATCTCGAACTGACCAGGAATGCGGCATTTACTGCGTTTGAGACGGGGTTTGCGGGCGGGGGCGCGCGGCCCGGACGGGCGTATGACGCCGCGCTCGGATGTGCGCCAATGTATGAATTGATGCCGGCGGCCCAAGGCGGTACGGCGAAGCTTCTGACGGCACATCCCGTGACCGGAACGCGTTTGCTGGTGACGCGGTTCCGGACCGAGCGGCTGGCGCGCGGCCAGACGGTGCGCCTGCGCTCACAGACTGGCTGGTGGCGGGCGCTGCGCCGGTCGACAGACTGGATCGTCGTGGACGCGCCAGCACTGGACCGTTCGGACGTCGCGTTGGATGTCGCCAGTGAAGCCGACGGCGTGGTGTTGGTTGTGCAGGCTGAATCGACGGGTGCCGAGGAGGTTGCAGAAGCCCAACTCGCCATCGAGAGCCGCGGCGGATATGTCATCGGTGTGGTGCTGAACCGCATGCGGGCCGATGCACGATTTGCCGGACGGATCGCGAGCTAGGGCCTGGCTGGCGACTGGCGCTGTGAAGAAGCCTCATGTAGTCAGGTGCCGAACCGACAAGGACCGACTCGTTGCCAGCTGCAGACCTGATCGATGGCGAATACGACTATATTATTATCGGTGCCGGGTCGGCAGGGTGCGTTGTTGCCAACCGGTTGTCAGCCGACCCTGGCAAACGTGTGCTGCTGCTCGAAGCGGGCGGACACGACAACTGGATGTGGTTCCACATTCCGGTCGGCTACCTGTTCGCCATCGGAAATCCGCGATCTGACTGGATGTTCGAGACGGTTGCGCAATCCGGTCTGAACGGGCGCCAGCTATCTTATCCGAGAGGCAAGGTGCTTGGCGGTTCGTCGGCGATCAACGCGATGATTTCGATGCGCGGACAGGCGGCGGACTATGACCATTGGCGCGACTTCGGTTTGCCGGGATGGGGCTGGTCAGATGTCTTGCCGGTGTTCAAAAGGATAGAGGACCATTTCCTTGGCGAGACAGAGCATCACGGGGCGGGCGGCGAATGGCGCGTCGAATACCCGCGCGTGCGCTGGGACATTCTAGATGCCGTCAGCGATGCAGCCAGCGAGATGGGTGTTCCGGCAACGGAAGACTTCAATACCGGCGACAATGAAGGGGTTGGGTATTTTCACGTCAACCAGAAACGGGGCCTGCGCTGGTCGGCGGCGCGGGGATTCCTGAAACCGGCTTTGCGCCGGAGCAACCTGCGAACCGAAACGGGTTGTCTGGTGGACCGGCTGGTCATGGAAGGCGGGCGGGCTGTGGGCGTCGATTTCCAGCAAGGCAGGCAGCAGCGCAGGGCCGTTGCCAAGGGGGAAGTCATCCTTTGCGCGGGGGCGGTCGGGTCGGTACAGATCCTTCATCGCTCGGGCATTGGTCCGGCTGACTGGTTGTCGGCGGCGGGCATCGCTCCCCTGATTGATCGGCAGGGCGTAGGGCGCAACCTTCAGGACCATTTGCAGCAACGGGCGATCTTTCGCGTGTCGGGCACGCGGACATTGAACGAGACCTATCATTCCCTGCTCGGCCGGATGGGCATGGGACTGGACTATGCCGTGCGGCGGCGCGGTCCGCTGACAATGGCGCCCTCGCAACTGGGAATCTTTGCGCGGTCAGACGCAGGGCAGGACAGGGCCAATCTCGAGTTTCACATCCAGCCGCTGTCGCTCGACAAGTTCGGCGATCCGCTCCACCGGTTTCCAGCGATAACGGCGAGCGCCTGCAACCTGCGCCCGACATCGCGCGGGGAAGTGAAAATCGTGTCGGCCGAGGCCGAGGCCAGGCCCCTGATTCATCCGAACTATCTCGCGACCGAGCAGGACCGGGCAGTGGCGGCCGATGCCATTCGGATGACCCGGCGCCTGATGGCACAGCCTGCGCTTGCGCCGTTTCACCCGGACGAAATGTTGCCGGGGCCAGACGTGGGCGATGATGATGCGTCCCTGGCCAAGGCGGCCGGTGATATCGGGACGACGATTTTCCATCCAGTCGGCACCGCGCGGATGGGCCGGACCGATGACCCGCTGGCTGTCGTCGACAAGGACCTGAAGGTTCATGGGCTAGCCGGGCTGCGCGTGATCGATGCCTCCGTGATGCCGACGATTGTATCAGGGAACACCAACACACCGACGATCATGATCGCCGAAAAGGTATCGCGGGACATGGCGGAAGGGCGCTCGTGAATCAGGCCTGGCGGAAGCAGTCGGCAACCTGAGCCAGCCAGCGGCGGACTTCATCGCCCTGTTCGTCCATCGAGTTTCCGTGACGGACAAGGATGAGGTCGAGTTCAGGCACGAGGACCGTGTACTGGCCCTGATAGCCATTGGCCGACAAGCTGCCGGGGCCGCACATGCCCAGCCACCAGTGAGCACCGTAGCCCAGCGGTTCGGTCGGCGGCGTCTTTGTCGGTGTGCGGGCATAGTCGACCCAGCCTTCGGGCAGGACGCGCTGGCCGTCCCAAACACCGTCGCGCATGTAAAGCAGCCCAAAGCGCGCGAAATCGCGGGCGGTAGCGTAGCAGAAGGAGGAACCGATGAAGGTGCCCTGCGCATCGAATTTCGGTTGCGCCGACTTGATTCCGACGGGTTCGAACAGTTCACGGAACATCCATGCGCGAAAGTCGTCTCCGGACGCACCGAGCGCCCGGGCGGCGCAGCGAGCAACGATATTGCTGGTGCCGCTGGCATAGCTCCATGCGCTGCCGGGTTCATGGACGAGCGGGAAATTTGCGGCAAAACCGGCTACGTCGACCTTGCCGCCACCAAACAGCATTTCGATCACATCCGACACGCCGGCATCGACATAATCCTCGGCGAATTTCAGGCCGCTCGACATGCGCAGAAGCTGGTCGAGCGTGATATCGCGCCGCGGGTCGCCCGGAGTTTGCCACTCGGGCACGTCGGCGGGCGCATGGATGTCGACCAGGCCTTCCCGCGCGAGAATGCCGATGAGGGCATGGGTGATGCTCTTTGCCTCCGACCATGAAGGAAACGTGTCGCTGGCGGTGAATTCACGCCAATAGCGCTCGGTGACGATGCGCCCCCGATGCACGGCGAGGAAAGCGTGGGTTTCCCCCATCACGTCAGGCGCCGGGTCGTTGAAGACGAAGTCCAACGCGCGGTTAAGGGCACCTGAATCGACATGAGCCGGGACATTCGCTTCGGGCCAGTCAGTCGTTGGCCAGGGCGTTCCGGAAGGTTGGGCGGGGAGTGAGATGAGGGAATTGGATGAAGTCATGCCAGGGGCCACCGCCTTGAGCGTTCTAGATATCTGCACGGGATAAGTGTGTGCCTTAGCACAAGTGGACAGGTCCAGCGGGGGTTCGTCAACCGTGCGTGCGGGGCCTTTGGCCGGGTGGAGGGCAGGTGCCGTGGCGGCAAGTCGCGAGATGGCTGAATTTGCGATTGACTCTCAATATCAATAATCTTAGGCACCCAAATATTGAGAATGATTATTAAAATCATTTGTAGCGGGGTAGTTTTTTGATGCTGAAATTGAGATTGAACGCAAGTTGCGCTGTGGCAATGGTATTGGCGGCGAGCGCGCCGATAGCCGTGGCGCAGCAGGTTGAAGGCGCTGACGCGGGCGAGAGCGAAAGTGTTCAGGAAGCCGTTATCGTCATCGGTTCGGCCGGTGCGTTCGGGGCGACCAAGACAGACACGCCTATCGTCGAAACGGCGCGATCACTGTCAGTCGAGACTTCGGACCTGTTTATCGACAAGGGAGCGCTCAACCTTTCCCAGACGGTCGGTTACCTCGCTGGCGTGACTGCCGAGACCTATGGCTTCACCACTCGGGGCGACTTCGTCTCGTCTCGGGGCCTAAGCATTCCGCGCTATCGCGATTCCGTTCAGGAACTGTTCGGCAGCTACAATACGACCCGGGCCGACGTTTACACGATCGAGCAGGTCGAAGTGCTGAAAGGACCCGCATCGGTCCTCTATGGCCAAGGGTCGCCGGGCGGGATCATCAATTATACGTCAAAGACGCCGCGCGATACATTTGGCGGGGAATTGGCTGCAGAAATCGGCAACAATGATCGCTACCAGATCGCCGGTGATGTGACCGGGCCGGTCGCGGGTTCGGGCGGCAAATTGCAATACCGCCTGGTTGGCCTGTATCGCGAAACGGGTTCGCAGGTCGACTATGTCGATGAACAGACACACATTCTCATGCCGTCGCTGTCATGGCTGCCGACACCCGACACCAAGTTCACGCTGATCGGGCTGTTCCAGGACACGAAGAGCGATACGGCGGCACAATTCATACCTGTGGAAGGTACGCTGCTGCCGCTCGCTGACGGTACATATATCGATCAGGATGTTTATGCCGGAGAGCCGGATTTCAATCGTTTCAACACCAAATCCAAGCAGGTAACACTGCTGGGCGAGCACAAGCTGAACGATGTCTTCAGTGTTGAGGCCACGGCGCTGTGGCGGTCCGGCGAAGCAGACTATCACCAAGCCTGGCCGACCTTCCTGGGAGCTGGCGCCAGCCGGTACCTCAACAATGCGCTCGGCGTCAGCCTGTTTACGCCAACGACAGTCGCCCGGACATTCTACCAGGGCGACAATACGTCTGACCAGGTTGCTGGCGACGTCCGCCTGAGGGCCAATTTCGCAACCGGACTGGTGGACCATCAGGTTCTGGCAGGCATCCAGGTGCAGGATGTCGAGACAGACAGCAATTCATCCTATTATTTCGGCGGCGGGGCCCTGGCGGGTGATTTCCGCTATGTGCTGGATCTCGCCAATCCCGTGTACGGCGCCTTTCCGGACCAGTCGGTGTTCGACGCGATCTACAATGACCAGCCGGTTCAGGAAGTTCAGGACCTGGGCGTCTATGTTTCCGATCAGATGTCATACGGAAACTGGCGTTTCACGCTCGGCGTCCGGAGCGACAATGTCGAGAATTCGTCAGCGGGAGTTACGCAAAAGGACGATGCCGTCTCGGCCAGCGTTGGTGCTCTCTACCGGTTCGAAAGTGGGTTTGCACCGTATGCGAGCTATTCGGAATCCTTCGAGCCGGTCATCGGCACCGACCTGCAGGGTAATCAGATGAAACCCCGCGAAGCGCGTCAGTACGAGGCGGGGGTCAAGTTCGAACCGAAGGGGCTGCCGGGACTGATCACGCTGGCATACTATGACATTGAGATTACCAACCTGCCAAACCCGAACAGCCTTCCGGGCGACGCGGCCCAGCAGCAGGGTGTATCGACGCTCAAGGGACTTGAGCTGGAGGGGCGGCTTCAGGTCGAGGACTTCTATTTCCAGTTCGCCGCTTCGACCATCGACGCCAAGGACCCGAATGGCTTTGAACTGTCGGCCCAGCCGGATGGCAGTGCGTCCCTCTGGACGACGTGGCGTCCGTCGGGTGAACTCAGCGGTTTCAAGACAGGTGGCGGGGTGCGGTATGTCGGCAAGAGCGTCTCTGAGAATGGGACGGTGCGGTATGTGACTCCCGACTATACGCTGATCGACATGATGGTGGGCTATGAGTGGGACCGCTGGGATTTGCAGGTGAATGCCCGCAACCTGACGGACGAAACCTATCTCACGTCCTGTCTCACGCGGGGTGACTGTTTTCCTGGCGTGAGACGATCTGTTGTCGCCAGCCTTCGGTACAGGTTCTGAGGAAGGCGGATGAACGCGCTTCTCCCAGGCATTGCAGCGGCCGCTACATTGTCCGGCCTTTTCCTTCTCTACAGGAGCTGGAAGAGGCCGGGCCATGGCCTGCGGCTGGCGACCGGCTGGATGATCCTGATTTTCGCCGGTGTGGTCTGGACACTTGGCAATGGAGACCGCGGGCTCGCGCAAGGTGTGAGTTTTGCCATGTTCGTGACGGCGGGCTTGATCGTGATGCCTGCCCTTCGCGGGATGAACCCTGCGACGGTTGCTGCCGCCAAGAGGTCCCAGCCTGAAGGCACCTCTCTCAAAAACAGAGTGCTCGAAACCCTGTCCGGATTCTGGACCATCTTTCTCGCAGGTCCGGTTGCTGGCGGAGCGGCATTCTATGCATCGGCTGCAGGGTTCAGGGCATTTTGGCAGGACGCCGGTAACCCGGCCACGCCTGCCGTACTGGCCATCGTTTCGAGCGTTGTTCTATGGGCCCTTCTCAGCACGCTCCTGCTCATGGAGCGGCAACCGGTTCACCGAACGCTCTACGCCGTCTCGAGTTGTGCGCTCGCGTTTGCTGCGGCGACCCTCTGAACAAGGACTTCATTCCAATGGGAAAATCCATCTGGCCAAAATCGTCTGGCAAGCGTGTCGATTCAGCGCTTTCGGCGCATTCCGTCATGGGGCTGGCGATCAGCGCCATCCTGTTCATCATCTGTCTCAGCGGCACAGTCGCCGTATTCGAGGACGAGTTGGAATGGTGGGAACAGGCGGGCACGCCAGCCGTTACCGACGTTACACCAGCAGCGGCCCAGGTCGCCGCCGATGGCGCACTGAAGCGCAGTGTCGATGGGTCGTCCCACCTGTACCTTTACCTGCCGCGCTCCAATTGGCCGCGATTCATCACGGGTACGGATCATGGGTTTGAGCTGGTCGATAGCGGCGGCGGACTTGCCGGGCCTTTGGTGGCGCCGTGGAATGATTTCCTGATCCACCTCCACTATTACCTCCACCTACCGCACACGATCGGCATGATCATTGTTGCGACCTTCGGCGTGATGCTGGTGGCGATGTCGATTTCAGGATTGCTAGCCCATCCGCGTATCTTCAAGGACGCGTTTCGCTTTCGGCGCCAGGGGCAGGCGCGAATTGTTCAGGCAGACCTGCATAATAGGCTGAGTGTCTGGACCGCGCCGTTTCACATCGCGGTTGCCTTGACCGGCGCCATGATCGGCCTGTTCAGCATTGCAGCATTCGTGTTGGCGCAGACCAGCTTCGATGGCGACACCGGAAAGCTGAGCGAGGCGGTATTCGGGTCCGAACCTCCCGCCGATGCCCGCCCTGCGGCTTTGGCGCGTATCGATTTGGCCCTTGCGACGCTCGCGCAGGAGGTGCCATCGGCGATCCCGTTCCTGGTTGTCGTTCATGACCCCGCGACAGTGGGCCAGCATGTCGAAATCTACAGCGAAATGACTGACCGCCTGATCTATGGAGAGACCTACACATTCGCGTCGGATGGTGCGCTGCTTTCATCCGGAGGAAACTCGGATGGCCCGCTCGGAAAGCAAGTGGCATCATCTGTCTACCGGCTGCATTTCGGCGATTTCGGAGGATTCCTGGTCAAGGCTTCCTATTTCGTGTTCGGTGTCATGCTGTGCGTCATTATCGCCAGTGGGCTGAACATTTATTTCATCAAACGCGCTGAAAGGGGGCGGCCCGCACCGAGGCTTGCCGCCGCATGGGCTGCTCTGGTCTGGGGAAGTACAGCAATGCTGGCGGTTACGCTGACAGCCAGCCTGGTGGGTCTTTCAGGAACTGAGCTTGTTGCTTGCTTCTGGGGCGGGACGTTCCTGATCGTGTTGGCGGCAATCTTGTTCGGGCTGGCCGAGGAGGTGGCCAGAATTCTGCGCGCCTCGCTTGGCGTGGTGCTGCTGGTGGCCGTCCTGATGCAGGGGCTGAAGCATGGCGCCGAGATGAGTTCAATCTACACTCTGGCCACGAGCGTTTGTCTCACGGTTGCGGGTGTTGTCTTTCTGATTGCGCCAATCAGGCGTGCGCGCTTGCGGCGAGCGAAATCTCGGTGAACTGGTTGTGATGCTGCTTCATTCCAGTTCCATCCTGAAGGGGCTTAAAGGTACATTGTCTTCAACGAAGAGATTGCAGATCGGCGCATTACCCCAACAGTAGCGGACTTCCACCGGGTTCATGTGAGGCGGAACAACAAGGTCTATCATGGCGCCATCCAGCACCGCATCAGACCAGTGACATTCGCCTGACTCACCGCAGAGTTCGAACGCGACGGGCGATGCGGATCCGATGACCTTTAACTGGTCAGTTGGCATTTCCAGCAAGACCTTGCCCGCATCCGAAACGGCGCGAACGGGGGCGATGCCATCTTCGAAACCCTGGCTTTGTCCCGACAGGATGCGAAGAACGGGCAGGATGCGCTGGACGACCAGCTGCTTGTTGGGTGGATGGATGTCTGTCCGGTCACCCGCATCGATCGTCACGGCCAGTCCGGTTTTGGGATCGTTCACAGCAACGCGTCTCTGGGCTTCGCGTATGTCGGACCATCCCGAAGGCCCGGGGCTGTCCGGCATGTCGCCATAGCCGGGCAGCTGGACGATCACGACAGGCAACTCCGCGCCGAAATACTGCCGCCAGCTTGCGACAAGCTGTTCAAGCAGTGGCTGGTATTGTGCGCCACGCTCCGCATTGCTTTCTCCCTGGTACCAGATGGCGGCAGACAGCGGAAAGCCGGCAAGGGGCGCGATCATGGCGTTGTGGATGGTGGTGGAGCCGTTGACCGTCTCCCATGGCGGTTGGGGACCACCCGCCCTGTCCTCGCTGACGACCCGGTAGCGCCACCCCGAACCCAGCGGAACAGTGCTGCCCGATTCAAGGCGGAAGGCCACGGCATCATTGGGCCCGAGCATGCCGCCCATGCCATACGTGTTGCGCACATTGACGATGATCGTGTTGTCGCCCGGCTTCAGGAATTTTGCGGGCACGTCATAGGTCCTCGCATCGGTCCAGCTGGACGTGGACCCCAGAAAGTGGCCGTTGATCCAGGTTGAATCCGTGTCGTCGAACAGGCCCAGCGAGAGCGATCCGCCCGTCTTTGCCTGTTTTGAAGACAGCGAGAATGTCTTGCCAAACCAGACACGGCCGAGATGGTTCTCCGTCTCGGGATCGCCATAGGTTTTCCAGTCGGCCATGACATCCGGGGCCGCTTTCCAACCCGCCACAGACGCCGTATCCGCCCAGGGCGCGCGGCCCTGATCGATGTTGCGCCACCATGCCTCCCATTGCTTGCCAAAGGCTGTCATCGCAGCCGCATGGTCGCGCATGTAAAGGTCGAGCTGGTTGAGCTGTTCGGCGAAGCCGCCGACGCTTCGCAGGTCATCAGCAGACAACCAGGCCTCGATCTGCGAGCCGCCCCAGGAGGCGTCGATCAGGCCGACGGGAACCTCATTGTCCTGCTGGATTGCTTGTCCTGCATAGTAACAGACCGCTGAAAAATCCCTCACCGAGCCAGGCCCTGCATCGACCCACGCCGTGCCGGCAGGCAGTGCCTCCTGCGGGCGGACATCCGCGACATGGGGAATGGTCAGCAGGCGCAGGCGCGGGTTGCTGGAGCCGGCAATCGCATTGTCTGGATTCAGGGCCCTGTAGACCGGGTATTCCATGTTGGATTGTCCGGAGCACAGGATGACATCGCCGATCAGGATGTTCTGAAAGGTGGTGGCGCCATCAATGTCCCGAATAGTCAGGTTATGAGGGCCACCGGCCGGCAATGCCGGAAGACTGGCATGCCATGCCCCGCCTGCATCTGTCGTTGTGGTGACCTCGATACCGGCGATGCTGACAGTCACAGCCGATCCCGCTGCAGCCGTCCCTGACAGCGGAATATCGGCACCTCTCTGCAAAACGGCGGAGTCCGCTATGGGACCGGTCAGCGTTGGCGCGGCACAAGCGGGGCCAAACAGGACTGCGGGCAGCCCGCAGAAGGTTGCCAGAAGTGCGAACATGCCCGGCCTAAATCCCATCGCGACGATCTCCGTGTCTCAAATGAGCCACCCGACGCCAGCGCCGGGTGGCCAAGTTGGCTGCAGGTCCAGGAGGATTCTGGATTGCAGCAATTCAAGCACGCCGTCCTAGATCGTGATGCTGGCGGACTTTGCATCGGCCATGAATGTTCTGAGTCCATTGGTGGTCAGGACATGGTCGGCCAGCGAACTGATGACTGGCGGCGGCGCAGTAATGACGTCCGCGCCGATCAGTGCGCATTCCTTCACATGAAGGGGGCTGCGGATCGACGCGGCGAGAATCATGGTTTCGAACATGTAATTGTCGTAGATCGTTCGGATTTCGCGGATGAGTTCGAGACCGTCGATATGGATATCGTCCAGGCGTCCGATGAAGGGCGAAATATATGTGGCACCGGCCTTGGCGGCGAGCAGCGCCTGGTTGGCCGAGAAGCAGAGCGTGACATTGGTCTGTATCCCTTCCCGCGAAAACGTCTGGCAGGCCTGTAGCCCGGCAAGCGTCAACGGCAGTTTGACCACAACATTCGGTGCAATCGCGGCCAGTGTCCGGCCCTGCTGAAGCATGCCGTCGACATCGACAGAGATCACCTCGGCGCTGACGGGGCCCGAAACCATGGCGCATATCTCGGCGATGATGTCCTTGAAATCACGCCCCGCCTTTTTGATAAGACTGGGATTGGTGGTTACGCCGTCTACCAGGCCCAACGCATTGAGGTCGGCAATGGCGCCCAGATCAGCCGTGTCGACAAAGAATTGCATTGTTTGCGTCCTATTTTAGGCTGCGGGTAACGAGGTTTTCGAGATATTCCTGGTGCCCGGACGCATGCTTGCCGTTCAGGCCGGCTGCAGCTGCATGGTCGGCGATCGACTCCAGGCTGGCCTGATCGGAGAGCATTTTCTGGCCGAGCGCCGCGTCCCATCCGGCATACCGTTCATGCTTCTTCGCGCTGATCTGGCCGCGTTCGACGAGATCTGCGGCGCTGAGCAGCGCGCGCGCCAGAGCATCAACTCCGCCTATATGCCCGTAGAACAGGTCGACAGGGTCGCTGCTCTGGCGCCGCACCTTGGCGTCGAAATTGAAACCGCCAGTGTCGAGACCTCCCGAGGGCAACAGTTCCAGCAGCGCCAGTGTGATGTCGCGAATATCCAGGTTGAACTGATCGGTGTCCCAACCATTCTGGTAGTTGCCGCTATTGATATCGATCGATCCCATCATGCCGAGCGACACTGCCGTCGCGACTTCATGGGCGAAGCTGTGGCCTGACAGGGTGGCGTGGTTCGGCTCGATATTGACATGGACTTCGCCGAGCAGGCCAAACCGCGAGAGGAACCCGTAAATGGTGGCCGTGTCGAAATCGTACTGATGGTACATTGGTTCGTGTGGTTTGGGCTCGATCAGGATTTTGCCCTTGAAACCGATCTTGTGCTTGTGCTCGACGACCATTGAGAGGAATCGGCCGAAGTTTTCGAGCTCGCGCGTCAGGTCGGTATTCAGCAGCGTGTCGTAACCCTCGCGGCCGCCCCAGAGGACATAGTTCTCTCCGCCAAGCCGGTGAGTGGCGTCCAGGCATTCACGGATCTGGCGGATGGCGCAGGCTGCAACTTCCGGATCGGGGTTCGTCAGTCCGCCTGCGGCATAGCGCGGATGGCTGAACAGGTTGGCGGTGCCCCACAGCAGCTTGGTACCGGTTTCCTGCTGGTAGGCGGCGAGCTGGTCGCTGGCGCGCTTGAAGTTGTTGGAGAGGTCGTCGGGTGTGTCGGAGGCCTCCGTCACATCGACATCGTGGAAGCAATAATGGGGCAGGCCGAGCTTGCTGAAAAACTCGAATGCGGCGGCCATTTTTGTATCGGCCGCGTTCCGGTCGTTCGGGCCACCATGCCAGGGGCGGTTGAAGGTTCCGGCGCCGAATATGTCATAACCGTCCCAGCAGAAGCTGTGCCAGTAGCAGACGGAAAGGCGCAGGTGGTCTTCCATCCGCTTGCCGAGGACTATCTGGTCCTTGTTGTAGTAACGGTAGGCGAGCGGGTTCTCAGAATCGGACCCTTCGAACTTGATGTGCGGGATATCGCCAAACACGGAACCGGCGCTCAGGGATGTATTAGTGTCAGCCATTCGAAACTCCTGTAAATTCGGGGGAAAGCGCCGGGTAGAGGCGTGAAAATTTCTCGCGCTTGGCATCGAGACGGTCCATGTCGGCGTCGTGCGGTTCGATCACATTGGTCGTTGCCGGAGCGCCGAACGCATCTTCGAACGACATCTTCGTCTGCGAGTAGCGCGCCAGCCGCGCGGCCCCGAGCGCAGGACCAGTGGCGGCGCCATCGCGGTAGAAGAGCGGGCGCTTCAGCACCGCAGCCAGGATACGGCCCCAGTAGGCCGACTGGGATCCGCCGCCGATAACCGAGATGGACCGGATGTCGATCCCGCAGGCAAGCAAGGCGTCAAGGCCGTCACCCATACCGAAGGCAACGCCTTCCAGGACGGCCTGGGCGATCTGCGCCGGCCCGCTGTCGTGAGTGAGACCGAACAGGACGCCGCTCGCATAGGGATTGTTATGCGGCGTACGCTCGCCTGACAGGTAGGGGAGGAAAACCTCCTGGCATGCGAGTGTCCCGTCCCGTTCGGCCTTTTCGATAAGGAGTTCGGTGTTGCTGGTGCCCGTTGCGCGGCAGGCCCAGTCAAGGCAACTCGCGGCGCTCAGCATCACCGACATGAGGTGCCACCGGTCTGGAAGGGCGTGACAGAATGCGTGCGCTGCAGATTCGGGGTTCGACCGGAACGAGTTCCCGGCAACGAAAATTACGCCCGACGTACCGAGCGATAGAAGGGCGTCGCCTTCGTCAACCACGCCGGCGCCCACCGCGCCTGCCGCATTGTCTCCGCCGCCGGCGACCACCGGCACACGGTCCATGCCCCATGCCTCGGCCGCTTCCTGACGCAGGATACCGGTTTCCTCGGTGCCTTCGTGCAGGCTGGGCATTTGGTCTTCGGTCAACCCGCATGCGTCCAGAAGCGAGGCGTGCCAGCGCCGGTTCGCGACATCCATCCACAGCGTACCGGCAGAGTCCGACATGTCGGAGGCGACCTCGCCGGTCATGCGCAGGCGAACATAATCCTTGGGCAGCAGGACCTTGTGAATTTTGGCGAAGATATCGGGTTCGTGGCGCCGCACCCATTCGAGCTTGGGCGCCGTGAAGCCCGGCATGACCAGGTTGCCGCCCTTGGTGACGAATTCGGGCTCTCGTGCCTGGAGGTCGGCGCTTTCCGTCTGGCTGCGTCCGTCATTCCAGAGGATGGCTGGCCGCAGGGGTGTCAGTGACTTGTCGAGCAAGGTCGCGCCGTGCATCTGCCCGGAAAGGCCCACAGCCTTGACCTTGTGGCGCTGATTCACGTTGAGGCCGGCGACAGCCATGTTGGTTGCCGTCCACCAGTCGGCTGGCTTTTGCTCCGACCACAGGGGGCGGGGACGGGAGATCGGGATATCAGCGCTACTGGTATCGATAACAATACCAGCGTCGCTTAGCAGCAACGCCTTCACGCTCGATGTGCCGATATCAATCCCTAAAAACACTAGACTTCTTCCCTTGGCGCGCTTCTCAGGTGGCGCGGAGCGTCACGTCGCTTATTGATACCGCTAACATCTGAGGTATGCTACGACAAGAGACGCGTGCAGGTTTTTCTCCGTTTGACGGCGTCAAATTCCGATGGCTTGGTCGCGGGCAGGCATATCGCACAGTCCACGCTCTCCTGAAGGCGGCATGCCCGGGCCGGGCGCCAGCGAACTTGCGGTTGATCTCGTGCCCGTTAGTCTGTGCGAAACGAAAACGCTTTGAGGTTTGGATCAGCTGAGGTAGCGTGGAAATGATAGCCCTAACATTTCGGGGTGAATCGGTGCCTGAAAAATAAGACGGAACTAAATCCGTTGATCTGCGAGGGGAGGCGAAATGACTGATACGACATTAACGGCTGGCAAGCTCGAAGGGGACTTTGCCTTTGTATTACTGATTAGCTGTGTCGCGACGATCGGAGGCTTTCTGTTTGGCTTCGATAGTGGCGTCATCAACGGAACAGTCAGCGGTCTTCAGGTCGCTTTCAATTCCGAAGACGTCGGCACAGGCTTCAATGTTGCGTCCATGCTGCTTGGTTGTGCTGCAGGCGCTGCGCTGGCGGGCCGGCTGTCTGACCTGTTTGGCCGGCGGACCATGATGATCGTCGCAGCGTGCCTGTTCATTGTCAGCGCATGGGGGTCCGGTATTGCGGGCACCTCGTTCGAGTTCATCATATACCGCGTCATTGGCGGTCTTGCGGTTGGCGCGGCCAGCGTCATGTCCCCGGCCTATATTTCCGAGATCGCTCCGGCGCATTTGCGTGGTCGCCTGGCGTCAATCCAGCAGGTCGCAATCATCAGCGGCTTGTTCATTGCCTTTCTGAGCAACTATCTGATTGCCGGTTCTGCCGGATCGGCCCTCAATGACTGGTTGCTGGGCTTTGAAGCATGGCGCTGGATGTTCTGGGTGGAACTCCTGCCCGCGACCATCTTCCTCGTCGCCCTGCTCTTTATTCCGGAGAGCCCGCGCTTTCTCGTCGTCAAGGGCAGCATGGACAGGGCCGAGAACGTGCTGGCACGCATTGGCGGCGCCAGCAGTGCGAAGGCAAAGGTCGGAGCTATCGCGCAATCGCTGGCCCGGGACCATCACAAGCCGCGGCTTTCCGACGTATTCGCGAAAGGCACGGTCCTGCGCCCGATCGTCTGGATCGGGATCGGGCTGGCCGTCTTCCAGCAGCTCGTCGGTATCAATGTCGTGTTCTACTATGGCGCCGTACTTTGGCAGGCGGTCGGTTTTTCCGAAGGCGATTCCCTGCTGATCAACGTAATCTCGGGCGCTGTTTCAATTCTTGCCGTGATCGTGGCTCTCGCGCTGATCGACCGTATCGGACGCAAGCCGCTCCTGTTCGCCGGTTCAATCGGCATGGCCGTGACCTTGGCCATTCTGGTCTTCTGCTTTTCGCAGGCGCGCCTCGTTGACGAGCGGGTGGTGCTGCCCGGCAGTATCGGTCTGATCGCCCTTCTGGCCGCGAATGCCTATGTCGCATTCTTCAACGGGTCCTGGGGGCCGGTCATGTGGGTTTCGCTGGGCGAAATGTTCCCGAACCAGATTCGCGGATCGGGCCTCGCTGTAGCGGGATTCTTCCAGTGGTTCGCGAACTTCCTGGTCACGTGGACCTTCCCAATGATGCTGGGAAGTGCCGCAATCGGGCTGACAGGTGCCTATGGCTTCTATGCGGCCTTTGCGTTGATCTCGGTCTTCTTTGTCATATGGGCCGTACGCGAGACCAAGGGCAAGGAACTCGAGGACATGCAAAACTAGCTTGTGCCTGGACGACCATTGGAGACGGCAGGCGGTTACGCCTGCCGTTTCTGTCTGTGCTTGAGGTCAGCTCGGTGCCGTCAGGCTTTCGCGTTCGACAATCTGGATCGTGTCAATCGTCACGTGCGCGGGTTCGCCGCTCCAGTCAGCACTCGTAATGTCGGAAATCATGTCGACCGCCGTCTGGGCCATTTCTGCAATTGGCTGTCTCACCGTGGTCAATCGTGGCCAGATGGCCGCTGCGATGGCGGTATCGTCAAAGCCGACAATCGACAATTCTGACGGAATCTTGACGCCGCGCCGCAGGGCACCGGCGATGAGGCCGGCAGCCATGTCGTCGTTGCTGGCGAAGACGGCGGTAGGGCGCGCATCGGTGTCGAGCACCTTGTTGGCAAGTTGCATGCCCGATTTGAAAGTGAAGTCGCCTTCGAAGATCAGCCCCTTGTCGACCGGAATGCCGTGCGCCTTCAGCGCGTTTTCATACCCGACCTGGCGTTGGGGGGAGGATGGGTGCTCGCGTGGCCCCCGAATGAAGCCGATGCGTTTATGCCCCTTTTCGATCAGCAGTTCCGTCATCGTGAAGGAAGCGGCAACATCGTCGAAGGCCACGCTCGAATGATTGGAATGAGAGTCGCGAAAGCTCAGGGCGACAACCGGGATCCCCATATCCTGCATCAGCTTGAGCAGGGCCAGATTGCTGCTCAGCGGCGGCGCCAGGATCAGGCCGTCAAGGCGGATCGAACTCAGGCGCTTGACGATCACCGAGTTGTCGAGAACGCCTTCGATGTCCGAAAGGTCTTCAATCACCAGGTGATGCCCGAGATCGCGGCACTCTTTCAGTGCGCTGACCAAGAGGGCGCTGAGATAGCTTGGGCTCGGGTTGTAATAGGCCAGCCCGATCAGCTTGGATTTGCCGCCTGCAAGGCCGCGTGCCATCAGGTTCGGCCGGTAATTGAGCGCCGCAATCGCCGCCTCAACTCGCAGGCGGGTCGATTCCTTGACCAGCTTTTGCTTGTTCAGCACCCGTGAAACGGTCATCTGGGACACGCCGGCTTCTTCGGCGACTTCCTTGATTGTAATCGGTTGGCGTTTACTCACTGATATCCCGTCCACTCAATGCCGTATTAATAAGGGCTCCAGCCTCTAACTATCCAAACACTGGGTTGGCAAGGCCCTTCTCGCGGCAAGTGAACAAGTATGAGGCACCCAAACCGGCCTGGAACAGGCAATCGCCCATGATTAAAGCGAATCGCGACGAACTGAGCCCTTGAACGCGTCGCTGAGAGATTTGCGCACAGCCTTGGCCTTGTAGTCCTTGTCGTACAATGTCGGGCGTTTCAGGACATCGTCGGCGCGCGGAAGGAAGGTTTGTAGCCAGCTCTGGTCGTCGACCATGCCCCAAATGAGAACTTCCTTGAGTTCGGGATACGCCAGCATCATGTCGAAGTAGTCCCGCGTGTAGCTTGCGACAAGCCGGTCGCGATAGGCGATGTCCGGCTTGAGATCTGTGTCGTTCACGTCAAATTCGGTTATATATAATTCCAGCCCCATGCCGACGACTTCATCACAGAATGCGACCCAGTCGCGTTGCTTGTCGCGGGTGAATTCATTCGGCATTTCGTAATTGGAATGGCTCTGGACGCCGAGGCCGTCCAGTGGAACGCCTCGCGATTTCAGGCGTTCGAGGAAACGCAATACGCCGGCGCGGTGGGCCGTGCTGGTCGTCTCCCAGCTCATGTAGTCATTATAAACCAGCCTGGCTTCGGGCGCGTGCGCTCTCGCGACATGAAAGACGTGGTCGATCAATTGCTCCCCCATCCCGGCGCTGAGGGACGTCTCACGGAAAGCGCCAGTCTGTTCGTCAATCGCTTCATTCACGACGTCCCAGGCATAGATAACAGGGGCGTAACGGTCGGCAATCTGGGATATCTTCTGCTCGACGAAATCGGCGGTTTCGGCTGCACTTGAAAACTCAAGATCGTTGACCCATTGCGGCGACCATTCCGGCCTGTGCCACAGGAGGGTGTGCCCCCGCATCGTCAGTCCGTTTTCGACTGCGAAGGCGACAAGGCGGTCTGCCGGATCAAAATTCACCGTGTCCGGGTCAGGATAGATCGTGTACCATTTGTGTTCGTTTTCGGCGACCATGGTGGCGCACTCGCGCAGCATGATCTCGCGATAACGGGCATCGTCCAGCTGCCGCGCCGACATTGCCGAACCGAAACGGATGCCCTTTTCGCTCGCAAGCTCATGCAGCGGTGGGCCGGATGCATAATCGGTATTGTTGGCCAAAATAGGTGTCGCACAGTTACTTAGTCCGGCTACGGCTGATGTTCCCGCTGCGAGTGCAAGGCAATCCCTGCGCGTAAATTGGCTCATGAAACTCTCCCTGATTTCAGGCCGGGATTTCTTTCGTTGACCCCGTGCAATACCCTTCGGTATGGTAACGCTACCACTGACTTGACCGGAGCGTCCATAGCGAGCCAGGCACAAGATGGCGAAAAACGCGAAAGCTGACACAAGGGAGCGGCGCGATGAGGGTGAGGCATTCCAACAGAATGATCGGATTGGCACTTGCGGCCCTGTGCCTTGTCGGATGTGGCAACGAGCCCGGCACCCGTGACCGAACGCAAGAGAACACGGCGCCCGTCGCCCGGTTCGATTGGTTCCACTATCAAGGCAACGACCCGGTCTTCGGCCATGATGAAGTTATGTTGTCGGGCTTTCTCAATCCGATCTTGACAGGCTTCTATCCGGACCCGAGCGTCACGCGCGCTGGCGACGAGTATTACCTCGTCACGTCCACCTTCAGCTATTTCCCAGGCATCCCGGTCATGCACAGCCGCGACCTGGTGAACTGGACCCAGATCGGCAACGTGATCGACCGGCCCGGCATGCTCGACTTCGATGGCCTCGGCCTGTCGCGCGGCGTCTTTGCGCCCACCATCGAGTTCCATGACGGGAGGTTTTACGTTGCCAATACATGTGTCGATTGTGGCGGCAACTTCATTGTCACGTCGACCGACCCGGCCGGACCCTGGTCGGACCCGGTCTGGTTGCCGGAAGTCGGCGGCATCGACCCGTCGCTCTTCTTTGATGAAGACGGCAAGGTATATGTGATGAACAATGACGTTCCGCCGGGCGGATCGCGCTACGAGGGCCACCGCGCGATCTGGATTCGTGAAGTCGATCCGCAGACGTATCAATCGATTTCCGAACCGTCTGTGCTGATCAATGGAGGCGTGCATCCGGAAGACCAACCGATCTGGATCGAGGGACCGCATATCTACAAGGTGGGTGACTGGTATTATCTCTGCGCGGCCGAAGGTGGCACGGCAGTTGAACATTCGCAGGTCGTGCTGCGTGCACGGTCCGTAACGGGCCCGTATCTCGCTTTCGGCGGCAACCCTATCCTGACCCAGCGCCATCTGCCGGCTGACCGCCCGGATCCGATCACATCGGTCGGACATGCCGACCTTGTGCAGGATGGGGCAGGGCGGTGGTGGGCTACATTCCTTGGTGTGCGTCCCTATGAAGGTGATTATTACAATACCGGACGTGAGACCTTCCTGATGCCGGTAGACTGGGAAGACGGGTGGCCTGTCATCACCCGTGCCGACCAACAAGTGCCTTATGTGATGATGGACAGGCCCGAGCCCGTCATCGACAACAGGCCTGCCGTGCCGACATCCGGGAATTTCGAGCTGCGCGAAGAGTTCGATGTGGATCAGATGCCGTTTCAATGGATGACGCTTCGCGTGCCGGAAACAAGCTGGTGGTCGTTCGCGGGTGGCGAACTGAGGATTGCGGCGCGCCCAGTGGGGTTGGGCGCAGGCGCCCAGCCATCTGTTTGGGGGCGCCGCCAGCAGCACCAGAATGCCGTTGCCACGACATCCATGATCTTCGAGCCACAGGTGGCCGGAGACGAGGCCGGGCTGACCGTGCTGCAGAGTGACGACTATTTCTATGCGCTCGGCCTGACCCGCAATGAGGCAGGCGAGCTGATTGTCAGGTTGCGTCGCCGGTCCGGTCCGGATTCGCCTGTCATCGGCGAAGACATCGCCTCCCGGACAATCGGCGTGCCGGACGGTCAGCCGGTTGGCCTTCGTATCGCGGCTCGGGGCGATGCCTATGATTTCAGCTACAGTCTGGATGGCGAAGACGGCTGGACGTTGCTTGCCCGCGACCAGGATGGAAAGCTGCTCAGCACGCGTGTCGCTGGCGGGTTTGTCGGCGCCATATTCGGCCTGTACGCCGAAAGCGCAGCTGCAACGGACTAAGTCCAGCCTATTTTGCCGCTTTCACGCTCGGCGGCGGTCCGAGATAGGAGTCCGGTACCGGCCCGCGGGCGAGCGTGACATGCTGGAAAACGACACCCGGATCGACCATCCAGAGTGTCACGCGCTGCAGGCCAGCCTCTTTGATCACATGTTCGGTTCGCCGCACATGGGCATAGTCGGCGACGGATTTTTCCCACGCGGCATGCGAAGTGTCCGCGTTGATGTTGACGACCTGTGGGGCCTCATCATTGACAGAAATGGCATACCGCAATCCGCCCTTGCCGCGAAAATCCAGGCTGGGCGCAAGCGTCACATCGGCCGTGTAAGTGCCAGGCTCTGTGACATAGACATTGTATTCCAGGCTGGCGGAGGATGGTGTGCCCGGCACTTGCGGTGCGCTTGTCACCGGGAACATGGTGATACTGTCGCCTGTGCGCCCGAGATGGGGGATGATCCGCCATGTGATGTCGTCGGAATTATTCACCTGGTGCGCGTCACTGGCGTCGATGCTGACAATGCCATCCGTTTCGATGAAAGGCTGGCCCGCGACAGGCACGTCGAAATTGTGCGTCGGGATGTTGACGGCAATTCGGGTGTTGCCTTTGTCGAGCCAAAGCTGCGCCATGGCTCTGCCGGGCGGGGCTTTTGCCCAGTCGATAGAGACTGTGACAGCCATCTCTGTCGTCCGGGGTGTTCGGGCGGGTGCGACATCCACCCAATCCTTGTCAGTGGACATGATGAAGTCCAGCGTCGCCTGACCGGTGCTGAACACGTCAAATGTCTGGGATGAGCGGGCGTAGGGATCGAAGACTGGCATCGTCAATTCTGTGCCCGGACCGGTCACGACCTCCGCCGTCCCCGGCACGGATACGCCGATCCGGGCGTCTTCCGGAATGTCGATGCGCACCACGCCCGGCATGTTGTCCTGCTCGGGCTGCTGCCAGTAAGTGTAGCCGATATGCGTTTGCGACATGAGGTGGTTCCACTTCCCGCCCGCAATCTGCTCATGATAGATTTTGGCGAGTTCAGCATCCCGTTCGAATAACTTTTCGACGCGGTCTGCGAGCGCGTTCGTGGAAGCGCGGCCTTGATGCGCATAAAGACGGTTCCTGGCTGCGGTGACATAAAGCTCATTGAGGTTGGCGGCCGCGTGGATCGGGAACCAGACCAGCTGCATGTACGCATCGTCCTGGGATTCCGGAAGCTTTGCTCTCAGCGCCGTTGCCTGTTCAGCTAGCGCATTGAAGTCCTCGACCACACGGTCCGCCTCCTTGAAATTGATCAGGCTGTAGGTGCCGGGCTCCAGCAATTCCGGTTTCCGGCGGGCATTGTATTTTGTGTATGCGGTCAGCATTTCCCCGATCTCGCTGGAATGGTCTGGCCCGAATTGCTCAGCCGCCCAGGTTTCGGGATAGGCTTCAAGTCGTTCGAGCGGCCAGTCCGACGGATCCCAGGCCATGTCGAGAAAGAAGCTTATCGGGAATTCCATCGGCTTCAGGTCGCCGACATTGACGATCCAGATTTGTTTCGCGCCATAAGCGTCCGCGAGATTCATCTGTTCCCACACGCGCTCGATCTGGGTCGTGTTGATCCATTTGTAGTTTCTCGGGTCTCCGACATAATCGAAATGATAGTATACGCCATAGCCGCCCGGCCGCTCGGCGCCCGTTTCCGGCAGGCGGCGGATATTGCCCCAATTATCGTCGGAAAACAGGAGCGTCACATCCTCGGGCACGTCCATGCCCTGATCGTAATAGTCCTGCACTTCCTTGTAGAGGGCCCATATCTGCGGGGTTTCGGATGCCGGCTTGCCCGTGACGTTCGCAATGATACTGCGCTGGTCGGCCACGATGGTCTCCAGCAGGCCGATGGCGGTGCCTTCGGTCATCGCCTCGTCGCCGTCTCCGCGCATGCCCACCGTGACAATGGCCTCCCGGTCGCCGATCCGCTCCACCCCCTCACGCCAGAATGCGCGTAGTCGGTCCGCATTCGACGCATAGTTCCATTCGCCCTCGCCGTAGCGCTCCCATTCGATATGCGCGCGGCCCAGCGGCTCATGGTGCGACGTGCCGATGACGATGCCATACTCCTCAGCCAGCACGGCGTTCATCGGGTCGTCATCATAGAAAGCCTTGCCCCACATGGCTGGCCACAGGTAATTCGCCTTCTGGCGCAGCAGCAGTTCGAAGACGCGTTCGTAGAAGGCGTGGTTGAAGCCGCCGAATGTTTCGTTGACCCAGCCATACAGGGCCGGGTTCTCATCGTTCAGGAAGATGCCGCGATATTTGACCTCCGGTTTTTCGAGGCGGCGACCGGGCGTCACATGGAGTGCGTCGGTACGCTCAATCGGAACATCGGCCCACCAGGCCCAGGGCGACACGCCGGCGCGGTCTGCCAGGTCGTAGACGCCATAGATCGTGCCGCGTTTGTCGGCCCCCGCGATCACCAATGCTCTGCTGGCACCTGGGAACGGATGGTCGACAACCTCTTGCGAAAAAGCTTCCCACTCCCCGGCGAGCCCTGCATCGCTGATCGCTCCGCGATGCAGCAGTTCCTTGATCCACCGTGACTTTTCCAGAGATCCTATGACAATCAGGTTGGCTGCATCCCTCGGGATGGCGGTGCGGATCTCCGGTCGCGCCGACCCGCGCTGTTCGAGGTCGGCCTGCAGGTTGCGCGCTGCGCGCAGGATGCCGGGATCGTCATGCGCGTCGACAAGTATGACTGCCGCGGCGCCATCCGCGAAAAGCGGGAAATCTTTGTCGCTCCGTTCGCTGGAAATCGTTGCCGGAGGCAATGCGGGGGCCATCGCAACAGGCGGGGGAGTTTGGGCGCAAGCGACCGGTGCCAACATGAGAATGAGCGGGAACAGCGCGCTGAACAGGCCGGTGGCGAATGTTTTTTTTGCCGTCCTTGCGGTCATGTCGTCTCCCTTGAGTCCGTTTCCCGTTGAACAGGCCGACTTTTTCGTTTAGCCAAAATGTTAACGCCATCATTTTTTGGCGCAACCCTTATCTGAGCGCCGTGTCACGACATGCGGCGACGAAGAAGGCTGAACATACCGGACCATCCTGGGGAGGAAATCGAATGGCTAACGACATGCAAAAAGCGTTGCTGGCAGGGCTATCGGCCCTGGCTCTGGCGAGCTGTAATGATGGCGCCGACAAGGCCGCGCCAGAGCCGACCACCGCGCTCTGGCCCGCTGTCGAGAGCCACCTGATCGACCCGGCCATCGAGGCCCGCATCGACGACCTGATGGCGAAGATGACGCTGGAACAGAAAGTCGGGCAGGTCATCCAGGCCGACAATGGTTCCATCACCCCGGAAGAGGTCAAGCGCTACCGCATCGGCTCGGTCCTCAGCGGCGGCAATTCCGGCCCGGATGGCAAGCCCTATGGCACGGTCGAGGAATGGGTCGCCGATGTCGACGCCTATTACATGGCTTCTGTCGATCCTGAAGGTGTCGAGGTCGCTATCCCGATCATCTGGGGCATCGATGCCGTGCATGGCCACAACAATGTCGTCGGTGGTACGCTGTTTCCCCACAATATCGGTCTCGGCGGCATGCGCGATCCGGAGCTGATGGGAGAGATCGCCCGCATCACCGCCATCGAGCTGCGCACTACCGGGCACGACTGGACCTTTGCGCCGACCGTCGCCGTGCCGCGCGATGATCGCTGGGGCCGGTCCTATGAAGGCTTTGGCGAAGACCCGGAAATTGTCAGCGCCTATTCCCCGAAAATCGTCGAAGGCCTGCAGGGAAAATTTGGTTCCGATGGCTTCCTCGATGACAGCCACGTGATCTCGACCGCCAAGCATTTCCTCGCAGACGGCGGGACGGCCGGCGGCAAGGACCAGGGCGACGCGGTGCTTCCCGAAGCAGACCTCGTGCGCCTGCACGCCGCTGGCTACCCGCCCGCTATCGAGGCTGGCGCGCTGTCGGTCATGGCCTCCTTCTCGAGCTGGAATGGTTCCAAGATCCACGGTGATCGCTACCTGCTCACCGATGTGCTGAAAGGGCGGATGGGTTTCGACGGCTTTATCGTCGGCGACTGGAATGCGCACGGCCAGATCGAGGGATGTACCAATGAGAATTGTCCCGACGCCCTGCTGGCGGGCCTCGACATGTACATGGCTCCCGACAGCTGGCGCGGGCTTTATGAGAACACGCTTTCGCAGGTGAAGTCGGGAACTATCCCTGAGGCGCGCTTGGACGACGCCGTACGCCGGATACTGCGGGCAAAACTCCACTACGGCCTGTTCGACGAAAAGCGCCCGTCCGAGCGCGCACTGGCCGGACGATTGGACCTCCTCGGCTCAGCCGATCACCGCGCAGTGGCGCGTCAGGCGGTCAGGGAATCGCTCGTCCTCCTGAAGAATGAGAATGGCGTCCTGCCGATACGCCCGGATGCGAATGTGCTCGTTGCCGGCAATGGCGCCGACAGCATTTCCAAGCAGGCGGGT
Source organism: Hyphomonas sp. J20-32 (assembly GCF_055808555.1). NCBI lineage: Bacteria > Pseudomonadati > Pseudomonadota > Alphaproteobacteria > Hyphomonadales > Hyphomonadaceae > Hyphomonas > Hyphomonas sp. J20-32. The sequence goes on along the minus strand of NZ_CM147873.1, from coordinate 2,910,026 downwards.
GGCTGGACCCTCACCTGGCAGGGCGGGGGCATGGAAAACGACCTGTTCCCGAACGCGAGCTCGATTCTTGACGGGATCCAGTCAGTCGCCGCCGCCGCGGCCTACAGCGCTGATGGAACCTATACCACCCGCCCCGACGTCGCGATTGTGGTCTTCGGAGAGGATCCGTACGCTGAGTTCCGGGGCGATGTCGACCATCTTGCCTATGACATTGACGGCTCGAAAGAGCGCAAGCTCCTGCAAAAGCTGAGAGCAGACGGCATACCGGTCGTCAGCGTGTTCCTGTCTGGTCGCCCTATGTGGGTGAACCCCGAGATCAACGCGTCCGATGCCTTCGTCGCGGCCTGGTTGCCGGGCAGCGAAGGCGCTGGCATTGCCGACCTCCTGTTCAGCGATGATGCTGGTCAGCCGCGCTACGACTACCGCGGAAAGCTGTCCTTCTCCTGGCCCCGGCGCGCCGAGCAGACGCCTCTCAATGTTGGCGATACGAACTATGATCCCCTGTTCGCTTATGGTTATGGCCTGTCCTATGCCGCGCCGGGCGAGGTGGCCCAGCTCGACGAAACCGTCAGCGAGGCGCTCGTCTCGGCCCGTGCCAACGGAACATTCTTCGAGAAGGGTAGTTTCGTCGCCGCATGGACGGCTCACACCTCAGGTAACGTCACTGAGGCGCGTGTGGACCATGCTGCGCAGGAAGACGCGCTCCTGTTCACGCTGGGCGACGGCGAGTCCCGCATCGACTTCACAGACGGAAAGGCGCGTAATTTCATGCGCGAATCCAACGCCGATATCGAACTCGCTGTCACATTGAAATCGAACGTCAGTGGTAGTGTCGAAATCGGCATGCGCTGTGAAGGCGAAGGTTGCGCCACCTATCAGGCCCTGCCAGCCGCTCAGGCGAACGCAGGCGAGTGGACCGAGGTCCGCGTCTCGCTCAGCTGTCTCAAGGGGCTGAACCTCGACTCCGTAACGTCGCCCTTCAGCCTTCGCGCGAACGGCACCGGTACCATCGCCGTCTCCGACGTCCGCTTCGCCGAGGATGCTGACGGCAAGGAGACCTGCCTGGGTGAATAGGCCGGGTTCGGATCCAGGCATGGCAGGCATGACACATCCTGTGTTGCGGCTCGCGTCGGATGGCTATGCGGTCGCGGTCGACCCGGCACGCGGCGGACGGATCGTGTCTGCCACCTTTCGCGGGCTAGACGTGCTGCGGCCCGAAGCCGGATCCGGCATCGACAGCGCGCTGGATTCGGCCTGTTTCCCGCTCGTGCCCTTTTCGAACCGGATACGCAATGGCGTGTTCACGCATCAGGGCCGCCGGTACCAGCTTGGGAAAAACTGGACGGGCGACGCCCATGTAATCCATGGCGAGGGATGGCTGAGGCCCTGGGAGGTTGTCGCGGCGGATGGTTCGCGGGCCCTGCTGCGCCTGCGGGGCACCGGCTGGTGGCCGTGGGCCTATGAATGCCTGCAGGAGATCACCGTCGGCAAACAGGGTATCGGCCTGTCCCTGTCGCTCAGGAATGCCGACACGAGGCCCATGCCCGCAGGGCTTGGATTTCATCCCTATTTTCCGTGCACGAGGCAAACGACGCTTCGATTCGATGCCGCATCCGCCTCGCCGCCGATGGGCGGTGGACCTCTGGCCGCTGTGGCGCTCACTCGTGCGACCAGTTTTGCCTCGTCGCGACCTGTGTCCGAAACCGGTCTCGATCATTGCTACGAGGGCTGGCAAGGGATCGCCTCAATCACCCAGCCGGAATCCGGCTTGCAGGTCTTGGTTCAATCTCTGCGCGGTGCGCCGTATTGCGTCGTCTACACGCCTGCCGGCGAGTCCTATTTCTGTTTCGAGCCGGTCTCGCACGCCACCGGTGCCTTCGAGGCCGCCGCCCCCGAATCTGCCGGACTGGAAATTCTGGCGCCCTCAGAAGCACTTGCCTTTTCCGTTTCCATTCGGGCCACGCTGGAATCGGGCAGGGTAGAGGCACCTCCTCGATAGAGGGATACCAGTCGCAGACGTCTCAGTTTCCACGCCCTCAGCGATTCCCGGAAAGCCGGGCAAAAGGCGCAAGGTGGACTAGATATCTATTGCCCGGAGCAGACGAACATGAGTCCAATTGCGTTGGATCAAGCAAAAGCGAATTTCAGATCTGCCAGCGAGCATGCAGGCTACGTGTCGCTACGCCTGTCCGTTCCTGCGTTCCTTGCCACTGTGCGCCCCGGTTTGGCGCCATTACCTTTCGCGTAATGGAAAGGCCCGTAAAGAGCGCGTAGTGTTGAGATCAACAGATTGGTTTCAAACGTATCGCATCGCTGGATAGGTGTGCGGCAACGGCCCTGAATAGTGAGTATTCGTCCCCGAAAGATGGCGGACTGGAATCGTTGGCGGCCATATTCTCGCGTCGGGACGAGTCGTTCGCGTTGGAGTTGCGGAAGCGAATTGAAAGGAACGGAGCATGAAAAAAATCATTTTGCCAATCTTGGTAGGCGCGTCGGTTCTGATGATGCCGCTTTCGGCAATGGCGAACTCGCACGTCTATAACGCAACCGATACGGATGTTTATGTGTTCTGGACTGCTTTCGGGTGCGCTGGTTTGAAGAGCGATTTTGCGCAAGGAGGGGATTCGATAAATCTCGTTTGCCAAAAAAAGAAACTGTCGCCTGGCGAATCTTCCGATTATCACTACAAGGAAGGAACGTCGGGCAGGATAATTATCGTCAGCCGCAAAGACGCAGCCGGAAATTATGAAAAACAGAAAGCCTCAACCGGAAATAAGGGCAGCAGCAAGCGTTGCGCCGCGATCATCAAGTCAGGGCAGGAATTCAGGACGAAATGCGGTTACAGCCAGAAGGAATATGATGCGTTGAAGGCCGCCGGGGAGTAGTTTCAAAAACCGGGCGGGCGTGATGCAGGCGCGCTATATTTCACAAATAGGCGATAGGAAATACGCAATGACGAATATGAAGCTACCGTTGACTATCGGCGCCGCGGTCCTGCTGGCGGCGATGCCGTCATGGGCTGATTCCCGATTGTATAACGCGACACCGAGCACAGTTGTCGCTTACTGGACAGCCGCAGGATGTGCTGGCGTAAAGGAGTCTGTTCAAGGCGACGGATTGATCGGGGTGGTTTGTCAAAGGAAGAAACTGGCGCCGGGTGAGTCTTCGGAATATCACTATAAGGATGGAACATCGGCACGAAGAATTTTCATTGAGCGCAGGAAAGGCGATACCGACGCGCCCGAAAATGCTTCGGCAAAAAGCGGTAACAAGGGCGGCAAAAAACGCTGTGCCGCGGTCATCGATTCAGATGACAGCCTCAAAGTGGTATGCGGCTACAGCCAATCGGAATATGCCGCCCTGAAATCGGCCAGGCAGTAATCGTCTTACAGAGTGGCTGAGCCGCTGTTGATAAGCTAACGTGAATCGGTGAATATCTGGCATTAGACCGCCAATGGGCGGGGTCCATACCGGCCGCCCCCTTCTTCGCCCGCATCAGCGCGCTCTACAGGGTGCTCGAAGCGCCGGACCTCTTCGCCAAACACCTCGCGCGCAGCCTTGCCCGCTAGCAGGAACGCGGCGATCCCAAGCCCGTCGCTTTGCCTGTCGCATCGGTCTATCGCCTCCGCACCGAACTTGGCGCCGTCGCCACGGCCCTGCAGGGACTGCTCAGCGCCGCACTGAAAACATGGGACAATTCTAGCTGCCTTCGACAGGCCTGTCAGACAGGTTTGCCGAACACGGACGGGCGTTTCCGGGCAGAGGCGCAGCCTTATGTGGTGTATTCTTGCCTATTACCCTCAGGATAATAGACGTCGTGGGATATGACAGTCAGTCTGGACAGAATTCTGGTCAACAGCGCGGCTGATTGCGTCAACCGCACCCCTTAATGGAGAAGAGAACTATGCCGCGGATTTCGAACATCTCGTCGGGCCTGGTCAGATTTCTGGCGTTGAGCGCTGTCATCGGCGTTGCCTCGACATCTGCCGCCAGTGCCGGAAACTGCAAAACCACAAAAAAATCTGGCCTGGCCTTAACCTCACTGGCCACGATGACGGTGATTAAGGTCAATAATAATACAGGCCTTATATTCACGGTGGATTATTATCGTACGGATACATTTCGCATCCGACGCGTGCTTGGAGCCAATGACCAGGATCAGAAACAATTCACCGTCAAAGATACAGGCAAGACGCCTATCAAGGCGGTCATCATGATGGATGACAAGAAAACAAAATTCGCGACTTGTGGTTATACGATCAAGAATACGACGAAAGACAGAGGCATGAAGAGCAGGACCGAATGGAGCCTCGACGGGTGCGAGCTGGATCCTGATCTGGATCCCTATTTCGCAACGATCCTCAAACTTGATTGTCAGAAATCCTGGAACAATTCAGCCAGTCAATGGAATACGCAGTTCATCATCAACGGCAAATAAGGGAGGCGAGGCGACGCGTCGGCCTTCACGCTGAATGCCGTGCGAGGCCCCGTCCGCGCCAAAAGGCAGGAACTGGTGGCGATCACCAGCCTCAATCCCCAAACTGCTCCAAATCTGTCAAAGTTCTACTATCGACATTCATACCATTCATCGCCGTCAGCGGCGTCGTCACACCCGGCGTCCATATCCGGGGCGTCAAGTAAATCACAACTTCCTTGTTCTGCTCGAAAGAGCGTTGTTCTGAACTGAAAAGATTCAGGATCGGGATACGCCGGATCCATGGCACGCCAGAATTCGACGTGTCGTGGCGTCGAAGGTTGAGGCCGCCGATAACCACTGTCTGGCCGTCATAGACACTGACAGACGTTGTCGCTGAATTGCTCGCCTTGGCTATCAGTGCATCGCCAATAGTTGCTTCGAACTGGGATTCCTCGACCTGCAAGTCAAGCCGGATAATATCGTCGGCCTGGACCGTGGGCGTGATATCGAGATTGACGCCAGCATCGATGGAATCGGCGCTGGTGATCGCCGCGCCGTCAACGCTCTTCTCGATTGTGACGAAACGCTGGTTCACGATAGCTACGGTGGCCTGCTGGTTGCTGCGCGCCGCGACGTATGGCCTAGACAACACCTGGGCCTTGTTTTGGCTGACCAGCAAGTCGATCAGCGCAGAAAATTGTCCCGTGTTTCCAGCCCCGTTCAGGAGGCTGAAGCTTATGTTTTTTCCGATATCGCCTGGAGACAGACCAAGATTGCTGAAATTGCCGGTCGCTCCATCGGAGAGGGTTGCTCCCAGTGCGGTAGTGACCGATACATCGAACTCGACAACAAGCGCCTCTATCAGAACATGCGGAACATCGCGGTCGGTCCTGCTCAGGACCGCGACAGCTCCCATGACGTCATCGCGCTGTCCGGCTAGATAAACCGTGTTCAATTCAGGCAGCGCCCCGAAGCTGATGGGCGTCGAGGAGCTGTCATCCTCGCTGCTGACATCGTCGGGGTAAAGGCCAGAGAGCAAACCAATCGCGTCCGCCGCAGCAATATGTTTGAGGGCGATTTCTTCGTAAATCGTGCCGCCTCCGCTGTCGTCGTTCGCCTCGATCTGGCCGCCGTGCCGAAAGACGAAGACGCCATCCTGGACAAAGGCGGAGACGCGTTGCGATCTCAGGATCTGGTTTATTGCCGCCAGCAGGGGCAAATTGTCGAAACGCACTGTCGCTTTGCCGTTCAGTCGGATGTCGGACAGATTAAAAGGCTCGCCGGATGCCTCGAAAATACGACCGATGACGCTTGATACGGATGCATCCTGCGTATCTATACTGACAAGAAACCCCGTCCCGTCGGGCGATTTTAGAACTTCGAATTTCCGGACAGCCTGTTCGTCCCGTTTCTGGCGGCCGTCCTCGAAATCCTTGGCTGATTGACGATAGGCATTCATGACGGCCAGAAACTTTGCATCGTCTTTGAGGTTCGGTTCGCTGATGCAACTGGCAACTGTCATCAGGCCAAGGATCAGCCCCAAGCGACCGACGAGGGGGCCAAGCCTTTTCGGATCAGTCAATCGCCGCTTCACATGCGTCTCCCACATTGCAACCATCATGTCAGCGGCACTCTGGGGTGAATTGGTGGTTGCATCTATTACATGCCAAGTAATAGCCCAGCCGCGAGCGCGCCGCCTGACCGAATTTTTCCAGTCACGCTTCGTCACGATCGAATTGGTTCCGCCGCGGCGCCCTTGTCAGGCGGATCAGCGAATGGCCCGCTATTGCGTTATGCAATCGTCTTGGATCGTACCGTCCGGCGAAGTCACTCTCAGCTTGCCCTGATGCTCCCATATCTCGAATTTGCCGTTACTGTAGCGAGCGCCGGATCCTGAGCGAACCAGAGCAAGCCGAACAGACTCTGCTGCTTCGCCGACAAACAGGTCTGCGGCTTGTCCGGACGGACTGTAGACAACCCGGACTCTCGTGCCGTCCGGGCAAGAAAGCTCGTTGGTTTTGGCCGTTTCCTGCGCCGACCCGGCCTGGTTGCTTGATGGCGGGCCACACGCGGCTGCCGCGAAGGCGCTCAATATCGCCGCAGCGACAACACGCACGTTTCTAGACCTGATCACAGCGGGACTCCTCCAAAATAAAAAATCCCAGTGCTTCCATCCAGGAATCCAGGAGTTGTGCGCGAAATTGAACTGGCATACGCAGCTGGCGCGGTCATTGCTCTTTGCCGAGCTGTTCTGCCTTGATACTGAGCAGCTGGTAGAAGCCGAGTCCGATGATCAAAATCACGGCGGTAATGATCAGGAAAGCCGGGTAGACCAGAAAGCTGACATCTTCAGCCCCGGCTTTGAAGATATAGATCAGTCCTTCTATGCTAACCGCGATGGTGACGATTACCAGGATCTTGTTCAGTGTCTCTCTGGCCTCTTTTGAGGAGCGCAGTTCCTTGTACCGGAACACTTCCTCTTCGATCATGTATTTTGCGACGTCGAGGATGGCGACAGAAATAATGATCGCGCCGACTGACCGCAGCATGACTGATATGAACTCTTCCTCAATGCTGGGATTGGTCAAAATATGCCGATAGACTTCAAATACCGACCAGAACATTGTTATTAAAGCCATCAGGGCCAGCGTCGTTGCTGCTGTAAGATAAATTGCACGCATGGCGCGCTCAAAGAATTGTTTCACAAATATGTCGCCCCATCGGCATTCGCGTCTGCGGGTTTGCACTGCGCGGGTGGAAACCGGTTCTCGCGGTCACCATGATTGCAGACCACTTCGAAGTCCATTACTCCACAGGTAATGGAGAAGACCGCACACTCACCGCACTAAGTGGAGCAGGTTATGACCGCCAGGCATGCGCGAGGAAACAGTCTACAAGGTTTCGTGCGGCATAGAGTACGACAAAGCAAAAAATAGGTGGCGCTCGAAATTCGGTGTCGAATTGCATCCGCGGAATGAGGCGCCGCCGAAGCAATCTGGCCCAATCTGAATTGCCGGTTTTCGCGACTCTATGGCGGACCAAAAAAATCAAAAGATCATTACCCTGCAGGTAATGGATAGGTTCTGCCGGATTTAGTAAATTGGATCGGCAACGGATCAATACCATAGGAGGGGTGTTGGCTCTGCCAAACCAGATTGCCTGCAAGAATAATGTCTTTCCCTGTAGGAAACCCGAATTGAGGCGCACAAGGCGTCGCCGTTCCCAAACTTGGCCGAAAAAAGGAAAAGCCATGACGATTACTATGCTTACTCGCACACGCTTCAGGACACTCTCGAGAATTGTTGCCACCGCCTTGTTCGCCTTCGGTACCATGGCTTTTGCTGCGCCTGCGGCCATGGCGGGAAGCTGCAAGAGCGACTCTAGCAGGAAAACCTCATTGACGAGCTTGGCAAATCCAACCGCGCAGACATCGATCAGGAACCGCACCAACACGCAGACCTACAATGTAAAGATCATCCGCGGAAGTACGACAAAGGTCGACACGAAACTCCTTGCGGGCGACGATGTGGATTTCCTCTCGCACATCTCGTCTTCTGCCACAAAAGATGAGGTGGCAGATATCACGGTCAAAATTGCAAACCTTGAGACCCCGGACAAAATCTCGACGTGCACTTACAAGGTCAAACTTGACGGCGAACTCAAATGGACGGCGACGCAAGACCCGATTTGCGACAATTCCACTCTCGTTTGTACGAACTGCGATATCATATGCGAGAAATCATACCATCCCGGCAAGAGTCGTTATCACACGGAATTCACGATCTCAGGCTCGTAACTAACTGTATCCTCCAGTTGGGCGTCCACGCCTGTGGCTCGGCGAGTCTTCTCATGAAGGCTCGCCGCAGTTCCCAGGGTCACAGCAATCGCGAAGCAGGCCAGGTTGGTTGTAGATTAATTCAGGGGGCGGACCTGAATGCATTAAGCAGGAATTGGGCGACTGAGGCGGTTTTTCCCAAAAGTTCAATGACTTGGCGAGACGATATAGAGGCAAAGACAATGAAACTCCGTTATCTTTTACTGGCTTCCATGATTTCACTGGTGCCAGGGCAGGCATTCGCCAAGTCAACGGCGACTGTCACCATTAAAAACCAGACTGGGACGGCCCTCCAGCTTGACTACAAGCCGGTCTTGTCAAAGCATATTTCCAGCCACACCAATGACTGTCCAGGGGATACCGCGCTGGGGGTCAACCGTTCCTGTACGTTTACAATAAAAACGCCCGATGCCACGCGCGCCGGATTGCAAGCGGTATATGCGATCATTGATCCTCAGGTGATCGACAAGAATGGAAATCCTGAAATTCTTGGATTCGTCGGGATAACGCTTCACAAAAAAACCTGCAAAAGCGGTGTAAAATTCGTGATTGGACAAACCAAATACAAATGGAAGACTGAGGATATATACAGCTTTAACGTTCCAAAGAAGCAGCAGCCGAAATACAAAAAAAAATATCATGTCACTGTCGACGTCGGTAGTTTTGGAAAATGCGGTAAAGGTGCGCGCGACGCGGTACTGTCGGCTAAACTCTATTGAGAATGGCGACCGGGGTTGTGCCCCGGTTTGGCGCTGTTGTCAGGGATATCGTTCACTGCATAGAGCCCATGTCTGAGCGCGGGCTGGATATCGTGAAAGGTGTTCCCTGGTGGGCGCTCCTTCTCCTTCATGGCGGAAAATGAGCGCTATATTACCTCTCGCATAATACACTCCGCATGGAAATAGTTCTAGTTAGGATGTTCATGGAGTGCGTTTGGCCTCGTGACGGCGGCTTGCTTGGCCCTGCCGTCAGTTGCGGCAGGGCGCTGGTTTACGCTCCCTCGTGTGACGTCCGGAGAATACATGCCCGATTATGTCAGTGAGAATTTGTGTTTTTGGCGAATCTTCGCTTTTGCTTCAGCGCCCTTGACTAACAGGTTCTCGAGCGGGTTGATTGTATCTTCCCTGCTTTGTTTTCTTGTAGCTTTGCCAGCGCAAGCAGCGCCCAAATGGTGCTATGTCGACAAGATCAAGTTCTCCAACAAGGGGGGGTACGACCTAAAAGTCGGCCTGAAGTACAAGAGTCAGGAAGCTGATGCGCATGGCGTCTATAAGAATGTCATGCACCTCGATATTGGTGTTTCTTCGAGCGTGGATCTGAACAACAAGGCTGGCAAGACGCCGAGCAACAAAGCTATCCCCGCCCTGACCGAAGGCGACGAGGTCTGGTTCGTTGGCGATATTATTGAAGGGGCAACGATGAATTGCCGCAAGGATGGTCACCGGCTGATCTACAAGGCCGGAGTCAACAAAACCATGAAGTTCTACTCCAGAGGCACAACTTTCAATGAGTTCCGCTGCCGGTATGACGGCAACATGGATAAGGACTGTTTCACAGGAGAGTGATCGATCGGTATTTTTTCGCTGGGACATATTATGCAAACGGATGTTCCAGGCATTGCCGACTGAATTGGCCTGGCACCTGAACGAAAGCGCAGTAAACGGAAAAAAAAGGAGAAACTTCCAATGAATATCCTCACCGCGTATCTCACTATCGGCACCTCTGCAGCATTTTCTTCGGCGCCTGTGTATGCGGGTTCTCACGCGTATGGCGGCACAGACCGAGGGGTGATTGTGTTTTGGACGGAATCAGGTTGCGCCGGTTCGAAGTACGATCGGGGAACTGATTGCAATATGGCTGCAGCAGAGATTTTGCCTGCAAGAAAACGCCTCTCGCGCCGGGACAATTCGATTCACACAGCCGTACACGAATGTCGTGTTGGCCCACGATCAACTTGACCACCAATTTGAAATTCATTGTAGCCGGAGACTAAAATGACCCACAAGAAATACTCATTGAAGCGAAATTACCGGACGGCCATGCAGGCGCTATTTGTCGCGGGCGCGATGTTCGCTGCGATCGGAGGCGGTTCTGCCGAAGCCGAAACCAAGACGTGTTTTGTCGACAAGATCAAATTCGAAAACAAGGGCGCTTACAAGGTAAAGCTGTCGCTGAGATATATCGATTCCGATCTGAACAAGAAAGAACATTACCACCAGATATCGATCGTGAATGCTGGTGCGGCCCACAGCGCAAACCTGGACACCAAGGCTGGCAAAGACCCATCGGGCGGCGGCACCCCGCTCAAGGACGGAGACGAAGTGTGGCTGACTGGAAAAATTGAACAGGGTGAGCACCAGAACTGCCGAAGGGACGCGCACAAGCTGATCTACAAGGCCGGCGTCAACAAGACGATGACGTTCTACTCTACTGGCACGACCCTCCTGAACAATAGCTGCCGGTACGAGGGAAACATTGACGCCGACTGCTACACAGGTGGCTGATAAACCTGCCCAGATATTCCAAGGACACTCCAGGAGGCCGGAATGCTCAAGTTGAACAAGGAAGCTTCGTGTCGTCGATTGCAGATGCTGTCGGCGCTGGCTGCAGGGGCGTTTTTAGCGGCCCTGAATCCTGCCAGAGCCGTCGCAGACACCAAGACCTGCTATGTCGACAAGATCAAATTTACCAATGAGGGGGCCTACACGGCTGCCGTGAGCCTGCACTACAAGGAACTGAAATCCAGCGCCGAACCGAGTTCGCGCGGACTGGACATAAACATCGTCCCGGATCCCGACAATGACCTCAACACACGGGATATCGTCAAGCTGACGGCTGGAAAATCAAGAACCATCAACCTTGATACGCAAGCAGGGAAGAACCCCACTACAGGCTTCAAGCCCTTGAGAGATGGCGACGAAGTCTGGGCGCATTATACGATCAAGGCGGTCAGGGGGGCGCCCCATAAGAGCTGCCGCAGGGATGGCTACAAGCTTGTCTACAAGTCAGGCGTCAACAAGACGATGAAGTTTCATTCGAAGGGAACGACTACCAATAACAATCGCTGTCGGTATGATGGGGGCGTAAGCAAGGACTGCTATACGGGCGAATGATGCATCCCACGTCCGCGACCAGCGGTACCAGCAGCAGCTCGATTCTGTGACAGGACGATAAAATTAGATCGGACACGGCGGAATAGAAAGACTGGGTCGTAGTCTCGGGTGAACATTTTCCGGCTTCGCCTGCTTGTGAAACTCGGTCCAGATGGCTTCTGATTCTTCGTCCGCCGGTGGATGCAGGCTGTAATAAAATTCGGGAAAAGTACTGGCGGGCTGGATAAGGGGCGGCATCACAGAGAATGTCATGTAATTGATGCTCGCGACTCCCAAATGCGTTTTATAGCGCAGTACCAGTCCCGTTGTACCTGTGTATTCGTCACTCATTTTTTTCCATTCATCCGGAATATCGGCCAGATGCAACATGCTGGAAATGTGCTTTTGGCCAATATTTTGGTCTCGCAGCTTCTGCCTGTACAAGACTTGGACATAGGCGCTCGCGAACTCTTCCCAGTTCTCTATGTGACGTCTCAATCCTTGCGGGTGAAATAATATCTGAGGAAATGAGAGAAACCCGTCATCAAATACTTCGGGCAGGTCGCCAGCAAATTCAAGCCATGTTGCCATAGTCAGGTTCATCCTGACAACGCGAGATCGAATATCCGCAATCGAAGCCAGGTACGGATCCATGTGGCACACCATTTTTTTGGTGAAGCGATAGAATTCCGACGAAGGTTCCGACCAATCGAGTTCAGGATCGGGTTCTTTGATGGAGCTCGCATACCCAAGAAGATTTAGCATCCGGTTTCCATCGCGCGCAGGTATATCTAATTCAGTCACAATTCGTTCGACTGCAGACCGGCTCGGGCGCGATCGTCCATTCTCAATGAAACTGACATGCCTCTGCGACTGTCCAACCCGGTCGCCAAATTCTTCTTGAGAAAATCCACGGCGCAGCCGCCATTCCCGGATGAATGCACCTAGTGCATTCACGTTCTCAGACGCAAAATCCATCTACCCTCGGTCCCCTGCATTTTCTTGTGCGCTCTATATACAAAAAAGCTGTATACGCACCTTTCAAACTGCTTCGAACCATACGATTTGCCGGTTTGAAAAGTAAAGAGTGGTCGCAATGCGATGGCGAGCTTTTCCGCCTGTTCGCCTGGAACGTCGCCCTTGCGAAATGAACAGCATCCAGCATCTATGCAAAAAAAAATTTGGCCAAGTGGTTCTGTTCGAGTTTGAATTGATTGCAAATTGAGAGGTGATCAATGACGAAAGTTGGTAGCCTTTCGCGCGCGAGGAAAAAAATGCGTCGAACGCCCAGCCACTAGCATCGGAATAAAAAAAATTTCTTCGTCAATCAAATCCACCGATGGCTTGCTGACAATACAAATGTCCCGTTCCATTCTTGGCGGCTTTGGCTCACAGGAAGCAATCCGTGACGACATTTTGTGGCGCTGGTTTTCATTTCCACAGCCACGAGATTCGAAACGACCACCGGACGTCAATCACGTGTTATCACCATCAGAGGCGCTGGTGCATCGCTACCGGCTGACACTGACGAAACTGGCTGCGAGCTCGCAGCCAGTTTCGCCAGCATATCATGGCACAGTTAGAATCCGGACGCGCGCGGATGTGTCAACACAGCTGAATTTGGCGGGACCCGACAAGCCAGGGCCCTCACCCTCGATTGCACCCTGAGGTTAATCATCCTCGCTTGGTGCTTCAGGTCCGGTGCCTTTGACAGTGCCGGGTTTTGAGCTGGCGTCTAGTTGGGCCCGCATTTGTTTCCGAGGCCGTCGACTGGATCCCCTGACTTGCCCATTTTTTTGGCCGCGTCCGTGTATTTCTCTTTGACGTGCCACTCGTTCTGAAGGGTTGTGCCGTCCGTCTTGGTTTCGATCTGGCAACCAGGCGTCAGGTAGAGGGCGCGGTCCTTGCTTCTGCCGGCGGCAATATTGATTTCAAGGTGGTAGTTGCAGCTCGCTGGGACCACGAAAGTATCGTACTGGTCGATGTTGAGGCTGTCGGAGAACTTCATGTTGAAATCGATGCAAGCGGGATTGATCGGCCTGTCGGTGGGCTGCTTCGATTTCGCGTGAAGGCGCACTTTGTCGACTGTATAGATGCCGGCGACTCCGTATACAATCGCACCGCATACTGCGCTGTCTGTCATGCAATAAGGATCGGTGTACCGATTGCGCTCGTAGGGGTCAGCAAAGGCGCTTGGCGCCAGTCCAATCATCAGCAGCGCGGCGATTGTTCCCGTGACCAGTTTGGGGCGTTGGTTGAGTTGTGTCATCTCGTGATTTTGCGTCATGATACATTCCTGGTTGCTGTTTAGTCGATCATGAAACGATGCCACAGCCCGCCCAGCCGAACCATTACCCGAAAGGTAATGGAAAGGCGCGTCGGTTCGGAATACTTTTCACGCAACGCCGTTTTTGCGCCGAGCCTCAACGCTTGGAGCCTTGCTGCTGCTGTCATCAAAAACGTATACGAATAAAATATATCGAGAGCGAAAATGAAAAAACAGATCGCTGCGGCACTTTTGCTTTCCTGCTTTCTGGCGTCGACTGCTGGGGCAGAGGAGGCGTCTTACAAGACTCGCCAGTTTGGATGCAATCTAGCCAGTCAGGGGGCCGACTATTGGTGCGCGATGAGGGGAATGAAATTTGCCGATAATACGTTCAATTTTGGCTTGTTCACGAAAAGAACCTATCCGATCGCGCGGATTTGGTTCCGCGCTCATCTTGTGGGCGACAGTGGTGACTACAAGCTTATCTCCAAATATGAAAAGAATATTCAGTACAAGAGGGGGGTTGTGGTCGCCTTCAATGAAGAATGGCTGGCGGGAAAGCTCGATACAGACGTGGCTACGCTCCGGAAAAAGGGATTCCGCGCCTATATGAAAATTCGCTCTGCGACCGATGTTGACGTTGGTCGCCAGGACCAATGCCCCAAGGCGGAGGCCGCCTATGACAGCGCCAACCAGAAATGGACGTGGCGCAAGGCCGGAACGAACGGTACTTGGAAGGATGCGGGTAGAAAGAAAATGTTCATGTATGGCAATGGGGGCAGCGTGAATAACGTGAGTTGCCACATCATGTTCATTGGTGAGCATGATTGATGGGGGAATCTGTCCAGCCGACCTCGATCCGCCGGCGTCAATCAGTTTGCAGCGCCAAGCCAATCTGACTCCAATTCTGGACCGGCGGGCCCCTCCGGCACAAAACCAAACAGTTCATTGCTGTAGCTGATCGGGAATTGATTTTGCGTCCCGAAAGCAGGCAGCCGCCAGCTTACCCAGTCCGTGAGGGGACGGAGAATAGATTCATGGTCGAAAGTCGAAACGCAAATTGGAACAACAAGGTACTGATAGGCCAGGGCGTCTCGAACCGCGTTGCGTCCGAGTTGACAAGCGAGAAACTTGTCCTGCCGTTTCTGTTCACAGCTGTTGGCGGAACGGTCTTCGTTGCCGCCCTGCTGGTGCCGATTGTCACCGCGTCCAAGCTGCTGACACAGATTGTCCTGGCGCCGCTAGTTGCCGTTGCTGGGAAGAACAAATGGTTTCTGGTATCAGGGGCCATAGCGATGGCGACTGCGCTTATCACGATATGCCTTACGGTGAATTTGGTTTCAGCAACTTTGTTGATCATTATTTTTCTCGCCGCCTCTATCGTGCTTGGTGTGACGGCAGGTGTCAGCTCCCTCGCCTACAAGACCATGTTGGGGCGCATTTTGCCTGCGCAGGCCAGCAGCCGGTTGCTGTTTACCCAATCGGGAATTGCCGGTGTTCTGGCTATTCTTGTCGCGTTTGCGTCGCAATCGATTCACACGCCTGCGACGTCGATCGCCGCGCATCAGGAGCTGATCTGGCTGGGTATCGGCATGGTCCTGATTTCTGCCGGTTTGCTGGCAGTCCTGCGTGAGCCGGCAAGAACTATAGTCGACGAAACCTCAGTTCCGAAGGCGGGATCTGGTCGCATACAACAGCTTGCCGAAAGCTTCAGGATCGCTTTTGCTTTGCCTTGGTTTCGGACATTTCTGGTGGCGCGCGCGCTGTTCCTGTCGATTGAACTGGCGGCTCCATTCTACTCCATTCACGCCGCGACATTCCATGGCGACAATGCGAGTGGTCTCAGCTCGTTCGTTATCGCGTCCGCGCTCGGTCTCATGCTCGGCGGGTATATTTGGCGCCGTGTGCCGGGAGGGGCGGTTCGTCTGATTCTTGTTCTGTCGGCATGCGTGGCCGGCCTGGGTGGCGCCCTCGCATTGGTCATCGAATTGCAGCCTGCATTGCAGACAACCATGGTCTATGCCGGCGTTCTGGTTCTGGTTGCCGTAGGTGCTCTTGGTATTGTGAATGGACGGACGGGTTACCTGATCGATATGGCGACCGACGACGTCCGCGCCTATTGCGTGGCCGCTTCCAACGTGATGACCGGCCTGTTCGCGATCGTCTTCGGTATCGTCTTCGGCGGGTTGGCCAGCCTGCAGGGCTTCACCCTGCCAATTCTCGTGATGATCGCGTTGAACATGGGCGCGGTGGTCGTTGCCTTGAAAATGGACGAGTACACTCCGAATACTGAGCAGAATGTCGCCTGACCGGCGGCCTCCCATCGCGAGTGCGTCCATTACCCATTAGGTAATGGATAAAAAAGGGGGATTGCTCCAGAATTCGCACAAATCTGGAGTGGGGGACTGATAATGCCGCAGGCCAATGCAATCAATCTTATGCGCCTTTTGCGGGGCGGCGCCCTATCCGCGTTGGGCTTTGCCGGAATCGCGGCCTTCGGTGGTGAGGCGCTGGCGGGAAATTGCAAATCTACAAACCGTCAAATTGACCATATGGTCATGATTGCTGACACAAAGGTCAGAAACGACTCGAAAGAGGCTACCTTCAGAGTCATCTTCATGCTCGACGGGGTTGCAAAGAAAGATGTTGAACTGGGTCCGGGTGAATCTGCGGAATACAAGCTCAAAAAAGACGAATCGAGAAGCGATCTCAAATTCAAGGAAAGCCATGATCTCACCGTCGGGATTTCCAGGCCGAAATACAGCAGGTTCACATTCCATCCCGTCACGTGCGGGTACAAGACCACTTTAGTCAGTCGAAAGAATAAAGCTGGAACATCCATATTCTCGCTCCAATGGCGCACGATAGATGACTATGGCGGCGCGATGTGCAGCCCGCCATGGAGTTCGAACGGTTACGCGCTGGACTGTGAAAAGACCTTCAGGGTCAATGCTGGCCGCTATGAAACGACGTTCAAAATATCGGACTGATCAGGAGCCTTCGAGTGAAACAATGGGAAATATATAGCTAATGGCACCACATCGAAATGTTGATATCACGCGTCGCCTTCGCGCTGGTGCCATTTGCGTATTGGGTTTGACAATCGGGTCTGTAGCCTTTTCCGGAGACGCCTTTGCCGGCAACTGCAAGGACACAAGGCGAACGCTGAAAGGCCCGAATGATCAGCCATCGGCTGACACGACCGTCAAGAACCGCACGAAGGAAAAGACCTTCACCGTCTCGATTTTACGAGGCGATGGAGTAAAGGAAACAAAGTCGATCGGCCCCGGAGAGAGCGCCAGCCATCTCTCCAAAATGCAAACAGACTCGTCTTCGAATACAGACTTCGTGGTGCGTATTGTGCCAGTGACGACAGCGAGTGAAGGAGAACGGAAAAAAGCGACGACGGAATGCCAGTACTCGATCAAGGTGAAGAAGAATACGACAGGCAACAAAATCGCAACCGGTCAGGGGTCGGACAAAAGTGACTATGACAAAGTATCCTGGGTCGGCGAGGAAGGCAGTGTCTGTGCCCCTGCAGAGAAACCGCTTTGCGCTAGCTGTGTAGTCACCTGCGACAAGACCTATCGGCCAGGAAAATTTCGTTACAACACGACGTTCACGATCAAGGATTGAGGCCGCGTTCGAGGCGTTTCTCGCATAGTGTGATGGCACAAGGGGAAGTTTGATGAACCAGAAAGAGAAACGAGGCTGGCGCTTGTCGCGTCGGGCTCCAATGGCGATGGGTGTCGGCGCTGGCCTTATTCTGGCAGTCGGGAATGCGCATGCCGGGCAGTGCAAAAAGACGTCGAGGACTTATGATGGAAGTGGCTCGTGGGCGGCACATACGACGGTGAAGAACAGAACTAGTGATCAGACTTTTGTAGTCCAGATTTTGCGCGGGAATGGCGTGAAGCATGAGAAAGAAATCGGGCCCGGCGAGGACGCCGGCCATCTCGCAAAAATGAGCAGTGGTAACGGTGACCCGGATTGGCCGGTCGACCTGGCAGTGAAGCTCAAGCCCAGGGGCGGCGATGAGACGAGCGCTGCAACCTGCACCTATCGGGTCGATCAGGTCGGAATCGATGGCGGGAATGCCCACTTTCGATGGGAGCTCTCAGGGCCATTGCTTTGCGACGGCAAGGAAAAAGATCTGTGTGATGGATGCGAGGTTGGGTGCCAGAAATCATATGATCGCAGCAAAACCAGATACAACACGACGTTTACGATCAAACACTGAGCAACCCTTGATGTGGTCGAAGTGCCCTGAAGGCATGGGAGAAAATTATGCGCATGGAAAAAGCGGAAAAGACTTGGCGCGCAACACACAAGATCGTGTTGGTGGTGAGTATTCTCATCGGGTTCACGATCTCTGTCGGCCAGGCGCATGCCGGCTCGTGCAAAAAGACTTCGAGGACATTCACGGCAACCGGCTTCAGCGCGGACACGACAGTCAAGAACCGTACCGATGATCAGATACTTGTCATTCAGATATTGCGTCGTAATGGCGTGAAGGAAGAAAAAGAAATCTATCCCGGAGAAAATGCCAGCCATCTCGCGAAAATCGAGAAAGGCGCAATGGAAGCGGATTGGCCGATTGACCTGTCTGTGAAGATCAAGCCAAAGGGCGGCGATGAGGATAGTGTCGCGACCTGCGTCTACAGGGTCAATGAGGTACGCACCGGGTCTGGCGGGGCCCACTATCGATGGGAATTGGCGGGGGATTCGCTTTGTGACGGCAAGGAAAATGACTTGTGTGAAGGGTGCAAAGTCGAATGCGACAAGACGTACCACCCGGGCAAAAACCGGTACAGCACGACGTTCACGATTGCAGACTGATGACGCGCCGGCAGCTTCTGGCGCATTTTGTCGAAGGAGGCGCCGGTGATGGCGGTGCACGAGAAAACGAAGGAATGGTCATGACAATTCTGAACAATGCCAGGCAGCCAGTATTCCTCCGCAAGAGGCGCGTGATGATGAGCCTGTTCGTCGGCATGCTCGTCATGAGTGGCGAGGCGCAGGCTGGAGCCTGCAAGCTAACGGAGCGCCACGGAAGCAATAATGGCGTGTCAGCGGATACGACGGTGAAGAACCGCACACTCGACAAGGATTTAACAGTGGTGATCCTGGAGGACGCCGAGGAAGTGCACCGTAAGGAGATCGGGCCTGGCGAAAATGCGAGCAAGCTTAAAAAGATCGGCCAGCGGGGCACGAAGGATATTTCCATTCAGATATCTCCGAGCAGCGATGCAACCAGTGTCGCTACCTGCGCCTACCGGGTGAAATACATTACCGGCAAGGAAAACGTAGAATGGCGATTGGGCAAGGAAATGGAGGCTCCTTGCACGGATGTCGAGAAGCTATGCGCCGACTGCGCCATTTCCTGTGACAAGTCCTTCCGCAAAAGCAAAGGGCGTTTCAATACCAACCTCACGATTACCGACTGACTGCCAGCTCCGATAGTTGAAGAGTGCCCCCGCTAGACAGCTCGCCAGGTCAGCGCTTGCCGGGCGTTAAGGCCGTGTGCGGTGGCACTTGTGAACCGCCATTCTTAAACATTTGGTTATATGGCCGGATCGTAACTGGCGGGGCCGCCAGCGCGGGCATAACCTGCAATGAAGGGATGGCGGGGGCGCTTGATCGGATTGTGAATGGAGCTGGCCGATGTTCTATCCGGAGATTCCCACGCGCTTGCCGATGATGTCCGGCAATCCGCTGCCGAAGGGCGTGATTGCAGGCGCGCAGGTCGATGCCCTTCGCCTGCTGACGGACCCAGAGACATTCGGCGGCCGCACGCCGGCCTATTTTGACACCGCAGTGTCCCACCTGATCGTTGATGGCCAAGATCTTTTTATCCTGCGCAAGCCGCTCGATCATGTCGGCTTCAAATGCGCCACGGTGAAGGATCGCTGGAACTGGTGCGAAACGCAGTGCATGCGGGGATTTTCCCGCCTCGGCGCGGTATCGGCGCGGCCCTTGCCACTGGTCAGGCGCGAGCGTCGGCTTTGCCTTGGTGGACCCGGAAGTATTCGGGACTGGGTCCTCAAGATTACATGCGAATCCGTCATAGTCGAGCCGGGATTCATCACTCTGCGTCGCGCCGCTTAAAACAATAATTCGAGGCGAGTAGACTCTCGAATACTCGCCTAATTGATGTGATGACGGTATTGTACAGCCACTATATATGTTCCCGAGTAGAAGTTCGGGTCTTCTGCTGAAGTCCAGGGAAGAGGCAATGTCGTCAGAACGCATCGATTGGGACAATCTGCGGGTCTTCAGGATCGTCGCTGAACTCGGCAGCATGAGTGCCGCGTCGGCGCGTCTTGGCGAGTCGCCGCCAACCATTGGCCGCAAGATTGATGACCTTGAAAAGGCGCTCAACACGCAATTGTTCGTGCGTTCAACACGCGGCGTTGAACTGACGGAAGTCGGTAAGGTGGCCCTGCGGCATGCACATGCCATGGCAGATGCGGCCAATCTCATCGACCAGCAAGCGTCCGACAGGAGCCAGCCAGCGGAAGGTGTCATTACGCTTGCAACCGGCGACGGGCTTGGTCCCTACTGGATCGCGCCGCGCCTTCCGGTCTTCCAGCAGGTCAATCCGCGCATCCAGATCAAGATGAGCGTGCTCGAGCACACGCCTGACATCGAGGCCGGAGAGGCCGATATCGGGATACAATTCACAGAGCCGAAGAGCCACGACCTCATTTCACGCCGGTTGGGTACGCTGCACTATATAAGTTTCGCCTCGGCCGAATATATCGAGGAACATGGCGCACCGAACAGCATGTTCGAATATTTCCGGCACCAGTGCATCCTGCACCAAGCTTATGTCATGCAGATCGAACGATGGGCACCGAAAATGTCGGAGCTCAAGAAAATGATCAATTTTGCGTTCGTCACCAATTCAGCGAGTTCGATGATTGAAGTGTGTAAGAACGGAGGCGGGATTGCCCTGTTGCCGTCCTATATCGGCACGGTCGCGCCAACGCTCGTGCCACTCGAACTTCCGGAAGTCGCGCCTATCGAGTTCTGGCTCACTTACACGGAACGTGTTTGGCGCCTGCCCCAGGGCAGGATCGTTCTTGACTGGTTGAGAAGCATCTTCGAGGCGAATGATGCATTCTGGTTCTCAGATGAGTTCATCCACCCCAACAGGGCCAGCAACCGCGCAGAAGCGCTGAAGCCATTCACGCCGCCGGACCCGTCAGCTGCTGGATAGGGCCTTCAGAACGCGGGCCATGGTTTCAAGCTGCTCGGTAGACTTGGAGCGGTCGATCCAGTCGTGGCACTCGGTGCGGACTCTCACCGACGGATCTTTTGAAGCGTTGTCCGTGTCGCTGTCATCCTCGAACAGGTCGGCAATCGGCACACGCAGGGCTTCGGCTACAGTGGACAGCATGCCAGCGCTGAGGCGATTGGTCCCTGTCTCATATTTTTGCAACTGCTGGTGACTGATACCAAGTTCCGAACCGAGCTCGGCGAGCGTACGATTCTGCGCGATTCTGAGTGTACGAATTTTCCCGCCAACGAGTTGGTCAACGCGTGTGGGGGCCCGTGAACTGGACTGTCTTTGTTCTTGCTGCACGTGAAAATACCCTTCTTTAGCGTGATATGAATTTCGCGCACTGCGTGTTTAGGCAAGCCAGACAGTTATCAAAAATATGAAATGCCGAGGGCTTTTGTAACGCAGGTACTGACGAGGCTGCCATCGGGAGAGGAAAAACCAGAGATTCTAATAACCTTAGGTTTCAAATTCATATTTCAAACCTTTGGCGGGCTAGTAGTCCTTTTTCCACCTTATGGAGAGCTTGTTCTCGCCAGTCGAAGTGGTTTCTGATGTCACGGAAACTCGATCCACAGGCTCCCATTCGACTTCGACCGAACTGCCGTCTGCGCCCGCAGCATTCAGTTGCAGGTAGACGTCGTCAGCAAGGTATTGGCCGACACCAAGTTCCGCATTCCCAGCCTCGTTCGATCCGAACGACAGGCGGTCCACACCCAGAATGGCCTGCAGCCCGGCTGCGGGGTCGAATCCGGCGCTGCGACCGCTTAGACGGGCAATCGAGGACGCCAGCTGCGCAGCCTCGACGGGCGACAAGTCGATGGACGAGCGTCCGAACAGCAATCGGGACAGGATCTCGTCCTGAGGCAGGTCCGGCGTGCTTGACAGCTCAAACACCGGGTTTGTCGGTTTGCCCGAGACTTGTACGCGGGCAGCGAAGCCATTGACGGACCGGGAGGCGTCAATGGCCATGCGTGCCGTGTCGAGCGGACCGTCGAATGTGACCCTTCCGGTATCGAAGACGAAGGGGCGCCCCGCGAGGTCCAGGTCGCCGCGGATCATGGTAGCCTGACCCGACAGGCTGACGTTCGAAACAGTCCCGGTCGCTGTGAGGTCGAGCGCCCATTCGCTGTCGAGGCCCCGGCCGGTGACGAAGACACGCCGCGCAGCGTCGATGTCGATGTTGAGGTTGAGGGATTGGCGCAACTTGCTCGGAGTATTGGTCGGTTCGTCGCCGTCGCTCCAGCGAACGTCGATGGCTTTCGAACTCGAAGACGGGAGATTGTCGAGAGACATGCGTGCTTCGTCGACTGTGAGTTTGCCTGACACGAGGCGACCGTTTTGGTTCTCGTCATATGTCACCTTGCCGCTGAGGCGCGCTGAGTCGCCATCGCGCTCATAAACGAGCAGCCGGTTCAGGTCGGCAGTCAACCGACCGGTTTTCTGGCCGATCGCCCCATCCAGCGCCACAGATCCGTTTCCGGCACTCTTGCCCGATCCGTTGAGGGATATTTGCCTATCGGCATAACTGGCCTTCAGGGCGATGTCAGTCAGTTTGAGCCCCGTCGTGCCGAATTCGTATATGCCTCCAGTGACGGTTGCATTGGCTTTATAAACGGGCTTGGAGAGCGATCCTGTGACGGTCGCCGCAGCATCGATCCGACCACCGATATCGTGGCCATAGGCAAGCGCGGCAGTGTGCAATGCGCCCAGGTCGCCGTTCAGTGTTGCGCGTCCAGTCAGGGATTGCGCGCGGTCCAGGCTGGCGAGGGATTTGGCTGACGGCTTGATAGGCAAAGCCACGTCAGCAACGAGGACGAGGCCCTTGCCGTAATTGCTCCTCGCGTTGACCTTCATAGTGGTGGCATCCAGTCGACCGGTCAGGTCGAGCGAAAGTGACGTATCGAGTCCGGGAACAGGGCTGGTTGCGGAGAAGGCAAAGGACCCCGACGGTGAGAGGCCGATGGGTTGGAATTCGCCATGGCCATTGAGGCGGGCGTCGACCTCGCCGAGATTGGCAAGCGCAAACAGGGCGCCGAAGTCCACGGCTTTGACATCGACCACCAGCAGCGCCGTTTCACCTGAGCCTGAAAGCTCGGCCGTGACCTCTCCGCCGAGCACCGAAAGCCGACCCTCAAGGTCGGGAACCTCACCAAGGCTCCAGCGAGCGGGTTCCGGAGTTCTGAATGGCTCGCCGAGCGCAGTGCCCGATAGGCTGAGCGTGCCATTGGGCGAGGTTCCCGACAGGTCAGCTCGTCCCGACACCGCAAAATCGAACGGACGCGAAGGTTGGTCGCTCTTTAGGTCGGCTTTGAAGTCGTAGCCGTCCCTGTTGTTCTTTATATCTGCCGTGAAAGTATCAAGTCGGATGGCCGCTGGCAGTTTCGCGCCACTACCATCGGCGTGGGCCACGATCGACATCGGGTCCTGGCCTACCTTCTCGATGCTGACGGTTGCGCGAAGGCTTTCGATTTGCACATCGTCGGTCGTCAGGCCTTCCCCTTCGGCGTTTGCCACCAAGATAAGATCGCCCGCCTGGCTGATCTCGGCGTGCCCGGTGAGGCCGAGTGGGCCGTACGTGCCCGTTGCGTCGCTGATCATCGTGACGCCATCGGCGCGTACGAAACCGGCAGACAGCTTCAGCACTTCACCTGCGAAATTTCCGGCCAAGGCCAATGGCCCCTCTATTCGACCACCGGTAATGCGGAGTGTGGTCGTGGCCTGGACGCCGTCAATATTGCGGGACCCGACCTGGAAAGCACCACCTGTCGATGCAAGGTCCAGATCGCGAGCGTTCGACGGTCCCGAAAGGCGGATATTGCCGGAATGCAGGTCATACGTGTTGCCGCCGATTTCAATAGGGGCGGTTTGCGCAAAGTCGAAGTTCAACCTGCTGGCACCGCCAATGCGGTACACGCCGCCTCCGTCGAACTGAATGCCGGTGCCTGAGAGAATTGCTTTGGAGATGCCTATCGTTTTGCCATCGATCGCGATCGACGCATTCAATTTCGGCGCACCGCCGACCAGTGGCTGTACCGGGTCCGGCAATCCGGAAAAATCGGCGCCAGCAAGGACCGTCTCGATTTGCGGCTTGTTAAGTGAGCCGTGCGCGCGAAATGTTCCTGACGCCCGCCCGCCGAACCCGCCGGGCAGGCTGCGGAGAGCCTGGTCTACCGTACCGCGTAAATCCAGTGTGCGTGCCTTCGGGCTCAACCTGCCCGAGGCAGAAACCTTGCCCTCAGGCAACTCAAGTACGGAAGGTGCCAGGGTGATAATTCCGGTTTCGCGGGCGTATACGCCACTTGCCACCAGGTGGGGCCGGTCGCCGATCAGGCCGGACAGGTTTTGGTTGCCCGACAGGATGCCTTCACCCACGAGGTCGGCGTTGAACGGAATCTGATTGGGCTTCAGAGAGACCGTTACGGGCCCGGAAAGCCTTGTGAAGGACAGGTTCGCTCCCTCATGCGCAACAAGGTTCGCTCCGCCGGCATATGTTGGCGCATCGTCGGCGACCTCGAGTGTTCCGTCGAGCGAGAGGTCAGCGGCTATACCGGTCAGGTCGGAGAGCCCCGTGAAATCGAGCTTGATTGTCGCCGGGCCATTAAGGGACCTTGTATCAAGGTTTGCCTCGCCTTTGGCGGCCAGCGTCCCAGATGCCATGGTTGCGGACAGGTCAAACGCCGCCAGGTCCTTCTCAATGTCGGCGCCCAGAATGAACCTCGCGTTCGCGCCGAGTATTTGTCGTGCTGCGTCTGGAACGGGCAGGGCAGTTGCATCGAGATCGGCGTTTGCGGTTAGCCGTCCTCCCACGATCTTGGCCGTCATCGACGCTGCGTCTTCGCCCGAGACCTTCAGCAGGATGTAGCCGTCGCCTTCGTCCAGCGTCCCGTCAGCCGAGGCACTCAGATTGGCGCTTTGCCCGTTCTCAAGTTTCAGAAGTGTCGCGAAGGTTCCGCCGGCGGGCGCTTCGCCCTCGGCATCCAGATTGAAACGGCCGGCTGCGTCTCGTTGGGCATCGATCCTGAACCGGTCGCCAAGGCCCTCAAGTGGCGCAACGTCCAGCTTGGCCCTGACGACAGCGTCGCGTCCGCTGGAAAACGCGCCGGTGACGCTGAATGCGGCTGCCGGCCCGGCGACACCTTCGGCGAGCGAAAGCTTGTCTATGCTCAGGTCGTCGAGCGTGACGGTCCAGTTGCTGCTCCCTGACGTTTCGCTCGGTGTCGTTTCGGGGCGGCGCAGGACCGATATTTCGTTCGCACTGACGAGATTGAGTTCCACCTTGCGGGACAGCAGCGCGCGCGGCGTCCAACTCAAATCGATGTCGCTGCTGTCGAGCCACTTGCCATCGGCATCGGCGATCGACAGCCTGTCGAGGTGAATCTGCTTGAGAGGATCCCCTGTCAGGCCTGATGCCGATATCGTTCCGAGACTACCGACTGTCCGACCGTCGATTTGCGACAGGACATAGGCGCGCCCGCCATCACTATTGATCCAAAAGCGCGCGCCCATCGCCGTCACAAGCAGGAGGGCAAGAATTCCCGCTATTCCGGACGAGATTGGCCGGCGACGGACGAAATTGAGCGCTGCTGGAAATCGGGCCATCAGAATGACTGCCCGATAGACACATAGAACTGGACCGGGTCCTCCCCGTCGCGCCTGTCGAGCGGCGTTGCAATATCAACCCGGATCGGACCGAAGCCGGGATAGTACCGAAAGCCGATGCCGACGGCGGTGCGTAGCTCCTTGAAAACATCGTCGGCGCTGTCGGCCGCCGCGCCGCTGTCAACGAAGAGTACATAGCCGCGCTTGTCACTCCGTCGCCAGCGCAGCTCGGCGGACATGTCGAACAGGCTGCGGCCGCCTATCAGGGCGCCGGTTGCGTCGCGCGGCGACAGGCTCTGGTATTCAAATCCGCGCACCGATCCGCCACCGCCTGCGAAGAACAGTCGGTCGATCGGAACGGCGTTGGATCCAAGGAAAGCGCCGAACTCGCCACGCAGGGCGGCGACGAACGGTCCGTCCGCGATCTTGTGATAGGTGGAGCCGGTCAGAAGCATGCGTGTGTAACCAGCTGACGCATCGCCGAGAGACAAGCCGGGTTCGACGCCGAGAAAGGCGCGCTGGCCCGATTGCGGGTCCAGCGGCTGCCTTACGGTCGAATAGGTTGCGGCGAGCGGAAAGGAAAGCGTGTACAGCTCGCGGGGGGCCGACAAGGTGCTGAGGCGCGACTCCTTCGTTCGCGTGGCATCAACCGATGCACCGGCTGACAGTGTGAAATTCTTCCTGAATGGCTGCGAGAGCGCCGCGCCGACCTTGAGACCCTGCAGGTCGTAGGCATCGGTCTCCTCGCCGCGAATGCCAGCTTCGGCCGTGAGCGTGCGCCCGTACCGGCCAATGTTCGGCCTCGTATATTTTGTGGTCAGATTGCGCGCGAGCGTTGCCACTTCGCCCTGTACACGGAGCGTATCTGCCCGACCGGTAATGTCGCGGCGTTCCCAGAACGCGTCTGCTCCAACGCCATTGGTTGTCGAGGCTGTGACGCCAGCTCCGACGGAACGACGTTTTGCGTCCGAAAGCGTAAGTTCGACCGGATAATATCCATTTTCGTCAGGCGTCTTCGCGACGGCAACCCCTATCCCGCTGAACAGACCGCTGCTGCGCAGGCGGACACGCAGCTGGTCGATCTTGTCAGGCGTATAGGCGTCTCCCGGCGTCCAAGTCCGGAGGGCGCAGATTGTTTCGTGCCTGCATGCGCCTGAATCCAGCACGACGATGTCTCCGAGCCGAACGAACGGGCCGGGTTTCAGCGCGTATGTCAGCTCGACATTCTTGTCCTTGCGCGACGCCAGTACGTCTATTCCGCCGCTTTCGGCAAACGCATGGCCGCCCTGGCGAAGTCTTCGGAGGAATTGCGCTTCCAGCGTTTCGATGTCGGATGTCCTCGCGGGCGCGCCGATGGCAAGGGTCTGTCGGTCTTCGTCCAGTGATGCCCGGAGCCGGTCGTCTACAACGGAGTCGAGTGTTACCGCGACAGACGCCACCTTGAACATGTCGCCGGCGGTGACGTCCAGGCGCGGTTTCTTGTCGATGCTTTCAATCAGTTCAGGCGATACAACGGCTGCGAGATAGCCTTCGGATGCGAGGAACTCCTCCAGCGTGTCTGCAGAAGCCGCCGCCTTGCGTCGGGATTCGAGTACGCTGCGAGGCGCTGCATCATCTGTTTCGAGCACCGCCTTTGCCTTCGCGTCCAAGCTGGAAGGGACCCCCTTCAGCTCGACCGGCACCTGCCGGCTGACGGATCCGGCGCCGTTTTCGCCTTGTCCGGGGAAACCGGCGCACGCTGTCACGGCGCCCAGCAGGCACACGCCCGTAGCCGGGTGCGTCAGAGCGCTCCCGGCCAGGGTGGTCAAGCGGGCAAGCCGGTGTGACATCGAAGAATTTACCATTCTGGTTTCAATGCGAGGATTGCGCCAGTTTTCCTAAATGAAGGCTGAACAGGCCTGTCCATAGTGAAGATAAGGCCGGTGACTGTAGTTTTCGCCCCGAACACTGCACGTTAACGACAAATATCCTTACAATTACATGGGGTCTCGACCTATTTTTCTGTTGCAGCAGCTACGGTAGTCTCTGTTTGCCAGCTTGACCGCACACACCGTATGGTTGGCGCATTGAACATTTGCGGGGCAGGGAATGACATATTTGATGGTGCTTGGCGGCCTGGTACTGCTTTTCATTGGCGGGGAGGCGCTCGTCCGCGGATCGGTCAGTGTTGCGCGAAAGCTCAATATTTCCGAATTGGTGATCGGTCTGACCCTGGTCGGGTTTGGCACGTCGGTTCCCGAACTCGTGACCAGTTTGAGAGCCATCGATCAGAATGCGGTGGGCATCGCTGTCGGCAACGTCGTCGGTTCGAATATCGCCAATATCCTTCTTGTGCTCGGTGTCGCCGCTATGATCCGGCCAATCCTCACCAATCCGCGTGCGCTGGCCAGGGACGGGCTTTTCATGCTCGCCGTCACGGCGTTGCTTTGTGCATTGATCTGGTTCGATCTTTTCAGCCGCCCCGTCGGGCTGGCTCTCCTCGGCGCGTTGCTGCTCTATCTCGGTTATTCATTCATGGCCGACCAGCGCCGCGACAATGATGTTGCGGCGATGCATGCGGCCGAGGGTGAAACGGTTGACGCCCATTATGGCCTGTTCCTCGGATTGGGAATTGCGTTGGCCGGGCTGGTTGGCGTCATGTTCGGTGCCCGGCTCCTGGTGGATGGTGGCGTCGTCATCGCGCGCGAATACGGGATCAGCGAAACCATCATCGGTCTCACGATCGTCGCCATCGGAACCAGCCTGCCCGAACTCGTGACTTCCGCTGTCGCCGCCTTTCGCGGCAAGTCAGACGTCGCCCTGGGCAATATCATCGGGTCGAACATTTTCAACATATTGGGCATTCTCGGCATCACGGCCGTGGTTCATCCGTTCAGCGTCCGGGGAAGTATTTCTGCCGAAGCCATGTCGCAAGGCCGTCATGCGAGCATCATATCGTCGGAAGACATTGGCGCGCTGATCCTGTCGGTTTTCCTTCTCATGCTGTTTGCGATGACCGGACGACGCATCGCGCGTTGGGAAGGTGCAGTTCTCCTGCTTGCCTACGCGCTCTATTTCGGCCTCTTGTTCGACATTGTCCCCGTTCCAGGAATCCTCCCCCATGTCTGATAATCCGATCTACCAGGGGCTCGGCCAACTCGGCCAGCAAACGCCCGCTCCGCAAAACCCGGGAGACGCTCATCTCGAACGAGTGCCCAATCCTCATGCCGACACCCTCTATCTCACCCGGTTCGTCGCCCCCGAGTTCACCTCGCTCTGCCCGGTCACGGGACAGCCAGACTTTGCGCATATCGTGATCGACTATGCGCCAGGTGACTGGCTGGTAGAGAGCAAGAGCCTCAAGCTCTACCTCACCAGTTTCCGCAATCATGGCGCTTTCCACGAGGATTGCTCGGTGGCGATTGGCAGGCGGATACATGCGTTCACCGAAGCGAAGTGGCTTCGGATTTCAGCTTACTGGTACCCGCGCGGCGGCATTCCGATCGATGTCTTTTGGCAATCCGGTGAGGTGCCTGCCGGACTCCATGTCCCCGACACGGGTGTCGCAAGTTATCGCGGTCGGGGCTGAGTCACACCGGGGCAGACCAGCGGGTGATCTTTTCGCTCATGTCTGCCCTTGGGCGCTCCGGGCATGCCATGGTTGCCGTACCGAGATAGACAAAGCCTGCTACGCGTTCGTCATCGGTCAGGCCCAGCGCCTTGGCGACGTCCGGGTCGAAGGCCATCCATTCGGTAAGCCAGACGCCGGCCCACCCGGCAGCGTTCGCCGCAAGCAGCAGGTTGTGGCAAACCGCGCCCGCAGAAAGTTCCTGCTCCCAGACTGGCGTCTTGTGCGCAGGATCAGGTGACGAAATCACGGCAACCATGACAGGCGCGCGAAGGGGCAGGCCGGCGGCTTCCAGCACATCCTTGGATTCGGCGTCGGGTGTGTTCGCGTCGTGGATCCGTGCGATTTCCTTTCCGAACGATATCCGCGCGTCGCCTTCGAACACGATGAATCGCCAGGGCGAAAGTTTCCGGTGATCCGGCACACGGGCAGCCACCCGCAATAGTTCATCGAGCGATTCCGGCGAGGGGCCCGGCTCGGTCAAGTGGTGCTTGCTCGCTGATCTACGTAGCGCAAGCAAGGCGCGGGCGTCGGCGCTCGGACGTATCGGCAACATCGGCGTACCGATGGGCGGAGCGGGGGGGAAACGGTTTGCCATGGCGGTACATAGCCAGACTGCCGCGCCTCTGAAAGAGGTGCAACGCGATGTTTCTGCTTGCTCGGCAGGCGCGTCAGGATTAAATTCGTGAACAGTGTTCACTTTCTGAACATGCTTCTGCGATATCCTGCGTCCCATGCCAACTGACCTGTCCCTTGAAGCCACGCCGGCAGAGCGTCGCCGCCTCAAAGTACGCGGTGCAATAATCGAAGCTGCCGAACGCGTCTTTGCGAAAGAGGGAGAGGCGGGCCTCTCGATCCGGCGGCTTGCCGAAGAAATCGATTACTCACCGTCGGCAATCTACAAGTATTTCGGGTCCAAGGAGGAATTGATCGACGAACTCAAGGAGGTTTTCTTCGAACGCCTCCTGTCCCGGGTCGGCAAGATTTCCTGCGCCGATGCGCCTTTCTCGCAACGCGGTCGGGCCTGTGTATCGACCTATATTGTAACGGCGATGGAGCGTCCGCACCATTACGCCGCAGCGTTTTCCAACCTTCAGGGCGCGCCCGTCCAGGTCCAGTCCAAGGATTGGGAGGCGTTCGCTCAGTCCTACAAGGGGCGTGCCTTTGGCGTCCTCGTGGACATGGTACGCGAAGGCCAGTCGCTCGGCGTGTTCGATCCCAATCTCGACCCCTATCTGTCGGCGAAATCCGTGTGGGCCGCGTCCCACGGTCTCGCGCAATTGATGACTCACCTGCCTCACTTCCCGGCACTTTTGCCAACCGACCAGCCCGTTTCAGCAAGCGCTTTTATCGCTTTCCACGCCGACCTCGTTTTCCGGGGACTGCAATCGCCCGGCGAGGCGCGGCACACTGACTTCATCCCTGAGGACTGAGACCATGACGCCTTCCGATTACTATCAGGGCGACGAAACCCGCGAGAAGCGCCCAACCCTGTTGAAAGGGTTTGCTTTCCTGGTGATCCTGTTCCTGCTTGGTGCAGGACTGATGTTTGCAGCAATCCAGTTGCGCAGCGCTGAAGGGCCAAAAGTTGCGACAGTCGAACCGGACCCGCTGACAGTGTCCGTTGTGCCGGTTCGCCTGGCCAAGGAGTTCAGGATCGACGAGTCCTTCAGCGGGCTCGCGGAAGCGCGGCGCAAGAGCCAGCTCGGCTTTTCCAGCGGTGGCCGAATTCAGATAATCAGCGCCGATGTGGGCGATCGGGTCAAACAGGGTGAGACGCTGGCCAGATTGGACACGCGCAGCTTGGGCGCGCAGCTCGCTTCGGCCGACGCGGTAGTTGAAGAAGCCCGCGCAGCCCACTCGCTCGCCTTGACCACGGTCGAGCGCCAGAGAACTCTCAAATTGCAGGGCCACGTCTCGCAACAGCGTGTCGATGAGGCCGAAGCCCAGGCCAATACGTCACTGGCCCGTATTGAAGCGGCCAAGGCACAGGCTGATACGTTGCGGGTCCAGATCGATCTTGCGCGGATTACGGCGCCGTTTGATGGCGTCGTGACTGCGCGGATGGCCGATGAAGGCGCAATCGCAGCGCCGGGAACACCGATACTGGAACTGGTAGAGGCGGGTCGTCTCGAAGCACGGATCGGTCTTCCGGCCATCAGCGCCGCGCGCCTGATTCCGGGCGACATTTACAAGCTGGTTGCCGATACAGGCGCTGTCGATGCAAGACTGCGTACCGTTACCGGCGTGATCGATTCCGACAGGCGCACTGTTACGGCAATGTTCGACATCGAGAATTCAGGCAATCTGGCAGTCGGCGCGGTCGTTCGGTTGTCGATGGAGCGTGAAATCGACGAGCCAGGTTTCTGGGTGCCCGTGAAAGCGATGTCCACGGCGTCCCGGGGCCTCTGGACGGTGCTTGTTGCGGCGCCGTCCGAGCATGGCTGGCGGGTTGAGCCACGGCCGGTCGAGATGGTGCATTCCGAAGGCGGACGCGGATTCGTTCGGGGCCCCGTGCAGGAAGGCGAGCGCGTGATCGTCGACGGGCTCCAGCGCATCGCGCCCGGCATGCCGGTCGTGCCGCGCGATGCCACCAGCGCCGTCACACCCAACGAAGGCTGAGGGCTCGGCCGTCATGTTCACGATATTCTTCCGTCTTCCGCGCCTCACCATACTGGTAATGATGGTCATCCTGATCGGTGGTCTCGGCGCCATGTTTTCGCTCGGCCGTCAGGAAGACCCGACGCTGATTGAGCGCTACGGTTTCGTGCTGACGACTCTTCCGGGCGCGGATGCCGAGCGCATGGAAGCGCTCGTAACCGAACCGATAGAAGCGGCTTTGATGGAACTGCCCGAGGTCGACGAGGTACAGTCCGTTTCGCGCCCCGGCGTGTCGCAGGTCAGCCTGCAAATTCGTGATGATCTTACTGAAGCAGAAGTCGACGATGCCTGGACCCTGATCCGCCAGAAGGTCGAGCTGGCCAAATCCAGATTCCCGTCGGGCACCAACGCACCGGACATCCACCGGCAATATGTCGGTGCGGCGACTCTGGTCGTCGGACTTGTGTGGGAAGGTGAGGGTGATCCGCCCCTCGCAGTGATGCGGCGCATGGCGCTCAACCTCCAGGACCGTTTTCAGCGACTGCCCGGAACAGAGCTGACCGACCTTTTCGGCGTACCTGCCGAAGAGGTCCGCGTCGTTGTCGACCCAGAAGCATTGTCGGCGGCAGGCCTGACGACACGCCAGGCTGCATCGCTGATCGCTTCGGCGGACAGCAAGACACCGGCCGGGCGTCTTCGTTCTGATGGTGGCAATATCGGCCTCGAAGTCGGCGGCGAGTTCGACAACATATCCCGCATCCGCAGCGTGCCGCTATTGCAGCGGCCGGATGGCACGGCTGTGCGTGTCAGCGACGTCGCTGTTGTCCAGAAGGGGTTTGAGGATCCGCCTGTCCGCATGGCGCTCGAAAACGGCAAGCGTGCCATTTTCGTGGGCGCATTCATTTCAGAGGACCAGCGTGTCGACAAATGGGCTGAAACTGCGCACCGGGTCGTGAGCGATTTTGCTTTGGACGCACCGCCCGGCCTGCGGATCGAAACGGTCTTCGACCAGAGCAAATACACGAATGCGCGATTGAACGGGCTCGCCAGGAACCTGCTGATGTCAGCCTGTATCGTGTTCGTCGTCCTGTTCTTCTCGATGGGCTGGCGCTCCGCGCTCGTCGTCGGGTCGGCCATTCCCCTGACCGTCGCGCTCGTGTTGATCCTGTTCAAGATATTCGGAAACCCGCTGCATCAGATGTCGGTTACCGGCCTTGTCATTTCACTCGGGCTGTTGATCGACAATGCGATTGTCGTTGTCGACGATTTCGATCAGATGCGGGCGCGGGGTGCATCGCGCCTGCAGTCGATCGACAAGAGTATCAATCACCTGTTTGCTCCGCTGGCAGCCTCAACGCTCACGACGGCACTCGCCTTCGCGCCGATTGCACTGCTACCCGGCGGCGCTGGCGAGTTTATCGGCATGATCGGCCTGTCGGTCGTTTATTCGATCACCGCCTCCTTCGTCATCTCTGTCACCGTCATTCCGGCAATGGCAGGCTGGTTCGACCGGACGCGTGGCTGGGAAATTGGCCAGCACAAACGCCCTCGCCGCTGGTGGCGCGATGGCGTGTCGATCGATTTCATATCCGACGGATACCGGGCTACCATCGAAGCCGTCTTGCGGTTCCCGCCGCTCGGCATTGGCCTGGCCATCGCTCCGGCGATCCTTGGTTTTTACCTGGTCGGACAGTTGCCGTCACAGTTCTTTCCGCAGACGGAGCGTGACCAGTTCCAGATCATGATGCAATTGCCGCCGGAGGCCAGCCTGTCCGACACGATCGTGTCGACGAAACATGCCAGCGAGCTGATCCAGGCGATGGAGGGCGTGAAGTCCGTGACGTGGGTGTTGGGCGAACCCTCACCGCGCGTCTACTATAACATGATCAACAATACCGAAGGCGTCGAAGGATTTGCGGCCGGCTGGGTCCAACTGGACGGAAACCAGCGAACGCATGAGATTGTCGCCAGGGTCCAGAGCGAGATGCGGGCGGAGTTTCCCGGTGCGCGTTTCCTCGCCTTGCCGTTCGAACAAGGCCCTCCGGCTGATGCCCCGATTGATTTCACGATTCTCGGTGACGATTTCGATATTCTCGGCCGCCTTGGCGACGAGGCGCGCACCATCCTCGCGCAGACTCCCGGCGTCACCTATACCGTGGCGTCGCTTGAGCTCGGCGCGCCGACAGTCAGCCTGAAAGCCGATGAGTCGGCTTCGGCGCTTGCCGGTCAACGCCTCACCCAGCTCGCCTCTGCCATGAATGCAGAGCTTGAAGGCGTCCGGGCGGGCTCAATCGTGGAGGGCACCGAAGAACTGCCCGTTATCGTGATCGCGCCTGACAATCGCCGCGGCACGCTGACCGACTTGCGGGCCATGACCGTGGGCGAAGGTACGCCTCTGTCAGCGCTTGGGGGCATGTCGCTTGACCCGAAAACGGCTGTGATCTCGCGCCGTGACGGTCAGCGCATGAACCAGATACTCGCCTTCCTTGACCCCTATACATTGCCGGCGCCGGTTTTTGCAGACTTCCAGGCCCGGCTGGCTGAGAGCGACTTCACGCTGCCGCCGGGTTATGCCATCCGGATTGGCGGCGAGGCTGAAAATTCGGGCGAAGCAATCGGCAACCTGGCCGGGGTCGGAATCCCGCTCATCCTCGTCATGGCCGGGGCGATCATGCTCGTGTTCAACTCGTTCCGCATGATGCTGCTCATCCTGGCGACGGGTTTCCTGTCGCTGGGGCTCGCATTCTTCGGCGTCTGGCTGTTCAACCTGCCGTTCGGCTTCAATGCGATCATCGGCGGCTTGGGGCTGCTGGGCATCGCCATCAACGGTTCGATTGTTGTCCTGTCGCTTCTTACGGCCAGTCCGGCCGCCATGGCCGACGACGTGATCGCCCAGCGCGAGATCGTTGTGGACGCCACCCGTCACATCGTCGCCACCACGCTTACGACCATGGGCGGATTCATACCGATCCTCCTGTCCGGAGACTCTTTCTGGATGCCTCTGGCAGCGGGAATTTCAGGCGGCGTGGCAGGGTCGGCCCTGTTGGCGCTCTACTTCACACCAGCCGTTTTCCGGATCATGACCTTGAAACCCATGCGAAAAACATTGACCTACCTGTTTGGTCGGCGACATGTCCCCGCTGAATGAGGTAATTGTGAACGTGCTGGAACTTGATACGCGGTAATCTGTCGCCCATGTGGCTAGGAAGCCAAAAACTGATGGAGGCCGGAATGGTCGCAAACCCTGATATCGGTGCCCCGCCACCCGCCTGGAACCGGCTGCGTTTCGAGGCTGCTGCGGCCGCCGCAGAAGAGCCAACGCTTGCCAGCTATATCAATGCGGCCATCCTGGCCCATTCTTCGCTTTGCCAGGCGTTGTCCTATCACCTCGCTGAGAAACTGGGCGGCCCGGTCATGGGCACGCTGCAGGTGCGCCACATCCTGTCGACCGCGTACGATTCCGACCCGTCGCTTCTGACGGCTGCGGAAGCCGACATGCAGGCGGTGCTTGAGCGCGACCCCGCTTGCCGCGGCATGTTGCAGCCTTTTCTGTTCTTCAAGGGCTTCCTGGCGCTGCAGACCCATCGAATTGCCCATGTCCTCTGGAAGCAGGGCAGGGAGTCGCTGGCTTTCCATTTCCAGGGCACCGCATCGGAACTGTTCGGCGTCGATATCCACCCCGCCGCGCGCATTGGCACTGGCGTCATGCTCGATCACGCGACAGGCATCACGATCGGTGAAACGGCCATCGTCGGCGATGGCTGCTCGTTGCTGCACGGCGTCACGCTGGGCGGCACCGGCAAGGAAGTCGGCGATCGTCACCCCAAGATCGGACGTGGTGTGCTGCTGTCGGTTGGCGCGAAAATTCTCGGCAACATCACGATTGGCGACGAAGCCAAAGTGGCCGCAGGCAGCGTGGTGCTCAAGGACGTCCCCGCCCATTGCACGGTCGCCGGTGTCCCGGCCAAGATCGTCGGCCAGCCGCTCTGCTGCCAGCCCGCCAAGACGATGGACCAGAACATTCCCGACGACATGGTAAAGTAGTCGCGCCGCACGGAAGCTACAGTCGATTGCAGGCGTCCCTGTTGCGCTGCAAAGGAAAAAGACTAGGTTGCGCCGCTGAATTGTGAAGGAGCATGCGTCATGGAACGTGAAGAAACACTGCGTCTTGAGGCGTACCTGAAAGAGAAACTGCACCCGGGCCTGCGCCTGCTGGCGCGCGACAAGACAGATGATTCGGTTGAAGTCTATCTCGGCGCCGAATTCATCGCGCTGGTCTACAAGGATGTCGACGAGGGCGAGACGTCTTACCAGTTCCAGATGACGGTCCTGTCAGAAGACATTGCCGGCGCCTAATTCCGTCCGGACACGTTAGAACAGAGAGCCCTGATCAGCCTTGGTCGGGGCTTTCTTTGTTTTGGGGGCAGGGGTTGGCGGTGATGAGGGCGGCGGCTCGCCGAGTGGCGTGGCCATGACATCGCCATCCGCGAAACTCACCTTGAAGGCGGCCGCTGCAGCAGCAACGCCGGACGACCGGATCAGCTTGCCGTCTTCACTGCGCACGATGGCAAAGCCCCGGCTCAGCGTCGCTTGATACGACAGCGTTTCAAGCAGCTTGCCTTGCGATTCCAGCGATACCCGGCGCCGCTCGATCAGCCGCATCAGGGCAGGGCGCGCCCGTACCGCCGTTTCCCGCAAGCTTTGCCGCGACCGCCTGATATCGGCCTTCAGGCCTGCCGGGCTGACCTGCGCCGCAGCCAGCCGCGACCGGCTCCGCTCGATCAGCGCCCGCGCCGCGCGTGGCAGGCTGGCGGCCGCATAATCCAGCCTCTGGCGTTTCGACTGCAGCAGCGTCTCCGGCCGTGGCAAGCGTGCGGCGCGCAATGCATCGCGCGACCGCGCCGTCCGGCGCGCCAGCGCCCGCTTCAGGCGCCCGGCACTCTCCTCAATAGACAGCAAAAGCTCGCTGCGCACCGGTACGGCAATTTCTGCCGCCCCTGTCGGCGTCGGCGCCCGCGCGTCCGACACATAATCGATCAGGGTCGTATCTGTTTCGTGTCCGACCGCCGAAATCAGCGGGATCTCGCTTTCGAACGCGGCGCGGACGACGATCTCCTCGTTGAAGGGCCAGAGGTCTTCGATCGATCCGCCGCCACGCGCGACGATCAGCACATCGGGCCGGTCATTGCCGGTCATCGCGTTGAAGCCCTTGATGCCCGCCGTCACCTGCGCCGCCGCCGCATCGCCCTGCACAAGGGCGGGCCACACGACCACGCGCACAGGGAAACGGTCCTGGATACGGTGCAGGATATCCCGGATCACGGCGCCGGTCGGGCTGGTGACCACTCCGATGGTGCGGGGCAGGTAGGGGAGCTTCTTCTTGTGGCGCGCCTCGAACAGGCCCTCGGCGGCCAGCTTCTTCTTGCGCTCCTCCAGCAGCTGCATCAGCGCCCCGGCGCCGGCAGGCCGCATCGAGCTGGCAATCAGCTGGTAGTTCGAGCGGCCCTCATAGATCGACAAACGCCCGGTCGCGATCACTTCAAGGCCCTCTTCCGGCCGGAAGGGCAGTTTGTCGACCTGCCCCTTCCACATGATCGTATTGAGGACCGCCTTCTCATCCTTGATGTCGGCATACATGTGGCCGGACCGGGCAATGGTAACGCGCCCCAGTTCGCCGCGCACGACGACATGATCATAATTCGATTTAATCGTCCGTTTCAGGCTCGCAGCGAGCTCCGATACGGATACGGCTTGGTCATTGGAGACGGGCAAGTCGGACATGACTTCTCTTGTGTCGCGTCACTTCAAGGAGAGCAAGTGCGCAGTGTGGTGCGCCCTTGCTCCCTATCACTCATGGGGTAATGGCAGCTACTGCGCGGGCGTACGCTCAACGAGTTCCACCCGGCGATTCTTGTCCTGTCCTGCCTCGGTTCCGTTGGAAAAAACGGGTACAAGCGGGCCGACACCATGGGCCTCCAGCCTGGCTGGCTTGACCTCATAGTCAGCCTCCAAGGCTGCAACGACCGCCGCTGCCCGGTCGGCTGACAGGCGTTCATTGTAGGCAAACGTGCCGATGGAATCCGTATGGCCGACGACATAGAAGACTTTCTCGGGGTAGGCTGACAGGAATTCCGCGATCGCATCAAGCGCCGCCTCGGATTCCGGCCGCAGCGTGGCCTTGTCGAAATCGAAGACGATCCCGTCGAGGACAACGCGTCCGTATTCACTGATATCGGACCCGATCGCTTCGGCATTCACCACGATCAGGCCGGTCTCGGCCTGCTCTACCTCGACGATATCGATCAATGTTCCGACATAGTCGGACGCATGCTGCTCCACCGAGATGACCACATAGGCCGTACCTGCGGCGCGGTCTTTCTTTGCGACAATCGCTCCCGCCCCGCCTGAGGACGACGTTCCGCTGAACAGGGTGCCGACTTCTCCCGGCTTGGCGGTAGGATTCGCTCGGTACAGCACTTCCGTCCAGGTGCGGCTTCCGATTGCATTGCCTTTGCGGTCTTCAGAGACCCCCTTTCCGATAATTTCAAACCCGGCCCCTTGAAGCGCTTCCAGGTAATTTTTGTAAACTTCCGAATAGGTGCGGTCTGTCCCCTTGTAGCGATAGAAGGTGCGGGTCAGACGTCCTTCCGTGTCAATCCAGTCGCTGATCGCGCGATAACCCGTCACCGGTCCGGCTGGGACCCGATAGGGCAGGTGGTTATTGATCTGCTGCCAGCGGATTTCCTGTCCGGGATAGCGTTCGATCATCGGATGCTCTTGGGCGCCTTCGATATCATCGGCCAGGGCGGGCTGGAAAAGACAGGCGGCCGCGACAATGGTGGCGATGGCCAATGGTTTGAATACTCTCACGTTTCACGTCCCCTTTTTGTGTTTTACTGGGTTCAGGATACGCCAAAACGCCCCAATCTCAAATTGCCCGCCTATCTGTTGGCGGTATTGCAGCAGGGCGCTTCCCGGCCCGGTTTCGTCGGAAAAAATGCTTGCTGGTGGCCAAAAGTGCCTCTCCACCGACAGAGGCGCTTGATCTCAAACGCCAACCCGCGCAACAAGCGGTGCCATGAACATCCTCCTCATCGGATCCGGCGGGCGCGAACATGCCCTGGCTTGGAAAATGGACCAGTCGCCCTTGGTCGACGTGGTCCACGCGACACCGGGCAATCCCGGCATGGACGTAATCGGCCCGTGCTTCGATGTCGCCGTTGACGATATCGACAACCTCATCAAGCTGACGCTGCAGGTCGAGCCGGATCTCGTGGTGATTGGCCCGGAAGCGCCGCTCGCGCTCGGGCTTGCCGATATCCTGCGCGCCCGCGGATTCGACGTGTTCGGCCCCAGCCGCCTCGCCGCCCAGCTGGAATCCTCCAAAGCCTTCTCCAAGGGCCGGATGAAAGCCTATGGCGTTCCGACAGCAGCCTATGGCGAGTTCACGACACCCGCACTCGCCAAGGCCTTCCTGCGCACGATGGAAGCGCCCTATGTTTTGAAGGCCGATGGGCTCGCTGCGGGCAAGGGCGTCGTGATTGCCGAGACTCTTGAGCAGGCTGACGCTGAAGTTGACGAGATGCTGTCCGGCAAGTTCGGCGACGCGTCGGCGACTCTGGTCATCGAGGAATTCATGCATGGCGAGGAAGCCAGCATCTTCGTCATCACCGATGGGCAGGGCGCGGTCTACTTGCCCGCTGCGCAGGATCACAAGCGCGTCGGCGATGGAGACACCGGTCCCAATACGGGCGGTATGGGGGCCTACGCGCCCGCGCCGGTCGTGACGCAGGCGGTGATGGACCGCATCAAGGCTGAGATCGTCGAACCGATGCTTGCAGGCATGGCGGCGGACGGCATGCCCTATCAGGGCGTGCTCTATGTCGGCGTCATGGTCACGAAAGAGGGACCCAAGGTCGTCGAATTCAACGCCCGCTTCGGTGATCCGGAATGCCAGGTGCTGATGAAGGGGCTGGCTGGCGACATTGTTCCCGCCATACTCGCTGCGGCGACAGGCGGTCTGGCGGGCAATGAGGATGCGTTCGAATCCCTGCTGGAGCTTGAACGCTTCCATCCGACGGCCACGGTCGTTCTTGCCAACACGGGCTATCCGGGCAGCTACGTCAAAGGCTCAGTGATCAATGGCATGGTCGAAGCAAACAACCTGCCGGGCGTCACCGTGTTTCAGGCAGGCACCGACCGCGATTCCGAAGGCGCTCTTGTCGCCATGGGCGGGCGCGTTCTCAACGTCACGGCTTCGGGATCAACGCTTCGGGAGGCTGTCACGCGCGCCTATGCGGGCGTGGACCGGATCGACTGGCCGGAAGGCTTTTGCCGCCGTGATATCGGCTGGCGGGCACTCGGCTAGCCAGAGAGGCTAGCGGCCCACGAACATGAGGGTGCCCTTGGGCACATCTGCCAGGAAGCGTTTCAGGTCGGCTTTCGAGAACACGATGCAACCGTTCGAGCGACCGAGCTTACCAAACCGGGACAGGAATTCCGGTTCGGCATAATCTGCAGCGTGTATGACGATGGCCCGCTCGCGCGACGACTTGTCCGTCTCGTCCAGCCCGTCCAGGCGCAGGCTCAAGCCATGCTTGCCCCTGTATTCTTCCGCAATGACCATCGCCCCTTCCGGGCTCGCGCTTGACCCCGGTTCGTCGGAAAACCGGTCGAGATACCCGTCATGATCGGTGTCGGAGCCTCGGCCATGCGCCGCGCGATAGGCTGATACATCTCCATTCTCGAGATTGACGACAAATAACCGCTCTTCTTTCGAATGGCGGGAATAATCGACGATCACGAGGCGGCCAGTATCTTTGGCGGCGCCTGCATGCGTTTTCTGCGCCTCAAGCGCCCGGCTGAGCAGGTCTGCCCGCACGGCGCCGGACGCATTGATATTCTTTGCATGCGCTGGTGCAGCGGCAAGCAGGAAAAGGGAACAGATCGCCATCAATCGTGTCATCTCGGGAAAATTGCCTCAAAATTGTGGCGACCTTACGGCAGGACTTGGCACCCGGTGGCGGCCCGTTATGGTGTCGCAGAGGAAACACCAGACACGAGAGCGACCCCATGGCAGAAACAGAAACTGCACAGGACCTGTTCACAGGTACCAAAGCCGTAGTGGACACCCACAAATTCAACGAGGCAAATCTGGCCGCCTGGATGGAAGCCAATGTGGAGGGCTATGAGGGCCCTCTGGAGGTACGCCAGTTCAAGGGCGGCCAGTCCAACCCGACTTACCAGCTTGTCACGCCCAAGAAGAAGTACGTGATGCGTCGCAAGCCGCCAGGCAACCTGTTGCCCAGCGCGCATGCTGTCGATCGCGAATTTCGGGTTATCAATGCGCTCTATCCCCTCGGCTACCCTGTCGCGCGGCCCTATGGTCTGTGCATGGATGAGGATGTTGTCGGCACGATTTTCTACGTCATGGACATGGTCGAAGGCCGTATTCTCTGGGACGGCACGCTGCCTGACTACGAGCCGGCCATGCGCCGCAAGATCTACGAGGCCAAGGTCAAGACCTTTGCCGACCTGCACAATGTCGACTGGCGCAAGGCCGGCCTCGAAGGCTTCGGCAAAGAGGGCGATTATGTCGCCCGCCAGATCCATCGCTGGACCAAGCAGTACAAGGCATCCGAAACGATGCACATTCCCGAGATGGAACAGCTGATCGAATGGCTGCCCAAGAACATCCCGCCGGGCGACAAGACCACGATCGTGCATGGCGACTACCGCCTCGACAACATGGTGCTCCACCCGACCGAGCCGAAAGTCATCGCCGTTCTCGACTGGGAACTCTCCACCCTCGGTGATCCACTGGCCGATTTCTCCTACCACCTGATGAACTGGGTCATGCCGGCGGGAGATTCCACGCGCGGGTCCCTCTCGGCGATCCCGGACCTGAAGGCCTGGGGCATTCCGACAATGGAGGAATACGTCGCTATGTATTGCGCGCATACTGGCCGTGCCGGTTTGCCGGAACTCGACTACTATTTCGCCTACAACGCCTTCCGCCTCGCGGGCATCCTGCAGGGCATCGTCGGACGGGTCCGCGACGGCACGGCCAACAGCGCCAACGCGGAATCGAACGCGGCGCGGGTTGTCCCGCTGGCCCAATTTGCAGCCCTGTATGCCCGCAAAGCCGGCATGGAAGGGTAACCGATGGCGGCAGAAATACTCAAAGGACCGCTGCGGGCGCCTGCGCAGATGCTGCAGGAGCAATCCTATGGCGGTCACAAGTCGCTGCACGACGATGCCGAAGCCGAACGGCTCGGCATCAAGGCGGGCCCCATAGAAGGGCCGACCCATTTCCAGCAATTCGTGCCTTTGCTGCATGATATCTGGGGCAAGGACTGGTTCGAGCGTGGCTGCCTTTCGACGC
This sequence comes from Hyphomonas sp. J20-32, assembly GCF_055808555.1. Classification (NCBI taxonomy): domain Bacteria; kingdom Pseudomonadati; phylum Pseudomonadota; class Alphaproteobacteria; order Hyphomonadales; family Hyphomonadaceae; genus Hyphomonas; species Hyphomonas sp. J20-32. Next base: position 2,867,937 of record NZ_CM147873.1, on the reverse strand, counting down.
ACTTCCTGAACATGGTGTTCGAGGGCGAAAAGGTTCGCGCTTTCGTCGAACGCCCGGCGCCCGGCGCGACCCGGGCCAAATGCTGGGCCGAGAAGGAGGACGGTACGCCTGTGCTGGAGGCCAGCGCCACGCTCGGCCCGGACCATGGCGAAACACTGCTCGAGGCCCGGATGGCGAAACTCCGCCCGGCCGGTGATCTCGTGATCCTCGCTGACATGAAAGTCGGCCTGAAGACATCCAGGGACGAGCCTGTCCGCATGGACGCTGACCAGCATATGGGCAATCTTTATCCGTTCAGCCTGGCGCAGAAACTGGCGGTCATCACTGAGCCGAACGACTGGTACAGCGATGCGAACGCCTCGCCTTGGGGCCGCCCGGTCATCCCGCTCGAAATGGTCAGCGTACTTGCGAACTATACTGGCGGCATGGCCAACTGGCCGATCAAGCACCCATCCATCGGCCTCTTTGCCGATCTCGAAATGCGCATGATTGATGGCCCGCTCTTTGTCGGTGAAGACTATATCCTGCGCCGCGAGGTTGTTGCGCTCTCGGCCAGCCGTCGCGCGGAGAACTACTGGATACGCACGCGCATTTTCGATTCGACCGGAACGAAGCAGGTCGCTGAAACCCTGCTCAATCACGGCGTCCTCAAGGCCAGCTACCCGCACTACCCGGCCGACAAGCTGCCGGCCTGAACCCAGACAGCACACGACAAGGACAGCGCTTCATGAAAGGTCTCCTCTATCGCGGCGCACGGGACATCGTCTTCGACGACGCCCCGGTGCCAGAACCGGAAGACACCCGTAGCGCCATCGTGAAGATCACGTCCTGCGGTATCTGCGGGTCTGACCTCCACATCTATCAGGGCCACGGGTTTTCAGAGACCAATGGCTATTGCGTCGGCCATGAAGCGGTCGGAGAAGTCATCGAGACCGGCAGCGCTGTCTCCCGCTTCAAACCGGGCGACCGGGTGATGATCTCGGCCGCCGTCGGTTGCGGATCCTGCCCGTCCTGCATGGCCGGCAATGTCACGCAGTGTGAAACAGCGGGCGCGCGCTGCTACGGGCTCGGCCCCAAGCTTCAGGGCGTTCAGGCAGAATATACGATGGTCCCGGTCGCGGATTTCGGCTTGGCCAAGATTCCGGACGGCGTCACCGAAGACCAGGCCGTCCTGCTGACGGACAATCTTCCGACGGCCTGGTTCGGCCTGAAGAATGCCGACATCCGGCCCGGCAGCACTGTGGCGGTCGTCGGCTGCGGGCCGATCGGGCTGATGGCAGTCGAGGGCGCGTTCCTGATGGGGGCGGCCCGCGTATTCGCCGTCGATCTCGTGCCCGAGCGTCGCCAGCTCGCCGAAGAGATCGGCGCAACCGCCTTCGATGCCGCCGAGGCCCGCGACCGGATCACGGAACTCACCTCGGGCCGCATGTGCGACAGCGTCGTCGAATGCGTCGGCGCAGACGCCGCCATCCACCTGTCCATGAAACTCGCGCGCAATGCGGGCACCGTGTCCTGCATCGGCGTAAACCAGACAATGGACTTCAAGTTCCCGATGGCGCTGTCCTTCATCAAGGGCCTCACGTTCCGGACAGGCACCTGCTCGGTGCCGGCCCAGTGGCCGGAACTGGTCCCGCTCGTCCAGGCGGGCAAGCTGCGTCCCGAGCGGACCGTCACCCACCACATGCCCCTGTCGGAAGGCGCCGAAGCCTATCGCATGTTCGACGCCCGCGAGAACGGCGCCATGAAGATGATCCTGAAACCCTGAAAAGGCCAATCCGATGAAACACGCGCTTTTGAAGTCTCTTGCCGTCTCGACGGCCTGTCTTGTCGCGGCCGGTGTCGCCAGCGCGCAGGATGCCGTCGTGCATGCCGGTCACGTCCTGGCCGTGCCGGGTGAAGGCTATCTCACGCAGCAGACCATCACCATCAAGGACGGGCGGATCGTGTCCGTCCAGCCCGGCTACAAGTCCGGCAAGAAGGGTGTGCCGGTCATCGACCTCAAGAACGCCTATGTCGTGCCCGGCCTGATCGACAGCCATGTCCACATTACCAGCGAGAACGGCCCGGAAGGCCGCATCAAGGAGTTCACCGATTCCTCGGTCGATACGGCGTTCGACGGGGCGGCCTTCGCGCTCAAGACACTTGAGGCAGGCTTCACGACCGTGCAGGATGTCGGCGGCTACAATGACTTTGTCTTCGGCCTGCGCGATGCCATCGCGCGCGGCGCGGTGCCGGGCCCGCGCATGCGTGCGGCCGGACAGGCGATCTCGATAACGGGCGGCCATGGCGACGTGAACGGCTATTCCTGGCCGGTCATGCAGCTCTTCACCGGCACCAATATCTGTAACGGCGCCGACGATTGCCGCCGGGCCGTGCGCCAGCAGGTCAAGGAAGGAGCCGACGTCATCAAGATCACGGCGACCGGCGGGGTCCTGTCGAATACGGCCGCCGGTCTTGAACAGCAATTCACCAATGACGAACTCGCCGCCATTGTCGACGCGGCCCATTCCATGGGGCGCAAGGTCACCGGGCACGCCCATGGCAAGGCTGGCATCGACGCAGCCCTGCGTGCGGGCATCGATTCCATCGAACACGGCACCTATCTCGATGATGAGACCATCGCCCTGTTCAAGGAACACAATGCCACGCTCGTGCCGACCGTCCTGGCAGGGGTGACGGTCACGGGCTGGACCAACGAGCCTTGGCTGCCCGAAGCGTCGCGCAAGAAAGCCGCCATTGTCGGCCCGCTGATGCTGGACATGCTGCGCCGGGCCCATGAGGGCGGCGTCAACGTCGCTTTCGGCACCGATACCGGCGTCTCGCGCCATGGCGACAATGCCCAGGAATTCGCGCTCATGGTCGAAGCCGGCTTCACGCCGGAAGATGCCATCCGCGCGGCCACAGTGACCGCGTCGAAACATCTTGAAATGGACACCGACATCGGAACGCTCGAGGCTGGCAAATACGCCGATCTCGTTGCAGTGACGACCGATCCGCTCAAGAAGATCACCGAACTGGAGTCTGTTGATTTCGTGATGAAGGGCGGGATCGTCTACAAAAGCCTGAACTAGGTCCCAGGACGCAATTCTGGCCCGGAACCTGCATCGCCCTCGCCTAATCCGCGAAGCATTTTGACATTGCGCGGCAAAGGATTGAAAATTGGGCATGCAAAAACTCCACGCCTCGGTATGTCGCGTCCTCGCTTCAACGGCCCTCATCGGCCTTGCGGCGTGCGGCGCCGATGACACCGTCGACATGGCTGCTGACGTTCCCGCGGCAGATGATGCCGAATGCATCACCATCGCTGAAGGGCTCTATGTCTTCGAAAACGGCAAGTTCACGGCCGCGGCTGTGCCCCAACCGCAGATCGTCGAACGCGTGACGCGGTCGTCAACCGGTTGGGTTGGCGGCATCGAGAGCGCTTTCACTGAGGCCGGATTCCCCTGGATGGGGCTGGTCGCGCGCGAGAATGTAGCAACGCTCACGGGCCTCGCACCCAATGCCGACGCCAAGCGGCGCGCCCTTGAAACCGGAGCAGCTGCGTTGCAATCCGACCCGATCGGATCGGTCGAGATGACCCTTCTTGTCGATGGCATTGGTGTTGAAAGCGGCGAACGCGGCCCGGGCGAAAGCCTCGCAATGCTCGCGCGCGGGGCCATATCGCAGGATGCCTGCCAGCAGGCCCTGAACCAGACGATGGACGGCCAGAAGATACAGTTCCCAACCAATCGCGGCGACATTTCACCGGTCAGCACGGGCCTTCTGGATGCTGTGGCGGGGATTTCCATGCTCTGCGACGAGTATGCCGTCGAGATCGGATCTCACACGGATTCCCGCGGTTCGGACGAATACAATCAGGTCCTGTCGCAAAAACGCGCCGATGCCGTTCGCCAGTACCTGCTGGAAAAAGGCGTGGCGATCGACCAGCTGACGGCTGTCGGCTATGGCGAAAGCGTGCCGCTGGATACGGCTGAAACCTATGAGGCCTGGGGCCGCAACGCCCGGACGGAATTCAGGATTTCCCGTCGCCCCTGAGGCCTGTCAGAAACTGAGAACAAGACCGCTTGCCGGGCTGACCTTGCCTTCGAGCGTGTCGTGCCAGGCCGAGTCGATGGCATCCGGGCCGGTTCTTTCCTGCGGCGTCACAAACGCAGACGAGGCCCGGTAGAAGGACATCAGCGATGCGCCGAGCCGTTGGTTCAGCACATCCGCGCCCAGCGCCTTGGCGCGCTCTGCCGCATAGGTTGGCACGAAGAAGAATTCGGGCTGCGGGTCGGGCAGGCTGATCGGTGCCCGGTTGCCTTCCCAGTCCGTCACGCCAATCACCAGGCTGCGTACCAGGCGATCTTTAAGGGCATTGTGCACATCTGCCGTGAGTGATGGCCGGCCCAGGAAGTCGACGAACGCCGTCAGGCCGCGCGCATGCATGGTATCGACCTCGTCATAGGTCTGCGTGCGGGCGTAAAGCCCAGTGCCCTTGACGAATTCAACATTCCCCGGTGACGTCAGCGCCACGGCATCAACGCCCCCGCGGGTTTTCAGGCAATGGGCCAGCGCCATGGCCGTCTTCGACGATGCGCTGGAAATCACCACCGTTTCGGGCACCGGGTCACCGGTCTCCATCAGGCAGTCGTCTATCATCCAGCCTGTCGTGAACAACGGCCGGAACAGCATTTGCTGCGCTTCGAAGGCTGCGTCATAGGTCGGATCGGCAGCAGTGTGGATATAGGTGCTGTAGATCGGCGCCAGCTCTCGTCGGTGTGCAGCGCCGTCCATGAAGCTTTCCTTGCCCGCGCGAACAGGCTGCACGTCGAACGTGTCGGAGATTGGCAGATAGCCATAGACGCGGCTGCCGACATCCACGCCCGCCGCCCTGGACTCGATCACCGTGGCGAAACCCCAGACAGGCACGCGTCCGAATTCAGGCGAGCTGGCCGGAAAGAAGTCCCAATACTTCATCGCCTCTCCGAACGTCGCATAGGTCACGTTGTTTGCTGTGAGGGCAAACGCATCGACGCGCAGCCGCGCCATGCCGTCAGCCAGGTCTGTAACGGGGGCTTCGGCCCAGTGGCAGTCGCGAAGGTCGTCGCGCTTGATCAGGTAGTCCATGGTTTGCGTCCCCTAGTCTTTGCGCATGAAAGCGCCGATTCGCGCCTGCATGTCAGGTCCGACGCCCTCATTCTTGAGGATTTCCCATTGCAGGCCGGAATCCATGTCCCGCGCGTCGGTCGCCTCCAGCAGCCGTTTGTTGGCGGCGTGAGAGAAGGGGGAGTTCGCAAGTATCTGGCGCGCCATGGCATCGATGGCTGCATCGAATTCTGCCGCCGGCACGACCTGTTCGGCCAGTCCGATCCGGAATGCCTCTCCCGCGCCGATCATCTCGGCCGTGAACATCAGCCGTTTGGCGGTGGCAATGCCAACGCGACGGGGCAGGCGCTGGCTCATGCCCCAGATCGGCGTCAGCGCCCATTTTGCGTGCGTGTCGCCAAACTTGGCGTTGTCAGCCGCGATGATGAAATCCGCGGCCAGCGCCACTTCCAGGGCGCCCGTATAGCAATGGCCATGCACTGCCGCGATCACCGGCTTGGGCAGCGTCTCCACCATGCGCAGCGTTTCGGAATGCCAGCCGGGCGATGGCACTTTCTCGCCCTCGGAAATGTCGCCAAGGTCATGACCGGCAGAGAAACAGCGTCCGGCCCCGCGCAGGACGACACAACCGATCGTTTCGTCTTTCTTCAGGTCGATGACATGCGTGCGCAATTCGCGAAACATGCCCACCGTCAGCGAGTTCAGCTTGTCGGGCCGGTTCAGGGTTAGCAGCGCCAACCCGTCCTTGTCTTCCCGCGTAACCAGCGTGCTCATGCCGGCTTGCCCAGGTCGATCGTCAGCGATGAAATCGCATGCACGAAATTGCTCGGCGCAAGTGTCTGCTCGCCGGTCCACGCGATGTCGGGGAAGCGCGCCAGTATCTGCCGGTAGGCGGCGTCCAGCTGCATGTTCGCGACACGCTGGCCAAGGCAGACATGCGGTCCATGCCCGAAGGCCAGGTGCTCCTTGGCGTTGGCACGGGTAATGTCGTACGTGTCCGGATTGTCGAACTTGGCGGCGTCGCGATTGGCAGCGGCGTAATACATCACCACTTTCTCGCCTTCGCTGATGGCCTGTCCGCCGAGGTCGCCGGCCTTCGTCGCCGTGCGGCGCATATAGGTCACCGGGCTTACCATGCGGATCGACTCGTGAACGAAATTGGGGAACAGGCTGTCATCGGCCATCAGCTTCTTTTTCTGGTCGGGGTTCTGCGTCAGCAGGCGCATCGTGCCCGACAGGGAATTGCGGGTCGTGTCATTGCCGGCAAACACGATCAACAGCCATGACCCGTCGAGGAATTCCGGTGACAGGGGCTTGCCGTCGATCTCCACGTTCGCGATCGCGCTCAGCAGGTCCGCCTGCGGGTTCTTGCGCCGCTCGGCCAGCAGGTGGCGGCCATAATCGAACATCGCCTGGATCTCGTTCAGGAAGGCCGTCATTTGCTCCATTGTCACATTGCCGAGGCCTTCCTGCACGGCCTGGTACTGCGAGGTTTCAAGGAAATGCATCCAGTGGACCAGCTTCGGCCGGTCGGCCGCCGGTACGCCCAGGATTTCGCACAGCGTGAACAGCGGCAGCTCGGCGGAGAACATTTCAACCATGTCGACGATCGGGCCTTGCTTGGCCATATCATCAAGCAACTCATTGACATAGACGGTGACGCGCTTGCGAAGCTCCGCCACGAAATCAGCCCGGAAGAAGGCCATGTGCTCCATGCGGAGCGGCGTATGATAAGGCCGATCAAGATTGATCAGGGAGTTCAGCGAGGATGAATGGAGTAGCGGGTGGCGCGGCACGCCTTCCATGCCGTAATTCATCAGTATCCCGCCCTTTTGGGACGAGTAAGTGGCTGGGTCGAGCTCGACCTGCTTGACCAGTTCGTAGGCTGTAACCGCCCAGAATCCTGCTCCGTGCTCCTCCGGGTGCCACATGACAGGCGCCTTTTCGCGCATCGTCGCGAACGCGTCGAACGTGTAGCCGCCAAAATCCGAGAAAACCGTGGCCGAGGTCAGGTCCACAGGCGGAGCCAGGTCGTATATTGGCTTGTGCCGTGGCGCGGCAGGGGCGCTTTCGACCTGATAGGTGTCGGTAACGTTCTGAAAGCCCATGATGATCTCCTAGAATTTGTAGCGCACGGGAATGGACTTTGGTCCGCCCACGAAATTCGCCTTGATGAATGTCGGGTCTCCATCCAGTTCGATGGATTTCAGCCGGCTGAACAATTCTTCGTAGATGAGTTGCATCTCAAGGCGCGCCAGATGCATGCCTAGGCACATGTGACCGCCATGGCCGAATGAGATGATCTTGTTGGGGCTGCGGTCGACCTTGAATTTGAACGGGTCGTCAAAAACGTCTTCGTCGCGGTTGCCCGACGGGTAGCACAGCAGCAGGCTCTCGCCCGCCTTCACTGTCTTGCCGCGCAGGTCATAATCGGCATGGGCCGTACGCATGAAATGCTTCACGGGTGTCGTCCAGCGGATCGCTTCGTCGACCGCTGTCCGCGCCATGCCCTTCGGGTCATCCATCATCTTCTTCAGCTGCGTCGGGTCCTGCAGCATGGCCAGGACGCCGCCGCCGGTCGACGCGCTGGTCGTGTCATGCCCGGCCGCCGCGGTGATGATGTAATAGCTCATCGCTTCAAGCTGGCCGATCGGCTCGCCGTCCACCATGCCGTTGGCGATTACGGTCGAAACGTCATCGCGTGGATTGGCGCGGCGGTCTGCCGTAATGGCCGTGAAATACATGAAGAATTCCGCCAGCGTCTGCTGGATCGACGCAAGGCCCTTCTCGACATCGCGTTCTTCAAGCGCATTCTTGTTGCGGCTGAGGTCCTCGTCCTGTGCGCCGAATATCTCCTGTGTCAGCTTCAGCATCATCGGCTCGTCGGATTCCGGCACGCCCAGGATCTGCATGATCACGCGCAGCGGATAATGCAGGGCCACGTCGCGCTGGAAATCGCATGCGTCGCCCAGGTCTTCCATCCGGTCGACAAATTGCTTCGCGATTGCCCGCACGCCGTCTTCGCGCTTCTTCACGTTTTGCGGCATGAACCATTCCTGGGTCAGGTGGCGCAGCTTGAAATGCAGCGGGTCGTCCAGTTGCACCAGCGTTTTCAGGAGGTGCGGCTGGCCATATTCGCCATACACCTTTTCCTCGGTATGCCTGTAAGACAGCATTTCCCGCTCGCCATTGGTGAACAGCTGGTTCTGGCGGCTGATTTCCATGATGTCGGCATGCTTGGTCACGGCCCAGAACGGACGGAAGTCCTCGGGTTCGCACCAGGCCAGCGGGTCCTCGGCACGCAGCTTCGTGAAGGCCGCGTCCAGCCGGGGCTGATCGGCATAGACCGCAGGATCGACAATCAGGTTGCATGTCGCGGCCGCCGCCGCACTCATTGTCCGGCCCGGATCCATCTTGGTCTCGGGCGGGGTGGCAAGCGCGGTGTCGGCCATAATGCTCTCCGGTATTATTTTTTGGGTCGGCGTTTCCTGTTGGCAAGTCTAGCTGAACCGGGCCGGGTGCCAAGGCGTGACTTGGCGGCAGGTGCCGGGCGCTTCGGCGCTTCCGGCTGGGGCCGGTTGGCCTCGGCAATCATCGATCCGACTGTCTCGAGCATCAGTTCCGGCGGCACTTCTTCCACTGCGCCGGGGCGCAGGTCGCCCAGCTCAAAGGGACCGTAATTGATGCGGATCAGGCGGTTCACCATCAGGTTTACCGCTTCCAGCGCGCGGCGCACTTCGCGTTTCTTGCCCTCCGTAAGGGTCACGGTCAGCCAGGAATTGGCGCCGTTCTCGCGGTCGAACACCGCTGTGATCGGGGCATAGTCGACGCCGTCGACCGTCATCCCGGCAGCCAGGTCGGCAATCTTGAAATCCGTCACCGTGCCCTGCGCACGCACGCGGTATGTGCGCTCCAGCGCGTTCTTCGGCAATTCCAGTGCCCGCGCCAGTTCGCCGTCATTGGTCAGCAGAAGCAGGCCTTCGGTTGTCAGGTCTAGGCGTCCGACGGTCACGACGCGGGGAAGGGATTTCGGCAATTCATCAAAAATCGTCCGGCGGCCCTCGGGGTCGTTATTGGTGGCAATCAGGCCCGACGGCTTGTGATAGCGCCACAGGCGCGTCGGCTCCGGCGCGCTAATCGTCTTGCGGCCTACCTTGATGGTTTCCCGCCCTGTCACCTTGAACGCAGGCGAGGTCAGCTTCACGCCGTTCACGACAACATCGCCGGCCTCGATCATGCGTTCGACTTCGCGCCGCGAGGCCACGCCCGCCCGCGCGAGGTATTTCGCGATGCGCTCGCCTTCGCTCCAGTCGGGCTCGGCCAGCGTTTTCGGGCTGTGTCCGGTCTGTTTCCGGGCTTTGTTCGTGGTCTTGTTCGGGCTGTTCTGGGGGCGCGAACCGGGCTTTGCCTGGCGCGAGCGGCCCGTCTCTCGACGCTCCGTCATGTGTCTGTCTTTCGTTGTGGCCGAATGGCTCAGCCGATGAACTGCAATATGGGCGCGCCTATAGCAAGTCCAAGCAGGAATTCCATCCCGATCCACACAGGGATCATGCCATTCGCCCGGTTCTGGCTGCCATCCAGCACCAGCGACACGGTCCGCCCGAACGCTGCGCCCAACCAGCCCGCCGCCAGCGGCAGCACCACGAGAACGCTTAACAGGCCGACATCGCTCTGCGTCACCGACAGCAGCAGGCCAGCCGAGGCTGCGTGGGCAAACAGGAACAGGCCGCCATAGGTCGCCCGGAATTCCGAATACCCGCCGGGCTTCTCCGTATCCGGGTCGGCCACCAGCCGTACAATTCCTGACGCCCAGACCGGGTTCAGCAGCGCGCCCAGCCCCAACAATGCACCAAAGCCTAGCGTGACCAGTGAAATGATCTCTGTGTAATGCATGTCAGATTCCTCTCCGGCTCAGGCCTTGCTGTTCTTACTGCGCCAGTTCGGTCAGCAGCGTGTGCCAGTGCTCCAGCGCGCCCGGGATCGATGCCACAGGCGCCCGTTCGTTCAGGCCGTGGGAATAGTCGTCCGACGCTTTCATGAAAATGCCTGAGACACCATAGCTCGGAATGCCCTGGCCGCGGAACAGGAGGCTGTCCGTGGTACCTGCCGACATGCTGGGGATGATCGCGAGGCCCGGTGCCTGCACGTCGATTGCCTTGCGAATGGCGGCCATGAGCTCGGCGTCCAGCGGCGACGTCTCGCTTTGCGGGAACTCCTCGGGGAAGTTCACCGTGCCGTCCTCGCCCACCAGTTCCTGGAGTTTCGCCTGCACCGTGCGCGGTGGCACGCCCGGGAATATCCGGCAATTGATATTGGCCGTCACGCGTTGGGGCAGGGCGTTCTGGGCATGGCCGCCCTCGATTTGCGTGGTAACGCATGTCGTCCGCACCAGGCCGACATATTCCGGCTGGGCCGACAGCAGCGCCACCGCTTCGGCGTCGTCCGGATTCTCGGCGAAGCGTGCCATGGCGGCTCCAAGGTCGCCCGGCACCTGTTTCGCGGTCTCGCGGAAATAGGCCTGCGTCAACTCGCTGGCCTGGGGCGGGAAAGCATAGGCGGCCACCCGCTCGATGGCGCCTGACATGTCGACAATCGCATTGCTTCCCGTCGGGCGGCTGGAATGGCCGCCGGGATCGGTCATCACGATCTCGAAATCGGCATAGGTCTTCTCGCCCGCCTGCAGGCTGTAATAGTGCGGCGCGCCATCTTCGCCCAGGGTGCCACCGCCGCCGTCTGCATTCAGCACCATCCGCGCACCCTTGAAGCGCGGCGCGACTTCCGCGGCCGTGACCTGCGCGGTCTCCTCATCGCCGGTCAATACCAGGATGATGTCATGCGCGGGCACAAAGCCTTCGCGTTTCAGCCGCATCAGTGTTGTCACCAGCATGGTCAGCCCAAACTTGTTGTCCAGCACGCCGCGACCATAGAAATAGGTCCCGTCGGTCTCCATTTTGAACGGGTCGCGCACCCAGTCGGCCGGATCGGCCTCAACCACATCCATGTGGGCGTTGAGAATGATCGGAGTCTCGCCGCTGCGGCCTGCATAATGCGCCATCAGCGTTGCCGTTTCGCCGAAGGGCTCGATCGCCACATCGTCCTCTGAAAAGCCGCCCGCGATCAGGACTCCGGCCAGGTATTCGGCATAGGCCGGCACCTTGCCGCGCCCTTCCACCGTATCGAAGGCAACTGAATTGCCCAGTATCTCGATCGCCGTGTCGACGTCCGCCTGATCGGCCGCCGCCTGCAGCGGCGCAGACACGCAGCCCAGCAGGACCAATGTCGCAAGGCTCGTCAGGATCCGGTTTGTCATGTTTGGTCTATTCCTTCTTGGGGCGGGGCCTCATGACCGGGAAGATCTCGGGCGCGCCGCGTTTGGTTGCCTCAGGCCGAAGCTGCTCATGGTGACAGGTGTGGTCTGCGCCATTCCGCACGTCAATATCGCATTCGGGCCCGGACGCGGCGCGTGCCCGGCGTCTCGCGGCAATCGAAAGGGGAGCAAGCCCCGATTTCCCACCGGCCCGTGTCCAAAAAAGGCACACGCCTTGCAGGGCATAGCCGGAATATGGGCAAAAAAACGGTTCAGTTACAATGAGCGCACCGAAAATCAGCATTTCGCACCTGACACAGGATGTGCCGGATTATTACGCCATTTCGCTCCTGTCCAAGGCATGGCGCGAACAGGGGCTGGATGTCGAGTTCGCCCGCGAATACGCCGAAAATGCCCGGATATGCATTCTCCATCATGACAAGACGCGCTTGCGCAAGGACGGTCTCCCTGTTGCGCCAAACGGGGCAAAATCGCTCAATGGGGATGTTCTCGACATTTCCAAGCGGCTGTTCTCGACGCTTCTGCTGACCCCGGAATCCGACTGGACCGGACCGGTCATCGTCAAATCCGATCTCAACCATTTCGGCCTGCAGGATGGCGGCGACGCCAGGGCAAGCCTTGTCATGCGGGCGCGACGGCGCCTGGCGCGGCATTCCTGGCGATGGGCCCGGATGCTCCCGGAAAAGCACTATCCCGTCCTGCCGTCACTGGATGACGTGCCAAACTGGGTGTGGGCCGATCCTGACCTCCTCGTCGAAAAATTCCTGCCTGAATATTCCGATGACGGCCTCTATTGCGTACGCGGATGGGTATTCTTTGGCGACCAGGGCTACGCCTATCGCTGCCTGTCCTCCGATCCGCTGGTCAAGGCCGCCTCGCTGGTGCGCACCGAATTCCTCGACGCGGTTCCGGCCGAGCTGGCCGCGCTTCGCAAGAAGATGAAGTTCGATTTCGGCAAGTTCGACTATGTCGAACATGACGGCGCGCCGATCCTGCTCGATGCCAACAAGACCCCCACCTATCCCGGCGCAAACGGGGTCCTGACGCCGCGCACCCGGCAGCTGGCCAAGGGAATCGAGGCCTTCCTGTGACCCGGCTTGCTAGCCTCACCAAACCTCTCGTCCCGCTGATGCCGCTGTTCGAGCCCGGCGTCGCCTTCGCCGCCCGCACGGACCTGCGCCAGACGCGAATGATCGGGTTCACCCCCTTCGCGCTCGACAGCGTGACCAACGTCCTCCTGGGCCTGCTCAACGGCCTGCCGACGGTCCGCCACATTTGCGGGGTCACGGATGAAGGCCTCGCCGTCCTCGAACGCGCCGGCCTTCATGTCGACGAAGACATGCGCACCTTCGAGACCGCCACCCAGGCCAGGCGCCGCACGAAGGAACTGGTCGAGGAGGGCTACAAGCTCGCCTGGCCCTATCCGCTTCCCGTCGCGACCTATCCGGCAAAGGCCCAGCTCGTCTCGCGCGACCTGTGGCGCCGGCTCAACAACAAGAAAAACCTTGCCGACATCGTTCCGGCCAAACACCTGCCAGACCGCCGTATCGTCCCGCTCGATGACCCCGCTGCGTTTGCCTTCGATGGTCCGGTCTTCCTCAAGTCGGGCACGTCCGAGGCTACCGGCATCGGCTATGCCGTCCGCCACTGCACGACCGAAGCAGAATTCCTTGCCGCCTTTGATAGCCTCAAGGCGCTCGGAGACGCCAGCGACGTGATCGTCGAAGATGACATGGACGTCGTCTCCTGCTGGTGTGTCTCGCTTGTCGTGACGGATACGAGCGTGCGCTATGCCGGCGCGGCGGAACAGCTGTTCGACCGGCCCGGCCACCAGACCGGCAGCTCAATTGATCCCGCCAATCCCTTTCCCAAAGCCGCGATCACGCTGGCCAGGAATGTCGGCGAAGCGGCCCGCGCCCTCGGGTTCCGCGGCGTCGCTGGCCTCGATATCGGCCTCACGACCGAGGGCCGCCTGATCGTGTTTGATCCGAATTTCAGGATCCAGGGGTCGACCGCCCAGGTCATGCTGCACGGTTCGGCCGCAAAGCGGTCCGGCCTGCCCGTGTCGCAGGCCGCCAGCTTCAACAGCTCACTGAACATTCGGCAATTGGCCCGCGCAATTGGCGGCCCGATCGATGATGGCTGGTATGTGCCCGTCCGCCTGATCGACGGCGCCCGGCATCCTGAACCGCCCGCCAATTCCATCCTGACCGGTTTCGTCCTAGGCAAGACCCAAGCCGACGCCGCCCGCCGCCGCACCCAACTGGGGAAATTACTCGGGGTGTCCTGAGGCAGCGCGGGTGCGGGCGGGCCGGATCACGCGCTTTTCCGGCTCGCAAACAGACCACATTTCCAATGAACAAAGCGCGCCGGTCGTGAATGTTTGCAACCATTACAGTCTCGGGCAATTCCCGCTGGCGCCGGGATACTCCATTGTCGCGGGCCGGGTCGCGCCGACAGAGGCGCGGATCGTACGCATGTCGGCCGCTATCCGGGAGAATTCCTGCAGGTCGGTTCCGTCGGGCCCGAATGTGCTCAAGTCATCGAACACGCAAACCTTGTCCCAGCGGCTCGCATCAATCGTTTCGAGCGCGCTCTCGCCGCGCGGGTCGTTTTCGACTGTCTCCATCATCAGGGACATGCAGGGTCCCACGCGGGCGTAGAACTGATCTTCCGCAAACCCTTCGGGGATGGTCTCTGCGACCTCGGCGGTTCTTGAAAACAACTGGCCCTCGATCTCACCCGGATGGCGCAGCCATTGCGCAGTCAGGGCGTCAGGATTGACGTCCATGGCGGTTTGCTGTGACAGCGCGACAAGCTGGTCGGTCGGAAAATCCGGACCCAGCCGCCCGTCCAGGCCTGTCCGGAACAGGCGTTGAAGGATCGCAAACTCGCGCATGGAGGATACGATATCCGACACCTGACTATTCCTGCGAACCTCCGCTTCGACGGCGGTCGAGAGGCCGCGTGACACGGTCTCGATCTCCCAGGGATCATCGTCGACATAATCATCGCGGGCTGAATTGGTTTCGTCGGCCCATTTCGATGCGCCGCCGGCGAAATAGGCGGGCGATTTAAAGGCAACTTGTACCATGAACCGGAAGGGCCAGGCCGGTGAAGCGGATGGCGACCGGAGGAAACCAAGGCCGTCGTCGAGATCGTATGCGTGTTCTCGCACGCCGCTCCATATCTGATAGTTCGGGGCAGGCGCAAGCCAGGCATAGCCGTCAGAACGCGAACTCTGGCTGTCGGTGATCGTCGAGATGCAGGTTTCAAACCGGCGGACCGACTGCGCAGGCAGGCAGGTCTCCATCTGATTGACCAGGGAGGGGTCGAGGAAATCGGGCTTCCGCCTGATCCAGAGCGACCCGTCCAGCCTGCCAATGACGGCTTCGGCTGCGATGCGTTCAGTCTCGGGAAGACGCTGCGCTGCGGCGATCGCTTCTTCTGCGTAGACCCTGTCATCGCCGCCAAGGTCGCTGCCGGGCAGTTTTGCCTGGGCCCGTGCCCGCCAGGCGATCCGGTAGAGACCGAACTCGCCACGTATACGCTGTTCGGCATCGATCCGAATGGCGGACAGGGCGCTACCCTCTGCGAACGACAATTGGTCCGCGAGCTGGTCCAGACGGATGGCGCGGCAGCCAAGGCCCGTATCCTCAAGCGCCGGATGTAGCAGAATGCGCAGGTCAGGCACCACATCAGTCGTAACCATGGTCACGGTCGTGGGCCGTCCGTCGGCCGCATAAGCAAGGGCGAGTTGGACAATGGCGGGATGGAACCGTCCGATCGATTGCCGGTCGCTGCCTTGCCCAAGCACAAGCTCGATGCGCCCCCCCGACCGGCGCCAGGAGAAATGATCGAGTGCAAGCGCGGAAGCGGAATCCTCAGGATCCCGCCCGATCAATACACCGCCTATGCGCGAAAATCCGCGCAGCCGGCCATAGGACCGGGCCCGCATCGCGGCGTTTGTCGCAGTGGCGGAACTCCGGACGGCTGTCACGGGCGGCGTGCCGGAGATTGATTGTATCGCCCGGGCTTGCGGGGTTGCCAGTTCGGCGCCGACCTGTCCCGGGAAGTGGTCGTCAAACACAGTCAGCGCCCGGGCTGGAAACGCTGCGGTATCGGCTCCACTTCCGAGGTGCCCCGCCATTTGCCTGACAGCCTGCGTGGCCGCGCCCGGATTATATCTCGGCGCCCGCGACAGGCTTGGCAGGTTGTCTGCAAGGCGGCTCGCCTGCGGCAGTGACCGTTCAAATTCCGACAGCGCGTTGGCGAGCGACCGGCTGGTGGAAGGCGACAGGGGTGTATGGTGCCAGTCAGCAAGTCGCGACCAGTCAAGCGGGCCCTGTGCTTGACTTTGGACCACAAATTTCTTCAGCACGACTTCGCGCGCCCGCGCGGCTTCAGTTGAGGGGATCTGGCCCGCCCATGTCTTTACCTGCCGGTCGAGCGCGGGATCGAGCCCATCAAGGGCGGGAGTTGCTTCCACGGCGTGCCCGACGATCTGGGAAACGAGGGCGCGCCGCAACTGGCCAGCATCAGCCGGGGTTGCGAACGAGGCCTTCAGCGCGCGGGCATTGTTATGTAGCCTAGAGAAGGCGGCCGGATCAGATCGCGCGATCCGTCTCAGTTCAGAGCGGGTTATGCCCGAACCGGGCACGTCGGCAGAAGACAGGGAGCGATAGTCAGGCGCGTCGACGCCGCCGGAGACAGTGGCCGAGGCGCCGCGTGCGGCGCTGGCCCGGATACCCAGTATTTTTTGCCGGGCAGAGGCGGTCTCCACTGAGCGCACCGCCGCATCAAGCCCGATACCGGACACACGGACCGACCTGACCAGCATGCGGGGAAGGACCTCTGTTTCAAACACTTCGGCAGTTTGCGTAATGTCACGTTCCGTCTCATCGTCCAGGGGTTCATCCAGCTCCTCCTCAGGCGCGCCGACAAGCTCGCTATAGGACCGGTCGATCTCGGCAAACTCGATCTCGAATTCCAATTCGGCGCGGCGGGTTTCAATCCGGTCGAGCGAGGCCTGCAGGGCCGGTTCGACAGCGGTGTAGCTTGCTGCGAGCAGGCTCGGAAACAGGATCAGGAGACCGGCTGATGCCAAGACCCGTGTTCCTGCGCCAAGTCCTGACACAACACCCTGTGAGAAAAAGATCGTGCTGACCAGGCCGAGACCAGAGCGCTTCGGCCTGATGCCCACGTCTTCCGGAGCGACCTTAACGTCCGAGCGCCGCTGGACGTCGAGAAAGACGTTGGCCTGCGCCAGCTTGTCGAATGCGCCACGTATCGCAGCGGCCCGCTGGCCGTCTCCTTGTGCCTGGGCGGTCTCGAAGGCTTCGGAAAGCTCGTCCATGCTGCGCTGGACCTGTTCCATCTCCGGCGTCGGCGCGCGTTCATCCCATTCGCCATCGTTGAAGGCCGTCTGCAGCCGGACAAATTCCGCATTCCAGATATCGCCTACAACCTGCTTTTCTTTGGCCTTGCTGGCCAGGAAGGTAATGAAGCCGAGTCCGGCGGCGATCAGGAGTGTTGCGCCAAGGCCCCAGGCGGTACCGATCCCGGCTAGCTGGTCACGCGCCGCACCGATCCGCTCAAGAAATGCATTGGTCTCTGCCAGTCCCAGATTGTCCTGGGCATTGATCCACGCCGCGAGTCCAAGCGCGAGAGCCGAAGACAGTGATGCGAGGAGCAGGATCCTAGATGCGATTTGGGCCAGCGCGACCCATCCTGCGCCGCCGACACGGCCAGCGGCGAGACGGTCGCGTGCATTGGCCGTTACGAGCGGTTCTATCAAGAGACGACACACCGCCCATGCACCCACACACGCAATCAAAACTGTCTGAATATCCACACGCCATCCCCCGGTCATGCGCGAGGAGTTCACGGACCGCCCGTGTCCACTCGCATTTCCGGATACCATACAGTCCTGGCGCTTTTGTCCCCACCTCAGACCGAATGACTATCCCGGTTCCGAATTCACTCTAACAGCGAAATGAACGAACTCAAACTATTCAAAAAGAACAAGTGATTTGGCGACATGCGCCGACCGTAGAAATGCCGGATCAGATGGAAGATTCAACCCTCCAGGTGGCGCAGGAGCTGGAAGACTTTTTTTGATACGGCGCAATTCGCGCGATCAACCAACCCCCAAGCCCCCTAGATCACGCCCGCTTCGCGCCAGGCGTCTTTCGGCCAGCGGCGGTGTTGCCAGAACCATTGGCCGGGCTGGGCGCGGACGCAGGCTTCGAGGAATGTGTTGATCCGTTCCACGGACCTCAGGATATCGGCCTCCGTGTCGCCGGTATCTTCGGGAATGAAGGGTTCGTGGATTTCCACCCGGAACCGGGCCGGGCCGGTGCGCAAGGTCGAGACCGGCACGATCGGCACGCCATATTTCAGCGCCAGCCGCGTCGGCCCCTGCGCCGTCATCGCCTCATGGCCGAAGAAGGGCGCGGCGACGCCTTCGCGGAATTTCTGGTCGTTCATCAGGGCAATCGGCGCGCCGCGCGCCAGCGCCCGCATCAGCTCGCGCGTGCCGATGCCCTTGGGGGCGGCGGTGCCGGTGCCATAAGCGTGGCGCAGCCTGTTGATGCGCCGGTCGATATGCGGATTGTTCAGGGCCCGGTAGGTCATCACCGCGTGGGGGATGCGCTTGCAGATCGCCGCCGGCATGATTTCCCAATTGGCGAAATGGCCGGAAATGAACACCGCGCCCTTGCCGCTGGCATTGATCGCATCCAGCCGCTCGACGCCGACCACGTCCACGCGCCCACTCGTATAGGGGTCGATGGCGGGCAGGTGGGGCAGTTCGCCGGCCGTGCGCCCGGCGCTCTCCCAGGCTGCCAGCGCCGTGCGGTTGATCTCGTGCTCGCTCCAGTCGGGGAAGGCCAGCTTCAGGTTGCGCACCGTGGTCTTGTGTTGTGACAGGCGCGGGCCGATCCTTTTCATCAGCCAGCCGCCAAAGTCAGAGGCCCTGTCGGGCCCCAGCAGCTTCATCGGCCACCAATAGACAACATCCCAGGCAATCGTCTCCAGCCGCCACTGGATCCGCTGCCACAGGGAGGCGCGGTTATCGATGTCCTTCGGGCGGACATAGGCGGGGGGCGTGTCGGTCATGGGTTTGCAGAGTTGAGGATCGGGGCCAGCAGCGCGTCGAGCGCGCCCGCCTCTTCAAAGCGGGCCGCGACCGGAAAGGCAAGCACGCGCTGCTGTTCGTCCTGCGGCAGGCGCACATGGTCCTTCGTCGTCGTGATCAGGCGTGCGCCATGGCTGTCGGCCAGTCGGTGCAGGAATTTCAGCTCGCTTGCCGAATAGACATGATGGTCGCCATAGCCGACCGCCTCGCGCAGGTCGGCGCCCGCTGCCGTCAGCGCATCGAAGAACTTGATCGGCCGTCCGATGCCTGCAAACGCCACCAGCGGCCCCTCTGGCATGGCGCCTGTGGGCGCCACCACCGCACGCAGCACCGGCACGCCTGCCTGCGCCACCGCGCCCGGCACGTCGCCCGCGCCCATCAGCACCACGCCGCCCGCCCGCGCGAGGCCGTCGCTGACCGGTTCGCGCAAGGGGCCCTTGGGCAGGAGGTGGCCATTGCCGAACGGCGCGGCGGCATCGATGACGACGAGGGAGAGGTCCTTGTAGAGGGACGGGTTCTGGTGGCCGTCATCCATCACGATCACCTGCACGCCGTCAGCCTGCATGGCGCGTGCGGCGGCCACCCGGTCGCGCCCGATCCAGCTCTCGCCGCTCGCAGCCAGCATCAATGGTTCGTCGCCGACATCGGCGGCCGTATGCGTGCCGGGCCGCACCCTTACCACCCCCTTGGCACCCCCGCCGTACCCCCGCGACAGGGTCGCCGCACGGACGCCCTGCGCCGTCAAAACATCCCGAATCGCGGCGACGACCGGCGTCTTGCCAACCCCACCAACGGTCAGGTTTCCGACGCAGACGACCGGGATGTCCACCCGGACAGGCACGGCCTTTTCCAGCTTTTTCAGCACGCCCAGCCGATAGGCAAAGGCCAGCGGCGAGAGCAGCAGGCGCGTCAGCGGCGCGGCCTCGCGTGAGCGCGGGTCCAGCCCGGCCGACCAGAAATGCGGCGCCTTCATTGCAGCAATCCCGGCTCTGGGATCAGCGGCAGCAGCGCCGCCAGCGTCTCGACCATCGGCGCGTCCGCATGCTCCGCCAGCGCCTCCACCGCCGCCACTGACGGTGGCGCCGCATTCTGCAGGGCATCCGCCACACCTGCCGCATCATTTGCGATCCTGACGAGGCCGCGCGTCTCGAGATCGGCCATCATGGCGGCGAAATTGAACACGTTCGGTCCTGTCACGACCGGTTTGGAGAACCGCACGGGCTCGAGCGGGTTGTGCCCGCCCACGCCCTCGGCATGCCCGCCGCCAAGGTAGACCGCGTCGGCCAGGCGCAGCCACAGGCCCATCTCGCCCATCGTGTCGGCCAGCAGGACGCGGGTGCGCGTGTTCGCCACTTGTCCCTTCGACCGGCGTGCATGCGGCAGGCCGCGCGCCTTGATCAGGGCTTCCACTTCGTCACCGCGCTCCGGGTGCCGAGGCGCTATGATCAGGGCGGTGTCCGGCATGTCCGACACGGCGTCGAGGAACAGGTCCTCTTCGCCCGTATGCGTCGAAGCGGCGACAAGGCAGCGGCGCGTGCCGACAAAACCGTCGCGTATCCGCTTGATTTCAACATCGCTCGCCTCCGGTCCGGGCAGGGCCGATTTGAGATTTCCGGCTGAGCGCACAGTGTGCCCGAGAAGGCTTCCCAGCCGCTGGGCCGTGTCCGTGTCGGCCGCCAGTACCACGTCGAACGCGCCAACCAGTTTGCCGAACAGCTTGCGTACGCGGCTCCAGCCGTCGGCTGAGCCTTGCGTCATGCGCGCGTTCACCAATGCCCGTTTCGCGCCGCTGCGCCCGGCCTCGAAGATCAGGTTCGGCCAGATTTCGCCTTCGCCGAACACGCACAGGTCCGGCTGCCAATGCTGGATGAAGCGTTTGGCGATTGCCGGCGTATCCAGCGGCGCCATCAGGTGGATTGCGGCGTCTGGCAGGGCCGGGCCCAGCAGGCGGGCTGAGGTGAGTGTCTGGCTCGTGAACAGCAACATCAGGTCAGGCCGCGCCGCAACCAGCCGGTGGCCCAGTTCCAGCAGGAGGCGGCTTTCCCCCACACTCGCGCCATGCAGCCAGACCAGCCGGCCCGGCCGCCGGTTGGGCATGCCCCGCGCCAGTCGCTCGTTCATCCGGCCAAAATCTTCCTTCCCCCCACGCGCCCGCCGCCGCAGCAGACCAGGCAGGAAAGGCGACGCGATGCGGGCACACACGCGATAGAGGCGAAAGACTGGAGTCATGTATGGGAAGTCCCGGCGTTTTCTGGCGTCACGTCATTACCGGCGAGTATTTCAGCCCTGCGCGTTGCCGCATCAAGCCTTTGCTGCAACGCGTCGCGCAAGTCTTCTGGCTTTGCTTCGCGTGGGGTTTCCAGCAATTCGCCGAACACGATCGCGCCCCTGGTGAAAGGGAAGGGGATGATGAACCGGTCCCAGCTACCCAGCCGCTTCGCAGGCTTGGTTGCCACCGCATAGGGCAGGATCGGCGCGCCCGATCTCTGCGCAATCAGGATCGCGCCCAGGCTGACCTGTTCGTTCGGGCCGCGGGGGCCATCCGGCGTGATACAGACTGCCCCGCCCGATTTCAGCAATTTGACAGCCTCCACGATTGCGCGTGCGCCGCCCTTGTCCTTTTTCGCCTTCTTCTTGTTTCCGGCCGAACCGCGGATCGTTCCGACGCCAAGATGGCGCATGGCGCGGGCAACCGGTTCTCCGTCACCTGACATGGAAATCAGCATCGATACGTCAGCCTCTCGTCCAGGCCAGTGCCGTATCAGCCGTGTCCAGCCGGAAGGAATCAGCATGATCCGCGAATGCCAGATCGCCACGACCACGCCTGTCGATGATTCCCAGGAGGCTCGGGCTTCCCTGTCGCCTTCCACAGTCCAGCGCACTGTGCGCCCTATCAGGGCCATCCAGGCCCAAATCAGGAACCCCAGCAGGATTACAACAGGCTTGGATCGGAACAGGAACTTCATCGCGTCGCTTATACTTCGCTTTGCACCCTGCGCCATGGCTGCTGGCAACGACAGCGGACAGAATTGAGATGGTGGGCGATACAAGGTTCGAACTTGTGACCCCTGCCGTGTGAAGGCAGTGCTCTACCACTGAGCTAATCGCCCCAGTTCCGGGAAGCGCGTCGTTAATCCGATGCCCCCCGGACGTCAAGCAAGGAACACCGTTGGGGTGATATGCGGCGTGCGTCCGCTAGAATTCCTGTAGAATTCTTATGCAAAAATGCATTCCTGCATATCCAATATCGCCGGTTTCGCATGTATAAGCTGGATTGCCTTATTTTCGCTTCCGTTCCATCATCCATTCTCTCTCAAGGCTAAACCCTAGCTGTATTTGCCTATTTTGCGCTGAATTGCAGGTTTTTTGCCCCTCGTGAGGTCTGTTAACGATCTGATGAACAGTTGTTCATAATGAACAACTGTTCATGCGAATTTGTTACGCGATTTTCATCCGAGATTGCCCTTGAGAAACCCAGCAAACATGGTCATCTTGGTGTCATAAACGATGAGCTGATGAGCAGTTCACGGTGTTGATTTAGAGAAGGACAGGCACTGGCGAAGTAATTTGCTAGTATTGAAAAAAAGCCTGGAGAGAGAGAAAATGAAAGACTGGTGTGACGAAGAGGGCGCAAAGCGCCTTTGCGAAAAGATCAATGCGTATTGGGCCGAGCGCGGCTATGAAGTCGATGTCGACTTCGTTGACGCTGGCTTCGTGCCTGCGATGCGTAGTGCCCGCACGGATGTTCGCAGCAACATGGTGAACGGCATGCCCCGTCGCCGCGCGGCTGGCGAAGCTGGTGCAGCACGCCCGAGCTACCGTCCGAGAAGTGAATCGGCGGCTTAGCTCAACAACGCAAGTATAGCCGAAACGAGCTCTGAATAGTTGCTGACAACTTTGTCGGCGCCGATTTCTTCTTGAGTTTCGGATTCGTATCCGAATGGAACGAAAATGAAGGGCAGCCCGGCATTGCGGGCTGCCCTTTCGTCCGTTCGGCTGTCGCCCACCATGATGGCCCGGGACCGGTCGCCGCCTGCGCGGTCTATTGTCAGCAGGATATGATCGCCATGCGGCTTGCGTTCCGGCACGCTGTCGGCGCCGACTATCGCGGCAAACTTGCCTGAAAGCTTCAATGTATCCAGCAATCTGTCGCTCGAGCTCTGGCGCTTGTTCGTGCAGACTGCGAGGGTCGCGCCGCCGGCGGCCAGCTGGTCGAGTGCCGCGACGGCATTTTCGAACGGCTGCGATCCCACTGCGATATTGGCTTCGTAATAGGCAAGGAACTGGTTGAACAGGCCATCCATCCGGTGCGCCTCGGGTTCGACGCCCTGCGCCGCCATGCCTTTGATGATCATCGCTTTTGCGCCGTGACCGATCATTGTTGCGATGGTTGAGAGATTGACCGGTTCCAGACCGGCTTCGACCAGGACGTGGTTTAGCGCGCCCAGAAGGTCCGGTGCCGTGTCGACCAATGTGCCGTCCAGATCAAATACAATCGTCCACCCTTCAAACGGTCTGCTCATGCCTGAATGAAATCCTCTCTCGCCACTCGCCTTGAATCGGCCTTTGGTCTAGGCGAAAGGTCTGGGGAAAGCGAGAGGGCCTGCCCGTGACGAATATCGCCAGAGACCGCGCTGCGATCATCCTTGCCGCTGGCAAGGGAACGCGCATGAAGTCCGATCTGCCAAAGGTCATGCATGCTGTCGGCGGGCGCCCCATGGTCGACTGGTCGATCGACCTTGCGCGCAAGGTCGGATGTTCCCGGATTGTGGTCATTGCTCATCCCTCACAGAAAGTCCTCATCGACCATGTCACGACCCAGCTCGGCGAAGGGAGCATTGCCTACCAGGACCCGCCGCAAGGGACGGGCCATGCAGTACGGTGCGCCGAAAAGGCGCTGGACGGCTTTGTGGGCGATCTCGTCGTGCTCTACGGAGACAGCCCGCTTGTCCCCGCCGGCGCCATCGAAGATCTCTTTGCTGCGCTTGAGACGGGTGCATCGCTCGGCGTCCTCGGTTTCGAGGCCGCCGAGCCCGGGCTTTACGGTCGCCTGATCCTGGCAAAGGACGGCGATCTCGACGCGATCGTTGAGGCCCGTGAGGCATCGCCGCAGCAGCTCGCCGTTCGCCTCTGCAATTCAGGCGTCATGGCGGGCCGTGCTGAAACTATGTTTCGTTTGCTCGGCAAGGTCACCAACCAGAACGCCAAGGGCGAATACTATCTTACAGACCTTGTCGGCCTCGCCCGCGCAGAGGGCGCAATCTGCCGGGCGGTCCAATGCGGCGAAGATGATCTCATCGGCTGCGACAGCAAGGCGGACCTTGCCGAGGCTGAAGGCATCTTTCAGGCCCAGCGCCGCAACGGCGCGATGGCCGCAGGCGTCACGCTGGTTGCGCCCGATACCGTCTTCTTCTCGCATGATACGGTGATCGAGGCCGATGTCGTGGTTGAGCCGAATGTTGTTTTCGGACCCGGTGTGCATGTTCAGGGTGGCGCGCGAATCCGGGCGTTCAGTCACTTGGAGGGCGCTCAAGTGGCGTCAGGCTGTGAGATCGGTCCCTATGCCCGTCTTCGTCCGGGCACCGTGCTCGAACCCGGAGTTCGTATCGGCAATTTCGTCGAAACCAAGAATACGCACATTGGCGAAGGCGCCAAGGCGAACCACCTGGCCTACCTCGGCGACGGTCGCATTGGCGCGCAGGCGAATATCGGCGCGGGCACCATTTTCTGCAATTATGACGGCTTCCTGAAACATCAGACCATTGTCGGAGAGGGAGCCTTCGTAGGGTCGAATTCATCCCTTGTTGCGCCTGTCGAGATCGGCAAGGGCGCCATTATAGGTTCCGGTAGCGTGATCACCAAGAATGTAGAGCCGGATGCGCTCGCTGTGGCGCGCGGCCAGCTCGTCAAACGCGAAGGCTGGGCGATCAGCTTCCGTTCCCGAAAGAGTGCCGAAAAGGCCGCCATGAAAAAGAAGGACTAAGCCAATATGGCCAACGAGCACGAGAAGGAAAACGCTGCGCTGGCGGCGATGGAATATGTCGAGGACGGCATGACCATTGGTCTCGGCACCGGCTCCACCGCCAAGTATTTCGTCGAGATGCTGGCCGACGAGATAGCCGACGGGCTGCTGGTGCGCTGTATCGAGACGAGCGAACAGACTCGCGATCTTGCGACCAGCCTTGGCGTGCCGCTGGTTCCGTTCGAACAGGTCGACCGGATTCACCTCACGGTCGATGGTGCCGACGAGGTCGACAGCCATGGCAACCTCATCAAGGGCGGCGGTGCCGCGCTGCTGCGCGAGAAAATCATCGCCAATGCCAGCGATCACATGGTGGTGATCGCTGACCCATCCAAACAGGTCGAACGCCTCGGCGCTTTCCCATTGCCTGTGGAGGTCACGCCATTCGGGTACACGATCACGGCGAAGGTGGTTTACGACGTGCTGTGCGCCGCTGGAATTGATCGGCCACGGGTCGAATTGCGCAAGCAGGCCGGCAGTATCGACCTGCTGGTCACAGACGGCGGCAACTATATTCTCGATTGCCATTGTGAACGCATCCCGGACGCCGAAGCCCTCGCTGCGCGCCTTTCCAACGTGCCCGGCGTGGTCGAGCATGGCCTGTTCATCGGCATCGCCCGCACCGTGATCATTGGCAATGAAAACGGCGCCACCGTGTTTGAATTCTAGGCTCAGGCCCCTACATCTCCCGAAGATTCAACGATTTGCCTGCATGCGCGCTCGACGCCGCGCCAATTGAGATCGGGCAGCGGAAAAGGAACAATCGATGGCCGACAAGACATACGACTATGACCTCTTCGTTATCGGAGGAGGTTCTGGCGGCGTGCGTGCAGCGCGACTTGCGGCCCTTACCGGAGCCAGGGTCGGCGTCGCCGAGGAATACCGGATGGGCGGAACCTGCGTCATCCGCGGCTGTGTGCCCAAGAAATTCATGGTCTATGCCAGCGGCTACGGCAAACACATCAAGCATGCCAAGGGCTATGGCTGGAGTGTCGGCGATGTGTCCTACGACCATGAGGTCTTCGCCTCCGCGATGCGTGCCGAAGTCGACCGCCTGTCGGGTATCTATCACCGAAACCTCGTCAATGCGGGTGTTGAAGTTGTCGAGGAGAGGGCCGAGTTCGTTGATGCGACGACGTTGCGCCTGAAGACCAGCGGCAAGACGATCACTGCCCGCAAGATTCTGATCGCCGTCGGCGGCCGTCCCTGGATGCCGTCATCGGACGAGTTGCCGGGCGTCGAGCATGCGATCACGTCGAACGAGATTTTCGACCTCGAGACATTGCCCAGGCATCTTGTCATCGCAGGCGGCGGTTACATCGCCGTCGAGTTTGCGCATGTGTTTGCCGGTCTCGGCGTCAAGACCAGCCTGGTGTATCGCGGCGATACCGTGCTGCGCGGCTTTGATGAAGACGTCCGCACCGCCGTCCATGAGGGGCTCAAGGAGGCTGGTGTCCGCGTCATCACGCAGACCGTATTCGAGAAGATAGAGAACATCAGCAAGGGCGACTTGCCGTTACGCATCCAGCTCAAGAATGGCCACCACCTCGACGCCGACGTGATCATGATGGCGGTCGGCCGCCGCCCGGCGACTGACACGCTGGGCTGTGAAGCCGCCGGCGTCGCGCTCGACCAGAACGGCGCTGTCATCGTCGACGAATGGTCGAAGACCAATGTGCCCAGCGTCTGGGCGGTCGGCGACGTGACTGACCGTGTCGCGCTGACGCCGGTCGCCATTCGCGAGGGGCATGCCTTTGCCGAGACCGAGTTTTACGACAAGCCTTGGCATTTCGATCATAAAGACATTCCGACTGCCGTATTTACCCAGCCGGAAGTCGGCACTGTCGGCATGACCGAGGCGGTAGCGCGCAAGATGTTTGGGACTGTCGACATCTACAAGACCCGCTTCCGTCCGATGAAGAACGCGCTGAACGGCGACACGAGCCGCGTGCTCATGAAATTGGTGGTAAAGGCCGACGACGAGCGTGTCCTGGGCGTTCATATCGTCGGTGACGACGCCGCTGAAATGATCCAGGCCGTCGGCATTGCGATCAAGATGGGCGCCACCAAGCCGGACTTCGACCGGACCTGCGCGCTGCATCCCAGTGTCGCCGAAGAGCTCGTCACCATGCGTCAGAAATGGGTCCCGGAAGTCACGTCCTGATAACCAAGGGTCACCCGGCCACCCCCGCAGCACAGGCCTGCGGCCACATTGCCTCACCCCTCCAAAAGGGCCTGCAGCTCCATCGCCACGGTCTTCAGGCTCTCGCGGATGGACTTGAGTCCGCCGCCCCTGCCGGAATGAATCACCAACTGGCGCCAGGGCGGCTCGCCGTCTTTCGGTGCCTTGACCATGAGGTGGCCGGAGCGGGACAGGGCAGATTTCAGCAGGGCTTTCGACAGGGGGAACCCGGCTTTTGAATCATACTGCCCATTGCGGGCATCGGCCTCGAACGTCGATTGCTCGCTGCGTCCGACAGCATTGAACAAGACTGACAGCGCGGGGCGTTTTTCGGCCTCGACCTGTTCTGCAATCACCAGGTTCAGCAGGCGAACGCCTCGCAACGAGTATACGTCGGCATGCATCGGCGCCACCACCCGGTCTGCGGCTTCCAGTACACAGCGCGTCAGGAAGGTTGCGTTCGGATTGGTGTCGAACACGATGAGATCATATTCGCTGCGATAATGGTCCACCATCCGCAGGAATTGGGATTTGACCTTCTGCAGCGCGGCTGAATCATTTGCGAACGCGTATTTTGATATTTCGAACTGGCCCGATACAAGATCCAGCCGTCCGCCCGGGCTGTCCGGGCCCATCAGGTCGTGCATGAGATCTTTCCGCGGGACGGCGGCGAATGGCTCGGTCGACAGGGTCAGCCAGCTTTCACCCGGGCTGACTGCATCGCGCGA
Source organism: Hyphomonas sp. J20-32 (assembly GCF_055808555.1). Lineage (NCBI taxonomy): Bacteria > Pseudomonadati > Pseudomonadota > Alphaproteobacteria > Hyphomonadales > Hyphomonadaceae > Hyphomonas > Hyphomonas sp. J20-32. Next base: position 2,840,451 of record NZ_CM147873.1, on the reverse strand, counting down.
ATGAAGACGTGATCGCTCGAACAGCGATATGACGGAACGGTCAGCTGCGGCACTGGCGTCGGCGTGTTCCATATCGAAGAAAGTCTGGGTCAAGTTATACTGCGGGTCCAGGTCGACCAGCAGGACCCGACCGCCGAGCGCTCCCTGCCACGCACCGAAGACTTGGCTTGCGACCGTCGTCTTTCCCACCCCGCCCTTCAGGTTCATCACCGCCAGAACAGGGCACTTGCGCTTGTAGGCCTTCTGTACCTCGTCCACGAGCTGCCCGGTGGCATCGGGGACTGTCGACGACAGTTTCAGGTGAGGCAGGACTTCGTGCCTGAAGAAGCCGTTCAGCCGCGCCTTGTCGATCTGGTAGGGGATCAGACGCAGATTGCGAGCCTTAGCCCGTTCCACATCCTGCCTGACCGATTTCGACCTGACTGCGCTGGCAGACACCAGAACGATCATAGCGAACGCATCATCGATGGCCTGATCGGCTTTCGGGCGGTCTTCCGCATCGTTCGGCGCGTACCAGTCGGGTATCGCTGCCATCCGCAATGCTTCGTGGATTTCGAGCAGAGCGTCGATGTCCTGGGATGAATGGCTGATATAGACGTGCGACATGCGGCTAGGATGGTCCTTCAGGCAGCGGATCTAACCCCGTTTCTAAAGGGCATGAGACTGATTCCGCCACCGTTTTGCTGTGAAATTGTGGTGAAACTTGAGCAAGCGCGGCCCATGTGATTTATGCTGCTTTCGAATGGAGCAATTTAACATGACCTGGACACCCTCAGATTGGCGGAAACTGCCTGCCAAGCACATCCCGTCGGATTACCCCGACACTGCAGCGCTGGCTGCAGTTGAGACGCGCCTGAAGGGATATCCACCGCTGGTGTTTGCGGGCGAGGCCCGGCGCCTCAAACAGCGCCTTGCAGAAGTCGCTGCGGGCAGGGCTTTCCTGCTCCAGGGGGGAGATTGCGCTGAAAGCTTCAAGGAATTCCATCCGGACAATATCCGCGACACGTTCCGTGTCATCCTCCAGATGGCTGTGGTGCTCACCTTCGCGGCAGCAAAGCCTGTCGTGAAAGTGGGACGCATCGCCGGCCAGTTTGCGAAGCCACGTTCCGAGCCCGTCGAGACCATTGATGGGGTCACGCTCCCATCCTATCGCGGCGACAACATCAATGGCATGGAATTCACGCCCGAGGCCCGTATACCGGATCCCGAACGCCTGATGCAGGCCTACTCGCAGTCAGCTGCGACGCTCAACCTGCTTCGCGCGTTCAGCCAGGGTGGCTATGCGGACCTGTCCAACGTGCATCGCTGGATGCTCGGCTTCGTCGATCGCAGCCCGCAGGGCGAGCGCTACGAAGCGCTGGCTGACCAGATCACCAAATCCATGGATTTCATGGCGGCGTGCGGCGTCACCTCGACCAGTGTCCCGCAAATGGCGCAAGTGGAGTTCTACACCAGCCACGAAGCGCTGCTCCTCGGCTATGAAGAGGCGATGACCCGCGTGGATTCGACATCCGGCGACTGGTACGACACATCGGCACACATGCTGTGGATCGGCCACCGCACGCGCCAGGTCGATCATGCCCATGTGAACTTCTGCAAAGGCGTGAAGAACCCGATCGGCATCAAATGCGGCCCGGGTATGGAGACGGATGAACTCCTGCGCCTGATCGATACGCTAAATCCAACAGACGAGGCCGGGCGCATCACGCTGATCTCTCGCTTCGGTTCGGAAGGTGTCGGGAAGGGCCTGCCGGAGCTCGCGCGGGCGATCAAGAAAAGCGGTCGTACCGTCGTTTGGTCCTGTGATCCGATGCACGGCAACACGTTGAAAACCGAGAGCGGTTTCAAGACGCGCCCGGTGGACCGTATCCTGTCGGAAGTGCGCCAGTTCATCGATGTCCTGTCAGCTGAAGGATGCTATCCGGGAGGCGTGCACTTCGAGATGACGGGCCAGAATGTCACCGAGTGTATCGGCGGCGCGCAGGCGATTTCCGAACACGACCTGTCGTCAAGATATCACACGCATTGTGATCCGCGTCTCAATGGCGAACAGGCGCTTGAACTCGCGTTCATGATCGCCGAGAAGCTGCAGGCAATGAGCCTCGCGGAGTCTAACGCCTCCCGCAAGGCCGGATAATCAGGGACGAAACAACCAATGGCTCGCGCAGGCTGGCCCGCCTGGGCGCGGGCCTCCGACATATCGGATTTGCTTCGGCTGTCCGTTCCGATCGCAATTACGCGAATGTCGATGATGCTGATGGGCATCACCGACGCCATCGTGCTCGGCCAGTACTCACCGGGTGAACTGCCCTTCATCCTGAATTCATGGCTGCCGATGGGCGTGTCCATTGGCTTTGGCATGGGCCTTCTGCTTGGCACGCAGGTACTCACGTCAGAACTGCTTGGCGTCGGACTCGCGCGTGAATCCGGGCGCATATTCCGGCGTGGCTTTTGGGCGGCTGTCGGACTGGGCGTTGTTTTGACGGCGCTTGTCTTCTTCGGTGCCGAGCCGCTGTTTCACTGGATATTCGTTACGATTGCGCCTGTATCGGAAGCTGCCGACAAGTTGGACCCCCAGACAATTGCTTCAGAGACGGCAAAGGTGACGCGGATCCTGTCCAGCGGCCTCCTCGCCTTCATGGTCTCGCAGGTCTGCAGCTTTTACCTCGAAGCCCTGCGCCGGCCTCTGCTGGTTACGGTCGTCATGTATTTCGGTGTCGTGATCAACCTGGTCCTCGACCTGGCGCTCGTGGGTGGCGTGTGGGGAGGTGAGCCTATGGGCGCCGAAGGCGTAGCATGGGCTACGACAAGCTCACGCTGGGCGCTGACGATCGTGATGTTCATTCTTGTCGTGATGCTGACTCCGGCCTTCCGCAAGTCGGTTGCTGGTCCCCTCGACGAGGCCCGTCGCCAGTTCAGCGTCGGCATCGGCACGGCCATAAGCAATGTCGCCGAATGGGGCGGCTTCAACATGACGTACATCATTGCGACATGGATCAGTCTCGCGGCCAATTCGGTCTACGGTTATGCCGTCCAGATCATGGGGCTTTGCTTCATGTTCTATCTCGGGATCGGCTCTGCCACGAGCGTGCGCGTCGCTGAAGCCTTCGGGCGCGGCAACAATGATGAAATCCGCGACGCGGGCCGTCTCGGCGTGGCGGCGACGATCATCATGGGCCTGATTTTGGCTCTCATCCTCATCCTGTTCAACGGGCCGATATCGCGCGTTCTGGTGCGCCCGGATGCGGTTCTGAACGGAGTTATCCTCGCCCCTGCGATCGCGAGCCTGCTCTTCTTTGCTGCTGCGGCGACGATCTTTGACGGCCTGCAGGCAACGGCGTCGATGGCGTTGCGCGCGCAGGAAATCGTCTGGTCGCCCAGCATCATCCATATCGGTTCGTTCTTCGCCGCCATGATCCCGGCCTGCTATTGGCTGGGCCTTGTGGAGGGCAGGGGCGCCCAAGGCATGATGGAGGGCGCGCTCATCGGCATTGGTATTGCGGGTGTCCTGCAGACGGTGCTTCTGGAATCGAAAGCGGCGCGCCTGCCGAGCAAACGCGCCGCCTGAATTTCAGGGTAGGCCTCCAGCAAGGAAGGCCAAATACCCTAGAGGTCTTTCAGAGCCGTGGCTGGTTTGAAAGCCAGGGATGTCTTTTCTGGGATCTTGATCTTGTCGCCAGTGGCCGGGTTGCGGCCTTCACGAGCGTTGCGGGTTTTCGCCGCGAACGTGCCGAATCCGGCGATCGCCACTTGCTGACGGCTTTTCGCAGCACCAGCGATCGTGTCGAAAACAGCATCGACGGCCTTGCCGGCTTCGCTTTGCGAAAGGCCGGATTCGGCAGCAACTGCCTTTGTAAGTTCACCCTTGTTCATAGGGGTTCTCCTCTAAGTTAAACGGCGATCCCCCGCCGTTGCGTCGACATGCCCACGATTCGTTTTACGTGAATATGCCGAAAGGCCAGTAAACACGGGCTATATGCCTAGAATCCAGCCCTCTTCGGCCTGAATCTGCTCGATTTTTCCCTCGTCAAGCGATTTGCCTGTGGAAAACGCCTCGCTGAGCAGCCCTTTTTCGTCGAGTTCTGAATAATGACGGGCGATTTCACGGACCTGAACTTCGTCCAGAGTTTCGCCTTTTTCTGCTTTCGCCTTGACCAGGGACGGGTAAATTTCGGCGATGACGACGTCCACGCCCTGCAGGTCGTCTTCGGTGATCTCATCCGCTCCGGTCTCGAAGGGCCAGATGCGAGCATTCGCCCACGCCGCGCGCAGGGCATGCACGTGAGGGATGCCTGTCAGCGACTGGCTGCCGACGCTGCCCGTATAGGCGAGTTGCCACACAGACTTTGGTTGGCCGAGTTTCCGGTCGCGCAAATTGGACTCTGCCACACGGAATTCTGGCAGCGGCTGGCCTGTAAAGTCCGGCTTCGTCGATGCCAGAGTCGAGACCACATCGCGTGCGGCTGCCCCCCAGAACGGGTAGGGGCCCTTGGAGATGGCATAATTCATTCCGGCCGCAATCGCGTAGCGCGCATTCGAATTATCGGGCTTGTCTTTCAGTTTGCTGGCGAGGTGCGAATGCATGGCTGCCCAAGGAGGCTGTTTCGACACATCCAGCCCCAATGCTTTGGCCGTTCCCGCCGGGTAGCCCAGCGGAAAGTCGAAACCAAGCAGTACCCGGTCGCCGCGCCGTGTCAGCTTGGCGATCATGTCTTCAAGGAATGCACGCGCTTTCAGGCGTGTATCGATATTGACTGCCTTGAATTGCAGTTTCAGCCGGGCGTCTTTCGCCAGGATGCCAATCCAGATCGAGTTTGCTCCGAGCGCCGGCTTGGCCGCCGCACTCCAGTCCACCATTATGTAGGCATCGAACAACCGCGCCATGATGTGAGTCTCCGTGGCCGCACCGCGGCCTTTGAGACGCGGTGCGGATATATTGGGTTTAGGTGAGTTTCACCAACATCTTGCCAGTGTTGGCGCCTGTAAACAGGCCCATAAAGGCTTCTGGCGCCTTGTCGATACCTTGCATCACAGTTTGCTCGAACTTCATTTTGCCGGCCGGAATCCACTTCGCCATGTCCGCGAAGAATGCCGGCTGCATGTCGGCATGCGTCGACACGATGAAACCCTGCAACTTGAGCTGCTTGCCTACCGCCTGGATAATGTTGTGTGGGCCTACAGGCGTGCCGGTTTCGTTGTATTGCGCGATCATTCCGCACAGCGCCATACGCGCCAGTGGCCGGGCGACTTCGATGGCCGCTGTCAGGTGGTCGCCGCCGACATTATCGAAATACACGTCGATGCCCTTGGGCGAGGCAGCCTTCAGGGCTTTCACCAAGCCGTCAAACCCGCCAGCTTTCTTGTAGTCGATGACGTGGTCTGCTCCCAATGATTTGACGAAGGCGCACTTGTCCGGCCCGCCAGCGGACCCGATGACCATGCAGCCCTTGTTCTTGGCGATCTGTACCACTGTCGATCCGACAGCGCCTGCAGCACCCGACACGAAAACAATGTCGCCTTCTTTCAATTCGGCCACGCGCAACAACCCAGCGTAGGCTGTCAGTCCGGGCATGCCCGCAACGCCAAGGAAGGCACTCTCTGGCAAGCCGACATCCGGCAGTTTTTGAACCATGGCGGCTTCCGGCTTGGCCACCCAGGCCGTGCGCCAGCCGAGCATGGACGATACGAGGTCTCCGACCTTGTAGTCCGGATGGGCCGACGCCGTCACTCGGCCCACTGCGCCGCCCTGCATCGTTTCGCCGATCTGGAACGGAGGCACGTAGCTTTCACGATCATACATCCGGCCGCGCATGTAGGGATCAACAGACATCCACTCGTTCTGAACCTGGATCTCGCCATCTTTCGGTTCGGCGATCTCCACGGTTTTCTTCGCAAAATTCGCGGGCTTGGGCATGCCTTCCGGCCGGGACGCGAGTGCCCATTCGGTTGAGTTGAGTTTGGCCATTATGATTTCCTCCTGATTATCGTTGTCGCTTAAGTGGACTGTGACTCGTCGCCTGTGAAGGGCTTGCCGCCGGAATATCTTGCCGGGCGTCAGCAGCTTGCCGATTTCACGCCTTTGAATAAGGTTGCCCCAACAAAATCAGGCAAAGGCAGGACGCAGCATGAAGACCAGGCACCTCGTGGATCCGGAACTCGTCGAATTTGGCGAGACTTTCCCACCGCTCGACCTCAAGCCGGAAATGCTGCCGGCGATGCGGGAGGTGGCTGCAGGGATGACCGTCATGGGCGATCCTTCGCTGCTGGGCGTTACGCGGCGCGAGGTGGTGGTTCCGGGGCTGGCTGGCGGGCGCGAAGTTCGCTGCCTCGTCTATGAACCGATGTTGAAGCGCAAGGCACGTCCGGCCTTCCTGCACATTCATGGCGGCGGTTACGTGCTTGGCGCCCCAGAAGGGTCGGATGATCGCAACACACGGGTCGCCTCTGAGCTTGGCGCGGTCGTTGTATCACCCGACTATCGGCTTGCTCCTGAGGAGCCGTACCCGGGACCGCTCGATGATTGCGCCGCCACGCTCAACTGGATGATCGAGAATGCCGCGTCACTCGCTATCGACACTTCCCGCGTGGCCGTCGGAGGAGACAGCGCCGGCGGAGGACTGGCCGCGGGACTGGTTTTGCGTACGCGCGACGAAGGCAAGTTCAAGATCGCGTTCCAGCACCTTGTGTACCCGATGCTGGATGACCGCACGACAGCGGACGATGCAAAGCTCGACCCGGTTCTGGGCGAGTATATCTGGACGCCAGCCAGTAACCGCTTCGGATGGGCGTCTTATCTTGGTGGTCATGCACCTGCATCCCCGGCTGTTCCTGCCCGCGCGGCAAGCCTCGAAGGCTTGCCTCCGACATGGATCGGCATCGGAGGCCTGGATCTCTTTCTCGACGAGAACATGGCTTATGCGCGCCGGTTGATCGCAGCAGGTGTCGCCACGGAATTCATCATATATCCCAGCGCGTATCACGGCTTCCAGTTCGAGGCCGGAGCGGCCGTCACCCAGCGGTTCGAACGGGACTATGTTGCGTCCCTGGCACGCGGGCTCGGCTGCACCTTTCCGCAAGCTGTACCAGCGTAGAGCCCCATTCTCTCAGAAACTGTCATAACCTTTGGCAGATGAATGTGCCGCCCGTACTTGCAGCAGGGGGCGATGCGGTGTCATGTCGGCGCAGATGAGGGCCAGAAAGAATGACCAAGTTGAAAGTCGGCGTCGCGGGCGCCGGTGTGTTCGGGAATTACCACGCGCAAAAAGCTGCCGCCTCGGCGCGCACCGAATTCATGGGCGTGTACGATATCGACCGGGATCGGGCAGAGCGGGTAGCCAGCACGTTTGGAGCACATGGCACTTCGGACTACCGCGCTTTTCTCGACATGTGCGATGCGATCGTGATTGCCGTTCCTGCGACCTTTCATGAGCCGCTTGCCCGCGAGGCGGTTGAAGCGCACTGCCATGTCCTTGTCGAGAAGCCTCTGGCGCTGTCAGGCAAGGCGGCACGTAGTCTTGCAGACGAAGCTGCCGCTCGCGGCCGGATTCTCCAAGTCGGCCATCAGGAGCGCTTCGTGGCCCGCGCCATGGGCGTGCTGACCATCGAAGAAACGCCACTACTCATAGAGTCCGTTCGCGCCGGGCCGCCCGCTCCGGAGAATCGGGCAGGCGATGTGTCGGTCATATGGGACCTGATGATCCACGATCTCGACCTTGCGGCGATGATGCTTGGAACCGAATTCACGGGGGTCATGGCCAGCGGGTCCCGTGTCCATTCGCGCCACCTCGACGAGGCTAGCGCACAGTTCACCTATGCCAGCGGCGGCGTCGCCCGCCTGCGCGCCAGCCGGGCGTCAGACGTACGCGAACGTACCATGCGGGTTGTCTATCCGTCTGGTGAGATCGCGATAGACTTCCTCACGCGCAAGCTTCAGAACTCCACGCCGTATGACGTTCGCGTCGATATAGCGGCAGAGCTTCCTGACCCCTTGGGCGCGGCAGACGAGGGATTTTATGCCGCCTGTCTCGGCCTCGCGCGCAGCCCGGTGCCCGCCCACGGAGCGGTTGCCGCTGTAGCCATGGCGGAAGCGGCCGAAGCAGCCGCGCTCGCCAAGATCGACGCCTGACCTAGTTGCGGTTAGATTGTTTCGGATCGAGCTTCGGAGCAGGCGCGAGGCGCATGACTTCGGTCTGGAAGCGTTCGTCGTCTCCTGCCGCAAGAAAGGGCAGGGCACCGGAAATTGCCTTCTGCAGTGGCTCGAACCAGTCCTGATCCGCCTTCGAAAAGTCGGACAATACGTGAGGCATGACTTGCGATTTGTCGCCGGGATGGCCGACGCCAATGCGCACGCGCCGGACGTTCTCGCCGATATGTGCAATCAGTGACCGGACACCATTGTTGCCCGAATGCCCACCGCCTTGCTTCATACGAACGCGACCGGGTGCCAGATCGATTTCGTCGTGAAAAACGACTACATCCTCGGCGGTCAATTTGTAGAATGTCGTGGCCTTTGACAGCGCGCGACCTGATTCATTGTAGTAAGTTTCTGGCTTCACCAGCAGGGTCTTGATCCGACCAGCAGCCGTCTCGATCGTGCCCTCGGAAACCTGGCTCTCAAATTTTGAGCGCCAGGGCTGAAAATTGAATTCAGAGTGAATACGATCCAGGACCATGAACCCGGCATTGTGACGGTTGCCGGCGTACTTTTGTCCAGGGTTTCCTAGTCCTGCGAGGATCAGCATCGGGTGTTCTCCCTCGTGCGACCGAGCAGGGGTTGGCCGCGTGCCTGGCCCAAAAAGGCCAAGCACGCAGAGCCAGACCGAACGGATCAGTCTTCGCCGCCTTCTTCTTTTTCGTCGGCGTCTTCGGCTTCATCGGCAGCCTCGGTCTCTTCGGTGTCGACAACCGCGACGCGCCCGGCAATCGTCACGACCGTAAAGTCGCGATCCGTAATGGTCGGTTCAGCGTCGGATGGTAGTGTGATGTCCGAAATCTTGAGGTTGTCGCCAACTTCGAGCGCCGACACGTCGGCTTCGAGGAATTCCGGAATGTGGCCGGCCGGGACAAGAAGTTCGACCGTGTGGCGCACGACATTGAGGGTGCCGCCCTTTTTGAGACCTGGCGAAACGTCTTCGCCCTTGAAGTGGACAGGTACTTCAACCTTGATCTTCTGGTCGGCTTTGACGCGGAACAGGTCGACGTGGACCGGGCGGTCCGTAATCGGGTGCATCTGGATCGCCTGCGGGATCACGAGCTGCTTGTCGCCCTTGTAGACGAGGGTAGCCGTCGAAGACAGGAAGTGTCCGGTTTCGATCGCTTTCATCACTTCTGCGAGGCGCAGGTTGATCGCCACGGGCTTTTCGTTGCCGCCGTACAGGACTCCGGGAACGAAGCCATTATTGCGGGCTTCACGTGCACCGCCTGTGCCGATGCGCTCACGCACTTCGACATTGAATGAAATTTGTTTCTTGGACATTTGTTTTCCTTTCGCCCTGAAGTCCGCCGCCGGGCATCCGGACGGTGACAGCCTGACACGCACGGCCTTGCGCCGTCGTTTCCAGTCGGCGCCTATAGGCGATGATGTTGCTGCTGGCAAGCGGTCCGGGGCAGGCGGGCTCGCCTGTTTGGCGAGTTCTGCCTTCTGCGTTTACCCATCAGCCTTTCGTAGCGGCATGGGGCATGAAAACACGCGCGCCGGACGAAACTCTTCGAAACCGCACCTTCTCAATCAAGTCTGCAGTCTGTTAGGGTCGCTGAAGTGCACAATACAGGACACCCGTGATGAGCGATGCCAGCAAGACCTATCCCGTTCCCGCCGAATTTGCTGCCAAGGCAAACCTCACTCCGGAGAAATATCGGGAAATGTACGCCGCCTCTATCGCGGATCCGGAAGCCTTTTGGGGCGAGCAAGGCAAGCGTCTGGATTGGATGACACCTTACACGGTGGTGAAGGACGTCTCTTGGGAGACCGGCGACCTGCATGTGAAATGGTATTCGGACGGCGTGCTCAACGTCACGGCCAATTGTATCGACCGACACCTGGCGACCCGCGGCGACAAGGCCGCCTTCATCTGGGAAGGCGACGACCCGGCAGACACCTACACTGTTACCTACAAGCAGCTTCATACGGCCGTATGCAAGTTTGCGAATGTGTTGAAGGAACTCGGCGTCAAGAAGGGCGACCGCGTTACCATCTACATGCCGATGATCCTGGAGGCGACCTATGCCATGCTGGCCTGTGCGCGCATCGGGGCGGTTCACTCGGTGGTCTTTGGTGGCTTTTCGCCAGAGGCGCTTGCGGGACGCATTGTCGATTGCAAATCGGAAGTCCTGATCACAGCCGATGAAGGCGTGCGCGGTGGCCGCAAGGTGCCGCTCAAGGTCAATGCCGATGCGGCCGCCACCATCGCAAAGGGCATGGTCAAGAAAATGCTGGTTGTGCGCCGCACCGGCGCCGACGTGAAAATGACCGAAGGCCGTGACCACTGGCTCCACGAGATCGGCGCAGGCGTGTCTGCCGATTGCCCGCCTGAACCGATGAATGCCGAGGACCCATTATTCATCCTCTACACGTCCGGTTCGACGGGACAGCCCAAGGGCGTGCTGCACACGACCGGCGGTTATCTCGTCTGGGCGTCAATGACCCATGAATACGTGTTCGATCTCAAGGACGATGATGTATTCTGGTGCTCGGCCGATGTCGGCTGGGTCACGGGGCACACCTATATCGTCTACGGCCCGCTCGCGAATGGCGCGACCAGCGTCCTGTTCGAAGGTGTGCCAACCTATCCCGATGCGAGCCGGTTCTGGCAGGCCTGCGACAAGCACCAGGTCACCATCTTCTACACCGCCCCAACCGCCATCCGTGCCCTGATGCGCGAGGGCGAAGGCCCGGTGAATGCGACATCGCGCAAATCGATCCGCCTGCTCGGAACGGTTGGAGAGCCGATCAACCCGGAGGCCTGGGAATGGTATTTCCATGTCGTGGGCGAAGCGCGCTGCCCGATCATCGATACCTGGTGGCAGACTGAAACAGGCGGCACGATGATCGTACCTCTGCCTGGGGCAACAGAAATGAAGCCTGGCGCCGGCAGCCACCCCTTTTTCGGCATCAAGCCTGTGCTGGTCGACGCCGATGGCAACAAGCTTGAAGGCCCTGCGGACGGCAACCTTCTGATCACCGACAGTTGGCCCGGTCAGATGCGCACCGTTTATGGTGACCATCAGCGCTTCATCGACACTTATTTCACGGCCTATCCGGGATATTACTTTACCGGCGATGGCTGCCGACGCGACGAGGACGGCTTTTACTGGATCACCGGCCGCGTGGATGATGTCATCAATGTCTCCGGCCACCGCATGGGCACGGCGGAAGTCGAGAGCGCGCTTGTCAGTCATGACGCTGTGGCGGAGGCGGCAGTCGTCGGATACCCGCACGATATCAAGGGACAGGGCATCTATGCCTATGTCACCGTCCGCGCCGGGGTCGAAGTCGATGAAGATCTCCGCAAGAACCTCGTCCAGCACGTTCGCAACGAGATCGGGCCCATCGCTTCACCGGACCTGATCCAGTTCGCGCCGGGCCTGCCCAAGACCCGCTCGGGCAAGATCATGCGCCGAATCCTTCGCAAGATCGCCGAAAACGAGTTCTCCAACTTGGGAGATACGAGCACGCTTGCCGAACCGGAGGTGGTGAACGACCTCATAGAGAACCGGCAAAACCGCTAGATTGCGGGCAGGTCCACAGTGAACCGGGCACCGCCTTCCTCGCGATTTTCAGCGAGGACGTTGCCGCGATGCGTGGCGATGATCTGCTTCACGATCGACAGACCCAAGCCGGAATTATTGCCGAAAGCGGTTCCTTTCGGGCGGTCGGTATAGAAGCGATTGAATATCTCCTCCAGCTTGTCGGCTGGAATGCCGGGACCGGAGTCTTCAACGCGCAGCCGCGCGATCGTCTGGGGGCCGCTATTGGTTTGCTCCAGCGTCACATGCACGGTGCTGCCGGCTGGAGAGAAAGAACGGGCGTTGTCGATGAGGTTGCGGATAACCTGTCCAAGCGGCCCCTCCCGTGCACGGACAAGCAGGCGCGCGCCCATGGTCGCGTCGTCAAACATAACAGAAACCGCGTCGGGACCATCGCTCATCGCCTCATAGGTGCGCACGACATCGCGGGCGAACCTCGCAATGTCGATCTGCTCGCTCGGAACGCGGGTCATTTCCGCCTCAATACGCGAGGCATTCGAAATATCGGTGATGAGACGGTCGAGGCGTTTCACGTCCGAGGCTATCACCTCACGTAAACGCTCGCTGGCGACGGGGTCGTCCTGCACGCGCTCAGCTGTTTCGATAGCGGACCGGATCGAGGTCAGGGGATTCTTCAACTCGTGCGCCACGTCGGCCGCAAACTGTTCGTTGGCTTCGATCCGCTCAAGCAAGGCCTCGGTCATGCCCTGCATTGATGACGCCAGATTGCCGATTTCGTCCTTGCGCCGGGTCAGCGCGGGGATTTCGATACGGTCCGATGCGCCCGAACGGATGCGGTCGGCAGCCAGCGACAGGCGCCGCATCGGGCGGGCTATCCCGAGGGTGAGAAAGAATGACGTGATGAAAGCCACCAATACCGCGACACCGATGAACGGGACGAGTGCCGCGCGTTCAGATCGGATGATTTCGTCGATGTCGCTCGCCTCGAGGGTCAATACGCCCACCACGGCTGACACGCGCTGGATGGGCATGGAGACCGAGATGATCCGCTGGCCCCGGTCGGAAAAGCGCTGGCTCGCCGCGATGTCGCCCATCGCGGCGCTGTCGAATTCTTCCTCGAAGCTTTGAGTGCGCACGGCTTCGGAACTGCGGCGTGGCATGATCGGCCCGAACACGCGCGCGGCCCATTCGGACATGGCGGCGCCCATGCGCGCGATACGGCTCGGCTCCTTCAGGGGAGGCAGCGCATCTATATCCACCCGCTCTGACAGGTAGAAGCTGTCGCCGACAAGCTCGCCGTCGGGCGAATAAATACGTGCTCTCACCCGCTCCGGCAGGTTCAGTCGAACAATGGTTTGCCGGGCAGCGTCCACATCCAGGCTGGGCTCGGGTGTGGTCGCATCCTCACCCAGCAGGCTGGTGAAAATCTGCGCTTGCGCGACAAGGTCTTGTTTCTTCGAAACAACGAACCCGGCACGCATCTCGTTCAGCACCATCGCACCGATGATGAGAATGGCGAGACCGGCGAGGTTCGACGCGAAGATCAGCCTGGCGATGCGCGAACCCAGGAACATGGATCCGCGCCTTGAACCTGGCAGCCTGATGCGTTTGGACTCGCCCATCCCGTTACCCTGATTCCGGGCTGCGGCGATTTTTAGACGTCTGCCGCAACGCGCATGCTAACAATCTTGTCAGGATTGCGCGGCGGCTCACCTTTCGCAAGCTGATCGATCACATCCATGCCGTCCGTGACCTTGCCCCAGACTGTGTATTGGCGGTTCAGGAAGCTGGCATCGTCGAAGCAGATGAAGAACTGGCTGTTGGCAGAATTCGGCGCCGCTGTGCGCGCCATCGAACATGTGCCGCGCACATGCGGCTCGGCATTGAACTCGGCCTTGATATCCGGCTTGCTGGATCCGCCTGTGCCATTGCCTTTCGGGCAGCCGACCTGTGCCATGAACCCGGCAATCACGCGGTGGAAGACGATACCGTCATAAAACTCTTCCCGGGCGAGTTCCTTGATACGTTCGACATGACCTGGTGCGAGGTCTGGGCGCAATTCAATCTTCACGGATCCCTTTGAGGTTTCAAGAAGGAGGGTGTTTTCAAGGTCGGTCATCGGAAAATCCTTATGTGTGGCTCGGGTTCATGACTGGCTATTGAATGAAGGCGATGGCGGCAAGCCCACCAGCCGTGTTATTATCTGTGCATCATATCAGGACGCGCTGGCTCATGATTGCAAATTCACTTTCGATCCTGCTCTCCGGGGTTCTCGCGCTGGCGGGCTTGATCCATCTGGCTTGGGCACTGGGCAGCACGTTTCCCTATTCCAATCAGCAGGCTCTGGCGCGGGCTGTTGTCGGGCGCAGGGGAATAACGCGCATGCCGTCCATGGCCGCCTCGTCCTTTGTTGCATTCTGCTTGCTGGGGGCAGCCGTCTGGGCGCTCTTGCTGGGACGACTTATCACCGCTCCCATGTCTGACTGGCTGGTGGCTCCCGGGGGGCTGGCGCTGGCGGGCGTCTTCCTTTTCCGGGGTATTATCGGCGTCATGCCTACTTTCGAGCGCGCGCTGCCGGAACAGCCCTTTCTGCGTCTCAACCGTCGTTTCTATTCCCCGCTTTGCGTCCTGATTGGCCTTGGCTTCCTCGTTTTGACACTGACCATGCCGAACTGGACGTGGCGGCTCAGCCTGCTCGGATTCTAGGGACGCACCAGTCGGCCCTGCTGATACGTTCACTAAGTGACGCGCCATCCTGGCCCGGTGCGGCCATCATGTCAGCAAATGCCCAATGGTTCAGTTCCGTGCGGATCGTGACATCTGCACTGCGATAGGCGTCCGCCACGCCGCCCCCCAGAACAACGCCGGTGGCCTTCACGAAATCCGACCGGTCGAGCCGTCGTGGCCTGGCATCGACATGAACAACGAGCGCAGCATTGCCGGGCCTACGGCTCGCGCGAGAGAAAATGCTGCCCGGCCGCATCACCGGATCGACTCCTGCCAGCAAGCCAATCGTGCCATTGAGTTGGTGCGCCACGCGGAGTGCGGCATCGCTGCCCCAACTGTGGCCGACCAGTGCGATCTCGTCTCCGCGCGTCAGGGCCGTCATGCAGTGAGAGGTGGCGCCATCGACATCATAGTGCGCGAACCAAGCCGCCGTCCGGCCATGCTGGTTGCCACTGTCGCGCAGGAGGCGCTGGCGCGCGGCCACAAAGCTGGACACAATCCGCGACTGCCCGTCTGCCGCGCCGCCGATATAGACTTCGGCAATGCCCCGGGCGCGCAAGGCGGGCCTATTCGGTATAACGGTATCCGACGCCATACAGGGTTTCGATCGCGTCGAATTCATCGGTCACTTCACGGAACTTCTTGCGCAGCCGCTTGATGTGGCTGTCGATGGTTCGGTCGTCGACATAAATCTGGTCGTCATAGGCGGCGTCCATCAGCTGGTCGCGGCTCTTGACGTATCCAGGGCGCGAAGCGAGCGCCTGCAGGATCAGGAATTCCGTCACCGTCAGGCGCACGGGGTGTCCGTCCCAGGTGCAGGCATGGCGGTTCGGGTCGAGCGTCAGCTTGCCGCGAACGATGGGCTTGTGGTCGCCCTCTTCAGGTCCGGCCACGCCGCCGCGTGCCCGGCGCAGCACGGCTTTCACGCGCTCGGCCAGCAGGCGGTTGGAACAGGGCTTCCTCACGAAATCATCCGCGCCGATATTGAAGCCGATCACCTCGTCGATTTCCTCGTCCTTCGAGGTCAGGAAAATCACCGGCAGTTCGCTGGTCTGGCGCAGGCGGCGCAACAGCTCCATGCCATCCATCTTGGGCATCTTCACGTCGAGGATGGCGATGTCCGGCGGCGTCTCTGTCAGGGCCGGCAGGGCGGCTTCGCCATCATGATAGGTGCGGACATTGTAGCCCTCAGCCTCAAAGAACATTTTCAGCGAGGCGACGATGTTCTCGTCGTCATCCACAAGTGCCAGAGTTGTCATCGCTCGATCCTTCTCGGCCAAGGCATACCCGCTCACTGGGTCTGGCCGTCTTGCATAATGGTGTTCAACCACGGTTCGCGACATGACAAAAGCCCTCCTTCGGTGCTGTTCCAATGAAAACAGAAGACTAGGGCAAGCAAACGCTCACATTACGGCGATTTAGGGGAGATTGGGCGAATGGCAGGGGGAGGCATGCACCGGACCAGGAAATCATTCATTGCCACCAGCAGGTCGGTATTGGTTTCATCGCGATAGATCCGGTGCCCTGAATTCTCCAGCAGGCGTATTCTGGCGTACTTTCCGGCCTTGATCGCAGCGTCATAAAAAGCGGTGCTCTGTTCCACCCTCACGATTTCGTCGTCGTTGCCATGGACAACGAAAACCTGTGCTTTCAATTTGTCGATGTGTGCGATTGGCGAACGCTGCCACAACTCGCTTTCATCATCGCTTCCATTGTTCATTCGGCGCAGCCAGAGGGTTCGCAGAAAGGATTCTACGGGATCCTTTATGTCGTATTGGCGGATCATTCTTGGCAGGTCGCTCACGCCCGCATAACTGATCACACATTGATAAGCGTCAGGCGTCATGGTCGCTGCTGCCAAAGCAGCATAGCCGCCATAGGAGGCCCCAACGATACTTCGTGGTTGTGTTGGCTCTACCAGGCCCGCTTGCTCGAGGGCGCTAACGCCATCCGCAATGTCTTGCTGCATTGCGCGTCCCCACTCGCCGTGCCCCATCTGCTCGAATGTTGATCCAAATCCTCCGGAACCACGAAACTGCGGCTGGAACACGGAATAGCCTCGGAAGGCAAAGTATTGTGCCCATCCTTCCCAATCCAGACGGTCGCGAGATACGGGACCGCCATGCGGCATGACAATGAGCGGCGCGGAATTTTCGGCCACGATCGACGGCGTGAAATAACCGCGCAGTTGCACTCCATCTGCTGCAACGTAGTCAAAGCGATGCGTTGGCGAAGTGGACTTGAGGTCAACGCCGGGCCGAGCGTCAGATATCTTGCGCAAGGTCTTGAGCTCTCGCAGCAGAACATAATAGGAGCCTGGGTTCGTGGGCGAAGATACATAGATTATCCAATCCTCGCCATTTGCGCTCATATCATAGATCGTCCAGTTCGCATTTTCAGGAAGCGCCTTATCAATCGCGTGCCCCATCTTGGCGTCGACTTCGCTGAACCATTGCCGTTCAAGATTATCATTCCAATAATCTGCATAGAGAATGCTGTCGGATCCGCGCTTGCGTTTCGCAAAGTTGAGATCGTACGTGTCGTGTCCAAATATCTTGTCTCCAAACCGGCCCTCTTGAAGGCTGAATTGAAACAGGCTTTTCCGTTCTTCGCCCGGCGGTATGGCGATAACGGCGAGCCCCTCTTGTTGTTCAAGATAGGAGATTGGGGCGAACCCTTCATTTAGAACATCATGCTGGAATCGTAGATTCCAGGTCCGGCCGCCGTCATCGCTGGCAAAGTATTTTTGAAGTGCGCCCGACTTCGTTTCGTCGATCCGCATCACCGGGCGCATGCTATCGTCCAATAGCCAGGTCAGCGTGTCTTCGCTGGCCTTATCCAGAGTGTGTTGATGGCCGGTATCGACATTGATCAGGACCAGATCCACTGACTTTCCCTTCGGGACGGCCAGAGCCACTTCCCGGGTTTCGGCATTACTTCCCATAAGTTTTGGGAAAGACAATGTCCGTTTGAGGTTCCCATTCCTGCTCGCGGACAGGATCTTTTTCTCACCGGTTTTTGCGTTTATTGTGAGAAACACAGACCGCTTCTTGAATTTTTTGCCCGAGACCGTGTATTCAACACCGCTCGCCAAAATGACATCATCAAAGGGCCAGTAGACCCAATCGAATAACCAGTTCGTTGAGTTTTTGTTGTATATGTATGTCTGCTTCAGTTCCAAAAGCGACGTGCCTGTGGCGCTGTCGCTAATTTGAACCTCGTCCCAGCCAAACCGCTGGGCAAAATCGAATTCGTGCCCGGTTTTGAGAAGTGCCAGCTTCTCCCCGTCAGGCGATATGGCAATGTCTCGCAGTTCGGCCTGCCCAACATAGGCACCAGGATAGTCGGCTAAGGCTGCTCCAGCAAATGGGATGAAAAATGCTGCGCAACAAATGACCTGAATCAGAAATTTTTTCATCAATTACGCGCCCCGCGATCCGTTGAATTGAATCTGAGGCTAAAATCTGCGAGCTGTGGATGCAATTTTTAATTGAGGCCCGCTATGGGAAAAGTGGAATTGAGGATTGAGGCGGTGCTTGTCTTGATTGGATCCTAGTGCGCCTCCGCCCAGTTGCTCGCCGCACGCGCCTCCACCACCAGCGGCACGGACAGCTTCAGCGCCGGCATGGCTGCGCCCTGCATTGTGTCCTGTGCCAGCTTGACCAGCGCGTCGGCTTCGGCTTTCGGGCATTCGAAGATCAGTTCGTCATGCACTTGTAACAACATGCGGGCCTTGAGGCCGGCCTTGGCGAGTGCCTCCGGCATGCGGATCATGGCGCGCTTTATAATGTCGGCGGCAGAGCCCTGGATCGGCGCGTTGATCGCCTGGCGTTCGGCAAAGGCCTTGGCGGGTCCTTTTGATTTGATGGCCGCGAGATGGATCTTCCGGCCGAAGGCTGTCTGCACATAGCCGGTCTCCTTCGCGAAGGCCTTGGTCTCGTCCATATAGGCGCGGATGCCGGGGAAGCGCTTGAAATAGGTCTTGATGTATTCGGCCGCCTCGCCCTGCGGGATGCCGAGTTGGCGCGCGAGTCCGAAGCCCGAAATGCCGTAAATGATCCCGAAATTGATCGCCTTGGCCTGCCGGCGCACCATCGGGTCCATACCTTCAATGGGTACGCCGAACATCTCGCTCGCCGTCATCGCGTGAATGTCGAGCCCCTTTTGGAACGCGTCCTTCAGCGCCGGAATATCGGCCATGTGCGCGAGGATGCGCAGCTCGATCTGGCTATAGTCGGCGCTGACGAGGACATTGCCTTCCTCTGCAATGAAGGCCTCGCGAATCTTGCGGCCCTCTTCGGTCCGTACCGGGATGTTTTGTAGGTTCGGATCGGAAGATGAAAGCCGCCCGGTCTGCGCCACTGCCATGGCAAAGCTCGTATGCACGCGGCCCGTTTTCGGATTGATCGCAGCCTGCAGCGCCTCGGTATAGGTCGAGCGCAGCTTCGACAGCGTGCGCCAGTCGACAATCGTGCGGGGCAGGGCATGGCCCTCGGCTGCCAGGCCTTCCAGCACGTCGGCATCCGTCACCCATGCGCCGGTCTTGGTCTTCTTGCCGCCCTCAAGCCCCATCTCGTCGAACAGGATTTCGCCCAGCTGTTTCGGGCTGCCAATGTTGAACGCCCGCCCGGCCTGTTCCTCGGCTTCAGCTTCCAGCGCAGCCATGCGCTGCGAGAAATCCGCGGACAGGCGTGAGAGCTGGTCGCGGTCCACCTTGATGCCTTCGCGCTCCATCTGCGCCAGTACGGGCACCAGGGGCCGTTCCAGCGTTTCGTAGACGGTCGTGACTTTCTCGGTGTGCAGTTTCGGCTTGAATGTTTGCCACAGGCGCAACGTCACATCGGCGTCCTCGGCGGCGTATTCAGTCGCCTTGTCCAGAGACACCCTATCGAAGCTCACCTGTTGCTTGCCTGTGCCAGCCACTTCCTTGAACGGAATCGGCGAGTGCCCGAGATAGCGTTCCGACAGCGTATCCATGCCATGGCTGTGCTTGCCGGCATTCAGCACATAGGACAGCAGCATTGTATCGTCGATCGGGGACACGCGAATGCCCTGCGACGCAAAGATGCTGTCATCATACTTGATGTTCTGGCCGATCTTCAGGACTGACTCATCCTCCAGCATCGGCTTCAGCGCGCGGATGGCGTCTGCCATGCGGATTTGGCGTGGCGGGTCGGCCCCAAACATGTCGCCATCGCCCGCGCCGTTCGGATCCACATGCGCGAGCGGAATGTAGCACGCCTCTCCGGGCGACAGGGCCAGCGATACGCCGACGAGGTTTGCCGCGACGGAATCGAGACTGTCGGTTTCCGTATCCACGGCCACGTATCCCTGCGCCACGGCGCGCGCGACCCAGTCCTCGAGCCGGTCAAAGTCGCGCACCGTTTCGTACTTGGTGCGGTCTATCGGGTCCTCTGCAGGCGGCGCAGCCTCGATGGCGCCTTCCATTTCCATCATCTCGCGCACGCGGCGCGTAATGGTCCGGAATTCCATCTCTTCGAGGAAGGGGAGCAAGGTGTCCGGGTCGGGATCGGTGACTGCCAGCCCTTCCAGTTCCAGCGTCACCGGGACATCATCCTTCAGCATTACCAGCTGCTTCGACAGGCGTATCTGGTCGGCGTTCTCGATCAGGGATTCGCGGCGCTTTGGCTGCTTGATCTCTCCGGCACGCTCCAGAAGCGATTCAACATCGCCATACTCATTGATCAGGAGCGCAGCCGTCTTCATGCCAATGCCGGGCGCGCCCGGCACGTTGTCGACACTGTCGCCGGCGAGCGACTGCACATCGACCACACGCTCCGGCCCGACGCCGAACTTCTCGAACACTTCGTCAATGCCCATTGTCTTGTTCTTCATCGTATCGAGCATGACGACTTTGTTGGAGACAAGCTGCATCAGGTCCTTGTCCGACGACACAATGGTCACCCGCGCGCCCTTGGACTCGGCCTGGCGCGCATAGGTCGCGATCAGGTCGTCGGCCTCGTATCCCTCAAGCTCCAGCGCATGGGCCGCAAACGCAACCGCCGCCCGGCGCACCAGCGGGAATTGTGGGCGCAATTCCTCTGGCGGTTCGGACCTGTTCGCCTTGTAGAGGTCGTACATGTCGTTGCGGAACGTGTGCGATGACGCATCGAAGATGCACGCAAAGTGCGTCGGCCTGTCTGGCCCCTTGAGCTCCTCCAGCAGCTTGAACAGCATGTTGCAGAAGCCGGCCACCGCGCCGATAGGCAGTCCGTCGGACGATCGCGTCAGGGGCGGTAGCGCGTGGAACGCCCGGAAAATGTAGGCGCTCGCATCGACGAGATAGAGGTGGCTGTCCTTGGTGACGGGGGCAGTGGCCATAAGCGGAGAATCCTTTGCTGGCCGCTGGTTTAGCCGCTTGAGGCTGGCGCGTCACCCGCCCTGTCTTGCCATTCGGGCCGGATGTTCCGTCCTGGCCCAACTCATAGTAATGTGGCTGCCAGAAATACAATTCTGGGAGGGAGTTGATATGTCAGACGAAATGGTACCCACACGCGCCGGAACACCGTGGCATCTTTGGGTTATAGGCGTGATTGCTTTCTTATGGAACGGATACGGAGCCTTCGATTTTGCGGCGACAATGACCCGGTTTGAGCCCTATTTGGAAGGGTTCCTCGGCATGAACACCTCGCAGATAGATTTTTTTCTTTCGTTCGCGTGGTGGCAAAAAATGCTTTGGCTGATCGGAACCTGGGGCGGCTTTCTGGGTGCTATTCTGCTGCTCCTGCGGAACCGGCTAGCAGTCTGGTTCTTGGGGGCTTCGCTTGCGGGCGCCCTCGCATCGATGGTTCAAGGCATGTCGATTAAGGACATGCCAGAAGGTCTGGACCCGGGGCCTATGCCTTTCGTGATTATTTCAATCGGGGCGCTCTTGGCAGTTTACGCTTGGTGGCTTTCCCGGCGAGATGTCTTGCGCTGAGCCTGATTCATCGTAGCCTCCCTGAAAATGGGAGAAGACGATGACAGAGATGAACAAGACCTGGGTGCTGCGCCACCGTCCTGTGGGCGACGTCAAGGAAACCGACCTTGAACTCGTCGAGGCCTCGCTTGCGCCGCTTCAGGACGGCGAGGTGCGTGCGCGCACGATCTATCTCTCGCTCGATCCGACCAACCGTATCTGGATGAGCGACAAGGATGCCTACCTTCCGCCGGTCGCCCTCGGCGAACCCATGCGCGGCGGCGGCCTCAGCCTCGTCACCGAAAGCCGTTTTGACGGGCTGGAGCCGGGTGACATCGTCAATACCGGGCTGGCCCATTGGGCGCTCTACAATACCTTGCCGGGCGCGAGCCTCGCCAAGATGCCCCAGCTACCAGGCGTTCCCTTGACCGCCTTCATGGGGCCGATAGGCGCGACAGGCATGACCGCCTATTTCGGCCTCATGGACATCGCCAAGCCCAAGGCGGGTGAAACCGTTGTTGTCTCTGCGGCGGCAGGTGCTGTCGGCTCGATGGTTGGGCAGATCGCCAAGATCCAGGGCTGCCGCGTTGTCGGCATCGCGGGCTCGGATGAGAAATGCAAATGGCTGGTCGAGACAGCCGGTTTCGATGCCGCCATCAATTACAAGAAGGAAGATGTCGGCGCGGCGCTCGACAAGCATTGTCCGAACGGCATCGACATCAATTTCGAGAATGTCGGCGGCGAGATCATGGACACCGTCATCGCGCGGCTGAACGATTTCTCTCGGATGCCGCTTTGTGGCCTGATCTCGACTTATAATGCGACGGAGCCGGTGCCGGGGCCGTTCAATTTCGAGAACCTGCTCATGCGGCGCACGCTCCTGAAAGGTTTCATCGTCATCGACTACTACCCACGCTTTGCCGAAGGCATCCAGCAGATGGCGCAGTGGCTGATGGAAGGGAAACTGAAATTCGAGACCGATGTAGTCCAGGGCCTCGAGAATGCCCCGGCCAGTCTGTCACGCCTTTTTGAGGGCAAGAACCTTGGCAAGCTTGTGGTGCAGGTCAGCGACGAGCCGAATTGATCCCGTCGTCGGGTCCTGTTGCAATCACCACAGGACCTGACGATTTTGTCATGACAAAAAAGACACGAAAAATCGCGCGTTTCCAGCGACGGGAACGTTGCGGGCGCGCGTTGAACCAACGTGATTTCGGCAGGGTCTTCCCACCCGGTCGGCATCACATCTACTCGCGTTTCCGCTGTTGGTACCTCCAAACCCTCCCCCTGGCCCGCAGCGGTGTCCCCCACTCTCCTTCCCCCTTGGAGTGGGGGACTGCGCGCGGAAGACGGCTCAGAGAACGAGGGGCGCGATCCAAAAGCCGATTGCCGTTATCACGCCGATACCGATCAGGTTGATGATCAGACCCTTGCGCATCATGGTCTGGATCGGAACATGTCCCGTCGAATAGACGATGGCGTTGGGCGCGGTCGCCACCGGCAACATGAAGGCGCACGAGGCGGCCACCGCTGCCGGCCCGAGCAGGCTTTCCGGAGCCATCCCCACCGCTACCGCGAGAGCGCCCAGGATCGGTGCCAGCGTTGTCATCGTGGCGACATTGCTCGTCAGCTCCGTCAGGAAAATGACGAGCGCCACAACGACCGCGATGAACAGGATCGGCGGAAAAGACGACATCACCGACAAATGTTCACCAAGCCATTCCGACAGTCCCGTTCGGGACACTGCATTGCCCAGCGCGATGCCGCCGCCAAACAGCACCAGCACACCCCAGGGCAGGCGTTCAGCCTCTTCCCAACTCAAAAGCGCGCGTTTCTCTCCGCCACCCGCTGGCACGATGAACATCATCGCCCCGCCCGCTATGGCGATCATCATGTCCACTTCGGCGCCGTTGAATCCTTTCAGCACATCCCAGCCGTACGCATCGATCAGGTCGACGGTCCAGAGGCGGGATACCCAGAGCAGGGCGACGACACCAAAGACAAGTGCCGCCCGGGATTCAGGCTGTGTCATTCGCCCGAGTTTGCTCAATTGCTCGCGCACGCGCTGGACGACGGCGTGGCCACCCTCGAGTTGCGGCAGCCCCCGCGTCACTGCCCACCAGGCTACGGGAATCATCACGGCTGCTGCCGGCACCCCGAACGCCATCCATTGCGGAAAACCGATACTTGCGCCCATCTCGACCTGCAGCCAGTTTATGGCAATCAGGTTCGTCGGAGTGCCGATCGGCGTGGCAACTCCTCCAATGGACGCCGCATAGCAAATACCCAGCAACAGGGCCGCCGCGAATTTGCCGCTCTTGTCGCCAAGCGCATGTGCCGCCGACAGGGCAATCGGCATCATCATCAGCGTTGTGGCCGAGTTGGATATCCACATGGACAGCATGGCGGTGGCGAGCATGAAGCCAAAGACCAGTGATTTTGGTGCGGCGCCAACGCGTGTAATTACATTCAGGGCGATCCGCTTGTGCAGGTCCCATCGCTCAATCCCCATGGCGATGATGAACCCGCCAAGCAGAAGCAGCACGATATAGTGGGCATAGTCCGCGCCGACCTGTTTGGGTGTGCCTGCCTCAATCAGCGGCAACACGACCAGGGGCAACAGCGACGTTGCCGGAATCGGTATTGCCTCCGTCGCCCACCAGGTTGCCATAAGCACCATGAGCGCTGCCGTGCCCCACGCGGCAGGCGCCAAGCCATCCGGTGGTCCCAGCAACAGCATCAGTCCGGCCGCGACCGGCCCCAGCACCAATCCGATTTTCTGCGCCCCCATGCCTTGTCAGCTCCCTGACATGGCCATGAAGCCCGCCTCAAGGTCTGCGACGAGATCACTTGTGGCCTCGAGCCCCACATGGACACGCAGCAGCGGACCGGCACGCTTTTCAGTCCAACTGCCCTTCATGCGGCGCAGCTGTTCGTCGCAAGGAATGATCAGGCTCTCGAATCCGCCCCAGGAAAATCCCATCGCGAACAGGTGCATTGCGCCGAGGAAGCGCTCCATTCCGCCCTCGGGGACAGGATTGAGCACGACGCCGAACAAGCCGTTCGATCCGCTGAAGTCGCGTTGCCACAAGGCATGGTCCGGTGAGGATGAAAGGGCAGGGTGCAATATTTCAGAAACTTCCGTGCGCGCGCCCAGCCAGCGGGCTATCTCGAGGCCCGCCGCCTCGTGTGCCTTCAATCGCGTCTTGAGCGTGCGCAAACCACGCAGGCACAAATAGGCATCGTCGGGCGACAGGCTGATGCCCCAGTCTTCCGATAGCGCCTCCAGGCGCCCCGCTATGCCGGGTGTGCGTGTCATCACTGCGCCGCCAAATGCATCGGAATGACCTGCCGGGTATTTCGTCAACGCCTGCACGGAAAGGTCCACGCCCAACGCCAGCGGCTGGTGGTGCAGGCCAGCGCCCCAGGTATTGTCCAGGATGGTGCGAATGCCACGTGCCTTGGCGATCTCGACGATGGCGGGCGTATCGCTGATCTCGAATGTCAGCGAACCGGGCGACTCCAGGAAGATCGCTTTCGTGTTGTCCTGAATCAGGTCTGCGATTCCGGCGCCGATGCGCGGATCGAAGCGCGTGGTCTTCACTCCCATGGCGGGCAACCGCCGCTCGCAGAACCTCGCTGTCGGTCCGTAGGCACTGTCCGGGAAGAGGAGATGGTCGCCATTTCGCACGCATGCTGCGATGGCCAGCGAGCAGGCTTGCAAGCCGTTGGCTGCGAGACGCGTATAGGTCGCGCCTTCCAGTTCGTTCATCGCCGCTTCCAGTTCGCGGTGAACGGTGAGCCCCATCCGGCCATAAGTCGGCTTTGGCCCGTAAAGACTCTGTTCGGTCGGAAACAGCACCGTCGATGCACGCTCTACGGGCGGATTCACGGTTACCCGGCCAAGGCGCTCCTTTCGCGTATGGATCAGGCGCGTTTCCGGTTTTTTCATGCCGTGCCCTTGGCAATTGGACGCTCCGGGTCTGAGGCCCATTCCGTCCACGATCCGTCATAGACGGCGACATCCCAGTTGCCGAGCCGCGCCAGCGCCATGGCCGTGACTGCCGCGGAGACACCGGAACCGCATGTCGCAACGCTTGCCGCCATGGGGTTCTCGAACAGCGGAGCGAGATCCGCTGCGGATTTCAGTGTGCCGTCGGCGTTCATCAACTTGCTGCACGGCACACATACACTGCCCGGAATATGCCCGGAAGACAGGCCCTCGCGTGGTTCCGGGGCTTCGCCGTTGAACCGGTCTGCTGCTCGTGCATCGATCAATTTGTGAGAGCCGCTGGCGGAAATCTCGTGCACCTGCGCTGCATCCTTCACGAGATCGCTGCGCACCCGCGCGGTAAAGTGGCGCTCCACGGCGACTGGTGGCAGGTCTTCGACTTCACCGCCAGCAGCGAGCCAGGCGGCATATCCTCCATCCAGGACTTTCACGTCCTGGTGGCCCATTACCCGCAGCATCCACCAAACTCGCGCCGAGGCGAAAAATCCGTTCTGGTCATATACGATGATCCGGTTGCCATCGCCGATGCCGAGCTTGCGCACACGCGAGGAAAACATGACCGGATCCGGCAGCATGTGCGGGAGGTCGGTATCCTGGCGTGCAATAGCATCGATATCAAAAAAGTGGGCGCCGGGAATGTGGCCTGACATGTAAGCCTGTCGGCCCGTCTGGGCCGGATTCGTGAACGGCGCGAACCATGTTGCATCAATGATACGGATATCCGGTGCCGAAATGTGCTCTTTCAGCCAGTCGGCACTGACGAGGGGGTCGCCCGTTTCCATCGCTTTACGTCTCCATCCATGGTGGCACCGGCAGGTCCTTCGATCTCAGGAATTCCGGATTGTAGAGTTTCGATTGGTAACGATTGCCATAGTCGCACAGCATCGTCACGATTGTATGGCCCGGGCCAAGGTCGCGCGCCATCTTGACCGCGCCGGCCACGTTGATGCCAGCGGAGCCGCCAAGGCACAGGCCCTCTTTCTGCACCAGATCGAACAGGACGTTCAGCGCCTCTGTGTCCGTGCAGCGATAGGCGCGGTCGACTTCGATTCCTTCCAGGTTGGCCGTGATGCGGCCTTGGCCAATCCCTTCGGTGATGGACGTCCCCTCGGACTTCAATTCGCCGCTCGTAAAGTACTCATACATCGCCGCGCCGCCGGGGTCGGCGAGGCCGATCTGCACGGACTTGCGTTTCTCTTTCAGCGCCATGGAAACGCCGCCGAGTGTGCCGCCAGACCCGACCGCGCAAATGAACGCGTCGAGCTTGCCGTCAGTCTGGTTCCAGATTTCCTGACCGGTCGTGTCATAGTGAGCCTTGCGGTTCGAAACATTGTCGAACTGGTTTGCCCAGATCGCGCCGTTGGGCTCGGATTTTGCCAGATCGGCGGCGAGGCGCCCGGAAAATTTGATATAATTGTTGGGGTTGGCGTAGGGCACGGCATCGACCTCGATGAGTTCTGCGCCGAGCAGCCGGATTGCGTCCTTTTTCTCCTGGCTCTGGGTTCGCGGCATCACGATCACGACGCG
Organism: Hyphomonas sp. J20-32; assembly: GCF_055808555.1. Lineage (NCBI taxonomy): Bacteria > Pseudomonadati > Pseudomonadota > Alphaproteobacteria > Hyphomonadales > Hyphomonadaceae > Hyphomonas > Hyphomonas sp. J20-32. Next base: position 2,813,563 of record NZ_CM147873.1, on the reverse strand, counting down.
ATAGCCGAGCGCGGCACCCACCAGCGCCAGGCCGATCCCGGTATTGCCGGCTGTGCCCTCGACGATTGTTCCGCCCGGTTTCAGATCGCCTGCCGCCTCAGCATCCCGCACGATGCCGAGTGCCGGACGGTCCTTGACCGATTGTCCCGGGTTCAGGAATTCGCATTTTCCAAGGATTTCGCATCCGGTTTCGTCAGATACCGCATTGAGTCGGAGAAGGGGCGTGTTGCCAATCAGGTCAACAACGGAGCGGTAAGTGGTCATGCAATAGGTCCGGTTCAGTTAGGGAAGTCTTGTCGGGCCAAGCTAGGGTGCAGCGCGCCAATGCACAACTGCCACAATCGGTAGCGCCAAAAGTGATCTAATCGGCTTGGCGTTCCGTAGAACAGTTGATCGACCACGCTTACCGGACAGGAACCACGCGTTGCAGAACCAGAACTCATACGCATCCTTCATGCTGGATCATGCGGCAGGGAACCACGACGGAGCGCTCGCGCTTGCGGGAGACCTTCACATGTTGCTCAGCCCGACAGGGGCCGAAACGGCGCAACTCTTGTCAATCGTCGGCGGCGCCCTGCTCGAGAGAGATCCGCAATCGGCTGGAGTTCCGACAGCACAAACAAATTGGCGGCGTACGTCTCGAAGGCACACCCTCACCGCCGGGGAGCTTCTGGCGATGTCCGACGAAAACCTGCCATGGAAGCGAGGCGTATCAGGAATCGCTTACGCGAACACTGCTACCCGCGGCGCCAAGTTCATCAAGCTCGAGCCCGGACAGTCAACACCGATGCATGGTCATGGTGCGATGGAGGCGACCGTCGTGCTCAAGGGACGCTTCAGTGATGGACATGGTGTCTATTCGCGAGGAGACCTGGTGCTGGGTGAACCGGGCATGCGGCACAAGCCAGCCGCTGTGGGTGACGTGGCATGCGTCTGTTTCGTCGCGGAAACAAGTAGCTCGCTCTGGAACCTGTTCAGATGATCCGCCTTGCCCTCCTTGGTCTCTCGTTGACCCTTCTTGCCACCCCCGCAACGGCCGACAATAGCCCCGGCTCCACCGCTGGCACCGCCGTTCGGCTGCCTGCATGGACCCCGAAAGATGGCGACGAGATCATGTTCCAGGTGCTCCGCAAGGGTCAGCCCTTCGGCACTCATACTGTGTCGTTCGATATCGCACCCGATGGCACGCTGAAGGCAAGGACTGGTGTTCGCCTCAAGGCAGGCCTTGGACCGATTACGTTATTTCACTATGCGCTGACTGCCACTGAAACCTGGCAAGACGGCGAGCTTGTCGCGCTTGATGGCGTGGTCAATGACAACGGCAATAATGGTTCGGTCAGCGCCGCGCGCGTCGGCAATGCGCTTGATGTCACCGGAACGGAATACACTGGAGAAGTCCCGTTCGGTATTCTCCCGTCAAGCCACTGGAATATTGCGCAGACCCAGGCAATGCAGCTGCTCTCCACAGAAGACGGTGAAGTGATCAAGGTCGAAGTCCTCGACAACGGCCCCGACACCGTGAGAGTCGGAGGCAGAACGGTAGAAGCGCATCACTTTACGATGGATTCGGCCATCGACGTTGATCTTTGGTATGACGCGCAGGGCCGATGGGTGAAGCTCGCGTTCGAGGCCCGTGGCCAGGACATTGAGTACGTGCTGACGAAACCCTACTGATCCGAAAGCAGCCAGTTTATTCAGGTTCGGCAGGCACTGGCTCTTCTTTCTTTTTCTTCTTCTTGAACAGGTCGCCGAGCGCGTCTTTTGCCGCTTGCTCCGCCGCACTTTCGAGCGTGACAGGCGCTTTCGTCTCCGGCTCAGCTGTCGCGGGCGCTGCGCCATTTTCGGGGACTGGTTCTTGCGCCGGAGCGGGCGATGGGCTTGCTGGCACGCCGAGCACCGTCCCGAGAATTTGACCGGCCTCGCCGCCAATTTTGTCGGACAACTGGCCCTTCAGCTTGTTGCCGAGTTCGGCTTTCAGCGCAGACTGGATGCCGGATGTATCCGGAGACACTTTCAGCTTGCTCCAGGATCCGGAGACGCGAACCGGTACCGGTATGCCGTTCAGTTGCACAACGCTGCCGCTACCCTGGCCCGACTTATCGATACTGGTCGCAAGGCGCAGGTCCAGCGACTGGCCACCAAGATTGATTTTGCCGGTCCCGTCGATCCCCAGCACCGGGTTGATCAGCTTCATCAGGTCAACATTTGCCACGCCGTCATTGATCGTGAGCACGGTGTCGAAGCTCGAAAAATCAGTGACGGCGGACGGAGACAGGGCTGACGAAAAGTCCAGGTTCTGCAGGCTTCCCGTCGTGAGCGCCTTCTGCAGGGAATCCGCACTGCGCACGAGTTGTGCGACGTTCAGTCCTTTCAACGACCCGTCCACCAGGTTGGTTGTGACTTTGCCGTCGAGTGCACTCACGATGTCATTGATGGAATGGCCAGAGGCGGCGCCCGTCACCTGGAATCCGCCTGTTCCGCTCAACTTGTCAAATCCTGCAAGTGTGCCGAGCAGGCTCGACATGCCGACACCTGTGCCATTCATCGTGAAGTCCATGGCAGGCGTGGCGCCCTGTGCGTTGACGCCCAGCTTGCCGTTCCAGTCGCCGCCGAAGGCTTTGAACTTCGACAGGTCGGCAGCGAGGATGCCTTGCTTGAGTGTGGCGTCGAGCGCGGCGTCGGTCAGCTTCACCTTGCCAAGCGTCAGCGCGCTCGTCGTGATGTGTACATCAGCGTCTACGGCTTTCAATCCCGCCAGATCCAGCGGTTCCCTGCTCCATCCCGTCCCGGCCTGTTTCGGCTTTGCCGCCTGATCGCCTTCGCCAAGGAAGGGCGACAGGTCGAGCGGTCCCATGTCCAGGTTGCCGGTGATTGTCGGACGGTCGCCGGTCAGATCAATGCCCGCTGTGCCCTTGCCCGTGATGTTGTCGAGCACGAGCGTGAGATTGGTCAGCGACATCTTCTTGAAATTGCCGGCGATCGCGCTGTTCACATTGAATGTCTTGAGTGTGTCACCGGGCGCCATCTCGATATCTGCTGCCTTCAGCAGGGCGCGCAACTCGTTGCTCGCTGCGGCGACCTTGCCATTAATGCTGCCTTCGCCCGCGAGACCCACAGCGCCGGTATAGGTTGCGTTCAACAGCGCGCCTGAATGTTTCACGTCCAGACCGCTCAGGCTGAGCGCGTCGGCGAAGCCTTTGATCGCGCCCTTCAGTTCCACCCGTTCCAGGGCGTCACTTGCAGGAAGATCGAGGCCCATTTGGGTCGCCAGATCGCCAGCCTGAGGCAACACGGCGGAAATTCTGCCGTCAAAAGCCAGCTTTTCGCCGAGCGTAAGGGCGCCTGTATAGTTCGCGTCGATCTGGTTGCCCTTGACCGAAAGGGTTTCAAAACTGATCGCCGGCTGGGTCAGCGCACCAGACAGGCTGGCCTTCACGACCGTCCCGCCAAGCGGCGCGAGGTTGAGCGGCATGTCCACACCGCCAAACTTTGCCAGATCAGCAATGCTCGGTGCCGAAAGAGCCAGGTTGCCTGTGATCGTTGAGGATTCGGCGAGCATGATCTGGCCGGTGAAATCCGTCTTTGCCAGGTCCGAAGACTGGCTGAAGCTGTCGACATCAATCTTCAGCGCCGAGAACGGGCCAGACATGTTGCCTTTCGTCTCTACCTTGCCAAGACGCGAGATATCCATCGGCAGTTCGATACCAGCAAACGCTGCGAACTTTGCCAGCGCGTCTGAACTTGCCGAGAATGCGCCCGACAGGGCCGGCGCGTCACCAAGCGTCACGTTACCATCATAACCAACCGTGCCGAGCGTCGAGTCCAACGCAAAGGCGACGGCGGCTTGTGTGCCTGCTGTCAGGGCGTCCGGCGAATCGAGTTGGAGGTCCACCTCAAACTGCTCACCCTGGAACAGGCCTGATGCTTTTGCCTTCAGAGGCTCGTCGAGAGACTGGAGCGAGGCCTGCAGGTCCAGTTCCTTCACTTCATAGGCGGTGCCGGCCAAATCGTCGCGATAGGATAGGTTCGCATTCTTCAGGCGGGCCGATGCGATTCCCGCGTTGAATCCGCTGCTTGCGCCGTCATCCCCGTCTTCTGGACTGGTTTGCGCTCCAAACGCCCAGTTGGTTGTGCCGTTGGCCAGCTTGTGGAGATCCACATTGGCATCGACAAACGCGATTTCCTGGACATCGACCCGCCGGGACAGGAGGGGCAGCCATTTGACCGAGCCGCGCAATTCACCCGCCTCGATCATGTTCGGACGGTCGAATCCCTCGGGATTGGCTACGGTAACCCCGCCGACACTAGCTGAAATCCTCGGGAACACCGAGATTTTCACGTCTCCTGCGAGTGTTACGTCCCGTTGCAACGCATCAGTCGCGGCCTTTTCGATCTGGGCCTTGTAGACTTCGCCCGGCACTAGAAATGGCACGATCATCGCCGCGACAACGATAAGGCTGACAATACCGGCGATCACGAGCAAGATGCGTTTCATGGATAGGTCCTGTTTCCTGTGTAGTTAGCTAGTACATGTACATTGTGTCGCATGAATGTCGCCTGAAATGCAGATAATCGAACTTGGCCTGACGTTCCTTGCTTGACCGCCATAGTCCCCTTGATTAGAGAGGCGGCTCGCCGCTTTGCGGCTTGAGAAAATACGCGGGTGTAGCTCAGTCGGTTAGAGTGCCGGCCTGTCACGCCGGAGGTCGCGGGTTCAAGTCCCGTCACTCGCGCCATTTTCTTGTATTCTTGACCGAATATCGTCGAACGGGCCGGGGTTTTCCCCGGCCCGTTCGCGATTTAGGGTCGAACGCCCCGCCGCAGGCTCAGGCTCAGAGGGACAAGCCACCGTCCACGATGAGGGTTTGACCGCAGACATAAGCGGCCAGCGGGCTCGCGAGAAAGATCGCGGCGCCCGCCATGTCGCCCGGCAGGCCCATGCGTCCGACAGGAATCGCCCGCAATGCGCCTTCGAGACGCTTCGGATTCTCCGTCGTGACCTTGGTTAGTTTCGTATCGACAAGGCCGGGCGCGAGTCCGTTCACACGAATGCCGTCTGGCGCCCAGGCTTGGCCGAGCGTCTTTGTAAGGCTGACGGCGCCTGCTTTGGACGCTGCGTAGGCGGGATTGCCCACGTTGGCCGAGAAGCCCGATATTGAACTGACAATGATCACTGATCCGCCGGCTTTCGTGAGCATGGGCTTCAACCGCCGCGCACAATGCATCAGGCTGTCCAGATTGACGGCCATGACGCGGTCCCAGCCTTCGCGTTCGAATTCTCCGCGTTTGTAGACAACCGTGCCTTGGCAAAGCACGAGCGAGTCGAGCGTGTCGAACCCGATTTTCGCCGCCTCAATGGCATCGGGATCGCCCACGTCTACCTGCTGGTAGACCAGACCTTCGAGATCGCTCCCGTCTGCCGGATCATAGTCGGTCGCACTGGCGCGCGTGCCCCAAACATGGACTTCCGCGCCGCGTGCCCGGAACGCCTGCGCGATACCGTTGCCGATGCCGCTGGATCCACCGACAACCAGCACGCGCTTGCCCGTGAAGTCTGTATCACCTTGATCCATATTGCTTCCTCCCAATTCAAGTTTTCTTGTTTTCCTGTTTCGTCCAGACGTCAGGACTGTGTTCCCGCGATCAGTTCGAATGAACGCAGGCGAGCCGTGTGATCGTATACATCCGACACGATGATGAGCTCGTCAGCGGCGGTCTCTGCCGTCAGCGCGTCTATCCCTGCGCGAACCGTATCAGGCGATCCGACAATGGAACGAGCGAGCATGTTCTGTGCTTGCGCCTTTTCGGCTGCGGTCCAGTATTCGTCGATACTGTCGATGGGCGGCTGACTGAGGGAGCGCGCACCGCGCAGCAGGTTGGCAAACGACATCTGCTGGGTTGTCGCCAGGCGGCGAGCCTCAGCATCACTTTCGGCCGCGATGATGTTCACACCTACCATCGCATAGGGTTTTTGCAGTTGTTCCGACGGTTTGAAGCGGCTCCGATAGATATGTAGCGCGGACATCAGGTGGGCCGGCGCGAAATGCGAGGCAAAGGCGTAGGGCAGGCCCAACTCAGCTGCCAGCATCGCGCCGAAATGGCTGGATCCAAGTATCCAAACAGGCACATTCGTTCCGGAAGCAGGGACGGCCTGCACGCGCTGACCGGGCTGCAACGGACCGAGGAATGCCTGTAGTTCCATGACATCCTGCGGAAACCGTTCGGCGGCTTCTGCCGTCGTCCTGAGCGCGCGAAGCGTAATCTGGTCTGTGCCGGGTGCGCGGCCCAGGCCAAGGTCGATACGTCCGGGAAACAGGCGTTCCAGGGTGCCAAACTGTTCAGCTATCACGATCGGGGAATGATTGGGCAACATGATGCCGCCGGCGCCAACGCGAATTTTTTTGGATCCCGCTGCTATGTGCGCAATCACGAGCGAGGTTGCGGCGCTGGCAATGCCGGCCATGTTGTGGTGCTCGGCCACCCAAATGCGTTTGTAGTTCCAGTTCTCAGCATGCGCAGAAAGATCGCGGGCATTGTCCATCGCTGTGCGCGCATCCGTGCCCTGGGTTACGCGAACTAGATCGAGAATGGACAAGAGTGGCATTTCGGCCTCCGGCATTGTGACGGGTCGTACCGCAAGGGGAGTGCGGACGCGCCCGTTGAATCCACTTGGGCATCGTTCTGGCCGAAGTCAAAACCCACAGCCGATTGACGTTGCGGCATTCGGCTTCGTTGACGCGGGGCGAACCCGGAAGTGGCAACCGATGACATTGATAAGCCTGTTGGAACACCGTACCTAACGGACGTAGTCGCCCGGCGGGCACCCATTGATACAGATGAAGCGGAGCCTATCATGCCCGGTACAAACGTCCTTTCCGACATTCGCATTGCAGACATGACGACGGTCATTTTCGGTCCCTATTGTACCCAGACATTGGCCGATATGGGCGCCGAAGTCGTGAAGGTCGAACCAGCGGCCGGAGACGATTTCCGAAACGTCGGAAAACCCGTGAACACGCGCAGCATGGGGCCGTGTCACCTCACCATCAATCGCGGCAAGCGCTCGGTTGTCTGGGACCTTAAATCGGACGAAGGCAAGGCCGCGATTACGAAGCTGATCCAGCAGAGCGACGTCTTCATTCACAATGTCCGCGAAGACGCCGTGGCCCGGATCGGACTGACCTTTGACGAGGTCAAGGCGATCAAGCCCGACATTGTCTATATCCACTGCACCGGATTCGGCTCGGAAGGCCCCTATGCAGGCAGGCCCGCCTATGACGACCTGATCCAGGGCCTGTCAGGAACCGCCAGCCTGTTACCACGGGTCGACGGCAATCCGGCGCCGCGATTCCTTCCATTGGCGATTGCCGACAAGGTGTCGGGCCTGCACGCCGTCTATGCGACACTGGCAGCGCTGCGCCAGCGCGATCGCACTGGCGAGGCGGTCCATGTCGAGGTGCCGATGTTCGAATGCGTGACTCACTTCCTGCTGGAGGAGCACCTCTACGGTGAGACATTCGATCCGCCCAACGGTCCGGCCTGCTATCAGCGCCAGGTGGACCCATCCCGCCAGCCGCTCCAGACAGCCGATGGCTGGATTACAATCGCGCCCTATGTCGATGCGCGCTGGATAAGGTTGTTCGACGTTCTCGAGGCGCCGCAGGAATTGCAGGACGAACGCCTCAATGATCGCAGGGGGCGCTATCACAACATGCCCTACATGATGGAGCGTGTGCAGGCCTATCTCAGTGCCAAGCCGACGCAATTCTGGCTGGACGCGTTCACAGCTGCCGATATTCCGGCCGCCCGCGTGAATGATATCAGCGAGTTGCGCGACGATCCCCATCTCCAGGCGGTCGGGTTCTTCCAGAAACGTACCCATCCGACGGAAGGCGGTTATTGGGAGACCCAGCCACCTGTCATCTTCCGGGGTGAAACACGTCGTCCGATTACGCCAGCACCCCTGATCGGCCAGCACACAAACGAAGTTCTGGATGAACTTGGCCTGGGTGAAGTCTCAAAACCCGATGTGGATGCCTGAAACACGACCAGTGGGGGTAAATTTTTCGTCATTGTGGTGAAATTGTTGGGTTTTTGGTGCTAAGATTGCCAGAAAGCAGGTGTGCTGGCTTGCGCGCGTTGCGGACCGGTCCGCACCGAGTCGCTGGCACCACACCGTAAATTGTCACGTCTCAACTGATTTCACTTCGCGTCGGAGGTTTTCTTCGAAGCATCACTAGGCTCCCGCATGAAACATCCGGCAAATTCATGGCGATTGTTCAGGTCGCTCGGCTTGGCGCTAGCTGTCCTCGTGCAACTGGTCGTGGGACCGGTTGCGGCTGCGCAGGCGCGGGGACCGGCGAGTGTTTTCGTGGCAGAGGTCGGCAAACAGGACTTTGCGATGCGGATCGAGGCCCTGGGCACGCTCAAGGCAAATGAACGCGTGGACTTGACGCTCAATGTCGCCGATCGCGTCACGGGCCTGTATTTCGACGATGGTGAGCGCGTGGTAGCGGGCAAAACGCTTCTGTCGCTCGCGCAACGCGAACAGGTCGCGCTTGTTGAGGCGGCGCAGGCCAATTCGGACGAGGCGCGTCGCCAATATCAGCGCGCGATCCAGCTCGCCGAACAGGACGCCATCGCCCAAACGGCGCTTGATGCAGCGCGCCGCGACCTCGACAATGCCAACGCCCAGCTCCGCGCGGTTCAGGTTCGTCAGAAAGACCGTGTCCTCGTCGCTCCTTTCGACGGTGTGCTCGGCTTTCGCATGGTCAGTGTTGGTTCTTATGTCAGGCCCGGCGATGTGGTTGCGACACTCGTGGACGACAGCCAGATGAAGCTCGACTTCTCGGTTCCCTCGACCTTTCTCCGTTCACTCTCCGCCGGAGTGGCGGTCACCGCATCAACGGACGACCTGCCCGGGATGGACTTTTCCGGCACGATCGACAGTGTTGATAATTCCATCGACCCCGTGACGCGGTCCGTGCGCGTGCGCGCGATCCTGCCCAATCCAGACAAGGCACTGAAAGCCGGCATGTTCATGCGCGTGAACATTTCCGCTGATGCGCGCACTGCGCTGTCGATTCCAGAGGGCGCGATCCAGCCGCTCGGCCCAGATAACTTTGTGCTGGTCGCGGAGAGTGACGGAGCCAAGGTGGTTGCCCGGCAGCGCAAGGTCGAGATTGGCCTGCGTCAGGGCGGCAACGTCGAGGTCTTGTCCGGCCTCGAAGAGGGCGAGCGCATTATAACCGAAGGCGCCATTCGTGTGCGCGAGGGCTCTGAAATCGTTGTTCGCGACCGTTCTGCCATCTTGCCGGGCGCATCCGGCAATGGCGCCGCAGCAAACGCGCACTAGCCCGGATGCTGCTGTCAGACATCTCGGTGAAGCGCCCGGTCTTCGCATCGGTTCTGTCACTCATCCTGATCATTTTCGGGATCGTGGCCTACAACCGGCTGCCCTTGCGCGAGTATCCCGACATAGACGCACCTGTCGTATCGATCGATACCCGCTACCCGGGGGCGTCAGCCAACGTCGTTGAAACCCGTATCACCCGTGTGATCGAGGACCGCATTGCTGGCGTGTCCGGTATCAGGTTCATCAACTCCAATTCAACGGATGGCCGGTCCAGTATCAGTATTGAGTTCAGCATCGACCAGGACATCGATGCGGCCGCCAATGATATACGTGACCGTGTTTCGGGCGTGCTGGACCAGCTGCCTCCGGAGGCGGATCCGCCTGAAATCGAAAAGGCCGATGCAAATGATGAGGTGATCATCTGGCTTAACCTCGCCAGCGAGAACCTGACAACGCCCGAATTGTCGGATTATGCGGACCGTTTCCTTGTGGATCGCTTCTCGGCGCTGGATGGGGTGGCCCGCGTCAGGGTGGGCGGGTCACGTGACTATGCGCTGCGCATCTGGATCGACCGGCGCGCGCTTGCTTCACGCAACCTCGCTGTCAGCGATATCGAACGCGCCCTTCGTACCGAGAACATAGAGGCTCCGGCCGGCAGCCTCGAGTCCGAGACACGAACCTTCACAGTCCGCATTGAGCGTGCCTTCCGGACGCCTCAAGAGTTCGCCGGACTGGTCATTGCCCAGGGCGATGACGGCTATCTGGTGCGGCTGGGCGATGTCGCCCGGGTCGAGCGCGGTACGGCGGAGGACCGCAACACGTTCCGTGGCAATGGCGTGCCCATGGTGGGAATGGGCATCGTCAAGCAATCAACCGCGAACACCGTTGATGTCGCCCGGGAGGCGCGTGAACTGGCAGACAGGTTGAACGCGACGTTGCCGGACGGCATGGTCATCGCGCGCAGCTATGACTCATCCGTCTTCATCGATGCCTCCATTCGCGAGGTCTATGCTACGCTGTTCATTGCGGTCGGGCTGGTCACGCTGGTTATCTTCCTTTTCCTCGGAAGCGTCCGATCGACCATCATTCCAGCAATTACGGTTCCGATCTCGATTATTTCGACTTTTATCGTCCTTCTTGCCTTCGGGCTCTCCATCAACCTTTTGACCCTGCTGGCGCTTGTCTTGGCGATTGGCCTGGTCGTGGATGATGCGATCGTCGTGCTTGAAAACATCCACCGCAGGATGGACGAGTTGGGCGAGTCGCCTCTCGTCGCCTCCTATCGCGGCGCGCGCCAGGTCGGATTCGCGGTTATTGCAACGACGCTGGTCCTCATTTCAGTCTTTGTCCCGATCACTTTTCTGCAGGGCAATGTCGGGCGGCTGTTTACGGAATTCGCGCTGGCGATGGCAGCGGCTGTGGCGTTCTCGAGCATCCTGTCGCTCACGCTGGTGCCGATGTTGTCGTCCAAACTTCTCAAGCCACAAGCGACATCGGGCCTTCTCGGTATCATCCCCAGGGTGATCAATGGAGCATTTGCGACGCTCAAGTCTGGTTATGGCTGGGTCCTTGGGAAGCTGATCTACCGGCCAGTCCTTGTATCGGTCATTCTTTGCGGCATCTTTGGCGGGGCCGTGTGGCTCTACCAGCACATCGACGAGGAATACGTCCCCCGCGAAGATCGCGGCAGCTTCTTCATAAGTGTACGGGGCGAAGAGGGGGCGTCGTTCGATTACATGTCCACCTATATGGACGAGATCGAACGCCGGCTGCTTCCCTATGCCGACTCGGGTGAAGCGACCCGCCTTTTGGTACGTGCGCCCGGGTTCGGATCGTCGGGGTTCAATGAAGGGTTTGTCATCGTCGTCCTCGACGATTGGGCTAACCGCCGGCCGGCCGACACGATCGTTCAAGAGATCAACGGAAAGCTTTCGGACCTGCCGGGCATCCGCGCCTTTGCCATCATGCGGCAGGGGCTTGGTGGTGGGAATGGAAAGCCCATACAGTTCGTCATTGGCGGGCCTTCCTACGATGAATTGACCCAGTGGCGCGATACGTTTGTTGCGGCACTCGAAGCGGACAATCCGGGACTGGTCGACATTGATTGGGACTATAAGGAAACACAGCCGCAATTCCGGATTTCGATTGATTACGAGCGTGCTGCCGATCTTGGAGTCACCGTTTCCGAGGTTGGAAGCACGTTGCAGACCATGCTCGGTTCCAGGCGTGTCACGACCTATACCGACAATGGCGAAGAGTATGATGTCATCCTCGAAGGCCTGCGGTCGGACCAGAACACGCCAATGGATGTCCAGAACATTTATGTTCGCTCATCACGTTCCGGTCAGCTGGTCCCTCTGTCGAGTCTCACCACGATCAGGTCGATTGCCGACAGCCCCAGTCTCAACCGTTACAACCGCGTCCGATCGATCACAATCGAGGCAGGCCTCGCCCCGGGTGTGTCCCTTGGTACGGCCTTGAGCGGAATGGAACGGGTTGCGCGCGAAGTGCTGCCCGCCGGGGCCCAGATCGACTTCAAGGGCCAGTCGCTCGACTTCAGGTCGTCGGGAGCCTCGATCCTGTTCGTGTTCGCGATCGGACTGGTTATCGTCTTCCTGGTCCTGGCGGCCCAGTTCGAAAGCTACCGACACCCGATCATCATCATGCTCTGCGTTCCTGCGACGATTGCCGGGGGGCTGCTCGGCCTTTGGCTGACGGGCAATACGATCAATATCTACACGCAGATCGGGCTGATCATGCTGGTCGGCCTGGCGGCGAAAAATGGCATCCTGATCGTCGAGTTTGCCAACCAGTTGCGTGACGAAGGGATGGATTTCGATGAGGCGTTGCGTGAAGCATCCCTTGCGCGGTTCCGCCCTATCGTCATGACGGGCCTGACGACTGCAGCAGGATCGCTTCCCCTTATTCTTTCCGAAGGAGCGGGGGCCGAAACCCGGCAGGCAATCGGCGTGGTGATCTTGTTCGGCGTCATTACGGCTGTCATCATCACTGTCCTGTTCGTGCCGACGGCTTATGCGCTGTTCGCGCGCAAGTCGGGATCGCCCGGCGACGTCTCGCGCAAGCTTGAACGGGAATCGGAAGAGGCGGATCTGGCAGGCACGCCGGCGGAATAGGAAAGATTATCGCCTGGTCGCGCCAGTTCTTGCAGGCAAGACGCCGGAATATCCAGTTTGTTGGCATTCGGTAGGCCAAGATGCCCAAGCATGCGTCTATTGGCAGTTGTTTCCTCTTTTTTGAGGAGAATTGGTTTGTATTTCTACGGGTACAAACAAGAAAATCGCTCCTGTTGAACAAATTTCCAGCGGGGCGGAACCGATATTCATGTCAAATCGCGACACCAAAAAGGCGTCAATCGTCGGGCAATGCGTTCGGAGCCACGATGAAGGCGCATGAACAGTCGAAGCCGACATCAGCATTGGAAATTCTGCTCGTGGACGACGATGCCGACCGCGGAAGAATATTCGAAGCGGGGTTGGCTGAAAAGGCGGTCGTCCATCGGATCAGCGAACTGACGACTGCCGCAATAATGGCCGCGACCGATACCCACGCGGTCGACGTCCTGATCATCAGCAGGCAGTTGCCAGACGATTCAATGATCAAGACCATTGAGGAATTGTCGAGGGCTCGGCCCATGCCGATCGCCGTCTTCGTTGAAGCGGACCAAAACGATATTGCGCGACGCGCCATACGCGCCGGAGCGAGTGGTTACATCGTCAAAGGACTGGCTTCTGATCGCGTCGCGACAGTCGTCGAAGTAGCGATTGAACGCTTCCGGCTGACCGATGCACTGCTCAAGGAGCTGACAAAATCGAAAAGCGACCTTGAAGCGCGAAAGCTCATCGAACGTGCCAAGGGTTTGCTTATGGAGCAACGCGGCGTCTCCGAACATGCGGCCTACGAGGCCCTCCGCAAGATGGCGATGGCACGGGGGAAACCTGTGCGGGAAATCGCCGAAACAATCGTCGCGATCGACAACATGCTCCCTTGATCTGCAATTGTTGCTCAAGATGACGGATATCCCATTTGGCCAAGCCTGGCGCGCCGCTATGTGCTGATGCATTGAGCGGGAAGATTGCTGCGCTGCATCAATCGTGTGCGCTTGGCGCGGCAGATCTAGGAATTGCGCAGTTTTTTGTTTGAAGTCTGCCATTCAGCGGTTCTGCTGGATTCAAGTTCAACGATGAACCCAAGAAGCGGCCCAGTGGCGGGCCGGTCGTGCCTTTCGCCTTTGGCGAATTCTCAAAATTCAAAACGGGATGTCAGCCATCTCGCACTGGTTTCTCCGGCGGATCGTCAAACGGTCGTCAGTCTGGGGAGGGTTCAACTATCCGCTTTGGCGGATGGGGTCGCGTTGCCTGAAAGCAGCGCAGCAACAAGGGGTAGTAAAAATGAAACATTCGTTTCGAACATATCTGATGTCGGGCGCTTTCCTCGCGGCAGGTAGTCTGACAGTCACTGCGCAGGAGCTCGCGATGACAGATGCAGTCTCCGTTCAGGAAACCGTGACTGTTACCGGCGCAAGGGGTAAGCCGCGTTCGGTCGCAAATTCGCCTGTGCCGATCGATGTCCTTGCCGAGGACGAGCTTTTGGATGTTCCTTTCACGGATGCAAATGACATCATCAAGACGCTCGTTCCATCCTATTCGCTCAGCCGGCAGCCGATTTCCGATGGAGGTACATTTGTCCGCCCGGCTACGCTTCGAGGCATGCCAACCGACAAGACCCTGGTTCTGGTAAATTCCAAGCGGCGTCACAGGGCTGCACTCGTCCAGATCGGTGGTTCGGGATCTCAAGGGCCGGATATCGCCACGATCCCCGCCATTGCGTTGAAATCAGTGGAGGTTTTACGGGATGGCGCTGCTGCGCAGTACGGTTCTGATGCTATTGCCGGCGTTATCAACTTCATACTCAAGGACAATCCTGAAGGCGGGGCATTCTCCGCGGAAGTCGGGGAGTATTATGAAGGTGATGGTCTCCAGACGACGCTTGCAGGAAATTTCGGCATGTCATTGGGGGGGCAGGGTTTCCTGAGCGTGTCGGGTGAATATAGCAAGGCCGACGCCACGATCCGTGGTGAGCAATATTGTGAATCCTGGTTCTGTGTTGATCCCGGCAGCCCGGATTTCGACGCGACGGCTGGTTACGCCGCTTTCCTGACGCCGGAATATCTTGCTGCTGTGGATGCGCAGGGACCGGTCGTCCAGCCTTGGGGCCAGCCAAACTCGGAAGCGGTCCGATTGTTCTTCAATGCGGGGTATCAGCTCTCCGACTCAATGGAAGTCTACGCTTTCGGGAACTATTCCGACAGCACCGCAGATGGCAGCTTCTTCTATCGGTACCCCGGTAACGGAACCATTGAAGACCTTCGGGTCGAAGACGGATCGATCTACAGCCCGCTTGAAAAGTTCCCGGGCGGTTTTGCGCCGCGCTTCTTTGGTGACGTAAAGGACATCTCCATGGTTGGCGGCCTTAAAGGCGAGCTCGACAATGGTATCACCTATGACCTGAGTGGACGGTCGGGAAAGAGTGAAATCGACTACACGCTTTCAAACACGATCAACCCGTCGCTGGGGCCGGATTCTCCGACATCGTTCAAGCCCGGCGACCTGATCAACAAGGAGACCCAATTCCAGGCAGACTTCACCACGGAGTTCGAGGTCGGCATGAATAGCCCGTTACTGTTTGCCTTTGGTCTCAGCTATCTTGATGAGTCCTATGAGATTGTTGAGGGTGGAGCAGATTCCTACGCGGTTGGACCATACGCAACATCCGATCCTTGGGGCTTTTGTAATGCCATGGCGCCCACTGCCGCCGGACTGGCCGTCATAGCGAACGGTTCCACTCTAGACTGTTCAGATTCATCGGACCCGGTCTATAGGGTTGTCGGTGTAGGATCGAATGGTTTCCCGGGTTATTCTCCTGAGTTTTCTGGTGAGTACAAGAGGGAATCCAAGGCGGCATATGTTGACCTCAGCGCAGATGTAACAGACCGGCTATTCCTCCAGGGTGCTGTACGTTACGAAAATTATTCGGATTTCGATGCCGAAATTGTCGGCAAGGTTGCTGGCCGTTTCGAGATTAGCGACTATTTCGCCTTGCGCGGATCGGTCGGGACGGGGTTCCGTGCGCCTACGCCAGGCCAACAGGGCACGACCAACGTATCGACACGCCTGCCCAACGGGTTCCCGGTTGCCACCGGATTGTTCCCGGCTGGGGGTGTGGTTGCTCAAGCCCTCGGCGCATCGCCACTCGATCCGGAAAAGTCACTGAACTACACGTTTGGTGCGACGAGCACATTCGACAAGTTTACACTCACAGTCGATTACTACCGGATCGTCCTGGAAGACCGCGTGAACGCCATTTCCACCCAGTCCGTATCGACCGACCCTTCGGCCGGTACGGCTTATGACAACTATCTGGCGCTGGTCGGGGCAGGCGTTGCCGGAGCAGAATCCATTGGCGGCGTTTTCTATTTCGCCAATGCGTTCGACACGATTACCGAAGGTGTCGATATCGTCGGCACGTATACGATGCCATGGTCGAGCGGCGCGACGACGAGCTTTACAGGATCGGTCAACTATAACACGACCGAATTCGACGGAAGCGTGGCGAACTTGTTCAATGCCGAAGACCAGTTCGACTTCGTCAATATGGACCCTGAATGGAGAGGTGTCTTCACGCTGAGGCACGAAGCAGGCCCCTTGGGGCTGCTCGCTCGTGCCAGCTATTACGGCTCGTATGAGAACTCCAATGGCAGCAGCACGATCACCGCGATTCAGGAGTTTGACCCGAAAATACTGATCGATCTCGAAGCATCCTATAAATTCAAGGACGCCTACCGGATCGCAGTCGGGGCCCGCAACGCGTTTGATGAATACCCTGACCCGGGCACAATCGGGGAAACTTGCTGCGGTCGGATCTACCGTTCAGATTCCGTCGTCGACTGGCAGGGGGGGTACTACTACGTCAAGGGCTCTGTAGAGTTCTAGCCGATGTCCGGCGTTATCGGGATGCTTGAAGCAAAGCCCCCGATGCCCAGCGGCAGGGGACGGCCCAAGCCGTCCCCTGCGTGCTTTGAACGCGACCGCTTTCCAAGCTGCTTGTTATCAGCGCCCTCAATAAAATCAGGTTATTCATGTCACTATCTGAACTCGACCTGGCTCATGTGAGCCAGTTGATCGCAGTCTTGCTTGCAGCCGGCATCGTCGCCGGGTTTGTCGCGGGGCTCTTTGGAATAGGCGGCGGCTTTGTAGTCGTTCCTGCCCTCCTGCTCACATTCAGCGTTTTCAATGTCGAAAGCGACATCATCGCCCACCTTGCAATCGGCACCTCACTTGCGACCATCATCGTCACCTCGTCCAGATCGGTCCATGCCCATCACAAACGCGGTGCGGTGGACTTCAAGATCATCCGCGACTGGGCACCCTGGCTCATTGTGGGCGCTGTGCTCGGCATATTCACAGCGCGCTACCTGGATGGCCGGTCATTGAAATGGATTTTCTCGATTGGCGTGTTCCTGATGGGCGTACACTTCATCGCGCCGGTCCTGCAGCCTAAAAAGGCCATTGCCAAGGACATGCCCAGTGGCCCGGCCCTCGCGGGGATAGCCACATTCCTGGGGGGATTTTCGGCGCTGCTCGGAATTGGCGGCGGCACAATAGCCGTGCTTGTAATGACGGCATGCGGTCGACCCATTCACCAGGCCGTCGCAACCGCTGCTGGATTCGGAGTCCTTATCGCCGTGCCCGGAGCAATCGGTTTCGCCGTACTCGGGGGCGGTGTTCCGGCGCTGCCCTTTGGATCGATAGGCTATGTGAACGTGATTGCCGTCCTGGCAATTACTGCTATGTCTTTCCTGACCGCGCCCCTTGGTGCGCGGGCCGCGCACAGTCTCAACGCCGTAGCCCTGAAGCGCGTATTCGGGATTTATCTCGTCGCAACGTCCGCGATCGTTTTGTACAATTCATTCGCTTCCTGAACATGGGAGGCTCGGTCCTTTTCAATCGGGGCCGCAGCCCCATAAACATCCAACCAATGACTGGGGAATAAAAATGGCATTTGATATTTCGAGACGCTGGGTCCTGACGGGAGCTGTTGGCGCATCGGTTGCGTGCGCCGCCGCGTGCACCACATCCGGCACGGCGGCGGCCGAGGCCGCCTTTCCCGCTAACGCGCCGTCGGCAGAGCCGGAATTGCTTGGCCCGCGCGGCGGTGTGGCGCTCTTGTCGCGGAACGAAAATCCGTACGGGCCTGCGCCTTCGGCTCTGAAGATGATTGAATATGCCGGTAAGAAAGGCGCCTATTATCCGGATATTGCCGGCAAGAAACTGGCGTCTATGATCGCAGAACGTCACGGTGTGACGCCTGATATGGTCGCGATCACGACCGGATCAGGCGAGGCGCTTTGTGCTATTGCGCTGATCTACGGCCAGAAGGGGCCGATCGTGGCGCCACGCCTTTTCTGGGACACAACTGCACTCTATGCGGTCAATCTCGGGATGGCCGAGATTGACCGTGTGCCGCTGGCTGCAGACATGAGCATTGACCTGCCGGCGATCGAAGCGAAGGTCACCAGCGAAACCGGGCTCGTTCAATTGTGCAATCCGAACAATCCGACGGGCATGGTACTGGAGCCGGAGATTTTGAAAGCGGCGGTAAGGCGCATGTCCGCCGTCACGACGGTTCTCGTCGATGAGGCCTATATGGAACTTGCCAACGATCCTGAAGGCAACACCTGTATCGGTCTGATCAAGGAAGGCCACGACGTCATCGTCTCGCGCACATTCTCGAAGATATATGGTATGGCTGGCATTCGCGTCGGCTATACGATTTCGTCGCCGGAAACGGCAGCGAAAATCCAGGGCACGTCCATGTCATGGATTTCCGGCGTGGGTCTCGCCGCTGCCATTGGCAGTTATGACGACACGGCTTTCCTCGATTTCTCGAAAGGCAAGATCGTCGAAGCGCGGGAAATGATACTTGCAACGACGGGCGCACTCGGCCTTCAGTCACTGCCGTCGCAGACAAACTTCGTCTACTTCAAGTCCGGAAAGGAGGCGAATGCCGTCCAGCAGGCCATGAAGGAAAAGGGTGTCTACATTCGGGGCCAGTACATGGACTATAGTGAGTGGACCCGCGTCTCGATGGGAAAGATCGAAGATGTTGAACGCTTCTGCAAGGCCTTGCCGGAAGTCGTTTCGGCCTGAGAACCAGTCACGCAATCGAATACAGGGGGCCGGGGTGAACGCTCCGGTCCTTTTCTTGTGCAAATGGGAAATTCCAGGGCAGGGTTCTGATGGTGACCCCTGCAGGACTTGAACCTGCAACCGTCGGATTAGAAGTCCGGTGCTCTATCCAGTTGAGCTAAGGGGCCACGCCAGTGACGCGCCTTAGTGCGTCCAGGGCTGCTTGCGGTCAAACGAGAAATTCTCGCTATACGTTTTCACCAAGCGTTTGCGCTCGCGCGCTTCTTCGACGCGGAACGTCATGCCCTCGCGCTGGGCATATTCGACAGCTTGTTCCTGCGTATCGAATTCAAGGCGGACCTGTCCTGACGTATCGTCTATGCTGGTCCAGCCCATCACCGGGTCGGCGCTGCGGCGGGCGCCCGGTTTCACAAATTCAAGGACCCAGGCCTTCGTGTTGCCACGTCCAGACGTCATCGCGCTCTTGTTGGGTTTGTAGATACGCGCTTCCATCTGCCAGCCCCGTCTCTTCGAGAAAGTTTTTGGTCGGAGCGAGAGGATTCGAACCTCCGACCCTCTGGTCCCAAACCAGATAGATGGTGGTTTTTGTCTCTCGCAAGACCTCTGTAAATTCAATGCATTAAGTGGGTTTGGACCCCTCTTTCTGCGGTGCCCCCAAACGCCAAGCCACCAATAAGCCACCGTCTGAGTTGCAATAAAGAAGGGATAGCGAGGCTTGCGCCTGCCTGCAACTGTTATGGTGTTTTCACTGCTATCGGGAACAGGCTTCAGGTAGTGTGGATCAATGACGCCGTGATCATCACCCATCTGTGGGGAAGTCGAAAACGACCGCCCGCAACCATCCAAGAGGGCGTGAGACTCAACTGTCGCTCGCGTTCGCCCTGGAACCACTGGCGCTTCGCAACCAGTGCAATCAATTCAGATGGGGGAGGGTGGAAAAGCCTCAGCATAGACCGTCTCGGCCCAGACAGCCTCCTCAGGCGTCAGAGCAGCAAACTCATTCTCTCGCGCGCGCTGGGACAAGGTGCCGTTGTTCTGCTTGAGAAAGCGAAACAACAGATCGAGACGGGCATCAGGAAGAGCCAGTCTTTGTTCAATGCGTGTCTTGAACTGGTCATAGCGCTCAAGGAACAGGAGCTCTTCCGGCAAGTCCCTTTCGATCGTCTGGGCGACGCATTCGAACAGGAACTGGACGTGCGGTGTCGCGTCGAAGTAGCGGTAGAAATCAGCCGTCTCATTCAGGACTTCGACATTATGGGTCTCTGTTTCCCGCCACCGAATGAAGGGCAGGATACGTTCTGAATGAGAGCGGAGTGTGTCCCGGTACTCGATGATGCGTGACAGAAACGCACTCGATACAGGAAAGACGAGGCCGGGCGGATTGAATCCTGAGGCGGCGAGTTGATGGTGGATCAGGTATCGATGGATGCGCCCGTTACCGTCTTCGAACGGATGTATATAGACAAAGCCGAATGCAATCAGCGCGGCAGCAACGACCGGATTGAGGCCGGACGCGTCTGTATTTGCAAAATTGAGCAACCCCGCCATGAGCGCCTGCAGGTCTTCAGCCCGAGCGCTGATATGTTCGGGCAGGGGAGAGCCACTGTGGCGATCACGTTCTCCGACAAATCCCCCCTCGGTGCGGTAGCCCATACGCATGAAGCGGGCGTCTGGAATGACGATCCTTTGCAGGCGGCAGAGTTCTTCGTTGCTTAGGCGATGGCGTCCTGCCTGGGCGATGGCCTGTCCCCAGCTATGCAGCCGGTCCTGTGGTGGGTTTTCGCCCTCGATGGCAAAGGACGAGCGGGAGTCGGCGAGCAGCAGGAAGGCAGCCGCCCGGGCAACAAGGTCATTGCCGATTGGCCGGATAATTGCCGCCGCGTCGCCTGCAAGGTCGCGTTCAAGAAATGCTTTGATTGGCGGTGAGAGAGTAACCAGCGGACAATAAGCAGCCGAGCCCGGCAAATTGTTCCGGACCCTGTGGCGCTGCGAATTGGTCCCACGGCACGCAATCTGAATGTCCGGGTTCAGCGCATTTGTGTAACCTACGGCGCCAGCATCAGGCAGGTCGAGCGTGGTGCCGGTCAGCCATTCAAAGAAGAACCAGGCGCGCCTTGCATACTGGCCGTTCGGACTGGCGCGAACCATGTCTTCGACCGGGGCTGCCCCGGTTTTCTGGAAGAGGGCTTTCAGGATCAAAAGGTCCACCGGCTCATAGCGGAGCGCGAAGGTCAGATGTCCTGCAAAACCTGGATCCGGCAGATGGCGCGGAGAATAGAGCTGCCAGCCATCTGCAGTCATCTCTGCAAAGCTTGGCTTTGCTCCACTCAGCATTCGCGGGAGCGGGATATCGAGGTCGAAGGCGTGGATCAGGGCCGCATAGCCGCATAGCCGCACACCTTCCGGAACGTGCCGGTCGCGAAAAACCCTCAAATCGGGCGAAAAATCATAGTTTTCGTCGGGCACGATGAAAAACCTTCAAAAGGGAAATCGGATCTAATCGCATACTTACCGAAAAACACTCACAAAATACGAATAATGATCAAAATATCGAAAATCTGCGAAAAATTATCAAAAAATGAGTGTGGGGGAGGTCGCCGATGCGGTCTTCGAAGGTCAAACCGATACCCATCCTGCCTAAAAACAAGCCTATGGCCTGCTTTTCCGGCGCAAAAAGCAGGTTAAAGTCTGAGGTTACACCTTCGGATGTGAATTGGTGAAATGCTTAGGATCCACTGTAACCCAAATCTGGCTCATCAGCTCTGTGTGGTTAGTCCAGGCGACTGGGCAGAGTTCCTGGACAGCCATTTACCGGCAAATTTAAAAAGTGCCGGTAAAAGCCAAAATGGGCCTCACACCAAAATACCGACAGAAGTTCTAGCTAAAATCTTCCGCTCACCGTCGACGCCTGAACCGTATTGGTGACGACCGCTTCTGCGAATTTCTGACGGATATAGTCCCCAGGATATCTGGGGCGCCCCGCACGAATAGAATAGGGCGGCCATTGACCGCGCACACGACGTTTTTCCAGGCCTGCCACAGTCCACCCCGTCAGCTCTGCGCACTGTTTTGGTGTGAGCCAGCTGGTTTCATTGGTGAAATCGACTTCACTGATCTTGCTTCTTGCCATCGGTCATACTCCACAACTTGAATTCTATACCTTCAATGTCCTGTCAGGATTTCCTGGCGCGCCTGAAACCGCTGTCGCTCGCCAGGAATGTCTCCAGCATCAGCGGCACAAGCGCGGCAGCCGGAACGTCCGCCCCATGAATCTCTGAATGGATCCGGGCATAGTCATCGAGGTCCGAAGCCAACGGTGGATCGACAAGCACGGTCAGCTTCTGCGGTGTCTTGTCTGGCAGCGGCCCGATCTTCAGACTGGTCTTGCTCATTTCTGGTGTCCTCCTTCATAGGGTTTCAGAACGATATCCTTGTTCACGAGCACGCCGAGACGCCAGCCCGGCCGGATCGTGATCGAGGGCTGAACATCGAGATTGCGGCGAACAATTTCCTGGCCGGCTTCGTTGGCGCCGGTCTGGGCCGAGCGGCGAAGGGCACGGGCGATATCGCCCTCATCGTCGGTGCCAAGTTCGGCGCCGACGCCGAGCAGAGTCGAAAGGGCGACGCCCTGCAGCAGCTTCCAGGAGTGATAATCGACTTTGTCTTCGAGGCCGGCATAGCCGCGGGCGTCGACCCCGGCGAGATTGTCGATCCGGATGGAGGAACCGTCCGGCATGACGATCCGGCTCCAGACAAGTAGCGCCCGTGACTGGCCGAACGCGATGACACTGTCATAGCGCCCGATCAGGCGCGCGCCCTGCGGCACGAGCACAGTCTCGCCGGTCACCGTGTCATAGATCGGGCTCGTCACCTGCGCGATGACCTGTCCCGGAAGGTCGGAGTTCACGCCTGTCAGGAGGGTTGCCGGGATGATGGTGCCGGCCATCAGCTGATAGGGCGAAACGGGTGTCTCGAGCCGGTGTGGATTGTAGATCGAGGGATCGGGCTCTTCGACCAGGAAATCGAGTTTTCGTACCTGCCGGTTCGGATCCTCACTGAGCGGCGATCCGAACACCCCTTCGCGAGACGGCGCAAAAGCCGAAAGGTCCGGTAAACTCACCGAAGCAGATGCCGGGGACACAACACTTCCAATAGCATTCGTCGCGCCTGCACCCGATCCCACCTGGAAAAACACCCCGCTCCCGCGCGCCGCATCAGCCAGTGCCGCTTCGCGCGCCCGGAGTTCCGCTTCCAGCGCCGCCAGCTGCTCGCGCATAGGATCTACCTCTGGCGCATCTTCCGCCGGCAGTCCCATACGCCCTTCACGCTGCGCCTTGAGGATCGGTGTGCCGAGGTCCCCCGGAAGCGGTGGCCCGAGAACATCTTCCTTCGGCGGCAGTTCGCCATAAGACTTCGGAAGCGCAGCCAGCCCGTCCGCCTCCGGATTATGACCCGTATTATAGAGTTCGCGCACCGGGCCGCTAGCATCGTCCTTCGGGCCCTGCAGGGCAAACGCCAACGAGCCGAGCACGATCGCGCTGCCGGTGCCGATTAGCACCATCAGCGTCCGTTTGGAGAACCTCTTCACGGGCCGGGGTTTCCCACGGATTTCCAATGGCTGAGGGGCAGGTGGAGCCGCTTCCGTCATGGCTTCGTGCTTCCAAGGTCGTTGCGCGCGATCTTCACGACATCCTGGCGCTTTTCGCCAAGGCGAAGTTCGGCGCGGGCGAACAGGCGGTCGACGACATAATAGTCGCCGGACATGCGGTAGTTCACGAGCTGGGACTTGCCGTCCCGTCCAATGACGAACAGGGCCGGGGCCTCGCCCTGGTCGAGCCGGGCCGGGAACCGGATATAGACCTTGCGCCCATCGTCGAAGACTTGGGTAGGCCGCCAGTGTGGTGCGTCGCCGTCGATGTCGTACCGGAACTTCAGCCGGTCGAGCTGCAGTCCGGCAGGCGACGACGATGCTGTAGCCCGCGCCGTGCCTGAATTCGCCACCCGCGTCACCAATTGCTGGTCTGCATAGCGCCAGGAGACGGCCGCCATATAGGTTTCCTCGAATGCGCGGAGTTCGAGGTGATAGGCGCGCAGGCTCGTCGTGATGATGAGGTTGGTCTTGAGGCCGGCCTGGGTCGGCTTGATCAGGATATGGGCCTGCGCCTCCGCTCCGGTGCCCGAGACCGTGTCCCCCAGGACCCAGCGGACCGTGTCGCCGGCCGAGACGGAGACGAGTTCTTCGCCGGGTTGGAGGACGATGTCGGTCACCTGTTCCGGCGCGCAATAGACCTGGTAGAGCGCGCCGACGGTGTAGGGATAGACCTGAATCGCGTTCAGGTAATTGTCGAGCGAGGGCTCGATGGCCGCCTTGCCGTTTGCCGCTTCGATGGCCTGGTAGGGCTTGAGCGACGGCGCCTCCGTCTTGGTCGGCATGGGCTTAAGCTGGCCGGGTACCGCGCCTGACACAATGGTTGGCGTGTAGGTGCGGTAGACAACCGGTTCCGGCGCGGGTTCTGCATCCGCGATCTCCGTCTCATCCACTTCCGGGGCGAGATAGAGATCTTCGACATAGTCCGGTTCATCGAGGGTGATGTCGGGGCCGCGCGGTGCGGGCAATGTCTCGCAGCCGGCAAGCGCCGAGGAAGCAAGCAGGATCAGGGCAAGGCGTTTCATGAGGAAAAGCTCCTATTGATGGTCTTTTGACCAGTTGAGGCCGTGGACGTAGAGGCCGAGAGGGTTGGCCCTGAGTGCCTCTTCGGTGCGGGGCGGGGCGATGACGATCGAGAATACGCCCGTATGGGTCGACTGGCCGGTCTCAGTCCCATTGCGGTAGGCGGTCTCGCGCCAGCGGACGGTGAAACTGTCATCTGAGGCACGCACGACGCTCGTCACATCGACCGAGACCGAGCGCCTGCCGACCTCCGCAAACGGATCATTGTCTCGGGCATAGTCATTGAGCGTGGCCGCTGCCCGGTCGGTCGCATAAGCATAGGCCTTCAGCCAGTTCTGGCGGACAACGACCGGATCAATCGAAATCGATCGCGTGTTCTTCACGAACTCGGCAAGGTGATAGGCGATCTGTGCATCGGTCGGCTCATAGCGCCCGTCGGCGGGGCCAACGGCCCGCACGGCGCCTTCGCCGGTCAGCTCGACCACATAGGGCGTGACAATGGATTGGGTGGACCGCCAGACAAGCCCGCCGGCCAGCACGAAGGAGAGAGCAAGGCTGCCCAGAGCCGCTAGCCGCCAATTGGCCGCCTGGACGCGGGCCGATCCGATCCTATCGTCCCAAGCCTGCGCCGCGCGCTGGTAGGGTGTCACCGGTTCCGGCGTCTCGCCATAGCGGGTGGAATTGCGCTTCCAGAGCATTGCTTAGTCCTCGTCTTTCCTGAGTTCGATCGATGTGCCGCCACCCGGCCGGTCGCCGTCACGTACCGCCGCGGCCGCCATCATGCCGGCATCGCGGGTGGACTGGTCGCGCCCGATGCGCCGGGCCCAGTCGGGAGATGTATTGTGTCCGCCGGTCGGCGCCGCATTGGGCGCGCCGGTTCCGCCGGTTGCCGCAAAGGCGGCACGGGCGCCTGCCTGATGACGCTCGCCGGGGGATCCGAAGGCGCGCCGGGCAAAGTTGCGGGCCCCGGATGCCGCTGCGCGGACGCCTGCGCCTGCGACGCCACTCATGCCGGCCATGGCAGCCCCTGCGCCCGTCTTGCCGGAGGCGGCCGCATTCAACTGGTAAGCTGTCCGGGCCCCGCCCGTCATGGAGGCCGCCGCGCCGACGGCGCTGCGTGCGCCACCGGCAGCTGCCCCGACGCCCGATTTGGCGAGGCTGCCGCCCGCAACGGTACCGGCGGCAACGCCCGCGGCTGTGCCGATGGCGGCCCCGGCACCCAGCTGAGGGGCACCGGAGACAAGCCCCGTGGCGATGCCGGGCCCGAACAGTCCGAGCGCGAGCATGGCGAGCGAACCGAGGATGACGGATGCGGCCTGTTCGAGCGTCACCTCGTCCGGCTGGAAGGTCGAAGTGATCGAGGAAAAGATCGTCGAGCCGATGCCGACAATGATCGCCAACACCATGAGCTTGATGCCGGAAGCGATGACATTGCCGAGGACCTTCTCGGCAAGGAACGAAGTCTTGTTCCAGAGCGCGAACGGGATCAGCACAAAGCCGGCGAGCGTCGTCAGCTTGAACTCGATGATGGTGACGAAGAGCTGGATCGCAAGGAAGAAGAAGGCGAGTAGCGTAATGATCCAGGCAAGGAACAGGACCGCGATGATGACGAAGTTCTCGAAGAAGGCGAGCGGGCCGGTGAGCTTCTCGATCTCGTCGAGCAGGGGCAGGGCTGCATCGAACCCGGTCGCCGCAACGAAGCCCGGCTTCATGATGTCCTCGGCCGTGATCGTGCCGCCGGTCGCGTTCAGCCCCAGCTGCGCAAAGCTTGTGAACACAATGTCCGACAGGAGCGCGAAATTGCCGAGGATCAGCGCGAAGGCGCCGACATAGAGGACTTTCTTCAGGAACCGGCCGACAATGTCCGTGTCCGGCCCCATGGCCCAGAAGAGGCCCGCCAGCGTGATGTCGATGGCGATGAGCGCGGAGGTCAGGAAGGCGACATCCGGCTGCAGCAGCCCGAACCCGCTGTCGATGTAAGAAGAGAAAGTCGCGACGAACTGGTCGATGACACCGAGGTCTTCCATCGCCCTAATCCCTCGTATAGGCGACGCCGTAGCCGACAAAGCGCTTGTGACGGATGCGGGCCTGTTCCTCGATGGCGGCCCGGCGCGACTCTTCGAGCGCGACCATCCTGTACTGCGCTGCCATCAGCTGCTGCATCTGCATCTGCTGCTCGACGGAGAGCGCGACGAGCTGGTTGCCAGCCTGCGCGACAGACAGGTTCCCCGTTGCGGCCTGGCTCTCGCCCACAAGGTCGGTCAGGGTTTCGCGGGCCTCTGCAATCGAGGTCACGATCCCCGACTGGACCTGGATCGAGGCGCGGAACGCATCGCGGCTGATCCGCCACTGGTTGGCGGCCTCTGCCACGATTTCCTCATTGGTGAGGTCTTCATAGTAGTCCGGGAAGGCTTCGCGGTACTGGCGCTCGGACTGTTCGACCTCGTAGCTGACCTCGCCCGCTTCCCGCATCAACGTGTCGATCCGCTCGAGCAGGCGCTTCAGATGCTCGATAGAGGCATAGTCGAGGCGCTTCAGGTCTTCGGCCTGGTTCATCAGCATCTGCGCTTCATGCTGCAGCTGCTGGATCTGGTTGTTGATCTGCTCCAGCGTATGCGTGGCGGTCAGGATGTTCTGGACGAGATTGGTCGGATCGATCACGACATCGCCGACGCCGAGCAGGGCGTGTGCCGATGGCGCGGCCAGTCCAAACGTAGAGACCGATCCGAGCAGAAGGGCGATCATTCGGCTGCGCATGGCATATCTCCTTCCGCTGCGATGAGGTCCGCCGCCCAGGAAAGCCCGCGGGCTGCAAGCCAGGCCGGCGCAAAGCCCTCCGGACCAACTGAAGCAAGAATTTCAGAGATCAGTTTCTGGTCGGCCTTCGACCCGGCAGCGCAGAAGGCCAGCGCGACCGGTCCGAGGTCGAGATCGAACAGCCGGTTCCCGTCCGGCGTCTGGACATAATAGTCCCGCTTCGGTGTCGCCCGCGCGATCAGTTCGACCTGACGGGCATTCAGCCCGAAGCCTTCATACGCCGCGCGCTGCGAGGGTTCCTCAGCCCGCGCATTGGCAAGGAAGATGCGCGTGGGCGCGCTTTCGATGAGGGAGGGTGCAATGGCGCTCGCCGCAATGTCCGACAGGCTCTGCGTTGCGAACACGACGGACACGTTCTTCTTGCGGAGCGTCTTCAGCCAGTCGCGCAGGCGCCCCGCAAACATCGGATGGTCGAGGAACAGCCAGGCCTCATCCAGGATGAGCATTGTAGGCCTTCCATCGAACTGGGCTTCCAGCTTCGTAAACAGGTACGCCAGCACAGGAGCTGCCAGCCGCTTGTCCTGCATCAGCGCGTCCATCTCGAAGCAGAGTATGTCGCCGGTTTCGAGATTATCCTCATCGGCGTCCAGCAGGGCGCCATAGGGCCCCGCGAGCGTGTAAGGCTCCAGCGCTTGCCGGAGGGCAGGCAGCTGGATGAGGGCGGCGAGACCCGTCAGCGTTCGCTGAGAGACAGGTGCTGCACCAAGGCTCTGCAGCGCCGTCCAGACGGCCTGTTTCACCTCCGGCGTCACGGAGACGCCTTCCTGCTCGATCAGTCCCAACACCCAGGCCTGAGCCGCAGCCAAACCGGCTTCGCTGTCCGCGTCTTTCAGCGGCTGGAAGGCGAGATCGCCGTCGAGGCAGAGATCGTACCAGGTGCCGCCCAGCGCGAGCGTTGCACAGCGCGCCGATGCGCCCTTGTCGAAGATGAAGACCTGCGCTTGCTCATAGCGGCGGAACTGCAGCGCCAGCAGCGAGAGCAGCACCGACTTGCCGGCGCCGGTCGGCCCGACCACCATCATGTGACCGACATCGCCCTGATGGGTGACCAGCCGGAATGGCGTCGCACTGGCAGAGCGCGCAAACAGGAGCGGTGGACCGTCCAGATGCGCATTGCGCTCGGGTCCTGCCCAGCGTGACGACAGCGGCGTCATATGGGAGAGGTTGATCGTGTTCAGCAGCGGCTGGCGGACATTGGCATAGGCCTCTCCCGGCAGCGTGCCGAGCCAGGCTTCGATGGCGTTGACGCTTTCAGCAACGCAGGTGAAGCCGCGCCCGCGGATCACGCGCTCCACGGCGCGGATCTGATCTTCGGCGATCGAAGCATCCGCATGCCGGACCACAATCGCGGTCGTGCAGTAGCCGAAGGCGACATGCCCGGCACCCAGCGCCTGCAGCGCCTCGTCCGCATCGGCCGCCTGATTGTCGGCATCGGTGTTGAGCAGGGTTGGCGGCTCATTGGTGAGGATTTCTCGGAGATAGGAGGTCAGCGACCGGCGCTTCGCAAACCAGTTCCGGACGTAAGTATTGAGCGTCTTTTCGGCATCCGGCTTGTCGAGCGGCAGGAACCTGGTCACCCAGCGATAGGCAAAGCCGAGTTGGTCGAGCTCCGACAGCAGTCCCGGCTCACCTGTTGCCGGGAACCCGTTGATGGTCAGGACCTTCAGTGTATCCTCGCCAAGACGGGGCGAGAGCCCGCCCGTCAGGGAGGTGTCGACCAGAAGCGCATCAAGGCACATCGGTACGGATGGAGCTCGCACAGACTGACGTTCCGTGGAGATACAGGCATGGAGATAGGTGAGCGTCTCATCGTCACTGAGGAATCGCGCCTCCGGCATGAGGTCTGCCATCATGTCGCGAGCCCGCGCCGTCTCGGTTTCAAAATGCACTAGATGCTCGCTCCAGAACGCCGCCGGGGCGTCCGCCGCATCCTCGATAAAGAGCTGTTCGATCCGGGCTGTCCGGTCGGCTGGCGGCATCCAGGTGAGGGTGAGGTAGCAGTCTGTCTCGAAATGCCGTCCCGCTTCCTCAAACGCCGCGCGGCGTTCCTAGTCCACCAGCCAGGCCGCTGGATCGCGCCAGAGGCTTTCGGGATAGGTGACCGATGGCCGTCGGTCGGCTTCAATATGCAGCGCCCAGCCGGATCCGAACCGGCGGAGGAGATTGTTCATCCGCGCGGTGACGGCGACCAGTTCTTCCGCCGTCGAACTTTCGAGGTCTGGACCCCGATAGGCGACGGTGCGCTGAAGGCTGCCATCCTTGTTGAGGACGATGCCGGGCGCGATCAGGCAGGCCCATTTGAGATGGTCGGCAAGCGAAGCTGGGCGGGCGCGGTATTCTCGGAGGTTCAGCATGCGTAGTAGGCTTTCTGCCGGATGTGCCGAATCAGCACCTCGGTAAATTGCGGATCGCGCCTTGCGGCGAAGACGCAGAGGCCCTGAGCCACGATCCAGAAGACGAGGCCCACGACCCAGAGCTGGAGGCCGATGCCAAGCGCGGCCGCCAGCGTGCCGTTGACGATGGTCGCAAGCCTTGGTGCCCCAGCCAGCAGGATCGGCGCGGTGAGCGAGCGATGCACCGGCACGCTGTAGCCGGGCGGGAGGGACGTCGCCTCAGCCATCAGAGCGTCGCTCCGCCGCCGAAGGAGAAGAAGGAGAGGAAGAAGGATGTTGCGGCAAAGGCTATCGACAGGCCGAACACGATCTGCAGCAGTTTCCGCATGCCGCCGCCGCTCTCGCCGAAGGCGAGGCCGAGACCGGTCAGGATGATGACGATGGTCGCTAGGATCTTGGCGACCGGGCCCTCGATGGATTCGAGGATCGATTGCAGCGGGGCTTCCCAGGGCATGCCGGAGCCGGCCGCATGGGCGGGGAAGGCGAGTGTGGCGACCAGCAGAGTGAGGCTGATGCCCTTGACCATATCTCTGTTCATTGGGGAGGTGTCCTTTCAGGCGCGGTTGAGAGAAGCGGTTCAGAAAAGGGAAGGCTCGGCAGGACGAGCTGCAGGTCTGGCTGGACGGGCTGAAGGTCGTAGCCGCCGCGTCCGAGGCCGTTCATGCGCGCGACCGTCTCGACCCGGTGCCGACCGGCACGCCGCGAGATGTAGACGACGCAATCGATCGTCTCGGCGATCAGGTCGTGCGGCACCTGGGCCGAGGCCTCGCCGATCAGTTGTTCGAGCCGGGAAAGTCCGCCAAGGGCAGAGTTCGCATGCAGGGTGGCGATCCCGCCCGGATGGCCGGTATTCCAGGCCTTCAGCATGTCGAGCGCCTCGGCGCCGCGGACTTCGCCGATGATGATCCGGTCGGGGCGGAGGCGCAGGGTCGAGCGGACAAGGTCGGCAAGCGATACGGAGCCCGGTTGCGTGCGCAGTTGAACCGAATCCTCGGCCGCCGAAACAAGCTCGCGCGTATCTTCAAGAATGACGAGCCGGTCGCCGGTCCGGGCAATCTCGGCGAGGATCGCATTGGCAAGTGTCGTCTTGCCGGACCCTGTGCCGCCGACGACGAGAATGTTCTCGCGCTCCAACACTGCCCGGCGCAGGGCCTCGGCATGATGAGCTGCCATGACGCCAGAGGTGACATAGTCATCCAAAGCGATAACCCGTCCCGCCGGCTTGCGGATTGAGAAACACGGTCCCGGCGAAACCGGTGGCAGCACACCTTCGAACCGTTCCCCGCCCATCGGCAGTTCGGCCGAGACAATCGGCGAGGCCGCATCGGCGCGCCGTCCCATATGGCTCGCAACCAGGCGGATAACGCGCTCGGTATCGGCGGGAGAAACCAAACCAAATTCAACGCGCCCGCTCCCGTGCCGCTCGACCCAGAGCTTTCCATCAGGATTAGTCATGATTTCGACCACGGTGGGGTCGTCCAGCGCCGCAACAATCTCGTCTCCGAGCGCTGTCACCAGCATGGCGCGGGTCCGCCCAAGGCTTGCGGCATCACGCATCGGCCCGCTCCCCATTCAAATGCTCAGGATCGCTTTCGAAGCTCGTCGCTTCCGCCGTCACATCCTCGACGGCGTTCTGGAGAATGCGCTGTCCGGAGCGAAGCGCTTCGGCGACCTGGCGGACAAAGAGATCGAACCGGAGGTCGCCTTTGGCGCGCGCCGCCTCGACCTGGTTGGCGGGCACCGGCGGCGTCACCGTCAGGAAATAGTGCACGAAGGTCGCGAGCGTTTCGGCAAGGACGAGATTGTCCCGCTCGATCCGCCCGAACTGCCGTGTCAGCCGGTCGAGCCGGCGATTGATCGCGGCCTCACGCTGGTTGTCGGCTTCGCCGGAGAAATATGCCACCAGCGCTCGGTCGACGATCGCGCTTTCGGAGAGGCCCGGGCGCTTGGCCATGGCTTGCAGGCGGTGATGGGTCTCGGGCGAGATATAGGGCTGGATACGGGGTTTCATTGGCCATTCCCCGTGAGATCGATGCCGGTTGCCTGTTCAAGGCTGTCGGCCTGAACGAGGGCATCGAAGAGGCTCGGCTGTGGCGCGCCGCGTGACCTTGATTGCGACTTGCCGGTCCTTGTGGGCGCAGAGACCTGCGCGCGATCCCTGGCGGCGTCCCGCGTTTTCTGGGGACCAAGGCCCTCACCATCGGGCTCAATCTCCGAGGCTTGCATCAGGCCTTCATGGATCGACCGGACTTGCCGGCCCCAATCATCCGCCTGGGCACCTGGAATACGGGCCGCGAAGTCCGGCGTGTCTTTCAACCGTTCCGTGAAGTTCCCGTCCTCATAGTAGCGGAGCTTCATTGCCCGCACGGGAGGTGAGCCCGCGACAAGGACGAGTTCCTGATCGGCGGGCAGTTGCATCACTTCGCCGGGTGTCAGCAATTGTCGGGCGGTTTCCTGACGGGACACCATCTTGTGCGAGAGCCAGGGTGCCAGCCTGTGACCGGCATAGTTCTTCATCGCCCGCTGTTCGGTCTTCGTGCCGAGCGCATCGGAAATCCGCTTGGCCGTCCGCTCATCATTGGTCGCGAACGCGACCCGCACATGACAATTGTCGAGGATCGCATTCGACGGGCCGTAGGCCTTCTCGATCTGGTTGAGCGACTGCGCGATCAGGAAGGCCTTGAGGCCATAGCCTGCCATATAGGCGAGCGCGCTCTCGAAGAAGTCGAGCCGGCCGAGGGCAGGAAATTCGTCCAGCATGAACAGGACCCGCCGGCGGGCTTTCGGCTCGGCAGCGGACACCTGCGGCGTCAGCAGGCCGCACGCCCCGAGAATTTTTAGGGCCAGCGACCTGCCGCGCGAAAGCACAGTCGGGCGCACGTCGAGATGTTCCGTCAGCCGCCGGCCGACTTGGTTCAGGATGAGGCGCATAAGAGGTTTCGTGCGTGACAGGTCCGATGGCGGCACGACCAGGTAGAGCGACAGCGGTCGATCGTCCGACACCAAATCCTCGATCCGGAAATCGCTCCGGGACGTCACTTCGGCGATCACCGGGTCGCGATAAAGGGACAGGAAGCGTAGTGCCGTTGACAACACGCCGGAGAGTTCGTTCTCGGACTGGTTCATCAGCTCGCGCGCTGTCTCGGCAACAACGGGATGAACCTTCGGTGCCTCGCCCGTGCCGAGATGATTGGTGCGGAGCATGATCGACAGGGTGGTGCGGAACGTTCGGTCAGGATCGGCAAGGAAGCTCGCCACTCTCGCCAGTGTCTTTTCCTGTTCGGCATAAAGGACGTGCAGGATGACGCCGACCAGCAGGGAGTTCGCCTTGTCGACCCAGTGCCCGAGATCGCCGAGCTTGCCCTGCGGGTCCACGAGGATGTCGGCAATGTTCTGGACATCCCGCACTTCGCAGGGACCCTTACGTACTTCCATCAGGGGATTGAAGTGCGCTGACGCGACATCTGTCGGGTCGAACCGCAGGCAATGCGAAAATTCTGCGCGCCAGCCGGAGGTCAGCTGCCAGTTCTCGCCCTTGATGTCGTGCACCAGCACCGAATGCGGCCAGGAGAGAAGCGTCGGGACGACAAGGCCCACACCCTTGCCGGACCGGGTCGGCGCAAAGGCAATGACATGATCGGGACCGTCATGGCGGAGATAGGAACCTTGGGCCTGGCCGAGGAACACGCCGGCTGGTTTCAGCAAGCCGGACTTGCGCAGATCCCGGCCTTCCGCCCAGCGTGCCGAGCCGAAGGTCGAGACCCGCTTGTCCCAACGTGCCCGGAGGATTGATCCCGTCACCGCAATCATGATGGCGGCAACACCGCTCGAACCGGCAATCAGCCCGCCCCGGTCGAACACATCCGGCGCATAGGCATCGAACGAGTACCACCAACCGAAGAAGGCCCACGGCACATAGACCGGCATGTCCAGGATGACGAAGAGCGGCTCGCCCAGACGGGGCGACCAGCCAAGCGACCAGGCCGTCCACTCGGTCGCGCACCAGAGCGCCACCAGAACGACAAGCAAGACGAGGATGATCTGCCAGAAGAGGTTCGTGCCATGTTTCATGACACTGAATCTGACCGATCAGCCCCTCAGTCTCCAGAGAGGGAATTGGGGTGAATTTGTAGGGTATTCTGAATGCTCAGGAACTTGCGGGCAGTGCGAGTGAAGTTACAGGAACAATCGGTAAGGTCAGAAAAATCTCTGATAGAGGCGCTGGCACAACTTTCCCCGATTGGGCTCGGGAATTCGGTTCTCATCGTTCAAACTAATATTATCAACCAGTTTTTGCCTGATGAACGCCGCAAGGAGGTGTGGGTTTCTGGTTTGCAAATCTTTTGCGGTTTTATTCCGTGAGTGTTGGGATTGGCCGGTCGAATATTCGTGTATCGATTGATCGGCGCTTGTGCGTGCTTAGGACGCGAAACCACCAAGTGCGCCCATCATTTTCGGCTCGACACTCAATGGGGCAGTCGGGCTGGCGAAGCCAACTTCGGATGTTTTCCAAATTACCCGGCTGAAAGAACTGCCGGAACTGCACGAGGCCATCCCGCGCTTCGTTCACCTTGCCCATCGCGCGGAGAGCGGCGGAATGCAATTCAGGTAGTTTGCCGGATTCATGGGTGGCCAATACGCCTTCTAGCACGGCTTCTTCAGTGTCTCCGAACCCTTCGAGGAAAAGAATGTTGGAATGCAGTACACTGTCAATTTCGAACTCAGCTCGCACCGCTGTGGCGCCAGTGACCCGCGCGATGTTTTCTATCACTTCACGTGACATGGTCCTGCCGTCTGCAAGTTGAACTTGCTCAAGTCGGGCAACCTGAAGCCAACCGCCGTCTCTGATAGCCTGCCTCATGGCCTTCACGAACGCGGGCACCCGCCTGATTTCGCGGTGTGCCGGTGCGTAGGCTTCCGCGATTTCCAGCAACTCTTGAGCATACTTTACCATGGCAGGGATGCGGCCAGCATTTTCGTAGAAGTATTCCTGAGCGCGTCGTTCGGCAGTTTCGCGGTCGAATATCTTTTTTGCGTCGGCGAACTGGCCCTCGTAGTGCGCCATGGCGCAATCATGCCCGACGAAGTAGATCCATCCATTGCCGCACAAGATCGCGTAGCCATTGTTCTTGAACTTAGGGGCCGGGCCACAAAGATTGCAGGGCACGTAGCAATCCGAAGGATTATCGGGATCCTTGGACAATCTGAGGCGCGCTCCCGGTGAGACGGTTACATCCTTGTGGATGATAACGATTTTCCCGCCCTTAGGTGGTTTCGCATCATGTGCCACACCTAGGAAGTCTTCGGGGTATTCACTCGTCTTGATGTGCTCCGCGAATCCCTGTCTTACCTGCTCTACAGGCACTCCATGCCACGGGCCCGGTTGGGTGATATCAGTTGGCAACGCGTGTGCCTCCGAATCTTTACCACTGGTAAGGATACGGCCTCAGTAGCGGGCCGGAATAATGAAAAATTTGTAACAATGGCATATCTTGTGTCCGGCGGGCGTGAGACCCACTTCCTATGGTGCTTTACGCTGCGGGAGGTCGGTTTGGCGGACTCTGAGGAAATCGAAGATCCTAGTGAGCTGCCCGAGGGGGAGTTGTGGCGTAAGATTGCGCGCGGAGCCCTTCAAGTAGGCGGCGCAATTCCGTTCGCAGGCGGGGTCTTTTCCGCTGCGGCGGGGGCTTGGTCAGAGCGAGATCAAGAACGCATAAATCGCTTCCTTCATGCATACCTTGAGATGCTGCGCGAACAGATCCGCGAGCAGCATCAGACGTTCGCCGAAATCGTTGAGCGCATCGACCTTTCTGATGAAAAGGTCGAGGAGCGAATTAATTCACCAGAGTATCAAGCCTTAATTCGAAAGGCGTTTCGGAACTGGGCGGGCGCCGAGAGTGAGCGCAAGCGTGTGTTGGTGCGTAACATCCTGTCCAATGCGTCCTCCACAGATTTGGCCTCATTCGACGTGCTCAGCTTGTTCTTGGACTGGCTTCACAAGTACTCCGAACTGCATTTCGCCGTCATGGCCGACATTGCCAATCACGCGGGAAGTACAAGGGGGGAGATATGGGCTCGTATTGGCAAGGGACGAGCACGTGAGGATTCCGCTGATGCTGATCTTTTCAAGCTGTTCTTCCTCGATTTGACTACCGGCTACGTCATTCGTCAGCACCGAGACGTGGATGCGTCGGGCAATTTCATCCCGAAAGCGCGAAAGAAGCCCGTGAAGGGAAGCGGGCGTCAATTCGTGTCAGCATTCGATGATGAGCAGGAATATGAGCTGACGGCACTCGGACGTCAGTTCGTACACTACGCAATGACCGAGGTGCCGGTGAAGATTAGCTATACACGGGATGATGACGATGAGGATTAGTAGAACGAGCGACCAAGAGCACCTTTTCTCGCAGTACGATTGGCACGACATCGTCCGGGCGAACGAGGAGGCCATTAAAAAGCATGCGGTGAACAAAACGCTTGGCGATTTCGATGCGTCCATAGATGCGCTCGCCGAAGAACTGGCGCAGGATTTTACGCCTGAACCACCCGTGTTGCTGATTGACGAGATTTCCGTAGAGCAGAAAGAAGTGCAGGTTGAGCGCGCGCGTGATGGATATAGCCGTCGTGATCCGTTCTTCAGCGGTCAACCTGATACCATAACAAGGAACGCCGTCGAAGTGACCGTCCCGGTAGACGGGGACACCGCGATGCTGCGAATTCGTCCTCCAAAATACAACATGAGCCCTCCTCGCGCTAAGATCAGCCGGAATTCACTTTCTTTCATCGTTATTCTTGATGCGGAGGACCCTAAGGAGATCAGGTCGCGCATTGAGCAGAGGGTAGCCGATATCGAAGAATTCTTGAATTGGCAAAGGGAAGCAGCGGGAGATTTGCCACAGCGAATGATCTCGCTGGCAAAGCGCGAGTTGGAGTATCGTCACGCGAGTCTCGGATCAGCGAACAATGTTGTAAACAGCCTCGGGTTCAAGGTTAAAGGGTCCGAAGATTAGCGTCCGGTTCGGGTGACATATCCGCGGTGTTGCTGGATTGGACTTAATCCACCATCCCGATCCCACGCCCCAACGACCAAGAAATCCTCCCCCCGCGAACGACGCCAGACACTGCCATCCCGCGCCTTTGTTCCAGCACCTGCCACCAAGGCACAATCGTAAAATCCCGCTGCCGCTCGACGACCGCAAATTTCCCGCTCACGCGCGAAACCGGCTCGCGGTAGGTGCCGTCCACATGGCCCCGATCCGGCGCTGGTGAATACGGCTTTCCAATCTCTTCACTCAGCGTCCGTCCAGCCTGCATCAGGTCGCGCTTCAACAGATCGGATTTCTGTGCTGCGGATAGATCTGCGCCTGCCTCTATCTTCATCCCAATCCCCACCAGAAACG
This sequence comes from Hyphomonas sp. J20-32, assembly GCF_055808555.1. NCBI lineage: Bacteria > Pseudomonadati > Pseudomonadota > Alphaproteobacteria > Hyphomonadales > Hyphomonadaceae > Hyphomonas > Hyphomonas sp. J20-32. The sequence continues at coordinate 2,776,700 of NZ_CM147873.1, read as the reverse complement.
CACGCCGCTTCACCTGCGCCTCTGCGACCTCCTGGCCAAACCCAAGCGGCACGCCGGATGCGGAAGACGCCTCGTCCAGCCAGGTGACGCCGAGCGCCGTTTCCTGATCCTTCAGCCCAAGCTCAGATCGCACGAGCAATTGCGCCGACCTGAACCGTGCTTGTGTCCGCTCATAGTCCTTCGCGCGATCCAGATAGTCCGGTGGGATTTTCCAGTCCGCCTCCGCCGTCCGTTCGACGTGACCGGCGCGCCTCAAGGCTTCCAGTCTCCTCACATGCGCCGCGACAAATTCAGGCCCCGAGCGCGGGTCATCGGCCTGGTGCAGGCTCGCCGAATAGGTCCCGCTATTCGCGCGTGCGATCCGGTCGATCGTGATGTCCGAAGGTTTCGGCTCAAGATTTGGCGGCGATACGGTGACGATCGCGTCGCGCTTCAGTTCCTCGACTTCGCCGGCAACACCCAGTTCGACAAAGACAGCGCGGCCATCAAGGCTGTCGATAATGGCATACGCCCGGTCATGTGCTTCGCCTGTAAGGCCCGTCTGCAAGACCGCACCTGTCACGCTCCGCCCGTCAGGATCGGACTTATCGAAGATCGCATCTGCATCGAGCCGCCGGTCTCCGCGTCCGGCGAGGGCGCGGTTCATCGTCTTGATGATGTCATGGCGCTCGGACAGGTCTCGCAGGACGTCCCGAAAATTCTCCCGCATCTGCCAGCGTCCGGCGCCAAGTTTCTGGGCAAGCCCAAGCCGTTCGAGTGTCCGCAGCCGGGCGGCATGAAGGGTGCGATAGTGTGGGGGGCTGTCCTTCAGCCGGAACTCCCCCTCAGGATCGATCTGCCGGGCGATGAAATGATCGACCCGCGTCAGCCGTTCGGCGGCAACTTCGGCGTTGAGTTTTCTATCCTGTTCAAGGCGGGTTTCCGGACCAAGTTCCAGCGTGACCAAATCCTCCGCACGTTCGCGGATTCCGTGCGAGATATACGCCCGTGGCATGACGAGGTCTGAGGCGTCGTCTCGGCGTCCCCGGATCACCAGATGGGCATGCGGCCGACCCGTATCATGGTGCACCGCGCCGACCCATTCTAGCCGCGTGTCGAGATCAGTTTCCATCTGCGAGACGAGATCGCGGACGAAGGGCTTGAGGTCGGCCATCTCAGTGCCATCCTCGGGCGAGACGATGAACCGGAAATGATGCCGGTCGTCTGCGATGGACTTGGTGAGATCGGAAACGCCTGCATCCTCGCTCATCGCGTCGAAGAGTTTGCCGCGATCCTTCTCCTCAAGCGCGGCGTCCCGGCGGATGTATCCGATATGCGCGGCAAGGGCCGCTGCACTCGATGCCGACATGCGCACGATGCGCGCCTTGACGATGACGCGCCGTTGTCCGCTGCGCGGGGCAGGACGCGGCCGGGCGGACAGGGTGGTGCGGCGGACACCGCCGGCGGAGGACAGGGCTTTCGTCATCCGCGAGAGGTAAGTCTTTGCACGCCCCCCTGATCCGGCGGAGCGAATCCTGCCAGGTCTCGGCGTGAACGGATTGTCGGGCGGCGTGCTCATTCCGGCTGCTCCGGCGGGAAACAGGCCAGTGCTTTGGAATGGAGCCATCCGATCCTGTTGTGGTCATTGATGGGTCGCTCAGGCCACGGAGCCACATCTTCAGCGATAGAGCCATAAAAATCGATGTGCAGACAAGGCGATGACCCCTCATTGGCTCCATGAGCTTTTATCTTGCATTCAAAAGCGTCTTCCTCCCGCATCTGATTTCCGGTTTTCGATATCAAAACAGGGCGTCCGACCGAGGCAGCCCGACCTAGAACATTAGACTTAGGGACGGCACCAAAATACCGCCCGTCAAAAGAATCCGGTGTGCGGTATGAGAGCAGCAGGACTTCGTCCGCTTGCAGACGCCGGCATGTTTTCCAGGGTGAGGGCAGGGAGCGCCCTGATTTATCGGCCGGCAACACCTGTACCGTCGGCACCCGATTGATTTCCAGTACGCTCTCGCTTTGACAAACAGTGTCGCCCTCGAGCGCCACGACGGTCTTGATGACAGGGATTCCAGTCGGCAGATATCCGCGCTGTGCCGCGAGTTTCGAAGCATCTGTGGGCAGGTTTGCGACGACCAGATCGCCACGCGAAATCTCGCTGACAGCTTCAATCCGATACCATCCGAGGGGCGCACTTTCGCTCGGATTGTAGAGCAGGATCGGCGGCAAAATTCCGGTCGCTGAGATCGCGATCAATGCCACTCCGACTGCCGAAAACGCGCTCCAAATTGCTGTCTGAAACCTACGTCTAGCACGCCTCTTCCGAACGAAATCACGACCCATGGCGAGGCTTTCGGGACTTGTTCCAGACGGTCGAGAAATCGTTCAGATCATCGATATGGTAGACGACCGTGCCGCCATGCTTGCGGTATTCCGGTCCATCATCCGACCAGCGCCAATTCTCCATCGTGCGCACAGAAATTCGCAGATAATTCGCTGCTTCCTTCGTCGTCAGAAACGGGCTCTGTTGCTTCATCGGTTCGGTCATCGCGTCACTCCCGCTGCAACACGATGAAACAAAAGGAAAAAATTAATTGGGAGTGCCGAAGTGACCGGACATTCTATGACACCCCTCTGGTAACCATAATTTCTTGTGTCCCGCTGCGCGCTGCAGCGGGTCCATTTCCCCGGCTGATTTTGGAGTTTCGTGGCAAGAAAAAGCCGCCCCGGAGGCTTGCTCCGGCGCGGCTCGATGAGGGGACTGGAACCTTCAGTCCTTCGGGTTCCAGAGGATCACGTGGCGTCCTTTTTTGCCTTTGACCGGGGCGAGGTTCGCATAGATTCGGCGGGGACCGATCTGCGGGTCGGCTAGGGTCAAAGAGACATATTCGCGTCCCGAAGATTTCGCCTTGCGCATCCAGCCGCCGCCGATTTCGGTCGAGGTCTCTCCGGCGAAGATCCGGTAGTCCGGCTGGCCTTCTGCGGCTTTCTCGCCATTCTTCTCGATGCGGATGGCCGCATTGAGGTTCATCATTGCGAGGGTGCCTTCGAAGCCGGCCTTGGTCTCGCTGACATATCCGAGTGCGTTTGCCATTGGGGTTCTCCTTTTCGTTCCTTTGGCTTCTTGTCTCCGGGAACCCCTTGTCCCCGTCGACGCCGGACCGTGAGGACGCACTGAGCCGGGCCTGAACCGCATGCGGGCGCAACGCAGTGGAGCACCGGACGGGCGGAGAATTTTGTCTGGCGGTGAATGCGCGTAGCGCAGAGGAAAATTCTTCGTCTGTCCGGTTTCAGGGCCGGGTCAGCGCGTCCAGGTCATACGGCAAGAGACGGGAACAAAGGGTCCGCAGAGCGCTGCCGATGGAAGGGAGAAACCCACTTCGGTGGGCGCTTTGATGTGTTCCGCGAGGCCTTGAGGCGGGCGATTTTTGTACAGGCATTCTGCAGCGATGAACCGCAATTGCACGGCCGTCTGCATCGCTGAACTCGAATGCGAAAAACCGCCCGATGCCAGGCACCGGGCGGCTCGCACTCTGCCGGAGGGGAGGAGACAAACCTCAGGCAGCGTCTGCTTCGCAAGGCTCCATATCAGGCTGGGACGTGTCCTCGTCCTCACCTTTGAGCAGGCCTTCGATCCGTTCCCAAGCCTCGACTGTGGCGCACCCTGCGTCTTCGACAAGGCGGGTTGGCGGCACCTGCATCCAGCTGGGACGCCAGCCGGGGTTGGCGGTACAATCCACACCCTCGATCCGGTTCCGGATCAGGGCCTTCTGGACTTTGCCGCTTTCCTTGGCGACGCTTTCCGCCACACTCGGGGATGCAATGTCTGCAACCATCGCATTGATGGCCCGCTTGTCGCGGAGCAGGTCGAAAAAGGCCTCATCCGGCGACCAGAAGCGCCCAAGATCGGTACCGCAGACGTGCAGGACCGCCTCGACTACAGGCCCGCCTACTTCGAGCGTTTCGGCCATCGTGAGCGCCAGAACCTGCATGACTTCCTCGTGGGACATGGCAAGTAGGGCGGAGAGGGTTTCGCAGAGCGAGTAGGCATCGCCATTGGCGCGCGGACGCATCGCGCCGAGGGCGCTGAACAGTGTGTCTACCCGTTCCGATGCGGCATCGATTTCGGCCCGTGCAACAGAGGCCGCTGCGCTCTCATGCGTCTCGTTCTTTCGCGCGCCGCAGACATGCGGGCGGACATTCCAGAGCGACGATCCGGTGATGGCGTGGGCCACCATCAGGCGAAGGGAAATGGCGGGCGCAACCAGCAGGCTGGCGGCGGCAGCGCCTTGCCGGTGAAGACCGATATACTCCGCCATCGGGCCGGACATTTCGGGCTTGGTGTCAGCTGGTGCTGAGGCGGCTCCGTCTGCGGTCTGGCGCTTGGTTCGGCGCGCTTCGGAGGCCTTGAGCCAGCCCTCATGGAAGGTCACGGTGCCGTCATGGCGCTGCTCGACATAGACCTTACCGCCCTTCTGCTTGGTCGTCTGGACGTACTCCCAGCGCTGGAAATACGCCCCCCGCTCAAGACAGACCACATCGGTCCAGCCACGGGCCAGGTATTGCTCGATCCGGGTGGACACTTCTGCTGCCTGAGCCGTCCAAAAAGCCTCAGCATCCGCAAAAACAGCGCGCTCCCCGAACAGGTCTGACGTGATCGCGCCCTCATAGCGTTCAAGCTCGAACAGGGCCTTGTCTGTGGTGATCGTGCTGCCGCCCGTCACCCACGCCTTGCAGGCGCGTCCGAACGGCGCGCGCTCGGTTTCGCTGATCCAGAGCTTCAGCCATTCGGCCTGCTGGGCAGGCGTTGCCAGCGTCAGCGCGCGGATCGTCTCGCCGTCAATCTCGTCCTCGGCGTAGAGTTTGCGGATTGGCGCAGCGAGGCCCGCAAGGGCGAGCACACGCCGCACCAGAAGCTCGGTCACGCCGAAAAAGGTAGCGATGTCTTCGGGGGCTTTGCCTTCGTCTGCCAGCTTCCGGAACGCCACATACTGTTCCATCTCCGTAGCAGGCAGGCGGGCGACGTTTTCGATGATGGATGCCTCGATGGCGGAGGCCGCATCCTCCTCGCTCATGATGGCGCAAGGGACGAGCGGATTGGTGCCGGTCTCCTTCGCAAGTTCGAGGAGCGCGAAGTAGCGGCGGCGGCCCGCGATGACGCCGTATCCGTCGCCTTCGCGGCGAACGAGCAGCGTCTGCCGGATGCCTTTCTCGCGGATGGATGGCAGGATGTCGGACACGTCCGGCTTCTTGCGTCCATGCCGCATGTTGAGTTTCGACACGCACAGCTGGTCGAGCGGGATATGGGTAAGGTCTGGTTGTGCCATCGGGGTCTCCTTTGCTGGCGGATAAAGGGAGAGGCCAAGCGCCCATGCCGGGCCGCTCCAGTGAATGTCTGAATAGGGAAAGTCTTCCCGGTCGAAGGCGGGGGCCGGGTCTGTCCGGCCCCAGTCATAGTCGCGGATCGCGATGCGCGGGGCGCGCCCCGCAACCCAGATTTCGACAACGCGGTCGTCCTCGACGACCAGCGTCATCTGAGGTCGCGGACCCAGAATCCGCTCGCTCTCGGTGAGGGTGCGGCTCACGTCCGCGCCTCGCCTGCCGGAGTTGCGCGCAGGCGCGCAAGCACGGCGCGGGCGGTGTCCAGGGCCTCCGGCAGAAATTCGTCCACCAACTCGGTCAGGTAGGCATTATCCGATCCCGGATAGTTCGCCTCGACGCCCCAGAGGCTGGCGGCGTGAGCATCCAGAGTGACGCCTTCGAGTGCGACGGAGAGCACGATTCCGCAATAGAACCAGTCACCCTTTCGCCAGCCTTCCATGACGGCTTCGGCCTCGGCCTGCGCCTTGGCGAAGCGCTCCCGGATCCCGTTTCCGGGGCCGATAAATCCCGGCGCATCCTTGTAGAGTGACGGCCAGAACCCGTCCTGTCTCTGGTCGGGCGCATCCGGGCAATCGTCCAGGACGATTTGTGCCATCATGGTGAAGCCGCTAGCTTCGCAGGTGATTGTGTCACCTGCGCAGACGAAGGCGGCAAAGCGCTCAGTGAAGGTCATGGCCACCTCCTTCACCGTGTCCAGAAGATGTGGACTTCATCGAAGCCCGTTTGGAAGACGAGGATTTCGCCATTGAGCGCCATGTCGCGGGCGAGCGCCTGCCAGTCGATGTAGTATTCGAGGGAGGGCGGGATTTCGGTGCCGGTGTCGCGAGTCAGTTCCTCTGCGAATTCTGCGGCGGAACGATATTCGCCCGCATAGTCTTCGAACGCAGCCACGGCCGCGTCGAGGTCGTTGCCAAAATATCCATAGACCTTCGCGCCAAGGCGTCCGTGCTCAGTGATGAACTCGGCCAGTGCGCACACGGTCTCGAACGAGGCGTATTCCGAAAGGCTCGCGCCTTCGAAGCCTTCATAATCGTGGATCGCCCATTCCTCGGCACCGGGCAGCGGCGAGTCCGCCATCATGGCGCGAACCTCGCCCATGATCTCATCCGGCGTCGTCGCATCGATCCAGCGCCCGTGCAGGCAGCCATTATTGTAGGCCGCAAGGCACGCCACATAGATGCGGGGACGGTCCTCGGGCGGGGGGTGCGGTAGAAGTTCCAAGGGGTGCTGGGGTTGCGGTGTTGCAGGGCATGTCTGGTCTCCTTCTCTGCCGCGTTCCTCCCCGCGACAGGCGGGGGTGGGCGGCGGAAAAGGCCGGCAGGCCGGGCGGACAAGCGGCCCGGGCAAGGCGGGAAGGTAGGAGGCATTCAGACGCTCCGGAGCACACCCATCCCGTCGCCTTGCGCGGGTGGCGCGCCCGGCCAGACGTGCCGTCCGCCCGCACCCGCCGGGCGAGGATTCTTCGAGGTGTGCGGGGGAGGCGCGTGCCTGTGGCAAAACGGGCAACCCCGGTCACTCTGGAGCAGTTATTGCGCATCCCGGCGCTGGACTGCCCCGCAAACGGCATCTGCGCTGGCAAGACCCGTCCGAATCTTCCAGAACGGGGCGGCTATGACGATGCATGTGAGAGATTTCCGGGAAACGGACCGGGCAAATCTGGTCGCGTTGTGGCAGGCCTGTGGCCTGACGCGACCTTGGAACGACCCGAACGATGACATCGACCGGGCAGTAGCTACCCGCGATGCGACGATCCTCGTCGGCCATGTGGACGACCAACTCGCCGGATCGGTCATGGCAGGCCATGACGGCCATCGGGGCTGGGTCTACTATCTCGCCGTCGATCCGGCCTTGCAGGGCAAAGGACTTGGACGCGAACTCATGGAAGAAGCGGGCCTCTGGCTCCAATCCCGCGGCGCGCCCAAGCTCGAACTCATGGTCCGGGACGGCAACGACTACGCTGCAGAGTTCTATGAAGCGCTCGGCTTTGAACGCCAGGAGGTGACCGTCTACGGCAAGTGGTTGAAGCCGCTGCCGGAGGCGCAGCGGAAAGAGGCATCCTGAAACTTATGCCATGCCACGCGGCCGTGACCCCTCTGGCCGAATGGCCTGTGGGAAGCGCGTGCCGCGGCCCCCGGCCGGCGAGCCCCCGCAGCGCCGGCGCGCCCGGATGGGCAGGCCGGTGACCGGAGACGAGCCGGGCCAGTCGAAGGTCCTTGAGATAGTGAGAGCTCTTGCCGCCTGACCAGCCCCGCGTCAGCGGGCCAGGGGGAAGACGATGCCTGTTAACACGCGTAGTCTTCTTAGCAGCGAATGCCGCTTTGTGTCTCAACAACGACGCCGGACGGCGCATGACCTGTGGGTCCGATTCCGCCCGGATGCAGGGGACTATGCCGCTTGCGGAATTTTGGGCGATTGAACCAGGACGTCGCGATAGCCGCCGCCGACGAGTTCGATGCCGCGGTCCCGCGCCCGGCGCATTTCGTCCTTCATCGACCGGCTGGGGCCTGCCCACGCCTCGTCCGCACGATCCTTTCCATAAATCACGGCTGCGGTGTCCCGGAGTGAGAGGCCTGCCGCATGGCAGTCATATGCGACGAGCGCATTGCGCAAGATGAGTGCGCCGCGGCTCCAGTTGACTGGCTCCTGGATGGATCCGTCGCCGTAGATGCGATGAGCTTCCTTAAGGATCAGGTATTTCTCTTCCAGGCTCTCGCCGCCATCGATCAGGAAGCGCATCTTGACTGGCTCCATCGCAAGCAGGGACATGCCGGTGCAGCGAACCTGCACAACGCAACCATTCCCTTTGAGCAACAGGAGCTCACGACCCGAAGTGTCGGTCAGATGAAATATGCGGCAAACGCTCGTGGTCTTCTCGTAGATGTCACAAACCTCGCCCGGCGCACAAGGTCCGACCTGGACCTGAACCTGTCTTGGATAGATGCCAGCGGACCAGAACACATTGGCATCGAACCCATTGAGGGAAGGATCTGGGAAGAAGGCAAGACCCCAGCGTTCCGCATCACATTGGTCCGCACGGGGACGGATGATGATAATGTTTCGGCAAGCTTCGCGGATGGAGAGTTCTTCGGATCCATGCCGAGCCGCGTCTTCTAGAAAGTCGGGATTTCGCCGCAGGAATTCCCATGCCCAACGGCTGCGCGATAGCTTCCATGCGTAATCATAAGCCGGAATGCCAGTTCCGAGGCTTGTCATTGTGCCTGCTCCACCGTTCAATTTTCGCTCATGAGGAGAAGCAACTGAAATGCCAAGACACCCAAAAGTAGACGAAATTTTGCGCGGATTCGTTAATATTCGCGGTCGTATCGTTAGGAGTTGTGACCCATCTCTCGGAAGTCCGGCACCGTGGCAGTCGAGAGCAAAACGGGCATTTCGAAGGACAAGAGAATGCCGAGTCCTCACTGGGTTCCGGCCCCAGCTTGCAGGTCGTAGACGCGCGGAGAATGTTGCGGCGCTTTTTGTTTGAAGTGGAAATCATTGCGGCTGTCGATCACAAAGCCCAGATTCAACGGCTAATGGGGGATTGGCGTCAGATCGGTACAGAGAACCTGGATAACGCAACCATTGCCCTTGAGAAGACAGTGTTCCCGTTCCGACATGTCAGTGAACGGCGTGAACCGGCAGATGCCTGTTGTCCTGTCGTGGATTTCACAGACTTCGTCTGAAACCGGGTAGAGATATGAGTGTGAACCCACTACGGATCAAGGCCGCCGGATCAGAATGGATCCGCTTCCACGGCATTGTGACCGGAGTTGGGGAAGAAACCAACACACCAGTGTTCTGCCGCTGCTGGCAACAGAGACAGATGCCTGATGTCGCCTCTGGCGCACTTACGACCATCGGCTAACTGAAAGCTGCCAGCAGCCATCGTTTGAGCTTATATGGTCCGCAAGGCTGGACTATGGGCTGCTGCTTCTGTTGGCCCGTTTTCTTGTTATGAGCAAACTCCGCCGGACAACATCAGTGCAGAGATTTTGCTATGTTGTTTTGACTACAAGCTAGCGCAATCGGTGTGTTCAAGTTATCCTTGAGCGGAGTAACCACCATCCACGGATATTGTTGTGCCAGTCACAAAGTCCGATCCCTGAGAACACAGGAATGTGGCGACACCCGCCATATCTTCGGGCGATCCCCATCGTCCTGCTGGTGTCCGGCTTTCGATTGCCGCATAAAAGTCCGGCTGACTGGCCGCATCTGAGACGAGGTCGGTCAGGAGCCATCCTGGCAAGACCATGTTTACCTGGATATTGTGTTTCGCCCAGCTAACCGCGAGCGACTTGCCCAGACCGAGCAGACCAGCTTTGCTTGCCGCATATCCTGCTGCGTGTTCGCTGCCGAATATAGACATCATTGAGCCTATCAGAACGATTTTGCCAGCTTGAGCTTGCCGCATATGCGGGAAGGCAGCCTGGCAACAATAAAGCGCTCCGGTGAGATTGGTCTGTATGACAAGATCCCAAGCGTCGCCGCGCAGCTTATGAGCCGGTCCAGCAGCTGCCATCCCTGCATTGCATATCAATGCGTCGAGCCGATGATGTCGGTCCATAATCGACCCGACCATTTCGTCACAGGACTCTTTGGACGTTACGTCTACGGATGCAAATTCAGCATCCGGCCTGATTTGACCAAGCTGCAAAAGAGCTGACTCGGCTTTGTCGCGATCGCGGCCGGCGATGACGACAGTTGCGCCAGCTTTCGCCAGGCCTGACGCCATCCCCAGCCCGAGACCACCATTGCCGCCCGTTACAATGACGACCTTGCCTCGCAGATCGAAGAGCGAGGTGGCGCCGGGTGTCAGGTCGGATCCGGGTGAAGACAATTCACTGTCGCCCTGGATCTAAAGGCGTTCGATGATGATGGCCGGAGCCATGCCGCCTGCGGCGCACATCGTAACGAGGGCATACTTTCCGCCGGATCTTTCCAGCTCGTCCAGAGCAGTGCCGATCAGAATAGAGCCGGTTGCGCCGATCGGATGCCCGAGCGCCATGGCGCCTCCGTTGATGTTGACCTTCTGCCGATCAAGATCGAGATCGCGGATAAATTTCTCGGCAACCACCGCAAAGGCTTCGTTGATTTCCCAGACATCAATGTCTTCTTTGGACAGTCCGGCCCGTTCCAGCGCTTTGCGTGCTGCTGGTACAGGAGCATTCAGCATCAGCGTCGGACAGTCGCCGACATTGACCGCAGTGACGATACGCGCCCGCGGCTTCCAACCCTGCTTCTTTGCATATTCCGGCGACGCCAGGAGGATCGCTGCGGAACCATCGACTACGCCAGACGAATTGCCGGCATGATGAATATGCTGGATATCGATGTCCGGATACTTCGAGTTGATCAGCGACCGATAGGTGTGTCCTTCCTCGTCGACAGGGATGTCGGCGAGCGCCGCGAAGGATGCTTTCAGACCCGCGAGGCTTTCTTTCGTTGTAGACGGCCGTGGGAATTCTTCACGGTCCAGCGCAACAGAGCCATCTGCATTGTGAACAGGGATCAGGCTCTTCGCAAAGCGGCCCTCTTCGATCGCCCTCGCCGCCCGCTTTTGACTCTCGACCGCGAGTTCTTCGGTCGCTTCGCGACTGATACCTTCCATTGTTGCAATCGCATCGGCGCAGACGCCCTGGTTCGATTGGGGGTGCTTTTCCCTGAGCAAAGGATTGTCCTTATCCATCAAGGGCAGGCGGGAAGGGTCAGCCAGCGAAGCGGTGAAGGACATCATGTCTGTCCCACCTGCGATCACAAGGTCTTCCAGTCCGGACATGATTTGTCCTGCTGCAAAACTGACCGATGTAATCCCGGATCCGCAGAAACGATCCAATGTGACGCCGGATGCTTTGACGTCATACCCGGCCAGCAAAGCAGACATACGGCCGAGGTCGGCCCCCTGTTTGTCGACCTGTGTTGCGCACCCCCAAATAATATCATCGACCTCATCGGTCTTGATCCCGTTTCTCTCCTTGAGGGCCGACAGCACCGTCGCCCCCAGAATCTGTGGGTGGAGATGGGCGAGCGATCCCTTGCCGACCTTTCCGATACCGCGGGGGGTGCGAACAGCATCTATGATGTAGGCTTCAGCCATGGAGAACTCCTCAGATCAATAAATTATGACCTAGTTATATAAGTAAACGAATTTCGGCAAGCCGTATCCGGACGCAGAGCTACCGGACGGTGTAGGATTTCGCCTTCCCCATGATTGCTGCCCTGTCGACCTGGGACGTTCCGACGGGATTGCCGATCTGGCAGTATTTAAGCGCTGTTCGAAGTGCCACCGACCTGGGCATGTCGAGGGATTCCCAGATCGCCTTGACCGATCCGGAAGTCGCAGCAGTCGGCTTGGCGGCAATCATGGCAGCAAGCTCGGCCGCGCGCCCCCACAAGTCCTCGTTACTTGTGACCTCCGTTACCAGACCGAGGCGAAGCGCAGTGCTGGCTGAAATTCGCTCATCGTTGCCCAATAGAGTCATGCGCATGACGTCGCCGAGCGGCATCCGATAAGTCGCACCAATCGGCTCAAGCGCTGCGGTCATGCCGTAGGTGACGTGTGGGTCGAAAAATGTCGCATCCTCTGAACAGATCACGATGTCGCATTCGTTTATCCAGTAGAACGCGCCGCCAGCGGCCATGCCATGCACAGCGCAGATCACAGGCTTCCAGCAGCGATTGGATTTCGGGCCGAGCATTTCGCCAGGATCCTCTGCGACCCAGATATCATCATGCATGACGGAGCCACCGGGTTGAGATGCCGCCTTGACGTCGACACCACTCGAAAACGCCCGGCCGGGGGCGGCCCTCAGAACCGTACAGTGAATGCTCTCTGTTTCTGCGATGTGGCGCCAGGCTGAAGAGAAATCCGCCATCATCTGACGCGTAAATGAATTCATCGCATCGGGCCGGTTGATCGTAATTGTGGCTACGTTCCCGTCGACTTCAAACAATATGGTTTCGTATTTCATGAGGGTCTCCCTGCTTGTCCTTGTTGTCGCATTTGCCAGACTGCCATGGCACGATATCGACGTTAAGTGCTAATTGACCTAGTTATATAAGTAGGCAACAATGCACAAAACCACAGGGAGAAGAGGCAAGCATGAATTTCGATCTTGCTGAAGAGCAAAAAATGCTGGCTGAACAGGCTCGGAGTTTGCTTGTCGAACACTCTCCGCCCGACCGGCTGAGGCAGCTCATTGATGCCGGGGCAGACTGGGACGAACAGCTGTGGAAAGTGATCGCCGAACTCGGGTTTCTAGGCGCGCGAATACCCGAAGCGTTTGGCGGGCTCGGGCTTGGCAATCTCGATCTGGGCGTAATAAGTGAAGAAGTCGGGCGTTCGGTCGCGGCCGTTCCGATCTTTTCTTCGGTTGTGTGCGCTGCAGACGCCATCGCGACATTCGGGTCGGATCTTCAGAAAGAAAAATGGCTGCCTGGACTGGCGGATGGGTCTCTTGTCGGCGTATTCGCACATGCCGAAGGCCGACAAGGTTGGTGGCCTGCCACCCCATCAACCATAATTGCGGATGGGAAGCTGACGGGTGCAAAGTCTCCAGTCGCCGATGGAGGCATCGGAGATGTCGCGGTAGTCTATTCTTGCCATGAGGGAGAGCCAGCGCTGGTCGTTGTCGATCTCTCAGATGCCGGGGTATCGCGGCGCAAACTGGAAAGTTTCGACCAACTCCGGGCCCACTATCTCCTGGAGTTTCGGCAATCGACCGCTGAGGTGCTTGACGCGAGTATCGGAAATCTAGCCGCGATCCGGGCATTGATTGACCGTCTGGCGGTTCAAGCGACGTTTGAAGCCGTAGGCGGCGCCGAAGCGTGTGTGTTCATGGCTCGGGACTATGCACTTGAACGCAAAATATTTGGTCGTCCGCTCGCCAGCTACCAGGCGGTCAAACACAATCTTGCGAACATTCTGGTCGCAACGGAGTTCACTCGCTCGAACGCGTTCTATGCGGGCTGGGCGGCTGACAATGCGCCTGATGAGCTTGCGATCGCAGCAAGTGCAGCTCGTCTCAGTGCGGTGGATGCATACGAACAAGCCGCCCGGGAAAATCTCCAGGTTCATGGTGGGATCGGATATACATTCGAAGCCAATTGTCACTTCCACTATCGACGTGAACGAACGCTCGCGCTGACGCTCGGCTCCCGCCAATACTGGGCCGACCGGCTGATCTCGAACATTCCAGGCAGACAATCGAAGGCCGCTTGATATGGATTTCAAAGATACACCACAAGAAGCCGCTTTCCGCTCCGAGGTGAAAGCCTGGCTGGCACAGCATGCTCCGAAGCATGAATTGAACCCGGCAGAAAAAATTGATGACGCCGAAGAAGTGGCGCGCGGCAAAGCATGGCAGCGCGAGCTGTTCGACGGCGGTTATGCCGGCATGTTGTTGCCAAAATCGCTGGGTGGCCGGGGTGGAACAATCGTTGAGGCGGTAGTCTTCGACGAAGAGGAAAGCAAATATAACCTTCCAAAAGGTCCATATATCGGCATTGGCCTCGGCATGGCCCTTCCGGTGATCGGGAAGCACGGCACTGATGAGCAGATTCGGCGATTTGTAGAGCCCACCCTCAAGGGTGAACTGACCTGGTGCCAATTGTTCTCCGAACCCTCAGCTGGATCGGACCTGGCGGCTGTGAGAACTCGTGCTGTCAGGGATGGAGACGGCTACATCGTCAATGGACAGAAAGTGTGGTCGTCATGGGCACATCATTCTGACTGGGGCATCCTGGTGGTCCGTACAGATCCGAGTGTGGTGAAGCACAGGGGGCTGACTTTCTTTGTTGTCGACATGAAGTCGCCGGGGATTGATGTGCGGCCCATTCGTCAAATCTCTGGAGCCTCCGATTTTAATGAAACCTTTCTAACCGACGTCTGCATTCCTGCGGCCGACCGGATCGGAGCTGAAGGCGAAGGCTGGGCCTGTTGTATGACCGTCCTGATGGGCGAGAGGCTGAACCAGGGAGAAGCCGGGAGGATCGAGGAGCTAATGCAGTACGCTTCCGAAACCCCTCGGACTGGCGGTACGGCGCTCGACGACCCAGCGGTCAGACTCGCGCTCGCCAACGCCTACGCAGAAGAGCGCGCCGCAAAGTATTTCCAGGCACGCTTACGGACCATGGTGTCGAGAGGGGAAAATCCCGGCGCTCTGGCAGCGATGATGAAGCTGACCTATGCTTCGCGACTGCAACGCACATCGGGCCTCGCCATGGAGATCCGAGGGACAGAGGCATTGGCTCCTGCTGACGAACCGGTCGATACGCGTGAAATCTGGCATGATTATATCTGGGCGACAGCTCTTCGCATAGCCGGGGGAGCCGATGAGGTGCTGCGCAATCAGATCGCCGAACGCGTTCTCGGGATGCCGGGAGAAATGCGTGCGGACAAGGACATTCCCTTCGATCAACTGAAGTGATCCGCACAAATTTTTTATTTGCGCCTTTTCAGAAGGTGCACATAGTTATATAAGTAACGTTCGTAGGAACGTGCGCATCGCCGGAGGTCGCGGAATGTCTTTTCTGTCCAAATTGCTGAACGGCGTGCTCGATATCGACCATTCCGCTGACGTGATTGATTTCGAGAATACCTGGTATAGCTGGGGAAAGCTCGCAGGCACGGTGCGGGCAATTCAGGGAGAGCTCTCGCGTCTTGGTTTGGGCGAAGGCGCGCGGATTGGAGTATTCGTCCGCAATCACCCTGATGTCCTGGCTGCGATCCTGGCGGCGATCGGCGTCGATGGAGTCATGGTGTCGATAAATCCAATGCTCCCGGAAGACAAAATTCGTGCAGATCTCGCGCGCCTGAATTTGCCCGTCGTGATTGGAACGGGGGTCGATTTGGACCGCGCGGGCATCCTGCCGGAGCTCGAAAAAGCCGGTTCGGCCGTGATCGAAACAATGCCGGTCCTCAGTGGTGCGCGAATGCGCCCGGGCCACGAGGAAATTACCGGCAGTTCGATTGTGTACCAACAGCCGGGCGTCATCATTGAGATGCTGACGAGCGGCACGACGGGCACACCGAAAAGGGTCCCTCTCCAGAGAGAGGCGTTCCTTCAAAGCTTCAGATCGGCAATGTCGTACGAAAATGATCGGTCACCTGACGATCCGCCTCAGCTTCGGTCCGGAACGCAACTGCTGACCAATCCCATGGCCCATATCGGCGGCTTATGGGGCGCGCTTAATACAATCCTTGGAGGGCGGAAGCTCTGTATCGTCGAAAAGTTCTCGGTTGAAAGCTGGGCTGAGGCGATTGTTCGCCATAGGCCGAAAGTCGCGGGGGCTGTCCCAACCGGACTTCGAATGATTCTCGATGCCAATCTTCCTGCGGATACGTTCGAGAGTCTCAAGGCGCTGCGCACCGGCGCGCAGCCTCTCGATCCTGCCATCACTCTGGAATTCATGGAGCGGTATAATCTGCCCGTACTTCAAAACTATGGGGCAACCGAATTCTCGGGCGCCGTGGCCGGATGGACGCTCCGTGACTTTCATCAGCACTACAAGGACAAGCTTGGCAGCGTCGGGCGGTTTCAGCCCGGCGTAACGGGGCGTGTGGTTGACGAAGCGTCGGGCGCACCGCTCAAGGCCGGTGAAGAAGGGGTGCTTGAAATGAAGGCCCGCCAATTCGGCAATGGGGACGATTGGCTGCGGACAACGGATCGGGCCGTCATCGATGAAGATGGGTTCCTTTTTATCAAGGGTCGTGCCGACAACGCCATCATTCGTGGAGGTTTCAAGGTTCACCCGGATGATGTTGCTCAAGTCATTTCGGCACATCCGAGTATTCGCGAAGCCGTCGTCGTGGGGGTTCCGGACCGGCGTCTCGGCGCTGTTCCCGTTTGCGCCGTTATCCTGAAAACGGGGGCCAAGGCTCCGTCCGAAGATGAATTGAAGGCCTTCGCGAAGGAGCGGCTCGTCGCTTACCAGGTGCCCGTCCGATGGATGATCGTCGATGACGTGCCTCGGACACCTTCGATGAAGCCGGCGCTGCCAGCAGTCCAGGAAATGTTTGAGAAAGAAGCGCCGCAATCGGCATAATCGCAATCACGAGGAAAAAAAATGGCTACGACAAAATCAGACGAGAAGAACATCCTCGAGAGCGAGGAATGGCAAAAGGCAACCGAGTACGAGATCACAGACGAGGATATTGAGCGCCAGAACAAGCTGCTCGGTCATATGTCCCCGTCCAAGCATCGCGAGTACAATCAGACGGCGACGATCGACAATATCCGGAATTGGTCGCACGGTTGTGGCGACGACAATCCGCTTTTCTGCGATCCCGACTATGCCAAGGGTACCCGCTGGGGCGGCGTTATCGCACCGGGAATGATGATTGGGTCTGTCAACTCACCGATGCGAGGCGATCCGACACCGGATCATGTCAAAAAACTTCGCAAGTCGCTGTTCCGCGGCATCCACGTCTTTGTGTCGGGGTCCAAGTGGGATTTTTACCGCCCGATGCGCCCCGGCGACACGATCTATTCGTACAATGGCGACGAGACCTGCGAGGTGAAATCTTCCGAATTCGGTGGCCGATCGGTCATCTGTGTCCGTAAGGATGTGAAGGTAAATCAGAATGCGGAAGTCGTGGCGGTTTACCGGATTCTCCGAATTCTCACCGAACGAAAGACCGCTGCCAAGAAAGGCAAATACAGCCATATCGAGCCAGCGACTTACACCGATGAAGACATCGCGGCAATCGATGCCGTATACGAACAGGAGCAGGTTCGCGGAGCAGAAACGCGCTACTGGGACGAAGTCGAAGTCGGTGACACGCTCGGCAAAATGGCGAAGGGCCCCCTGACCGTTACCGACGTGATCTGCTTCCACTCTGGTGGATACGGCTTCGTGCCCTACGCGCCGACGGTCGGCCGGCTTGCCTACAAGAACCGCCAACGGATCGCGCCATTCTACATCAAGAATGAGTACGGCGTTCCGGACGTTGCACAGCGTCTGCATTGGGATCCGCTCTGGGCCCAGGCGATTGGCAATCCGATGGCCTATGACTATGGCGTCATGCGGGAGAACTACCTCTTCCACTATCTTCAGGATTGGGCTGGTGATGATGGCATCATCACGCATGTGCATGATGAAATACGTAAGTTCAACTATATGGGCGACACGCAATTCATCACAGGCGAGGTCGTCGGAAAAAGAGAAGAGAACGGCCAGGCGCTGATCGATGTCATGGCGCAGTTCATCAACCAGCGTGACGAAGTCACGGTCAAGGCCACCGCTACGATCGCACTGCCCAAGAAGGGGCGAATGGCGATGTATCCGGAAGTGCCGGCGGACCTTGCTGAAGAAGCTGCGCGTATGATGTCCCGACACTGGGACCTGTCGAAGAAATGAGCGATCAGCAAACCGTCCTTATTAACGACGTCGAGGGTGTCAGGATCATCACGCTTAATCGGCCGGACCGGTTGAATGCATTGAATGATTCCATCATGGCACCGCTCGCGGTCGCCGTGTGGGACGCCGCCGAAGACGCTGCGGTCGGTTGCGTTGTGATAACGGGTGCTGGCCGGGGCTTTTGCTCCGGCGGCGACCTCAAGGGTGACCGTGCTCCGGCGATCGTCGATCGCGAACGAGGCAGCATCGTCGAACAAAGCCATGTGCGCCTACGAAAGCATATGGAGACCGCTCGTTTGTTGCACGACATGAGCAAGCCGACCATTGCCATGATCAACGGCCCCGTTGCGGGCGCCGGTATTGGGATAGCGGGAGCTTGCGATCTGCGTTTCGCCGCGCAGTCTGCAACCTTCCTTGCCGCATTTGACAGGATCGGCGGCGCTGGCGACTTTGGATCGACCTGGTTCTGGACCAAGATCCTGGGAACGGCGAAAGCGAGGGAGCTGATGTTCCTCGGCGAAAAGTACGATGCCGATGCGGCCCTTCAGTTCGGGCTATATACAAAAGTGTTTGCCGATGACGCGCTCCGTGAACAGACTTTGACGGTTGCAAAGCGCCTCGCCGGTGGACCGCGCATGGGTTGGCGCTACATGAAAGCCAACCTCAATCATGCCGAAGACGGCCAATTTGAGCCTCACCTTGATCAGGAAAGCCTGTTCATGGGTCTCTCCACCCAGGCGACTGCGCGTATCTATAAGGCCTCGAAAGAATCCTCAAAATGAGCGTTTTTGAGGATATTCGCATCAGTCGTGACGAGCACATCGCCACGCTGACGATCAGCCGCGGCGATGGTCGCAATGCCCTCCGACCTCAGACGCTTGCCGAAATGTGTGAAGCGCTGGACGCCCTCACCGATGACCCTCTTGTGCGGGTGATTGTACTGGCCGCTGACGGCAAGCACTTTTCGGCAGGCGCTGATTTTGAATTCCTGAAGGACCTGAAGAACAAATCCGCGGCGGACATCAAGAGCGAGGTTTACCGGTATTTCCAGGGGGCGGCCCGGCGGCTCTATAACTGCCCGAAACCGACGATCGCTTTGGTCAACGGTGCCGCGGTTACGGTAGGCTGCGAGCTGGCGCTTGCTTGCGATTTCCGTATCGGGGACACGAACGCGATGTTCCAGGAAAGCTGGATCAAGCTAGGTATCATGCCGCCCCTCGGCGGCCTCTTCCTGCTGCCTCGCTTTGTCGGGCTCGGTCGAGCGAATGAAATGTGCCTCCTGGCCAGCCAGGTTCGGGCCGAGGAAGCGCTGAAGATCGGCCTCGTACGTGAAATCGTGGAGCCGGACCAATTGGAAGTCCGCGGGAAGGAACTGGCGGTTGAGCTCGCTGCAACGGCGCCAACGGCATATGCGTCGGCAAAAGAAGCGATTCATCGCGGCATGGAAAGCTCCATGCACGCCGAATGGACAGCTAATCTTTCCAGTCAGGCGATCCTTTTGAGTTCGGAAGACTTTTCCGAAGGACTCGATGCGGTGCTTTCGCGCCGGCCACCGAAATTCACCGGGAGATAAGTATGGATCTCAGCTATGGACCAGCCGCAGAAGCCTTTCGCAATGAGGTTCGCGCATTCGTCAAAGGCAGATGGTCGCCACAATCGGTCGACCGTTCCGAATTGAAGGCCTATATAGCCGGGTTCAGGAAGGCGGCGACCGAGGCCGGATATCTCTATCGGGCAATCCCCAAGGCATGGGGTGGGTCGGAACAAGAACCTGATGTCATTAAAGCTCAAGTGATCCGGGAGGAGTTCGCGCGCGCGCGGGCTCCCATGGAGGTGCCGGGGAACGGCATGAACATGCTGGTGCCGACATTGCTTGAACGCGGCACTGAAGAACAGAAGAAGCGTTTCATTCCGCCAACGATGGCGGGCGAGTTTATCTGGGGCCAGGGATATTCCGAACCCGGAACAGGCTCGGATCTCGCCTCCGTCAGGACCAAGGGTGAACTTGTCGGGGACAAATGGGTCATCAATGGCCAGAAGATCTGGACAAGCCAGGGCGACAAGGCCACCCACATGTTCGCATTGGTGCGGACTGAACCCGATGCCGGCAAGCATGATGGCATTTCCTATCTGCTGATTGATCTGGATCAGCCGGGTATTTCGCGGCGTCCCATTCGGCAGATGACCGGGGAAAGTGGGTTTTTCGAGTTCTTCTTCGACAATGCCGAAACCCCCGCGAGCTGGATTGTCGGCGAGCGAGGCCAGGGCTGGAATGTTTCTCGCACCACCTTGAAGCATGAACGCGCATCGATCGGCTCGGCGTCCATGCTTGCCAACCAGTTTGAGAAGCTGGTCGAGCTTGCCAAGGAGATGACCCGGCATGGTCAGCCTGCGATCAAGGATCCGGAGGTACGACAGGCGCTTGCACGGATCGAGGGCTGGGTCATGTCGCACAGGTTTTCTTCGTATCGGATCATGTCGAATGCCATTCACGGCGAAGATGCCGGTATCATTTCCCTCATGATGAAGTTGCTGCTGACAGAAATAGGTCACGACATTGCACTGACCGCGCAGGACCTGATCGGTGATGAAGGCCTCATCGAACCAGCTCCGCCGGGTACACGCGGACGGGGGCCTGAAAAGTGGTTGGATCAGATCATGGGGTCTCTCGGTAATTCCATCGCTGGAGGCACGACAAATATCCAACGAAATATTATCGGAGAGCGTGGACTCGACTTGCCTCGGGATCTTGCAATGGAGCGGGGCCAATGAGATTCCATCTCGATAGTGACCAGACGGCCATCCAGGATACCCTGTTCGGCGTGGTCTCCGATGTGTTGACCCGCGAAAAGCTCGATGCATTCGTCAATGACGAGGAAGATTTCGAGCCGGAGAGCTGGACGGCTGTAGCCGACCTTGAGTTTTTCGGCCTTATGGTGCCCGAAGCGCACGGTGGATCAGGCCTCGGATTGCTGGAAGCGGCTCTTGTGTCAGAAGCGCTCGGGCGCGCTGCCGCACCCGGACCATTCATTGGACAATTCCTTACGGCCATTGCGCTGTCTTCCACGGTCAATCGAGACGCTCAGGATGCGTTTCTCAAAGGCATCGCGCGCGGCGAAATGGTCGCGACATTTGCCTTTGGAGGAAACTGGTTGCCAGAAAGCTGGACGGTGGAGGTCGATGATAAAGGGGCGCGCGGAGAGGTTCGTATCGTCCTTTCGGCGAAAGCGGCACGCCTGTTTTTGACGGGCACCTCGAACGGTGGGATTGCGCTTGTTGAAGCAGGGGAAGGGGTGTCCATTACCGACCAGAAATCGACAGATCGCAGCCGTCCTGCATCTGCGGTCAGTTTCGATGGCGCAACGGCGCATATCCTTTTTGAGCCGGGTGACCCCATGGTGCAGCGGCTGTTTGATGCGGCTCTGATACTGATTGCTGCTGATGCATTGGGCGGAGCGCAATATTGCACTGATCTCTCCGTCTCCTATGCCAAGGAACGTGAGCAATTCGGTCAGCCAATTGGGCGCTTTCAGGCACTGAAGCATCAGTTGTCGACCATGGCGCTCAATGTTGAGCCGTCCCGCTCGCTTGTCTGGTATGCGGCGCATGCCTGGGACACCCAACAACAGGACACATCCCGCGTGGCGGCCCTGACAAAGGCGCATCTGTGCGATCGGTATGTCCAGGTCGCTCGCGATGCGATCGCTGCGCATGGTGGCATTGGCTACACGTGGGAGTATGGGCTGAATATCTGGTTTCGGCGGTCAGTGTTTGATCGCGCCGTTTTTGGCAGCCCGTCGATACATCGCGCGCGGGCAGCGGACCTGGCAGGCTGGTGATTCCGGCATTCGCCAGGCTGCCGGCACTGACGATCGACCATGAGCATTTGAGGAAGCAAGCTATGAAACTCGGAGACGTAGATCTCACCAGCCCTGATGCCTTCGTGGAGGAAGTGCCGCACAGCTACTTTCGGTTTCTGAGAGAAGAGGCGCCAATCAGCTTTTCGCCACGAGCTTCAGATGGTGGGTTCTGGAACATCGTGAGATACAATGACATTGCCGAAATAGAAAAGAATGTCGACGTTTTCTCGTCGCGCGCCAATGTATCACCGATCGCAGTCAGCGAAGCACAGCTTGCCAATACAATCGACCGCTCGATTATTCTGTGCGACCCTCCTCAACATACCTTTATTCGTAAATCCATCTTGCACGGCTTTACGCCAGTCGCGATCAAACGCCTTGAAGAGGCGATGAAAGTCTACGCCCGGCGAGCAGTTGATTCAGTCATCGAGAGAGGACAGTGCGACTGGCACGACGTCGCTGCCTATACGCCGATCGAGATCGTGGCGGACATATTGGGTGTACCGAAGCCCGATCGAAATAAGCTCTTCGACTGGGCAAATGCGATGTTTGGACAAACTGATCCTGAGCTGAGCAATCAGCAAGCGGCCCAGCTTGGGGGCATGCAAATGATTGCATATGCGATGAATGCGGCGGATCAGCGCCGAAAATGTCCGATGGAAGACGTATTTTCCATGATTGCCAATGCGACTGAGGGCGGCCGCAAACTGAGTGACGAGGAGATTGGAGCAACATTTATCGTTCTTGCGACAGCTGGAAACGAAACCACTCGTACCCAGTTTCTGCACGGAACAATTGAACTCATTTCACGACCCGACATTGCCGAAGAGATACGCAAAGACCTGTCCTTGCTCCCGAACGCGATTGAGGAGATGCTGCGCTGGACAACACCCGCACTCGGATTTGCCAGGAAGGCGCTGAAGGATCATGAGCTGCACGGTCAGACCATAAAAGCTGGCGACAGGGTCATGCTCTGGTATTGTTCAGGCAATCGCGATGCGACCGTATTCGAACAGCCCGACACGTTTGATATCCGGCGCCACAATGCCAAGCAACATCAGGCATTCGGCGCGATGGGGGGTATCCACCGGTGTCTCGGCGGGATGCTCGCCAGAGCCGAATTGAAGGCAATGTTTGAAGAAATGCTGACTCGCGTGGCAGACCTTCAACTGGACGGTCCCGTGTCCAGGCTTCGATCAAATTTTACAAACGGGATCAAGCGCCTGCCTGTCAGGTTTACGCCAGGAGTGCGGCTCGGCGAGGGCGAAGCTGAGCTTTATGCTACGGCTCCGCACAGGGACCCCGCTGAGTAATCTTCGATAATGGCAATTGCGACCGACAGCCGAGAGGTGGGATCATCTGGCCAGAATAAGTCGGGATTGCAGGGTAGCGCCAACGCTGACTGTGGCGGCGTCGGCGAGGCCTCAACTTTTGCGTGCGAGGCGGTATTCTCGTTCGAGGTTTTCCACAAGCTCTCGCACGTTTGGAATGTCCTTGATGTTTGCTGCGCTTTGGCCGGCACTCCAGACGTCGTGCCACGGTCGCATATTTTGCGGAAGGGTCGCTTCGCGCAGCCTCCGAGGGTCCTGATCAAGTCCACTCGACCTCAGAGACGGTACGAGAAAGTTTGCGCCGATGCCGACAATGTTTTCTGTCCAGACGACATCCGACATTCCGGCGTCCGCAATCATTTGTTTGTGCAGTTGAGGTGATCCAGATTCCTGCGTTGCAATGAATCGAGTTCCCATACAGACCATGTCGGCTCCAAGAAGTTCTGCAGCTGCGATACCTTCGCCACTGGCCACGCCGCCCGCGAGCTGGATAATGCCATCGAAGAACCGCCGGACAGCAGGCACGAACGCGAACGGGCTGAGCAGTCCGCCAAGGCCGCCCGCCCCAGCGCAAACGAGCATCAAGCCATCCACTCCGCACGCGGCAGCCTTCTCAGCCTGCTCAACAGTTGTTGCATCGTGAATGACAATGCCACCCCAATCATGCACCTGTTTTACGAGCTCCGCCGGGTTCCCAGCATTGCTGGTGATGATTGGTAGCTTCAATGACCTGCAAACTGCGATTTCGTCCTTGAGCCGGTCAGTGGGCTTGTGCCGGGAAATATTGATATTGACGGCAAAGGGCGGTGGTGACTTCCCGGCGTCGCGAAGCGTTCTGTCGTGTGCGAGCAGGTCTTCAGCCCAGTTTAGCAGACCGCGATCTTGGGCTGCGTTATGGGTCGGAAAGCAGCCAATAATTCCTGCTTCCATACAGGCGCACACCAGATCAGGGACTGAAGCGACGGACATCGGTGCGGCCATGAGGGGCAAGCGCATATTAAGCCCGGACAATTTCGGGGACATTTCCGATTTCCTTTTGCGTGACAAACTATATAACCTAGTGATATAAGTAAGACGAGTTCAAGGAGCAATCTATGGCATTCAAGACACGGATTACGGAGCTGCTCGACATCGAGCATCCGATCGTACAGGGCGGCATGCAGAGCGTCGGGGTTGCTGAGCTCGCCTCAGCAGTTTCGAACGCGGGAGGGTTGGGAATTTTGACAGCGCTGACCCAACCGACTCCCAACGCATTGAGAGATGAAATCGAGAAATGTCGATCAATGACGGATAAGCCATTCGGCGTGAACCTGACCGTGTTCCCCACAATGAATTCTCCTGACTATGTAGCATACACGAATGCGATCATCGAAAGCGGAGTGACCATTGTGGAAACGGCCGGGACTTCAGCGGTCGCTGAATTCTGGGACATGATGAAGCCACATGGGATTCGCATTCTTCACAAATGCACCTCTGTGCGACATTCCCTGTCCGCCGAACGAAAAGGCGTTGATGCGATATCCATTGATGGTTTTGAATGCGCAGGTCACCCCGGTGAAGATGACATTCCTGGGCTCGTCCTTATTCCGTGCGCGGCAGACAAGGTTTCGATTCCGATGATTGCATCGGGCGGATTCGGGGATGGGCGTGGCCTGCTTTCCGCATTGGCGCTAGGAGCCGATGGGATCAACATGGGGACTCGCTTTTGTGCGACCCAAGAGGCGAAAATTCATCCCAATGTGAAGCAAGCCTATGTGGACAATGATGAGCGGGGAACACACCTCATCTTTCGGCAGTTTCACAATACGGCGCGCGTCGGGAAGAGCGTCGTGTCTGACAAGGTTGCAGAAATACTGAAAACCCCAGACGCGAAATTCAAGGATGTTGCGCCGCTCGTTGCTGGTAGCGCAGGTCGGGAGTTGCTTGAGACAGGTGACCTGTCGAAGGGGGTTTTCTGGGCGAGTATGGTACAAGGACTGATCCACGATATACCTACCGTAAAGGAACTCGTCGACAGGATCATCACCGACGCGGAGCGTATCATGGATGATCGCCTCTCACATATGCGTGTGTGAGAGCGTGCCGAGATAGTGCTTGATATGCGGTCATGAAATTTTCTTGCCCAGCCATCAGCAGCAATAGTTGATCTTGTGATTGCGGATCAGGAGTGCGGGCTGCACGGGAAACGAGCAGCCCGCTGAATAATCAGAAATACGTCGAGCAGTTCGCCCCGATCTGTCCCGTCCGTTCACTGCGGGAGGGGAGCTTGCGCGGTAGCGCAATGGACATTCGAATGGCTATCAGGCCTATTCCTCGTCCCCGAAACAGAGACCGGAAATAGTTCACACTACGGACCGAACTTTCATCCGGAGCAGGCAGCCAGCGCCTGTTTGCCTGCACTCAATGTCCGCGATTTTGCGAAGGGTGATCGGCAGGCCAGTACTGTGCCTTCAACTTATTCTTGTAGAGCTTTCCATTGTCGCCGCGTGGTAGCGATTCAACGAAGTCAATCGATTTCGGGCATTTGACGCCCGATAGTTTTGACCGACACCAGCTCTCCAGTTCGGCGCGGAAAGCAGGAGTCATATTGTCTGCCAGGACCGGCTGAACAACGGCTTTCACTTCTTCGCCCATCTCGGCATTGGGAACGCCAAAGACGGCTGCATCAAGGACTTCCGGATGCGAGATCAATACATCTTCGATTTCCTGGGGATAGATGTTCACGCCGCCGGAAATGATCATGAATGCCTTGCGATCCGTCAGGAAAAGGTAGCCGTCTTCGTCAACGTAACCAACATCGCCCAGTGTTGACCATGTGCGATGTACAGGATGGCGCGCGTTGCGGGTTTTCTCATCATCATTGAGGTATTTGAAATCCCAGCCACCTTCGAAATAAACCAAGCCAGGCTTATTGGCCGGAAGCTCCTGGCCATCATCGTCACAGATGTGGATCGTCCCCCAGTTCGCCCTGCCGACGGATCCTGGCTTTTTGAGCCATTGCTCAGATGTGATCATTGTCGAGCCGTTTCCTTCTGAGCCGCCATAGTATTCGATAAGGATGGGGCCCAGCCAGGAAATCATCTGGCGCTTCACATCGACGGGGCACGGTGCGGCGGCGTGGATAACGGTCTTCAGGCTGGAAACGTCGAAATTCGATCTAATGGACTCCGGCAAGCGAAGTAAACGGACAAACATGGTTGGGACCATTTGGGTTATCGTGACTTCAAATTTGTCGATCGCAACCAATGCTTCAACCGGATCGAATTTGTTCATTACGATTACCGTGGCGCCTAACCTGTGGCAGGAGGTGCAAAACGCGAGCGGGGCAGTGTGGTATAGCGGAGCGGGTGAAAGATAGACACTGGATTCGTTGATGCCGTAGGTGTCCCGCGCACGGTCTGCGAGTGGGTGCTCAGCAGTCGCTGATCCTCCGGTAAGTGGCTGACGTATTCCCTTGGGCCGACCAGTCGTTCCGGATGAATAGACAACGTGAAATCCGGCTGATTCATCCTCGATGGGGTGCTGGGGGAAGGTCGAAAGCTCCGCGCCCCAATTCTTGGCGCGCGGGAAATCTCCCTCCAATGCGAAGATAAGCTCAATCGTATTCGGCAGGGCCGAGCCAAGTAATTCTTCAGCGTGGCGAATGGATTCGCTGGTTAACAGAAGCCGGGCGCCACTGTCTGATAGAATGTACGCTGCCTCTTGCGCCGTCAGCGCTGTGGAGATCGGGGTGATATAGAGGCCGGCCCGTTGTGCGCCCCAGTAGGCAACGAAGTAGTCCGGGCAATTTTGCAGCCAGATGGCGATCGTGTCGCCGGTCTTCAATCCAGATGATCGGAAAAGGTGCGCGGCACGGTTGGCGCTTTTCTCCAGTTCGCTGTAGGAAAGCGAAGAACTTCCGTCCGCCATTACGACGGCGAGGTGGTCGCCCATCGAATAGGCATGATGTCTTGGGTGCGTCATGGATATCTCTCGATCGTCAACAATTTTGAGCGGTATTCTGGTAATTATTCTCGCTCCTGTTACACTAGGTTATACATTTGAGTGCACACTAGCTAAAGAGCGTTACGCGGAAAGAAATGGACATGGAATCAGAGTCAGCGACGTCCCAGGCGAGTGGGAAGGCAAGCTCCAGATCGGCCAATAGGATTCGCACGCCGAAGACCTCAGAAGTTGTCGCAGATCAAATTCGCGCGCAGATCATCAGAGGCGAGCTCAAAGAGGGTGACACTTTGCCGCCCGAGGGGCAGCTTATGGATGCTCTCGGCGTGTCGCGGCCTACTCTTCGAGAAGCTTTCCGTATTCTCGAAGCCGAGAACCTTATCAGCGTGACGAGAGGTTCCCGCTCCGGAGCGTCTGTACATGCTCCGAGAGTAGAAGTTGCTGCTCGTTATGCAGGCTATGTACTGCAGTCGCAAGGAACGACAATTGCTGATCTATACGCTTCGCAGATGGCAATTGAGCCGTATGCCGTTCGGACGCTCTGCAGGATGCGCAACAACACCGATGCAGTAAATGCGCTCCGTGAGCATTGCGCCTATCTCGAGAAACTCGTCGAGGAGGAGCGTATCAGCCTCTTCACTCGCGGCGTCGCAGAATTTCATGGTCTGCTTGTAAAGCTGACAGGAAACAAAACCCTGACCCTGGTAACCAATTTGCTGCAGAATCTGATGGCCAATCACAAGGCCGACCTGATGCGGCGCGATATGATTGAAAACGAAGATCGCTTGAAACGGCTGAATGGGGCCATCAAGTCTTACAAGAAGCTGATCAAGCTGCTTGCGGACAAGGAAGAGGAAGCAGCGGTGGCGCATTGGCGGCTGCATTTGAAAAATGCGCATGCGTCATGGGCGCGAGCTGGCGAAGGAGATCGCATTGTTGATGCGATCAATGCTTACTAGCGAACGGCCAAATACGGTCCCTCTTATCCTTTAGTTTCCAGTATTCTGGTTCGGCTGCCTCGTTCCGTTTTGCAGCTTTTGCTAGATTCCAAGAAGGCGTTCCTGGATTGACTGCCAAGTGGTCGCGGTTAGCGGCCGTGGCAGGCATGGTCGGATGTCTGGGTGTTGAGTTATTGTACTAGGTGTGCTTGGTGTTCGGCGGAGCCGCTGGGTCGGTGACTTTTCCAGGAGACGCTAGATGTACGACCTCAACCTACCAACGGCGCCATCGCTGAACGACGATGAAATTCGAATGTTTGGTGACGCTGCCGAGAAGTTCTTTTCCCGGGCAGCCCCTCCGTCGCGAATTGAGAAATGGATTTCAGATGGACAGGTTGAACGCGAATTCTGGAAGGAGGTCGGCGAGGCGGGATTCCTCGGCGTGAGCGTTCCTGAAGAGTTTGGCGGCCCGGGCGGCGACTTTCGGCATGACATCATTCTCTGCGAAACATGCCAGCGGCTGGGTCTCGAAGGTTTCGCAATCACACTGCACAATGTGATCGTGACGCCCTACATCATGCTGCACGGAACCGCGGAGCAAAAGGCGCGGTGGCTCCCGAAGCTCGTGTCAGGTGACCGGGTGTGCGCAATCGCCATGAGCGAACCAGGCGCTGGATCGGATCTACAGGCCATTCGGACCACAGCCATCAGGGAAGGAAACGGCTATAGATTGAACGGGTCAAAGACGTTCATCTCCAATGGGCAAGTCGCTGACTTCATTGTGGTTGTCTGCAAAACGGATCCCGAAAAGGGGGCTCGAGGCGTGTCTTTGCTTGTCGTTGAAACGGACGGGCTTGAGGGGTTCAAGCGCGGAAAGAAACTCGACAAAATTGGACACGAAGCTCAGGATACGTCGGAGCTTTTCTTCGACAATGTGTTCGTGCCCGCCGACAATTTGCTCGGCGGCGAAGAGGGGAAGGGGTTCTTCCAGCTGATGGCAGAACTCCCCAGAGAGCGGCTCATCATCGCGGTCAACTCGGTGATCGCCATGGAAAAGGCGATAGGCTGGACGATAGAATATACGCGACAGCGCAAAGCGTTCGGACAGGCGGTTTTCGACTTCCAGAATACGCAGTTCAAGCTTGCCGAATGCAAGGCCAAGGCGGTGGTGGCGAGAACGTTCGTCAACGATTGCATCGAAAAGGCGGTAGTCGGAACGCTGGACAACGACACGTCGGCCATAGCCAAAATGTGGGTCACAGACACCGAGTGGGAGATAGTCGACGAGTGCCTGCAGCTGCACGGCGGATATGGCTACGTGAATGAATATCCAATTGCCCGGCAATTCAGAAATTCGAGAATACAGAAAATATACGGGGGATCAAACGAGATCATGAAGGTCCTCATTGCCAGGGGTCTATAGGCCGTGGCCGCGCTCCAGTCGATTTTGAAACCTGCAGAACCGGCTCTGCGCCCCGAGAAGGTTGGTGCCCGAACTGGACGAGCCAGGCCGACGATCAAACCCAAAAATCAGGCTCGGGCCGCGCGCAGGCAAGAGGGGCGCCAGTATGAGAAGGTACTCTAAATGCAGTCGACAATAGACCGATTGATCCGCGTAATGACGCTTGATCCCTCTGCGCCTGCGATTGATTTCGAGGATCGTTGGTATTCTTGGGGCTCTGTCGCAGCTGTGGTCAGCGACATCCGGCGGGAGCTGGACGGGATTGAGAGCAGAAACACGAAACGCGTTGGCGTGCTCTTGCGCAATCGCCCTGGGCACATTGCGGCAATTCTTGCCGTTCTGACATCTGAAAGGTGCTTGGTAACGCTGAACCCGGTCTATCCCGATGATGTCCTGTCTGCGGACCTGGAGTCGCTGAATCTTTCTGTGGTCATTGGTGATTCCGACGACCTGGGTCGGGATGCGTTGGTAGCAGCAAGCAAGAATGCTGGAGTATCGATACTGGAAGTTGGTCCTCGCCTCGAGCGCGTCCGGTTGATCACAAGCGGAATGGGCGCCGGTTCGACGGGCACAGCAAATCCGGCGGTTGAGATGCTGACAAGCGGGACCACCGGAAAACCAAAGCGTGTTCCGCTGTCAAAGGACGCATTCGATGCAAGCTTTTCCGCCCTGGCTCGACAGGACCGAAGCCGAAGAGCAGGGGCAGAACTTGAGCTGAAGGAGGCCACGAACCTTATCATCAACCCCGTTACGCATATTGGGGGGCTCTACGGAGTGCTCGGAGCCTTCTCTGTTGGCCGCAGAATATGTCTGGTCGAGAGGTTTAGCGTCGAGAAATGGATCGGCGCTGTAAAGCGCCACAAGCTTAAGATTGCCCCGGCCGTTCCGGCCGCTCTCAGAATGCTGCTGGAAGCTGACTTGCCAAGAGAGGACTTCTCCAGCTTGGCAGCTGTGACGAGCGGCACAGCGCCGCTGGCACCTGTGGTCGTGGATGAGTTTCTTCATCGGTATGGTGTTCCGGTTCTGTCGAACTATGGCGCAACGGAGTTCGCCGGCGCTGTCGCCTCCTGGTCGCTTCCTGACTTTTTGGAGCACTGGAGCGCCAAGAAGGGGGCGGCTGGAAGGATTTACGCCAATGTCGAAGCTAGAATTGTCGATCCTGATACAGGCCGCAGTCTTGAACCAGGTCGTGAGGGTATACTCGAACTGAGAGGCGGCCAACTACGCTCGAAAGAGTCGTGGATAAGAACGACTGATCGGGCGCTCGTGGATGATGACGGATTTCTCTTTATCAGAGGGCGGGCTGACAATGCGATCGTCCGCGGTGGTTTCAAGGTGCATCCAGACGATGTGGTCGCTGCGCTGGAGACGCATCGTTCAATCAGGGAAGCTGCTGTCGTCGGCGTGCGAGATGACCGTCTGGGCGAAGTACCGGCTGCAGTTGTCATTCTCTCTGAGGGCGCGTCTGTTCCGTCTTTGGACGAATTACGCGCCTATTTGCGAACCCGGCTTCTTGCTTATCAGATCCCGCTGCACGTTCAGATTGTCGAAAACTTTCCGCGAACGCCGAGCATGAAGCCGGCAACGGCCGAAATAAAGAAAATGTTTGCGGTCAAAAGCGAAAAGTAGCACCTAGTTATATATGTGGATGTGGGTTCTCGATAGAAAGGAACAACCATGAAGATCGGCAAGGATACGGCGGCAATTGTAACGGGCGGTGCATCGGGTCTGGGTAACGCAACTGCGCGCGCCTTGCGGGACGCGGGCGTCAAGGTCGCAATATTTGACATCAATGCAGAAAAGGGCCTGGCAGCGGCCGCTGAACTCGGTGCCGAGTTTTGCGAAGTCAACGTGATGGACGAGAAGAGCTGCGAAGCAGGTTTCGAAAAAGCACGAGCTGCAAACGGGCAGGAAAGAATCTTTGTCGGGTGCGCTGGTGGGGGAAATGCTGGCAAGATAATATCTCGCGACAGGGAAACAGGCGAAATCAGGCGCTGCGCAACCGATAAATTCCAGCAAGTCGTCCTGCTCAATACAGTCGCCTCGTTCCGATGTGCCGCTATGACTGCGGCGGGGATGGCGAGTCTGGAACCGCTCGAAGACGGCGAGCGCGGCGTGATAACACTCACGGCCTCTGTCGCTGCCCAGGATGGTCAGATTGGCCAGGTGGCGTATGCGGCTGCAAAAGCTGGGATCAACGGGATGGTCTTGCCGATCGCGCGCGACTTGATGAGCGAAGGCATCCGTATCAATTCGATCATGCCGGGCATATTCAAGACTCCTCCGATGCTCGGCGTTCCGGAGAAAGTGCTGGAGTCGCTTGCAGCCTCCGTCCCGTTCCCGAAGCGACTTGGCAATCCCGACGAATTTGCATCGCTCGTCCTGGAATTTGTCCGAAATTCCTATTTCAACGGTCAAAGCATTCGGCTCGATGGCGGGATCCGAATGGCGCCACGCTAGGCGCCATTTGGACCGGCTGCCGCATAATGGACTGGTTGGTCGCTGTGAGGCCGACTTCTACAAACGCGCGTCGGATCAAACGCGCCGCAAACCACTCAAGGCCGCTCGCGTGATCAGGTAAACTCGATGAAATACCCGGAAAAATCGACGGCCATCACTGGAATTGGTCAGTCGGAGATTTCGCGATCTGCATCCAAGTCAGCGCTCGGATTGACGATTGATGCGACCCTTGAGGCGATTGCGGATGCGGGTCTAACTGTATCGGACATCGACGGTCTCGCGACCTGGCCGGGCGGTGGAGGTGAGGATAATGGATTTGCGCCGGTCGGATTGCCCGTGTTGCAGGACGCCCTCCGACTGAAACTCAACTGGTATTCCAACGCTTCGGAAACGTCAGGCCAATTCGGTGCACTGTTTAATGCAATTCTGGCAATTGCTGGCGGGTTATGCAGAAATATTGTGGTTTATCGAACCATGTACGAGGCGACCGCCAGGAAGGCTCGCTTCGCCAACGCGCTGAATCGGCCGTCGGAAAAAGTCAGCGGACCATTCAAATGGTTTGCGCCCTATCATGTCTACGCTGCGGCCACTCAGCAAGCGCTCTATTTCCAGCGCTATGTGCATGAATCCGGTCTATCACCCGAACAGCAAGCATGGATCGCCCTCAACGGCCGTCGCAATGCCAGTCTCAATCCTGCAGCGGTCTACAGATCACCGCTAACGATGGACGACTATCTTGCATCGCCGATGATTTCTTCGCCGTTGCGTCTCTATGATTGCGATGTGCCGATCGACGGCTCAACCGCAATTGTCCTGAGCCGAAGGGACGAGGCCAATAGCAGACCGAACCCGGTTACATGGATTGAAGCGATCGGCTGCAACATGCACTATAGAAACAGTTGGGCGCAGCTGGATGCGCTCGCCACCCAGGCTCAGCCGGCGGTTGCTGATATGATGTGGTCTCGAACTGATCTGAGACCCGACAATGTCGATGTTGCGCAGCTCTATGATGGCTTTTCCTTCCATACCATCAACTGGCTCGAGAACTTTGGATTCTGCCCCCGATTTGAAGGCGGAAGGTTCATTGAAGGCGGAAGTCGGATAGCGCTCGAAGGCGAGTTACCTATCAATACGAATGGCGGTGCGTTGTCAGCGGGCAGAATGCACGCCTATGGGCAAGTTCACGAAGCCTGCGTTCAACTCTGGGGACGAGGGGGATCCCGGCAGGTCCCCGGAGCTCCTGTCGTCGCTGCGCTCAGCACCGCTGGCGGCCCCCTGGCGGGTTGCTTCCTGCTGTGCCGGGAGTAGCATTCTGACCACGCAGGCGTCGATCGGTTGGTTTCAGTCGCTCGGCGAACAAAGGACTGTAATTATGGCGGATGAAACCTTTGCCTACACACCCGGCGGCGAAACCCGCAAAATAGGGTCTAAGGGCGCGGCCACGCGAGATCAGATCATTGCTTCAACGCTCGAGCTGCTCGATACGACGCGCCTGAAGGATCTGCGAGTGGCTGAAATTGCTCGGACGGCAGATATCGCAAAGGGATCTTTCTACACTTATTTCAAAGACGTGACCGACGTCGTTCTGGCTGCGCTGGACGAAACGGCTCAGGTGACACCTGAAATGCTCGGCGTGTTCAAAGAAGACTGGAACCGGCAAACAAGCGCGAACCTCGCGCGTCGGTTCCTAATTGCCTACGTGGAAGTCTGGCAAAAAAATCGGACGCTCTTTCGTATCCGAAACCTCGCGGCTGAAGAGGGCGATGGCCGGTTCATCGAGCGCAGGCGCGATGCAGTGGCGCCCTTGCTCGATGCTATCGCTGAATTGGTGCGCCACCGCCAGGCAAGCATGGGACTACCAGGACACTTGAACCCGCACGCGGTCGCTGGCGCCATCACTGCCATGGTGGAGCGGTTGGCGGCTGTGTGGGAGCTTTATTTCCGTGACGCAGACAGCCGGCAGTCGCACTTCGGATTTGAGCAAATTTCGACCGACGACATTGGCGAAGCGGCAGTGCACATCATAGCATCGACACTGGCTGCACCGGAACGGTGAAGCAATTTGCGATGTGGCAAAATTTGAAAATTGACTAACCGTCAATTCTTTGGCACTCTTGGTCCTCTAAGAACCAGACCAAGGGAGCATTCAATGAAAATGGAAGACATGATTATCGTCAGCGTTGACGATCACGCAGTGGAACCGGCGCACGCGTTCACGTCTCAGTATCCTGAAAAGTACAAGGATAAGGCCCCGCGGATCATCGAAAAGGACGGCAAAGATGTCTGGTTCTGGCAGGACAAAGTGTATCCGACGATTGGTCTGAACGCTGTCGTCGGACGGCCACGTTCCGAGTACGGAATGGAACCCACCCGCTTTGATCAACTTCGCCCGGGATGTTTCGACAACAAGGCGCGAGTCGACGACATGAACGTCAACGGCATCCTCGGGTCATTGAATTTTCCGACATTTCCAAGTTTTGCCGGCGGCGTCTTTATTGCCGAGGCAAAGCAAGACCCCGAAGCCGCTCTGATGGCGGTCAAGGCGTACAATGACTGGCATGTCTTTGACTGGTGCAGCGGGCCGGGAGCGGGCCGACTGATTCCACTTGTGATGCTTCCTCTTTGGGACATGGACGAGACCGTGAAGGAAATGAAGCGCATGTCCTCGCATGGTGTGCACGCAGTCACATTCCCCGACAATCCATTCCTGGTCGGCTTGCCAAGTCTTCACAACGAATATTGGGAGCCTTTCTGGAAAGCCTGCGTCGAATACAAGATGCTGATCAACTGTCATATCGGGACGGGCGCGCGGGCTGCACACGCATCTGACGAGTCGCCAATTGATGCGTGGATCACCACCATGCCCATGTCGATTTCGAATTCTGCAGCAGACTGGCTGTTCGCCAGCTTCTGGAAGCGGTATCCGGATCTTCGCATGGCTCTTTCTGAAGGTGGCATAGGTTGGATACCGTACTTCCTTGAGCGGGCCGACTTTACATACGAGCACCATCATGAATGGACCTATTCCAACTTCAAGGGTGAGCGCCCGAGCGATGTATTCAACCGCCACATCGTGACGTGTTTCATCGATGACCAGTTTGGCCTTAAGAATCTTGAATACCTGAACGATGAAATGGTGTGTTATGAGTGCGATTATCCGCATTCGGACACGATCTGGCCTAACTGCCCCGAGTATCTGTGGGCATCGGTCAACGGGATGTCCAAGCAGACAATCGATCGCGTGACGCACCTCAACGCCATGAAACTTCTCAATTACAATCCGTTCGAACAGCTGGGCGGAAGAGATAAGTGCACAGTTGGTCATCTTCGGTATCTCGGCAGGGATGTCGATGTAAGCCCTCGCGAAGGGCTTGGTGGGTTGAAGACCGAGAGCATGAATGTGGTTGGTGAAGCCCGTAAGCCCGTCACTTCCGGCGAAATCCAAAAGATGTTTGCGTCAGCCTGATAGGGCTCGCAATTCATGACGAGCAAACCTCTTTGGCGGAAAACGACATTTGCCAGCGGGAAAGTGGCGTGCCGCCAAAGAGAGTGATTGTCACCGGCGCGTCGAAGGGCATGGGCCGTGTATTTGCCGAAACACTGTGCAATGGCGGGCATAAAGTTGCCTGCCTTGCACGTCCTTCGGCTGAGTTCGAGTCATTAAAGGATGTCGCCGGGATTTACCCGATCGCCTGTGATGTGGCACAGCCAGACGCAGTCAATTCAGCGGTCGAACAGGCCGCGCAATCGCTCGGCGGTATCGATGTCCTGGTCAATAATGCTGCCATTTTTCATCCTTGCAGGATCGATGCGGCAACTGACGAGCATGTCGAGTCGCATGTCGCAACCAATTTGCTCGGGCCAATCTGGCTAACCAGGGCCGCAATACCCTATCTGCGGGATAGCCGTGGACAGATTATCAACATTTCAAGCGAGTCTGTCCGCAACCCTTTTCCGTTTCTCAGCATCTACGCGGCGACTAAGGCTGGTCTTGAATGCTTTTCTGCGGCGGTGCGCGAAGAGCTTCGCGAAGACAGAATCCGTGTGACTGTCCTTCGGTCAGGATCGGTGGAAGGCAGCACTGGCGGGGCAAACTGGGATCAGGTCATTGCTGCGGACTTCTTCGAGACGATCCAGCGGACCGGCCATGCTGCATTCTCGGGCGTGCCGGCCTCGCAGGCATCGATGACCCAAGCGCTTCTAGCAATCATCAGCCTGCCTCCTGACGTGAATGTAGACATCATTGAGGTTCGCGGCACTCGCGCCGGCAATGTCGCTGATGAATTGCAAAAGAGACGCTAGTTTCAGCGGCCTAAGCTAGAAATTGAAAGTATCGCTATGTGCTCATGGGCCTGGTTGTCTTATGCGCCTCACGTTCAGGTCCATACAATTGGCACATGCGGGGCGGCAATCAGGCCAGGATGGGCTGTCATGTCGGCGCCGGGTTTCGGTCTGAATTCCGGCAGCCGCCTCAGGATAGCCGCAAGCGCAATCCGCAATTCGCGTCTTGCCAGATGCGCACCCAGGCACAGATGACTGCCACCCGCGAGGGTCCAGTGTTTGTTCCGGTCACGGTCAAAGCGCACTTCCCGCGGAGCCTCAAAAGCATCCGGATCAAAATTGCCAGCATAATTATAGCAACAGATATAATCGCCCTTTTTAATCTGTTGGCCGTGTATTTCGTGGTCCTGGATGACAAGCCGGCTCGAATTGACAAGCGGCTGCACCCTGAGAAATTCTTCTACGGCACTTGGAACTAGATCAGGATTGGCCCTCAGCGTCCTCTGGAGGTCCTGTTGCATCGCCAGCCGGCGGAACATGAGTGAAGATGTGGCTGCCACCGTATCGAGCCCCCCGATCCAGATGAACGTCATCATGCCCATGATCTCGTCCTCGGTGAGCTTTTCGCCCTTTATCTCTCCGCTCACGATATAGCTGGCGAGCGTGTCATTTGGCTGACGGCGGACTGCTTCAATGAAGTCCCGCAAATAGGCAATCGCAGAGGCGATGCCCCATTTCACCTTCTCGACATCTCCTCTGCTGTGCAGGATTGCGTATCCCCAGCTCAGAAACTCCTCAAGCATATCCCGCGGAAACCCCATCAGGTCGAGGAATACCTGCACGGGATAGATCCGGCCGAAATCATACGAGATATCCACTACACCATTGTCGACAAAGGTGTCGATCAAGCCATTTATTGTGTACTCGATGTCGTATTCGAATTTGGTGATCGCTTTCGACACGAACCACGGATTCAGAAACAGGCGGTATTTTGTGTGGTCTGGCGGATCCATGCCGAGCGGAAGCATCGGAAATGTCTCTCCCACAAGCCAGTTGAAAGCGGCAGCACCGCGGGTCGAATAGAGGTCGTTAGACAGGTAAACCTGGCGAATGTCTGCATAATTTGAGACTACCCAGGACTGCGGTACCAATCCTCCAGTAACGGATGTAGTATAGAAAACCGGTGGAAGCTCAGTTCGCACCAGATCCGACAATTCGAATGGATCCACTGCCGTTGTCGGTCGCTCATAGGGGCAAAGAGAATATACAAGCCCAGGGTCTACATGTGCAGGCAGATCGTTCGGAGTTAATCCGCCGGCAGATGGCTTGTTGGGGGGATTATTCTGCATGAGCCACGATTCCTGATATTCATTATACCGAGATATTATACGAGATCATTCCTTCGAACCAGTCGGCGCGCGTTTGGAAGCCCCCAAAAAAGTGCCCCGGCTAAATTGCCGGGGCAAGAGGAGAGTACGACATCTCGGAGGGACGCACACTCAAGGGAGAATGAGCTGGAGGGGTCATTCTCCCCGTTTCCGTGTCTTGATCAGTTCCCACCGAACCTTTTTGTGATCTCAATGCCATAGGTCATTGGTGGAGCGGCATAGCCAAGATTCCAGCCCAGTGAACCGTCGAATTCGACGGCACTTGCCAGATACTCCTCGTCCAGCAGATTGTTGCTGTAGATGGCAATCGTGGAATCCCACTCGTCAATGTCGAAGCTTAGGCGGGCACTCACCAAGCCATATGCTTCTTGAGTCACATCGGCGTCATTGAAAGCTGCCGGCCGAAAAACGACATCATCGCGCCAAGCATAGTCCAGGTTTGCCACGACCTGCCCGAACGAGGTGGGCTGCGCAAAGCGGGCGCCGATGTTGTAGGTCCATTCCGGAATGGGGAAAGGTTCATCAGACCGGTCGCCAGACGCATCAGTGAAGTCATCATAGCTGGCATCGGTGTATCCCAGTGATCCTCGCAGACTGAGCTTGTCAGTCAGGTTCAACACAGACTCCACTTCCAGACCATTTATCGTCGCGGCGGCAGCATTTTGAACGCTCGATACGACGGCTCCGCTCGGTGCGACAAAAATAACGCTTCGTTGGATATCGTTGTAGTCCGACGTGTAGGCTGCGGTGTTGAAGATGAATCCGCCATCGGGGGACTCATATTTCAGGCCGACTTCATAATCGGTAACAACTTCCGGCTCGAATGCCTGAAACGCCTCCGCATTCCCTGCACCTCTCAGATTCTGACCTCCACCTCGAAACCCACGCGCGGTTTTGGCGTATAACAATATTCGGTCGGTCGGCGAGTAGTCCAAGCTCAACAGATATGACCAGTCGGAGAATTTGTCTTCGATCGACGCAGAGCAGACACCTGGAACATCAAGCAATGCAGCGGGGATCGAACACACAATTGCTCCATCCGGGCCGGATGCGTTCTTGCTTACGTTTGCCTTTGTCTCCTCGGTCCAGCGAATGCCGGCGGTCAGATCGAGCTTGTCGGTGAGCGCGTAATCCGCCTGTCCGTATACCGCGATGCTCTCATTCGTAACTTCTCCA
Organism: Hyphomonas sp. J20-32; assembly: GCF_055808555.1. Classification (NCBI taxonomy): domain Bacteria; kingdom Pseudomonadati; phylum Pseudomonadota; class Alphaproteobacteria; order Hyphomonadales; family Hyphomonadaceae; genus Hyphomonas; species Hyphomonas sp. J20-32. Next base: position 2,738,135 of record NZ_CM147873.1, on the reverse strand, counting down.
CGTTGCCGGTTTGGATTGGTTGGATTGATGGCTCCAAGCGCAACGGTTGTGGATCCGTCGGCACCCTCTTCATGACTAGCGAAGATACCCGCGATCGTGGAGAGCCGGTCACCAGTGTAAGAGAGTTGCAGTTCTTCGCTCCAGAACTCCGAATTAGTGAACAAAGTTGGATGGAGCAGTGTGAAGGGCGTGGCGTCGAGATCCAATGCATTGAGACGGTTGACATCTCGATAGCCCGTAGTTGACTTCACAGACCAGTCTTCATTCAGATCGTACTCCAGACTGGCTGCAAACGACGTCATCTCGATCTGCGAGAATTGTTCGAACGTCGCGTTTGAGTCGTGATAGCTGCCAGAGCTGTTTGCCGGGAGGTTGGCATTCCAGAGCTGTTGGGCCTGCGCAAACGCAGCAAGCAACAATCCCTGGTTTGCGGGATCTCTTGGGTTAAAGGTCAGCAAGCCACTCTCTGCGGCGATGTTGAACAGGGCGCTTGTTGGTGCCGGTCTGCCACCTTGAGGCGGAAATCCATTAAGTGAAATGATCTGAGACGACGGCCCGCCATTGTTGATATCGGTATAGTCGACTGTGAAGTCAGCGCGAAATTTATTCGTAGGCTCCCAGAGCAGCCGACCCCTGTAATATTGCGTGTCGTCATCGCTGAGGTCGCGACCCGTGCCATCTTCGCCAAAACCGTCGCGTTGTGAGTTCTTGGCAAGAATTCTGAGGCCAAGCTGGTCCTGAACGAGTGGGAGGTTGAGCACGCCCTCAATTTCTGTTGCAGAGTAATTGCCAATTCCGCCCCTGACATACCCTCCTAGGTTCTCCAGATCTGGGGCACGTGTAATAAGGGCGATCGCCCCCCCCGTCGTGTTTCGTCCGTACAGCGTGCCTTGAGGCCCTTTTAGAACTTCGACGCGCTGAAGATCGGTCATCGCCGGGTTCAGACCGTATGTACGGGGGACGTTTACGCCGTCGATGTAAATGCCGACCGACGAATCCGTGGTGAGTAGAATGTCTGCCTGGGATTGACCGCGTACGCTCAACGACAACGCGCTGGGTTCGGAAGCGGCTTGCGTAACCGACAGACTTGGCACAAAGCGCTCGAGATCCCTGACCGTGTCGACGTTTCCTTCGACGAGCGCTTCGCCGGAAAGCGCTGAAACGGCGACCGGCACGTCCTGAAGGTCCTCTTCAACTTTTCGCGCAGTAACCGTTACGCGGTTCTGGACAAGTGCTTCAGGCTCTTCGCCCACGCTATTCGTCTGAGCGTTCGCACTGAGCCCACACAAAACCAGTGCCGCAGTCGACACACCAAGCAGATATGATCTTTTGTTCATTTGTTCCTCCTGAACACGGCGCTTTTGATATGCCGCTTGTGGGAAATAATCCTTCACATGGTCAACATAGTCAACTAGGTGATAGATAATGTTGGCCTGTGTGGCTTTTGTGTCCGGATGCAGAAGCTGGGTTTTCGATCCAGCTTTGTCTCGGGCGTCTGAGCAATCAGTCCTCTATCGGTCTGGCAATTGAAGGTTTTCGTTGCGTCGGCACAAAAGGGCTGTTCAGGGCAACGGTTGAATTCACTACAGTTTGCTGGAGCCTGGAAGGATCTACTCATGTCTATATTCCGGCGACTAATCAAAATCGGTGTTCGGCGAGGAGAACCTGACGAGATCGAAGGAAGAGCTGCGCTGGAAGATGATTTCCATCATTTTTCGTTGATCCTGACAGCCAAGCGAAATGAAATCGCCACCGTCAGGACGTTCGCGAACCGGACACCGAATTCGATCTGCATCCACGCGGGAGGGGAGCTGCAGAAGCTGGTCGGCATGCCGCTTGACACGGCCTCGTCGCGTGTATCGGCGTTCACCGATGCAAGACAGCAGTGTACGCATCTGATGGATCTTGCCGGAATTTGTTCCGCTGTGATGGCGCAGGGGGACGACCAGCGAACTTATCGGGCGGCTGTCGACTCTCCGAGCGGGCAACAGCGGAGTGCCAGGCTATGGTGCGACGATAATTTGATTTTCGACTGGCGCCTGCAGAACAATCGAATCGTGCATCCGCCGGAGCTTTCAAGTATCTCGTTGGGTTCTGGGTTCACGGGCTGGTGCCAGGAAGCTTTCGAAGAACTGAAAGCCGAGGCGGCGCTTGTACTGCGCAGAGCTATTTTTGTGTCGGGGGGACGTGCCTTCGATCTTGATCGTCCAGGTGCTGGGACTGCGCCACGCGGCGGCTGTTGGGCCGGGCAGCCTGAAAGAATCCACTTGGGACGGCGCAACAGGGGGTCAACGGTGGACTTCAGTGCATCAGAACAAGAGCTGCTGAAGCATGAAGACCCCTGGCTTTCCTTTCAAACCGATATTGTGCCTCTGAGCATGGACCTCGGTAGCGGTGAAATCTGAAAAGGAGATGGGCATGCGCGATCGCTTTGAAAGTCTCGTATCGCGGCGCGATTCCTGGACACGCGATGGATTACATTCGTCTCGCTCGCTTTATGACGTCATGGATACGGCGAAGTCGCAGCGACCGGACGCCTTCGTGGCCTTCCATTCACCGGATGGAGGGACACAAAGCCTGACGCTTACACAGTTGCATCAGCTAGCCGACAAACTGGCTTCAGGCATGGTCCGGCTGGGATTGAAGCAGGGTGATGTGATCGCAATACAGTTGCCCAATGGAAAGGAAATCGCCGCCTTGGCGATCGCCGCCGCCCGGCTTGGAATCGTGATACTGCCGATCATACACATTTTTGGACCGGCGGAACTTGACTTCATACTGCAGGATTCCGGGGCCAAAGCGCTTGTCTTGACGAGCGCGAGAGCCAGTGACCTCCTCCGTGAGCTGAAAAACCAGCCACCTATCGTGGTCGTGGTGGGACTTAAGGAAGCGGTCCCCGACATCGTGTCGTTTGAGCATCTCATCACAGATTGCAATCCGGTTGCCTCCTGCGCACACACTCAATCAACCGACGACGCATTGCTGTTGTATACATCAGGGACAACCGCTCAACCGAAAGGGGTCCTTCATACTCATGGATCGCTCATCGCCGAATTTACTGCGCAGGCGCAGATACACCCCGTAGGTGTCGCTGCCTGGCTGTCGCCTTGGCCGGCCGGGCATATTGCCGGAACCCTGGGTATGCTGGGACATAGTGTACTGGGCCGGAATAGTGTCATCATGGAGAAGTGGGTTGCGACCGAAGCGGCGCGCCTGATCGAGACTTTTAAGGTTGAACAAACCTCCGGTACGCCACTGCATCTCACGGGAGTTCTCGACGCCGCCATCAAACAGGGAAATGATCTTTCGTCATTGAAGCGCTTTATTACGGGCGCAACGACGGTGCCTGAAACAATCATTGCCCGGGCTGAACGAGCAGGCATACGCGCCTGCCGCGCTTACGGTTCGACCGAATGCCCAACCGCCTCTGGCTGCACGGAGGCCGACCCTCTCGATAAGCGCCTGTTGACTGATGGTAGACCCATGCCTGGTTGCGAGATCAGGATTGTCGATGATGAAATGAAGGATGTTGAAATTGGGCGGGAAGGAGAGTTGCTAATCAGGGGGCCGGAAATGGCGCGCGGCTATACGAATGCAATCCAGACTGATCTGGCCTTTCTGAGCGAAGGCTGGTTTCGAACAGGCGATGTTGGCCGGCTGGATAGTTACGGTTACCTCACAATTACCGACCGAAAGAAAGACATTGTCATTCGCGGCGGCGAAAATATCTCATCGCTTGAGGTTGAAGACCTTTTGTTGCGACTGGATGGTATCAGGGAAGTAGCTGTCGTTGCCGCGCCACACGAGCGATTAGGTGAGATTGTGTGTGCGTTTGTGATTGCCGAGCCAGAGGCAATGCTGGATTTGCCGACTATCGACAGGCATTTTCGATCGCTCGGGGTCGCCAGGCAAAAAACGCCAGAGCGACTTGAGCTGGTTCAGGAATTGCCTCGAACGCCCACGGGCAAGGTTCTGAAAGCTGTGTTGCGCGCGCGGGTCCGGGGGACTTAGATCACAGCTAGTGCCAAAGTGGAGATCTGTCTCGGTGTCCTACACTGTCGGACACATGCCACCATCGACGTTTATCGCTGTACCGGTAATGAAAGCGGCGGCGTCTGATGCGAGAAAGCAGGCGACGCTGGCAAGTTCATCGGGTTCTCCGATGCGCCCCATGGGGATTTTCAATCTTTCCGCAACACTCGAACAAAATTCATCGAAAGTGGCATTTCCCTTGGAGGAGGCATGGGCTCGCAGAAGCTGTTCGCTTCGGATCACGCCCACGATGATCCCGTTCACAGTGATGTTGTAGAGGGCAAACTCGTTTGCCAGAACTTTCGTGAGAGCCATCTGGGCAGCCCGGCTCACTGATGTCGGCGCACTCCGTGCTGAAGGCGCTTTAGCAAACGTGTTCAGAATATTGATGACCCTTCCCCAGGCGCGTTCCTTCATTAGCGGAAGGGCAAGCCTGGACAGGCGAATGGTAGCAAGAAGCTTTAAATTCAGGTCAGCCTGCCACGCTTCATCGTCGAGTGAAAGAAAATCGTTGTGGGCGTGTATTCCTGCATTGTTGAGCAAAATATCGACCTTACCCAGCTGCGAGTTTGCTTGCAGAAAAGTTTCTTCGATTGCGCCAGGGTCGGTGACGTCACAAGCGTAAGTTTCAATTCTGCGTCCGGTACCTTCCAGTCTCGCTTTGGCAGCTGCCAGATCCTCGACGTTGCGCGCCACAATTGCCACGTCTGCCCCGGCTTCCGCAAACTTCGAAGCGGCGGCTAAACCCAGTCCTTTGCTGCCGCCTGTAACCAAGGCCACGCGGCCCTGAAGATCTATGTGCATGGGGAAGGCCTTTCTTCAACTCTGAGCGGCACATCAGTTGATGCAATGACCGAATGAGTATCGGGGAACACAAAACGATTGGGAGAGGGCAGGGCCAATGAGTGTAGGGTCAAAGACGCCCCGCGATCGGTATCAGGGCGCCGTTAATCGCACTTGCCTCGTCACTGATAAGGAAGCGGATCGCATTTGATAACTCGTCGAGCGTTACCCATAGCGACGTATCTGCTCCACTCATCGAGGCCCGGTTGGCGGGTGTATCAAGAATTGTTGGAAGCAAGGCATTAACACGGATCGACTGCTGCTTCAGTTCTTCCGCGAGCGATTCCGTCAAACGCATGACGGCTGATTTAGATGCGGCATACGCCGCCATTCCGGTCGTTGATTTGGTAGCTGCAGCTGCTCCAATATTGACGATGCTGCCGCCAGCTGCGGCAAATCTGGGGATGCTGCTTCGGCAGGCGTGAAGGCACGATTTCAAGTTCTTGCGCCATAGCTCGTCCCAGGTATCGGGCCCACCTCCCATCACTTCTTCCCAGACAAATCCTCCGGCAATGTTGAGCAGTGCTGACACCGGGCCATGCCGGTCGCCAAGAATCGCAATGGCTTCTTCCGTCTGTTTAGCGTCAGCGAGATCAACGCCTCCGACAAAGTCGGCAATTTGTGCGTCCGCCGGGAACTCATTCGATGCGTCGAGGCCGACAACATTCCAGCCCCGACTTGAAAGATTGATGGCGGTATAGCTGCCCAGGGCTCCACACACACCGGTTACGATTGCTAATTTCGCCGTCATGCTGTTACCTCCCAGCAGTATTGTCGAGACGGCCCGCCTATATGGCTCAATCGGCGTTTAAGCCGCATGAAATCCGATGGTCTTGCTGTAGGTAAATTCTTCAAGTCCTTGCTCTCCATATTCTCGTCCGTATCCAGATCGTTTGGTGCCGCCAAACGGAAAAGATGAGTTCATTCGGCCTGTGCCGCCATTTATCGATACATTGCCGGTTTCGATTTCCAGGGCCATCTCGTAGGCCTTCCCTGCATCGTTCGAGTAAATGGCGCCCGAGAGACCAAACGGACTGGCATTGGCGAGTGCTATTGCTTCGTCGTCATCATCAAAACCCATAACCGCTCCGACGGGTCCGAACACTTCATTCTGAGCCAATGTTGAAGTATTTTGGACATTGTCGAACAGCGTCGGTTCAAAGAAAAAACCATGCTCAAGGTGAGCGGGGCGTCGTCCACCAGTGACAAGCGTTGCGCCCTCGTCATGTGCCTTTTGAACGAACGACTCCACACGAAGGCATTGGCTTTCCCGAATTAGCGGTCCCATAGACATGCTGGGGTTGGACGGATCACCCAAGCGAACGGATTCCAACATTTGCGTCAGGAGGCGGACATATTCAGGCCTGACGGAATTATGAACGATCTGCCGGGTCAGGAGAGCGCAACCCTGTCCTGCGTGAATCGTTATCCCTGACAATCCGGCCGTCGCTGCAGCCTCTAGGTTTGCGTCCGACCGCACGATCAGCGCAGACTTCCCCCCAAGTTCCATGACGCAGCGTTTGAGAGTTGGCGCGCCCTGAGCCTGAATTTTCGATCCAACGACATCCGACCCGGTAAAGTGAACCAGGTCGACCCGGTCGTCTGATGTCAGCTTTTCACTCACGGACACATCGCCCGTTACGATATTCAGTATGCCTGCGGGTAGTTCGACATCGTGGGCGATCTCCGCGAGAGCCAGCGCAGCGAGCGGAGTGTATGGCGAAGGCTTAAGTATGACAGAGCAGCCCACAGCAAGCGCAGGGATTACTTTGCCGAGGTTGAGAAAAAATGGAAAATTATACGGCGTTATAGCCGCAACAACCCCAACGGGCATGCGCACCAATGATCCTGCGCCCACCCAGTTCTGACCAGCAGAAACTGGCGCGACTTCAACAGGTAGGGGAGTGATCGCTGGCCGCGTGCATTTGTCGATGTAATATTGCGCATGTGCCATAGGCGTTTCGAAGTGGAGAGCATCGGCAAGCGCTCTCGTTGCGCCGGCTTCAGCTATCAACAATTCGATAAAATCACCTTTTCTTGCCCGCACACAGTCGAGAAATGCCTGCAGTCTTGCTTGCCTCTGCATTGCCGGCAGACGACGCCACTCTCCTGCATCGAAGGATCTGCGCGCGGCAACAAGTGCCGCTTCCAGATCATCCGTACTGCCGACAGGTGCCTCGGTGAGTACCTCCTCTGTGGCCGGGTTGAGAACAGGTTCAGTTTTTGAAGTCGTGACCCAATGTCCGTCAATATACACGCCATTGGGAACTTTCAGAAAAGACATAAGACGATCCTCCACATTAACACAAAGCCAACCCAGGCTATCACAGGTGAAACTTGATCAGTCCCGGCTCAATAGCATTGCGCCGGCCAGGAATCCGCCACCCATGCCGCACGCTGCGTGGCGCGCATTTGGAACTTGGCGACTGCCGCCTTCGTTCCAGAGCTGAACACAAGCTTCGTGCAAATGGCCAAAACCGTGCAGCCGACCTGCGGATAACTGGCCACCTCCGGTGTTGGTAGGCAGATCGCCGGTCAAGCCTGTTCCACCCGCTTCAATGAAATGGCCCGCTGTTCCGTGCTCGCAAAAGCCAAAGGCCTCAAGCCAGAGTGGAACAAAAATGCTGAAGCCGTCGTAAACTGCGGCTACGTCGATATCTTTTGGTCTGAGATCGGTACGTTGCCAGATGGCGCCAGCAGCGTCGTGGGCACCCATCGTCGTGAGATCTGTGCGTTGGTCCCAGCTTTCCCGACCGGTCATGGCGGCGCTCATTGCTTCAATTCGTATTGGTGGCCTTCTCAAGTCCTTTGCTGCGTCGATGGCGGAGATGATAATGACGCAGGCGCCGTCGATCGGCACATCGCAATCGTAGAGCCCAAGAGGCTCTGAAATTTTCCGCGCCGTCAGGTAGTCGTCCATCGACAGAGGCTTGTCCCGCAACAAGGCGCGCGGATTGTTGCGGGCGTATTCTCTCTGGAGCACACATTGCGCGCCCAGTTGCTCCTTTTTCAGACCGAACTCGTGCATGTATCTCGTGGCAAACATTGCAGCCCAGTTTGACGCAGACATGGCGCCCGCAGGTATTAGCCAGGAAAGCCATCCATCAATCCTGCCATTGCCTGCCGATACGCTTGCGCGTCGTTCCCTGGTCTGGGATGACGATTCAGTCAGGGCGCGGAAAACCATGACATGACGCGCCTGGCCGGTAGCGACCGCCATCGCCGCGACCATGATGGGGGCCATCTGAGCAGCACCTTCGGGCACAGCACTATGCCAGCGGGTTTTCAGTCCAAACGCTTCGCGCGCTTCCTGACAGCCTAGCGGGGACATTCCTGGGGCCGATTGAGTGCGTCCAGGATACGTTGTGATGCCGTCTATATCGTCCTTTTCCAGACCGGCGTCGTTCAAGGCTTCCAAGAACGCTTCTCTCAGATGACTGACGGCCGGCCTGAGTGTCGTGCGCCCAATCGTGGACATGCCGATTCCAGTGATCGCGGCTTTCTTTTCGAGTGCCAACATTACCTGTCTCCGATGAGTTCGAACGCGGGGATGGCAATATCGCCATGGACATCGAAGCAAACTTCGACGGGCATCCCGATCTTGAGAGGGGCGCCACTCCAGTTTCTCAGGCGCGCCGTTATTCTGACTCCTGGCTGGTCGTCCAAATCGGCAATAATGAGAGCGAAAGGCACCTCCATGCCGGGCAGCCAGGGTTGGTGATTGATGGTGAAAGTGTGAATTGAGCCGGTGCCGTTTGATTCACGCGGCTCAATCTGCTCCGACAGGCATTTGGGACAGACCAGCTGAGGCGGGTGAATTCGATGGTCACAGTCCAGGCAGGTTGAGATGAGCAGTCGGCCATCCAGGCCACCAGTCCAGTAAGGTGTGTTTTCCGGTGTCAGAGCGGGAAGCGGATTCATCATTGTACAAATTTTCCATATTTGTCGTAGGCGGGTATTCCGGCGATAACGGTGGCCGCGACGTCATCAGCTGACAGGCGTCCCAATGCTTCACTGAAAGGAACATCAAGCAGACAGAAATCTGCTGCGGCGCCGGGGCGAACAGACGATCCGTTCCAGCTTGAATAAAGCGACAATGCCTGGAGTGGGCTGATCCGTTCGTCGGGACCCAGAACATAACCGTTACGCGTCGTTCGGTTCACGGCTGTTTGCATGGCCAACCAAGGGTCGATCGGGCCGTAGGGCGCATCGGAGCTTCCGCGTACAACAATACCTTGAGCTAGCAGCGTTGCGCAGCGATAGAGGTCTTGATGATCCGAGGCCGGAATCTCGGCGACATACCTGTCGCCCCGATGGTGAACAAAACCGGGTTGCGTAACCACCGCCAGACCGAGGGATTTGATAACTGAAATGGCAGCGGAATTTATGACGCTACCATGTTCGATGCGGTCTCCAGGTTTGCATCCAGCGCTCTCGAAAGCAGCCAGCGTGAGCGCCAGCTCAGCGTCTGTCACACAGTGCACCGCCACGTTTCGCTTCTGGCGGTGTGCAGAGACTATCCATTCGGTAAAGCTGTCCAAAGAGGGTGGGTCACGCTCGTCAGGCAGGATCTTGACCTCGCCGATCTGGTATTCTTGGTTCCCGCTGATAGGGAGTTCACCCCGACTCATTAGGTGCAGGCTTTGTGGCAATGCTCCTATTCGCTTAGCCGAAGCAAGCAGTGCGGCGCTCTCAGCGTTCGACGAAACTGTCGCGTCAGTGAGGCTCGTGATCCCGAGCCTTGCGAGTTGAAGTCCCAGGTTGTCCAAAGAGGGCGCCTGGGAAGGCAATTTGGATGCCAGCCATTCATCCTCTCGCCAGAATCTACCGGTCGGCATTCCGTCCGGCCCTGTTTCGGCACCTGGCGGCATTTCGTCTTGGGAAAGCATGGCGAGGGCCACAGAGTTCAACACCCACAGCGCGCCCGTACGATCCTTGATGCGAACCGGTCGTTCGGGGAGCCACTGATCAAGCAGGAAGCGATCAAGACCGGAAAAATGCGCGGCATCAAGATTGACCGCGCGCACCCATTCTTTGGGCTTCAGTCCGCGGGTTCTCTTCAGGAGCCGGTCACGAAGATCGGCAAAGGCGCTAACCTGTTCCAGGTCTTCCGATTGAGCGTTCGCGGCCGCTGCGAGCAGATGGATGTGATGGTCGTGCAATCCGGGAATAACGGCGCCGCCTCCACCGTCAATTACGCGCCCTTGTGGTTCGACGTCTGCACCAGCCGCAACGATCACGCCGTCCCGCACATGAATACTGCAGGCGGGATGCCCCTCAAATTCAACATTACAAAGAGTAAAGGTCGCTTGGGTCATCCGAAAACTTCATGTGGAGATGTCGCATGCGGCGATCCCTGGGCGTTATCAATCCAGTGGCGCAAGCCCGCGGCGGTCCCTGAAAGGGAGGCGTCGATCAGACCGCTTTGCCTTTGAATAACCGCCTGTATGGCCATGACTGCGGCTGCTATTCCGGTCAGCGGGTCTGCGACAGCATCGCCTACAAAGTGCGGCGCTTGATTTGCGGTATCCCAATCCACGAGGCCGCCTGCGGCGGCAGCGTCGTCACCGAATCCGACCCTGCCTCCGGATGGCATTTGCCATCCATGTCCCGTTATCGCTATCCACAGCAAGTCCGGATTGCGGTGGCGCAAAGCATCAATCGACCAACCATTCGATTCGAACACGCGCGGCCTGGCATTGGTGATCAGGATATCCGCCTCGCATACGAGGCGCAAAATTTCATCGTCTTGTAGTGGATTGGCGCTTTGGCTTTTCAACCTCCTCTTGTCGCCGTTCAGTCGATGATCGAACTCTGGAAAATTGGAAGTTGGATCAGGTCGACGCGTGCTCTCTATTCGCGTGACCTGCGCTCCCATTTTCGCAAGTATCGCTCCGCAAAACGGGCCCGCCCACAAGGCGCTTAAATCGAGGACCTTGAGCCCACAGCGGTCTTTCCCCTGAAGAGGTCTTGAATGCAGTATTCCGGGGAGTGGTGAGTTTCCGACGCGCTCACCCACCGCGCTTACCGCCAGGCCAAGCTCACGGGCTGACCTGACAACGTCCGAGCTGGTTCTGTCCGCGACGAAGGCCTCCAGATGCGCCCACTCCGGCGCTTCGACCCAGCTTTCCATCCACGCTGGCAACAAATCCCAATCCTCGGTGCGAGGAAGATTGACCGCAATCCAGCCGTCGGCTGTTTGGAGCAACCGACAGGAGCCGTTCGATGAGGTGAAGCCTGGTGCCTTCAGTTCCAGGAAGTTGGATCGGTCCATATCCGCGAGCAAGTCGAGTTGCACGCGTGCTCCAAGGGCTTTACTGCTGGTGGCAAGCAGCGAGCAAAGTCGATCGGCTTGTTCGACAAGATGCGAAATCAAATTCCGCCTCCTATCGTTGCGAAATTCCAGCTTGAAAGCGCTTCAAAGCGCATGCGCCGTCCTGTAATCGCCAGCCATGCTGTACGATGGCGGCCGATAGCGCGCGGCAGCGAAACAGTCCCTCCAGCACCTGGAATTGCCCCCATGGAGACTTCTGGAAGCTGAAGGAACGCGCCCGGCCTAATTCGGCGCTTCTCGGCAGCCATGGGTATTTCAAGTCCGGATCCAATGCATGCTCCGTGAAGTTCTACCGTCGCACGATCCGCTAACTTGTTCAGCAAAAGGGCTGGAGACCGAAGCGTTCGTATTACGTGCGCCGCTGCTAAGTCATTGGAGGTGCCGAATTCTCCCAAGAGGCCTCCGGTTGAGAAGCAGGCGCCTTCCGCTTTTAGCAACATCTGAGGCTTCGTCGGATCATCGACAACGGCTGCGATCGCTTCGAAGAGGGCGTCACGCATGCTCGCACTGAAGCTGTTGCGGGAATGAGGGGAGTTCAGCGTGAGTGTGACCAGATCTCCCGAGCGTTCGTATTTGACAAGTTCCTGTCCAGTGATCGCTTTATGCTCGGTTGGTCCGCGTCTGGTTTTCTCGCACCAAGCTCGGAACTCGCTTCCTGCGAGCAGAGCCGAGTAGGCAAATGACTCCAAATGCAAGGCGTCATGGAAGCTCAGATGTTCACCCATGCGGAGGACCTGACAGAGTGTCGTTGCAGCCACTGGATTGCGACCGATCTTGTCTGAGAGCTCCTGAATTGATTTAGGGACGTCGGCCGCAGGAACGTAGACGCAATGGTCATCGCATCGTTCATCTGACGACAAAATTATATCGCAGTGCTGAGAGAAATGGGATGGGTAGCTGCCGGCTGCTGCGATCCCCACAATTACCGCTTGGGTCATAGTGCGGAGGCGTTGGGTAGCGTCTTCTGAGCCTGGTTGCCCTAGCTTCACAAATTCAACTGGACTTGCGCCAAGTGCAGACCACTTTTCCGCGTCCAGGGTGTCGATAAGTCCGGGCGTTAGAGAGGTGAGCTGACTAATCTGAAAACTCCGCTTTCAGGACGCGGCGCAAAAGTTTCCCTGTCTCATTGTAGGGAAGGGCGTCTCGGAAATCCCAGAATTCCGGTGTTTTAGTAGACCTCAATCTGGATTTCACCCAGCGTTTAAGATCTTCGACATCCGGCTTGTCACTGTTCGGCACGATAATCGCCGCAACCTTTTCGCCCCATTGCTGGTCGGGAAGTCCGAACACGGCCACGTCCGCAACTCCGGCGAACTCTCTCAGCACGTCCTCGATTTCTCCCGGCGATATGTTCTCGCCGCCTCTGACGATGACGTCGTCGAGTCTTCCGTCAATAAACAGGTATCCATCTTCATCGAGCCAGCCCGCATCTTTCGTACGGAACCAGCCACTTTCGGGAAGGGATGCACCACCGAGGTATTCGCCGGCGACCTGTTCTCCACGCACACACACTTCTCCTTTCTGGCCAGGAGGGAGTGGATGGCCGAGCGCACCCTGAATTTGGAGTTCCAGGGTTGGAAGTGGTTTGCCAACTGATCCAAGTCGACGTCTTCCCAACTCATCTTTTGACGCAATTGCAGCGCGGTGATCGTCGGGTCCAAGTACCGAAATGGTGGAACTTGTCTCGGTCAGGCCGTAGGCATTGACGAAGTCGACGTGCGGTAGTCGCAGAAGCGCTCGTTCAATCACCGGAAGCGGCATGCGGCCGCCGCCGTAAGACAGGAGGCGAAGATCAGGAAGAGGGTTTTCGACCCCCTCCAATGCGTCCAGTATTCTTTCGAGCATGGTTGGCACGACCATCGCATGCGTAATCGCTTCGCGCTCGGCAACACTCACCCATTCATTGGCCTCGAATGCGGGAAGGTATACCAGTCTGCGGCCGCCATATATGCCTGTAAGAACGGCAGATACACCTGCAATATGATAAGGCGGAACGCTGATGAGCGCCGCCTCATTTTCATCCGCAGCCTGAAATTCGACGGTCGAGATGACATAAGAAGTAAGATTGCGATGACGAAGCACTGCGGTTTTCGGATCGCCCGTGGTGCCGCTTGTGAAGAGAAGAAGCGCGATGTCCGACTCTGGATTGAGGTTGTCACATGGCGCGATCGCTGGTTTTTCGCAAGACGCCTCAAACGTGCTTCGTGCGATGACGGTAACTCCGTCGACTGGTTCGATCCGCGAAAGCATGTCGTCGTCTACAACGGCGACGGAAGGTGCAGTCCTGGCGACGAGCTTGTTCAGTTCCGGATCGGGAAGTCTGTAATTCAAGGGAACTATAGGCAAACCAGCATAGGCTGACGCGAACAGCAAGGCCGGAAACGCCCAGCCGTTCATGCCGCAAAATACGACCCTTTCCGACTGGCCGGACGCGGCCAGTAAATAGGCCGCCGCGACGATCGCCTTTTCTTTGAGTTGGGATGCCGAAATAGGATTGGCCAAGGGCCCTGCGGCAATACGGTCCGGCGAGCTGTCGGCGACCATGTCGAGAATAAGTGACGTCTGCATATCGAAAGTGGGCCTGCTAAGTTCCGTTCAATCGCTGGCCGGAAGCGCTTTGGGTTCCTTTGCCTGAAGCGGGCGTCCATTCACGGCGAGCGTTCCGCGTCCGGCTTTGGTGCCGAGAACCTCAAGGCCGCTGTCAGCGTCAAAATAGCGCTTGCCGGTGCTAACGCCTGCGTCCAGGCCATCGCCGATAGCGAGAAAACTGTTCGGGTCGACAGGGCCGGTCGTCATCGGCTGACCGCCGCATTGCAGGACGAGATCACCGGGGGCGGGGCGCACGACCACGATTTCAGCAGTGCACACGGCGCTGCTCCATTTTGATCCGGGCTTTATCATGGTCTGTTCCTTCGATTAGATGGGCCAAGGCGGGTTCTCGACCTTGGGGAGCAAAAATTCAGGCGATCACCTGCTTGGACTTCAGGTCTTCAATTCTATCCCAGTCGACACCGAGCTCCATCAATACAAGTTCAGTATGTTCGGAAGCTTCTGGGGCGCGCGTGTTCCGGACGGCTTCGCCGTTGAATTGTACTGGGTTGGCCACCAGCCTAATCGGTGGACCGCCATCGGCGGACTCTACCTCAAATATCAAATCATTGGCGGCAACTTGCTCATCGCGGCTGACCTGAAGGACATCCTGGTAAGGTGCCCACTGTCCCGTCATCGTTTTTAGCCGCTCAATCCAGTAGTCGAAGGGCTGTTTGCGGAATGCCTCAGCCACCAACCGGTACGCCGTCTCTGCATTCTCCATGATTGCAACGTCGGACGAAAATCGTTCGTCGTCCGCGTGCTCCGCGATCCCGAGATGTTCAAACGTATCCCTGATATGAGGGCCGGGTGACAGAATAGTGAGGTTGATGTGTTGTTTGTCGGAGGTTTCGAATACGCCGACGAACGGATTTGATCCAACCGCAACCTTGCCGGGCATAGCGTTACTGAAGGGGTTGGTATTAAGCTCCATAGCAACATCGACGCTGCAGGCCGTGGCCCAAACGCCTGACGACAGCAGTGACACATCGATCTCGAGGGCTTCGCCGGTACGGGCCCGATGAAACAGGGCAGCTGCGATGCCGCCCGCTATGTTCATACCACCAATCGTGTCGCCGTAGGCTGGACCAGGCTGAGGCAGCGGTCCCTCAAGTTCGGGAGGCGTGACAAGCCTTGCCGAACCCGCTCTTGCCCAGAATGCAGTTGAGTCGTATCCGCCCTTTTCGCGATCCGGTCCACGTTCCCCGAATGCGCTGCCTCGCGCATAAATGATGTCCGGGTTCGCGGCCCGAATATGTTCCACATCAATTTTCAGCTTCTGCCGGTGTTGCGGCAGATAATTGGTCAGAAAAACGTCGCACGATTTGGCGAGTTCGTAGATGATCTGCTGTCCTTCAGGTTTGGAGATATCAACGCCCACACTACGCTTGCCGCGATTGGGGTGTTGCATGAGAGCGGAACGTTGCGGGTTTACCGCCAAGCGCTGCAACATCTTGATGCCGCGCTGAGCGTCGCCCCTCACAGGATGTTCGATTTTGACGACATCTGCGCCCCAGTCGGAAAGAACTGCTCCCGCGGCTGGCACAAACGTGAACTGCGCCACTTCCAGAATTCGGACGCCTTCCATGACTTTGCTCATCTCTTTTTCCTCCCAGGTTCGAACCGGCCTTTACGGCCTTGTTGGGCGTCAGAACATCACGCTGGTCGCTGACGGCCTTTCTGAAGCCGACCACAGAATTGACGGTCGGTCAATTCTGTGGTCGGTAATCTATTCTGTAGCGTTAGACTTACGAGGCAGTTCGCTGGAGTGGAATTGAATTGACTTCCGCCCGCTCGTCTGGATAATACACTTAGTTATATAAGTTGACTTGCGTGATCGCAATATAGGAAAAGCCAAAAATGTTCGCTCGCGCAGCGGGAGTTCATCATCCGGCTTAGCTCCAGTGGAGCGGCTTGGTTTTCCGGTACAATGAACCAGATCTGCGAGTCGTAAAACACCGCGTCGGGAGGGCGCAACATGTCTAAATGGGACTACGCTGGAAAGCGGGTTGTGATTGTAGGTTGTGCTTCCGGCATAGGTCAGGCCGTTGCGCGCGAAGTCATTGCGCTTGGAGGCGAAGTTCACGGTTTCGACATTCAGCCCACAAAGTTCGATCTTGCGTCGTTTAACCCTGTTGATTTGGGAGATCGCAACAGCATCGATGCTGCAGCTGCATCACTGGACGGCTCAATCGATGCCCTATTCAACTGCGCCGGTCTTCCCCAAACCTTTTCGCCAATGAGTGTCATGAAGGTCAACTTCATCGGCATGCGCCACTGGACGGAACAATGGATACCACGTTTGAGACCGGGATCGGCGGTTGCATCGATTTCATCAAACGCAGCCTACGCCTATCGCGAGCATTTGCCTTTACTCAATGAACTTGTATCGACCCCGAGCTTTGAGTCCGCAGTGATATGGTGCGAAACCCATATCGAAGCCATCGGGGACGGATATGGGTTTTCGAAAGAGGCTATTGTTGTCTACACTCAGAAAAGAGCTGTTGAGTTGGCGCGCCAAAACATCAGGCTGAATGTGACTCTGCCATCTCCCACAGCAACGCCGATGCTGAAGGATCATTTTTACAAGGTCGCCCCAAAGGCTGTCTTTGAAGCGTTTTCCGAGCCGATCGGTCGCCAGGCAACCCCAGAAGAGCAAGCGACGCCACTCGTGTTTCTGAACAGCGAAGCGGCAGGTTTCGTGAGTGGTTTAGCGTTGCCGGTCGACCATGGATTCACGGGCGGCATACAAACGGGTCTGCTTGACGTTCAATCCCTGATTGCCAGGAGGCAAGCCTCGTGATTCCGATCGCTTTGTCATTTTTCTGTAGATGCGAAGGCACGAAAATCGTGCACATCAACCTTTGGTCCTGCTGTTCGAACGACATCACCGATTTGCTGCTCTTTAACCCCTATCACGCCACGCGTCGAAAAGCGCTTAGACATAAGATCTGATCTTTATGACTATTCTAACCAAGAAAAGCTCGCTGATCCTGTTTTTGGCCGCGCTCATGTTGTGCGAAGTCGCCGCTGCCTTCGAAACCCATATGATCTTTGCCGCCATGTCCAAACTTGTCGCTGAGTTCGGTGATCCAAACACGGCAGGTTGGCTGATTACTGGCTATTTGCTGGTTGGCGCTGGTGTTGCTGCCATCATGGGGCGACTGGGGGATCTCTACGGTCGAAAGGAGATCATGCTTGCGTTGCTCGCCATCGGCGTTGTGGGGTCTCTTATCGCTGCTTTTTCTAGCAATTTCACTTTGGTCTTGGCTGGCAGGTGCCTGCAGGGACTCACCGGTGCATTGCTTCCGCTCTGCTTTGGTCTCATTCGGCTACACGTTCCAGAGAGAATCTTGCCCCTGGCGATCGGGCTGATGATGACAGGCGCGGGGGGCGGGACGATATCGGGGGTTCTGGTCGGAGGTGTCTTGGTAGACAACGCGCCGTGGCGATCAATCTTCTTCGCCAGTGCAGCGCTTGCGTCTGTCGCTGTGGTGGTCGGCTGGCTCTTCATTCCCGCCACGCGACAACGTGCCCGACATGTAAATCTCGATTTGTTCGGAGGCATGATGTTCGTGCCGGGTATCGCGCTGGTGCTGCTGGCGATATCGAAAGGAACGAGCTGGGGATGGACCAGCATACCTGTAACTGGTCTGTTCGTCGGCGGTGTTCTTCTTCTCGGAGCTTGGGGCGTGCGGTCGGCGCGTCAAGATGATCCTCTTGTTGATGTAAAGCTTTTTGCAAATCGAAATGTTTTGGTGGCCAATTTATGCATGGCGCTGTTGGCGATCGGCGCTTTTCAAATTGTGCAGGTGTTTTCCTTGCTTATCCAGCAGCCGGCCTCAACGGGCGTCGGGCTGGGTAGAAGTGCTACAGAGTTTGGTCTCATCAAGTTACCGTCGAACATTCTCGCTCTGGGCGCAGGGCCGCTGGTAGGATTGATTGCTGTATGGCTCGGCGACCGAAAAACTCTCTGCATTGCTGCGTTGGTCACTGCATCTGGTTTCTTGGCGGCGGTCTGGTTCCATGACTCGGTGGCCCAGATCATAGCGGTCTTGATCGCCATTTCGTTCGGAACTACCATGGTGGGGGCGTACCTTCCCGCGATCGTTGTGAAGTCAGCACCTCCGGATCGGACCAGTGAAGCAACTGGAATGTTGACTGTTACTCGCGCGGCTTTCATGGGGGCTGGTGCTCAGCTTGTCGCGGTTGTGTTGTCTCTAGATACTGTGAATGCGGTCAACGAGGCAGGACGCTATCCAAGTGAGACGGCCTATCAATTGGTCTGTGTGCTGATCGCATCAGTGTCAGCGGCCATTGCTCTGCTTTCGCTTGGTCTTGTTAGCAAGCGATCGTGGCAACGTGCTCAGGCGGCTGTCGAAGGCACGGCTGAATGAAGGCTGTTGATAGAGCTCATCCCCTCGTCGATCAGGACACATTCGCGTTTTGGACACGTGGGAAGTTTGGCGAGTTGGTAATCAGCCGCTGTACGGCTTGCCAGTACTTCATTCATCCCCCGACAAGCTTTTGTCCAAAGTGTGGAGGGCGCCAGGCTGTTTCCGTACCCGTAACTGGCCGAGGTCGCGTTGAGAGCTTTACGGTAAATCACAAGCAATGGTTTGAAGGATTGGAGGTGCCTTATGTCGTTGCTCTGGTATCGCTTGTCGAACAGGACGACATTCGCTTGGTGACCAATATTGTGAACTGCGAAGCAACACGTGTTCACATTGGTATGCCGGTCAAGGTCCGCTTCGAGGAGTCCGGCGATATCTGGGTGCCGCTTTTTGAGCCCGCCGAACCAGAATAGAAACCAATTCCGGAGCAGCTACTTTTCCAAATGAGGGTTCTGCTCGAAACTATTCCTTTATTGGCCGTCGCTTCGCATCCTTTGCGTTTCGACCAAAGCGGAATCGCCGCGTCGGTTCGATAAAGTCGTCTTCGGCAGCGCTCGATGCCCCTGGCCGCAAAACCTGCGCCGACGACCCTCAGCAGGGCGCGGTCGTTCGCCGAGTCTTAAGTGCAAAGCTAACGCATGCGAACGGATTGTCCGGCTGGATCTCCGGTAGCCGTGACGATAGGCGCTCAAGTTGCGACTTTGGCGAACACGGCCGCTGCCAAGGGTGTGCAGCTACATCCGGAAGGGGCCGGCCGCGTCTGTTTGCGAACGCTGGTGACCGTGTTTGCAGGAACCGGTTGCTTCCCCTGTCAAACTTGAAGAGTGGCGCCACCACTGATGCGCCAGGTTTCGCCAGTCACGAAACTCGCCTTCTCCGAGGCGAGGAAGAGGGCGGCTTCGACAATATCCGGCTCTTCGCCTTCGCGCTTCAGGATCTGGGTCGCGAGCACCTGCTTGACGACGTCGGCGGGTAGTTCTTCGCGAATAGTATCAGTGAAGATGAGCCCAGGCGCGATGGCGTTCACGCGGATACCCGAATCGGCCAGCTCGTGGGCGAAGCTCACCGTCAGTCCCCTGACAACAAGCTTGCTGACCCCATAGGCCTTCGAGGGAACGAAAGCGGCCATCGAGGCGATGTTGATGATCGAGGCACCGGCGCGATCCTTCATGTGTGGGGCGGCCGAGAGCGTGCAGTAGATGACGCCCCACATATTGACGTCGAACATGCGGCGGACGCCTTCTGTCCCGAGGACACCAATATAGTTGTTCGCGGCGGCCGAATGTATGCCCGCATTGTTGATCAGAATGTCGATCCCGCCATGTGTATCGGCGATCTTGTCCATGGCTACAGCGACCGCTTGCTCGTCGGCGACGTCAAGGGGCAGGGCGAAGGCCTTGCCGCCGAGGTTCGCCGCGGTGTCCGAGGCTGCCGCGCCATCAATGTCAAGGAGCACGACCGTGGCACCGCGCGCCAGCAGCGCAGCGCCGAACGCCTTGCCGAATCCCCGCGCACCGCCCGTGATGACCGCGACTTTTCCGTTGAACTCATCCATGTTCCATTGCTCCTTTATTGGTTGGGCTGCGGCTAGGCTCGAAGCAGGCCCGAGATTAGAGTATTAGGTCGGCGTGTGGCCGGAGACTGTGTCGCCCGGTGTCAGGCGTTTTCCACAAAAGGCCGCGTGGCCACGTCGAGCATACCGAGATCGAAACCCGCTTCGGCCGCGGCCGTGCGCGCTGCGGCGACATCCTTCTCCATATAGGGCCGAATGCCCTCCATAATTTTGTCCGGGTCGACTCCTGGACGGAAAAGGCCGAGCGCGAAACTTCCCCCGCTTGATCGCACCAATGACTCGACCGCGACATCGCGATCGATCGAACTGACCCCAAGCAGCCGCAATGCGTCATGGGCCAAGATCATTTGTGCGCCGAAGAGGGCATTGTTCACGAGCTTCGTGGTCATTCCGCTGCCGAGGGGGCCGAGATGCCGGATAAAGTTCGCGTAGGTCTCGACGACCGGCATGGCGCGATCGACCGCTTCCTTGTCGCCGCCCACCATCAGAGCGATGCTACCCTGCGCGGCGTCCTTGTCGATTCCGCTGAAGGCTGCGTCGACGACCGAAATGTCGGGGCGCTCGGCACCGAGGCGTTGCACGGCGAGTGGTCCGACGGTCGAGTGGATCACGAGGACGGCGCCAGCCGGAATCGCCGCAAGGGCGCCCGCCTCCCGCATCACATTGTCCAACTGCTGCTCGTCATAGACATTGACGCAAATGATGTCGGCGTCGCGAACTGCCTCGGCGGCGGATGCCGTCAGCCTGCCTCCTGCTGCCGCAATGTCCGCATGTTTGTTGGCCGAACGGGCGTGCCCTGTCAGCGCATAGCCACCAGCAAGTACCCGAAGCGCCATCTGCTTGCCGATGCGCCCCATCCCAATCCATGCAACCTGCATAACCCGCTCCCGATCGCTTATTTTACGGCAATTACCGACTGAACCGCCGCCCGCTTGCAAATGCCATTTTGACGAAGAGTCAATTTTTCGATTACGTTTCTTATCACGCCTGAATTTGCGCGCAGCCACTTCGCATCGGTCCCGCGCAGACGGTGTCTTGTTGCAAACCTATATAACCTAGTTATATATGACAAGTCATGCAACCGTAATGGCTTGAAATCAAAAGTTTCTGGCGCGATTTCCGCCGATTTGCGTGCATTTTCTTGCTTTGGGAGTTTCCGATGACAGCAGCGACAACACAGGCAAAACGGCTCATTGCGTCTTCCGATGGCACAATAAGTGTATCAGCGTTCGAACTGCCCATTTCGTCGGCGCTCAGCCCGGAGGCCAAGGCGGCACAAGTCCGGCGACTCCTTGCGGTCGGGGGGCCGGAGTCCTCGCGCACGACAGGTTTCGACAATGACGAACAGTATCGTGAATATGCGATCAATTACCGCAAGAGCCTCGATGTCTTTTTCGGACCAATGGGAGAGAAGGCCATCCAGGACTTCGGGGTTTCCGTAACGGCGCTAAACGTCGATGGCGTGCCCGTCGAAATTTTCGAGCCGGGCGGTGGTGTGTCGGACGAGAATAGGGATCGGGTGCTCATCAATCTGCATGGCGGTGGCTTTTGCTGCGGCGCTGTGCACCTCGGCCGGGTGGAAAGTGCGCCAATCGCCGCCATGAGCGGCGTGAAGGTCGTTTCTGTGGATTATCGTCAAGGTCCCGAGCATCGGTTTCCTGCCGCTTCGGAAGATGTCGAAACGGTCTATCGCTCACTCCTCAAGCAATATCGACACGAGAATATTGGCATCTATGGCTGCTCCGCAGGCGGGATGCTGGTCGCTCAGGTAACGATTCGTATACTGGATAAGGGCTTGCCGCGTCCGGCTGCCATCGGCGTCTTCGGAAGTGGTGCGGATGGCTGGGCCGGGGGAGGTGACTCGACCTATTTCTCTGCGATCGGAACGGCACTTTCCGCTCCGGACGCAGCAGCGGACCGGTCAGATGCCGAGCAGTTTGGCTACTTCAGAAATGCTCCAGACACATATCTTCGGTTTCCGCTAAGGGCTCCGCGGGAACTGCTAAGCCAGTTCCCACCGACATTGCTGATAACCGGCACACGCGCGCATGATCTCAGCCCGGTTCTTGCAACCCACCGAGCGTTGACCCGATCGGAAGTCGATGCCTCGCTCCAGGTGTTCGACGGTCTCGGTCATTGCTTCTTTTACGATTATGGGCTGCCTGAATTGAAAGACGCGCTTGCAACAATCATTCGCTTTTTTGACGCAAATCTGCGCCGCAAATAGACCCTTGTGCGGTCGGTGGCCAAGGCTGGATCAACGACGGATGTGACCCTTGGCTGGTGCCAGCGTTTACGGAACCTTGAGAATTCTGAATTCAGTGCATTATTGAAAATATTGAAAGAAATTGGAGCGGGTGAAGGGAATCGAACCCTCGTCGTCAGCTTGGGAAACCTCTTGGTACGGCAATTCCATATTAGCCTGCTTTCAAGTTCGTCGCTGAATGATTGATTGCGTCGGCCATCGGGTTATCACCAACGAGATTTCCAACATGTTTCCCCCACAAGTTCATAGCCCGACGGATTTCATCAACATTGTTGCCCACATCATAGCGACTCTGCATCGACCGGTCCGGTGCGTGGTTGATACATGCTTCCGCAATTGTTGGAGAAACCCCCAGCTCGCGTACCATGAGCGTGCGACCAAGGCGACGGCAGTCATAGAGCTGCACGCCCTCAACCGGACAGGATTCTGCGTTTTCCTTTGATTGTTTCACGAGCTTGTTTCGGACGCGTATCCAACGCTGCTTAGGTCCATCGTGACGAATGTGGTCGTCATTGACCTGGTTCGGGAACACCCAGGCCTGGTTGTGCTTTGCCAGGGCTTCGAGAAACAGCGCAGCGGCGAGAGGAGACAGGGGGACTTCATAGGTCTCGTTCGTTTTTGTCTGGCTTGCCGGTATTCGCCACGTCTCTTGTCCCGGCGTCCAATCGAACTGTTCGCGCCGGGCCGCGACGATTTCTGCGGGCCGTTGCAGGGTCACTGCGTGCAACATTATTGCGAGAGCAGATGTCCAGCTGCCGCGATCCTCGTCACGCCTCATGTTGGACCTCAATGACTTCCACATGAGCTTCAGAGCTTCTTCTGGCATTTGGGGGCGCTTGTCCGGTGTGTCCCGGAAAAGCTTCCGGAAAGATGCCGGATTTACCTCGATGAGTTCTTCTTCGATGGCCCAGTTGAATACTGCCCGGATAACGCCCTGACACTCATTGGCGAGCCTTGCGCCGGGATTGCTCCCTTCTTGGGCCCGCGGATGTTTTGCCGCTTCAGCTTGAATTTGCCTGACCAGTTCCCGGACACGAGGTCTGGTAATCTTTCTGAACGGCACTTCGCCCAGTTGAGGCAAAATATGAACTCGCAGCAGTCTCTCTCGTTCATCATAGGTGCGTTGTTTGATGCTGGGAGGAGACTTCTCCGGCGAGGCCATGAAGCGGTTCGCCAGGGCGGCAAACGTCGCAGCGGCTTCCCGTTTTGCCTCCTCCTTCTTTGCCCGGCGGCGGGCGACCGGGTCGGCGTCTCCCAGCGCCATGCGGCCCAGTTCTTTCGTCGCCAGAGCGCGGGCAATCTCGGGGGAACCATCATCCACAGAAATGAGCTTGGCGTCTGTCTTGCCGCCGTCCGGTTTCACGATCTGGAGCTTGTAGGCCGCACTGCCGTTCGGTGTGATCGCAAGAAAGAGTCTCGGCACTTCGGTATCCCAGTGGCGCTCTTTTTTTGTTCCGCCGTGTGCTCTGATCAGGCGCTGAACGTTCGTTTGAGTGAGTTTCAGCCTGTTGATAGCCATGTCCGTCTCGTGTCCTTCGGGTCTGAAGACGGTGGCTTTCAAGCTATGTGCCATTCCTGAGCCACCAATAAGCCACCTCGGGACGTCGGATTCTGTCCGTTTTTGTCCGATATAGCCCAAGAGCGACCAGATACGGCGCGCGCTGGTGGGGCTTGAATTTACAGGATTATTCCCAACAAATTCAGGCTCTTAAGCCTGAGGAGGGATGGTCGGAGCGAGAGGATTCGAACCTCCGACCCTCTGGTCCCAAACCAGATGCGCTACCAGGCTGCGCTACGCTCCGGAGTCCCGTAATAATGGGCACGCCGCCGGGCGCAAGCCCTTTTCAGCTGTTATTCGCAACAGAATTGTCGCGGAGACGAAAATACTGTTCAAACAAGGTACTATTTGCAGGTGCGATAGCTGGAAAGATCAGCTTTTCGGTTTTTTCCGGCGCATCAGGCCTTCCTGCGCCACGCTGGCGACCAGTTTGCCATCCTGATTGTAGATGCTGCCCCGGTTGAAGCTTCGCCCGCTGCCGGCAAACGGGCTGTCCATTGCATACAAGTGCCAGTCGGAAAACTTGACCGGTGCGTGGAACCAAATGGCGTGGTCCAGGCTCGCTGACATCAGTTCCGGGCTTAGCCACGACACGCCGTGCGGTCGGTAACCAGAGCTCAACAGGCTCATATCCGATGCATAGGCCAGCAGGCACTGATTCAGGGCCGGATCGTCGCCGACTTCCCGCGCGACGCGAAACCAGAGCTGGTTCACATCGCTCGCCGGTTCAGGCTTGAACAGGTCCAGCGGCGTGACGTCACGCATCTCGATGTCGCGTTCGCGTGTGAATTCATGACGCATTTGCTCCGGCACCCGCTCGGCGATTTCGACACGGCGTTCGCGAAGACCTTTCAGGGATTCAGGTCCGGGGACTTCCGGCATGTCATGCTGGTGTTCCCAGCTGTCCTCGGGCACCTGAAAACTGGCAGCCAGGTTGAAGATCTGCTTGCCATGCTGAATGGCCACCACGCGGCGTGTCGTGAAACTGCCGCCGTCGCGGGCATGATCGACTTGGTAGATGATCGGCACTTTCGGGTCGCCAGGCCGGATGAAATAGGCGTGAAGCGAGTGGCACATCCGGTCTTGCGAAACCGTGCGCTGGGCCGCGACCAGGGCTTGCGCGATGACCTGCCCGCCGAAAACGCGCTGGTTGGCCCGCTCGTCGGGGCTTTGGCCACGGAACAGGTCATGCTCCAGGCGCTCGATGTCCAGCAATTCCAAAAGATTTCCGACAGGATCTGACATTTCGCGCCCTCCGCTTCGCATCCGCAGCAATTACCAGAGACGCTACAACCTGCAAACCCGTCTTTGCCTCGCCTGACAAGCTTCCTTTGACAATTCCGGTGATCCCGCGTTCACCTTGTCACGCTATGGTTTTCATAGGAAATGAACTGCCCGGCCTTGTCCAAGGATGCCCCTTTCATGAACTTCGTCTCCATTCTCGCCCGCGAAATAAAATACTTCCTCGCCGTTCGCGGACTTACAAAATGGACTGGCGCCATCAGCCCGGATTCCGAAATCCTCGTGGCCGACGATATCGAAGCAGTGGTCGACAGGCATGGTGCCAATGTCGCTTTCCGGTTCGAGGGTACGCTCACCACGTATGACGAGTTCGATGCTCGGGCCAATCGCATAGCCAATTGGGCACTGGAGCAGGGACTGGCAGCGGGAGATTGCGTCGCTTTGTTCATGGAAAACCGGCCCGACTATGTCGCCACCTGGTACGCCATGTCCAAGATCGGTGTTGTCGTCGCGCTCATCAATTCAAACCTTGAAGACGAATCACTCGCCCACTGCATCAATATATCCAGAGCAAAGTTCGTTATCACGGGAACAGAACAGGATAATGTGATCCGCAGCTCGCAAGGTCTGTTCACTGCGAATCCCCCTGTTTGGACTCTCGGTGGCGGCGAGGGAAACGACCTCGAAACGGCGCTGGCCGGTGTCCCGGCGACGCGGCCCTCACGCGAGCATCGCGCGGCCCTGCGCGGCAGCGACCTTTGCCTCTATGTTTACACGTCTGGTACAACCGGCCTGCCCAAGGCGGCAAAACTCACCAATGCCCGCACCCAGGGCATGATGCGCAGCTTCATTGCGCCGTGCCATATCACCGAGCGCGACCGCATCTATCTCACCCTCCCGCTCTATCACGGGACAGGCGGCCTTTGCGGCGTCGGCCAGGCGCTGATGACGGGCGCCTCAATCATCCTGCGGCGCAAATTCTCGGCTAGTTCATTTTGGGATGATGCTGCAGACGAAGGCGCAACGTCTATCGTCTATATCGGCGAGCTTTGCCGCTACCTGCTGAACCAGCCCCCGCATCCGAAAGAACGTGCTCACAAGATTCGCACTGGTTTCGGAAACGGCCTCCGCCCGGAAGTATGGTCCGAATTCCTCGAGCGTTTCAATATTCCGCACCTTTGCGAGTTCTACGGTTCGACCGAAGGCAATGTCAGTTTCCTGAACTTTGACGGCAAGGTCGGCGCTGTCGGCCGAATCCCGGGTTGGCTGGAAAAGCAGTTTGCGAATATCGCCTTTGTGAAATTCGACATCGAAACGGAAGAGCCTGTCCGGAGCGCCGAGGGCTTTTGCATCCGTACGGATGTGGATGAGGCCGGGGAAGCGCTCGGTCTGATCGGCGAAGACGTGCGCAACCGGTTTGAGGGCTACAATGACGAGCAGGCGACAAAGAAGAAAATTCTGCGCGACGTGTTCGAAAAGGGCGACATGTGGTTCCGCACCGGCGACCTGATGCGCAAGGACAAGGACGGCTATATCTATTTCGTCGACCGGATCGGCGACACTTTTCGCTGGAAGGGTGAGAATGTCTCCACCAATGAGGTTGGCGAGGCCCTGTCCGCCATGCCGGGCATCGCAACGGCCAATGTCTACGGTGTGGCCATACCAGGATATGATGGCAAGGCCGGCATGGCCGCCATCACGACTGACGGCGACGTCGACTATGACAATCTCTACAAGGCGCTTGACGAGAAGCTGCCTCCCTACGCTATCCCGGTTTTCATCCGTGTTCAGCGCGATGCCGAAACGACAGGTACGTTCAAGTACCGCAAGGTCGAGCTGGTCAAGGAAAATTACGATCTGGACCAGGTGACTGACCCGGTCTGGATGTATCATCCCGAGCGTAAGGAATACGTGCCGTTCACGCACGACCGGTTTGACTCGCTCCGTTCGGGCGCGTTCAAGTTCTGACGGTCGTCAGGTGCGGCCCATGCGTTGTTCAAGACGTGTGGAGAACCATGAGATGATGCGGCGCCAGATTTCGTCCTTCATCACCGCGCCTTCGACATCGTGATCGATGCTGGGATTGTCGTTGATCTCTATGATCACAACGCCCTTGTCGGTTTCCTTGAGGTCGACGCCATAGAGTCCGTCGCCGATCAGCCGCGCTGCGCGCACAGCCACGTCAACAACATCCGGTGGTGCATCTTCCACGGGCATCGTGGTGAACCCGCCTTCGGTCGTCTTGCCGCCTGGCGCGTGCTTGACGATTTGCCAGTGGCCGCGTGCCATCCGGTACTGGCAGGCATAGAGCGGTTCGCCGTTCAGGACGCCGATACGCCAGTCGAACTTGGTCGGCATGAATTCCTGCGCGATAACCAGCGCAGTGTCGTCGAACATGCCTTTCACGGCCGTCTTGAGTTCGTCCAGTGATGTCGCCTTGACCATATGGTTGCCGAAGGAGCCGTCCGGCGTTTTCAGTATCACCGGAGATCCCAGCTGCTCGAAGACGACTCCCAGGTCGGTCTTCTCGTCCAGGATTTCGGTCTTGGGAATCGGCAGGCCAGCCTTCTCGAGTATTTCCTTGAGGTAGACCTTGTTGGTGCACCGTATCATCGAATGGGTGTCGTCGATGACCGGCATGCCTTCCTGTTCAGCGCGGCGCGCAAACCGGTAGGTGAAATTGTCGATCGAGGTCGTCGCGCGAATGAACAGGGCATCGAATTCGGCAAGGCTTGTCAGGTCGGACGGTTCGATAATCTCGACTTCCACGCCCATTTTGGCGGCCACATCTGCCAACCGCTTGATTGATGCCGGTTTCGACGGGGCATGTTGTTCCTTCGGATCGACGAGAACAGCGAGCGACCACTTGGCCGGGGCCTTGGTCTTCGGTGCGCTGATCCGGCCGCTCGTATAGGTCGCCATCGACTCAAGGAAGAAGTCGCGCCTGGCGTCCTTCAACTTGTGCGGCGACACCATGCGCACCCGTGAAATGCCGTTGGGGGCGCTTTCATCGAACTCCACTTCAAGGGCAGGGGTCCGAAACCAGTCTGAAACCTCCCGTGCCAGGCGTTCATAACCGGGCACTTCGGATTTGGAAAATGCCACGAACAGGCTGCTGATTTCCGGGGCGCCCTTGGCCCGGGCTTCGCGCAGCCGCTCGCCAAGGTCGGGCAGGGCATGGGCGTAGAGGCCCTTGGCCGAGAGTTCGACCATGGTCTGTACGCTCGGGCTCACCCGGTGTCCACGCGCTTCGCCGAGCAGCGACGCGTAATAGCCTTCAGACTGGTAGGAATAAGAACGAGACAGGTTCAGGATATAGGGCCGGCGCCCGGCAAACAGGGCCGGCTTGGAAATGTAGTCACTCACCCGCAATACTTTGTGGGGCGTTTCGGCCTGTGAAATATCGCTCGCCGATTCGACGAGTATGACCCAGTCGGTCATCGGTCTGAACTCACGGAATTGCCCAGTGGCTTCTCCATCCGCACTGCGGTCTCTCCATTCGGGTAGTAACCAGCGACGCGCGCAATTACGCGATATCCGCTGCGTTCGTAAAGTAGAATAGCATGTTGGTTTGATTCGCGAGCTTCCAGTCGCATCCGGTCGCACTCTTTCTCTGCGGCGGCTGCTTCTCCCGCAGCGAGCAATAACCGGGCGATGCCCTTGCCCCGGAGGTTGGGGGTCACCGACAACGTGTACAGGCGGGCCACGCGGCTGCCCGACCGAAACAGCAACACGGCCGCCCCGACAAGGCTTCCGCCGAGCATCGCGACATGCGTAACGGCATTGCCGCGCAGCAAGCGCCGCCATGTGCGCCTCGAAAACCGGTCTTCCTCGGGAAAGGCGTCTTCGAGACGCACCAGTCCCTCCAGATCGCTGACTGTCCCCAGTCGGATACTCGCCTGTTCGGAATCACTCATACGCGCACCATGTCGTCCCGGTGGATGACAGCCGGACGGCCTCGATACCCGAGGGCTGCTTCCACATCCTCGCTCTGGAGGCCGACAATGCGCAAAATGTCGGCGGAGCCGTAGGAGGTTACGCCCTTGGCGATCACGTCGCCGGAATCGCGCCTGACTGCCACCGCAGCGCCCCGCTCGAACACCCCATCGACACCCGTCACGCCCACCGCCAACAGGCTGGCCCCTCGCTGCAATGCCCGTGCGGCACCGGCATCCACCAAAATCGTGCCTTCGGGCTTCAAATGGCCCATCAGCCAGGCCTCGCGCGCGCGCGCGGGTGTAATATCTGCCACGATCAGCGTTGCCAGTGCGCCGTCCTCGATGGCCCGGAGCGGCCGTTCGCGATTGCCCTTGGTGATGATCGTCGAGCACCCTGCGGCATGCGCAATCCGCGCTGCGGCCAGCTTGGTCACCATGCCGCCCGAGCCGACGCCAGCGGTGGCATTGGCCCCCGTCGCCATCGCGTCATGCTCGGCAGAAAGCGATTTCAAAACAGGGATGTGCGTCGCATCCGGATTGGTGTTCGGGTCGGCGGTGTAGAGCCCATCGATGTCAGACAGCAACACCAGCAAGTCCGCCCCCATCATCTGCGCTACCCGCGCCGCCAGCCGGTCATTGTCGCCATAGCGAATCTCGTCCGTGGCGACCGTGTCATTCTCATTGATCACCGGAACGATGCCAGCATCCAGCAACGTGTCCAGCGTTGCCCTTGCGTTCAGCCAGCGTCGACGCACTTCGGTGTCGCTGAGGGTCAGCAGGGCCTGTCCGACCGTGATGCCGTGCGGCGCGAACGCACCTGCCATCGCTGCCATGAGACGCGGCTGGCCGATGGCTGCCGCTGCTTGCTTCTGGTCCAAACGTGCGGGCGTGGGCGAGCCGAGATCCAACCGTCCCAGCGCCACGGCGCCGGACGAGACAAGGATGACTTCCTTGCCCCGGGCTCTCAGGTCGGCAATGTCGGTCGCCAGCCGCGCCAGCCATTCGGAGCGCGCCGCGCCGCCGTCGGCGATCAGCGCGGACCCGGTCTTGACGACGATGCGCCTGGCTTTGTGGAATGTGCTTTCTGTCATCGGCTACGACCGATCCTGCGCTGGCATTTTGCCTCGCCTTGTGCTGTGTGGGCCGTCAATTCAGCCCTCTTTCCGACAAGGCCCGTACCATGCCCCAATTCGACATGATCCAGATTTCGCCCGAAGCTGCAGCCCGCACGGAGATTCTCGAACACACGCCGGGCAAGCCCGTGCGCGAAGGCGGCGGCGACGAAACCTACCGGTGCGGCGGCTGCAAGACCAAGCTTCTTGTCAATGTCGGGCACCATGACGCGCACGGTGTTGTCGTGAAATGCGGCAAGTGCGGGCGGCTGAATACAGAACCGCACCATCATCACTAGCTGGCCGGTTTTTCCGGTCAGGGCGCCCATGACCCGTCCTCATCGACACCATCGGCCTCTGCGTCTGCCTGCAGGCCGAGATGTTTCACGATCTCGTACAGGGCGTCGCGCACTCCGGTTCCGGTCACGCCGGAGATCAGGAGAGGCTTGCCCTTGTAGGCCTTTTTCAACTGCTTGGCCTGTTCGGCCACGAGTTCGGGGCCAAGTGCGTCGATCTTGTTGAGGGCAACGATCTCCGGCCGTTCGGCCAGTTCCGGGCTGTAATCCTCAAGCTCCTTGCGGATGGTGCGATAGGCGTCTGCCGGGTCGTCCTGGGTACAGTCGATCAGGTGAAGCAGCACCTTGCAGCGTTCGACATGGCCCAGGAACCGGTGTCCCAGTCCTGCGCCCTCTGCTGCGCCTTCGATCAGGCCAGGAATGTCAGCCAGCACGAACCGTGTATTCGGGCCGAGGTCGACCACGCCGAGACCGGGGTCGAGCGTCGTGAACGGGTAGTCCGCAATTTTCGGGTTCGCTGCCGTCACGGCGCTAAGGAAGGTCGACTTGCCGGCATTCGGCAGGCCGACAAGGCCCGCATCCGCAATCAGTTTCAGGCGCAGCCAGAGCCAGCGTTCCTCGCCTTCCTCGCCGGCATTCGCCCGGCGCGGCGCCTGGTTGGTCGATGACTTGAACCGCAGGTTGCCCCACCCGCCATTGCCGCCAGTGGCCAGCAGCACACGCTGGCCGACTTCCGTCAGGTCGGCGATCATGGTTTCCTGGTCAT
Source organism: Hyphomonas sp. J20-32 (assembly GCF_055808555.1). NCBI lineage: Bacteria > Pseudomonadati > Pseudomonadota > Alphaproteobacteria > Hyphomonadales > Hyphomonadaceae > Hyphomonas > Hyphomonas sp. J20-32. The sequence goes on along the minus strand of NZ_CM147873.1, from coordinate 2,707,192 downwards.
CCTCGAATATTTGCGTGCCGACGGGCAATTTGAGCGTGACATCGTCGCCCTTGGCGCCCGTGCGCTGCTTGCCCATGCCATGGCCGCCGCGCTTGGCCTTGTGGTGCTGCTGGTAGCGATAGTCGATCAGCGTGTTGAGGCCGTCCACGGCCTCGGCCCACACATCGCCCCCACGGCCCCCGTCACCCCCGTCAGGGCCGCCATATTCGACATACTTTTCGCGCCGGAACGAGACACAGCCCGCGCCGCCGCCACCGGATTTGATATAGACTTTGGCCTGGTCAAGAAATTTCATCGGGTTCTCTTACGCGTTTCGCGCGATCCGCGCCATGTACAAGTGATCTACCATTTCGCCCCGGCCAAGGCAGAAAACCGGGTTTCGCCCGGCCTTCATGAAGCCCAGTTTCTGCAGCACGCGCCCGGAAGCCGGGTTATCGGCGAAATGCCCGGACACGAAGGCCCTTTCGCCGCGCCGCTCCAGCCATTCCAGAAGGGCGCCGACCGCCTCTGTCATCAGGCCCTTGCCCCAGGCTTCAGGCGCCAGCCAGTACCCGATTTCGAATGGGGACCGGATATTGCCGCGATTGGCGCCTGTCATGCCGACCAGGCGGCCGCCCAGCTCCACCGCCCGGACATGATCGGTATCCCGGGCGGCGCCTGCATCATGCCGGGCCATCCATGCGAGGGTCTGCGCCTTGGTCTGGTCGGGTGCCACGCGCGCCAGCATACGGTGCACGCGAGGATCCTGGATGATTGCAGTAATCTGGCCCGCATCGGTCGGTCTCACCGGGCGCAATACCAGTCTCTCGGTCCTGATCTCTTCATTCATCATCGCCTCCTCGGGCAGACGAATTCCGGGGAGGGCAAAGAAAAAGGGGAAGCAGTGGCCTGCCTCCCCTTCGGAATGATCGACATACGATCCGGCCACGTTCCCGCGGCCGCGCTGTCAGCCGCTATTCTGCTGCGTTGGCGAGCGGTACAATATTTACATACATGCGGCCGCCGGTCTTCTTGGCAAACTCGATCTTGCCTTCCGTCAGCGCGAAAAGCGTGTGATCGCGGCCCATGCCGACGCCTTTGCCCGGATATTTCTGGGTGCCGCGCTGGCGCACGATGATATTGCCCGGAACGACATGCTCGCCGCCGTATTTCTTGACGCCTAGGTATTTCGGGTTCGAATCGCGACCGTTACGTGACGAGCCGCCTGATTTTTTATGAGCCATGGTCTGCTCCTTATCCTGTCTGAAGGGCTTATAGCGCCCTTATGCGTCCTTGGCGAATTCTGCGGCCTGCGCGACCCAGCCGTCTTTTGCAAAACGACCTGCCAGGCTCAGCTGTTCTTCGAGTTCGGCAATCTGCGGCTCTGTCAGGGCAGCGATTTGCGCGAATGTCGTGATACCGGCACCGTTCAGCTTTTTCTCGAGCGCTGGTCCAACACCGGTCATCTTCTTCAGATTGTCGGCGGCAGATGCAGCGGCAGGCGCGGCCGCTTTTGGAGCCTCAGGTGCAGCGGCTTCGGCTTTCGGAGCAGCAGCTTTCTTTGGGGCCGCCTTTTTCGCAGGCTTGGCGCCGTCAGCATTGATCGACGTGATCGTCACGGTCGTCAGGTGCTGCTTGTGGCCGATTGTGCGGCGGTAGGTCTGGCGCTGGCGCTTCTTGCGCGTGATCAGCTTGGGACCGCGCATATGCTCGGAAATTTCGGCGGAAACGGTCGCACCGGCCACGAGGGGCGCGCCAACCGTAACGGACTTACCGCTTCCCAGCATCAGGACGTTGTCAAACGTCACGTCTTTACCGGCTTCAGCATCCAGTTTCTCGATGACGATCGTATCGCCTTCGGCAACTTTGTACTGCTTACCACCTGTCTTGATGACCGCGAACATGGGTCTCATCCTTCCGGCATGAAATCAAAATGGAATACGCGCGAAACCGTCGCCGGTCCGCGCCTGAAGCGGGGGGTAAACACCAAAGCGGTCCGGCTGTCAAATGTCATCTTCAGACGATTTCAGGTGGTTGAATTCCTCGTTCAGCCAGTATAGGTGACCACGCTTCCCACCAAGGCGCGGAGAGGTGCTAGAGTGGTTGAATAGGCTAGTCTCGAAAACTAGTGAGCTCGCAAGGGTTCCGAGGGTTCGAATCCCTCTCTCTCCGCCAGCCTGAGCCGTCTCAGCTCTTCGCGCTCCGCGCTGGTGATACCATCATCGCGCTCGCCGCTGTCCTGCTTCGCTTCCTTGAGCCAGAGGTGAATGGTGCGCTGCGCACGGCTCAAACTCCCGAGCGAGGCTCTCGACACTGCGCCCAGACCGGGCCAGTTCAATGATGTGCTCCCGAAATTCCGTCGGGTACGGGTTCCTTGTTCTCGGCATGAGAAATATCCTGTTCGATAGATCAAAAATTGTCCATCAAACCGGGGGAAGTCCAAGTCCAAGTCCAGTTGTGGATGTCGATTGGGGAAGGTTCGCTTCGCTGCAAGGTTGGTGGCGCCGCACAAATTTAGTTCAATCTTTCCAATTCAGCATCAATATCGAGGAGAAATGCCTCACTCTGTCTCTTGAATCTCGTCATTCGAGTTGTTGCAACTTGGTGCCAGCCTTCAGTCATGATCAACTGCCGGCTAAAAATCGGGTCGTCGCAGAGCTCGGCCATTGGATGAACGAAGGCGACTGAAGCGCCGCTTAAGTCGCCTTCCGGCGCAACCAAGTAGACAGCGGGATTTCGCAGGATGTGGTCATCCCACATGAGTTCAAAATTGATCTTGAGCTGCGATCGCTCGTCAGCGAGACGGGCGTCGTATATGTTAAACGCTGCACGGAAGTCGTCCGTTAATAGATCAAGATAACGATCGCTTCTACCAAGTTCGCGCAATGAACTATCCACAAAAGAAGGGAGCGTATCGCCACTCATCCCCGAGATGGTTTCGCTAACCGCGTTCATCGCGTCATCTTCACCATCACATTGTGCAAGCGCAAGCAACGCTCTATCCCGCACCGACCGCGAGGTCTCGATGGAATTTATCCGGTCTTCTAAGGCGGTGATATTAATCGCGACCTCACTTTTCAATCGAAGCAAAGTGTTGGTCGCGCCTTCTTTCCTTGATTGCGCCTCGCTCCAATTCGCAAGTTGCAGAGCAATCAATACGCCTGCCACAACAATAGCGAAGTCCAACACGACTGCGAACCAGTTTTGATCCTTGACGTGCTTTGTGATGCGTCTCAGCAGCATGCTACCTCCACATGATCTGTTTCCTGCCCGTGATGACGCAAACTCAGAGTATTGCAAGGTCCTGCACCTTCCCTCCTTCGCCGAAGGAGCCTTCGATACAAATAGAATTTGGTTCACGATGGAAATCCAATGCTGGAGAAATTGGAGCCGCTGAGTAGTGCGAGTTTTTTTGGTTGCAATATTCGTCCTTCGCGCCCATCATTTATCGATAAACGGAAAGATTAAACATGGAAACTCATTCAGATGCGCCTACGAACGGAGCATTGTCACTCCCAAGCGCCGCCTTGATTGCGGGTCTCGGCTTGCTGGTGATGACGCTTACAGCGCCGTTCGCCAACTTTTATTTTATGGGCCAAAGCGTGGTACCAGAAAACGCTGCGGCGACGGTCGAAAATCTACAGACCAATGGCACGTCATATCTGATCGGCACTTCTCTTCTTTTTACCACCTACGTTATGGACGTCATTGTCGCCTGGGCCTTGTACTGGTACCTGCGTCCCGGTCAAACATCGCTGGCTCTGTTGGTCGCGTGGGCTCGACTTGTCTATACAGCACTCGCATTTGTTGGCCTCTGGGCAAGTTTCAGCGCCTACGATCTTGCAATCTCTGGGCTCACCTCGGACGTTCTTAGCGGTACCGTTTTACACACAGAAGTGATGGTTCAACTCTCTTCGGCGAAAACGATGGAGTCGATCGCGCTGTGCTTCTTCGGCGTTCATTTGTGGCTGTTGAGTGTCTTGATCTGGCGGTCAACGCATGTTCCCCGATGGCTTTCTATCGTCGTTGCATTAGCGGGGGCGTCATACGTGATCTTGTTTCTTGCGAAATACTTCATGTCCAACCTCGATCTCGGTTGGGTGTTATTATTGGCTCTGGGAGAGTTGGTCTTTATGATTTGGTTGCTCGCGCTTGGTTGGCGAAAAAGCCAATCGGGCATTGTCAGATTAACTGGGCTTGAGGCAGCCAATCCTGGGGGTTAGCCTCAGGAAATGACAAAATCACCGTTCCGCTACTTCAAGACGTCGCCAGAGATTATCCAGCTCGCGGTGACGATGTATGTCCGCTTCCCGCTGTCTTTGCGGAACGTCGAGGACCTGCTTCATGAGCGCGGGATCGATATCTGCCACGAAACGGTCCGGCATTGGGTAGACCGCTTCGGTGCTCACTTCGCGCACAAGATCCGCACACGCCGATCCGAAAGAATGAGACAATCGCCTCAGTGGCAGTGGCATCTGGACGAAATCTTCGTGAAGATCCGCGGGAAGACTTATTACCTCTGGCGTGCCGTCGACCATGAAGGTGAAGTTCTGGAGTCCTTTGTAACGAAGACGCGCGATAAAGTTTCAGCATTGAAATTCATTAGAAAAGCCATGAAGAGGTATGGCAACCCACAAGTCGTGGTCACGGACAAGCTTCGCTCATAAGGGGCCGCCATGAGTGAGATCGGCAATGCGCATCGGCGACAAATCGGCCGACACCTCAATAATCGTGCCGAGAATTCACATTTACCATTTCGCCGACGAGAGCGGGCAATGTTTCGCTTCCGGCGAATGCGAAGTCTTCAGAAATTCGCATCAATCCATTCGTCTGTGTACAACCACTTCAATCATCAAAGGAATATCGAGAGCAGGGCCAGGTTCAAATCGCTTCGCGACGCCGCTCTTCTCGAGTGGCGCGAATTGGTCGCTGCCTGAGACCTGCTCGTCCGCGAAAATCGTAGACTGGTTCGAGTTTGTCTGACACCACCTCCTGCCGAGGGAAATCATGGGGCTCGTCGAGAAGCACGACGAGACACGCGCGAACCTGTTCCAGATCATCCGGGCAGACCGGGAGATGGACGAGCTCAAGCTGCGTATCGGATATGACGTCACGCGGCTCAAGGATTCCGAAGATGCCCTGAGAGGGCGCCTGTATGAGCGGATATCCGTCGCGATAGAGGTGCCGCTCGTGCTGGAGCTCGTTGACGAACAGGAACTCCTGAAGCTCGGCCCCCCCCACAAGATTCCAAGGGTGACAAAGAAATGACGACAACTCATCCAGACCAGGTTGGCTGTTACACGGCGCACGGAAAGACCCACTTCTATTGTGTCAAACGCACTGAACTCGATCGTGCCGGCGTACAGATGGCACGCACGATCCGTAGCTTTTCGTTCAAACCCGGATCCTATGTGCTGACCGTATCGGTCGTGCAGGAAGTCGTTCAGTTCGCGCCGTTCGAGTTTGCGCTCCAGCTGCTTGGCCTCTACGGCACGAACGCCGATCTCAGCCCGTTTGATGCCGGGCGCGTGGAATCGCTCGCGCGGCAGTTCGACCCTGTGGCGATCTGCGGTGTCGGGAGCGAAGTGCTTGAGGGACTCAAGATGATGGGTCACGACGCTGCAGCTGTGTTCAAGGGCCGGACAGTTTGGACGCGTCCCGATGCCTATGATGCGGTCAACGCGATGCCGGGCGTGACGGCCCGCCGAGTGGTCTTGGTCGGTCCTGCGCTCGCGCTGGAATGCGCCAAGGGCAGTCTGCACATCGATGGCCGGGAATGGGAGGTCGTGGTGGAGAATGACGAGTTGGTTCTTTCGTCGCGCCAGTACCGGATCGATCCCGTCAGTGGATTGAAAACAGGATTCTCAGGTGCTCTGATCGATACGCCCTGCGCATGCGGAAGCCCGGATCCGCACGTCCGCCTTAATGGCGGAAATTGAAACCCAGGCAGGCCGTCCTTTGCGAATGGCGCGAGCTGCTCGCCGCCTAGGACCTGTTCGTCCACGAATATCGAAGGCGGGTCGGCATTGGATTGATGCCACCCGAAAAATCGGCGCTACACGTCGGCGGCGAGATAGGCTGCTTGGTTGATAGCTCGCTTGGCGTCGAGTTCGGAGGCCTCGAAAGCCCCGCCCACCAGTGAAACATGTGCTGAATCGTTCACCAGTTCATCGTGAAGGTCTCGCAGGGGGTCTTGGCCCGCGCACAGGATGATCGTGTCCACTTCCAGCGTCTTGGGTGCGCCATCGATCAGGCAGTGAAGGCCATCATCATCAATGCGCTGGTAGGACACGCTGGGTATCATGCGTACGCCTTTGCGATTGAGCGTCAGGCGGTGCGTCCATCCGGTTGTCTTCCCCAATCCCCGGCCGACCCCGCTTGATTTACGCTGCAGCAGCCAGACTTCGCGCGGCGATGCCTCGACCACCGGCTCTACGTCTGTCACACCCCCCCGGGGGTGATTAGCGAAATCGATGCCCCATTCCTTCGCAAACGTGTCGATGTCGAGCGCCGACGACTTGCCCGCATGCGTGATCAGTTCTGCAACGTCAAAGCCGATGCCGCCCGCGCCAATGATGGCGACGCGGTCGCCAACAGGCTTGGTGCCCTTGATGGCGTCGATGTATCCGATCACGCTCGGATGATCGACGCCTTCAATACTCGGAGTCCTGGGGCGGATACCGGTAGCAATGACGATTTCATCATAGCCGCCGGACTTGAGGAACTCCGCATCGACGGACTTGCCGAGCGAGACATTCACGCCGGTGACTTCAAGCTGTCGTTTGAAGTAGCGAAGCGTCTCGTGGAACTCCTCCTTGCCCGGAATTCGTTTGGCCAGGTTGAATTGGCCACCGATTTCATCGGACTGGTCGAACAGGTCGACTTTATGTCCGCGCTCTGCCGCGATGGTAGAATAGGCAAGACCCGCCGGTCCGGCGCCGACGACGGCGATGCGCTTTGGTGTTGTTGTCGGTTTATAGATCAGCTGGGTTTCATGGCATGCGCGCGGATTGACCAGGCAGCTGACCTCCTGGTTGCCGCCAAAAGTGTGGTCCAGGCAGGCCTGGTTGCAGGCGATGCACGTGTTGATCTCGTCTTCGCGCCCTTCGGCGGCCTTCTTCATCAGTTGTGAGTCTGCGAGCATGGGCCGAGCCATGGAAACGAGGTCGGCATCGCCGCGGGCAAGCACCGCTTCGGCGACATCAGGCATATTGATGCGGTTACTTGTGATCACAGGAACGCTGACCAGTTTTTTCAGGCGCCCAGTAACGCTGGTAAACGCCGCCCGCGGGACCATGGTCGCAATGGTCGGTACCGCAGACTCATGCCAGGTGAAGTGTGTCGAGATGATGGAGACGCCGGCCTTTTCCAGCTCTTGGGCGAGTTGCACGATTTCGTCCCATGACATGCCGCCCTGAAGCATGTCCATGGCTGCTATTCTGAAGATGACGATGAAATCGTCACCGACTGCTTCGCGCACCCTGCGCACCACTTCGAGCGGGAAGCGCATGCGGTTCTCGTATGAACCGCCCCATTTGTCCGTTCGGAGATTCGTTTTCTGTACAAGGAACGTGGACAGAAGGTAGCCAGCCGAGCCAATGATCTCGACGCCATCGTATCCGGCGTCTTTGGCGCATCGGGCACAATTGGCAAAATCCGAAAGTTGCTTTTCAATGCCGCTTTCATCGAGTTCGTTCGGAACATAGCGTGCGATCGGCGAACGCACGGGTGATGGCGCGACACATTTGTCATGCGGGGCAAGCGGGCCGGTATGAAGAACCTGCATGCAGATCCGAACGTCAGGATCGGCCGCATGCACCGCATCGGTGATGATCTTGTGGCGTGCCACTTCCGCCTTGTTGGACAGTTTGGCGCCGAGGCCGCCTTCCTCGTTCGGTGATATCCCACCAGTAATGATGAGTCCGATCCCGCCTCGCGCTCTTTCGGCGAAAAACTCCGCCATACGAACGTGGCCGTCGTCGAGCTCTTCAAGTCCAGTGTGCATGGACCCCATGATTGAGCGATTTTTTATCGTCACCTTTCCAACCTGAAGCGGAGAGAAGAGGCGGGGGTATTTCGTCTGCGTGGCGGTCATGGGGTTCGTCGTGTTCCGTTCTTTGTTGGTCGACATGCAAGCGCTGCGCGTAACGCGCGGAGTTTGAGAGGAGCTTAGGAGGGCTCCGTCCGGTTTCACAAGTCTTTTCCATCAGAGTTGTCGCAGAGGAAATAGAATAACGGATTGCCGTAGCGGCACCTAAGTTCGCGACGATCCGGCTTCGGATAAAGCGACCCTCCGGAGTGTCCTTCCGTTGGGAAAGGTCTTGCGCAATGGTGTGCGAACGCCCCAGAATTCCGCCACGCAACGCGGAGAAAAGACATCATGAAGCCCGACTTTAAGGCGCTCATCCTCGAGCAATCTGGCGAGGTTCTGAACATAAGAATGAACCGGCCGGAGCGCTTGAACGCACTCAATCCGCAGCTCGTTTCCGAATTGAGGGAGGTGTTCCAGGCGCTCTATTTCGACCGTACCGTGCGTGTTGTTTTGCTGGAGGGAGCTGGCCGGGCCTATTGCGCCGGACTGGACCTCAAGGAGACATCCGGCGGCCAGGGCAAGCGTTCGATCGAGCAGGGACTGGATAACCAGCGCTCGATCGCCGAGATTTATGTCGCAATGCGGCGATGCCCCCAGCCGATCATCAGCCTGGTACAGGGAGCGGCCAGCGGCGGGGGCTTCGCGCTTGCCTTGGCTTCTGACATTCGAATCCTGTCGGAAGAAGCCCGGATGAATGCCGCCTTCATTCGCATCGGCCTCTCGTCCTGCGATATGGGGGTTTCCTACTTCCTGCCACGCATGGTGGGCATGTCGCTGGCAAGTGAATACATGCTGACGGGCCGTTTCATCTCCGCCCAGCGTGCCATGGAGATAGGCCTAGCCAATCGGGTGGTCCCGGCTTCCGCAATGCGCAAGGAGGCCGACGGTTTCGTCGAAGATATGCTGAATGCGACACCGCTTGGCCTGCGCCTGACCAAGGATGGCTTGAACATTGCCGTCGATGTGAGCGGTCTTGAAGCAGCGATGGCGATTGAGGACCGTAATCAGATACTGACAGCGAATGACCCCAATTTCGCTGAAGGCGTTGCGGCCTTCTTCGAAAAGCGCAAGCCCAACTACGCCTGATTGGCAGGCCTCGAAAAATTCCTGCCGGGGTGTCTTGGCGGAATGGATTGACCCGCGGCGGCGGGGCTTTGACACTTGGGCCAAGACACACTCATGGGAGGTAAGGCGTGAACCTGGATTTTTCCGACGAACAGAAGCAGTTGCGCGAACAGGTGCGCCGCTTCTTGAGCGAGCAATGCCCGCCGACCGCTGTCCGTGCGATCCTCGAAGGCGGTGATCGATACGACAAGGGCCTCTATTCCGGGCTTGCCGAATTGGGCGTTCTGGGGGCCGCGATCCCGGAAGAGTATGGCGGGGTGGGACTCGGTCACCTCGAACTCTGCGTCGTCGCAGAAGAGCTGGGCCGCGTTTTGGCACCTGTTCCCATGGCATCTTCGATCTACCTGGCGGCCGAGTTTCTTTTGCTCGCCGGGACGGAAAGCCAGAAATCGAATTGGCTGCCGAAGCTGGCATCTGGCGAGGCGATCGGAACTTTCGCACTCGTCGAAGGACCGGGCCGGGCCAGGCCTGACAGTATTTCGGCGCGCGTGACGGGTGGTCGGCTTTCGGGCATGAAAATGCCGGTAGCCGATGGCTGCGATGCGGATTTCGCCATCGTGGCGGCACAGGACGAAAAAGAAGGTGTTTCCCTTTATATCGTTTCCCTCACAGGTGAAGGGGTGAGCCGCGAAGAACTCGAAACGATCGATCCCACTCGTGGGCAGGCGCGCATAACTTTCGACAAGGCGCCGGCCGAACTGCTGGGCAGTTCCGGTCAGGGTTGGCATGTGGCGACGCAGGTTTTGGACAGGGCGGCCGTCCTGATGGCTTTCGAGCAATTGGGTGGCGCCGACCGTGCGCTGGAAATGGCCAGGGACTATGCGCTTGATCGCATGGCGTTCGGGCGTCCCATCGGCTCGTTCCAGGCGATCAAGCACATGTTGGCCGACATGTATGTGTCCGCCACACTGGCGCGTTCGAACTGTTATTATGGCGCTTGGGCGCTCGGTTCGGGAGCCGCCGAGCTGCCCGTCGCTGCCGCCACCGCGCGGGTGTCGGCCACGACCGCCTTCCAGCAATGTTCGAAGAACAACATCCAGGTGCATGGCGGCATGGGGTTCACCTGGGCGTTCGACTGCCATCTGTATTACCGGCGGTCAAATGCACTCGCGCTGGCGCTCGGCTCGCTGTCGACGTGGGAAAGCCAGCTGATCGAGCGCATGAGCGCCGGCAACGTCGAAACGGCCGCCTAGGGAAAGGGCAGGGACATGGATTTCAAGGATACACCCGAAGAAGCAGCTTTCCGAAAGGAAGTACGCGAATGGATCGATGCCAACGCGCCGAAGCATCTCGAAGCTGAACTGCGCCGTGCGAATTTCGGCTCGAACGGCGTTGTGAGCGAGGATCCGATCACAGCTGGAAAGGCGTGGCAGAGGAAAAAGGCCGACGCTGGCTGGGCCTGCCTTCACTGGCCGAAGGAATATGGAGGCGGCGCTCGGACCCCGATCGAACGCGTGATCTGGGGCCAGGAAGAGGGGCTTTATGGCGCCCTGTCCGGTCCGTTCGTCATCGGCCACGGCATGTGCGGTCCAACGGTGATGACTTGGGCCAAAGAGGAACAGAAGCGGGAATTGTTGCCGCCGCTTGCCAGCGGCGAGGATATCTGGTGCCAGCTCTTTTCCGAGCCCGCCGGGGGATCCGATCTCGCTGGCTTGCGCACCCGCGCCGTCAAGGCGGACGACGGATCAGGTGACTGGATCATCAATGGCCAGAAGATTTGGACCAGCGGTGCCCAGCATTCGGACTGGGGTTTGCTGATCACGCGGACAGACCCGGATGTGCCCAAGCACAAAGGGCTCACCATGTTCTTCCTCTCGATGAAAACGCCGGGCGTGGATGTCCGGCCGATCAAGCAAGCAAATGGCGCGTCGGGTTTCAACGAAGTATACTTCACGGATGTTCGTATTCCGGATGCCCAGCGTCTTGGCGCCGTGGGGCAGGGGTGGGAAGTGTCGCTGACCACGCTCATGAACGAGCGCCTCTCGATCGGATCGGGCATGTCCACCGGCTTTCCGGAACTGTTTCGTTTCTGCATGGAGGCGGAAGTTGAAGGGCGCCCGGCCATCGAAGACTCTGCTGTCCGTTCCAGGCTGGCCCAGTTTGCCGTCCGTCAAAGCGGTCTCAAATACACCGGCATGCGGGCCATCACCGCCCTGTCGAAAGGAGAGACACCCGGTCCGGAAAATTCGATCGGCAAACTGGTCGCAGGCGCGACCATGCAGGACCTTGCCATCTATGCGCTGGATCTTCAGGGACAGTCCGGTGCCCTGTGGGACGAGAACAGCCCCCAGAACGGCCGGTTTCAGGCGATGCTGATGCGCTCGCCCGCAACACGCATTGAGGGTGGCTCGGATGAAATCCTGCGCAACATCATCGGCGAACGGGTGCTCGGGCTTCCCGGTGACATCCGGGTGGACAAGGGTATTCCGTTCAAGGACATACCGACGAGCGGGCAACGCAAGTCATGACCTTTTCGCTTCCGAACATATCGACAGACCTTTCCGGGCAAACGGCGCTGGTTACCGGCGCGTCTTCGGGACTGGGGCTGCGCTTTGCGAAAGTGCTGGCAAGTCGCGGCGCGAAAGTGGCGCTGGCGGCTCGGCGCCTGGATCGTCTGGAAGCCTTGGCAGAGGAGATCCGGCAAGACGGTGGTGAGGCCATTGCGGTGGAAATGGACGTCACAGACGCCGATCAACTGATCTCCGGTGTTGCTCGGGCGGAGGCAGATCTCGGGCTCGTGACGATCCTTGTAAACAATGCCGGCATCCCGGATGCGCAACGCGCGCACAAGATGGATATCGGGCTCATCGACCGCGTGCTCGACATAAATGTGCGCGCACCATTCGTCCTGAGTTGCGAGGTAGCCCGGCGCTTGATTGCGGCGGAAAGGCCCGGCCGCATCGTCAACATCGCATCATCGGCTGCCTACAGTTACAATGGCTCGGGCGCTGCGCTCTATTCTGTGTCAAAATCGGCTGTGGTGCGCATCACGGAAACGCTCGCAGTCGAATGGGCGCGCTACAACATCAATGTGAATGCGATTGCGCCGGGCGCATTTGAATCCGAGATGATGGATGGCATGCTTGGCCGAATGGGCGATATCGCACAGCACTTCCCGCGCAAACGCATCGGCAACCCGGCCCAGCTCGACTCGACCTTGCTCTATCTCGTGGGGCCGACATCCGACGCGGTTACAGGCACGAGTATCCGGGTCGATGACGGGCAGGGCGGCCGTTAGTCAAAACCAGCCGGCAACGGCTCTCGTTCTCAACAGGTCGCATTCGCGTGCGGGGCCCAGGACAACCGCCCGAAATCATAGAGCGTTACCTCGCGGAGCCCATTTTGCCTGTGTGCTCACACCCTGCGATGTTGACGGCGCTCCGATGGGTCTTTGCAGATATCGATACCCTGAAACGGGAAGCGCACCGCTACCGGCGCCGGCGCTTCAATTCCTCCAGAATGTTCCGGGCGAAAAGCGTGAGCGTATCGTCGCGCGCGCCCATCACCAGGATGCGGTCGCCGGGCCGGGCCAGTTCCAGCAGGCGGTCGCCGCATGCGGCACGGTCGCCGGGTGCTTCAGCGTGCCGGCCCAGCGCATCGATATCTCCGGCCACGTCCTTGCTGGAAACAGACCTGTCGACAGTGCCACCGAAATAGACCGGTTCGGGAATGAGCAAGATATCCTCGGCGCCCAGGTTTTCCGCAAAGCAGGATGCGAATTCTTTTCGCATCTTGTTGAGTGGGCCAAAGCCGTGCGGCTGGAACATGACGAGGACGCGTCCAGGGAAATGTTTCACCGTCCGCAGCGTCGCGGCGATCTTGTCGGGGTTGTGGCCAAAATCATCGATGACGGCAATGCCGTCCTGCGTACCGACAATGTCGAACCGGCGCAGGATGCCGGTGAAGGTATTCAATGCCCCGGCGGCGTCTTGCAGCGTCACTCCGCAGGCCATTCCCGCCGCGATGGCGGCAAGCGCATTTGACACATTGTGCCGTCCGGGCGTCGCCAGCTGGATTGCCGCCGTTTCGCCGGTCCTGCGATCGCAAACCGTGAAGGATATGCTGGTCGGGGCCGGTTCAATGTTGCGGGCAAGCAGGTCGGCCGTCTCGTGCTCCAGGCTATAGGTGATGGCGTGTGGACATTCGCGGGCTATCCGCGCTGTCTCGCCATTGTCGAGATTCAGGATCACGGTCCTCGCGCGGGCGACAAAATCGCCGAACAGGGCGCGGAGTTCGTCCATCGACTTGTGATCGAGCGAGATATTCGACACGACGGCGATCTGCGGATCATAGGCTGCGATCGACCCGTCGCTCTCGTCGACCTCGCTCACGAAAATATCGCTCGTTCCCACCAGCGAGCTGGCAAACAGCGCATCCGGGGTCTGGAAGTTCTTCATCACCGCGCCGTTCATCACTGTCGGGCTCTTGCCCGCCTGGTGCAGGATCCAGCTGATCATGCCGGTCGTCGTCGATTTCCCACTGGTTCCGGCCACGCCGATACTGCAGCCTGCCGCATTGAAGAGTTCCGAAAGGAGTTGAGCGCGGCTCCGGCGCGTCGCGCCAACATTGATCGCAGCCGCCATGTCGGGAACGGTGTCTTCAATCGCGGCAGACGCCACCACGATCTGGCCGCGGCTCACCAGCCCGCTGCCATCCTGGGGATGCAGCCTGATCCCGCGGCTTCGCAGGAATTCGAACTTTTCCGGCGTCCGTCCCTGGTCGAGCGACCGGTCTGATCCTTCGACAGTATTTCCCTGGTCCAGCAGGATCAGGGCCAGCGGCAGCATGCCGCTGCCGCCAATGCCGCAAAAGAAGTAGTGTTTGTGATTCTTCATGGACTTCATTCTAACTGCGATTGGCCGAAATGTGTAAGCATGTGTTCAGGAGGATGGAATGGCGCAAGGAAGGTTGAGAATTGGTGTTGTTGCGCCGGGCAGGGCGATCGATGCGCATATCCAGCACAAGGTAAGCGCCCTGGCCGCCGAAACCTATGGCGACGAGCGTGTTGAGCTGGTCTTTCATCCGCAATGCTTCCTCCGATCTGGTCATTTCGCCGGGCCGGACGCCGCGCGGGCCGCGGCCTTTGTCGAAATGGCGAATGATCCCGGTCTCGATGCCGTCTGGTTCGCGCGTGGTGGGTATGGATCCTGCCGGCTGCTGGAAGCCGCGTTCGAAGGCCTGGAAGACGTGGCCCGGCATAAGACCTTTCTAGGCTACAGCGACACGGGAAGCCTCCTGGCGCCCCTGTACAGGGATTCCATCGGCACGGTCGTGCACGGCCCGATGCCCGCAGACATCACCCGGCCCGGCGGCGAGGCGGCCATCCTGCGGTCGCTTGACTATTTGCTGGGCGCTGATGACCGGGACGGGCGTGAACCATCGACGCGCATGCCCGGGCAGTTCGCGGCCTTCAATATCACCGTGCTTGCGAATCTCGTCGGCACGCCCTGGGTCCCGGATCTGACCGGCCACGTGTTGATGCTCGAAGACGTCGGCGAGTATCACTACAGTCTCGACAGGATGCTGTTCAACATCACGTCAAATCCCGGCATGCGCACTGTCGCAGGCATTCAACTCGGGCGCTGCAGCGCCATCCCGGAAAACGACATCGACTTCGAAGCGACGGAAGAAGAGATCGCCGAGCACTGGTGCGCACGCAACGGCATTCCATATCTGGGCCGGGCAGATATCGGGCATGACGCGGACAACAAGATCGTTGTCTTCGGAAGGCATTGTTAGGAAATCAGGCTTGAGCTGACCGGTCCTGCCGTTTTGCCTCGGCAAACGAGAAAAAAGCCGTTTCGCTATTTCAGAACCTCACTGGAATTCAGCCAGCTCGCGGTGCATGCGAAGTGTCCAGAAATTTGTTCCGGTCCATTAGTCAGTGTTCAGTCACTTTGGTCACTTGAGATATATCAATGAGAGAGCCCGGTTTAATTCGCAGCGAGACTCCGCGCTTCACGAACAACGAGACCTTCTCGTTACCCAAGGCGTTCTGCCTCAACAACAATGAATGTGGGTGCGCAAGAGAGTGGCATCTCCGAACCGGTAAGTGATGCTCTTTTTGCCATTCAGGACTTCATCGTTCCGTCGGGGTTGAGGCGGACTAGGCTGTTGGTCAAGGCTGAGTGGTATATCGCTTCCATAAGCCGGACGTCGCGAAGGCCCATTTCTCCGGGGGTCCGGATTTCGACGCCGTCCCGGATGGCATCCGCGAAATGATCGAACTGGGCTGCAAATTGCACGGACGGGTCACCGGCATCGAGCGTTCGCTTGCCTGTCGTCCTGAGAATGTACTCATGGCCGCCATAGCCGGTCGCAGGGTCCATCTCTAACGTACCGGTGGTCCCGTGTACCACGCCGCGATTGGACGAACGCGCATCGTATGACGTGAAGAGTTCAGCCATGGCCCCGGACGGGAATTTCATGAGCGTTCCAACCGAGGATACGATCTCCGCAAAACGCGGATCGCCCGCTGGCTGCGTCATCTGCGCTGCGATGGCTGTCGGCATTTCTCCCGTCAGATAAAGGGCCGACTGCAATCCGTAGATGCCATAGTCTTCCAGCGGGCCGTAGCCCGCCAGGGAGCGGTTCGCCCGCCAGTTCTCATCGGGATTTGTCGGGCCCATGACATATTGCTCGTTCGCCCTCACCAGCCGGATATCGCCAACGGCCTTGTCGCGCATCAATTCCATGGCCAGCAGGTTGTGCGGCTCGAAATGACAGCGATAGGCGATCATCAATTTGCGGTTTGCCTTCCTCGAAGCGCTGATCATCCGCTCGCAATCGGCGCTCGTCAGGGCCATCGGCTTTTCGCACAAGACATGTTTGCCTGCCGCGAAGGCGCGTTCGACATAGTTTGCATGCAGACCGCTTGGGAGAACGATGTAAATAGCGTCGATACGGTTGTCCGACATCATTTCGTCGAAAGAATCATAATCGAAACAGGCATCATCGCTGACACCATAGGCGGCTGCGACCCGGGCGCGCTTTTCGGGGTTTCCAGAAACGAGTGCTGCGACATGAGAACGGCGCGCGCCATGGAATGACGGCATCATTTGATTCAGTGCATATCCTCCGAGTCCGACGATAGCGAAGCCGACCGAGTCATTGGCCGGTCTGGGCGGTGGCGAACTGGGGAGTATTACTCCGCCGGGCATCGGTTTCCCGACAGCGACAGGCGCGGTCCCCTCAGACAGTGATGCTGCGCCGGCCTGTGTTTGCGCATTCGCGCAAGCTCCGGCCAGAGGCAGCGCGCCTGCGCCAGCGAGTAGAGTTAGCGCGTCGCGACGGTTAGCGTAGCTGATGGACAATGTGATGGTCCTCCCAGGCTTTTCTTTCCGCATCGATCAGCTGTTCGAATCCCAGCTTTAAGAAAATTAAATCGAAAAGGCAGTTTGACAGCACAGGGGTATTATTAAAAGTGAGAACGCTAACAAAATTTCGGTAAGACAGCAGAAGGCGTGGTGTCAGGGCAAACTGCCTTGAGACGCAGGGCAGGGGTGTTCAACCTGACAATGCGAGCACGAACCTGTTTCGCTCTCTAAAGGCTTCGCCAGAGATCATCCGGTCGGTTGGCAGTGATGAAAGTGATCGAACCAAGAGACAGTGATCGAACCAAGAGACATTGTCCTTCGGGGCGGATGTTTGCATGGAGCCTCGGACCTCTTGATGTCATACCAAATGGGTCGTGAGAAGTTTGTCCAAATCAGGGGCTTCGAACCGAAGCTTTTCCTAGAAAATGTGCTGCTGCTGATCGTCCACGGTTTCCGCAAGCGCCATCGGCGAGGATACGTGCTGCCAGTCCATCGGCTATTTCACCTCGACTTCCATCACCAAAACGCGTCCCGGTATGGAAAACTGCGTCAACTATCTAGGTTGTTTGAGGGGTCCACGAGTGGTTCTAAGGGCGTGGATATTCTCAGGGGCGCTAGGCTGGAGGCAGTATACGCCAGCATTTTCTTTTTTAGGAAAAATGGCCCTCAGACCGAACTCCCGCCAATATAGCCGAGCGTAGTTGCGCGGTGCACGGACTGGGAGCGGCCCGAGACGCCGAGCTTACGGCTTGAATTGGTGAAGTGGAACCGCACCGTAGGTTGCGAAATACCGATAATGGTTGCGATCTCGTGATCGGTTTTGCCAGCCGCCGCCCATTTGAGGCACTGGATCTCGCGCCGCGTTAGCGCAACCGCCAGATCGGTGGGGCTCGCGCCCTTGAAGTCGTGATAGGTCGCCATGAGTTTCAGTGTCAGGATGTGCAGTTCGCCGGCCCGCGCGTGAAAAATGTCTGCCACGTTCAGGGTCCGGTCCGGGGTGGCCCAAACGATGGCACCGATGACTCCAGATGGCAGGTGGCAGGGCGATATGATTGCGCCCCCGATATCGAATGCATCGGTATTCATCGTCTCGGCCAGGCCTTCGAGAGCGGTGACATGCCGCCAGCTACCAATCTTGCCTTTCGAGAAATAGAACGGTTCGGCGCAGGTGCGGGCACCGCGAACGAATCCGGACCTCAGGGCGAAGGCGCGATCCTTCCAATAAGTTAAGCTCGGATCGATCCAGCGGAACAGCGTCTCGGCGAGCGGTTGGCCTGACACATCGCACATGGGTTCGGGGCTGCCTATATCGGCGCTGACGGCGATGTAAGGCAAGCCCATCGCTTCGCCGGCAGCCGCCACGTCGCGGGCGAGGTCCATGACCAACCGGCCCTCATGGTTCGAGCCTTCCTCCATGTTAGTTGAATCCGTCAATAATTTTGACCCTATCGAATTGAGCAGGTTGCCTGACCGCACTTTGACCTGCCAGTGTGCCCCGCTGGTGGTGCGTGACACCGGCGTCATGCAAGCTCGGAGGCAAAAAATGAATCTCGATCTCAGTCCAGAAGATAGTGCTTTTCGAGATGAGGTGCGAGCGTTCCTCAGCGACAACTTGAGCAAAGAATTGGCACATGCCGGAGGATTGACCACCAGCGTCTTTATCGAGCCGCAATTCAGCTTGCCTTGGCAGAAGATACTGCATGCGCGCGGATGGGTGGCGCCGGGCTGGCCGGTCGAATACGGCGGTACCGGATGGAGCGAGATGCAGCGTTACATTTTCGCCTCGGAATGCGCCCGCGCGGGCGCGCCGTCGCTTGCGCCGATGGGCCTCAACATGGTCGGGCCCTGCATAATCGGGCATGGAACACCCGAACAGAAAGCTCACTATCTTCCGCGCATCCTCTCGGGTGAGGATTATTGGTGCCAGGGCTATTCCGAACCAAACTCGGGTTCGGACCTCGCAAGCCTTGGCCTCAAGGCGGTGGCCGATGGAGAAGATTACGTCCTGAACGGAACCAAGATCTGGACCACGCATGCCCAATGGGCCAACCGCATGTTCTGCCTCGTGCGCACGCGCTTTGATGGCAAGCCGCAGGAGGGCATCACGTTTCTGCTGCTCGACATGAGCCTGCCGGGCATAAAGGTGGAGCCGATCATCACCCTCGCCGGAGAGCATGAGGTCAACCAGGTCTTCTTTGATGATGTACGGGTGCCGCAGGCGGGGCGCCTCGGTGCCGAAAACAATGGCTGGACCGTGGCGAAATACCTGCTCGAATTCGAAAGGGGAGGCGGCTCGTCGGCTGGCCTCGAAGCCAGCGTGGCGCGTATCCGGTCGATGGCGACGCGCGACGGCCTGCTGGAGGCCGACCCGGGATTTGCCAACCATCTTGCGACGGCGGAGATCGGACTCGAAGCGATCAAAATCACCGAGCAGAGAGTCTCATCCGCGCTGTCGAGCGGCTCCAACCCCGGACCGGCTGCATCCATGCTAAAAGTCCAGCGCACCGAGATGATGCAGCGGATCGATACGCTCGGAATCGAGCTCGGCGGGGCCTATGCCGGAGTGGAGCAGATCGAGGCGCGCCAACCGGACACCAATGCCGACCCAATCGGTCCGGCCAACCTGCTCACCCTGATGCCCCGCTATCTCAATAACCGGGCTGGTTCGATCTATGGCGGATCGAACGAGGTTCAGCGCAACATCATGGCAAAACTGGTGCTGGGTCTCTGACCCCACCCTGTCACTTCCGATAGCTTGTTTCTGCAGGGCTGATTTCTAAATGTCGCCTTCATTGGACAGGTCCCATCCAGAGGACGCTGCCGGGAGGAGATATTCTAATGAGACCCACGCCCCGAATCCGCCGTTTTGCCCTGTTGGGTGCTTCGCTTTTCGCGCTCGCATCCCAAATGCCGACTGTCGCGCAGGAGGCCGAAGAGGCAACTGCTGCCGACAGCTCGCTCAAGCTCGGCTCCATCGTCGTGACGGCCCAGCGCCGCGAAGAATCCATCAATGAAGTCCCGATGAGCATCCAGGCCTTTGGTGAAGATACGCTGGATGCCCTGCGCGTCGATAGCGTCGACGACCTGCAGTCCGTCGTGCCGAGCTTCTCCGTTTCGCAAAGCTACCAGGGTGTGCCGACCTACACGTTGCGCGGCATTGGCTTCAATACGATCAACCTGTCTGCAACATCGACCGTCGGCACCTATGTTGACGAAGTCGCCTATCCCTTTCCATTCATGAATTCCGGCCCAGTGTTCGACGTCTCGCGCATCGAGGTATTGAAAGGTCCGCAAGGTACCCTTTTTGGCCGCAACACGACGGCAGGCCTCATAAACATGGTCACCAACAAGCCGTCCGACGAATTTGAAGCGCAGGTGACAGCCGATGTCGGCAACTATGACACCTGGAATCTTGAAGGCATGATCAACCTGCCGCTGTCGGACAAGGCGCAGGCCCGCTTTGCGATCCGCAGCGAGAACACCGACGAGGGCTGGCAGGAATCAATTACACGCGGAGACGACCGCGGCACCAAGGACAAGCTTGGCTTTCGCGCTGCGCTCGCACTCCAGCCAGCTGAAAACCTCGACATCGACGTTTCCTACAATGGCTGGCGCAACAAGTCCGATACGATTGGCGGACAAGCGATCGGACTGACGCCAAACACTGACCCGACCTTCACCGTTCCGGGCACGACCGGTCCGTCCACTACATCTCTATTCAACGCTGTTGACCCGGTGACTGGTCTCAGCCTTGTATCTTTCATCAACAACAACTTTCCGACCAGCGCCGAGCAGACCGACTGGGCGCCGAACTATGCCCGGACGACTGACGGTATCGGGGTCAATGGTGTGAACGGACCGCTGGAAGAAGACTCGAAATTCGATGCCCTGAAACTGGGCGTTCGCTACGGCTTCAGCAATGGCATGAACCTTGTCTCGCTGACGGGTTACAACAAGCTCGAACGTGAAGCCCTGCTGGACTGGTCGGGGGCGCCATTTGCGATCCTGCTCCAGGACATCGACGGCGAGATCAAATCCTTCAGCCAGGAACTCCGCCTCGAAGGCGAGACAGGAAAGGCCAACTGGCTCGTTGGCGCCTATTACGGCAAGGATGAAGCAACCGACTCCAACCGCACGCTCCTGCCGGACAACGCCAACTCAAACTTCGTGAGCACGGTTGCGGCCTCTCTCGCTGGCTCGCCGCTCAATGTCGATCCAGAAACCGGTGTTCCCTACACCGTGCTGGAGTTGCTGAATTCGTTCCAGACCTATTACGATATTGGCGAATTCGAAACCACGACCTGGAGCGTGTTTGCCAATGCCGACTGGCAGCTGACGCCGGAATTCAGTCTGACGACCGGGATTCGCTACACTGACGACAGCCAGGATTATGTCGGCTGCTCGGGTGACGTGAATGGCTCGATGCAGCCGAACGTCAACGTGTTCAACCGCACCTATTTTTCGCTGATCTACGCGTCGCCACCTGCTGCGCCGCTGCTGGAGAATGCTTGTAACACCTATGACCTGGCCACAAATTCCTTCGGGCCTGTGACCTCGAAAACGGACGAGGACAATGTCTCCTGGCGCGTTGTGGGCAACTGGACGCCACAGGACAATCTCGTCCTCTTCGCATCGGTGACGCAAGGCTACAAATCCGCGTCGACTCCCGTCAACGCTGCCTCTAAGTCCGAGCAGAATGCACCCGCCACCCAGGAAAGCCTGCTCGCTTACGAGCTGGGCGTGAAAGCCAGCCTGTTCGACCAGCGGATGCAAGCCAACGCGGCGCTGTTCTACTATGACTATCAGGACAAGCAGATAGCGGCCTTCTTCCCTGACCCGATCTACAAAGCTCTTTCGCGCTTGCAGAACGTGCCAACAGCCGAAGCCTACGGTCTGGATGCTGAAGTCACCTACCTGCTGAGTGAGGAATTGACCGCAGTTGGCGGCCTCACTTTGCTGCACACGGAAATCGGCGACTTCGATACGGTTGACAGTTTCGGATTGCCGACCAACCGTCAGGGCGACCCATTCCTCTACAGCCCGGAAACAGCCATCAGCCTGTCACTCCTCTACGACCGCCCTGTCACGCCTGAACTTGGCCTGCGTGCAGCGCTCAGCGGCCGTTGGCAGAGCGATTCCACGGCCGGCCAGCCGGATGATCCGTTCTACGACATCGACTCCTATGGCCTGCTGAATGGTTCGATTGGCATCTACTCCCTCGATGACAACTGGGAGCTATCGGTCTGGGGCAAGAACCTGACCGACGAGTATTATTGGCAGCAGATTACCTCCAATGCCAACGTCGTGCTGCGCTTTGCCGGTATGCCGCGAACTTACGGTGCCTCACTGAGCTACCGGTTCTAGAACCGGCAAGCGTTTCCTCCCCTGGGCACCGGCGGCCGCGATCCATTTTGATCGCGGCCGTTTCTTTTTGGGATTCTCCATTCAATCCGTGGTGAATGAGGCCGTCCTTGGCGAATGGCGCGAGCTTCTCGTCGCTCAGGACCTGCTGTGCCGCGAACAGTGGAGTCTGGTTCGCTTTTGTCTGGCAGCAATAGTTGTGGCCTTCACTTTTACGAGGCGCACAGACTCATTAGTCGTCGTAAATGAATTCTGAAGCCAGAGCCCCTGGAGGCAGCGGGTTGAAGGGGCGCGTTTGGATCTCGTCCCCGCGATCGACCATGGCCCGGATACCTGCGGCCACTACAATAGGCAGGCGGCGTGCAAGAGCGTCGAAATCACTGGAAGAGACCCGGCCGCTTGACAGCACATCAATACGTTCTGTTCCACCGATCGAGAATGTGTAGGCCGCCGTCATGAAGTGATAGGCCCAATAGATATCGTCTTCCTGTGCATTCGGCATGATACGTTTCATGTCCGCGATCAGTTCGCGGGAAACATGGTCGAACATCTCGTTCATAAGATCGCGCATCCAACCGCGTGAGCCGGCAACAAACGTGATGATCGCAGCATAGCTGCGCCATCCCTCGTCGCTTGCGCCAAGTTCGAATGCCGGCCGGGTGAAGGCATCGATAATTCCTTCCAGCGTCATCGCGTCCCCGGCCTGTTCGCGATAGGCGGCCATGGCCTTCTGGCGATGCCGGTTCGATGGCTCCGATCTCCGTTTGACGACGGCTATGAACAGAGTCTGCTTGTTGTTGTAATAGTACCGCATCAATGCGCTATCGATGCCGGCGCTCTTGGCGACTGCCGCCAGCGTCGTTCCATCATAACCGCGCCGCGCGAACTCCGCTTCGGCACAGTCAAGGATCAGAACCATAGAATCCCGGCGCCTGTCTGCTTGCCTCCGTGGTCGCTTCATCAGACTGTCTCCATCCATGCCGTCTCGATCCCATTCTGCGGTCGCATCCACCCGGTCAGACTGACCGAAAGGATGCGAATTCGTTTGACTTAATTCACTCTCGTGAGAATATTCTCTTCGGAGGAAATAAATGGTCAACCACTAAGTTCAAACTGAGACACAGTTCCAGTTGGCGAGGCATTTATAAGAAGTGCCGCGCCGACCACCCGCTGGAACTGTACCCAATTGATGCACTGTAACAGCAGGCTCGGACTGGAGGCGCAAGTGCCAGGCGCATTCTACCTGTCGGTTGACCGAAAAAGGATCAGGGAACAATCAGAATGACAAATACGGTCGCCCAGGCTGACTCCGGGCAGAAGACTTCCGAATCTGGCTCCTCAAGTCAGGAGACACCCTACACAAGCGGTCTCTATCGCTACTATGTCCTCTTCGTCCTGACGGTCGTCTATGTATTCAACTTCGTTGACCGGCAACTGCTGGTCATTTTACAGGAACCGATCAAGGAAGAGCTCGGCCTGTCAGATTCGCAGCTCGGTCTGCTGACCGGTTTTGCCTTTGCCCTTTTCTATGTCGTTTGCGGGCTACCGATTGCGCGTTGGGCTGACAAGGGTGTCCGCCGGGATGTGATCTCGATTGCCCTGACGGTCTGGAGCGTGATGACGGCGGCAAGCGGTCTGGCGGCAAACTATACTCACCTGTTACTGGCCCGCATCGGCGTGGGCGTGGGAGAGGCTGGCGGAAGCCCGCCTGCCCATTCCATGATTTCCGACATATTCAGCAAAAAGAGCCGCGCCTCCGCCCTTTCGGTCTACTCGGTGGGTATCTACATCGGGATACTGATCGGCTTTGCCTTGGGCGGCTGGATTGCGGACACTTTCGGGTGGAGGCTCGCATTTTTCGTCGTCGGTGTTCCGGGTGTTCTGCTGGCGCTCATCGTTCGGCTGACCGTCCGCGAGCCCATTCGGGGATGGTCGGAAAACAGCGCTGAAGGCGCCGCACCAGCACCACCGCTTTCAAAGGTGTTGCGGGTGCTCTGGACCCGGCGCTCATTCCGCTTCATTGCGCTGGGCGCGAGCATGCAAGCCTTCATCATCTATGGCGTCGGGAACTGGTTTCCCTCCTATTTCCTGCGCTCGTTCGAGACCAATCTCACCCTGGTTGGCGCCTGGATGGCGCTGACGTCCGGAATCGGCGGCGGCGTCGGCTCATTCCTGGGGGGCTGGTTCGCCGATCGGTTGGGCGTCAAGGATGTTCGCTGGTATCTATGGCTGCCGGCGGCACTTGTGGTTCTCGTCGTACCCGTGCTTGCGGTCGCCCTTACCACCCAGTCGCTTTATCTTGCGCTGATCCTCACTGCGCCTTTCAACTTCCTGACGGCGGCCTATCTCGGCGCCGTGCTGGCAGTTTCGCATAACCTGGTCACAGCCCGCATGCGGGCGTTGACCTCTGCTGTCCTGTTCTTCGTTTTGAACCTGATTGGTCTTGGTCTCGGACCGCTCTTCGTTGGCATGCTCAGCGATGCTTTTGCTGGTGCGGGCATCGAGGGGCCGTTGGGCAAGGCGATGCTCGTTGGCGGCGTCTGCACGTCAGTTGCGGCCGCATTGTTCTACTTGCTGGCGGCGCGGACTGTGCGTGAAGACATTTTAAAGGCCGGGCAATGACTCACAATCCAGCGGAAGGGCATACGGCATGCGTCGACTAGTCTATGGAGTTTGGCCCGCAGTTCTGCTCGCCAGCGCGTGCAATCACGTCACCATTCCCGAGACATCCAAAGTGGGCGGCGGGACTGTCACCGTTGCCGATACACCGACGGACGCCCAAGCACCCGATGGTCGGTACATCTCATGGCGCGAGCACCGGATCGATGACGAAATGGTCAATGGCGGCGTTCCGATCCGCGGTGGTGATGGTCTTGCCGTGAGCGATATCGATCTTGACGGGATCTTCGACATCGTTTCGGTCCACGAGGATTCCAATCACCTGCGTGTCGCCTTCGGGACAGGACGTCCGGACGCATGGGAGCTGGTTACGATCGGGGAGGGGGACGAAGTTGCGGCGATAGAAGATGTGGCGATCGGCGACCTTAATGGAGATGGGTGGCCAGACCTCGTTGCTGCGTGTGAAGAGGCCCATCTGGTTTATTTCCAGAATCCGGGTGACGGCGCGCGCGTGCAGGATTGGCCTCGCTTTATCCCGGTAGTCACACAACAGCGTGGCTCGTGGCTCAGAGCCTTCATTGCGGATGTGGATCAGGATGGACAGATGGATGTCCTTGCCGCGAACAAGGGTACGTCAGACATTATTGATCCGTCGCAGCCAATCTCTGAAGGGCTTCCGACCTCTCTGTTCACGTTAGAAGGCGATCCTCTGACCGAGGGCAGTTGGAAGGAGCAGGTGCTTTCGCGGGAGGTTGTACCAAACACGGCGATGCCGGTGGATATCGACAATGACGGTGATCTCGATGTTCTCGCAGCCGCGCGCATACATCAGACGATGACCCTTCTGGAGCTGGTCGACGCGACGTCCGACGCTGGAGTTGTCATACGTCCTCATCCGATCAGAATCGAGCCGGGGTTTGACGCGCCGGAAGACTGGCGTGGGCGGTCAAACGCCTTTCAGTCGGCGTTCGCTGATATGGACGGAGATGGACGGAAGGACCTGGTCGTCAGCGTCACCGAGACATCGGGCGCCGTGGGCAGCGCTGCCGTCTTCGGTGGATTGGGTTGGCTCAGGCAACCTGAAAGCCTCGAAGATCCGTGGACATATTACCGTATTGGGGACACCCTTCCGGATATCGTCGCGGGTATTGCTCTTGTCGACATCGATGGCGATGGTGATCTAGATGCTGTGACAGGCGGGTATTCCGGTCTCAATATATTGGCAGGTGGCTATTCGGGTGCGTCGCGAGACGATGACGACCCTCGCGTGAGCGCCGCTTCGACAGTGGGGCGGATAGCGTGGTTCGAGAATACCGGCGATTCAAAAGCCGCCTGGCTGCGCCATGATATCTCCCGCCGTGTGCGCGGCATGTATGACGGATTCATCGCTCGCGACATCGATGGCGATGGGGATGCCGACCTGATCTCCACACGCGGCAATAGTGGTAAGTTTGACGGGGTATTCTGGCTGGAACAGGTTAGGTCGGATACGCCGCAGGCAGCCTTCTCAACAGAACACGGCGAGGATAGCCGTGCGCTACCCCTGCCGCCGGAAAACTGGCAAGAACTGTACGAAACGGATGTGACCTATGTCGCGCCCAACAAGGTCGCCAAAGACTGATAAATCGCTTGCGGTCGCGCGCGAGCATCGCTTGACCGGCGTCAGTCCTCAGATCTCGTTGGAACTTCGATATTGAAGAACCATGCCTCGTCGTCGGCACGCAGATTCTGGACCAGGGTCTCATGAACTTCGAACATCCCGGGATAGGGATTGGTTTCTGCCACCGGTGTTTCCCCGATGTGGAGATAGTTCTCTTCTGACCCATAGGGCAACCATTCGGGGCCGTTGGCGCTCTTTGGCTGCCCAGTCGCGGCGAATGATGTCCAATAGTCTATCAATGTACTCGACAGCTCTGCATCCCCTGTTCCGTCAGGTGTCGGCCAGACGGCAGGAAGCTGCTCTGCCTCCAGCGTGCCGAAAACGTAAGGAACCTCGCTCCCGTGGAAGGCGCAAAGGTCGGCCTCACGGGCAGACGGATAGCAGTAATCGAAAACATAGAAGAATGCAGGTTGAGCCGCGTCTGTCATCTTCCTCACGAACCGCTCGCCGGCCCAACCGAACACTCCGTCCCGGAACATGCCGAGAATGGATTCCTTGATATCGTCGGCCGGGTACACTGTGACGATGTCTTCCCACATATCCGGATAGCGTGTTTGGAGCGCAGTCACATAAGCTTCCTGGGACTCCGGCAAAGCGGGAAGCAATGCTGTATAGGTGCGGCCCTCCCCGCTGTTGAAGCCCGACATTATCGGAACCTTTTGGTGATTGCCCTTGTCGAACGCCTCAATGAGTTGCTCAGGCAAATAGAGCCCGTCAATTGTTCCTTCTGCACTGAACCGCTGCAGCGTTGACTGATTGATGAGCTCTTGCGGATCAGCCTGCCGCGCAGCCTCAATCGTATCGATGCCAAGCTTGCCCAGAAGGGTCTCACCCTTGGATTCGGCGGATGGAAGGCCATAGACCGTCTCGTCCAGTGCCGGGAATGCGCGGCTGCCGACACTTTGCATGATGGCTTTGTCGTAAAGGCCATCCGCAGCCGGGCTGGTCAATAGATAGGCCACGCTGAGGGCACCGGCCGATTCGCCCATGATGGTGACATTCTCGGGGTTTCCGCCGAACGAAGCGATATTCTCCTGCACCCAATCAAGCGCAGCAATTTGGTCGAGCAATCCATAGTTGCCGGAAACACCTTCCGGAGATTCTGCGCTGAGCTCCGGATGAGCCATCCAGCCGAGAATGCCGAGGCGGTAATTCACGGAAACAACAACGATGCCCCGTTCAGCCAGCTTGGTGCCGTCATAGGTTGGCAATTCGCTGCTCCCGATGCGCAGGGACCCGCCGTGAATCCAGACGATCACGGGTGCATTGACGGCATCCGACGGGGACCAGACATTGAGGCTCAGGCAATCTTCAGACGTTGAGGCGGGCGGATCATTATAGACACTGGTTGGCGGTACGGGTGGCTGAACACAACTCGGCCCAAATGTCGTCGCCTCTCTTGCCTCGCTCCATGGTTCAACGGGAGCGGGGGCCTTCCAGCGGCGGTCGCCTGCCGGGGCTGCAGCATAGGGAATGCCTTTGAAGACTTCGAGAGCCGCTTCGTGAACGCCGATGACGGGGCCGTTTGACGTTTCGACTATCGGCGAAACCTGGGCCGAAGGAGCCGCTTGCGATGTGTCCCCTTGACCCGAAGGTCCGCATGCGGTGAGGCCGGCCGCCAAAAGGGCGAACGCGGAAACGTGCAATGATGACTTGCGGCCACGCCTTGTTTTGGAAGGGTTTGAGACGTGTGGAGCGTTTATTCGCATTGTGTCACCTGTGCATGTGAGTTTTTTTGCAATACCCGGCTGAAAAAACGCCGCTACCTCTAGTGATCATAGGGGTAGCGGCGCAAGTTCATTCAGAAATCAACAATCTCGATCAGTATTGAAAGTCCAATCGGACGCCAACGGTGCGTGGGCGAAGGCGGGCATAACGGCCATCCAGGAAAGCCTCCGGATGTACGTAGGTGATCGATTTGTCGTCGAACGCGTTCTCCACATACCCGGTTAGCTTCCAGTTGTTGCGCTTAATCCCGGCCAGAAAACTAACCGTGGTGAAGGCTTCGGTATAGTCATAGGTGGGGTTGGTCAGGCTGGGATTGCCAGGAACGTTCGGGAACAGTCCGGGGAATTTACCAACATGAGCGATAGTTCCTGATACGAACGAATCTTCGAAAGATCCCAAATCAAAATCATACCGGACAGTCGCCGCACCCTGGAATTCAGGGAAGGAAAGCTGGATACCTTCCGCGGCACCGGAAATGGCGGCCTCGGAGGCTGTAAGCTCGGTGACTTCGGTATTGTTGAGCGAACCGCTCAGGAACAAGCTCCAATGGTCGTCGGGAAATGCCGATATCTCGAACTCAAGGCCCTGGCTGATTGCTTCGCCGATATTGGTGGCGAATTGAATCGAGTCGGACAGGCGGTTGGCCTGCACCTGAATGTCTTCCCAGACGATGTAGTAGGCAGCCACGTTTGCAACCAGCTTGCCATCGTACCAATAGCCCTTGAGGCCGACTTCATAATTGGTGAGCGTATCTGATTCTGCTCCTTCCGGAATGATGAGGTCAGTGGGGTCGATCGCACTGGCGAGACCTGCGCGGGCGTTCGCAACAGGCGAGCGGAAACCTGTCGAAATCGATCCATAGGTCGTCAGGTTGTCGACCGGCTTGTACGAGGCGCTGAGCTTGTAGGACAGTTTGTCGGCATCGACCTTAAGCCCTTCGGCGGCCACGATTGGCACGACTGTCAGCGGTATGTTCGAGAAACCGCCCAGTGCGGCGCCAAGGTAGTTACTGTTATAGCCGCCATCATTGGTAAAGCTTTGTACGGAAGTATCTGTGTAGCGAAGACCGCCCGTGACCCAGAATTGATCGGAGAACCGGTGCGTCAGTTCACCAAACACAGCCGTTTCGAACGAGTCGGTGTAGTTGGAGAAGCGCTGGTAATACTCGTCTGGAAGCCCTGTCAGGCCGCGAGCGTCCAGAAAGGCCTGTGACGAGCGGTATTCGAAGACAACGTCGCGGCGCTTGTTGAAGTAAAACCCGCCGACGATCCAGTCCCAGCTGCCACCATCAGTGGAAGCGAGACGAAGTTCCTGGACGAAGATGTCGTCATACCCGACGGCATCCAAACCGAACGGAATTGCCTGGCCAAACGTGCCAGCAAGATCGACGATGAAGTTGCCGGCGATGTCGGAATAGGTGGAGGAGCTGGTCAGGTTTGCAAACCCGAGATCGTAGTCGAGCGAGAAGTTATAGCTCGTAAAGTCAGACTGGAAGAGGTCTGGCCGGTCTGTAAACCGGACAAACTCACCCCGGTCCGGATTGATCAGTCCGGAATCTTCCGGCTTGCTGTTTTCGTGGACAACCATCAATTGGAGATCGAGGGGAGCGATTGGTTCCCAGCGAAGGGTGACGCGCCCGCCCTCTGAGGTCAGCGCATTCGAGCCTTCCACGCCCGTTCCCAGATTGTCGACCCATCCATCCTCGTCGCGGTAAAAGCCGACGATCCGAAGTCCCATCTCATCGTCGATCAGCGGGATGTTGACCATGCCATTGTAGCGCTGGCGCAGTGCGTCACCGTCGGTCAGACCAAGATCTACAAGGGCGGACGCTTCAAATTCCTTCGTGTTTGGCTTCTTCGTCAGTATCCGTACCGCACCTGCAAGTGAGTTTGCGCCGAAGAGCGTGCCCTGTGGACCACGCAGAACTTCCACGCGTTCTACATCATAAAGAGTCGGGTCCAGAATGGTCGAGTTCCCGTTGGCCGAGATCGGCAATTCGTCAATGTAGATCGCGGTAGCGGCTTGCAGGTTAGCGCCGTAGCCGTTGGTTGAAATGCCGCGAGACGTGAAGTTGTTGAAGTTCGCGGTTGGCTGGTTCAAAACCACGCCGGGTGTTTCCCGAGCGAGCCCGTCGTAGCTGACGATACCCTTTTCCGTCAGCGTCTCCTGCTGGAATGCGGTAACGCTGAGCGGTACGTCCTGAAGGCTTTCTTCCCGGCGCGTTGACGTGACGATCACCTTGTCGAGCGTTCTGCCCCTTGCGTCGTCTTCGTCTGCACTAACGTCGACTGCAACCGCGTCGTCAGGCGTATTTGTAGTGGATTGAGCAAACGCAGTTGCGGGGATGCCGATTGTAACGAATGCAACTGCCGACGCAGTCGCCAAAAGACGTGAAGCCATTTTTTCCTCCCAAATGGTGGGGCGATGTGCCTCGCCTCCTCACGATCATTAGTAAGCAGGCCTCCACCCATGTCAATATTTCTTATCTCGGGAATTAATAAAAAAATTGCCTGCCCGGTATCCTCGGAAATTTCAGGTTTACAGGTCTTGAAGCGCCATATGCTGCTGTGAAAGTTCGTAAAATGAGCGGCTGAGTTTGGGATGATCGCTGGTAGGTTGCTATCGGATGGCCCGATCATCTACAGGTCCGGAACCTGCCTGTCCCGATTGACAACTACGTCGATTTCTATAAACCTAATGATAATAGATTTATAGAACACAGCCGGCCATCAGGACGGGGCGAGGAGACGGTCATAAATCTTATTGATACGCGCGACGGTGCGAAACCGGTCGGCAAGGAACAGGCGGTTAGCACGGGCCTTGAGCGTGTGCAGACGATCAACGACCTGAGCGAAAGCCAGATCACGGCGATCCGAAAAATTCAACCGCATGACAAGGCCAGGCCGAACGCAATTGACGCGTCGCGGCCCGCCTCGATCTTCCTGGACCAGGCCCACTATGACCTGGAACAGAAGAACGTGTTTCGCCGCTTTGCCGTCCCGGTGACGGTGTCATCGCTGTTGCCGAAGCCGGGTAGCGTGATAGCGCATGATGGCTATGGTGTTCCGCTCCTGTTGACGCGAGACAAGGAAGGCAAAGTCCATGCCTTCCTCAACGCCTGCATGCACAAAGGCTCGAAGCTGATCGAGGATTGTGAAACGCACAAGGCCAACAAGCTGACTTGTCCCTACCACGCCTGGACCTTCGCGCTGGATGGGCGGCTTGTTGCCGTGCCGAGGGAAGAGACGATTAAAGATTTCGACAAGTCGAAGCGCGGACTGGCGGAACTGGCTTGTCGAGAGGCCGGGGGCCTGATCTGGGTAATGCTGGACAGGAATGCCGAGCCGGATTTCTCCAATATGGATGATCTTCTGGCTGCTGACCTTGACGCATTCGATATGCCCCGGATGCATGTGTACGGTCGGAAAACGTTCGACCTGAAGGCAAATTGGAAACTCGTGCAGGAGCCCTTCCTTGAGGGTTACCATGTGCAGCGGTTGCACTCGCGCACTGTGGGGCCTTTGTTCGCCGATGTTCCGAACGTCACAGACGTTCTGGGGCACAATATCCGGCAGATTTCCGGCAAGGTGAACTTCACGCCGGATTGCCTCGATATTGAAGGCGAAAACATCCACAAGTCCGTGACGCACGCCTATCTCGTTTTTCCGAACACCGTGATTGTCACCAGCCCGTATTATATCAGCGTGATGTTCATCATGCCGAAAGGGCCGGACCGGACAATCGTCGACTACTTAATGTTGACGCGGACTGGACCTGACAATGAAAAGGCTGCGGAACTGTACAAGCGCTCCTACGAAATGGTGCTAAGCGTATTCGGCGGCGAAGATTTTCGGGCTGCGCAAATTTCACAGGAGGGCCTCAGCACTGGGGCCCTGAAAGATGTTGTCTATTGTGGCCTCGAGGAGACAATCCCGCTCTACTACAACATCCTCGAACGATACCTTTGATATACGCTGAGAGTGCGGCTTTGCTGATGCATCGACAAAATGCTGCGCGGTCCTGCTGAAATGGCGGATCAGCTGCAATCAGGGATACTTACCATCAACAGACCATGAGACGCTGCCGGTAGAAGCAGCGCCGAAGAGGGAGAGCAATTTGCAAACGATCAGTAGTGCGATCAACTGGTGGGCGGAGAATACGCCAGACCAACTGGCCTTGGCATTCGGAGAGGACCGTATCGCCTACCGACAGCTGCGCGATTGGTCCGAGCGGATTGCCAATTTTCTTGTCGCAGAAGGCGTGGAAAGAGGTGACCGGGTGGGGGTCTGCGCAGCGAACTCGCTGGAGTATTGCGCACTGATCCATGGCATCTTGCGAGCGGGTGCGATCGTTTCGCCGCTCAATATGCGGTATACGCCCCACGAGCTCACCGAACTCGTCGAGGATACATCGCCCCGCCTCGTGTTTGCGGACAAGGAGCGCCTTGCGCAGGTTTCCGGAACTGGCGCAAATGTTCGGATTCTGGAAGATATTCGTAAATTCGCGGAGGGTGCGCGGAACCCGGTGGACCGTCTGACACAGCCCGACGATCCGGTCGTGATTATCGCGACCAGCGGATCAACGGCCAAGCCGAAAGGCGTCGTGTTCACCAACCGGACCATGACGACGTATGCGGCAGGGTGGGCATTGGAGACGCCGCAATGCACCAAGGGGGCGCGGGTAATCGTTCCGGCGCCGCTCAGCACCTCGGCCGGTTTCGTGCAGCTCATTCACTATTCAACGCTTGGCTGCGCCCTGTTCTTTGAATCGGCATTCGATCCCGAAGTGTTCCTCGATATTCTCGTGCGTGAACGGATAAATGGTTTCGGGGCCGTGCCACTGTTCTTCGAGCGCATTGCCGATTGCCCGAAATTTGCAGATGCCGACCTTTCTGCGATCCGCGTCGCCACGACTGGCGGGGCTGCGGTGAGTAAGGCGTTGCAGGACCGATGGATGGCCAAAGGTATTACCCTGCAACAAATATATGGCCAGACAGAAGCGGGAGGGAATGCGACGATCATGCCTCCAGACCTTGCGGCGAAATTCCCTGAAAAGTGTGGCCGAGGTGGCATATTCACGGACTTGGCAATTATTGACGGTGACGGAAAATTCCTTCCGCCGGGCGAAGTCGGTCAGATCCTGATGCGTGGGCCGGGCACGATGGTCGGTTACTGGAACAATCCCGAGGCGACGGCTGAAACGCTCAAGGATGGTTGGCTGCATTCAGGTGACCTGGGGGTGCTGGACGAGCAGGGCTTGCTGACATTCGTCGACCGTATGAAGGACATCATCATTTCTGGCGGACTTAACATTTCGGCTGCAGAGGTTGAACGCGCCGTTCTGTCATTCGAGGGTGTGGAAGAAGTCATGGTGATAGCGGCGAAGGACAAGAAGTTCGGTGAAACGCCAATGGCGGTTGTTTATGCGAAGACGGACATCCACGTGCCGGCACTTATCGACCATTGCAACGAACGCCTCGCCGACTTCAAGGTACCACGCTACGTCGTGATTGAGAATGAACCGATGCCACGAACCGCCACGGGCAAGTTGTCGAAGCCGACCATGCGCGAAAGATACAAGGACGCAGCCGAAACGCTAGCGCGCGTGCGCTAGCGCTTCAGGCATCAACCGCTGCGGGCGATTTGGCGGTCTTGAGGATCACGTCTGCTGCGCGCCATGCCATCGCCATGGTCGGGCCGTTCGTGTTTCCTGAGGGTATCGCAGGCATGATGGATGTGTCGATGATGCGAAGGCTGTCGACACCGCGCACGCGAAGCGCCGGGTCGACCACCGAATTGGCAGGGTCATTGCTCATGCGGCAGCTGCCAACTGCGTGATAGCCGCAAGTGCCGAACTTGTCATAGGCTTCCAGGATCTTTTCGTCGGTGTCGTAGTCCGGTCCTGGCATCGTCTCGCATTCAACATATTGAGCAAGCGGTTGCTGTTTAACATAGTCGCGCGCGACCCGGACAGCGCCGATCATTGCACGGCGGTCTTCTTCAGTATCCCGGTAGTTCGTCTGAAGCTGTGGTGGCGCGCTCGGATCAGTCGAGTTGATATGAACATGGCCGCGCGAGGTGGGCCTCAGCGGATAGGCTGTGATGTGCATGCCCGGAAAGCGTTCGACGTCCTGGCGCATCTTTTCGAAATCGAAGCTGAACGGTGCAAACAGAAATTGTGCGTCGGGCCGATTAAGGCCGGGGCGCGTCTTGAACCAGGCCACCTGCTCGTAGGCCGCCGCGGCAAGAGGTCCTTTGCGCGTCAGGTAATACTGGATGCCGGACCGTAGGACGCGCCAGCCAAAATATTTCTTGTTGTGCGAAATGTCAGCGTTGAGTTTCCACTGGATGATTATGGCGCGGTGCTCGACCAGGTTTTCACCTACATTTGTATTGGCGACGATAACCGGGATGCCGAGCTTGCCGAGGCGTTCAGGGTCGCCGATGCCGGAGCGTTCGAGAATGCCAGGTGATGCCATTGCGCCTCCGCAAAGAATGACCTCACGTTCTGCGGTGAGAACTTGCGGTACGCCTGATTGGGTGACTCGGACGCCAGTGGCCCGCATGGCCTCGAATTCAACCCGGTCGACGGACGTGTCTGTCAGGATTGTCAGGTTCGGGCGGTTGCGAATGGGATCGAGGAACGCCGTCGCAGCGCTAACTCTCTTGCCCTTGTAGACTGTGCGGGGAGCGTAGCCGATGCCTTCGATATCATTGGGTTCATTGGTGTCGGGCTTTTCCTGCCATCCCATGGATTTGCCCGCTTCGAGGATCGCTTCCGTCAGCGTGTCCTTCGTATCTGGCACTGTGATGTCGAGAGGCCCTTCGGCGCCGCGTGTCTCGTCTGCGCCAAGTTCATGTGCTTCGAGGGCAGCATATGCCCGGCCGATATGTTCCCAGCTCCAGTCGTCGCTGGACGATTCCGCGATGGCGTCAAAGTCTGCCGGCTGGCCTCGGACGTACATCATGCCATTGATCGAGCTGGAACCGCCAAGTACACGTCCGCGCACCCAGACTTCGGGCGTGTTGGCATTGGTTGCCTCCGGTTCGCTGGCATAGGCCCAGATATGGCTCGGATCCGCCATGACCTTGGCGAGTCCCTTGGGCATGTGGATGAATGGGTGGGAATCCCTGGGGCCTGCTTCCAGCAATGCGACCCTGACGTTCGGATCTTCGGACAGGCGATAGGCGAGTACGCAGCCCGCAGCGCCTGCGCCTACGATGATGTAGTCAAAATCAGCCATGGTACTTCTCCCGGGATCGTTATGCCCGGCTGGTTGCCGGTATCTTTAAAACTATTAGACATAGATTTATACGGGGGCGCAATCGCAGTATTGGAGATTTGCAGCCGCGGAAAACGATATTCCCCTGTTCCTATTCGAAGGAAGCCCATTGATCTCGGCGCAAAATCAGCCAATAACTAATGACAATAGATAAACAACGCTGCGCAGCGGATGGGAGATTAGAATGGCCGACGATGTAAAGACCATGCCGACGCCGGAACATGTTCCGGCAGACCGGGTGTTTGATTTCGACATCTATGCCGATCCGCGTCTGACGGAGGACCTGCACGAGTCCTACGCAACGCTTCACGATGATGCGCCGGATATTTTCTATACGCCGCGAAATGGCGGGCATTGGATATTCACTCGCTTCGACGACATCTTCCGCGTGGTTCAGGACTATGAGCATTTTTCTGTCCGGGAAATGCAGATACCACGAGTTGAGAACCCTCCCGTATTCATTCCTCTGAGCCTCGACCCGCCGCAGAGTACACCTTACCGCCATGCCTTGATGCCGTATTTCACCCAGCGTGCGGTCGATGCGCTCGAGCCGCAGGTGCGAAAGTTCGCGATCGACATCATCGAGGGGTTGAAGGCAAAGGGCGAATGCGACTTTGTGGATGAGGTATCTTCGCAGTTCCCCGTCCTGGTGTTCATGGAATTGATGGGGATGCCGCTGGACAGGCTGCGCGACTTTCGGGCGATCGCTGACGAATACTTCAAGGCGCGGACGAATGAAGAAATCGGGGCGATGAGCGTCAAGATCATTGGCCTGATGACAGAACTGGTCGAACGGCGTCGTGCGAAGCCCGAGGATGATCTCATTTCGAAAATGGTCGATTTCCAGGTGGAAGGCCGACCCATCACTCTGGAAGAACTGCAGTCGATGCTGTTTGTGATGTTCCTTGGCGGCATGGACACGGTAACCAACGTGTCCAGTTATACATACCGTCACCTTGCAAATGACAAAGCATTGCAGCGGCGGCTGGCTGATGAACCAGCCATCATTCCGAATTTCGTGGAAGAAGGCATCCGGAGCTTCGCAGTCGTCAACACCCCTCGAATTGTCACCAAGGATTGCGAACGCTTCGGTGTGCAGTTCAGGGAGGGTGATATGGTACTTTGCATCCTTCCGCTTGGCAGTCGGGACGAGCGACGATTCGATCATCCGAATACGTTTGACGTTGACCGGAAGGCCTTGACGCATCTCACCTTTTCATCCGGTCCGCACCTTTGCCTCGGTCATAACCTTGCCCGCCTTGAGATACGTGTCCTGACGGAAGAATGGATGAAGCGTATTCCCGACTTCTCGCTGAAGCATGGCGTGCATCACAAGAGCCGGGCAGGAACAGTGATGGCGCTGGAGTCGCTCCCGCTCGTTTGGAACACCTGAGATGCCCAGTCAGGCTGCGAAGGCACTCGCCTCCGGGGCGGAGGCTGAGTATTGGGACGGCCTCCTGGCCGGTGAGCTTCGATTGCAGAGGTGCAGGGCGTGCGAAAAATGGCATTGGCCTGCCGTATTCCGTTGCGCCGCGTGCGGCAGCTGGGAGCATGACTGGGAAAGTGTAGCGCTCGCCGGAAAAATATTCAGCTGGACACGTAGTTGGCATCCATTCGAGGGCCTTGAGCGAATCGAAAAGCCGTTCGTCGTCGCGGTCGTCGAGCTGGAAGGCGGTGGTAACGCTCGCCTCGTGGGAATTATGGACGAGCA
Organism: Hyphomonas sp. J20-32; assembly: GCF_055808555.1. NCBI lineage: Bacteria > Pseudomonadati > Pseudomonadota > Alphaproteobacteria > Hyphomonadales > Hyphomonadaceae > Hyphomonas > Hyphomonas sp. J20-32. Next base: position 2,670,319 of record NZ_CM147873.1, on the reverse strand, counting down.
GGACGATGTCCGGATCGGCCAGAATGTGACCGGACGGATCGCGGAGACCGTGTTTCAAGATCAGGTGGTGCCGGCGATACGGTGGGCGTCATGAGAGGGGTCGCGGCCATTGCAGGGGTCGGCCTGCGCCAGTTTAAACGCGCGCGTGCGCCCATAGCCGAACGCGGCTTGCTGGTGCAGGCGATTGTCGACGCGTGTGACGATGCCGGCTTCGACCCTGCCGATGTCGATGGTTTCGTGAGCTATGGCGATGACCACAATGAGCCAGTTCGGTTGATGCCGGATCTTGGAACCAGGGAGCTGACCTGGTCCAGCTCCGTATTTGGCGGTGGTGGCGGGGGTATCGCAGCCGCTTTCGGGCAAGCCGTCGGCGCAATCGCAACCGGTCAGGCCAAGGCAGTGATCGTCTTCAGGGCGCTCGCGCAGGGCAGCAGCGGGCGCCTGTCTGCAGCGGTGATGGCGCACCATCTCAATGCGCATATGATTGGCGCCGGGCTGGTCGCGCCGGCGCAAGTGTGCGCGATCCGGGCGCAGCGCATGTTCGAGCATCATGGCGTGCCCCGGTCGGCAGTAGAGAATTTCGTTCATGCGGCTGCATATCATGGCGAGCGAAACCCTCATGCAACTTCGTTCGGTCAACCGTTTGACGCTGAAAAGTATCATTCATCGCGCTGGATCAGCGAGCCGTTTCGCCTGTTCGATTGTTCACGGGAAAACGACGGGGCAGGTGCGTTGCTTGTGGTCTCGGCCGAACGGTCCAGGGATCTCCGCAAGCCGCCCGTTCACATCGTGGGTGTAACGCAGGGTGCGGCTGCGGGGTGGGGCGACCTGCTCGAGAACGACGACGACGACCAGTATGCCACTGCCGGATTCAAATCGGTCGCGCGGCGTCTTTGGCGCGACACCGGACTGACGCCGGCAGATATTGACGTTGCCCAGGTGTACGAAAATTTCAGTGCGCAGGGAGTCGCGTCCCTGATTGACCACGGATTTTGCGATTACGAGTCGGTTGACGAATTCTGCCGGTTCAAAAACCTCATCGCACCAAGTGGCGGGTTACCGATCAATACATCGGGCGGAAACCTGTCACAGGGGTTCATCCATGGTATAGGAATGCCCATCGAGGCGGTGCAGGTGCTGCGCGGTGAATCCAGCAATCCCGTTCCTGGCGCGCGGACCTGCCTGCTTGCAGGGGGACCGGGGGCGCCAATCGTAAGTTCGGCGATATTTGCGTCCGAAATCATCTGAACAACATGTTGTGGCGGACGTGACAGCAGCGCTAGTGTTGCCAAGGGAAGAAACACAGGGCTGTCGTCCACGGCGCCAGTCGGAAAAATGGAGATGCACATGATAGACTTCAATTCTGATTATACGATGACCATCAACGGTAAGGCAGTCAGAACCGACGACACGCTGGATGTACTGAACCCTGCGACAGCAAAGCCGATTGCAAAATGCCCGCAGGCGACGCGCGCGCATCTCGATGCTGCCGTGGATGCCGCCACTACGGCGTTTCGCACCTGGAAAAATACGCCGATCGACGACCGGCGCGCTGCCATGCGCGAGGCGGGTAATCTAATCATGCAGCACGCAGACGCTTTGGCGAGCCTGTTCACGCGAGAGCAGGGGCGTCCGACGAATCTTGCCAAGGATGAAATATTGGGCGCCGGTTACTGGTTCCTCTCGACCGCGGAATTGGACCTGCCCGTTGACGTTACAGAGGATACCGACGAGCGGCGCGTCGAGGTGCATCATGTTCCGCTTGGCGTGATCTGCGGGATCGTTCCCTGGAATTTTCCGGTGCTGCTGGCGGCTTGGAAACTGGCGCCTGCACTGCTGACCGGCAACACAATCGTCCTCAAACCTTCACCGTTCACGCCGCTGGCAACGCTCAAGATCGGTGAGCTGTTGCGAGGGGTCTTCCCGGACGGCGTGATCAACATCATCTCGGGCGGGGACGAACTTGGTCCTTGGATGACTTCGCACAAGGGCTTCGCCAAGATATCGTTCACCGGATCGACTGCTACGGGCAAGCGGGTGATGGAATCTGCGGCGCAAGACTTGAAGCGCATCACGCTCGAGCTGGGAGGTAATGATGCCGCCATCGTGCTGCCCGACGTGGATCCGGCAAAAGTCGCTGAACCATTGTTTGCAGGCGCGTTCGGAAATTCGGCCCAGATATGCGTCGCGACTAAGCGGCTCTATGTCCATGACGATATCTACGACGACGTGCGGGACCGCCTCGTTGAATTGGCAAAATCGGCCAAGGTTGGGGATGGTAGCGAACAGGGGGTCCAGTTTGGTCCCATTCAGAACAAAGCCCAGTTCGATCGCGTCAAAAACCTGCTTCAGAGCGCCATGGATTCTGGCTTGACGCTTCACCAGGCGGATCCGATCGACAGCGACGGATATTTCGTTCCGTTCACGATCGTCGACAATCCTCCGGAAGATTCGCGAGTCGTGACTGAGGAGGCATTTGGTCCGATCCTGCCGATGATGCGCTTTTCCGATATAGATGACGTGGTCGAACGGGCGAACAACTCGGAATACGGTCTGGCCGGGGCTGTATGGTCCGGCGACATCGAGAAAGCATCCCAGGTGGCGCAACGGCTAGATACCGGCACGGTCTGGATTAACCAGAACCTCCAGATGACTCCGTTGACTCCGCTCGCAGGTGCCAAGCAATCGGGATTCGGAGCAGAGAATGGTCTCTACGGCCTGAAGGAGTTCACGCAGTTGAAGTCGATCTACATTCCGAAATCGGCAACGAGTGTGTCCTGAATGCTCAATCGACGCGGACAGCAGGCGACTTGCTGTCCGCTTCAGCGGTTGCACGTACGCCGGCAAAGAACATTTTCAATACACCGATGAAGAGAGCTTCTTCGTCGTTATTGTTCGCGCGGACAGCTTTGGTTAGCGCCGGAAACTTGCGCTGATCGAGATCGGGCATGGGTGCGATCCCGCGCGAACGAGAAGCTGCCGCAAACAGCGCCGACCCGTACGTGATCTTCTCCGATCCTTCGAGGATGACCATGTGGTATTTGGCGGGGTAGGGGCATTTGCCGATCCAATATTCGTAGGCTCTCGGAAAGATCCTGCGCGGGAAGACTTCTAGCAGGAGTGGCGCGGCGTTCGGGTGGAGCATGATTGTACGGCGGGTCGCCACGCACAGATCGATAAGTGTCTGTTCCCAATTGTTCGGGTCTGGCGGAGGCAGGTTGACGTCGCGCAGGATCGATAGCGCAACCTCATTCAGAAGTTCGCTCTTGTCCTTGAAATGATAGTACAGGGAAGGCGCTTTAACGCCGAGTTGGCGGGCGACAAGTTCAAGGCTGAGCGCGTTGAGCCCCTTTGTGTCAATGACATCAAGCGCAGCCTTTGCGGCGCGCTCCCGGGAAATCAGAGGTTTGTCGGGGCGTCCCAAAATCTATCCAACGTTCGTAGTTGCAGAATGTATCCAAGTGTTGCTGAGAAGACATATCGGTCCCTTGGCACCAAATGCAAGTTTACTGGAGAATCAACACCTTCTCCCGCGTCGTCTGAGCACCGTTGAGTGCGCCTCAGATACGGTGTGCCTGTTGAGAAACTATGTCGATTAGATGAAATTTTGAGGGGCCTGACGGTTCGCTCGAAATCAACTGGAACATACCTGTGTCAATTAAATAAGCGGATCCTACGAGAGCAGTTGACGGCAGATAGGTATTAATCCTAGATTTCTTAAAACTAATACTATTAGGCAAAGGAATTTGTTCCTGAAGCCACTAGGGAGGAAGACATGCTGAAAACGAATATCCTGGGTGCGTTCGCGTCCGTTACGCCCAACAACTCAAACCGCAATTTGCTTCGTGCATGTCTGATGGGGGCCACGAGCATTGCCGTGCTGTCCACCGCATCGCCTGCATGGGCACAAGAGCCGGCCGGAACCGTTGCGGACGAGCAGTCGGTAGATGAGGGCGCTTCTGAGCAGGAGCGCCTGCGTCGACTCGGCATCGTTACGGTTACTGCCCGCCGCAAGGAAGAAAGCTTGACCGATGCGCCTGTCGCGATCACGGCGCTTTCCGGCGACAGCCTGGACGAGTACGCTGTCAACGACTTCATGGACCTCTCCACACTCGTCCCGACGATGATTGCGGGGCGCGCAGCCTCCGGCTCATCGGCGAGCATCTTCCTCCGGGGCGTCGGATCGACAGCCTTGAGCGCCGGATTTGATCAGTCGGTATCGTTCAACATCGACGGCCTCCCGATGAGCCGCGGTCGCGAGATCGGACTGCCCCAATACGACATAGAGCGCGTTGAAGTGCTCAAGGGGCCTCAGGCCCTCTTCTACGGGAAGAACACTACAGGCGGTCTGATCTCGGTTGTTTCGAGAGACCCGACTGACGAATTCGAAGCTGAAGGAAAGGTTGGATACGGCTTTGAGGCGAAGGAGCGCTATGGCGAAGGCGTTGTCTCCGGTCCAATTTCTGACGCGCTGGCCGCCCGCTTTGCTTTCCGGCTCTCGAAGGCCGACGGAGCATTCGAGAACAGCGCTGACGCAACCTATCTCGATCCGCTTGGCATGGAACGCCATCGCATCGAAGATTCCCGTGGCTTTGGAGAAACGGCAAGCGGTCGCCTTACATTGGCCTACGAGCCCAACGACATTTTCAACTTGAAACTCAAGCTCGGTGCCACCAGCCAGGAAGACGGCGGCCCGACCGACGTGCTTGAGCGGATATGCGGGGCAGGGCGTACGGTTCCGGCAACCGCTAACGGGGTTCCTCCCAGCCCGAACGCAGACTGTGTTATCAATGGCGTGTCGGATTCCTCCTCGATTCCACGCGAAGTCGCTGGCGCTAACTACCGTTATGCGGGGAATGGCGATTCCTACGCCGATTTTAGTTCCGTCTATTCGGTCCTGACGGGTGGTCTGGAGCTTGATGGGATCGATGTGGAATCGATCACCGGCTACTATCGCTTCGTCCAGAAGGATCTGAATACAGTTTCGGGTGAAGCCTATCCAGCCAACTTCACCCAAAAGGCCGATTTCGAGCAGGTTTCCCAGGAACTCCGCTTCTCGACCAAGTCTGATGGCCCGCTGAACGGCACGTTCGGACTGTTCTTTTCGGACGCCGACTTCATCTTCAATACCGATGCCTACATTTTCATTGTTCCACTGGACCCCACGACGGGAACACATGTGACGTTCAAGCGGGATAACGGTTTCGAAGGTCAGACGGTCTCGGCCTTTGTCGAAGGCACGTACGACATTTCTGAGCAATGGGAAGTATCGGCGGGCGCCCGCTGGAGCCGGGAGGAGCGCGACTCCTACCAGGAATCGCTTCCAGCCTCATCGTTCTTTGGTGCATTTTTCCCGGCTGGTATTCGGTTCGACGACAAGTACTCCGATGAGAACGTCTCTCCCCAGGTGTCCGTTCGGTACAAGCCGTCCTCGAATGTCTCCTACTATGCAGCGTACAAGGAAGGTTTCAAAGCCGGTGGGTACAATATTTCCCAGGCGCTGACGCCACTGTCGACACTGGCGGCCGGCCAATACGACAGCGAGACGGCCAAGGGCTTTGAAGCCGGTATTCGCTCCGTCCTCCTGGGAGATACGCTGAGCTTCAACGCCACCGTATTCAACTATCTCTACGAAGATTTGCAGGTACAGGTATTTGACCCTGCAGCGGTCAGCCTTATCGCGGACAATGCCGGTGAACTCACCACGCGGGGAGTGGAGATCGATTTCAACTGGGTGCCGGATTCACTTGAGGGATTCAGCCTCCGGGGTGCCTTCGCCTATAATGATGTCGAATATGACAAGTTCATTGGCCAGTGCTACGGTGGCCAGACGATCGCTCAGGGATGTGATCAGGATCTGCTGGGCGGTGTTTATCAGAGCCAGGTCTTTAGCGGGCGCACTCCGCCCAAGGCTCCGGAAACGGCTGGAAGGCTGGGAGCAACTTATGAGTTCCCTGTCAGTCAATCTCTGACCGCGTCTCTGTCGGGCGATGTCAGCTATACGGGCGAATACAATTTTACCGACACGCTGCGTCCCGACGGCGTGCAGGATGCCTACACGAAACTCGATCTCGCGGCGCGGCTGATGTCGAACGATGATCGTTGGACCCTTTCCCTGATCGGACGGAACCTGACGGAAGAATACGTTGTCACCAGCGCGAACGACATTCCGTTCACGGGTGGTACCGGAACCGGAACGGCCACTGGAATCGTCTCGGATATGTCTGCCTTCGTCGAGAACCCGAGAGAAGTTTATCTCGAACTTGCCGTAAAGTTCTAAGGCGTTCCTGCTTTTGGCCCTCCGGCCGCTCTTGATAGTGGCTGGAGGCACCAAGATTTAAGCTGCCTTCTAATCATCTGGTTCGCCCGTCTCCGCAAAATACGGAGGCGGGCTCGCTTGTAACTGACCGCGCCGTCGGTCAGCGGTACAGTTCGAAAGACCGGGCGCCTGCTCAAAATGCGCGGGAATTTGCGGCCTTTCGCGGACGAGGCGCGTTTTCGGAAAAGTCCTGACCATGAAATTTGTCAATATTTCAGAAGCTTGACGGCACCCAAACACGTAGTGTTCCAGTATAAATATCTGAAGGTCAGTAAATCCGACTTTCCACTTATTATCAGGCGCGCGGCGGGATGAGATCGTGCTAAGAGAAGCACAATGGTCACACATCCCAAGTCCGAAACATCTACGCCTTCTGAGGATGGAACTGCTGCGCAGGTTGCGGAAATCAAATACCCGCGCCGGACAGAACGCCGCAAACGCACCAGAGCGAATATTCTGAAAGTGGCCGCGAAGCAGTTCAGCGACGGAGGCTACGGCCCCACGACAATGCAGTCCATCGCCGATGAAGCCGATATCCACGTCACGACTTTGTTCATGCATTTCAATAGCAAGAGTGAGCTTGCTTTGAGCATTGTAACAACCGCGGCGGGTGAATTGCGCGAGCGGGCATCGAAGGCCAGGGACGAGGCCGGCTTTTTCGAGTATTTCCGGCGGGAGGTCCGCACCTTGGTTGACGTCTTGAAAACCTCTTCCCAGCCGGGTTTGGCGTTCTGGAATACGCAGCGAGGCGACTACGAACTCGCCTTTGCCTGGACGGCGTTCGAGCGGGAGCAAAGAAACATCTACGGAGAGTTCATTGCTGCGGAGTATGGCGTCGATCGTGCGAATGATTACAGGCCGGACTTGATCGTTTCGCTCGTCCTTTCCAGCATCATACTGGCCCATAAAAGATGGAGCCGCGCTCCAAAAAAGCTGAGTCTGGAGGCAGAAGTGAATGATTGCCTCGAGATCGCCGAAACCGTGGCCAAAAAGATGCTGGCATAGGTCGTCAGTGAATAGATCCGGTCCAGCGCCAAAAAAGTGAGTGCCGGCAGGAAATAGCCACATTGGCCCGCCAAAAAACGTGGCGTGCAAACTGTCTGGGTTCAGACTCAAGCCGGTCTGTATCCCGACGATGTTTCCATAGGATAGGTTGTGAAGCATCTTGCGGATTGGTTTGGACCGAACCGTCTCTTGTAAGATAGCGACTGGCCAGTCCCGAACTTGGTGGGGTCTTCTCCGGAATGGGTGCAACAGTGCGAAGGTTTGATAGACACTTACCGTCCAGATCACCCGCGCACAGTCTGGGCAGGCAATGCTGAATGAATTCATTTGGATAGAACGGGAGTTTGAATTGGGTAGGCTCGATGGAAAAACAGCACTCGTCACAGCGGCAGGTGCCGGAATAGGCCGCGCCGCTGCGGCAGCGTTTGCGCGCGAAGGTGCAACGGTCATCGCAACGGATATAGACCCAGACGCGCTTGCGAGCCTTCAGGAGACGGCTCACATCGCAACGGAAATCCTGGACGTCACGGACCGGGCTGCCATCGCGGCGTTTTGCAGCCGTCAAACGAGTCTCGATATTCTGTTCAATGTGGCCGGATGGGTCCATCATGGAACTATCGAAACCTGCGAGCGTGCCGATTGGGACAGGTCGCTTCTGATCAACCTGACGTCCATGTACGAAATGTCCCGTGCAGTATTGCCAAACATGGTCGCGCAGGGCGGCGGTGTGATCCTGAACATGAGCTCGGTTGCCTCCAGTGTAACCGGCGCGCCCAATCGCTTCGCATATGGCGCCACAAAGGCGGGTGTCATCGGGCTGACCAAGGCGATAGCGGCTGATTATGTTGGCAAGAATATACGCTGCAACGCGATCTGTCCGGGAACGGTGGATACGCCCTCTCTCCACGGCCGAATGGCCGCGCAAGGTGACTATGAAAAGGCAAGGCAGATGTTCGTGGCGCGTCAGCCGATGGGGCGCCTCGGTACGGCTGAGGAAATCGCAAATTTGGCGCTGTATCTCGCGTCAGACGAAGCGTCTTTTACGACTGGGGCAATTCATGTCGTCGACGGCGGCTGGACAAATTAGGAGTTGAAGAGGCGACGCTTGTGAGGCGCGACATCGTGACTCTCGGTATCGAAGGCCCGGGACGCAGAGACAAGTCTGCATTGATGCCTGACTTGCATTGTCACGCCCCACCCCGGGCTGAGCCTGCAAGACACCGCTTCGATCGGTCGGGCACGAGTCAACACCCGTTCGGCAAGTGTAAGTCCCTTCCTGAAGTCGTCTGGGCTTGGCGTGCGGGTGGATCTCCGGTTTTGTTCTCGCGTCGAATTGTGCAGGTTCTGCCTGTGCGAACACCTCTCTCGTGTCCCCCGGCCGCAAACAATAATGAATGCTTCGAATTGGGTCGAATGTGCCAGCCCGGATGCAATGAGGTGAGCTTGGCAAAGACATGATGAAACAGGTTGCGCAGGTTTGCTGTGCTTTCGGAGTTTTGCGTTGACCTTGGTGCGCACTCAGCCATTATAGTTAATGCAAGGTTAGCCAGAGGGGGATTTCCGGTGACCACATGCGAACGAAACACGGGACGACTAAAAATGGGACTGGCGACGCTCGGACTGGTGTTCGGGCTTGCTGCGCCTGCATATGCAGCGCCGTCCACGGCAGGATGTCTCGATATAGCCGCGCCGGATTCCAAAATCAGTCTGCAATGCGAAGCCGTTGCCGCCAGCCCTAGCCTGAAGGGCTATGAGGCGGGAATCGCCGCCTTCAATGCAGCGCGCGCCAATCTGAGCCAGGCCTCCGGCACAACCAACTCCTCCGGCCAATTCGTCAAGGCGGCCGAGTTGGTGAATACGTCACTCATCCGGCTGTCAGACGCCGCCCTGTTGAGCCCCGACCGGAACACACTCGGATTCAGCAAGAGAGAGTGGAAAAAGTGGCAGAAAGCGCCGCTGACAAGCTTTCGGTATGATCGATCATTGGCTTATGTGACCGCGCTGGAAGGGCTTGCCAATGCATCGCCTTTCGTTGCGACCACTGTATGTTCGAGCAAGCCGGATTGCCTCAGCAAGGCTTTGACACAGCTCGCGAGCGACGACATTGCGGCACCGTTTGCGCCGCGCGGGTCGGCTCAGGGCGATTGGCGCTACAATGAATTCTATTTCCGGAGGGGCATGCTTTATAAGTCCCGTGGCCAGTTGGCCGATACGGATTTGGCCATCGATAGTTTCAAGGCAGTTCTCTCCAGCCGCCGCTCCGAACGGAAAGCCGAGGCGGCGCAGGAGCTTGAAACGCTCGCGCTGGCGGTTGCAGATGAGAATCGCGCGCGAGGCGGCATGTCCCTTAGCCAGGCCATAAAGTATTATTCTGTCGCGCTGGTCGCCAAGCCAACAAGCGGACGGGCGCAGGAGGGCTTGGGCCAGTCCTATTTGCAGCTTTGCCGCGAGGCGACTACGACACCTGCCCAGCGCGTGACGGACTGCCTGTCAGCCCGCAATGCTTTCGAGGCGGCGAAGGGGCTTTCCGGCGCCGACCAGACCCTTGTTTTTCTTGGGCTCGGTGAATCGTTGGCTGTCGCGGCAACAGAGCTTTCCAAGGTGAACCCGGGTGATGGGAACATTCTGCTTTACAAGCAGGCATCGGTCGACGCCTACGCTCAGGCTGCGAGCGGAAGCGGCGGCAATGCCAAGGCGCAGCTGTCGCTTGCCAACGCGCTGAAGGCGACTCAGCCTGATCGCGCGAGTGAAGCTTACCGGCAGTATGTCGCGATGGAACTGGGATATCCGGACTGGATCGCAGCCGACTGGCAATCGCCGGTTGGGTCGCTATTCCAACAAAAGGTGAATGGGCAGGCGTCTGTGAATGATCGGCGCAGCGTCGCAGAGGCGATCATGGCCCTCTACGAAACGCGGGAAGCGTCTGGCGGCCTGCGCAAGGATATTTCCCTGAGTCTTCTCAATGCAGCACTGGTAGCGCAGCCTTCATTGATCGAGGCGTCCCTGAAAGTAGGCAGGCTGCACCTGGCGCCCCCGGCGAACTGGGCTGCGGCCAACACGGCATTCCTGAATGTCGTAAACGCGACAGGCGGACAGAACGGCCCGCCTTCGGTCGGGCACGAAAAGGAACGCGCAGAAGCCTTTTATGAACTGGGGCGCGCGGAAGCGCTGAGGAACAGCACGAGCACTAGGGCCCAGACGAGTCCGGCGGGTGTCAAGTATGCACGGGATGCGTTTTCACTGCAGGGCGCCGAGGCCCGCTACAAGAAAGCGGCCTGCTTGTCCTACCTCGTAACCTTCAGGCCGACGACGGAAGATCCGGGCAATGCGAGCTGGTGTTCGGGCATAGGCGGCGCGGAAGGCCAGTTCCTGCTTGGCATGTATTATCTGCGGATTGCTCAAACCGCACCAACATCGCGCCGCAATGCGCTACGCGACGAAGCTCAGGGTGCCTTCATCCAGGGCAAGGGTCTTGTGACACAGCCAGCCGGAACCAGCATGGTGCCAGTGTTCGAAAGCGACTGGCCGAAAGCGCCATTGGCTATGTCGATTGCGACGCTGCTGGAGTTCGGTCGGGCGAAAGCCATCGCGTGCAACGGGGCGTCGGTCAACCTTGCCCTTTCGCCAGCAGACGTCAGCGCCGCTTCGCGCCAGTTCGATTTTTTCCAGGTTGGGAGTTGCGCACGCTAGTGCAAGAATTTTTAGGAGTGAACTATAATGGACATCGTTAAGTCTGACGGCCTGCCACGCGGCAATATGCCGACCGTATTCGAGGAACGGACGCTCTTCCCGCCGCCGCAGGCGCCCGTCATTGATGCGCAGTTTTCCAAGAACCGGAGCGGGTCTGTCGTGCCCCTGCTGATTTTCCTGTTCATGCTGGTCCCGTGCGTCGGGCTTGGCTATCTTGTGTGGCAAATGCAAACCCAGATTGACCAGTTGGAAAACGACGGAACTGTCGCGGTAGTCGACGATCTCAATGCAAAGATCACTGCGCTCACTGCTGACCGCGATGCGCTCCGGGTCGAAGTGGAGACCATTGGCAGCAACCAGAAAATGTTTGACGAGAATATCGGCCGTCTCGTGGGCGAAAGCGCTGCGCTGATCACTGAAATTGACGAACTTCTCGCCGACCAACGCAAGGGCGGTCCGCCAATTCCGGAGAACCTGAAAACGATTCCTGCAACATGGGACGACGCGGCTATCGAGATACTCCAGGCGCATGTCGACGCGCTGAGGGCACACAAGGTGAAGGTCATCGGTCCGCGCCCTGTGAAGCCCAAGCCGGTCGAAGGTACCATTTCCGGCACGCCGCAATAGAATAGACAGACCAATCAGCAAGGAGCACTCTGGCGATGGCTGAAGCGCAACAATCAGGACAGACCGACATGAGCGACGTACAAATAATCTTCTCGCCGACGACGACAGAAAAGTCGACGCCGCTCGATCTCGACGAGCTCGCGCGGGACTTCCAGACGAACACGGATTGGAACATTCCTGAAGCCTATATGGCTCTCATTCTGTCGGCGGCATTCGCCGACGGCGAACTCGCCCCGGAAGAGCGCCAGGAAATTGCGGCGCTCGTCATGCGCTCGCGCACCATGAAGCGTCTCGACCAGGCCGAACTCGCGAAGGTCAACGCGCTCGTCAACGAACGCCTCCAGTCCCGCCCGGAAGGCCTCAAGGAAGCCTGTAATTCGTTGCCCGGCGACATGCGCCTTTCTGTATTCGCGCATTGTGTGGACATCGTGCTGGCTGACGGTGAACTGCGTCAGTCCGAGGCCGACTTTTTGAACAAGATTACGTCATTGTTGCGTCTGGATGCCGATAAGGCGAAGCAGGTGCTGACGGTCGTCATGCTGAAAAACCGCTACTGATGGTGCAACGACCAGTACTGAATATGGACGGTATGGAATTCGCGAACACCGGCCAGAATTGAAACGAAGCCTACCTGATCGGGTAAATGAGGATGATACCAGCGTCGGATGGACACAATGCGGAAGAGGGGGACATCGAAGTCCTCGCAGCGATCCTGCAGCAGGAGCGCAAAGGGCATTGTCATATCCGGTCGCTTTGTTTCGGCATGTTTGTCTTCAGCTTCGTGCTGCTTCTCGGCACGATGGGCGTTATCGGATTTTCATTCATCGTTGGCGCGCAGGGTGGAGGCGAAAAGGCTTCCCCCATGATCCTGCAGGTTCTGGCGCCGCTATCGGCAGCAATGATCGGTTTCTTCGCCAGTTGGTGTGCTGCGCACAACTGTATTAATTCAATCGATCGCTCGCTCTACGCAGCGCAGGCGAAACGCTACAAGCTATTTGAAGGCTTCGTCCGTGAACTCCAGTGCGCCAGCAAGAAAAAACGCAGCCTCTTGTTGGACATGGTTGGTTCAATCGTAGCTTAGGACAAACACCATGTCGGACTCCGCCGAACGGCAATTGATCGATCTTGTGTCGCGCGAACAACGCGGCCTGAAGCACATCCTCATCGCCGGCATTACCACACTGGTGCTCGTGGTCATGATGTCCGCCGGGCTGGGCGTATACTACTATGTCGTCGCGCAGGACCTGTCCGAGAAATCGGCGCGCCTGACAGCCGATTCCGATCGGCTCGAAAAACATGCATTCACAATGCGCCGAGATATCGACCAGCAAAACAATCGCGTGGCGGCTCAAGAAGCCGCCATCCGACGCGCCTATGACGAAATGCGCCAGATGTATGCCGGTTCCGCGGGGGGGCAAGCGATCGACAAGGCTCTGCCTGCCGTTATGGGTTTCCTTGAGCGCGGACGCCACTCACTCGCAGATGAGCGCTTGATCGAGATCCGGGCCGCGAAACCAGGCAACAATACCGAAGGCGCCCTGCTGAAAGGCGCGGCTGGCCTGCTGGCATGGGAGCGCAGCGGTGCCCAAATAAAGAAGGGTGATGCTGGTTTGCCTGAACAGCTCAAATCAGCACAGGATTCGTTCAAATCCGCGCTGAACGATCCGGCTTTGCGTTCCCTTGCACAGACCGGGCTGGCCTGGATCAGCTTTATCGACGCATCATCGGCGCGTTCGAGCTACACGCCGGCTGATTGCCAGATGGTCGACGCGATGGTGGGCCAAATTGGCAGCGATGATGAACTTGGTCTTCAGCCTCTCTACTGGCGGGCCCAGTGCAATCGAAAACTGGGCCGGACGCGGGAAGCGCTCAGCGATTATTCTCTGGCGCTCAACCGGGTCGATCCATCAGCGGACGACACGCCTGATCCTGCGGAGCAGACGATTCAGATGAACGCCTTTCATGGGTTGGGGACAGTGTTGATCACCACCGCGGACTTGCCGCCGGATTCCGGCATCGAATCCGCCCGGGCTCTGGCCGAACGCGTATGTGGGGCAGGGGGTGATGGCGATGGATCGCATTTGATGAAGCTCACACGCGCTTGTCTCGACAAGGCGATCGCCCTGAGAGTTGCACTCGGGCAGACCGAGAACCAGCAGAGCGGCTCCGCCGAAAACAAGGGGTTCACCTATCTGCGCGATGGCGATTTTGAGGGGGCCTTCAACCATGCGGTCAAGATTGAGAAGACCGGACTGTTCGCCTGGAACGAGCTTGTCCGGGCATTATCCGCAGAACAGGTAGGAAATGAAGGCGTAGCACGCGAGGCGCGCCGAAACGTATCCATGTTTGACCCGGAAGGATTCAATGTCTGCGAACTGAAAGCGCTGATGACGCCTGAGGTCTATCAGAGCGCGCTGGCCATTATCTCCAGCGAGCATGAAGGCAAGGACGTGGCCTGCAATTGAGACAACTGGGCAGCGCCCAGATTTCAGCGCGCAAATGTCTTTCGACTGACACATTTGGTCACGTCTCGCTGTTTGCAGGTTCCAATGCCAGCTTCATGGAGAGAAGTTCCATCAGGTCCTTCAGGACGATCACGCCGAGGAGCGTTCCACCATCAATAACGAGCAGGCGGTTCAGGCCATTCTTCTGCATTTGCAGCAAGGCGTTCAGGGCGGTCTCGTTGCCGGCAATGGTTTTAACCGTCACGAGCGGTGTCATGACGTCGCCGGTCGTGGTTTGGTGCCACGCATCTTTTGGAACGTTTCGGATCTCACCGAGGCCGATCGTACCTGCGGGGCGCCCGTCTTTCAGGACAGGAAACATGTCATGGCCGAATCTGTAGAGATGGTTTTCGACGAAATCCGCAAGCGATAGGTCGGTCGTAATCGTATCCGGATTGGTCGTCATGAATCGAGTGACCGGCAGTCCCTCCAGCGCGCTTTCAATACGGGTATTCATGAATGACCCGATGGCCGCCGCACGGATGAACCCTCCGATCAGGATCCACCAGATGCCGCCGACAAGGTTGCCGGTCAGGACGGCGAGTACGCCGGCCAGCATGAATGCCGTGCCGATATACTTGCCAACAGACGAGGCGCGTCGCGTGGCGGTCCGGATATCTCCTGTCGCGGCCCAAATCGCTGCGCGCAGTGCGCGGCCGCCATCCATCGGAAAGGCCGGGACAAGGTTGAAAATGGCGAGCACCAGGTTGAGCAGGGCCAGGTAGTGAAACACGCCCGCACGCTCAGGAAACAGTTCGGCGCCTCCCAAGGCGAGGCTACCCGCGAAAAACAACCCGGCCAGGAACAGGCTCATCGCTGGTCCAGCCAGTGCTATCAGCAGTTCCTGCACTGGGGCCTTTGGTTCCTGTTCCAGCGCCGCGACGCCACCGAACATGAAAAGCGTAATGCTGGAAACCGGGGTACCAAACCTTGCTGCAACCAGTGAATGGGCAAGTTCATGAACAATGATGGAAACGCCAAGTCCGACGACTGCGACAATTGCCATGGCCCAGTAGGCGCTTGTGTCGAGCCCTGCATAAAGCTCGGGAAAAATACCTTGGGCTAATGACCAAGCCACCAATGTGGCAATTACAGCCCAGCCCGGATTGATCCGGATATCGATGCCGAACAGTTTGAACAAGCGAAAGCTATTACCGAACATGACGGGCCTTGCATTTGATCCCGGCTGGGATTGCAGGAAGATGCCTGATCGTCATTTCGCTGCAGCCATTTGCGCTATTGCCGGTTGAAGGTGCATCCTAGGTTCTGCGTTCGTGAAATTCCAGTTCGAAGGCGGCGAGCGTGAATGTTTTGAACACTCCTGCACACCTCAACGGCGGATAGCAGGACTTTCGACTTCCAGACCACTGGCTCTCGCGCTCAGGTACAGTTCGAGATCGGTATAGGTTGGGTCTCCGAATGGCTTGGGTTCTGCACGCACACCGGCATCGCAATCGCGGATGCGTCTCTGGAGCGAGCCGAGCGTCTGCCATTCCAGTCGATAGGCCGGAAATCCATTGCCGTGGCCCTGACTGATCGTGTCGCCGCGCAGTCGCTTGCCCCAGTTATCGTCATGGCATTGGTGGCAGGACAGGTTGAACTGTCCCCGGCGGGTGTAGAAGTAATTCCGTCCATTCCTGTAATGTGCGCCAGCAGCGCCATCAACGGAGACCGCAATCGGCCTGCCGGCAGACTGGTTGGCGACGAAGGCTGTCAGGGCGAGCAGGTCGTCGCTTTCATATTCCAGCGCTGGCATGTTCTGGTGGCCGATCCGACATTGGTTGATGCGGCCTTCCAGGTTGAGCAGCTCTCCGGAGCTCTCATCTATGGCGGGATAGCTGGCGGCGACCCCAGCAAGCCCCGCTTCATGGCACGAGGCGCAGGCGGGCGTTCCCTCATCAGCGCTCTCAAACAGAACGGCTCCGCGGTCGACCCAGAGAAATCCGGGATTGGCGAAGCTATCGTTCTGCATGGCCTGCGTCTCGGCCGTGAGGAACGTGTAACCGGACCTGACATCGGCTGTCGGCAGGTCCGGGGCGGAGCCAGGCGTCTGAGAGGGGCTGCAGGCTGCAAGCAATGCCGCAACCGCCAGGGCTGGGGAACGCCGCATCATGTGACCGTCAGGGGGGCTGTGTCGCTCCACATTTCGCCATGCTGGTCGCTCCAGCGGAACTCCAGTGTCCCGGACCTGACCGCGCGTGTGTAGAAAGTGAGAAACGGGTCAGCGGCGACGGCAGGGTGGAAGTCGGCGGAAAAGACGATCTCGCCATCATAGAGGCATTCGAACCGTGTAATGATATTGCGCGGGATCTGCTCGCCGCGTGACCCGCGACGATAGCCGCTTTCCATCGGGTGCTGGATCAGTGCCTTGAGCTCTATGACCTCGCCTTTTCGGGCGGTCGCTGGGACGGAGAGCCGGATGCTGGGCATCAGAGCACCACGCAGGCGGCGAGCGTGACGACAGTCTGTGCGCTGCCCGACCAGAGGCGGCCGTCACTCATCTCCGCAATCGCCTGAACGGCTTGTGTGCCGCCAAGGCGTATGCGTGTCGAGACGGCAGCCCGTCCGGCGCGAGGTCCAAGCTGGAAGCGGGCGACATTGGCTATCGGGTTGCGTGGCGAGAAGATGGCGATCTGGCGTACATGATCGTCTTCCGTCATCGGGCTGTCGACCTCGACCGACAAGGGTACCGAATAGCCGTTCTCGGCAATGGCGGGGAGCTTGAGCTTGACGCGGCCCTCTCGGATGATGCGGCTGCCGAACAATTCCTGTTGGGCAGCCTTCACATCATCAGGGGTCGCAAAGACCGGCAGGGGCGTGGCTGCGACCAGCACACTGCCTGCGCCAAGCCGGATGAGGGTGCGGCGGCTGAACATAGTCTTAGGCTGGGCAGGGTGGTCAGGCATCGGGTTCCTTCAGCGACGACAGGTAGGCGACGAGGTCTTCCACCTCTTCGGCAGAGAGAATCGGTTGGCGATCATTCACGCTTGCCACCTGATATAGGTCGTGGGTGCGGTAGTAGGAAGGCATCAGCACGCCGGCCTGCACCTGCTCATAATCGACCACGCGAAGGCGGATTTGGCCGGGCGAGAGTCGTGAACCAATTCCTGTGAGAGCCGGACCGACATCTCCCTGGAATTCCGCATCAAGGCCAGAAACCTGATGGCAGAGCACGCAATGCCCCCCATCGCGGGAGATGAACAGGGCCTCGCCGTGCGCGGCGTCAGCGTTTGTGTCGGCTAGCGGCAGGGGGATCGAGTCGCCGTCAATCTGGTTCTGTGAAACGAGGCGCGGACTTTCCTGCGAGCATGCGACAGTCAACAGGCTGGCGAAGGTGGCAAGCATGCAGCACCGTTTCATCCGAAGGCTTCTCCGGTTATCGCGGCGAACCAGGCTTCCGCCTGTATGGCTTCCGCCTTGCGGACGTCGGCGCCTGCGCCAACCGGACTGAGACCGCCCGCACCATCAATGTTTGTGAACTTGCCGCCCGTGTTCGAGTAGACACCGGCAATCGAGACGGCTTCATCCGGAGTGATGAAGGAATAACAGGTATTGGCCAGCACGGTCGGTTGGGCGTCCATTTCGGACAAGAGCCGTGCAACAGCGATGGCGCATACCTTGGCTTGCAGGTTTGCGGAGAAGGCAGACTTCGGCATCGGGGCGGCGATGGTCGCGTCGCCGATGACGTGGATGCCGGGCTGGAGTGTCGACTCGAAGCTGGTTGCGTCGATCGGGCACCAGCCGGTGGCATCGGCAACGCCTGCCCGCGAAGCAATCTCTCCCGCCTTCTGCGGCGGGATGACATTGGCCACGTCGGCACGAATGTCCTCGAAATCGGTCGACAGGGTGAGCGTGGTCGGATCGACGCGGACGACGCGCCCGTCCTGCGATGCCGCGCGCCATTCAAGATGGTCAGGATAGTGCGTCTCCCATGCTTCCCTGAAGAGGGGCATTTTGGAGAATGTGTCCTGGCTGTCGAGAATGAGAAGCTTGGAATTCGGTTTGTTAGTTTTCAGGTAGTTCGCGATGAGGCTGGCGCGTTCGTACGGGCCCGGTGGGCAGCGGAAGGGCGGCGCGGGAACCGACATCACGACGCGGCCGCCATCGTCCATTGCCATGAGCTGGTCGCGCAGGCGTATCGTGCCCGTCCCCGCCTTCCAGGCGTGTGGCATGCGCTCTACGGCAGCGACGTCATAGCCTTCAATGGCGCCCCAGCGAAAGTCGATACCGGGCGAGAGGATAAGCCGGTCGTAGGCAAGGGTTTGGCCATCGCCATAGGTGACTGTTCTGGCCAGAGGATCGACGGCGGTTGCTTGCTCGGCAATGACAGTTATGCCGGAACGGCCAAGCGATTCATATGAGAAGCTCTGCGCGGTGATCGACCGCGCTCCGCCGACCACCAGGTTGCTGAACGGGCAGGCGGTATAGGAGGCATTGGGTTCCAGCAACGTAACGGTGGCTGATGGCAAAAGGTTTCGCAGCATGCGTGCTGCCGTAGCGCCACCAAACCCGCCGCCGATGACCACAACCCGGGCTTGGGTTGTCGCAAATGCGGGCAAGGGCAGGAGACTCGCACCTGCAAGCGCGCCAATGCCCGCAATCAGGTGCCTTCGATCCATAGAGAATCCCGGCTCATTCATCATTTCTCTCCGCGCTGAGATACTGGCTGATGGCCTCGATTTGTGCCGGTGAATAGCCGCGCGCAATGCGATGCATCACGGACGTGCCTTCGGTCTCAGTCTTGTAGAATGACAGTCGTGCCGAAAGAGTCTCGGCATCCATATGTTCGAGACTGGGCACGCCTGTGCCGGGTCCGGCATGACAGCCTGAACACGTTGCGGCGAGCGAGGCAGCCGGGGTCAACAGGTTTGCGTCGGTGACTGGCTGTTCAGGTGAGGGGATAACAGGGGCCTGCTGGCACGCCGCTGCAACGAGCAGTGATGCGGCCAACAGGCATGATCGCGCGAACATCAATATCAGGCGTCCCGAAGGTTCTGGTCCTTGATGGGCAACTGGCGGACGCGCTTGCCGGTCGCCGCATAGATCGCGTTGAGTACAGCCGGGGCTGCCACGGCGATGGTTGGCTCGCCAACACCGCCCCAGAATCCGCCGGACGGCATGACGAGGGTGTCGACCTTGGGCATAGCGGAAATGCGCATCGACTCGAATGTGTCGAAATTTTTCTGCTGGGCAACGCCGTTTTCGAAGGTGATTTCACCGTACAACATGGCCGAAAGGCCGTACACGAATGACCCTTGCACCTGTGCTTCGACCTGTTGCGGATTGACCGCGTAGCCAGGGTCCGTGGCCGCAACAATGCGGTCGATCTTGAGATTGCCGTCGTCGTCGACTGTGACCTCTGCGCAGGCGGCAGTGTAGGAGCCGAAGGAATAGAAGTTGCAAAGACCGCGTGACTTGCCGTCATTGGACCCCCAGCCGGATTTTTCGGCGACGGCTTTGAGCACGGCCTGCGATTTGGGACTGTCTTTCAGGTGGGCGAGGCGGAATTCCAGCGGGTCACGACCCGCAGCATGGGCCAGTTCGTCCATGAAGCATTCCAGGTAGATCGCATTCTGGTTGGCGTTCACGCCGCGCCAAAAACCCGGGCGCACGGGTGGATTCCGCATGGCATGGTCGACCAGGAGCGTGTCGAACGTGTATTTCAGAGTTTGGTCTTCGACGCGGGGGTCGACACCCGAAGGCAGGAGACCCTGGAAAGTGGCATAGTCCATGCCGTTGGCCAGCGCCTGAGGCATGAGTGCGGCCAGGATGGACTGGCCTGAAATGCGGATGTGCAATCCGGTAAGGTTGCCTTCTGCGTCCAGTGCGCCGCGCGCCTTGGCTTTCGTGATGGGGTGGAAGAAGCCATGCAGCATGTCCTCTTCGCGTGACCATTGCAGCTTTACAGGCGTGCCGGGCATTTGTTTCGCGATCTGCACGGCCTGTCTGACTTCGTCTGACATGCCGCGCCGACCGAAGCCGCCACCGAGATGAAGCTTATATACTTCGCATTGTTCTATTGGGAGGCCAGCGGAGTCGGCGGTCGCAGCCAGCGCGGCTTCGCCGTTCTGGGTGGGGCACCAAACTTCGCACTTTTCAGGAGTCCAGATCGCGGTGGCGTTCATCGGCTCCATTGGTGCATGGTTCTGGAAGGGCATGTTATAGGTGGCTTCGACGATCTTTGCAGCGCCGGCAAAGGCCGGACCGATGTCTCCCACCTTGTTGCCTGTGAAGGCATCGTCGGATGTCAGGCCGTCATCGAGTTCCGTCTCGAATTCGGCGCTGGAGAATGCCACGCCGCCGTCCCATTCCACGGGCAGGGCGAGGACGGCCTTGTTGGCGCGCCACCATGTGTCGGCGACAACGGCGACAGCATCGTCGCCTACCTGTACGACCTTCTTCACACCGGGCATGGAGGCGACGGCGGCCGCGTCAAAGCTCTTCACCTTACCGCCAATCTGTGGCGACTGGCGGATGGAAGCCGTCAACATGCCGTCGAGTTTGACATCAGAGCCGTAGACTTGCGCGCCCGTGAGCTTGTCGGCGGTATCAAGGCGTTGCTTGGGTTGGCCGATGATCGTCCAGTCCTTCGGATCCTTGAGCGTCACCTCCAGCGGCGGCGCGAGTAGGGCCGCTGCTGATGCGATCTTGCCATACGTAAGTGTCTTCTTTGATCCTTTGAGCGAGATGACTCCCTTGGACACGGTGCATTCGTTGACCGGAACACCCCATTCCTTGGCTGCGGCCTCGACCAGCATGATGCGGGCCGCAGCTGCGCCTTCGCGGACGTATTGGTGTGAACGGCGAATGCCACTGCTGCCGCCGGTGGAGAAGTCTCCCCATACGCGTTCGCGGGCGAGGTTCTGGCCGGGTGTCGGGTATTCAGTCGTGACCTTGGCCCAATCGCATTCGAGTTCCTCGGCAACGAGTTGGGCGAGGCCAGTCAGTGTACCCTGGCCCATTTCGGAGCGTGCGATGCGAACCGTGACCGTGTCGTCATGGTCGATATGGACCCAGGCGTTCACTTCCGGATTCGGGTCCAAGCCGGAATAATCGGGTTCGCCGGGCTTCTTTGAGCACGCGGCGAGGACACCGATGGTGAGACCAGTAGCGCCTGTGGCGATGATAAACTTGCGGCGAGAAAGGTTGAGTAGCTCTGTCATGGTCTCTACCTCAGGCTTTCTTTGTCTTGGCAAGATGAATGCCTTCGCGCACGCGGACAAATGTGCCGCAACGGCAGATATTGGTAATCTCGGCGTCGATGTCTTCGTCGGTCGGATTTGGATTGGTATTGAGCATGCCGGCGACCGCCATGATCATGCCGGGCTGGCAGTAGCCGCATTGCGGCACATCCAGTTCGGCCCAGGCCTGCTGGACGGGATGGTTGGCGTCATCTGACAAGCCCTCGATTGTGGTGATGTCTTCTTCGCCGGAGAGTGCGCCGAGGGGGTAGATGCAGGACCGCACGGCGACTCCGTCGACATGCACCGTGCAGGAACCGCATTGGGCGATGCCGCAGCCATACTTTGCGCCGGTCAGGCCAATGTGGTCTCGCAGCACCCATAGGAGTGGTGTGTCGTCTTCCACGTCAACGGTATGCGACTTTCCGTTCACCTTGAGTTTTGCCATGTCCACATCTCCCTCTTTCGCAGGCGCGCTTTGCCTTGGTTAACTATAGCGCACGCGCCACGAATTGCGATTTAAAATCGCGTTTTCGAATATGTGATTGTTTCGAACGATTTGGAATGCCTCCAATAGGGGCTTTCGAAACGTCTAGCCGAACAGGCCGACAAGGCTCGCCCAGCGCAGGAGCAGGCGAACGGCTACATAGAGAATCAAAATCGCCGTCAGCCGTTTGACCCAATTGGCCTGGAGGCCGCGGGTGGCGAGCCAAGACCCGATTTGCCCGCCAACGAGCACGGCCGGCAACAATGGCCAGTAGGGAACGGCAAGCGAAAGGATTTCGGTGTCCTGAAGCTTCATGATCTGGCCCGTAAGACCGGAAATTGAATTGGCGAGGATGAAAAGGCTGCAAGCTGCCGCTATCTGGCGCGGAGGTGCCCACTTCAGCATGTACAGCACGGGTGCCAGGAAGATGCCGCCGCCAATACCCACTAACCCGGATACAAGGCCGATACTGCCGCCGACTGCCAGGCTGATGATGGCCGCGGCCGCATTCTCCTCGCTTTCGGCTGCTTCGGCTGGAGTCGACTGGAACACAAGGTGAAGGCCAGACAGCAGGAGCGCTCCGCCGAGCAGGCCGACAAACATCGTCTCCGAAACGGGCAAGCGCCCGCCGAGCCAGGCTGCAGGAACTGATGCGGCAAGGAATGGGACAAGACGCGCGATTCGCAGGTGCCCGGCTCGCCAGAATTGCAGGACACCTCCGGCCACAACGATGATGTTGCAGCCTAGCGCGATTGAAGGAAGGATCCGGTAGTCGGTCCCGTTCAGGACGAGCAGGGCGTTGTACGTCGATCCGCCACCAAAGCCGACCGCGGCATAGAATGCAGCAGTAATGAAAAAGAGGATCGCGAGCAGGATGGGCAAGGGACGGAACCTATTCGAGCGGACCCATCATCAGGACCTTGACGAGATCACCTGCGGCGACGGGCGGCGCATCAGCAAGCCTGCGGATCAGGCCATTTGCCGTCAGGAACGGACGAATGAGCGAGCTGTCCTGGTTGGTTGCGGCTTCCACCCTGAGCACGCCGTCATCATCGGCAAGGACATGAGCGCGTAAATAGGTCTCCCGGCGACCCGGAGCCGGCAAAGCGCCGACGGATCGCGCATTGAGCCACGCGCGTTCCGTACGGCCGTCGATCAGCGGTTTGAGGAACAGATGGGCGCAGACGAAGGCCGATGCGGGATTGCCGGGCAGTCCGAGGACGCGCTGGGCTCCGCAAGTGGAAAACCATGTCGGCTTGCCTGGCTTGACGGCGACCTTTTCGAAAACGGGCGTGAATCCGGCATCTGCGAAAGCCGGCCTCATCAGGTCGTGATCACCGACGGATGCGCCACCGACAGGCAGGAAGATGTCTACATCCGGCGCCGCGTCGATCTTGGTGCGTATCGAATCCATCGTGTCTTCGGCGACACCCAGGTCGATCGGTTCGCCGCCCCATTGTCGGATAAGCGCGCCCAGCCCTTCGGGATTGGAATTCACGATCTGTCCGGGTTCAAGTGTCGAGCCGGGTGCACGCAGTTCGTTGCCATTCGCGAGGATGCCGATGCGCGGTCGCCGGAAAATGGTGAGTTCGCCATGATTGGCAGCGGCGGAAATGGACAGTGCGGCCGGGCTGACCACGGCGCCCGCATGGAGCAATTCATCGCTTGTCGCAAAGTCTATGCCCACAGCCCGGACGAATTGCGCTGTACCATACGCCTTGCGACAGACCAGCGTGTCGCCGCTTCGGTCAGCATCTTCTTGGATAACAACGTGATCGGCGCCTTCGGGGATCACCGAGCCCGTAAAGATGCGCAAAGCTTCGCCCGGTCCGATGGCGCCTGCGAAAGGCTGGCCAGCCGGGGCATCGCCTATGACGCGCAAGCGCACGCCTGGCGCGCCCACATCTGACAGTCGCACAGCATAACCGTCCATCGCAGATACGGCTGCGGGAGGACGCGATACCTTTGCAATCACAGGCGCAGCGAGTCTCGCGCCGAGCGTGGCAGCCAGGGGCACAGTTTGAATCGGCAGGGTAAGGGCATGCTGGGCCAGAAGCGCCAGCGCCTCGTCGACGCTGATCAATCCGCTCATGGCGCTGGTTTCCTGAAGTCGCCAGATTTTCCGCCAGTCTTCTCGATCAGTTCGATACCGTCGATGACCATCGTCTTGTCGATGGCCTTCAGCATGTCGTAGAGCGTCAGGCAGGCGACCGATACGGCCGTCAGGGCCTCCATTTCCACGCCCGTCCTTCCGGTCGTTTTCGCGGTGGCTGTCACGCGCAAGGCCTCCACATTTCGGTCGCGTTCGATGGAAACCGTCACGCTGGTCAGGGGCAGGGGGTGGCACAGGGGGATCAGGTCCGCCGTGCGCTTGGATCCCATGATGCCAGCCAGCTCGGCAATCGCAATCGGATCGCCCTTCTTGGTTTCGCGGCTGAGAGCGCGCTTCAACGTGTCCGGTGCCATCCGCACGAGTCCCGCCGCAATTGCGGTGCGCTCGGTCTCCGCCTTGCCGCCAATGTCCACCATGCGGGCGCGGCCATCGGGTCCGATATGCGATAGGTCGTTCATGTCGTTCATCGCTCTTGCAGGCGCGGCATGAGTTCGACGAGATTGCAAGGCTTGTGGCGGCTGTCGAGCTGGAACGAGATGACCTTGTCCCAGCCATCCTTGACTGCGCCATTCGAGCCGGGGAGGCAGAAGATGAATGTGCCGCCCGCAAGCCCCGCGACTGCCCGCGATTGCAATGTCGAGAGACCGACACTCTGGAAACTGACCTGATGGAAGATGACGGAAAATCCGTCGATGGTCTTTTCGAACAGGGGGGTGACAGCTTCGGGCGTGACATCGCGACCGGTTAGGCCTGTCCCTCCGCTGGAGATAACGACGTCGACGTCCGGATCCGCGATCCACGCCGAAACAGTGCTGCGAATGGCCGTCACGTCGTCGGCTACGATACGATGGTCGGCGACTTCGTGACCCGCTGAGCGGATTCGCTCGGCGAGAAGGCTGCCGGATGTATCTGTCTCCGAGGTCCGTGTGTCGCTCACGATGAGTATCGCAATCCGTGTCGGGACGAAGTCGAGTGATTCATTGATGCCATGCATGGTTCAGGTTCCTGTATTCGACCAGCGATCGCGGTCTGAGTAATCTTCGGGTCGTGGTTCTACCCAATGCGCGCCAGAGTCGGTCGTTTCCTTTTTCCAGAAAACGGCCTCGGTCTTGAGATAGTCCATGAGGAAATCGGCAGCCTCGAAAGCCGCGCGCCGGTGGGCCGACGCCGTGGCGACAAATACGATGGGTTCTCCCGGTGCCAGGGCGCCGATGCGGTGGATGATCACCAGCGCAGCAAGTGGCCACCGTTCCTGAGCGTCTGCCGCAGCCTTCGCGATGCCGCGCTCGGTCATGGGCGAGTAGGCCTGCAAGTGGAGCGATTTCACCTTGCCGAGCTTGCTCTTGTCTCGAACCAGGCCGGAAAAGCTCACGACCGCACCTGCGCCCTTCGCTCGTTTTTCAAAGTCGCGGAGCGCCTCCGCAGGATCGAAAGAATGGCTGGCTAGCGTTATCATGCTCACCCTCCGCCAACGGGGGGCAGAAACGCGATTTCGTCTCCCTCCGCAATGGGCCATGGCTCAGCTACGATATCGTCATTGACGGCGATCCGAATGGACTTCGTCATCAAGGCGCCCCCCAACTGCCTGTCATTGTCCAGCCATTGCCTGAGGGCCGACGTGTCACTGATTTCAGCAGGCAGGGCCAGTGTTTCAGCGCTGGTGCCCAACACATCCGTGAGCCGTCCAAAATAGAGCAGCCTTGCCATCGCTCAGCCTCCCGTCATGGACATGTGCCGGGGAAGTGCCGGTGTGCTTCCGCGTCGCTTGATCTCGAAATCATGTTTTTCCGGCTTGGAAAAAAGTGCCTTGTCGAGAGCTGCATCGAGCGCGACGGCCGGGTCGTTTGCCTCACGCAAGGCGGCGCGCAGGTCTACATGATCATCCTGCCCGAGGCACATGTAGATGCGGCCTGTGCACGTCACGCGAACCCGGTTGCAGCCCGCACAAAAATTGTTGGTGAGTGGAGTGATGAAGCCGAGTCGCCCCCCGGTTTCCTTGACGCGCACATACCGGGACGGGCCGGCGCTCGGTTCGCGGCGCGTTTCCTCGGTGAGGGTCCAGCGTGCCTCCAGGTCATCGCGTATCATCGGCAATGGAATATACTGATCGATACGGTCTTCACCCGTGTCGCCCAGCGGCATGACCTCGATCAGTGTCATATCCATGCCACGCCTGTGAACCCATTCGATGATGTCCGGGATTTCGGAGGCATTCTGGTGCTTGAGCGCGACTGTGTTGATCTTGATCCGCAGACCTGCCTCGAGGGCAGCATCGATACCGTTCAGCACTTTTGACAGGTCGCCGCGCCGGGTAATCTCTGCAAATCTTGCCGGGTCAAGCGAGTCCAGCGAGACATTCACCCGGCGAACGCCCGCATGCATGAGGCCGTCGGCGTGCTCAGCCAGGAGGGTGGCGTTCGTCGTCAGGGTCAGCTCGTCCAGCCCCTGGCCCATGAGGCGCCCCAGTCGCTCGATAAGGTAACCGATGTCCTTGCGCACGAGCGGCTCTCCGCCCGTCAGCCGGATCTTGCGAACGCCCCGTTCAACGAAGGCCGTCGCAACCCGGTCCAGTTCTTCCAGCGAGAGAAGCTCGGCCTTCGGCAGGAATTTCATTATTTCGGACATGCAGTAGGTGCAGCGCAAGTCACAGCGATCAGTCACGGACAGGCGCAGGTAAGTGACCTGCCGCCCATAGCGGTCAATCAGGGGAACCTTGCCCGGAAGTGCCAAACCGTCAGCCATTCAGCAGCTCCTCTGCGCGTTGAAGGTCCGCGCCGCAATCAATATCCATTAGCAGGCCAGGGGCGACCGTCACGACCTGTCTCGCCGGAATGCTCGCAAAAACCTGGCGGGCACCCCGGTCGCCTGCAATGGCCGCCAGCCGGTCGAAATGGTCGCGCTTGAACATGGCAGGCGGCGAGAGGTTGCCGCCCGCTTCCGACATGGCCGCACTCGCGCCCTGCGCAAGCGCCTCAGCCAGTCCGGCAAGGTGGGTGTCCGTCACGAATGGCATGTCGCCAAGCAGGATCAGCACATTGTCGGCCGCAGTCGCATCACGGACATGCTCGCTGCCTATCGCAAGTGATCGCCCCTGGCCGTCTGCCGGTGCCGGATTGAGGACAATCTCGAAGCCCATGGCTTCAAGACAGGCCTTGCGCCCAGTCTGGTCCGTGCCGACCACGGCCACACGGGTGGCGGCAGGACGGTTGGCGAGCGCGCCGGCGGCGTGCGCGAGCACGGGGCGGCCATCAAGATCGGCCATCAATTTGTCACCTGCGCTGAACCGGGAGGACAGGCCGCTGGCGAGAAGGAGGATCGCGGTTCGATCAAACACGAGCTGCTTCCTTCTTGTGGAAGGCGTCAACGATTTCGGCGAGTGACGAGATCGCAAGCATCGAGGCGTCGCGCATGGACGGCACGAGCCCGACAGGCCCGTGTATCCGTTGAATGTCGCGATCCGACGCTCCGGATTGTTTCAGAACTCTCGCATCTCTTGGCGTGCGTCCTCGCGCTGCCGACGGCGCCAATGAAGAAAGCTTTTCCTTTCAGGGCCTGCTTCAGCAACGCTTCTTCCCAGTGCGCATCATGGAACATCAGCATGAACGCTGTCGAGCTGTCGTCGTCGATAGGTGTCAGGCTGCCGGGACTGGTGAGGCGCTCGACGCGCCCGATACCCGCAGACCGAACCATTTCAAATTCGGCCTCGTCTGGAAGCTGCAGGTGCAAATCCAGCCCGCTGGCCGATGCTAGCCGTGCCAGTGCGATACAGTCGGCGCCGCGGCCGGCGACCCTCAACGCCAGCTTGGGATTGTAGAAGGTCTGGAACAGGGGCGGTTCACCCGGCTCAACGCCAAGTGCGATTGCGCCCGTCGCCAGAACGGCAAACCGGACGACCTGCCTGCTCTCGAGCGTGTCGTACATTTTCGCGATCGAATGCTGCGCGACGCCCGGCACGATCAGGATATCGATGGCGCCGCCGCAGGGCAGGCGAATGTCGACGAAAGGAGATCCAGCGCCGTAACGGAGCTTGCGTAACTGGCCGAACTTCATGGCCTCGATAGCGTTCAACCGAACATCAGCGTCGATACAGCCACCCGAAACATAGCCTGCAGATTCTCCCGTCTCGGACACAGCCATCAGCGCGCCCGGCGCCCGCACGGCGCCGCCCTCTGTCGCTGTGACGATGACAAGCGCGACTTCGGCATCGGATATCGCGAAGCCGAGCGCTGCGCCAAGCACGTCCTGCGGGTGCTCATGGGTTGTGAGAGGCGAAGCCGAACGCATGCAATCGTTCTAAATGGTGATTTATATCGATACTAGTCCCCGGAGGGCTGAATCATGGTTGCAAACTCGCGGCGGCAAGACTTGGTTGCCTTTTCCGCTTGCTGGCAGAGCGATTGATACAAATCGAGCACTTTGAGCCCCTGCTCGGTCAAGACGGCGCCGCCGCCGTCCTTTCCGCCATGGCTCGACGCAACCAGGGGCGTACAAAACAGGACGTTCATGCTCTCGACCAGTTTGAGTGCACGCGGATAGGACATGCCGAGCACGCGCGCCCCGCCTGCAATGGACCCGGATTCCTTTATCGCCTCCAGCAAGGCGGCCTTTCCCGGACCGAACCGGCCTCCGGCTTCGGCATCAAGGCGTATGCTCAGCTTCATGTCCATTTGGCGGTGTCCTGGTAGTGGCTGTTTCAAATCGTGCCGCGGAAATCCCATCTGAAATCTTGAGGCAGCCGTTCGAGTAAGGTGCCTCTTGCTCGTCGCGCAAGATCTGCAGTCGCGAGATTGGTGGAGGCTTGGGGCACATCAGATCGATATCGCTACAGGCGCCTAGGGAAATATCCGTAGTTCATTCGGGAAACGCGATGCTAGCTTTGCCAGCAGAAGCGCATACTGGCACAAACGCAAACTTGATGCGACGATGTCCGTAGGACATGGAGGTGCAGTTGGCATCGAGTGACAATGCGGAGACCATCGGCCCTCTGCCTGCGAACCGGCTTCGCAGACGCACTCAACTCGCCAGGAGCAAGCCGACAAAATCGTTGAGCGTTGAGTTCGATGGACTTTTTGGCCAGGAACGCGCGCGCGAGGCGATACAGCTTGCCACTGGAATGTCGGCGAAAGGATTTAATCTTTTTGTCGCCGCGCCCCCGGGGGCAGATGCATCGGCCGCAACGAAAGCGCTGCTTGAGGCTGCCACGACTGGACGTGAAAGGCCTGATGATTGGGCTTATGTGTTCAATTTTGAAATGCCCCACAAACCTCGCGCGCTTCGTTTGCCACCCGGAAGCGCCACGAAGTTTCGGGATGCGGTGCGTGAACTCCTTATCGACCTGATTGCAGCCGTGCCCGCCGCATTTGAAAAACCGGAATTTCAGGCGCGGAAAGAGGCTCTCCAGGACGCCTTCGCGAACCGCAAGGAAGATTTGTTCGAAAAGCTCGGGGAGGAGGGACGTAAACGCGATGTTGCCATCATCCAGACGCCTATGGGTTTCTCCCTTGCTTCCCTGAAGGATGGTGAAGTTCTCGATCCGAAGACATTCAATGGGCTTCCCAAAAGCGAGCAGAAACGTCGCCAGGGCCAGCTCAAGGACGTTCAGGATCTGTTGGCCGACGCGCTCCGTAACTTGCCGAAATGGGAACGTGAGACACGGCAAAGCCTTAGGGACGTGGAGCGGGAAACAGCCGAGGCAGCCGTCAAGCAGTCCATCGAGGAGACAAAGGCCTCACTCAGTGAGTTCCCCAATGCGATCGAGCATCTGGATGCAATGTATCGCGACCTTGTGGAAAACATCGTTCTTTTCTCGAATTTCGCGGCACAAACCCGGGAATCTGACGCCGGCCCCATTTCTCCCAACGGTTCGCTCGGTCCCTTGGAGCGGTATGATGTAAACGTGTTCGTCTCACATGACGGATCTGGCGAAGGCGTCCCTGTTGTGGAGGAGGTCCATCCGACGCTCGCCAATCTCGTCGGCCGGGTTGAACACAGGGCCGAGGCTGGAGTGCTCACCACAAGCTTCATGTTGATCAAGCCCGGTGCGCTTCATTTGGCCAATGGCGGATATTTGATCCTCGATGCCCGTAGCCTTTTCCGCGAACCGCTGGCCTGGGACGCGCTAAAGCGATGCCTTCGCCAATCGGGGGTCAAGATTGAGAGCCTCGGTGAAGTGCTCAATCTCTCGACAACGATTACGCTGGATCCGGAGCCGATACCGATCGACTTGCGCGTTGTTCTGGTGGGCGATGCCTGGATGCATCATATTCTGGCTGCCTACGATCCCGATTTCTCCGTTCACTTCAAACTGCTGGCTGATTTCGAAACAGACGCGCCCAGGTCTGAAGGTTCCGAAGCTGCATATGCGGCGAAACTGTCAGCACACGCAGAACAGGATGGGCTTTTGCCACCTGACAACACAGCGCTCGAGCGTTTGGTCGAGGAAGCTGCGCGTTCAGCCGGAGATGCAGACAGGCTCTCACTTGTTTCAAGCGATATACGCGATCTCATGATTGAATTGTCCCACCGCGCCAGTGTGGCGAAGAGAGGCTCGATCACACAGGTCGATGTGGCTGAATTGATTGCTTCAAGGCGCCGTCGCCTGGGCAGGATCAGTGATCGAATGCAGGAAGGCATTCTTCGGGATATCGCATTGATCGACACGGATGGCATGACGGGAGGGCAGGCCAACTGTCTCAGCCTGTTTCAGATTGGCGGCTTCATGTTTGGCAAGCCAACCCGGGTGACAGCTCGTGTACGCCCCGGTAGCGGCCGGATCATCGACATCGAGCGGGAAGCGACACTCGGGGGACCGATTCATTCCAAGGGCGTGATGATCCTGACGGGCTACTTGGCTGGGCGCTATGCAGCTGACAAGGCGATGTCGCTGCACGCTAGTCTGGTCTTCGAACAGTCGTATGGCGGTATTGAAGGCGACAGTGCGTCCCTGGGCGAACTTTGCGTGCTTCTGTCCGAGATTGCAGGCGTGCCACTAAAGCAATCGCTCGGCATAACGGGGTCGATCAACCAGCATGGGGAGGTCCAGGCGATTGGCGGGGTCAATGAAAAGATCGAAGGCTTTTTCGACATTTGCAAAGCTCGCGGTCTGACCGGTGATCAGGGAGTGATCATCCCCGCCAGCAATGTTCAGCACTTGATGTTGAACGAAGAGGTCGTTGAAGCGTGCCGATCGGGTCGCTTTGGAGTGTTTCCGGTTCGCACCGTCGACGAAGCTGTTACGCTTCTGACGGGTGTCTCTTCCAAAATCTTTCATGGCAAGGTTGACGCCACACTGTCGGCATTTGCGCAGGTGGTTTCGAAATCCGGCGGCGCTGGCGCAAGATTTCCCGCCAGCTCAGTCTCCGCAGACATCCCGCCATCAGAACCGCCCGGGGCTCCTCCAGAAAACCCGCCAAGCGAACCGCCTCGCGCCCCGCCGAGCCGGTCGTTCGTCTCAAAGAGATCCGATGACTGAGGTGCTCACCCAATTTGCGAAATGTACAGTTGTCAGCATTGCGACAGCCGAAGACCCGTCCAGTGAAACGACAGCGCTGGCGATCGCGAAGCGTTTCGGTTCGACCTGCCGGGCCATCCTTGTAACGAATGAAGACTTGATTGTTTCCGCGCGCTTCACTTTCGGTCACGTTCTGGATGTCGTGACGGGGCAATGGCGCGACTTGCGCCAGGTGATGGAAGCTCCCAAGTCGCCCAAGTGGTCGGTGCAGCGAATCCAGCATCTTTCGGATATGGCAAGGTCAGTTGGCATTGAGGCGGATATCTCCGTGCTTGAGGCCGGGCAGGCGCTCGCCGACTTGAAAGCCACGCCCCGGGAAGGCTTGCTGATCCTGGTCCAGCCAGCCGATCCGCTTGCGCGGCAGTCTCACCCGTTCACGGAGTTGCGTCATGCGGCCTTGTCGGCGCGCGCCCCGATCCTGTTTGCGCCGCCATATCTACCCGCTGGATCGCATGGCATATTGGTGCTGGCGAAGGGAAAGGGAGACCCCGCGATTGCCGTGGCCGAGCAAATCGGTCGTGTCGTCGGTGAGTCTGTGGAACGCTCCAGCGCAAGCCGTTTGGATGAACTCAATCCCCTCTGGACGACGGGTCGCGCACGACCGCCAACGATGATTGTCAAGACACGGGATGATCAACGGGATGGGCCTGCTGTTGTTTCGCGAATGACTTTGCGGTTAGGCGTGCCAATTCTGCTCATCGAGTCTCAGGTCTAACCGGCTTGGTCCGTGGATGAATGCCTTGATGGCGTTATCTGGCATACGGATTGGAGAGCGATGCAATCGTTCGCGGACCACACGCGCGCCGCTCCACCCGGCATCCGGACATTCCTGAGAACGAAAACCGGTTTATTTAAGCCACGAAGTTTGGAATTGATTGAGAACAACAACTGCACGCCATGCGACTATACGCTGTAATTTTTGGAGACCTCGATGAAGACGATACTGGTGCCGCTTATCGGGCAACACGATCTGGAAAACCCGCTGGAAGTGGAAAGATTGGCGCTCGAAGCCGGTTTTGACCTCGCGCGGCGCTTCGAGGCGCATGTCAAAGTCGTATCGCTCATCGACCAGCCGCCTGCGACATCCAAAAAATGGCCGATCTGGTGGCCGAGCGGCGGAGCGGCGGAACTTCTCGACTGGATCGACGAGGTCAGCGAAAAACGCCGCAAGAATGCCGTTGCTCAATACAATGCCGTGCTCAACGCGCAGGACCCACAACCCCTTCAGACGGATAGTCCAACACCGGGTTTCACGGCCCACTTCACCGAACAGATCGGAGAAGTGGTTGTGATGCTGGGCCCCATATGCCGGCTTGCTGACCTGATCGTTGCGTCTGCGGCTGATACGGACTGGATGGGTCCTTTCTCGCCTCTCGTGGAGGAGATCCTGCGTGATGCCGGCAAGCCGCTTCTGGTCGTCCCGAAAGACGGAGCAAAGACGATCGGAGAGAAGGTTGCGATCGCATGGGACGGTTCGGCCGCAGCTGCGCGCGCCGCCGCAGCGGCGATGCCGTTTTTACGCCAGGCGCAGGAGATAACTGTGTTCAGCTGTGACGAGGGCGGGAAAGACGATCCTGACCCGGCAGACATGGTCGAGTATCTGGAATGGCATGGATTGGAGGCAGGCAGTTCGCACGTAAAGCATGGCAGCCAGCGCCCTGGCCCGGCGATCATTGATGCGGCACTGGAACGCAAATGTGATCTTGTCGTCCTGGGTGCTTGCCTGCATTCGCGCGCGCATCGGCTCGTCTATGGCAGCATGACGGAGTACGTTGTCGACCAGCCGCGTATAGCGGCCTTGCTCGTGCCCTGATCCCCCTAGGACACGCTGGAAACCGCGGTCCTTCAGGACTTTGCGGTTTCAGGAAGGCATTAAGATTGCGCCTTTTGACAAAATACCTTCTCGCAACCCATACGCAGGACAGATGAAGAGCGATCCAGAGCTACCCATCGGGCCGGTGCGCCTTAAACGCACGCTGACGCTTCCCTACGTGATCCTGTATGGATTGGGCGTAACGGTTGGGGCTGGAATATATGTTCTCGTCGGAGAAGTGATCGCCTTGTCAGGCGATCACGCGCCGATATCGTTCCTGATTGCCAGCCTCGTGATGTTGCTGCCTGCGGCTTGCTTTGCAGAGCTGACGGGGCGGATGCCATTCGCAGCAGCCGAAGCCCATTTCGTTAGGGCCGGTTTCAATTCGTCCATGCTCTTTCTCGCCGTCGGGCTCGGCGTTGCAGCAGTTGGCATCGTCTCATCTTCCGCTATTGCCCACGGCGCAGCGGGATACATCGTCGAACTGATAGACGTCCCCTACATGATGGTACTGGCCGTCGTGATCGCTGCAACGGGCATTGTCGCCTGTCTCGGCATCCGCGAATCGATCCTGTTCGCGGGCGCTCTGACATTGATCGAAGTCGGCGGGTTGCTGTTCCTGGTCGCCAGCGCGCTCTGGTCCGGTGCTGATCTTGGGGGGCAGGCGATAAAATCTGTGCCGACTTCCTTGTCGCCCGCGCTCTGGTCAGGAATCTTTGCCTCGGGCCTGCTGTCCTTCTTTGCCTTCATCGGCTTCGAAGATATCGACTCGATTGCCGAGGAAACGGTCAATCCGCAGAAGACGCTCGCCCGGGCGATTTTTATGACCCTCGGGCTTACGTTCGTACTCTACACGCTTGTCGTGCTGGCGGCGCTCGCGACGGTTCCCATCAGTGAACTGTCGGACAGCCGCGCACCGCTGGCCGTCGTGTTCGATCGGGCGACCGGCCTGTCGCCGGTCTCCATATCCCTCATCGCCATTCTGGCGACAGTGAATGGTATCATCGTCCAGACAATCATGGCGGGACGGGTCATTTACGGGCTGGCGAACGAGGGGGCATTGCCTGCCGTTCTGGCGCGCGTCAATGAACGCACCCGCACCCCTGTCATCGCCACGGCACTCGTGACACTCGCCGTAATGACACTGGCTTTGGGCTTCTCGATTACCGCCCTGGCCGAATGGACATCGGTAATTACGCTCCTGATATTCGTTCTTGTCTGCCTGGCGCTCGCGCGCATTAAAAGGCGGAATGACCCGGCGCCCGAAGGCACGTTCATCGTCCCGCGCTGGGTGCCTTATGGTGGGGTATTCGCCACCCTCGCGCTGCTGACGCTCGGCCTGATGGCCTGAGTTTCCGACAAGCATCTGTCGGCCATCGAACCGGCTGGACAGCTAATTGAGCAGGATCAAGTGCTGCGGTTCGAGCGCGTGTAGGTGAACAATGTCAGACGCAAGAGGGCCCCATGAAGATCAAGGATATCAGCATATGCATGTCGTCACCCGACGAAGACATGAAAGCGTTCGAATTCGCGCGCAGCTTTGCTGCGTCGCGTGACGCGCACCTAAGCTGTGCTGCCTTCACGATTTTGCCGCCCATGTTTACAGGCTATGGGGTCGGCGGTGCTGGCGAGGTCTATGCATCCATCGTCCAGGAAGCGCGCGATACGATGAGAGCGTCGTGGAGGAAGTTCGAAGAAAAGCTGGTCGGTAAGGACCCAGCCGTGGAAATCCGGCACTTCGAGACATTCTCAAATCGCGTCGAAGCAGTGTCCGCCATGAATGCACGCCATGTCGACCTCGTTATCGTGCGCGCGCCCGATGAATTGGACAAGCAGCCTCATGCCGACATGCTGGAGGGCGCCATGCTCGGAGGCGGTCGCCCCGTTCTGGTTCTGCCGGTGGGCTGGACTGGCGAGACGATTGGCAACCGCGCGGTCGTGGCGTGGGATGCTGGTCGCGAAGCTGCCCGGGCCTTGCACGATAGTATGCTGATACTTTCAGATGACGCAAAAGTCTGTATAGCGACGGTCGACGCCAATCCGGGTGAAACAGGCTACGGGGAAGTTCCGGGATGGGATATCAGTACGCACTTTTCCCGGCACGGATACAATGTCGAAGTGCGCAACGAGGACAGCATGGGGCGCTCCGTTCCGCATGCGCTACTGGATTTGGCGACGTCCCGGGACGCTGACCTGATTGTCCTTGGCGGATATCGGCATTCGCGTCTTCAGCAAAGCGTCTTGCCGGGTGTCACCCGCACGCTGCTTCGCACATCGAAGGTTCCGCTTCTTCTGTCGCACTGACGCGGGACAAGGCTTTGGACGCTATTTCAGCGGCAGCTTGATGTCCTGAAGGCGCACACGCACGTATGAGCCGGGCGCGGCGCCAAGGCCCATGTCCTTCGGCTCCACCGCCTGTTTTTTCCTGCCGGACTTTGGCCGGAGCCAATCCCACCAATAAGGCCACCACGAACCCGGGTGTTCTTCGGCGGTTTGCAGCCATTCCTCGCCTGTCGCGGTGATCTTGCCGCCGGTCCAGTGCTGGTATTTCCGGGACGCCGGATGGTTTACCACGCCGGCGATATGACCGGAGCCAGACAGGACGAATTTCGTGTCGCCGCCGAAGACCGTCGCGGTGCGGTATACGCTCTCGAACGGACAGATATGGTCGTCGCGGCTGGCCTGAACCATGACCGGGATATTGACGTTTTTCAGGTCGATCTTTTCGCCCAGGAGCGTGAAGTTGCCGGTCGACAGCTTGTTGTCGGAATAGCAGTCCTTCAGGTAGCTCTTGTGCACCGCGCCGGGAATATTGGTCTGGTCGGCGTTCCAGTAGAGCAGGTCGAACGGACGCGGCGCCTTGCCCAGCATGTACTGGTCGATCACATAGCGCCATACCAGGTCGATCGGGCGCAGCCAGTTGAACGTCTCATACATCATCGCGCCGGGCATGACGCCGCCATTCTCTTCGATGATGCTGTCTATATAGCCGCGGCCGGGCCCGTCGGTGAACACCTTGAGGTCGCCAGCAAGCTCGAAGTCGGACTGCGAGGCAAAGAAAGTCGCCGCAGCGACGCGGTCGTCGCCATGGGCTGCCATGTGCGCCAGCGTGCCCGACAGCAGCGTGCCGCCGATGCAGTAGCCGACGGCATTCAGTTTCTTCGAGCCGGACGCCTGCAATGCGGCTTCGACGGCGGCATAGACGCCATACTTGCTGTAATCGTCCCAAGTATAGTCCGAAGTCACGGCATCGGCCGAGCGCCATGAGACGACGAATACGGTGAGGCCTTGGTCGACCAGCCAGCGGATCATCGAATTCTCTTCGCGCAGGTCGAGGATGTAGAACTTGTTGATCCAGGGCGGGAAGATCAGCAGGGGCCGCGAATAGACGGTTTCCTGCGTCGGCGCATACTGGATCAGTTCGATGAGGTCATTGCGGAACACGACCTTTCCGGGTGCCGTGGCAATGTTCTTGCCGATCTCGAAAGGCGTCTCGTCGGTCTGGCTGATATGCAGCTTCCCGCCGGCTTTCTTGACGTCGGCGCGGGCGAGCCGGATGCCGTTGAGCACGCTTTCGCCGCCGCTTTCGAGGAAGGCGCGCAGGGCCTGCGGGTTGGAGCCGAGATAATTGGTAGGCGACAGGGTGTCGACCAGTTGCTGCGTGAAGAACTTGGCGCGCAAGTGGATGTTTTCGGGCAGGTCAGGCGCATGGTCGGCCAGGCCCATCAGCCAGTTCCGGTTGACGTCATAGGCCTTGCGGATGAACTTGAAGCCCGGATTGGTATGCCATTCCGGGTCGGCAAAGCGTTTGTCTGTTTCTGTCGTCGGCTCTGTGCCGATCACTTCGGTGGCCATCTCCTGCCACAGCTTCATCCAACCCTTCATCAGTTCCAGGTTGGCGTTCATGAGAGCCATCGGGTTCTTGGCCAGGCTCATGCCGACAGCGTTGAAGGCTTCGCCGGCTCCCATCGGGTCGCCCTGCGCCACGGTTCCGATCGGCCCGGAGCCCATCAACACGTCGCTGATCAGCGCTTGCGATTCCGTATTGGCCAGCGCAAGCGTCGTCATCAACACCTGCAATTCCAGCGGGTTTTGTTCGGCGAGCAGCGATCCGAGTGAGGGAAGTGCAGCTTTTTCTGTCTTGTTGCCGCTCATCTGTCCCAATATCGCCTGTTTGTTGATGCGTAACTATTCATCAGAATGTTTGTGATTTAATGAGTTTAACCATGAAAAACACGATGATTCCCCTCATAGGCGTGTCATGCCTGCTATTAGTTGGGTGCACCAACTCGTTTGCGAAGGTCCGTGGTGCCGTCAACCAGGCGCCGGACTGGTATGAGACCCGTCGTCAGGAAATTCGCGGAGAGGGGTATCCGGAACTGGTTGAAGTCCCCACGATTGCGCCCGGTCAATTGCCCGGCAAGACGCTGCCCGCGTCAGCCGAGCGCGTGTCCGTTCTGGCGGCAGAGTTTGCTGAAAGCGCGCGAGCGGAATTGCCGGCCAATGGGCCGGCCGAAATCGCTGCCGTAGGGGATGAAATCCGCCAACAATTTGCCGGCCTGGACGAGTCCTCGAATTTTCTTACTGACGCCGAGATCGCTGCTATCAGGAACAGTTTCAACGTCCCGCGCGTCACCCAGGGTCTGAAAGGCCAGAGATGAATACCGAATTCCACAAGATCAGGCGCCTTCCTCCATACGTTTTCGAGCAAGTGAACAGGAGCAAGGCAGCCCTCCGCGCGGAAGGCGCCGATATCATTGATCTCGGCATGGGCAATCCCGACCTGCCGACACCGACCCACATTGTCGACAAGCTGGTCGAGACGGCCCGCAAGCCGGACGTGAACGGCTATTCCGCCTCGCGCGGCATTCCGGGCCTGCGTCGCGCCGTCACCGATTATTACAAGCGCCGTTTCGGTGTGACACTTGACAAGAACAAGGAAGTGATTGTTACGCTGGGGTCCAAGGAAGGTTTCGCCAACCTCGCTCAGGCCATCTCCGCGCCCGGAGACGTCATCCTGTCACCGGATCCGTCCTATCCACTGCATTCGTTCGGCTTCATCATTGCCGGCGCCTCCATCCGCGCCGTCCCAGCACCGTCGCCCGAGGAATACCTTCGCAACCTTGAAAAGGCTGTGAAACATTGCGTTCCGCCGCCGACAGCCATGGTGCTCTGCTATCCGTCGAACCCGACGGCGGACGTGTGTGACCTCGAATTCTACAAGGACGCCGTCAAGTTCGCGAAAAAGCACGACCTCTGGATCCTGTCTGACCTCGCCTACAATGAAATCTATTTCGAGGAGCCGACGCCCTCGATCCTGCAGGTCGACGGGGCAAAAGACATCGCGGTCGAATTCACGACCATGTCCAAGACCTATTCCATGGCCGGTTGGCGCATGGGCTTTGTCGCCGGTAATGAAACGCTGATCGCCGCTCTTGCGCGCGTGAAGTCCTACCTCGACTACGGTGCCTACACGCCGATCCAGGTGGCAGCTGTCGCCGCGCTGGACGGTCCGCAGGACTGCGTCGAAGAGTTCCGCCAGATCTACAAGCATCGCCGGGATGTCCTCGTCGAGAGTTTCGGCCGGGCAGGGTGGGCCATCCCCAGCCCGAAAGCGTCCATGTTTGCCTGGGCGCCGATCCCCGAACCGTTCCGCGACATGGGCAGCCTGGAATTCGCGCTGATGCTTATGAACGAGGCTCACGTCGCCGTAGCGCCCGGCGCCGGGTTCGGCGAGCATGGCGACGGCCATGTCCGCATTGCTTTGGTCGAGAATGAGCAGCGCATCCGTCAGGCCGCGCGCAACATTCGCAAGTTCATGGCCAAGCATGGCATCAAGGAGCTCTCGGCCGCTGCAGCCGAGTAATTTGGCGTCACGGCGCCGTCCGCTGCATTTCCCCCCTTAGGCCCTTCGCTTTTGGGTCCAACTGGTCTATCCAGCGCCCGGTATGAAGCGGAGGGCCATTCGTGGGGCCATTGAAAATAGGCATAGCAGGACTCGGCCATGTCGGCTGTGGGTTGATTGAACTGGTTGAGCGCCAGGATAAATTGCGCTTGCCCGGGAAGGTCGAAATCACAGGCGTCAGCGCCCGCAGCCAGAGCCGCAACCGGCCGGTCGATACCGACAAGTATCGCTGGTTCGATGATGCGGCCACGCTGGCCGAAGATCCCGATGTCGATGTCTTCATCGAACTCATTGGCGGATCCGATGGCCCGGCCAAGTTTGCCGTGGAAAGCGCGCTCAAGGCCGGAAAGCACGTCGTCACGGCGAACAAGGCCCTGATGGCAAAGCACGGCATGGCGCTCGCCGCCCTTGCTGAGGAAAAAGGCGTCGATCTCCTGTTCGAAGCCGCCGTTGCGGGTGGCATCCCCGTTGTTCGCGTCCTGCGCGACAGCCTGGCCGGCGTCGAGATCAAGCGCGTCGCGGGCATTCTCAACGGCACCTGCAACTTCCTGACGACGACCATGCTTGAAACCGGGCGCTCCTATGACGAGGTTCTCGCCGAGGCGCAGAAGCTTGGCTATGCCGAAGCCGACCCGGCGCTCGACGTGTCAGGCATGGACGCCGCCCACAAGGCCGCCATTCTCTCGGCCATCGCCTTTTCCGCCGATCTCGACTTTTCCAAGGTCAGCGTCTCCGGCGTCGACCAGATCGATCTGCTCGACCTGAAACTGGCGGACCGTCTCGGCCTGCGCATCAAGCTTATCGCCGAAGGCGTGCTTACCGATGCCGGCGTCGTCTGCCGCGTCGAGCCTATGGCCCTGTCGGCCAACCATCCGCTCGCGCGCGTCAACGGCTCGCTCAACACCGTGCGTATTGAAGGTGATCCAGTGGGCGCGATCACGCTGACAGGCCCCGGCGCCGGGGCGGGCCCCACTGCCAGCGCCGTCATGGGCGATGTCGCCAAGCTCTTCCGCCCGGCCATCCGGCCTGCCTTTGGCCGCGCCGAACACCACGTCGAGCGTCCTTTCGTGGCCGCGACCGGCGACGAGACCTCAGCCTTCTTCCTGCGCGTCCGCCTTGCCGACAAGCCCGGCGCGCTCGCCGCCCTCACCGAAGCGCTCGCCGCTGAAGGCGTATCCGTGAACCAGCTGCTCCAGGATTCGGCTGATGAATCCGGCGCCAGCCCGGTCGCCATCGTGACGCACCGCTGCCAGCGTTCGCACATGATCGCAGCCCTCGCGAGACTTGGGAAACTGACCGTGTTAATGGACGCGCCGCGCCTGATCCGAATCGAAACGGCAAGCTAATTGCTCTAACAATTCGCGCTATATGTGAAAAAGTGCGACAGGGGATAAAACGCCATGAAAAACAATGTTCTGACACCGGGTCTTGCCGATGCGATGGTCCGCGTGACCGAGCTCGCAGCCATTGCTGCGGCCAGGGAAGTCGGCCGCGGTGATGAAAAAAAGGCAGATGCTGCTGCAGTTGATGCGATGCGCACAGCCTTCAACGCCGTCGATTTCAAGGGCCGTGTCGTCATCGGCGAAGGCGAGCGTGACGAAGCCCCAATGCTCTATATCGGCGAGGAAGTCGGCACCAATAACGGCCCCGAGATCGACATTGCGCTTGATCCGCTGGAAGGCACGACGCTGACGGCAAAGGCCATGGCTAATGCCCTCGCCGTGCTCGCCATCGCCCCGCGCGGCGGCCTGCTGCACGCGCCCGACACATACATGGACAAGGTCGCCATCGGCCCCGGCTATCCGGAAGGCATCATCAGCCTCGACGCGACGCCGGCCGAGAACATCACGGCGCTGGCCAAGCACAAGGGCGTGCCAGTGTCCGAAATGACGGCCTGCGTCCTTGATCGCCCGCGCCACGAAGACATTATTGCCAGCCTGCGCGGCGTCGGCGCCCGAATTGCCCTCATCACCGATGGTGACGTCGCCGGTGTCATCGCCACGACAGACCCGCAGACCGGGATCGACTTCTATGTCGGCTCTGGCGGCGCGCCTGAAGGCGTGCTCGCGGCTGCGGCCCTCAAATGCGTCGGCGGCCAGATGTTTGCGCGCCTCGTCTTCCGTAATGACGACGAGAAAAAGCGTGCGGCCCGTGTCGGCATCACTGATTTCGGGCGCACCTATTCGCTGAATGAACTGGCGTCAGGTGACACGGTGTTCTGCGCCACCGGCGTCACCAATGGCAGCCTGCTTGATGGCGTGAAACACGGCGTTGGCCGCGTCCACACGCACACGCTGGTCATGACCTCTACCGACGGCATGGTTCGCCACGTCCGCTCCGACCGTAAGGCCTGAGTTCAGCACGAGCAGGTCACAGCTGCCGATTTCTGCGTTAGGATGAGCTTCCCGATTCTCTGAGAGGAAGCTCATCCCGCCATGGCAGAAGCCGCGCGCCAGACAAGTTCCCGCCTATTCGAAGTGGACCAGTCCGCCACGGGGCGGTTCTGGACGCTTGCGGACGCTGACGAGGCGCTTGTGCGCCGCCTTGCCCCCAGTGTCGGCGGGTCAGACCTTCTCGCCCGCCTTCTGGCTTCGCGCAGTGTCGATCCGGCTCTGGCCGCCAGCTATCTGGCGCCAACACTCCGCAACTACTTCCCGGACCCGTCCAGCTTCGCCGACATGGACAAGGCGGCAGGCATCGTCCTCGACGCCATTCTTGCCAAAAAGCGGGTGACAGTCTTCGCAGACTATGATGTCGACGGCGGTACGTCGTCGGCCATTCTCGCCCGCTATTTTCGCGGCTGGGGCCAGGATTTGGGCCTTTACGTGCCGGACAGGCTGGAAGAAGGCTACGGCCCGTCGCCCGCTGCCTTCCGCCATCTCAAGGAGACCGGCTCCGACCTCGTTATCACGGTCGACTGTGGCGCTGCCGCCACGCAGGCCCTGAACGAGGCTGAAGCCATCGGCCTGCCGGTCGTCGTGATCGACCACCACCTCATGTCCGGCGAGCATCCGCCTTCGGCTGCGCTGGTCAATCCCAACCGGCCGGACGACACGTCTGGCTGCGGCCACCTCGCGGCCGCTGGAGTCGTCTTTGTCTTCGTCGCCGCGCTCAACCGCTTGGCACGTGAACGCGGCCTCGCGCCGGCTGGCGGCCTGCCTGACATCATGCCCTTTCTCGACCTCTGCGCACTCGGCACGCTGTGCGACATGGCCCCGCTGCACGGCGTCAATCGCGCCTTCGTACGTCAGGGTCTCACCATCATGGCGCGCGATCAGAACCCCGGCCTGCGTGCGCTCGCGGACGTGGCCGGTATCGGCAAGACCGAGACCGTCTACCACGCCACATTCATGCTCGGCCCGCGCCTGAATGCCGGGGGCAGGGTCGGTGACCCGTGGATCGCGGCCAAGCTGCTCGCCACGGATGACCGGCAGGAAGCCGTCGAACTTGCGGAACGCCTCCACGCGCTCAACGAGGAGCGCAAGGCCGTCGAGAGTGCCATCCTCGACCAGGCCATGGCGCAGGCAGAGCAGGCGCTGGCCCGCAATCCGGAACGCGGCATTCTCATTGCCAGCGGTGAAGGCTGGCACCCCGGCGTCATCGGCATCGTCGCCGGGCGCCTGAAGGAACGCTATCACCTGCCCAGTATCGTCATTGGATGGGGGCAGGGGCTTGGCCCCGTTGCCAAGGGATCGGGCCGGTCCGTGAAAGGCGTGAATATTGGGGACGCCATCTCCATGGCCGCGCGCGAGGGGATTATTCTCTCCGGCGGCGGCCATGCAATGGCGGGCGGCCTCAGCCTCGAGCCCGAACAGGTTCCGGCCTTCGACGCATGGATGGTCGCTCACATGGCGCAATTCTCGGCAGAACGCACGGCGGCGCTGGAACTCAGGATCGACGCCGTACTCGCGCCCGGCGCCGCCAGTCCGGCCCTGGTCGATCAGGTCGCACAGATCGGCCCGTTCGGCA
Source organism: Hyphomonas sp. J20-32 (assembly GCF_055808555.1). Lineage (NCBI taxonomy): Bacteria > Pseudomonadati > Pseudomonadota > Alphaproteobacteria > Hyphomonadales > Hyphomonadaceae > Hyphomonas > Hyphomonas sp. J20-32. The sequence goes on along the minus strand of NZ_CM147873.1, from coordinate 2,627,196 downwards.
TCGGGTCCCCTGAACCGGTGTTTGCGCTGCAATCTGTCCATGTCACGGGCGTCCGGCAGGTGGGGGCCAACCATGTCCGCTTCATCGCCGAAGATGCAGGAGGGCGCCTCGAATGCATTGCCTGGCGCGCCGCCGACACGCCACTGGGCGAGGTCCTGACAAATGGCGCCCGCGTCCATCTCACCGGGAAACTCAAGGCGGACGAGTGGAATGGCCGCCGCCGGGTGCAGCTGGACGTGGCAGATGCAGCTGCCAACTGAACATTCTGCATTTGTCGCTGCATCACGGGTTGCCCTCGTCAGAAACAGCCGCTATATCGCCACTTCTCAAAACCGGTGCGGTCCCTTCGTCTATCGGTTAGGACGTCAGGTTTTCAACCTGAAAAGAGGGGTTCGACTCCCCTAGGGACTGCCAGGTTTTTCTCCGCAATCAAAGGCTTGATCCGTGGAGACCGAACTTTCCTATTTTTGATGTGAAGATCGCGTGACAAGCGCGTCTTCACATTTTAGGTTACGTCCTTGGGGAATTTGGGTTGATGACGAGAGCTGTGGCAAAATCTGAATCAGACATGCCGGGTGCTGAGCCCGTAGTGCGCGTGATCGGCCGTGTGAAGTGGTTCGACGGCGCCAAGGGCTATGGATTCATCATCGCGGAATCCACGTCCGACGCATCGCTTGAGGGCGACGTCATGCTTCATGTTTCCTGCTTGCGAGACTATGGCGAAACCTATGCCGACGAAGACGCCCGCATTGTCTGCGATGCGGTCAAGAGCGAGCGCGGCTGGCAGACAGCCCATATCATCGAAATGGAACGGCCCCGTGCCGTTGTCGCGCGTGAGACGGGTGAGGAGCCTGAATACACACCCGTGACGCTGAAATGGTTCAACCGCACGCGCGGTTACGGCTTCGTGCATCGTGAAGGCGTCGAGGTCGATATCTTCGTGCATGCTGTGATCCTGAAAAAGGCGGGCTATGACGATGTCGAGCCCGGCACCTTGCTGGATGTCGTGATCGACAACGGTTCCAAGGGCGAACATGTCACGTTCGTGAAACCTCGCTAAGGTCGGGCCGCTGCACTGCAAGAGCGCTTGCCGACCCCCGAATGCGCAGCTAAACCACCTCGCATGACACGATTGATCGCCAGCCTTTTCGCCGCCGCGCTTTTCCTTGTTCAGGGTGCCTTCGCCCAACTGGAAACCAGCCCGCTTGTCATCGATACCGGTGATTCCGTCCACCGTTTCACGGTCGAACTGGCCGATGATGCCGACGAGATCCGCACCGGCCTGATGAACCGCCCGGAAATGGCGCCGAATGCCGGCATGCTGTTCGATTTCGGCCAGCCCCGTGAGGCCAGCATGTGGATGAAGAACACGCTGATCCCGCTGGACATGCTGTTCGTTGCGCCCGACGGCAAGGTGATTGCCATCGCCCGCAACGCCGTTCCCGGCTCGCTGCGCACGATCGGTCCCGGCGTGCCGGTCAAGGCCGTGCTGGAGCTGAATGGCGGCCGCTGTGACGCCCTTGGCATCGAGCCCGGCGACATTGTCCAGCATGCCTTGTTCGGAAACGTCGGCGAATGATCCGCAAGGCATCATGAATCCGCCCCCTCCGGGCTTTGCGCCGACTCCCTCGCGCGGCAAGTTCACCTTGCACAACGGCCCGACTTACCGGGCCACGGCCGAAGGTGATATTCGCACCGGCATGTGGGTGCTTGATCGCCACTGCAACGGCATGGGCTTCCTGCACGGCGGCATGATTTCGGCCTTCTCCGACAGCGCGCTCGCCTGGGCTGTCTGGAGCGCCACGGGCCGCATGTCCGTCACTATCAAGCTGACCCTCGAATTCATGGACATCGTGCCCGAAGGCACATGGCTTGAGGCGCACCCCGAAGTCACCGCCGTGGACGGCGATCTCGTCCATGTCCGGGCGCACCTTGTGAAAGCCAATGGCCATCTTGCTGCGCGAGCCGACGCGGTTTTTCGCTCGCTGCGGCGGCGCACCGCATGAGGCAGGTTGGCGCGCGACAACGCTGAGCGCGCACTCTGGTGCGAATTGTGGTATTCCGCTCGGGACAAATCGTTCCCGGGGGTATGACACCAATGGAATTTGACGCCCTTCTCCTGTCGAGAATCCAGTTCGCGTTCGTCATTGCCTTTCACATCATGTTCCCGGCTTTCACGATCGGTCTCGCCGCCTTTCTGGCCGTCTGCGAAGGCCTGTGGCTGAAGACCGGCAATGAAGTCTTCAAGCGGCTCTACCTGCACTGGGTGAAGATCTTTGCGCTTGCCTTCGCCATGGGCGTCGTTTCGGGAGTCGTGATGAGCTACCAGTTCGGCACGAACTGGAGCCTCTTCTCGGAAATTGCCGGCAGCGTCATAGGCCCGCTGCTGGGATATGAAGTGCTCACCGCCTTTTTCCTCGAAGCGACATTCCTGGGAGTCATGCTGTTTGGCTGGAACAAGGTCGGCCGCAAGTTGCATTTCGTGGCCACGTGCGCCGTTGCCATCGGCACAACGATATCGGCCTTCTGGATCCTTTCGGCCAATAGCTGGATGCAGACGCCGGACGGTTTCGCCATCGATCCCGTGACGGGCAATTTCTACGCCACGGACTGGATCAAGGTCATCTTCAACCCGAGCTTCCCGACCCGTCTCGCCCATATGCTGCTCGCCGCCTACATCACCACCGCTGCCGTCGTCATGGCCGCCGGGGCATGGCAGGTGATCAACGACCGCATCACGACGCCCACCCGCTGGCAGATGCGCATGGCGGCCGGTACGCTTGCGCTCCTCATGCCGCTGCAAATCATTGCCGGTCACCAGTCCGGAGAAGTCGCGCATGAATACCAGCCTGCCAAGATCGCCGTTGCCGAAGGCTGGTGCGAGAGTGCGCCGGTCCAGGGAACCGTGCTGCTCGCCTGGCCCGCCGACAATGAATGCGGCCATGCCGGCATCACGATACCTGGTACCAGTCCCTACCTTTTCGCCAACGCGCCCAAGGGGGAAGACCTGAAAGGCCTCGATGCCTTCGCGCCGGAAGACACGCCCCCGCTATGGATCGTCTTCTACAGCTTCCGCATCATGGTCGGCGCCGGCCTCGGCATGCTCGCCATCGGCCTGTGGGGCTGCTTCCTCTGGTGGCGCGGGCGGCTTGACCAGAAGGGCATCTTCCACTGGCTGGCCGTGCCGGGCGGAACGCTCGGTTTCATTGCCGTCATCACCGGCTGGATCGTCGCGGAAGTCGGCCGCCAGCCCTACACGGTCTACGGCGCCCTGCGAACGGTCGACAGCGTCTCGCCGGTCTCCACGGCGCAGGTCGCCACCTCGTTGCTCGTCTTCATGGTCACCTATGCAATCATTTTCACGGCAGGCACTGTCTACATGGCGCGCATCGCCACCCGCGGCTTCGACGACGATCCGATGGGTCCGAAAGGCCGCCGCGCGCCCGGTTCGCCGCTGGGTGCCGTCGATGAGTTTGCCGAGACCGGCGAAGATATTGTGGCAGCGGAATAGGAGCCGGCTATGACACTCGATCTACCACTGATCTGGGGCTTCATTCTCGCCGTCGGGGTCTTCATGTATGTCCTGCTCGACGGCTTCGACCTCGGTATCGGCATGCTCACATTCGCCGCGCGCAGCGATGAAGAGCGCAACATGATGACCGCCACGATCGAACCCGTCTGGGACGGTAACGAGACATGGCTCATCATTGGCGGGGGCGGCCTCTTTGCCGCGTTTCCCACCGCCTACGCCATCATCATGCCGGCCTTTTACCTGCCTGTTCTGATCATGCTGGCCGCGCTGATCTTCCGGGGTGTCGCCTTCGAGTTCCGGCACAAGGCCGTGCGCCCGACAACGCAAAAGTTCTGGAATGGTGCCTTCTTTGGCGGCTCTGCCATTGCGGCCTTTTCACAGGGCCTGATGCTGGGCGGCATGATCCAGGGCATAACGGTCGAAGGCGGCGCCTTTGCGGGCGGCGCGTTCGACTGGCTGACGCCTTTCACCCTGCTCGTCGGCGTCTCCGTCATTATCGGCTACCTGATGCTGGGCGCCTGCTGGCTCGTGCTGAAGACGGAAGGCGAACTCTTCCTGCGCGCGCGCAAATGGGCCCGCACCGCGCTGGCCGGTGTCGCCATCTGCTTTCTGGCCGTCAGCCTTGCCACGCTCGCCATAGATCCGTCGGTCGGTGAACGCTGGGGCTTTTCGATGACGCATATAGATTTTGCGAAGCTCCTGCCGCTGTCACCAGCGCCGCTTGCCGGCATGTTCTTCTGCGCATGGCTCTGGCGGGACCTGTCGATGCAGACCGGCCATGGCGGCCCGCCCGACTGGCGGCCCTACCTGCTCGGCGTCGCCATCTTCCTCAGTGGCTATATCGGTTTGGGCCTCAGCCTGTACCCCTATATCGTGCCGTTCGAATACACGATCTGGGAAGCGGCCGCCCGCGACAATGCCCTGGCGTTCATGCTGGTCGGCGCCGCGATCATGCTGCCGATCATCCTGCTCTACACGGCGTATGTCTATTCTCTGTTCTGGGGCAAGGTGAAGCCCGGCGATGGCTATCATGGCTGACCCAGTCTTCCGTCCGACCGAGCCCTTGCCGGACGGCGAGCCTGAAGGCCCCTTCGTCAGGCGCCTCGCTTGGTTCGCAGGCATTGCGCTCGCGTCCATGTTGGTCGTTGCCGCCGTTGCCTATTCCATGCGGACTCTGCTGTTCCTTTAAGACAAGCCCGTCATGCCCCCGGCTTGAACAGTCGCCGTGCACCCATCCAGTCCGACACCGTCTTCACAGCATGCGGCAACAGGTCGGGACGCTCGATGTAATAATGGTCGGCATCCTTGATCGTCACCAACTGCTTGTCCTCCGAACCGACCGCGTCAAACAGCCTCTGGGCATGGCTCGGCGTGCAGGCGAGGTCGGCCGAATTGCTGATCACCAGGACAGGGCAGGAAATACGCGACGCGTTGCCTGTCCCGTCGGCCCGGCTCTTGTCATAGCTCCACTGAGACAGCCATGAGCGCAGGGTCGTGAACCGCCCCAGCCCCACCGGCCCGTCATTGGCAATCTTCGGGTCGCCCAGGTAACACGTCCCCGGCTTTCGGTCCGACGGGTCCTGCGTCGGGTCCAGCCAGCGCACGTCGCTCATCGTGCCCTGGACCACGAAGCAGCGCTCGGAATCCGGATCCGGCCCGGCCTTGATCTCGGCGAGTCGCGTCAGCACCCGGTCCGTAATGCGGCGGTTGCGTGCCACCTGCGCCGCTCGGAATGTCACAACGAATTCATCCGTATAGGGCGGCTGGTTCGGGCAATCCGGATCGTAGATATTTAGCTCAACGTTCCGCTCGAACGGCTTGTCCTCGTCCAGGACCGAGGGGTCGATCCATTCCGTCATCGTGTGAGACCGGCTGATGTGCGCCGCCAGCAACAGGATGGCGTCCGCCGGGATCAACCCGGCGCCTGCCAGGTCTGCCGGGTCGCCCGCAGGGGTCTCGGTGATCGTCGGATGCTCGGCCTGGTCTTGGTAGAACAGCGACAGCGACCCGCCCCCGGACCACCCCCCAAGCACCACCTTGTCATAGCCGAACCGTTTCTTCGCGTCGGCGATGCAGGCGCCGAGGTCCAGCACGCATTTCTCCATGATCAGCGCAGTGTCGTTGCCTCGGTAGCGCGGGTTGCAATAGATGACATGGTGCCCGGCATGGGCCAGCGACGTCACCAGCGGCAGGAAACTACCGCCGCCGATCGGATGGCTGAAAATGATGACCGTTTTTGCGTCCACGTCGTCCGGCCGGATGCGCATGCACTCGACGAACACCTGTCCTGCCGGGCCGCCATAGGTCTCTTTCAGTCGTCCAGAATCCGCATGAACAAATCCGTAGGGTTCCCTTGCGATAGCCATCTTGCGTTCCTTGCCCTTGTTTTTTCTCAGGCGCATACTTGCCGAAAGAACGATCAGGGGAAAGCAGGAAAGGCCCGAGGAATGACCAAACAGTCCCGGCCGCAGCCAAGCGGCATACATCACATCGCCATCATGGCATCGGACATCAAGAAGCATATCGCCTTCTTCTCCGAGGTCATGAACTTCCCGCTCGTCGCGCTGTTCGACATGCATGGCGTCCCCGGCGGCCTGCACGCCTTCCTCCGAATGAATGACCACAGCTTCTTCTCGATCGTGCAATTGCCCGATGTCGACAAGATTCCGGCCACGCTCGGCATTACCCATTCCGGTAATGGTGCGCTGCCCAGCGCCGCCGGCACGATGCAGCACCTCGCCTTCCGCGCGGATGACGAGGAAGGCCTCCTGGGCATGCGCGATCGCCTGCGCAGCCATGGTATCAATGTCATCGGCCCGCTCGACCACGGCTTTTGCCAGTCGATCTATTTCGCCGGGCCGGACCAGATGACGCTCGAAGTCGCCGCGCCTGTCACAGCGGTCGATCCGAAGCAGTGGATTGATCCGGTCGTGCTCGAAAAGGCGGGCATTTCGGCGGCGGAAGCCGAAGCCTACAAGGCGCCAGCGCCATACGCTGGGCAGGGCAATGAGCCCCAGCCGGCCTACGACCCGGCCAAGCCGCACATGGTCTACCCGCCGGAAATGTACCAGGCCATGCTGAAGACGCCGGACGACGTGATTGCCAAGTCAGCGAAATTTCCCGGCCCGCCAGTCCCCGCCTAGGCCGGTCGTCCCAGCCAGCGTTCCAGGATCGCTTCGGTATCCTCACCGACCTCGCGAGGCGCTGGCTTGCGGATCGATCCCGGCGTGGCCGAAAATTTCGGGAACGTGTTCTGCATGGTCACGGGCCCGAGGTCCGCGTCCTCCAGCGTCACCACAGATTCGCGCGCGGCATAATGGGGGTCTGCCAGCATGTCTGCCGCCGTGTAGATCTTGCCCGACGGCACGCCATGTTCCAGCAACAGGGCTTCCAGTTCCGCGACTGTCAGCGTGCGTGTCCAGTCGCTGATGATCCCATCCAGCTCCGTCTGGTTCTCGCCGCGCGCCAGGTGAGTCGCATAGCGTGCATCCTCTGCGAGGTCAGGCCGCGCCATCGCATCGCACAGGCGCTTGAAAATCGGGTCCTGGTTGCCGCCGATCAGGAACTCGCCATCCTTGCACGGATAGACGTTCGACGGCGCAATCTTCGGCAGGATCGCGCCGGTGCGGGTGCGCATGAAACCCGACGCCGAATAGTCCGCCACATAGCTTTCCATGACCTGCAGCACGCTCTCGTAAAGCGCCACGTCGATGATCTGGCCCTGGCCTGTCTGGTTGCGGTGGTGCAGCGCCGCGAGCACGCCCATGCAGCCATAGGACGCCGCAAGGGTATCGCCGATCGAAATGCCCACGCGCGACGGCATCCGGTCCGGCTCGCCGACAATGCCGCGCAGGCCGCCAAAACCCTCGCCGATCAGGCCGAAACCCGGCCGTTGGGCATAGGGCCCCGTCTGGCCGTAACCAGACATGCGCGACACGATCAGGCCCGGATTGGCCTCGCGCAGCTTTACGGGATCGAGGTTCCACTTCTCCAGCGCGCCGGGCCGGAAATTCTCGACCAGAATGTCAGCCTCACCGATCAGGTCGCGCGCCAGTTGCTGGCCTTCCTCTGTGCGCAGGTCCACGGCAACGGAATACTTGTTGCGGCCAATCACGCGCCACCAGGACGGCTTGTCGCCCTGGCCCCATTCGCGCATCGGGTCGCCCTTGCCGGGCGGCTCGATCTTCACGACTTCGGCGCCCATGTCGCCTAGCAACTGGCCGCAGAAGGGACCCGCGATAAGCTGCCCCATCTCGACGACTTTCAGCCCATGTAGCGGGCCGTTCGGTTTGGATGTGTCGGTCATGCCTGCCTCTACCGCATTCCGCGCTTCCGGGACAAGCAAACCGCCTAGGCTTTCGCGCTCGCTTGCTCCACTGCAAACGCCTTGATCGTCTTATAGTCGGCCTTGCCGTTCACGGCGCGGCCGAGGTCCGCCTTGAAGAAGATGCGCTTGGGTGACTTGAACCGCGCGATCTTGGTCGCCACGAAGGCACGCAGCTCGTCTTCCGAAACTTCACCATCGAGTGACACCACCGCCGTAACGGCCTGGCCCCACTTTTCGTCCGGCAGGCCGACCACCAGCGCGTCGCGTACCGCATCGTGCAGTTTCAGCGCTTCTTCGACTTCTTCGGGATAAACCTTTTCACCGGCCGTGTTGATACAGTTCGACCCGCGCCCCAGAAGCGTCATCGAGCCGTCGGCTTCCACGGTGCACCAGTCGCCCGGGATGGAATAGCGAACGCCATTGATGGTCGGGAAGGTCTTCGCCGTCTTCTCCGGGTCCTTGTAATAGCCGAGCGGCACCGCGCCGCCGCGCGCCACGAAACCCGCCTCGCCGCTGCCCGGCTGGATCTCGCGATGATCCTCCGAGAACACCTTGCATTGCGGGCCAAGCTCGAATTTCGAGGTTTTCACCTCGCCGTCCGCCGTCATCGCGGACGAGCCGAAGCCCACCGCTTCCGACGCGCCGAAACTGTCCATCATGGCCGCCTGCGGCATGTGCTTCAGCAGGCCGCGCTTGATCTCGCTCGACCACATAACGCCCGACGAGACCACCGCCACGACGGTGGAAAGGTCATACTTGCCGGGATTCTCGTCCAATTCCTTCAGCATGGGCTTGCCGAACGCATCGCCGACAATGGCCATATTGGTCACGCCGTTCTTGTCGACCGTCTCCCACAGGTTCTGCGGGCTGAAATTCTTGTTCTCGGTCAGCGTCACGATCGTGCCGCCGTTCAGCATCACGCCCATGGCCGTGAACAGGCCCGTGCCGTGCATCAGCGGGCAGGCGGGAATGATCCGCGCATGCCGGCCGATCTCCAGCGCATTGTCGACATGTGCGGCGAGGTCCTTCGGCACCACGCCGCCCGCCTTGGCGACACCCTCCATGCCGGCCTGCCGCCAAATTCCATGCGACCACATCACGCCTTTGGGCATGCCCGTCGTCCCGCCGGTGTAGAGGAACAGCAAATCGTCGCCTGATCGCTCGATCCCGAGCGGGGAGGCATCCCCCTTCGTGGCCAGGTCTTCATAGGCCACAGCAAAGTCCGGCACGCTGTCGCCGCCAATTTGCACCCAGGCGATTACGCCCGGCAGGCGCCCGCGCACCCGCTCGACCTGCTCGATGAACTCAATGTCGTAGAAAACGACCGTGGAATCCGAATTGTCGAAAATGTAGACCAGCTCGTCGTCGAGATAACGGTAATTGACGTTCACATGCGTCAGCCGTCCTTTGAAACAGGCCGCCAGCGCCTCGATGTATTCCGGCTGGTTGCGCAGGTAGAAACCGGCCTTGTCGCCGGTCTTGGCGCCCATCTCGCGCAGGTTCCGCGCCAGCCGGTTCGACCGCGCCGTCATCTCGGGCCATGTAATCACCCGATCGCCATGGATCAGGGCCGGGGCATCGTCGCCCAGCACCTCGCCCACTGCGTCCAGCATATCCCCGAAATTCCAGTCAAAAGCCTTGGCCACGATATGTCGTCTCCCTGATTATATTTTTTGCGAGTGTATGGCCTTGCCGCCGGGGCAGCAAAGCCAGAAACGTAGATGGACGCTGCGTCTTCGGTCAGATCAACGCGGCGCCATCCGGATCGCTCCGTCGAGGCGGATCGTCTGGCCGTTGAAATAGCCGTTGGTGGCAAATTGCATGGCCAGCGAGGCGAACTCTTCCGGCTTGCCGAGGCGCTTGGGGAAGGGCACTGACGCGGCGAGGCTGTCGAGCACCTTCTGCGGCGCGCCCAGCATCAACGGCGTGGCAAAGATGCCCGGCATGATCGAGTTCACGCGGATACCGAGGTCCATCAGGTCGCGTGCCAGCGGCAGGACCAGCCCGTTCACGCCGGCCTTGCACGATCCATAGACCACTTGTCCGATCTGCGCGTCCATGGCGGCAACCGACGCCGTCAGCGTGATCACGCCGCGCTCGCCATCCTCGGTGATCGGTTCGGCGTTTGCCATGCCCAGTGCCGAAATCGAGGCGACACGATAGGAGGATACGAGGATGCCCTGCGCACCGAACGCGTAGTCTTCGGTCGGTAGGCGCTTGAACGCGTGGCTCTCCTTGTCGAAGCGCAGCGTCTTGCCGCCCTTGGCCGTCATGGCGCAATGCACGGTCACGCGTTCCTGCCCATGCGCCTTGCGGGCCTTCTCGAAGCCGTCGAGAACCGATTGCTCGTCAAGGATGTTCACCTTGCAGAACAGGCCGCCAATCGCCTTGGCGACCGCCTCGCCCTTTTCCTCATTGATGTCGAAAATGGCGACTGGGGCGCCCGCCTTGGCAAAGGCTTCGGCGGTAGCCTGTCCAAGGCCGGATGCGCCGCCGGTAACGACGAGCGGTGTGGATTTGCTGATCTGCATGGGTTTCTCTCCTCAGGGATGTTCTTTTGCCTGATTTGTAGACCCGGCCGGGCCTGCTGGGAACGCCTGACCATGCGGCAGCTATGGGCAAAGGACCGGTTCGCGCTTAGCCTTGGTCCCAGAAAACAGGGAGAAACACCAATGGCTATCGATTTCACCATTCCAGACGACGCAAAGGAAGTACGCGAGCGCGTGCGCCAATGGGTGCAGGACGAATGCATCCCGGCCGAAAAGGAAATGGCCGCCGGCAAGGCCTACAAGACGGTGCTCGCCGCGCTGCGCAAGAAGGCCCGCGCCCAGGGCCTCTGGCTGCCCTTCATCCCGACCGAGCATGGCGGCATGGGCCTTGGCCCGCTCGCCAACGCGCTCGTGCAGATGGAGCTGGGACAAAGCCATCTCGGCGCGTTGTCGATGAACTCGCAGGGCCCGGATGACGCGACCATGCTCACGCTGCTCGCCCACGGTACGGACTTCCAGAAAGAGAAATACCTCAAGCCCCTGTTCAATGGCGAAAAGCGCATCTGCTATTCGATGACCGAGAAGGCCGCCGGCGCCGACGCCACCGGCATGCAGACCGCCGCCATCAAGGACGGCAAGGGCAACTATGTCCTGAACGGCGAGAAATGGTTCTCCAGCGCGGCCAGTGCGGCCGATATCGCCGTCGTCATGGCCAAGACCAATCCGGACGCACCGCGCCACCAGCAATACTCGACCTTCATCGTCGAGCTGCCAAACCCCGGCTACAAGATCATCCGCGACATCCCCACAATGGCCGTGCACGGCGCGCACTATGAAGAGATGGGCGGCGGCCATGCCGAGGTGAAGATCGAAAATCTCATCGTCCCGGAAGAAAACCTGCTCGGCGGCGAGGGCGGCGGCTTCAGCATGGGCCAGCACCGGCTCGCTTATGGCCGCCTGCGCCACGGCATGCACAATGTCGCCATGGCACAGCGCGCGCTCGATCTGGCCACGGAACATGTCACCAAGCGTTCCACGTTCGGCAAGGGCCTCGAGGATCGCCAAGGCGTCCAGTTCATGCTCGCCGAGTGCGCCAGCGAACTCTACATCGCCCGCCTCATGCTCATGCATATCGCCTACAAGGCCGAGAACGGCATGGACTTGCGCCAGGAGAACGGCATCGCCAAGGTCTTCCTCGCCAACATGGTGCACAAGGTTGTCGACACCGCCATCCAGCTCCACGGCGCGCTCGGATACTCGCTCGATACGCCGCTCGCGGCCTGGTACACCCACATCCGCTCCCAGCGCCTCGTCGACGGTCCGGATGAAGTGCACAAATGGATCACCGGCAAGAACGTCATCCGCGCCTTCAAGAAGGATGGCACCACCGCCGCAGCCGCAGGCGGTGACCTGCTCTAGGTCCTTTTCGTCCCCAGCTTGACAGGGCGTCCCTTTCGTTAGACTACATATGTAGTCAAACAGAGGAGACGCCCATGTTGCGCATCACTTTTCCTGCGATCCTGCTCGCCGCAGCCGCCACTTTGCCTGTCGCTGCCACCGCCTGCGCCAGCGAACCTGCAGCCACCGCGGACCCGGCCGCGCCCCAGGCCGAAACCGTGGAGTCGGAGAAAAAGCCTCACCGCGTAATCGTCAGGAAAGTGAGCAAGGTGTCCATGGGCGATGCAACGACCGTCGATGCGACGGGGGAAGACGGCGAGACCAAGGTCATTCGCGTCATGAAGCATGGCGACCACACAATGCACGTCGCCGATTGTCCGGAAGGCGAGGGCGACGAGGACGTGTTCAAGTTCGAATTCCGCGAAGAAAGCGAAGACAGCAGCGACGTCCAGGTCAGCGTCATCTGCCTGACGGGCGACGAAGCCAGGCCTGAAAACAAGGCGGCAGCGCTCGAGCAGGCCATTGCGCGTCTTGAAGCGGAAGGCGAACGAGAAGCAGCTCACCGCGCTCGCACGCTTGAAAAACTGAGAGCCGAACTCGCCCGGCTCAAATCCGAAGCTGAGTAGTACCCGCTAGCGGATACCTGGCATCTGTTCTGGCGGGCGGATCGTGACCCCGCCCAAATGGCAAACGAAAAACGGCCCCCCGTTTCCGGAGGGCCGTCTGTTCGTATTGGTTGGCTTGGCGCCTGGACTAGAAGCCCATGCCGCCCATGCCGCCCATGTCAGGCATGCCGCCACCGCCGCCGGCTGATTCCTTCTTCGGAGCTTCAACAATTGCAGCTTCCGTTGTGATCAGCAGGGCTGCAACCGAGGATGCGTTCTGTAGGGCAGAGCGAACCACTTTCACAGGGTCGATGACGCCCATGGCAACCAGGTCGCCATATTCTTCGGTCTGGGCGTTGAAGCCGTACGAGCGAGACTTGTTGGCGAGGATCGTGTTGACGACAACCGATCCCTCAACGCCTGCGTTCTCGACGATCTGGCGAAGCGGAGCTTCGAGCGCCTTGCGGACGATGTCGATGCCGGCTTTTTCGTCGTCATTGATGCCAACAACGTCGATGTTCTTGGAAGCACGCAGCAGGGCCACGCCGCCACCAGGAACAATGCCTTCTTCAACAGCTGCGCGCGTTGCGTTCAGCGCGTCGTCGACACGGTCTTTCTTCTCTTTCACTTCGACTTCAGTCGCACCGCCAACCTTGATCACGGCAACACCGCCAGCGAGTTTCGCCAGGCGTTCCTGCAGTTTCTCACGGTCATAGTCCGACGACGTGTCTTCGATCTGGGCACGGATCTGTGCGACGCGTGCTTCGATGTCTTTCTTCTTGCCGCCACCGTCGACAATGGTCGTGTCGTCTTTCGTGATCGACACGCGCTTGGCTTTGCCGAGCATTTCCATGCCGACGTTTTCCAGCTTGATGCCGAGGTCTTCGGAGATGACCTGGCCGCCTGTCAGGACAGCGATGTCCTGCAGCATGGCCTTGCGACGGTCGCCGAAACCCGGTGCCTTCACAGCAGCGATCTTGAGGCCGCCGCGCAGCTTGTTCACGACCAGCGTGGCAAGGGCTTCGCCATCAACGTCTTCAGCGATGATCAGGAGTGGCTTCTGGCTCTGGACAACGGCTTCGAGGATCGGAAGCATTGGCTGGAGCGAAGACAGTTTCGACTCGTGCAGAAGGATGAGGACATCTTCCTGTTCGGTGATCATCTTGTCAGCATTGGTGATGAAGTAAGGCGACAGGTAGCCGCGGTCGAACTGCATGCCTTCGACGACTTCGAGTTCGGTTTCCAGCGACTTGGCTTCTTCAACCGTGATGACGCCTTCATTGCCGACTTTCGCCATCGCTTCTGCGATCATCGCGCCGACTTCGGTGTCACCGTTCGCCGAGATCGTGCCAACCTGGGCGATCTCTTCGTTGGTTTTTACCTTCTTGGCGTGGTGGGCGAGGTCGCGGACGACTTCGGCAGCGGCTTTCTCGATACCGCGCTTCAGGTCCATTGGGTTCATGCCAGCGGCAACGCGTTTCATGCCTTCGCGAACGATGGCCTGGCCGAGGACCGTAGCGGTCGTCGTGCCGTCACCGGCAACATCGTTGGCCTTGGAAGCGACTTCGCGCAGCATTTGTGCGCCCATGTTCTCCAGCTTGTCTTCAAGCTCGATTTCTTTTGCGACGGTGACGCCGTCCTTCGTGGAGCGCGGTGCGCCGAAGGATTTTTCGATCACCACGTTACGGCCTTTCGGGCCGAGCGTGACTTTCACTGCGTTGGCGAGAACATCGACGCCCTTGAGCATCTTCTCGCGGGCTTCGGAGCCGAAAACAACGTGTTTGGCAGCCATAGTGAGTTACCTCTTTGAATAGGTTGAAAATTCAGGAAATTGCGACAGGGCGGAGACTATTTGGTCTCCAGAACGCCCATGATGTCGCTCTCTTTCATGATCAGCAGCTCTTCGCCTTCGACGGTGACTTCCGTGCCGGACCATTTGCCGAACAGGACGCGGTCTTTCGCTTTCACGTCGAGCGGGATGCGCTTGCCGGCGTCATCAAGCAGGCCTGCGCCTACGGCGACAACAACGCCTTCCTGGGGTTTTTCCTTGGCGGTATCGGGAATGATGATCCCGCCCTTGGACTTTTCTTCTTCCTTGACGCGGCGCACGACGACGCGGTCGTGGAGGGGACGAAGTTTCATGATTGAGCCTCTCGCTTTTCTACGTAGGTTCTGGGGTTGAATCTGTCGCGTCAGCGCTGGGGCAGGGCGAGAATTAGCACTCACCTGCCCAGACTGCTAACGGTGCAGCGGAAATAGGTGTGGCCAGGGGCGCCGTCAACAGCCGGACCGTGAATTTTTTATTCACCAAGCGCCCGTCAATGCTATGGAATCAGGCAGGTAAAAGGGGGCGCGGCATGGCGCGGATCGAATATGATGCAGCGGGCAGCCCCGTAAACGTGCCGAGCCTTGAGGCCATCGCCCCGAAGCGGCCGGAATTCGCCCACGGCCCGCGCATCTGGGCCGAGACGCTGGCGCCCGCCCTCCATGCCCGCGAATCCGAGCGCCGCGAGACCATTCGCAAGGTCTGGCGCAAGACAGCCGTCGCGGCGGTGATTCCCTGGCTGCTCCTGCTCGTTTTTGGCGTGATGCGGCCGTTCCTGTTCGGGGCATGGACGATTGTTCTGGTCTTCGGAACTCCGATTTCCATCATCCTGGTCGCCGGTATGGACTGGCTGCGCATCTACGCCATGAAGTCCGCCACCAAGGAGCTCGTCCTCGGCGCTGCCTGCCAATGCTTCGGCTTCACCTATGAAACCCTCGCGCCCGACGTGTCCAGTGTCACCAACTATCGCAGCCTCATCGCCGCGGCCAAGGCCCACCAGGCTCGCTACGGCACGCCCGGCCGCAAGACCGGCAAGCGCAAGCGCCGCAGCCAGACCCGCATCACCACGCCCTTCGGCACAGCCAGCTTCGGCGCGTCGGATGCCACAGGCCCCGAATGCCCGACCCCCGCCTATGATGTGCTGGAGGATGCCAGCCTGTTGCCGGGCCACGATTCCCGCCATTTCGAAGACCTCATCAAGGGCGAGCGGGCAGGCGCCGCCTTTTCCCTCGTCGAGGCGAAGCTCGAAACCTCCGGCGACAATGGCGGCACGGTGTTCCAGGGCCTCCTCTTCCACGTCCAATACCCGGGTCTCTTCCATGGCCGCACGCTCATGGCCCGCTCGCGCTGGTGGAAGCGCGGCAAGGCGGCGAAGGAATTGCAGAAAGTCAGCCTCGTCTCCGCAGAACTCGACCGGGCCTTCACGGTCTATTCCACCGACCAGGTCGAAGCCCGCGCCCTGCTGACACCGGACCGGATGGAGCGGCTGATCGCGCTTGAGCGCCACTTCTCCGGCGGAAAGCTGCGCGGCATTTTCGAGGACGGTCACATGACCATCGCCCTGGAGGCGCCCAACCAGTTCGAGGCCGGTTCCATCTTCAAACCGCTTGCCGACCCGGACCGCTTCGCCACCGCCCTCGTCGAACTCGGCCTCGTCTGCGACCTGATCGACGGCTTCCTCACCCGCGACTGGGTAAAGGACAGGCTGTAGGAAAAGGACCCGTCTCTCCGCCCCCGCCAGATCTGTGGCATGATGGGGCCCATGTTTCCGCTCGACCAACAGGATATCGACCATCTCGCGCCGGAAGGCTGGCTGCGCATTGCCAGCCTCGTGGCCATCGCGCGGCACATCCTGGGGATCGACGCGATCCCCCTGCCGCGTGGCCTTGCCGCCAAGGCGCTGCTCGTCCTCAAACCTGCCGAAGCCATGGCACGGCGCCTACTCTACCTGATGGCGCCCGACATGACGCTTTCCGTGTCCCCGGCGAAAGCCGGGGCCTCAGGCCAGTCGATCCCGGCAAGCATGACGCCCGCCTCTCCTGCGAAGGTGGGGGCCGCGATTCCCCGGTTCCGCTTCACCGAACCCCTCGGCCCCGGCCCGAAGAATAATGGCCCGCGCATCCGCTTCTTCAACGAACCGCCGAAGCCGCCAAAGCCCGTGCGCGTGCCGCAGCCGAAAACCAGCGCGCCCCTGCTCGCCCGCATCCGCGCCCTGCAGGCTGTCATCGACCAGCCTGACGCCCACGCCAAACGCTTCGCCCGCTGGACTGCAAGGCGCAAGGCCAGAGGCCATCCGCGCCCGGTCTCGCTCGCCTTCCTGAAAATCCCCGGCATCGCTCCCAAGCGGCTCTTGCCCGAAGTCAAAGCCGACCTCCGCTTCTTCAACGACGCCGCCTTCTACAAACTCCAGCCCCCGCCCGAACCGGGCTAAAGCCAAACACAGGCCAACTCAGGGACTCATCCTGAGCGAAGTCGAAGGACGAGCCCCGTGCGATGGAACCCCATGCGTGCGTCCCGCGCCCGTGCTTCGACTTCGCTCAGCATGAGCGCTATATCGGTGTGTATGCGAATTTGGGTCTATGTTCTCGAATGTGCTGATGGACGCCTCTATGTCGGGTCGCACCGGGGAGAGGATGTTGCCGCGCGCATCTGGGACCACAATGAAGGCGTTTCCAAAACAGCCTACACCTATCACCGACGTCCTGTGACGCTGGCTTGGGCCGGTGAGTTTGAACACCCGACCGAAGCGATCGCTTTCGAACGCCAAATGAAAGGCTGGACCCGCGCCAAGAAGCTGGCCTTCATCGCGGAAGACTGGGACGGGCTGAAACAACTCTCTCGCTCTCGAACCGCCCCGCCTGTTCACGAGAAAGGCAAATTCTACAGGCTTACCCACCCCAGGTCGAGTGACGAGAAGGGCTCATCCTGAGCGAAGTCGAAGGACGGGCCCGGGGAGAGCAGAATTCGCCTGCGCCCTATCCTTCGACTTCGCTCAGGATGAGCGTTCAAAGGCAGCGAAACCCACGGCGATACGTCACCGCCCCACATCATATTTGTCGCTCTTGCGCTCGCCCAGCAACATGCGCTGTTCGAGCCGCTTGCGCAGGGCCGCGTAATAGGCCTCCAGGAAGGCAAGGTCGGTCTCGCCCGTGCCGCGCTCCCAGCCCACCTTGGCGCGGATGCGTTCGGCCACCTGCTGCTTGATCTCGGGTGTCGACTGCCTCAGCACGTCCTCCAGGACATGCAGTTCATGGATGCCGTAGGCGTCCACCTGCGCGGTCGTGAAGGCGAAGCGCGCGCCTTGTTCGGGCGATGCCACCGCCGCCACGATGTCGCTCATCAGCTGCGCCTTGGGCGCCTTGATCACCCATGTGCCGGCCAGCAGGTCGCCCACCCGCATCTTGTCCTTGTTGAAGAAGGGAAAGAAGACGAACACACCTGACCAGGCCAGCCCGAGCAGGGCGATCCAGGCCCCGACCCGGTCGCCTCCCATGAACACGAATTGCAGCGGCAGGCCGATCTCGATCTCCCGCATGAAATTGCGCGCCAGCACCGCGTCTGCATTCAGCCGTCCGCCATCGCGCGCGGCCACCCTCAGGCCCAGGGCCCGCTTGCCCGGTGTCGCCGCCTTCCGGCCGATCTCGAAGAAAACGAAATAGAAGTTCCGGAGGAAAAAATGGAAGACCAGCACGAAGGAAAAGGCGATCTGCATTTGATCGAACCCCATCCCGGCGGCCATGTAGGCAAAGCCGAACCAGACGACGAGCAGCACGGCCCACTGGATGGCGAGGTCGATGAGCAAGGCCCCGGCGCGCTCGGCCACGCTGGCAAGCTTCAGCCGGATCTCCGCGCCTTCCGGCGTCACCAGCGTGCGCATCATCTTGCCGACGCGCATCTGTTCGGCCAGCCGCGCCCGGCGGCGCTGGGCCGCTTCCATGCTGATGCCCGGACGGGCAGGGGCGGGCGTGTTGGTCATAGCTCACGCTCCGCGCGAGGCAGGTAGAAATAGGCGCACCACAGGAACAGGCTGATCGCCGCAATCGTGTAGCGCACCGTATCGGAATTGATCATCTGCCGCCCGAAGCCTTCCAGCAGGGCTGCGATGACGAGCATGATCACACAGCCCATGGCCATTGTCGCGGCCTGTTGCCCGGAGGCCCGCGCCGAGGCGATCCGCGTCTTCTGCCCCGGAAACGCAACCGCTCCGCCAATCACGAATCCCGCCGCGCCGGCCAGAATGATGGCGAACAATTCGGTCACGCCATGGATCATCAGCCAGCCGGTGAACTCGTATCCCAGCCCCTTCTGCCAGAAGACGGCATAGAGCGATCCGATGGTCACGCCATTGTACAGCAGCAGCCAGGCAGTCGGCACGCCGAAGGCAAAGCCGAGCGCGAAGGCAAACAGCGAGATCTGCGCATTGTTGTTGAACAGGAAACTGGAAAATGCGGCCAGCTCGCTTTGCCCGTTTTCTCCGTCCTGCGTGTAGATCGTCGAACGCAGGTATTCCACCGTCGCATCCGGGTTGCGCCCATCCATCATGTTCTCGCCATGGAAGGTCCAGAACCATTCCATGTCCTGCAGGCAGAGGACAAAGGCGAGCCCGATGCCGCCGAACAGGAACAGGAAAGACAGCAGTGTCGGCCCCACCGCGCCGCGCACCGCCCGCGGCCAGCCCCGGCGCAGGAAGTCCATCATCCGCTCGCCCAGCGTGGTCCGTGCGCCGTAGACAAAGAAATAGGCCCGTGTGCACAGGCTCTCCAGGTAAGTGACGACGTTCTGGTCCAGCGAGATGGATTTCGCCACGGACAGGGAGGACACAGCCTGCCGGTAGAGCCGGGGCAAAGCGGTCATTTCCTCGTCGCTCAGGCCCTTGACGCCCCTGTTCTCCGCCCGGGTCAGGATCAGGTCCAGCTTGCGCCAGTCGGACTCGCGCTCTTCCCGGAAGCGATAGGATTTGAGCATGTCGCTCATAGCAGGTCCCTCTGCTTGATCTGCAGGTAGCGCGAAATCAGTTCCCCGCCGAACGCTTCCGGTTTCGTCTCGATGACCTGTACGCCCATCCGCTGCAGGCGGCGCAGGACAATGTCCCGCTCCGCCAGCATCCCGTCGGCAATCACCGCGCGGGTCACGTCCTCGGTCGTCTCCGGCGGGGCGTCCACCAGGCCCGACAAGGCTTCGTCCTCGAACGTCGCGAACAGGATCAGGTGGCGTTCGGTCAGCCGCTTCACGTTCTCCAGCATGAGTTCAGCGGAAATCGTGTCGACAAAATCCGAAAAGATGATGATCAGGCTGCGCCGCTCCAGGCGGCTGGCCAGCGTTGACAGGGCCAGCGTGTAATTCGTCTCCTCGGTCGAATAGTCGAGGTTCGCTGCCATGCCCTGCGCCTTGGGAAACCCGCGTGGCCCGCTCAGGAATCCGGTCGTCAGGCCGGGTCGCGAGTCGAAACCATAGAACATTGTCCGGTCGCCGTGACGCAACGAAACATAGGAGAGGAGCAGCCCGGCATTGATCGCCCGGTCGATCTTCGGCACCCCGCCCAGCGGTTCGCTCATCAGCCGCCCCGTATCGAACGCGAAGACAATATTGTGGTTGCGTTCTGTCCGGAATTCCTTGGCCAGCAACAGGCGGTGCCGGGCCGAATGTTTCCAGTCAATCGCCCGCCGGTCCATGCCGCTTGCAAATTCACGCAGGGCATCGAACTCGCTGCCGTCGCCCCGCTCGATCTGGGTCTTGATGCCGAAGGCGGCGTCGCGCGAGAACAGGCGGATCGCCTCATCCTTCACCCAGCGAATGTTCGGCGTCACCACGATCTCGTGATCCAGCTGCAATATGTGCCGTTTCTGTATGAGTCCCAGCGGTCCGTTCCAGCGGCTCCACAGGCGCACAAGCTTTGCCATGCCGCGCCGTTTCGGTGTGAGGGTAAATTCATACGGCCTTTCCCGGCCTTCCCAGCCGCGCAGGCCCTTGGCAGGAATGCTCTCGAGAATATCGTTCGTTTCCAGCTGCACCCGAATGCGCTGCGGCAACGCACCATTTGCAAAGCCCAGAACGACCGGCAGAGGATCGCTCCCTCCGACATAGAGAAGGGCAGGCGGTCCCATGTCCACGTCATAGGCCCGCAATGACGCGCCCATCATGGCGTCCAGCAGGATCAGCGCGCCAACGCCGACAATCCAGCCCGCCGAGACAGTCCACAGCGCTGGGGCCATCAGTGCGATGGCCAGCATCAGCGGCACGCCGAGCAGCATCAGGAAGATCGCGCGAGGCGTCGGCGAAATCAACGGGGCGCCGCCGTCTGCTCGACGATGCCGGCCAGCGTCTCGTCCGTGGTCTTGCCCTCGATCTCGGCGGCTGGTGACAACAGGATGCGATGGCGAAGGGCCGGCAGGGCCAGCGTCTTCACATCGTCCGGAATGACAAAATCGCGCCCGTCGATTGCAGCGCGCGCCCGCGCAGCGGTGGCAAGGGCTGCGGCCGCTCGCGGGCTCGCGCCGGTTTCCAGCGCAGGGGTTTCCCGCGTCGCCCGGATCAGGTCGACAATATACGAGATGATGTCATCCTTCAGCTTGATCTGCGAAACGACCCCGACCGCCGTGTCCAGGTCTGACGCGGTGATCACGGATTCGATGCCGAACGAGGCAGGCGTGTTCATGCCGGTTCGCGTGCCGTGTTGAGCAACGATGGCGAATTCTTCCTCGCGGCTCGGATAGTCCAGTGTATGCTTGAACAGGAACCGGTCCAGTTGCGCTTCGGGCAGGGGATAGGTGCCCTGCTGCTCGATCGGGTTCTGCGTCGCGATCACGGTGAAGCGCGGATTCAGCGGATAGGAATCACCGTCAATCGTCACCTTCCGCTCCTGCATCGCCTCCAGCAGGGCGGCCTGCGTCTTCGGCGGCGTCCGGTTGATCTCGTCGGCCAGAAGCAGGTCGGTGAAGATCGGTCCCTTGGTCAGGCTGAATTCATTGGTCTGGAAGTTGAACAGGTTGGTGCCCAGCACGTCGCCCGGCATCAGGTCCGGCGTGAACTGGATACGTCCGAAATCCAGCGAGATGGATTTGGCGAAACATTGTGCCAGCAGCGTCTTCGCCGTTCCAGGCGGGCCTTCCAGCAATACGTGCCCGGACGAAAACAGCGCCGTCAGCAAAATGTCGACCGTCACGTCCTGGCCGATCACTGCCTTGCGTACTTCGCCGCGAATCCTTCCCGCGAGCTCTTTGATGTCACTTACGTTCATGCGTGCCTCTCCTGAGAATGTCGCGTCGCCAGCGATACAGTTCGCGGGCCTTGTTCATCAGCTCTTCGCGACTGGCGGATGCCGTGCGAAGGCCGCGTTCGATTTGTGAGAATGTCTTGCCCGATTGCTCTTCCGGCCCCAGCCGGTCGAACAGGGCGGACAATTGCGTTTCGGTCATGGTTTTCGGTGCCGCGATCTCGCGCGCAACCCGCCGCCGCATCATGGTCAGGTAGCCCGGCGCAAGGCGTGTCTCCCGCCGCGCCATCGTGAACAGGCCCGCCGAATTGTCGACCAGCGCCTGCTTGCCCAGCGCGATCACCCGGTCCTCGCGCGCGGTCGGGCCGAACCGGACCAAGGCTGCCCAGCCGAGCAGGATGGCAGCGGCCAGTGCCGCCAGCGTTGCACCAATGAAGGGAATGTCGAACACCATCTGCAACAGGTTTTCCGAACGGACAAAACCATGCAGCGTCGCGTCGAAAATGATCGGCTCGGTTTCGTCATAGCGCAGCCAGTCCATCAGCTGCACGGCGAACCGCGCATTCTCCCGCTCGGCCAGACCGAACGTGTTCAGCATGTCCGGGTCGGCAAGGATGTAGATGTCCTGGTCGTCCAGCTTGCCGAGCAGGATGCCGTCATTTGTCTCCGCGATCGGCACCAGTGACGTCGACCGAATGACCTGCATCTTCAGGTCCGGCTTCAACGCCATGTCGCCGAACGGCGTATCGGTCCGGCCTGGCACATCGATCCGGCCGATCTCCCCATCAATATTCAACTCGCTCAGCAAGTCGTTCAGGCGGCGCGCCTGCATGAAGCGCGTATCGCGCTGGCGCCTTGCATTGAACGGGTCAGTCGTGCCGGTCCATTTCGGCAGAACGATCAGTGTGGTCGGTTGCAGCGTGATGTCCTGCAGTTTTCTGGCCATGCCCCAAGGCGACAGGGTGACGATCATGAGACCCCAGTCGCGGCCTTCAAGCCGGTGTTCCAGCCGCGAGACTTCGACCGGGTAATTCTGGTCTTCCAGCAGCTGCACGATTCCATTGAACCCGAGCGCGGATGTTGAAAACGGATGGTCGCCCGCATGATTGCGGTCGCGCAGTTCCGGCGCCCAGCCGGCCAGAACCATCACCGCGCCGAAGGACACAATCGCGATTGTCAGCAGCACGGCCACCGTGCGCGCCGCAAAGGGCGAGTTGCCGGTCTTGTCGCTCATGCCCAGGCCTCGCCGAAGGCAAACTGCTCATAGGAGTCGCGCGCTGTCCTCCATCCCGTCTCATCCACGTCGCGTCCGCCGAAGAAACTGTGCTCGACGATCGCGATAATCGGGCCGAGGCCGCGTTTCGCCCGGTCGGGCAGATTACCCAGCCCGCCAATCTCCCGCGCCGTCAGCGAGCGCGGCACGCCGCCTTCCAGCCGTTGCTGGATATCGTCGATCGACCGGAACAGCAGAAGGTGCACCGCCTCGGCGAACTTGCCCGCCCGCGCCAGCGCGTCGGCCTCGTCCAGCAGCGAGCGTGCCGCATGGGCGTCCGGCCTCAGGTCGACCAGAACATCGTCGGGATTGTCCCCCTTGCCCTTGCCGGACTTGCCGAACCGCACGCGGATCGCCTCGCCGAACAGGAAATAGAGAACGCCTGCAACCACCGCCAGAATCGCCGCCCAGAACAGGACCTGGAGCAGCGGCCCGAGATGGCCAAGGAAATCAAAAATGGCCTTCAGCCAGCGCGGCGGCGGATTTGGTGGATCGAAATCCGGTGGCGGCGCGTCATGTTCAGGTCGCTTCAGCTGCAGGTCAGGTTTTTCCAGATAGGCGGCATGGGCAGCATCCAGCTCCTGCAGATCGGTTTGCGGGCCGTAGTCTTCATCCGCGACATAATCGTCATCGTGTGCGTTGATCGGTTCCAGCGTGTGCTGCGCCCAGCCGACAGGCGATACCAGCGCGCAGGTGAGTACGAACAGCGCTCCCATCCGGATCGGCAAGCTCACGTTTCGACCCTCCTGCCTCAAGCACCCCGTTTGCCTGCGCGTCCGCCAGACTATTCCAGAGGTTGCACGCCGCTTCAACGCCCTATTGCCCCTTGGGGGCATCCATCCGATATAGCCGCTCCACGGCAGAGATGAGGCGGAACATGGACAAGGCTGAGCACTATCGCGACCTGAAAGCGGAAATCGACAGCGTCGTGGCCGGGGAAACCTCCGTGACGGCACGCTATGCGACCGCTGCCTGCATCCTGTCACAGGCCATGGCCCCGCGCTTTTTCTGGACCGGATTCTATGTCGTCGATCCGCTGAATGCGCGCGAACTCGTCGTCGGTCCCTACCAGGGCACGCTTGGCTGCCTGCGCATACCGTTCGGCAAGGGCGTCTGTGGCCATGTCGCGGCTACGGGCGAACCGGTGATCGTGCCGGACGTGCACGCGTTCCCGGGCCATATCGCCTGCGATTCGGCGTCGAATTCGGAAGTCGTCGTGCCGGTGTTCAACGCTGAAGGCGAACTGGCGGCTGTGCTGGATGTGGATTCCACTGAACTCGACGCATTCGACGAAACCGATCTCGAAGGCCTAGTTGCTATCTGCAACAGCCTCCTCGTCGCCTGACAGGACACCCGGCTCCATGTTGAGGGCCATGTCGAGAGGCGCGACCACCTCGGTGACTGCCTCGATCCGCGCGATCAGGTTCTCTTCCAGGATGTCCAGCTTGCGTGCGCGCAGCTCCCGGTGCGGGTCGACCGGATAGTGCAGCTCGTTCCAGGTATCGGTCTCGGACGTGTATACCGGCCATTCGGGAACGCCGTCCGCGTTCGGGTTTCCCGTCCGGGCGAAATTCGTCCAGTAGCTTGTCATGATCTCGGTCAGTTTTTCGTCTGCATGCGATACCGGAAGCAGCGAAGAGTGACTGGCGAACACGAACGGAATTTCCGCAGAATGATAGGCGCCAATGGTCTGGTGCTTCGACGGCCAGGTGCGCGAGAACATGTACATCCATGTCGGCTGTCCGGCATCGGCATTCTGCTTGCCGATAAAGCGCATGTGCACACCGAACATGTCGTCGCCGAGCATGTCGACCGCGCCGCGGTTCCAGGTTTCAAGGCTTTCCATGCCATACAGTGACTGCAGGGCTTTTGCCGGATTGGTGCCGAACACGTCAGCCAGCGCTTCCTCGCGCTCTTCCAGCGTGCCGGTGACCTGCTTCGACAGGATCGTGGGCGACTGGATGTCGTCATAAAACAGCGACCCCTCGTCGGCATTGTACCCGGCCAGCATGGGCAGGTGGGGAACGTTGCCGTCGCGGATCGCCTTGCCGATCATTTCCGGCAGGACCTTGCCGTCCACATTGGGCAGGAAATAGCCGGTCAGGTCGCTGCGTGCTTCAGCCCGCGAAATGATCGCAGCAGCGGGAATGGCGCGTAGATCAGCGGCGACCGCAGCGGGGGGCACGAGTGTCGACAGGAACTCGGTGCCGACATCCTCGGCGCTGCGGACGTTCACCAGCGGTGACTTTTTCAGGTGCAGGGCATTGTAGCTGCTCGATCCGCTCTGGAGGATCACCTTGTCGAACAGGCCGGCTGAAAGCGGCGATGCCATCAGTTCACTGACCGACTGTGCCCCGGCGCTTTCGCCGAACACCGTGACATTGTGCGGGTCCCCGCCAAAGCTTGCAATGTTCCGACGTACCCAGCTCAGCGCGGCCATCTGGTCGAGCAGGCCGTAATTGCCGGATGTGCCATCGGCTTCCGTCAGCGCGGGATGCGCGAGATAGCCAAGCGGGCCGAGACGGTAGTTGATCGTTACAAGGACGACGCCTTTTTCAACGAGGCCGTTCGACTGGTAGATGCTGGTCGAACCGGCCCCTGCCTGGTGCGATCCGCCATGGATCCAAACCATCACCGGCGCAGGCGTGGCGCCGCCCAGGTTCGCGGTGCGGACGTTCAGGAACAGGCAGGTTTCGGATTCCGGCGGGCTGGGTTGGGCCGCCAGGTATTTCTCGGCCAGGAAGCGTTTCCACCAGGGCAGGCCGACACCTTCCACGATGTCATTGACGAAGCCGCCCAGGCCGGCGCGCGGCTGCAGGCATTCGGCGCCATAATTGCGGGCGTCGCGGGCGATGGCACCCCATTGCGGGGCATTATCCGGCGCCGTCCAGCGCCGGGCTGTTGCGTAGGGAAGGCCATTGAAAACAAGGATATTCGGGTTGTCATGATCGACGCCGCCGATCACCACGCCTTGCTCTATTCGCAACGGTTCCGCCATTTCCATGGCAGGCGCCGGCTGGTTCAGCTTGAACCAACCCCAGGCCAATCCCCCGGCCAAGGCAAAGAAGAGTACTATACTAAGTCGTTTCATGGCGTGCTTCCCGCCCGTAATCAGCAAGAACTATACCAGATTCCGGGACATGTCACGACAACCGCTCCGCCTCAGGACAGACGGTCGAGTGCCTGTGTCACGGCGGCCACAAGGTCGCCTGTCGGTTCGATCCCGGCGGCGAACCGCACAAATCCGTCCGGCACATCGTCGCCCCAGCGCGCGCGGCGCTCCGCGCTCGAATGGACGCCGCCGAAACTCGTCGCTGCAGAGACGAGCGGGCAATCGGAAATGAACGCTTCGGCATTCGCCTGGCTGGCGAGTGTGAAGCTGACAATCGGCCCGAAACCACTCATTTGCTTCGATGCGACCTGATGGAACGGGTCATTGCCCAGTCCCGGGTAACTCACGGACAATACGGCTCTATGGCCCTGTGCGGCTTCGGCTATGGCCATCGCATTCGCGTTCATGCGGGCAAGGCGCACCTCCAGCGTCTCCAGTCCCCGGTGCAGCAAATAGGCATCGAATGGCCCGACAATCGCGCCAGCCAGCCGCCGCCACGTCTTCACACCGTCGAACAGTTTCGCGTCGCGCGTCGCCACATGGCCGCACAGGACGTCCGAATGCCCGGCCATGGCCTTGGTATCCGAAAGGACGCTGAAATCGGCGCCAAGGTCCAATGGCCTTTGGCAAAGCGGCGTGGCGGTCGTGTTGTCGGCCATGACCAGCGCGCCCGCGGCTTTCGCCCGCTGCGCGGTTTTCGCAATGTCGCACACGGCGAGGCCGGGATTGGATGGCGACTCGATCAGCACCAGCCTGCAGCCGGTCATGTCCGCCTCGGCCATGTCGCTCGTCGGGCAGGTGCGCATGGTCACGCCCATCGGCTCGAACTGCACGGCGAGGAGGTTGCGCACATTGTAATAGCCGTCCGACGGCACCAGAACCGTATCACCCGGCCTCAGAACGGAATAGAAAACCGAAGCAATGGCCGCCATGCCCGACGGGAAGCAGACAACATCTGCATCCTCAAGAATGCCGATCTCGGCCTCGACCGCCTCGACGGTCGGGTTGCCGTTGCGGCCATAAAAATGGCTGCCGTCCGGATCGCCGGGCAGGTGGAATGTCGATGATGCCATGATCGGCAACGACACCGGATCGCCCTTGGACAGGCCGTGGCTGCGATGATGCAGCAACCGGCTGATGGCAGTTGGCTTGTCAGTCATGCCTTGATCGCCTTGCTCAAGTCTGGATCAACCAATTCTGCAAAATCCTCCATCAGCAATACCCACCAGTGTAGGGTATCGGTGAAATTGAGCTTCGACACTCCATTCAACATGTTTACGCTGAGGCTCAGGTGCGGGTCGCCTTCTTCATCCAGGTATGCGGCGCCGAATTTGTCCTTGTTCCAATCATTGAGCAAGCGCTGCGAAATATTGGGGTCTTTGAGATCAATTCCTGTCGCTAGAGTTATCACCTCGCACGCGGATCCGTCGTCATCACAATATTCGAAATATAGCCAGAAAGGGCCATGCTCGGACTGGACCGATATCACCGGAAATGAATCATCATTGATGAGTTCGGCGTCGTATCCCTCCGATTCGACAAGCGTCCTTATTGTTTCGGGGTCGCTCGCGTCAATCAGGGTGTCCGGTAGAATTTCCTTCGTAGTGCATCCAGCCAAAAGCGCTACAGTGGCCCCCGCTACGAACATTAGAATTCGAGGGGGCATCAGACGTTCACCTTCTTGCCGCCGAGCCAGCTCGGCCGGGTCACGATCAGTTCCTGGCACAGGAGGCCCGCGTCGCGATGGCGCGACATGGACTTGTAGTCCTTGTGGTTCAGCGTGGCGATGAAGGCCTGCCGCGTCGGGAAATGGTTGACCAGCACGCCGTCCCAGTCGCCCCCGCCGATGAAATAGCGCTCGGTCGCGGCGAGCAGGAGCGTGGAGCCGCCAACCTCTGCAGCCGCCACTGTAAAGGCTTCGGAATATCGCATGTACGCGGCCTCGCCGCTGATTGCCTCGCCGTGCTCCGGGTCGCCCTCGGCATATGCCGCTTTCACGCGGAACTTCAGCAGGTTCACCTGCGCGACGGGTCCGCCATACGGATCGTCACGAAAGGCGCGGAACTGGTCGGCGGTCGGCTGGAAGGCGGGCATGGTCGTTTCCTCGTGTGGATTTGCCGCTATGGGCGCTTGTCCGGATGCTTGCTGAAAAAGCGCTCGGTGTAAAACAGGGCCGCCGCGTGAAGGCCGTGTTGCACATCCAGCTCCTCATAGGCGAGAAAGTCCTGATAGGGCATTTCCAGCACCTCGATCTCCTCATTCGGGTCCAGCGTCTGTGCATGGGTTTTCGTACAGCCAGTGGCGAGGAAATAGTGTACCCGATTGTCCTGGATGGCGGGGTTGGCGTAACAGGTGCCGACCGGGATCATTTCGCGCGCCGTGTAACCGGTCTCTTCCTGCAGCTCGCGGCGCCCGGCGGCTTCCACGTCCGTCTCGCCGGGGTCCATCACGCCGCCCGGCACGCCCAGCAGCACGACGCCGCCCGCATGGCGATACTCGCGGATCAGCACGACATTGCCTTCATCCGTAACCGGAATGAGCGTTACCCACTCGGTTTGCTCGATGACATGATACGTCGGCACGATATGGCCGTCCTCCCGCTCGCACCTATCGGTCCGCAAGGACAGGTACCTGTCCTTGAAGGTCTGCATGCTTTCGATAGTTTTCCAGGGCTTGACCATCATTTCACCACCGCCATGCGCGCCAGCTTTGCGACCAGCAATACCCAGGGCCCGGCGTGAAAGAACAAGTCGAAAATGTCAGCTGGCCGGCGCAGCGTGCCTGCCGCCAGCATTTTCAGTTTTTCCCAGATGTGCGGTTCCGGCATGAACGGTGCGAGCCCGAGGGAGAGGCAGGCGAAGATGATAAAAATGAGCGGAATCCGGTCGAGGTATTCCATCATGATTGTTTCCGCTGATCGGGCCTGAGGTGGCGCTCCAAAAACGCCATGCGCGTCTTCATCAGGTGCACCTGCAAAGCCTCGCCGCGTATGCCGTGGCGCTGGCCGGGATAGGTCATCAGCTCGAAAGGCTTGCCCTTCTCCTGCAGCGCCGCCATCAGCCGCGTCGTATTGTCGAAGGTCACGTTGTCGTCCGCCATGCCGTGCATCAGCAGCAGGGGCGTGGTGAGATTGTCGACATAGGGGAAGACGCTGGACGCTTCGTAGCCATCGGGATTGTCCTCCGGCGTGTCCATGTAGCGCTCCGTATAGAACGTGTCGTAGAGCCGCCAGTCCGTCACCGGTGCCCCGGCAGCGGCCGCCGCGAACGTGCCCTCCGGTGCCTGCAGCGCGGTCATCAGCGTCATGTAGCCGCCATAAGACCAGCCCTGTATCGCAATGCGGCCTGCGTCCACGAAGGGCTGGCTTTTCAGCCAGTCGACACCAACCAGCTGGTCGCGCACTTCCGGCCCGCCCGTGCGCCGGTAGATGACGTCCTCGAAGGCCTTGCCCCGATTGGCCGACCCGCGATTGTCCAGCCGGAACAGGATGTATCCCTCACGCGCATAGAACTGGTCCGACACGCGGCCCCATTCGCGCACCACGGTCTGAACATGCGGCCCGCCATAGACCTCGACGATCACCGGATACTTTTTCGCCGGATCGAAGCCCAGCGGCTTCAGGATCGAATAGTAGAGGTCTTGCCCGTCCTCGGCCTTCAGCGTGCCGAATTCCGGCTCGGCATGATCGGCAAGGAACGGCGCATAGGGATGGCTCTCATCCAGCCGGTTCTCCTCGATCCACGCGATCAGCGACCCATCCGCCTTGTACAGCCCGACCTGCGGCGGCTGGCCCGGCGACGAGCTTGTGCCAACAAAGGATTGCCCGTCCGGCGCCATCGTGATTGCCCATGTCTTGCCGAGCTCGGTGATGCGGACGGGTTCAGCTATCTGCGAAATCGAATAGGATTCACCAAAGCCGGGTTCATAGCTCGTGCGATACAGGTGTTTCTCAAGTGGCGTGTCGGCAAAGCCGCTAAAGAATACCATCTGGCTCGCGCGATCGATCCCTTCGATCCTCTTCACCTCCCAAGCTCCCCGCGTGAGCGATCTCAGGAGGTTGGTGTCTTCGTCCTGTCGGAATGCAACTATGTGCCGATAGCCCGTGGTCTCGGCTGTGGAGATAAGTCGTCCGTCGAGGGCTCTGAAATCCTCGGACAGGTTTACCCAGGTTTTCTGCCTTTCAAGCAGGGCTAACTCGACCTCCCATGCGGGAGCGACTGCCTTTTGGTGGCGGTTCGTCGTCTGGTGCCTGTTGACCGTCTGAAACCATACGGTCTCACCGGCCCAATTGACGCGGGCGAGATAGGTGTCTGGACCAACGCTGGAAAGTTCGGTCGTTTTCCCTGTCGCCATGTCGCGAACAAACAGGTCCACCACGGCATTCGGGCGTCCGGCGCGCGGGTAGCGTTGTTCGATGACCGACACCTTGTCCGCCTCTATGTCGAAGCGTGGTATGATATCCACCGTGAACTCATCCACGCGCGTATAGGCGACATACTTGTCGTCAGGGCTCCACCAGTAACCGGTGAACCGATGCATCTCTTCCTGCGCCACGAATTCGGCAACGCCATACGAGATCGCTTTGCCCGGTTCGGCCTCCGGCGACAGGCGGGTCTCGGCGCCGCCTGTCAGGTCGATCGCATACAGCGCGCCATCGCGTACGAAACTCGCATAACGCCCTTTCGGCGACACTTTCGCGTCCGTCTCGAATGCATCCGTATCGGTCAGCTGGCGGACCTGCGGCACCCCTTCTCCCAGCGTCACGAGGTACAGGTCACCACCCAGCGGCACCAGGATCGTGTCCGCCGTTCCCCAGCTGTAATCGACAATGCCTTTGGCGCCCGCGATCCGCTTGCGTTCGCGCAGCGCTTTCTCCTGTTCGGAGAGTTCTGCATCGCCGGGTTGAAGCAGCTGCGAATCGACCAGCAGGCGCTGAACGCCTGATTCGACGTCGAACTGCCAGAGGTCCAGACGGTCCTGCTCGTCCGGGCGGCCCTTCAGGAAGGTCACTCGCTTGCCGTCTGGTGAAAACTTTACGCCCCGTGGGGCCGGGCCTGACAGGGAAGGAGAGGCATAAAGGCGCTCCAGCGTCAGGACTGTAGTGGAATCAGGCAATTTGGCTCTCCGCAGGGTCTGACGCGCACACTAGCGTCGAATGTGCGCCTGTCATCCCGCTGCTGGATAATCGCGCAGTGATTGATTTATTGTGGCAAAACTGTGTTTTTCCACTAGCCAGCCACCGGACCTTATCTAATGTGCATGCATGGATGCGGGGAATTTCAGTTATGAACGCGCTCAGACGCTGCTAGACGGCAGTGGGGGCGGGGAATTGCTCCTGAAAGCGATCGAGGCCTTGCGCAGGGCCGCCAACAATGGCCACGCCGCCGCCGCCAACAAGTTCGGCACGATGCTGCACCATGGCCGGGGGGTCCATCAGGACCTTACCGCCGCGCGGGCCTACTATCACCAGGCCGCGGAGACTGGCCTGCCGGCTGCGCGTTTCAATCTCGGATACATGCTCGTGCGCGGGTTGGGCGGCAACAAGGACGAGGCGCGGGCCCGCACATTGTTTCTGCTCGCGGCTGAAGATGGCGAGATTGATGCTATCACCCATCTCGGCGCGATGATGATGACAGGGACCGGTGGTCCGCAGGACTTCAATTCTGCGCTCGCGTGGTGGACACGCGGCGTTGAGCTTGGCGACAGCCGTTGCGCCTTCAACCTCGGTATTGCGCATGCGGGTGGCCATGCAGGCGAAGCCGATTTCGTTGCAGCATGGTATTGGTTCAAGCAGGCTGAACGTTTTGGAAATGACGGTGCTGCGGCCGAGCTTGATCGCCTTAAATTCGTCATGTCGGAAGACGAGCACGCCGCCGCCGTCGCCTGCAGTAACCGCTAGGGCGGATTGCGCTTCCCCAGGTGCTGGACAATTGGCGGCATCGAATTGTGCGCCAGTTCATTCAGTCCGAAGAGGACATCGAGCGGCGCGTCCCCGCCACTCGCGCGAGGCATGTTGTCACCATTTGCCCTGAATTCTGAACAAATTGCAATATGTTCAGGATGCTGTTACCATGGAAGGTCAGGGGAGAGACGCAATGATCAAATGGATCGTAAGACTGGCGGCCGCTTTGGCCGTTTTTGTCATCGCTGCAGGTTGGTGGCTTTTTGCCGGATTCAGTCAGGCCCCAAGATCAGCGCCCGGCCTGATGGACATCGAACAATGGCGCAGCCTGATCCGCAATTCTGGCGGCCTGCTTCCGACAGAGATACGGGTACTGGAAGTCGGCCATGACTCGGCCCCGATGCTTGCAGCCCGCGCGGGAGCGTTCACGGGCCAATGGCTCACCAGTTACAATTCGGTTCAGATCGTCTTTCCGGACAGCACGCTCGTCATTGGTGGTGCGCTGGACCGGCCGACATCTGAGGGCATGGTTCAGGTTCCCGAGGACTGGGCATTTGATGATTTAGCCTATCGCAAACTCGTTGATTCAATGCTGCGCGCGGACAAGGTCCTGATGACGCACGAGCATCTTGACCACGTAATGGCCGTTGCGCGGCACCCGGACCCGGACGCGCTTGCGCCGCGCATGTGGCTCAACGCTTCTCAGGCAGCGGCCCTGCCGCAATTTGCCGACGGTGCGCTGCCTGCCGTGCTGCGAGACTTGCCGCCTCGCCTGGACGGTTCGACGCAACTGGTCGCGCCAGGCGTGGTGGCGATCCCGATGGCAGGGCACACTCCCGGCGCCCAGCTCTTTTTCATCACGCTTCAAAACGGCCATGAATACCTCATGATCGGCGATACGGTCTGGTCGATGACATCCATAGAAGAACTGACAATGCGCCCGGTCTTCACGCAATTCATCGTCTTCGATCCGGACGAAGACCGTGCCGCCATCCGGGAGCAAATACGAGCCATTCACGACCTGATGCGGGCCTATCCGCAGTTGACCGTATTTCCCAGCCATGATCGCATTTGGCTCGGAAAGCTTTCTGAAGATGGTCTGATCAGCTGGGGCTTTGCGGACTAGCGTTGCCATTGACCGCTTGATTTTCCGCGGCGCGCGCGCAAGTACAGCGCGTCCCATATCCGTTTGCACAGGAATACCCCGCCATGGCCGGTCCCCAATACGTCTATCACATGCAAGGCCTGACCAAGGCTTATGCCGGCGGCAAGAAGGTGTTCGAGAACATCCACCTTAACTTCCTGCCGGATGCCAAGATCGGCGTCGTTGGCGTCAACGGCTCGGGTAAGTCGACCTTGCTGCGCATCATGGCCGGCGAGGACAAGGACTTTACCGGCGAAGCCTGGGCGGCCGAAGGCGTCAAGGTCGGCTACTTGCCACAGGAGCCGAAACTCGACCCAGCCCTGACAGTGTTCGAAAACGTCGCCACCAAATGCCCTGAAAAGCAGATGCTTGATCAGTTCAACGCCATTTCGGAAAAGCTCGGCGAAGACTATTCTGACGAGCTGATGGAGCAGATGACGGCGCTGCAGGAGCAGATTGATGCGGCCGATGCCTGGGATATCGATTCCAAGATCGACATGGCCCTCACGGCGCTTGGCTGTCCCGAGAATGATGCCGACGTGACCAGCCTGTCAGGTGGTGAGGTGCGCCGGGTGGCGATCTGCCAGTTGCTCCTGTCCAAGCCTGACATGATCCTGATGGATGAACCGACCAACCACCTCGACGCCGAAACGGTCGCGTGGCTGCAGAACTACCTGATCAACTTCAAGGGCTGCGTGATCCTCGTGACTCACGACCGTTACTTCCTCGACGACATTACCAGCTGGATCCTTGAACTCGATCGTGGCCGCGGCAACCCGTTCCAGGGCAACTATTCCTCGTGGGTGGAGCAGAAGGCCAAGCGAATGGAACAGGAAGCCCGCGAAGATACAGGTCGCAAGCGCACACTGGCCAAGGAACTCGAATGGGTCCGGTCCGGCCAGAAGGCGCGTCAGGCGAAATCCAAGGCCCGTATCAACGCGTACGAGGAAATGGCGTCCAAGGCCGAGCGCGAGAAGGTCATGACCGCGCAGATCCGTATCCCGCCTGGTCCCCGTCTCGGCGGTGTCGTTCTGGAGGCCGAACACCTGCGCAAGGCCTTTGGTGACAACCTCCTGATCGAAGACCTCAGCTTCAAGCTGCCCCCCGGCGGTATCGTCGGTGTCATTGGCCCGAACGGCGCCGGCAAGTCGACGCTGTTCAAAATGATTCTCGGCCAGGAAAAACCGGATGAAGGCACGCTGCGCGTCGGCGAGACGGTCAAGATCGGTTATGTCGATCAAAGCCGTGACAAGCTCGACTCGGACAAGAACGTCTGGGAAGAAATCTCGGGCGGGACGGACGTGATCGACCTTGGCGGCGTCGAGGTCATGTCACGCGCCTACGTTGGCGCCTTCAACTTCAAGGGCACCGACCAGCAGAAAAAAGTCGGCCTTCTCTCAGGCGGTGAACGCAACCGTGTCCACCTCGCCAAGATGCTGAAGGGCAGCCACAACCTGCTCCTGCTCGATGAACCGACCAACGACCTTGATGTCGAAACGCTTCAGGCGCTGGAAGAGGGCCTCGACAATTTCCCGGGCTGTGCCGTGATCATCTCGCACGACCGTTGGTTCCTTGACCGCATGGCCACGCACATCCTCGCCTTTGAGGGCGACAGCCATGTTGAATGGTTCGAAGGGGATTTCTCGTCCTATCTCGAAGACAAGAAGCGCCGCCTGGGTGCCGATGCCGTCGAACCCAAGCGTCTGAAATTCAAGAAGTTCGCGCGCTAGCCGAAGTCGATTTCGGAAACCGTCGGCGACGACACGTCAAGCGGACCCAGTTCGGGCCGGCTTGTCAGGCGTTCGCGCGCGACGCGTTCATAGAACGGATCATAAAAGGCACCGGATACAGCCGGTGAGAACATCTTCTCGGCTGTCAGCCGTGCGTTCCGGCGCAGCGGCAGCATTTTTTCGGGTGCGTCTAAATAGGGACGGATCGCGTCGAGTGCATGGTCTGCAAGTTTCTCGGTCTCGTCTTCATAGAAACGGGCGTAGGAATTTTCATTCCTCTGGTCGTCTGGCGGTTGGATCCAGTGGCCGAAGGCGTCCACATCGAGAGGCAGCATCAGTCCGTTGACGCCGTCCTGCACGAATTCCGGAATTGCCTGAACGGGAGTCGCAATTGACGGAACATGCTCGGCCATCGCCTCGATGATTGAATAGCCGAACGTATCGGAGAAGGTGGGCAGGAATCCGAAGTGCGACCGCCGCAGCATCTGACGGACATCTTTGTTTGGCAGGCCACTGAACAGCCTGACATTGGGAAGTTTGAGCATCTCCAGGTAGGGGCCGAAAAAACCCTCGCTCGTGGGATCTGTCCATGTGACGGCCCCGACCTTGAGCGAAGACACGATTTGGATGCGAACAGGCAGGTTTTGCGTGTGAGCCTTTTGCGCCATGAGCGCCGCAACGCTACCGCCCTTGCGTCCGAAATGCGCGCCGACAAAGGTAATGACCAGATCATCCAAACGGCCCTGATCGAGATCTTCGGCGAGCGCGTCCTCTTTCAGGCCCAGCAGAACGTTCGGATGGCGCACCATGAGTTTGTCCAGCAGGTCGCCGGCAGAATCGAGGTCCTTTGTCTGGTCGATGAACTGGTTGCGGGCATAGTGCGACAGCGCAATGATCCGGCGGCAATGGTGACCGGATAAATCCCGTACCATCCAGTCGGTGTAAGAATTGTCCCGTTCGAATCCGAAGCGGCGCGGCAGATGGCTCTCGAAAGAGATGACATATTTTCGCTCGCCAATCGGCACCCGGTTGAAGGCATGGACGAGATCGGCATTATGGAAGGGGGCAAGCAGGGCGACGCCGTCCAGCCTGCCGTAAATTTTGTCGAAGGGCAGAAACAGGCGACTGTCGATTTGGTGCCCGCTGCGCCGAGGCACAACAAACGAGGTCGGATATCTGTCCTTGTAGACTGAAACTCTCATTTGGAACTTGAAACCAATCCGGAAATCATACTGCGCCGAACACCCGAAAAGGGCCAGGCAGGGAACCGGAAGTGTTGAGCTTTCCGCCCCCCTTTGGTTTCTTGTTATATACGAATAATGTGACAAATTAACCTAAAAGTTTCCCGGAATCGCTCACAAGGCCCGGAAAAGACTGAATTTTAGGCCGAATCAGGTGCGTTTTGAGGCTTTCAGCTCAGACGTCATGCTCTCAATCTTGGAAATCAGTGCCTCTGCAGATCCGTTTGCCCTGTCCAGAAGTGCAATGAATTGGGCCCTTTGTTCGATGCCCAGCCAGATCAGGTTGCCGTCCAAGTTGAGGGCGACATCGACGACCTGGTATTTGCCATCCCGTGTCAGAACGCGCCAGCGCACGTCCATGTCCTTGCCGTCCTGACGTTCGATCACCGTGTTCACAATAGAATCCGTTTCGGAGCGATCCACGGAATCCTTCACGACCACGGCCTTGCCACGATAGTCGTCCAGCTGGGCCTCATAAACAGCCAGCGCGTACGTGCGGAACGCCTTGCGGTATGCTGCTAGCTCTGTTGGCGTGAACCGGCGACTGTACTTGCCGATCACGAAGTTCGAAACAGCATCCAGATCGGTGAACTTGTCCATATAGGTGCTGAATGTGCTGGTACGCTGGTCTGCTGTCAGGGACGGGTCGTTCAGCGTCGCCAGCACTTCACTCGCATTCGCCTGCACATAGGCTTCGGTCTTGGCGTCGGCAGCGGCCGGCAAGGCGCACAGTGCCAGTCCAGACAAGGCCGTGGCTATGATTGTAATCCGGTTCAAGAAACTGCTCCTGTTTGTGTCATCAGCGTCTGGTTAATTTTCAAATTCGTCAAAATCAGGGAGATCGTCATACGCTTCTGTATCATCGACGATCTGACCATTACGAATGGCAGCCTGACGCTGAGATGAATAAATACGTCGGAGCGCAACATAAGGTTCCGGTTGTGCGTTCAGCGTCGTGATCTGGTCGTCCAATGCCACCCTTGCGTTCAAGCCGCCCAGCACCCCGCGGCCCATGGCGATCTGATCGTCGAGATCCGGCTGGCCGGCGAATTCAGTCCATGTGAGGGGATCGAACGCCCTGTCGACGCCTAAGCCGACCATGTCTCTCGGGCTGGTTGGTCCGAGGAAGGGCATCACAAGATAAGGGCCGCTTTTAACACCCCAAACGGCCAGCGTCTGTCCAAAGTCTTCTGAATGCCCGTCAATCCCGAAGTACTCAGCAGCGTCCCATAGACCGGCCAGTCCCACAGTGGTGTTGATCGTGAAGCGGAAGAATGTATCGCCCGCGCGGCCGGGTTGGGCTTGCAGCACATCGTTCACGAAGATCACCGGGGATTTGAGATTTCCGAGGAAATCGCCAACGCGGTCGCGGGCGAATGTGGGGGTCACGGTCTCGTAGACTGACGCGGCAGGAGCCAGCGCATAGCGGTCGACCCCATTGTTGAATGCGAACATCTGGCGGTTGAACCCCTCATATGGGTCAGCAACGACACCCGGCTCCACGGGAGGCGTGGAAGCGCATGCGCCAAGGCCGAGTATCAGCGCAGCACTAAAATAGCGGATTTGCATGAAGAGGATCCCCGGGTCTGTTTGAACGCGGTAAATGGAGGTTGAATATGGTTGCATCAACTCACCGATTGGTAAATTCGTCGGCACTGTGTCCTTCCTGCAATCTTGCAAAACATATAAACTAATGTTTATATCCCAATATGCAGTCAGATATTACACCTACAATAGACCGTCTCCGCGCCGCAGGCGAGCCAACCCGCTTGCGAATTCTCGCCTTGCTCCGCCAGCGTGACCTGTCTGTCGGTGAACTCGTTCAGGTTCTTTCGCAATCGCAGCCGCGACTGTCACACCACCTTAAAGCGCTGACTGGAGCCGGACTGGTTGAGCGGATGCCCGAAGGCTCGTTCGTCTTCTATCGCGCCGCCAGCAAGGGCGAAGGTCGTGAGTTTCTCGATTCGCTGTTCACGCCAGAACTGGCCGCCGCTCCGACCTTGCGAAGGGATGCCGCGCAGCTGGCCGAAGTATCGGCTCTGCGGGCGGCATCTGCCGAATCATTCTTTTCCGAAATCGCCGGCACATGGGACACTGTCCGGTCGCTTCACTATCCCAATGAGGCCATCGAGGATGCCCTGCTGGAACTTGCAGGTCCCGGGCCGTTCGACCGGGTGATCGATTTTGGGACCGGAACAGGCCGTATGCTGGTTTTGTTCGCGCCCCTGGCTCGCGAGGCTGAAGGTATCGACTTAAGCCACCACATGCTGACCGTGGCCCGAGCCAATCTTGAACAGGCGGGCATTTCCGACGCGCGCGTGCGTCAAGGCGATGTGACCGCCGTGCCGTTTGACAACAGTTCAGCAGATATCGTCATCATCCATCAGGTGCTGCATTTCATGGATGCGCCAGGCAAGGTGATCGCGGAAGCGAGCCGGGTGCTGAAACCGGGCGGGCGTTTGCTGGTCGTCGACTTCGCGGCCCATGATCTGGAATTCCTGCGCAAAGAGCATGGTCATCACCGGCTCGGAATGCGAGACGACAATATGGCCAGCTGGGCCGTCGACGCGAATCTCAAGCTGTCCGAGCCACACTCGTTTGCTCCGCCAGACGCGTCGAGTCCCGGACTTGTAGTCAATATATGGGTCGCCGAAAAGCTGGCTCTGCCTGAGGAGGCCAACGCATGAGCAGTCCGTCGATCGCTGATCGCCAATCGGATTCAGCGCCGTCCGTTTCGTTCGAGTTCTTCCCCCCGAAGAGCGATGCCATGGCCGAGCGGCTTTGGGAAACCGTGCAGCGGCTGGAGCCGATGGCACCCGATTTTGTTTCCGTCACGTACGGGGCAGGCGGGTCTACCCGCGAGCGGACACATGATACCGTAAAGCGCATAGCAGGAAGCACGCTGCTGCTGCCTGCGGCACACCTGACCTGCGTGTCCGCGACGAAGCAAGAAGTGCTCGACGTGGCCGACGGCTACTGGGATGCCGGGATTCGTCATATTGTGGCGCTGCGCGGCGATGCAACCGAAGGCATGGGCGCCGCGTTCCGGCAACACCCGGGCGGGTTTCGCGATTCGGTGGACCTGATCGCAGGTTTGCGCGAGCACCGGCCTGACCTTGGCAAGCAGTTCGAGATTTCTGTATCCTGCTATCCAGAGCAGCACCCTGATAGCCTCGGTTGGGATCAGGACATTGCGTTCCTGAAAGCCAAGCAGGATGCCGGAGCGGACCGCGCGATTTCGCAATTCTTTTTCGAGCCTGATACCTTTATGCGCTTTCTTGAGCGGGCGCGTGCGGGCGGCGTCACCATGCCGATCATTCCGGGAATCATGCTGCAACCCAACTTCAAGGGCCTGAAACGTATTTCGGCATTGTGTGGAGCAAGCCTGCCGGACTGGCTGCATGATCTTTACGAGGGCCTCGACGACGACGCAGAGACCCGCGATCTGGTCACGGCGAATGTTGCAGCCGAGCTGTGCCACAAGCTGGCCGATGAAGGCGTCGACACGTTCCATTTTTACACGCTGAACCGGGCCGGGCTGGCACTATCGACGTGTCGTCTTCTCGGCATAAAACCCAAGCCTGCCCAGGCTGCATGAGGCCATGACATGAATCGCACGGAACGCATCGCTGCCCTGAAGGCCGCCGCAAAAAAACGCATCCTTATCCTCGATGGCTCATGGGGTGTGATGATCCAGCGGCGCGGCCTCGACGAAACCGATTTCCTTGGAGACCGGTTCGCTGGCCATGACGGCCAGATGAAGGGCAACAACGATATTCTGTGCCTGACCCGGCCGGATATCGTGACCGACTTGCACAACGCCTATTTTGAAGCCGGTGCCGACATTTCCGAGACGAACACATTCTCGGCAACGACTATTGCGCAGGACGATTACAAGCTCGATGCGGACGCGGTGCGCGACATCAATCTAGAAGGCGCGAAACTTGCCCGCGCCGCAGCGGATGCGTGGACGGCTAAAACGCCGAACAAGCCGCGCTTTGCGGCCGGGTCGATTGGCCCGCTCAACAAGATGCTGTCCATGTCGTCCGACGTGAACGACCCCGGCCATCGCTCGGTGATGTTCGATGAGGTTTATGACGCATATCGTATGCAGGTTCAGGCCCTCAATGAAGGCGGCGTTGATCTTTACCTGATCGAGACAATCACTGACACACTGAACTGCAAGGCGGCGATCAAGGCGATCATGGACCTGGAAGCCGAAGGCATGGACAAGCTGCCGATCTGGATATCGGGCACGATCACTGACCGGTCGGGCCGTACACTGTCCGGCCAGACGGTCGAGGCATTCTGGAACTCCGTACGCCATGCCAAGCCGTTTGCGATTGGCTTCAACTGCGCTCTTGGCGCCGACCTGATGCGGCCGCATATTGCCGCGCTGTCGCGTATCGCCGACACGCTGGTCGCGGCTTATCCGAATGCCGGCCTGCCGAACGAGATGGGCCAGTATGACGAGCAGCCGGAGGAGACCTCGAACTCTGTCGGCGCCTGGGCGCGAGATGGCATCGTGAATATCCTGGGCGGCTGTTGCGGAACGACACCGGAGCATATCGCAGCCATTGCCAAAGCCGTGGAAGGGGTGAAGCCGCGCAATCCTGCCCCCACGTCGCACGACATGCGCCTTGCCGGGCTGGAACCCTTCGTGCTGGCATCATGACAGGTGAGCCCGTTACATCTGGTGATCTGTTTGTGTTCTACGGTCTGTTGAAACAAGGCGCGAAGGGAATGCCTGCGGACCTGCCGCTGGAAGCGTCGGGCACATTTCTCGGGCCGTGCCGGTTCAAGGGACGCCTGCTGGATCTTGGCGGATTCCCCGGCGCGGTTGATGGTGCAAATCTTTGCCACGGCGTGCGCTACGAACTATCCGACGTGTCGCTCTTGGCGACGATGGATGCGTTTGAAGATGTCACCGACGATCCGGCGACCTCACTCTATGTCAGAAAAAAGATACCGCTGCTGGATGACGATGCTGCACCGACTGGCGATGAGGCATGGATATACTGGTACAATCAGCCAACAAGCGGTTTTGAAGAAATTTCCGACGGCAATTGGCCGCTGGACGCAGGAAGGGCGCGCAAGAATGGGTAAGACCTATGAGAAGCTCGACGACAAGCTGATCCGCTTCATTGAAGCGCAGAAACTCTTCTTCGTGGCCACGGCGCCGCTCGGCGCAGACGGGCACGTCAATTTGTCCCCCAAAGGCTATGACGCATTCAAAGTGATCGACGAGACGACCGTCGCCTATCTCGACCTCGGCGGTTCCGGTATCGAGACACAAGCGCATGTGCAGGAAAACGGACGTATCACGATCATGTTCTGCGCCTTCGAAGGCCCGGCCAATATCGTGCGCCTGTATGGGCGTGGCGAGGCAATCGACGTCGGCAATCCGCGATACCCGGAAATGCTCGCCCTGTTTCCAGGCTTTGAGCGGGCTCGCGCGGTGATTGTCATCAAGCTCCACCGCATCTCGGATAGCTGTGGCTGGGGCGTACCATTCTACGAGTTCAAGGGCGAACGCGACCAGCTTACACGCTATATCGGAAACAAGTCCGTCGACGAATGGACCGAAAGCCGCTTCGAGAAAAACGCCGAAAGTATCGACGGCCTTCCCGGCATCGTTCGGCCCAAAAGCTAGACAGGTATCATGACCAAGGATTCTTCCATTTTCGTCAATATTGGCGAGCGCACCAATGTCACCGGCTCGGCCGTGTTCCGCAAGATGATCACGGCCGGTGACTATCCAGCGGCAGTCGAGGTTGCCCGCAACCAGGTCGAGAACGGCGCGCAGATCATCGACGTCAACATGGACGAAGGCATGCTGGACGGTGTCGAGGCGATGCGTACCTTCCTCAACCTCATCGCTGCCGAACCGGACATTGCCCGGGTGCCGGTCATGATCGACAGTTCAAAATGGGATGTTATCGAGGCAGGCCTCAAATGCGTTCAGGGCAAGGCGGTCGTCAACTCGATCTCGATGAAGGAGGGCGAGGACGCCTTTCGCCAGAATGCGAGCGCGTGCCTATCTTACGGGGCTGCCGTAGTTGTGATGGCGTTCGACGAGGAAGGGCAGGCCGACACGGCCGCCCGCAAGATCGAAATTTGCCAACGCGCCTACAAGATACTGACCGAAGAAGTCGGGTTTCCGCCCGAAGACATCATTTTCGATCCGAACATTTTTGCGGTCGCGACGGGCATCGAGGAACACAACAATTACGCCGTCGATTTCATAGAAGCCGCGAAGGTTATCCGCGCGACATGTCCCGGCTGCCATATCTCGGGTGGGCTTTCCAACGTGTCGTTCAGCTTCCGGGGCAATGAGCCGGTCCGCCGCGCGATGCACTCGGTTTTCCTTTATCATGCCATTCCGGCCGGGATGGATATGGGCATCGTCAATGCCGGCCAGCTTGATATATATGATGATATCGAACCCGAGCTGCGAGAACGCGTTGAGGATGTCATTCTAAACCGCCGACCGGATGCGACCGAGCGCCTGGTCGACACTGCCGAAACCTTTCGGGGCCAGAAGGGCAAGGTTCAGGAGAAGGACACGCGTTGGCGCGATGCGCCGGTTGCCAAGCGGCTGGAACACAGTCTCGTTCACGGAATTACAGAGTTTATCGAGGCCGATACGGAAGAAGCGCGTCAGTCAGTCGACCGACCGCTGCATGTGATCGAAGGCCCGCTCATGGACGGCATGAATGTCGTTGGCGACCTGTTCGGATCTGGCAAGATGTTCCTGCCACAGGTTGTGAAATCGGCGCGGGTCATGAAAGCCGCCGTGGCCTATCTCGAGCCGTATCTCGAGGAAGAGAAGATCCGGCTGGGAACGGTCGACGTGTCCAATGGCAAAGTGTTGATGGCTACCGTGAAGGGTGACGTGCACGATATCGGCAAGAACATTGTCGGCGTTGTCCTTGCCTGCAACGGCTATGAGATCGTCGACCTCGGCGTGATGGTCGCTGCAGAGAAAATTCTCGACACGGCCATCGAGCTGAACGTGGATGTCATCGGCCTGTCTGGCCTGATTACGCCGAGCCTCGACGAGATGGTCTATGTAGCGTCCGAAATGCAAAGACGAGGGATGACGCAGCCGCTGATGATCGGCGGCG
Source organism: Hyphomonas sp. J20-32 (assembly GCF_055808555.1). NCBI lineage: Bacteria > Pseudomonadati > Pseudomonadota > Alphaproteobacteria > Hyphomonadales > Hyphomonadaceae > Hyphomonas > Hyphomonas sp. J20-32. Next base: position 2,584,278 of record NZ_CM147873.1, on the reverse strand, counting down.
CGACGACCAGCCCTGCGCACACTGCTGTGAAAGTCGACCCGGTCATCCAGTGCGCTCCCGTGATCCATGTATCCGACGCAAGCCGTGCTGTCGGCATCGTGAGCGCATTGTTGAATGCCGACGACAAGCCGGCGCTGGTGGCGCAAACTCAGGCCCGCTACCAGCGCTTGCGGGAATCTCGCAAGGACGGGCCTCCGAAGCCTCGCCTTCCCATTGCCGACGCACGCGCGGCGGCCCTGAAGATTGATTGGAACGCTTATGAACGTCCGGTGCCGACCTATTCCGGCGTCCGCACATTTGAAGATATCGATCTTGCGACACTCGCCCGGTATATTGACTGGACACCGTATTTCTCGGCCTGGGACCTTGCCGGCAAATACCCGGCTATCCTGACCGACAAAGTTGTCGGCGAAGCGGCGAGCGGCCTTTGGCGTGATACGGAAGCCATGATGCAGCGCCTTGTCGGTGAAGCTTGGTTCAATCCGAAAGCGGTCGTGGGCTTCTGGTCGGCGAACAGCAAGGGCGATGACATCCAGCTTGAAACTGGCGACACGTTCCACACGCTGCGCCAGCAGATGGTCAAGGACAATGAACGGGCAAATTTCGCGCTTTCGGATTTCATCGCGCCTGAAGGTGAAGACTGGATCGGCGGCTTCTGCGTGACGGCTGGCCCGGAAGTCGAAGCCATCGCCGCAGGTTTTGCCGCGAAAGGAGACGACTATTCCTCGATCATGGTGAAAGCCTTGGCTGACAGGTTTGCAGAAGCCATGGCCGAGTACATGCACGAACGTGTGCGCCGCGAATTGTGGGCCTACGCGCCGGACGAGGCGCTCGCCGCAGCCGATCTGATCGGTGAGAAATACCGTGGCATTCGCCCTGCACCGGGATATCCGAGCCAACCGGAACATACTGAAAAGGAAACCCTTTTCAGGCTGCTGGACGCCGAAAACAGGATCGGTGTGTCGCTGACGTCCAGCTTCGCCATGACGCCTGCCTCCAGTGTGTCCGGCATGTATTTCGCTCACCCCGAAAGCGTCTATTTCGCGGTCGGGCGGATAGAGCGTGACCAAGTCGAGGATTATGCTGCTCGCAAGGGATGGGACATGCGGACGGCCGAGCGGTGGTTAGCGCCGATCCTGAACTATGATCCGTTTGCTGTAAAAACAGAGGCCGTTGCCTAGTCTTCGAGATAGGGCAGGGGATCGACAAGCGCGAAGCCTGGCGCTTCTTCGGCGAAATGTCGAAGCCAGTACGCGTGTCCCGATCCGAACAGAACGATCACGCGGTCGCCCGGCCGGCTTATGGAGTCGAGCTTGGAAAAGATAATGGCATTGCGTGCATACCAGCCATAGTTCAGCGCAGCGCCTGCCGGGTCATTGGCGGTCGCCAGCTGCAACAGTGAATAATAAAATGTGCGATGAATATCGTTGATCGAGTCGGGGCTGTTCTGAATCGCGAGCAGCTGCGACACGGTATGTGTTTCCTGTGCCTTTTCGAATTCCGACACGAATTCGTTGAGCGGAGCCATCAGTTCTTCAATGAAGTCGGCGGGGCCGTTCTGTTCGACAAATGCCTCAATGCGCTCAAACGGGAAAAAGTCGATTTCACCGTCTCCCGTGTCGATGCCATATACCCTTGAGATGCCGAGCTTGCCGGCCAAGCGGTAAGCGATCTGGACGGTTTCGTTCGGATCGGTCGCTAGGCGTTCGGGGGTGAACTCCAGATAGCCGACGTCGAGAAAGTCGGCGCGGGGAGACTGGGTTTCGACCATGATCGCCGTGGGTTTGAAGACCGCGAGCCGGTCGGCCAGTACGGCAAGCTCCTGTTGCCGGGAAGCAGCCAGGACATTGTCGGCCTTGGCATTGGCAAGATCGGCCCCCGGATTGCCCATATGGTAGGTGCCGAGAACCATGACCCCGACGACGTCGGCACGGGAGGACGGTACCTCCGGCGTGCTCGCACACGCTGCGGCTCCGATCACGGCAATCGCACACAAAATATGTTTCATCGGCTCTCATTCCCCTTGTGGTGGTTACTGTGAGATGCTCCGCGAGCAGCAATTGGATGCACCTTCAATGAAGTTTCACCCAGGAACAGAAATGATTGCGCTATCACAAGCACTGGTGGCCTGCACGCGAGTCGCATATGACGGGCTGTGCAACCGAGCGCCATTGGAGAAGCGAGATGAGCCAGAACAAACTTCGCGGCGAGAACGCCAAGATCGTTGCGACGCTCGGCCCCGGTAGCCGCTCACGCAGGGAAATTCGCGCGCTGGCTGAAGCGGGTGTGGATGTCTTTCGCCTGAACTTCAGCCATGGCGAACACGAAGCGCATCGCGAAGCGCTCGAAGCCGTGCGGGCGGCAGAAACTGCGCTCGGCCAGCCGTTGGCCACCCTGGCAGACCTGCAGGGCCCCAAGGTGCGTGTGGGTCGGTTTGTCGGCGGCACGCTGCGGCTGGGCTTTCGGGCGGAGTATGAGTTGATCGCAGCTGAGGAGACCGATCGGGACGACGTGATTCCTGTGCCGCACGCTGAGATCGTTTCCATGCTTGAAGCCGGGGATACGATCCTGGTTGACGACGGCAAACTGATTCTGACCGTAACTCATGCCGGGGACCGGCCGCGTGTGCGATCGGAAGTGCCCGGCAAGCTGGGTGACAAGAAAGGCTTTACCGTTCGCGGCAAAGCACTGCCAGTTCAGGCGCTAACCGACAAAGATCGCAGGGACCTTGCGTTCGCGCTGGAGATCGGCGTGGACATCGTCGCGTTGTCCTTCGTCCAGACGGTAGAAGACGTGCTCGAAGCCAAGGCGATCATCGCAGGACGAGCACCACTGGTTGCCAAACTGGAAAAGCCGGCTGCGATTACGAACCTGTTGGCCATCGTTGAGGCCGCTGATGCCGTGATGGTGGCCCGCGGCGACCTCGGGGTGGAGTTTGCGCCCGAAGACGTACCGGTCATTCAGCGGCGGATTGTGCGTGCGGCTCGTGCAGCGGGACGTCCCGTGATCGTGGCAACGCAGATGCTGGAATCCATGATCGAGAATTCGGCTCCGACTCGGGCGGAAGCGAGCGACGTCGCGACAGCGATCTACCAGGGCGCCGATGCAGTCATGCTGTCTGCCGAGACAGCCGTCGGACGCCATCCCGCTACGGCTGTCGCCATCATGTCCCGGATAATACGAGCCACCGAAAATTCTGAAGACTATCGCCGGTCGATCGCTGAATTCGATGGTGACGGCGCCAGCATGAATGCGATCGATGTCGTCGCCGAAACAGCACAGGCGATGGCGGCATCAGACGGGGCGACGGCGCTGGCCTTGCGAACCGGCGCATTTGACCGGTTGGCACGATTCTCACGCGTGCGTGGTGCGGCGCCGATCTTGTACGGTTCACTTGATGACCGGCGCCTGAGACAAGCGTGCCTGTTATGGGGCGTGCATCCGCAGCGCCTGAATGCAGGGGAGGAGACATGGTATCGCGACCTGATGAACGCCGCTGGCCTTCAGGGGCGCGTTGCCTATGCGCGCTGGGCAGGTGACGAGTCGCGGTTTGCTTGGGAGATCGGTATCGGCAGAGGCCAGGATGGCGTGCCGGTTACTGGCGTATGACCAATTGGCTCTTCCGAAACTCGTATGAATAGAGCTCGCCTAGAAATGTCATGCCGAGAAGCGACTGTTCGAGTCCTTCGCGCAAGACCATGGCTTCGATATTCTCGACTTCGACCTGGCCGATCCTGATCTTTTGCAATGTGACGGCCGCGCCGTACACGATCCCGCCAGCGGTACGTATTTCCCATTTGAAATCCAGCTCTTCCGGCTTGAGTCCAATCCGTTGGGCATCCCGAAACGTGATCGCTACGGTGCTGGCGCCGGTATCGACCATGAATTTCACGGCGGTACCGTCGACATCGGCGCGGGTCCAGTAGTGGCCGTCAGGTTCCCGGTCGATGATGGCGGCATTGGCGAAGCTTGCCTTGGGTGGCGGGACGACGGCGGAGGCAACGGTCGGCACTCGATCCGTTTCTTCGCGGTCATTCAGTTTCGGAACGACGAAGACAATGACAGCCATCGCGATCATCGCGGCAGCAGCGACCATTGAAACGGTTTTTTCCAGCGACCCGCCCAAACCTATCTCTTCCCCATGGCCTTGAGTTCTGAAATCCTCCCTGGCAGGGATTCGGCGACCTCGTCGCGCGCATCGCCTCCCATCGCAACCCAGCGTCCGATTTCTGGCAAGGTGCGTCCGCACCCAAGACACCAACCTGTAGTGGCGTCTATTGCGCAGACTTTTATACAAGGGGACTTTATCGGTTGGTCAGTCATCAATATACAGCGTAATCCATGGAGCAGGATGGGCAAGTATGGCACGTTGCAAGGTAACAAATCCTTGTCGTGCGCAGAACGTTTTCTCTGATAAAAGCGCACTGTCCCCAAATGCGGGTGACCAGGAGACTGATTGACGTGACTGAGCCTGCCAACAATACTTCCCCTCTGGACGATGTCCGGGCGCTTGTTCACAAGCCAATTCCACTTGGCACTCCATTTGGCGAGCAGGTCAGGGCGGCATTGCTCACAATGGGACGGGAAGGTGATTTCGGGCGCCTTGGCGCAGCGGCGGAATGGCTGGCTAACTGGCAGCGCCGCTATCCCCCGCGGATCGAGAAGCCCGTCCTGGCAATCTTTGCCGGTTCGCACGGTCTGGTCGACGAGGGCGTCTCGCTATCGACAAATACCGACACTCGCGCACATGTAGACGCCCTGAGGGAGGGGCGGGCCCCTTTGTCCGCGATCGCCACACAGGCCGGCGCTAATATTCGCGTCTTTGAACTCGCGCTGGACAATCCTACCCCCAGCATCGCAGAGACGGCCGCCATGAGCGAACGGGAATGTGCTGCGACGATCGCTTTTGGCTTCGAGGCCATTGAGGACAAACCGGATCTCTTGGCGCTGGCCGTGTCAGGGGCAGGGGTAGGGACGGCCGCTGCCGCCGTCGCATGCGCGCTTTATGGCGGTTCACCGGACTACTGGGTTCGACCGAGCAATTTGACCCCGCCTGCGTTGTCCAAAAGACGAGTCGAGTTGGTGAGCCGCGCGCTGACCCTGCATCGCGGGCACCTGTCCGATCCGCTTGAGGCGCTGCGGTGCCTGGGTGGGCGCGAACTCGCTGCTTGTGTCGGTGCGATCATTGCGGCGCGTCATGAAGGGGTTCCGGTGGTGCTCGACGGGTTCGCGACCACAATAGCTGCTGGCGTGGTTCATGCCATCGCTCCCGGTGCCATCAGTCACTGTATTGCATCGCACTGCACGCAACGACCCGCGCATGAGGCAGCGTTGGAGCGGCTCGGCCTGAAACCGCTTATGCAGCTTGAGTTTCAGACGGGTGGTGGACTGGGTTCGGCAACAGCAATCGGTGTGCTCAAAACAGCCTGCGCACCCTTCATAGCCGAACCTGCGGCTCCCTGATTTCGCATGTGAACCCTGCGGAAACGCATGGAAAACCTGCGGCAAAGTTTACGTTTACGTGCGCGTAACCTTGCCACGCGACCTGTTTGGCTGACATAGAGAGTGAAAGTCAGCCCTAAAAAATCTGCCCGGAGGAGTTCCACGCTCATGAATCTTGATTTTTCCCCTGAGGAAATCGCCTTTCGCGATGAAGTTCGCACCTTCATCAACGAAAATTATCCCAAGGAACTAGCGGGCGTAGGAACGCGCGAAGACCTGAACCGCGACCAATTTCTCGCTTGGCACAAGATTCTCGGCAAAAAGGGTTGGTCCACACCGGCCTGGCCGAAGAAATATGGCGGCACCGGTTGGACCTCGACCCAGCGCTATATCTGGTCGGAAGAGAACGCGCGCGTGGATGCAGTCATGCCGTTGCCGTTCGGCGTATCGATGGTGGCTCCCGTTATCTACACTTTCGGCACCGAAGAGCAAAAGGCTGAGTACCTGCCGGGAATCCAGTCTGGCGATGTCTGGTGGTGTCAGGGCTATTCCGAGCCGGGCGCGGGTTCCGACCTTGCCAGCGTGAAGACCACGGCCGTACGAGACGGCGACCATTGGGTAATCAACGGCCAGAAAACCTGGACCACGCTCGCGCAATTCGCCGATTGGGGTTTCTTCCTCTGCCGTACCGACCCGACCGCGAAAAAGCCCCAGGAAGGCATCAGCTTCATTCTCGTGAACATGAAGACGCCCGGTGTCGAAGTGCGCCCGATCAAACTGATCGACGGCGGCCACGAAGTGAACGAGACTTGGCTGACGGATGTGCGCGTACCGGTCGGCAACCTGGTCGGCAAGGAAAACGAGGGCTGGACCTGCGCCAAGTTCCTCCTCGCCCACGAGCGTTCGGGCATTGCGGGCGTTGCCCGTTCGAAGCGTGGTATCGAAAAGCTGCGCGCGATTGCCAGCCAGGAACTGGTCGATGGCGAGCCCCTGATCGAATCCAAGGATTTCGCCCGGAAGATCAGCCAGCTGGAAATCGATCTCACCGCGCTGGAATTTACCGAATTGCGCACCCTCGCAGCGGAATCGGCTGGCAAGGGTCCGGGGCCGGAAAGTTCGATCCTCAAGATCAAGGGCACCGAGATCCAGCAGCGCCTGACGGAGCTGACACTCGAGGCCGTCGGCAGCTATGCGGCGCCATACACGGCTGGCATGGAGGCGGATGGCTCCAATGAGCTCGGCGTGGGACCAGACCACTCCAATTACGCGGCGGAGACGTATTTCAATATGCGCAAGACGTCGATCTATGGGGGATCGAATGAGATCCAGCGCAACATTATCAGCAAAATGATCCTCGGCCTTTAGGGCACGCGGGGCAGGGAGAGAATTTATGGATTTCAATTTCACCGAAGAGCAGACCATGATCCGCGACAGCCTCTCGAGGCTGATCCGCGAGCAATATGATTTCGAGACGCGCCGCAAGGTCGTGGCGTCGAAAGATGGGTGGCGTCCGGAAATGTGGGCCCAGTTCGCCGAACTCGGCCTGCTCATGGCGCCGTTCAGCGAAGAAGATGGTGGCCTCGGCGGCGGCCCGATTGATGCGATGGTTGTCATGGAAGAATTCGGCAAGGGCCTCGTGGTCGAGCCTTACCTTCCGAGCGTCGTCTGTGGCGGCGGCTTCCTGAAGCGCGGTAGTGACGCCCAAAAGGCCGAACACCTCGCTGGTGTGATGTCTGGCGAGCAAATCTTCGCTTTCGCCTATGCCGAGCCGCGGGGGCGTTACAACCTCGCCGACCTTGAAACCACCGCCAAGAAAGATGGCGCCGGCTATTCGATCACTGGCCACAAGGCCGTCGTCATCGGCGCGCCATGGGCCACGCATTTCATCGTGACTGCTCGCACCTCGGGCGGACGTCGTGATACCAAGGGTGTGACCGTGTTCGTGGTCGCCAAGGATGCCAAGGGCGTTTCGACGCGTGACTATCCGACAGTCGACGGTCGTCGCGCTTCGGAGGTCTATTTCGAGAACGTGTCGGTCAGCGCTGATGCTGTGATCGGCGAAGTCGACAATGGCTTGCCGCTGGTTGAACTGGTGACTGACGAGGCGATTGCCGCCCTGTGCGCGGAAGCCTGCGGCGCTATGAAAGTTGCCCATGAAATGACTGTCGAATATTCGCGCAACCGCAAGCAATTCGGTACGGCCATCGGCAAATTCCAGGTGCTGCAGCACCGGATGGTCGACATGTTCATGGAGCATGAGCAGTCTGTGTCGATGACCTACATGGCGACTCTGAAGCTGGACGAGGATGAAGCGACCCGCAAGAAGGCGGCTTCTGCAGCCAAGGTGCGGATCGGCCAGGGCGGGCGTTTCGTTGGCCAGCAGGCGATCCAGATTCATGGTGGCATGGGCATGACGGACGAACTGGCTGTCGGTCACTATTTCAAGCGCCTGACCATGATCGATTCAGAGCTGGGCAATGTCGACCATCACCTCAAACGCTACACCGACCTGTCGGCCGTCGACCTTCCAGTGGCAGCCGAATAACCAGGCTTGGCCTGATAGACTTTTGTGGCGGCGGCTGGGAAACCAGTCGCCGCTACCGATTCTGGCGTCTGGTTTGCAGGACACGCGCAGGAAATTCCCTTAATGGGCGTTGCGAGGAGTGACCGATGGCAGAGACCAGCCCCCCCCGAATGGACATGATCGTTCAGCGCCAGCTCGATGTGATGACAACTGGCAACTCAGCCTATCTCGCCATCTTCCTGCGTGCCGTGAAAGCAGCCGGTACGCGGGTCCGTATCGTGTTTGCTCCTATGCGGTCATTCGGGAACCGGCCGTGGATGTCAGTTCATCCCGAGTTCCTAGAGCTTTCGGACGAACTGGTCGTACCGGCAAGTCTTCGGATTGGCGGGAGGTACTGGTCCATGTCCCCGCAGGTGTGGGGACGCTTTGCCATCCGGGCTGCCAAAGCACTCGCCAGCAAACTGGGTGCCGACATCAAGATACACTCCTATCTCGGCGACCCGCTGAGGCGCCGGGAAGCTAAGAAGGTTGCAACCATAGTCCAGCGCGGCGCGCCTGACATTGCGGTAGCCGAGTACTCATCGCTAGGACCGCTGCTCGATGACCTGTCAGGTATCCAGCACAGGTCCGTGCTGCTGCATGATCTGTTCTCGGTGCGGGCAGAGCAGTTCCGGGCCAACGGGCTGGCGCCGGACTTCACGGATGTCACCCGTGCCGACGAAGCGCGACGGTGCCGCGCATCGACCGTGAACTTCTATGCCTCGAACAATGAACTCCATGTCTTGAGCCCACTTTTGCCAGAGGCGCAGTCAATCTGGTTGCGGCCGGAACCTCCCGTTCATTCGGTGCAAGAGACGGATGCCCCGGCTCATGCTGTTTTCCTTGGGACTCGCCACGCGGGTAATATCGACGCCCTAAAGCATCTTGTAGACGATATTTGGCCGCTTGTGCTGAAGCAGCGGCCAGAGGCTGTGCTGAAAGTGGCTGGATCCATTTGCGCCGACCTAACACCGGAACAGGCAGCGACCCAGGGGGTTGAGCTGCTTGGCAGGGTCCAGAGCCTTGAAAGTATTTCGGGAAGTCCGGCAATTGGCCTTGCGCCGACACGGATCGCAAGCGGTGTAAGCATCAAAGTTGCCGAATATCTCATGCTGGGCATGCCTTGCGTGGTCTATCCGGTGGCGCTGGAAGGCTTCCTCGATGTTCTCGACGATCTTGTCGTCATCGCAAAAGGGCCGCAGGTCTATGCTGACCGGCTGGTTGAGCTCCTGTCGGATGCAGGCAAGCGCAAGCGTCTCTCGGATCGCGGTCTCGCAGAAACGCCAGAGCGGCTGTCCAACCGGGAACTGATCAGCTATTTCGAACGTTTGAATGTGGCCTAGTCCGCCCGTCAGTCGTCAATCTGGTCAGCGACATACTCAGCGATTGCCAGAGAGCTTGTGAGGCCGGGAGACTCGATGCCAAAGAGGTGAACGAGGCCAGCATGACCATGCAGATCAGGTCCATCGATCCGAAAGTCGGCAGCCGGTTCGTTCGGCCCGGAGAGTTTTGGACGGCATCCTGAATAGGCTGGCACGATCGCGCTGTCCGGCAGGGCGGGCCAGTATGAACGGACAGCATTGTAGAAGGATTCAGATCGCGCTGAGTCGACGCGGTAGTCGATCATGTCGGGATCGCTATGCCCGAGCCATTCGACATCCGGGCCAAAGCGCATTTGTCCGGCAAGATCGAGGGTCACGTGGACGCCAAGTCCGCCGGCAACAGGTACTGGATAGATCAGTCGCGAAAAGGCTGGCGGCGCCTGGCAGCTGAAATAGTTCCCCTTGGCGAGCGTGAATGCAGGCAGGAGATTGCCGTCATACTGTTCCATTTTGTTGGCCAGGCGGTGTGCGTAAAGGCCAGCGCTGTTGACGAGGCGCCTGGCGGTAACGTCGTAGTGTTCACGTCCGCCAATCTTTAGCTTGAAACGACCATCAGGAAGGATGCTCGTGCCGAGGACTGGTGCGTCCAGCAGGACAGCACAGCCATGATCTTCAAGTTCGTGGCGAAGGGTGGTCATATAGCTGTGACTATCGATCAGGCCTGTTTCCTCGGACAGCAGGGCCGCCACACAGCGTAGGTTCGGCTCTAGCGCCAAAGCCTCAGCGGCGCTGAGCATACGCAGGCCTTCCACCGCGTTGCGTTGGCCTTGAGCATGAAGCGCTTCCAGTTTGGAGACCTGACTTTCATCGGTTGCGACGATCAGTTTGCCGGTGCGTTTGTACGGTATGTCGTGAGCGTTGAGATAGTTGTAAAGACTTCGGCGCCCGGTCACGCACATCTGGTGGCGCAGACTGTTTGTCGGATAGTAAAGTCCGGCATGAATCACTTCGCTGTTGCGAGAGGACGTGCCGGTGCCTATGTCGCGTGCCGCTTCCAGAACATATGTTTCGTGACCGCGGCGAGCGAGTTCAGCGGCGCACGCGAGTCCGACCGCACCCGCGCCGATCACTATCGTATCGACTTCAGTCATTGCGCACGCCGTTGTTCATCGGCGTAGTTTCGCAACAGGAGGTGACAGGGTGATTTCATGGACGGGCGCTCAAACCTGGATATTGGGCGATGCTGATGCCAGCCGCATGCCAATGTGGCGCATTCGCGGATCGGCGACCAGCTCTGAAACGAGACGGGGCGGCGCTCGTTTCTAAGCCAGTGTGTGGAGTGCAGGCAACACCGCAAACCCGCTTCGCCAATGTCCAGTTTTATGGATAGTCGCAGGGTGACAGTTAACCATCAAAGGTGTAGCTTTACCGGGCATTGGGAGTGTATTGGCTTCTGAAACAAGCAACAATGAATTGGGGTCAGTTCTTTTGCCTCGACGCTTTGGCGCAAGAAGGTGCCATTCGTTAAGGCAGGGCCTTTGTTGGAATGTTTGGTCCATACGCAACGCATAGAATATGGGTGGGGATGTCTTTGAGACTCAAGTTGCGAGATATTCGGCTCACTCATCGTGCACCTGCCGTCGGACCAAGGCACACCAAACTGCTTTTGAACAACTATGCTGCGGTCGCCTTACGGGGCGTTGCGCGCAATTTGTTCTATCAGGTTCAGCACATTTTCATTCGCGTAGCGCATAGAGTGCACACAGTTTCAGATCATGTACGGTTGTCCTGCCCGTTGTTTCGTTCCGGGAATCCGATTGTTCATGGCAACTACAGAATACTCGCAAACATGGTCCCAAGTTTGCAACACACACCAAGTTGATCAGGACCGGCACACAACGAGAATTATCCGAGGGGATTGCATTAATGTCGAATTTCAAGCGTGTTTGCCTTCTAAGCGTGGCGGCTGGAGGACTGATGGCCGCCAATGCCGTGGCGCAAGGCCAGAACTATTACAGCCGCGACAAGTACGAATCCGTGCTCGACCGCCATCAGGAAGCCTTTGATCCCGAGCCAATTCGCCTCGGCGCGTTCCTGGTCAATTCACACGCCAGTGCGTCAGCAACTTATATCGACAACGTTCAGGCAACAAACAGCAACAAGATTTCCGATACGATCGTCCGGATCGGCGTTGAAGTGGCAGCGAACACCAACTGGAATGTGCACGAAGTTGGCCTTCAGGTTTCTGCCTACCGGAACGAATACCTCGATATCGGCGATGAATCGACGAACGATTTGCGTGCCCGTGTGCGTGGACGTCTCGACGTCAATCGAAATGTGTCGCTGGGTGCGGCGGTGTTTGCCGAGGACCTCGCTAAGTCGCGGACGGACATTGCCAACTCGGTCGGCCTGGACCGTCCGGTCGAACACACGCGTTTGGGCGCTGCCTTTGATGCCGATTACCAGAGCGACCGTTTTCGTTGGAACAATGTGGTCCAGGTGTACGAGGAAGATTATGAGGATGGTCGACAGACAGGAACCGGCACGACGATCGATCAGGACTATCGCGACATCAGCGTGACTTTTGGCAGCTCGCGATTGTCATATGCCGTATCGCCGAACTTGGCTGTGTTCGCGCAGGGCACGGTGCGTGAACTGTCGTATGACCAAACGCAAGTCCTGTCCGGCGGCGTCCGCACGCGCGACTCGAGCGGCTATACGGTTTCCGGCGGTGTGGATTTCGAACTCGCCGCCCTGGTTCGTGGTGACATCGCCATTGGCTATTTCAGCGAGGACAAAGAAGACGATTTCTTCAAGGACGTCGACGGTCTGTCAGTTGATGGTCGCATGCAATGGTTCCCGACACGCCTGACGACGGTAGGTTTTAATGCCGGCCGCCGGGTCGTTGATATCGGACTCATTGACTCTCCGAGCGCACTTCAGACCTCGTTCGGTGCGCGGGTCGATCACGAGCTTCGGCGCAATATCATCCTGTCCGCAGCTGCCAATATTGTCAGTTATGAATACCAGGAAATCGACCGGACAGACGACGTGAACGATTTTTCCCTGACCGCTGCATACAAGCTGAACAAGCGCGTTCACCTCGAAACCTTCGCGCGTCACATCAACCGCGACTCGACCGGCAGCGATGTGTTTGGCGATCCTTCATATGACGTCAATCTCGTGGGCGTCGGCCTGAAACTTTATCCCTGATACTTTCCCGGCCCGGGGCCCGGGCTACGACAAATACGAATTGGTTTAGTGCTTTGACTAAGACTTACAGTCTTGAAATCCCTTCTCAAGCTTCGTCGCTTGGCGGTGACGGTCGTGACGACATGCCTATTGATTTCAAGGCGCTGGTCGGCACCGTCTATCGCCGATTCTGGATCATAGTGACCGGTTTCCTCGTGACCTTCATTCTGGTCGCCTACATGACGTTCACGCAGACGCCGATCTACAAGGCGAACTCGATCCTGCAGCTGGATACAAACAAGGAAAACGTTATCGACCTCGGTAGCGTGTTGGGTGGTCTGGCCGCAAGCACCGCAACGATCGACACCGAAGTGCGCGTGATGGGTTCGAAATCGCTTCTCACGAAAGTCGCAAAAAAGCTGAAACTGGTTGAGGATCCGGAGTTCAATTGGACTCTTGTCGAGAAAAAGCCTGGTCTGGGTGCACAATTCAAGGCGCAGGTCCGGTCGTGGACTGGACAGAAAGTAGAAAAAGAAGCGCCTTATGCGAGCCTGAGCGCTGAAGAGCGCGAGGCTGCAATCCTGGAATCCGTCGTTCAGACGTTGATGTACAAGGTGCATATCAGCCGTATAGGCACGACCTACCTCATTAATGTCGAAGTGACGAGCGTTTCGCCAGAAACGGCTGCGCGGATTGCTGATGCGATTGCCGACCAATACCGTGTCCAGCAACTCGATTCCAAGCTGGAAGCGACACGTCGTGCAACGGCATGGTTGTCCGAACGCGTCGCGGGCCTGCGCGATGAAGTGGAGGCAAAGGAGCAGCGGGTCGAGGAATTCCGAGCCGAAACAGGCCTGCTGTCCGCCCAGGGAGCAACGCTCACCGAGCAACAAATCGCCTACAATACGAACCAGAAAAGCGTGCTCGAAGCTCAGCTGAGCCGGGCGCGTGCGCGCTATCAAAGCATGCGGCGCCAGATCGACAGTGGCGCAGGCATTGATGCCATCGCCGAAGTTCTCGATTCGCCGGTAATCTCGAGCCTAAAGACACAACGTGCACAGATTCTTCGGCGCGTCGCGGAACTTGAAACCACGCTGGGCCCTGCCCACCCCGAACTGATTGGTGCCCGCAACGAAGCAACAGATATCGAGCGTCAAATTACAACCGAAGTGAATCGGATCGCTACTAATCTCGATAGCGAACTCAAGGTCGCCCAGGCGCAGATTGACAGTATTAACTCGAATATCAGCCAGTCGACTGCACAGCTGCGCGGCAACAATATCAACCTCGTACGCCTGCGCGAACTCGAACGCGATGCAGAGACGAGCCGGGTGCTCTACGAAGAATTTATCAGTCGCTCGAAAGAAACGCGCGAACAGGACGATCTCGTACAGGCCGATGCGAACATCCTGTCAACGGCTTCGGTTCCCAGCCGGCCAAGTTCACCGCGAAAGATGTTGAACCTGATTATCGGCGGGTTGCTTGGCGGCATCATAGGGGGCGGATTGGCGCTGCTCGCCGAGATTTTCGATATGAAAATCAGTTCGGCCGAGGATATAGAGCGCAAGCTGGGTGTGAACTCTATTGGTTCGGTGCCGCTGATCCGCAATACCAGCCTGTTGCCTTTTTCGCAGGTAAACCCAGCCGACTTTTTGGTGGACAATCCGCTATCTGCGTTCTCGGAGAGCATTCGCTACCTGCGTGCAGCTATCGCGTTTTCGGACATCGACAGCGAGACAAAGACCGTTGCGGTGACATCGTCCTTGCCGGATGAAGGCAAGACGAGCCTGACTTTGAGCCTTGGTCGCATGTCCGCAATGTCTGGCTCGCGAACGCTGGTTATCGATGGTGACTTCCGGCGCCGTCAACTCACTGACGCGGCTGGTCTGTCACCGGAGATCGGTTTCATCGAACACCTGTTCGGCGCTGGCCAGCTTTCAGATGCGATCTGCAAAGATCACCGCAGCATGCTGGACATTTTGCCATTGTCGAAATCCGGTCATGTGCCACATGATGTGTTTGGAACGCGGGCATTTGACGACCTGCTGGCGCGCCTGCATTCGATGTATGACCTTATCCTGATAGACACCGGTCCATTGCTGTTGATGGCGGAAGCCCGAGTCGTAGCCGGCAAGGTTGACAAGACGATCCTCGTCATTCGCTGGCGTCGTTCACTGCGCTCCGCAGTGCGCCAATCCATGCATCTGCTGAAGACGTTCAATGCAGACCTCTTGGGCATCACTCTGAACATGGTCGACTTGACCCGGAGACGTCACCACAAGGATCCAGGCTCGACCTACAAGGCCTATAGCAAGTATTACTCTATGGAGACCAAGCGTTCGATCTTCGGATGGAACAAGGCGCCGAAGCCTGGGGCCATGACAGCGTCGGTGAAGCCGATACCAACGCGCGTCAGCTCTAGCGATGCAGGTGAGCGCGCTGAGACATCCAAAGAAGTTTCCACGCACTGATCATGCCGGACGCCAGATATCCGGATGACACAACGATCGCCGGGTTTGAGGCTTACGACGTTGAGGCACAGGGGGCTGGATTGATCAGGGTCGCTTTTTTTGGTCATGATGCAGGAGACGCCGCGGTGCGTCGCCGTGTCCGCGCCATGCATGAAGACGGCCTATCGGTTCGTGGTTTCATGATGCGCCGTCAGGATGATGTTTCTCCCGAGTGGGAAAATATTGATCTTGGCCAGACACGTGATGGGGCCTTTGCCCAGCGGGTGGTTCGCGTTTTTGCTGGGGCACGTATTGCTGCTGACGCCAGGGACGCTCTGGCCGATGCCGACGTTATATATGCGCGCAACCTCGATATGCTGGCCTGCGCTTTTTTGGCCAAACGGATCGCCCGCCTGAACACGCCTGTAGTCTATGAGAGTCTTGACGTTCACAGGTTGCTTACACGAACGGATGTCGTGGGAAGGACCATGCGATGGCTTGAGAAAAGCCTGCTGCGGCGAACGATAGGCTTAGTCGTAAGTTCACCTGGATTCCTGCGTAATCATTTCGAGAAACATTATCCGGGTCTCTACGTGCCGTTCCTGGTCGAGAATCGGCTCGCGTCGGGAAGTGATTTCGGGCCCCGGCCACAACCGGACGGGTCAACCCGGACCATATCACGTGCCAAGGGACCATTGAGGTTGGGTTGGGTCGGGAACTTGCGGTGCCAGAGGTCATTCGACCTTTTGTGTGCGCTCGCAGACCGCTATCCGGACGCCATCGAAATCAAGTTGCACGGCCAGCCAGCAAGGACTGAGATCCCTGTGTTCGAGCCCGAGATCGATGCACGCGCGAATATGATGTTTGGTGGGCGGTATCGTTCTCCTGAGGATCTTTCAGATATCTATGCTGGACTGGACATGGTCTGGGCAGGGGACTTCATGGAAGCCGGGTACAATTCCGACTGGCTGTTGCCCAACCGGCTCTATGAGGGCGGGTACTTCGCCACCCCCGCTGTGGCGCCCGTCGGCACCGAGACAGGAGACTGGATTGAGCGGCACGCTTGCGGGTTCACGATTGCTGAGCCGCTGAACGAAACGCTTCCTGCCTTCATTGGCGAAGTGATGTCAGATGATGCTGCGTTGGAAACCTGCCGCAACCGGTTGCTTGCCATGGCGAATGAGGTGTTTATCGAGCCAAGGGGATTCTTTTCGGAGGTATTGGAGCGTGCACTCACCGGGAGCCGCTCGATATGAACATGGTCAAGCCCATTCAGGTCAATGAGACAGAGACGCTCGGGGTCGCGAACCTCTACCGCACAGGCCGCAAAGCGCCGGTATGGGAGCAAGCGCTCGTGACGGTCTGGTTTTTCGTGACTTACTTGCCGCTCAATGGCGTGACACCGATCCGTTATTTGCTCGTACTGTATTTTCTCGGCATTACGGTGATGTACTACCGTGACGTCGTCCCCGTGATCCTGAAATGTTGGCCGCTATTCCTGTTGCCCATTTTCGGATTGTTGTCCTTCACGTGGTCTGAGTACCCGTCAGATGCCATCCGGTCTGGCGTATTGATGCTTCTGACGCCTCTGACAATCGTTGTGATCGGCGCCCGTCTCAACACAAGGCAGGCGCTGCGTTGTCTTATGTTCGCGGGCATGATCACGACGATCATTGCCATTCCGACAATGAGCATGTTCAGCTCAGGTGGGCCTTATGGTGTCGGAGCAAAAAACCTGTTCGCAATCCAAATGCTGTTCGCGATGCTTCTCAGCCTGGCTACGGCACTCAACCAAAAAGAGTTACTGTGGATTCGACTCTTGGCAGCCCCCTTTGTGCCAGTTTGCTTTGTGTTCCAGTACATGGCCCATTCAGCCACGTCCCTAGTGTTTGCTGTGATCGGCATAGTCGGTTTGCTCGGGGTGCGATATTTTTGGATGAACCTTGGTCAAATCCGGCACTTGCGTACGTCGCTGCTGTTGGCGTGCGTCGGTATCGCGTTGACGGTTGCCATCGTGATACTCAGCATGCCCGAAAACACGATCATGAACGACTTCCTTGTATTGCTGGGCAAGGATGGCACTTTCTCGGGCCGAGCTGAGATCTGGCGGCAAGCCGAACTCTTAAGTCATGACAACCCGATTTTCGGCGTGGGGCTGGAGGGGTTCTGGCAGTATGACGTTGGTGCAGCACAAACAATCAATGAGAACGATTTCAAGCCATTCGGGACCAAATTGACCTTTCACAATTCTTTTTGGGAAGTCCGAGTGCATCTTGGCTATATTGGGTATGTCTTGTTCCTGTTGATTCTGGGTTGGTGTTTGTACCGCACCGTTCTGAACTGGTTTAAAACGCCGACCATGGATAGTTCGGCGCTTCTAATCACTGCCGTGATCATTTTTACGTCCACGTTCACTGAATCCTACCTTTGGAGCACGTTCAACACACTAGTGAACCTGTTCTATTTCGGCGCGATAACAACGCTCGGCGCTGGAGAACGCAAATTCCAGGGCAGAGTACCGGTCATCGTGCACGAGACGACTTGAAGGCAGCTGTTGTGCGTTGAGCAAGATTCGACGGCTTGAGTTTGGATCCGCACTGTGGATTAAAGGATTGTGAGCTTGGAGCCGGTCGCAGCGCGACCCCGTTTAAGACGCATTCCTGCCTGATTTCCCCTCCAGAGTTTGAGAGAATGGGCGCTGAACAGGTGAGCGTATTTTAAGCAGTCGTTAAAGTTGGTTGTTCAAAACATATGATGATGACGCCAAACCCAGCTATTCCGTCCCGCAGGACTGCCGTCGACTATTCGCTCGACGCACAGATACGTACGGATTCCGGGCACTATGGCGGCTCGCAAGATGACAAGTGGCCTGTTTGGGCGCGACTGCTCGTCATCGTAGGGCTGAGCGCGCTTTTGTGGGCCGGCATCATCTCCGGAATCATGGCTCTGTTCAGCTGAATACTTGAGAAACACGATCCGCGGAAAATCGTTCGCGATATCAGTGCTTGTAAGTGTCAGAGCATTGTGAAGTCGTGTCGCCCAGTGCGCGGAAGCTGACGCAATAATATGTAGCGTGTGTGCCGTCTCTGAATTCCGGGGGGCCGTGCCAGGCATATTGATCCGGTGTTCCGGTCCAGATGTTCATTATGATCCGACCGGGGTTTTTAGGAATCGGCCACTCGGCGGACGTGAGCGTTTTCTTTTTCACTCCATCAACATACCAGCTGACGGCATTTGGTTGCCATTCGAATGCATAGAGGTGAACTTCCTCGGCCGCATCAAAAGGGAGGTCAATATATATCGACCCGTTGGTTTTTCCGTCGGCGAATACATTGGCATGAATACGACGCGTATCGTTGCCCAGAAACTCTATATCGATTTCGTCGTGTGGATCGCCGAATGTTGAATCTGTGTGGGTGAAGAACGACGATACGACACCCGACCCAGAGGCAGCCTGCATCACGACTTCGTAGCGCCCGAACCCATAGAATCCGCGCTTTTGAACTTCTGCGCCCGAATATGGCTGGTGGTCCACGGGCTTGCGATTGATTTCGAGTGAAATACTTGGCTTTTCGAAATGAACGTTCTCGGCGACCCATCCCGCCCGATAGAAAGTGGAACGGAAGGTAAAATCGGAAACGTACCAGTCAGCCTCTTCAAATCCATCACTAAACGACAGATTGAATGACGCTCCGTCTCCTCGATCGGGCACGACTTTGTGTTTGGGGTGAGTCCAAATGTAAGCCGCGATGCCAATCGCGATCAGAAGCGCCAGTAAAATAGCAATTGAGATTACGTATTTGGTGCGAGTCACGGCCTACCAATTCCATTTGTCAGGCTAGCGACTAGTTCCGTAGTCGGACGGATTAGCGCGCGCCTTTGGAGTTGAGGACGGCGGGAACCGTCATCAAGACAATTTTGACGTCACCCCAGAATGAACGACTGCGCACATATTCGACGTCTGCAGCGACACGCTGTGGGTAGGAGGTGTCACTACGGCCGCTGACCTGCCACAGTCCTGTGATGCCAGGACGAACGGCACAGTAATGTTGATAACTGTCGCCATATTTCGAGATTTCATTCTCGACGATGGGGCGCGGCCCTACGAGCGACATGTCACCACGCAATACGTTGTAAAGTTGGGGTAATTCATCAATCGATGTCTTGCGAATAAAATGTCCGATAGATGTGATGCGCGGATCATTGGTCAGCTTTTGAGTGTCGTCCCATTCCTTCCGCGCGACTGGGTCGTGCGCCAGGATGTGATCGAGCTGTTCTTTCGCGTTTGGCGCCATTGAGCGCAGCTTGAAGCAATTAAACGTTTCCCCATTCAGTCCATATCGCCTCTGGGAATAGAAGGCGCGCCCACCGTCCTGCAAGCGAATGAGTACGGCTACGAAAAGTATCAGCGGTGCGACAAACAGCAGGGCTGTTCCAGCCACGACGATGTCGAACAGGCGTTTGAACTGGGTGTGATCCTCGTCAAGTGGCTGGCTCATCCGAGCTGCTGCATAGGCGGTGGCTTCTGCCTGCCGTGACGAGTTACTCAATCTCAAGCCCATTCTGGTCCCCTGCATTCTACTTGCGGTATTGCTAACCAAGCCGCGTCCACTCGACCCAATTGCAATTTTCTTACCACATCTGGGTTCCACGCTTATTGCGTTCGACCCAACCTTTGCAATCCTTATACCGCGATTTTCGTAAATAATTAACTCTTGGAGTCCTTTTTCCCCTGTCGCGCGAAGTATTGGATAAATATTCGTTCATATTCGGCTTTTCGTCGAATTTCGTGTATCGATACGAGACAGACCGCCCAAAATGCAGGCACAATATGAAACCACCCGCGACGTTCAATCGAAAACATCGCGGGTGGAAAAGGAATTAAAGAACTGATTTGATTCGCGAGGAGCCTAAAAGATCCGTTCGCCAATTCGAAGCGTGTCACCAGGCTTGACGACCGTGTTGGTGTTGAGCTCGAAGGGCACTTCCTGATTTCCATCGGCACTCTTGATGAAGACCACTTTCTTGTTGGCGCGATATGTAAATCCGCCAGCAGCGGCCACTGCGTTCAACACGGTGAGTCCGGAGTTGAAGGGATATTCACCAGGGCGTCCAACTTCGCCAAGGATATAAAACGGCCGGTAGTTGATCACTTCGGCGCTTACGCGGGGGTCTAGAAGAAACCCGTTGGACAGATTGGCTGCGATGGTGGTCTCAAGTTCTTGGGTGCTGAGGCCAACTGCGGCGACTTGACCAATCAGTGGGAGTGAGATCGCGCCTGTTCCATCCACCACGAATTCACCGGAGAGTTCAGGTTGCCCAAACACGTTGATGCGCAACTTGTCGCCTGTGCCCAGAGTATACGCGATATTCGACTGGGTTTGAGCGGGGGTCGATGGTTCCGTGACCTGTCGGCTCACCGGACCAGCCGACTGACAGGCTGTTGCAAACATGAAGATGGCGAGCGTTGCCATGAGGGTGATTGAGCGAAATAGCGTCATTGTTAATTCTCCAAGCGATGGCGACGAAACGCGGCCAAACTGTTTCAGCCTGACACACTCACGTGGTCAGAAACGTTACTTCCTCGCCGAAAAAACGAGCCGCAGACAGCTTGCCACTAAGGAAGGCGCCTGTGTCGAGACCAATGCGACGATTGTCCCGGAAAACTTCTTCGGCTGGAGTGTGTCCGTGGACTATCAGATGCGAAAATTGCCTCGTATCGTCAAGGAACTCGTCCCGAATCCAGAGCATATCACGAGTGCTTTGCTCGGCGATCGACGTGTCGGGCCTCAGCCCTGCGTGGACGAACAAGTAGTCGCCGGCCGAATGGTAAGGCTTCAGCGACTGATAAAAGTTCAGATGCTCTTCTGGCAAACGCTCGCGGAATGCGCCCCACAACTTGGACCATGCCGACCGCGCCGCCGCCATCGCTTCGTGCGAGCCTAGACTGCCCCGTGTATTGGGTGGTTGGAAGCCGTAGGAATAGAGCGTTTCCCCGCCGCCATAGCGTACCCACTGGCTGCCAAACGACTCGTCCTCAAGGAATTTCAAGAGAGCCTCTTCGTGGTTGCCCATCAGGAATACGGTCTCGAATTTATCCAAACGATCGCTCAAAAAAAGCTCAATCACGTCTCGCGACTGTAGGCCGCGGTCAATGTAGTCACCGAGAAACACGATAGTGACGCGCGTGCCCGATGGAAGCTCAGT
Source organism: Hyphomonas sp. J20-32 (assembly GCF_055808555.1). Classification (NCBI taxonomy): domain Bacteria; kingdom Pseudomonadati; phylum Pseudomonadota; class Alphaproteobacteria; order Hyphomonadales; family Hyphomonadaceae; genus Hyphomonas; species Hyphomonas sp. J20-32. The sequence continues at coordinate 2,563,102 of NZ_CM147873.1, read as the reverse complement.
CGCGTCTGCTTCGATTTCGACGATCAGGCGTTCGAGCAAATCATGTCGACCGTGGATGTCGCCGACCGCATAGATGCATTCGCCATCTGGGGCGGCCGTGACCCTGGTGACGTCATTTCGCGCAGGCTTGGCCGCAACCGGGGTCTCGTCGATAGATTGTCCGACTCTGTCGCGAATGCGTGCGCGCAACGATGTTGCCGAACGGGTCAGGCGCCCGAACTGGTCCAGGAAAGACCTTTGCAAGAGTTGTGGCAATCTGGACATGGCGGCTTTCTGAATAGTCTCTCTTTATCGCGTTTTGTAGTAAAAACCAATTTCTTGCTTCGCGAAATTATCTAGGTCCCATAAGGGATTGCATGATGAACCCTGCAGCCCAACTCATGTGCATCGTACCTGAAGCCAGTCCAGCCAAGAGGCCACAGGCGGACGCCTTTACCACGCCCATTATGACTGAGGCGGCGATCAAAATGGAGATGTAGCCCAGTGGGAGGAGCAGGGCGGGAAGGTAGAAGGCGCCAGCGAACAGGCCAGTGAGGCTGCCCAGCAAGGCGAGTACAGGAAGCATCTGGCGAACCTTTGGTCTTTGACCGTGCTTAAATACGGTTCGCGCCCGGCCTTTCCCGTAGTTGTAATATTGCCGCGCCAGAGCCGCGACAGAGCCGCGTGGGATGTAGATCTTGCGGATTGTGGCATCAAGGAAGATGCGGCCACCAGCCTGGGCGACGCGTTCGTCGTATTCGGCATCTTCATTGTGGGAGAATGTCTCGTCGTATCCGCCGACAAGCCGGAAGACCGACAAGTCGAAACCTGCATGATGGCCATGGTCGACATAAGCTGAACGTGTTCCGCCCCGATGAGCCGATCCGCCCGATCCAAGCGGCGTGTCGACGATCCAGGCGTTGGCCTTTTCAAAGCAAGTCTCGCCTCGCGCGTCCATTGGAATCACAACCGAGGCTGCTTGTGTCCGAACGAGGCTGGACGCGACCGACTGAATGAAGCCAGCCGGGAATATCGAATGGGCATCGCAACGCACGAGAAATCTTGCGGTGTCACCGGCGCATTCAGTCACGGCGAGATTGATCGCGGCAGACTGTAGTTTCTTGCTGTTGTGTACGAGACGAAGATTGGGAAACTCAGGCATCAGCGATTTCACGATACCGATCGTATTGTCGGTGCTTCCGCCGTCGACAACGACGAGCGGAACACGCCTCAACCATTCTTCGCCCGTCATGAGAGAACGGATGCATGCCTCGATGTGCCGCGCTTCATTCAATGCGGGGATCACGGCCAAAACCTCGGCCGGATCGAGGGTTTCGGCCGATTTTTCGAGGGTTTGAGTGTTGGTTTCCACTGTATTTCCTGCCCGATTGGCTACCTGCGGCCTATAACAGCAAGTCCTGTTCCAATTTACACCAGACAGGCGAGATTGGGAGGATCGAGGTAGCGGGACGCTGATGGCCGCCTGTGATCCGGTATCTGCAGGAACGCAGCTTTCGGGGGCGTGCAATTTTTTATGAACTCTCCCCTAGGTCAAGCTTGCCCAGAATCGCTAAGCTCATAGTGTGGTGAAAACAATTTGAACAAAAGGGAGATATTCAATGATTGGTGTCGTGGCAAAACTCAAGATCCAGGATGGTAAACAGGCTGATTTCGAACAGGCCGGTAAAGATCTGATGGCTAAGGTCAAAGCCAACGAACCAGGTTGCCTGACGTACCAGCTTTACAAGGAAAAGGGTTCGGACACCGATTATATCTTCATGGAACAGTATGCGACTTCTGATGACCTGAAGGCGCATGGTCAGACCGAATACTTCAAGGCGGCTGGGCCGAAGCTCGGAGCCTGCCTCGCAGGTGCCCCGCAGGTGCAGTATTTCGATATCGTCGAATAGACGGACGCTGAAAGATGGATTTGTCATTCACGGCTGAAGACGCCGCGTTCCAACGTGAGGTGCGTGCATGGATTGCGAACGCCTATTCGCCTGATCTTCGCGCCAAGATGGCCATGTCGAAGAATGGATATCTCGACAAGGAAGGCCAGGTTGCGTGGCAAAGGAAGCTGAACGAAAAAGGTTGGGCTGCGCCTAACTGGCCCGAGGAACATGGCGGCCCGGGCCTGAGTCCGTCAGAGCGCTATATCCTGAATATGGAACTGTCAGCGGCCGGTACTCCGACCGTCAGTCCAATGGGATTTTCGATGGTCGCGCCAGTTATCATGGCGTTTGGCTCCGAAGCGCAGAAAAAGAAACACCTGCCGCCAATTCTCGCGTCAGAGGTCTGGTGGTGCCAAGGCTATTCCGAGCCGGGCTCGGGATCCGACCTCGCATCGCTCCAGATGAGCGCTGTGCGCGACGGAGACGACTACGTTCTGAACGGTTCCAAGATTTGGACGACGCACGCGCAGTGGGCCGACTGGATATTCTGCCTCGTGCGGACGAAAAAGGGAGTCAAAGCCCAAGAGGGGATCAGCTTCATCATCTTCCCGATGACGCTGCCCGGGATTTTCGTGTCTGCGTTGCCGACGCTCGACATGCCGGTCGAAGGACAGCAGGAGGTCAACCAGGTCTTCTTCGAAAACGTCCGGGTCCCAGTGGAGGGGTCGCTGGTCGGCAAGGAGAATGAGGGCTGGACCTATGCGAAATACCTGCTCCAGTTCGAACGTGGCAATTCCTATGCGCCAGGATTGCGCAACATGCTGAAGAAGGCGAAGAAGATTGCAAGCGCGGAGCAGGCCGGCGGCGAGGCGTTGATCCGTGATGCAGACTTTGCCCGTAAAATTGCCGCGCTGGAGATGAAGATTGATAGTCTGGATGCGACGGAGCAGAGGATATTTTCCTCGCTGTCTGCCGGGCAGGCGGTCGGACCCGAAAGCTCGATGCTGAAATGCCAAGGCTCAGAGACGCAACAGGAAATTACCGAGCTGCTTGTCGAGGCTGTCGGTGCCTATGGTGCGCCTTTCGTGCAAGACAGTCTCGCCATCGCACGACAGGGGGCGAATGCCGACCTGCCGATGCCTGACTATGCCGTGCCGGTTACACCGAGCTACTTCAACTACCGAAAAACGTCGATTTATGCGGGTTCCAACGAGATCCAGCGCAACATCATGGCGAAGATGGTGCTTGGCCTGTAACTGAAGAAACCCAGAGAGGGTACGGGATGGCGACAGGATCTCAGGGCAAGCCCAGCATTTTGACGCGCCTCGCGTTTGGTGTCGGCGGCATCGCCGACGGCGTCAAGAATAACGGCTTCGACTATTTCCTGCTGTTCTTCTACAGTCAGGTTCTGGGCGTGCCGGCTGCACATGTCGCAACTGCACTCTTCATTGCCTTGATCGTTGACGCCGTGTCCGACCCTGTCGTTGGGTATTGGTCTGATAATTTCCGGTCGCGCCTGGGGCGACGGCACCCGTTCATGTACGCCGCGATGTTGCCCGTTGCGATAGCCTATTATTTCGCTTGGAATCCACCGGCGGGCTTGACGGGGAGCGAGCTGTTTCCGTGGCTTGTCGCGCTCACGATTTCTGTGCGGCTTCTCTTCACGATCTATGAGGTACCGCAAAACGCTTTGGCGGCGGAGCTGACCAGCGACTACGACGCGCGCACGTCGCTGATGTCATACCGCTACTTTTTCGGTTGGGTTGGCGGGTTGAGCATACAGATAGCGCTTCTTGCTTTGCTCTTGCGGCCGACCGCGGCTGACCCTTCAGGCTTTTTCAACACGGAAGGGTGGCACACTTATGGACTGTGGGCGTCCGTGGTCATCTTCCTTGCCGTGCTCGCCACAACAGCGGGTACGCACAGTCATATACCGCACCTGAAATCGCCCCCGCCGCAGCGCAAACTGACTCTCGGCACGATCTTCAAAGAGATACTCGAAACAGTGTCCAATCCCTCGTTCAGGGCGCTATTCCTGGCAACCCTTTTCGGTTTGCTGGCATCCGGCATTTCGGCTTCGCTCAACCAGTACATAAACGGACTGTTCTGGGGCTTCACAACTGACCAGACAGCCCTCCTGACTGTGGCCGTCTATGTCTCTGCTGTGATCGCCCTGATCGTTGCGCCGATCATCGGCAAGACGCTCGGCAAGAAACGCGGTGCGATCATCATCGGCATCCTTGCCTTTTCCATTGCGCCGGCCCCCGTTTTGGCGCGAGTGCTGGGTCTTATGCCGCCGAATGGAACTGACTTGCTGTTCAATATTGTCATCTCGATCACGGTCTTCGATTTGGCGTTAATTATCGTGACGCAGATGCTGATGGGATCAATGATCGCCGATATCGTAGAGGATAGTGAATTGGCGACGGGGCGGCGGTCGGAAGGTATTTTCTTCGCTGGCATCAGTTTCATTCGGAAACTCGCCCAAGGGTCGGGAGTGATGCTGGCGGCTATCGTTCTCTCGATGGCGTCCATCACGCCGGGAATGCGGCCGGGCATGGTACCAGAATCGCAACTCCAGTTGCTTGGCATAGGCTATGCGGCTTCGTTGCTGACGATCTGGATGCTCATGATACTTTGCGTTTCATTCTACAAGATCAGCCGGGAAGGACATGAGGCCAATCTCCGGGCGCTTGCGGAGCGGGCATTGCAGAATGGCTCCGGGTCAAATTCTGACTGAATTGTCATAAACTGCTGAATTGCCACCTGTGCGATGCCGCAATAGAGCCATAGTCATGATGCACATGACGCCCATGACGAAACATATTTCGAAGCTGTTGGCTGTAGTGGGGCTTGCAGTCTTGGCGCTGCTGATCGTGGCTGTCATGCCACTCTTCGCCGACGCTCAGGAATTACCGCAAAGCCGCGCCGAGATGGATCTCTCGTTCGCGCCGCTCGTTCGGCAGACGTCGCCTTCAGTGGTCAATGTCTACACGCAGAAACGAGTCGCGTCGCGCGCATCGCCGATGGAGCAATTCTTTTCTGGCGGCGTCGCGCCACGTGAGCGCGTTCAGAATTCTCTTGGGTCAGGCGTGATCGTCGGTGCGGATGGAGTTATCGTAACTAACAATCATGTCGTAGAAGGGGCTGAGTCGTTCCGGGTTGTGCTGAGCGACCGCAGAGAGTTCCCTGCTGAGCTTGTTCTGGCTGACGAGCGTACCGATCTGGCGGTGCTGAAAATAGACACTGAAGGAGCCCGATTGCCAACATTGCCTTATGCAGACACGCGTGCTGCGGAGGTGGGAGATCTCGTCCTGGCTATCGGGAACCCGTTCGGTATCGGCCAGACTGTAACGAGTGGAATTTTGTCGGCGACTGCACGGACAGATGTGGGAATATCTGACTATGCGTTCTTTCTCCAGACCGACGCGGCGGTGAATCCCGGAAATTCAGGTGGTGCGCTAGTCAATACCAAGGGTGAATTGGTTGGCGTGAATACTGCGATCTTTTCCCGATCTGGTGGTTCCAACGGTATCGGCTTTGCCATTCCGGCAGAGATGGTCAAACGAGTTGTGAATGCGGCGATCAACGAAGGCACATTCGTGCGCCCATGGCTCGGCCTGGCGGGACAGGCTGTCAGCTATGATATTGCGAAGGCGCAAGGGCTTTCGCGCCCAATCGGCGTAATGGTGACCGAAGTTTACGAAGGTGGGCCCGCGGATCGCGCAGGCTTGCGTCGGGGGGATCTGATTACTGATATCGACGGACGCGAAGTGTTCGACGAGAAAGGGCTGAAGTTTCTGGCCGCGATCAAGAGTCCGGGCGAGACAAGTGAGCTGACGCTGCTCAGGGGAGGCAAATCGCAAACCAGGGCTGTGAAACTCGCGCCGCCGCCCGGAGCGACCGAAGCGGACGTCGTCCTGCTTGATGGCGGGACAGTTTTTTCCGGCGCACGCGTGGTGGAGTTGTCTCCCAGGCTTGCTGAAGAGAACGGCCTTGATCCGTTCCAGAAAGGATCAGGGATCTATGTCCACTCCGTGTTGCGCCGCTCCATTGCGCGCAATTATTTCCGGCCCGGCGATATCATCCGGTCAGTAAATGGCGTGTCGACGAAGTCCGTGAAGGACTTGAAGGCAGCGTTGAAGCCGGCCACTCGCAGCTGGAGTATTGAGCTTGAGCGCAATGGCCGCATGATCAAAGGCACGGTGACGCTCTAGTCCGGGCTATTTCGCGTGAACGATAACCGGGACATCTTCAAATCCGAGAACAAAGTTTGAGAGAACTCGCGTTGGCTGGCCCACCACTTCGATGTGTTCGAAGCGCGTGAGAATTTCTTCCCACAGGATACGAAGCTGCATTTCCGCGACGCGGTTTCCCATGCAACGGTGAATGCCAAAACCGAATGAAAGATGCCGCCGAGCATTCTTCCGATCAATGAGGAATTGGTCGGGATTTTCGATCGCGGTCTCGTCACGATTGCCCGACGCATACCACATCACGACTTTGTCGCCTTTGCGCATCTGCTTGCCGCGAAACTCGAAGTCTTCCTTTACCGTTCGGCGCATGTGCCCGAGTGGCGTTTGCCACCGGATAACCTCAGAAACCATGTTGGGCACGAGGTCGGGGTTCGCTTTCAGCTTCGCGTATTGCTCGGGAAATTCGTTCAACGCCACAACCCCGCCTGAAATGGAATTGCGGGTCGTATCATTCCCGCCCACGATGAGCAGCATCAGGTTGCCGAGAAGCTCCATGGGATTGTTGATCATGTCCTTCGTCTCGGGATCATGCGCAAACAGCGAAATAAAGTCGAACTTGCGTGGCTGAGCCGCGCGCTCTTTCCAGAGCGCACTGAAATAGGCGAGGCATTTGTGCAGCTCGGCTTCTCGGTGCTTCATGTCGACTTCGATCCCGACAGTTTCCGATGTCGTCGTTACGTCAGACCAATAGGGAAGGAGATGGCGGTCCTCAAACGGGAAGTCGAACAGTGTTGCCAGCATCTGGGTCGTCAGTTCCTTGGATACATGCTCCACCCAATTGAACTCTTCCCCGATCGGAAGCGCGTCAAGAATGGTGCAGACGCGTTGGCGGATGAGCGCCTCAATATCGCTCAATTGAGTCGGTGCAACGGCCGGCTGGACGGCTTTTCGCTGCACGTCGTGTATGGGCGGATCGCTTGCGATGAACATCGGCGTATCGAAGTCAGCCGGCGCGTCGCCGATTACAATGTCGCGTTTCGACGAGAAAACATGGTGATTGGAATCCACTGCAACGATGTCGTCGTATTTGGTGATCGACCAGAACGGACCGAATTGACTCTGTTTGCAGAAATGGACTGGAGCCTCCTGGCGCAATCGACGAAAATATTCACCGTGCCGATTGTGCAGGAACAGCTCTGCTCTGGAGACGTCGAGCGTCTCCAAAGGCAGTTCCCACGGATTGGGGATGTCAGGCCCCACAGTTTGGATCGTATCCGCCATTATAATCCTCCCATGTTGTTCTTTATTGTTATGGGATGAACGCTACGCTCGAATTCGCGGTCCGGAAAGGTGTCAGGCCGAACCGATTGTTGTGCGGTGCAACAGGCGGTCGAAGCCTTTGTAGCCGCCTGTTGCCATGTGCAGGAGGCTGCGATTGTCCCACATCAGCAACATGTTGGGTTGCCACTTGTGGCGATACTGGAACTGCGGCTGTGTTTGCCAGCGAAAGATTTCGGTGAGTAATTCCCAGGCCTCGGTCTGGTCCATCCCTTCAATTCCGATGATGTATCCGGCGCATCCGAAAAGTGCCTCGCGCCCCGTTTCTGGGTGCCGGGAGATGATGGGATGCAATTGTGTCGCTTCGGCGTCGTCGGAGGGGCGAATGTCCATGGATCGACCGGCCGCCTGATCCTCCGCGCCGTAAAACCCAGTCGGCGCATAGGCATTCCGTGCCGAATGAATTGCCATTTTGCCTTCGATGCGTTGGCGAAGCTGGGTCGGCATTTGCTCCAAGGCGAGATGTTGGTTGGCAAACAGGGTGTCACCGCCTTCGGGTGGAATGGTGATGCCATACAGGCAGGTGCCGGCTGGCGGCGTTTCCTGAAAGCTCCAGTCGGTGTGCCAGCTTTCGGCGAAGATTGGTGCCGTTTCACTGGCGGCGCGCTTCACGGCGATGATATGCTTGCGCCCTGCAATGGGGGCGATGAACGGATCATCCCCAAAGGGACCGAACTGGAGCGTAAACCTTTCCAGGTCGTCGTCACTGATAGCTTGATCCGGAAATGCCAGAACGTGGTGTGTCAGCCAAGTGTCTCGAATTTTAGCGACTACGTCCGATGAAGCCGGTTTTGACAAGTCCAACCCGGTAATGGACGCCCCGAACGGTTGCCCTGATGGGCTAATCTCAAGTGACATGTTTTTTTCCTCCTCAATTATCTTATCACGATGCCTATTCCCGCATAGGACTGCAGTATGTCCGATCTGTTTGCCGCCTCAAGCCTCTCCGAATCTGCGCCGCGCCCGCTGGCGGACCGTTTGCGCCCGGCCCGGCTGACCGATGTAGTCGGACAGGATCACCTGATCGGTTCCGGTGCGCCATTGCGCAGGATGCTGGAGGCGGGCCGACTTTCGTCCATTATTCTTTGGGGGCCGCCTGGCGTCGGCAAGACGACGATTGCGCGTCTCCTGGCTGCCGAGACAGATCTCGAGTTTGAGGCAATCAGCGCGATCTTCTCAGGTGTGAAAGAACTGCGGTCCGTGTTCGAAAAGGCCACAGCGCGTCGCGATGTGGGGAAAGGAACCTTGCTATTCGTCGATGAGATTCACCGGTTCAACCGAGCCCAGCAGGACGGTTTTCTGCCCTATGTCGAGAGCGGCGCAATAACACTCGTGGGGGCGACGACCGAAAATCCAAGCTTCGAGATAAACGGAGCACTATTGTCCAGATGCGCGGTCCTCACGCTGAAGCGGCTGGAGCCCGACGGTATGGCGACACTGCTCAAGCGCGCGGAGGCTCTAGAGGGGCGCCAGCTTCCTGTTGAAGAGCGGGCGCGCAACGCCTTGATCGATATGGCCGACGGCGATGGGCGGTACTTGCTGAATCTCGCTGAACAGGCCTTCATGATGGCGGACGCGACGCGCCTGTTGTCGCTGGTGGAGTTGAGTGCAGCGGTTCAGAAGCGGGCGCCCGCTTACGACAAGGACCGCGAGGAGCACTACAACCTCATTTCCGCCTTGCACAAATCGATCAGGGGTTCGGATCCCGATGCTGCGTTATATTGGTTCGCCCGGATGCTTGAGGGGGGAGAAGATCCCCTGTTCCTCGCGCGGAGACTTGTCCGGATGGCGAGCGAGGACATTGGACTTGCAGACCCAACGGCGCTGTTGATCTGCGGCGAGGCTGCCCGGACGTTCGAGAGGCTGGGAAGTCCCGAAGGCGAACTCGCCCTCGCGCACGCGGTGATCCATCTGGCGACAGCTCCGAAGTCGAATGCTGCTTATGTCGCTTATGGGGCTGCGAGGCGCGCGGCGGCTGAAACCGGCAGCCGTATGCCTCCGAAACACATTCTGAATGCACCAACTTCGATGATGAAACAGCAGGGTTACGGCTCCGGATACGAATATGACCACGATGTTGAGGGTGGCGTTTCCGGGCAATCCTATTTCCCGGACGGGATGGAAGGAGAGCAATATTATCAGCCTAATGGGCATGGTCGTGAGCGACCGATTGCTGAACGACTGAAAGAGATTGCTCAGATCCGGAATCGCAAGAGGAACCAAGCTTGACCCGGAACAAGCCCGTGCCACACATTTCTCCGGATGATGATGCATTCATCCGGTCACTGATTGTGTATGAGGACGAAGATATTATTGCATTCAACAAGCCTTCCGGCTTGCCCGTGCAAGATGGTCGGGGGATTGATCGCTCGCTGGATTCGTTGCTGCCGGCCTTCGCGCGGTCCAATGGCAAGCGCCCTCGCTTGGTGCACAGGCTCGACGCAGGAACATCCGGCATCATTATCGTGGCTAAGACACAACCGGCGGCAGGATATTTTTCGGCGGAGTTTGCTGAGCGCCGGACGAAAAAATCCTATATCGCAATCGTTGGCGGGACGATTCCCAACCAAGAGGCAGGCTCAATTACTGCGCCGCTCGTGAAAGTGCAGGAGGCGGGCAGGGCGCGGATGATTATTGCGCGTCCGGATCGTAAAGGCGCGCAGCGGGCAAGAACGGATTGGGAAAAATTGGAAGTGAGCGGGGCCCATGCCTTCATGCAGCTTGTCCCTGAAACAGGGCGCATGCATCAAATACGTATCCACTTGGCGCATCTTGGATGTCCAATTCTGGGCGATCCCATTTATGGAAACGGCAAGCAGGATGCACCACGACTAATGCTTCACGCGCTTTCGCTGGAATTCAGGCGACCATCAGGCGATGTATTGACACTATGTGCCGCAGTACCATCGGATTTTGACGGTGTGGCACGACGCCTCGGATTCAAGTCCTGTTCCGGGTTATTGTAACACTCAGGCCAGGCAATGAGTGCTTTGTTTCTAGTCAATTCTTACACTGCCGAAAAATAGTCCAAGAGTGAACCGAGTGCAGGCGCGTGAAAGCCCGCCGGTTCAATGGCGGGCTTTCGTAATTCTGTCTGCAGATCAGTGCTCGCGTATGCGAGGGCCCACGGCGAGCATCTGCCCCGAATTGACGGCATTTGCCGCAGCCATGTCCTCGATGAGTAACTGCATCCGGTCGTTGTTCGCGACCGTGCCGAGCATATAAGCCACCCGGGCAGTTTCTTCCGACACGCCAAACAAGCTTTCCAGGGCTTCAAAGCCGGTCTTTCTGCGCGGGTAATAAGTAAGGCGCGGTATGACATCAGCGTCGATGCCGCCCAATTCCTTGGCTTTCTCTAAAGCGTCCATAAAGCCGCCAATCTCGTCAACCAACCCTTTGTCGATCGCGTCTTCACCGCTCCAGACGCGGCCGCGAGCGACGGCATGGACTTCGTCGTAGGTCATTCCGCGCCCCTCACCAACGATACCGAGAAACCGATCGTACCCACGTTTCAGCCAAGCCTTAACTTCAGCTTCCTGACCTTGCGTGAATTTATCGGCGCCATATGCATCTGCGAAATCACCGCCCACGCTGACAGTGTCGAAGGTTACGCCGATCTTGTTGAAGGCGCCTTCCAAGGCAAATTTACCGCCAAAGATGCCGATAGATCCTGTAATGGTGGAGCGATCCGCCATGATAAAGTCAGCGCCGGCCGAAACATAATAACCACCTGACGCGGCCACGGATCCCATAGACACAACCACCGGCTTGCCATTTTCCTGTACGCGTTGGATGGCACGCCATATTTGGTCCGATGCCGTGGGAGACCCGCCAGGGCTGTCGACGCGGAACACAATCGCTTTCACCTTTTCATTGTCACCTGCATCAAGAATGGCGCGGGCGATCGCGTCGGATGCGAATCCGGGCGGGCTCGAAAATGGCGATCCGCTTTCAGACCCACCTGTCACGATTGGGCCTTCACCGCCGACGACAGCGATAAGTGGCGCCTTAAAATTGATCGAGGGTGGAGTATAGAATGCAAGTTCGATGATTTCGGAATTTTTGCCCGCGCGCTCTTTGGATGCCTCTTCTGCCTCTTCCGGCCAACCGAGCTTGTCCATGATCTTGAGGTCGACAGCTTCCTGAGCTGTTTTCGGGCCACTTTCGAGCGCAGACCTGACTGATTCGACCGAAAGCCCGCGGTCCTCCGCGATATCACTCAGCGAAACCTTCCAGATTGATTCGGCCAGGGCAGTCATCGCTTCGCGATGAGGTTCAGTATAGGCTGCTTCGTTATAGCTATTGGGTGCGTTTTTATATTCGTAGAACGGGTAGATTTCAGATTCGACGTCAATTTTGTCGAATAGGCCTTTGAGAAATTCCGTTTCGAACGTCACGCCCGTCGCGAATAAATCGGTTCCAGGCTGAATCCAAATCTCGTCTGCCGCCGTCAGCGAACGCAGCGCGGAGGGCCCGCTCATGCCGTAGGTGCCTTGAGTGTGCGCGATGATGAATTTTCCCGAGTCGCGAAAGCTATGGAACGCCTTGCGTAATTCTTCTGCGCGCGCGCTGCCCACGCCTATCATGGCGCCGCGTACATATACGCCTTTGACCGAATGGTCTGATTCTGCTGCCTTTAGTTTGGTCAAAAGGTCGATGAAACCGGGTGTCTGCGAAAATGCCGCCAATCCTCCGACGGGGCTCTGGTCTGAGAATTCCATGTTCAGATCGAGGCTTAGAACAACATTGTCCGGAGTAGGGGGAGCAGAACTGGTTGCGCCGGCAATGAGGATGAAAACAAACGCGACCATGAGCAGGATAAAGGCGAGCATCGCGGTGAACGCGCCTGCCATGGATAAAAAGAACGTTTTCATGAGTGCGCAAACTCCGTGCGATGCGATAGTGGACGTTGAAGATGAACTTTGCCGATAATCGATAAGAAAGTAAAGGGCTGCGAGCATGCGGCGTCGAAATTGTCGGGTTGTTGCCAGATAGATCAGCCGCCGTGACTGAAACAATGTCATCGGGTGTTGCCAGAGTCTGCAAGAGTGGCTATCTCGCCTGCTTCGCGTTGGGGTGTCGCCAAGCGGTAAGGCACCGGTTTTTGGTACCGGCATTCCCAGGTTCGAATCCTGGCACCCCAGCCACCATTTTTTGGTGCACGCGATAGAACAATCGACATCGTTACTGTATTGCAAGTGTTGCGTTCAAATGCGGCGCAGATATTTTCTAAACTAATCGTAAAGCCTTGTTGATCCCGCCGTTCAGGGTTGTTAGCGTCGGATTTCGCAAATAAGGGCGTTGCGGACTTGTTGCCAGAATGGCAAGGGTCAAAACGAGAGAGCGAGCAGCGCTCCAAAATGGGTAGGTGTCGGGCGACTTTGCCTTGCGACTTCCAAAAAACTCGGCCGGTGTGTTTTTGGCCAGGCATTGAAACCGGGACATCTTCGCTAGCAGGATGCCTGATTGTCGAATTTTCCGCGCAACAATGCGCGACCGTTTGGAGAGTGAGAGGCAAACCTCATGAAGAAACTTCTGTCACCAGCACGCGGCGTTATCGCCGCTGCGCTGATTGCTGGACTGGCCATCCCGGCCCAGGCTCAGTTGCGCGATGCGCTTAACACGGGCGAGCAGGCCACGCGGCGTGCTGAACAAGTCCAGGACCAAATCAACCAGCTTGATGATCAGCGCACCGACATGGTTCGTGAGTATCGCACGCTGCTCCAGCGCCGCGACGCTGCTGAGCTTTATTCAAAGCAGCAAGAACTCGTTGTGAAGAGCCAGCGCGAAGAGATTGTTTCTCTTACTGAGCAACTCGGGTCGATCGACGATATCACCGCGCAAACCGTTCCAATGCTTCTTAGCATGGTCGAAGATCTCCAGAACTTCGTTGCGGCCGACCTGCCATTCAAGCAAACCGAGCGCGAAGCCCGCCTTGAGGCGCTTGTCGGCATCATGCAGCAGCCGAACGTTACTGCAGCTGAACAGTATCGCTTGATCATGGACGCCTATCAGGCAGAGATGGAATATGGGCGGACGATCAGCACTTGGCAGGAAGAAATCGACATCGACGGTAAACCGACGACAGTTGACATGTTTCTCTACGGTCGCGTGGCGCTCGTCTACCTGACACCAAATGGCAAGGCGTCGCGATACAACCGGACGACCGGCGAGTGGGAAAAGCTGAGCGGCAAGTACGCACCTGACATCGCGAAAGCGATCCGGGTCGCTCAAGGCAAGGCGCAACAGGATGTCCTGTTTGCTCCTGTTCAGAAATTCTCGGTCGAATAGTCGACGCGATCCAGGGAAATAGAGGTATAGAAAATGTTCAAGTTTAAATCCTCGCTGAAGGCTCTGGGCGCGGCAACGCTGCTCGGTCTCAGCTCAGTAACACTCGCGGCTCCGGCTGATGCGCAGGCGACTTTGAAGTCGGTTCTGGACAGCATCCGCAAGGATTCGAATGAAATGTCGGCCGCTGACCAGGCCCGCCTTCGCGAGTTCCAGCAAGACAAGAATGCCCAGGAAGCCAAGATGACCCAGGCGCGCAATGCGCTCGGTGCTGTCGAAGCGCGTGGCCGTGCTCTCGGCGCCGAATTTGATGCCAATGAGGCTGAACTCGGTGCACTTGAGGCTCAAGTCTCCGAGCAGGCCGGAGACTTCCAGGAGCTGCTTGGTCAGTTCCGGACTGCAGCTGGCGAAACAATGCCGGAAATTGCGAACTCTTTCGCGAATTTTGACTATGCAGAGCGGGTTGAAGGTATTGCCGAGATTGCCGAAGCGCGTACGCTTCCAACTCGCACGCAACTTGAGCGCCTGCCTAAAGCGATGCTTCAGGAAATGCTGGCTCAATCCGAAGTCAAAACATTCACAGCTGTTGTTGATGGCATTGGTCCGGACGGATCGAATGCCGAGGCAGAGCTTATCCGGGTGGGTGTGTTCACTGCTGCAACGACCAACGGCAAGAAGTTCGTTGAAGTCAAAAAGCAGTCGGGTGGCGACACTTTCCTGCAGGCGTTCAAGCAGCAACCCGCTGGTGCTTTTAGCTCGTCGATGGGTTCGCTGATCAACGCAGGCCCTGACCAACTGGTTCGTGCGCCGGTTGATCCTTCCAAGGGTAACCTGTTCGGCATCCTCGGCGATCTTCCAAAGTTTGGCGATCGCTTGAAGCAAGGTGGACCTGTTGGTGCCGTGATCGCAACACTTGCTGCGATTGGTATTCTGATCGGTTTCTACAAAATCTTCACGCTCTTCACGATGGGCGGTGCAATGCGCCGTACAGCGAAGACCCGTCAGGCAGGTACAGGAAACCCGCTGGCTCGCGTGTTTGAAGCCTACGAAACCAATCGTAACGCTGATATCGAGACGCTTGAACTCAAGCTCGACGAACAGATCCTCCGTGAATCTCCGCGCATCGAACGCTTCAACGACATCATCAAGGTGTTTGCTGCTGTCGCTCCGCTGCTCGGCCTTCTCGGTACCGTTATCGGTATGATCATTACCTTCACCACGATCACAATTTACGGTGCAGGCGATCCGAAGCTGATGGCTGGTGGTATCTCGGTCGCTCTGATGACGACGGTGTTTGGCCTCGTGGCCGCCATTCCGCTCTTGCTGATCCACGCTGTCGCGTCTTCGATGGCCCGTGGCAATCAGCAAATCCTTGACGAGCAGGCCGCTGGCCTGGTTGCCGAGAAAGCGGAATCCCTGCGCGGGGCGATGGCGTAAGCCATCCCCCTCGTTTCACTCGAGGAGGAGGAACCCGATATGGGTTTTGCAGATTTACAAGCTTTCCTCGATCGTGGCGGTCCCGTGTTGATTGTCATTATGGCAGCAACATTCTTCATGTGGGCATTGATCCTGGAACGACTGTTCTATTTCAGGTTCGCTCACAAGCAGGTGGCCGCAGAAGCGATCGCGGAGTGGCGTTCGCGCTCCGATCGGAAGTCAACGTTCGCCCATTGGGTGAAAGACAAGCTGGTGTCTGAGGTTCGCGCGAAAGCCGAACAGAACGTCCAGTTGACAAAGGCCATGGTGGCGCTCGCGCCGCTGCTTGGTCTGCTCGGAACGGTGACGGGGATGGTGGCGGTTTTTGACGTCATGGCCATCACCAACGGTGCAGATGCAAAGGCAATGTCTGCCGGCGTGTCGCGCGCTACAATTCCAACAATGGCCGGCATGGTCGCTTCTCTCTCTGGGATATTGTTCACGTCCGGTATGGACCGTCGTGTGAACCGCTCTGTTCAGTGGGTCGAAGACGAGATGGAGATCGGCTGATGCGCGGACGCAAGGTAAGAAATCCCGACGAGGCTAATGTCGACCTCACGCCGATGTTGGACGTCGTGTTCATTCTGCTCATCTTCTTTATTGTGACGGCAACATTTGCCCAGGAGGAGGCATTGGGGCTTGAGCCCCCGCCACCTCCGGCGCCGGAGCAGGACATACAAGAGCAGGTGCCAGCCATTCTGATACTCGTTGATGCGACCAATCTCATCTCGGTGAATGGTCGGGCAACGGATATAGGTTCAGTGCGAGCTAACATCGAACGAGTCCGGGCAGAAAATCCGGAGAGCGCGGTGGTTATCCAGGCACATCCAAAGGCGAAGAGCGGTGTCATCGTGCTCATCCGCGATGCAGCTTACAATGCAGGCTATTTGGACCGGGTGAACCTTGTCCTTACGGCCGTAGAATAGAGGAGCGACAAGCATGGCACGCAGAAAACGCCAATCCGTCGCCGGTGGGGGTGGAGCAGAAGACGATGTCAACCTGACGCCCATGCTGGACGTTGTGTTCATCCTTCTCATCTTCTTCATTGTGACAGCACAGTTTATCAAGGAGCCGGGCGTCCCGATTGTTCGTCCGGAAGTCGATAACAAGGCACAGGTGAAGCCACTCGCAATTCTGATCGCGATCGATGAGAACAGCGAAATCTATATCGACAAAAAGAAGATCGACCCTGCCGAAATCGGGTTCACGTTCAAGCAATTGCGTGAAGACAATCCGAAGGGCGAAGTTGTTGTTCAGGCGGATGTGGATTCCGAGGCCGAAGTTTTGGTCGACGTCATGGAGACGATCAACAAGATCGATGGCGCGACAGTTATCAATATTTCGGCCAAGAGAGAGTAGGAGACCAAGACATGTTCAACAGTCCTTTTCTCAGACTGGTAGTGGCACTCGTGATTGCGGTTCCGATCGTTTATTCCTTGTTCATTCTGATGAGTTCGCTGATCAACGTCACGGAGATCAAGGTTGACAAGGGTGAGCAACGGGTGCTGTCGGCAATCACGCCCCAGCAGCAGGACAGCGAAGTGCGTACGCGTCAGCGGTCTAAGCCGAAACGCTTAGACTCGGCGGCGAAGCCACCACCACCGCCCAAGGTGTCTGCAACCAAATCGCAGATCAACCTGCCAACCCCGCGGATCGCAGGCGCTGCACCGACGGAACTGAATCTTGGCCGGATGCAATCGCTGGCGATCGATCCGGTCGCGATTTCCGATCGGGATGCTCAGCCGATCCGCCCGCCTACGCCATCGTTCCCTCAGCGTGCGGCTGAGCGGGGAATAGAGGGATCATGTGATGTTCGCTTTGACGTGGACACACGCGGGCGCCCCTACAACGTCCAGGCAACTTGCACGAACGACATGTTCACACGGGAAGCAGAGCGGGCAGTGTCTCGCGTGGAGTTTGCCCCGAAGATCATTCGTGGCAAGGCGGCAGAGCGCAAGAACGTGGTCTACCCACTTGAATTCAAGCTCCAGTAGGCTGGAGTTTGGGCGACGTTCGATCAAAATACAGAGCGCCCCAGCGATGGGGCGCTCTTTTTATGAAGGCCTGCATGGGATTGGAACCGATAGTCAGAGTGACTTGAGTTGCCGCCTCCAAAATGATACAATGTAACAACCTGTTCATTTGGAGATATGGTGATTTGAGCAAAGAAGGTTGGCCAGGTCTTTCGCCGGCGCCTGATTGCGGGTCGAAAAAGTTGGCAGAAATACGCCGAATGGAATTGAACACGTCAGGCTTGTCATAGATCTGTCGTGTAGGGAACTGAAGTGATTTAAGTGCCGATTGGCATTGACGAAACCGGGCGTAGCGACCCATACATACGTGGCAAGCGTTACACCAAATAATGAGCAGAAATGCGCTGCGGAAAAGCTTGAAGTAGCGCGTAGAAGTTCTTGATCCCGCCCAACAATTCCGGTTGATTGGGCCAAACCCCGCGGACTGCGCGGAGAGGAGAGGAAACATGGGAATTAGAGCAACTCTCAAGGGTGCCGTGATCGTAGGCCTTATGGCAACGATGGGTGCAGGTACTGCTTTGGCTCAGGCTTGTACGGACACTGAGTTCACGTCGAAAACGGGGCAAACCTATCTCGAAGCCGAGCAGGCCGCGATGGTGAAAAAGGATTTTGCAACAGCAATTTCCAAACTGAATTCGCTGCGAACGCAGCCGCTGAACTGTTACGAAGAAGGCGCAGTGATCAAGCTTTCGGCATACATCAAGATCGAGAACGGAGATCGAAAGGGCGCGGTGCAGGATCTGCTGACAGCGCTCAACAAAGGGTACATTCCCGAGACAGATGCCGCGCAGACGTACTACAACATCGCGCAGATCTATCTTCAGGAAGAAGACCTGGGTAAAGCGCTTGAGTACATGACCAAGTGGCAGCAGGCTGGTGGAAAGCCGGATCGAACACAGAAGTGGCAGCTGGCCGTTTTGAACCAGCGTGCCGACAAGTTCAAGGAAGCCGTCAAATGGGCTGAAGACGTTCGCCGAGAAGATGGATCGAACTTCAAGCAGGAAGTCTATGACCTCTTGTTGTTCCTTTACAATCAGACCGGCGAGAAAGCCAAAATGGCTGAGGTGCTGGAAGTTCTGGTTGAGCGCAACCCTACCGAACGGAAGTATTGGGATGCCATTGCGGGTAATTATTTTGCCGACAATGAAGAGCGCAAGGCTTTCGAAGTTCAGAAGGCAATGTATCTCGGCGGACTTCTGACGACACAAGACGAACTGATGCGGATTGTGAACTTCTACAACCGTTTCAATGCGCCGTATCACGCCGCTCGCGTTCTCGAAAAAGAAATGAACGCTGGACGCATTACCAGGAATCTTGAGCGCCTGGAGCTGCTGGCAAACCTTTACCAGGTCGCCCGCGAGCATGAGAAGGCCATTCCGGTTATCAAGCAGGCAGCCGATGCTGGCGGCGGTGGAGCTATGTATGAGCGCTTGGGTCGTTCATATGCCGACCTTCAGAAATGGAAGGAAGCGGAAGACGCACTCGCCAAGGCGATCAGCATGGGAGGCATCAAGGACCGTGGCAACGCATACGTTTTGATTGGCCAGTCGCGCTACGAGCGGAGTGACCGGGCAGGGGCTCGGGAGTCTTTCAAGGCTGCCAGCAACAGAGCCGGACAAAGCTGGATCGACTTTATGAACTCGGAAGAGAATACCAAGCGGGCGCTGGTATGTTTTGAAGTTCAGTCGGCTTGGCTCAACATTGAGAATGAAGCGAAGATCTGTAAGCGTCTCGCTGTTCTCGGCGATGAGAACCTTCCGGAAAACTGCAAAACGGTCAAAGAACGCCTGGATGCCGCAGAAGCAAAATACAATGCGACACCTGAGTGCAAAGGACAGGGGAGCTGATTGCGCTAGGAGCGCGCCACTCTTTTCGTCGTACTCTTCCTGAAAACCCCGGGCAAAGTTTTGCCCGGGTTTTTTTGTTGCGTCTTTGCAGCGCGATGATTCGCGGATCACACAGAAAAGCCGCCGACGGGCTCATCCGTCGGCGGCTTTTCAAAAGGCACTATGAAGTGGGACGTTTTCGGGTCTCAGGAAGCCGAAGGCGATATGCCGAATGATGTGGGAGCCGACGACTTGCTTGGGGAAGACGACGCCTCATTTGCGGCCGTCGGTGCAGCGCCCTTTGGACCTGAATCCTTCAGGGGATCGTCCGCATGCTTCACCTGTCCTTCGAACACAGCGTTAGACTGGATCTGCAGCGACGAATGCACGATGTCGCCCTTCACGTGAGCGCCCGATTCCAGTTCAACCTTGCGGGCGCGAATTGAACCTCGGATCTTGCCTTTTACCTTGACGACTTCGGCCTTCACTTCACCCGTGATGAAGCCTGACGCACCGATCGTGATGTCGGTCGCGCTGACGTCTCCGTCAACGACGCCGTCAATTTGCAATGCGCCCTCGGATGTGACCGAGCCATTGATCTTCATATCTGCGCAGATGATTGAAGCCGCGCGCGCGGCTGGTTTCATCGCTGCGCCGCGAATGGCGTCCTGCGCAGGCGCAGCCTTGGCCGGTTCAGGTGAACTGGTTTCTTGAGTTTTGTTTTTAGTGAACATGACGGCCTGCTTTCAAAAATTTGGCTGGATCATAAGGTTTGCCGTTGAACCAGACTTCATAATGAAGGTGGTCACCCGTACTTCTGCCGGTTGTCCCCATCTTGCCGACCAAGTCACCGATTTCGACGGTGTCTCCCTTTGATACCGTAATCCCGCTCAAGTGACCATAGCGCGACTTGAAACCGTGTCCGTGGTCGATTTCCACGAGGCGACCGTATCCTGAACTTGCGCCTGCGAAAGAAACTTTTCCAGGTCCCGCGGCAACAATAGGCGCGGCGTGATAAGCGGCCAGATCAAGGCCATTGTGCCAGCCCGGACGCTTCCGGAAAGGATCTATGCGCATGCCATAGTCGCTGGTCTGGCGGAAGGGCACGCCGACTGGCCGACCGAGAGGAAGGCTGGCGACAATTTGTTCATAATATCGCATCTCCTCAACCCGCGCACGTGTCTGGGTGAGGCGGTTGTAGAAGGTGGCTTCTTCGGGCGACAGATTTGATGTGCTGGAAGTCAGTGTCGCGATCGAGACGAGCGGGCCGCCCATCTCGGCGCCGGAAACGATCCGGTCGCTACCTACGGAGGTCAGCTGGAGGACGCCACGCGCGCGCTCGGCGCGGTCAATGGCCATGTCCTCAGCTTCGTCCAAAATGCGTTCCTGGTCATATTTGAGGTTTTTCAGGCTTACACGGGTACCACTCGTGTCGAACGATGCTGTAATAGGTTCGTAGTTTCGTGACTGGCGATTATCGGCTTCTTCGATGGATGCCTTTACCAGGAGTCCGGTGCCGTCGCCCTTTAGAGCCGAAACTTCGAGATTCTCATCGCCCTTCAACTTGTCGAAAAGCTCCTCGAGCGCCTTTTGGCGGTCCTCCCACTCGGCCGTCTCTTTCTGGAAGGCGTCTGTGCGCTCTTCAAGCAGTGAACGCGACAGGGCATCCTTTGCGCGGAGCTCCTGGACCCACCGTTCATATTTGGCAAGTTCACGATCGTCAGGATTGCCGGCAATCGTGCTCGTCGGGCCACCAAGCACGTAGCTGCCTGTCACAAAAAGCGTCCAGCCTGCCAAGGCGGCGGCGCCAGCTGCGATTATGGCCTGTTGCCAAGGCGAGACCGAAATGTACCGGACTGTGCCACCGCTGCGATGATAGATCTGGCGTTCCGGGAACGCTCGATCAAACGCCGCTTTAACGTTTGCACTCCACTTGGTCATTCACGCCACCCGTCGACTGGAAATCACACCCCATACTGCAATAACCATTGCAGCACGTTTCCCAAACCCGTGGAGGACATAAATACCCATTTCGATCTGGGGTGAAAGCCCTACGGAACACAATTCATGCGATTTTTCGCCTAATTGGGTAAATACCCTGTTAAAGTTCGGAATTTTGGATGACCTTTGCGTAATAAATGGGTCTCTGTCAGGCTTTTAGGGAATCGAGGACATCTTGGGCGTGCCCTTTCACCCTAACTTTCGGCCAGATTCTTGAAATCATGCCTTCCGGGTCGATCAGGAAGGTCGATCTTGCGATGCCCATATAGGTGCGTCCGTACATGTTCTTTTCGACCCAGACACCATACGTCTCACAAACACTTCCATTTTCGTCGGATCCTAGCTCGATCTTCAATCCATGTTTCTGGATGAATTTTTGGTGGCGGGTCAGGCTATCTCGTGAAATTCCGAGAATTGCGGCATTGGCAGCCTTGAAGTCTTCCGTGAGGTTCGAAAAGTCGATGGCTTCGTTGGTGCATCCGGGCGTGTCATCCTTCGGATAAAAATAGAGGACCAGGTATTTGCCTCGATAAGACGCGAGTTGCTTCGACCCCAGTGTCGTTTCGATAGAAAACTCGGGGGCTTTTACGCCTGTTTCGAGTGGTCCGGTCATGTATTCCTCCTATGGTGCCTGAAAAGGACTGTGCTTATATCAAAAACCTGCAGCAATGCTGTTCGATACGTGTCGCATGAAGTTTAAGGAGCGTGCCGTTGGTTCGCCAGACCGCCTCGACGGTTATTCTTGAAATACTTGGAGGCCTGATTCTGCTCGCAATGGTCGCGGCAGGTTTATTGGCATTCCGGTTGGCAAGCGGCCCTCTCGAACTGGGTGTATTCAAGGACGACGTGGAGCGTGCGCTTTCCGGTGCCAGAGACGGTCGACCGGTTCAGATCGGAGAACTCTTTCTGGAATGGTCGCAGGCTGATCGGCGTGTCCGGGTCAGTGCAGGCAACGTCCAGCTTTTCGATGATGCTGGCGTCCTCAGTGCAGAAGCAAAACGCGCTGACCTGATTCTGTCAGGCTCATCGCTCGTTTTGGGCAAGGTCGATGTGCTTGCAATGGATCTGGACGAAGGCTGGATCAACGTCGACAGCGTAACCGATACGAAGTGGAAGGTGGCGGGCGATCCACTGCCAGAAATTCCTGCAGGTAAATTGCCGACGACACCGGCCGAGTGGCTTCAGCGTGCCAACGATGTCTTGCCGCAGTTGCTTGTCGCGCTTGAGCATGCCGACTCGATTGTTGACCTGGAGCGCGTGTCGTTTGATCGCTTCGAAGTTCGTGTCCGCGGACCGGACAGTTCGAATCTTTTAACGCTCAAGTCGGCGAAAGGGCGGCTCGCTCGCGAAGCCGGAGGGATCGTCATGTCCGTTGCCGGCAGCGGGATTGGCGAGGGCCTCCCAGCGGGACTGGCGGCGACGTTCGCAACTTCCAATTCGGGCCAGCAACTGAAGGCGGAGTTTGCAGTGGCGCAATGGCCGCTCGCCGACCTCGCGGTTAGATTTGGAATGAGCCGCGAGCGCTTTGACGGGCTGCCAGCAAACGTAGTGGTGTCGTTTGACGTTTCAAAGGCCGCCGGCGTTGAGCAAATCGTCATCGAGGTTGAAGCGGGTCAGGGTCGCTTGCCCATTGGCAGCGACGGAATCATTGTTGAAAACCTTGGCCTGAAGGCTGCCTACATGGCTGCGACGGATGCTCTGTCTGTTGACGTAAGCAGTACCGGGGCAGGGCCGTTCAAAGGCACGGTTGTTGTCGATTTGCAGGACGCAATGGGCGCGCAAGGGGCACACAAGTTCAGCCTTGTCAGCGAAGCGCTCGAATTGGATTTTACGCCAATGCTCGAGAAGGCTATCCCGATCAGCCAGTTGAGTTTTGCAGGCGAGGTGGATCTTTCTCGTTATGCGTTTCGGAATGCCGAACTCAAATTGCAGATCGGTGCTGATCAACTTAAAGCGTCGGGTTCTTTTGAACTCACACCAGACCGCCAGCCGGGTGAAACGCCGTTGATTGGCAGTATTGATGTCGCCTCAGAAGGCGACTTGAGCAAAGACACCATAATGGCGTTCTGGCCTGTTGGTTTGGGGTCTGGTGCCCGTCGGTTCGCAGCCAGGCGAATACCGGCAGGCGTTGCTTCTTCTGTGACCGGACACCTGGACCTGTTGCGTGACAGTTTCTCGGAGGGATACCTGAGGGATGAAGACCTTCAGCTGGATTTCACAGTCCGCGATGCCGTTGTAAAGTTCATGGATGATTTGCCTGCGGTCGAAAAAGCGAGTGGAAAAGGCCACCTGTCTGGAAATGGCTTCAAGGTGATCCTGGAGAGTGGTGAGTTTGGCGGTTGGTCTGTGGATGACGGAGTCGTGGATTTTCCAGCATTTAATCCGCCTGGCGTGCCGTTCCGAGTGTTTGCAAAGGGACATGGGCCAGCAACCAACATTATGAAAACACTCGCTGAGTCCAGCTTGAAGATCGAATTCGATCCCGAGCGGCTGACTGGCGACGCTGAAATGACATTTGAAATGTTCCGGCCGGCCCGGGATAATGTGCCGTACAAAGATATACGCTTCTCGGCCATCGGAAGTGTGACGAAAGGCGGCTTGAAAAATGCCGCGCTCGGGTTTGATCTCACAAACGGAAATTTCAGGATCGATACCAATCAGGCGGGCATCACGATCACCGGATTTGGCGATCTTGGTCCATCACCGGTGCAATTTACTTGGCGGGATGCGTTCAACGATGGCGACAAGCCATCAAACCTTTCTGCAACGGCAGTCGTAACGCCCGACGTGCTCAATAGGTTTGGTATTTTAGGGCGAGCCTATCTTGCCGGTGAAGTACCTTTGGAACTTCAGGCGCGCCTGCGAGGAGAGCATCTTGTTTCGGCCGACACGGCGCTGGATCTCGGTGAGGCTCGGGTCGACATCTCCGAGATTGGCTGGGTGAAAGCCAAGGGCGTGCCAGCGAAAGCCTCGGTTCAGTATGTGAAATCGGGAGACGTCGCGAAGTCGACTGTCTTGTTCACTTCGGAAAACGCCCGTCTTGACGGCGACTATATCCTTGGTGAGGATTCGAAGCTGGTTTCGGCGGTACTGAGGCGCGCCTACCTCAAGAACAAAGCCGATTTTGGGGGAGACATGAGCCGGTCACCTGACGGTGGCCTGATGCTCCAACTCAACGGAACCTATCTCGATCTCTCCGGACTGATGTCAGGACTTGGTAGCGTCGGAGACGCGGAAAACGTCAACAAGACGCCAATGAGCGTGAGCGCGGATCTTGACGCATTGACACTGAGGCCCGGCCTGGACATGCGCGATGCCAAACTCAGCGCCAGTACGGGTGCCAGAGGGCTTTCGCTTTTTAAGGCGACGGGAAAAGCAGACGATGGATCGCCTCTGTCGGCTACGTATGACGCCACTCGTCCCGACGGTGCCACCGTCAATGTGGAAAGTGGGAACGCTGGGTTTATTGCGCAGGCGCTGATTGGAGCGGATTTCCTTGAGGGTGGAAATCTCAAGCTGACGGGCAAGTTCACGAAGGATGCCTCGCCTGCGGCGTTCGACATCGTCCTGACCGATGTACGAATGCGCAATGCGCCCTTCCTAACTCAAATACTGTCGCTGGCATCGCTCCGGGGCCTTGCCGACACATTGGGGGGGGAGGGCGTCCTGTTTTCCAGGATCGACGTGCCGTTGAAACTCGCGAACGGTCGCTATGTTGTTACTGGCGCGAAAGCGCAAGGGCCCGCTTTGGGCCTGACAACGAGCGGATATATGGAGGGAAAAAGCGGCGCCATTGAGTTTAACGGCGTGCTTGTGCCCAGTTTCGGCATGAACTCAGCGCTGGGTGGGATACCGATTATTGGCGACCTTGTCGTCGGCCGCGACGGTGAAGGCGTATTTTCATTGACCTATGCGATCAACGGGACATTGGAAAAGGCCAATGTGTCGGTCAATCCACTATCGGCGCTTGCACCAGGCGTGATCCGGCGGATTTTTGAGAACCCGTCAGACACCAAGATACCGGAAGCCAAACCTCGTGCGCCCGACGAACCGATACCGTCAGAGCTTCCCCCTATTCCGGAAGAGAGTTTCGAATAGCGCTGGCTTCCTAGCTCACTCGCACGAGCGCGTGGCGCTTCTTGCCCGCCGAAAGCTTGATAGCTCCGTTGACCAGGTCCGCAGCGCCGAGCGTGCCGTTCTGGTCACCAACCTGGACATCGTTCACTTTGGCTGCGCCCTGTTTTATCAATCGCCGGGCTTCACCATTTGAGCTTGCAAGTCCTGCCGCGACGAATGCCGCTGCTATGAGCATGCCAGCATCGAGTTCGGATTTTGGAACTTCAACAGTTGGGAGCGCATCGGCAGATGCACCTGCGCCGAAGACAGCCTTGGCAGCTTCTGCTGATTTTGAGGCCGCCTCGGCGCCATGCAGCAACGTCGTGGCTGCATTCGCCAGAGCGATCTTGGCGTCGTTGATCTCGGCCCCTTGAAGCTTTTCGAGCAACTCGATCTCCGTCAGGTCCATGTCTGTGAACAGACGCAGGAACTGGCCGACGTCAGCGTCCTCCGTGTTGCGCCAGAACTGCCAGTATTCGTAGGGGCTTTTCTTGTCGGCGTTGAGCCAAACAGCCCCATCGGCTGTCTTGCCCATCTTGCCGCCTGAGGCCGTCGTGATCAGTGGTGATGTCAAGCCATAGGCTTCACCGCCAGCGACCCGGCGCGTGAGTTCGACCCCGTTGATTATGTTGCCCCACTGGTCGGACCCACCAAGCTGGAGCCGGACGCCATAACGCCTGTAAAGTTCAAGGAAGTCATATGCCTGCAGGAGCATGTAGTTGAATTCGAGGAATGTGTAGGGCTGCTCGTTGCGCAGGCGGCGCTCAACGGTTTCCTGTTTAATCATCGTATTGATCGTGAAATGCACGCCGTAGTCGCGCAGGAATTCGACGTAGCCGATCTTCGACAACCAGTCGTCATTGTTGACCATGATGGCGTCCGTCGGGCCGTCGCCGAATTTCAGGAACGGTTCGAACGCTTTCTTGATACCGGCCATGTTGGCGGTGATCTGGTCATCCGTCAGCAGCGGCCGGGACTTGTCCTTGTCGGTCGGGTCGCCGACTTTCGTCGTGCCGCCGCCCATCAAGACGACAGGCTTTCCCCCGCAGCGCTGGAAATGGCGCAGCATCATGATCTGCAGAAGCGAACCGACGTGCAGGCTGTCAGCTGTGGCATCGAACCCGATATAGGCTGCCGGGGTTCCTGAGCCACAATAGGCATCGAGCTCGGCAGGGTGTGTTACCTGCTTGATGAAGCCTCGTGAATCCAGTGTTTTCAGGAATTCCGACTTGTATTCGGTCATTGTCTCGTGTCTCCGTAAGCGCAGGCGCGTAACACGGAACGAGGGACTCTTGAACCATCCAATTCACGATCGCGAACCGCAATGGGTTGCC
Source organism: Hyphomonas sp. J20-32 (assembly GCF_055808555.1). Lineage (NCBI taxonomy): Bacteria > Pseudomonadati > Pseudomonadota > Alphaproteobacteria > Hyphomonadales > Hyphomonadaceae > Hyphomonas > Hyphomonas sp. J20-32. The sequence goes on along the minus strand of NZ_CM147873.1, from coordinate 2,536,623 downwards.
GGCTTCATGTCCGGAACCTCACTGGATGCTACAGATGCAGCGTTGATCCTGACTGACGGGGAGCGTGTTCTGGAGTTTGGACCGGTCGCCGAGCGTAAATATACGGCCAGTGAACGACAGGTTTTGCAAGATGCGACGGATGCGGCGCGGGCCTGGAACTGGACCGGACCGGCGCCCGAAGCGGCGTTCGAGGCGGCGCGGCAGGTGGTTACCAGGACCCACGCTGAGGCGTGGCAGATGGTGTGCGAAGGGGGCGGTAAGGGGGTGGTTGTACCGCTCGCGGGTGTGCATGGGCAGACGGTTCTCCACAGGCGTCCCCGTCCGGGCGCGCCTGGCGCAACCCTGCAATTGATCGACCCCGTTTCGTTGCAGAAGGCACTGGGTATCCAGCTCGCCTACGACTTCCGAACAGCTGACGTGGCAGCCGGAGGACACGGGGCGCCTTTGGCCCCGGTCTACCATGGCGCACTTCTGGAGCGTGCAGGTGACGGGGCCAGCGCCGTGCTGAATCTTGGCGGTGTTGCCAACATTACAGCCCGAATGACGGACGGCACCCTGTTTGCCTTCGATACGGGGCCGGCCAACGGGCCAATCGATGAATGGGTCGCGGCGCACGGGAAAGGCACACACGATGAGGGCGGTGCTTTTGCGGCCTCGGGCCGGGCACACGAAGAGATTCTGTCGCAATTGCTGGATCATGACTGGTTCAGGGAAGCGCCGCCGAAATCGCTCGACCGTTACGACTTCAACGCCGGCATGGTGCGGGGCCTGTCGTTCGAGGATGGCGCCGCAACGCTGACGGCCTTTTCGGCGCGGGCCGTGGCCAAGGGTGTTGCACAGCTGCCGGATACGCCGCAGCGCGTGATTGTGTGCGGCGGCGGGCGTCATAACCCGGCGATGATGGCGGCGCTCCGCGAGGCTCTGCCATGCGCTGTGATGAGTGCGGAAGATGCAGGCTGGCGCGGGGACTCGATCGAGGCTGAGGCATTTGCCTTCCTGGCCGCGAGAACTGTGCGCGGCCTGCCGCTGAGCTGGCCGACAACCACGGGCGTTCCGGCCGCCATGACAGGCGGCCGGTTGAGAGGTTAGTCGTTTTCGGCTTCGAGCCGCAGTTTCTCTTCCGCATCTTCCAGGCGCTGAAGCAGGTATTGCTCGCAGAGACCGATCAGATCGTCGCGCTTGTCGACATAGAAATGATTGGCGCCTTTCACGCGGGCGCGTTCGATGACTTCGCCCTTCTGGACGCGCACCTTGGTCAGGGCGCGTTCAATGTCTTCCGGGCTGGCAATAGCATCGGAGTCGCCGCAGACGATGAGGCCGGATGCGGGGCAAGGCGCCAGGAATGACAGGTCATAGTGGTTGGCTGGCGGCGATATCGCGAGGAAACCGTCAATTTCCGGGCGACGCATCAGCAGCTGGAGCGTGATCCACGCACCGAAACTGTAACCGGCGCACCAGACATAGCGAGGGCTTTCGCTCAGGTTTTCAATGTAATCGAGGACATAGGCAGCATCTTCAAGTTCACCGATACCCTGATCGTAGACGCCCTGGCTGCGGCCAACGCCGCGTGAATTGTAGCGCAAGACGCCAAAACCGTGGCGTTCGAACATCTGGTACAGCATGATCGAGATCGGATCCTGCATGGTGCCGCCCGCCTTCGGGTGGGGGTGCAGGATCAGGGCTATTGGCGCACCGGGATGCGGCGGCTCAGTGTAGCGCGCCTCGATACGGCCCTGCGGGCCGGGAATAATCAGTTCTGCCATGACATCCTCGGAGTGAATTCTCTTGTAAGGGCGCGGTCATAAGCCAAATGGACCGGGAAATGCAAATTTTTCTGCACGTGCACACTGAACCTTGAGCGAGTATACAAGAAACCATGATTTATGCTGATCACAATGCGACGTCCCCGCTTCGCCCGGAAGCACGCGACGCCATGCTTGCGGTGTTCGATCTTGGGGCGACGAATCCATCGTCTGTCCATGCCAAGGGGCGGGCGGCGCGGGGCGTGGTGGAAGCGGCACGGGTGCAAGTAGGCGGCGCGATCGGCAGCCGGGCGGCAGATATCATTTTCACCGGGGGCGGGACTGAAGCGGATGCCTTGGCCGTTCAGGGCGTTGTGGATGCCCTGAACGGCGCTTGCACGCTGATCGTATCGTCAATCGAACACGAAGCCATTGCCAAATCGGCGGCTCATTCGGGCGCTGTGGTGCAAACCGCCTATGTCACGCCTGCAGGGACGCTGGACCTCGACGACCTGCGCGCCCGGATGGCGGACTGGGACAAGGACGCGCAGGGCACGCCAGTCTTGTGCCTCATGCTGGCAAACAACGAGACGGGTATCATCCAGCCAGTAGCCGAAGCCGCTGCGATTGTACGCGAGGCTGGTGGCCTGACAATTTGCGATGCCGTGCAGGCGCTGGGCAAAATTCCCGTCAATGTCGGCATGCTGGGCGTCGACTATTTGTCCCTGTCGGCCCACAAGATCGGCGGACCGCAAGGCGTCGGCGCCTTGTGGCACCGTTCAGGCGCGCCGTTGAAGGCGATTCTGTACGGGGGAGGACAGGAGCGCTCCCTCCGGTCGGGAACGGAAAACGTGGCGGGAATTGCCGGCTTTGGTGCAGCTATTGAGGCTGCCGTTCGGGACCTGCCGAAATATGCCGCACTCGCAAAACCTCGGGATGCCATGGAAAAACGCCTCAAGGCAGAGGGCGGTGTGACAATAATTGGAGAGGGAAGCTCACGCCTTGCGGGTACGTCAAATTTCGCGCGGGCGGGGTTCCGCGCAGAAACGCAGGTAATGGCGCTGGACCTGGCCGGAGTATGCGTGTCTGCAGGATCTGCTTGCTCTTCGGGCAAGGTCAAGCGATCTGTCGTGCTGATGGCCATGGGCGCATCTGATGCCCTTGCGGAATCAGCAATACGCACCAGCTTTGGATGGAATAGCGTGCCAGCCGATTTTGACGGCGTGGCGGATGCGTGGCTGGAAGCGGCACGGCGCACGGTTTTGAAGGAGAAGGTGTGATGGACTGCTGCGGCGGCACCACCGAACACGACGAAGACTGCGGCGAGGTCAAGGTCAAGGACAGCATCGACGCCAAGACGGTCGAGGCTGCCAAGGCGCTTGAGGCGGAGCACTATTCGGCAGGCTTCACGACGGATATTGAAATGGACATGGCCCCGAGAGGCCTCTCCGAAGACACGATCCGTTTCATTTCGGCGAAGAAGAACGAGCCTGAATGGCTGCTTGAGTGGCGCCTGAAGGCGTATGAACGCTGGCTGACCATGAAAGAGCCGACCTGGGCGATGGTTCGCTATCCGAAGATCGACTACCAGTCCTATTATTACTATGCGGCGCCGAAGGCCGGGGCGAAATACGCCTCGATCGACGATGTGCCGAAGGAAATCCTCGAGACATATGAGAAGCTGGGCATTCCGCTGCGGGAAGCCGAAGTGCTGCTAGGCGTGGAGGGCGCTGTCGAGACCGCCGCCGAAGCGCGGGAGAAACCGCGCGTGGCCGTCGATGCCGTCTTCGACTCCGTTTCGGTTGCAACGACATTCCGCAAGGAGCTGCAGAAGGCCGGCGTGATTTTCATGTCGATCTCGGAAGCCGTGCATGAATATCCAGAACTCGTGAAGAAATATCTCGGCACCGTGGTGCCGCAATCGGATAATTTCTTCGCCACGCTGAACAGCGCCGTGTTTTCGGACGGGACGTTTGTTTACGTGCCCAAGGGTGTGCGGTGTCCGATGGAACTGTCGACCTATTTCCGGATGAATGCGGAGAATACGGGCCAGTTCGAGCGGACCCTGATCATCGCCGACGAGGCGGCTTATGTGTCGTATCTCGAAGGCTGTACGGCGCCGATGCGCGACGAGAACCAGCTGCATGCTGCAGTGGTCGAGCTGGTCGCGCTGGACGATGCCGAGATCAAGTATTCGACGGTGCAGAACTGGTGGCCGGGCGACGAGGACGGCAAGGGCGGAATCTTCAACTTCGTGACCAAGCGCGGCGATTGCCGCGGGGCGCGCTCGAAGATATCGTGGACGCAAGTCGAAACCGGGTCGGCGGTGACGTGGAAGTATCCGTCCTGCGTGTTGCGCGGGGACGATAGCGTCGGCGAGTTTTACTCGATTGCGGTCACCAATGGGCGCCAGCAGGCCGATACCGGCACCAAGATGATCCATCTGGGCAAGCGCACCAAGAGCCGGATCATTTCCAAGGGCATTTCAGCCGGCAAGTCCGACAATACCTATCGCGGCCTCGTGTCAGTGAACCGGAAGGCCGAGAAGGCGCGGAATTTCACCCAGTGCGATTCGCTGCTGATCGGCGACCGGTGCGGTGCGCACACGATTCCCTATGTCGAGAATCGATCTGCCAGCGCGCAGCTGGAGCATGAGGCGACGACGACCAAACTGTCGGAAGACCAGCTGTTCTATGCCCGCCAGCGCGGCATTGCCGAGGAAGACGCGGTGGCCCTGCTGGTGAACGGATTCGTGCGCGACGTGCTTCAGCATTTGCCGATGGAATTCGCGGTTGAGGCGCAAAGCCTGCTGAAAGTGAGCCTGGAAGGCAGTGTTGGATAAGAGGAATCTAAAAAACGGGAGGTGGCGCGATCCTACTCAGCATCCCTTGCTGAAGCGGCCCGTATCATATTTCTTGTTCTTTCCATTTCTCCATCCAAATTTTGGACTTGGTCGAGCAAAAGTCTACTTCTGAGCAGTGGTTGTGGCGGCGACTCTGGCAACAATTGCGGGGATTGGTAAAGTTTTCGGGCAGTAGCGCTCTCGGCGAGCACAGGATCGGTTCTTTCCTAACAGCAGCCTTTAGGATCACAGGGTGCCGCAGGGGCTTTCCCTTTAGGCCCGCACAGCTTACATGCGGCCTATGTTGAAGATCAAAAATCTGACCGCCACGGTTGGCGAAGAGGCTGAGGCCAAGGCAATCCTGAATGGTGTGTCGCTGGACGTGCCTGCGGGCGAGGTCCACGCGATCATGGGGCCGAACGGGGCCGGCAAGTCGACGCTGTCCTACGTCCTGACAGGCCGGAGCGGCTATGACGTGACGGGCGGGAGTGCGACCCTCAATGGTGAGGACATCCTGGACATCGAGCCGGAAGAGCGCGCGGCCAAGGGCATGTTCCTGTCGTTCCAGTATCCGGTTGAGATTCCCGGCGTCCCGGTAATGACCTTCGTGCGAACCGCCATAAACGCCCAGCGCAAGATACGCGGCGAAGCCGAAATGTCGGCGCCTGACTTCATCAAGCGCTCGCGCGAAGTGGGCAAGATGCTGAATCTCGACGCCGAAATGCTGAAGCGGCCCGTGAATGTCGGCTTTTCGGGCGGCGAGAAGAAGCGGCTCGAAATCTACCAGATGATGATGCTGGAGCCGAAATTCCTGATCCTCGACGAGACGGATAGCGGGCTCGACATTGATGCCCTGAAGACGGTGGCGGCGGGCGTCAACGCGCTGCGCGATCCGTCGCGCGGCATGCTGGTGATCACGCACTACCAACGCCTGCTCGACTATATCAAGCCGGACAAGGTGCATGTCATGGCCAAGGGCCGGATCATCAAGACAGGCGGCCCGGAACTCGCCCTGCGGCTTGAGCAGGAGGGGTATGACGGGGTGCTGGGAGAGGCGGCGTGACCACCGCCCTGCGCGACTTCATCAAGAATCCGACGACCGCCGAGCTGGAACTGGTCGCACGCTACGGTATGCAGCCGGAAGACGCGCGGCGCGAACGGGCCTTCCTGGCCTTTGCCGACTCAGGCCTGCCGAACAGGCGGATGGAAGCCTGGAAGTGGAGCGACTTCAAGGCGGCGCTGAAAGCATTGGACACACCCGCGTCGAGTTCGGCGAAAGACCCGCTTCCCCGCGATGGAGCGCTGGTTTTCCGGTTCACGCCCACCGGGTTTGAGCCGCCGAAAGCGTTGCCGGACGGTATGCGCATGCTGGCCCAACAGACGACACTGGCCATGAGCGGCGCGGAAGACGTGCCGCTAGGTGCGCTGGCAGCGGCTTTGGCCGGTGGCGGTTCGCGGCCAGCGACGCTGACATTCGAGATCACGGCCAGCGACCTGCCGCGCCTGCACTTCGTGTTTGAAGGTGCTGGTGAGGCCAGCTTTGCACGGATTAACTTCGTGCTCAGGGCTGGAGCCTCGCTGACCCTGACGGAGAGCTATCTGGGTGGTGTGGGATTCGCGTCTGCCTTGCTTGAATTCAATCTGGAGGAAGGTGCGCGCCTGAACCGGTCGATCTACCAGCGTGGCGGCGCAGACGAGGCTCTGGCAGTGACCAGCCTGGTCAATCTCGCAGCGGACAGCGAAGCGACGCAGACAACCCTGGCATTCGGCGCGGGAGTGGTGCGGATGGAGACGCGCGCGGTGCATCAGGGATCGGGCGCCAAGCTGTTGCTGAATGCGGCCTACCTGTCCGGGAAAGGATTCCACGCCGACATCACGACACATGTGCGCCACGGCGCGCCAGGCTGTGTGACGCGCCAGCTGACAAAGGGCGCTGTGACCGATGGCGGCACCGGTGTGTTCCAGGGCAAGTTTTACGTGCCGCGAAAAACAGGCCAGCATACCGACGCCGACATGCAGCATCAGGCGCTTCTTCTGGAAGACGGTGCGCAGGTGTTCGCGAAACCGGAACTCGAGATTTATGCCGATGATGTCGAGTGCGCGCACGGCAACACGTGCGGCGCGCTGGACGATGCGCAAATGTTCTACCTGCGCCAGCGCGGCATTCCGGAGATACAGGCACGCGCCATGCTGACCGAGGCGTTCATTGCCGAGGCACTCGGCACGGCGGATGAGAGTGTGCGCGACGTGCTGCTTGCCGAGGCGCAGAACTGGCTGTCGTCATGACGCGGCCGTTCGACATATCAGCGATCCGCAAGGAGTTCCCGATCCTGAAGCGGGAGGTGAACGGCAAGCCGCTGGTCTATCTCGACAATGCGGCCAGCGCGCAGAAGCCTGACGCGGTGATCGAGGCCATCGCGAACCAGAGCCGGATGGCTTATGCCAACGTCCACCGCGGCATCCACACGCTGTCGAATGAGACGACCGAGGCGTATGAGGCCGGGCGCGATGCGGCGCGAGACTTTCTTAATGCGCCGAGCACGGAAAATATCATCTTTACCAAAGGCGCGACCGAGGGGATCAACCTTGTGGCGTCTGCGCTGGCCGGAACGATCAAGGCGGGTGATGAAATCGTCCTGTCCGTGATGGAGCACCATTCCAATATCGTTCCGTGGCATTTCCTGCGCGAGCGCCAGGGGGCCGTGCTGCGCTGGGTCGGCCTGAACGTTGACGGGTCGCTCGACATGGAGGCCCTGCGTGCGGCCATCGGGCCGAAGACGCGCATGGTGGCGATCAGCCATATGAGCAATGTGCTCGGCACGGTGAACGACGTGGCCGAGATCGGGCGCATAGCGCATGAAGCGGGTGCTCGGGTGCTGGTTGATGGCTGCCAGGCAGCGGTTCACCTTGGTGTCGATGTGCAGGCGCTGGGATGTGACTGGTACGTGTTTTCCGGACACAAGCTGTATGGGCCGACAGGGATCGGCATTCTCTATGGAACGTCCAGCGCGTTGGCCGATGCGCGGCCTTATCAGGGCGGCGGAGAGATGATCGAGACAGTCAGCATGGACCGGATCACCTACAATGAAGGCCCGCACAAGTTCGAGGCCGGCACGCCGCCGATCCTCGAGGCGATCGGGCTGGGCGCGGCGATCCGCTGGTACCGGCAATTCGATCAGGCCGAAATTCAGGCGCATGAACATGCGCTCTACGCGCGGGCGCGTGACGGCCTGCGGGGCGTCAATGGCCTGACCGTGCACGGCGAGGCGCCGGGCAAGGGATCGGTGCTGGCGTTCAGCCTGCAAGGCGCCCATCCTCACGACCTGGCGCAGATACTGGACCGCTATGGCGTGGCCATCCGGGCAGGGCACCATTGTGCCCAGCCATTAATGACCCATCTGGGAGTCAGCGCGACAGCGCGCGCGAGCTTCGGAATCTACAATACGGAGGCCGAGGTCGACGTGTTCATAGAGGCGCTGGAAAAAGCCCGCGGAATGCTGGTATAGAGAGTCAGACATGGCAGACGATATGACCTCTCGCGACCTGATCGACGTGTCGGCCCCGGCCGATGCGGCGCCTTCGGCGATTCCGCAGGACGAACTCAATCGCATTACGGATGCCCTGATCGTGGCCTTCAAGACGGTGTATGACCCGGAAATCCCGGTCGATATCTATGAACTGGGCCTGATCTACAAGGTCGATATCGATGACGACCGCAAAGTGGACATCGATATGACCCTCACGGCGCCAGGATGCCCTGTGGCGGGCGATATGCCCGGATGGGTGGAAACGGCCGCGCGGACGGTCGAGGGCGTCACGGACGTCGAGGTGCGCCTGACGTTCGATCCGCCCTGGGATCCGTCCCGCATGTCGGATGAAGCGCGCCTTGCGCTGAACATGCTTTAATTGAATCGCAGCCCTTCAGACCTTATCTGTTGATCATGGCCAGACGACCCCGCCCCAAACCCGTGACCTTGTCCGACGCTGCAACAGAGCGCGTACAGGAAATCATGCAGGAACGCGGCGCAGGATTCCTGCGCGTCGGCGTCAAGAATGGCGGCTGTGCGGGCATGGAATATGTCATGGATTATGCCATGGCACCCGAACCGCTGGACGAAGTCGTCGAGGAAAACGGCGTCACGATCCTGATCGACGCCAAGGCGGTGCTGTTCCTGCTGGGCAGCCAGATCGACTATGAAGTCACGCCGCTGCACGAAAAGTTCGTGTTTCGCAACCCGAACCAGACCGATGCCTGCGGGTGTGGCGAGAGCGTCACGATCGTGCCGGCTACGGCCTGACGCGCAGACCTATTCGGAGCTAGCGTCGTCTGACGGACGCGTGCGCGATTGGTCGAAGATGGATTGGTCGAATTTACCGCCATTGGTCACCGGGCATATCTTGGCGAAAGCAGTGAAAATCTCGTCGGGACCCGGCAGCTCTAGGTGATAGGTTTGTTTCTGTACTTTGAGCTTCACCTTGTTGCCGCGTACGACAGCATTGAAAAGTCGCCGAGGTACGGAGCGATTGTAGGGAACGATCTTTGAAGAGTCGGGATGATACTGGAAGCGCTCATTCTTGCGGTCGTCGCCAATTGTCAGGGTGCCGTTCATTTCCAGGAATTGAAGGCGGGTCTTTGGAGCTTCGTCATAGGCATTAGCCGGATCGAGTTTGATTCCGGCATTGAGCGCGTAATCACCTTTGTCTGTTGCCTGGCAGCTGAACTGAACGACCGGTCCTTGGCCGCCTGAAACGGTAATGATCCTGACAAAGCTGTAGAAATTGGGTTTGTCGCCTGCGTCTGAACTGTCGACACTCCAGATATGATCTGGCTCCTGCACCCAAGAGAGGGCGGTATCCCCGGGCAGTTCGAGGGCAAAGCCCGAACCGCCGGAAATCATGACCAAGGCTGCTGCCACACAGCCTGCATCCCGTAGCTTACGCACCAATTTCTGCCTCGCAGTTCTCGTTCAGCTAGAAAAGAGCACTGATCTGGAGAAGTCGTCAACTCACGACGCAAGATCGTAGTAAGGCGCCGCAGGGCTACGATCTTGTGCTGGCTTCGCGGCTTTCGTTACAGGTGCGCGCGAAGGCTTTGAATGCATCGTTGGGTTCCGGGAGAACGGTTTCGATATCTCCCGCACGCGTCACGGATATCTTCAGAGGCTCGCCTTTCACTGCAGCATTGAATACTTTGGCGGATATGCTGTGCGAATGCATTTCGATAACGTCGATTGCCGGCACGAATTTGACCTTCGTTTCGGCTGCCTCGGCGGCTCCGACCATCACGCTCGCTTTTTCGGCGCGCGAATAGGGCGCGTTCTTCGCCAACAGTTCTGGCAGGGAAGCAGGCTTGAGTGAGATCATGGCAGACAGCTTGCCGTCGGCTCCGCAGGTCAGCAGCGCAGGTGGACTATCTGTGCCTGCGGTGTAGACGGCGCGGGGTGAGGATTCGTCTTGTCCTTCCCACGCTTTCCAGTCGTTAGCTGTTGCGGGGAGGGCAACGGCGCTCATCATGGCGCCGGCCAGCACGATTGCGCGTGCATGATTTCGCTTCTTGTTCATTCTGGTCATCCCGTTTTGGCCCCCGGGACATCCTGAGCCCTTATTGATTAACAATAAGCTCTCTGCGTGTAAACATCAAAATCCGTGATACGTCGCAAATCAGACCTTGGAGAGCGCTGACGGATCGGCAGAGGTTGGCTTGGCCAAAGACCCGTTTACCGGGTCGGGGATGAGGACGGCGCGCTTCGGCGCGCCTCCACGAACCTCGGCGACCAATTCGGCCGTGCGGGTTTCGACGACATCCGTGAGCCGAGCCATAAATTCGTCCTTCGGCAGACCGGGTGGAATCGGTTCGAGAAACTCGATGACAGCCCGGCCGGGTGTCTTCCTGGTTTCCTGCTGTTTCCAGAACAGGCCGATATTTGTGGCGACCGGCACGACCGGTACACCCATGGCTTCTGCCATGTGCCAGACGCCCGGCTTGTAGCGGAAATGGTAGTCGACCGGTGCAAGGTGGCCTTCGGGATAGATCAGCACTCGGCGACCTTCTTCGCGGGCGGTTTCCATCCCTTCGCGCAGGGAATCCGCTTTGCGGTCCCCGCCACCGCAGGTGTCGATAACGATAGCGCCGAGCTTGCGCAGGATACCGCCGACGAGCGGGAACTTTTCGAGGTGGTCGCCGGTTACGAAGGCGAGGTTCTTGACCTCTGGGTAGATTAGGTAGCCGTCTCCCCAACTCTGGTGCTTGGCGGCAATCACAAACGCTCCGTCAGGGAGATTTTTGCGACCCCGGACTTCCTTGCTTATGCCGCCAATGAGCAGGAGGTTCAGGTTCATCGCGCGTGTGTAGCTGCGAATGATCAGGCTGACGGGACCGCGTCCGGGCAACGCCAGGAAAGGCAAGGAGACCAGCACGTAAAGAACCGACAGGATGTAATAGGTGACCGTAAACAGGAAGCCGCGCATGCGAAAAAGCTTTCTTGAGAGTACGAAATCTTCGAAAATCAGCCGGAGTGCAGGACAGCCAGGATTGCTTGGGTGAATGCGTCTGCGTGCTGGGAAAGTGGTCCGGGAAGGCGATTGTATATCTTGTTCTGTCCGGCCTGCATGATCACGCCGAGCGCCATTGCCGCCTTCACTGCGGGATCTCCTTTGGGGATGGTTCCATCCTGCATCAGCCCCTCGACGATGCGCTCAGTGATGGATACCGGATCGTCCTCGCGTCGCTTGTCATAGGGAAGGTAACGGTTCAGCGAGACGAGGTGGAAGGAAAAGAGGAGGAAATCTTCGTCTGCAAGCTGGCAATAGGCTGATACCGCTGCACCGACCTTTTTCTCAAGGCTGCCTTCGACTGCCAGCGCCTCCATCATCATCTTGCCGAGCCGGTTATGCGTTTCCATGAACAAAGCGAGGGCTAGTTCATCCTTGCCCTTGTAGTGGCGATAGAGCGCGCCTTCCGACACCCCGGCCTGTTCGGCAATCTCGCGCGTGGTTGCGGCATCGACGCCCTCGTGAATGAACAGTTTCAGTGCCGCACGTTCAATTTTCGGCCGCGCATTTCGGGCGCGGGGTTTCTTGGAAGCTTCACGAGCAGGAGTGGCAGATCTTGGCATTCAAAGTCATCCTTGCGTTGAGGCTTGTCTAACATGTAGCAACGAAACACGCAAGTGAATAATCGCTCACAAGTAGGTGGTGCGATCGGTTCCATTTGACAAATTTCTACGTTCAGAGATTCTCACAGCATAAACACCCCAAGGAGAGATGCATGTACAGATCATTGGTCTCGATCGTAATCCTGGGACTTTTAGGCCAGGCTTCGGCTGGTACCGGACCGCAGACGCCGCCAGTTCCGGCATGCGCGAGCGATGCTCATCATGCTTTCGATTTTTGGCTGGGCGAGTGGGATGTATCGGACACTGTTGGCAATCTAGCAGGCGAGAATACGATCGCGGTCGAGGAGGGCGGTTGCGTTCTCGTTGAGCGCTGGACCTCGGTTTCTGGTGGCACCGGGCAAAGCTACAACTTCCTTGATCCGGCGACAGGTAAATGGCGGCAGCTGTGGATCAGCAAGGGTGCGGTGATCGATTACTCGGGAGGACTGACCGAGTCTGGGTCAATGAAGCTGGTCGGTGAAATCGCCTACCAGACTGGCGGCGTCAAAGCGCCCTTTACCGGCGAGTGGACATTGAATGCCAATGGATCGGTCACACAGCATTTCGAGCAATACAACCCGGAGACCGACACTTGGGACGAATGGTTTACAGGCGTGTATGTCCGAAAGGCCGAGGCGGACTAGCGAGAACTAGGCGGCGAACTCGACGCGGTAACTTTCGATGACGGTATTGGCGAGGAGCTTCTCACACATTTCCTTGACGCGCGCCTCGGCGGCTTCGGAGGTCAGGGCGTCGTCGATATCGAGTTCGATGACCTTGCCGATGCGTGCAGCTTCGACTTCCTTGTAGCCCATCCGCGCAAGCGTATCAGCCACGGCTTTGCCTTGAGGGTCGAGGACGCCGGATTTCAGGGCAACGTGGACAATGGCTTTCATCGGGTAGGGCTCCAAAGATATGAGTCGCGCACGCTTTAACCTAGTCTGGCGCGCATTGGAATGAGCCTCTGCGCGCCGGGCAGCTACTTGCCGCCTGTGAAGCTCACGACATTGTCCGTCTCGCCAGATTCCTTGATGATCCCGAGACGCCGGGCGACTTCGGCATAGGCTTCCGTTACGCCGCCAAGGTCGCGGCGAAAGCGGTCCTTGTCGAGCTTTTCGCCGGTCTCGAAGTCCCAAAGACGGCAACTGTCAGGGCTGATCTCGTCGGCAAGCAAGACACGAGGCACCTCACTATCGCCTTCGAAATACCGGCCATATTCGAGCTTGAAGTCCACCAGGCGAATGCCAACGGCTGCAAACAGGCCCGACATGAAATCATTGACCCGCAGCGAAAGCGAGATGAGGTCGTCATATTCCTGCGGACCGGCCCAGCCGAATGCCGCAATGTGCTCTTCCGTCACCAGTGGGTCACCCAGAGCATCATCCTTGAAGTAGAACTCGACCATGGGCCGTGGCAGAACCTGGCCTTCCTCGATGCCGAGGCGCTTGGACAATGTGCCAGCGGCAATATTGCGGACCACGACTTCAAGCGGAATGATTTCCACCTTCTTGATCAGCTGCTCACGCATGTTGAGGCGGCGGATGAAGTGAGTCGGGATGCCGACGGCGCCGAGGCGGGTCATCATGAATTCGCTGATGCGATTGTTCAGCACGCCTTTGCCGTCAAGCACGGCCTTCTTTTGCGCGTTAAAAGCAGTCGCGTCGTCCTTGAAATATTGAATCAAGGTGCCAGGCTCGGGACCCTCATAGAGGATTTTGGCTTTTCCCTCGTAAACGACACGCTTTTTCGACATTCGACAGAGCCCTTTCATGGGTAATCGAGGGCAAAAGGCGGGTCGGAATCGCCAGCGTCCCCTTTAGATCGCGACTGTTACGCCAAGTCGCACGGATAAACAATTATTGCGCACACCTGATCTGGCACCCTATATGGCAGAAAATTCTGAATTTCTCGCTGAAAGGCTACTTCCATGAGCACATTTGACGATCGCGAACGCGCACAAGAGGCGAAGTACGCCCTTGATCAGGAAACGCAGTTCAAGGTTGCGGCGCGGCGCAACAAGCTTTTGGGCCTTTGGGCGGCCGACCTGATGGGCATGTCGGGCGATGATGCCCAGGCGTATGCCAAGACCGTGGTTTTGTCTGATCTCGAAGAAGTCGGTGAAGAGGACGTGTTCCGCAAGGTGCGTGGCGATTTCGACAAGGCCGGCGTAGACCGTTCCGACGCCCGCATTCGCGAACAGATGGCAGAACTCATGCCCATCGCGCGCGAGCAAATCATGAAAGATATCAAAGGCTAGGCTTGGCCAGAGCCTTGTTGGGGATCGGCGGCGGGCAGTCTGTGCCGTTCGGTCGCCGGTGACCGGGTTTGACCCTTTTCGCGAGGACGAGGCTTTCCTGTAACCGGTCTTCAATTTGCGACGTGCTCAATGGCGTCGTGATGCAGGAGAGCGGTTCGCCGTTATCGGCGGCGATGATGATGGCGATGCCTGCATGCCCGCCGTACCAGTCCCAGAGATAAGCCGCGCCATGCGCTGAAGTGAGCGCCTGAAGCTGCGCAACGAGAGCGCGTTGTTCATCGTCGCCTGACCGGGCGAGGCCGGTCATGTCGATCTCTACAAGCGTCACGCCCTGGTCGGCGAACCGATCCACCGCGTCATCCAGGCGCGGGTCGAGCACCCGGCAAAGCGGACACCAATTGGCAGAGAAATTGATAATTTTTACAGCGGGATCTGCCGCAGACGAAAGACATAGAGCGGTGAACGCGACCGATGTTGAGATCAACCGGATAAGCATCGGGCCAAACTAACCTCTAAAGTTCGGGACTGGCCAGTCACACTTGCACGACAACGCGAGTCCTAGCGCGTCAGATCAGCGGTCATCGCGAAGGTCGGGCTGTGGCGCCGGGGCAGGAACAGGTTGCTGCACGCGCGTGACTCTTCGCCCATCGGGGTGAAGGAAACGCATGAATAGTGGGCTGAGGCGCCCGATTCGAATGTCGGTTTACCGTGCCAAGCAGACATGAACGGCTTGCCTGTCCATGCATTGAAAATGACGCTGCCGGGCGTTGTCGGCAGATAGGCATCGCCTTCAACGGTCTTGTAATATGGCTCGCCATCAACATACCAGGTGATGCCCTCTGGCGCCCATTCGAAGGCATACAGATGGTCGGCTTCGGCTGCATCAAAGGGCAGGTCGAAGGTCGCGGATTCGCCGGTCTTGCCCTTCCGGAAATAGTTGAAGTGAATTCGTGACGTATCGAGGCCAAGGAATTCGATATCGATTTCGTCGTGCGGGTTGCCTTCATAGGCGCCGGTATATGTGAAGAAGGATGACACGAGCCCTGATCCCTTGGCGGGTCGCATGACGACCTCGTAGCGACCGTAGCCATAGGTTTTCAACGTCTTCATTTCGCCGCCTGTATAGGGCCCGGACCGGGACGGCTGGCGGCGTACCGCAAGATCGGCACCCTCGGCCGACTGACCAATATTGTCGCGTGACCAGTCGCCGCCATAGTGGCCGGTGGGATTGGAATATTCCGAGCGATAGAAAAACGCGTCGTTAAGCGTGTCGCCGAGCAGGGTTATGAATCCGGGCCCGGAGGGGAGTGTCGGGCGGGCTTTTGCGGGGGCAGCAAGCGGCCGGTTGGGTGGAGGTGCGGGTGTGGTCGATGGGGGGATAGGACCGGGGAGAGGCGTTAAGTCTGCAGGAGCAGCTGGCTGGCTCTCAGACTCCTCATCCGTTGTGGTTATTTCCACGGCGGCCGTCGACACATTTTCAACCGGTTTAGGTTTGTCGATGTCGCTCAGCAGGAAAATCCCAAATCCGCACACTGCGACGAGGCAGGACACGATGAGTGCGTCGTCGCTCGAGGTTGTATGAGCAGTGGCAGGTTTTTTTGGAGTATTTAGCAATTTCTGAGCGCGCAATGAGGGTTAACGATGTCCTAACTGAGCAAGACTTGCGCCAAGAACCCCGATTAACAATCCACGCGGCGCAAGTCAGGCGGCCTCGGGCCCGTCACCGGCCGGGCCGTTCATCGCTTTCATATTGCGCATCATGAAAAGCGGCACCGAGCCGATGGGCGTGACGGCCCAGTCGAGGGGCTGGTCATGGGGCTCTGCCGGGACCGTATCGATCTGCTGGGCGGGGTAAGCGAGGGCGCATGTGAAGGCCCGGCCGGCGCTGCGCAGTTGCTGGATGGCGCGGTCGTAGTGACCCTTGCCGTAGCCGAGGCGGTTGCCCATGGCATCGAAGGCCAGGAGCGGGGTCAGGATGAGGGTCGGGCTGGCTTCAGGCGCATCAATGCCCGGCTCGGACAGGCCGAACGGCCTGCGCTCCAGCGGCTCGCCATGGGACCACATGCGCCATGTCATGCGGCCATCATCTTCGACCCGGGGCAGGCACAGTTCGGCGCCGGCGCGGCTGAGACGCTGCATCAACGGGGTGGGGTCGATCTCTTCATTGATTGCGACATAACCCGCCACGACAGGACCGTAGCGCTCCAGAAGTTTCATGGGAAACAGGTCGGCGAGCTTTTCAGCCGCATCCGGATCGCGGGCAGCCGCTTCGGCGCGAAGGGTCCGCATCCGGTGGCGAAGTTGAGTCTTGTCGGGTGTTTTGGACATGGCGTGAGCCTTAACGCGCGTCTGCGCTGGCGTCACGCCCCAATGATAGCGCACAAGAACCGCAGACGTCGCTGGGCATATTCACTCCCGTCAACCTAGAGACTAGGTGGGCGCCGGGTGAGCCCGGACCAGGGTCCGAGCCAGAATGCCAGCTCCCTGACGGAAAGTAAGGTCGCCGGAGTTCAGTCCCATTGCGGGCGCCGCAGCCCTTGTGCAGGAGCAGATGTAGGCTTCAACCGTAAAGAATGTAAGAGCGTTTATTCCGCGCTCGTATCGACATCGAACGCATACAGGAGCGTTTGCTGGCGACTGGAGAAATTATTGTCGGAAATCAACCAGATGCGCAGAGTATCGGCATCGATGAATTCCGCAGCCACACCTTCGAAATTGTCGACGAGCATCGGGCGTTTCAGCTCGATCTGCAGGTCGGATGTCGACCAGGTGACGATATTCCTGTTTCCGCGAATGGGGTCGTAGCTGCGATACAGGGCGACCGTGACCGGCTCGCCGGACTCATCGACCGTCTCGTCCAGACCAACCAGCGAATAGCCACCGGGATTGGGCGCCGTTTCGCCTGTGAATGCGCCATCTCCA
Source organism: Hyphomonas sp. J20-32 (assembly GCF_055808555.1). Lineage (NCBI taxonomy): Bacteria > Pseudomonadati > Pseudomonadota > Alphaproteobacteria > Hyphomonadales > Hyphomonadaceae > Hyphomonas > Hyphomonas sp. J20-32. The sequence goes on along the minus strand of NZ_CM147873.1, from coordinate 2,519,706 downwards.
GTGGCGAGGACGGCGCCAATGGGGGACGGACCACCAGAGAGGCTTTCGAGCCCAAATTTCAACGTGCCGGCTGGCAGGATCGAAAGTGCCTCTGCGCCCTGATTCTCACCGATCGGCTTCCCGGATGCTTCAGAAGGCAGCCGCGCGACAGGAACGGCCCTCGCATCTGCGCCACAGTGCCGGAGGTCGAAGGCTTCGATACGGTGGTCTCGCTCGAAACTCACGAGGGCGATCCCGTCCCGAACTGCGAGTCCTTCGGCGTCTCCTTCGGTCTTGCCGGAAAGCTGGTTTCCGTCCGGGCCGAGCATGTAGGCCAGTTTGCCCGTGCCGTCCGGCTGGTTGTCGGAGAACCCGATCCAGACAAAGGATCCTGCGTCGGACACAGCAAGAAAGTTTCCGTCCGGCAGCGTCTCCAGACCCGACAACCCACCAAAGTTTGTGTTGGCAGAGGTCAGGCGCCAGCCGTGCGCGAAGATGACTGTGGTGGGCAAGGCCGCGTTTGGGAGCAAGGCGCCGAGTTCGACCGGCGTTGCGGTGATCTCGATAGCCAAGGGCGACAGGAGATGTGTCCCGGGCGGGCAAGATTCGGCCTGCAATGCGCGCGCGGAGGTTTCGAAGCTCCAAAGGGCAGAGGCGCTCGTCGGTGCGACCGTAATGGGTGCGACGGATTCAGGCGCTGAACAGGCAACCAGACCTGACAGGAGCGAAGCGAAGAGCGCCGACTTGTTCATGCGATGGCCTGGTTCGATAGAGCTGCGACTGTCCCTGCCTCTCCCATCGGACGACGGCAAATACAAGGCGAAACTGGTGAAATGTGCGCATCGATCAACGGGGCTCTGGATTTCGAAAGCGAACCCATACATGAAAGTTGGAATGACGCAGATTCCTCTTGCCCGCCGGTCACCCATTCCACCGGAAACCTGTAACCTTGCCAGCGCCATAGAGGTGGTGGGAGACAGGTGGACGTTGCTGATTTTGCGTGCGGCTCTGTATGGCGTGCGCCGGTTCGATGATTTCCAGGCCGAACTGAAATGCCCGCGTACCGTGCTGTCAGGCCGCTTGAAGTCTCTGGTGGACGCGGGCCTTCTCGTCAAAAAACCCTACAAGGCGCCCGGAAAGCGCGCCCGGCCGGAATACGTGTTGTCGGCGATGGGCCTGTCATTGCGCCCCATCCTGATTGGGCTGACGCAGTGGGGCGATGCCTGGCTGGCCGAAGGCGAGACGCCGCCGATCAGCTTCACGAAAGCCGGAACGAAAAGTGCGATCCGTGCGGCATTTGTCGATGCCGAGGGACGCGAAGTACGGCCGGACCAGATTCGCACAGTCATCCGGGGCTGATCGGGCGTTTATTTTGGTCCGCTCGGCCAAAATGCCGGTCGTGTGGCCAGTCGAAATGCACGCTTTGGCGCAAGATCCCGGGCCTGGGGCCTGACACGCCTCAAATTGTGCAGCAGGCCCGAACTAAGCGCTTGCAAACACAAGCATGATGCGCTTTATCACGCCTCTCGGCGGGGTTCCTGCCGGGTACCAATTCAGGATGCGGGCGTAGCTCAGTGGTAGAGCACAACCTTGCCAAGGTTGGGGTCGAGAGTTCGAATCTCTTCGCCCGCTCCAGAATTTCCCGAGATCAGAGTCTGCTGGCCGGCTACGCCGAGTGGCACAGTGCAACGCCCGTCTCGGGTGCGCCTATGCGTTTCAATGTTGAAAGACCTCGAACCCATTGTGTCGAAGTCTGTATTTAGCATTACAAAACCTTCGCGGATATTCAGACCTAATGCCAGTTATTGCAGCATTTTCGACGCAATCCGCAGGCGAATTCAACTTAGTAAAGTAAGCCATCCAGGCGACTCAATGTTGGAAAAATAATTGATAAAACAAATACTGTATTGTTCGAATGAGAATTGAAGAATATGGTTGCCAGGACGATAATTCCAAATTTTTCGGTATTTTCTGAAAGTATAGTTCTTGAAGCAGGACAGGCCCTATTTCTATGCGCTTGATTGCGTCAGATTCGGCGCCGCTCTGGCGGTCGCTTTTTTCCACATAGGATTTGATGGCTGGGCAGCTGAAACGTCACCGCTCGATCCGATGTTCCGACATGTGACAACGTTCCACCTACTTACGCCGATTTCATGGTTCGGCTGGGTCGGTGTGGAAGTCTTCTTCGTCCTGTCTGGATTCGTGATAGCGAATTCAGCGAATGGTGCAACGCCTCTCTCCTTCCTGAAGGGGCGTATGCTGAGGCTTTACCCGGCAGTTTGGATCTGCGCTACAATCTCATTGCTGGCCATTCTAAAAATCGGCCAAGTTCCGCTGAACGAGCTGTTGGTACCTTATTCGCACTCGATGTGGCTCTGGCCGAGCGGCGGGTGGATTGATGGAGTTTACTGGACGCTCGCAGTCGAGATTACGTTTTACGCATTGGTGTTCCTACTCCTGGCGAGCGGGCAATTCTCTCGACTAACCTATCTGGCTTGGGCGATCACATTGGCCAACGCATTTTACTTTGTCGCAATCCAGAACGAGTTCCTGCCGCGAGGTGGTTGGGTCTATTATCATGCGAGCGAGTTTCTCTTGCGGCACGGTTCAGTTTTCGCGGTCGGGATATGGATGTGGCTGACAAGTCGGCGCCTTATGAAAATGTCTGACTGGGTGGGCCTTGCGTTTGCTGCCGTGGTTGCCGCGTTGGCGATATGGGACCAGTCGCATTTTTCTCTCGGCGTTAAGATGGGATACTGGGTCGGTTGGCCGATCGTCGTTTGGGGCGCTGTGGTGCTTGCGCAGTTCGCCTTTACGCGTTGGCCTGAAAAATTCACCCCCACGAGCATGCGGACGCGGAAAGTGCTGCGCGAAATAGGGAAGTCGACCTATCCGCTCTACCTTATACACGCCATGGTGGGAGCGGGCCTGATACGTGTGTACATTGAATGGGGTGTGCGTCCGTTTGCGGCATTCCCTGCAGCACTTCTGACGGTGGTGTTAGCAGCTTTCGTGATCTCCCTGTATCTTGAGCCGATTGTGCGCAAATATTTGCGTTGGGCGCTTGATTTCATTGAGGGAAGGATTGCAAGGGTACCGGTTCTGGGCTTTGTGTCGCGACCGGGGGGCGCAATAGGCTGATATTGCCTTGCTATTTTATAATGCGTTCGGACTTGCAAGGGACCGAATGGGGGACGAGAAGATGAAGCACCCGCTGAAGCAGGCCTTGAAAATGGCCGGAGTCACGCGGACGAATGTCGCGCCTGTGCGCATGTGTTGCGAGCGCAATATTATTGCTGCGCTTGGTCGTGCACGAAAACGGTATATCGGCCGCATACTCTGCTATCACACGGTCGGGCAATCCGAATGGGGCGTCAATGATGTGACGCCTGCGCAATTTCGTCGCCAGTTGGAACGTGCGCTGGATGCGGGTTTCAACTTCGTTCCGGCCAGCGAAATCGTGCGAACCGGCGGCGGTCCGAAGGATTTGGCGATCACGTTCGATGACGGTCTCAAGAGCGTGCTGACACATGCGGCACCGATCCTGAAAGATCTCGGCTTGCCCTGGATGTTCTTCCCGGTATCCGAATGGTCGGATGGGCGACATACGATGCCAGACGATTTTGTCTTGTCGTGGCGGGATATCGAAACATTGCTCGCGGCGGGCGCGGAGATGGGCAGTCACTCTGCGACGCACCCCCAATTCAATTGCATAGAAGTCAACCAGATGGTCGATGAATTGGCTGGCTCGCGGGAATTGTTCGCCAAGCGCCTCGGGTTTGCGCCAGAGACATTCGCAATTCCTTTCGGGCAATCAGGCAATTGGACGGAGGACGCGCGCAAACTCGCGCGCGAGGCGGGGTACACGACGATATATGCCCAAGCCGAGGAAACCAGGCCAACTGACACCGTGGCGCGCACGTTTGTGACAAAGTTTGATGGTGACTTCATCTTCGACGCACTGCTGAAAGGAAAGTTCGATTCCTGGGAAGAGTGGTTTTAATGACTGGACCTCGCCTCGTGTCCGTTATCGTCGCAACACGTGATCGCCCCAAGCTGCTCGCTGAAGCGCTGGCATCCATCCGCGCGGTGGAAGGGGCAGATCTGAAATTCGAAATCCTCGTCGGTGACAATGGCGGTTTGCCGGAAAGCAAGGAAGTCGCCGAGCGCTACGGAGCTATTCATCAGTATACGCCCAAAAACTACTGTCCGGCTCCTCGAAACCTTGCCATGCGGCGGGCCACCGGCGAGTTTATTGCCTTCCTGGATGACGACGATTTGTGGTTGCCGGGGCATATCCGCAAGCATATCGAACTCCTTGACGACAATCCGGACTTCGCTGGCGTATTTGGCCAGATAGTTTCAACGGACCCTGACCTGACGCCCCTGGATGACCCGTGGCCCACGGAAGTGCCCGACGACGGTGACTTTTTCATGATGCTCATGAGCGGATATTTCCCTCAGGTTGGTGGAACCTTGTTTCGAGCAAGCGTTCTCGAAACACACGGATACATGGATGAATCGTTGATTGGGGATTCAGACTGGGACTGGCAAATACGTATCGCTGCCGATCGCAAGTTCGGATTTGTGGCGGAGCCGTGCGTTCTGTTCCGGCAGCGACCGAAGGGCACGTTCAACACGATGCAATTGCAGCGGGCGGGATTCACGAGGCGGATTTTCCTGCGCCACGCTATTTCCAACCGGTCCCGGTGGCCGAGCTTGAAAGCCTGGATTCGTTCCTATTATGCGTGCCAGACATATTACTGGCTGTATTTTCTGGAGGTCGCGTCTCAGCGCTCTGAGGCTGGTGATCGCTGGGGGGTGGTCAAGGCCCTGTCGAGTGCATTTTGGATCATTCCGTCCAGAACGCTTCGGAGCTTGTTAAGCGACGCAGCTTTTCGTCGGACGACGGCATCAATCTTTCAGTTGTCGAAGTAACCGTCTCGACAGAAGACCTAGTTGTTTCGAACTCGGCGCGCCCTGGTTTTCAACCACTCTGGAAGCAACAGGCGAAGCGCTTCGCGGCGTGAACGCAGGTGGCCAGAAGCGGACAAATTGCGGATAGCCCTGATGCGCCCTTTAAGGGATAGCAATCCGACATAGTCTCGCTCGATATCAACTAGTGACACGTCAGAACCATAAATGCTTTCATGCCGGCGATCAGGTTCGCCGAAATAGGGTGTGTCAGTCGCGTCGGGCATTGCATTCGCTCCATCGCGCAAGGGAGGAAGTGCGAGCGCGTCGTCGTAGGCGCGGTTCAGCCACTTTCTCCATTCTTCCGGTTGCGCGATACGAACGGATTCTCGGGCTGCTGCACCTTGGCTTTTCCGCAAGGATTCATCACTCAAAAGCCTGGAAATTGCCTGCTCCCAATCTGATGTCGAACGGGCCTGAATGACTCCTCCAATCAAACCCAGGTGGTTGATACCGACCAGGCTTGCATCATCCGGAGCGGTAAACAATGTCACCAAGGGCAGCTCATATCCCGCCGCTTCCATCAAGGAAGTGGACGACGAAAACGGGTATGAATCGACATAAATGTCTGCGGCTTCAAAGTATTTCCAGGGGTCTGCCTGCTCCGGCAAGCCAGAAATCCGGCCACCGGTCGCTTTCGTAGCTGCCTGCCAATCATCTGGCATTCCGGATCCAACGACGATGAGCCGCGCGTTCTTGTGATTTTTCAGAACCGGGATAAAGCGGTCAGCATATGAAGGCCCTTCAGGCGAGCGGTACTTTGCGCCCCGGGCAACTGAAAGCAGGACCAACTCGTCCTTGCCAATACCAAGTGACTTGCGCGCTTGCTCTTTTGTCTGCCGCCACGTCGTATCATCGACCAGGGTCGGCAACATCAGGCTGCGTTCAGCGGCGCCTCCCCGGCGGTTGCGGGTGATCTCATCTGCCGCGCTACGGAGGTTCAACACCGCGTGAGCCGAGCCTGTTCCGAGCCAAAACAGATGATCTGCGTGATTGAGAAGTAGCGCTGGTGGATGCTTGTCACCTTCCGCGAAAGCAATCAGTGGAAGGACGTCTTCGCAATGAGTGTGCAAGACAATCAAGTCATAATCCTTGGCGATTTTCCTCAGGCCCTGAACCCAGTCGAGCATCGACCCAATGTTCTGGTTGAGCAGATGGATCGTTCCACCTGACGACTTGACGGACTCTTCCAGATGCTTGGGTATCGCTACTCGATATCTTGTCAGGACCAGAGAATTAGATCGATCCGGATCGGCCGCAATCCACCGGCTAATCATCCGCGACAAGCCGCCAACCTTGGACACTTCGGATGCAACATGGAGAACGCGTTTGACGTCTGTTGAACGAGTTTTTCGAGGTTCTGACTTTTCGTTAAAAATCAGCTTTTCGGATATCTTTCGGATGACCAATTCCAGTCGCTTGCTCGCGAAAATCCCACAATGTGCGTGTGTGGCGATTGTCGCTGCGAGCATCGTTTGAAAGGCCGCCAATTCCAAATTGCCCTGCTCGAGAAAGGATTCGGCCTGTGAAACCTTCGCTTCGAACCGGTTAAAATTGCTCAGAATTCGTGTCTCTGCCGGATCCGTCCTGGTATGTTCTAGATGCGCTTCCGTTGCGGCATGACTTTTTGTGGGAACCAATTCTGCCATGTACCAGCGCCTGTATCGTGAACTAATCCGGGCCCGTTTTATGTCATGGACCTTCGCTTGATGCTATCGTTTTTAGTTTAGAAATGCGTCCCAGCGGAGTTCCACAAGGGTCACCGGGCGCCTGTTCAGATGTAGTCGGTCATTCACCGTGGTGCAGTCGCAGGTTGGCTGTTCAAAGGCGATAGTCGCGTGCCCATTGCATAGATTCAAGCAGTTTGGGGCGGAAAGTCGCCGAGTAGCGCTGTGTGGCAACTGGGCCCCAGAGCGACTTGTAACCGTGACCACCACCGAAATCGTGGATGTCGTAACCCGCCGCAGCAGCGTGGCTCAAGGCGGCATCCAGAACGCGTGTTCCCACGCCGCGATTGCGATAGGCATGAAGCTGACCAAGACACTGTCCAAGCTGAGCGCCACCCAGACTGGTTGCGATAGCGCCGGAAACCGGCTTTTCGCCGTCATAAAGAACATAGGTATGGACCCGCATGGTTTCGTCTTTTTCCGGAGTCGTTCGAAGTGACTTCCAAAAACGGATGCGATCCGGTGCCGCGACGATCTCTTGCGCGGGAGACGACCCCCAGTTCGCCTCCCATTGATTGACCGTCCATTCCAGATCGCCTTCATTATCGACGACGAGGTGCATGCGCTTGCACTTCGAGCGGGCACTCGAGATGTACTTCATGTGCTTGCGGTCTTCGCGCAGCCAGTGTTCTTCATAGTTCGTCTGCAGGAATACGCGCACGACGTCATATGGCCAAGCGTGCCGGGCGCCCATTTCCAAAGCTTCTGCGCCGAGTCCAGATTCGATCTTCAACTCGATCCCTAGCGCATTGATCGCTCGACCAAGCGCGGCGTAGTCTGTGGCTGGAGCCACGAATCCGGACAAGGCCTGGTAGGAAACCGGTTCCCAGGACTTGGCACGTTTGCGCATAGAGATGATGGCGATTGGCGTGTCGTTTTCAAGGACCAAGGCGTGGCGCTTCAGATGCTGAGTAGGCAGGAGAAGTTCGCGGTATTGATCACGAGAGACACCGGGCGGTGGAGGAAGGTGATCCAGCGCCTCATCCATGGTCGGTATCCACGTGTCGGACCAGATTACCTTGAGTCCCTGGCGACCGCGGGTGAGCCGCGCACTTTGAAAAGCGACCTTCTCCGCCATCGGGCGTGCTGCCATCGCGACCGGCTTTGCGATCGTTTTAACTGAACGTTTGATTGCTTCGTGAATGGCCATTCTTTCAAACCTCGAACGTGACTGGAGCCCTGATATGGTTCCATTTTTTCGTTAGCGCGGTTCAGCTAGTATTCTAATGTTGTGCGCCAATGATTCATTTTCGTGTTGCTTGCTTTAGCGCGTCCACAACTTCGGATATGTCATCATCCGTCATCTGAGGGTAGAGCGGAAGGATTATGCGATTATCCTGCGCAAATTCGGACTGCTTCAGCGGCGCCCTGAGCGGTACGTTCTTGTAAACGTCTTCGCGGTGAGCGCACATTATGCCGCGACGCGTCGATACTCCCGCGTCGAGCATTTTCTGCATAACGGCGCGTTGATCGCAATCGTCCGGAATTTGCACCGAAAAGCTTTGCCAGTTGGACCGCGCCCAAGCGGGCTCATCGGGCAAGCCGATCCACTGTGCGGATGCAAGCTTCGCCTTGTATTCAGCGGCAATCTCGCGACGCCGGGCCGTGATGTCGGGCAGGCGCTTGAGCTGTTCACGGCCGACGGCGGCCTGGATGTCGGTCATCCGATAATTGTATCCCAGCACCGGGTGTGTTTCGAAAATGACCGTATTAGCTTTGTGGCGCACGGTGTCGGGCACACTCATACCGTGCTGGCGGAGGAGGCGGAACTTCGCGGCCCAGTCATCGTGCGGTGTCGTGATCATGCCGCCGTCGCCAGTGGACATGATCTTGCGCGGATGGAACGAAAAGACAGCTGCATCGCCGCGGACGCGTCCGACTTTTTCCCACTCGCCCTGCCAGTTGATTTCAGAACCAGCCGCACAGGCCGAGTCTTCGACGACTTTGAGGCCGTGCTTTCGGGCGATGCCGACAATGGCCGACAGATCGGCAGGCATGCCCATCTGATGGACCAGAAGGATGGCCTTGGTGCGCGCCGTGATCGCGGCCTCTATCAGGGACGGATCCATGTTGAAGGTTGCCGGATCAACATCGACAAAGACGGGTTCGGCGCCGCAATAGCGCACAACGTTTGCCGTGGCGATATAGGAGTGGCTGACCGTGATGACTTCGTCGCCGGCCTCTACGCCTGCGCCGAGCAGGGCCAGGTGAAGGCCGGTGGTACAGTTCGAAACGGCGACAGCGTGCCCGGCGCCCATAAACGTCGCAAATTCGTTTTCAAAGGCTGCGACTTCGGGCCCTTGCGTGATCCAGCCGGACAGGATGACCCGAGCGGCGGCATCCGCTTCGGCCTGGTCCATCACCGGTTTGATGATCGGAATCATTTGAAAACGTCCTTGTTTGCCTGCCACCATGAAACCAGGCGCCTGAGACCTTCTTCGAGGTCGATTTCGGCCTTGAAACCTAGCATTTTTTCAGCCTTTGAGGTGTCCGCCAAACGCCGTGCTACCGCGTTAACGGAACGCTCGGGGCCGTATTCCGGAACCATGGCGGGGTCGGCGCCCATTACTTTCATAAGGGCAGCCGCAAGCTCGTTGAGGCTGGTCTCAACACCGGAAGCAATGTTGAAGACTTCGTCTGAGACATCGGACTTCAACGCCAGAACATTGGCGCGGGCAAGGTCCTCGATATTGATGAAATCCATCGATGTCTTGCCGTCACCGAGGATCAAAGGCGGTACACCTTCCGCTATGCGCTGCATCCAGCGAACGAGCACTTCAGTGTACTTGCCATGGATGTCCATGCGCGGACCGTAAACGTTGAAATAGCGGGTCGACACGTAGTTCAGGCCGTACATGTCGTTGAACGACCTGAGCAGGCCTTCTAGCATCACCTTGGAGGCTCCATACCAGGTCCGGTTGTTGTAGGGGTGGTGCGCTTCGGTCGTCGGGAACGTATCGGCCATGCCGTAAACGGAAGCTGACGAGGCTGCGAGAACCTTTTGGACGTCGCATTTATGAGCCGCTTCGATCACGTTATATGTGCCATCGCACATGACTTCCATCGCTTCGCGCGGATCAGCCGCGCAGGCGGTGATGCGAATGGCGGCCATGTGGATGACGGCATCCATTCCAGAGGTGACGTCCATGACGGCCTTGGCGTCGCGAATATCACCTTTTATGAGTTCGACGCGCGGATCCTTCATGATCTCGGCGACGTTTTGCATCGAGCCACGAACCAGATTGTCAAAGATCACGATCTTCTTCGGGTTACTCGTCGCGAGAATTTCGTCAATCGTCGTGGAGCCAATCAGCCCACATCCACCGGTGACCAGGATATTTGCGTCATCTAGCTTCATTTCCGTCGCCCTTTTAATCTACGCTTTTTCGAGTGGCCGCCCTTGGAGCGGCCCAATCATTATCTGGATCAAGAACTAGCCAATTGCATTTGGAGTGCTTTGACGGCGTCAACGACTTCAGCCTGCATATCGCCTGTGATCTCTGGATACATCGGCAGGGAGAGAACCTCGTTGCCTGCTTTTTCCGAGTGCGGGAATTGTCCCTGCTTGTACCCAAGATCGGCGTAAGCCGGCAGAAGGTGAACGGGGAAGGGGTAGTGAATCCCGGTCTGAATCTGCTTTTTGGAGAGCTCTTCGATCCACCGCGCGCGATCGGGCGTCCTGATGACATAGAGGTGGTAAACATGGCGACGATTGTCCAGCTGAACCGGCGTGTCGACGCCAGTGCCGGCGAACATTTCGTCATAGCGCGCGGCCGCATCGCGACGCATCTCCGTCCACTTTTCGATATATTTCATCTTTACCCGGAGCACGGCGCCCTGGATTCCCTCAAGACGCATGTTGAAGCCCTTGAGTTCGTGGTGGTATTTTTTCTCAGCACCCCAGTCTCGCAACATGCGGACCTTGCGATTGTATTCGGCGTTGCCGGTGACGACCATGCCGCCTTCGCCTGCAGCCCCAAGGTTCTTGCCGGGGTAGAAGGAGAAGCCAGCCAGGTCGCCGATGGATCCAGCGCGCCGGCCATTGTATTCGGCGCCGTGCGCCTGAGCGGCGTCTTCAAGCACCACGAGACCGTGCTTCCTGGCGATTGCCATGATCGGATCCATGTCGGCCATCTGGCCATAAAGGTGGACCGGGATAATGGCTTTGGTGCGCGGCGTAATGGCGGCCTCGAGGGCTTCGGGATCCATTGTAAAGGTCACGGGGTCGATGTCGCAAAGCTTGATCGTGGCGCCGGTGTAGTAAATCGCGGCAGCGGAAGCTACGAATGTGTGGGGAATGGTAATGACCTCATCGCCAGGCCCAACACCTGCTGCGAGAAGCGCGAGGTGAAGCGCGCTCGTGCCATTGTTTACACCTGCCGCATACGTATTGTTGCAATAGGCGGCGAATTCTTTCTCAAGTTCGGCCACATCCGGACCAAGCGTGAAGGCGCAGCTTTCGAGAATACTCTGAATGGCCGCGTCAATTTCCGGCTTTATCGAGTGATACTGGGCCTTGAGGTCAACAAACGGGATCATTTCTACTTTCCTTGGCGTGGGAGGTGAACGGTTTCGCCGCGGCCGCGCATCGAGCTGGTAGCGGCTTCGATGACTTCGACCACGCGCAGGCCCAGATGGCCGTCGGTGAGAGGCTTGGTCCCGTTGACGATGCAGTCGACAAAGTGCTCGCCTTCGACGCGAAGCGCCTCGGCGCCGTCGACCTTGGGTGCCCACATGTCGCCAGTCCGGTAGCCGACGCGCATCTCGTGTATCTGCTTGGGGTCATCCGTGAAGCTGACGCCCTTGTCGTAGATTTTAAGTTTTTCACTCGGCTCAAGATCGTCATAGGTGATCATCTTGTTCGATCCGCCGATCAGGATCTGGCGAACCTTGACGGGTGCGAGCCATGACACGTTGGCATGGGCTATCAGGCCGCTTTCGTAGAAGAGCGTGATGTAGGCGAGGTTTTCAGGTGTTCCGGGGAAGTGGTTGATACCAGCAGCGGATACGGCGACGGGGTGCTCGTCAAAAAGGTAGTCGAGGATCGAGAAGTCGTGGACGCCGAGATCGGAGATCACGTTCACGTCACGCTGGAACAGACCCAGGTTCACGCGGATCGAGTCGTAGTAGAGGATTTTTCCAAGATCACCGGCGTCGATGAGTTCCTTCATTTTCCGGACCGTGCCGGTGTAGATGAATGTGTGGTCAACATGCAGGATGAGGCCGCGTTTTTCTGCCTCCTCGACAAGAGACCGTGCCTGAAGGGAGGTCTCGGCCATGGGCTTTTCGAGCCAGACGTGCTTGCCAGCTTTTAGGGCTGCCATGGCGAGCGAGAAGTGAGTGTTGACCGGAGTGGCAATAGCAACCGCATCGATCTCCGGATCGCGGATCATTTCCTGGAAATCCGTCGTGGTCTTGGTCGCTGGAAAGCGGCGTGCGACGATTTCAAGCACTTTTGGATTGAGGTCGGCCACGGTGTGAACGCGCGCGTTTCGCAGTTCGGAGAAATTGCGTACCAGGTTCGGCCCCCAGTAGCCGTATCCCACGACGCCTATGTTTACAGTCTTCTTCTTGTCTTTACCGGCGCTCATTCTGGGCCCTTTGCTTGTTTTGGCGGCGGGGCCGCGATCTTTTATGCCTGTGGCATTCTCATTTCTGTCGGGCATCACCCACCACCTTGGCTGGCACGCCAGCTACAATTGCGAAATCAGGAACATCCCGGGTCACGACAGCGCCGGCAGCGACGAGCGCACCTTCACCAATCGTGATGCCACAAAGTATCGTTGCGTTGGAGCCGATTGAGGCTCGCCGCTTCACTTTTGTGAATTCCAGGGTCCAGTCTGCGTCAGATTGTGCAGAACCGTCCGGATTTGTTGCACGGGGGAAGCGATCATTTGTGAACATGACGCCGTGACCAACGAACACTTCGTCGTCAATCGACACGCCCTCGCAAATGAACGTATGGGATGAAATCTTGCACCGCTTTCCAATGACAGCGCCTTTCTGGATCTCCACAAAGGAACCAATACGGCTGCCATCGCGCACCTCGCACCCGTACAGGTTGACGAGCGCCGGATGATGAACGGTCACGTCTCCGATAAGCTTCACATTGTCCGATATTGGCATTTGCGATCCCCGAAACGCTAGATGGCCCAGTGGAATGCAAGTGTCAAACCACTTGCGATAGGACCGCTTCCCGCTCTGCTTGCCGGAGAGCCCGTTGGAAACGCCAGGATCGATACTCTACCGCTAGTGGGCGCACGGCACGATGGATGTCGCGCTTTTCGCGCGAGACAATCATCGGGACGAGGAATTGGGAGCTATTGGACTTCGCGACTGTTCCAATAGGCGGTCCGCGCTGCGTGCTTGTTTCCGAGCCGTGTGCTCATGGCGCTGATAACAGGCAGCATGGCCACCGATGCCACCTTCTGTATCTTGTGGCTCGAGCCGATGACCGGCAGTTTGCGAACAGCAGGGATCACGACATTGTCGTGGTAGCGCCAATTCTTTTGCCTGGCGTACTTGTCGAAATATGGATCCGCATGAAGACCCCATTTCTTGCGGAAATAGTCCAAGCTTTTGCGTTGCCATTTAGGCGACCAGCGAAGGATGAACAAAGGCATATCCATGGGTTCCAAAGGATGAGCCTGATCTGGGTGGCAGACGGTCGCAATCGACGTTTGTTCCAACATGATCTTGCCGCCCTTTGCCCAGACCGAAATGCTGAAGTCGATATGGTCTTTCGAATAGGGCATCATCTCGTCGAAGTCGCCAAAGCGCTCAAACACATCGCGCCGTACGAGCATGCAATGGGTCTCGCAAACCTGCGTTTCGCTGCGTGTGAGTTCGACATCGCCGACCCGCTTGCCTTGATGCAGGAAGTGGCGATCCGCCAGCCGGCGACCCGTGATCGGGCCGTTGAAGAATCCGTCAAAGTCGTTCGTGAAATTGCCGCCCCCATGATGGATCTCGCTGTGTAGAGGCGCGCCTTGGCAGATCAGAGGCTGAACGACTTCAGCATCAGTCTGCTCGGCACAATCCAGCAGCGGCGCCAGCCAGTTGTCGGCAACGAAGACGTCATTTTCGACATAGACCACGTATTTTGTCTCAGCCAGGTGATGGCCTCTGTTTCGAGACTGGGCCGGACTGAGAAAATGGTCGACCCTGTGATACGTGAAGCCCTGTTCGGCGCAAATACGCTTCAGCTCATCCGCGACGGATTTTGGACTTCCCGCATCGACATAGATGAGCCGGTAGGGAACCCGGGTTGCCGAAATCAGGGTGTTCAGGGAACGTACGGCGAGACTGAATCGCTCCCTTGCCGAGATGATGATGGTCGCATTGGGCGCACTAATGGTTGCGTTGTCGACGGGAGAGTTCATGGTGTCTCGATTTATCAATTGGGCGATTGGCAGGCATCTGACAATGCCCTCATTTGCCGACATAGAAGCAATACTCACATTCGCGGGGATCCCATCTCGCACAGGAGTTCGGGAGCGCCTGAATATGCGCCTGGCTCTAGAGCGAATGGGCCGGGGTTTGCACATGACGCCGCGCCGCTCGGGCTGGGTCGTTGAGTAGGGTCTTTTCGTGCTTTTTCGCCATCCACGAACCGATCGCAACCACTACGGGTTCAAGCACCATGATCACGAATTGTTGGACCTTGTAGCTGTGTCCGACGAGCGGGATTCGCCGGGCAATTGGCTTGAGGATTCCTTCGCGATAACGCCAGGTAATGATGTCGTTTCGTTCTTTGAAGTAGGGGTCGCCTTCGAGTCCCCATTTCTTCTTGAAGTGCGTGAGACTGCCTGCCTGCCAATTCGGTGACCAACGCAAAATGAAGTAGGGATAGTCGGAGAACTTGAGCGGGTTGTGCCGGTTCGGAACGTAAAACGTCGCCAGTGACGATGGCTCGAGCATGATGCGTCCACCATTTTTCCAAACGGTCATCGAGAAATTAAGATGGTCTTTCGTCGACAACATTGCCTCATCGAAATCGCCGAAGCGTTCGAAGGTGTCACGCTTTACCAGAAGGCAATGGACCTCGGTCACCTGCGTTTCTGAGCGCGTGAGCGGAACATCTGTGACTTGCTTGCCTTGATGCATATCGATGTCACAAATCACGTGATCCTCGGGAGCACCCTTGAAGAAAAGCTCCATGTCTTTCGTGAAAGTGCCGCCGGCTTGGTGAATTTCCGTATGAAATGGCTTCCCCTGGCACATGAGCGGCTGGATGACTTCAGCGCCGGTTTCTTCGGCGCAGCTGATAAGTCCCTCCAGCCAGTTGTCGGCAACGAAGGTACAACTTTCGACAAAGGCGACGTATTTGGTTTCGGCAGTGCGAAGACCGCGATTCCTGGACTGGGACGGGCTGAGGTATTCATCGTGCCGCTGGTAGGTGAAACCATTTTCCAAGCATATGCGTTTCAGTTGGTCGGCCACTTTTCGCGGGCTACCTGCATCGACGTAGAGTAGCTTGTAGGGGCTGTGAGTGGCGGCGATGACCTGGTTCAAGGCATCGACTGCAAGACTGAACCGATCACGATGAACCACAATGATCGTGACGTCCGGCGCGGTCTTGAGTGATTGGCTTTCCATAGTGTCCGAACCTTTATTCTGTAACAGTTTGCCGCCGTAAAGGTTTTATCGACCTTGGCCCTGCGGATCTAAAAAACGCTCCAAATCGCTGTGTCATTTGGGACGCAAACAAACTGGACAGGGAATGCGACAGCAAGTTTCGTGCCTTTCG
Organism: Hyphomonas sp. J20-32; assembly: GCF_055808555.1. Classification (NCBI taxonomy): domain Bacteria; kingdom Pseudomonadati; phylum Pseudomonadota; class Alphaproteobacteria; order Hyphomonadales; family Hyphomonadaceae; genus Hyphomonas; species Hyphomonas sp. J20-32. The sequence goes on along the minus strand of NZ_CM147873.1, from coordinate 2,504,277 downwards.
GTCGTCTTCCGATACTGAATTCAGGCCGCTTTATCGACGCTTTCCCGAGCGATCGTCCGCTCGTACAGCGCCACAAGCTTGTTGGTAACCCGGTCCAAATCATACACCTCTTCGACTTTTGCGCGCGCCCGCAAGACGAGTTGAGGCCAATCTGCCCGTTGGTCCACGAGGCGACCGACAGCGTCACACAAGCTTTCGACATCGTTTTCTGTCGCCAATACGCCAGTCTCTCCCTCGATGACGAGCTCCGGAATTCCGCCATGAAGTGTGCCGACAACCGGCCTGCCGATTGCCATCGCTTCCTTCAGCGTATTGACAGGGGCGTCCTGGCCGCCACTGGCGCTTGTCATGGAAGGAGCCAGGAATACGTCCGCACAGCGTATGAAGTCTGCAATTTCAGAATGCGTTCGCGCACCGTGAAAGTTGACTGAAGCGCCCAACCCGAGATCAGTGGCCAATGCTTCCAGACTTCGGCGCATCGCGCCATCGCCAACGATATCGATCTTTATTGGCGTAGACGTACGTCGAGAAAATTCAGCAAGCGCTCTCAGCGCAACCTGGAAACCCTTTCGCTCGATCAGCCTTCCCACCATGAGAAAACGGACATCCTTTGCGTCTCGATCCACGGCTGGCTCAAAGGGGAAGTTTTCGAGGCGGATACCCGAACCTATCACGTCGATTCGGTCTTTCGGGCATCCGAGATCGATCGCCCGGTTGCGAAAATACTCACAATTGGCGACATAACTCGCGGCTTCCGGCCAGAGGTGATCGTAGACGTGTGGGCCAATGGCCGCGACAGTTTCCGAGATGTCATAACCGCGGAAATTGACGACGATATTGCCTTTCAGAAAACCTGCTTTGCGGTGCTTGATGACGCCTTCAGCAAGTGTCGCAAACTGGCAATGAAGAATATCGTACTCGCCGCCGCCATCGAATGCGCTGACCTGATAGAATGCCGTGAGATCTCGTATCGAGCGTCGGTAGATGCCTGGTTGCAGCTTGCCGAGCGCGGCGACACCATTTTTGCGCACGATGGTCTGGAGTGCGCCCGGCAGGCCCGATATTCGCGCGACGCGCGATTTCGGCCAGCGCATGTTGATCGCGCGTTTCTCCAGATGGTGTCCTTCAACTGCTTTCACCGAGAGCCCGGTTGGCGCGACGTTGCCGATGCCGAATATATCGACACTGTGTCCTTGATCAATCAGAGCGGCTGCGCTGTTCGCAATGAAGGCCTCTGACATCATCGGGAAGGCGTTAACGAAGAACGCTATTTTCATCCTCTGGTGGTCCTTTGTCTTTGCCGATGCGAATATGCGATTATTGCGTATCGAAATTCGAACTGGCGCGCTATTTGCTACGATCTCAGGGAGCAAGTTCGATGCCACGCCCAAGCAGATCAAGCAGATAGAGGCAAGGTGTCCAATATTGGTCCAACAGTATGAGTCGGAAAGAGTAATGAAGCCATTTGAAGTGACAGTCCTGATTCCGACTTTTAATAGGTCGGCCTTGCTGCTTGAAAGCTTGGATTCCATTCTGGCACAAACCCGCCCGGCACATGAAGTCATCATCATCAATGATGGCTCAACGGATGATACGCTTGAGCGATTGAAGGCTTATGAAGGACGCATCCGTGTCTTGTCCAAGCCCAATGGGGGCAAGTCGGCCGCTCTCAATTTTGGTCTGAAACACGTGACGGGTGACCTCGTCTGGGTTTTTGATGATGATGACCTCGCTGTTCCGACTGCGCTCGAAACCCTTGTTGGATTGCTCGAAGCCGATCCGAATGCCGACATGGCTTACGGACGGCACCAGAGATTTTCTGTCGATGGATCCGGAGAACAGCGTTTGCTTGGAACGGGTTACTGGACGAATTGCGATTCCGACGAGTTCCTGACTGCAACTCTCGACGACATGTTTGCCCACCAGCAAGGCATGATCGTTCGCAAATCGCTCTATGATCAGGTCGGCTCTTTCGATGAAAGTCTCGTTCGTTCGCAGGATTATGATATGCTGATCCGTCTCGCGCGGGTTGGGACGCCAGCGTCCACTGAGGAATTTGTGTTCCAACAGCGCGTGCATGATGGCATTCGCGGCACCCAGACCGAACAGGTTCTCGCCAAGAAGCGGAACTCTTCCTGGTCCCAGTTCGATAAAGTTATCTTCCGGAACCACTATCCTCGGATCAAACTGGATGAGTACTTAAGCGATGGGCGGTCCATATCGGATCCGTTGAACAAGCGCCGCGCCCTTTTGCGACGTGCAAGCGTCATGGCGCGCAAGAAGCTTTGGGAACTTGCAGTCAAAGACCTCCGCGCAGCTGAAAGCTTGAGTCAGGCACCTCTTTCGAAACCAGAGACCGTTGCGTTGCGCTCAGCTTTTGCCTCCAAGTATGGCTGTGATGAGATTTTGAACAATTCGAAATTGATAGATGAACTCTGCGAATTGGCTTTGCTTTCACCAACCGGATCACAGATCGTTGTAGCACTGGCGCGTGGGTTAAGGTGGAGAGTTAGATCTGAATTGTTCGCTGCCAAAAGTTGGAAATCTGTCAGGTATTTCTTGATCATGACCAAACTCAGGAGAGCCGCTTCAATGTCGTCGAGTCCCTCTGGTTCGACAACCGAGCTTGCTACCAGTTTGCTGAACAAAATCGGGCGGTCGTAATGGCCCAAAGCCTACTGCGGCGCGCCGGCAAAGCTGTGATGTTCAACGCGTTGGGCAACTGGTTTGGCATGATTGGTGGCATGCTTTCGCTTGTATTCATCGCCCGTCTTCTGTCGCCGATGGACTTCGGGATTTTTGGCATGACACTCGTCACTTTCGCTATCCCGGAAATATTTGCGTCGGGAAGCTTGAACGAATCTCTCATCCAGCGCCGCAATCTTAAAGCCGGGCACGTCAATTCAGTGTTCATGCAGTCACTCTTCCTGGCTACATTGTTCTGGCTCGGGACCTATTTTCTGGCGCCTTTGATCGCTCAAGGATTCAATCACCCGGAATTGGTGCCGATGATCAGGGTCTTCGCCATATCGCTTTATTTCGGTGCATTGACCTCTGTTCCGGCAGCCCTGCTCCAGAGAGACTTGCGGTATAGCGAGATTACCATTGTAGATGTGCTTGGCACGAGCTGCGCGGCGATTGTCGGAGTTACTCTTGCCTTCATTCTTCAAAACGCCTGGGCGTTGGTTTTTATGGAGTTGTCGCGCCGCATAATCCGCTTGGTCGCTTTTAGCGCAATGGCAAAATGGACTCCATCATTCAAGTCGAGCTGGGCTGAAACGCGTGAACTGTCGCGATACAACTCGCTAAACATGGCAACAAAAGTCGTCTATGCGACCGATACGACTATCTCGCGAAGCCTGATCGGAGCGGTGCTGGGATCAGCGGCGCTTGGCATGTTCAACATGGCAGTGCGGTTGCAGGAGCAGGCGAAATCAGCCTTCGTCACGCCTTTCTCTGCGGTCGCTTTGCCGGTTGCGTCGCAAACCCAACACGATCTGCCAACACTGCACCGGGCGATTGAAGGTGCAATGAGGTTGGCTGGCCTGATTGCATATCCAACGTTCGTCGGCGCTAGCGTAATTGCGCCCCTCGCGGTGCCAATCGTATTCGGCGAACACTGGATTCCTGCCGTTCCAACGATTCAGATCTTCTTGCTCATGGGATTGAGGACACCGACAACTGCCTTTAATTCGGGAGTCCTAAACGGCGTTGGTCGTATCGATTGGACCTTCAAGATAACATTGACGGGATTAATCATCTCAATCGTCGCGGTGACTGCCACTATTCACATCAGCCTTGAGGCGGTGGCATGTGCCTTGTTGATGCAATCACTCATTACTTGGGCCCTCGGTGCCTACGCCGTGAAATCGTCTGTAGGTTTCCCCATGCATCGTCAGGTGCTGGCGGGCTCTACGGCATTGATTTCGTCCCTGGTCATGGGTGTCGTCGTATGGCTTGCTATGCAGTTCCAGTCCGAGGCTGTCGGCGCGCCAATTCGTCTTTTGACACTCGTGTTGATCGGTGTCGTCGCCTATGCTGTGGCATTGGCGACGCTGTCTCCAAAGTTCGCAAGACGCATCGTGCGGGCGTCCATCATGTTCGTTCAGGGACGCCGCGAAGAGGCGATCGCTTTGGCCAAGGGTGCGTCTTGAGGCAGGTGCGTCTAGCTCGTCTCTGACAGCATGACATCAATACGCTGGCTTAGGGCTGTGTTCGCGACAGACTGGGGCACTGGTTCCTGGCCGATGGCGTGCCGGAAAATGCGTAGTATGAGTGCCGCCGCGATGTGTGGTGGCGCCAATAGTGTACCAAACGCTCCTGCCAAATTGCGGTTTCGAACCATTTCAATCAGTCGCATCCATGCCCAATGCTTGTGGGCGAGGGTTTTATGCTCGCCAATGGCTTTGCGTTCCTCTCGGGTGAGATTTGATTGCCGCAACAATTCGACGTCCCGCTCAAGAACTTTGCGTAGATCGGCTGCGGCGTATTCCTTCGATAGGGAATTCGGGTAGTCTATTGAATAGTAGCCGCACGGGTCGATCAGGCCGAAACGCGCGCCTGAATGCAAGGCGCGCATGTAGAGATCGTAGTCTTCGGCGAGCCTCATGTCGATATTGTAAGAAATGTGATGTTCTGAAAGAAAGTCTTTTCGTATCAATGGCTTAAGATATCCAAGTTCTCGACGACTTCCTGTGTATTTATCGATGTTTTCCCGTGCAAACCGGGCGAGGTTTAACCGGACAATCCCTATCGGATTGTCAGACCAAAGACGCGTGCCTGTCTCGGGGTTCGATACGGCGTCTATCCGAATGAGGTCATCCGCCAGGATATCCAGGTGCTCGGCCTTTGCGACTTTCAACATGCGCCGTAAACGGTCTGGATGCATATGGTCATCGCCATCGAGGATCGCGATCCATGGTGTCTGAGCCGCCGCAATTGCTCTGTTCCGCGCTGCGGACGGCCCCTGATTCCTTCGCTGAACGAGCAATGACAGACTCGGGTTCTCATTTGCCATCTGCTGGATTTTCTGGACCGAGTCGTCCGTGGACCCGTCATCTACTACGATGATGTTTACTGGTTCGGTTTGCGCGAGCGCACTGCGCACAGCTGCCTCGATTGTGGAGGAGCTGTTATAGCAGGGAATTACGACGGTAATTTCAGGCAATTCATCGACCTTGGAATGCTGAGTGAGTGTTCGATAAAGACAGTCGTCATTGCAAGACCCGCGCCGAGGGGCAAATGCCTATATTGAGGCAAAGGCGTGGCCGACGCATTCGTCTTTCCTGCCACCTCCGTTGCAAGATTCCCTCAATACGCGGTGATCTCCATCACCGTGCCGTCATGGCCCCATCCACAACGTGCTCCTGTCCGCTGATATAGCTGGAGGCATCGCTCGCGAGGAAAACCACCAGATCGGCGACTTCTTCCGGTCTGCCGGGACGGCCCATCGGCGTTGATTGCGCAGCAATCGCATTTGCATCCAGCGCGTTCGCGCCGGCGTGTGATGCCAGCGCAGCCGCTTGATCAGCAGGCATGTTATCCGCCATGCGTGCAATGGACTTCTGCCAGATTGGGGTGTCGATGATACCCGGATGGACCGAGTTTACGCGGATTGGAAATCCCATCTGGGCGCATTCCAGGGCTGCGGCCTTGGTGAACAGGCGGACACCGCCTTTGCTGGCGCAATAAGCGCTGACGCCGGGAGCACCGCGCAGGCCTGCGACAGAGGATAGATTGATGATGGAGCCGCCTGTCGTCTGCATGGCCTTCATGGCGGCCCGCGTTCCGAGGAAGACGCTATCCATGTTGACGGCCATCTGCTTTTGCCAATCGGCCAGACTGTATTCGAGAATTGGCCCGCCAATGGCGATGCCCGCATTGTTGACCATAATAGAGGGGGTTCCGAGTTCCGCTTCACACAAGTCCATGATGGCGTCCCAACGGGCTTCATCGGTTACATCGTGATGTGCGGCGATGGCCTTGCCACCGTCTTTCTTGATAAGAGATATAGTTTCCTCGGCACCGGCATCGTCAATATCCGTGACGAGGACCGCTACGCCCTCTCTGGCCAAGCTGACGGCACAAGCCCTGCCGATGCCGCTCGCGCCTCCTGTAACGACAGCAACCCTACCATCCATGCGCTTCATAGTCTTTCCTCCGAATGTGTTGTTCTTCTTTTATGTGCTGTGTCTGTAGCAGGGGGATGGCTTGACGCACCAGTGAATTTGGTGTTCTACCCGCCGCTTATCTACGGGCTGGTGCGGAGCCGCCGTTGAGATCGTGGGTGCGAATAAGCGCCGCCCACCGGCCCGCGTCGAAATGAGGTACTACCATGTCACGTCGCCACAGCGCGAAGTACAAGATCGACCGTCGCGTCGGTGAAAACATCTGGGGCCGCCCCAAATCCCCAGTCAACAAGCGCAACTACAAGCCCGGACAGCACGGCCAGAACCGCCGCAGCAAAGTCTCCGACTTTGGTATGCAGCTTATGGCCAAGCAAAAGCTCAAGGGCTACTACGGCGACATCACGGAGAAGCAGTTCTCCCGCGTGTACGTTGAAGCCAGCCGCATGAAGGGCAACGCTGCTGAAAACCTGATCGGACTGCTGGAATCGCGCCTTGAAGCGTTCGTATACCGTGCGAAGTTCGTTCCGACGATCTTTGCAGCGCGCCAGTTCGTGAACCATGGCCATGTGACGGTCAACGGTCGCCGCTGTAACATCGGTTCAGCTCGTCTGAAGCCCGGCGATATCGTGCAGATCCGCGAAAAATCACGCAATATTGCACTGGTTCTCGAAGCTCTCGGCAGCCCCGAGCGGGACCTTCCAGAATACATTGACGTCGACCCGAAGGCGATGTCGGCGACATACGTTCGTGTTCCGGGCCTGGCTGATGTGCCATATCCGGTCCAGATGGAGCCTGCGCAGGTCGTCGAATTCTATTCGTCGTAAGACACCTGTTTTTCTTGAAGTTTTGGAGAGGCCGCGCCAGACTGGTGCGGCCTTTTTCGTTCCGGAGATGAACCCATGCGCATTCCCAGCATTGTCGCGACCCGGCGGGCGCTTGTTGCCGCGCCCGGCAAGCCATTTGACCTCGCTTCGCGGGATACGGGTGACCGGTCGCTGTTTGACGACAAGGAAACGGCCAAAACCAGCCTCAAGAAAGACGCGGCCGTAATCAACGAGTTGAAAGACAGGCTCTACGCTGAAAAGAAGCGGTCCTTGCTGGTGGTCCTTCAAGGCATGGACACGTCAGGGAAGTCAGGAACCATCAGGGGCGTGTTCTCCGAAACGACGCCCCTTGGCATGGACGTGACCGCGTTCAAGGCGCCCAGTTCCAATGAATTGGCGCGTGACTATCTGTGGCGCGTGCACAACGCCGTGCCAGCCAAAGGCCAGATCGGCATTTTTGACCGGTCGCACTACGAGGACGTGCTCGTGGTCAAGGTACGCGGCTTTGCGCCGGCAGAGGCGATTGAGCAGCGTTATGATCAAATCAACGCCTTCGAAAAGCACCTCGCCGAGAATGGCGTGACCATCGTGAAGTGCATGCTCAACGTCGGCTACGAGGAGCAGGGCATACGCCTCGCGGAACGGCTGGAAGAGCCGCACAAACTTTGGAAGTTCAATCCGGCCGATCTCGAAGACCGAAAACGGTGGCCCGACTTCATGTCGGCATACGAAACGGCCGTCGCACGTTGCTCAACCCGCCATGCGCCCTGGTATGTCATCCCGTCAGACAGCCGCACGCGGCGCAACGCAATGATCGCGCGGCTGGTGCGAGGCGCGCTGGAGGACATGAAACTCGAATGGCCCGGCTCGGACTACAAGCCGGGCGACTTCGACATTGGCTAGTGGAACGTCGTCGACCCGCCGGAAACTGGGCGATTGGCCTCACGTTTGGCCGGACCACCGTAGATGTCCACGCTACCGCCGCTAGAGGTATGGCTCTTGGCATGTTCTGATGCGTAGGCGCTGGCAGAACCCCCACTGGACGCATTGGCCGCGACTTTCTGGCAAACCAGATCTTTCGCCGAGGCAGAGCCGCCAGAGTTCGCCACGATCTTGAGGGCTCCACACTTGCCATCGGCCTTGATGCTGGCGCCGCTGGAGGCGTCGAGCACGAGGATATCGGAATCAATGCCGGTTGCGCGGATGCTGGAACCGGAGCTGGCCTCTATCTCTTCGAGATCAGGCGACGTTACGCGAACCTTGGCCCTGACCTTGTCCCTCCAACCTGATGTCGACTTGCGGGCGATATACAGCCGGGAGCCGTCCTGACGCAGTTTCATGTCGTTGGGACCACCGTGTTCGAAATCGATAACCACAGAGTAATCGGGGCCGGCTTCGTAAGACACGTTCACTCCGGCCGCAATGTCGAGTTCGTCAAAACCGGTAAAGTCATAGCTTTCAGTGGTACCTGCGAGGGCGATGCCTGGGGTAAAGAGGGTGAGGCAGAGAGCTGCCAGGATGGGCTTTCGCATGGGGTTGTCTCCTGAAGTATCTAGCCGTTGATCTCGACATCGCCGCCGCTGGATTTGCTCACGTCACGCGACTGAGGATTTCCAGCGACCGAAATGTCAGCGCCACTTGAAGCCCGCGCTTCGACGCTTTCACTCAGGTATGCGGAGATGTCAGCACCGCTGCTTGCCCGTATCTCGCCGGTTGCACATTGAAGGTCGCGCGCTTCAACATCCGCACTTGAGGAGGCGGAGATAGCCAGTGCTTGGCAAGTGCCGGAAAGTTCAACATCGGCGCTCGACGAGGCATCAATGTCAACTTGGGTGGCGCCAAGCACTCTGACGTTGACGTCGGCGCTGGAGGACGCCTCTACGTCGAGCCTGCCGTCGCGAACCAAGGCGACTGCATCGGCGCTGGAAGAGACGTCGAGTTTCAGAACGCGCGCCTCCAGGTTTGCTGCGTCGAGGTCTGCACTCGAGGAAGCGCGCAGGTCGACATCTCCGGCCTCACCAGCCAGGATCAAGTCGGCGCTGGACGAGACGGAACCAGCGAATGTTGGACTGTTGAGGCCCGTTGCAGTCATTGAAGATGAGTTTGAAACCGATGCCTCTTCGAGGGTCGGTGCAACGATATGGACAGTGTAGGCCGGCACGCGCTTTCCGTTCACTTTGACAACTTTGCGGCCGTTGTCGGTCTTGACCGATACGTTGCGTGACCAGCCAAACCCGTCTCGAAGGCTGTTGCGGCCGATCTTGAGCGTGTCGCCGGATTGTTCGATGTAAATATCGCTGAAGTCGCCTTCCTCCTGTTCCACGGTGATCGACGCAGCCGGGCCCGTTTCGAACGTGACATCAACAACTCCCCCGGCATTTATTCCAGTGAATTCGCCGGCAGGGAAAGATTTGGTTTCGGCACTTGCGAGCGGAGCCAGAACGGTGGCGAGGGCGAGAAGGGGTAGTGCAGCGCGGGTCATGGTGTGTCTCCGAATTGATTTCAGTTGACTATGATATATCGAAAGACGATAAGTCAATATATTGTTTTTCAATAAGGAGAATTATTCGTGAATCCAAGGACTTTTGCCGCAATAGCCCTCGCTGCCGCCAGCCTCTCTGCCTGTATCATCATCGATGCGGACGAATCTGATCGCGACAATTTCCATGTCATCACCCAGTTCGGTCTGCCGCACCTGCAGTCAGCATCGATCGGGCAAGACAGCGTTTCCATCGAGATTCCCGGCGCCTGTGCGAGCAAGCAAAACGTCTATGCCGAAGTCGACAAGGACGGACGGCGCGAATACGAAATCGGCTTCGACTATTCCGATCACGACAATTGCAATGAGGATTCCGTGGGCCAGGCGCGCTTGAGCTGGAGCTACGAGGAGCTTGGTATTCCGGTCGATTCTACGGTGCGCGTTCTCAACAAGGTCGCGCGCTAGGCGGGCTCGCCGTAGAGGTCGTAGTCGTCTGCATCAGTGATGCGGGCGGCGACGATATCTCCGGCCTTGAGATGTGCGGCGTTCGCCATGTAGACGACTGCATCCACTTCCGGAGCGTCGGCCTTGGTGCGAGCCAGCATCTCGCCCTCTTCCTCGCCGGCGCCATCGATAATCACGTCCTGCGTCGTACCGACCTGGGCTGCGGCGCGGGCGGCGCTGACTTCAGCTTGTGCCTGCATGAAACGGTGCCAGCGCTCTTCCTTGACGGCTTCGTCGACGTGGCCGGGCAGGGTACGACTGTCCGCATGGGCGACATTTTCGTATTTGAAACAGCCTGCACGGTCGATTTTGGCCTCGCGGACGAAATCGAGAAGGATCTGGAAGTCTTCTTCGGTCTCGCCCGGAAAACCCACAATGAAGGTCGAGCGAATGGCAAGGTCCGGAACGTCGCGGCGCCATTGCTGGATGCGTTCGAGGACGCGGTCCTGTTTCGCCGGACGCTTCATGGCCTTCAGGACGTTCGCGGACGCGTGCTGGAAGGGGATATCTAGGTAGGGGGTGATCAGTCCCTCTGCCATGAGTGGGATGACCTGGTCGACATGGGGGTAGGGGTAGACATAGTGCAGGCGGGTCCAGACGCCGAGACTGCCGAGCCCCTTGGCAAGATCAAGGAAGCGCGTCTCGTATTCCCTACCGCGCCACGTCTCCGGCTTGTAGCGTACGTCGAGCCCGTAGGCCGATGTATCCTGGCTGATGACGAGCAGTTCCTTCACGCCGGCGCGGACCAGCTGTTCGGCTTCAGTGAGGACGTGGTGGATCGGGCGTGAGGCGAGATCGCCGCGGAGCTTGGGGATGATGCAGAAGCTGCAGCGATTGTTGCAACCCTCGGAAATCTTGAGATAGGCATAGTGGCGCGGGGTTAGTCGCAGGCCCGCCTCGGGCACGAGGTCGAGATGGGGGTTGTGTGGGGGAGTCAGGTGGGTGTGGACCGCTGCCATGACGTCTTCATATTGGTGCGGACCGGTGATAGCGAGCACCTTGGGATGGGCCTTCTCGATCACCTCTGGTTCGGCGCCGAGGCAGCCGGTGACGATCACCTTCCCGTTGGCCTCGATGGCCTCGCCAATAGCCTCGAGGCTTTCGTCACGTGCGCTGTCGAGGAAGCCACAAGTGTTGACCAGCACGAGATCGGCGCCGGCATAATCCGGGGCGATCTGGTAACCTTCGGCACGCAAGCGCGTGATGATACGCTCAGAATCAACGAGCGCCTTCGGGCAGCCGAGGGAAACGATACCGACCTTGGGTGTGCTGGTGCTGAGTGATGTAGCTGTCATGGCGCGCGCTTTAGCACATCGCGCGGCGTTTGCGAGCCGATTGTCTCAGCTGTCTGCCCGGTGCCGGTGGCTAAAGGGACGTAAACACGATCGGCAAATATTACACGTTTCGTTTTCGCGCCGGAAAACACGCCTGTGATATAAAAGCCTTTGGGGGCGACGCGGAGGTTTCGATGGCAGTGTTTGGCGCAAGCGCGCTGTATTGGCTTGCTTCAGGTGTGGGAGCGTTCCTGATCGGCTATGTGCTCGTCCGCTGGCGCAAATCTGCGCGGGCCTGTTACCCGATGCCGTTCCACCGGCGCAAGGGCTATTTGTCGGGCCTGCTGTTCAGTCTCATTGTGATGCTTGTGCCGCTGAGCCTGCGCCCGGATAACTGCGCCGGGTGCGCGTTGGCTGCTGCGCCGGAGATGGTTGTGAGTCTCATAAGTGACTGACAGGCAGGCGGGTACAGTTCTGCCCCTGGATTTGCTATAAACTTTCGTATCGCTGCGAAGGGGACTCGCATGACTCAAAAACCGGACTTCAGGAAGCTGCGATTGCTGCAGGTTGGCGCGCTGATCGCAGGCGCGTTGGTTTTTGTCTTGTCGCTTTGGTTGATGGGGCAATTTCGCGAGCAGGAACTTGCCCCCATTGTGATGAGCTTTGCCTTTGCGGGCATCACATTCAGCGGCCTGTTCTATTTCGGTGCCCTGCTGACGGAAGGATCGCTGCAGAAATACATGTTGTCTGACGACACGGTCATCAAGGGTGAGAGAGTGGAAATGGTGACGACCACGGCGTCGTCAGGTGATCCGGAGATCGACAAATGGATCGGCACCTACGCATTCACGCGCAACCTGTTCGGCATGTCGGTCATACCGTTGCTGGTCCTGGGGGGCCTTTACCTGTTCGCCTGACGTCAGGCCGCTTCGACTTCGACACCTTTGTCCTGGAAAAAGTCTCGCAATTCGCCGCTTTCGAACATTTCCTTGACGATGTCGCAGCCACCGACGAATTCGCCCTTCACATAGAGCTGCGGGATCGTGGGCCATTGCGAATAGACCTTGATGCCTTCGCGTACGGCTGCGTCTTCAAGCACGTTTGTCGAGACGTATTCGACGCCGAGATAGTCGAGGACCTGCACGACGACTGACGAGAACCCGCACTGTGGAAACGTCGGGGTGCCTTTCATGAACAAGACAACGTCATTCGATTTGACGGCCTTTTCGATGGCATCAAGCGTGGTCTGGTCGGTCATGGCAGGTTCCTGAAATACGTGTTCCGGGCTGATGTGTGGTGCGCGGCGGCCCTAGTCAAGCGGGCCACCGCGCACAACGGCAGTGATCTACTCGGATTCAGCTTCGTTCCAGCCGCAAGACTGACCGGCATTTTCCTGTTTCAGGTAGACCATCAGCGGATCGAAATACTCGACGATCGCGCTGCCATCCATCTCGCGGGTGCCGGTGAAGGATTCCAGCGCATCAGGCCAAGGCTTCGATGCACCCATTTCCATCATTGCATTGAAGCGTTCGCCGACCTCCTTGTTGTCATAGATTGAGCAACGGTGAAGCGGGCCTTCCCATCCGGCTTGCTCGCAAGCCGCTTTGTGGAACTGGAACTGCATAACGTAGGACAGGAAATAGCGCAGGTACGGCGTGTTGCCCGGGATATGATACTTCGCCCCCGGGTCGAATGCGTCGGCGGGGCGTGGGCCGGGCGGCACGATGCCTTGCATTTCGAGACGTTTGGCCCACCAGGCGTCATTATAGTCTTCAGGCGCAGTCTTGCCGGACAGGACGTCCCAGCGCCAGCCATCGACCGTTAATGCGAAGGGCAGGAAGGCGACCTTCTTGAGCGCCGTATTGAGAAGGAGCGCTGTATCGGCATCCGCCGGCGGCATTTCGCTCTCATCGATCAACCCAATCTGCTTGAGGTATTCAGGCGTGATCGACAGGCCGATGAAATCGCCGATGGCCTCGTGGAATCCATCGTGGGCACCGTCCTTGTAAAGCAGGTCCTGATCCTTGTAGGCGCGCTGGTAGAAATTGTGCCCCAGTTCATGGTGGACCGTGTCGAAGTCTTCCTCATTGACCTCGGTGCACATCTTGATGCGTACGTCTTCCTTGTTGTCTAGATCCCAGGCGGAAGCATGGCAGACGACTTCGCGGCCTTCCGGACGGGTGATCATGGAGCGTTCCCAGAACGTGGCAGGAAGCGGCGCGAGTCCGAGGGAGGTGAAGAAGCCTTCGCCGGTCTTGACCATCTTGAGCGGATCATAGCCCTTTTCAACGAGGCGCGCGGTGAGATTGTAGCTTGGTCCCGGCGTGTCGGTCTTCACGACGTCATAGATGCCCGACCAATCCTGCGCCCACATGTTGCCGAGCAGGTCGGCGCGGATGGGGCCGGTCTTGGGTTGGATGTCATCGCCATACTGCGCGTTGAGTTTGCCCCGGGCATAGCAGTGGAGTTCGTTGTAGAGTGGCTCCACCTGCCCCCAGAGACGGTCGACTTCCGCCTCCATCTCTTCAGGCGCCATGTCGTAGTTCGACAGCCACATCTGGTCGAGGCTTGGATAGCCCAGCTCCCGGGCACCTTCGTTGGCGATCTCGACCATGCGGGCATAGTCGTCCTTCATAGCCGGTGAAACTGTGCGCCAGCCTTCCCAGACAGCCTTTAGCTCTTCTGGATCTCGTGAGGTCTCGATGATCGTGGAGAGTTCGTCGAGCGTCAGGTCCTTGCCCTTGTAGTTGAATGTGCCTGTTCCGTATGTTGCATCAAGGCCAGTCGTGATCTTGGCAAGCTCCTCGGCCGCGCCTTCGGTGGACGGGGCGGGAATCGTGATGCCGGCGCGCAGGCGTGTCATCTTGCGTGCGAGGTCTGCCGGCAGGTCGTCGAGGTTGAACTTTTTCGATTCATTGGCGAGCGAGACGGAAAGCTTCGTGGCGCGGGCGCCCACTTCGGCGGCGGCCGCATTGGTTTCATCTGTAATGTTGGTTGCCTGAGCCCAGAAAACGAGGCTCGCCTCGTCCGACATGTCAGACAGTTCCGATTCCGCGCGAGCCATGAACGCCCTTGCTTCCGTGACTGTGGCGGACTCGGTGACGGATTCTGCTGCAACGGGCCTTGTTTCCTGAAGCGTGTCCTTGGCGGCGGCGCAGCCGGATAGGGCAATAGTTAGCGCGATAGTGCTGGTTGCGAGTGAAAAACGCATGGTGAGTAGGGACTCCCTTGGTGAGATTTGCCGCGAAGTGACAGGATTGCGCAACATAGGTCAATCGGGCCACGCGAGAAAATAATGATTGATACTTTCAATATTCAGGCGCTATGCTTGAAGTCACAAATGGAGCTTCTTTCACATGAACGACACCCTGTCCTACGTCTTCAAGACGTCCGTCAATCAAATGCTCGGTTCGACACGCAGCACGCTGAAAAAGGGTGAAGCCCACGCACGCGCGCTCGATGTTGAGGATTCGGTTTTTCTTGCCGCCCGCATATACCCGGACATGTTGCCACTCAGCCGACAGGTCCAGATTGCCTGTGACAATGCCGCCCGTGGTGCAGCGCGCCTCGCTGGCGCGGATATCCCGAGCTTTCCGGACACTGAGACCACGTTTGGCGAACTGATGACGCGTTGCGAGGCGGCCATGGCGTTCGTGAATTCGATGGACGACGCCAAGATCAATGCGAATGAGCTCGAGACGCTGCAAATCCCGCTCGGCCCGCAAACCATGCCGATGCAGGGACGCCAATACCTGACCTCATTCGTTCTGCCGAACCTGATTTTCCACGCTACGATGACCTACGGACTGTTGCGCCATCAAGGTGTCGTCCTGGGCAAGCGGGACTTCCTGGTCCCCGGTTGATGCATCAGGGCGCCTTCGTCTTCAGGGCGAGAGCGTGCAATTCGCCGCCCATCGTGCCTTTCAGGGCGGCATAGACAAGCTGGTGCTGCTTCACACGCGTTAGACCGGCAAACTGCGGGCTGACGATCTCGGCCTGCCAGTGATTGTCGTCGCCTGCGAGATCGGTGAGCGTGATTTCGGCGTCCGGGAAAGCGTCGGTCAGGTAACCGAGCAGGGTGTCGCGGGTCATGGCCATGGCAGCGTGTCCTCAATTGAGCTAGGCACATGGACGTGGGGCAGGGCAGGGTCAAGATCACGAGTGGAGCTGGTACAGCGATGAGTAGCAGGAAGGCGTGGAGCCTGGCGGCGATCCTGGGGATTGCAGCGCTGGTGATCGGTTGGACGCTCGTCTCGCCGGGGCACAACGATGAATCGCCTGGCATGGTTCAGTACCAGGCCCGATACATCGACGCGGGCGCCATGCTGCGCCTGACCGAGACGCTGTCCAGCGATGCGTTGGAGGGCCGGGCAACCGGTTCGCGCGGCAACGAGGCGGCGCGGGACTTCATCCAGAAGCGATTCGAGACGCTGGGTCTGCGCCGGGTGGGAGAGAGTTTCATTCTGCCATTCACGGCGACACCTGACACGGAGGAGGCCGTGCCAGTGGGTGGCGCCAATGTGGTCGGCTGGATTGCGGGCAACACACCCGGCGAAGGCCCGGTCCTGCTTGTCACGGCGCACTACGACCATCTTGGGATAGTGGATGGCGAAATCTACAATGGCGCCGACGACAATGCGTCCGGCACCGCAGCGCTGGTTGCGTTGGCGCACTATTTTTCAAGGCATCGGCCGATGCACGACATAGTATTCGCGGCGCTCGATGGCGAAGAGATCGGATATCTTGGGGCGCATGCGCTTGTGGTCGACCCGGTCGTCCCGATGGACCGGGTCGTGTTGAACATGAATTTCGACATGGTGAGCCGGTCGCCGAAGGACGAGCTCTATGTTGCCGGGCCGTATCACTATCCGTTCCTACGTCCACTGGTGGAGCGGGTGGCTGCAGACGCACCTGTCAAATTGATCCCCGGGCACGATGATCCGGCGCTGGGCGTGGCTGACGACTGGACGACCCAGTCAGACCATGCGGTCTTTCACGCAGCCGGAGTCCCGTTCCTGTATTTCGGTGTTGAGGATCATCCAGGCTATCACCAGCCGACGGATGATTATTCCGAGATCACACCGGACTTCTTTGCCCGCGCCGGCGACACGCTCGTCATCGCAGCGATGGCGGCGGACAATGACCTCGAAGAGATCGAGGGGATGAAGTCCACCGACTAGTCGATTGCGTTCATGTAGGCCGGTAGCCATCCCTCATGCGCTTCGCGGAGGCGGGCGAGGGAGAGGTTGATTGTCCTGCCACCGGACGTGGTGCCGGAAATGGCGTCGCCTTCAAAGCTTGCAAACGCCAAATAGTCCGTACCTGATGCGTTGGCGAGGTGATCAAATTCATCAATGTGGCCTTGCTGGACGGCGATAAGGTAGCGAGCTTGATCTTCGCCAAAAAGTTCGACGACATCAGGATGATCGCCCTGGAACGAGAACTTGACGCCAATACCTGCTGACAAGGCCATCTCGGTCATCGCGCAGGCGGTGCCACCATCCGACACATCGTGGACAGCGTTCGCGAAGCCGGCATGGATGAGATCGTGAACAAACTTTGCAGTTCGCTCTTCGACTTCGAGATCGACCGGCGGCGGGGCGCCCAGGGCGCCGCCTTTCAGGCCAAGAATTTCGCGCGCATAAAGCGACGCTCCCATATGTCCCCTGGTTTGACCGATCAGGATGAGCACGTCGCCTGATTGCGCGCCTTTCAGCGTCGCGATCTTGCTGACATCCTCGATCAGGCCGACGCCGCCGACGACGGGCGTTGGCGGAATGGCGACACCGTCGGTCTCGTTGTAAAGCGAGACGTTGCCGGATACGACGGGGAAGTCGAGCACGCGGCAGGCTTCGGCCATGCCTTCGATGGCCTTGACGATATAGCCCATCGTGGCGGGCTTTTCCGGGTTTCCGAAATTCAGGTTGTCGGTGATCGCGATGGGCGTTGCGCCGACCGAAGAGAGGTTGCGATAGGCTTCCGCAACGGCCTGCTTGCCGCCTTCATAGGGGTCGGCAGCGACGTAATGCGGGTTGCAGTCGGAACAGATGGCGAGCGCCTTGTTCGTTCCGTGGATGCGGACGATGGCGGCGTTGCCCATGCTCTGCGAACTATCGACCGTGTCGTTCATCACGTGGCGGTCATACTGTTCCCAGATCCAGCGCTTGGACGCCATGTCCGGGCAGGACATCAGCTTGAGCAGGACGTCGCCATAGTCTTCCGGCTCCGGGAATTTCGAGATATCGAGCGCCGCGCGCTTGGGTGGCTCCACCCATGGCCGGTCATAATTGGGGGCGTCTTCGGCCAGCGGTGCGACCGGGATGTCGCAAACAATTTCGCCGAATTGCTTGAGCACGAGATGGCCCGTGTCTGTCGTCTCGCCGATAACTTCGGCCGAGAGGTCATACTTGTCGAAGATGGCTTTCGCCATGTCGATCTTGTCGGGATAGAGTACCATGAGCATGCGCTCCTGGCTTTCCGACAGCATGATTTCGTAGGCGGTCATGCCCTCTTCGCGCTGGGGCACCCTGTCGAGGTCCATGACCACGCCGATGCCTTCGCCGTTGGCGCCGCCGCTGGCTGCCATTTCGACGGAAGATGACGTAAGGCCGGCTGCGCCCATGTCCTGGATGGCCTGGATGGCGTCGGTCGCCATCAGTTCAAGGCAGGCTTCGATGAGCAGCTTTTCGGTGAACGGGTCGCCGACCTGGACAGTGGGGCGTTTCTCCTCGTCGCCTTCGGAAAATTCCGCCGAGGCCATGGTTGCACCGTGGATGCCGTCGCGGCCTGTCTTGGAGCCGACATAGAAGATCGGGTTGCCGGGCGTGGCGCCGCGCGCATAGAAAATCTTGTCCTGGTCCGCGAGGCCGACGGCCATGGCGTTGACGAGGATGTTGCCATTATAGCCCGCGTCGAACTGGGTCTCGCCTGCGACTGTCGGCACGCCAACGCAATTGCCGTAACCGCCAATGCCTGCGACGACACCGGCCACGAGGCTGCGCGTCTTCGGGTGGCTCGGATCGCCGAAGCGAAGCGCGTTCACCAGCGCGATCGGCCGCGCGCCCATGGTGAACACGTCGCGCAGGATGCCGCCGACGCCTGTCGCTGCGCCCTGGTAGGGTTCGATATAGGAAGGGTGGTTGTGGCTCTCCATCTTGAAAATGGCTGCCTGTCCGTCGCCAATATCGATCACGCCCGCATTCTCGCCGGGGCCCTGGATCACGCGGGCATTCTTGGTCGGGAATTTCGACAGGTGGCGCCGTGATGACTTGTACGAGCAATGCTCGGACCACATGACCGAATAGATGCCGAGCTCGACCAGGTTCGGCTGGCGGCCAAGGCGGGTGACCAGCCGGTCCCATTCATCGGCCTTGATGCCGTGTTCGACGCCTTCTTTGGCAGTCTGAGTGGAGGTCAGGTGGGCGAGTATCGCGGATGTATCAGGCATGCGGGCGCTTTAAACGCAAAGTGCCCGAGTCGCCAGCCTGATTGTGCTCACTCGGGCGCATGGGCTGCCTGCCAGGCCGCACCCTCTGTTTTCGCCAATTCGACGAGATTGCCCATTGCAAGGTTCATATCGACGAGATGCAGGCCCCAGTCGGCGACGACTTTACCATCAAAGACAAGATCGCCAGGAATGTCATCGGCGCGGGGGTCTGCGGGATCGGCATTGATCGAAACAGCCAACCAATCATGCGTTTCATTGGCTTCACATTCCGCTGTCAGGAGGCCAGGAAGTGTCACGAACGGCGTTTCGACTGCGACGCCGTAGTCATTGGATTTCAAGCGTCCAAGGCTCTGGCGCGGCATAAAGGCTTTGAGGTTGCCATCGGCGTTGTCGAGACGAGCCGGATTCGTGCAAACGGCCCGCTTGCCGTCCTGGACTTTCCCGAAAAAGGAGTCGATCGACGGCGGCGTGGGTTCGCGGAAGCTCGCAAAGCTGACGATGCAGCCGGTTTGAGAAGCAGCCGTGCAAACAGGAAGGCCGGATGCCAAGCCGGTGTCGGGGTCGATTCCTGTTTCGTACCCAATAGCGTGGACAGCAATGAGCCCGTCCTTGGCAGGAGAGCTGACAATATCTTTCTCAAGCATTTGATAGATCATGCTAGCGCCCTGGGAGTGGCCGATTAGGACCACACCGCGCCCGTTGTTCTCGTTCGCGAGATAGGCGTTCCAACTGCCGATCACGTCGGCATAGCGCATGGCGTCGTTCGCAGCTGTCTGGCCAGTAGTCATCTGGTTCTGCAACTCGAGCAGGGTAGTTTGCCGGTATATCGGAGCGAACAAACGGCATACTTCTCCATAGCGGGCGAACTGGTTCGCGATGACGCTCAACTCTTCAGGACCGGCATGCATGTCACTATTGGGCGTGACGTCGAAGGAGACGGTCGGGTAAATGTAAAAGCAGTCGAATGCAGGATCGGTGGCTGGCATGAAGGGCACGATTCGCGTGGACCCGTCAGGTGCGATCTCCGTCGCTGTCAGGTCGACGGCGCAAGCATCGTCCGTCTTGCCCGGATGGCACAGCCAATTCGCCATGTCGGCATAATCATTGCGCTCGAAAGTTGGGGCTTCAACCGCGACCGGCGCTACAGCCGGCGCCTCTTCTTGCTTCGGTGCATCTTTGGCGCAGGACGACAGGATGAGCGCGGCGGAGCCGATCATGAGCTTCTTCAACATGGATGTTTCCTCGGAAATTCTGTATTCGCCGGGGAGTGCTGTCAAATTCCCAGCGCCGTGTCGATTTCGGAAAGGTGGCGAGCCTTGTCGGCCTCGCTAAGAAATGCACCAGTGAAGCTGTTTCGGGCGAGTTGAACAAGCTGCTGCTCGCTCAGGTCCAGCGCGTCCGCAATCTCGCGATAGTTCTGGTTTACATACCCGCCGAAATAGGCCGGATCATCCGAGTTCACGGTTACGAGAAGTCCGGCTTCCAGTTGGGCTTTCAGCGGGCTGTCCCGCAGGTCATCGATCACGCAAAGCGACAAGTTGGACAGCGGGCAATTGGTTAGAGGCGTTTGGGTATCGCGCAGGACCTCGATGAGGGCAGCATCTTCCATTGACCGGTTGCCGTGATCGATGCGGTCTGCGCCGATTTCGATCAGCGCTTCGCGGACATATTCAGGCGGGCCTTCCTCGCCGGCATGGAGGCAGAGCTTGAAACCCAGCTCGCGGCATTTGGCGAACAGGCGTGCAAACTTGGACGGTGGATGACCGACTTCGGAACTGTCGAGACCAACACCGATGAAGCGCGAATGGTAAGGGGCGGATTCGTCGAGCAGCGTGAAACCGTCCGCCTCACTCAGATGGCGAAGAAAGCTCATGATCAGGTGCGAGGTGATGCCGAGCTTTTTTTCACCGTCATCGAGAGCTTCGAGGATACCGTCAGCAACCGTTGCGAATGCAACTCCGCGTTCAGTGTGTGCTTGCGGATCAAAGAAGATCTCGACATGGCGCACATTGTCGGCTGCCGCCCGCTCCAGGTAAGCCCATGTGAGATCATAGAAATCCTGCTTGTGAAGAAGCACGGCCATGCCCTGGTAATAGATGTCGAGAAACTCCTGGAGGTTTGAGAACGCATAGGCGGCTTTCGCTTCGTCCAACGTCTTGAACGGCACGGAAATTCCGTTGCGTTTGGCAATCGCCATCATCAGTTCGGGCTCGAAACTGCCTTCGATGTGGAGGTGTAGCTCAGCTTTCGGCAGCTTCGCGATCAGCGCGGCACGGTCAGTCATTCAGGGCCTCCAGGAGTGGTCCAATATGGGATTCATAGTTCCGCCAGCGACCGGACGATTGCTGGTAGAGCGGTTCGCGCACTTGCCAGACGCTTGCCGTCTTAACAGGGGTGCGACTGTTGTGAAAGTCGAGGCAGGCGGCGTCAAAGGGCAGGTTGAGGAAGGTCAGAACTTTATGGATTTCAGGTTCTGGTGACCGCACCAGCGCATCGTAATTCACATCGAGAATGTTATCCGGCGCGATCGACTTCCAATGCGCCATGAGCCTTTGGTAAGCCCGGTACTGATGGCCGAGATGAGCAAGGTCGAGGGCGTGAGGCTGCGCGTGGCTGAGGTGGAGGAAGTAGTTTGACAGGCACGTGTCCCGGGGATCTCGGACGGTGTGCAGGATACGTGCGTCCGGAAACAACCTGAGGATCAGGCCGATATGATAGAAATTGTCGGGGCGCTTGTCCGTCACGATGCCTGTTGTACCGGGTAGTCGGAGGGCCATACCCGACAGGTATGCCTCGCGCAGCTCAGTGGCCTGTGCAGCAGAAAGCGTCGCCAGGCTTAGCGGATAGTGTCTCAGGTCGCGGGCTGCGATCATACCCAACAGGGGAAGCTCGCCACCAGTCGTCACGGCGCTGTGCGAGGAGAGGACCTGTTCCAGCAGCGTAGAGCCAGACCGGAACTGACCGAGGATGAACACGGGCGAAAGCGTGCCAACGCTGGCGGGCGGGGTTGGTTCGGGAGCCTGGAGAGAAATGAGCGCGTCCACCAGCGCATCCTGGCGCGCAGGATCGTAGCCAGGCTGGTTCGGGTCGCGCGATGCGCGGCTTTGGGCATTCGCGTTCCTGAACGCCGCAAATGCGCGATCATACGCGCCGACCTGATCGAACAGGCGCCCGAGAGCAAATTCAAGGCTCGCCCGGGCAGAGGCGGGCAGATCGGTCCGCGCCAGCGCAGATTGAAGCTGCGTGACAAGTTCGTCGTCCGGTGAGTTGATCTTCGACAGATTGGCAAGGCGTGCGAGCGGTTCAGGCTCGCTCGGTGCCTGTTGGAGCAGCATTCGGTATTCTGTCGCTGCGCCTTCGCGGTCGCCAAGGTCTTCTAGCGTGTTGGCTAGATTGAACCGGGCGTGGCCATAGCGGGGATTAATCGCGAGCGCAGTGCGGTAGGCTTCCTGGGCCCTGACCGGGTCGAGCAAGTCGTCGGCAAAGATCACACCCTTGTTGAGGTGCACTTCTTCAGGCCCGGCGACATTGAGCGACAAGGCGCGATCATAGGCGGCGATCGCAGCATTCGGATCGCCGGCGCGTCGGAGCAACCAACCGAGATTGTACCAGCTGTCGGGCAGGTTTGGCGCTTCGGCCAGCACGGCGCGATAGGCCGCTATGGCTTCGGGCACTTTGCCGGATTGCCTGAGCGCCGATGCAAGGGCAAGGCGCTGGGCAAGGTGAGGCGGCAGGTTTGCGTTTGACATGTTGCCAGTTGTCTTACGGGCGCCAGCTGCGCGTGGCCAGCGGTCTCAGGCTGCGTTGACGAGGCTTTCGAACACGCCGAGTCCATCAAGGCCACCTTCGGTTCCGCCAACAGCGCGTTCCGGGTGAGGCATCATGCCGAGCACTCGACCATTTTCGCTGAGGATACCGGCAATATCGCGCGCTGCACCGTTGGGGTTTTCGCCTTGGGCATAGCGGAAGGTCACGCGGCCTTCGCCCTCGATGCGGTCAAGCGTCGTTTGGTCGGCGAAATAATTGCCGTCATGATGGGCGATAGGAAACGTGACGGTGTCACGACCAGCATAAGCACTCGTAAAGGCGGTATTCGCGCTTTCCACTGTCAGGCGTTGCGGTTTGCAGACGAAGTGAAGCGACGCGTTTCGCATGAGGGCGCCAGGCAGGAGGCGCGTTTCGCAGAGAATCTGGAAACCGTTGCAGACGCCGAGAACGTAGCCCCCGCGCTTGGCGTGCGCGGTCAATTGTTCGATGACTGGCGAATTGCCGGCAATGGCTCCGCACCGCAGGTAATCTCCGTAGGAGAAACCGCCGGGCACCATGACAAGGTCTGTATCAGACGGGATCGTCCCATCCTTGTGCCACACCATGGCTGGCGTCTTGCCCGTGACCTTGGCCAGGGCATCCTGCGCGTCCCGGTCGCAGTTGGAACCGGGAAAGACAATTACGGCGGTTTTCATGCGCGTCCTTTAGCAGGGAGTCGGAGGAAAAGGGAATTGGTTTTGACGGATTTCCCAGTCGCTGACGGTACAATTTTGCCTGCCTTCGGCGGAAGGACCGAGCTGAGACAATTTCAGCCGCCTTCCATGAAGTCGAAATCGATGTGGCGTTTCAGACACCAGAATCCGGGGAAGTTCAGGGATATGCCCCATTTTTCAGCAATGGCGCGGCGGCGGCCAAGGCTGACAAGCTTCAGGTAGTCCCCCTGTGGACGGTATTCGGCGAGCGGCTGATGGGCGGCGATCCGGATCAACTGTTCGGCGAGCACAGCCCCCTGACGGACGGCGTAAACGCCCGCCTTGGGCCTCGGATCAAACGTCAGGTGGGCGGTATCGCCACACGCGAAGACTTTGGGATGGCTGACGGATTGAAGTGTCGGCCCCACGGATACGAATCCGTCGTGCAAGGCGAGGCCAGTCCCTGTGAGCCAGGCCTGCGGTCGTGCGCCTGTTGCGAGCGCGATAAATCCCGCCGGGATATCCAGTCCTGATGCGAGGCGGATGCCGCTGGCGTCTGCCACTGCGACAGGATCGCCTGCGAGTACTGAAACGCTGGCTCGTTCCAGCTCGCGCCGGAGATGTCGTCGCATTGTCGCGTTCCCACCCGGCACAATGACGGACCCACGTTCGAGTAATGCCACCTTGGTCGGTCGGGAAAGGCCCAACCTGTCCAACCGGTATTTCATCGATAGGGCAAGTTCGACGCCGGCAGTTCCTGCGCCGATTACGGCTGCGTGGGGTGGAAGTGCGCCGCTTTCCACTTCGGATATGAAGGCCGTCCAACGATCTGCGAATGGGCCGAGCGGTTTTACGGGAACGCCAATTTTGCGGAGGCTTTCCGGGCCGGTGATCCCGGCAATCGCACCAATGTCGAGGGACGCGTATTCAAAGGATAGCCGGTTTCCTGTGCCGAGGCTGACGGTTTGTGCGACGGGGTCCAGCGCGGTTACGCGGGTAGTGTGCAGGGTGGCGCCAGCGGTGTGGCAAAGGGGTGGCAGGGGTATTTCAAGCGTGTGGCGGGACCAGTGCCCGGCAATGTGGCCGGGCAGCAGCCCGCTGTAGGATGTCGAGGCGTCCGGACTGATCAGATGGAGGTCCAGTCCGGTTGGTTTGCGCCGGGCGAGGTGCCTTAGCGCCACCACGTGGGTATGTCCTCCGCCGATCAGGAGGATACGGGTCATGCGCTGGCTGCCGGCGATGACCACCATGACTGGATCGCCGCGGCGATGGCGTGGCTGGGCTTGCTGGCAGCAGAGGGCGCGCGGAAGGCAACAATGGCCGACCCTTCGAGGGCGCTCTCGTCATCGACATCCACCGGCCAACGGGCGCCTGCGATGATGCAGTCGTCGAGGCCGGACAGGTATTCGCCAAATTCGGCTTCGCGTCCGTCCCGGAAGAGGGGCAGCCACAGGATCAGGATGCCCTGTGGCCAGCGCTTCAGGGCGCGCGGTGTCCAGAGCGCGAGCGCGTCAATGTCGCGACTGGTCTCATAACTCGGGTCGACAAAGCAGACCATCTGCTCGCCGCCCCGGGGCGAGAGTTTAAGCGCGCCGGAATAACCGTCGGAATGCTTGACCTGCACACGGGGGTCTTTGCCGACGGCTTTTTCCAATGCAGCGTATTCTGCAGGATGCTTTTCAAAGAACACCATGCGGGCGGTCGGCGGCAATAGCTGAAGCGCCAGGGCAGGAGACCCCGGATAGTTTTTCATGCCGCACGCTTCGGCGTGGGAGACCCAGGGCTTCAGCGCGCGGGGCGGCTTGCCATGGTGAAGCGCCAGGATACCGGAATCCGCTTCGCCGCCCTTTCGCGATTGCTCGCCGGTCAGGTCATATTGCCCGCGCCCCGAATGCGTTTCGACATAGAGGACCGGCTTGCCCGCCGCCGATATGTGTCCGAGCAGCGCGTGAAGGACGGCGTGCTTGAGCACGTCGGCGCGGTTTCCTGCGTGATAGCCATGTTGGTAGGAAAGCATGAAGGCGTCTTTCTGGCGTCAGAATGAAATAGTCCCGAACGGCCGTCAGGGCCATCCGGGACTAAGACGTTTGGTCGTTCGCGTCTATTCGACCGCGAGCGATTCCTTGCGGGCGGCCTCGAACTCGTTGCCGGCGTACCAGGTTGGCCAATCGGCGGAGTCGGCGATACCTTGACCCACAGCAAAGAGCGCCTGGATGTCTTCGGTGAAGCCGGACAGGTCCCAGTCGTCCGAATATTCGTCCATCGGCTTGTGGTAGCGTTCGGCCGTGTACGCAGCGGCAGCGGCCTTGCCGGCGGCAACACCGCCTTCAAGCTTGTCTTCGCCACCGTCGGCATAGAGCATCGGCACACCGCGCTTGGCGAGCGAGATGTGGTCGGACCGATAGAAATATCCCGCTTCCGGCTTGCCGTCTGGCGTGATGACGCGGTTGCTGGCCTTCAGGACTTCAGCAAGGCGATCCTCAAGCTCGGATGCGCCATAGCCGATCACGACCATGTTGTGCGTGCGGCCAACGGGCAGCGCGCCATCCATGTTCATTCCCGCAACGATCTTGTTGAGCGGCACGGTCGGGTGTTCGGCGAAGTATTCGGAGCCGAGCAGGCCAGATTCTTCGAGCGTCACCGAGACGAACAAGAGCGACCGGTCATGCGGCTCGGCAGCAAACGCCTCAGCCAGTTCCAGCAGGGCCGAAGCGCCGGTTGCGTTGTCCACGGCACCATTGAATATCTGGTCGCTATAGAAGTCTTCGCCCGGGGCGCCGGTTTTCTGGCCTGTCTTCTTGCCGAGATGGTCCCAGTGCGCGGTGTAGAGAACGTATTCGTCCGGCGTCGTAGTGCCCGGAAGGACACCGATCACGTTGCGGCTGTCGAGATGATCAATCGTTTGCACGATCTCGCCGGTCGCCTTGACGCCGGTCAGCGGGACAGGCTGGAAGCCGGGCGTTTTTGCGGCGGTTTTCATCGCTTCGAAATCCTGGCCAGCGGAAGCGACAAGCTTTTCAGCCATGGCACGGCTGATCCAGCCTTCCATCTGGGCGCGGTCGGCGCCGCCATCGGCGCGGACAAGATCTGACTGTGCTCCCGACCAGGAGTTCTTCACAACGTCCCAGCCATAGGCGGCTGGTTCGGTCTCATGGACGATGACGGCGGCGGCGGCACCCTGCCGCGCGGCCTCTTCAAACTTGTAGGTCCAGCGCCCGTAATAGGTCATGGCCTTGCCCTTGAAGAGATCCGGATTTGCGGTTGCAAAACCGGGATCGTTCACGAGGATGACGACAGTTTTTCCGGTGACGTCCTGGCCGGCATAGTCGTTCCAGTCATATTCCGGTGCGACAACGCCGTAGCCGACGAAGACGATGTCGGACGGGGCGAAGGAGATCGTCGTGGAATCCTGATGCTTGGTCCAGATGACAGAATCTTCCTTCAGGACGGTTGGCATTTCGGAGCCGTCCGGTGCGGTGAAGGTGAGGAAGGATTGTGCCGGGTCGATGGTCTGGTTGACCATGGCCACTTTCTGGAAATAGGTCCCATCGTCGCCGCCGGGCTGGAGGCCGACGCGTGCCATTTCCGCGCCGATCCAGGCTGCAGCTGCTTCGCCAACGGGAGTGCCGGGGCCGCGGCCCTCAAACGTATCGTCGGCAAGAGATTTCACACGCACCGCGAGATCGCTGGCGTTGATATCGGCCGTTGTGTCAGTGGGCAGTGGAAGGAGTAGCGTTTCAGCTGGCGGCGTTTCGGCGACGGGTGCTTCGACCGGTGCTTCCTGCTTGGGGCCGCCACATGCGGCAAGCGCAATGAACGACACAGCGAGTGCGAGATGTTTCATGAATGTCAGCCCCTCCAATGGGCGTCTTGCAGAATTTGAAACAGGGTCTGGCATGCGCAGCGTCAGGCTTCAAGATGCAGCGGATTTACCGCACCCAGCAAAAAGGCGGGCTCCATCGCTGGACCCCGCCTTCATTCGTCTGGCCGTCTATTCGATACTATTCAGCAGCTTTTTCGGCGGCAGCTTCAGCTTCTTCTGCTGCTTCTTCGGCAACTTCGGCGGCGGCTTCAGCAGCAACCGCGGTCGCGTCAGAGGCAGCGTCGGCAGCAGCTTCTGCGGCGTCTTCAGCAATGTCGGCTGCTTCGGCAGCAACGTCCGCCTCGTCGGCTGCTTCGGCGACTTCAGCCGCAACAGCGGCTTCGACAGCAGCCTCTTCTGCAACTTCCGCAGCCGGAACGGCTTCTTCGGACACGTCGGCTGCGTCTGCAGCGACATCAGCGGAAACTTCAGCCGAAGCGGCATCGAGGTTCGCGGCGGTTTCAGATTCAGCAACGGTTGGTGTTGCGCAAGCGGCAAGCATAGCCATCGATGCAGCGGCACCGGCGATAAGTTTGATGTTCATGAATTCACCCTCTCTGAGACTTTATTGTCTTGTGTATGGCGAACACCCTTCCCGGAATTCGCCTGAGGCGGGGGTGTCAATCAAATGAGGCGATTTCAGGGCAGGGGGATCCATTCCTCTTCGTCACCGGGAACCAGCGGAAACCGGTCTGTTCCGTGAGATGCCGTGGATTCATTCCAGTCCCGTTTGGCCTGTTCGATCATATCCTTATTGGACGCGACAAAATTCCAGTCGATCTTGCGCGGTTTTTCCATGGGTGCGCCGCCACAGACTACAGCTTTTGTGCCCGGCAGAAATTCTACAGTCACATCGCAGCCTGGCGCGAAGATTAGCATGACGCCCTCCTGAACCCGTTCCCCGCCAATGCGTGCGCTGCCTGAAACCAGGTAGAGCGCGCGCTCTACGGCGAGGTCGGCGGGAAGTACGAGACTGGCGGAATCCGGCGTTTCTATCGCGACATAGAGTATGGGCCATGGGAATTCGACGGGAGACCGGTGCCCCCAGGCTTCACCCGCGAGGATGCGAATGTCAGCGTCGTTCTTTTTGAATGCAGGCAGCGTATCGGCAGCGTGGTGGGCGAAAGACGGCGCGGCGGCTTCGTGGCTGAGCGGCAGCGCGACCCAGGTCTGCAGGCCGTGCATGCTCTGGCCGGCGTCGCGCTCGGGGTGCGGCGTGCGTTCGGAATGGACGATACCATAGCCAGCAGTCATCCAGTTCACCGCGCCGGGGCGGATAACAAGATCGGTTCCCAAACTGTCCTGGTGCCGGATCGCCCCCTCGAACAGGTAGGTCACGGTGGCGAGGCCGATATGAGGATGTGGTCGCACGTCGAACCCGTCGCCGGGCGCATACTTCACGGGACCGAAATGATCGAAAAATATGAAGGGTCCGACCATCTTGTGTGCGTGGTGAGGCAACACCCGCCGAACACGGAAACCACCGCCAAGGTCACGAGCACGCGGATCTATCTTCCTGACAATTTCGTTAGCCATGGGACGAAAGCCTTTTCGCGATGCGCATCCGTCCTCAGATATGACAGCATGGCAGACGATCTCAATTCATATCTCACCAAGATCCGAGCATGCCGCCTTTGCGAGCATGACATGCGCCGTGCGCCAAATCCTGTGCTGCAGGTCGCTAGCAGCGCAAGAATCCTCGTTGCCGGTCAAGCACCAGGCAATCTGGCTGATGTGACGGGAACGCCGTTCAATGATCCGTCGGGAGTCAGGCTGCGAGAATGGATGGGTGTGTCGGAGGACCAGTTCTATGATGCTTCGCGGGTTGCACTTGTTCCCATGGGGTTTTGCTTCCCGGGGAATGACGACAAGGGCGGCGACCTGCCACCGATGAAGCGCTGTGCCCCTGCGTGGCGAGCTGACTTGCTCTCGCGATTGCCGGACCTGAAGGTGACGATTCTGGTGGGTGGCTATGCGCAGAAATGGCACCTCGGCAAACGCGCGGGCAGGTCGCTGACGGAAACGGTCAGGAACTGGAAGAGCTTTACAAGTGAGCGTATGTTCACTATACCTCATCCCAGTTGGAGAAATACGGCATGGCTGAAACGAAATTCTTGGTTCGAGACGGACGTTTTGCCGGAACTTCGGCACGCCGTGCGGGGTGCCTTGGACTCCTGACACTCCTGATATCGGTTTTCATGTTTGCCAGTTGCACTCATCCTGTCACGCAAGGAGCCTTACTCGTGTCAGTACCGGTTACGCCTCGCTTCGACCCAGAAAACCAAGTGTTCATCGCCGAAGACGGGGCGAGACTGGGGCTCACGGTCTGGCCTGCTGAGGGGACCGAGACTCCGGAGCTTGTCGTGGTCGGCGTGCATGGCATGAACGACTATGCCAACGCCTTCCATATGGCGGCGCCCTATTGGGCGGCGAATGGCGTCACGACCTACGCTTATGACCAACGCGGGTTTGGCCGTTCTCCCGGCCGAGGGATTTGGCCCGAAGAGGAATTGATGCGCAAAGACCTGCGCACGGCGGTGAGGATCGCGCGGGCACGACACCCCAAGGCTGTGATCACGGTTGTGGGCATTTCGATGGGTGGGGCAGTCGCCATGAGCGCGTTCGGTTCGGACGAGCCCCCGGCCGCTGACCGGTTCATTGCTTCAGGTCCCGGCCTGAGGGGATGGGGGGCGATGAACCCCGTCTACAGGGTGAGCCTCTGGGCTTCGACGCAAATGCGCCCGGGTTGGATCGTGAGACCGCCGCGCCGACTGGTGAGGATCGAACCTTCGGACAATGTCGAGATGCTGCAGCGGACCTGGTCTGACCCACTGATGATGCCCTTCAACCGGATCGACCAGGTTTATGGCGTGGTTAGCCTGATGGAGACGGCGCACACGCGGGCTGGGCGCTTGCCAGCAGGTTTGCCCACCCTCGTGTCTTATGGCGCGAACGACCTGGTGATACCGCCTGCGGGCGTAAAACGGACAGCGAAGAGCCTGCCAGGTGACGTCCGCACGGTATACTATCCGAACGGCTATCATATGCTGCTGCGAGACCTGCAGGCCGAAACCGTCCATGCCGACTATCTTGCTTTCATGAGGGACCCGTCGGCGCCATTGCCGAGTGGCGGGTCGGAGTGGCCATGGCGCTGAAGCGCGCATTCCACAGCCCAAAGCCTCTTGCGGTCAGTCACGCGTGGACAAATATAGGTCATTCTGCCAGTTCTGGCAGAATAGAGATTCCTGACAGCCAGCCCTGAGGCCTGATTTCATGACGAGTTCGTACCAGACTGCCCTCAACCTTGTTCCCATGGTGGTGGAACAGACAAGCCGGGGGGAGCGGGCGTTCGACATCTTTTCGCGCCTTCTTAAAGAACGAATCATTTTCGTCACCGGCGGAATTGACGATGGCATGGCTGCGCTGATCACGTCCCAATTGCTGTTTCTTGAGTCCGAGAACCCGAAAAAAGACATCGCGATGTATATCAACAGTCCTGGTGGTTACGTCACCTCGGGCCTCGCGATCTACGATACGATGCAATATATCCGCTGCCCGATCTCGACCGTCTGCGTCGGACAAGCGGCCAGCATGGGCTCGCTCCTGCTGGCGGCCGGCGAGAAGGACATGCGCACCTGCTTGCCAAATGCGCGCGTGATGTTGCACCAGCCGTCGGGCGGATATTCAGGCGTTGCTACAGATATCGAGCGTCACGCGCAGGATATCATCGACCTGAAACGTCGTCTTAACAATATCTACGTTAAGCATACGGGTCAGGAATATGACGTGATCGAGCGCAAGCTTGACCGGGACACGTTCCTGACGGCGGAACAAGCCGTCGAGTTCGGCATTGTCGACAAGGTGTTTGAGCGGCGAGACAACGAGGACGAAAAATAGGCGGCAACGCTCCCCATCAAATGCGGCCCGCCTCTTGCAGGGTGGGCCCTGACCCTTATTGTCATATTAAGAAACCGGGTGAGGGCGCTTAAAGGCCCCGTTAAACCTTACCCGGCATTGAGGACGGCATGACCAAGCAAAACGGCTCAGGCGATTCAAAGAATACGCTATATTGCTCTTTCTGTGGAAAGAGCCAGCACGAAGTTAAGAAGCTCATCGCCGGACCGACAGTGTTCATCTGCGACGAATGCGTCGAGCTGTGTATGGACATCATTCGCGAAGAAAACAAAACGGCGATGGTCCGGTCGCGAGAAGGCGTTCCGACACCACAGGAAATCTGCGACGTCCTGGATGACTATGTCATCGGGCAGCGCCATGCGAAACGCATCCTGTCGGTCGCCGTGCACAATCACTACAAGCGCCTGTCGCATGCCGGCAAAACCGATGGCGTGGAACTGGCCAAGTCGAACATCCTTCTGGTTGGTCCGACCGGTTGCGGCAAGACATTGCTGGCCCAGACACTGGCGCGCATCCTGGATGTGCCCTTCACCATGGCTGACGCCACGACCCTGACAGAAGCGGGCTATGTCGGCGAAGATGTCGAGAACATCGTGCTGAAGCTCCTGCAATCGGCTGACTACAATGTGGAACGTGCCCAGCGTGGCATTGTCTATATCGATGAAATCGACAAGATTTCGCGCAAGTCGGACAATCCTTCCATCACCCGCGATGTGTCGGGTGAAGGTGTCCAGCAAGCGCTGTTGAAAATCATGGAGGGCACGGTCGCGGCTGTGCCACCCCAGGGTGGCCGCAAGCATCCCCAGCAGGAATTCCTGCAGGTGGACACGACCAACATCCTGTTCATCTGTGGCGGTGCCTTTTCCGGGCTCGACAAGATCATTTCCTCGCGCGGCGAGAATGCGTCGATCGGCTTTGGCGCCTCGCTCAAGGATCCGGAAGCGCGCGGCGTGGGCGAAATCCTGCGCAACACGGAACCGGAAGACCTTCAGCGCTTCGGCCTCATCCCCGAATTCATTGGCCGACTTCCGGTCATCGCCACACTGGAAGACCTCGATGAGGGCGCCCTGATCGAGATCCTGACCCAGCCCAAGAACGCGTTGCTGAAGCAATACCAGAAGCTGTTCGACATGGAGAATGTCTCGCTGACATTCACGCCTGAGGCGCTGACCAGCGTTGCGCGCCGCGCGATCAAGCGGAAGACGGGTGCACGCGGCCTGCGGTCGATCATGGAAGGCATCCTGCTCGACACGATGTTCGAGCTGCCGAACCTGCGCGGCGTGGAAGAAGTCGTCATCAATGGCGAAGTGGTCGAAGGCAATGCCGAGCCGCTCTACGTCCATTCGAAGAAGAGCCAGCCCGAAGCCGGCTGAGCCGTCCGGTAAACGTAAGAATTCGAAAGCCCTGGACCTTTGGTTCGGGGCTTTTTTTCTGGCGGACATGTTAGGGGGAAAAAGAAAGGGCCGACACCCGAAGATGCCGGCCCCACAAGGCTTAAGAGAGAGAGATTCGGCTCTTAAACCTTGTAGTACATGTCGAATTCCACCGGGTGTGGGTGAAGTTCGTAGCGCATGTTCTCTTCCATTTTCAGTTCGATATAGGCATCGATCTGGTCATCGTCGAAAACACCGCCCTTGGTGAGGAATTTACGGTCTGCATCGAGCGCCGCAAGGGCTTCGCGCAGCGATCCACACACTTGCGGGATGGATTTGGCTTCTTCCGGCGGCAGGTCGTAGAGATCCTTGTCCATGGCGTCGCCGGGATGGATCTTGTTCTCGATTCCGTCGAGGCCCGCCATGAGCAGGGCTGCGAAGGCAAGATACGGGTTTGCTGTCGGATCGGGGAAGCGTGTTTCGATACGCTTGGCTTTCGGGTTGGACCCGAATGGAATGCGGATCGAAGCCGAACGGTTGCGGGCCGAATAGGCCAGCATGACGGGGGCTTCGTAACCCGGAACGAGGCGCTTGTAGCTGTTGGTCGACGGATTGGTGATCGCGTTCAGCGCCTTGGCGTGCTTGATGATGCCGCCGATATAGTAGAGGCACATTTCGGACAGGCCAGCATACTTGTCGCCCGCGAACAGGGGTTTGCCGCCGCCCCAGATCGACTGGTGGACGTGCATGCCCGAACCGTTGTCCTTGAACATGGGCTTGGGCATGAAGGTTGCAGTCTTGCCGTACGATGCCGCCACATTGTGGATGACATATTTGTAGAGCTGCAGGCGGTCAGCCATCACCGTCAGGGTCGAGAACTTGAGACCGAGTTCGTGCTGGGCCGGTGCCACTTCGTGGTGGTGCTTTTCAGGGTCCAGGCCGATATCGCCCATGACCGACAGCATTTCGCCGCGCATGTCCTGCTCGGAATCAACAGGGGGTACCGGGAAGTAACCACCTTTTGGACCCGGGCGGTGACCCATGTTGCCCATCGGGTATTCCTTGCTTGTATTGATCGGGAGTTCCGTCGAATCGAAGCTGTAGCCGGTATTGTGCGGCTCGACCGACCAACGTACGTCGTCGAATACGAAGAACTCTGCCTCAGGGCCGAAGAAGACGGTGTCACCGACGCCGGCCGCTTTGACATAGGCTTCGGCTTTCTTGGCGGTCGTGCGCGGATCGCGATTGTAGGGCTGGCCCGTGATTGGATCGAGTACGTCACACATTACGGCCAGCGTCGTCTGCTGGAAGAACGGGTCGATAATGGCTGAGTCCTGGTCGGGCATCAGCAGCATGTCGGACTCGTTGATGGCTTTCCAGCCGGCGACGGACGAGCCGTCGAACATCTGGCCTTCGGAGAAGAAATCGTCTCCCACCATGCCTTTGTGGAATGTCACGTGCTGCATCTTGCCGCGCGGATCGGTGAAACGAAGATCGACGTATTGTACGTCCTCGTCCTTCATCATTTTCAGTAGCTTGTCAGCCATTGGATTTGCCCTCCAGGATTAAACGGTTTGCTGAGTCTAGAATGTTACTATTGCAGGATTAGAGCGCAGCGTCGCCTGTTTCTCCCGTGCGAATTCGCACAGCCTCAAGAACGGCCGAAACGAATATCTTGCCGTCGCCGATCTTGTCGGTGTGCGCCGCTTTCTTGATGGCTTCGACTGCGCCATCGACAGCGCTGTCCGCCAGCACGATCTCGATTTTGAGCTTGGGGAGGAAATCAACGACATATTCAGCGCCGCGATAGAGTTCGGTATGGCCGCGCTGCCGACCGAAACCCTTGGCCTCGATGACGGTCATGCCTTGCAGGCCGATTTCCTGCAGCGCTTCCTTCACGTCATCCAGTTTGAACGGCTTGATGATTGCTTCGATTTTCTTCATGGCCCATGTTCTCCCAGCCGCTGAATTGATGTTGATTTTGGGTAGGCTCACTCGCGCTGAGAGGCGAGCACAAGATACCGAAAGAGCTGGCTGATCGGGATGCGTGGTCGAATATTGGACATCAGTGCCCAAAAAATGAGCGGCGAGTGAGTGGTTCCGATTGAAAAAATATGACGCTTGCGTCACTTTTATTGCCGGGCGGCCTATGGTATTCAGGCAGAGAAATTACAGCGAGAGCAGAATTCAATGACCGAAGTGTTCATCCATCCAGATCGCCGTCCGGCAAAGTTTCGTCCTCTGGTCGCTTGGAAGCACATGCAGAAGCTGATCGCCGACAAGGAAGACACCGAACAGGTGTTCCATATCATAGAGGCACTCAACGGGCGGTCGTTCGAAAAGAACTTCCGGGCTTTCGCAGCCAGCGAAGCGGGCCAGAAGCTTCTCGAGAAAAAAGAATACCTGCCGCCGCTCCTGGACGATCATGAGTGGATTCGCGCATTGCCCGAAGGAACGGTTGGACGCGCCTATGTCGACTTCATGGAACGCGAAGGGCTCACCGCTCAGGGACTGGTCGACGAAAGCGAGAAATTCCGAGGCGCGATGCGCGAGTTCGATGACGACTATTTCTGGTACGGCAATCGCCTGCGCGATACGCACGACCTGTTTCATGTGCTCACCGGATATGGCCGTGACGCGTTGGGCGAGGCGAGCCTTCTCGCATTCACTCACAGCCAAAACCCGGGATTGGGCGTGATCTTCATTTCGTTCATGGGCATTCGCCAGATCATGAAATCCGTGCCGAAAGAAGCCCGCGTGATGGAATGCTTCAGGGAAGGCCGGCGAAATGGCGCCGCCGCATCGCGCATTGTGCGGGAGGACATTATTGCGCTCTTGCATGAACCGCTCGCGGCGGCCCGCGCGCGTTTGAACATCTCTACGCCGCACGCATATCATCATGCGCTGGACGTGTGCGCCGACATAGGGATCGAGGCTGACCAGATTCAGGTTGCCGCGTGATCTATCTTGTACGGCACGGCGAGGCCGCAGCAGGCTGGGGCGATCACCCTGATCCGGGGTTGAGCGCGCTTGGCCAGAAGCAGGCGGCAGCTGCTGCGGACACATTGGTGGCGCTTGGAGCCAAGTCTGCCATTACGAGCCCGATGCTGAGATGCCGGGAAACGGCGTTCCCATTCGAACAGCGCACTGGCCTGGTCGCAACCGTAGCGCCGGAAGTATCAGAGATTGATACGCCGGAGGGCATCGGAGACCGCGTCGTCTGGCTTCGCACGCTGATGGCGGGGGAATGGCAAGGCGGCACACACAGTTTCGACGAATGGCGCCGTGCCATGCTGGACTTCGTCACAGGGCTTCCCGATCACACCGTCGTTTTCTCGCACTTTGTTGCGATCAATGCGCTTGTCGGGATGATCGAGGCGGACCCGAGGGTTGTCGTGTTTCGTCCGGGGCATTGTTCGGTAACGCAGTTGGTGCGGGCAAGTGGCGCACTCTCAGTTGCTGAATATGGCAGCGAATCCGCAACACGCGTGTTATGACCACGCCCCATGGGCAGACCTATCATTACACCGCAGGAAATGACCGCCGCTGAACAGGCGGTGTTCGCAGCAGGCACCGACAGTTTTGAGGTGATGACTCGCGCCGGCACTGCCGTCGCGGAGTTTCTTCATGCGCGCTGGCCTGCAGGAAGAATTCAGGTCCTCTGCGGGCCTGGTGGAAATGGTGGCGACGGTTTCGTCGCAGCAGAACGATTGTCCAAACTGTGGCGCAAGGTCGACGTCTTCTGTTCGGTGGATACCGCATCGCTGACCGGCGATGCCGCCAAGGCAGCAGCGCTCTGGGGCGGCGAGGCTCATCCGCTTGAGGCAGCCCTGGAGGCGCCACATGATATCGTTCTTGATGCCCTCTTTGGCGGTGGGCTGTCGCGACCGCTGGACGGGGTGGCAGCCCAGCTGGCGCAGCGAGGCGGCAGGGTTGTATCGGTTGACGTACCGTCTGGCATCGATGGACTGACTGCGAAGCCGCTGGGGCCCTGTTTCCGCGCCGAAGGGACGATGACGTTTGCGGGCCTGCGTCCCGCGCATGTCCTTCAGCCCGCAGCGAGTTATTGTGGACTGGTTGCGGCCGCCGATATCGGCGTGCCGGTGCAGGCGTCCGCATTCGAAAACAGCCCGATATTGTGGGCGCCGATCATGCCGCGTCCGGGTCACGCGGCCTACAAACACCAACGTGGTCACCTCAAAGTCATGAGCGGCCCGGCATCTGCAACGGGTGCTGCGCGCCTGGCCGCGACGGCGGGCCTGAGAGTCGGGGCTGGTCTGGTCACGGTCCTGTCGCCGCCCGGCGCTGTGGCCATCAATGCGTGCCACCTGACGGCCGTCATGCTGCAGGCCATGAACAGTGCCGAGGAACTCCAATCGGCGGCAGCCGCCGCTCAGGTTCTCGTGATTGGCCCGGCTGCCGGTATAACGCCCGCGACCCGCGCCAATGTTGAAATCCTGCTGAAATCCGATGCCCGGGTTTTGCTGGATGCCGATGCATTGACGGTTTTCGACAGTGCGCCGAAGTCTCTTTTCAAGAGATTGCGGCCCGATGACATCATGACACCGCACGTTGGTGAATTCCGTCGGCTCTTCGGGAACCTCGTTGATTCCGAGGTCAACAAGATTGAGGTAGCGCGGCGCGCGGCGCAGGAGGCCGGGTGCGTTATGCTGCTCAAGGGGGCGGACACCGTGATTGCTTCACCTGACGGGCGCGCCATCGTCAACACGCATGCGACTCCCTGGCTTGCGACGGCCGGTTCAGGCGATGTGCTGGCGGGGCTGATTGCCGGTCTCATGGCACAAGGCATGCCCACGTTCGAGGCCGCCGCGATGGCCGCCTGGCTTCATGGCGAAGCGGGAAGGCGGGTGGGGGCGGGGCTGGTTTCAGAAGACCTGGAGCGGCAGATTCCCGACATTCTGAGCGCCCTGCACGGCGAAAAAGCCTGAAAATCCGGGCGCATGGTGTTTCCTGTTGAAACGGCCTGCCCGCTCGCGTAGGAACCGCCCATCGCGGATGTGGCGGAATTGGTAGACGCACTGGATTTAGGTTCTTATTCCAACGCGAAATCTATAATAATAAACAAATACAAACAGTTATATAGTTTATCCCGAGGGTCGCTGCTTTTCGATTCTTAGTGCGACCAATCAACTATACAAGTGCTGGCAGAAGATAGCTCGAAAACCGCATAAAATTACAATCTAGGATAGCGAGTTTGCTGTAACCTCTAAGTTGGTGCAAATTAGGTGTGAGATTCGACGTGCGGTGTGACGCGAACCGCAGATGAGTCTCTTGCTCCAACAACAATGAGGTATCGATGTACACTATTGAGAGTTTGAACAACCTTGGGCGATTGGTGAATGAACTGAGAGCCATTGAGATGGATTTTCCAGCGTCCTACGCAGCGGTGCTGATCTATGTAGCTCGCCACACAGAGGTCCACGGGGAGGCACCAATCAGCTCGGACATTTCGGACCATACTGGTATTGCGCGCCCAAGTATGTCGAGAATTCTTCGTTCAATGTCAGACGAGCGCATGGGTAAAACGCGTGTCGGAGAAGAGAGACCTTCAGGTAGTCGCCAGTCCTTAAAGTTGGTCGAGAAATTTCCCGATCCTACAGACCATCGGGTCGTCAGGGTCAGGTTGACGGCAAAGGGTAAGGGCGTCCTGTCACGGATGTCAGAGTCACTACAAAAAGCTAGTGTGTAGATTCGGTCGGTTCAGGTTTTCCTTTCTACAAAAGTAGATTAGGAACGTCTGTTCAACGAAGTGCGGGTATGGCGGAATTGGTAGACGCAACGGCTTTAGGTGCCGTCGGGGCAACCCGTGGGGGTTCGAGTCCCTTTACCCGCACCACAGTTACGCAAGTATGTAATTCGAACAAGTAGCTTGGAACGGAACACGAACTACGTTATTTCCGTCCGATGGCCATCACTAACGAGTCGGAAGTAACTTCCGCAGAAGAATCTCTATCGGACGAAGAGCAATCAATTTCGATTGCAGCTGCTTTCGGCGAAAGTTGGGCTGCGAATTTTCTTGGCGCGGTCCCAAGCTGGGCTGCAAAATTGTTCCTGAAGTGCGGTGGAAGGTTGTTGGATTCCGCATTGGATGTTCCCGACGCGCATCTCAAGAATTGGGCGAAAAGCATTGAAGCAGATCAGATTGCAAGAAATGCGATAAAGCAGCGAACCGCTGAATTGCTAGCGAACAATCCGAATAAAAATCCAATAGTGGCGCGAGCGATGGCGAAGGAAGCCTCGCGAATCCTTCGCGAGAATGTCACCATGCAAGACATATTTGAGATGGCCGGAGAAGATTTAGTCGACAATCCTCCTCCACAAGATGAACCAGATGGAGAAATTGAAGAGGACTGGCTCAATACATTTGATCGAGAGGCCTCTGCCAAGTCGTCTGAAGAGCTTCGCGCAGTTTTTGCGCGTATTCTTGCGGGAGAGATACGCAACCCAGGTAAATTTTCGCAAAGGACTTTGAAGTTTGTCGGGGGATTGTCGACAAAGGAAGCTCAAACGCTACGAATGCTTTATGGACTTCGAGTTATCGGAGCGGGAACGTCGTTCATCTTGACGTTAGGAAAAAATCCAGCTGTCGGCGAGATGGGCGCTTATGGGTTGAGCTTTCCCATTCTGCTCGAAATGATGGACCTCGGGATCCTGTCATCAAATCTGACCTTAAGTTTGAACGTTACAAATCATGACGATAGGCCGGTGATCTTACCTTTTAAAAACGTGGACCAGACCTTTGTTTTTCGATTTCCGGATGTGCCCGTGAAGGAAAAAGTAAACTTCCCCGTTCCGATCCTCAAATTCACAACGCTTGGTGTGGAATTGGCCTCGATTGTAGAACCAGAACGAAATTCTGAGTACCAAAAAGAAATGATCAGCCATTTGGCGGCATTGGGTGCGCCGATGATCCAAATGACCGGCCAATTCTGAACGGACGATGCTATCCGAATGGCACGTCACAAGCGCGGCACGTGACGCCAACTTGTGTCGCGGGCGGCACACGCCAACGAGTGTGTGGCGCGCGCTACTTAAAAATCTCAATCTATTCAATTGGTCTCCGAATCCACACTTGATTTAGGTTCCAGCGCCGCAAGGCGTGGAGGTTCGAGTCCTCTCATCCGCACCAGGCTCCTGAACATGCAGCATATCCCGCATAGTCTGCGTGGACAGGGGCTTTCGCCTATGACATAAGCCGCGCCTTCAGACAGGTTTCACACAGCCTCCAGCGTGCTTTTTTGCCTCGCGACCCCAAAAACGGATGAATAAACCAATGGAAGTTACCCAGACCAAGGCAGAAGGTCTTAGCCGCACATTCGAAGTGAAGGTTCCGGCGAGCGAACTCAAGACAAAGCTTGATGAGCGGATCGAGGAAATTCGGCCCCAAATGAAGCTCAA
This sequence comes from Hyphomonas sp. J20-32, assembly GCF_055808555.1. Classification (NCBI taxonomy): domain Bacteria; kingdom Pseudomonadati; phylum Pseudomonadota; class Alphaproteobacteria; order Hyphomonadales; family Hyphomonadaceae; genus Hyphomonas; species Hyphomonas sp. J20-32. The sequence continues at coordinate 2,464,592 of NZ_CM147873.1, read as the reverse complement.
GGGGTTCCGCCCCGGCAAGGTGCCGGCTGCGCATGTGCGCAAGATGTTCGGCCGCGACCTGATGGGGGAACTGGTCAACAAGCTCGTCGACGAGACCAACCAGAAGGCCCTCGAGGAAAACGAACTACGTCCGGCGGGCCAGCCAAACGTCCACCTCGACGCGGACATGGAAGCCGTTGTCAAAGGCGAGGCCGACCTTTCGTACCACATGCATATCGATGTGATGCCGGAATTCACACCGGTTGATGTTTCGACAATCGCGATCACGCGTCCCGTTGCAGACGTCTCCGACGAGCAGATCGACGAGGCCCTCGCCCGTATCGCCGAGCAGAACATCCAATACGAGCCGCGCGCCAAGACGGCGAAAGCCAAGGACGGCGACGCGGTCGTCATAGACTTCGTTGGCAAGGTCGACGGCGTTGCGTTCGAAGGTGGTACAGCTGAACAACAATCGGTTGTTCTCGGCGCAAACCGGTTCATCCCGGGTTTTGAGGAACAGCTTCTCGGCGTCAAAACCGGAGAAGAAAAAGAGCTGAACGTTACCTTCCCAGAGGATTATCCATCGGCTGATCTGGCGGGCAAGGCTGCAGTATTCGAGGTCAAGGTGAGCGAAGTCCGCGCACCTAAATCGCCTGAACTGGATGATGAATTCGCAAAAGGGCTCGGTCTTGAGGACCTGGCCCAGCTCAAGGGGCTTGTGAAGGACCAGCTCAAGGCTGAGCACGACAATGTCTCGCGGGCCAAGGCAAAGCGCGACCTGTTGGACAAGCTGGATGATGCGCACGATTTCGATCTGCCGCCGAACATGGTCGAGCAGGAATTCGGCCAGATATGGCAACAGTTGCAGACTGAAATGGACGCAGGCCGGGTGTCTGACGAGGACAAAGGCAAGTCGGAAGACGAATTGAAAGACGAGTACCGCAAGATTTCCGAACGCCGTGTGCGCCTCGGCCTGGTACTTGCCGAGATCGGCCGCATTGCCGACGTCCGCATCACCGAGCAGGAAGTGAACCAGGCCCTGATCGCCGAGGCCCGCCAATATCCCGGCCAGGAAAAGCAGGTCGTCGAGTTCTTCCAGAAGAACCCGAATGCGATGGCGCAGCTACGTGCGCCGATCTACGAGGACAAGGTGGTCGACCACATCCTTACGACGGCCAAGGTTACCGAAGAGACCGTTTCGCGCGAGGAGCTCTTCAAGGAAGAAGACGAATAGTCTCAAGCAATCCTGGATGGAAACAAGGGCGCCGGGCTTCAGCAATGAAGTCCGGCGCCTTTCATTTGCGTGCCACTGGGCAACGCTGGTAAACGCTGTGTTAACCGCACTAGGCGAAATTCACCGCTAGCGATTCTGAAGGAATACGGCCCAATGAGCGTTCAGAGCATAAGACCGCAACTGACCGAGCAAGACATCGAACGCCTGATGCGGGGAGAAACCCCTGAACAGCGCGCGTCGGTTGCGCACAGGGTTTGCCGTCGTATTGCGCTGGACGTGCTGAGCGACCGGGAAAAAGGCTTCGCTGAAGAGATTATGGCGATCCTGGCTGAGGATTCTGCTGATCTTGTCCGCCGTACGCTTTCGGTGACTTTGCGGAATTCGCCCGTGCTGCCGCGCCAGATCGCGCTGAAATTGGCTCAGGATATCGAGGCAGTTGCGATTCCGGTGCTTCAGGATTCGCCGGTGTTTACCGATGAGGACCTGATTGAACTCGTTCTTGCCGTGACAGCCGCTAAACAGGCCGCGATCGCCAATCGGGAAACGCTCTCGATTACGCTCACGGAAGTGATTTCAGAACATGGCGCAGTCGAGGCTGTCAGGGCCGTATCGAAAAATGAAGGTGCCGAATTCAGCGATAAGGCTTTCGACGACACGATCCGCCGTTTCGGCCAGGACGAGATTGTCCAGACCGGCCTGATCAAGCGGGAGTTCATTCCGACGCACATCGCCGAAAAGATGGTGTCGCTGGTTTCGGGCCAATTGTTCGACCTGCTGGTCAATCGCCACGAACTGCCAGCCCAGATGGCGATCGACCTTGCGGGCAGCGCCCGCGAACGCGCGACAATAGACTTGGTCGAACAGGCAGGGCGGACGCACGATCTTCCGCGGTTCGTTTCACAGTTGAACCTGAATGGCCGCCTGAGTCACTCGCTGATCATGCGCGCGCTCTGCTGTGGGCAAATGCCTTTTGTCGAACATGCGCTGGCCGAACTCTCGGGCGTGGGCCACCAGCGCGTGTGGCTGATGATTCACGATGCTGGCCCGCTCGGCTTGCAGGCCGTATTTGATCGTGCCGGTGTGCCGCGTAAGATGCTTCCGGCGTTTCGTGCGGCCGTGAACGTCTTCCATGAGACGAGCCATGACGGTGGTCCGAATGACCGGGCCCGTTTCCGCGCCCGCATGATCGAACGCGTGCTGACACAGTTCCAGGCCATTCCAAAGGACGATCTGGAATACCTGCTCGACAAGCTCGACTATTATTCGGAAATGGCGGCCGAAGAAGAAGTGGAGCAAGAGACCGACGCCGCTTAGGCGTCAGTTCTCGGGTGCGTTGCGGCATGGACGCCGATATTCGCCAGGTATTCGCCGTCGCGCCAATGTGCATTCTCTGCGACGATCAGAATGCCTGAAGCATCAGCCAATTCGACCAGATCCAGCAAATCGGGATTGGCCTCCAGCGCACGGGCGTCTACGCGAATCGTGTCGATCAGCAGACGGAGCGAATCGCTAAGCGGAGTCTGCCATGAGCGACGCATGTCGATCGCGACGCGGAAGCCGTGGCGACGCAAGTGTCCGAGTCGGTTGACATAATCGCTCACGCCGCCTGCAAAAGCCGCATCCGCGTATTCGAGGCAGACTTCCTGTTGGCAGAGAGAGGTTCGTCGGACCGCCGCGTCACAGGCGACAGCCGTATTGGCATGCGCAAGGGAGGCGACAGGGGCCGGCACAAGGATAGGACGCTGGCTCGCCGGTTGCCCGTGCGTCGCGCTGGCGATGCGCGTCAATTGTTCTGACAGCCATTTTGCGGGATTGGCGACTTCGGTCGGCTGTGTCCGCGGACCAAAAACGACGCGCTCCTCGAATGCCACCGGTGATTCGCAAACCTGGCCGAGGGAATCACCGCTCAACAGGTGGACGACGTTGTGAAAACGGAACTGTGGAGGAGGGGAAAGGCGGCTCTGGCGATCGAGCGGGGATTGAATGGCGCGCATGGCCTGTGTCCTTTCCTGCGAGTTGTCTATTGCCTTCCCTAAGGGCGAGAGTTGAACATCACGCGCAGATATTCGGCTGTATTTTCCCGAAATTTGACCAATTGAGGTTACGAGCATGACAAAAACCCCTTCGGAACCCCGGCTTTCCGCCACAGTCCTGATCATCCGCGACGGACGAAATCTGCCCGAAGTGCTGATGGTGAAGCGGCACTACGAGATCGATTTTGCAGCGGGCGCGCTTGTTTTTCCGGGCGGAAAGGCCAACGAAGAAGACTCAGATTCGGCCTGGGATGCGTTTACGGATGGCGATTTCGGCCCGGTCCAGCAGGATGCGCGCATCGCAGCCGTGCGTGAGGCATTTGAAGAATCGGGCCTCTTGCTGGCGCGTCATGCCAACAGGCGAGGTCCCGGTGCGTCGCTTGTCGGGCCAGACATTTCTGAAATGCTTGCGCCTCTGCGGGGGGCAGTCGACAGGCGGGAAGAGAGTTTCCTTGGATTGATGCGCCAGCACGATCTCGTCCTTGCGCTCGACAGCCTGATTCATTTCGGACACTGGATCACGCCGGAAATGATGCCCAAACGCTTCGACACGCATTTCTATCTCGCCCCGGCTCCGCAGGACCAGGTCGCCGCCCATGACGGCCGAGAGACGACGGATGCAGTCTGGCTGGGCGCGCAGGAGGCGCTCGACATGGAACTGGCAGGGCAGGCCACGATCATCTTCCCGACACGCATGAACCTGGTGAAACTGGCCCGTGGCACGTCGGTCGCGGACGCGTCAGCCCGGTTCGGGTCTGAAGATGTCGTCAAGGTTCTGCCGCGTGCCGGCAAGGACGAGTCTGGCCAGCCCTGCCTGTTCATTCCGGAAGAGGCGGGCTACGGACAGACAATCGAGTTGCTGTCTCGCGTTAATGTCTGACGAGTTGCTGGCCGGTTTTCGCGGCGACGCTCTGCTCCAGGGCGTCACAGACAGCATCGGCAACAGACGCCGCGCTGTCGCCGGATCCGACACCGACATAGGCTGCTCGGCACGCTTCTATGTGTAAATTGATGAGTGCCTGGTTTTCGCCAGGGTGTGTGTCGTTGAGCAATGTGCAAAGCGAGCCGCAAAGCCTGGAGATGGCGGGATAACCGTATGACCCCGCGACGCCATGAATGTTGTGGGAGGCCGTAAAGACGGCGCGATACGATTCAGGCGTAGCATCAGGCGCTTGCGCGTCAGTCCATGCGGCGATCAGTTTGTCGAGATCTGTCGCCATCCACTCTTCAAATTGGCCCGACAGCGAGTCGACAGCTGTCTCGGCCCGATCGGCCATGTCCTTCGGGTCAGCCTTCTGAACGATGTCCGCCTCTGCTGCCGGCTTGGCCGGGCGGATCTTGATCACGCGCGAAATATCAGGCGTCTGAATCTGTTTGGTGTCGGCTGAAGAAGAGTTCTTCGCCGACAGGAATTTGCCAAATAGCTTGCTGATCATCGATTCGTCCCGAGCTGTGGGGCGATCCTATTCGGCAAGGCTTAAAAAACCGCTGACAGACCAGGTCCGGAATATCTAGAAGGCAAATTGCTCGCGCAGGATACGCTCGTCCAGCGCATGACCCGGGTCAAACAGCATGGTGAGGCGACGGTCGCGGCTCTCGCGCACCTGTACATGGACAATGTCCCTGACTTCCTGATTGTCTGCCGCAGCGGCGACGGGACGACGGTCCGGTGCAATCACGTCAATATTCACGGTCGCATCGTGTCGCAGGAGCGCGCCCTTCCAGCGTCGTGGACGGAACGCGCTCACCGGTGTCAATGCCAGCAGGTTCGCACCAATCGGCAGGATCGGGCCATGGGCGGACAGGTTATAAGCGGTTGAGCCGGCAGGGGTGGCCACCATCACGCCGTCGCACGTGAGTTCTTCCATGCGGATCTTGTCATCCACCGTGATTTTCAGGCGAGCCGACTGGGCCGTTTGCCGCAGCAGCGATACTTCATTGATCGCCAGCGCCCGGTGTTGCTTCCCGTGCACATCGGTGGCGATCATGCGCAATGGAATGATGCTCGCCCGCTCGGCTGCGTTGATGCGGTCAGGCAACCCGTCAAGACCGTAATCATTCATCAGGAACCCGACTGTGCCGCGGTGCATGCCATAAACCGGCTTGTTGTCGTCGAACCGACGCCGCAACGTATCGAGCATCGCACCATCGCCACCGATCGCGACAATGACGTCGGCGTCGTCTTCCGAAACCTGTCCGTACCGGCGAATGAGTTCCGGCAAAGCCTCCTGGGCTTCTGGACGTTTCGAGGCGAAAAATGCAAGGCGTAGCTGGGTCATTGCGGTCACATGTCGGCGGCGTAGCCTGACTCGTCAAGGATTTCGCGACTCCTTCGTCTTGCTGTCGATTCCCGGCCAGGGTGCGCTCTGATGACGCCTGTGTCAGGTTTAACTGGCGCAAGGCCCTCATTTCCGTTACTTTCGCGTCAAAATATGGAGGAGAAAATCATGGCCGATGGCGCCCAGAAAGTGGATATCCGTGGATCAGTCAGCGCTGACGAATGGAAAGCGCGCGTCGATTTGGCGGCCATGTACCGCCTAGTTGCCCTGCATGGCTGGGACGACATGATCTTCACGCACATTTCGCATCGCGTGCCAGGCCCGGACCATCACTTCCTGATCAACCCTTATGGCATGCTGTTCGAGGAAATCACGGCGTCTTCGCTCGTGAAGGTCGATCTCGACGGCAATGTCATCCAGGAAACCGAGTATTTCATAAATCCGGCGGGTTTCACCATCCACTCCGCCGTCCACGCGGCCCGCGACGACGCCCATGTTGTCATGCACCTGCACACGGATGATGGTGTTGCCGTTTCGTGCCAGAAAGACGGCCTGATGCCGCTCAGCCAGACATCAATGCTGGTGCGTCACGATCTCGCTTATCATGACTATGAAGGCGTTGCCCTGGACCTTGGCGAGCGTGAACGTCTCGTTGCCGACCTTGGAACCAAGAACAACATGATGCTGTACAATCATGGCACCATGACCGTCGGCGGCACAGCGGCGGAAACCTTCCTGCGCATGTTCTTCCTGGAGCGCGCGTGCACCATGCAGGTGCGGGCGCTTTCGGCTGGGCGGGATGGCGTGATCATCGCTCCGGAAGCCGTTCAGAACGTTGTCAAAGGCCAGAGTAATCCGGAAGGCTCGAACGTGCTGGCCAATCGTCTCGCCTGGCCGGCCCTGCTGCGCAAGCTGGACCGTGAATCGCCCGGATATGATTCCTAAGTGATTTCACGTATGCGACAAAAACAGCCTTTGTCGTAGTTGAGGATTATCAAGCGGGCCGCGCCTGCCTATCTAACCGCCAGAAATAGTATAAGGGCGTTCAAGAGCCATGAAGCATCTTAAAGCATTCGAAGACGCCCTTGGCGAAATCCATGACGAGGGTCGCTACCGGGTTTTTATCGACCTGCACCGTCATCGGGGCAGCTTCCCGAAGGCGACAGCCCGTTTCGAGGATGGCGAGCGCGAAGTTACGATCTGGTGCTCTAACGACTATCTCGGCATGGGTCAGGATGACGACGTCATCAATGCGATGCATGAGGCGATCGACAGTTTTGGCGCTGGGTCGGGCGGGACGCGCAACATTTCCGGAACGACGCGCTACCATGTCGACCTCGAACGCGAACTGGCTGACCTTCATGAGAAGGAAGCGGCTCTACTGTTCACGTCTGGCTATGTGTCCAACGAAGCGACGCTTTCCACGCTCGGCAAGATTCTGCCCAATCTGATCATCTATTCAGACGCGCTCAACCACGCGTCGATGATTGAAGGCATCCGTCGCTCCGGCGCAGACCGTCGTGTGTTCCGTCACAATGATGTCGACCACTTGCGCGCCCTCATGGAGCTGGATGACCCAGAACGGCCGAAGCTGATCGCCTTTGAAAGCGTCTATTCCATGGATGGCGATTTCGGTCGGATGGAAGAAATCTGCGACCTGGCAGACGAATTCAATGCGCTGACCTATCTCGATGAAGTCCATGCCGTGGGCCTCTATGGGCACAATGGGGCAGGGGTCGCCGAAATGCAGGGGCTGGCCGACCGGATCGATATTATCGAAGGCACGCTCGGCAAGGCTTATGGCGTCATGGGCGGTTATATTGCCGGGCACACAACCGTGATCGACTCGATCCGTTCGATGGCCTCGGGCTTTATCTTCACGACATCGACATGCCCTGTCATGGCTGCTGGGGCGCTAGCAAGCGTCTCGAAATTGCGGACGGATGAGGGCCGCCGTTTGCGGTCCGTTCATCAGGCTCACGCGGCACTGCTCAAGCAAAAGTTTACGGATGCAGGCCTACCCGTCATGGAATCACCCTCTCACATCGTTCCACTGCTTGTCGGAGATCCGGAGCGCTGCAAGGCGTTGTCAGATACGTTGCTGTTCGACTTTGGTATCTATGTGCAACCGATCAATTATCCCACAGTCCCGCGCGGAACCGAACGCCTGCGATTCACGCCCAGCCCGGTGCATGGCGAGGCGATGATGGATGAATTGGTCGCTGCCATTCTTGCCGTCTGGAAGCAGCTTGGTCTCGACAAAGCTGCTTGAGGCCGCTCGCTTTACTTAAACTACATTGAATACTATAAGAATTATGACGACTTCTTCTTGCCGAGGCCGATATCCTTGGCATGTTGCGACCGGAGTTTGGCATAGTTCGGTGCAACCATCGGATAGTCGGCAGGCAGGTTCCAGCGCGCACGATACTCTTCCGGCGTCATGTCGTAGCGAGAGCGGAGATAACGTTTCAGCATCTTCAGCTTGCGGCCGTCCTCCAGGCAGACCAGATAGTCCGGCGTGATGGACTTAGCAATGGATACTGCAGGTTCCGGCATTTCGACCTTTGGCGTGTCAGCCTTGGACAGGTCAATGATCGTGGCGTGGACCGTCTTGATCAGGTCTGGCAGGTCAGATGCGGGAACTGCATTGTTGGCAACGAAAGCCGAGATGATACCCGTCGCCATTTTCAGCACATCAGCGTCGTCGATATCACTCATGTCGCCTTTAATCCCGTTGCGGTATTCAAGCGTTGTCAGTCAGGCAATTCAGTCCCGACAAAGTCTAATACCATATAGATCGAAGTAATGGCACACAATATTCAAGACCGATTGTAAACAAGAATGTGGCGTGAGCATGCAGTTTAAAGCAATTCGTCGTGGTTGCAGCAGGAGTGCAGGCGGCGTAAAGACGTCCTGACCCTTGCCACAGGAGATTCTCATGGCTGATACGGCGGCTCCGGCGCAGACCAAAAATCGCGGATTTTTCTCGACTTCCCTGTCTGATGCCGACCCGGAATTGTTCGCGGCAATCGCGGATGAACGCTCGCGCCAGCAGCACCAGATCGAGCTGATCGCATCCGAAAACATCGTCTCGAAGGCGGTGCTCGAAGCGCAAGGATCGATTCTGACGAACAAGTATGCCGAAGGGTATCCCGGCAAGCGCTATTATGGCGGCTGCGAATTCGTCGATGTTGCCGAGAACCTCGCCATCGACCGGGCGAAGGCTCTGTTCAATTGCGGCTTTGCCAATGTCCAGCCAAACTCGGGCAGCCAGGCAAACCAGGGAGTGTTCCAGGCCATGATTAAGCCGGGCGACACGATCCTCGGCATGAGCCTCGATGCAGGCGGTCACCTCACGCATGGCGCCAAACCGAACCAGTCGGGCAAATGGTTCAACGCCGTTCAGTACGGTGTTCGCCGTGAAGATGACCAGATCGACTTCGTTGAAGTCGAGCGCCTGGCGAAAGCCCATCGTCCGCAAATGATCATTGCAGGTGGCTCCGCCTATCCGCGTCAGATCGATTTCAGGAAATTCCGCGAGATTGCAGACGAAGTCGGCGCAATCTTCCTCGTCGACATGGCACACTTTGCAGGCCTCGTGGCGGGCGGGGCCCACCCGAACCCGCTTGAGCATTGCCACATCGCGACGACAACCACGCACAAGACTCTTCGCGGCCCGCGTGGCGGCATGATTCTTACGAATGACGAGGCCATGGCGAAGAAAATCAATTCGGCCATATTCCCGGGAATCCAGGGCGGCCCGCTGATGCATGTCATTGCAGCAAAGGCCGTCGCATTCGGTGAAGCGCTCAGGCCGGAATTCAAGACCTACGCCGCTCAGGTTGTCGCAAATGCAAAGGCAATGGCGGCAGCCTGCAAGTCAGGTGGCCTGGATGTTGTTTCTGGTGGCACCGACACGCATCTCGCGCTGATCGACCTGCGTCCGAAGAAGGTTACCGGCCGCGACGCCGAGCAAGCGCTCGAGCGGGCTTTCATTACCTGCAACAAGAATGGCGTGCCATTCGACCCGGAAAAGCCGACGATCACGAGCGGTATCCGCGTCGGTTCGCCTGCCGGCACGACCCGTGGTTTCGGTGAGGAAGAGTTCACGCAAATCGGCGACTGGATCGGCGAAGTCGTCGGCGCGGTCGCTGCTGGCGAAAGCGCGGCAGTGGAAGACAAGGTCCGCGCTGAGGTGAAGGCGCTGACTGCTCAATTCCCGATCTATAACGGCTTGGGAGCTTGATACGTTTTGAGGTGTCCGTTCTGTGGTTCTGAAAATACGGCCGTAAAGGACAGCCGCTCGGCTGAAGATGACACGGCTGTACGCCGCCGCCGGGTGTGCGAAAGCTGCGGCGCGCGGTTCACCACATTTGAACGCGTCCAGTTGCGAGAGATCGTGGTGATCAAGCGCGACGGCAAACGGTCGCTTTTCGAACGCGACAAGTTGTTCCGGTCGATCTCCGTAGCCGTACGCAAGCGACCGGTGGACCGCGACCGGATTGACCAGATGGTTTCCGGAATCGTGCGCAAGCTCGAAAGTGGCGGCGAGTCCGAAGTGCCGTCGTCACAGCTGGGCGAACTTGTCATGGAAGCGCTGAAACACGTCGATCCGGTTGGGTATGTTAGGTACGCCAGCGTGTATCGCGACTTCAAGGATCCGAGCGATTTTGCACAGTTCATCGAAAAGACGGCACTCGAAGAAGATATAGACGAGTCATGAGCGGCGTGAGGGTTACCCTCAAGATCGCGACCTCGCTGGATGCGCGCATTGCGCTTGCCGACGGCACCAGCCAATGGATTACCACGAGCGGGTCGCGCGCGCGGGCCCATCAGATGCGCGCCGAACATGATGCGGTCCTGGTCGGCATCGGCACAGTGCTGGCGGATGATCCGTTACTGACCGCCCGCACGGTTCCAATGCCCGAAAAACAGCCCGTGCGTATTGTGGCGGATTCCCGTGGTCGAACCCCGAAACACTCACGTCTCGTCCAGTCCGTATCCAGTGGCCCGGTTGTGGTGGCCACGGCGGGCCAGCCACAGGACATTCTCGCGGCAGGTGGTGTCGACATCTGGCGTTGCGGCAACGGCACGCGGGTAGATGTGAACGCGCTCGTTAGCCGCGCGGAAGGCGAGGGGATCGGCTCCATCCTGCTTGAGGGGGGAGGCACCCTGGCGGCGTCCTTCATCCGGGCCGGGCTCGTTGACGAGATCGCCTGGTTTCGTGCGCCGATCCTGATCGGGGGCGACGGCCTGCCAGCACTTGGTGGATTGGGACTCGAAACACTCGCTGCTGCGTCACGCTGGCGCCCTGTCGCTACGGAACGGATTGGAGACGACGTCCTCGACACTTATGTTCGGATTTAGCATAAGTCCCGCGAAGGATTAATCCCACCATGTTTACAGGTCTCGTCACTGACGTCGGAACGGTTCGCAAGGCCGAAGCGCGCAACGGGCTCGTGCGGTTCGAAGTCGAGAGCGGCTATCCGCTTCAGGACATCGCGATGGGGGCCTCCATCATGCATTCCGGCGTCTGCCTGACCGTGGTCGACATGGGCGAGGGTGAGCGCGGAGCATGGTTTGCCGTCGAGGCGGTTCCCGAGACCCTTTCGAAGACCGTGCTCGGCGAATGGCAGGCCGGATCGCGTGTCAATCTCGAACAAAGCCTGAAGCTGGGCGATGAACTTGGCGGCCATTTCGTGTTTGGCCATGTCGACGGTGTCGGCGAGGTCGTCGCCATCGAACCCGAAGGCCAAAGCTGGCGCCTGACGATCCGTCCGCCTGCCAGTATTGCCCGCTATTTCGCCACCAAGGGCTCTGCTTCCGTTAATGGCGTATCGCTGACCGTCGCCGAAGCGCTGCCCAATGGCGACTTCCAGCTGGCGATCATTCCGCACACCTGGGAGGTCACGACCCTGTCGGACTTGAAGCCGGGCGCACATGTGAACCTTGAGATCGACATGCTGGCGCGCTACGTGGCGCGCATGATAGGCGCCGATGCGCCGGAAGGGCCCACCAAAAATGTCTGATGACTTCCACGCCGCGATCTCGTCGATCGACGAAATTATCGAAGATGCCCGAAATGGCCGGATGTATATCCTGGTTGATGCCGAGGATCGCGAAAACGAGGGTGACCTGATCATTCCGGCGACGTTCGCGACGCCCGAACAGGTCAACTTCATGGCGCGCCACGGCCGCGGCCTGATCTGCCTCGCCATGACTCAGGAACGCTCTCACACACTTCGCCTCGACATGATGACGCGCAACAATCGCGAAAGCATGCAGACCGCCTTCACCGTGTCCATCGAGGCGAAGGATGGCGTCACGACAGGCATATCAGCGCATGATCGGGCCCGCACCATCGCGGTTGCCATCGATCCGACCGCCGATCATGACGACATCGTCTCACCCGGCCATGTGTTCCCCCTGGTTGCGAAGGATGGCGGCACGCTCGTGCGCGCGGGCCATACAGAAGCGGCCGTCGATATTTCCCGGATGGCTGGACTCTATCCTGCAGGTGTCATCTGCGAGATCATGAACGAAGACGGCTCGATGGCCCGCCTGCCGGACCTCGTCGCCTTCGCCCAGCTGCACAATCTCAAGATCGGCACGATTGCGGACCTGATCGCCTGGCGCCGCCAGAATGACCGGTTCCTGGAGCGCCGCGTCGAGGCAGTCCTCAACTCCACCTATGGGGAGGGCTTCAAGACGGTCTGTTTCCGCAACACGCTCGACAATTCCGAATACATCGCGATCGTTCACGGCGAGATCAAACCGGATTCGACCACGGTCGTTCGGGTGCATCATCCCGACGTGCTTTCTGATATCCTGGGTGAGACCGGCCCGCGCCAGGGCCTGGTCGAAAAGGCCATGCGTGTCATTGCCGAAGCAAAGGAACCGGGCGTCATTGTCTTCGTCAATACGATGCGCCCCAATGTGCTGGCCGAACGTCTGGGGCTGAAATCAGACACGCCCCGGGACCCGTCGGCGCCACTGCGCGAATACGGTATCGGTGCCCAGATCCTGCGCGAACTCGGCGTCCGCAAGATGATTTTCCTGTCCGATACGCAGCCCACCCGCGTTGCAGGGCTTGACGGATACGGCCTGACCATAGAGGGCTGGCGCCGCTTGAACGAGGAGACCAACTGATGGCGGACCGCGTCCTCATCGCCATTTCGCGATATTACAAACGCATCAGCGACGAGCTGGAACTTGGTGCGATGGAAGAACTGGAAGCTGCCGGCGCGAAAGTGACCGTCATGGAAGTACCGGGCGCGTTCGAGCTGCCGGGCCTGATCGCGATGGCGGCCGACAGTGGCCGCTTCGATGGCGCCGTCGCGCTCGGCTGCGTCATTCGCGGCGAGACGACCCATTATGACTATGTCTGCGGCGAGAGCGCCCGCGGCCTGATGGACCTGATTGTCCAGCGCCGCCAGGCCATCGGCTACGGCATCCTCACGGTCGAGAACGAGGACCAGGCCTGGGCCCGCGCTGATCGGAAACAGAAGAACAAGGGCAAGGATGCCGCCGAGGCCTGCCTGTCGATGATCAAGTTCCGCAAGGAACTCATTCGTTGAGCCAGCAGAAAATCCCTTTCGAGGTCATCCGCGCCCGGCGCGCCGGCGCCCGGCTGGCTGCGGTTCAGGCGCTCTATGAAATGGAGCAGACCGGCAAGTCGGCCAAGGCGACCATTCGGGCCTTCATGGACGACCGTCTCGGTATCGGCCCGGACGAGTCTCCGATCGAGGAAGCCGACCCTGACCTGTTCAAGTCGATCCTGAATGCCGTCGTGGAACATCAGGCCGCCGTCGATACCGCCATCCTGTCGCGTCTGTCCGATGGCTGGAAGCTGACGCGCCTCGATGCAACGACGCGTGCCATCCTTCGGGCCGGTGCAGCCGAATTCATCGTACACCAGGAATTGTCAGAAGCGGTTATCCTCGACGAATATGTCTCCCTCGCACATGACTTTTTCGACGAGACCGAAGCCAAGTTCGTAAACGCCGTGCTTCAGAATGTCGGCCGCGACCTGCGGACAGGCTCTGCCGCCTAACCTGCCTTTCGGCCCCAGGCGCGCAAGTCTTCGACAAACAGGTCCGGCTTTTCCATCGCCGCAAAGTGACCGCCGCCGGGCATGTCTGACCAGTGCGTGATATTGTAGGCCCGCTCGCACCAGCTGCGCGGTGGGGCGGGATAGACGGCCTCTCCCGGGAAGTTCGCAAAGCCTGTCGGCGTCTCGCACCGCTTGCCCTCGGGCAACACTGCGCCGCCTTCCTGGAACAGCGCGTTATAATACCAGATACTGGTCGCGATGGCGTCGTTGACAAGGTAGATCATCACGTTCGTCAGCAGCTGGTCTTTCGAATAGACGCTGAACAGGTCGCCGTCCTTGAGGTCCGACCAGCCATGGAATTTCTCGATGATCCAGGCCGCCGTGCCCATTGGCGAATCCATCAGCGCCATGGCCAGGGTCTGCGGCTTGGTGGCGTGCTCCATGAAATAGGCGCCCTCCTTCTGCATCGCGACCTGCGACCCGGCGAGCCAGGCTATCTCGTCCTTCGTTTCAGGATTGGGCGGATTTGGCCGGAAGCCGACCATGTTGAGATGGATGGCCTTGCAGCCGCCTTTGCCATCAACCGTGCCATGGTCGTAGCCCAGCCATGACGTGACGAGGCTGCCCCAGTCGCCGCCCTGAGCGAGATAGGTCTCATGGCCCAGCACGTCCTGCATCAATGTATTCCACAGCTTGGCTGTGGCGCGCTGGCCCATAGGAGATGCCGGCTTTTCGGAAAAGCCGTAACCGGGCAGGGATGGGATGATCAGGTCGAACGCATCCTCTGACTTGCCGCCATGCTTGGACGGAAAGGCGAGCGGCCCGATAGCTTCCCAGAACTCGAAGACGGATCCCGGCCAGCCATGCGTCAGCAATAGCGGACGTCTGCCACCCGCTTCGCCAACGACATGCACGAAATGGATCTCCATGCCGTCCACGTCCGCCTTGTAGCTTGGGTAGCGGTTGAGGTCCGTTTCTGCCTCGCGCCAGTCATAGCCTGCGAGCCAGTAGCGCTGCAGCTCCTTCATGACCGGCGTCGACATGCCATAGGCAAAGCCCTGCTCATTGGCGGGCGCCGGAAACCATTTATAGTTTTCGACGCGTTCGCGGATCGCCTTGATCGTCTTGTCGGGAATATCGATGCGAAACGGTTTTGCCTTGCTCATGCGTGTGTCCTCCTCACCCGCACCATAGGCGCAAAGGCGAATTCAGGCGAGCCGGACGCAAGGGCAGGTCAGACCGAGAAGCTCGTCCCGCAGCCACACGCCGCTGTTGCATTCGGATTGTTGATCTTGAACGCTGCGCCGATCAGTTCAGTCGAAAAGTCGATCTCCGATCCGCGCAGGAATTCGAGGCTCATCTCGTCGATCAGTACTTTCGCGCCGTCTCGCTCGACGACCAGGTCGTCGGGATTGGCTGCATCGGCAAAATCGAACTTGTAGGAGAAACCGGAGCACCCGCCGCCTTCTACCGAGACACGCAGGAAGTCCACGCCGTCTTGTTTTGCCAGAATCGCGTTAATCCGCTTGGCAGCAGGGGCGGACAGGGTCACATCAGGGACTGTTACGGTGCTCATGCCCACAACATAGGAACTAATTGCGCGATGGAAAAGAGAGCCGTGTTTGCGACCCGCTTCGAAGACAGCCGGGGACGCTATTTCGATGAGGCGCCGTCGGCCACGCGCACGCCGTTCCAGCGTGACCGCGACAGGATCGTCCATTCTACCGCGTTTCGCCGGCTGAAGCAGAAAACACAGGTTTTCGTGGCGCATGAGGGCGATCATTATCGCACCCGCCTGACTCACTCCCTTGAAGTCGCCCAGATTGCCCGCAGCGTCGCGCGGACCCTCGGCCTTGATGAAGATCTTGCGGAAGCCATGGCGCTGGCTCATGATTTGGGTCATCCGCCCTTCGGCCATGCCGGGGAGGACCAGCTTGACGAGTGCATGAAGGCCTATGATGGCTTTGACCACAACGCCCAGACCCTTCGCATCGTGACCAAGCTTGAAGTTCGCTATCCCTGTTTTGAAGGCTTGAATTTGAGCTGGGAAATGCTGGAAGGCTTGGTTAAGCACAACGGGCCGGTCACGGGTCCCGACACACCGATCAGCAGCCTGGCAGCCGCCTTTCGAGATTTCCCACATCTTGCCGACCTTGAGCCTGACCAGTTTGCAGGCCCCGAAGCGCAGGTCGCTGCCTTGTCGGACGACATCGCCTACAACAATCATGATATCGACGATGGTATCGCGTCGGGTCTGTTTACGATTGATGACTTGATGGACATTCCCGTTGTCGGCGAGCAATTCCGCGGCGTCCGGATCGAATATCCCCAACTCGGCGACCGCATGGTCACGTATGAGGCCGTCCGGCGCCTCATTGGCGTGTGGATCAATGACCTGACTGACGAAACCCGCCGCCGTATCAAACTGCACAAGCCAGCCAGCGCCGCAGATGTGCGGGCCATGGACGTGCCGTTGGTGGCGTTCTCGGCTGAGCTGGAGGCCCGCCAGCGTGCGCTGAGGGCATTCCTCTATGAACGCATGTACAAGCACTACAAGGTCAACCGCATGCGCAGCCAGGCGAAACGGCTACTAGCCGACCTGTTCAACATCTTTCTTGCTGAACCCGAGACCTTGCCGGCGCCGTGGCGTCATGATGCCGAGCAGGTCACCGACGCGCGGCGTGCGCGTGTCGTTTGCGACTATATCGCAGGCATGACTGACACGTTCGCCATGGAGGAACACCGGCGTCTTTTCGATGCCAGTGGCATGCGCTGACGTCGCCGAACTCGCTTTCCTTCAGTATTTCGCCGCCTGTCGATTCTGCGGAAAAGCCTTGATGTTCAAGCGTCATTAACGAAACGCCCCCTAATATTAACCTCATAGAACAAGACTGAAGGATGTATTCCATGGGCAGATCGCGAAGCGAGGGGGGCAATTATGCGCCTTTTGACGATGACTACCGGGGATTCGAGATCCGCGACGATGAAACTGCCCGCGGCCCACTGATTCTGGCGCTCGCCATCGGCGTGCTGCTGGTTTTTGGCGCGGTCGTTTGGAACACTTACCGTCAGGGCGTGCGCTCCAGCGGCGCCGGAATCCCCAGCGTCATTGCGGATGCGCAGCCCTACAAGCGTACGCCCGAAGATCGCGGGGGCATTGCGGTGCCAGACACTGACAAGCGCTTTTACGATCAGATGGATGCGTCAGACCGGCCTGCGTCCGAAGACATGGGCATTGCCGACTTTGAAGACGCACGCAGCACCGAATTCTTGCAGGGCGGGCCGCCGATCGAGCTGCGTCCGGGCATCGAATCAGGCGCGGCAAATGAAACGGATCCTGAAAACGGCATGCCAAATGTCGTCGCAGACCAGGTACGTGCCCTCGCAAATCTCGACGAGCGCCCTACCGATTCAGATGATGATGTCGAGGTCGCTTCGATCAATCCGGTGCCCATGCCAATGGCTGCTGGGCCCATGGTGACCTCGCAAGCCGGTTCCGAGTTCGAATTCAGCGATAATGGCGCCTATCTCGTACAGATCGCAGCCTTTCGCTCCGAAGAAGCGGCCGAGGCGGCTTGGCGCAAGGCGTCCGGCTCCCGCCCAGATATCTATCAAGGGGCAGCGAAACATATACAGCGGGCTGATCTGGGTGCCAAAGGTGTGTTTTACCGCTTGCGCGTTGGCGCCTTTGCCGAAAGATCGGAGGCGACGGCCTTCTGCACGACGCTGAAGTCTGCGGGTGAAAACTGCATAGTGGTGACTGGATAGTGACGAAAGCGTGCATCCTCAGCGTCTCGGGTCCGAGACTGACTCCGGGTGAGCGGGCCCTGTTTTCCGCGCACGATCCGTGGGGCGTAATCCTCATGGGCCGTTCTTGCGTTTCGAAAGCCCAGATACGTGAACTTGTCGCTGATATCTGGGATGCAACAGGCCGATCCACTCTGATCTTCATTGATCAGGAAGGCGGCCGCGTAGCCCGCTTGAAAGCGCCGGAATGGCCGCTTTTTCCGCGCGGACAGGATTATGCATTGATCTACCAGTCAGACAGGGAACGTGGACTGGAGGCGGCTTGGCTCGGCCACCGCCTGATTGCGGCCGAACTTGCTGCCATGTCGATCCACGCGGACTGCGCTCCCGTCGTCGACCTGCCTGTTCCTGGCGCACATGATGTCATAGGTGACCGTGCTTTCGGGACTGAGCCGGTACAAGTCGCAGATCTTGCCCGCGCAGCGCTGAAGGGGCTGGCCGACGGCGGCGTGGCGGGCGTTGTGAAGCACATTCCGGGGCATGGTCGCTCAATGTCCGATAGCCATCTTGAGCTGCCGCGCGTCACAGCAGGCGACAATGAACTCGCCAAGGATTTTGACGCGTTCGCACGCCTCGCCGATGCCCCCATGGCGATGACCGCTCATATTGCCTACGACGCAATCGATCCGGGCGTCGCCGCCACCCTGTCACAAAAGCTTGTACAGGGCATCATTCGCGAGCGAATCGGGTTTGATGGCCTGCTGATGACGGATGATCTGGGGATGAAAGCTCTGGGCGGCAGCCTGACCACGCGAGCAGACGGTGCGATTGCGGCCGGCTGTGACGTGCTGCTGCACTGTTCAGGATTCCTGAAAGAAGCGGATGCCATTCTCGCCGAAATGACCGAAGTCGCTGAAGCCACGCCAGTGTTGGCCGGGAAGGCCCTGGCGCGCGCTGAACGGGCTGAGGCGCTTTCGACTGCAGAAATGCCATTTGATGGTCAGGCCGGCTGGGCACGTTTCCACGAACTTTTTCCTGAATTCAAGGCGATGGCATGAGCATTGACGCCATTTCCATTGATGCGCTGTCGGCCGACGCGCAAGACGCTGAAGCGGGCGATATCTTCCGTGTGGATGTCGAAGGCTATGAAGGTCCACTCCATCTGTTGCTGGAACTGGCCAGACGCCAGAAGGTGGACCTGCTTCACCTGTCGATCCTAGACTTGGCCATCCAGTACCTTGAGTTTATTGAAGATGCGAAATCCAAGCGAATGGATCTCGCCGCTGATTATCTTCTGATGGCGTCATGGCTGGCGTTCATGAAATCGCGCCTGCTGTTGCCGAAACCGGAAAAGCTCGACGAAGACGAGCCATCCGGCGAAGAAATGGCTGAACGGCTGGCGTTCCGCCTGAAGCGTCTCGACGCCATGCGTACAGCAGTGCAGGAACTTGAAGCGGGTCCAATCCTGAACAATGTGATCTTCCTACGGGGGCGCCCCGAGCAACCGCGCGTCGTAAAACATACTGAATTCAAGGCGTCCCTCTACGATCTGACCCAGGCGTTCGGCACGATCCGTGACCGTAAGGAACAGGAGGCGCCGCACAGGATCGAGCAGCAACTGGTCCTGCCGCTGGAGCTCGCGCGTACGACGCTCAGGACGCTTCGGGCGCAACTCGAACATTGGTCGACCCTGGATGAAATCCGGACGAGCATGACCGATGTCGATCCGATGTTGCCACCACGATCCGTCACCGCCAGTGTGTTTGCGGCGGCACTCGAACTCGCCCGCGACGGCGAAGTCGATGTGCGCCAGGACGCCCACTTTGCGCCACTTTACCTACGTAATGCAGGAACCAACCCCGGGGAGGGCAGGGATGCAACCGCTTGAGAAGTTTGAAACGATGGAAGATTTACCAGAAGAGACGCGGGACCCCTTGGCCCAGTTGTCCTTCGCCTACAGGCGGTCGGAAGCAGAACTTGCAGGTGGCGTAGAAGAAGCCCTGTCAGAAGGCATCCGTCGCGCTGAAGCGGTGTTGTTCGCTGCGGGCGAGCCTCTATCAGCCGAGCAGATTGCTGAAATCCTGCCGCATGGCGTCGAGTCGGGCGAAGTTCTGATGGCGCTGCGCGCGATGTATGCCAATCGCGGTGTGAACCTGGTTGAAGTGGCCAATAAATGGCGGTTTCAGACCGCTACCGACCTTACCTACCTGTTCGTGGAAGAACGCCAGGTGCAGAAAAAGCTCGGACAAGCCGCACTCGAAACGCTCGCCATCATCGCCTATGGCCAGCCTGTGACGCGCGCCGAAATCGAGGCCGTCCGTGGCGTGGCCGTTGCCAAGACGACTATCGACACGCTGATGGAAGCCGGCTGGGTGAAGATCAAGGGTCGCCGCAAAACGCCGGGCCAGCCTATGACCTACGGCACGACAGACGCTTTCCTCGAGCATTTCGGTCTCGAAAGCCTCGATACCCTGCCGGGCAAAGCCGATCTTGAGGCCGAGGGCCTGCTTTCGGACGTGATTCCAACGGGCTTTCAGATGCCTGACGAAGAAGCCCTCAATGAGGAAGACGTTCTGATCCAGGATGCCCCAGATGTCGAAACCGTCGATGCCTTCGTAACGGATTATATGGAATCGGAAGACGAGGCTGTGGCGGAAGTTGAAGTTGCGCCTGAAGTGGTCGTCGAAGACGTTCGATCAGATGTTGGGGAAGACGCGCTCTCAGTCGCTGAATCGCAGGATGACGACGAGGATACGGACGATAGCGCTGTCAGCGTCTTCGCCTACCTGAAGCCGCGTCCGCGGGCCGCTGACGACGAGGATGACTTTGACCGCGCAAGCGTCAAGGCAGCCGTGATTCAACTCGCCGCATCGCCGCGCGAGCCTGAACGGCCCATGTCCGATTGGGACGACGAGGAATAGTCATTGCTCGATTGGAGGTTTGAACCTGAAGCGGCGCTCTTCGTCGAATAGACCGAGGATGTCGTCTTCAGCCGTTCCTGCGCCGATATTGTGAATCACGTAGCGGTGCCCCTTCGGCGTCACCTTGTCCGAGACAATTCCGACATGCGGCAATCGCCCGTCGAGCCGCATCGTGTAGATGTCGCCGGCTTGCCAGCCCTCGATTGCTGCGGGAACCGCTAGCTCTGTCCCATGCCGGCGGAAGTAGGTTTCGAGATTGGGCACGCGGCGATGGTCAATGTTCCTGTCTGGTCGAGTCAGCCCCCATATCCTTGGATACAGGCTGAACTCCGCTGCCATATCGTCGTGAACGGCTGATTGCAGGTCGAAGGCGAACGCGTCGCGGTATGCCCTGACAACAACATCGGTGCATACGCCGCGTTCGCGGGGCACGTCGCCGTTCGGATAGTCGAGGCTGACGTAGGCCGGGTCGTAAGTGCGCGTTATGCCGATCTGGCTACGCGCCGCGACGATGAGACGGGTCTCCCAGGGGATCAGGCGCTCGCCAAGGACACTCGGAACGAGGGGCAGGGCCACAAGGCCGGAAAGCGTGGCGCGTCGTGTGATCATCTTGTCAGGGGATCATGTCGATGCGGCAGGAATGGGCCGGAAATGGGATTCAATGTGCCCAGCCACACTCGCACCACCCCATAGCCACCGCCTTCGCCCCCTCTTCGGGCGCCCGGTCAGAACCCTTTGAATTCCGCAATTTCGTCTATATCGGCCCGCTCAGCGCGCAGGGAATTGACCGGATGATCGGCATCCGGGATGCCAACGGCCATGCCGCACCAGACCATTTCACTTTCGCCGAGACCGAAATGCTCTTTCAGCATCGGACGGAGAATTCCCCAGCATTCCTGCATGCATGTCCCCCATCCGCGCTCCTCTGCGAGCAGGGCCAGCGTCTGCAGATACATGCCCGTATGGCCCCACTGGCCATGGCCCATCCGCTCGTCGATAACAATGAATACGGCAACGGGCGCGCCAAAGACGCGGAAATTGTTGGCAAACCACGCGATACGCGCGGTGCGGTCCGACTTGGGGATATCCAGCACATCGTACATCATCTCTCCGACACGCCGGCGCCGGGCTTCATGCGGCTCCCACAGGTCTTTCGGATAGATTGGCCGGTCCGTCGGCTGTCCCGCCGGGCTGTCCTTCAGGACACCCGCCGCCTTGCCGATTACCTCGTCTTTCGCCGCTCCCGAGACCACGATCACTCGCCACGGTTGGGTATTCCCACCCGAAGGCGCGCGCTGCGCCGCAGTCAGCCAGGCGCGGATGTCGGCCTCGGAAAGAGCGTCTGGCTTGAAGGCGCGCGTCGAAATACGTTGCGCCACGGCAGTTGAAACATCCATGAAAAAAGCCTCCCATCAGGATCTGATGAGAGGCTTATCAGGCTTTGCGCGGCGTCAGCCAACACGCTTATTTCGGATGGCAAATCACCGGCATCCAAGTGTATCCCTTGACGAAGGCACCAGCTGTCAGGGACGGCTCGTCGAGCACTTCGATATGGCTGAATCGCGCCATGATTTCCTGCCACAGGATCTGGAGCTGGAGTTCGCCCAGACGGTTGCCGACGCAGCGGTGAATACCGAAGCCGAACGAAATGTGCCGACGGGCATTTTCCCGATCAATGATGAAATCGTTCGGACGGTCCCAGAACCTTTCGTCCCGGTTGCCGGAGACATACCACATGGCGATCTGGTCGCCTTTCTTGATGGTCTTGCCGTGCATTTCCACATCTTCCAGCGCCGTGCGGCGCATGAAGGCGAGCGGGGTCTGCCAGCGGATCGTTTCGGACACCATGTTAGGGATGAGCGATGGATCGGCTTTCAGCTTTTCGTACTCCGCAGGGAACTTGTTGAGCGCGTAAACTGAACCCGTCATCGAATTGCGCGTCGTGTCGTTGCCACCGACGATCAAAAGGATCACGTTACCCAGCAGTTCCATAGGCGTCATGTTGCGGGTCTTCTCGCCATGGGCCAGCAAGCTGAGGAGATCGTTCTTTTCGGGGGATGCCTGACGTTCCTGGAACAGGCCCATGAAAGTCGTGAGACATTCCATCATTTCTTGTTTCCACTGAACTTCGCCGCCCGGGCAGATGTCAGGGTTGTTCATGTTCGTGGAGACATCAGACCAGCGGGTCAGGTCTCGCCGACGTTCGAATGGATAGTCGAACAGGGTCGCCAGCATCATCGTTGTCAGTTCGATCGACACTTTGTCGACCCAGTCGAAGGGCTCGCCGACCGGCACGGAATCCAGAAGGTCCTGGGTGCGTTTGCGGATCAGCGGTTCGTATTCCTTGAGCATGTTCGGGGCAACGGCAGGCTGAACCGTGCGGCGCTGCTCGGCATGGCGCGGTTCGTCCATGGCGATGAACATCGGCATCTCGAAATCTTCGAGTGGCTCGCCCAGCGTGATGCCGCCATGCTCCCAGCTGGATGAGAAGCGCTTGTGGTCGACATCGATGGCCATGATGTCTTCATAACGTGTGACCGACCAGTAAGGGCCAACAAAGCTGTCCGGGGTGAAATGAAGCGGATCTTCATTCCGTAGGCGTTCCAGACGGTCCCAGTATTTGCCCTGGCGCCAGATTTCTGGGTCGACAAAGTCGAATGTCTCGATGTCGAGAGACGACGCAGGCGGCACCTCTTCGCCTACCCGGAGGTATCCGGGGTGAAGTGGTTCGCGTTCCGACACTTTCGGACGTTCTAATGCAGGATGGTCAAAGGTCTGTGCTGTATCGGCAGCCATGTTTCTTCCTCCGGTGCGTCCCCCTATGGGGCCCCAAGCTTGATTACGTGATCAAGATACCATGGCCGGAACGAAAAAACCATGACGCATGCGTCATTTATTTTTGATAACCATGTTTCAGGCTGGATTGCGCTCAGCGCGGGCATTGCGGAGAGCCGCGCGGATCGCGATCGACAGGGATTTGCGTTCAGGCACCGTGAGGAACCGGCCGATAACATAGGCCGTTCGACCGTGTTCGATTCGCAGCCAGCTTGAGGCGCTCAAAGGTTCATCAAGTTCCACCCGCGTGAAGGCCGATGGCAATTCGACGCGCTTCTCCGACCCGTCTGCAGCGCAATGGCGCAACTGCATTGTTTTGCCAGTAATCGTAACGCGCGTCTGTTCCCGCTGGCGCCGGAACGACCACCGGAACGCAACATAGATTGCCAGTGCATCGAGACCGAAGAACCCGACGACCGGGAAGGCGCCCATGGACAGAAAGGCATTGCCGCACGCAAAGCTGGCAGCACCGACGACCGCCATCAATACTGCAAACCCTCTCGGGCTGAGTGACCGGTTCGGGGTCAGCACGGCATCAAAGTAGATGACTTCATCGATTTGGTTCATGCAAGAATAGTATTCTCGACCTTGCGCAGTGCAAAGTGCGACTTAAACACGTCCACCATGCCTGCTGAGAAACCCCTCGTATCGTCTCGCAAGAAAAGGCGAGCTCCCAGGACATTCGGCCTGGAGCGCGCAACAGAACTCTATGAAGCGCTGGCGAAGGACAGACCCGACCCGCAGACGGAGCTGAATTTCACAAGCCCGTTCACGCTCGTCGTTGCTGTCGCGCTGTCGGCGCAAGCAACAGATGTGGGCGTCAACAAGGCGACGGCGAAATTGTTCGCTGTCGCCGATACGCCAGAGAAAATGCTGGCTTTGGGCGAAGAAGGCGTTGCCGAACACATCCGGACGATTGGCTTGTGGCGCAACAAGGCCAAGAACGTCATCGCCCTGAGCCAGATGTTGCTCGACAAGTTCGACGGCGTCGTGCCCAACACGCTGGACGAATTGCAGCAATTGCCAGGCGTCGGTCGGAAAACGGCGAATGTCGTACTCAACGAGGCGTTCGGCGTGCCCACGATTGCCGTGGACACGCACGTGTTTCGCGTTTCGAATCGAACGGGCCTCGCGCCCGGAAAGACTCCTGATGAGGTTGAAAGGGGCCTTGAGCGAACGACACCGAAACAATTCAAGCATGGCGCCCATCACTGGCTGATCCTGCACGGCCGGTATGTCTGCAAGGCGCAGACGCCGGAATGTTGGCATTGCGCGATTACGCACCTGTGCAAATTCACACCGAAGACACCGGATCCTTCAACCGTCTCGAAATTGGGACCGCGCGGGAAAGCATCGCCGCGCAAAACGGGAATGTGACATTTCTGCCAGCCGGCTCGGCTGCCTCCAGCTGGCCACAATTCAATAACGCCTTGGTCACGAAATGCCGCGAAACGGGGCTCCAAAATGCAGGAGTCACGTCATGTCAAAATTCAATCACTCATCGCTTGTTGTTTCGCTTGCCAGCGTTGCCATGCTTGCTGGTCAGACAGCCGTCGCTCAGGAAAACAATGGCTGGAGTGGCGAGGCCGCATTCAGTGCCGGTTCTACGACAGGGAATACCGATACTACTGATTTGGGGCTTGGCATTGATGTCGCGCGCGAGAAGGGCGTGTGGACTTACGAATTCGTGGCTGACGGTGAATACGGCGAACAGGATGGTGTCGAGAGCCGAAACCGGTACTTCTTCTCGGGAGATGTGGATCGTCTGCTCAATGACAAGCTGTTTGCGTTTGGCCGGGCGTCCTATGAGGTCGACCAATTCACAGGTTTCGATAGCCGTTCATTCGTGGGTGGTGGACTTGGCTATCACATATACGATGGCGAACAGGCTAAATGGACCGTGCGAGGTGGCCCCGGCGTCAAGGTCGACGAGGTAAAGCGCATCATCACCAGGGATTCTTTGGGGGCAGCTCTGATCATCCCAGCAGAAACAGTTACGTCGTTTGGCGCAATTGCCCGGTCTGCGTTTGGTTACAAGTTCAATGACAACGTGAAACTCACCAATGACACGGACGTGCTGTACGGTGAAACATCGACGCAAATCGAGAACATGGTCGCCTTGACAGCGTCTGTTTCGGCTGCTGTTTCAGCCCGCGTATCGTTCAACGTCCGATACGATACGAATCCCGCAGACGCCTTTGAGGATACCGACACGGCCCTGAAAGTCGCTCTCGTTTATGGGTTCGGCGGATAACACAGGCCCACGCTAGAAATCCGGTCGCCAGCGTATTGAAGCGAAGAAGTTGTAGCTGCGGTTGATGCCGTCAATGTCCCCTATGTTGGACTCGACAGCTTGGTCCGAGAACGAAAAGTATTCGAAACCAAGGCCGACTCTCAATTTCGAATTGATGTGGTAGCTCGAGCCGGCAAATACGTTCCCATAGGTGCTGATGTTCGTATCGTTGCCGATGACGATGAAGTCCGGATTGATATCGGCCGGGCCTTTGAAATCAAAGTCAAGAATACCCCCTCCGACACCGATGCCGACGAAAGGACGCAGCTTTTTTCCAGTTCGGAAATCCCGGAACAGGTGGAGCCCCAACGCATGCGAGTCGAAGTCGCCACGCGTGGTCAAGGCTCCGTTCAATCCGGTTATTTTTGCCCAGCGTCTGGAATATTCACCCTCAACACGCCACACCTTCGAGAAACGGTAGCCTGCAGCAACGCCGAATTCACGGCTGGCGGAAAAATGGAGATTGTTCTGGTCATGGATGGCGCCATAGCCGCGAAAGGCAAAATAGACGCCGTCATCGCTTTGTGCCTGCGCTTGAGCGGTTCCAACTAGACCCATTGCAGCGGCTGCGGAGAGTGCGGTTCTTATCATTGCTCAGTGTGTCCTCGGACGCAGGTGGTGCACTGATATGCGCTTGAGCGTTCTTTAAAGCCCGCCAGTCAATCCCCTATGAACCCGATTTCAGACGTCGCGCAACGGCTGATGCCATTTTTGTTCCGAGTTCGGGTCCCTCGAGGGGGTAGAGGTAAGGCTCGATAAGCTCCAGCTCCATAAGCAACAAGCGCCCGCCGGGGCCTCTCAGCATATCGACCCGGCCGTAGAGAGGAGCGCCGTCAAGCGTCGCGATTATCGCCGTGGCTGCCGCAAGATCTTCAGCAGATGGCGAGATGGCTTGCTCGGTGCCGCCATAGGTCGACTGAATGCGATAGTCACCCGCTGCCGCGCGTTTCACCAGAGCATGGCTGAATGCGCCATCGACAAAGATGTAACTCATCTCGCCCTCGTCCTGAATCATCTTCAGGAACGGCTGGACCATCATGGCGTGCGGCATGTCTGGGATCGGGTCGCCGCGCCTCAAGCGGTACTGGTCTTTTGCGCCTGCACCGATCTGCCGTTTGAACACGAGGTCATCGCTTCCGAGTTGGTCAAAGGCCGACGTAGCGAGGCCTGGCGTCACCACGTCAAGCCAGAGCGTCGGAATCAGTTCGGCGCCTTTGGCCTCCATCTCCCTGAGGTACGTCTTGCGGCTGTTCCAGCGCACGAGTTCGGCATTGTTGAACAATTTTGTGAGCTTGCCGATGCGCTCCAGGGTGGCCAGGAATTCGTCGATCCGGTCCCAGTAGTCCCAGGTCGTTCCGATGATCGCGGCGTCGAATGTCGACCAGTCAACGTCTGGATCGTCCCAGGCCAGGTCGAGAACGGTCATGCCAAGCGCTGTGAAGGCCGGGACCAGCGCGGCCATCATGTGGTCGTGCTCGAACGCGTCGCTGCGACGCGCCGAAGAACCGGGCAAGGTGACGCTGGATGAGAGATAGGCAATTTTCATCGTCGCCGTTTAGCATGCCGCGTGGTTGCGTCCAGCAGGCTTGTCTGGCAATCGGCGGGTTTGGAATTCAAGGCAAAGAAATCATGACCTCCACCCGTTTTGACGTTGTCGGCTTAGGCAATGCGATTGTTGATGTTCTGTCGCGAGCAGATGACGCATTCCTCGAAGAGTGGGGCATCCAGAAAGACGCAATGAACTTGATTGAGGAGCCGCGCGCCCATGCGCTGACGGCTGCCGCAAAAGATCCCATCATCACATCAGGCGGTAGTGGTGCGAACACCATTGCCGGTATCGCCAGCTTCGGCGGCACAGCGGCCTACATAGGCAAGACGGCAAACGACGACCTGGGGCGCCAGTTCCGCGCCGAGATGGCAAGCTCAGGTGTGCCGTTTGCGACGCACCCCCTCGACACCGGCCCGGCAACCGCGCGCAGCATCATCTTTGTGAATGAGGATGGCGCGCGCAGCATGAACACGTTCCTGGGTGCGTCAGTACTGTTCTCAAAGGCTGACGTCGACGAGGACGTCGTGCGCGCGGGTAAAATCCTCTATCTGGAAGGGTACCTGTTCGACAAGGACGACGCCAAGACGGCCTTCATTCATGCATCTGAAGTCGCCAAGGCGTCAGAACAACTCGTGGCATTGACACTTTCCGACAGTTTTTGCGTCGATCGTCACCGCGACAGCTTCCTTCACCTAGTTCGCGGGCACGTGGATATCCTGTTTGCCAATGAGGAAGAACTCTTGTCGCTCTATCAAACAAGGGACTTCGACGAAGCCATATCGCGTTTGCAGGCCGATACTGCGATTGCGGCTGTTACAAGAAGCGAGAAGGGATCTGTCGTCATCGGCGATGGTGAGCCGATTGCAGTCGCGGCCGAGCCTGTCGACAAGGTCGTCGATACGACCGGGGCAGGTGACCAATACGCGGCCGGATTCCTTTTCGGATACGCGAAAGGCCTGCCGCTCGCGACATGTGCGCGTCTCGGCCATATCGCCGCTGCTGAAGTGATCAGCCATTTCGGGCCAAGACCTGAAGTTCCGCTGGCCGGTCTTGCCATGGCGGCTGGTATCAAGGCCTAGGCCACCATCCGTTCGACATAGTCCAACCGGTCGTGGCCGAAGAAAAGCTCGTCTCCGACCAGAAAGCTCGGTGCGCCGAAGACGCCGCGCGCAACAGCCTCGTCCGTATTGGCACGCAATTTGTCTTTCGCAGCATCTGACGCTGCCAGCGCCGCGATCTGGGCCGCGTCGAACCCGTTCGCAGAACACATCGTGGCAACAGCCTCCTTGTCGGACGGATCCAGCGTCTCCGGTTGGCCCCAGCACGCGTGGAAACAGGCTTCGATGAACTTGAGTTGCGTCGCCGGGTCGGCTTCCAGCCCGATCGTCGCTCTGACGAGTCCGAGCGTGTTCATCGGAAAGGCGGGATTGAAGTGAAAGGGCAAGCCAATGTGTTCGGCGCATCGAAGGATGTCGCGGTTCATGTAAGCGCCTTTGGCCGGCACCGTGCCAGGCGGCCGGTTTCCGGTTGCCTGCATGACGCCGCCAAGGAACATGGGCCGATAGACCAATGTCGCGCCTGTTCGTTCAGCAACGCCTTGCGCGACGGGGAGGGCGAGATAGGCTGTCGGACTTACATAGTCGAAAAAGAACTCGAACGACTTGGTCATGCATTGCTCCCGAATCATGATTAAGTACCGTTTCGGAACTTAATGGACTTCAGACGGGCGTGTCACGTATGAAATGGTCAGAACTTTCAGATAATTGGTGCCCGGTCGCAAGGACTCTTTCGGTCTTGGGCGACCGCTGGACGTTGCTTATCCTGCGCGACTGTTTTCTTGGCTTGTCGCGTTTCGAACAGTTTGCCGAGTCGAGCGGCATGACCCGGCACATTCTAGCCGACAGGCTGAAGCGGCTTGTCGAGGCCGGTGTGCTCGCCAAGCAGGCTTATTCGGACGCGCCAAAGCGATACGATTATGTCCTGACGGAAAAAGGGCAGGAGCTGGCGCCGGCTATGATGACGCTTCGCGACTGGGGAAAGAAGCATTTGCCCGTCCGCAGAGCGACGGCAAACTGACATTCCCGGCCTAGAGAATGAATTTGGAGAGGTCGGCATTGCCAGCCAGGCTGGCGACGCGCTCGTTCACGTAGTCCTCAGTTATGGTTATCGTTTCGCCGGACTTATCCGGAGCGTCGAAACTGATCTCGTCGAGCAGCCGTTCAAGAACTGTCTGCAATCTGCGTGCACCGATATTCTCGACCGACTTGTTCACCGCCTCGGCGAGGTCGGCCAGGCGGTCGATCGCGGCGTCTTCGAAGACCAGGGTAACGTTCTCTGCCGCCATGAGTGCCTGATATTGCTTTATCAGGCTGGCTTCCGGTTCAATGAGGATGCGGCGCAGGTCATCGCGCGACAAGGGATCGAGCTCGACCCGAATCGGCAGGCGCCCCTGAAGCTCCGGCAGGAGATCGGATGGCTTGGACAGATGGAAGGCGCCTGAAGCGATGAAGAGGATATGGTCCGTCTTCACGGCGCCACGTTTCGTCGACACGGTCGTACCTTCGATGAGCGGCAACAGATCGCGCTGTACGCCCTCGCGGCTGACGTCGCCGCCGCCCTGACCCTTGCGGACCGCAACCTTGTCGATCTCGTCCAGGAAAACGATACCGTCTTCTTCGACCGAACTGACCGCTTCACGAACGATCGCATCTTCATCGAGCAGGCGATCGGCCTCTTCTTCCAGAAGCGGGCGATAGGCATCCTGAACGGTGGTGCGGACGCGTTTGCTGCGCCCGCCCATGGCCTTGCCAAGGATATCTGACAGGTTGATCATGCCCATCGACCCGCTCTGCCCCGGTATGTCGAGCATCTGCATCGGGTTGCCGGTATCCGAAAAGTCGATGTCCACGGGTTTGTCGTCCAGTTCTCCGGACCTCAGCTTTCGGCGAAAGGCCTCTCTCGTCGACGCCTGGGCGTCTTCACCAACCAGCGCGTCGAGCAGGCGTTCTTCAGCGGCATCTTTGGCCTGCTGGGACACGTCGGCGCGCTTCTTTTCGCGGATCATGCCGATCGCGGCTTCAACAAGATCTCGAATAATCTGTTCTACGTCACGGCCGACATAGCCGACTTCGGTGAACTTGGTCGCTTCGACTTTCAGGAAAGGCGCATTGGCAAGCTTGGCGAGTCGCCGCGATACTTCTGTCTTGCCTACGCCTGTCGGCCCGATCATCAGGATGTTTTTAGGGGTGATTTCTCCGCGCAGGGCGGCAGGCGCCTGTTTACGGCGCCACCGGTTGCGCAGGGCGATTGCCACGGCGCGTTTGGCGCCGGTCTGTCCAACAATGTGACGATCGAGCTCGGCGACGATTTCGCGGGGAGTCAGGTTTTGCATGCTGGGCTTTCAGGAAGGGATTGGGTGCCGTTGCCGGGACAGGTCAAAGATCCAGTGTCTCGAGCGTGAAATTTGCATTGGTGTAGACGCAAATGTCCGCTGCGATCTGCATGGCCTTGCGTCCGATGATTTCGGCATCTTCTTCATACTCATAAAGGCCGCGGGCAGCAGCGAGCGCAAAATTGCCGCCCGACCCTACGGCGACCACGTTGTGCTCGGGCTCGAGCACATCGCCTGCACCCGTAATCACGAGTGTGACATCCTTGTCGGCGACAATCAGCAGGGCTTCGAGTTTCTGGAGGTATTTCTCGGTTCGCCAGTCCTTCGCGAGTTCGACGGCTGCCCGTTGGAGCTGGCCCGGATGGCGTTCGAGTTTGGCTTCCAGGCGCTCGAAAAGCGTGAAAGCATCGGCTGTCGCACCGGCAAATCCGGCAAGGATGTTGCCGCCCGCGATGCGCCGCACCTTGCGCGCGTTGCCCTTCATGATCGTTTGGCCCATCGATACCTGCCCATCGCTCAGGATCGCCAATTTGCCTGTTTTGCGGACGGCCAGGATCGTGGTGCCATGCCACATCGCATCAGAATTTGTGTGCTGTATCATCCGCTCTGATGTGGCCGATAAGGCATTCCAGTGCAAGACTTTCGGAATCATCTGACATGTGTTGGCTGAGTGTCACATAACTGTCGCGGATCGGCACTAAGGGGAGCGAAGATGATGGGGAATACGAACTGAATGGTTCAACAGCTCGGCCATTTGCCTATGGGTTGGTTGATGCTTGCATTGCTTGCGATGCTGGCGTCGGGCGGCTTTTTTGTCGGCCGCGTTCAGGCAGAACGCTTTGCCGGTACGGGGTCGGCACGAGTACATTCGCGACCTAACTATCACGGCTACTTCGTGGCCATGTGGACTTTCATTCCTGCGATGATCGTGGCGCTAGGGTATGGGTTGCTGGGCGACGGAATCGTCCGGTCGATTCTCTCCAGCGAACTGCCTGCCAATTTTCGGGATATGCCACGGGTGGAACTCGATGTGTACCTGAACTCGATTGCGCGCGCTGCCGCTCATGACGGATATTCCGGCGCCGACCGTGTGTTCTCGGCCATCACCAATCGATTTCTCGAGCTTCAGGGACTGATCAAGGCTTCGGCCATCGGTCTGTCGTTGCTTTGCGCAGCTGCTGGATTCTTGCTTGCGCGCCGCCGCGTTGGGCCGGAGTTCCGGGCGCGAAACCGCGTGGAAAGCGGCGTAGAGCTTTTCCTCTTCCTGTGTGCCGCCATAGCGATCGCGACGACCGTCGGGATTGTCGCGTCGCTATTGTATGAAAGCCTCCGCTTCTTTGCGCAGGTTCCGTTTTGGGATTTCCTGTTTGGAACGCGCTGGAACGCACAAACGAGTGCCGAGTTTGGTGCTTTGCCACTGTTTTTCGGAACGTTCATGATCGCTTTGATAGCGATGCTGATCGCTGCGCCAGTGGGCCTCTTTGCCGCGATTTACCTGTCAGAATATGCCGGGCCAAAAGTTCGGGGGTGGGTCAAACCAATTCTCGAAATCCTCGCGGGTATCCCGACCGTCGTCTATGGCTTCTTTGCTTTGCTCGTTGTCGCGCCAGCCATTCGTTCGATTGCCATCTGGATAAACTCGACGCTGATCTCGACAGGGCTGGCAAGCGAGCCGCTTCTTGCCGCTCAGCCGACGAGCGCCCTGGCGGCGGGGCTTGTGATGGGCATCATGGTAATCCCGTTCGTGTCGTCCCTTTCGGATGATGTGATCAACGCCGTGCCGCAAACTCTCCGTGACGCAGCCTATGCGATGGGCGCGACGAAGTCCGAGACGGTCAAGCATGTCGTGCTGCCCGCCGCGCTGCCCGGGATCATCGCTTCACTTCTTCTGGCCGTGTCGCGAGCGATCGGCGAAACGATGATCGTGGTGATGGCGGCAGGGCAACGCGCCCGCATTTCACCGGACCCCACCGCCGATTTGACGACGATTACGGTTCAGATCGTCGCCCTGCTCACGGGCGAAATGGAATTCGACAGCCCGAAAACCCTTTCCGCATTCGCCCTCGGCCTGGTTCTTTTCGTGATCACGCTGATCTTCAACCTGATCGCCCTTCGGGTCGTCCAGAAGTATCGTGAAAAATATGACTGACGTCGCGCCCGACCCATTCAGGAACGAGAAAGCCCTGCGTCGTTTGAAGAAGCGGCGGGCTGCTGACGCGCGGTTCAGGTTGTACGGCCTGTCTGCCATCGCGTTTGCGCTGGTCGCATTGTCTATTCTGATTTTCTCGATTGGCGCTCAAGCCATCTCCGCCGCGACATATCACACTGTCCGATTTGACGTCGTCCTCGACCCGGAGGTGATTGCTCCGAAAGGCAAAGATACGCCTGACGACATCTCGCGCAACGTGGACGGCTTCTACTCGCTTGTCCGCTCGAACCTGCGGGAAACCTTTCCTGAAGGTGCTGAAGATCGCAAGACGTCACGCCAACTGGGTGACCTTGTGACCCGTCTTGCTGTTTTGCCGACCGCCCGCCGGGTCGCTGAAAACCCTACTCAAATTGCCCAGGTGACAGCGATCAATGTGCCTCTGAATGACGATCTCGATCTTTATCTCAAAAGGGCCGGTTCGAATGAATTCCGCCTCAGGCTGGGTGAGGTCAACGCAGTAGCAGATGCCACGTCCAGGCAAGTTGAACTGCGTGGACCTGACGCGTTCAAAGGGCTGGAATCGCTGATTGCCGTTCAGCGCCAGGAAGTCGGCGACATTGTCGATGCTCGCTCGATACTGGTAACCTCCGGCACAGCAACCGGACGAATTACGAACCTGACTGCTGACGTCGCCGACATGACGCTTCTGACCGGCGCCGCATCCGATTTCAACCAGGTCCGGCCGACGGCCCGGATGATCACGCTGCCTGAATCAGAACGCAATGTATCAGACCTCCAGATTGCGTGGACGCTCGCCCTTAAGGACTTGGGGCGCATTTCGCGGGTTCCCCACACCAGCCTGCTAACCCATACCGACAGCACGTATCCAGAATTGGCCGGTGCGCTTGCGGCAATCGTTGGGTCATTGCTGACCATGATGGTGACGGCATTTATCGCCATTCCGGTCGGAATATTCGCCTCTGTCTATCTTGAAGAATTTGCGCCTCGCAACCGATTGACCGAGATCATCGAAGTCAACATCAACAACCTTGCTGCCGTGCCGTCGATTGTGTTCGGCTTGCTTGGCGCAGCGGTGTTCCTGGGCTTTTTCGGCTTGCCACGTTCGGCACCATTGGTTGGCGGCCTCGTGCTTGCGCTGTTAACACTGCCGACAATCATTATTGCCTCGCGCGCCGCATTGAAGTCCGTGCCACCGTCGATCCGCGCCGCAGCGCTGGGTGTTGGCGCATCAAAAATGCAGTCTGTTTTCCATCATGTGCTGCCAGTGGCCGGTCCGGGTATTTTCACTGGCGCCATCCTCGGAATGGCAAGAGCGCTCGGCGAGACCGCGCCATTGTTGTTGATCGGCATGGTGGCATTTGTGGCGGACGTGCCGACAGGGCCCACTGATGAATCAACGGCGCTTCCGGTGCTTGTCTACAGTTGGTCAACAAATGCAGAGCGCGCATGGGAGCCGATGACAGCTG
Organism: Hyphomonas sp. J20-32; assembly: GCF_055808555.1. Classification (NCBI taxonomy): domain Bacteria; kingdom Pseudomonadati; phylum Pseudomonadota; class Alphaproteobacteria; order Hyphomonadales; family Hyphomonadaceae; genus Hyphomonas; species Hyphomonas sp. J20-32. Next base: position 2,430,642 of record NZ_CM147873.1, on the reverse strand, counting down.
CCGTCATCGTTATTCTTCTCATGTTCCTGGTCGCAATGAATGGCATTGTCGTCTTGCTGCGACGGCGGTTTGAGCGGAGATGGTAATGGAAACCACAATGACAGAAAGCCGCGAAGTGTCGGCGACGGGGATCACGATGGACGAGACGCAAGGCCTCACCTTCCCAAGGATAGATTGCCGGAACATCAATGTGTTCTATGGTGACAAGCAGGCGATTTTCGATATCTCCCTGCCAGTTCCCGATCGCTCCGTCACTGCGCTGATCGGTCCGTCCGGGTGCGGAAAGTCGACATTCTTGCGCTGCCTGAACCGGATGAACGACACGATCGAGTCCTGCAAGGTCACCGGCGAAATCATCATGGACGGCGAGAATATCAACGACCCGGACATCGACCCGGTATTGCTTCGTTCGCGGGTAGGCATGGTGTTCCAGAAGCCGAACCCGTTTCCAAAGTCGATCTATGACAATATCGCTTACGGCCCGCGCATTCATGGATTGGCGGCAACGCGCGAAGACCTGGACGCGATGGTGGAGAAGAGTCTCCGGCGTGCCGGCCTTTGGGAAGAAGTCAAAGATCGCCTTACTTCTCCCGGGAACAGCCTCTCAGGTGGCCAGCAGCAACGCTTGTGCATTGCCCGGGCCATTGCTGTGCGACCGGAAGTTATCCTCATGGACGAACCGTGCTCTGCGCTCGACCCGGTTGCGACTGCACGCATCGAAGAACTCATCGACGAACTTCGCAAACGCTACTGCATCGTCATCGTGACGCACTCAATGCAACAGGCCGCTCGCGTGTCGCAGCGCACCGCGTTCTTCCACCTGGGCGAACTCGTCGAAATGGGAGAGACCGACCAGATATTCACCAATCCCCGGGAGCGCCGCACCGAGGATTACATCACTGGTAGATTCGGATAGGATTCTGAGCATGTCTGATCACATTGTTTCTGCATTCACGGACGAACTCGAAAAGCTTGCTGCGGATATTCTCCGAATGGGTGGAATTGTGGAAACCATGATCCTCGATGCCTGCGCAGCGGTAAACAAGAATGACGTAGACGTTGCGCGTGACGTGGTGGCGCGCGACAAGCAAGTCGACAAGATTGAAGAGGATGTGGAGCGCCAGATTGTCAGCCTGATCGCCCGACGCCAACCGATGGCACATGATCTTCGTGCGGTCTTTTCCGCATTGAAAGTCGTCGGCGAACTCGAACGAATTGGCGATCTGTCGAAGAATATCGCCAAACGCGCACAGCGACTGGACGAAAATGTCGGCGCTTCAATGCGCAAGGGCATCTTTCGCATGGCCAGTCCTGTCTCGCGGCAGCTCAACATGGTGCTGGATGCCTACGCGACTGGTAACGCCTCCGCGGCAAAAGCCGTATGGGAAGGCGATGAAGATATTGACCAGCACTACAATTCCCTTTTTCGGGAAATGCTTACCTACATGATCGAAGATCCCCGGACGATCGGGGCAGGGGCGCACATGCTGTTCATGGCGAAAAATCTCGAACGAATTGGTGATCACTGCACGAATATTGCCGAGTTTGTATATTTCCAGGCGACGGGGGAATACCTCCTGTCCACGGATCGACCGAAAACTCCGGAAATAGACGGCTAACGGCCGCTTACGAGGAATACAGTATGAAACCATTCGTGCTCATCGCAGAAGACGAGAGCGCCGTCTCTGAATTGCTGCTCTACAATCTCCAGAAGGAAGATTACGAAGTCGCCATAGCTGCCGACGGGGAAGAAGCGCTGATGATGATCGACGAACGGGCGCCCGACCTCATCCTGCTTGACTGGATGCTTCCCAAGGTCAGCGGTATCGAAGTGTGCCGACGCATCCGCACCGGCGGTGCCAACCCCAACATGCCTATCATCATGCTGACCGCACGTGGCGAAGAGAGCGATCGAATTCGTGGACTGGATACGGGTGCGGACGATTATGTCACGAAACCTTTTTCAACCACTGAACTCATGGCGCGTGTGCGTGCAGTGCTGCGCCGCATTCGTCCCGGTCTGAAGGAAGACAAGATTGCCGTGGGCGATATCGTGATCGACAGGGTCGCACATCGCGTCATGCGGAATGAGGGAGAAATCCACCTCGGTCCAACCGAATTCAGGCTGCTCGACTATTTCATGCAGCATCCAGGTCGCGTGTTCTCGCGCGAGCAGCTTCTGGACACGGTTTGGGGGTCTGATGTGTATGTCGAGGCTCGCACAGTCGACGTTCATGTCGGCCGTTTGCGTAAGGCCCTCCGACAGGACGGCGGTGACGATCCCATCCGCACCGTCCGCTCTGCCGGCTATGCGCTACGCGGTGACTAGAAAAGCTCTGCCAGGAAGTCGGCCAGGGACGCAAAACTGCGCCGGTCAGCATCGGCATTGTAAACCGTTCCCATTTTGGCGTCGTTTGCGCCGAGCGTCGTGAAAGCGTGCATGGACTGTCCATGTGCGTGCAACTGCCAGTCAGCACCGGCGCCATCCATTTCCTTCGCGATAGCCAGCACATCCTGAGGGGTGGCCATCGGGTCCTGCCAGCCATGTTGAATGAGCACCTTGGCCTTGATCTTTGGGGCGGGAATATTTTCCGCCGGCCTGAACAGGCCATGGAACGAGCAGACACCCAAAACGTCCTGGCCCGCGCGCGCCATATCGAGAACGCTCAATCCACCGAAGCAATAGCCTATTGCGGCTGCCTTGCTGCGATCTACGCCGTCTTGGGCCTTTGCAGCAGCCAATCCGCCAGCAAGGCGTTTCTGAAGCTCCACCCGGTCGCCGACGAGTGGATTCATCAATGCCTGGTTTTCCTCGACACTCGTGCCGCGCTTGCCCTTGCCGTACACGTCCATGGCAAAGGCCGCATATCCCAGCTTGTCCGCAACCAATTGGGCCTTTTGGCGTTCATTGTCGCCAAGGCCGGCCCATGCGTGGGCGATCACGACAAGCGGCGCATTTGACTTGCCGGAAGGACGAACAAAGAAGCCTTCATACGGTTTGCCATCGACCTGATAATCAACTGCGCTCATCTGTTTCGTCCTCTCGTGGTTTCTGTGCTCAGATACACGACATTCACTGCAGGGTTTCAACCCCGCCAGCGATTAGTATGCGCTTTCTAGACGTCGGCCCTATTTCTGGTCCCATCGGACAACCACGAAGGAGCCACATGATGGCAAAGTCGAAATCCAAAGCGAAAGCAAAAACCAAGGCACGCGTGAAGGCTGAAAAAATCGGCAAAGCGATGGAAGCCCAATCCGCCGACATGGCGCACAAGATCTGGCTTGCAGGCGTTGGCGCCTACGGCAAGGCCTATGACAGCGCGCTTGCTGGCGCGCATGTGCTGAACGCGCAATCGGCTGATGTCTTTGAAGACCTCGTCAAACGCGGCGCTGAAATCGAGGGTGACGTTCGTTCGCGCCTCGGCAGCGACGAACGTGTTCTCAAGGCTGGCCAGCAAATGGCCAAGGCGGCTGCCGGCGCGCGTGAATTCCAGGTTCAGGCCCGCGACCAGTTCGAGGCCCGCATGGACCGCATGCGCGACCTGCTTGGCGTCAAGGGACTCGGCACCAAGGGCGAAAAAATCCACAAAAAGCTCGAAAAGCTTGAGGACGAAGTTTCCGAATTGGCTGCGAAAGCGAAGGCGAAGGCATTCAAGGGTGACGTCAACCTCAAGGCCCGTCTCTCTCGCCTGACTGCCGAAATCGAGGCTGTTGCGGGCGAAACCGGTGCTGACGTGGCCAAGACTGCCAAGAAAGCCGCCAAGAAGACGACCGCTGCCGTCAAGGAGGCCGTTGCCGCTAAAGCAAAGGCAGAGCCTGCCGCAGCAGACGACCTGACCAAGATCACCGGTGTCGGTCCTGCGCTCGTGAAGAAGCTCAAGGCTGAAGGCATCACGACATACGCCCAGATCGCCGCTCTCAAGAAGGCCGATATCGACGCCCTCGACGAGAAGATCGGCGCACGTGGCCGGATCACCCGGAACGCCTGGGTAAAGCAGGCCAAAGCCCTGATGAAATAGGGCCGGCGAGACGGAAGGGCGGCTTCAGAACGAAGCCGCCCTTCTTCTCACGCCATCGTACTATCATAATGCGCGATCATGCGGGAGAGCGCCCCGAACCCGGCTTCTCCCATATAAGGCACGATCAGGCACATCACCTGGAACACAGTCTTGTGGATCAGGCTCGGGCCGTCATGCACTTCATTCCCGATTGCGTCATTCGCCAGCCAGAACGTGATCGACATCATGATCTGGTCCGTCAGCGCCGTCTTGAGGCGTGGATCGAGCTGCAGCACATCGCTCTCGGCAAGGTCCTGCAGCACGCGTGTGATCGTCCGGCGTTTCTCGGCAACGAGCGCGCGGAACCGGACAGCCAGGTCGGGATAGCGGTCGAGCAGGACACCGAGGTCGCGATAGAAGAAGCGGAAATCGTAAATTTCTTCGAGAATGATATAAAGGTAGACCCAATTGTCCTCGATGGACGTCACGCCCCCCTTCGAGCCGCGCAGGATGATGCGCATCTCGTCTTCGAAGGCGCCGAACAGCGCCCTTATGATCGCGTCCTTGCCTTTGAAATGGTAGTAAAGATTACCTGGACTGATTTCGAGTGCATTTGAAATATCGACAGCCGTCTGCGGCGCTTCACCTTCCTGATTGAAGAGAAGCAGGCTGGTTTGAAGGATGCGATCGCGTGTTTTCATGGCTCTACTTGCATTTTGGCACGCAAATATCACTATGGAACGAATTTTGTTCCAAAGATTACAAGTCTCTCTTTCCGGAATCGAAAGAGAAAATAACTAAGTCGGCGGCGCGGATACTGGTGTCAGCGGAAGACCGGCGCACAAAGGGATAACCGAAAATGCCAACGCCACAGGAAGAGATTGCCAGGAACGCTGCCGAAAGCACAACAGCGCTGAACCCGCTCATGGGCGGCATAAACCGGCAGGAATTGCTGGGCGCCGTCGCCATGATGCTGCGCTTTACCATGACCAACCCTGTCACGACCGCGAAGACGGCCGGCAAGATCACGGCCGAGAACGCCAGGATCCTGATGGGCAAGTCGGACCGCAAGTCCAACCGCAAGGACCGCCGCTTCCAGGACCCGGCTTGGGAACACAATCCCTTCTACAAGCGCGGCATGCAGGCCTATCTTGCGACGCAGGAACATCTCAACGAATGGGTAAGCGAACTCAAGATGACTGAGCTCGAGCATGCCCGCGCCAAATTCGTGATGGGCATGATCACGGACGCACTGGCGCCCACGAACACGCTTGTCGGAAATCCGGCGGCGACCAAGCGCGTTGTCGATTCCGGCGGCATGTCTCTCCTGAAAGGCCTCCAGAATCTCTACACGGATATGACCAAGAATGGCGGCATGCCGTCCCAGGTGGACAAGCGGCCATTCAAGGTCGGCGAAAATCTCGCCACGTCAAAAGGTTCGATTGTCTGGAAGAACGAGATGCTGGAGTTGATCCAGTACGCGCCGACAACCGAAAAGGTGCACAAGACTCCAATTCTCGTCATCCCGCCGCAGATCAACAAGTTCTACGCCAACGATCTGACGCCCCACACATCGATCGTCCAGTTTTTGCTGTCACAGGAACTCCAGCCGTTCATCGTATCGTGGCGCAATCCGACGAAAGAGCACGCGCACTGGGGCCTTACCGACTATATCGACAGCCTCGTCCAGGCCAGTGAAGTCATTCGGAAGATCACGAAATCGTCCCGGATCAATGTTGCCGGCGCCTGCTCGGGCGGAATCACGACAGCGACATTCGCAAGCCTCTTGGCGGCAGCCGATGACAAGCGCATCAACGCGCTCACCTTCATGGTCTGCGTCCTTGACCCCCAGCGCGACGACAGCGACCTCGGACAGATCGTCTCCGATGGAAGCCTTGAGATCGCCCGTAAGTATTCGAAACGGAAAGGCATCCTGAAGGGTGATGATCTCGCCCGCATGTTCGCATGGATGCGTCCGAACGACCTGATCTGGAACTATGTCGTCAACAACTACCTCATGGGTGAAGACCCGCCGCCCTATGACGTTCTCTACTGGAACAATGACACGACAAATCTCCCGGCCCAGCTTCATTCGGATTTTCTGGATTTCGGCCTGACGCAACCTTTCGCCAATCCGGGCGAGGTCGATATTGCCGGTCACAAGGCAGATCTCACCAAAGTCACGTGCGATTCGTTTGTCGTTGCCGGCCTCACCGACCACATCACGCCGTGGAAAGCCTGCTATCGGACGCCGTCATTGCTGGGTTCAGAGAATATTGAATTTGTCCTGTCCTCGAGTGGGCACCTTCAATCCCTCATCAATCCGCCTGGAAACCCGAAAGCCAAGTATTTCGCCAGTTCGGAGATCAAGCCGACCGCCGATGAGTGGGCTGCATCGGCTGAAGAGCATGCCGGGTCCTGGTGGCCCCGTTGGGGTGCCTGGCTAAAAGAGCGCTCGGGCGCTCTCAAGGTGTCACCCAAGTCTTGTGGCAGCGAGGCATTCCCTCCACTTTATGCGGCCCCAGGCAAATACGTCTTCGACGACTGAGGCGCCAGGCACACCGCACCGACCAAGGAACCAACTCATGGCTGCAACTGAACCGCGCCCGAGAATAACCATGCAGGACATTGATGGCGTGCTCCTGCGCACGGCCTTCTGGGCCGCCAGGTTGGATGAAGGCAAGCGTCCGCTCCTGTTCTTCAATGGGATCGGAGCCAACCTTGAGCTGACCCACGCCCTTGGAGACATGTTTCCTGATCGCGACATCATCACGTTTGATGTGCCGGGGGTCGGCAAGAGCCCTGTCACCCAATGGCCCTATCGGCCATGGATGCTGGCACGCTGGGCGCGCAAGTTGCTCGACCAGTTCGGAATAGATGAGGTCGATGTGATGGGGGTTTCCTGGGGCGGGGCGCTCGCCCAACAGTTTGCCTTCCAATACCGCAACCGTGTCGGCAAGCTCATCCTCTGCGCCACGACGGCAGGCATGACCATGATCCCGGGCAAGCCCAAGTCGCTCTCCAAGATGGTGGACGCCCGGCGCTATACTGATCCGAACTATATGCAGGAAAATTTTGCAACGCTTTACGGCGATGAGGCCGACGCTCAGGCTGGCGAGCATATTACACGCCTGTTGCCGCCCGACCCGAAAGGCTATGCCTTCCAGCTTCTGGCCTTTATCGGCTGGTCCAGCTTGCCCTTCATCCGATTCCTGCGCATGCCAGCGCTTGTGATGATGGGCGACAATGACAGCATCGTTCCTCTCGCCAATGGCCACATCCTGAAAGTTGCACTGCCGAATTCGAGGCTACACATCGTGGAAGGCGGCGGTCACCTGTTTCTGGTGACCAGGGCAGACGAGACCGCCGACATTATCCGCGGCTTCCTCGAAGAGCCTCACGAAGTTCAGGGCAAGGCGGCCGCCTAGATCGCCATCAGGTCGTCAGCCTGCTTCTTTACCGACGCATAATCGATCTTGCCTGTTCCAAGCACGGCAATTTCCGGGACATGGAATACGCGCCGCGGTACCGACAATTCGGGAACGCCATGGTTCTTTGCCCAGGCGAGTATGTCCGCACGATTGCAGGCGTCTGAATCGCTCAGCAATATGATCTGCTCGCCTTTGCGCGAATCCGGCATTGCGACAGCAGCGTGCAGGTTGTCCGGCCACACGGCGCTAGCGCAGTTCTCTACGACGGCGAGTGACACCATTTCACCGCCAATCTTCGCGAACCGTTTCACGCGGCCCATGATCCGGATGAAACCTTCGTCATCGATCGCGACGATATCGCCTGTGTCGTGCCAACCGCCTTCCGGTCTCTCCAGAACGCCTGGCCGAGAAGGGCGCAGGTAACCCAGCATAATATTCGGCCCACGGATCTGGAGGCGTCCGCCTTCATCTATGCCCTCAACCGGAACCAGCATGGAGTCCATGTCGGCCATCAGTTTGCCGACCGTGCCGGGCTTGTTGTTTTCCCATTGGTTTGCGGCAACCACAGGCGAGGCCTCAGTCGCGCCATAACCTTCAAGAATTTCAATTTCAAATTTCCGGCGGACCAGTGCGCGTGTTTCGTCCTTCACGCGCTCGGCTCCGCATACGGCAAGTCGTATGGAGCTCATGTCGCCGTCTTCGCCGGTTCGGGCATATTGGGAAATGAACGTATCCGTCGCCAGCAGGATTGTGGAGCCATTGCTCCGTATGCGTTTCACAATCTCGCGTGGCTGGAGAGGAGTCGGATGAAACATCACTTGAATACCGGCAATGATGGGCAAGATAGCGCCCACCGTCAGGCCGAAGCAGTGAAATGTCGGAAGCGGATTGAATACTTTGTCGGTCTCTGCGCTCAATCCTATATGCGCGCGAACCTGTTCGACATTCGCCATCACATTCTCGTGGCTCAGGACGACACCCTTGGGTTCGCCCTCAGTGCCTGACGTGAAAAGGACGACAGCGGGTGATTTGTATCTCTGTGCCGGGCGGAACAAGCCGGGCATGACTGGCCCCAGCGCGGCCGCTATCTTGTTTCCGAGCGTCAGCGACTCCCGCACATCTTCCAGGTAAACGATCTCGGCAACTTTGCCCAATTCCGCGATCAGGGCTTCAAGTCCGCCCAGTTCGACAAACTTGTGTGCCGTCACGATCCGTTTCACGCCTGCGGCCGTCATTGCCGCCTTGAGATTTGCCGAGCCTGCCGTGAAGTTCAACATGGCGGGTGTACGTCCGTAGGCGCTTAACGCATAGAATGCGATCACGGCGCCTGCGCCGGTCGGCAGCATGACACCAACGGCTTCGCCGCGGGACGTGCCTTTTTTCAGGGCAGCGCCAAGACCGAAGGCCGCACGAATGATTTCCTTGTAGGTCAGTTCGCGATCATCGCCGTCGACGATGATAACCTTCTCGCCGCCAAACTCGTGCTTGGCCCGCAGAAGGGCGGAGAACATGTCGATATGCGTGCGTGAAGGCTGGTAGGGAATCGGCGAAGGGATGGTCGCGCTGTTCATTATTTGCCCTTTGACTTGTTGAGGTGTGACCTCACTTTTGTAACATTTTGTCACGTAAGGGCCTTTGTGCAACAGATAATGCAAGTTTGCATATGCAGTCTGCAGGCCATTTCCCTTGATGAATCGGCTGCTCAAGTCCATCTTCCAGCCATGGCAACGCTCATTGATCTCACCCCGTCCGGACGCAAGCACCGGCATCCGGAAAAGCAGGCTCGCCCTGACACGCCGGTTCTTCGCAAGCCGGACTGGATTCGTGTCAAGGCGCCGACTTCGGCAGGGTATGCCGCCACGCGCGATATCGTTAAATCCAACGGCCTGATTACAGTCTGCCAGGAAGCAAGCTGCCCCAATATCGGCGAATGCTGGGAAAAGAAGCACGCCACGATGATGATTCTGGGCGATGTTTGCACCCGGGCCTGTTCATTCTGCAATGTGTCGACCGGCAAACCCACAGCGGGTGTTGATGCTGACGAACCGCGCCGGGTGGGTGAAGCTGTTGCGGAAATGGGACTTGAACACGTTGTCATCACGTCCGTTGATCGGGACGATCTCGAAGACGGGGGTGCAATGCACTTCGTCCAGGTCATTCAATCGATCCGCACGGCCTCTCCCGGTACGACAATTGAGATCCTGACGCCGGACTTCCTGCGCAAGGACGGTTGGGAAAACAAAGTCATTGATGCGCGCCCCGATGTGTTCAACCACAATCTCGAAACCGTTCCGCGCCTCTACCTCTCGATCCGGCCCGGTGCACGCTACTTCCATTCCCTTCGCTTGCTACAAAAGGTGAAGGATCGTGACCCGTCGCAATTCACCAAGTCAGGCTTGATGGTGGGGCTCGGCGAAACGAAAGAGGAAGTCATGCAGGTCATGGACGATATGCGTTCTGCCGGCGTTGATTTTCTCACAATCGGCCAATACCTGCAGCCGACACGCAAGCACGCCGCGATCGACCGTTTCGTGACGCCTGAAGAATTCAAGGCACTTGAGGAAATCGCGCGCGCCAAAGGATTCCTCATGGTGTCCGCCACGCCGCTCACGCGCTCTAGCTATCATGCCGGGGAAGACTTCGCGCAGATGCGTGCCGCCCGCGAAGCCAAGCTCGCGGGCCTGCCGGCTTAGAATGCCCCGGTTCTCAAAATCTGTCCGCGTGCCATACTCGACGGCACAGGCTTTCGACCTCGTATCGGACGTCGCCCGCTATCCGGAATTCATCAAGTGGATCACGGCGCTGCGCGTGTCTGAACAACGTATCGACGAAGCGGGAGTTCGCCATTGCCGGGGAGATGCCGTCGTCGGGTTCAAGGGTTTCGTTGAGCGCTTTTCCACGTCTGTTTCAGCCGACGCTGGAACCGGCGCGGTCATTGCCAGCCTGATCAAGGGACCGTTCAGGCAGTTGCGGGCGGAGTGGAATATCTGGCCACTGGAGCGGGGTGGCTGTGATATCGGGCTCCAGATCAATTATGAATTCCGCAATGTGCTTGTCGCGATGCTAGCCGCGGCCAACCACGATATCGCCGTTGACCGCATCATGAGCGCTTTCCTGCTGGAAGCCGAAAAGCGCTATGGCGGGTCGCCTAGCGCATCTGTACCTGGATAAGGTTCAAGGCCGTCTCGACAGCTGCCATCCGGATTTCGGAACGGCCAATTTCACCGAGCTGAAGCATTTCATGCACCACCGCGCGATTCTCCCGGGCGCAGGCAATGTGCACGGTTCCGACAGGCTTCATGCGTGTGCCGCCGCCGGGGCCGGCTACGCCGGTTATCGCAACGGCGATGTTCGCCCGGCTGGCCTCAAGCGCGCCTTCCGCCATCATGCGCGCCACAGGCTCTGACACGGCGCCATAGTCAGCGATGACATCTCCGGCAATGCCGAGCATCTCTTCCTTCGCGCGGTTGGAATAAGTCACGAAGCCGCGCTCGAAGACAGTCGACGAACCGGGAATGTCCGTGATCAAGGCGGCAAGGAGTCCGCCGGTGCAGCTTTCTGCAGTGCATAGTTTCAGGCGCGCCCGTTCCGCATCGTCGAGGATGAGCATGGCGAGATTTCTGAGGCGGGCTGGAAACATTTGCCGAGACTAGCGCGCGGTGGCCGAAGGCACCAGCACCGCAATGGCTTCTGCGGCTATTCCCTCGCGTCGCCCCGTGAAGCCGAGCCCTTCGGTAGTCGTTGCCTTGACGCTCACTGCTGACAGCGGAATCTCCAGCAGCTCGGCCGTGCGGGCGCGCATGGCCTCACGGTGAGGCTTCACCTTCGGGGCTTCGCAGATCACCGTGATGTCACAACTGGACACGGTATAGCCTTCCGCCTCGGCCAGCCGGACGGATTCCTTCAGGAAGATCGCACTATCCGCATTCTTCCAGCGCTTATCCGAAGGCGGGAAATGATCCCCGATGTCGCCGAGGGCAACAGCGCCCAGAATCGCATCCGTCAGCGCATGCCAGGCGGCATCGGCGTCGGAATGCCCCTTGAGCCTGGCATCATGCGGGATGGCCACGCCACATAGCGTGACATGATCACCCGGTTCGAAGGCATGAACATCAAATCCCTTGCCGACCCTCGGAATGGATGAAGCCGGACTCATCAGGCTGGCGACCATGTCGAAATCCTCCGGAAACGTAATCTTGTGAAGGCGCTCGTCGCCGGGAATGAGGTCGACCCGCGCCCCGGTGGCTTCCATCGCCGCCAGGTCGTCCACCAGATCAGCGCCTGATGCGTCCAGCGCAGAGCGAATAGCACCCAACCGGAATGCCTGTGGTGTTTGCACCCTGAACAGGCCGTCGCGCGGCACGGTGACCAGTTTCCCGCCGCGCGAGGCCTTGAGGGCGTCGGACACAGGCAGGGCAGGGGCCACGGCATCTGCGTTGGCCAGGGCGCCTAAAAGAGAGGTGATCATGGCCTGGCTCAAGCCAGGTCTTGCCGCATCATGGATCAGGACCGGAGTGTCGGGCGGCAGGTCAAGCGCCGCCAGACCGTTGCGAACAGACTGGGTCCGCGAGGCCCCTCCATGCACCCGTACCACGCCCTCGCCGCACCCTTCGGTTCCTCCGTCAATGGACGCGACAACCACGATAGAATCGACCTGGGGATGCGCTTTGAACGCGTCTATCGACCAGTCGAGCACCCGACGGCCCAAAAGGGTTTCGAATTGCTTGGGCCGGGCGCGCCCGGATCGCGTCCCTTTGCCTCCCGCAACAATTACTGCAGCTGCCAATGTCATGCCCAACTTTCTAGGCGAGACCGGCAATTCTGGCCATAGATCATTGAAAAGGTGCTTTTTTGCATGGCTGCGCGTCTTTTGTGCACTTGCGAAGAGATCAAAAGTCGGAACAATAGCAATATGACTGATTTTAAGGCACCCCAGGTCTGGCTGGCTCCCATGTCTGGAGCGACTGATGCACCAATGCGCCGACAGGCGGTACGCTTCGGTGCGCCCGCTGTCGTGTCTGAAATGGTAGCGAGCGAGACCCTTGCCTCCGAGCGCCCGGACATGGTTCGCCGCACCTGCCGACACGAAGGCGCAGGCTATTGGATCGTTCAGCTTGCCGCGCGCCGACCTGCAGACATGTATACAGGTGCGGCGTTGATGCGGGATGCTGGCGTCCACGTCATCGATATCAATATGGGCTGCCCCTCAAAACAGGTGACAGGCGGCCAGTCCGGGTCCGCGCTGATGCGGGATATTCCGCTGGCCACTCGCATCATCGAAGCAGCGCTCGAAGGTGCCGCAGGCACACCGGTCACACTCAAGATGCGCCTGGGCTGGGATGAAGATAACCTGAATGCGCCCGAACTTGCCCAAATCGCCGAGGCTCTGGGCGTTCGCATGATCACCGTGCATGGCCGAACCCGCTGCCAGTTCTACACAGGCGCGGCGAACTGGGCTTCTGTTCGTGACACCGTGAACGCCGTATCGCTGCCTGTTATCGTCAATGGGGATATCGGCTCGCTCGACGACGCAAAAAATGCGCTCGCAGCCTCAGGCGCCCATGGCGTCATGATCGGACGCGCCGCCATGGGCAAGCCATGGCTCGCGGGCGAAATTGCGTCCGGTTTGAGCGGGGAGACAGCCGCTGTACCCAGTCTTACCGTCCAGCTCGACAGCCTCTCCGAACAGGTTCGGGATTCGGTTGCTTTGTATGGGGCATCCCTGGGCACGAGGATGGTCCGCAAGCATGTCTCCGCAGCCATCGATGCGCTGGACATTCCCCTCGCGGCGACCCGACGTCGCTCGTTGCGTGCGGAAATGTGCCGGATCGCCGACCCGGATCGGCTTATCGATTCGCTGGAAACGCTTTATCTGAAACCCCAACTGCTTGAGGCGGCATAATAATGGCACCCTTGGCAACCCTGAAGCCGCCGATGCTTGGTGAACTCTCTCCTGTCGCACTTGTCCTGATTGATGCGCGCCGTCGTATCCTGGAGGCCAATCCTGCCGCTGAGTCGCTTCTGAAGATGTCTCGGCGCGCGCTCGCTGGTCGACCGCTGAGCGAAGTCATCTATCACGACTCGCCGCTGTTCGAACTGATTGACCGGGCGACGCGGCAGGCAGGCGACATAACTGCGCCCTCCACACCGATTTCCGGCCCTGGGATGCACGCTCGTGCCATTTGTGACGTGCGGGTGCGAAGCGCCGACCGGGGGGCGTTCGTCATCGCGCTGTCGGAAACACCTTCAAGGGAAAGTACCGATTCAGTTGCAGGCGCTGCCGGGTTTGGCCGGATACTCGGGCATGAGGTCAAGAACCCGCTGGCAGGCATCATCGGCGCCGCGCAGTTGCTCGACCGTCAGGGGCAGCCGGATCAAAGCGAGTTGCTTGATATCATCAAGGACGAAGCGCGGCGGATCGAGCGGCTCGTGAACCGATTGTCGGCCTTCGAGCTGTTCTCAGCACCTCGCATGCAGCCGCTGAACATTCATGCCCTGATCGACAAGATCATCGCCGCCGAACGGGCCGCTATTGGTCCAAACGTTTCCTTTCAGCGAGAGTTCGACCCGTCGCTCCCGGATATCGTTGGAGATGCTGATCATTTGCAGCAGGCATTCCACAACATCATTCGGAATGCAGCGGAAGCAGCGATCGATGGTGGTACGCGCGGCCAAGTGACGATCCGGACGGCCTACGCTGCCGGGCTCTCGATGAAGCAGGCCCGCCTCGGGGCTGGATTGCGCCGGGCAATGCTCGTTTCGATTGATGATAATGGCGTCGGTATTCCACGCGAGCGTCAGGCAACGATATTCGACGTTTTTCAAAGTTCAAAGTCGGGAGCTCGCGGGTTGGGGCTCTCGATCGTTAGTGAAGTCGTCACAGCACATGGCGGACAAATCAGGGTAGACAGCGAACCGGGCAAGACCCGGTTCACCGTGCTGCTGCCTCTTGGAAATGGAGCAGACCATGGCTGAAAAAACAGTGCTTCTCGCGGAAGATGATGCGAGCATCCGTTTAATTGTAAACCAGACACTGGTCGCTGCGGGTTATGACGTACGGGCGACCAGTTCAACCGACGCCCTGGAGAGATGGGTGCGAAACGGTGAAGGCGACGTCGTCGTGACCGACGTCTATCTTGGCGAAACCTCGATCTTCGATCTTCTGCCGTCCCTGAAACTGGCGCGACCGGAACTCCCGTTCATCGTCATGAGTGGTCAGAACACGATCCTGACAGCGGCATCTGCCGCCGAGCATGGTGCCTTTGACTATTTGCCAAAGCCGTTCGACATCGACGTCCTGTCCAGCCTGGTTCAGCGCGCGCTCAAGTCTGCGCCAAAACCGTCGAGCCGGTCCATCAATCCGGAAGCGCAAAAAGCCATTAGTGATGCTGGACTGCCTTTGATCGGTCGGTCCGATGCGATGCAGGAAGTCTACCGGATCATCGCTAAAGTGATGAACACCGAACTAACTGTCTTGATCGAAGGCGAGAGCGGAACCGGCAAGGAACTCGCCGCACGGGCGATCCATCAGTTGGGTGCTGCCAAGGCGGGCAAGTTCGTTGCCCTCGATTTGGCGGCCCTGCCGGCCAGCGAAATCAACAAGGAACTTTTCGGCAATGGTGAGGAAGGCGGCGCGGTGCACCTCACGGGCGGGACACTCTACCTGGACGAAATCGGGGACCTCCCCGCAGAGGCCCAGACCCAGCTTGTCAAATTGTTGAGAGATGCAACGGGCGCACGTCTAATCGCATCAACCCGGCGCAACCTTGGCCGGCTCGTCGAAGAAGGCCGCTTTCGCGAGGATCTCTATTACCGCCTGAATGTCGTCCGATTGACCATGCCGCCGCTCAGGCTACGCAAGGAAGACATTCCGGAACTCGCCCGCGCCTTTCTGATCCGGGCCCAACGACAAGGGCTGTCTGCCAAGACGCTGGACAAATCTGCGCTCGACTTGCTCACGGCCTATGACTGGCCGGGCAATGTCAGGGAGCTCGAAAATTTGATTCTGCGTCTGGCTGTCTTGAGTCCGGACGAAGCTATCACCCTCCGGGATGTCGAGCGGGAACTCAGGGCGGGCGCGAGCGAACAAAAAGGCGTCAGCGCCGGTCTTGAAAAAGATGTCGAAACATTGCTCCATCGATACGTCATGGGTGACCTGATCGCCGGGGGAGATTCAGACGAATCTTCAGTATATTCTCGCGTGATTGACCAGGTAGAGAGGCCGCTGATCAAGCTTGCCCTGTCCGTAACGGCAGGCAACAAGGTCAAGGCGGCACAGTTGCTCGGCATGAACCGCAACACGCTTCGAGCGAAAATCAATGCGCTCAGAATTGCAGAAGACTGATTGACGGATCGCAAAACTGTGCTTTTAGTGCACCACTGTTGCTGAACTGACACGACTGTGTGGCGCGGAAGCAACGGGGCCGGGGTGGCCACTGTAGAGCAACGTCGAGTGTCAAACACATTGAGCCAGCAGGCAACGAAGGCGAGCTGGGCCCTGTTCGAAGGGCTCTTCATCGTTGCCGCACTCGTAGCTGTTTTTGCCACATTCATCGCGATTTCAGGTGTCGATCCTGATAATCCCACCGCCGGGGCGACGCCTTGGCTGCTGGGATTGAACTTCGTCGTGATCGTCGTACTCGCGATGATCGTCGTGCGAGAGTATCTGGCCATTCAGGTCAGCGGCCGAGGCGAGGGCAAGGGGCGCCTGGCAAAGCGGTTTGTGCTCCTGTTCGGATTTTCGGCACTCATACCGGCCATGATCGTGGCCCTGTTTATTGGCGCATTTATTTCTCGCGGCCTCGACAATTGGCTCGGTGAGCGAGTCGACACGATCATGGAAAAGAACGCGCAGATTTTTCAGGATTATGTCGACAATTTCGAAAGCACGCTGGACGTCGATCTCCGTCTCGCTGCGATGGACATCGAAAACTTCGCGCGCGACGTGAAAGCGTCTCTGGCTGCAAGCGGTGAGAACGATGAAATCAATGCTGACAGTCTAACGAAGGACGCTTCTAAGGCTTTCACGGATGGGCTTCGGTCCGAATTGGGATTTCGTGATTTCCTTACGATCGCCGTGCTGGGCCGCGACGGTGTCGAACTCATCGCACAACAAAGCGTTCAACAGCCAATCCTCGTGCCGCCTCCACAGTCTGCGTTCGAGGAAGCGAACACAGGGAACATAGCCACGACACTCTATGAGAACCGAGGGATAGCGACAGCGTTGATCCGCATCGAGGAGCCACTCGACGGGTACATCTACGCGGTAAAGAATTTCGACAAGAATGCAGCGGTTCAGCTACGAGAAGCTGAAGCCGCCCTAGCGCAGTACAACAATGCAAAGCGGCGCAGCGGTCGCCTGCAATACATTTTCGCGATTGGTTACTCTCAGATTGCTGCACTGATTCTTCTCCTGGCAGGCCGTCTTGGTCTTGAAGCTGCGGGGAGGATTACCGGGCCGATCGGGCGCCTTGCCGCTGCAGCACACACGGTTCGTGACGGCGACTTGACAGTACGGGTGCCCGTTTCCGGTCCGAGAGACGAAGTCTATGCCCTCACCAATTCCTTCAATGCGATGACGGAGCAACTTGCCGAGCAACGCAACGCCCTTATCCGGGCACGGGAAGACGAAGAGGATCGGCGTAAGTTCGTTGAGACATTGCTCGCAGAGGTCAGCGCGGGCGTCATTCGGATGGACGGTGAGATGGTCGTCACGCTGGCCAACCGGTCGGCGGCAGATGTGCTCGGTGTAGACGAAATTTTGCCAGGCCAGACGCTGGATTCGATCGCACCGTTGTTCGAACGCTACGCGCGCGACACACTTGAGCGCATCGCACCCGTCGATGCTTCGCTCGATCTGAACATCAATGGTGAAGTTCGTCACATTCGATTGAAAACCGCGCCGGACCCTGCGGGCGGCTGCGTTCTCACATTCGATGATACGACCGGGCTGGTGAACGCCCAGCGACAACTCGCATGGCGTGACGTGGCGAGACGGATTGCGCACGAAATTCGAAACCCATTGACGCCCATCATGTTGTCTACCGAGCGAATTCGTCGTCGCTATGCCAGCGTGATTGATGATTCAGATGGAGTGTTCGACCGCTGCATTGAAACCATCCTTCGGCAGGTTGGAGATATCGGCCGGATGGTCGAGGAGTTCTCCTCTTTTGCGCGCATGCCGAAGCCAAGCGTGGCGCCCTTCAATATGCGATCGCTTCTTCAAGGAACCGGATTCTCGCAAAGCATGGTTTCCCCGGACGTCGAGATCAACTTCGAGACCAATTCCGAAGACGCCGTGTATCGAGGCGACGAGCGCCTTCTCGGGCAGGCGTTTGGCAACCTACTGAAAAATGCAGCGGAAGCCATAGAGGGGCTGCCCGAAGACGCCGACATTGATGGAAACATTCGCGTCGTGCTGTCGGAAGATGCAAAAGGCGTCGAGGTCACGATTGAGGATAACGGCCCCGGCTTCCCGGAAGATGTACGAGATCGCCTGCTGGAACCCTATGTCACCACGCGAGAGAAGGGCACGGGCCTTGGTTTGGCGATTGTTCATCGAATCATTGCAGATCACGGTGGGTCGATTTCACTGCAGAACCGCCTGGATGGCCTGAGCGGCGCGCGAGTGCGCGTTTGGCTACCAGCGAGAGGCCCTGATGCGGGTGACGAAGAAACCAAATTGGGCAACAGTCGTTCATCAAATTCCCCCCTAGTAGATCGTGTAGAGGAACCGGCACCATGGCGTTAGACATTCTGGTTGTTGATGACGAACCCGATATCCGCGAACTCGTCTCCGGCGTGCTCAGCGATGAAGGGTACTCTGTTCGAACGGCCGACACGGCAGAACATGCACTCGAAGAAGTGCGTACACGGACGCCTCGTCTTGTCGTGTTGGACGTCTGGCTCCAGGGCAGCCAGATGGACGGTCTCTCGCTGCTCAAGTATTTGAAATCGATTGATCCGTTCCTTCCGGTCATTGTGATCAGCGGCCACGGCAACATCGAAACGGCCGTCGCGGCGATTCGGCGCGGTGCTTATGACTTTATCGAGAAGCCGTTCAAAACTGACAGGCTATTGCACCTCATTGAGCGCGCAATTGAGTCTGCTGCGCTGAAGTATGAAAATGCGGCTTTGAGAAACCGGGCGGGGGAAGACGAACATTGGATCGGCAACAGCCAGGCGGCTGCCAATCTGAGAGCATCGATTGACAAGGTCGCCCCCACTAACTCTCGCGTCATGATCAATGGACCTGCCGGTGTCGGAAAAGAGCTTGCTGCCCGGCTCATTCATCGCAACTCTCTTCGCGAGACGGGCCCGTTTGTTGTTGTGAACGCTGCGAGCATTGCGCCTGACCAAATGGAAAGCGCCCTCTTTGGAGAAGAAGATGAGCAAGGCCGCACCGTACGTGTCGGTTTGTTCGAGAAAGCGCACAATGGGACGCTGCTGCTCGATGAAGTCGCTGACATGCCCCTGGGCACTCAGAACAAGATTTTACGAGTGCTGACCGAACAGCGGTTTCAGCGTGTCGGCGGGCGTTCAGATGTCAGCGTGGACGTGCGCGTGATGTCGGCAACGACCAAAGATCTTCGAATCGAGATCGAGGAAGGAAACTTCAGGGAAGACCTATTTTACCGCCTCAGTGTCGTTCCACTCAGAGTGCCATCATTGGCAGAGCGGCGCGATGATATCGCCGATCTCGTCAGCTATTTCACAGATAGGATTTCAGATTCCTCCGGTCTTACTCCCCGCGCGTTTTCTGCTGAAGCCATGGCGGTCCTGCAATCCATGGATTGGCCCGGTAATATTCGGCAGCTTAGGAATGTCGTGGAACGCATCCTCATACTTTCTCCGTCGGACGCCAGTCGGCCGGTGAGCGTCGACGAATTGCCGCGCGATACCGCCTCCGGTACGATGCAGAACGCTAAAGGAGGTTCAGCCGAGCTCGTCGGGCTTTCCCTGCGTGACGCCCGTGAACAATTCGAACGCGAGTATCTTGCACTTCAGATCACCCGATTTAACGGAAACATCTCCAGGACTGCCGAGTTCATTGGAATGGAGCGCTCTGCTTTGCACAGAAAATTAAAGGCTTTGGGCGTAGCTTCCGGCCTTTCTCGTCAGGACGGCTGAATGACCGTCGAAAGGCATTAAGAGATGCGCGTTCTTATTTGCGGCGCGGGCCGCGTCGGGCACGGGATCGCCCGGCGGCTGGCGCGGGAAAAGCACGATATTACCATCATTGATGAAGACCCCGACCTTGTGGACCAGGTATCGACGGATCTCGACGTCCGGGGCGTAACTGGTCATGCAGCGCATCCGGACGTTCTCAAACGCTCCGGCGCGGCAGACTGCGAAATGATCATCGCCGTCACGCATTTCGATGAAATCAATATGGTGATCTGCCAGATTGCCCACACGCTGTTTTCTGTTCCCTACAAGATCGCGCGGGTCCGGGACCAGTCCTACATAGACCCGGCCTGGAAGAACATCTTTTCGCGCGAAGGGCTGCCGATCGATATGGTCATTTCGCCCGAGGTTGAAGTTGGCGAAGCGATCCTACAACGATTTCGCACCCCAGGGGCCGTGATGAGCGCGACCTTCGGCAAGGGAAAGGTCAAGCTTCTTGGCCTGGAAATTGACGCCAAGAGCCCACTTCTCGATACGCCAGTCGACCAGATTCGGGGGCTTTTTCCGGATCTCTCCGCCCGCATCGTCGGAATTGGGCGCAACGATGTTGTGCGCGCACCCCGGTCTAATGACGTTCTGAAACCCGAAGATCGCGCCTACATTGCCGTACTCGACAGTCACGCCGACCGACTTACGTCGATTTTCAATCGCGATAACGAGCGCCTCGACCATGTCGTCATTGTGGGAGGCGGAAACGTCGGACTGTATGTGGCCCAAGCACTTGAGCGCGAGAGTAACATCCGTATCCGTCTCGTGGAATCAAGCGTCAAACGTGCCGACGCGGCCGTGGCAGAACTCAAAAGGACGATCGTGATCCAGGGGGACGGGCTGAGCCCCGAAATCCTTGCCGAAGCAGGCGCTCCCAAAGCCGACTTTGTCATTGCAATCACCAATGACGACAAAACGAACCTGCTGATTTGCAATCTCGCCAAGCGAGCAGGGGCCAAACGCGCACTTGCGCTGGTGAATGCATCAGAACTGGCAGGCCTCGCTCGCGACATGCGCGTGGACGCCGTTCTCGATCCGCGTGCCCTCACCGTTTCCCAAATTTTGCTACGCATGCGCAGGGGCCGCATCTTGGGGCTTCAATCGATCGAGGATGGACTTGCAGAAGTGGCCGAGGGGATCACGCTCGAGTCGTCATCGCTGATTGGGAAAACGCTCGGCTACGACGATCTGCCCGATGGCGTTACCGCTGCGGCCGTGATCCGGGACGGAACCGTCATTATCGCCGGTCCCGACTTAGTCGTTCAAGCCGAAGACCATCTGATAATCTTCTACGAAGAAAGCATGGTTCGAAAGGTCGAGAAATACTTCCGGGTCAGTCCGGACTTCTTCTGACGCCATGAATTATGCGTCCATCGTTCGGGTTCTTGCGTTGATCATGCTGATTCTGGCAGGAAGCGCGCTTCTGCCAACGCTGGTTGGGGCGGTCGCGGGGGAGACGGACCAGGTTATTGCCTTAGTGGTCATGGCGATAAGCATCACTGTCCTGGCCAGCAGCGTTTTGCTCCTCACCCCCAAGCCGAAGCGAAAGGCCCGCCCGTCAGACGCATTGGCCGTCGTGATAATCTGGTGGTTTGTGGCTCCGGTCGCCGCAGCCCTGCCTTTTGTGTTCGGAGTGGCCGACCGATCTTTGCTGCACGCCATTCACGAGGCCGCTTCGTGTCTCACGACAACCGGCCACACTGTCGTGCTGACGGAAGGGAATTCATGGCCAGCCAGCCTCGTCACCTGGCGCGGAGTTTTACACATCGTTGGCGGACTCGCCTCGATCACGACGGCCGCAACCGTTCTGGCTGCTATCAACCTCGGCGGCCCCGGTATTCACCGGACGGTTTTGTTCACCGTGCCTGAAACCAGCTTTTTTGACGCCGTGCCCCGCGTGGCGCGGTCGGTTTTTGTGATGATGGTGATTTGTATAGTCGTGCTGTTGGGACTTCTCATCATGTCAGGCATTCCGTTTCCCCGCGCCCTGGGAGATTCGGTTAGTGCCATTACGACGGGTCTGGTTGACCCCTATGCGTTGGGCCGGCACGCGCTGCCGCCATTTCCCAATCTGATCCTCGGAGCAGGACTGATCATCGGAGCTCTCGGCCTTGCAGTCTGGCTGCCCCTGAAGGACCGAAAGCCTCGTGCCGCACTCATGGATCCAGAAACCATTATGTTTCTGTTCCTGATCGTCATGTTCGCCGCGCTGGTTCTGCCCATCGGCGTGTCGCTGGGCGACGGCGTTGCGTGGGCCTTGTCCGATCTGTCCACCTCGGGGCTGACATTCACCAACTCGCCGGTCCGGGAGACAATCCCGCTTCCTATCCTTGTTCTTCCGTCCCTAATCGGAGGATCGGCTTTGTCAGCTGCCGGCGGCGTTAAGATTGCGAGGTTGATCGTCTTGGGGCGACGCGCCGGTCAGGAATTTCGTCAGCTTGGCTATCGGCGCTCGGTTCTGGGGTTTCGTTTCAGGGATAGGAATCTCGACGAGCGGAGTGTCATCGGTGTGTGGGTTTACCTGATTGCATACATTCTCGCAGTGTTCGTCATAATGATCGGTTTTAGCTTCCTGAACCTGCCTTTTGAAGACACGATCCGGCTCGCGATTGGAGGCCTCACCAACTCTGGGGCGCTCCTGCTCGGCCATACCGATCAATTAGACGGTGGCGCGACAAGTCTGCTCATTTTTTCGATGTTACTGGGCAGATTGGAGATTTTGGCAGTAATTCCGGCCCTTTCGCCGAGTTTTTGGCGCGGATAAGCAGTGTTCGCACTTGCACAATCGCGCCAATCCATTTAGCTCGCGACACATAACAAGAACAATTGCAGGAATGGCCGTCTCCCATGTCTTCCGAGAAAAAACAAAACTTGCAGGATACATTCCTGAACGCTGTCAGAAAATCACGGACGCCGCTGACGGTTTTTTTGGTGAATGGCGTAAAGCTCCAGGGCGTGGTCACTTGGTTTGATAACTTCTGTGTCCTGCTCCGTGGTGATGGTCGTCCGCCCCAGCTCGTCTACAAGCATGCAATTTCTACCATTGCCCCTAGTGCACCAGTCCAATTGTTCGATGAAGAGTTGGAGGGGCAATAGGTCCCCTTGAACGACAAGCTCATTGATCGCTTGCCAGAACCGGAGATCGCCGGAGCGGTCATTCCTTGGTTTTCACCCGTAAATCGTCCGACGGAAGACCGATTGCAGGAAACGGCTGGCCTGGTTGAGGCGCTCGGGTGCGAGTTAGCGTTCCTTCATGCGGACCACGTTCGAAAGGTGAATTCATCTGTGCTCTTTTCCGGCGGATTGCTGGATCGATTTGCAGACGACCTCAAGGAACACAATTGCACGATTGCGGTCGTTGATGGTGCACTTACACCGGTACAGCAAAGAAACCTGGAGACACGTCTGGGTGTCAAAGTCATTGACCGGACTGGCTTGATTCTGGAAATTTTCGGGCTTCGGGCCCGGACAAAAGAAGGCAGGCTCCAAGTGGAGCTTGCGAGGCTCTTGTATGAGCGCTCGAGACTTGTACGCACATGGACGCACCTCGAAAGACAACGAGGTGGCGGTGGGTTTCTTTCTGGTCCGGGTGAAAGCCAACTCGAATCCGATCGCCGGATGCTGGATGAAAAGATCGTCCGCTTGCGCCGTGATCTTGATGATGTCCGGCGTACGCGCGCCGTGCAGCGTGCCGGAAGGAAGCGGGGCGGCAAGCCGGTAATTGCGCTCGTTGGATATACGAACTCAGGCAAGTCCACCCTGTTCAACAGGCTCTCGGGTGCAAAAGTCTTTGCCAAGGACATGCCGTTCGCAACTCTCGACCCCACCATCCGGCGCATCGACCTGCCTACGTTGGGAGAGGCGGCGCTCATCGACACGGTCGGGTTTATCACGGACCTTCCCACTCACCTTATCGACAGCTTCAAAGCGACTCTAGAAGAAGCGATGCAGGCAGATCTGCTGGTTCATGTAAGGGATCGTTCCAGTGCCGCCGACATGGAACAAACAAAAGACGTGGAAATCGTGCTTGAGCGACTGGAGAAGGAGACAGGTCTCCAGCTCCCGACCATGATTGAGGCCTGGAACAAGTCTGATGCCCTGCCGCCTGAGCGATTGGAGGCCCTCGAAATCGCCGCGAAAGGCGATACCGACACACCCGCGGTGCTCGTTTCGGCCCTGCAAGGGCAGGGGATGGATTCGCTGCTTCATGAGATCGAACATGCCTTGCTTCGCGGGGCGCGTGACGTGGCAATTACCCTGGCCCCTCAAGATGGACGCGCCCGCGCATGGCTTCATCGTCACGGAGACGTCAACGCGGAAACCAATCTTAACGATGGACGCGTCGCCCTGAGTGTTCGTCTTCCGATCGAACGCGTCGGCCAGTTCCGGTCCGAGTTTCCCGATATCATGATTGAAGACTAACTCGTGGCCTTCTCGACGCGTTTGACCCGCTGCCAGTAAGCTTCCTGTTCGTCGAGCGGCAAATCCGAAAATATGACACCGTCAGCCAAGGCTTCTGCTTCCATGGCCCGAAACCGCCTTTCAAATTTTGCGTTTGCCCGGCGTAGAGCCAACTCAGGATCAACATCCAGACGTCGGCTTAGATTGGCCGCGGCGAAAAGAAGGTCGCCGAGTTCGTCCTCTATATCGTCCCTGATTCCCGATTTAATGGCATCGCGGACTTCCTGCGTTTCCTCAGCCAGTTTATCGAAAATTGGTTCGGCTTCTGTCCAGTCAAATCCTACGCGTGCTGCGCGGCTCTGGAGTTTCTCGGCCCGCAGCAAGGCGGGAAGCGATAGTGCGACACCATCAAGTGCGCTCGGATTCACGTCGCTTGCCTTGCTCGCACGTTCCTCGGCCTTGATGCGCTCCCAGGCGCGCGTTTGTTCTGTGGCTGAACGATCATCCGGGGACTCAAAAACATGAGGGTGTCGCCGGACCATTTTGTCGGCGATGCCATTCGTGACATCGGCGATGTCGAAAGCGCCGTCTTCAGCAGCCATCTGGCTGTGGAAGACAACCTGGAAGAGCAAATCGCCCAGCTCTTCCTTCAGATCAGCCATGTCGCCGCGCTCTATTGCATCGGCCACTTCATAGGCCTCTTCGATCGTGTAAGGCGCTATCGTCGAATAATTCTGCTCGATATCCCATGGGCACCCTGTTTCGGGGGTGCGCAGCTTGGACATAATGTCGATCAGCTTGATAAAAGCTCGGGCGGAAGAGGGCGTATCGATGAATTCTGTCATCGTTGTCTCCTAGCGCAGGTGTTCGAAGCCGCAAAGGCGCGAGCGGCCCGCTCATCATGGACAGCGATTCGATCGGAATTTTGCGCGCTGCCCAGTCACTTCATGTATTGTCGGTACCTCGTTGTGCGTCGTATGGCCCTTGATGCATTTGTCGCCGCCGTGGAAGAATGAGCAGCGGACCAAGCCATTCCGGGCGGTCGGTTCGGATTCGCGTTCTTCATAGGATTCCTTAGCCGATGCGTTACCCTAGATTACTGAATGAGCCTCTGCTGGTGCCACCATGTTGATCACACCCGAATGTGTGGCGCCAACAGGATGCGCCTTGGGGGAAGGTCCGCTTTGGAGCCCGTCGGAAGGTTTCTTGTGGTGGGTTGATACCAAGCGGGCCAAGCTGCACCGTTACAATCCAAAGACAGGGAATACACGGCGCTACGACCTGCCGATCCGCGCCAGTGCTATCGCACTGCATGACGGATGTCTTTTGATGGCCGGTGATCAGGAAATCGGTTTGTATGATCCAGCCACAGAGGCTTACGAGCGCTGGTGCAAGCTTGATGCGGAGCCTGAAACAAACCGCACAAACGACGGAGGCATTGCGCCGGACGGCTCGTTCTGGTTCGGCACCATGGATGACCGAGAAAAAGACGCGCAAGGCAGCTATTTCCGGCTGTCGGCCGATCGCCAGATTAGCCGGTTGCGCCTGCCGTCCGTCATGATCACGAACACGATGCAGTTTTCACCGGATGGCCGGACATTCTACACGTGCGACAGCGCCGAACAGGAGATTCTGGCATTCGACCATGACCCGGGCACGAGCAAGCTGACGGGGCGCCGCGTGTTTGCGTCGACATATGAATTCGGCGGCTACCCGGATGGCTCAACGATCGATTCTGAAGGGTGTCTTTGGACTTGCCTTTGGGATGCGTCACGTGTCGTGAGATACCGGCCCGATGGCAGCGTGGACCAGGTGATAACCCTGGCGGCGCCCCGGCCGACATCCTGCACTTTTGGCGGAGATGACTTGAAAACCCTGTTTATCACGACTGCTCGCGTTGGGATGAGTTTCCCGGCGCTCGATTCCCGCCCCCTGTCAGGCAGCCTGTTCGCGATTACAGTTGATGTTCCAGGATTGCCGGCGCGGCGGTTTGGCGTCGCCAGCTAGGCGCTATGGATTGCCGCGGGGCCTCGAAGTGTTTGCGCTGGGATGAAACGCCCTTGCATACGCCGGTTTTCGGCCTCACATGGCTTCACAAATGAGCTTATGCACTTTAACCGTGGACGAGGCGGACCAAAACCGCTAACCCCCCGCCTTTCAAGAAAGTGTCGAAATGGCCGACAAGGACAAGAAAAAACGCGTAGGACCGGTAACTTTCGTGCGTCAGGTGCGCGCAGAGGGAAACAAGGTCACATGGACGACTCGCCCTGAAACGATTCAGGCGTCGATATTCGTGGTGATCATGTCGGTCCTGATTGCATTGTTCCTGTTTGCTGCCGACACCGTCATCAGCATGGCCGTCAAGGCGATCACCGGCCTGTAATGCAGACCGAGCAACACGTATTCAAGGAGCGCGCAGGCCCGATGGCTGAAGCCAAATGGTATATCGTCCACGCTTATTCGAACTTCGAAAAGAAGGTCGCCGCCTCGATTCTCGAGCAGGCGGAGCGCAAGGGGCTGTCCGAACTCATCGAAGACATTCAGGTGCCGACCGAGGAAGTCGTCGAAGTTGCGCGCGGCAAGAAGAAGACTGTCGAGCGGCGCTATTTCCCCGGTTATGTGCTCATGAAAGCGCAAATGACTGACGACGTGTACCACTTGGTAAAAGACACGCCGAAAGTGTCCGGTTTCCTTGGTTCGGACGGCGGCAAGAAGCCGCTCCCGGTTCGCCAGCGCGAAGTAGACCGCATCCTGGGCACGTCGACTGATTCGGCTGAGGAGCGTCCACGGCCCAAGGTATCCTTCGAGATCGGGGAGCAGGTTCAGGTCAATGACGGTCCATTCCAGGGCTTCGAAGGCGCTGTTGAGGAAATCGACGAAGCGAACGGGCGCCTGAAGGTCACCGTATCCATATTCGGTCGGGGAACACCGGTTGACCTTGAATTTGATCAGGTTGCAAAGATCTGATACGAGGGGATAGCAGTTTCCCGTGTCCTTGCGCTTGAATCGTCGGGAATAGGGCTGTATCTCCCAGCAATAGGCCGCCTTAGCTCAGTTGGTTAGAGCGCTGGTTTGTGGAACCAGAGGTCCTCCGTTCAAACCGGAGAGGCGGTACCATTTCCTGCTCCGGGCAGGACACTTCGTGAATTTTCCGACAGGGTTTGACGAAACAAGAACAATCTGTTGCAATTGGGTCGCGCTGGTTGAAAAATACCGCGCAATTAGGTGTTTGAGTGTTTGAAACCACTCGCAGTGCCTAACAAAAAAGTTTAACAGGAAACATGCGCAACAATGCGCGTATGCACCTGCGGTCGAGGACAATCCCGTCCTTCGGCACAAGAAGGGGATCGAGTATGAAAAAAGCTCTTATGTGCGCGACAGCCGCAGCCGCGTTTGCGTCTGCTGGAATGGTCGCTCAAGCTGAGGAAGGCTGGTACGGCCGGGCCGACGCAACTTACGCGTTTGATGGTCGACTCGACCATGATCCAGCTATTCAGGACGTTGTCGGCTCGCTGGGCAGCAGCTCTGACCTTGATGAAGCATGGGGCGGTGACCTTGGCTTGGGCTATGGCCTGGACAATGGCTTCCGCATCGAAGGCGTTCTCGGTTACAGCAGCGGCGACCTGAGCGTTCCTTCGAACGTCAACGGTACGGTGGCGGGTGCAATCTCAAATCCGAACGGTTATCTCCAGTCAGCCGACCTGATGCTGAACGGCATCTATGATTTCAACCGCGAAGGCGCATTCCAGCCCTACGTCGGTCTCGGCATCGGTGCTATTCGCGCCAAGGCCAAAGCCAGCAATATTGCATTGGCAACGGGAACGGACCTGTCTGCGACGAATGGATTTTCCTCTACGGATACGAGCCTGGCTTACCAGGGTCTGCTCGGCTTCGGCTACAAGCTGAGCGAAAAGCTCACCATGGATGTCGGCTACAAGTATTTTGTGGCTGAGGACATGGACCTCGACGGCATTCACAGTGGCGTCGGTTATGACGGCGATCTCACCAAGCATTCCGCTACGGTTGGCCTTCGTTATGCGTTCGGCGTAACACCGCCACCGCCGCCACCACCGCCTCCGCCGCCACCACCACCGCCTCCGCCACCACCACCACCGCCTCCGCCACCACCGCCGCCACCACCGACGACGGAAACGGTTGCTCCGGAAGTCGTGTGTTCGGGTCTGAGCCAGAATTTTGTCGTCTACTTCGAGTGGGACAAAGCTGACCTGACGAGCCAGGCCGCTGCGGTTATCGACCAGGCGGTCGCCAACATCACGGCCGGTGCAGGGTGCGCTCCAAGTGCTGTTTCGATTGCTGGCCACACCGATACGTCGGGTGCCAGCGCATACAATGCGAGACTTTCGCAGCGTCGCGCCGACATCGTGTCCTCAGCGCTCGTGTCACGCGGCGTCGATGCAGCAATCATCACGGGTACGGCCAAGGGCGAAACAGAACTCGCCAAGGCAACGCGTGATGGTGTTCGCGAGCCTCTGAACCGTCGTTCGGAAGTCGTGATCACCGTTCAATAGTTGAACGTCTTTTGACAACAGAACGGCCCGGCTTCTTGCCGGGCCGTTTTTGTTTGTACTGCTACACCATCACCCACTTGCCCCGCATCGTTACCTATGAAACCAAGTAGCCATGACCGAACTTTCGAGACTGACAAAAGATGACGAAGCGGCGCGCGAGCGCATTGATTCGGCTGCAGCTGACATGCTGGCCCGAACCTGCGCCTGGTCCGATATCAATACTGGCAGTTGGAACATTGACGGACTGAAGTCCTTTTCCGGTGTGCTTGCCAATGCCTTTTCCGAATTGGATGCGGATATTCGGCTACAGGATGCACCTGGATTTGAGACTGTCGATTCTTCAGGCAAGGTACAGACAATACATACCGCGCCGATATTGCGGGCGTCCGCGCGCACGAGTGCCCCGGTCCAGGTCGTCCTCACCGGGCACTATGATACCGTATTTCCAAAAGGCACTTTTGAAGGTGTGAAGGATCTTGGTGACGGTTGCTTCAACGGTCCTGGACTTGCCGACATGAAGGGCGGCCTATGCGTCATGCTTGAAGCCCTGAAGGCATTTGAGGCCGGACCATTGCGTGACCGTCTCGGCTATCAAATCGTCCTCACGCCTGACGAGGAAATAGGCAATCACGCCAGCGCGGCAGCCCTGACGGAAGCGGCGCGGTCTGGCGCTCACATCGGCATGACTTATGAGCCAGCAATGGACACCGGCGCGATGGCTGGCGGGCGCAAGGGCTCAGCCGTGTTCGACATAGTACTTCATGGAAAAGCCGCCCACGCGGGCAGGGCCAAGGAAGAGGGGCGAAGCGCGATCGAAGCGGCTGCTGAACTGGTCGTCAGCCTGGAAGGCCTCAACGGCAAAAGAGATGGCGTGACGTTTAATGTCGGCGCCATTGAAGGCGGTAGCGCTGTCAATATCGTTCCAGACTTGGCGGTCGTGCGATTCGGCGCACGCGCACCCGATGCCGAAGCCGCAGCCTGGGCAACCAGCTCGGTCGACCGGCTGTTTGCCCACGCTACTTCGCGACCGGGCATTTCAGGCCACCTGCATGGCGGGTTCTATCGTCCGCCAAAACCGCGGAATGCAGCGCAACAAGCCATTTTCACCGCCGTCCACGCAACCGGTCAGGCAATCGGGCTGGACCTCGAGTTTATAGACACAGGCGGCGTCTGCGAGGGAAACAACATATTTGCTGCCGGAGTGCCCAATGTTGATACGCTCGGCGTGAGAGGCGGCCGGATTCATTCACACGACGAATTTGTCGTGACCGAGAGTTTTGCTGAGCGGGCGACCCTGTCTGCGCTGCTCCTGAACCGTCTGGCCGATGGACGCATGGATGGGCCGCGCATCAAGGCGATGATGGAGAACTGACATGTCCAGCGCCTATGTCATGCGTCCGTCGCGGCTTGACGATTTTGATGCGCTGATGGACCTCGCCCGTCAGTCGGGCCCCGGGTTTACGAGTTTACCCGTCGATGAATCGATCTTGCGCGAGCGACTGGAGAAGTCCGAGCGGGCGTTCAAAGGCCTGCAGAAGCGTATAGAGTACGGCAAATACCTGCTCATGATGGAGGAGGTCTCCACTGGCGAAGTCGTCGGCTGCTCCGCGGTCAAAGCGGGCACCGGAATAGACCAGCCATTTTTCAATTACCGGGTCATTACGCTCGCCCAGGCGAGCCATGCTGCCGGCAACCTGCGCTTCGACATGGACGCCCTGATCCTCACCAACGAATATGTCGGCTACACCGAGGTAGGCACGCTGTTCCTGAAACCCGAGCATCGCGGTGGCGGCGCTGGAAGGCTCGCCGCGCAATCGCGATACTTGCTCATGGCGGCCGCGCCCGAAAGGTTCAGCGAACACGTCCTTGCTGAACTGCGCGGCGTTGTGGACGATGACGGACGATCGCCGTTCTGGGAGTGCCTGGGCCGTCATTTCTTCCGCATGGATTTCACCGAGGCTGACCGTCTTTCGGCAACCACCGACAACCAGTTCATTCTCGACCTCATGCCGAAATATCCGATCTACGTAGACCTCCTGCCACCGGAGGCGCGCGAGGTCATCGGTCGGTGTCATTCCGAAGGGGTCGGAGCCTATAAACTGTTGCACTGGGAAGGATTTCAGTTCGACCGGACCGTCGACATTTTCGACGGCGGGCCATTGGTGGCGGCGCAGCGCAGGCACCTTAGAACCATTCAGGAAAGCAGGATCGTGACGCTCAGGGCAGGAGACGTCACAGGCCAGGCCGATGCCCGGCAGGGACTTGTGTCGAGCAATATGCTCCCCAATTTCCGCGTATCTCTCGCCACAATGGTGGTCGGCGACGATGACGTCGCGACCCTGTCACCCTCTATCATCGAAGCCCTTCAATTGAAGCCGGGCGCCGAAGCGCGCATCTGGCTACGGAGCAAGTAATGGTATCAGGCGTCTACATTGACGGTAATTGGTCCGAGGGCAGCGGGGCCCGTTTCGAAAACACTTGCCCTGCAACCGGCGAGATTACGTGGGAAGGCAACTCTGCTGGCCCCAACGACGTGACCGCCGCTGTCGAGGCGGCCCGAAAAGCCTTCGCTCATTGGTCTAGATTGCCACAGGGCGATCGAACGTCAGTCCTGGAACGGTATGCCGAGGAAATCGCGAAACGCGCGGACGCCATCGCGACCACGATCAGTCGCGACATGGGAAAGGTGCTCTGGGAAACGAAGGCAGAAGCTGCAACAATGAAGGCGAAGGTCGCTGTCTCCATCGCCGCGCAAAATGAGCGGGCAGGTACGAAATTCGAAACTGCGGCATTCGGGTCTTCCCATCTGACACATCGTGCCCATGGGGTGATGGCCGCATTTGGACCATTCAACTTTCCGGGTCACCTGCCAAACGGTCATATCGTGCCGGCCCTTCTTGCGGGCAACACATGCGTTTTCAAACCGTCCGAACTCGCACCGGGCGTTGCTGCGCACATGGCTGAAGCATTTGCGGCCGCGGGTCTGCCCGAAGGTT
Source organism: Hyphomonas sp. J20-32 (assembly GCF_055808555.1). Taxonomy (NCBI): domain Bacteria; kingdom Pseudomonadati; phylum Pseudomonadota; class Alphaproteobacteria; order Hyphomonadales; family Hyphomonadaceae; genus Hyphomonas; species Hyphomonas sp. J20-32. The sequence goes on along the minus strand of NZ_CM147873.1, from coordinate 2,399,113 downwards.
GCCTGAATATTGTCCACGGCACCCGCGACACCGGCGGCGCTCTGCTCAACGCCGACATCAATGGACTGCTGTTCACTGGATCGGCAAACACTGGCGTCTTCTTCCACAAGCATTTTGCGGGGCGGCCGGATGTAATTCTTGCGCTTGAAATGGGCGGCAACAATCCGCTCATCATTTGGGATCCCGCAAGCGTCGAAGCTGCAGCAGACATTGCCGCTCAATCGAGCTTCCTTACGACCGGACAGCGCTGCTCCTGTGCGCGCAGGATTATCCTGCCAGAAGGCAAATTCGGTGACGACGTCATCGAAGCGATTGTTGCGCGCGCCAAGGCGCTCAAGATCGGGTCATGGCAAGAGGATGGCGTGTTCATGGGACCGCTCGTGTCCGAAGCTGCCGCTCAGGCAGCGACTGATTTCCAGATGATGCTGTCAAAGGCAGGCGGTAAACCGCTTCGGCGCCTGAAGCGCATGGACCGGGGCGGTGGATTCGTAACCGCTGGCGTCATGGACGTAACTGAAGCACACCATATTCCGGACGAAGAGCTGTTTGGCCCGCTTATGCAGGTTGTCAGGGTCAAGACGTTCGACGAGGCGATACAGCGTGCCAACGCGACTCGCTACGGGCTCTCTGGTGGGTTGATAAGCGATAATGACGCCCTTTGGGTCAAGGCGCACCAGGAGATGCGGGCCGGCATCCTCAATCGCAACCGCCCGACGGCCGGCGCCAGCGGCGCAATGCCCTTTGGGGGACCAGGGCTGTCGGGCAACTTCAGGCCAGGTGCTTATTACGCCGCAGACTATTGTGCATGGCCTCAGGCGAGCCAGGTCGCTGACAGGGCTGAGCGCATGGGAGCGCAGGGTTTCCCGAAATGACAGCGTTTGAAGTCAATTTCGATGGCCTGATCGGCCCGTCGCACAATTATGGCGGCCTGTCGGATGGCAACCTTGCGAGCGCCACGCACGCAGGGGCCGTATCCAATCCTCGCGAAGCTGCCCTTCAGGGTCTCGAAAAGATGCGGATGATGTTGCGCTCGGGTCTCGTCCAGGGCGTGTTGCCACCCTTGCCTCGTCCAAATTTCGACTTCCTTGTCTCAGCAGGCTTTCGTGGTACCGACGCACAGATCATTGAGGGAGCTGCTCGTCTCGCACCGCATTTGTTAAAGGCAGCATATTCCGCGAGCAACATGTGGACAGCGAATGCCGCCACGGTGTCCCCGTCTTCAGACACGTCCGATGGGCGCCTGCACTTCACCACGGCCAACCTTTCGACGATGCTTCACCGTAGTATCGAACATCCAGACACGACGGCGACGCTGATCTCTCTTTTCGATAGCGAAGACCACTTTGCTGTACATTCTGCGCTGCCGATGCACCCGGACTTTGCCGATGAGGGGGCTGCGAACCATGTCCGTCTTTGTGCCAAGCACGAGTTTGCCGGTGTTGAACTGTTTGTATTCGGCAGGTTGGCGGGTGAAAGCACGGTCGGGTTTCCGGCACGTCAAAGTCGACTGGCAAGTGAATCTATTGTGCGGGGACACGGGCTCCATTCAAATCGCTCGGTACTTGTGCGCCAATCGCTCAAAGCAATCGAAGCGGGAGCGTTTCACAATGACGTGGTCTGTGTGGGCGCGCTGGATACGTTGTTTTTCCATGAGCTCGCCTTCGACGATACAAAAGCGACACTCGCTGCCATCCGGCAAGCGGCTGACGGCCTGTTCGAATTGAAACCAGTCATGGTGCCTGTTACGGACGTGCCGATTTCAGATGCGATCCGTTCCTATTTGTTCAATTCCCAGCTGGTTCAGATGCCGGGAGAGGATCGCCTCGTTCTGGTTGCGCCAACCGAAACGCAGGAAATGGAGTCGACCCGCGCGTTCTGTGAAAAAATGGTCTCAGGCAATGGTCCGATTGGTCGCGTGGAATATGTAGATGTCCGCCAATCGATGCGGAATGGCGGCGGACCCGCGTGCCTTCGGCTGCGTATCGTGATGACTGAGGAAGAAATCAATGCCTGTCATCAAGGCGTATTGCTGGACGAGGACGCCATCGATGAACTTCAAGATGTCGTCCGTGCCACATATCGGGATCGTCTCGCGCCGTCAGATCTCGCCGATCCGCAGTTTGCTGACGAATGTCGCGCGGCGCGAGAACAGCTCCTGGCCGTGCTCGACCTCGAAGCCCTAGCCTGAACTACAGGAAACGACGCATGTTGAAACTGTATGATTATTGGCGCTCTTCGGCAGCCTACAGGGTGCGCATTGCCCTGAACCTGAAAGGGGCGGCATACGAAAGCGTGCCGGTTAACATTGCGCCCGGGCGCGACGAGCAATTGCAGGACACCTACCGCCTCATCAATCCACAGATGCGGGTACCGTCCATAGAAATCGATGGTCGCATAGCGGGTCAGTCGCTCGCAATCATCGAGTGGATTGAGGAAACCATTCCCGGCCCAGCCTTGCTGCCGGAAGATCCGTGGATGCGTTTGCAAGCGAGGGCATTCGCCGACACGATTGCGTGTGACATTCATCCGCTCAACAACTTGTCGGTCCTTGCCGCATTGCGCCACGAACTGGGCGCTGACGATGCGGCAGTGACGCGCTGGTACCATGACTGGATCAATCGTGGGTTCTCCGCACTCGAGAAGATCGCCCACGACCTTCCGGATGCATCCCTGTTGTTTGGGGATGTTCCGACGATTGCGGAAATCTGCCTGGTGCCTCAAGTCGCCAATGCAAGGCGCTTCGATATGGACCTGTCGGACTATCCTCGTCTTGTCGAAATCGATACCGCTTGCCGGGAAATCGCGGCGTTCGCGCGCGCAGCACCCGAAGCTCAAACCAGGCCAGACGCCTAGTTTTCGTCTTCCGCCCGTTTTGCGTCCGTATCCCCGGGGCGGCGAATGTCGATGAATTCAACTTCTTCCAGCGAGCCGAGCGGTTCTGCCGTTTTGGCAACATGTGTCTCCAGCCAATCGGTGAGGCCCGCAAGGTTCTCTCCGCCAATGGGGGCATCTTGCGACACGATCATCATGCCGTCCTGTCGGCCGATATTGACGACAGGTTGGCAAATATCGGGCATGTTGAACCGCTCGGGACAATAGGCCAGCAGATCAGCAGGGGATGATTCATTGAGTGCCAGCGCCGGAAACGACGTTTTCGCTCCCTTGGCCCGCGAAAGCCGGAGGAACCCGCCAAACCGGGCCCGAAGCGCATCGTCAGTCTTTAATGACGAGAGCGCTCCCGGAGGAAGTGCATGGTCGGTTGCAATGACAAAGGCACGCCCGCGATTGTGCTTGTCTACATAAGTCCGAAACGCTGCTGCTAGATCGGATGTTTCATCCGCTTTGCGGTAAAAGGGGGCGTATACCGGGCCGACCAATGACAACGCTTCCACCAGCCGCCCTGATTGTTCTTCAGCGCGACTGATTTGCTGCAACAGTTCTGCCTCCGATCGAGGAGCCAGCCCGGCGCCGGGCCCGACGAGAATCACATCAACAGCCCACCCGTCTCTCCAGACCGGTGATGGAACCTCTGCAGGCAGGGCGGCCCAGCCATCATTCGTGCGATAGTCAAATTCCGGCATCGCAATCCGGTCGCCGCCTCCGAAAAATGTCCGGAAAGCCCACGGCCCCAATCCAATGCCGAGAATGAGCAAAATCCCGAGAACCAAAAACACGCGTTTCATCTGGGGCCTCGCTCCTGATCTTCTTTCAGGCGGGCGAGGAGAGCGCCGCCTTCAGTCCGGAATAGTTCGGTTGGTCGATAGACAACTGGGCAATAGTGGTCGTTTTGAGGTGGTGGAACAAGCCGGGTGTTGCAGCATCCATTTGCCCGTTCCGAATCCGGTCACACAGGTCCCGGTTCATCGCTTCGACCGTCGCGTCTGGTTCCGCCTCGAGGAGCTCATGCAGTCGCGAGGCTTCATCCGATTCGGCTGCTGGCCGTTGCTCAAGTTCCCGCAGCAAGGTGCCAAGCACGTTCGAAGCGACCCGGGCATGGAACGCCGCGTGGCCCGTCAGCTGCGGCGCGGCGGCGTCGTCAATGAACGACTTTACAGCCGCGATCAGTTCGGAGGGTGAGGGGGCATCATGCATGTCCAGTCGCCTTCTCAAGGAGGTTCAGGAGATCGATCTCTGTTTCTGAAACGCGGCGTCCGATGGCTGCACGCTCGACACTCGGGTCGCCACCCGACCGGAAAGCTTCGTACATGATCATGCACATGATGCCCCATTTGAGGCTGCCCATGATTTCCCACCAATCGATTTCGCGCGGATCGAAGCGCGTGCCGCCAGCTACAGCATAAGCGTCGAGCAGTTCATCCAGCTCGCCAAATCCTCCGACGCGGTGTGCGATCTGTCCGAACCGCCAGGAGTTGACGCAAATCCACGCAATATCTTCGCGCGGATCGCCAATATGGGAGAGTTCCCAATCCAATACAGACGCAAGGCCGTGTTCATCAACAATGAGGTTCCCCAATCGGAAATCACCATGGACCAGCACGGAACGCTGGGGTTCGGGCTCATTCGCTTTCAGCCAGGCAAAAGCCAGTTCGAACACCGGTCGCGGCAAGTCGAAGGCGCGGTAGATGTTTTCGTACTTCTTTATCTGGTCCGCGCCATCGCTTCGCGGCAATTCGGGAAGCGTATCCAGTTCCACGGCGTGAATGCCCGCCAGCGCTTCTCCGCATTGTTTCGAAAGCACGGGAAGGGCGGCCTTGTAGGCTGCGTCGCGCAGAATCTTCCGGCCAAGGGTCTCGCCCTCGATCCGGCGCATGATGAAAGCTTCACCGACATCGCTGCCCGGTTCAAACACGCCCAATACGCCCGGCACAGGCACGCCCGCCATGTCAGCGCAGGCAAGCAGCGCGGCTTCCGTTTTCAGTGTGATCGCCTCGGAAGACCGCGCGACCGATTCGCCGCCCGGTGCGCGCCGGAGAATAAGCCGGTGCCTTTCGCTGCCATCGTCAACTTCGAAAGCCCAAGTCTCCTGGCTGGCGCCGCCAGACAAGCGCTTCAAATCAGCGATTCGCGCCGTATCGGCAAAATCCCGACGCGCCCAGCTTTCCAAAGCTCTTTCAATCTGTTCTGTACTTCCCATCTTGGCCACAATTGCGCGGAACAAGAGACTCGCCAAGGTATTACCCAGAGTAACCTTGCGGATCGATAAGGGGAGGGGCCGGATGGCTCGACCGGAAGACCACCATGGCGGCCCGTTGACGCCCGACAAACCTCACCCCCAAAGCCTGTTCGCGTGGCTCAGGGGGCGGTTTTTTGCTGGCATGGTCATCGCTGCGCCGATCGCGGTTACCTTCCTGATCCTCCAGTTCCTGATCGGTGAAATAGACAAGCGCGTTGTCCCGCTCATTCCGGCGGCCCTGAACCCTGAAACCTACCTTAAATACGCGGTTCCGGGATTCGGATTGATCGTGCTTGTCGTATTCCTGACGATTCTGGGCGGCATCGCAACCAACCTCATCGGTCGCTCGGTCATCGGCATCGGCGATCGCATTCTCAGCCAGGTGCCTGTCGTTCGTTCACTCTATTCTGCGTTCAAGCAGCTCGTCGAAGTGTTCGCCAAGGACAATACCGACCAGTTCAGCGAGGTCGTCCTGATCGAGTATCCGAAACCCGGGACATGGTGCCTTGGATTCGTGTCGTCTCCTGCTAAGGGCGAGATCGGTGTCGCGCTCGGGCCTGATTTCCTCGGTATTTTCGTGCCCACGACTCCCAACCCCACATCGGGATTTCTGATGTATGTCGAGGCGAAAGAGATTATCCGCCTGAAAATGACCGTTGAGGAAGGTGCCAAGATGATCCTGTCGGCAGGTCTCGTCGTTCCCGAATTTCCGCCTGTCGCGAAACCGGATGCGAAATCGTCGAAGACGTCGAAGCCTCAGAAAACCGAATAAATCAGCTTGCACCTCCGGTATTCAATCGTGGGGTCAGTAACTCCCGGACTATTCGCATGGCTTGGCCGCGCGGTCCAACGAGCTCCGGGTCCGCTTCAACGACGGCTGTCGCATCCTTTTTGGCGATGACGAGCAGCTCTGCATGGCGCGACAGGTCGATGATCCGGTAGTCTGTCGCTCCGGCCTGGCGCAGTCCAAGCATGTCTCCGGGGCCGCGCAGTTTGAAATCCGCCTCGGCTATTTCGAATCCGTCTTCCGTCCGGCGCAAGGTCTCCAGCCGCTCTCGCGCCATGTCGCCAAGCGGTGGGCGATACAGCAGAAGGCAGAATGACGGTTTGTCGCCGCGACCGACCCGGCCGCGCAATTGATGCAATTGCGCCAGGCCAAAGCCTTCGGCCCGCTCGATTACCATGATTGTCGCCTCGGGTACGTCCACTCCGACTTCGATCACGGTCGTTGCCACGAGTATCTTCGTCCGGCCCGTTCGGAAGTCTTCCAGCGCGCCATCCTTTTCCGCTGGCTTCATCCGCCCGTGCACGAGGCCGACCGGGACACCCAATTGATCCTTCAGGGCGGCATGGCGTCCCACCGCAGTGGAATCATCGTCATCCACATCCACTTTCGGACACACCCAGAATGCCCGTTCTCCCCGTTTGATGGCGCGGCCAACAGCATCCACGACTTCCTCGATCCGTGTGTCGGGTACGGCTCGCGTTTCGACAGGTTTGCGACCCTCAGGCTTCTCATCAAGTATCGTCACGTCCAGGTCGCCATGAACGGCCTGGGCCAGAGTCCTCGGAATCGGCGTCGCGCTCATCACCAGCATGTGCGGGGACACGGCCTTGCCAACCAGTCGCATGCGGTCCTGCACGCCAAACCGATGTTGCTCGTCGACAATGATCAGGCCGAGATTTCGAAAGACGACCGATTCCTGGAACAGGGCGTGAGTGCCAGCAACTATTTGAATAGACCCATCCGCGAGCCCGAGAAGCGTGCCTTCACGGGCTGCGCCCTTGTCGCGCCCGGTCAACGACGCGACGGTGTAACCAAGCGGTGACAGAAGTGTGTCCAGCGTCTCGTATTGTTGCCGTGCGAGCACTTCCGTCGGCGCCATGAAGGCCGACTGGAAGCCGCCTGCCACTGCCTGTACGGCTGCCATGGCGCCAACGAGCGTCTTGCCGGACCCGACATCGCCTTGCAACATGCGGCGCATGGGGGATTGGCTCGACATGTCGTTACCAATTTCCGCAACTGCGCGAACCTGGGCGCCCGTCTGCCGGTAGGGCAGGCTACGCGCAAGCCGCGATTGGGCCACCTGCGCCTTGGGAATTGGTGGCGCGTTTCGCCGTTTCCGGCTTGCGCGGGCCAGGGCGAAAGCAGATTCCCTTGCCAGCGCTTCGTCATAGGCCAGCCTTTCGCGCGCCGCCTCGAACGCGCCTTCGTCGTAAACCGACGGATTGTGGAGTCCCTCCAGAGCCGACTTGAACCCGACCCAGCCTTTCTGCTTCACCAGGTGGACATCGCCCCATTCGGGCAAATCGTCCGGCACACTGTCCAATGCCTGAATAGCAAGGGCATGCACACGCTTGTTGGTCAGGCCGGCGGTCAGGCCGTAAATGGGTTCGACTTCGGGCGGGCGGTCACCCTTCGCCGGATCCATGATATAGTCAGGGTGGGTCATCTGGCGCTCGCCATTGAAATCTTCCACGCGTCCTGAGACGATCCGGACTGACCCGATCGGGAATTGGCCCTGCAACCAACGCCCGTCCGCACGAAAGAAGGCCAGCGTCAGGAAGCCCGTCCCATCGAACAACTGGATGCGGTGTGGCGCCTTGTCAGAATAAGGCGCCTGGTACGCATGGACTTCTCCCTGCACCGTCGCCACCTCACCGAAAACGACCTGATCGAAGCTCGCGCGGACCCGGCGATCAACCCACCGTTCCGGCAGGTGGAGCAAGAGGTCCCAAAGCGTGTCTCCGTCGACCAGCCGCTCAAGCAGAGGTTTCAGCTTCGGGCCCACGCCTGTCAGCGATTCCAGCCCGGCAAACATTGGAAAAAGTCTTTCATCCCGCATTGCGCGACTCTATGCGCGCGGACTTGAGCGCACAATGCGTGGTTTACGGGCTGCGCCAGCAGACTATATCCTCGGCTGGCAACAAATGTTGGAGCATGCGATGGAAACGCGGCGTCGAAAATTGACCTTCCGGGCCTGGCGACGCGGTTTTCGCGAAATGGACCTCTACATGGGATCTTTTGCGGACAAGTTCCTGGCCGACTTCGATGAAGCACAGCTTGATGAGTTCGAGCGCCTGCTGTCAGTGCCAGACTGGGAAGTCTATGCATGGCTGATTGGCCAGACTGAAGTACCTGACAATCACAAGGGGCCCGTGCTGGACCAGCTAGTCGCTTTCCGCTACGCCGCGCAGGCTGGCTGATCACGCCAGCAGCGCAGCTGCCCCGAAACGAACCTTGCCAAAGATCCAGATGACCCCTGTCGACCTTCTCAAATCCTTGAGCGGCCCGGCCAGCTTTGCCGGAGCGCCCTTCGGCGCAGACCTCATCACGTTCTGTCGCGCGCTTGAGGCGCGGGGCGGGGTAGGATTGTATGTCGCGCGCGATGACAAGAATGCGAACACGGCCCGGCGTCTGGCGCAATTCATCTCGCCCCGCCTCGACTGCGTTGATCTTCCGGGGTGGGACACGCTGCCATATGACCGGGTCAGTCCCACGCCCGGCGTTGCTGCTCGACGGTGCGCCTGCCTGGCACGGCTCGCACGTTATGACGCAACTCAAGGGGCGCTCCTGGTCGTCACGACAGCGACATCGCTTGTCCAGCGCGTGCCGCCAGTCTCGACATTGCGGCGCGCGTCCTTTTCCGTGTCCGTTGGTCAATCGGTAAGTCAGAATGACCTCACAGAATATCTCTCGGTGAACGGCTACGTCCGGGCAGGCACAGTACGTGAACACGGTGAGTTCGCGATTCGCGGCGGCATCATCGATATCTTCCCGCCAACGTCAGGCGAACCATACCGATTGGACTTTTTCGGTGACACGCTGGAAACCTTGCGCACCTTCGACACGGAATCGCAGCGCTCCACAGGCGACGCGCGTTCGGTCGCATTCGCACCGGTCAGCGAAATCCTGTTCGACGACACAATCCTCAGCGGCTTTCGCGAAAAATACCTGGCAATATTTGGCCCACCGTCCGGAGACCAGATGTATGAATCGGCGCGAGCTTCGATTAGGCGGCAGGGCGTCGAAGCATGGCTCCCGCTTTTCCATGATCATCTCGAAACCATTTTTGACTATATCGGCGATACGGCACTCATCGGTTTCGGGCATTTGTCTGCCGAAGCCGCCGCAGAGCGCCTGGCTCAGGCTCAGGACTACTATTCTGCGCGTCTCGAAGCTGCGGGCGGTGACGCACGAGCAGCCCGGGTGCTCGCGCCGTCCGACCTCTTCCTCGAGTTGTCGGACCTCGACCAGTTACTTTCGACGCACGCCGTCGTCCGCTTCACGCCGGCAGAGGCTGCTGGAGGCGCTTATGACATAGGCGCGCGGGTGGGCCGGGACTTCGCGCCGGAACGTCTTCGCCCCGAAGAGAATATCTTCGAAGCAGCTATCGCGCATGCAAAGGCCTTGTACGCGTCAGGCAAGCCTGTTGCCTTCGCGGCCTGGTCGGCTGGTTCTGCCGATCGCCTGATAAACGTCATGGCCGACCATGGCTTGCCCGATTTGGTCCAGGTCCATTCGCTCGAAGCCGTACGCAAGACTGACTTCACTGTGGTCGAGGTCCCGTTGGAGGCGGGGTTTGAGACCGCCGATCTCGCGGTAATTTCCGAGGCGGACATACTGGGTGATCGCCTGGCAGCCCCAAGGCGCCGCCGCAAGTCAGCAAGCTTCATTACAGATGCGTCCGCCCTGTCGCCGGAGGACCTTGTTGTCCACGTCGATCATGGCGTCGGCCGCTATATCGGTTTGAAGACGCTGGATTTGACCGGCGCGCCTCACGACTGTCTCCAGCTCGAATATGCGGGCGGCGACATGATCTTCCTGCCGGTCGAGAACATCGACCTGATCAGCCGGTATGGATCGGAAGAATCCGAGAGCCAGCTTGATCGCCTCGGTGGCGCGGGTTGGCAAACCCGCAAGGCCAAGGCCAAGAAGCGCATCCTCGAGATGGCCGCCGAGCTCATGGCCATTGCCGCAGAGCGCGCCCTGAAGCGCGCCGACGCGCTTTCCGCAGGGCAGGGGATGTATGAGGAGTTCGCGGCGCGTTTCCCCTATGAAGAAACAGACGATCAGTTGAACGCCATCGAAGACGTGCTTGGTGACCTTGCCTCAGGCAAACCCATGGACCGGCTCGTCTGTGGTGACGTGGGCTTTGGCAAGACAGAAGTCGCCTTACGCGCTGCCTTCATGGCGGCAATGAGCGGCAAGCAGGTCGCCGTTATTGCGCCGACGACGCTGCTCGCCCGACAGCACTACAAGACATTTTCTGAGCGCTTTGCAGGGTGGCCGCTCAGGGTGCGCCATTTGTCTCGCCTGGTTAGCCAGCGCGAAGCCGTAGAGACACGCGACGGGCTGGCTGACGGCAGCGTCGATGTCGTCGTCGGCACGCACGCCCTGCTGGCCAAGGGAATGGACTTCAAGCGTCTGGGGCTGCTCATCGTCGACGAAGAGCAACGATTTGGCGTGAAACACAAGGAACGCCTGAAAGAGCTGAAGGCCGACGTGCATGTGCTAACCCTGTCCGCAACGCCCATTCCGCGCACGCTCCAGATGGCGCTCACCGGCATTCGCGACCTGTCCATCATCGCGACACCGCCTGTCGATCGTCTTGCTGTCCGCACATACATCACCGAAGAAGACACGGTCACACTCCGGGAGGCCTTGCTGCGTGAGAAATACCGCGGTGGACAGGCCTTCTTTGTGGCACCCAGGATCCAGGATCTCGACAAGCTTGAGAACTTCCTGTCGGCCCAGGTTCCTGAAGTATCCTTCATCGTCGCACACGGTCAGATGGCTCCCGGAGAGCTGGAAGACATCATGACGGCTTTCTATGAAGGCAAGTACGATGTTCTCCTATCGACGACCATCGTTGAAAGCGGGCTCGACATCCCGCGCGCCAACACGCTGATCATCCACCGCGCCGACATGTTCGGCCTCGCCCAGCTCTACCAGTTGCGCGGCCGCGTGGGCCGTTCAAAGCTGCGTGCCTACGCCTATTTCACGACGCCGCGCGACAAGGTCGTGACCGATATGGCCGAAAAACGGCTGAAAGTCCTTCAGTCGCTCGACAGCTTGGGTGCCGGCTTCCAGCTTGCCAGCCACGACCTCGATATGCGCGGCTCGGGCAATCTGCTCGGCGACCAGCAGTCCGGCCAGGTGCGGGAAGTGGGCGTGGAACTCTACCAATCCATGTTGGAAGATGCCGTCAAGGCGCTGCAGTCTGGTGCCAGGGGCGAGGATGACGTTGTCGATGACTGGTCGCCGCAAATCAATCTCGGCGTCGCGGTCCTTATTCCTGAAGACTACGTCGAAGACCTCACGATCAGACTATCACTCTATCGTCGCCTTGCAGAAATCAGCACGGCCACCGACCGCGAGTCATTTGCCGCAGAACTCATTGACCGGTTTGGCCCGCTTCCGGAGGCGACACGGCAGCTGCTGGAGGTCACGGCGATCAAGGTCCAGTGCAAGGCGCTCGGTATTTCGAGGCTGGATTCTGGCGTCAAAGGGGCTGTCTTTGCATTCCGGCCGGACACCATCATGGATCCTGCGCGCCTCATGGAACTCGTCCGCACCCGTCCGAACGTGTTGAAGCTGCGCCCGGATTCCAAGCTTGTCCATTCCGGACTGGGCGGCGAACCGGAACGCCGGCTGGTCAGCGTCAAGGCCTTCCTCAAGGAACTGGAAGCCGTGTCCGGGCTCGTAAACGCCTAGGCCGCTTCCACACGCATGAATGGTCCGGTTAAGGCGGTCTCGAGCAAGGTGCTGGCTGTCTGGAATGCCCGCTTCTCGACGACGCGCCAGCAAAGCGTTCGGTAGGCCGGATTGGCGTCACCGGAAACCGCTTCGGCAATCCGATTAGCCAATTGAACGCCGCCTCGGTAAGTCGTCAGCGGCATGGACAACGCAATTGTGCCGGTTTCGACGACAGCGGCGCAGTCGGTCTCGCGCAGCAGGGGACCAAGACGACTTGCCAACGCTTCCAGCGCCTCGGCATTGGTCCGGTGTTCTCCCGCCAGCTTCAGCGTCATAATTGACAAAGCGTCAGCCCGTCGTTCTGAAATACCGATTTGCCGTTCAAGGTGAGATTCGAGAAACGCACGCGAAAACAAGCCGGTTGGAGCGTCGCACGCGGCTTGGCTATTTGACCCAGCAGGTCTCACCGGGCTCATCGCCTGATATTTTCGCGCCAGGATTTCAATGCGTTTCGCCACGTCCTCATCTGGATCCTGGCACTCAATGATGTCGTCAGCGAGCGAAAGCAGGTCTTGCATGCCATCCGGCAAGCGCTTGCCGCCGTCGATCAGGGCCACAATGGGCAGGCCATTCAACAATTCCCCCGGCTCCGACGCGTCCTGCATTCCCGCACCATGGCCACCGGCCGCCGTCAGGTCGAACAGCGCAGCTGAAAACCGGCGAGATGAAGCATAGTCTCTCACCGTGCCTCGCGTCAGTCCGGCTGTGAGTGACACACCCCTGGTCTTCAGGGCATTCTGGAGCCACAGGAACAACGGCGAGCTTTGACCAACAAAGATGAGTTGCGGGGCGATATCGGTTGACGCGGCGGGCGCCCGCATCCCGAAAGCCTGAGCCGTTTCAGCCCTGATCTCGGCTTCAAGGCGAAGCGCATCGCGGCGTGCCATGGCCGACAGGCGCCCCTTCAACATACCAAGGTCCAGGTCCCGCCGAACAGTCAGGGCGTCAGACAGAAACAAGCCTGAGTCGGCGGTATCGAGCAGGATCAATCTGCGGGTCAGTCCGCGCTGGCATGCAGCGTGGCAGCTTTCGAGCGTTGCTCTGGATACGCTGGTCAAATCGATCAGGAGCGGGTCCGACGACTCAAAGTCCACCACGTCTCCAGCAGCGTAGGGGCGCAGTCCGCCAGATCGCACGCGAGACACCACAATCCTCAAGCGCACGCCTGTTGCGGCAATTTCGATGGGTGGATCCATGTAGGACAGGTCAGGCATGAATTTCTCGAAACGCTGCAGCGGGCGACGCTGGGACACCCCTTCCTTTTGCGCGTTTCACACTTAAAGTTCCGCTAATCAGGCTGCATGGCCGAGTGAGAATGGGAGAAGATCATGGCGAATGGGCCACTGGACGGTGTCAAAATTGTTGAATTCGCTGGAATTGGTCCCGGACCGTTCTGCGGCATGCTGCTGTCGGACATGGGCGCCGACGTAGTCCGTATCGACCGGGCGGGAGACGGCAAGCCAGGCCGCGCCGCTGATGTGATGAGCCGCGGACGCCGATCGATCAGCCTGAATCTCAAGGATCCGGCAGACGTCGAAGTTGCCTTGAAGCTGATTGAGAAGGCCGACGGCCTGATCGAAGGCTTCCGTCCCGGCGTGATGGAACGCAATGGCCTCGGGCCGGATACTGTCCTAGCGCGAAATCCGAAGCTTGTGTACGGCCGGATGACCGGCTGGGGACAGTTCGGGTCTCTCTCGCAAGCCGCCGGTCACGACCTTAACTACATCGCCCTGACGGGCGCGCTCCATGCCATGGGTCGCAAGGGTGAACGCCCGAGCCCGCCGCTCAACCTCGTCGGCGACTATGGCGGCGGTGCGCTCTATCTTGCGATGGGTCTTCTGGCCGGCATTGTGAACGTCAAGAATGGCGGCAAGGGCCAGGTGATCGATGTTGCGATGACAGACGGTGCCGCCTCGCTTTCAACCATGTTCTTCGGAATGAAGGCCATGGGCGTGTGGACAGATGAGCGCGAGTCGAACCTGCTCGACGGCGGCGCTCACTTCTACGACACGTACGAATGCAGCGATGGCAAATGGGTGTCCATCGGCTCGATCGAGCCGCAATTCTACGCTTTGCTGCTCGAGAAAGCCGGAATCACCGATCCCGAATTCAAGGCGCAGATGGACCGGTCGAAATGGGGCCCGCTCAAGGCCAAGCTGACCGCGCTCTTCAAGACCAAGACGCGCGACGAGTGGTGCGCCATCATGGAGGGCACGGACATTTGCTTCGCGCCGGTGCTGTCCATGGCAGAAGCACCGAGCCATCCCCACAATTCGGAACGCAAGACGTTTGTCGAAGTGGAGGGTGTGGTCCAGCCAGCGCCGGCACCAAGGTTCTCCGGCACGCCGGCAGAAATCCAGAGGCGTCCGGCTGGCGTCGGCGAGCATACCGATGAAATCCTGCGCGACTGGCAAGTCAGCCGCTGATGAGCGCCCTTCCGGGAACCACGGGCCGGCGGCGCATTTACCTGATGCGCCACGGCTTCGTGGATTACACGTCAGAAGCCGTCCGCAAGGCGCGCGATCCCTCTATCGCCGTGCTGACGCCAGAGGGCGAGTTCGAAGCGAAGGCCGCAGGCGTGGCATTGTCGGAGGTGCACTTCGATCTCGCAATCTGTTCCGGGCTCAAGCGCACACGGCAAACGGCCGAGATCGTCCTCGCGGAACACCCCAAGGATCTGGTCCTCGAAGAAGAGCCGCGTTTTGGAGAAGTCCGGTCCGGTCATTATATCGATTTCCATTCGGCCGAACACCTGGCCGCCACCATGACGTTCACGTTTGAACAGGCGGGGGAACCAGGTGCGCGGTTTCTTGAGGGAGGGGAGAAGTTTTCCGATGCCCTTGAGCGCATCCTCGAGGGCCTGAGCGACCTGCTGACCCGTCCCGGCTGGGCCAGCGCACTTGTTGTCGCTCATGAAGTCGTCAACCGGATGGTGCTTGCGTCTGTCGTGGGCGCTCCTCTCGGTGCGAGCGCGGGCTTTGAGCAGGACACTGGCTGCATCAACATCATCGATTTCGACATGGTGCCGACAGAAGATGGCAAGGGCACCAAGATCGAACGGGGCATGGTCAAAGCCGTCAACCTGACACCCGCCAACTACCTCAAGAACGGCATGAACCTGCGCAGCCTGGAAGCCATTTTTACGCGACCAGACCCGGAAACATAGCAGGCCGACCCAACTCGCCTGTTAGGTGAACAGAACACAACGTTGGACCACCAGTCCGTTCAGGTTGGATTCGCTATTAACCATTTTGTCAGGCCGTGGCTTTTCGGCTTCTTGCCAGGGCAACGATCTGACGTCCTTCTTGCTTACCTTGGCCGCTCTTCGGAGCGGCCATTTTCTTGCGCTGCAGCATTTTGCCGATAAGGTCCTTTCATCCAATCGAATGACGAGGGCTGACACTTGAAACCTGCAATGACGAGCATACTGGTTCTGGCAGCCTTGGCGGCCTGTTCTCCCAAGGCGCAGGCGCCTGTGGACCCGGTGGCTGAGCCTGAAACGGCGGCTCAAATGCATGAACGGCTGCTCGTGCTAGATTCCCACCTCGATACGCCCGCGAATCTTTCAAAGCCCGGTTTCGATATCATGGCCGACAATCCGAGCGTGCTTGGCAGCGTCCAGGTCGACCTGCCGAAAATGACTCGCGGTGGTCTCGACGGGGGCTTCTGGGTGATTTTCACACCGCAAGGCCCCGTCGACGAAGCGTCCTTTGAAGCCGCGAGAGCGGCCGCCCTTGTCCGTAGCGACGAAATTCACACGATGGTCGCCGACCACCCCGACGTGTTTGAGCTGGCGTTTACGTCCGAAGATGCCGCCCGCATCACGGCATCCGGCAAGCGCGTCGTCTACCAGTCCATCGAAAACAGCTATCCGATCGGGACTGACCTGTCCCTGGTCCAGACTTTCTATGACCGCGGAGTCCGCTTCATTGGTCCCGTGCATTTCCGCGATAACCAGTTTGCGGACAGCGCAACCGACATTTCGGCCGGAGACTTTGGCGGTCTCAGCCCACTCGGCGAGGAATTGGTCCGGGAAGCCAATCGCCTCGGCATGGTCCTGGATGGCTCGCACGCAGCCGATTCGACGGTTGATGACATGATCGCGCTCTCCACCACGCCGCTGATTCTCACCCATACAGGCGTGAAGGCCGTGTACGATCACCCACGCAACATCAGTGACGACCTCCTGCGCAAGATCGCTGACGATGGCGGTGTTATCCAGATCAACGCATATGGCGGTTACCTCGAAGCGCTTGAGCCGACGCCCGAACGCCAGGCCGCCCTCGATGCATTAGCCCAGGAATTCGAAGGTATCTCGCCGATCACAGCCGACGATGAAACGCGTGACCGCTACATGGCCCGCATGGAAGAGGTCGATGCATCATTCCCGCCCCCTCGCTCCACGTTCGAAAAATTCATGGAACATATGAACCACGCCCTCGAAGTGGTCGGGCCCGAGCATATCGGCATGGGCGCTGACTGGGATGGCGGCGGCGGGGTGGAAGGCATGGAAGACGTATCCTTCTTGCCAAAAGTCACCGAACGCCTTCTGGCCGAGGGCTATTCCGAACAGGACGTCCAGAACATCTGGAGCGGCAACATGTTGCGCCTGCTGAAGCAGGCCGAGGCAGCGAAGGAAGTCCCGGCAGCCCAATAGGGCAGGGGAAAGCACAATTCGCGGGTTTGGTGATGTTCAGACCTTGCAAAGCCCGTTTGGCGTCTGTAAGAGGCCCGTTCCAATTCACACGCTGAAAATGCGCATCAATCCGGATACCTGTCATGGCAGTTCCAAAGAGCAAAATCTCCAAGTCCCGTCGCGGCATGCGCCGTTCGCACGACCGGCTTGACATGAACACCTACATTGAAGACGCCCAGTCGGGCGAGCTTCGTCGCCCCCATCACATTGACCTGAAGACCGGCATGTACCGCGGTCGCCAGGTGCTTGAGCCAAAGGGCGATATCTAGTCCGGTTGCGCTTCCACGCGCACAAGACTAAGGGTTCCAGCGCCTCCCGCCGTCCGGCAGGGGGCGCTTTTTACATCTGACGCCGAAACAAACGAGGGGCACTGGACCGCCATGAGCGAGATCATCGACATTCACGCACGCGAAATTCTCGACAGCCGGGGCAACCCGACCGTGGAAGTCGACGTTACCCTTGCCGATGGTTCGACCGGCCGGGCGGCCGTGCCCTCGGGCGCCTCGACTGGCGCATATGAGGCCCACGAGCAACGCGACGGCGACAAGTCGCGCTACGGCGGCAAGGGCGTCCTCAAGGCCGTCGATGCCGTGAATGGTGAAATCTACAATGAACTCGACGGCATGGACGCCACCGACCAGCGCCTGATCGACATGATGATGATCGATCTGGACGGTACGGAGAACAAGTCCCGCCTCGGTGCAAACGCCATTCTCGGCGTATCGCTGGCGGTGGCCAAGGCAGGCGCAGAAAGCAGCGCCATGCCGCTTTATCGTTATATCGGCGGCGCCAATGCCCGCGTCCTGCCGACGCCGATGATGAACATCATCAATGGCGGCGAACATGCCGACAACCCGATCGACATCCAGGAATTCATGATCATGCCGGTCAGCGCCGAGAGCCTGGCTGATTCGGTCCGCATGGGCGCTGAAGTCTTCCACGCCCTCAAGAAAACGCTCAGCGACGCCGGTCACAACACCAATGTCGGCGACGAAGGCGGTTTTGCGCCGAACATCGGCTCGACCGAAGAGGCGATCGGCTTCATCATGAAAGCCATCGGAAAGGCAGGTTACAAGCCGGGCGAAGACATCGCGCTCGCGCTCGATGCAGCGTCGACCGAGTTCTACAAGGACGGCAAGTACAACCTCG
This sequence comes from Hyphomonas sp. J20-32, assembly GCF_055808555.1. Classification (NCBI taxonomy): domain Bacteria; kingdom Pseudomonadati; phylum Pseudomonadota; class Alphaproteobacteria; order Hyphomonadales; family Hyphomonadaceae; genus Hyphomonas; species Hyphomonas sp. J20-32. The sequence continues at coordinate 2,381,374 of NZ_CM147873.1, read as the reverse complement.
CGGGCGAGAACAAGATTCTCGGTTCAGAGGAGTTCGCCAAGTATCTCGCTGATCTGTGCGGCCGCTATCCGATCATCTCTATCGAAGACGGCATGGCTGAAGACGACTGGGATGGCTGGGTTGCGTTGACCGAAATGATCGGCGACCGCGTCCAGCTCGTGGGCGACGATCTCTTCGTGACCAATCCCGAACGCCTGTCGACCGGGCTCCAGAAAGGCGCTGCCAACTCGATCCTGATCAAGGTCAACCAGATCGGCACACTGTCGGAGACGCTGGACGCTGTCGAGCTGGCGCACCTCCATGCCTATACAGCCGTGATGTCCCACCGTTCAGGTGAAACAGAAGACACGACGATTGCAGATCTCGCCGTGGCTACCAATTGCGGGCAGATCAAGACGGGCTCACTTTCTCGCTCTGACCGGATTGCGAAATACAACCAGTTGATTCGCATCGAGGAAGAGCTGGGGCCCATCGGCATCTATGCGGGTCGCTCGCGCATCAACGCGGAATAGTGCAAACGCGCGGTTAACCAATCGCGGCTACAAATTCGCACCATGGTATCCCGCCTTGAGGCCCTCGGGCTCAGCTTGCTTGTGCTCTACTTCGCCTACCACGCGTTTGCGGGGGAGAAGGGCCTTGGCCGTTGGTCGGATGCCCAGTTGGAACTCGAAGACCGCAAGGCCGATCTGGCAAGGCTCGAAGCCGACCTGTCGCGCCTGCGCACCGATATTCGCAGGCTCACGCCGGGGTCGGTCGATCCTGACTTTGTCGAGGCACTGGCGCGCGATAAACTGGCTTTTGTCTACCCAAACGAGATCGTCCTGATGGCGTCAGACCATAGCGTTGCAAATTGACATAGATGTTCTGACTTGTCGCAGCGGAAACGCGCATACATAAGACGGGTAAGGGATGGAGTTATCTGATGGCGACAAAACCTAAGAGTGCCAAAAAAGCACCCACTAAGGCAAACAAGGCCGACATGCTCGAATATTATCGGGCGATGCTGTTGATCCGGCGCTTCGAAGAGAAGGCCGGCCAGCTCTACGGCATGGGCAAGATTGCCGGCTTCTGCCACCTCTATATTGGTCAGGAAGCGGTCGTCACCGGCATGCAGGCCTGCCTGAAGGATGGCGACCAGGTCATTACCGGTTACCGCGATCACGGTCACATGCTCGCATGCGGCCTCGACCCGAAAGGCGTCATGGCCGAGCTCACCGGGCGCAGCGGCGGCCTCTCCCGAGGCAAGGGTGGCTCAATGCACATGTTCAGCCGCGAGAAGAACTTCTTCGGCGGCCATGGCATTGTCGGGGCGCAGGTGCCGATCGGCACGGGTCTCGCCTTCGCCAACAAGTACAAGGGCAACGGTAATGTCAGTCTCGCCTATTTCGGCGACGGCGCGACCAACCAGGGCCAGGTCTACGAGGCCTTCAACATGGCCTCCCTCTGGGACCTGCCAGTTGTCTACGTCATCGAGAACAACCAGTATGCCATGGGCACAAGCGTGGCCCGCGCATCGGCCGAGGTCGAACTCTTCAAGCGCGGCATCAGTTTCGAGATCGAGGGCGAAGCCGTTGACGGCATGGACGTGCTCGCGGTCAAGGAAGCCGGTGAACGGGCCGTCAAATATGCCCGGTCGGGCAAGGGCCCCTACATCCTCGAAATGAAGACCTATCGCTATCGCGGCCACTCCATGTCCGACCCGGCCAAGTACCGCAAGCGCGAAGAAGTTGACGACATACGCACCCATCACGACCCGATCGAAGGGCTCAAGGGCCAGCTGCTTGATGCCGGGCACGCTACGGAAGACGATCTCAAGTCGATCGACAAGGAGATCAAGGGCATCGTCAAGGACGCCGCCGACTTCTCGCTCGAAAGCCCGGAGCCCGATCCCTCAGAACTCTGGACAGATGTCCTGCGCGAAGTGGAGTCCGCCTAGATGTCCGTTGATATTCTCATGCCGGCCCTGTCGCCCACCATGGAAGAGGGGACCCTTTCCAAATGGCTGAAGAAGGAAGGCGATAGCATTTCGTCCGGCGATGTGATTGCCGAGATCGAAACCGACAAGGCAACGATGGAAGTCGAAGCTGTCGATGACGGGATTCTCGCCCGGATTCTCGTGGCTGAAGGGACCGAAGGCGTCAAAGTGAACGCCGTCATTGCTGTGCTCGCTGAAGATGGCGAAGACGCAGGCAGCGTCAAGCCGTCTGCGAACATTGCCGCGGCGCCCGCCGCCATCCCGGAAGCAAAACACGCTGAAGCCGGTGACCCCGCACCTGCTCTCAAGTCCGAGCCCGAAGACGCGCCCGTCGCCGCCGTGCTTTCCGATCCTTCCATTCCAGAAGGCACGACCTTCACCGAAACCACGGTCCGCGACGCCCTGCGCGACGCCATGGCCGAGGAAATGCGCCGCGACGATACGGTCTTTGTCATGGGCGAGGAAGTCGCCGAATATCAGGGCGCCTACAAGGTCACCCGCGAGCTGCTGCAGGAATTCGGCGCCCAGAGAGTCGTCGATACGCCGATCACGGAGCATGGCTTTGCCGGTCTCGGCGTCGGCGCGGCCTTTGGCGGCCTGAAACCCATCGTCGAGTTCATGACCTTCAACTTCGCCATGCAGGCCATCGACCACATCATCAACTCCGCCGCCAAGACGCTCTACATGTCCGGCGGTCAGATGGGCTGTCCCATTGTGTTCCGCGGGCCCAATGGCGCGGCCTCTCGCGTCGGTGCCCAGCACAGCCAGGACTATGCCTCATGGTACGGCCACATCCCCGGTCTCAAGGTCGTTGCGCCCTATGACTCCGCCGATGCCAAAGCCCTGCTCAAGGCTGCGATCCGCGACCCCAACCCGGTCGTCTTCCTCGAGCACGAACTGGTCTATGGCAACAGCTTCCCGGTGCCGGACCTTGACGACTATGTCCTGCCCATCGGCAAGGCTGCCGTGAAGCGCGCCGGCACGGATGTCACGCTGGTCGCCTATTCCCGCATGGTCGGCTTCGCCCTCCAGGCCGCCGACGAACTGGCAGAGCAGGGGATCAGCGCCGAAGTCGTCGACCTGCGCTCCATCCGCCCGCTCGACACCGCCACCGTGGTCGAAAGCGTGAAGAAGACCAACCGCCTCGTCACCTGCGAGGAAGGCTGGCGCTACATGGGCGTCGGTGCAGAAATCTGTGCCACCGTCGTCGCCGAGGCTTTCGACTATCTCGACGCCCCCCCGGCCCGCGTCTGCCAGAAGGACGTGCCGCTGCCTTATGCCGCCAATCTCGAAGCCATGAGCCTCCCCGGCGTCGCAGACATCGTCGCAGCGGCCCGCAAGGTCTGCTACGTGGATCAGGAGTAGCGCCATGAGCATCAACATCACCATGCCCGCCCTCTCGCCCACGATGGAAGACGGCACGCTCGCCAAATGGCTCGTCAAGGAAGGCGATACCGTCTCATCCGGTGACGTGATTGCCGAAATCGAAACCGACAAGGCGACGATGGAAGTCGAAGCCGTCGATGAAGGCATAGTCGCGAAAATCCTTGTTGCCGAAGGCACTGAAGGCGTGAAGGTCAACGCCGTCATCGCGGTCCTCGCCGAAGAGGGCGAAGATGCATCCTCCGTGAAGGCACCCGCACCATCCGCGCCCCCGGCAAAAGCCGGGGCCTCAGGCAATGATGACAAGAAGCCCGAACCCGCGCCCACGCCAGCGAAACCGAGTCCCGCGTCCCCTGCGCAGGCAGGGGCGGCGCCGCGAAGTCAGCCTTTGGCCTCCACGCCGGTCTCGGGCAACCGCATCAAAGCCAGCCCCCTCGCCAAGCGAATCGCGTCCCTCAAGGGCATCGACCTGTCCGCGCTCAAAGGCACCGGCCCCCGCGGCCGCATCATCAAGCGCGATGTCGAAAATGCCCAACCAGGAATGGCTGCCGCATCGCCTGCGCAGGCAGGTGCGCGAGCCGGATCGCCTGACGGCCTTATCCTGCCGCAAATCCTCGACGACCGCGTCTATGCCCCGGACAGCTACGAACTGAAACCGCTCGATGGCGTCCGCAAGGTCGTCGCCAAGCGCCTCACCACCAGCTTCATGCAGGTCCCGCACTTCCCGCTGACCATCGACCTGGAGATCGATCACCTCCTGTCCAGCCGTGCGGCCATCAATGCCGCTGCGCCGAACGGGATCAAGGTTTCCGTCAATGACCTTCTCATCAAGGCCTGCGCCATGGCCCTGATGGACGAACCGGACTGCAACGCATCGTACACGGACAAGGGCATTGCCTATCACAAGCACGCTCATGTCTCGGTCGCTGTCGCGATTGATGGCGGCCTGATCACGCCAGTCATTTTCAATGCCGAAGGCAAGGGCCTCGCCGACATTTCCGAAGAGATGAAAGACCTTGCCGCACGCGCCCGAGAGCGCAAGCTGAAACCGCAGGAATATTCCGGCGGCACGTTCAGCATCTCCAATCTCGGCATGTTCGGCATCCGCAACTTCGCCTCGATCATCAACCCGCCGGAAGGCATGATCCTGTCCGTCGGGGCAGGGGAGAAGCGCCCGGTGGTCAACGCCAAGGGCGACCTCGCGGTTGCCACGGTCATGAGCGTCACCCTCACCTGCGACCACCGCGTCATCGGCGGCGCCGAAGGCGCCAAATGGTTGCAAGCATTCAAACGTTATGTAGAAACTCCGGAGGCGATGCTGCTTTAAGACATTTGGGGGAGATATGAGTGATCTTTGGAAGCGCGGTGGCGAATTAGCCATATTATTTTTAGTTTCGAGCGTGCCACTTCTTCAATATTTAGCTGAACATGGCACTGATCCAATAGGAACCGTGGGCCTCGAAATTTCTGACGAATTCTTGTTCATGAGCGTGACTCTTTGCGCAGCGTCCTGCTTCGATGGCATCGAGGTGATAAGATCGAGATCCCAAAAGTACAAGTTCAATGGGTTCGTAAATATGTTCTTCTCCCTGTGTATATTTGGAATTGTTGTGTCAGTATTTGCACTATTCATAGCAAATGGGAGCATTAAGTCTGGTAATGATTGGGGGGCGGTGTTCTATTTATTCGGAATATTGAATGCCGGCAATGCTGCGGCGTTAGCTATTGCTACATCTGTACACCGGAGCCAAAGATGAACTACGCGTCCATTGCATTCTTGGTGCTTTTTATTCCATATTCTCTATTGACCATTTTTGTCTCGCTCAAAGCGATCGTCCGCTTTAGAAAGACCGCTTCTCTGCGTGAAGCAGTAAATCAAGCAAACTTAAATCCTGAAAGACCCAAGGGGGATCTGGGAGAAGATCCGTCGGCCGATGAGTTGTGGCTGAACGAAGTTTTCGTTTCGTATCTGATGCAAGAGAGAAAAATCGAACACGCTATTAACGGCCTACGAATTAGAAGCTGCAGTGAGGAACAGCTAGAAGAGATCCTTGATTTTGTTCACAAGTGGGAAGTGAATTCCGACATCGCTTCCGCTAGAGAGTCCATGATAACGGTCTGTTTGGAGAAGGTCGGAAAAGCTGGCTTCAGAAAATACAAACTTCTAATTCGAGAAAACACGAGGCGTTTCGTAGCGCAAATCAAAGAGTCGCGAAAAGTACTTTGAAGGGAATGTCGACGATGTCCACCCAATACGACCTCATCGTCATTGGCTCCGGCCCCGGCGGTTATGTCTCCGCGATCCGCGCCAGCCAGCTTGGCCTGAAGACGGCCATCATCGAGCGCGATGCCCTCGGCGGCATCTGCCTCAACTGGGGATGTATCCCGACCAAGGCGCTGCTGCGCTCAGCCGAGGTCATGCACCTTGCGAAAAACGCCAAGGATTTTGGCCTCAAGATCGACAAGGTCGACTTTGACCTTGATGCCGTGGTGAAACGCTCGCGCGGCGTCGCCAGCCAGCTTTCGGGCGGCGTCAAGTTCCTGATGAAGAAGAACAAGATCGACGTCATCGAAGGCACCGCCCGTCTCGAGAAGGGCGCCCCTGCACCCAAGGTCATCGTCAAGGGCAAGGACGGCAAGGACACCACCCTCCAGGCCAAGCATGTCATGCTCGCCACCGGCGCCCGCGCCCGCGATATCCCGCAGGCCGGCCTCGTCGCCGACGGCAAGCTGATCTGGACCTATCGCGAAGCCATGACGCCCGACGTCATGCCCAAACGACTCCTCGTCATCGGCTCCGGCGCCATCGGCATCGAATTTGCCAGCTTCTACAATGAGCTGGGCGCGGACGTGACCGTCGCCGAAGTCCTGCCGCGCATCCTGCCCGTGGAAGACGCCGAAATCTCCGCGCTGGCCGAGAAGGATTTCAGGAAACAGGGCCTCAACATCATCACCGGCGCCAAGGTCGAAAACCTGAAAGCTGGCAAGAACACGGTAACCGCCGATATCACCAACAAGGACGGCAAGAAGGAGACGCAGGAATTCGACCGCGCGATCCTCGCCGTCGGCATTGTCGGCAATGTCGAGAACCTTGGCCTCGAAGCCCTCGGCGTGAAGGTCGAGAAGACCCACGTCAATGTCGATGGTTTCGGCAAGACGGGCGTCCCCGGCCTTTACGCCATCGGCGACCTTACCGGCCCGCCTTGGCTCGCCCACAAGGCCAGCCATGAAGGCGTCATCTGCGTCGAGGCCATCGCCGGCACCGGCAAGGCCCATGTCGAGCCCTTCGATGCGTCCAACGTCCCCGGCTGCACCTATTCCCACCCGCAGGTCGCCAGTGTCGGCCTCACCGAGGCGGCTGCAAAGGAAAAAGGCTACGACGTGAAGGTCGGACGCTTCCCCTTCATCGGCAATGGCAAGGCCATCGCCATGGGCGAAACCAATGGCATGGTCAAAACCGTGTTCGACAAGAAGACAGGCGAACTCCTCGGCGCGCATATGATCGGCGCGGAAGTCACCGAACTGATCCAGGGCTATGTCATCGCCCGTCAGGGTGAACTCACGGACGTGGATCTCGCCCACACCATCTTCGCGCACCCCACCATCTCGGAAACCATGCACGAAGCCGTGCTCGACGCCGACGGCAGGGCGCTTCACATCTAGGGCAGGGGCCTTGCCCGCGGGCATCACCCCTTATACGCAAGAACCTGCCCAAACCGCCGGAGGACCCTGCGTGACCCGTCACCTGCTCATAGGCCTGACTGCCCTCATGCTCGTCGCCTGCGCGCCGTCGACGCCGCCCGAAACGGAGGCCCCTGTGCCCGCGCCTGAAATCGCTCTGCCAGAATCGCGCGACAGCATCGTCACCGACCGCTTTGCCCGCATGGCGCTCCAGTGCGTCCACAAGGAATACCCGAACAAGATCAGTCACGTCATGAACAGCGATGCCGACGCGGCCACGCCGCGCCAGCTGCATCCGGCTTTCTATGGCTGCTTCGACTGGCATTCCTCGGTCCACGGGCACTGGTTGCTCGCCCGCATCTTGAATACCGATCCCGACACGCCCTATCGCGACGCAATTGTCGCTGCGCTCGGTCACAGCTTCACCCCGGGAAACATCGCGGGCGAGATCGCCTATTTCCAGGGGGCCGACCGTGCGAGCTTCGAGCGGCCCTATGGCACAGCCTGGTTCCTGCAGCTGATGACCGAGCTGCGCGAATCCAACCTGCCGGAAGCGGCCACCTGGGTCACCACGCTCGAACCGCTCGAAACCTTCATCATCGGCGAAACATCAACCTGGCTCACCAAGCTCGCCTATCCGATCCGCCTTGGCACCCACAACCAAACCGCCTTCGCCTTCGGCCTGATGCTGGACTGGGCCAGGGCCAACAATTCCGGCGCGTTCAACGCGCAGCTGACCCAGAAAGTCCTCGAATTCCATTCCAGCGACGTCAATTGCCCACTCGCCTATGAACCGTCTGGCGAAGACTTTCTCTCGCCCTGCCTGATGGAAGCCGACCTGATGCGCCGCGTGATGCCATCAGACCAGTATGCCGAATGGCTGAAAGCCTTCCTGCCGCAAATCCCGACCAATGACAGGTCAGACTGGCTGCTGCCCGGCGTCGTGCTGGACCCGACAGATGGCAAGCTCGTCCACCTTGACGGTGTGAACCTGTCGCGCGCCTGGGCACTGGAAGGCATCGCCAGTGCGCTGCCCGCTGGCGACCCCCGCATCCCGTCGCTTCTCGCCGCTGCGGACGTGCACAAGCAAACCGGGATCGCCGCCGTCAGCGACGAACACTATTCCGGCAGTCACTGGCTCGCCAGCTTTGCGACCTATCTCGAAACCCGTCGCGGGATCAGCCCGGAATGAAACTTCCTATCGGTCCCGGCGCACTCGTCGCAGCCGCCTTCATCGGCCCCGGTACCGTCACGGCCTGCACGCTTGCGGGCGCGAATTTCGGTTTCGCTCTTATCTGGGCGCTTGTGTTCGCCACGGTCGCGACCATCATCCTGCAGGACATGGCGGCCCGGCTCGGCGTCATGGGCCGTATCGGCCTTGGCGAAGCCTTGGTCAGCGGCACAGGCAACCCGTTCCTGAAATGGGGGGCGGCTGGTCTGGTCCTCGCCGCGCTCGCCCTCGGCAATGCCGCCTATGAAGCCGGAAACCTGTCCGGCGGGGCGCTCGGCCTCGAAGCGATCATCGGGGAGGGCATCGAAACCCGCCGGATCATCGTGCTCGTCCTCGCGTCGGTCGCAGGCGCCGTGCTCGTGTTTGGGCGCTACCAGCTTATCCAGCGCCTGCTTGTTGCCCTGGTCATTGTCATGAGCCTCGCTTTCGCTGGCAGTGCCATACTCGTCCGGCCCGACATCGGCGCCATGTTGGGCGGGCTCGTCCCGCGGGTGCCTGAGGGCGGCCTCCTGACATCCATCGCGCTCATCGGCACCACGATCGTGCCCTACAACCTGTTCCTCCACGCCGCCTCGGCGCGCGAACACTGGCCGGGCGCCACGCCGCAGGCTTTGGGCGAAGCGCAGGCTGACACGCGCGTCTCCGTAGGCCTCGGCGGTCTCATCTCGATCCTGATCCTCACAACGGCTGCCTCCAGCCTGTTTGCCAGCGGCCAGCAGGTATCGAGCGCTGCAGACATGGCTGGGGCCATTGCACCAACCTATGGCGAAGCAGCTCGCTACCTTGTCGGCATCGGCCTCTTCGCGGCAGGTCTCACCTCGTCCATCACGGCGCCGCTCGCCACCGCCTATGCGCTCAGCGAGATCGCCGGCAAGCCACGCGGCGGGCCGCTTTTCAAGGGCGTCGCCCTCGCCATCCTCGTCATCGGCACACTCGTCGCGCTCGTCGGCTACAAGCCCATCAGCATCATCCTCATTGCACAGGTCGCCAACGGAATCCTCCTCCCGGTGGTCGCCATCGTCCTGCTCGTTGCCATGAACCGTCGCACGCTCCTTGGCGACAAGGTCAACGGGCCGGTTGCCAACCTACTCGGCGGCGGCGTCATTCTCATTACACTTGGCCTCGGCCTGCGCCTCGTCTTGCGCGCGCTTGGAGTGTGGCCATGACGAAAGCGATCTGCCTCAATGCCGATATCGGTGAATTGCCCGGCGCCAATGGCCGCGCCCTCGACCGTGCAATTTTGGATGTCGTCACCCGCTGCAGCATAGCCTGTGGCGGCCATGCAGGCGATCAGGAAAGCATGGCCGCAACGGTCAAGGCCGCAGACGCCCGAAACGTCCGGATCGGCGCGCACCCATCCTATCCCGACCGCGAAGGCTTTGGCCGTCAGGAAATGAAATTGTCCCGGGTCGAGCTCAGCGCAACCTTGCTGAATCAGGTCCGCGCCCTTGCTGCCATCGCCCGCGAACGTGGCGTGACGATTTCCCACCTCAAACCCCATGGCGCCCTCTACAATACGGCGGCACGGGATGACGACATCTCGCGTACGATTGTCGACGTGACGATCCAGTCGCGCATTCCGCTCCTTGTCGGCCCGCCGAATTCCCGGCTGCAGGCGGCAGCTGACTCTGCCGGTCTCGCCTACCTCCCGGAAGGCTTTGCCGATCGCACCTATGAGTCATCCGGCAGCCTCACCCCGCGCGCCATGGACGGCGCGGTCATCGAGGCCGACGCGGACCGGATCCGGCAGGCCGTCCAGATCGCCCGGACCGGCACCGTCACCACCCGCACCGGCGAGACCATCGCCCTCCCTGTCCGGACAATCTGCGTTCATGGCGACACACCCGGCGCCCTCGCCAGCGCGCGCAACATTCGAGACGCGCTCCAGCATGCCGGTATCACGGTCTCTGCCGTCGAACCATGACAGCGCCCGGCATCACCTTCTGCGGCGACGATGCATTGCGTCTCGCGGCACCTGACAGGGACACGCGCTTCGCGCGAACACGGCAACTTCAATCCACGGGAGACTGGCTCGAGGTCGTTCCGGGTCGCCGGGATGTGATCGTTCAGTTCGATCCGCTCAAGCGTACCCCGGCCGAGGCCCTGGCGCACCTCTCCCACACCCTTGCCACCCCCGCGCCACCGACGTCCCACACCCTCGAATCGGTCGAGCTGCCGGTCTGTTTCGGAGGCGAAAACGGCCCGGATCTCGCCGGCATTTCCAACCGGACAGGCCTGTCTGAAGCCGAGGTAGTTTCCCGTCTCCTTGCAAAGCCGCTGCAGGTCGACATGCTCGGTTTCACACCCGGTTTTGCTTACATGTCGGGTCTGGACGACACGATTGAAATTCCACGCCTCCTGCAGCCGCGCCAACAGGTTCCGGCAGGATCCATCGGCCTCATTACGGGCCAGTGCGGCCTCTATGCGCTGGCAGGCCCTGGCGGCTGGCCAATCATCGGCCGGACCACGCTTTCCCTGTTTGACGCCACTTCCGAGAATCCCTTCCATCTGCAACCAGGCATGCAGGTCCAACTGGTCGACGCCGCCGCGTCATGACCCTGGCCATCCTCCAACCCGGCATCCAGACGACGCTCCAGGGCGCGCCGCGAACAGGCAGCCGCCATCTCGGTGTGCCCGCCAGCGGTCCGGCCGATCCATTGTCCATGGCCCTTGCCAATCGCCTTGTCGGCAGTGCCAGCGATGCGACGGCCATCGAGATCACCTTTGGCGGCGCCTTGATCCGGTTTGACGCACCTGCCAGCTTTGCCGTCACAGGTGCGCAATCTGCACTGACGCTGGCAGGACGGGTGATTGCCCCTCACATCACTCATACGGCTCAGGCGGGCGACGAACTTCAGGTCGCGCCGGCGCGGCAGGGTTGCCGCGTCTACGTCGCCATCGCCGCAGCGATCGAAGCCAATGTCTTCCTCGGGTCGACATCGACCTATCTCCCGGCGGCGCTCGGCGGGCATGAGGGCAGGGCACTCAAGGCCGGCGACACGGTCGGGTTCGCCTCGGTCCGCGCCGCCACACCCCTGGAGACGCCGGCAGGCCTGCAACCCGTCTTCAGCAACAGCTACGCATTACGTGCCGTGGAAGGGCCGGACTTTCCAGCCTCAGCCAGTCGCATATGGGATGAAACTTTCACAGCTACGCAGCGCGCCAGCCGCATGGGTGTCGAACTCGCGGGCGCCTTTCCCCGCCTTCCAGAGGACGCGAGCCATCCAAGTGCCGCCATCTTCCCCGGCGCTCTGCAACTCCCCCCCGGAGGTCGTGGTTTCCTGCTTCTCGCGGACGCCCAGACAACCGGCGGGTATGCCCACCTCCTGCAGGTCGTCCGCGCCGACCGGCACCTGCTCGGTCAGGTCCGCCCGGGCGACCGCATCCGCTTCCTGCACAGGACACACCAGCAGGCGGCGGATGACCTGCGCGCCAAGCAGGCCTTGTTGTCCGCCTGGCTGCCGGATTTTCACCTCTGAATCCACGCCTCAGCTTGACTCTGAAGCTAAAGAACAAAATAAGAACATATGGACCTCGCAACCCTCAAGGCGAAAGGCATCGTACGTGCCCAGACGGCGCGCCCGCCCGTGCGCGCCGTCTTTCCTTTCGGCCTGGCCCAGACCGGCGTGCATGAACTGGCAGAGGCCCGTTTCGGGGACATGCCAGCGCTGACCGGCTTTGCCCTCGCGGCCCGCGCCGAGGGATGCAACGCCAACAGGGCAGGGGCCATTCTCTGGGTCACGCAGGCGGGACTCGGCCTGGAACACGGCCATGTGCCTGACAGCGCCCTGCGGGCTTTCTCTGCCCGTCATACGCCCCGGCTGGTCGTGCGGCCCGGCAAGCTGGCTGACGCGCTATGGACCATCGAGGAAGCCATTGCCTCCAGCGCCGTCTCCCTTGTCGTCGCCGAGATATCCGGCGCTGATTTTACCGCCACGCGCCGCCTCGCGCTTGCCTCTGGCCGGCACGGCGTGCCCGTGATCCTCCTGATGCCCTATGGAAGGGAGGGGGCAACCGCCGCCGAGGCACGCTGGCGCGTCGCTCCCAGATCTTCCGCCTCCAACCACTACGACTCCCGCGCGCCCGGCGCCCCCCGCTGGCACGCCGTTCTCGAGCGCTCCCGTACCGCCCCGCATCTTGCCGGGCGCAGCTTTGACCTTGAGTGGAACGATGAAACGCTATCTCTCACTATGGTTTCCGGACTGGCCGCTGGACAGGTTGCGCCGCCAGCGCCTCCACGCCGTGGGCCGTCCGATGCGTCCGGCATCCTCCGGGCCAGCTGAGCCACCCCCCTTCGTCCTGACCGAAAGCGGGCAGGCGGGCCTTGTCGTTGCGGCGGCCAATCGCACCGCCCTGAACCTAGGTATTACACCCGGCTTGCGCTTCACCGATGCCCGCGCCCGTGCGCCACAGCTCCTGTCCGGAGAGATTGACCGGGAGGCTGACGCACGTGGCCTGCGGGCGCTCGCCGCCTGGATGGTCCGCTGGACACCGCTGACAGCGCTTGATGGCCTGGATGGCCTGATGCTCGAAACAACCGGCTGCGACCACTTGCATGGCGGCGAGACAGCCATGGCAACGGCTCTCTCGCAGCGCCTGACACGCGCTGGCTATACACACAGGATCGGCCTCGCCGGCACGCCCGGCGCTGCCTCGGCCCTCGCGCGTGCAGCGGCAAGGGAAGGCGTCCCGGCATTGCTGCCGGAAGAGACAGAGCGTGACGGGCTGGCTGAACTGCCGGTCGCCGCACTTCGCCTTTCAAACGAGGCTGTAACCCTGCTACGCCGCTTCGGCCTCACCCGGATCGGACAGCTCTACGGCATTGATCGCAAGGCACTCGCCCGGCGCTTCCAGTCCCGCGAGATGGCCGATGCCGCCTGCCTCCGGCTCGACCAGGCGCTTGGGTTGCGCATCGAACCGCTCCGCCCCCTGCAGCCGCCGCCCGCCCATGCGGCGCGCCTGCCGTGTCCTGAACCCATCGCCAGCAGTGAAGGAATAGAAGAAGGACTCCGGCAGCTTACGGAAACCCTTTGCGCGGACCTTACCCACCTTGGCCAGGGCGCGCGCACCTTTGCCTTCCACGCCTTCAAGTCTGACGGTGCTGTCTCCAGTCTATCCGTCACCGCCGCCCGGTCGGTGCGGGCACCCGCACACATCCTGCGCCTGTTCCGCGAAACACTGGACAGTATCGACCCCGGCTTCGGGATCGATCTTCTCCTTCTTGAAGCCCGCCGCACCGGACCGATGAGCGTCAGCGCCGTGGCCCTCTCGGGCGACCTCGCGGCCAGCGACACGGATGAGGCCGCGCTGGCAGCCCTCGCCGACAGGATCGTTGCGAAGCTTGGCGCGGGCAGCGTTCAGGTGAACACGCCGCAGGAGAGCCACGCGCCCGAGCGGGCCGAGCACTGGCACCCCTATGACGGCGCCCTGCCACCCCCGTCCCACACCCCTGCCACCACCGGCCCGCGCCCCGTCCGCATGCTTTCCCATCCCGAACGAGTCGACGTCATTGCCGAGGTGCCGGACGGCCCGCCACTGCGCTTTGTCTGGCGCCGTGTCGTGCGGACTGTCTCGCGCGCCGACGGCCCGGAACGCATCAATCCCGAATGGTGGCGCAGCCTTCCGCCTGTAGCTGGTACTGGGAAAATGCCACGCGCCCGAGACTATTACCGGGTCGAGGACAGCAAGGGAGGGCGTTACTGGCTGTTCCGTGATGGCCTCTATGATGACGACCGTGGCGCTTCGCCCGAATGGTACGTGCAGGGCCTTTTCGCATGAGCCGGTATGCCGAACTTGCCGTGACCACGAATTTCTCCTTTCTCCACGGCGCATCCCACGCCGAGGAACTGGTCAACAGGGCACGGGACCTCGGCCTTGCCGCGATCGGCGTGGCTGACCGCAATACGCTTGCAGGTGTCGTCAGGGCCCACCTTGCAGCCAAGGCGGCGGGTATGCGCCTGCTGGTGGGCGCGCGCCTTGTCCCGCAGGACGGCCCCGAACTCATCTGCTACCCGACGGACCGCGCCGCCTATGGCCGTCTCTCGCGCCTGCTGTCAGACGGCAAGCTGCGGACGGAGAAGGGCGACTGTCACATCACCCTCGCGGATATTGCCGCCGCCAGCGAAGGCCAGGTGTTCATCGTATTGCCGCCAGAGCGCCCGGCTGCGGCTTTCGAGACAACGCTGCAGCATCTGGCCGGGCTTTGGCCAGGGTCTCTCTACATCGCTGCCCGCTACGCTTTTCAGGGCCGCAACCGCGAACACCTGGCCCGTCTCGCGAACCTTGGAGCGCGCTGCGGCGTCCCGATGATCGCTATCAATGATATTCTCTACCACACAGCCGCCCGTCGCCCCCTGCAGGACGTCATTACCTGCATCCGCGAGCATTGCACCATCGATACCGCGGGGTTCCGTCTCGAGGCGAACGCCGAGCGCCACCTCAAGGCGCCGGAAGAAATGGCCCGACTTTTCAAGGGGTTCGAGCCTGCCTTGACACGCACGCTGGAGATCGTCGCGCGGTGCAAATTCAGTCTCGACGAACTTGCCTACGAATATCCCGACGAACCCGTCCCGCCCGGGTCGACGCCGCAGCACCATCTCGAATACCTGACATGGCAAGGCGCCGACTGGCGTTACCCGACCGGAATTCCAGCGCGTATCCGGGCCCAACTGGCCAAGGAACTCGACCTGATCGATGAGCTTTCCTATGCGCCTTATTTCCTGACCGTGAACGACATCGTCGCCTGGTCCCGTTCGCAGGACATTCTCTGTCAGGGGCGCGGCTCTGCCGCCAATTCTGCCGTCTGCTTCTGCCTTGGCATCACCAGTGTGGATCCTGCGGAAACCAGCCTCCTGTTCGAGCGCTTCCTCTCGCGAGAGCGGAAGGAGCCCCCCGACATCGATGTCGACTTCGAGCACGAGCGGCGCGAGGAAGTGATTCAGTATGTCTATCAGCGCTACGGGCGCCACCGCGCTGCCCTGACCGCAACAGTCATCTCCTACCGTCCCCGCTCAGCCGTTCGCGAGGTCTGCAAGGCACTCGGCCTGACAGAGGATATTTCCACGGCGCTCGCCAGCTGCGTCTGGGGCAGCTGGGGCAACGACATTCCGGCGTCCCAGATCGCGCAGGCCGGCCTTGATCCCGCCAGCCCGATGATCCGGCGGGCCATTGCCCTGACACGGCAGCTGATCGGATTCCCGCGGCATTTGTCCCAGCATGTCGGCGGTTTCGTGCTGACGCGCGGACCGCTCGTGGAAACGGTACCGATCGGCAATGCGGCCATGCCGGACCGGACCTTCATCGAGTGGGACAAGGACGACATCAACGCTCTCGGCATCCTGAAGGTCGATGTGCTCGCCCTCGGCATGCTGACCTGCATCCGCAAGGCTTTCGACTTCATCGAGGCCCACAAGGGCCAGAGATTCAATCTGGCAACCATTCCGGCGAGCGATACGGCGACCTATGACATGCTGTGCGAAGGCGACAGCCTCGGTGTGTTCCAGGTCGAAAGCAGGGCCCAGATGAACATGTTGCCGCGCCTCAGGCCACGTACATTCTACGACCTTGTCATTGAGGTCGCCATTGTCCGGCCCGGACCCATCCAGGGGGACATGGTGCATCCCTACCTGCGACGCCGGAAGGGACTGGAAACCGTTCGCTACCCGCGCCCCGCACCCGAGCAGGGCCCGCCGGATGAACTAGCAAAGATCCTGCAGCGCACGCTGGGCGTGCCGCTGTTCCAGGAACAGGCCATGCAAATATCCATCGACGCGGCCAAATTCACACCCGACGAAGCCAATGGCCTGCGCCGCGCCATGGCGACGTTTCGCAAGGTCGGCACGATCCAGAATTATGAGGACATGATGGTGTCGCGCATGACCGCGCGCGGGTACCAGCCGGAGTTTGCACAGCGTTGTTTCGACCAGGTGAAGGGCTTCGGCGAATATGGTTTCCCTGAAAGCCATGCGGCCTCATTCGCCTTGCTCGTCTATGTCTCGTCCTGGCTGAAATGCCATCACCCGGACGTGTTCTGCGCCGCATTGCTGAACAGCCAGCCGATGGGCTTCTATGCGCCGGCCCAGATCGTACGGGATGCACGCGAACATGGCGTGGACGTGCGGCCTGTTGATGTGAACTACTCTGACTGGGACAATACGCTGGAGCCTCTGGGCGCCAGTGATGGCCTGACCGCCGTACGACTCGGATTCCGGCAGGTCGACGGCGTGCGCGAAGATGAGATGGAAGCGCTGATGCGCGCGCGGGGGCAGGGGTTCGATACGCTGGAAGAAGTACGCCTGCGATCAGGCCTGTCGCGACGCACGATGGAATTGCTCGCCGCCGCAGATGCGTTCGGGTCGTTGGGCCTGTCACGACGCGAGGCGCTATGGGCAGTCAGGGGCGACACTGCCGGAAAGGCGCTGCCCCTCTTCGCGGCGGCAGACGCCGCCGAGCAGGGTGCAGATATTGTGACGCATCTGCCCCGGATGCCCGATTCCGAACAAGTCATTCAGGATTACCAGACAACCCGGCTTTCGCTTAAGGACCACCCGTTGCAATTCCTGCGTCCGCTTTACAGTTCCCGGCGTATCCTGACGACGGCCGAGGCCGTTGGCATGCCGGATGGCTGGCGCGTGGAGACATGCGGCCTGGTGCTCGTGCGCCAGCGTCCGGGTTCGGCCAGCGGGGTCGTCTTCATTACGATCGAGGACGAGACGGGCATCGCCAACCTGGTTGTCTGGAAACGCGTCATGGAACGCTATCGGCCAATCGTCATGGGCGCGCGTATCCTGTCCGTGCGCGGGCGCGTGCAGTCGGCTGACAATGTCACCCACATCGTCGCAGAGCAGTTGATCGACCGCACCGCTGACCTCACATTATTGTCGGAAGAACACATGTCCGACCCATTGAAAGGCGTGCTGGCCAATGCGGATGAAGTGAAGCGGGCGGTACAGGAAGGGCGCGGACCGGGCGAGCATGGCGACATGCACCGACACCCGCGAAATGTGAGGATCATTCCCCGGAGCCGCGACTTTCACTAGGTGGAAGCGGGCGATCTTCGTCCACGAGGATGCGGCTGGCCGCGCCGTCCGGGTCGTCAAACTGGCCAGACTTCGCGGCCCACAGGAAGGCGACCAGGCCAATCAGGCCCATGCCGAGCGCGATGGGAATGAGGAACAACAGCCCGGCCATTACAGGCGCTCCGCCATTGCGTTCAGGCGCAGTGCATTCAACGATACCAGGATGGACGACGCCGACATCGCAATCGCTGCGACAAGGGGTGTCGCATGGCCACTGATGGCGACGGGAACCGCAACAATATTGTAAGCGGCGGCGAATGCGAAATTCTGCAGCATCACAGAGCGCGCCTGCTTTGCGACCGAGATAAGCCGGGGCAGGGACGCGAGACCGCCGGAATAGACAGCGTCACTGGCAGACCGGCTAATGTCCATGGCCCCGCCCGGCGTGACAGACGCATTGGCGAGCGCGAGCGCCCCGGCATCGTTCAAGCCATCCCCGATCATCAGAACGCGGCGGCCCTCCGCCTGTAAGGCCTCCAGACGCCGGACCTTGTCGCGCGGGGACGCCTTGGCGGACCAGTTATTGATACCCAGCATTCCGGCAACATCGGCGACTGTTTCTGCGCGGTCGCCCGAAAGGATTTCCATTCCGTATCCGGCCTGTTGCAATGCCCGGATCGTTTCGGCTGCATCGTCGAGAATATGGTCGTGGAAATGGAACCGAACAGGTGTGTCGTTGCCCTTGGCAAACCAGAGGGAGCTGCTGGAGGCGACATCAATGTCTGCGTCGACCCATTCAGCCGAACCGAGCCTGCAGGTGACGCCTTCAATAGTGCCCTCAAGGCCAAGACCGGGGAATTCCCGGACATCAGATGCAATAGGTCCAGGACCTGCAGCCTCGACGAGCGCGCGAGACAATGGATGCCGGCTGGCCCGCGCCAGTTGTGCGGCATCGCTGAGCACGTCCGGTGAGACGTCGTCGGCAAGACGCGGCGTGCCCAATGTCAGTGTGCCGGTCTTGTCGAAAATGATGTAGTCGCATTGCGCCAATCGCTCCAGCGCGTCTCCGGACTTCAGGAATGTGCCTGCGCGAAACAGCCGTCCCGACGCGACCACCTGGGTCACGGGCGCGGCGAGAGCCAGCGCACACGGGCAGGTGATAATCAGTGTCGAAACGCCTATCAGCAATGCCTCGTTCGCACTCATACCCACCATCAGCCAGCCAATGAACGCCAGCAGCGCAGATGTATGGACGAAAGGAACGTACAGCGAGACAGCGCGGTCAGCGATCTTCCGGTAGGTCGACCGGCGCTGTTCACCGGCATCCAGCATGCGGGCAATGTCTGATAAAAGGGAGTCGCTCGCCGCCGCGATGGCACGACCTGTCAGAGGTTGAGAGAGGTTCACTGTGCCAGCCAACAAGTTCATGCCCTGGCTCGCAGTACGTGGAACACTCTCACCTGTCACCATGCTCTCATCGACTTCGGACAGGCCCTTATCCACCTGCATGTCGACGACAGCTTGTTCGCCAGGTGCGAGGAGAATCCGGTCGCCCGGACGGATCTCGCTTGCGCGAACGGACCGTGCTTCGCCATCTTCTCCCAAACGTGTGACGCTACGATGCGCCATTGCCGCCAGGTCGCGCGCAGACATGTGAGCTTTCCGGCGGACGCGCGCGTCGAGGAAACGTCCGATCAAGAGAAAGAACAGCAGCATTACCGATGCATCGAAATAAGCGTGCTCCCCACCCCTCAATGTTTCAGACACGCTCACGCAAAACGCGATGATCAGGGCGAGCGATATCGGCACATCCATATTCGCGTGGCCATGCTTGAGAACATTCCAGGCGGACCGGAAGAACACGCGCCCGGAAAACAGGATGGTGGGGAACGCGATCAGCCCGGAAAAGCCGTGCAGCATCATCCGGGTAGAGGTTCCCATTTCCCCGCTTCCCGCCCACACAGACACAGAGAGAAGCATGATGTTGGCCGTTGCGAACCCAGCAACACCCAGCGCAATAAGCAGGCTTCGTTCTTCGCGCTGCTCATCCGTGATGCTGTTGCCCTGGTCCTGTGGCGCAACGCCATAACCCAACGAACTGATGGCCTGCACGATGGGAAGAGCGGTCAGTCCGCCTCGCCACGCGACCTCAAGTCCACCTGTCGACAGGTTCAGACGGGCTGACTCGACACCTGGCAACGCCGTCACGGCCGATTCAATCCGATTGATGCATGCGCCGCATTTGGCACCACGGATCGACAGGCTCAGGCGGTTTTGACCTTTGACACGCCGGACAAAGGCTGACGGATCAGTCGCAATCGCCGCTTCGGGCGGCGCAAGGCCCGCTGGACATCCGGCACCCAGATTATTGTCCACCTGGGTCATTTGACCATGATGACCTTTGACGCTTCGAAGCCAGCATCGGTATCGCCATCAGCGATGTCAGCCCTCAAGGCCACATGCCACGCACCTGTCACCATGATTGGCAGCGCAGCACGATATTCGCCAGACCCGACTGGCAGCAGTTCCAGAATGATATCGCTGTCCTGAGTTGCTGCACGTCTCAACTCCGCTGTGACATTTCGGGAGGGCAGGGCCAGTCCGTCCGCGTCGAGAATACGCGCCACAAGGACATTGCCACCGGGTTCGGCGACCAGGCCGAGTTCCGCTTTCCAGGCCTTGTTCTCCTGATGCTGGCGTGAGCTTATTGTCTTGTTGAACTGGAGGCCTTGCAGATAGGAATGACGTACATCCTCACCCGGAAACGAAGTTAGGGCCGCCCACAAGAACACGCCGTTCACCACGAACATCAGGCCGAAAAAACCCAACAGCCAAAACAGGACATGATGACCTTTGAGGGTCTTGGGTTCGGGATTGGTAGGTGGCGAAAGTGTGCGCATCATCTGGATCCAGCGGTTACGAAGGCGGCAGAACTCGTATGGCTCTCTCCTGTCTCAGGATCCACGACCGTGATGTCCAGCGACGATCTGTGCGGCAAGGACGCGCCGGGCGCAGTGACCAACAACCGGAACCGGTCAACACCGTATTGTTCGAGCGGAAGTTCGAGTTCCTGTGTGCCCTCAGGTTTCTTCAGGCCAATGATCTGGAAGTCAGCGCCGGGCAGCCCGGAAATGGAGACTGTCGTGTTGCGGGCTGTCGTCGCCTTGTTGACGAGTTTGAGCGTGTAGCCGTTGCGAACGTCGCCGTCGGCCAATTGGACGAAAGGTGGCGAGCGGTCCTTGAGGACATTGATTTCGAAAGTTGGCTCGTTTGCCAGCCCAAAGAGTATCAATCCGCTGATGGCCAACATGAGGATCGAGTATAGCAGCGTTCGCGCTCGAAGCAGTTTGTAAACAGGCTTGCCCCCGGCGGCCCGTGTGGCCACGGCCAGATCAGTATCATAGGCAATCAGCCCGGTCGGGCGATCAACCCGCTTCATGATGTCGTCGCACGCATCAATACACAGCGCGCAATGAATGCATTCGAGCTGGGCGCCGTCGCGGATGTCGATACCCATCGGGCAGACCTGAACGCATTGCTTGCAATCGATACAGTCGCCGCGGCCCTCAAACCCCTGGTCCTTGCGCAGCGGGCCACGCGGCTCACCACGATCATAGCGATAGGTGACATTGAGCGCATATTCGTCTGTCAGGGCCCCCTGGATGCGGGGCCATGGGCACATATAGGTGCAAACCTGCTCGCGCATCCAGCCTGCAAGGAAGTAGGTGGTCAAGGTCAGCATGCCGGCAAAAAAGTAAGCCGTTAGCGGCGCTTGGCCGGTAAAGAACGTGCGTGCGATGGTTGGAGCGTCATGCCAATACAGGATGAGGGCGCCGCCCGTCAGGAACGCGATAATCAGCCACACGGCGTGCTTGCCAATCTTGCGAGCGGCCTTGTTCAATGACCACGGCGCCTTGTCCAGCCGCATGCGCGCGGCACGGTCGCCCTCAAATGCCCGTTCGACCCAAATGTAGAGATCCGTCCATACCGTTTGTGGACACGTATAGCCGCACCAAACCCGCCCGAGCAGTGACGTCACAAGGAACAGGCCGAACGTCGCAACAATCAGCAATCCGGCGAGATAGAATATCTCCTGCGGCCAGATCGTGATGAAGAAAAAGTAGAATTTTTCTCCCGCAAAATCGGCCAGCACAGCCTGGTCCGGTATACCTTCCCCACGCGGCCAACGGATCCACGGCACGATATAGTAGGCGCCGAGTGTCAGTGCCATGACCACCCATTTCACCATCCTGAAATTGCCATGCGCCAGCTTTGGATAAATCTGCTTGCGGCGCTCATAAAGCGACGGCGCAGCCGGGGGTGGTTTCGGCGCCTTAGGAGGGTTTTCGACGTGGTTCATGGTCGTGACTATTCGCCACCTCCGAGGGAATGAACGTAGAGCGCCAGTGCCTTGATCGTCGGATCGTCCAGACGGCCCTGCCAGGCAGGCATGTGGGCATTGCGGGCATTGGCGATGGTTGCAGCGATATCAGCAGGTTCACCACCAAATATCCAGTCAGCGTCAGTCAGGTCCGGCGCACCGATCGTGCGGTCTCCTTTGGCGCCCGCTCCGTGACAGCTGGCACACTGCGCCGCAAAAATAACCGAACCCTTTTCGGCTGCATGAGCATCAGCCTCGCGTCCCGAAACACTGAGCACGTGCTGGACGAGATCATCGATCTCCGCAGACGTCAAAAGCTTGTCGCGCCCAAAGGCAGGCATGGCCGAAAAGCGCGTGGCATCGTTTCCTTCGTGGCGGATACCATGGCGAATTGTCTGTTCAATCCCTTCAAGCGTTCCTGTCCAGAGCCACACGTCGTCTGCCAACATGGGGTAGCCTTTTGCACCACGTCCGCCGGCACCGTGGCACGTCGCGCAATTGTCGCCGAAAGCACTTTCACCCATAGCCATGGCGAATTGCTGGAGGTTGAGATCGCTCTCGATCTCTGTCAGCGAGGCAGTCATCAGGCGCTGCGAAGCGACACCGCGTTCAGTATTCATGGCGACGACCTTTTCAGCCACAAGTGCGCGGTCGGATTGGCCAAGGAGGCCGGGTGTGTTCGTGCCACCAAGGCCGGGAAGCGCCGGAATGGCCGGCATGAGCACCATGTAGACGAAAGCCCATGCGATGGTGATGTACCAGACGATCAGCCACCAGCGCGGAAGCGGATTGTTGAGTTCCTTGATTCCGTCCCAAGTGTGCCCTGTCGTCTCCACACCGGAGTGCGCATCAATTTCCGTATGTTTGTCACTCATCACCGGGCTCCTTGTCTTCTAGCGGGAGATAGGCTGCTTCCCGGAATTTCGTTTTATTCGACGGCCACAGAGCATAGAGGAGTGCGACGGCGAACATCGCCACGAACCAGGCCAGACCCCAGGTTTGCGCAAATTGAGAAAGCGTTTCGTACATGTTCGGCTCCTAGCGTCGGTTGCTGAGATCATCAGCTTCGTAGGTCGAGAAATCGACGAGCGTCCCGGTCATCTGAAGGTAGGCAACAAGAGCATCCATCTCCGTGATGCGCGACGGATCACCATCATAGTCCCTTACGATTACGGTACCTTTGCGCTCTGCAGCCGCTTCATACCGTGCGACCAATGCGTCCTGATCGTCAAAGTCGGCATTTGGATCTGCCTGGGCGACCAGGTCGGCCTTGGCATTTTCGATCATGTGATCGGAGTAGGGCACACCTTCGAATCGAAGGGCTTTCAAGTGGTCGGCAATGTCGTCGAAATGGACCAAATTGTCAGACAGGAACGCATACGGAGGCATGACGGATTCGGGTACGACAGAGCGTGGGTCCTTCAGGTGATCGACATGCCATTCGTCGGAATACTTTCCGCCAAGACGCGCAAGATCGGGCCCAGTGCGTTTTGAGCCCCACTGGAACGGGTGGTCATACATGCTCTCCGCGGCGAGCGAATAGTGGCCGTAACGCTCGACTTCATCGCGCAGCGGTCGCACCATCTGCGAGTGGCACGTGTAGCAACCCTCACGGATGTAAATGTTTCGGCCGGTCAGCTCGAGCGGCGTATAGGGCCGCATACCCTTAACTTTCTCGATCGTGTTCTCGAGATAGAAAAGTGGCGCGATTTCGACGATGCCGCCGACGGCGACAACAAGCAGGATGCCCACTGTAAGAAGCAGGGAGTGGCGTTCGAGTGCCTGGTGTTTTTGGAACAATCCCATTGTTCAGCCCCTATTCAGCAGGTTGGAGTTTGGCGGCGTTCGTTGGCGCCTGTTCGACATCGCCTGCTGCTGCACCATGCCCAAGCGCTGTGCGGACGAGGTTGTATGCCATGACGATCGCACCCAAGAGATACATGCCGCCGCCGAGCGAACGGATCATGTAGTTGATGTGCTTGGCTTCCACGGTTTCGATGAAGCTGTATTCAAGGAACCCGTACTCGTTGTAGGCACGCCACATCAGGCCCTCAATGATCCCGGCAAAATACAGCGCCACGATGTAGAAGACGATGCCGATTGTCGCGAGCCAGAAGTGCCACTCGACGAGATTCTTCGAGTAGAGCGCTGGCCGTTTCCACAGCCACTGCGTGAGGCAGTAAAGCGCGCCGAACGAGATGAACCCGACCCATCCGAGCGATCCGGAATGGACGTGCGCGATTCCCCATTCGGTATAGTGTGACAGTGCATTGACGGCGCGGACACTCATCAACGGTCCTTCAAAGGTCGACATGCCATAAAAGGCCAGTGACACGACCATCATGCGCACCACAGGGTCGGTCCGCAGCTTGTCCCAGGCGCCCGACAGCGTCATAACGCCGTTGATCATCCCGCCCCAGCTTGGCATCCACAGCATGATCGAGAATGTCATGCCAAGGGTCTGGGCCCATTGCGGCAGCGCCGTGTAGTGCAGGTGGTGCGGACCCGCCCAGATATAGATGAAGATCAGCGACCAGAAGTGAACGATCGACAGGCGGTATGAATAGACCGGGCGCTGTGCGCGCTTCGGAATGAAATAGTACATGATGGCGAGGAAACCGGTCGTCAGGAAGAAGCCGACGGCATTGTGCCCGTACCACCATTGCGTCAGCGCATCCTGCACGCCACCGAACAATTGGTAACTCTTCGAGCCAGCCAGGTTCACTGGCACCGACAGGTTGTTGACGATGTGAAGCATCGCAATAGTGACGATGAATGAGAGGTAAAACCAGTTCGCCACATAGATGTGCGGTTCCTTGCGCTTCCAGAGTGTTCCCAAGAAGACGAGCAGGTAGGCGACCCAGACAATCGTGAGCCAAAGGTCGGCATACCATTCAGGCTCGGCATATTCCTTCGACTGGGTCACGCCCATCAGGTAGCCGGTTCCGGCGATAACGATGAAGAGGTTGTAGCCCCAGAATACAAACCAGGGCCAAAGGCCGCCACCGATTCGCGTGCGGCTAGTGCGCTGGACCACATAGAAGCTCGTTGCGATCAGCACGTTGCCACCGAAAGCGAAGATCACGGCCGACGTGTGCAGAGGACGCAAACGCCCGAAATTCGTCCAGCCCAGGTCAGGGAAGTAGAACAAGCCCGGCCAGGTCAGTTGCAGTGCGATGATCAGGCCGACCAGGAAACCTGCGATGCCCCAGAACATGGCCGCCGCGACGCCGAATTTGACGATCGTGTCCTCATAGTAGGCTTCGTCGAACGGGTCGCGCCCCTGCAATCCACCGGCCCAGATGCCAATGGCCACCAGCGCAAACGCGGTCAGGAAGAAAAACACCCATGCGTGCGCTTCCATCAGGGGATCGGCCGCATTCGCGGCGATCAGCAACGACCCCAAGCATGCAATGGCAACGAGTGTCGCGACGCTGGCAATACTGCCGGAAATCGCCGAACGTGGCTTTGTGACTGTGCTCACTGATTCTGCCCCTTTTAAAACCTATCGCGGATTAAGGGCTAAATGCCGGTAGCTGTCGAGGCGGTGTATACGGGTAACTACATATGGGCTGCACTGTCGCACGTCCCCTAGGATTACACTTCAATTGTGGAGGATGAGATGCGCAGATATACAGGCTTCGTGCCCGGGATTGCTTTGTTGCTATTGGGTTCGGCGAAAGTCTGGACGCACACGCAGTCCCTTGAGGCGTTGCTGTCTGTTCGGTGCGGACCGGAAGGTTTCTCGGCTGCGAATCACGCACCGGGTTTCTGGTTGAACATGCTCAATGGCCATTGCTGGGGATGCCCGGTCGCATTCTCGGGTGCCGTCATGATTCTTGCGGCGATGGCATTTTGGTTCGTTCCGTCGAAAGCGATTAGATCAGGCGTGCGTTGATCCAGCGCAGCTTTGCTCATGCGCCACGTTCTTCGCTCGCAAATTCTATGTCACATGTGCATATGAGCCGGCAGCGAGTTCGAAAGGGACCAGATGATGACTGCTTCGACTGACGGTTCTCCCGGCACACCCTTGTCAACGCCAGATCTCGCGACGCTTCAATCACACCTCGCGTCCATCCTCGAATCGGTTCCGGATGGCATGATTGTCATTGACGAAACCGGGCAAATTCTAGCGTTCAGCAAGGCGGCCGAAGTTCTTTTCGGTTATACAGCACAGGACATTATCGGACGAAATGTCCGCGAATTGATGTCCGGACGCGATGAGACAAATCACGACCAGTATCTCCGGAACTACCTTGAAACTGGCGAACGACAGATCATTGGCATTGGCCGTGTTGTAACGGCACGCCGTGCGGATGGAAGCCTGTTCACGATCGACCTGAAAATCGGTGAGGCCAAAGTGGGCGATCATTGGCTGTTCACGGCATTCGTGCGCGACCTTACCGACCAACGGCGGGCCGAAATGCGAATGCGGGAGATGCAATCAGAGCTCGTACACTTTTCGCGGTTGAGCGCCGTTGGAACAATGGCGTCGGCTCTGGCCCATGAGCTCAACCAGCCGCTCACAGCTGTTGCCAACTATCTTGAGGCCGGTCGCGACATTCTGGACCTTCCCGGTGACGACAAACGGGAAATACTGCGGGAGGCCCTCGACGAGGGGGCCCGTCAAGCCGTGCGGGCAGGAGATATCGTCAGGAAATTACGGGGTTATGTGTCCAGGGGCGAGATTGACGCGCGCTCTGTGGAACTTGGACCGCTCCTCAATGATGCGGCGGCATTGGCGCGCATGTCGATAAGTTCAAGCGACGTTCCCATGGTGCTGCGCGTTGCTTCGGATGTCGGCAGCGTCTTGGCGGATCCTATTCAGGTGCAGCAGGTTGTTATCAATCTGGTCAGAAACGCTCAGGAAGCGCTCGCAGCTACCGCAAGTCCAAAAATCCAGATAGAAGCCCAGGTCGGGACGAATGGGCTTGTTGAAATTTCGGTGTGCGACAATGGGCCCGGCCTTGATCCGGATGTCAAGAATTCGCTATTCAAACCCTTCACCACATCCAAGTCGGGAGGCATGGGACTTGGCCTGTCTATTTGCCAAACCATTGTCGAAGCTCATGGCGGCACAATCTGCGCTGATTTGGCACCAGACGGAGGTACATGTTTCCGGTTCACACTTCGGTCTGATCCAGCTAGTTATTCCGCATGAATGAACCGCGGCTGATCCATTTGGTAGACGACGATGAGGCTGTTCGCCATTCGGCCAGTTTCATGCTGCGCCACGCCGGATTTACAGTGAAAACCTATCCCGATGGCGTGACATTCCTCGAAAGCGCGCAGCAGGCTGCCCTCGGGTGTATCCTGCTCGACGTCCAGATGCCGCACATGGACGGCCTCGAAGTCCAGGAACGTCTCAATGACCTTGGCGTTGCGCTACCCGTGATTGTTTTGACCGGACACGGGGATGTCGAAGTGGCCGTCAAGGCGATGAAAGCTGGCGCTGTTGATTTTGTCGAAAAACCTTATGAAAAACAAACGCTTGTAGCGGCGTTGACGCGTGCTTTTGATCGCCTGGACGCCCGCACCCAGAAAGACGTTCTCGTTGATGAAGCTAAAGGCCGGGTTGAGCGCCTGACACCGCGCGAAAGGGACGTGCTCGTTGGTCTTGTTGACGGCTTCACCAACAAGATGATTGCAGAATCTCTGGATATTTCGCCCCGAACAGTCGAGATCCACCGGGCAAACTTGATGGAAAAGCTCGACGCGCCGAGCCTTTCCAACGTGTTACGAATCGCATTTGCTGCTGGTGTCGGCCTAGATGGCCCGAATTAGGGGCATCTACCTACAGACATTGCCAAAGTGCTGATCCAACTTTCGACAAACTCAATTTTGTCGATGGAACAACATGAAACCAGCACCCCAACCAACAGAACGCGCGCAAATCGGAATTGTCGACGACAATGAGGCTGTTTGCAGGTCATTGTCGCTGCTGTTGCGCTCGAAGGGGTATGGCGTTTCCGTGTTCGATAGTGGATTGGCTTTTCTCGGCAGGGGAGGGTCCAAAGCATTTGACTGCCTCCTGATCGACTTCAAGATGTCTCCTAGTGATGGAATCGATCTCCTGCGCGAACTGAGAGCCCGAGGTGACACCGTGCCTGCGATCATGATCACTGGCTGGCAGTCAAAGGACATTTTTGATCTCGCAAAACAAGAGGGCTTTGAGGATGTCATCTACAAGCCGATGCTTGATGACACACTTGTAGAGGCGCTCGACCTGATCCTGGAACGTTAAAGAAGATACGTTCACGGGAAGGGCGCAATGCGCGGTCCAGATTATTAACAATGTCTTTATAGGCGTGGACGCCACGGTTGCTGAATCTTCCAGCCAGTCGCAGCCAGCTCAGGCAACTGCCGTTTCGGGGCATCGAGAGAAAATGGCAACTTCTTCACATGATAAGCAGCGCCGAAGCTTCTCATCCATGAGTCGCATAATCATCATTATGGGTAATTATTATTCTGGCGGCTCGATTTAAAACGGCAGCCGCATGCCATCAAAACCAGGCTCTACGCCATCAGGCAGTTCCCTTTGCAGCGTCTTGAAGTCCATATCCACGTGCATGTTGGTGAGTACGGCCCGCGCTGGCTGCAGTTCGGAAATCCACTCCAGCGCCTGCTCGAGATTGGCGTGGGTGGGATGCGGCGTGTAGCGCAGGGCGTCAATGATCAGGATGTCCAGCCCTCTAAGCTGCTCGATGCTGTCGTCCGGCAACGCGTTCACATCGTTACAGTAAGCCAGGCCGCCGATCCGGAACCCACAGCATCGGATCCGTCCATGCTCCATGTCGATCGGCAGGAATTCTACCGTGCCGCCAGCCCCATCTATAGTGAAAACCTGCCCGGCCACGATATCCGGCATGGTATTCAGGATGGGCGGATATCCGCCCATGCCCTCAAAGCAATACCTGAAGCGTTGATGCAAGGACATGCGTGTCGCCGCATCCATGTAGGTTGGAATGGGCCTCCGCATCGCGATAACCAGCGGCCTCACATCATCGATGCCATGGGTCTGGTCGGCATGGTCGTGCGTATAAACGATCGCGTCCAGGTGCCGTACCTCCGCAGCCAGCAGCTGTTCGCGCATATCTGGCGAGGTGTCGATCAGGACACGCGTCTTCGCACCACTGTCGCCAATTCGATCAACGAGAACAGAACAACGCGAGCGCCGATTGCGTGGCTCGTTCGGGTCACACACACCCCAGTCGCCGCCCACGCGCGGCACACCGCCCGATGACCCTGTTCCAAGCAGGGTCAGGAAGTGGCCGGATGAGGTCATGTGTCGACCTTGGCGAAAAGTCTTCGCGCATTTGACTCGGTGACCCGTTTCACCTCATCGACATCGAGTCCCTTCAGCGTGGCGAGCGCTTCCGCCACATGCACGAGATACGCGGGTTCATTGCGGCGCCCCCGCATTGGCATCGGCGCCAGGAAAGGACAATCCGTTTCAAGAATGATCCGGTCCATCGGCACATCGGCGATCACATCGCGCACTGCGCTCGCGCTTTTAAACGACAGGATGCCGGATACAGAAACATAGGCGCCCAAAGCCAGTCCGCGCTGCGCCAGACGCGCGCCGCCAGTATAGCAATGCAGCAGCGGCTGAAAGGCCCCCTTGCTGAATTCGTCCTCCAGCACATCGCCCATCATGTCATCGGCCTCGCGTGTGTGCAGTATCAGGGGCAAGCCGGTTCGCCGGGCCGCTTCGATATGTTTCCGGAGACTCTCGACTTGAGCGCCCTCGGGGCTGTAGCCATAGTGAAAGTCCAGCCCCGTCTCACCGATTGCCACCACCTGTGGTCGCTCAGCGGCGACCGTAAGGTCCTCGACCGCCAAGTCGGGAAAGTCCTTGGTGTGATGCGGGTGAACGCCAACGGAGCACCAGATGTCGTCATGGGCGGCCGCAATCGCGCAAACAGATTCGAAATTGTCGAACCGGTCGCAAATAGCCAGGAACCGGCTCACGCCAGCGTCGCGGGCACGGTCCAGGACATCTTCCAGGTCATCGGCGAATACCTCGCCGTGCAGGTTTACGTGCGTATCGAACATGGTCGACGCCTTAGCTCCGACTGACCGAGGAATAAAGCCCGGCGATCAGCTTGGCCGTAGTCTGTGATGCTTCCATGTTCAGTGCACTGGCTTCACCCAGCAGGCGCGACGTCTTCAGCCACGCATCAGCTGCAGCGGGATTTCCTTCAGCCTTGTCTGCCAGCCAGCCGAGCACTTCCTCGCTGAATGCCTCCAGCGCGATGGCATCGGTGTTCGCGGACTGGACGGCGGCTGTCAGCAACGCGTCATTCGGTTTGGGCATGGACCTGAGCAAGGCCCGCGCAGTATTGGCAGCCTGCAGACCGTTTGCGCTCGAAAGCCGCATGCCCAATCCGGGGCGTCCGCGAGACAGTCCGGCAGCCTCTTTGGGCGCACCGACCAGTTTCAGGACACGCAACGTTTCATCATCCGATAAGGCCTTGAGACGCAGCGTTCGGCAGCGCGACCGAATAGTAGGCAATATGGGCCGGGAGCCATGATTGATCAGGAACAGAATGCTTGAGCCCGGTGGCTCCTCCAGCGTCTTTAGCAACGCGTTGGATGCGTTCCGGTTCAGTTCATCTAACGCATCGATAATCCCCACCCGCCAGCCGCCCATAGCTGGCCGCAGGGTAAAAAAGTGATTCAGCTCTCGAACCTGGTCAACGGTAATATCTTGCCTTGGCTTGCCCTTGTCGTTCAATTCAATTTGCACAGTGCGCCGATCAGGATGCGCGGCGGCAAGGAATGTCTGCATGACCGGATCATCGTTCGTCGCATCAAGCGGCGCGTCAGCCGGTCCGCGTGCGCCAAGCATGAATGCCGCCAGTCGCTGGACCAGACGAGACTTGCCGATACCTGCAGGGCCTTCGATCAGCCAGGCATGATGGAGCTTGCCGCTCGCGTTTGCAGAAAGAAAGGCGGTTTCAGCATCTGAATGTCCAACAAGGGGCAGTGCGCTTGTCATCCGGCCTCTCCCCCTTCAGCGGCGAACAACGCCTGCACATCTTGCCACGCGGCCTCAGCCACACTGTTTGCATCCTGCGATGCATCAATTAGTTTCACACGGTCTGGTTCGGATTTGACGAGGTTCAGAAACGCCTGGCGCACCGCAGAATGGAAAGTATCAGGCCGCATTTCGAACACGTCCTTGCGTTCATCGCGTAACTTGCGTCTGGCCTCTGTCGCCGACGGTGGAGCGTCCAGCACCAATGTCAGATCAGGTCGCGTATCGCCCAGAACAGGTGCTTCAATAGCGATGAGCACCTCTTCCGGCACGCCGTCTCCCACGCTCTGGTAGACCCGGGTCGAGTCCGAGAAACGATCACATATCACCCACAGGCCTTTTGTTAGAGCAGGTCTGATCAGCTTGTCGAGATGGTCGACGCGGGCCGCATTCATGAGCAGCGCTTCAGCCATTGGAGACCACGTCTCGCCATTCAATGGATGAAGCGCCAGTTCTCGAAGGCGTTCAGCCAGCGGTGTGCCACCTGGTTCCCGGGTCATCACAACCCCGAAGCCGGCCTCCTCCAGCCGTTCTGCGAGTGCTCGCTGCAACGTCGATTTACCGACGCCTTCTCCGCCCTCAAGCGTAATGAACCGTCCGCGCGCCGTATCAGCCATCATTGCCCGAAATCAGCGCGCTCAATCCCTCCACGGCCCGGCCGAAAAACCCGAGCCGTTCGACGTTCGCCTCGGCGATGATCGGTGCCTCGACTGGTGGTCGGCCATCCAATGTCACGACCAGGCGTCCAACGCGGTCGCCTTTCTTGACCGGTGCTTGCAGCGCTTTGTCGAGCACAATTTCAGTCTTGGCTTTGTCGAACGCCGCCTTGTGGCCTGCGATCAGCATCGGCTCGGCAAGGGATACCGGAACGGTGCGCTCCTGGCCCAACCAGACTTTTTGTTCTGGAAGCAAAACGCTCTCGGGCGCGACAGTCTTCAGTTCAAAGCTCTGGAACGCCAGTCGCAGCATCCGTTCGCCCTCTGCAGCACGCGCCGCCATAGACTCCATGCCGTTGATGACAATCGTACGGCGTACGCCGTCCCGGACCGCCGATCCGGTCAGGCCGTAACCAGATGCTTCCAAATGCCCGGTCTTCAGTCCGTCCGCGCCCTCAATACCCAGCAAGGGATTGCGGTTTGGTTGCGTATATTCGCGCCATGAATATGAGGGGAGATCGTACCAGTCATAGTATTCCGGAAAATCGTCGATCGTAAGCTTTGCAAGCCGCGCCAGGTCCTCGGCCGATATGACATGCCCGACAGCTTCCAGCCCGGTTGAGTTGAGGAAATGCGCGGATTTCAATCCCTTCTCATGCGCCAGCTGGGTCATGCGTTTGGCGAACGCGTCCTCAGATCCCGAAATGCCTTCCGCAAGAACGATGCAAGCATCATTTCCCGACATGATGATCACGCCGTGGAGCAGTTCCTCAATTGTCGGAGTGTCCTTCGGGACGAGGCCCATCGTCGATGTACCGGAGGGGAACCCACCGCGCCGCCACGCATCAGCGCTAACTGTCAGGCGATCCGTCATTTTCAACTCACCACGCTTGACCATGTCGAAGACCAGATATGCGGTCATCATCTTGGTCATGGAAGCGGGAATCATCGGTTCCGCGCCATCCTTGGAGTACAGGATTTCACCCGTCGTATTGTCCATGATGACAGCATGCTGCGCTGGTGTGTCGATAATCTGGGCGCTTGCCGGAGCGACCAGCAGGGTCAGGAGCGCGATCGTGGCGAGAATAGGTGTTCGGCACTTCATGTGGCCAGGGCCTCCGTTGCAATTAGGCGCGGGCCAGAACGACTGCGGCCCTCATTCCCGTGTAGTCGGGAAAAAGGGCCGGTTTGTGGTCAGCGTCAATGGGGCGTTGTGCCGTACCGGCTAGTCCGCCGAGACGATCCGGCCATTTGCTACCCCCCGATTGGCAAGATCGTCGCGCATGTCGGCCGCATATGACCGGCTGTCGAGCGGACCGACCCTGACACGGAAATAGTCGGCGCCATTCACGCGTGCCGGCACGATCAGCACCGGAAGGTCAGATCCCAGGGATTGCCGAAAGGACTGTGCGTTCCCAATATCGGCAAAGGAGCCAACCTGGACAAAATAAGCACCTTGCCCCGATTGGGCGGGTGCCGTGAAGACGGGCGCAGCCGACTGATTGGCCGACGCATAAATTACCGGCATTTGCTCCAACGACTGGTCCCCGCCAGAATAACTTGCCGGAATCACGCGCTCGCTTGCCATGGACGGGTTATAGACCACGGCTTGGTGCTTCACAGGGGCCGGACCAAGATAGCGGACGCGGACATTCGCACGGCCATCTGCACCGGATTCCAGTTCATTCGACGCGCGCTTTGAAAGCTGCAACGATGCGCCATCCTCGAAGGGCCCACGATCATTCACCCGTACGACAACCTGTTTTTGGGTATCGAGATTGATCACCTGCACAAGGCTCGGCAGCGGCAATGTCGGATGTGCGGCCGTCATGCCGTTCTGTTCGAAGACTTCTCCATTGGCCGTTGGAAGACCCGCAAATTCATCGCCATAGGTCACGCTGATGCCGGTTTCGTCGAATACAGGCGCGGCCTCTGGCGACACGACGAAAGTTGGCGCAGGCAAGACGGCCATCGCCATCTGGGCAGGCGCCGCGCTCCCCTGCCCTTCGGCTTGCGCCATCGGCTCGAGCGCAACCAACGGTTCCGACTCAACGACCTGAGTCTCACGCGTGGCAGCGATCTGCGCCGCCGCAGCGCGCGCGTCAAAGCTGTCGGGTGTCATCACCTGGTTTGTCACCTGCTGCGGCGCGGACATTTGAGGCGCATTCGCGCTGGCATATTCGCGAGCCACAGGCTCGGGCTGGCGGATGGCAGATGTCCCCGGGTAGCGGAATGCAATACGCTTACCCTCGTCGCCCGGCGCGGGCGCAGAGGACTGGCTCGGAGGCGCGACCGGGAAACTACGGACAGGTTCAACCGTTCCGCCCTGCCCGGCATAGATGATCGGCGCGGGGTTTCGCTTGCTGGCATCTGCGGGGCCCGTCGCGACGAGAACGAAAGCGCTCGCGGCCACAAAGGCTCGAATTTTGATGGAACGGCACTGTGTCGGAAAACGCATAGCGTAAAGTAGACCTCATTCTGCGGCTTCGGAATTGACCTTTTGTCATTCCTGAACGGCTGTTCTGCCGCTCTCAGTTCGTATGGTTACCACAGCAAAATGCACAGGCGATGAACCGGGAAATCCGTATTGGCCGAACGCGGCAAGGACGCGTTAACACTTTCCCGGTCGGGCGAACCTGACGCGGGCCGCACATCGGCACTTGCAAACAGCCGGTCATTATTCCAAACACGGCCCGCCGGAGGAGTGGCAGAGTGGTTGAATGCGGCGGTCTTGAAAACCGTTGAGCCTTCGCGGGCTCCGGGGGTTCGAATCCCTCCTCCTCCGCCATCGTTTTCGATAGTGACTTGAATTGATTAGTATTCGTATTCGATCTTAGCCGCGTGCCCTAAACGAATAGCGACAATGCCAGAGTTGCCGCGAGCCCGACGATACCCACCAATGTTGCTGTCACTGTCCAGCTGCGCAGCGTCTGCGCTTCAGATAATCCAAGATACCGGCTGACCAGCCAGAACCCGCTGTCATTGACGTGGCTGAGCACAGTAGCCCCCGAAGCAATCGCCAGTACCATCAGCGCCGTCTCAACCGGGTTGAGCCCGGCAAGCTCTGCGACCGGCGCCGCAATCCCTGCAGCCGTCAGCATTGCGACTGTCGCCGAGCCCTGCGCCACCCGGATGATCGCCGCGACGGCAAAGCCGAATAGCAAGGGCGACATACCCGTTGCCGTCAGCGTCTGCGCCAGCGCCGCACCTGCTTCAGAATCGACGAGGATTTGTTTGAATGCCCCACCGGCCCCGGTGATCAGTACGACGACGCCAGCAGGTTCCAGGGCCTTCACCATTGCTCCTGCCAACGCTTTAGAAGGCATTCCGTGCAGCCGTCCGAATGTGCCCCATGCCAGTCCGCACGCGATCATGAGCGCAATGAACGGATGCCCGGCAAACACGACGAAGCGCGTAACGCCCTCCGGCAGGTCAAGCAAGCCAGTCTTGCCCAACGCGTCCACAATCGTCCCCGCAACGATCAGCACAAGCGGCACCAGCACGATGCCCAGCGCGGTCAGGAATCCTACTCCCTCGCCGCCCGCCTCAACACCCTGCTCGTCCGGAACGCCACCCTGAAAGGCAGGTTGCCGCTCCAGCCATCGCGCGAAAAGCGGCCCGGCCACGAGCATCGCCGGCAGGCCCGTGATCGCCCCGAATACTATTACGAGTCCAAGGTCTGCGCCGAGAATGTCCGCCACTGCTATCGGACCCGGCGTGGGCGGGATGAAAGCATGCGAGACCGCAAGGCCCGCGAGCAGGGGGATCGCAAATGCCACGATCGGACGACCGGTCCGGCGCGTCAGGCCATAGATTACCGGCGCCAGGATGATCAGCGCGACGTCCAGGAATACCGGTATAGCGACAACCAGCCCGACGAGGCCCAGCGCCAGCGGCGCCCGCTTTTCGCCGAAAGCGTTCAGCATGCCCGAGGACAGCGCGCGCACGCCGCCCGAAACTTCCAGCAGCGCGCCGAGCATTGCGCCAAGCCCCACTACGACCGCGACGAATCCCAGCGTGCCGCCCATGCCGGATTGTATCGAGTGGATGATCGCCGCCGGCTCCATGCCATAGACGATTCCGAATCCGGTGCTCACGACAAGCAATGCAAGGAAGGCCGGAATTTTCGCCCGAAGGATCAGCCCCAGCAGCGCTGCAATGCTCGCAGCGACGACGACCAGTGCGCTAGCCGACTCCCCCACCGCCGTCAGTCCCGGAAGCCAAGGCCAGTTGCCTTCAGCCGAACGCGCGCGAGAAATGACGCCGATGTGAGGTAAAGCGTGTGACCGTCATCACCGAATGCGCAGTTCGCCACCGGCGTTCCCGTCGCGATCCGAGCCACCGGCGTGCCATCAGGCAGGAACACATGCACGCCGCCCGGACCGGCGACATAGAGACGTCCATCCGTGTCGACGGCCATACCGTCCGGAAGACCCTGGTAGCCCTCTCCCACCATTGCCGTCAGATCAGCAAACAGGCGCCGCTCGGCCGCCAATCCGTCCGTTCCCAAAGCATAGGCATAAACCTGCGCAGCCTCCGGATCAGACACTGACACATAAAGCGTTTCGCCATCCGGCGACTGCACGACGCCGTTCGGCCGCGTCAGGCTGTCATCGACCACGCGGACCGATCCGCCGCCCTCGTCCGGTCGCCAGAGGTAAACGCCATTGAAAGCCAGTTCCTTGAAGGGCGAGGCGTCAAGGTCCCGGAGACCGTAAGGCGGATCGGTGAAATAGATGGCGCCATCTTCTGAAAGCACCAGGTCGTTGGGACTCGAAAACCGCTTGCCGTCAAAATGCGTTGCAAGGAAAGTCTTTTCCTTTGTCTCAAGGTCGAGCCGCGCAATCGCCCGATTGCCATGGTCTGCCAACAGAATGGTGCCCGGCCTGTCGCCGGGGATCAGACCGTTGGCGCCGGGCTCCCTGAACACGTTCTCTGTGTCCTTACCCGTAAAACCGGAAGGCTTGAGGAAGGTTTCCAGCCCAGCCGCGTCACTCCATTTGTAAATTGCGTTTCCAGGCACATCCGTGAACAGGAGGTATCCGCCATCCCGGATCCAAACCGGCCCCTCGGACCAACCGAACTGGTCCTCCGTCAACTTCTCGATTTGCACGCCCGCGGCGAACATGTCAGCCGCATGCGCTGTGTCGAGCAGCACAATCGCTGCGCCTTCCGGCGGCGCAAATGCGAGGCTCGCCTCCGCCGATGGCGGTGCTGAAGCGCCTTCCTCGGACTCACAGCCCGTAGCAGCCAACAGTCCGGCAAGAAAAATTACCCCGCACATGTGCCGAAAATGCCCCATTCATTCCTCCAAAATCGAAACCTGTGTCGCAATCGCCGCCGCCGGCCCGTCGGCAATCACTGGCTCTGTCATTTGGAAACTCCCGGTCAGGCGAATGTCGGCCGCCCCCGCTCCGAGACCAAAATCGATCCGCCCCGCATCCGCTTCGAACTGGCCGGACGGCGCAAAATAGGCAAACTGCTCAGGCTGCAGTGTAAACGACACGCGTTTCGTTTTCCCCGCTGCAATCGGCACGCGGGCAAAGCCGCGCAATTCCTGTTGCGGCCTTGCGACCTGGGCTACCGGATCGCGCACATAAAGTTGCACCACCTCATCAGAATCTGTACGCGACGTGTTCGTGATGTCTGCGCTGATCGTCAGGGAGGTGCCGGGGGACAGTGTCTCGTCCGACAGATGAAGATTGTCATACTCGAATGCCGCATAGCTGAGCCCGTGGCCGAAGGCATAGGCGGGCGTTGTCGGTATATCGATGTAGCGCGAGCTATCTTTTGACAGGTCCTCATTAGCAGGCCGGCCGGTCGGATAATGCCCGATGAAATAAGGCGACTGCCCGGTCCGGCGCGGGAAGGATGCAGGCAGGCGTCCCGCGGGCGACACATCGCCGAACAGCACGTCGGCAATGGCGGGGCCTGCTTCGACACCGGGGAACCAGGCCACAAGGATCGCTGCGCCTTCCCGGTCAATCGGACCAAGGTTCAGCGGGCGCCCGGTCATGACGACTGTGACGACCAGCTTGCCTGTCGCCAGAATGGCTTCGGCAAGAACCTGCTGCGGCGCTGGCAGGCCGATATCGGAGCGCGAACGCGCCTCGCCGGAATAATTGTAATCCTCACCCGTCACAAGGATGACAACATCTGCCGCTTCGGCCGCAGCGACCGCATGTGCGATCGCCGTCGGATCGGTTGAAGCGCGCGTGTCGGCGCCGGGCTCAAAGACGACTCGCTCCTCGCCCAGCCGCTGGCGCAGGGAGTCCACCAGCGTGATCACATCTTCTTCACGCCCCTGCGCTTTCCAGGAGCCAATCATGGAGCGCGCATCGTCGGCAAGCGAGCCAATGACTGCCACCTTGCCCGGTGCCGGTTTGAGCGGCAGCAGACCGCCATCATTGCGAAGCAGCACCATCGAACGTTCCGCCACACGGCGCGCCGCCGCCCGGTGGTCCGGCGTGAGCATCACAGCCATCTCTCGGGCCGGGTCGCTATAGGCATACGGATTATCGAACAGACCTAGGCGCTCCTTGGCCATTAGCACCCGCCGGACCGACGCATCGAGCGCCGCCAGAAGCGCTGGCGAGGCCTCCACGGCGGCAAGCATGTTTCCGGCATAGATGCCGCTGGTCATCTCCATGTCGACACTCGCCGAAAGCGCCAGTGCCCCCGCCTCAGCGGGGGTTTCCGTAACGCCATGATTGATCAGCTCGAACACGGAATTCCAGTCGCTGACCACCAGTCCCTTGTAGCCCCACGTATCCCTGAGCAAGTCGTTTAAAAGCGCCTTGTTCGCGGTCGTAGGTACCCCGCCTATGTCGTTGAAGGCCACCATGAAACTCCCCGCACCTTCCTCTGCGGCGGCTTTGAAGGGCGGCAGGTAGACATCCATCAGCGTCCGTTCGGAAATGTCGGCGCTGTCATAGTCGCGCCCACCCGCACCTGCGCCATACGCGCCGAAATGCTTGGCGGTGGCGATGATCGTGTCAGCCCGCGTCAGATCCCTGCCCTGGTATCCACGCACCTGCGCCCGGGCCATCGCCGATCCGAAGAAGGGTTCTTCTCCTGCTCCTTCAACGATCCGCCCCCAGCGCGCATCGCGTGCAATGTCCAGCATCGGCGCAAAGGTCCAGTGCAATCCCGCGCCAGACGCCTCAACTGCCGCCACTCGTGCTGCGCGTTCCGCATCCCCTGTATCGAATGTCGCCGCGATACCGAGCGGCACAGGAAAGATCGTTCGGTAGCCGTGCACTACATCCATTGCGAACAGAAGCGGTATGCCATGCTGGCTCTCGTCGACTGCAATACGTTGAAGCCTGCCCAGGAACTCCGCCCCTGCCACATGCAGGTAGGAGCCAACCCCTCCCGCTCGCACCCGGTCATACTCTGCATCCGTAATCCGGGAGTTGAGCGCTATTTGCCGGCCGCCCGCCATCTGGTTCAACTGCCCGAGCTTCTGCTCGGTCGTCATCCGCGCAAGGATGTAATCCACACGCTCCGCCCCGCGAAGGCCATTAGCCGTCGCCTGACCGGCCGTGGTTTTTTCATTAGCCGGCACCACCTCCGCCTGGGCGACTGAACTCCCCCCAAGGGCGCACGCCGAAGTAGCTACCAGAAAAATCGCGATAGCCGCTTTTGTAAAAAAGGACCTCGAAAGCCATTTGCCGAGTGATGCTCTTCGGGCAACTCGCATTCCGTCCTCCGCAGTTTTGTAATTATTGTTAGCGCTAGCAAAACTGGCACCAGAAACACCGCGTGTCAAACTGTCGGTAGCGTCCGTCTAATGCGATCCCCTCAAAATCATTCGCGGTCCAGAAGGCGTCTTGTTACCAGATGGGCCAAAGGACCGCGGGGCTTCTCTTCATGGCCGAGAGCGCGAAGAAAGTGCTTTTCGCCTCGCATGTTGGCCACCGCCTGCCTAGGGCTGGCGATTGCCTCCTCGGCAATGACGATGCCGCTAGATATGCGGAAACTACCTGTAGAAATCGCAAAGTGTGTTGACCACAGCACTGCCGATGCCTCCGCTGCACCGATAGTAGATCGTCTGGGCATCACGCCGGGACGCGACCAGTCCGACCGCACGCAATCTGGAGAGGTGCTGGGAAACTGCAGATGAAGACTGGTCCGTCAACTCCGCCAATTGGGTGACGGACATTTCATTTTCGCTCAGTGCACACAGAATTTTTAGACGCGTATTGCTTGCCATCGCCTTCAGGACGTCAGCGGCTTCAGCGACCCTTTCCGACATTTGCAGGAATGCCTCAGGAGTAGTTGGTTTCGACTTCGGCATCAGGTCGGCGTGTCCTTCAAGGCGGTCATGTCCATTTGGGCGGCTGGGGCTTTCCTGGTCGGCGTCCAGTCTGGCCCCCGCAACGCGATATAGATCGCGGGAATGACCAATACGGTAAGCGCCGTTGATGATGCGAGGCCAAACAACAGAGAAATCGCAAGACCCTGGAATATCGGATCCGTCAGGATGACCGACGCGCCAATCATTGCTGCGAGTGCCGTCAACAGGATCGGCTTGAACCGGATCGCGCCTGCATCCAGCAAAACCTCCTTCAGCGGCGTGTCGGCATCCGTCCTGTGCCTCACAAAATCCACCAGCAGGATCGAATTGCGGACAATGATACCCGCCAGCGCGATGAATCCGATCATCGACGTCGCCGTAAAGGCAGCACCGAACATCCAGTGGCCGATCATGATGCCGATCAAGGTGAGTGGAACCGGCGTCAGGATGATGAGCGGCACACGGAAGGTGCCGAATTGCGCGACCACCAGGATGTAGATGCCGACCAGGGCCACGCCAAAGGCCAGCCCCATGTCGCGGAACGTGACATAGGTGATTTCCCACTCGCCGTCCCATAGCAGAGTTGGACGCGTTTCATCCTCGGGCTGGCCGTACATGCGAATGGCAGGCTTGACGAGACCGGCACCTGCCCAGTCAAAGGCTTCGACACGGTCCTGAATCTCGAACATGCCATAAATCGGCGCTTCGTACCGCCCGGCCAACTCGCCCATCACCATGTCCGTGAAATGGCCGTCCCGCCGGAACACAACAGGCGAGCCTTCCTCTTCCGACACATTGACGAGTGCGCCAAGTTCCACAGGCAACACCCCGGCGCCAGCCAAGCGGCGCGGAACGGGTATGGACGCGGTATCCTGCGACCAGATGCGTTCGGATTTCGGAAGGCGGATCCGGATATCGAGCGGATTGCGACCTTCTCCGCGCGGACTGACGCCAACAGTCTGGCCCGCAAAGGCCAGCGCTATCGTATCAAGAATATCCTGCTGCATCACGCCATAGTCGGACGCCTGGGGTTCGTTGATCGCAATTGTCAGGCGAGGTTGCGGGTCACCGATGGAATCATCGACATCGACGATGAAGTCAGTCTCTTCGAACAGCGTCCGGACCACGCCCGCTGTCTGCCGGCGAGCCTCCGGAGTTGGGCCATAGATTTCCGCCATCAAGGTTGCAATCACTGGCGGCCCGGGCGGCACTTCAACGACCTTGGCGCTTCCGCCAGGCGGCAACGCCAGGGAACTCAGCCGTTCGCGCATGTCGAGCGCGATCTCATGGCTGGCGCGCTTGCGTTCGGACTTTTCTGACAGGTTCACCTGAAGGTCACCGAGTTCTGGCGCATTTCGCAGGAAGTAGTGTCGCACAAGCCCGTTGAAATTGAACGGCGCGGCAGTGCCGGCATAGGCCTGCAGAGTCTCAACCTCGGGAACATCGCGGATCAGGTCCGCCATCGCGAACAGCGCCCGCTCGGTGTCTTCGACCGATGCACCTTCCGGCAAGTCCAGGACGACCTGGATCTCCGATTTGTTGTCGAATGGCAGCAGCTTCACGGAAACCGCCTTGGTCGCGAACAGGCTGACGGACAAGAGAGTCGCCACTCCCACGGCTATGAGGAAAATCCAGGAATTGCGCCGGGACGCAACAATCGGCCCGGCGACGCGGCGGTAAAACCGACCGAGCCGTGTGTCTGCGCCACCATGCCCGCCGGCATGTGCCGCAACCTTCACGCCACCTGCAATGCGCATCAGCAACCAGGGCGCAATGCCAACGGCGACAAAGAACGAGAACAGCATCGCCGCGGACGCATTTGCCGGGATCGGTGCCATATATGGCCCCATCAGGCCCGACACGAACATCATCGGCAGCAGCGCGGCGATCACCGTCAATGTGGCAATCACGGTCGGGTTGCCCACTTCCGACACGGCGTTGATCGCGGCCTCGACCTTTGTGCGCCCGTCATTCATCGCCCAGTGACGCGCTATGTTCTCGATCATGACGATGGCATCATCGACCAGGATGCCAATCGAGAAGATCAAGGCAAACAGGCTGACCCGGTTGATGGTATAGCCCATCATCAGCGACGCAAAGAGAGTCAGCAATATCGTCGTCGGAATGACAATCAGGGTCACGAGCGCCTCGCGCCAGCCAATTGCGAATGCGATCAGAATCACGATCGACACGGTCGCGAGGCCGAGGTGGTAGAGTAGTTCATTGGCTTTGTGATTGGCCGTCTCGCCATAATTGCGCGTGACTTCCAGGCGTACACCCTCCGGGACGAGATCGCCCTCGAGATGTTCCGCCCGCGCAAGGATAGCTTCGGCCACCTGCACCGCATTCGCACCAGGCCGTTTCGCCAGCGCCACGGTCACCGCAGGCGCCGCGCGGAAGCCGTCTGCCTCTTCGTTGCGGTCAAGCGTCCAGACACGCGATTCCGTTTCGGCGCCCGTCACGCGGATGGTCGCGACATCCGACAGGTAGACTGTCCGCCCATCGGAGCCGCGCAGTTCCAGTCGCTCCAGCTCACTCAAGGCATTGACCCGGTCCCCGGCCTGCACGAGCAGCGACTCCCCGTCCCGACGCGCTATCCCGACGGGATTGACATTGGCTGCCTGGCTGACGATCTCGACCAAAGTTTGCAGGGGAACACCATAGGCCGCCAGTGCGTGGATATCCGGTTCGACCCGCATTTCCAGCGCCCGTCCGCCAACAACGGTCGTCAGTCCGACATCGTCGACCTTGATCAATTCCTTCTGCAGCTCTTCCGCCAGCATCCGCAGGGACGTGTCGTTCCACACATCTCCGGTCCACGGCTCAGGCGACAGCGTGAGCGTGACGATCGGCACATCATTAATTCCGCGTCCGACGACGAGCGGCATCGGCACACCGGTGGGAATCCGGTCAAGATTTGCCCTTATCTTCTCATGTACACGCAGGATGGCATCATCGGCATCGGTGCCGACATCAAACCGTGCCGTCACAAGCGCCCCATCGTCCCGGCTTTGCGAATAGACATGTTCGACGTCCGGAATCGCCTTGATGATTTCCTCAAGCGGCTCGGTCACCTGTTCGACCACATCGGCGGCGCGCAAGCCCGGCGCCGCAATGATCATGTCGACCATCGGCACTGAAATCTGGGGTTCCTCTTCGCGCGGAATGGTCATCAGCGCGATCAGGCCGACAGCGAGCGCTGTCAGCAGGAAAAGCGGCGTTAACGGCGAGCGGATCGTTGCCCGTGTAATCGAGCCGGACAGGTCGGGTTTCATGGGCGCCTACTCCGGTTTTTCTATCTGGTCGCCGCTTTTCAATCCGGAAAGGACTTCAAGTTGGCCAGCATCATTCGGCAACGGCGCCGACAGGGCCACAGGCGCATCGACAAAGCGTTCGCCGACTTTGACGCGGACGAAATCCACGCCGTATCGCGTTGACACAAAGTCAGCTGGCACCAGCATGGCGCGTCGTTCACCCACGGGGGCTAGCACGTCCACGCGCTCACCGACCAGGGCCTCCAGGCCACCCTGAACCGTTGCATCGGCGACAACCGCACCGTCTCGCAATTCCGGGTACACTTTCACGATTGTCGCGGTACGCACTTCTCCACCACGCGTCGGCAGGCGAAGCGAGACCGTCTCCCCTTCCGCCATTTCGGCAGCATGGCGCTCTGGCAGAGAGAGGCGCACGATGCCTTCGAGTGTTGCGAAACTGGCAATCACCTCGCCCGGCGACACAACGGATCCGGCCACCACATTGACAGCCGTCACTTTCGCGTTGGCGGGCGCAAGAATCCGACCTTCAGCCTTCCGCGCCGCGAGCGCCCGGCGCTCGGCTTCAGCCGACGCAAGGCTGCGCCGCAAAACATCCAGCGCCGTACGTTCGCCTTCAAGGCGCGCCTTCGGATAAAAACCTTGCTTTGCCAAGGCTTCCGCCCGGGCGAGGTCGTCCTCATTCTGTTTGACTTGTGATTTCATGCCGGCGGTGCGCGAATCCAGCGCAGCCAATTGAGGGTCAAGCGTGGCATCCGTGACAAGCGCCACCAGGTCGCCAGTCTTCACAACGCTGCCTTCGTCAACCAGCAGTCTGCTGACAACGCCCTGCAGTCGAGAACGGGCGGTTGCCGTGTCTCCGGCTTCCACGCGCGCGACAACAGGCCGGTAGTCCACGATTACGGACTCTTCCACTGTCATCACCTGGGCTGACGCCTGAACAGAGAATGCGACGGACGCCGCCGTCACTCGCAAGAGGGAAAACACGCTAGTAATGTCCATGATCGACCACCCGCCCTGTTGCTGGATCAATATGGGCACATGGAAGGCCTTGTTGCCTCCAAGCGGCGATACCGCCTGCCATGTGGGCCGCGTCCACGCCTGTTTCGGCGACGAATGAATCGAGTGCTTTGCGCGAGCGTTTGCCCGATCCGCACTGGAATACGACCCGGCGCGAGCCGTCGGTCGG
This sequence comes from Hyphomonas sp. J20-32, assembly GCF_055808555.1. Taxonomy (NCBI): domain Bacteria; kingdom Pseudomonadati; phylum Pseudomonadota; class Alphaproteobacteria; order Hyphomonadales; family Hyphomonadaceae; genus Hyphomonas; species Hyphomonas sp. J20-32. The sequence continues at coordinate 2,337,250 of NZ_CM147873.1, read as the reverse complement.
CAGCGCCTTGGGTTCGAAAGTGGACAGCGGCATCAGCACGGCGCCATGGATACGCTGGTTCGCAAATTCGGCCGGCTCGCGCACATCTACCAGCAAGACACGTCCTGCCTTCAGATCGTCGAATATGGCGTTTGGTGCAAGGTCTCGTGCGTCACTCATGTTTGCCCCTTTTCCTGAAATGATTTCGCGCCAGCTGCGCAACAGTGGAAAGGATAGTGTCATCCCTATTTGGCCCCTATCCGTATAATTGCGTATTTTATGATCTACTAAATTAAGAGACCTTTGCGACAAGATAAAGGAGAGGTCAATGGCAAGAGTGGTTGTACTCGGAGCGGGTCTGGGTGGCGTGATCGCCGCTTACAATATCCGCAAGGAAGTCCCCCGGCAGGACGAAGTCATCGTTATCAACGAGAACAGCTTCTATCAGTTTGTTCCCTCCAATCCCTGGGTCCTCGTCGGCTGGCGAGAACGCGAAGACATTCTGGTCGATCTGGCAAAGCCGATGAAGAAGCGCCGCGTGCAACTTATTGTCGGCGCGGCAAAAAAGGTCGATCCGGAAGCCAAGGCTGTGCTGATGTCGGATGGAACGAACGTGCCTTATGACTATCTTGTCATCGCCACCGGCCCCGAACTCGCCTTCGACGATATTGAAGGCCTTGGCCCCCAATCCGGCTTTACCCAGTCGGTTTGCCATATCGACCACGCACAATCGGGTCACGCTGCATTCGAGGCTCTCTGCGAAGATCCCGGTCCCGTGATTGTAGGCGCGGTCCAGGGCGCCTCGTGTTTCGGACCCGCTTATGAAACGGCCATGATCATCGAAACCGAACTGCGCAAGCGCAAGATTCGCGACCGGGTGCCGATGACGTTCGTGACGTCTGAACCCTATATCGGCCACCTCGGCCTCGACGGTGTCGGCGACACGAAGGGCTTGCTCGAAAGCGAAATGCGCGAGCGCCACATCAAGTGGATTACCAATGCACGGGTCAAGAAAGTTGAGGCAACCCGCATGCTGGTTGAAGAACTCAATGAAGACGGCACAGTGAAGACCGAGCACGACTTGCCGATGAAATTCTCGATGATGCTCCCGGCCTTCCGCGGCGTTCCTGCCGTGCGTGACATTGAAGGCCTCGTGAATCCCAAAGGCTTCGTCTTCACCGACAAGCACCAGCGTAATCCAAAATACCCGGACATCTTCGGGATAGGCGTCTGCATCGCCATTCCGCCCGTTGGAAAGACGCCCGTCCCGGTCGGCGTTCCAAAGACGGGCTTCATGATCGAGTCCATGGTCAATGCCGTCGCAGAAAATATTGGCGCCCTGCGCAAGGGAAAGGAACCTACCCATGAAGCAACATGGAACGCCATCTGCATCGCGGATTTCGGAGATGGCGGCGTCGCCTTCATAGCCCAGCCGCAGATCCCGCCGCGCAACGTAAACTGGTCGGTATCAGGCGGCTGGGTACATACAGCCAAGATTGCCTTCGAGAAGTATTTCCTGCGCAAGGTCCGCACTGGCCACGCTGAAACATTCTATGAAAACGCAGCGCTGGGTTTGCTGAAAACCCATAAGATCAAGCACTGAAAGCCTATGACATGACGACATCTATTGATCCGTCTACCACCATTGTGTGTCACCAATGCGGTACCCTGAACCGGACGCCGCGCGGACGGCCATTGTCAGCCGGGAAGTGCGGAAGATGTGCAGCCTCGCTCTCAACGCCCCACCCGGTGGAGATAGACGGCGCCAGACTCGCCCGGATGCAGGCGCGCGACACAGGGGCTTTCATTGTCGATGTCTGGGCGCCCTGGTGCGGCCCCTGCCGGATGATGGCGCCGTCCTATGATGAGGCTGCAGGTGCCTTCGCCGATCGTGTGCGCCTGTTCAAACTCAACTCCGATGAAAACCAGCCTGCTGCCGCGAGTCTCGGCATCCGCGGCGTACCGACGCTGATCGCCTATCACGACGGTCGTCAGGTGGCTCATCAATCCGGCGCCCAAACCGGTCCAGGTCTAAGCCGGTGGATAGAAGCCGCATTGGCGTCCGGCTAAATACAGTTTCATTCCAACAAGAAGGATAGTTCTCATGAATATCGACCGCGCTGTTTTCGCCTTCGCAGGCATTGTCGTCCTTGCCGGGCTCGGGCTTGGTTATTGGGTCTCACCATGGTGGTTTCTTTTGGTCGCTTTCGCGGGGCTCAACATGCTGCAAGCATCCTTCACGGGATTTTGCCCGGCGGCTCTCGTCTTCAAAGTCGCTGGCCTGAAGTCTGGTTGCGCCTTCAAATAGTCCCGCCGGAGCCCGCTTGATCAATGCGGGCTCCGCCACGCTTGGCCGGAAACCCAAAACATAAACCGGCCCGAATAAGCTCAATTGGTTGTTTTTAAAGCGCGCTTTCAAGTAGTTGCTGCAAACTCGCCCATGGTTTGCCAGCCTTTCAGCAACCGCAAATCATCCCTTGCAAGTGTTCGGAAAGTAGAGCGTTCTGTAATCATGGGAGACAAACCGGTATTCTTTGACGAAATGCGACGCGCGGACGGTTCTCCGCGCCAACCTTATGCGAATTATGGCGAATGGTTGGAGTCGGTCCAAATCAGCGACCTGCACAAGAAGTCCCGGGAAGCGGAGAAATTTTTCCGGCGAACCGGCATCACGTTCAATGTCTATGGCGAAAAGGAAGCCGACGAACGCCTCATCCCTTTTGATCTCGTGCCGCGCATTATCGACGGAAGGGAGTGGCGCCTTCTGGCGCGTGGAATCGAACAGCGCGTAAAGGCAATCAACGCCTTTCTGCACGACATCTATCACCGTCAGGAGATACTCAAGGCTGGGCGCATACCCGAACACCTGGTCTCGCAAAACGCCGCCTTCTTGCCGCAGATGATCGGCGTAACACCTCCCGGAGGCGTCTACACCCACATCGTCGGAACCGATCTTGTGCGCACCGGGGCTGACGAATTTTTCGTACTCGAAGACAATGCCCGTACACCGTCCGGCGTTTCATACATGCTCGAAAACCGGGAAACCATGCTGAAGATGTTCCCGGAACTCTTTTCGCGCATCAAGGTGCAACCCGTCGGCAACTATCCGACGCTGCTCCGCCGATCGCTGGGCAAGTGTGCTCCAGCACAATGTGCCGGCCAGCCCACGGTGGCGGTGCTCACACCCGGATTGCACAATTCTGCCTATTTTGAACACGCCTTCCTGGCTGACCAGATGGGCGCCGAACTGGTCGAGGGGCACGATCTACGTGTTGTCGATGGCCGCGTTGCCATGCGCACGACACAGGGGTTTCAGCCCGTCGACGTCCTATACCGACGCATCGATGACGACTATATCGATCCGCTGAATTTCAATCGCGACTCTCTGCTCGGTGTCCCGGGCATTATGGACGTCTACCGCGCCGGTGGCATCACACTCGCTAACGCGCCGGGCACAGGAATCGCCGACGACAAGGCGATCTACTCCTACATGCCTGAAATCGTAGAATTTTACACGGGCCAAACCGCTATATTGAAGAACGTGCCGACGCATCGCTGCTCCGAGCCGGATACGCTTAAATACGTACTCGAACATCTCGCTGAGCTCGTCGTCAAGGAAGTGCATGGATCCGGCGGTTATGGGATGTTGGTCGGTCCTGCGGCGAGCAAGCGCGAGCTAGCCGCCTTCCGCGCTAAGCTGGAAGCGAACCCATCCAACTATATCGCCCAGCCGACGCTCGCCCTCTCGACCGTGGCTGTACTCACTCGCACCGGGCTCGCGCCGCGCCATGTAGACCTCCGACCTTATGTGCTCGTCTCGCCCGACAGTATCGACATCACGCCGGGTGGCTTGACCCGCGTCGCCATGAAAGCAGGTTCGCTTGTAGTCAATTCCAGTCAGGGCGGCGGGACCAAGGACACTTGGGTGCTGGAGGAATGACCCAATGCTAGGCAAGACGGCAGGAGGACTCTTCTGGTTATCTCGGTTTCTCGAGCGCAGCGAAAACACCGCGCGCCTTGTCGAAGCGGGTTTTCGCATGGCACTGACGCGTGCGGCCTCGGGCGAAGACGAATGGGCTTCGGTCCTGACCACAGTCGGGTGCCTCGATGCCTATCTTGCCAGGCACGAGACTGTCGCACCAAACACGGCGGTGGATTACCTTCTACGTGACAAGACCAATCCCATGAGCGTCTATTCGGTCATGCAGATGGCGCGCGACAATGCCCGCGCCACACGCACCGCGCTGACGCGGGAAGTATGGGAAGCCGTCAATGACGGATGGATGCTTTTACAGGACATGCTGAAGCGACCCGTTCCTCAATCCGAACTTCCAGCCGTACTGTCCAGCATCCGTCAACAAAGCGCGCTCGTTCGCGGAGCGCTTCAGGGCACTATGCTGCGCAATGACATTTTCAGCTTTTCCCGGATCGGGGCGCTGATCGAGCGGGCCGACAACACGGCGCGCATTCTCGATGTCAAATACTATGTCCTCCTCCCTACGGGGGCACCGGTCGGCTCGTCACTCGACAATGTGCAATGGGAAATGATCCTCCGTTCGGCCTCGGCTGAACGCTCTTTCCACTGGCTGAACCCCGGCAACGCGAACCCGACTGCAATCGCGGAATTCCTCATCCTTGACGCACGCATGCCCCGGTCCCTGGCATTCTGCTACGATGAGTTGATCGCCTGCCTAGCCAACCTCGAGAAAGACTATGGTGACCGCCGCCCCAGCCATGACCTCGCGGCTGCATTGGAAGCCAGCCTCACCGGGAAGTCGATCGACGACATTATTGAATCCGGGCTGCACGAGTTCATACGTGAGTTTCTGCGGAACAATGCGGCCCTCGCTACGCAGATCGAAACAGATTACAGGTTTTACGAATAAGCCATGCGACTTCATATCAGCCACAAGACGCACTATTCCTACGACCAGCCCGTTCCCTACGGACTGCAACAGGTCAGGCTGACTCCGAAATCCTGCGCCACGCAAACAGTCGACAACTGGACGATCAAGATTGAAGGTGGCCGGGAAGAATGCGTTTTCGACGACCAGCACGGCAACCGCGTACAGCTGATCAGCCTTGATGCAGGCCAGCAGGCGATATCTATCACGTGTTCAGGCGATATCGACACAGTGCCGACGAACGGCGTAGTCGGGCCGCATTCGGGTTTCGCACCCCTCTGGTACTACAAGCGCCAGACGCCTCTTACCCGACCGGGTAAGTTGATTCGCAAGCTGGCCGCTGACATGCCCGAAAACCCTGACCGGATACGACGCCTCCACGACCTGTCGGCCACGATTCGCGAAGCTATCGCCTACGAAACAGACCGCACCGATTCTGGCACTACCGCAGAAGAAGCGCTCAAGGTCGGCCACGGCGTATGCCAGGACCATGCGCATACATTTGTCAGTGCGGCGCGCCTGCTCGGAATTCCCGCGCGCTATGTCAGCGGATACCTGATGATGAACGACCGGATCCAGCAGGAGGCCAGTCATGCCTGGGCCGAGGCCTATGTCGCGGATGTCGGCTGGATCGGCTTTGATGTGTCGAACGTCATTTCTCCCGATGAACGCTATGTGCGCGTCGCCACCGGGCTGGACTATGACGAAGCCGCGCCGATTTCCGGAATCGTCTTCGGCGGCGCTGCTGAATCCCTGCTTGTCTCCTTGCAGGTCCAGCAGTAACGCTGGACGGAATCGTCGAAAATCAGCACAGGACTCGCATGACCTACTGCGTCGCGCTTCGCCTCGATAAAGGCCTTCTCTTCATGTCAGACACCCGGACGAATGCCGGCGTCGACAACATTTCGACATTTCGCAAGATGTTCACCTGGTCCGTAGAAGGCGATCGGGTCATCACCATCATGACGGCTGGAAATCTGGCCACGACACAGGCCGTTATCAGCCTGCTGGATGAGCGCTCCGTCGTCCCGGCCGAACGCAAGCAGACGCTCCTCGCCGCCCCCACCATGTTCCAGGTTGCACGCCTCGTTGGCGATACGCTGAAGGAAGTGATCCACTCCCAGGCTGAAGACCAGCAAGGTGCGGAAAACACGTTCGGTGCGACGATGATCGTCGGCGGCCAGATCCAGGGCATGGAACCGCGGCTCTTCCTGATCTACCCGGAAGGCAATTTCATCGAGGCGAGTGACGAGACGCCGTTTTTCCAGATTGGCGAAACCAAGTACGGTCGTCCCATCATCCTGCGCGCATTTGATTCCGCCATGAGCTTCGAAGACGCTATCAAACTACTCTACGTCTCGTTTGACTCTACCCTGAAAGCCAATCTCGCTGTCGGTATGCCGCTCGATCTGCACGCCTACAGGATCGACACGTTCGAGACTGGCATCCAGCGTCGGATACCGTCAGACGATCCGTATTTTCACACAATCTCTTCGGGTTGGGGCGAAGCCCTCAAGGAGGCGTTCGAGAAACTTCCGGACTTCACCTTCTGAAAGCGGCGGCTCTGCCGGAATATGAGCACTTGTCGCGAGGTCAACGCGCCTCTACGGCGGTCTCTCCCCTTCCCTTTTGAGCGTCCAGCGTTCAAACCTTGTCCCAGAAAATTGATAAAAGGGTCAGAGGTCCAGGAATGCTCGAAGGTCTGAAAGTCATTGAATACGCCACATATATGGCCGCGCCGGGTGCAGGCTGCATCCTTGCCGACTGGGGCGCGGAAGTCATCAAGATCGAGCCACCCGGCGGCGACCCCATCCGCAACTTTTTCCGCACCATCGGCACGGATTACCAGGACAATCCGGTCTTCGATTTTGACAATCGCGGAAAGAAATCCATCGTCGTCGACACCACAACGCCCGAAGGACAGGACATCGTCCGCAAGCTCGCGGCCGAGGCCGATGTCTTCCTCACCAATGTCCGCCCCGGTGGCCTCACACGTTCCGGCATGGACCATGAGAGCCTGCGCAGCCTGAACCCGAAGCTCGTTTATTGCTCTCTGACCGGCTATGGGCTCGAAGGCCCGGACGCTGACCGGCCCGGCTTCGACATTGCCAGCTTCTGGAGCCGAACGGGCGTCGCCCGGCTGACCATTCCAAAGGGTGAAGATCCCTACGCGCTCCGGACGGCCTTCGGTGACCATACCACGTCCATGTCGGCAGCCGCCGGGATCTGCGCCGCTTTGGTCGAGGCGCAGCGTACCGGCAAGGGACGCCTCGTGGAGGCCTCCCTGTTCCGTACCGGACTCTATGCCATGGGGTCGGACTTCGCGATCCAGCTCTTTTTCGGCCGCATTGCGTCGACAAAAAGCCGGACCGAGCAGATCGTCCCGATCTCAAATTTCTACAAGACGAAGGACGATCATTGGATATGCACCGTCGCGCGCCAGGGCGATGTCGATTGGGTGCCTATGTGCAAGGTGATCGACCGCGAAGACCTCTCCGAGGACCCGCGCTTCGTCACCGCCAAGGGGCGGCGCCAGAACATGGAAGAAGTCATCGCCATTATCGACGAGGGATTTGCCAAATATACCAAGGCCGAGATTTCCGAGCGGCTCGACGCCAATTCGATCGCCTGGGCCCCGGTCCAGACACTCGGTGAGGTAGCACAGGACCCACAGGCTTTCGCATCGGGCGCCATCGTGCAAACACCGAGCGCCAAGGGTGACGGATCGACCTATCCGGCTCCCGCCTCTCCCGTTCGCTTTCCCGGCGCGGATGACGGCCCAAAGGGGCCGTCGCCCAAAATGGGCCAGCACACGAAAGAGGTCCTGGCATCGCTCGGGATCTCGGAAGCGGACATCAAGGCAATGTACGACGCGTCCGTTGTCGCCTGACCAGTCTTCATCGCACGAGTTGCGCTAGAATTCCGCCTGCCGCTTTTTGACCAATCTCGCGAGATAATCCGAAAGCACCTTGATGCGCGCCAGGCCGGCGACATCTTCGTGGATGGCAAGCCAGAATGACCGCTTCACGTCGATCTCGGCCTGCAGGATCGGCACGAGATCGGCGTGACGGGTCGCAATGAACTTCGGCAGGATGCACAGGCCTGATCCGGCCCGGGTCATTTCCATCTGCGCGATGATGCTGGGACTGGACAATCCGGGATGAAGCCCCGGAAGGACTTCGTCGAAGTACCGCAACTGCGGCGAATAGATGAGGTCGTCGACATAGCCGATCAGCTTGTGGTCGCTCAGCGCTTCGACGGTTGCGATCGGTCCGCGTGCCGCGAGATAGTCCTTGCTGGCATAAAGCTGCAACGAATAATCGGTCAGCTTGCGCACCTTCATCCGGCCGGCCTTCGGGCGCGTCAGCAGGACAGACATGTCCGCTTCGCGCTTCGGCACGCTCACCAGTCCCGACAGCGAGATCAGGTCGATCTCGATTCCCGGCCACTCGGCCACGAACTCCGACAGCGCCGGCGCAATGAAGGCCGTGCCAAATCCTTCCGTGACGCCCAACCGCACCTTGCCGACGAGCGAACGTTCGCCGTCTCCGGTGTCACCAATGCCCAATGTAATCGCTTCGATAGCTTCGGCGCGCTCTGCCAATGCTTCGCCTTCCGGCGTCAGGACATGGCCCCGCCGCGTCCGTTCGAACAGTGTCTGGCCGACATCGGCCTCCAGTCGCCGCAGGCGCCGGCTGAGCGTGGTCGGGTCCTGATGCAGGACGGCGCCAGCGAGGTCGAGCTTCTGTTGGCGGCTCACCACAAGGAATAGCTTCAGGTCGTCCCAGTTCATTCTGCGTTACCTGCAAAAACACAGGTATAAGCTGCATTTATGTTCATTTACCAGACGAAACACTGGTCTTAAGCTGGCGCAAAATGGCAATCAGAGGGATCAGCGCCCATGCGTGACGTTCATCATTTCATCGATGGCAAACAGGTCGTCGGCAAGTCCGGTCGCTTCGGAGACATTTACAACCCCAATACGGGTGAGATTCAGGCGCGGGTCCAGCTGGCGACCGAAGCCGAACTCGGCGCCGCCGTCGCCAGCGCCAAGGCCGCGTTCCCGGCCTGGTCGATGATGAATCCCCAGCGGCGCGCCCGCGTCATGTTCGAGTTCAAGCGCCTGCTTGAAGCCAATATCAACGAACTCGCCGAACTCCTCTCTGCTGAACATGGCAAGGTCGTTGCCGATTCAAAGGGCGACGTTCAGCGCGGCATCGACGTCGTTGAATTCGCCTGCGGCATCCCCCACCTTCAGAAGGGCGAATATACCGAAGGCGCCGGCCCCGGCATCGACGTCTATTCCATGCGCCAGCCGCTCGGTGTCGTCGCTGGCATCACCCCGTTCAACTTTCCCGCCATGATCCCCTGCTGGATGTCGGCTGTCGCCATCGCCTGCGGCAACACCTTCATCCTCAAGCCATCAGAGAAAGACCCGTCCGTCCCGCTCCGTCTCGCGGAACTGCTCATGGAAGCCGGCGCCCCGGCTGGCGTTCTCAACTGTGTCCATGGCGACAAGGTCTCAGTCGATGCAATCCTCAAGCATCCTGACATCAAGGCCGTCAGCTTCGTTGGCTCGTCCGACATCGCCCAATACGTCTACAGCCTCGGCACCAGCCACGGCAAACGCGTCCAGGCCATGGGCGGCGCGAAGAACCACGGCATCATCATGCCGGACTGCAACATGGAACAGGCCGTCAAGGATATCGTCGGCGCGGCCTATGGCTCGGCCGGCGAACGCTGCATGGCGCTGCCTGTCGCCGTGACCGTCGGCAAGAAAACCGGCGACGAATTCGTCGAGCGGATGATCGAGGCAGCCCGCGGCCTGAAGGTCGGCATCTCGACCGACACGGATGCCCATTACGGCCCGGTCGTCTCGGCCGCCCACAAGGCCAAGATCGAATCCTACATCCAGATGGGCGTCGACGAAGGCGCCGACTTGTTGATGGACGGTCGCGGCCATACCTTGCAGGGCCACGAGAACGGCTTCTTCGTCGGCCCGTCCCTGTTCGACAATGTGAAACCGCATATGCAGTCCTACAAGGAAGAGATTTTCGGCCCTGTCCTGCAGGTTGTGCGCGCTGAGACTCTGGAAGAGGCCGCCGCCCTGCCGTCCAACCACCAGTATGGCAATGGCTGCGCCATCTTCACCTCCAATGGTCGCGCCGCGCGCGAGTTCGCCGCGCAGGTCAATGTCGGCATGGTCGGCGTCAACGTACCGATCCCTGTGCCTGTCTCCTACCACACGTTCGGCGGCTGGAAGCGCTCAGCCTTTGGTGACACAAACCAGCACGGCCCCGAAGGCGTGCGATTCTGGACGAAGATCAAAACGGTCACCCAACGCTGGCCCGAAGGCGACGAAATCGGCGACCAGGCCTTCATCATTCCAACAATGGGTTAAGCGACATGGCAAACTACAACACGATCACTTTCGAGCACGGGAATCGCGTCGCGCTCGTCACACTGAACCGGCCCGAAAGCCTCAACGCGCTGAATGCCGAGACGATGGCCGAGATCGCCGCCCTGTTCGTAGAGATCGACCGTAACCCGGACATTGCTGTCACCGTCCTCACCGGTGAAGGCCGCGCCTTCGCCGCTGGCGCCGACATCAAGGAGATGCAGCCGCAGGGTTTCTCCGACATGTATATGGAAGACTATTTCGCCGGCTGGGACCGGTTCGCTGCCAGCCGCAAGCCGGTCATCGCTGCGGTCAACGGTTTCGCCCTCGGTGGCGGGTGTGAGCTGGCCATGATGTGCGATCTGATCATCGCGTCCGACAAGGCCAAGTTCGGCCAACCCGAGATCAAGCTCGGCGTGACGCCGGGCATGGGCGGCTCGATCCGCCTCACCAAGGCCGTTGGCAAGGCCAAGGCCATGGACATGGTCCTCACCGGCCGCATGATCGATGGCGCTGAGGCGGATCGCATCGGCCTCGTCTCCCGTGTTGTGCCGCATGACAACTTGATGGAAGAGGCGATGAAAGCCGCGAATGAAATCGCGTCCTACTCCCTGCCATCTCTCATGGCTGCCAAGGAAATGGTCGGCCGCGCCCTCGAACTGCCTACAACCGAAGGCGTCCGCTTCGAACGCCGCCTGTTCCAGGGCCTGTTCGGTACCGCAGACCAGAAGGAAGGCATGGCCGCCTTCACCGAAAAGCGCCCGCCGCAATTCAAAGACAAGTAGGCAATGGGCGATGAAGCTGTCGGCTATACAACGCAAGGCTCTCGTATGGGTAACGATGGCTGCGCTGCCGATCGTAGGGTTTGTAGCTTGGTTGGTATATTGGCCGAACGACAAGGTCGACAGCTGTCTGGATCGTGGCGGAGCTTGGGTTTACAGCCAAAGCACTTGCGTTTGTAGCTACACAGATCGCGGAGCTTATTCAGATAATCCTACTGAAGAGCAGCTTGCGCTCAGAGCCGAGTGCGCGCGAAAACCTCAAGGAAAAGATTGGAAGAGAACGCCATGACCAAAATCGCTTTCATCGGCCTCGGCAATATGGGCGCTGGCATGTGCGCCAATCTCGCAAAAGCGGGCCATCAGGTCCGGGCCTTCGATCTCAACAAGGAGGCCGTTGCCAAGGCGGAAACATTCGGCGCCAAAGGCGCCGCCAACGTGGCAGAAGCGGTTAGCGATGCCGAAGTCGTTGTGTCCATGCTGCCCGCTGGCAGGCACGTCCTCAGTGTCTATTTCGGCCCCGATGGCGTTGCCGCGCATGCGACCAGCGGCGCGCTTTTCCTCGACTGTTCGACCATCGCCGTTGAAGACGCCCGCGAGGCGGCGAAACAAGCCGAAGCTGCCGGTTTCACCATGGTGGATGCCCCGGTTTCCGGAGGGACGGCTGGCGCCGAGGCCGGCACGCTCACCTTCATGTGCGGCGGACCGGACGAAGCCTTCGCCCGCGCAAAGCCGCTGCTCGAAAAGATGGGCAAGAACATCTTCCATGCCGGTGGCAGCGGAAACGGCCAGGCCGCCAAGATTGCGAACAACATGCTGCTCGGCATCTCGATGATCGGTACGGCGGAAGCTTTCAACCTTGCGGAAAAGCTCGGCCTCGACGCCCAGACATTCTTCGACATCTCCTCGACCGCCTCCGGCCAGTGCTGGTCGATGACGTCCTATTGCCCCGCGCCCGGACCCGTCCCCACATCCCCGGCAAACCGTGACTACCGGCCCGGTTTTGCGGTTGCGATGATGCTGAAGGACCTCCACCTCGCCGCCGAAGCGGCCAAGGCGTCAGGCGCTGACATTCGCCTCGGCGAAATGGCCGAGGCGATTTATGCCAAGCTGGACGAGAAGGGCTTTGGCGGCCTCGACTTCTCCGGCGTCATCAAGGACGTACGTGGCGAGCTCTAGCGGCCCTTGAATTCGGGCTTGCGCTTTTCGAGGATCGCATTGACGCCCTCGATATGGTCCTCGGTCTCGTGCATCAGCGCCTGCGCGGCGGCCGACATTTCCATGATCGTGTCATAGGACGCTGTGTTCGCCTGGCGCATCAGCGTCTTGGCGAGGCGCAGGGCCTGCGGCGGCTGGCCGGCAATCCGCTCCGCCAGCTTCATCGCTTCGCCCATCAGTTCGTCTGCCGGATAGATCTCCGACACGAGGCCCCATTCCTTCGCGGTTGCGGCATCGATCACGTCACCTGTAAACAGGAGTTGCGCTGCGCGTGACGCGCCGATCAGGCGCGGTAGCAACCAGGCACCACCGTCGCCCGGAATCAGGCCCAGCTTCAGGAAGGTCACGCCCAGTTTCGCATGGTCCGCCGCCAGCCTCACATCGGCCATGCAGGCAACATCGCAGCCAAGGCCGATCGCCGGGCCATTGATCGCCGAAATCAGTGGTACTTCCAGATTGTACAACGACCGCACGATAACATGGATATTGTCCCGGTATCCGGCGCGCACGTCATACGGCTTTCCGCCGAACGCGCCTGAGCGTTCTTTCATTGCCTTGACGTCACCGCCGGCCGAAAAGGCCCGCCCTGCCCCGGTCAGCACGGCGCAGCGGATCGACGCATCGTCCACGATCTCCTTGCACACGGCCGCCACGGCCGGGCCGTCACCCGCCTGCCCCAGCGCATTCATCATGTCCGGCCGGTTCAGCGTCATGATTGCTATGGGGCCGCGCTTTTCGAGAAGGAGGATCGACATGTCTTTTGTCCCTGATTGTTTTGCTTTGTCTGCTGTGCTGGCAGGCAGAGGGCGATTTGTCCACCGCTCCTTCAGCGGCATCAGGTCCGCGTGAGGCAGAATGCGAACGTTGCTTCACCCAACAGCGCCGCGATGCGTGACAAAAAGAGCCTCAGGCTCGGCAGCTGATCAAGACGCGGGCCCGATGCCCTCGCAACGGCATATTATTCGTAGTCTATTTCGCGTGAGGCACAACGTCCTGCGTCTTGCGCACACCCGGCGCGGGGGGCGTCTCCGGCCTTCCCGCGAAACATTGCGCGAAACCCATCCACTGTGTCGCGATCGGGCCTGTCACGACAAGTCCCGTATCGGCAATGTTCCGCGTCTGCGTCACGACCTGGCAGAAGTCTTCCGCAAGTCCCTCGACACGCTCTACCGCGCTCTCCTCGCCATAGGTCCACACCTCACCGGACGGCGCCGTCAGCACGACGAAGGGCATGGTCTCAGGTATGTCGAGCTTGCGATTCTTGTACGTCCAGCCAAACGTATTGATCCCGAGCACGACGATATTGCGTATGCCATCCGTATTCTGACGGACCACGCCGAGCTGGTCGTAGACTTCCTGCCCGTGCGCCCAGGTCTCCATCAACCGCGCGGTGATCGACGAGCGTGCACTCATGTCCGGGCCGACCCATTTCAGACGCGCCTTGGGATCCGCCGATGCGTACGCCTGCGCTGCAGCCTCGGCCTGGGTCATCCACACCGCCAGCAGAGCCTGCCCGTGCGCATTGTCCACATGCGCCATTTCAACCGGGCGCATGCCGCCTGCGCGCGCGATTTCACCCATCTGGGCGACCAGCAAGGCCTCGTCATTCAGTTGCAGCCACGCCATCCAGTTCCAGTAGTGGAGGTGGCGAAGCACATCGTTGAGCGTCCAGCCCTTGAACGCCGTCGCCTGTTCGAAAGCCGCGTCATCAAGCGGCTCAAGCAAAGCGTACAGCGCCTTGCTCTCGTTCAGGAAGTCCCGGGCCTGCGGCATGCTCATCGCTGTCACTCCCACTCGATCGTGCCGGGCGGCTTGCTGGTCACGTCATAGACGACCCGGTTGACGCCCTTCACCTCGTTGATGATGCGCGTGGCGACCCGGCCGAGGAACGCATGCTCGAACGGGTAATAATCCGCCGTCATGCCGTCGGTAGAGGTCACGGCCCGCAGGGCCAGCACAGCCTCATAGGTCCGCTCGTCGCCCATCACACCGACCGTATTTACCGGCAGCAGCACGCTGAACGCCTGCCAGATTTCGTCGTACAGGCCTGCCTTCTTGATCTCGTCGATATAGATCAGGTCTGCCTTGCGCAACGTGTCGGCCTTTTCGCGCGTGATTTCGCCGGGAATGCGGATCGCCAGTCCCGGACCCGGGAACGGGTGGCGCCCGACAAAGGCTTCCGGCAAGCCCAGTTCACGACCCAGCGCCCGCACCTCGTCCTTGAACAGTTCGCGCAGCGGCTCGACCAATTTCATGTTCATGCGTTCAGGCAGGCCGCCAACATTATGGTGGCTCTTGATCGTCACCGAAGGCCCGCCAAGCGCCGAAACGCTCTCGATCACGTCCGGGTAGAGTGTGCCCTGCGCCAGGAAATCGGCCCCGCCGATCTTCTTCGCCTCGGCCTCGAACACGTCGATAAACAGGCCGCCGATGATCTTGCGCTTGCGCTCGGGATCAGACACGCCTGCCAGCTTGCCGAGGAACAGGTCAGACGCATCCACGTGTACCAGCGGGATATTGTAGTGCTCCCGGAACAGGCTCACGACTTCTTCGCTCTCATTCGCGCGCATCAGGCCGTGGTCGACGTACACACATGTCAGCTGTTCGCCGATGGCTTCATGGATCAGCACGGCCGCGACCGAGGAATCCACGCCGCCCGACAGGCCGCAGATCACCCTGCCCTTGCCGACCTGCGCGCGAATCTTCTCGATCGCCTCGGCCCGGTAAGCCGCCATGGTCCAGTCACCCTTCAGGCCCGCCACGCCATGCGTGAAGTTGCGCAGGATCTGCGCGCCATGTGTCGTATGCACGACTTCCGGATGGAACTGCGTCCCGTAAAAATTACGCTCCGGGTCCGCAATGATGGCATAGGGCGCGCCCGGCGACTTGGCGATCACGCCGAAGCCCGGTGCCATCTCGGCCACATGGTCGCCGTGGCTCATCCAGACTTGCTCATGATCGCCGCTTTTCAGCAGGCCATCGAGGAACGGGTCGTCCACAACCTTTTCGATGAAGGCCCGTCCGAACTCTCGGCTGGTACCACCTTCGACCCGCCCGCCCAGCTGGTGCATCATCACCTGCTGGCCGTAACAGATGCCGAGCACCGGGATGCCCGCCTCGAATATTGCCATGTCGGCCATCGGCGCATCGTCCCAGTAAACGCTCGACGGCCCGCCCGACAGGATCACGGCTTGCGGGGCATAGGCATCGAGAAACGCCTTATCGACCTTGTTGAACGGGTGGATTTCGCAATAGACGCCGCTTTCACGCAGGCGCCGGGCGATCAATTGCGTTACCTGACTGCCGAAATCGACGATAAGGGCGCGTTCGTGTCTTTGCTCTGTCATGGCGCCGTTTAGCTGAGTCCCACCTCACCGGGCAAGCCTGAAAGGCGTAATCGGGAGCAAATCTCGGCGTCACACATACGGTTCACCCGTTTCGAACCGTTTGCGTATCTCCGAAATCTTCCTGTACGCGCTCGCAAGCTGGTAATGTGGCGGATCGGGATAATTCTTCCAGGCCCCGCCCCATTCCAGTCCATCTGCCAGCGCGCGCCCGGCAAGGTCGCGGTAGGCCGGATCATCCTGCGGCTGGTCACCATTCATGTAACGGCCGCCCTCGAACAGGGCGACATCCCAGGCGATCCCGAAATTGTGGTTGCTCTGGCCGCCCTTTGCCTTGGTCACTTTCGGTCCCGGCGGACCGCCCCACCGGCCCTTGGCATACAGGTCATCCTGCTCGGCATAGGTTCGCGTGCCCGAGATGATCCGGACCGCGTAAGGAAAGCCAGCGGCCTTGCCCAGGAATTCCCGCGCCATCCTCTGCGCCTTGATGTGCAGGCCGAGAATGTTGCCTTCCGAGCGCACATCGAACGCGCCCAGTTCATCACGCAGTGCGGCGCTGGCTGCCAGGAAAGCGTCGTCTGCCGCACCCGTATTCTTGCCCCACATCCCATCCAGGCCTTTCGGGTCGAACCCGGAAGCCTTCAGCAGGCGCTGGCGGAACAGCACCTCTTTCTTGTTCAGTTGATAGCTCATGCTGGTCCCCTCAGCGAATTCGCCGATGCGACTCGGCGAAGGGGCAGGATACACATTCCTCGCCCCTCGGTCAGCCAGCGCCCTCGATAATCCGCGTCAGATTCCCACGTATTGACGTCGCCCGTCCTATCCGGCCATGTCGCGGCATGACCAGCTTGCCCACACAAGACGCCCTGAAACAGGCCGCTTTCGACCATGCCCGCAATGGCCGACTGGCAGAAGCGGAGTCCAGCCTGCAATCTGTCCTGCGCGAATCCCCGCGCGATCTTGGCGCCTTGCTCCTCCTCGGCGACGTCCAGCACGCCGCCGGCAGGACTCAGGATGCCAGCCGGGCCTATGGCGGCGCCATGCAGGTGGCGCAGATGCAGGGCGGCCCGGTGCCAGATGTCTTCAAGCCGGGCCTCCGGCGCGCCGCTGCCCGGCTTGGCGAGTATGCCAGCCAGTATGAAGCCTTTATCGCGGCCGCGCTGCCGCCCACGTCCCGCTCGCCGCGCTTCGACCAGTCGGTCGGCATCCTGCTCGGCAAGGCGCAGATTCATCTTCAGCAGCCGACCAAATACTATTTTCCAGAACTGCCCCAGATCCAGTTCTACGACAGGTCCGACTTCGACTGGGCACCCGCCCTCGAAGCGCAAACGCCTGCCATCCAGCAGGAACTGCACGCAGTCCTCGGCGACCACGCCGCATTCCGGCCCTATCTCGAGCGCGACGAAAGCAAGCCCCACGTCAAAAGCCACGACCTCGTCGGCAATGACGACTGGAGCGCCTTCTACCTCTGGAAGGACGGCGCCCGCGTCGAGGAAAACTGCGCCCGCTGCCCGGTCACGGCGGCCGCATTCGAAAACCTGCCACTCGACTACCTGCCCGGGCAGGCGCCATCGGTACTGTTCTCATTGCTGAAGCCCGGCGCGGCGATTCCGCCACACCATGGTCTCATCAACACGCGCCTCATCTGCCACCTGCCCCTTCTCGTGCCGGGACCGGCATGGCTGCGTGTCGGCAACCAGACCCATCACTGGAAAGAAGGTCAGCTCGTCATCTTCGACGACAGCATCGAGCATGAGGCAAAGAACGAGGCCGACCAGACACGGGTCGTCCTCCTCTTCGACATCTGGCGCCCGGAACTCTCCCTGCAGGAACGCGAGGAAGTCACCAAACTCCTCGGCGCCATCGCCCAATATTCCGGCGAGGCCGTTGTCAGCGGCAACTAGGCCCGGCGTAGGACCGCAAAGAAGAACCCGTCTGTCCCGGCCCGGTGCGGTGTCAGGCGTACGCTGCCCGTCGGAGTCCGGAATCGCTGCACATTGTTCGCGCCCTCATCCGTCAGCAGGCCTGATGCAATTGCCGATGCCGCCGCGTCTTCTTCGGCGAACTCAGGATGGGCTGCTAGGAATTCGGCGACGCGATCCTCGTCCTCTTCCATCAGGAACGAACAGGTCGCGTAGACGAGACGCCCGCCCGGCTTCACGAAGGCGCTCGCCTTCTCAAGGATATCAGTCTGTTCGGACATGCGCTTTTCCAGCTGGCCCTGCTTGACGCGCCACTTGGAATCCGGCCGCCGCCGCCATGTTCCCGTTCCCGTGCACGGCGCGTCGACGAACACGCAATCCATCAGCCCAGTCAGAGTGTCGAGTTGAACCGCCTCGCTCGGATGCACCAGTTGCACATTGGTCGCGCCGGATCGTTTCAGGCGCGGGATCAGCGCGCTCAGGCGTTTGCCATCGATGTCATAGGCAAAGATCTGTCCCTTGCCCTTCATCTGCGCTGCCAGCGCGATCGTCTTGCCGCCGCCGCCGGAACAATAGTCCAGCACCTGCTCGCCCGGCTGGGCATTCGCAGCCGCCGCCGCGATCTGGCTGCCCGCATCCTGCACTTCCACCCAGCCCTTGGAGTAGGCCGGAATGCTTTCAAGACTCGCTTCGCGCTCGCTCGGGTCTTTCGCTGGAATGTGAAACGCATTGTGTAACAGGCGCGATAGCTCGGCGTTTGCGCTCTTCAGCGGAAAAGCGGCCTTTTCGGCATCCACTTTCAGCGTGTTGACGCGCAGGTCCACATCGGCCCGCACGGCCATGGCCTGGGTCTCGGCAGCCACATCCTCACCGAACACGCGCACCATCATCGGCGTCATCCATTCTGGAAAATCACCTTGAACATGCAAAGGCGCTGCGCGGTCCATTTGGCCAGCAAGGCGTTCGCGCTCATCCGGCGTCAATGGCTCCGGGCCATGCTCGTCGCCCGCCGCCGCGTCCATCTGGTCGATATCCCAGTCCCAGACAAACCCCAGCGTACCAAGCACCAGCGCGCGCGGGCTATCGTCATTCATGCGAAAGGCGACTGAATTTCGCTTGCGCAGCGTGTCCAGCACCAGGCCAGACACCATCGCCCTGTCCTTGCTGCCTGCATAGCGCGCGCTCTTGCCCCAGTCGCGCATGGCCGTCTTGACCGGCTGGTGCCGCTCCAGCACGTCCGTCAAAACCTCGATTGCTGCGCTGATCCGCCCGCCATTCCGCATGAGTCACCTTTTTTCATCGTTTGGTGGACGCTTTACGCGCGCTTCACTAACATGGAAACAAACAGACACTTCAAATTGTGTAATCTTACACTTGGCTTTGCAGGTTCGAGGAGATGTCGTGGCCGTCTACATCGTCGCCCAGATCACGATTACAGACAGGGAAACGTACAGGAAATACGAGCAGGGCTTCATGGACGTATTCAATCGCTATGGCGGTCGCCTGCTGTCCGTAGACGAAAACGCGCATGTCCTTGAAGGCGACTGGAATTGCACACGCACCGTCCTCGCCGAATTTCCCAGCAAGGACATCGCGCTGGAATGGTATAACTGCACCGAATACCAGGCCCTCGCTCCCTTCCGCCACAAAGGGGCAACCAGCAAAGTTGCCCTGATCGAAGGCTTCCCGGGGCTCCCCGGCTGAAAGGCATGTGATGGAACTGGACCTGCCAGAGGGCGTACGCGCCGCAACGCCTGCCGACTGGCGCCAGCTGGGCGACATTACTGCCGAAGCCTTCTTCGAAGACCCGGTGAACGAATGGATATTCGGCACGCCACGCGCCATACAATCGGCCTTCACCGTGCTCGCGCGCGACGTCTATTCCAAACGCGGCCAATGCTATCTTGCCGGCAATGGCGGCGCGGCGATGTGGTGTACGTCCGAAACCAATCGCAACCTGCCGACCCTGTCCATGCTCGCGCTCGCTGCCGGTGTCGCGCGCTGGGGCACAAAGGGCGCCGTCAAGCGTGCGATCACGGCTGGCGAAACGATGGACACCAACCATCCGCACGAGCGGCACATGTATCTTTTTACGATCGGCACACGGAAATCAGCGCGCGGACAGGGCGTCGGCAAGGCGCTGATCCGCCCCATACTTGACGCCTGCGACCGGGAACAGCTGCCAGCCTACCTTGAGAACTCAAATCCCGCCAATACCGGATTCTACGTGAGCCACGGCTTTGAGCGCATGAAATTGTTCGCAGTGGGCGAAGGCTCGCCGGCGCTCGAGGCAATGTGGCGCGTGCCCCGCTGAGCAGATTTCTTGCGCCAGTTCCAGTCCGGATATTTCTTCAGCAGCGCCCGCGCATCCGGCTCGTTCAGGATGGCGGTCCGCAATCCGGCTGAACTGCATTCATGTTTGGCCAGGCGTTCGGTCATGCCAAACGTCTCGTCGATCCAGACGACTTTCTTCAATTCGCCCTTGGCATTGTAGCCAAACGCAGCGCGGACTTCCTGTCTTCGGCACCCCATCGGATACTCTCCTGTGTGTCGCGCAAAGTGTTCCGCGCTGTCGTTCGTTTCACCTTTTCTGGAACGAATTTGTCCCGTCGTGTCGCGACGCCCCAACCGGTCAAAGTCCCGGTATGAGACGCTGCGCCAGAACGCCGCAAGACCGACGCCAGACTAGGTGTTTTTACGGAAGTTTCGCCTGTGAGGGGATTTAAAGTTTGCAAACCGCTCGCAATTCGCGCAACCGACGAACTCGCGTGACCGGAAACAGGACCTGAGGCCGCGAATGGCGCCCAACATCACGTCTTGGCCGCACGTCGCAAATACTTTCGCGGCACAGGTCACGGTCGTGGGTGACGCCCCGGCAACGTGCGCCTTCCAAGGAACTCATACTGAGCGAAGTCGAAGGACGAAGTCCGTGCGTGTGGTACGATCCGCTCAGCCCGCCCGCACTTCATTTTTCTCATGTCCTCTCGTCCCCGCAATGGGCGCATGCATTACGCGGAATGCTGAGGGCCCAAGCTTGAAGCAGGTTCCGTTTGCCCCAATTCGGATCCTTCGGTCCGTGGACCCACCATACAACGCCACAGTTCTGGCACTTAAGGAAAAGTGCCCAGAAGCAGACAACGAAATGAATGCCAAAACCGGCCAAGATCGGCCACCATGCGCTCATGAGCAGCGCGAGAGCTGGTCCAAGCACGAGCATTGTAAAACTGCCCGAAATAACGGCGCTCCAATACTTTAACCGAAGCGGGTCCTTTGGTTCAGGCACCCTACCCCCGGCTCACCGAATAGTTCGGCGATTCGCGCGTCATCATCACGTCGTGCACATGGCTTTCCTGCAGGCCCGCGCCAGTGATCTGCACGAACTCGGCCTTCTTGTGCAGCTCGTCGATATCCTTGGCGCCGACATAGCCCATCGCCGCGCGCAGGCCGCCGACCATCTGGTGCAGGATCGGGCCGACTGGCCCCTTGAACGGCACCTGGCCTTCGATGCCTTCCGGCACCAGCTTGTCGGCTGCCGCATCCTTCTGGAAATAGCGGTCAGCCGAGCCGCGCGCCATCGCGCCCAGGCTGCCCATGCCGCGATACGCCTTGTAGCTGCGTCCCTGGTACAGGAACACTTCGCCGGGCGCTTCTTCGGTGCCGGCGAACATGCTCCCCATCATCGCGGTGGCCGCGCCGGCGGCCAGCGCCTTGGCAAAATCGCCAGAGAACTTGATGCCGCCATCGGCAATGATCGGGATACCGGATTTTTGCGCCGCGTTCGCGCACTGCTCGATCGCCGTCAGCTGCGGCACGCCGACGCCAGCCACGATCCGCGTCGTACAGATCGAGCCCGGCCCGATCCCCACTTTCACCGCATCTGCTCCGGCATCGATCAGCGCCTTGGTCGCTTCCGCCGTCGCCACGTTCCCGGCAATGATCTGCACTGCGTTCGACACTTTCTTCGCCCGCCGCACGGCATCCGCCACGCTGATCGAATGGCCGTGCGCCGTATCGATCACCACGGCATCAACGCCGGCCTCGATCAAGGCCATCGTGCGCGCAAAGCCCGCTTCGCCGACCGTGGAAGCAGCCGCCACGCGCAGGCGTCCAGCCGCATCCTTGGCTGCGTTCGGGTTCACGGCGGCCTTGTCCATGTCCTTGACCGTCAACAGGCCCAGGCACTTGCCGTCATTGTCGACGATCAGCAGGCGCTCGATCCGGTGCTTGTGCAGCAGGGCCCGCGCCTCGGCCGGATCGGTATCCATCTTCACGGTGACGATGTTGCGCGTCATCAGGCTCGCCACGGTCTGGTTCAGGTCCTCGGCAAAGCGCGTGTCGCGATTGGTGATGATGCCGACGACCATGCCGTCCTTCTCGACAACCGGGATTCCGGAAAAGCCGGTCCGCGCTTTCAGCTCGCGCAGGTCGCCCAGCGTCGCAGTTGGCGCGATTGTCACCGGGTTCATCACCACGCCGCTCTCGTATTTCTTCACCATGGCCACTTCGCCCGCCTGCTCCTCGATGGAGAGGTTGCGGTGGATCACGCCGATGCCGCCCGCCTGGGCCATGGCGATGGCGAGACGCGCCTCGGTTACCGTGTCCATGGCGGCAGAGATCAAGGGGATGTTCAGGCCGATGGACTTGGTCAGGAACGTCGAGACGTTCACATCGGCGGGTAAAACCTCGCTCGCGCCGGGCTGCAGAAGCACGTCGTCGAAAGTGATGGCTTGTCGGATTTTCATGTGGGGAGCTCCCTTTTTGGCCTAGTAAGGGAGTCGCGAAGGGTTGTGAAGCCCCCACTGCAAATTCCCCGCAGACCACAACCACAAGTTTATGACATCCGAATTCGGGAATGTGTTACGTCGGCAATGGTTTCAATTGTAATCATTATTTCCCGGGAGGAGAGCGCTGATGAAACTCGAAGATTATGGCCTCAGCCGTGCGCGCGGTTTCCTTGCCGCGACCGACCCCTCGACCACCACCTTGCCGGCCCCGCTCCACCCTGCCCGCGACATGGCACTGGACCTGCCGCGCCTCCTGCCTACAGGCCGCGTACGCGCCCTGCTCGGCCGCCTGCCACAGATAGACCTGGCAGGCTTCTGCGCGACGGCCTCCGAAGCCGAACTCCGCGCCGCGATGATGCACTACAGTTTCATGGTCCAGTCATACGTCTGGGGAGAGCCCGACGCCCCCAAGGCGCTGCCAGCGAACCTTGCCGTGCCCATCTGGCAGCTTGGCCAGCGCCTCGGCCAACCGCCCCTCCTGCCCTATTCCAGTTACACACTCGACAATTGGGGCCGCTATGACGCCGATGGCCCCATCGACCTCAGCAACATCTATACGATCCAGCATTTTGACGGCGGCATGGACGAAGCCTGGTTCATCCTTGTCCACGTCGCCATCGAGGCCCGGGCTGGCGAAATCCTCGACGAGACGACCCATCTCATCGCAGCGACAGATGAAGGCAGCGAAACGGAAGCTGCCCGCTGCCTGACCGCCATGTCCGGTGCCTGGGACGACATCAACGCGATCTTCGACCGCATGCCCGAGCGTTGCGACCCTTATATTTACTTCCACCGGGTCCGCCCCTGGATCCATGGCTGGAAAGACAATCCTGCCCTTGGCGAAGGCCTGGTCTACGAAGGGGTCGCCGAGACCGGAGGAGCGCCTCAGGCCTTCCGTGGCCAGACCGGTTCGCAATCCTCCATCGTGCCCACAATGGACGCCCTGCTCAGCGTCGGCCACGCATCGGACCCGCTGCGCACCTTCCTCGACGAATTGCATATCTACCGACCGCCCGAGCATCGCCGCTTCATCGACGATGTCCGCGCCGCGAGCCATGTGCGCGCCTTCATAGAAGGCATTGGCAACAAGACGCTGAAGTCACTCTACAATGACAATGTCGGACAACTCGCCCGCTTCCGCACGCGCCATCTTGAATATGCCGCCAGCTATATAAATCGGCAGTCGAAGGGCGGCGCGGGCAATGACCCGGATGTCGGCACGGGCGGCACGCCGTTCATGAAATACCTGAAGAAGCACCGCGACGAGGCCGAGGCGCATATGCTGCCTGTCTAGATCACGTCAATCGACGCAGATCGCCCATTGCACGATGCCGCCATCAACTTCGGCATGGCACCCGAACGGGCTGTCGGTCGCCTGGCACACGCCGTCGTCCGTGAGCTCGTCGGCATCGTCACCGGAATCCGGCGAGAGGAAGCACCGGCCAAGACAGTCATCAGGCGACATGCAGGAAGCACCTGCATCCGCATACGGTTGAACGCACTGGTCGTGGCCAAGCATGCCACCCGGGCCGACGGTGCCGCCTGCCGCTTCACATGCGGTCCGTTCAGCGCGGGTGGCCCGCTTGCCTTCGAACGCAATCTTCACGTGTCCGGCAGGCACAACTTCCTCACCCGGCGTTTCAGGCACACCGTTCGCAGTACAGGCTGCCAGCAGCGCCGCGCCGGCCCACGCAGCCGCCAAGCGCCGGATCATCCCGGAAATCTTTCGAAAGACGGAATGCCGTCAGGAATATGGTGAAAGCTCTGCGCGTCGGCCGTCTGCATCAGCATTTGCGGCTGTCCGAAGACGCTCGGGTCATCCAGCGAACCGATTTTCAGGATGACGGCGCCTTTCAGCGCCTGTGACCGGGTCAGGATATGCACGCCGCATTCCGGGCAGAACTCGCGTGTCACCGCGCCCGTAAAGTCGGGCTTGGTGAATCCCTTCGGCGTGCCCTTGGTGTATTTGAAGCTCGCTTCCGGCATCGCCATGAAGTCATTCGGCTGGCCGCCGGTAAAATACTGGCACTCCCGGCAATGGCACTGCGCCTTCATGATTGGCTCGCCCTCTGCCTCGTAGCGCAACGCCCCGCAATAACACCCGCCTGTCACATTCATGCCTGTCTCCCTTGGCTTTTTGCTTCGCACAGTCTGGTCCCTGAAGCGCGCAGGCGCAAGGCGCGATCAGGTCACGGCGAATTGGCGTCAAGCCGGACAGCGGATCCCGCTCAGCCTTTGAACCCCTTTGCCACTACGAAGATTTCCGGGCTTCCGGCGCGGCTGGCAGGCGGCTTGATATGCTTCACCGTGGTGAAGTTGGCTTTCAGCAATTCCAGCACTTCTTTCGTCGCGCCGCCCTGGAACACTTTCGAACAGAACGATCCGCCGGGCGCCAGGTGCTCGACCGCAAAGGCTGCCGCCATTTCCACCAGCGCGACCGTGCGCAGGTGATCGGTCTGTTTGTGGCCGGTCGTGTTCGCCGCCATGTCAGACAGGACCAGGTTCGGCTTGCCCGTGAGCCCCGTCATCATCCGTGCCACGTCACCGGGTTCGTTGACGTCGCCCTGCACGATATGTGCGCCCTCGACCGGGTCGACGGGCAAGAGGTCAATCCCGACCACTTCCATCGCGCCCTTGGCAACCGCCACCTGCAGCCAGCCTCCGGGTGCGCAGCCCAAATCGACAACCCGGGACCCGCGCTTCAGGAGTCCGACTTTTTCATCGATCTCCAGCAGCTTGTAGGCTGCGCGCGCACGGAACCCTTCGTCCTTCGCCTTGCGGACGTAAGGATCCTGCAGTTGACGCTCGATCCACTTCTTCGAACTTTCAGTCTTGGCCCGGTGGGCGAACACCTTGCGCTCATTCATCTGCCGCCCGGACGAGCCCTTGTCGCCCTTCGGGCCCTTCCAGCGACGCTTTTCTTCATCAGACATTTGTGTTGCCCTCTTGGCGGCCAGCGCCATCGCCGGGCCCACGACGTCCGCGCCGTCCCCGGCGCCGCGTCTTCGGCTTTTTCGGGCCATACATCATCGACAGCAGGAGGCCTTCGCGCAGGCCCCGGTCAGCGACCCGCAGCCGCCCGGCAGGAAACGCTTCCCACACCGCTTCGACAATCGCGCAGCCCGACAGCATCAACCCTGCCCGCTCATCGCCGATTGTCGGCAGCTTCATCCGCCCTTCAAGCCCCACATCACGCAGCATTTTGATCGCAGCTGCGCTTTCATCCCGGCTGAGCCATGTTCCATCCACCTTGTCACGCCGGTAGCGGTCGAGTTTCAGGTGAACCCCGGCAAGACACGTCACTGTGCCCGAAGTGCCGATCATGTGCGCTTCATTCCCGCCCATGGCTTCGCGGACGGCGTCGATCCCGTCCCACGTGCGGATTGTCTGCCGGGCATGTTCGAGCATCAGGGGATACGCCTCACCCTCATCAAGGTGCTGGAAGGCTTCCGACAAGGTGACCACACCAAGCGGAAGGCTGGTCCAGCCTAGGATAGGCGCTTTCTCCAGCAGGCCCTTGAACCCGTTTTCTCGGGCTGCTTCGGCGTTTACCCAGGACAGCTCCGTCGACCCGCCGCCAATGTCCACGACAAGCACGGACTTTGCCGTCGGCTCGATCAGGTCATGACAGCCGATTGTTGCAAGGCGGGCCTCTTCGCTGGCGCCGATAATCTTGAACGTGAGGCCGGTTTCTTCATGCACGCGGCGGATGAACTCGGCCCCGTTTTCGGCCTTCCGGCAGGCTTCGGTGGCGATGCACCGCACGCGCCCCACGCCATGCTGCTTCAGTTTCTTGCGGATGTTCTGCAACGCGTCGATGGCCCGTTCGATGGCGGCATCCGACAACCGTCCCGTCTCGTGAAGGCCTTCGCCCAACCGGGCAATCTGCGAATGGGAATCGACCACGCGAAATGTCTTCCCGCGGGGCTCAGCGACCAGCAGGCGACAATTGTTTGTTCCAAGGTCAACGGCCGCAAACAGCGGTACCGTCTTTCCATTGCGCGTAGCGCTCCGCTTGTTGCGGGCACCGGACGCCTTTTTTTCAGCCATGGTGTGGCCCAAATTGATGACTTGGGGCATTGTTACCATAGGAGCTGGAAATGGCTAGTGGACGCAAACACAACGGGTGGTTGAAGCGCTTGTTTGGAAAACGAAAGCAAAAAGCGGCGCGGAAGGCGTTGCTTTTGGACCAGCGTGTTGACGTAAATCGCAGGTATAACGCCATAACCAAGCATGTTGCCAAGTTCCAGATCGGGCAGGTCGTCCGGCACCGCATGTTTCCATTCAGGGGTGTAATTTTCGATGTCGACCCTCAGTTCGCCAACACGTCTGAATGGTATGAATCGATCCCGGAAGAGGTGCGCCCCCGCAAGGACCAGCCGTTTTACCACCTTTTCGCCGAGAACGAGCGCACGCACTACGTCGCCTATGTCTCCGAACAAAACCTGCTTGTGGACGAATCCGAGACGCCGCTCACCCATCCAGACATTCTGGAATGGTTCACCCTGACGGGGCGCGGGACTTATGAACTCAAGAAGGGCGTCGCCAACTAGTCACGGACGAACGCTTAGTCCGAATTAGCATTGGCGCGTTCGATTGCCGCCGTCGTCGACTGGCCATCGACCAGTGGCACGATGTGGACTGTCCCACCCCGCGCCAACACGACATCGGCCCCGACAATCGTCTCGATCGAATAATCCCCGCCCTTCACCAGCAGGTCTGGCTGCAAGGCGTCGATCAGCGCCTTCGGCGTGTCCTCATCGAACACGACCACCGCGTCCACCGCTGACAGGCCCGACAGGACCCGGGCACGCGAAGACTCATCATTGACGGGGCGATTGGGGCCTTTCAGCCGCTTCACGGAGGCATCCGAGTTCAGTCCCACGATCAGCCGCCCGCAGCGTGCCTTGGCCTCTTCCAGCACGCGCAGGTGTCCGGGATGCAGAATGTCGAAACAGCCATTGGTGAAACCGACGGTAAGATTTGTGTCGCGCCACACTTCAACCTGGCCGACAAGCGTTTCCAGCGGCACATGTGACACGCCGCCATTTCTCAGGCCCATTTGCAACGCTGTCTTCAGCTCGTTCGCCGACACCGTTGCCGTGCCCGATTTGCCGACAGCAATGCCCGAAGCCGCGATGGCCAGCTCGACCGCCTCCGCCAGGCTTCCGCCTGCGGCCAGCCCCAGCGCCAGCGCCGCGATGCTCGTATCGCCTGCGCCGGACACGTCATACACTTCCCGCGCCTCGCCAGAGCGGTGCATCACCGCCTCGTCCCGATGTACGAACGACATGCCCTTGGCCGCTCGCGTCACGACAATCGCCCTGGCCGGCAGAATGTCCATCGCCTTGGCAAGCGCGTCGGCTGCATCGCGATCGGTTTCCACCGACAGGCCCATGGCCTGTCCGAGTTCCATCGCGTTTGGTTTCAGCAGGTCCACTTCGCCGTAACGGGCAAAATCGAGCCCTTTCGGGTCGGCAATCACCGGGATGCCGTGCGCCCGTCCTGCGGCAATCGCTGCGGCAATGACATTCTCGGTAATCGCGCCCTTGGCATAGTCCGACAGGATGATCAGGCAGGCATCCTTCGCCGCATCTTCCAGCGACATGACGATATCGGACTCAGTCGCCACATCGATGGCACGCGAATCCTCTGCGTCCACACGCAATAGCTGCTGCCCGCCAGCCACGAAACGGGTTTTCAGCGTCGTCGGCCGGTCGCGCATCACGATGAGGTCGGCTTCAACGCCGTCGATCTGGCCCAGCAATTCGGCAAGCTGGCGCCCCTCCGCGTCGTCTCCCACGACTCCGATCAGCGCGGTGCGCAGGCCGAGTGTCGACAGGTTCCGGCCGACATTTCCGGCGCCGCCGGGCATGGCGGCTTCGCGCGTGCGCCGCATGATCGGCACCGGCGCCTCCGGTGAGATTCGGGTCACGTGGCCATAAACAAACCGGTCGAGCATCACGTCGCCGATACAGACAATGCGCTTACCGGCGGCAGCGTCGATCAGGCCCAGGAGCGCGGACGTTTCCATCACCGGCCACCGCTGGCGCGCAGGGCGCCTATACCAATCCGGGCGAAAGAATAGGGTTCGAATCGGAAACTCACGGCCATGTCGGCGACTCCCTTTGACCGTCCGATATAGCCTTGCAAAGCCCG
Organism: Hyphomonas sp. J20-32; assembly: GCF_055808555.1. NCBI lineage: Bacteria > Pseudomonadati > Pseudomonadota > Alphaproteobacteria > Hyphomonadales > Hyphomonadaceae > Hyphomonas > Hyphomonas sp. J20-32. The sequence goes on along the minus strand of NZ_CM147873.1, from coordinate 2,308,763 downwards.
GCATGAAACCCATCGCAGCACCGACTGATCCAGATACATCCCGTGGCCGTAAGACAGGCAAAGAAACACGTGATCTGATCCGGAGTCGTCCCTGTCCCAGCCTGCCCCCGCCCTCGTCTGGTTCCGCGAAGACCTCCGGCTTGCCGACAACCCCGCGCTGCATGCAGCCGTGTCCACGGGCAAGCCGCTCGTGCTCCTGTTCATTCATGACACGGTTTCGCCGGGCCTGCGGTTGCGCGGTGGAGCGTCCAGATGGTGGCTCGGCAAGTCCCTGGAGGCATTAGCGGCACAAATCGAACATGCGGGTGCCCGGCTGACATTGAGGTCAGGAGTGTCGACCGAGACCCTGCAGGCGGTGATTGCCGAAACCGGCGCCGACCACGTGTTCTGGAACCGCCGCTACCAGAAGGTCGAACGCGACCTCGACGCTGCAACAATGGAGGCCTTGAAGGAAAGCGGGATCGCCGTCTCCAGCTTCAATGGCCGCCTCCTGACCGAGCCTTGGCAAATCCAAACCGGTTCAGGTGGCCACTACAAAGTTTTCACGCCGTTCTGGAACGCTGTGAAAGCCAGGTATCGGGTGCCCGATGCGCTCCCCGCGCCTGCATCACTGGCCGGTCCCGTCGTGCCGTCCGAAACCTTGTCCAGGTTGGTCCTGCAGCCTTCCGGACCGGATTGGTCCGACGGGCATGACGCAACCTGGACGCCCGGCGAAGCGGGTGCCATGGAACGCCTGTCGAGTTTCCTCGACGGTCCAATCAACACCTATGCCGATACCCGCAACACGCCGGGGGTGGAAACAGGGACATCCCGCCTCTCGCCCCATCTTCACTTTGGCGAGATTGGTCCGGCGCAGGTCTGGCGCGCCGTCCAGTTTGGCATCAGCCTGGGCCGCATTGACGAATCCAGCGCCATGACATTCCTGTCGGAACTTGCCTGGCGTGAATTCTCCTACTCCCTGCTCTTCCACAATCCGGACCTGGCCAGCGAAAACTACAATCCGGACTTCCGCCACATGCCATGGCGCAGCGATCCTTACGCCTGGCGCGCTTGGTGCCGGGGCGAAACAGGCTATCCGATCGTCGACGCCGGCATGCGCCAGCTCTGGCACACCGGATTTATGCACAATCGCGTACGCATGATCACGGCGTCGTTCCTCACCAAGCACCTGCTCCTGCCATGGCAGATGGGAGAATCCTGGTTCTGGGACACGCTCGTCGATGCAGACCCGGCAGCCAATGCTGCCAGCTGGCAATGGACGGCAGGCAGCGGCGCCGACGCGGCCCCCTATTTCCGCGTCTTCAATCCGATCATACAGGGCCGAAAGTTTGACGGCACGGGTGCCTATGTCCGCCGTTGGTGCCCGGAACTTGCCCGCCTCCCGGACAAATACCTCCATGCCCCGTGGGAGGCCGACGCAGCCGTGCTCGACGCCTCAGGCGTCTCCCTCGGCACCACCTATCCCAAACCCATCGTCGATCACCCGGTTGCGCGCCAGCGCGCCCTCGACGCCTACGCCACGCTCAAGGAAAGACGGAACGCCGCATGAAACGTATCGCAATCATAGGCTCGGGCATTTCCGGCATCGGCGCCGCCTACGCGCTGAAGGACACCGCCGACGTCACCCTGTTCGAGGCTCAGGACCGTCTCGGCGGCCACGCCTGCACGCATGTCTTTGATTATGAAGGCCATGAGACCGCCGTCGATCTCGGCTTCATCGTCTATAACGGCCTGAATTACCCGAACCTGATCGGCCTGTTCGAAGCGCTTGGCGTCGAGACGCAGGAATCTGACATGAGCTTCGCGGTGTCTGATCGCGACGGATGGGAATGGGCCTCCACCGCCCGGGGCATGTTCGCCCAGAAACGCAACCTGTTCAGCCTGGACTTCCACCGCTTCTGGCGCACCATTCTGAAATTCAACGACCTCGCGCGTGCCGAACTTGCGGCTGGCAAGATCGAAGACACGACGCTGGGTGACTGGCTCGAGTTCCACGGCTTCGATCAGGCCTTTCGCTGCAACTATATCCTGCCCATGGGCGCGGCGATCTGGTCCACGCCGGAAGCCGGCATGCTCGACTATCCGGCTCGCAGCTTCTTCGAATTCTTTGACAATCACCGCCTGATGCACAGGGAGCGTCCGCAATGGCGCACCGTCACCGGCGGCAGCCGGTCTTACGTGAACGCCGCAGCCGCTGTGCTCGGCGGGCGCGTCCGCACGGGCACGCCGGTCAACCGTGTCTTCCCCTTTGGCGACAAGATCTCCGTGGTCACGGCAGACAACCGCTCACATATTTTCGACCACGTGGTTCTCGCCACCCATTCCGATCAGGCCCTTCGCCTTGTCGAGCAGAACTTCGAGGACCAGGCCTTCCTCCTGCGCTCGGTCCGCTACCGTCCGAACACGATCTACCTGCATCGTGACCCTGCCCTGATGCCCGCCCGGCGCAATGCCTGGGCCAGTTGGAATGTGATCAAGCAGGACAATGGCGACATCTGCCTGTCCTACTGGATGAACCGCCTGCAGGGGCTTGACGACAGCCGCCCGCTGTTCATCACGCTCAACCCGGAAACACCGCCGAGGCCGGACCTGACCTTCCACCAGTATGCCTTCGATCACCCCCAGTTCGATACCGCTGCCGAGGCCGCCGTGCGCGGATTGAAACGCATCCAGGGACAGGACGGCCTCTGGATCGCCGGGGCATGGATGGGGCGCGGTTTCCATGAAGATGGCCTGAAATCCGGCCTTTCTGCCGCCTTGTCGCTTGGCGGCAGCGTACCGTGGGACGCGAAAGGCGTGGACATCCACAGTCCATCGCGCAAAACTCCTCTCATGGAAATTGCAGCAGAGGTGTCGGTGTGACGGCTCCGGCGCTCAGTTTGTGGAAAGGCCAGACGGTACACGCACGCTATGTGCCGTTCGAGCGGCGCTTTGCCTATCGCGTCACCCTGATCGATATCGATATCGACCGCCTCGACGAAGCCGACCGTCAAAGCGCCCTTTTTACAGTCGACGCACCTGGGCTTTTCTCATTCCACCGCAGGGACCATGGCGCTCGCATGGATGCACCCTTGCGTCCGTGGGCAGAGCAGGTTCTCGCAAAGGCAGGCGTCAGGCTTGACGGCGGCGCCATACGCCTCGTCACCTTCCCGCGCCAGCTCTTCTACAAGTTCGCACCCATCTCGCTCTGGTATGGCTACGGCCCATCCGGAGATCTCCGCGGCATGATCTACGAAGTGAACAACACGTTCGGCGAAACCCATGCCTATGCCGCCGCCGTGTCGGGAGTGCGTTCACAGCATGAAGCCGAAAAGGCCTTCCACGTATCTCCCTTCTTCGATGTTACCGGCACCTATCGCTTCACCCTCCGTGCACCTACTGACCGGCTTGGAATCGTGGTTGAGAGCCTCGAAAACGGCGTCCGCCTCCACGTGGCCAACATTGCCGCCCGCCGCCATGCGGCCACCTTCGGCACCCTCCTCAACATCGCCCTTGCCACCCCCCTGGCCACCCCTGGCGTCACCCTCGCCATCCACTGGCAGGCGCTCAAAATCTGGCTGCGCGGAGCACGATACAGATCAAGGCCGCGCTTGCCCGTCTCTCCTACAACTATCGCACAATCAATGGAGACCCGTACGCCGACCCTCACGAAAGACGCCGCATGACCCAGCCGATTCTCGCCACAGCCCAGTCCATCGGCAAACTGAAACACGTCCCCGCCATATTCCGGCTCGGCGCGCTCGCCCTGCTGCGCACCCAGCGCGGCCAGCTCCTGTTCCATTTGCCAGACGGCAGCCAGCTCATGTATCAGAATGCGGAACCTGGCCCCGAAGCCGAAATCGTCATTCACGATTACAGTTTCATCAAGCGCGCCTTCGCGGGCGGCGATGTCGGGTTTGCCGAAGCCTATATGGACAGTCAGTGGTCAACGCCTGACCTGACGGCCGTATTGCGTTTCTTCTCCGCAAATTTCGAAGCCGCCGGCCAGCTCGCCCGTGGCGGCGCGGTCGTACGCTGGGCAAACCATGTCCGGCACTTCTTCAACCGCAACTCCAGGGCGGGCGCGCGCCGCAACATCATGGCGCACTATGATCTCGGCAATGATTTCTACGCCAAGTGGCTCGACCCCAGCATGACCTATTCGTCCGCCATGTACGACAGTCCGAACCAGTCGCTCCAACAGGCCCAGCAGGTGAAGTACAAAGGCATTTGCGACCGGATCGAGGCCGGCCCCTCCAGCAGTCTTCTCGAGATCGGATGCGGCTGGGGCGGCTTTGCCGAATACGCCGCCAAACACCGCGGCAGCAAGGTCACTTGCCTCACCATCTCGCCCTCCCAGCGCGACTACGCCATGCAGCGCATGCAGCGCGAAGGTCTCGCCGAGCAAGTCGACATCCGCCTCCAGGACTATCGCGACCATGTCGGCGTCTATGACGGCGTGGCGTCAATCGAGATGTTCGAAGCCGTCGGCGAATCCTATTGGCCGAGCTATTTCAGCAAGATATTCGACAGTCTGAAACAGGGCAGCAAGGCTGCACTCCAGATCATCACCATTGATGACGCCCTGTTCGAAAGCTACCGCAAGCGCGTCGATTTCATCCAGCGCTATATCTTTCCCGGCGGCATGTTGCCCGGCGAGTCGGTCCTCAAGGCGCAATTCGCCAAGGCGGGCCTGCGCCATGACGGCGTTCAGTATTTCGGCCAGGACTATGCCCGCACCTGCCACGAATGGGCCCGTACCTTTAACGAAAAATGGGACGAGATCGCCGAGCTCGGTTTCGACGAGCCGTTCAAGCGCATGTGGAATTTCTACTTGTCCTATTGCGAAGCCGGCTTCTCGGACGGGCGCATCAATGTCGGACAATTCCAGGTCTCCAGGGCCTGAGCGGCAGGACAAGAGCCTCTCTATCCTTCGCCCTCGGGGACGAAAGCAGCGCTCTCAAGCGGGTTGTCGCGCAATCTCTCCCACCGCACACACTCAGGCCCTATCATGGGCGCATGTCCTACCAGCCCTCTCGCTTGATCCGCAGCATGGTCCTCTTCTCGTGGGACCAGACGGCCTATTTGGTGAGTGAATGGGTCAGGTCCCTCGGCCTCGGCCGGACCGGATGCAAACCCTTCCTGCCGCGTCCCGAACGGGCCCGTCTGGCTGCAGCACTCGCCCGTTTCGAACCGCTCGTGCGCCGGCTCCTGTTCCTGATGGCGATGGAAAAAGGCGTGCTGGCGCCTCGGCGCGTGGCTACCTCTTCGCCGCATACGGCTCCCGGCATGGCTTCCGGCCGCGCCACACCCCGCTACCTCCGCACACCCCGCTTTCGCATCATCGAACCGCCAGCCCGCCGCGGCCATGGCAAGCCGCCCAATCGTGCCGCCGCCAATGGCCCGCGCATCCGGTTTCTCGACATGCCACTGGCTCCGCCGGGACCGTTCGACTATCCGCCGCGCGACACGGACCTCCTGCCGGCGCGTCCACTTGTCCAGCGCCTGCGCGCCTTGCACGATGTTTGGGAAAGCCCGGCTTTCTATATCGACGCCATGCGCCGTCGCCTGGGACAGACGGGCAAAGCCACCCCGATCCGGCCCAAGCTCCCGCCCGCCTTCCGCAGCCGCAGACTGTCAAAATCAGACAGAGAGACGGCTACGGTCCTGCACGTGGAAGCAGCAAGGCTCGGCGATAATTTTAATTCTTCCTGATACGAACTACTACGCAACCACCCTGCCGGACGGGATATCTCCCGTGCCGGACAAAGGTGCTGCCTGCTAGTTTAAACCAACCGGCTCTGCTTCACCGCTGCGCCAATAAAGCTCGCAAACAGCGGGTGCGGCTGGAACGGACGCGACTTCAGCTCCGGGTGGAACTGCACGCCGATGAACCATGGGTGGCTTGGCAGTTCGAAAATCTCCGGCAGCTTGCCGTCCGGCGACATGCCAGAGAACAGGACGCCCGCCTTTTCCAGCTTGGGAATATAGCTCGCATTCACTTCGTAGCGGTGACGGTGACGCTCGGAAATATCCAGGCTGCCATAGATTTCCGCGACCTTGCTGCCGTCTTTCAGGCGCGCCGGATAGGCGCCGAGGCGCATCGTGCCGCCCTTGTCGGTCGTCTCGTCGCGCACGACCTTTTCGTTGCCCTTGGTCCATTCTTCCATCAGGCCGACAATAGGCTGCTTGGTCGGGCCGAACTCGCTGGTCGAGGCGTCCTTGATACCCGCCAGGTGGCGCGCCGCCTCGATCACCGACAGCTGCATGCCATAGCAGATGCCGAAGCATGGCACGTTGCGTTCGCGCGCGAACCGGGCTGCCCGCATCTTGCCATGTGCCCCGCGCTCGCCGAAGCCGCCCGGCAGGATCACGCCATGCACGCCTTCAAGAATATCCAGCGGCGCGTGTTCATCGTCGAACTGTTCGGAATCGATCAGGCGCACATCGACCTTCACCTGGTTTGCGAGGCCGCCATGGACCAGCGCTTCCATCACCGACTTGTAGGCGTCCGGCACATCCGTGTACTTGCCGACAAGGCCGATGCAGACGTCACCATCCGGGTTGCGGATCGTCTTGGCAATCCGGTTCCAGGCCGTCAGGTCGGGCGCAGGTGCGTCATCGACCCGGAAATGCGCCAGCACTTCGGTATCGAGCCCCTCCGCATGATAGGCGGCTGGCACATCATAAATGTGCCCGACATCGCGCGCCTCGATAACACTCGTGGGGCGCACGTTACAGAAGCTGGCAATCTTGCCTTTTTCATTTTCCGGGATCGGCCGGTCGCAACGGCATAGCAGGATCTGCGGCTGGATGCCGATCGAGCGCAACTCCTTCACCGAGTGCTGCGTCGGCTTGGTCTTCATCTCGCCGGCTGCCGGAATGTAGGGCAGCAGCGTCAGGTGGATGAAGCAGGCCCGTTCCGGCCCCAGTTCCTGGCCCAGCTGGCGGATCGCCTCGAAGAAGGGCAGGCCTTCGATATCGCCGACCGTGCCGCCAATCTCGCAGAGCACGAATTCCACATCCTCGCCCGGATCGGACAGGACGAAATCCTTGATCTCGTTGGTCACGTGCGGAATCACCTGGATCGTCGCGCCAAGATAGTCCCCGCGCCGTTCTTTCTCGATGATGCGCTGATAGATTCGTCCGGTCGTGATATTGTCCGACTGTCGCGCCGACACGCCGGTAAAGCGCTCGTAGTGGCCAAGATCGAGATCGGTCTCGGCGCCATCATCGGTGACATAGACCTCGCCGTGCTGGCGCGGGCTCATCGTGCCGGGGTCGACATTGAGATAGGGGTCCAGCTTGCGCAGGCGAACCTTGTAGCCCCGTGCCTGAAGCAGCGCGCCGAGTGCGGCAGACGCAATGCCCTTGCCAAGGGAAGACACCACGCCGCCCGTAATGAAAATATAGCGGATCATGGGACTATCCCGATGCCGTGATTCGTTGACTGAAAGCGCGGACAAATTGTCCGCACTGCAAATTTACTGGGGATTGCCCGTATCCGGTTCAGCCGGAACAGGTGTTTCCTCGATTGCCGATGCACCGTCTGGCGCAGCGGGAACGGTTTCGGACGGTGCAATCGGCTCGTCCGTAACGGCCGGCAGGGCGCCAGAGCCGCCATCCTGGCCATCAAGCAGCGGGGCAGAAGGATCGAACAGGTCCACCGGCGCGGTGGTCTCGTTGATTTCGTCTGCGCCGAGCTCCATTTCGACCGCCGAGCGACCATCATCGTCCCGGTTGGCAATCGACGTCAGGGCCAGGCTCGTAACGAAGAACAGGCCGCCGATAATGATTGTCGTCCGCACCAGCGCGCCGGCCGCGCCGCGTCCCGACATCAGCGAGTTGCCGCCACCGCCGCCACCCATGCCGAGGCCACCGCCTTCGGACTTCTGGATCAGTACCAGGCCGGTCATGACAACACAGGCAAGGATATGGACGACGAGGATGACATTCTGCATGGGGCGACCGGATTTTCTGAAATCAAGGGGCCCGCATATCGCCAATGACGGCGAACGCCAAGCCTCTCGCTTCAGTCTGGGTTAAATTGCTGCCTTGTAAATGGAGAGGAAGTCGTCCGCCTTCAAGCTCGCGCCCCCGATCAATCCGCCATTAACATTGGGAACTTCAAGGATTTCCGCAGCATTCGACGGCTTCATGCTGCCGCCGTAAAGGATTGGTGTTTCAGCGCCCGACGCGTCAAACCGCCCCGACAGCCAGGCGCGGATGGCGCCGTGCACTTCCGCAATCTGCTCCGTATTGGCCACTTTCCCCGTGCCGATGGCCCAGATTGGCTCATAGGCGATGACGAAACCATCCGCGCCTACGCCGTCCGGAATCGACCCGGCAAGCTGGCTTTCGATCCGCGCGAGCGTTTTTCCGGCTTCGCGCTCGGCGAGGCTCTCCCCGACGCAAATGATCGGCACCAGCCCCCCACGCAGCGCCGCTGAAGCCTGCGCTGCAACGACGGCATCCGTCTCGCCATGATCGGCCCGGCGCTCGGAATGGCCGACAATAACGTGGGAAGCGCCGGCATCCGCCAGCATTTCAGCCGAGATATCGCCGGTATGGGCGCCTTTCTCGTTCGGATGGCAGGTCTCGCCCCCGATTCGCAGCGCCGAATCCCCTGCTGCTGCACGCCCCAGCGCCACCAGCGTGGCCGGAAGGCAAAGCAGCGCGGTCACGTTGGCCTCTCCCGCGCCAACCGCAGCAGCTACGGCCTCTACCTGCGAAAGACTTTCCCGCAGGCCGTTCATTTTCCAGTTTCCGGCGATCAGTGTCCGTGACATGCAGCCATCCCTATCTTGCAAGACATTGCTGTGTCGCCTAGCAAGCACTGAGCCATCCCGCAAATCGCCTGAGAGACCGCATCACAATGCTAGCCCTGATGAAAAGCCTGATGAATTCGATCCTCGGCAAGATCGTCGTCATGATTATCATTGCAGGCATGGCGTTTTGGGGCGCCGACCAGGCCTGGACGTCGATGAATACAGGTCTCGGCAATGATCTGGCCGCAGCCGGTCCGCGCGGCATCGACATGCCGACTTTCGATCGCCGGGTCGAAAACCTGCTGCGTAATCTCAACGCCAATGCAGAAAAACCGATCACCAAGTCCGAAGCGGCTGATCAGGGGATCATTGATCAGGTATTCGCCCTTGAAACTTCCAAGATCGTAAACCTCGGTTACGCCAGCACGATCGGCATCAAGCCATCCACGAAAGCCGTGGTCGAACAGCTGAAATTGGTCGATGCGTTCAAGAACCCGCTGACCGGCGAACTGGATCTCAACACCTATCGCGAAGTCCTTTACCAGAACCGTTTCACCAAGGAAGAATACGAGCAGCAGATCTCCGATGACCTGACTCTGAAGACGCTCGGCGAAGCCGCGACGGCTGCTGTCTACCCGCCGCAGATTCTGGCGGGCATCCAGGCTCTCTATATTGGCGAGACGCGGGACGTATCCTGGTTCATCCTGGACGCCACGAAGGCTCCAAAACCGGATTCGCCGACCGATGAAGATATCCGCGCCTTCTACGACGAAAATCTTGTCGCCCTCGAACAGCCGGAACGCCGCGCCATCGACCTTCTCAGGATGTCCGCTGACGACTTCCTCTCCGAGGTGACGGTCACCGAGCAGGAAATCGCGACCATCTACGAAGCCACCAAATCCGAGCGCTTCTCGGAACCTGACCAGCGAACCTATATCGAACTCTACTTCGCAGACCGCGACACGGCCCGTGCCGCATTCGGCCAGCTTGCCGGCGGCGCAGACCCGGCCACGCTCTCAGGTGTCCTGTCCAGCGAAACCCGGACCGGCAACAAGGAAAGCATCGCCGATACCGCTCTGCAGGACGCCATGTTCGGCCCCGGCAAGCAGAGCGGCGCACTGTTCGGTCCCCGCGAATCCGACGGCAGATGGCTTGTCGCGCGACTGGTGTCGGTGCAGCCGGGCGCCGTCTTTCCAATCGAAACGGTGTCGGAAGTGATCCGCGATGAGCTCACTCGCGAGCGCGCGCAGGTCCTGTTCTATGAGAAACTGGACTCGCTCGACCGCTCCATCGGGGCGGGTTATCCGCTCTCCCAGATCGCGTCGGAAGTTGGCGTCCCCGTGATCAGCTTCGCGCCCGTCGACGAAACCGGAACCACACGGGACGGCGTCAACATGACGGGTCTCACCGAAGCCCGCGATGCCTTCAGCGACGCGTTCCGTATCAATGCCGATGATGTGTCCAGTCGCTACGATGGCGACGAAGCAATCTACCTCACGTCCCCGCGCACCATCATCGCGCCGAGCACGCCCGAGTTCGATACCGTCAAGGACGACATTCGCCAGACGTTGGTCGCCCAACGTGCAGCCAATGCCATGCAGGCCTATTCGGACAGCGTTGTCGGGAAGCTGAAATCCGGTGACACAACGCTGGCTGGTGCGGCAGCCGCCGCAGGCGCAAGCGTCGAAACTCCCATCGTACCGGTCACCCGCATCACCGCAGAACAGAGCGGCCTGCCGACGCCCGCCATTTCGGCCATTTTTTCCGGGCGCGAAGGCGATGTGTACAGCTATCCCAACCGGGCGGGCGACATGTTCATGATCGTTCAGCTCAACAAGGTCACGCCGCCCTCGGATGCAGCGCTTGAAGTGCTCGGCACCCAGGCCACGTCGTCGCTGAACCAGGCCCTGCTTGCAGACCTGCAATTTGCGGCCGAAGCAGAAATTCGCAACGCCATGAAGCTCAAGGTCAATGACAATGGACTCGCGGCGTACAAGAAATCGGTTGCTACCGATCAATGACGCCAGCCCGTCTGATCGTTCGCAGGCGCATCGGGGATATTGAGACACCCGTCGGTGCGATGCTGAAGCTGGGTGATGACGCACCCGGCAGCTTCCTGTTCGAATCCATTGCAGGCGGCGAACGCCTCGGGCGTTATTCCTTCATCGGCCTGGAACCCGAACATTGGTTCCGCATCCAGGATGGAATCGCCACCGTCTCCGAAACGGCGGACTTCGCGGATCCGATCAGCACATCCGACAAGCCGGTTCAGGCCCTGCGCGACTTTGTCCGCTTTGCGCAGGCCGAAACGGACACGCCCCTGCCCCCGATGGCGTCAGGTGCGTTCGGCTATGTCGGCTATGACATGATCCAGCATGTCGAACCGGTGGCCATCACGGGCGAAGATACGCTGAACGTGCCCGAAGCGCTGCTCGTCATCCCGCGCGTGGTCATCGTGTTCGACCACATCTACCAGGAAATCCTGCTCATCGGCCGCGTGCATGATGGCAATGAAGCGGCGATCAACGCCCTGCTGGATGACGTCGAGGCGCGGCTCGAGCGCATGCCGGTCGTCCCACCGAAGGACCAGGCACCTGCTGAGGTCACGCTGACGTCGAACACGACCAAGGAGCGGTATTTCGAGATCGTCGAGCAATGCCGCGACTATATCCGCGCCGGTGACATCTTCCAGGTCGTGCCCAGCCAGCGCCTGTCGACACCGTTCACGCGCAAGTCGATCAGCTTCTACCGGGCGCTGCGCCGCCTCAATCCATCGGCCTTCATGTTCCACATGAACCTAGGCGCCGTGCGCCTCGTCGGTTCCAGCCCGGAAATCCTGGTCCGCCTGCGTGACGGCCGCGTGGCCATCCGCCCGATCGCCGGCACACGCCCCGTCTCCGGTGACGCCGCCGAAGATGCCCGCCGCGCCGAAGGCTTGCTCGCCGACCCGAAGGAGATGGCCGAACACCTGATGCTGCTCGATCTCGGTCGCAACGATGTCGGCCGCGTCGCTGCCTATGGCAGTGTCGAAGTCACCGAGCAATTCATCGTCGAGCGCTACAGCCACGTCATGCACATCGTCTCTCATGTGGAGGGCAACCTGCGCGAAGGTCTCGATGCGGTGGACGCTCTGTTTGCCGGTTTCCCGGCGGGCACCGTCTCTGGCGCGCCGAAAATCCGGGCCATGCAGATCATCAATGAAATGGAAAGCGCCCGGCGCGGAATCTACGGTGGCGCCGTCGGCTATTTCGGCTGGAACGGCGACCTCGATACCTGCATCGCCCTGCGCACGGCGATCATCAAGGACGGCCAGCTCCACATTCAGGCGGGTGGCGGGGTCGTGCTCGATTCCGTTCCGCAATACGAATATGATGAGACCCTGCACAAGGCGGGCGCCCTGAAGCGCGCCGCCGAACTCGCCGCCACATATGAGTTCGACCAATGATCCTCGTCGTCGACAATTATGACAGCTTCACCTGGAACCTCGTCCATTATCTGGAAGAGCTTGGCGCCCATACGAAAGTGATCCGCAATGACGAGCTGACCGTTGAGCAGGCGCTCGCGCTCAAGCCCGACGGCATCCTGCTCTCCCCCGGCCCATGTACGCCCAACGAGGCGGGCATCTGCGTCGACCTGATCAAGGCCGCGCCTGACGACATGCCGATCCTCGGCGTCTGCCTCGGCCACCAGTCAATTGGACAGGCCTTTGGCGGCGCCGTGATCACCGCTAAGGAAATCCGCCACGGAAAGCTGTCCGACATCCACCAGACAGGCGGCGACCTGTTCGAAGGCCTGCCCGAGACCTATTCCGTGGTCCGCTACCATTCCCTGTCGGTGCGCGATTCCGACCTGCCCGATTGCCTCGTTGCGGACGCTGTCACCGATGATGGAGAAATCATGGCGCTCCACCATAAGACCCGCCCCGTCTACGGCGTCCAGTTCCACCCGGAATCGATCAAGACCGAACACGGTCACGCGCTGCTGAAGAATTTCCTGAAAAAGGTCAAATAGGAGGCGAGCCATGAGCGATCTGGACGCTAGAGCCCAGGCCCTGATTGCGGCCATGAAGCCGACCAGTCCCAGTGCCGCACCTGGCCAGAACTTCCTGCCGCCCCAGACCCGGCGCGACATACCAGGCGAATTCGGCTCCACGCCTGTCTGGCGCGCCGGAGACGGAGCGGCGACCCTGTTCGTTCACGGATGGGACGACACGCATCGGGTCTGGCGCCACTTCGCACAGGATTTCCTCCAGAATACGCGGCCTGTCCTGATGATGGACCTGCCTGCGCATGGCGCCTCCAAACTGGAAGACTGCACGCCCGTGAACGCCAGTGCCAGTGTCGCCGAAGTGTGCGCCGCCGAAGGGCCGGTCGACACGATCATCGCGCATTCCTTCGGCTGTGAAGCGACAGTCCGCGCCATCGCCGCAGGGGCAAAGGCTGACTATCTCGTGCTCATCGCGCCGCCGCTCCTCTCCTGGGAAGCCTACCAGCGAATGAAGGGGCATGACGACGCTGTCATTGCCCGCGCCCTCGAACTCCAGGCGGACGGTAATGCAGCCGGCATCAACCGCATAGACTTTCGTGAGGTCCTCGCTGACTATGAAGGGACCGTGTGTTTCGTCGGATCGTCTGGCGACCGAAGCGCGCCTCTCGACCTTGTCCGCAGGCTTTCCGAAGACCTTCCCGGCTCACACCTCATTGCCGATTCCGAACTGGGCCATCGCGATCTCACACTCGATCCGCGCATCCTGTCGGAAATCACCGCCTTTCTCGGCTACTGACGGACCAATCCCGCATTGAACCGCGTGCCCAAGGCCGCTAACGATGGCGCTGGCTTTCGGGAAATCATGATGACTGACACTGCCCTCACCACCGCCATCAAGGCGATTGCCCGCCGAGAGATGCTCGATACGGAGACGTTGGAAGCAGCATTCAACCTGCTCCTCAGCGGAGAAGCTGCGCCGGAAGAAATCGGCGCTTTCCTGATGGGCCTTGCCGTGCGCGGAGAGACAGCTGCCGAACTGACGGCCGGGGCCCGTATCATGCGCCAGCATGCCCGTACAATCACGCTCGACGGCCCGGTTCTCGACACTTGCGGCACGGGCGGCCTGCCATGGAAAAGCCTTAACACGTCCACCGCCAGCGCGTTGGTCATCGCCGCTGCCGGCGGCCGCGTCGCCAAGCATGGCAACCGTTCGGTCCCTCCGAAGACCGGCTCGGCCGATGTGCTCGAAGCCCTCGGCGTGAACCTCGAAACCGACGAGCATGAGTTCCGCGCCTGTCTCGACGGCGCCGGTGTCGCCTTCATGTTCGCGCGCAGCCATCACAGCGCCATGCGCCATGTCGCGCCGGTCCGCGCAAAACTCGGCATCCGCACGATCTTCAACCTGCTGGGCCCCCTATCCAATCCCGCAGGGGCGCAGTTCCAGGTCCTCGGCGTCTTTGCACCCGAATGGACGCGCCCCATGGCCGAAGCACTCGTCGAACTCGGCACGACCCGGGCCTGGGTCGTTCATGGCCTTGACGGGATCGACGAACTTTCGATCGCCGGCCCCACCCATGTCTGCGAAGTACAGGACGGCGCGATCCGCGAGTTCGAGATCCATCCCGCCGATGCCAGCCTTGGCACCAGTCCGCTGTCACGACTCGAAGGCGGCAATGTTGCCGACAATGCCCTCGCGATCACGGAATTGCTCGACAGTCAGGAAGGCCCCTTCCGTGACGCTGTCGTGCTCAACGCGGCGGCCGGCCTCCACGTTTTCGGCAAGGCGCGCGATCTCAAGGAAGGCGCCGCCATGGCCGCCGAAGCCATCGATACAGGCAAGGCGCGCGACACGTTGCGCAGGCTTGTGGCACTCTCGAATGGGCAGGATCCGGCATGAGCACGGCCCTCGACCGCATCATCGATTACAAACGCGATGAAGTCGCTGCACTCAAGCGTTCAGAATCTTTCGCCAGCCTCTCGCGCGCCGCCTCCGAAGCCAGCCCCGTGCGCGGCTTTGCCGCCGCCATGGACCGGATCGCGGCAACCGGCGAAAATGCCCTCATCTGCGAATTGAAGCGTAAGAGCCCGTCGGCCGGCGACATCCTGCCCGGCGCCGATCCGGTCGCCATCGCAGCCGAATATGAATCCGGCGGCGCGGCCTGCCTGTCAGTGCTGACCGATGGTCCGAGCTTTGGCGGCTCGCTGGCCGATTTTGCCGCCATACGCGAAGCGGTGCGGCTTCCGATGCTGCGCAAGGACTTCCTTGTTGACCCCATCCAGGTCGCCGAGTCCCGCGCCAATGGCGCCGATTGCATCCTGATCATACTGTCCGCGGTGGACGACGCACTGGCAGCTGACCTCCACGACGCTGCGACTGGTTTCGGCATGGATGTTCTCATCGAGACCCACGATGAAGCCGAACTGGAGCGTGCCCTTGGGCTCGCCTCACCCCTGATCGGCATCAACAATCGCGACCTGAAGCGGATGGTGACCGACCTGTCGACGACCGAGCGCCTCGCACCTCTGGTCCCGGCAGGCCGCCACATCGTCGCCGAAAGCGGGATTTCGACGCCTGAACACATCGTCCGGCTGCGCGCCACCGGGGCGCGGCGTTTCCTGATCGGCGAGAGCCTGATGAAAATGAACGACAAGCGCAAAACTGCAGTAACAGCTTTAAGAGCGGCCCGTTCCGTTTGACCCGAACCGGGAACACATGTAGAACATAAGCGAACATAGATTCGGACGGAAGGAATCATCCCGTGCTGACCAGTAAACAAAAAGAGCTGCTGCTCTTCATCAACGAGCGGATCAAGGAGACCGGCGTCTCTCCCTCATTCGATGAAATGAAGGAAGCGCTCAATCTCGCCTCCAAGTCCGGTATCCACCGCCTGATTTCGGCGCTTGAAGAACGCGGATTCATCCGCCGCCTCGCGCATCGGGCACGCGCCTTGGAAGTGTTGAAGCTGCCTGAGTCCGCCGTTCCGACGCAGTCGGCGCGTGGACGCAAGGATTTCAAACCCTCCCTCGTCTCGTCAGGCCTGCCGGCAGAGGCCCGTGCGCCCCGCGCCATTCCGATCCTGGGCCGCATTGCCGCCGGTGTGCCGATTTCGGCAATCCAGCAGGACAATGGCCACATTACAGCGCCAGACGATCTGGCCGAGGGCGAAGAGCATTTCGCCCTCGAAGTCAAAGGCGACTCCATGATCGAAGCCGGCATCCTCGAAGGCGATCTCGTCATCCTGCGCCGCACGGAAGCCGCCAATACAGGCGATATCGTCGTCGCACTGATCGATGGCGAGGAAGCCACGCTCAAGCGCCTGCGCCGCAAGGGCGCCTCGGTGGCGCTTGAAGCGGCCAACCCGGCCTATGAGACCCGCATCTTCGGCCCGGACCGTGTGCAGGTCCAGGGGCGGCTCGTCGCCCTCGTCCGCCGCTACGACTGACATGCGCGCCAGGGTCGGTTGCGGCACGCCGCGCCGACCTGCACGTCCAGTCCGGCTTCACCTCGCCGTGCGGTGAGACCGCCTGCCTCCGAGACATCCGTCCAGCGATACGCATTCCGGCAGTCGCCCGGCGGGTCTGACAGTGTCAGTACCAGCACGGCATCAGGCGCTGCGCGGCAATCACCTTCCATAGCCAACACAATTGCGCCTGCTGGCGTTTCGAGCCGGCACGGCAGTTCACCGCATTCCGTCGTCTCAAGCGCGCTGTAGCGCAGCGGCGCCAACCCGTCCCCGTCTGCAAACCCGACCCTCAGCATGCCGTCATCCGCCGTGCGCACGAACACATCGCCCGAGGCCGACCAGTGCACCATGAGTTGCGGGCTGGACGTCCACAACCACACGGCTGGAACGACGGCCACCAGGCAGAGCAGGATCCGCCCCGCCCCGCGCGCGGTCGTCACCAACGCCAGGGCCGCTGCAAACAAGGCGAGGCTGCTGCCCGGCATCGCCGACGTCGTCGACAATTTGGCTGGCGCCAGGTCCACGCACCAGTGCGCAATCGCCAGCACCAGCTCCAGCGAATACCCGAAAAGGCGCAGGCCGACATCGCCCATGCCGAACGGCGTCAGCAGCAGCGCCAACGCCGCAGACGGGGCGCTGACAAAGCTGATCACCGGCATCGCCAGCAGGTTTGCAATCAGTCCCAGCCCCGCCAGGCGATCGAAATGGTAGAGTGCAAACGGAGCCGTTGCAGCAGCAGCCACCACCGATGTCATTACCAGCGACGCCCAGGCATAGGGAATTTGTCCCAGCACTTTTTCCTGCCCGGCCCGTCGATGAGTCCACGCCTCATAGGTTGCGATCAGTGCGCCCGACGCAGCAAACGACATCTGGAAACCCGGCGTCATCACGCTTTCCGGCTGCAGCAGGACGACGGCTATCATCGCAATCGCGAACGAGCGCATGCTGATCGCCGCCCGGTCGAACAGGACCGCACCAAACACGACGGCCGACATGATGAACGCCCGTTGGGTCGAGACACTTGCCCCGGAAAGAACAAGATAGGCGAGGCTTGCCAGCAGGGCGGTCATCGCCGCCGGCTTCTGCACTGGCACGCGCAGTGCCAGCGGCTCGATCAGCACCAGCGCCTTGCGCGTCAGGAAAAAGACGAGCCCGCCCACAATCCCCATATGAAGGCCGGAAATCGCCAGAAGATGCGCAAGGCCCGACCCGCGCAGCGCCTCCTGGTCGTCATTTCGCATGAAGCTCCGGTCTCCGGAAATCAGCGCCGCCGCAAAACCGCCCGCGCGCTCGCCAGCGGCTACAGTCACATGCGCCGCGAGGTTCCGACGGAACGTCGACAGCGCGATACCCATCCTGTCGGCCAGACGTGGCGGCGCACCCAATGTTCCACCCCGGCATCGGCCCTGTACATAGCCCACGGCCCCCAACTGCTCGAAATAGGCCTGTCGCTGGAAGTCATAGTCACTCGGCAGCATCGGCGCTGGCGGCGGCCGCAGCACTGCCCAGCACCGGACAAAACGTCCCGGAGCCACTTCCAGCCGCGCCATATGTGTCAGCCTTACGAATCGCGGTTCCGCCTCGGGCGAAAACCCGGCAATGGCGTGCACTTCGATACGCAGGCGCGGGCCTTTTTTGCCCGGTTCAACTCCGGCGACCCAGCCTTCCAGCATCACCGGCCGCGTCGCGTCGGTTACCACAGGCGCTTCCACCAAGCGGGTTCTGAGCGCGCCGGCCGCGAACCCGGTGACGATACCGAACAAGACGACCGCAAGCACATACAAGAAGGTCCACGCCACCAGCCGCCGCGCGGCCAATAGCAACAAGCCAGCCCCAAGCCAGGCCATCTCGCACAGGAGCAGTCTTGGTTCATCCGGCGCAAGAAAGTAGGCAGCGGCCCCGGCGCAGAGGGAAAACGCGAACAGCAATGGCCGCGCGTCAATGGATGCGAGCGACCACATCCGGGCCCAGGGGCTGCCATGGTCCCGGCCCGCCCCCTTGCCTTCAGGCGCAACCTTGTGTTTGTGCACCGCAGATGAGATTTCCGCACGCATTTATCAGGAGCCTGCCACCCTTATGACCGTTGTCACGCGATTTGCCCCCTCTCCCACCGGCATGTTGCACATTGGAGGGGCAAGGACGGCACTTTTCAACTACTTGTTTGCCCGCCGCCATGGCGGCCGTTTCCTCCTGCGCATCGAGGATACCGACAAGGCCCGCTCCACCGACGAAGCCACCGCGGCGATTTTCGAGGGCATGGCCTGGCTCGGGCTGGACGCCGATGAACCGCCCCTGATGCAATCGACCCGCGAAGCGCGGCATGCAGAAGTGGCCGCTGAAATGCTTTCGCGCGGCACCGCCTTCAAATGCTACGCGACGCAGGAAGAACTCCAGGCCCGCCGGGAACTCGGTGAGGAGAAGCGCCGCGCTGCCAAAGCCGACGGCCTGTCCGATACGGACCGGACCACACTGCTGGCCGAGGCCCATGACCTGCTGGCGCCGTTCCGCTCGCCCTGGCGCGACGGCGCACCTGCTCCGTCTCCCGACGCCCCTTACACCGTTCGCCTCCGTGCACCGGATGATGGAGATCGCGTTGTTGAGGACGTAGTGCAGGGCACGGTACGTATCCAGGCAAGCGAGATCGACGACCTGATCATGCTGCGCGCCGATGGCTCGCCGACCTATATGCTGGCCGTTGTCGTCGACGATCATGACATGGGCATTACCCACGTGATCCGTGGCGACGACCATTTGCGCAACACGTTCCGGCAGGTTCCGATCTATGAAGCCATGGGCTGGGACATTCCCGTCTTTGCCCACGTCTCGATGATTCACGGCAATGACGGCGCCAAGCTGTCCAAGCGCCACGGAGCGCTATCGACTCTTGCTTATCGCGACATGGGATACCTGCCAGAGGCCCTGAATGCCTACCTCCTGCGACTCGGCTGGAGCCATGGCGATCAGGAGATATTTACCCGGGAAGAGGCCGTTGCCGTGTTTGACCTAGAAGGAATCGGTCGGGCGCCCGCCCGTCTCGATCTCGAGAAGCTCGGCCAGATCAACTCCCATTTCATGCGCCTGGCCGACGATTCCCGCCTTCACGGCCTGCTGAAGCCCATTCTCGAAGCGGATGCCCCGCTCTCGAATGATGAATGGCAGCGGATCGACCGCGCGCTGCCGCACCTGAAAGATCGCGGCACCACTCTGGCAGAGCTGGCAGCTGCTTTTGCGTTCCTGACGGTCAAGCGCCCGCTCGATCTCAACAAGAACGCCAGAAAGGCCCTTTCAGGAGAGGGACTTGACCGGCTCGCCGGACTGCGCGACGAACTGCAGCGCGTATCGCAATGGACCTCTGATCAGATTTCCGAAACGATTACGTCGTATTGCGCTGCACAAGACCTATCTATGGGGCAGGTAGGTCAACCGCTCCGCGCTGCTCTGACCGGCGGCCTTCCAGCACCCGATATTGCACCGGTGCTCGAATGGCTGGGACAGGATGAAGCGCTCGGACGGATAGAAGATCAACTCGTCCAGGCCGGCCGATAAGGCGCGCCGGACGGAAAACGAACAAGAAGGGCAAGATCTGATGGAAAACAAGACGAAGAATGCCGGTACCGCCAAGCTCGAGGTCGCAGGCAAGACATATGATTTGCCCGTGCTTTCGGGAACCCACGGGCCAAATGTTGTGGATGTTCGCAAGGTTTACGCTGAATCAGGACACTTTACGTTTGATCCTGGCTTCACATCGACCGCCAGCTGCGAAAGCCAAATCACATTCATTGACGGCGACGAAGGCGTCCTGCTTCACCGCGGTTATCCGATTGGCCAACTTGCTGAAAAGTCGACGTTTCCGGAAGTCTGCCACCTCATCCTGAAGGGCGAGCTGCCTACCGAAACCGAGCTCTCCGAATTCAATGCCGAAATCAAGCAACACACGCTCCTGCACACGCAAATGGACCGCTTTTTCGAAGGCTTCCGCCGTGACAGCCACCCGATGGCCATGCTGACAGGCGCCGTTGGCGCCATGGCTTCATTCTATCCGGGCGCCATGGACAGCGAAGATCCCGAGGAACGCCACCTCAGCTCCGTGCGGCTCCTCGCCAAGATGCCGACACTTTGCGCCCGCATCCTGAAATACAATATGGGCCAGAAATTCGTCGATCCGCGCAACGAATTCTCATACGCCGAAAACTTCCTCAACATGTGCTTCTCGGTGTCGGCTGAGGACTATAAGGTCGACCCGGCCATCGCTAAGGCAATGGATCGCTTCTTCATCCTGCATGCTGACCACGAGCAGAATGCCTCCACCTCGACCGTGCGTCTCGCCGGCTCGTCAGGTGCCCACCCGTTCGCCGCTGTCGCCGCCGGTGTCGCCTGTCTCTGGGGGCCCAGCCATGGCGGCGCCAACGAAGCCTGCCTCAACATGCTGCACGAAATCGGGTCGGTCGACCGGATTCCGGAATTCGTCGAAAAGGCCAAGGACAAGACAAGCGGCTTCCGCCTCATGGGCTTTGGTCACCGGGTCTACAAGAATTACGACCCGCGTGCGACCGTCATGCGCGAGTCCGCCCACGAAGTCCTCGACCTGCTCGGCCTCAAGGACCAGCCGATCCTGAAAGTCGCGATGGAACTCGAACGGATCGCGCTCGAAGACGACTATTTCGTCGAAAAGAAGCTCTACCCGAACGTCGACTTCTATTCCGGCATCATCCTTGATGCGATGGGTTTCCCGAAACAGATGTTCACTGTGCTGTTCGCGCTCGCGCGCACCGTCGGCTGGGTCGCACAACTCAACGAGATGATCGAAGACCCGACACAGCGTATCGGTCGTCCGCGCCAAATCTATACCGGCGCAGCCCAGCGCGACTACGTGCCACTGGCCAACCGCTAGGCGCTGGCCTCTTCCAGAATCACGTCGGCCGCAATTTCAGCCGCATCGCGATCGCCCTCTTTCATCCGGGAGAGGGCGATTTGCTGTGCAGCCCTCTGTTCGGCCAGCGCGTCCGGATTCGTCAGCCAGTAGAGAGCGTGCGCCGCAATCAGGTCCGGTGTCTGCCGTGTCTGCACGAATTCCGGCACGATCTCCTGATCATCACTGACAATGTTCAGCAGCGTGATATGGCGTTTCTGATAAAGAAATCCGCGCGCCAGCGACCACGTCACCCAGCCGGTCTTGTAGGCCACAATCATCGGCGTACCCTGCATCGCGAGTTCGCTCGTGACCGTACCTGAACAGGCCAGCGCCAGGTCTGCAGCAGCCATCGCATCATAACGCTCCGATGTATCAGACGACACGGTTGCCCAATCGGCGACATCGGGAAATGCGACCGCGAACTGCGCCGCAACGCTCGCAGCCGGGGCAATAATGATTTCCCGCGCCGGATCGGACTCCTTGATGATCCGCGCCGCTTCCACCAGTGCTGGCGCGACGCGCTTGATCTCGCTGGAACGGCTGCCGGGCAGCACGAGCACGACCTGAGACTCCTCTGCGATACCATGTGCCTTGCGAAACACCTCGCGCTCGCCCCATTGGTGTCGTGACAGTGCCGGGTTGCCGATAACCGTCGTCTTCAGGTCGAACGGTTCGTAATACGGCGCTTCGATCTCGTGCATGCAGAGCAGGTGATCCACCGTCGCCGCCAGGGTTTTGGCCCGTCCCGGACGCGTCGCCCAGACTTGCGGCCCGATCAATTTGACCAGCCTGATATGCGGCGCCCGCGCCCGTACACGCTGGGCCACCCGCAGCATGAAGCCCCAGGAATCCACCAGTACGACCACGTCCGGCGCATCGGCTATGATCGCATCCGCCGCGATGTCAGCCAGTTTGACCACGGTGCCGTACGCTCTCAATCCTTCAAAAAGGCCGAGAACCGACAGCGGAGAAATATCGATCGGCGAGACAATCCCGACGGATGCCATTTCGGCTCCGCCAATACCCGAAACGTGTACATCGGGCTGCTTCACCCGGATCGTGCTGATCACTTCACGCGCCAGCAGGTCGCCTGAGGATTCGGCCGCCACGAAATAGAGGCGCGGGGCGGTCATGCGCCTAGCCCGGGATCAAAGCCGTAAATGAACACGCCCAGCCTTTCGGCAGCGGCCTGCATCTCCGCACGGCCCAGCATCAGCGCACCACCCGCCTCGACGGCGAGGCCCGCCAGGCCCGCAGCAGCCACTTTCTCCACCGTCGAGACGCCAACGGTCGGCATGTCGATCCGCCGCTCCTGGGTTGGCTTGGGCCGTTTGACCAGGACGCCCCTCCGCGCCGCGCCCGTGCCACGGATAGCCTCTGGCAGCGCGGCACAGCGCTCGAGCATGGCGTCCGTACCCTCCTGGGCCTCGACCGCGAGCACCAAGCCCTCGCACACGACACATCCCTGCCCGATATCCAGATCGCCCAGCGCGGCCACCACGTGCGCACCACGGGCAATATCCGACATGGCAGCCTCGGACGGAGCGGGTCCGCCCACAAGGCCTGGCGGTGCCAGCAAGGCAGCGTGGGCGGTATCAGAGCCAATCACATTGAACCCCTGTTTCTCCACTTCCTTCACCATCAGCCGCAGCAAGGCGTCATCGCCCTTGCCAGCCTCAGCCAGCACTTTTGGCAGCAGCGCGGCGCCGCGCAAGTCCAGTTTCAGGTCCTTGAAATTGGGACGCTTCACGATCCCGGCAAACAGTACGTCCTGGCAGCCGGCCTGCTTGAGCAGCGAAAACAGTTTGCCGATTTCACCCAGTCCGACCACCGCGCCCGGAAACGCTGTAAGGCGGGGCTCTTCAAAACCCTTCAGGCGCAGGACGTAAACACCCTGCCCGGTCGCGACCGCATTCTCGGCAATAGCGACCGGCAGGTCGCCAAGGCCGGCTATGAGTCCGAGAGGCGCTACCATGATGCCGTCACCCGGGCTTGCAGATGGGCCGCCCATCCGCCGAAAGCACAAAATCGATGATCTCCATGGCCAGTGGCTTGTCCTTGAACGTAACGGCAGCGGCAGCCAGCCTGTCTTTGAACAGGCCGTCCCCGGTGAACACGGCCTTGTAGGCGCTGCGGATCTCGTGCAGCTGCGCCTTGTCATAGCCGCGCCGTTTCAGGCCCACCATGTTCAGCCCTGACAATTTGGCATGGTTCCCGATCACAGACCCGAACGGGATCACGTCCTCCACAAGGATGGCCCCACCGCCAATGAAGGCGTTCCGTCCGATCCGCGTGAACTGGTGCACCGCAGCCAGTCCACCGAACCAGACATTGTCCCCGATCTCGACATGTCCGGCGATCGCCACCCCGTTGGCGATCACGATGTCATTGCCCAGTGTGCAATCATGCGCGACGTGGGCACCGACCATGATGAAACACTTGTTTCCCACACGCGTCACACCGCCGAGTTTCGGCACTCCGGCATGCACTGTCGCATGTTCGCGCAGCGTGCAGTCATCCCCAATCTCGAGGCGCGACTCCGGCACCTCCTTGAATCCCAGCACTTGGGGGACATCACCAAGGACGGCATGGGCATGCACCGTGCAATTGCGCCCAAGCCTGGTGTGGCCGTTTACCACGACATGCGAACGCAGTTGGGTCTGGTCTCCGATAACGGCGTGAGCACCCACTAGGCAGAACGGACCGATCCGGACCCCTTCGCCGAGTTCAGCGCCGGGCTCCACGATCGCAGAGGGGTGAATTTCAACTGGCATTTATTCGGTCCGGAGCTTCCATTGAAAATGGCGTTCTTGCTGAAACGTGCGCGCAGGCAACTGTCTTTGATAGGCTTTTCGGTAGATTTGCCTGTTTCCGCAACCGGGACAAGCGATCCGGCGCGCCGGACGCTCAGGAGCTCTTTTTGGGATTGGCCTGTTTCTGCACCCAGGCGATTTCCCGCATCCATTGCCGGACCGGCTTGGCTGGCGTGCCGCCCCAGGTTTCGCCTGGCTCAATATCCCGGAATACGCCCGACGACGCCGCCAGGCTGACACCGTCGCCAACCTTGACGTGATCGGCAATCCCGACCCGTCCGCCAATTCGCGCACCGTCGCCGACAAGGACAGACCCCGATATGCCGCCGAATGCGGCCATGACCACGCTGCGGCCGAACACGACATTGTGGGCGATCTGGCAGAGATTATCGATCTTGGTCCGCTCGCCCACGATCGTGTCGTCAAAAACGCCACGATCAATACAGCTATTGGCTCCAATCGTGACATGGTCCTGCAGGATGACCCGTCCGAAGTGCGGCGCATCTTCCATGCCGTTCGGCCCGCCTGTCACGCCGAACCCGGATTCCCCGATGCGCGCACCTGACAACAGGGTTACATGGTCTCCGACGAGCGAGCAGAATATCGAGACGTTCGCGCCGATCCGGCAATTGCGCCCGACCTGCACGCCCGGACCGATCACGGAATTGGCGCCAATCGTTGCGCCTTCACCAATCGTCGCGCCCGGCCCGACAACGGCGCCGGGCGACAGGATGGCTTCCGGATGCACCTTGGCGTCTGCGGCAATACGCTCGTCCGCACGCCACACGAGGTGCCGGGGCTGGAACATTGCGTAGGCGACGATACCGTGGAAGTGGCGCGGCAAAGGCGTCAGGAGATAAGGCATGCCGGCCGGAACATGCGGCAGGTTCGCCTCATTTACGATCAGCGCCGATACATCCGCCGAGACAGGCGGCTTGCCTTTTCCGTCTCCGTCAAGAAACGCGAGGTCTCCGGTCCGGCCTGTGGCCGAAGCGGAGACCCCATTTATCTCTACCGCCGCATCGCCATGCAGGCTCGCACCGGTCAGTTCCGCGATCTTGCCAAGCGTCTTGGCCCCCAAGGGCGCGTAGAAACGAGCATCGATCGACACGACAATCAGGTCCTATTGGGCGGGTTGCGCCGGCAGGCGCTGGCGCGACACTGCGATCGTGGGTGTCTTGGCGTCCAGTTTGCCGATCACCAATGGCGTAACGTCAACCACATCGGCGCTGAAGATGACCTGCGTTTTGGACATCACAACCTGCGCCTTTTTCTCGTTCACGACTTCCATCAGTGCGGGTTCGATCGCCTTGTTGAAGTCAATCAACGCCTGGCGCTCGGTGAGTTGGAATTCCTTGCTGACGATCTGCTGCTTCTGCGCGAACTCCTGTGCACGCTTCTGATAGGCGGTCAGCTGCGCCACGAGCGCGGTGTCGGCGGCAATCGCTTCACGGGTCTTGCCTTCGACTTTTGGCTGCAGCGCCTTGCCGTCTGTTTCGAGCGTTGCGCGGATTGGCTCCAGCTCGTTTTTCATTTGGGTCTCAAGGTTCTTCAGCTTGGTCTGAATGTCCTTGCCGGCCTTGCTCTCGCTAATAAGACGGCCTTCGTCGATCATCACGACGGTCGTGCCCTGGGCTGACGCGGCCGGAGCGGCAAAAGCAACTCCGCTCACAACAAGCGAAAGGGCAACGAGCATATGTTTGATTGGGGACATTATCGGTCTCCTGGTTAGGTGTTCTGGATTAGAAACGGGTTGAAGTTGAGAACCGGAACGTCTCGGTCCGGTCATAGTCTTCCCTGCGCAGGATCTGCGAGAAGTCGAAGCGAATGGGACCGAAAGGTGAATCCCAGAATACGCTCAGACCGGCAGACGCCCGCAGGGATGTGGCGTCCTTGGTGACACGCACGGCCGGAAGGCCGGTCTGCGGATCCGTAAAGTAAACTGTCGGGCTGATGTCGGGTCCCCGGAGGGTCCCGAGGGCGCCGACGTCGGCGAACAGGGCACTTTTGATGCCATATTCCTCTGGAAAGACGCTTGGCAGGCTAAGCTCGAATGTGCCCTGGTAGTACGTATTGCCCCCTTGCGAGTTCAGGCGGCGTGTTGCCACGATTTCGCCTGTTGCCGGGTCGACCACTCGTACGACTTCGCGTGGGCCGAGACCGGCCACGTCAAATCCGCGGAATGAGCTGCCGCCCCGGAAGAAACGGTTGTTGATCCGGATGCCCTGGCCATTTTCAAGCGGGAAGACATACCCGGCTGACAAACGGGCGCTGGCAATGACATCTTTCCAGATGCCACGGTACATGGATGCGCTCGTTTCCGTGCGCAGGTATTTCACGTCGCCGCCAAGGCCGGCAGCTTCCTGGCTGAAACGGAAATCAAATCCACGCGTCGGCTGGATAGGATCGTTTGTCCGGTCCCAGAAGAAGCTGTAGCCGACAATGCTCGAAATCTCGTTGCGCTCGGACCGGCAATTGGAATCGCGCAGCAGGTAGAGCGGGTCACACTGGTCGACAATAACGAGTTCATTCGGGAAGTCTTCAACCGTTGCCAATCGATACACATCGTCTGTCGCATCGTCAGGCGTATCGGCGCCAGCTGTCTGGACAGTACGCGTCGATGTGAATCGTGTGACCGTATCCAGAAGAATGTCAAAATCCGGAATTTCCACGTCATCCGATTGAATCTTGTAGCTGAGACCAAGCTGCATCCGCTCGGTCAGCGGGAATCCGACGCGCAAGCCTGCACCGATCGTCTCGGCCGTGTAGCTGCCATAGTCCTTGAAATCCTGCTTCGTCGCGAACACATCGACGCCAGCTGATAGATTTCGATCGAGGAAACGCGGCTCCGTGAAGCGCAGGTCCACGACCTGTTGACGGCTAGATGTAGATACTCGGGCCACAACAGACTGGCCGCGGCCACGCAGGTTGCGCTGCGACGCGCTGAGATCGAACAGGTACGAGTCGACCGACGAGAAGCCTGCGGCAAACGACAGTTCGCCGGTGGGCTGTTCGGTAACCTTGACGTCCACGATGCTCCTGTCGGGTCCGTCGCCGGGCGTCTCGACGATTTCGACGTCCTTGAAGTAACCCAGCGAGCGCACACGGTTCTTCGACCGGTCGAGCAGGATACGGTTGAATGCATCGCCTTCGGAAATACGCAACTCACGGCGGATAACCCGGTCCAGAGTCTGCGTATTGCCGACGATATTGATCCGTTCAATGTAGACGCGCGGGCCTTCGTCGACTGCAAATGTCACGTCGATGCGGCCTGTCTCGGGGTTCACATCCAGCTGCGGACGGATATCCACGAACGCGTAACCGGCAATGCCGGCAGCATAGGTCAGCGTGTCGATTGTCGTTTCGATCAGGTTACCCTTGAACAGGTCGCCTTCCTGGATCGGCACAGCCGAGCGCAGGGCGTCAGCGTTCAGCTTTTCAAGGGCCGTTTCGACTTTCACGACGCCGAAATCATATTGGCGACCTTCATCGATCGTCATCGTGATGTAGAAATCTTTTTGATCTGGCGTCAGTTCGGCAACTGCCGATGTAACCCTGAAATCATAGTAGCCATTGTTTTGGTAGAATTCACGCAGCTTCTCGCGGTCATATTCCAGCCGGCCCGGATCGTAGTTGTCGTTGGAACTGAAGAAGCGCCACAGGCGTGACTGGCGCGTGACAATCTCGCTGCGCAGGCGCGAGTCGGAATAGTCCTTGTTGCCGATGAAATTGATCGAACGGACACCTGTGACCGGGCCTTCCGTGATCTCGAAAACGAGATCGACGCGGTTCTGCTCCAGCGGCTTGTATTGCGGCTCGACCTTGGCGGCGAAACGGCCGGATTGGCGATACAGTTCGAGAATGCGCTGGACATCCGCCTGCACGCGCGCTGCGGTGAAGATACCCCGCGGTGCGGCCTGAATTTCTTCCTTGAACTTGTCGTCCTTGAGCGCCCGGTTGCCCTCGAAAATCACGCGGTTGATGATCGGGTTTTCAACCACGCGCACCAGCAGGTCGTCTCCGTTCCGGTCAATCGACACGTCTGCGAACAGATTTGTCGCGAACAGTGTCTTGAGCGACAGGTCGATGCGTTCGGCATCAAACGGATCGCCCGGCTCGACAAGAAGGTATGATTGCACGGTGCGAGCTTCGATACGCTGATTGCCCTCCACGAGGATCGAGCGGATCGTGCCGCCATAGCGACTGTCTTCCTGCGCCTCTGCGGTATTGATCAGCCCTGGCAGGACAACAAACGCAAAAACGCTGGTCGCCATGAAGGTTGCTGCAAGGAACTTACGCATCGTGGAAATACTCTCTGATTAGCTTCGGGACGGTCGGATCAGCCGCCCGCTCCCCCGAACAAGCCGGTCTCGATGATGTCACCCCACGTGATCACCACCACCATTCCCAATAACAGGATCAAACCGAATGTCAGGCTGATCTCCTGTACTTTTTCGGGCAGTTCTCTCCCCATTACGGCCTCATAAGCATGAAAGACCAAGTGTCCGCCATCCAGCACTGGCAGTGGCAACAGGTTGAAGAACCCGACGCCCACTGAAATCGCGGCACAAATGCTTAGCAGCATCCAGAACAATTGTTCCACACGCTGCGCGCGGGTGAGTTCGCTCTGGCTCCAGACCTTGTTCACAACCCGGCGGGAAATATCGCCGATGCCGACAGGCCCGGTCATGGCGTTGAAGGACATCTTGCCGGTCACGATACGAGTCAGCATCGTGACGGTGCGGTCAATCGTTGCGCCTGTTTCGATTACGCCGGCGCCCAGCGCCTCAAGCGGATTGTACCGGGTGCGTTCGCCAATCTCCAGGCCAGCAAGACCGACACCGATCGTGCTTTGCGGCACCATCTGGCCGAACTCGTTCTCGCGCACGACTTCATCCGGCGTCACTTTCAAGCTCACCGGCTCGCCGTCACGCAGGACGTCGAAAGTCATTTCTTTGTTGGGATTGAGCATGATCGGAATGGTAATGTCCTGCGCATCGGTAACGGCGTCGCCATTGATCGCGACGAAGGCGTCACCCGCTTTCAGGCCGCCTCGCTCGGCAGGGGACCCGGCGACGACATTCGCAATTCCAACAGTGTAATTGGCCTTGCCGTGGGTGCCGAGGATCAACGAGAAGATCAGGCTGGCCAGCACGAAGTTTGCAAATGGCCCGGCGAGGCTGACAAGCGAACGCTGCCAGACAGCAAGTTTGTTATAGGCCTTGCCCTGAGGTCCCTGCTCCAGCTTGCCCACGTCACCCGGCAGCTGGCTCTCGCCGACGAACTTGACGAACCCGCCAAGCGGAATCCAGTTGATACGCCAGCGCGTGCCGACCCTGTCCTTGCGTTCGTAAACGGGCCTGCCGAAACCGATGGAAAAGGATTCAACCGCCGCGCCAAATACCCTGCCAACAAGATAGTGACCGAGTTCGTGCACGATCACCACGATCCCCATCATGAAAATGAGGCAGGCAATGAAAAGCGGGCCTTGGCTAAGAAGCTGTCCCAAACGACTTATCCTCCTGCCCGGCTCGGGGCCTTTTTCAGCAACTCGGCCGCCATTTCACGTCCGAACCGGTCCAGATAAGCTATTTCATCCAGCGTGTCACAGCCCAAAGAGGACTTGTTGCCAGAAGAAAAGCGACTCAACACTTCCTCTACAACCCAGCTTATGTCCAGAAAACCGCATTGGCCCGCAATAAATGCAGAAACCGCCAGTTCATTAGCGCAATTTAATACGGTCGTGCCCCCCGACCCGAGGGCAATCGCGCGCCGCGCGAGTTCGATCGCTGGAAAGCGCGCGGCATCCACTTCCGCAAAGTCCAGGCTGCCCAGGGCGGCCAGGTCCAGGCGCGCGACGTTCGTTGCCACCCGGTCGGGCCAGCCCAGCGCATAGGAAATCGGTGCGCGCATGTCGGGCATGCTGAGTTGGGCAATGACAGAGCCGTCCGTGAAGTGCGCCATGCCATGAACAATCGATTGGGGATGGATCAGGACATCGATCTGGTCTGCCGCCACGTCGAACAGGTAGGCTGCCTCGATGAATTCCAGCGCCTTGTTCATCAAGGTCGCGCTATCGATGGAATTCTTGATCCCCATGTCCCAATTCGGGTGTGCCGCCGCCTGCGCGGGTGTCGCGCCAGCCATCTGGCTCAGGCTTGCCGTTCGGAACGGCCCCCCCGACGCTGTAATCGTCAATTTTTCAAGTGACTTGCCGTCGCCCAGCGCCTGGAAGATGCCGCTATGCTCGGAATCGACCGGCAGCACTCGCGCGCCCGTCCGGGCCGCTTCAGAAAGAATCAGCTTTCCGCCACAGACGATGCTTTCCTTGTTGGCAATCGCGACGTCCGTGCCTTGCCGGACTGCCGCCAGGGTCGATGCGAGCCCCGCCGCGCCGACAATCGCAGCCAGCACGCGGTCACATGGCCGGGTCGCCGCTTCGGTAACGGCATCAAGACCGCCGGCTGTTTCAATGCCGGTTCCGGCGAGGCGATCTCTCAAATCAGACAGCTTTGTCACATCTGCAATCACCGCGATCTGGGGTCGAAATTCAATCGCCTGGCGTGCAAGCGTTTCGGAATCCCTTCCGGCTGTCAGTGCAACGATTTCAAAGGGCGTGTCGCCAGCAGCGTTGGCCTGTGCGACGACATCCAGTGCTGACGTGCCGATCGAGCCCGTGGAGCCCATGATGGAAATGCGTCTGGGAGCCGTCATGCTTCAGAATCCAAGCGCGCCTGGAAATCCCGGAAAGGCATACAGGGCCAGCGATCCGAAAATGCATACCGCGCCCAGGCCGTCGACCCGGTCCAGAACACCGCCATGGCCCGGCAACAGGGTACCGGCATCCTTGACCTTGAAGCGCCGCTTCAGCCCGCTTTCGAACAGGTCGCCGATCTGCGCTGTCACCGAAATTGCAACACCAGTTGCAATCCAGACCGGAAAAGAGGCCATTTCGATATCAGCCGCCGCTAGGCCGCACAGGCCGCAAGCCGCAACAGCGCCCAGTGCGCCGCTCCACGTCTTGTTCGGGCTTTCGCTTGGAAGCAGGCGCGGGCCGCCGAGGCCCCGCCCGGTGAAATAGGCTGCAGCATCGGACGCCCACACGAATGACATGAAAAACAGGGCGGCTGCCCGGCCATCCCAAGGACCCTCACGCAGCAAATAAAGGCTTGCGGCCATGGCCGTCACATAGACCAGCCCGAACGCAGCCGTCCATCGGACACGAAAGCCACCGACAGCCGTTGCGGCACAGAAAACCACACCGCCGACAATCACGAGTGCGCTGAGCCAGAGCAATCCTATCGGCAGGCTCAGGCAGAACAAAGCCGCCGCCAACGCCATGGCCTTGCCGTGTGGAAACGCACTGATCTGGCTCCATTCCAGCGCCATGACGGTGCCAAACACAGCGCAGCCGATCGCCAGCCACCAGCCGCCCGCCCATACCATTGCAATGGCAACTGGGATCAGCACCGCCGCCGACATCAGTCGGAGCCCAAGTTCCGAAAAGCGCCGATCGCGCGGCGTCCAGTCTCCCATCAGGCTGCCCCAGGTGAAACTGCGCCAAACCGGCGTTCACGCTCATGGTACTTTGCCAGGGCCTCTTCCAGGCACGACCGGTCGAAGTCCGGCCAAAGCACGTCCATGAAAACGAGTTCCGAATAGGCACATTGCCACAACAGGAAATTGCTCAGCCGGTATTCGCCGCTGGTGCGGATCAACAGGTCGGGATCCGGCATCGAATCAGTGTCGAGAAATCCGGCGAATGATTTCTCGTTCACGTCGTCCGGCATCAGGCGGCCGGATGCCACCTCGTCTGCCACGCGTCGGGCCGCACGGGCGATTTCTTCCCGGCCACCATAATTGAACGCAATCGTCAGGAAAAACTTGCTGTTGGCGGCAGTCTCGCGCTCGGCCTTTTCGACCAGGACGGCGACGTCGTCTGGCAAACCGTCGCGAAGCCCGATCACGCGAATGCGGACGCCTTCCTGCGTCAACCGGGCCAGGTCGCGTTGCACATAGGCCTTCAACAGGCCGAACAATGCATTCACTTCAGCAGCCGGTCGCCGCCAGTTCTCTGTGGAAAAGGAAAACACCGTAAGATATCGGATACCGAGCTCGCCTGCGGCCTCCACGGTCCGCCTGAGGGCTTCAACGCCCCGTTCATGCCCGGCCGCCCGCGGCAGGCCTCTGGCCTTGGCCCACCGTCCGTTGCCGTCCATGATGATCGCGACATGCGAAAGGCCCGGCTGCTGCCCCGACACGATACTGGTGACATCAGAGGCAGACGCTGCAGCCATCAGACTTGCATGATCTCCGCTTCTTTGGCTTTCAGCGCTTCATCGACGCGGCCGACGAACGTGTCTGTCAGCTTCTGGACTTCGTCGGACAGGCCATGGAGCTTGTCCTCGCTGATCTCGCCGTCCTTTTCCATTTTTTTCAGGCTGTCCATACCGTCGCGACGGATATTGCGCACCGCAACCTTGGCAGCCTCGGCATACTTGCCGGCAATCTTTGTCAGTTCGACACGGCGCTCTTCGTTGAGCGGCGGGATCGGAATGCGCAGGGTCTGGCCGTCCATGACCGGGTTCAGGCCAAGGCCCGACTCGCGGATCGCGCGGTCGGTGGCGCCGACCACCGTCTTGTCCCAGACATTGACCGACAGCATGCGCATGTCGGTCACCGACACGGATGCCACCTGCGACAAGGGCACAGTCGATCCGTAGGCAGGCACCTGGATGGAATCGAGCAGGTTCACGGAAGCCCGGCCTGTCCGCAAGCCGCTGAACTCGGTCGAAAGAGAGGTGATTGCACCCTCCATCCGGCGTTCCAGGTCTTTTTTGTTGTAGGTCATTTCGCGACCCCTCCCTTGTTCGAAATCGTTGTCGACGTGCCCCGACCGTGCAGCACGTTCAGCAGCGAACCCTCTTCCTTGAGCGAGAAGACCACAATCGGGATGTTATTGTCACGCATCAGGCTGACTGCAGACGAATCCATGACGCGCAGGTCCTTCACGAGAAGCTCCTGATAGGCAATCTCGTCATAGCGCGTCGCGGTGCTGTCGAGCTTCGGATCGGCCGTGTAGACCCCGTCAACCTGCGTGCCCTTGAGCAAGGCGTCGCAATTCATTTCGATCGCCCGCAGGGCGGCGCCTGTATCGGTTGTGAAGAACGGGTTGCCTATACCGGCGGCAAAAATGACGACCCGGCCCTTTTCCATATGCCGCTGCGCGCGCCGCCGGATATAGGGTTCGCAGATCTGGTCCATCATGATCGCGGACTGTACCCGTGTCGGCACGCCCTGGGTTTCAAGCACGCTTTGCATGGCCAGCGCATTCATCACTGTTGCCAGCATGCCCATGCTGTCGGCCTGCGCCCGTTCCATGCCCTTGGCGGCGCCCGCCATGCCCCGGAAGATGTTGCCGCCGCCAATGACGAGGCAGATTTCCGCCCCGGCTGCGCGCGCATTCGCGATGGCCTTGGCAAATTTTTCGACGGTGGGGATATCGATACCGAACTGGCCGGGGCCCATCAGCGCCTCGCCGGACAGTTTCAGAAGCACGCGCTTGTACTTGAGCGGGCTCTCTTCCGGATTCTCGCCTGCCATAGCTTTCTCCGTCAAATAAAGCCCTGAATAGAGCTCCTAAAAGATTCCCGGCTGCCTGTCATGGGCAGCCGGGATGTTTTAACGCCTCAGGACGGGCCAAAGGCAAGCCTGTTCAGCTGCCTTTTGTGAGCGAAGCCACTTCGTCTGCGAAGTTATCCGCAGCTTTTTCGACGCCTTCACCCAGCTTGAAGTGGACAAAGCCGACCAGTGTCGCGCCCTGGTCCTTGAGATAGGCCGAAACCGTCTGGTCCGGGTTCATGACGAAAGGCTGCTCCAGAAGGACGACTTCCTTGTAGAACTTCTGCATCCGGCCCTTGATCATGCCTTCGATGATGTTGTCGGGCTTGCCGCTTTCACGGGCCTGCTCGGTCAGGACACGCTTTTCGGTCTCGACCAAGGTAGGGTCGAGTTCAGCCGTCGTGGCCGCTGCAGGTGAGGTCGCCGCGATGTGCATCGCAATCTTGCGGCCGATGTCTTCGAGGTCGCCTGAGCCCGAGAGCGCAACCAGGACGCCAACCTTGCCCATGCCAGCCGTTTCGGCGTTGTGGATGTAGGAGGCAACCTTGTCGGCAGTGAGCTTGGCCGAACGGCGCAAGGTCATGTTCTCGCCGATCTTGGCGATCATCCGCTTGATCATGTCGTCGACCGTGCCGTCGCCTTCTGGCGCAGGCGCAGCAGCGACCGCTTCAATCGTACCGTCGGTGCCGAGCGCGGCTTCAGTGATGCCTGAAAGGGCTTTCTGGAAGCCTTCATTGCGCGCCACGAAGTCCGTCTCAGCGTTCAGTTCAACGATCGCGCCCGACTTGCCGTCAGCCGAAACTTTCACGGCCACGAGGCCATCAGCAGCTGTGCGGCCTGACTTCTTGGCAGCCTTGGACAGGCCTTTGGCGCGCAGCCATTCGATGGCGGCTTCTTCGTTGCCATCGTTCTCGACGAGGGCTTTTTTCGCATCCATCATGCCTGCGCCGGTCTTGTCGCGCAGTTCCTTGACGAGCGCAGCTGTAATCTGGGCCATTGCGGTTATCCTTCAGTGTAAACGTTCAATCCCGGGGCGATCAGGCGCCCGTTGCATCTTCCTTGGGTTCGCCTTCTGCCGCGGCGACGTCAGCCTCAACCATGCCCTCGATATCTTCGAGCGCACCGAGGTCGACGCCAAGGCCGGCCGTCGATTCGGCGAGGCCATCAAGCACCGCGTCAGCGAACAGGTTGCAGTATAGCGAAATTGCGCGTGCGGCGTCGTCATTGCCCGCGAACCCGTAATCGGCATCTGCCGGATCGCAGTTCGTGTCGAGCACGGCGACGACCGGGATGCCCAGCTTGCGGGCTTCCATGACGGCGATGGATTCCTTGTTCGTATCGATCACGATCATCGCAGCCGGCAGGCCGCCCATGTCGGCGATACCGCCCAGAGCGCGCTGAAGCTTGTCGCGGCGACGCTGCAGGTCGAGCAATTCTTTCTTGGTCAGACCTTCGCCGCCGCCACTTTCGAACATCGCATTGAGTTCTTTGAGTTGCTTGATCGACTTGGACACGGTGGCCCAGTTGGTCAGCGTGCCGCCGAGCCAGCGATGGTTCATGTAGTACTGTGCGCAGCGCTGGGCAGCCTCTGCAACAGGGTCAGACGCCTGGCGCTTGGTGCCGACGAACAGGACGCGGCCACCCTTGGCCACCGAGTCGCGCACGAAAACGAGCGCCTGGTGAAGGGCCGGGACAGTCTGGGACAGGTCCATGATGTGGATGCCGGAGCGCTCGCCGTAGATATACGGCTTCATGCGGGGATTCCAGCGGTGGGTCTGGTGACCGAAGTGTACGCCAGCTTCGAGCAGCTCACGCATGGTGAAGTCAGGTAGTGCCATTCTTTTTCTCCATCCGGTTAGCCTTCGCAGGTGGAACGTTGGGCCAATATGGCTTTCCGCACCGGATGCACCCGCGAAATGGTTTCAGGAAAGGCGGCTTATACAGAATTCCCCACGCCCGGCAAGATGCCCGGTTGCCCTTTTGTCAGGCCGCTTTCATGGGTTCCACCCGCTCGACGCCCGGGACATCCTTGAGGGCTCGCTGGGCCTTGAGACCGATCGTATATGTGTCGGCCAGGCGCAGGATTACGGTCCGACCGTCCTCAAGCGGCATTTCGATCAGGATCGCCCCGCGTTCATGATCCTGCAACCGTCCCAGGTGGTTCACGATCCCGGCGATATCGTCAGTGTGGGCGCCCACTGCGAGACGCACCTTGAGCGCACCCATGGATTTCGACAGCCGCGCCGATTCCAGCTGGATAATGCGTTCGGCATTCAGCTTGATCTCATCGCCATTGCGCTTCACGCCAACGGTGATGGCCACCGTATTGCCCACCTGCAACAGGTCATAGCTCTGCTGAAGAGTTCTCGGGGAACACCATCATCTCGACCTCGCCGGTCGGATCGGACAGGGTCAGGAACGCGAACTTGCCACCATTGCGGGCCGGTTTCTCGTTTCGCAGGCGCACGACGCCAATCAGCTCGAGGGGCTTGCCGTCGCTCGCACGGTCCGCAATCTCATAAGCCAGCGTGACCCGTTCCCGGTCGATCCCCTCCAGCACATCGTCGAGCGGGTGGCCTGAAAAGTAGAAGCCGATCGACTTGAATTCCTCGTCCAGTTTCTGCTGCCCGTTCCACGGCTTGCAGGCCGGAAGCGCCGGACGCAGCGCCGGTTCGGCGTCACCGAACAGGCCGCCCTGCCCGCCCTGCCGGTCTTCCGCCGACTTGGTTGCCATCTGGGCGAGGATCGGCGCGGCCCCCAGCACTTTGGCCCGGTTGGCATCCAGCGTGTCAAATGCGCCGGATTTCGCCAGCGACTCGAAGGCCTTCTTGTTGATGTGCCGCGGGTCGACCCGCTCGGCAAAATCGTAGAGATCCGAAAATGTGCCATCGGCCTCACGCAGCGCTTCGACGTGCCGCATCGCTTCGAGGCCAACGCCCTTCAATGCGCCCAGTGCATAGACGACAGCGCCATCGCGCACGTCGAAGTCGGCTGTCGACGTGTTCACGTCCGGCGCCAGGACAGGAATCTTGAGCCGCCGCGCTTCCATGAAAAAGGCCGCCAGCTTGTCGGTATTGCCGAGGTCGAGGCTCATCGAGGCGGCCAGGAACTCCACCGGGAAATGGCGTTTCAGGTAACCCGTATGGTACCCGATCAGCGCATAGGCAGCGGCGTGGGACTTGTTGAAACCGTAGCCCGCAAACTTCTCCATCGTGTCGAAGATTTCGTTGGCGAGCGGCTCGTCCATCTGCTTGGTGGCGGCGGCCCCCTCAACGAACCGCTTGCGCTGCGCGACCATCTCTTCGATCTTCTTCTTGCCCATGGCCCGGCGCAGAAGGTCGGCCTCGCCAAGCGAATAGCCGGCGATTTCCTGCGCCATCCGCATGACCTGTTCCTGGTAAACCGGCACGCCATAGGTGGCTTCCAGCACCGGTTTCAGGTCCGGGTGGGCATATTGCACTCCCTCCGGGTTCTCCTTGCCCTGCACGTAGAGCGGGATGTTTTCCATCGGACCGGGCCGGTAGAGCGAGATGATCGCGATCACGTCTTCGATATTGTTCGGGCGCACCTTGCGCAGCGTGTCGCGCATGCCCGCGCCTTCGAGCTGGAACACGCCCAGCGTGTCGCCGCTCGCCATCAGGTCATAAGTGGGCTTGTCGTCGAGACCCTCCCATTCCGGCCCCACATCCTGTCCACTCCGGCGGATCAGCTTCAGCGCGCGGTCAATCACCGTCAGCGTCTTGAGGCCAAGGAAGTCGAACTTCACGAGGCCTGCCATCTCGGCATATTTCATGTTGAACTGCGAGGCCGGAAGGTCGGCGCGCGGGTCGTTGTAAAGCGGCGCGATTTCGACAAGCGGCCGGTCCGCGATGACCACGCCGGCCGCGTGCGTGCCTGCGTTCCGGTAAAGCCCTTCCAGCGCCAGCGCGATCTTGATCAGTTCGCCGACGCGCGGGTCTTCCGCAATTTCGTCATCGAATTTCGGCTCGTCGTCGATCGCTTCCTGCAGCTTGGGCGGCTTGGCCGGATTGAACGGGATCAGCTTCGCCAGCCGGTCGACCTGGAAATAGGGCATCTGCATCACGCGGCCGACATCGCGCACCACAGCTTTGGCCTGCAGCGTGCCGAATGTGATGATCATCGCGACGCTCTCGGCACCATACTTGTCGCGGACATAGCGGATAACTTCGCTGCGGCGTTCCTGGCAGAAGTCGATGTCAAAGTCGGGCATCGACACGCGTTCCGGGTTCAGGAAGCGTTCAAACAGGAGATCAAAGCGCAGCGGATCAAGATCGGTGATCAGGAGGGACCATGCGACCAGCGAACCGGCACCCGACCCCCTGCCCGGCCCAACCGGGATGTCCTGTTCCTTGGCCCATTTGATGAAGTCGGATACGATCAGGAAGTAGCCCGGAAAGCCCATCCGCTCGATTACGCCGAGCTCGTAGTCCAGCCGCTCAAAATAGGTTTTCCGTTCTGCATAGAGCTTGCCGGCGGCTTTCAGGCGGCCTTCGAGTCCTTCGGTCGCCTGTTTCCTCAATTCCTCGATCTCGGACCGGCCTTCATTGCTGAACGAGGGCAGGATCGGGTCGCGGGTGACGGAACGAACAGAACAACGCCGAGCGATCTCGGACGTGTTCTCCAGGGCCTCCGGCAGGTCGGAAAACAGCGCCGCCATTTCGTCCTGTGTCTTTAGGTATTGCGACGGGCAGACGCGCTTGCGGTCCTCCTGGCCGAGATATTCACCATTGGCGATACACATCAGCGCGTCGTGCGCCGTCGCGTCCGACGGCTTCATGAACCGGGCGTCATGGGTCGCGACGATCGGCAACTCGAGCTCGTATGCAAGATCGATCAGGCCGGCTTCCGTGGCCGCTTCATCGGGCGTCCCGTGCCGCGTGATCTCGACATAACACCGGCCCGGATAGGCGCTCGCCAATGTCGACAACTCGGTGCGGGCATCGGCCACGCGGCCCTTCAGCAGGTGACGCGCGACCTCGCCCTCGGCTCCGCCGGTCAGCAGGATCAGGCCATCGGTCTTGTCCAGCAGCAGGTCGCGGTGCAGCTTCGGGACTCCGTCGTCGGCATCGAGATAGGCCCGCGACGACAGCAGCATCAGGCGCTGGTAGCCGGTTTCGTCTTGCGCGTAGAGCGATACGCGTGTCGGCTCGCTGCGATGACCGCCGTCTGTCACGTCAAAACAGCAGGCCATGATCGGCTGGATCCCGGCCTCTGACATGGTCAGCGATATCTCGAGAGCGCCGAACAGGTTATTACGGTCCGTCACGGCCACGGCCGGCATGGCCTGCCCCAGCAACCAGCCCTTCAGGCCTTTGGGCGTGATCATGCTTTCAAGCAGGGAATAGCTCGACCGCACGGCCAGATGGATGAAGGGCGACTCAGGCAAAACGGGTTCTCCAGCGTGGAAGATACAATGCCGCCCGCGCCGGGGCCAGACCACCCGTCAGCAGCGGCCTTCCACAGCTTATTCCGGCTTGTAGTCCACCAGTTTGCCGTCCTGCAGCGTCAGGACGCGGTCCATGTGCTGGGTCAGGGCAAAATTGTGGGTCGCCACGAGGACAGCGGCGCCTTCGTCCCGCACCATCTTGATCAGCGTCGCAAACACCCGCTCGGTCGTCGCCGGGTCGAGGTTGCCTGTCGGCTCATCGGCGATGACCAGGCGCGGGTCATTGGCCAGCGCCCGGGCAATCGCCACGCGCTGTTGCTCGCCACCGGACATCTGGCCCGGCTGGTGGTGGCCCCTGTCGGCGAGCCCCATAACCTCCAGCAGGGCGTTTGCCTTCTCGCGCGCTGCTTTCTTCTTCACACCGGCGATCATCAGCGGCATTGCGATATTGTCGGCCGCGTTGAATTCGGGAAGCAAATGGTGGAACTGGTAGACGAAACCGATTTTCGAGCGGCGGATGGCGGTGCGGCCCCTGTCGTCCAGCGACAGGCAATCGAGGCCGTCCAGCATCACCTTGCCCGCTTCCGGCCGCTCCAGCAGGCCAGCCGTATGCAGCAGCGTCGACTTGCCGGAACCCGAAGGCCCGACCAGCCCCACCAGTTCCCCGGCATTCAAGCGCAGGTCGGTTCCTTTGAGCACAGGCAGTTCGCCCGCAGCGGTGCGATAGACCCGGTCAATCCCGATCAGTTCAAGCACGGGACCGGCCATTATTCGAACCTCAGCGCACTGACCGGATCCTGGCGCGATGCCCACCAGGCCGGGATGATCGAGACGCCCATCGACATGAACAGGGCGTAGAGGCCCGTCCGGATCACTTCGTGCCAGTCGAGGATCGCCGGCAGGCCCTCAAGGCCATATGTTTCCGCGTCGAACACTTCGCCCTGGACGAACAGGTTGATGAAGTCCTCGACAAACCCGATATTCAGCACGACCATCACGCCGACAAGGACGCCCAACAGAGCACCCAGCGTTCCGAGCACGGTTCCGACCAACAGGAACACCCGCAGCACCCCGTTACGGCCAAGGCCGATGGTCCGCAGGATCGCAATATCCCGCGACTTGTTCTTCACCAGCATCACGACGCCCACGATGATGTTCAGTGTCGCTATCGCCATGATCACCATGACGAGAAGGCGCACCATCGTGCGTTCCACCTGCAGGGCATTGAGATAACTTTCCCGCTGGCTCTTCCAGTCGAATGTGTAAAGCGCATTGCCCGTCGCATTCGCGATGGCGGTCATCGCTTCGTGTGTTTTCTCGGGATCCTTCAACCGTATGTCCAGCATGCTGTAATGGCCCTTGGACTGGAACAGGATCTGCGCCTGCTCCATCGGCATGAACGCATAGAGGCTGTCCAGTTCAACACTGCCGGTCTTGAAGATGTCGCCCACGACATAGGACTTGCTGCGCGGTGTGCCGCCCATCGGGCCGGCCGTCTGCTGGGACGTCACGATCTCGACCTTGTCGCCCGGCCGAATGCCAAGCCCTTCCCGTCCCGCCGCGAGGAAGGCGCCAAGCATGATGACATTTCCGCCATTCCGGCCTTCGCCAAAGCCCGCCGCAATGGCCGACTTTCCACCATCCTTGAGGAACGGCATTGTCGCCAGGTCTTCGGTGCGGATCGCGCGAACGGCTGCACCGGTCTTGCGGCCGTTGGCCGTGATCAGCACGTATTCCTCGAGATAGGGCGTCACGCTGGTGATCCCGTCGATCTCGCGGATCGTACCCGCCAGCGCATTCGCTTCATCCTCGGTATAGCTGCTGACCACGCCGTAGACGTGCGGCTGGCCACCGAGCAGGGCATCCAGCAAGGTCGCGCGAAATCCGCTCATCACCGACATGGTGATGATCAGCGCAGCGACGGCGAAGAAAATCCCGACAAAGGAAATGATCGAAATCAGCGATGCCCCCCCATGCTCGCGCTTGGCCCGCAAATAGCGCCAGGCCAGCGTGCGCTCCAGCTTGCCAAAGGGCGGTGCGACGTGGCCGAGTTCGCTCATTTGGGCGTCACTTTCGTCAGCGCTTCGGCGAAAGGCATCTCCACCTTCTCGCCGGACTTGCGGTGCTTCACCTCGACGACGCCGTTTTCGATGCCACGCGGACCGATAACAATCTGCCATGGCAGGCCGATCAGCTCCATGCGGGCAAACTTGCCGCCGGCGCGCTCATCCGTGTCGTCATAGAGTACGTCCATGCCCGCATCGGTGAGGGCCTTGTAGGCGTCAGCGCAGGCTGCATCGCAAGCCGCATCGCCAACGCGCATATTGATCAGGCCGACATGCCAGGGCGCCACGGATTCCGGCCAGACGATCCCGTTTTCGTCATGGCAGGCCTCGATGATGCCGCCGACAAGACGTGACACGCCAATGCCATAGCTGCCCATCTGCACCGGCACCATCTGCCCGTCCGCCGATTGCACGACCGCATTCATCGGCACGGAATACTTTGTGCCGAAGTTGAAAATATGGCCGACCTCGATGCCGCGCGCCGACACCTGCCGGTCAGCCGGGATAGCGGCAAAGGCCGCCTCGTCATGCATCTCTTCGGTCGCGGCATAGTATCGCGTGCGCTTTTCGACTTCGGCGTTGAGGTCAGCGTCAAAATCAAGGTCAAGGCCCGGCGAAGGCAAGTCCAGAAGGGCCTTGTCGCAGAACACTGCGCTTTCGCCTGTGTCCGCCAGGATGATGAATTCATGACTCATGTCACCACCGATCGGCCCTGTATCGGCGCGCATCGGAATTGCGGTCAGGCCCATCCGGTCGAACGCATTGAGATAGGCGCAGAACATCTTGCGATAGGAGACCCCTGCGTCTTCTTCGGTCAGGTCGAAGGAATAAGCATCCTTCATCAGGAATTCACGGCCGCGCATCACGCCGAAACGCGGGCGAACCTCGTCGCGGAATTTCCATTGCTGGTGATACAGGTTCAGCGGCAGCTGCTTGTAGCTTTTGACATAGGAGCGGAACACGTCGGTGATCAGCTCTTCATTCGTCGGCCCGTAAAGCATGTCCCGGTCATGCCGGTCCTTGATGCGCAGCATCTCCTTGCCATAG
Source organism: Hyphomonas sp. J20-32 (assembly GCF_055808555.1). Lineage (NCBI taxonomy): Bacteria > Pseudomonadati > Pseudomonadota > Alphaproteobacteria > Hyphomonadales > Hyphomonadaceae > Hyphomonas > Hyphomonas sp. J20-32. The sequence continues at coordinate 2,266,699 of NZ_CM147873.1, read as the reverse complement.
TCGTCATACCGGCCGGATTCGCGCCACAGGTCGGCCTGCTGCAAGGTCGGCATCAGCATTTCGATGGCACCGGCGCGGTTCATTTCCTCGCGCACGATCTGCTCGATCTTCTTGAGAACGATGTAGCCCATAGGCAACCATGAATAGATGCCCGCGCCGTTCTGCCGGATCATGCCGGTGCGCAGCATCAGCTTGTGCGAGGCGATGGCCGCATCCGCCGGGGCGTCCTTGGTAACCGGCAGAAAGAATTTCGAAAGACGCATGGATTCCCCGCTAACGCTGAATTTGGCGCTCAACTAGCCGCAGCCGCCCCTAGTCCGCAAGGAGCAGCGGCACAACTAACGCGGCAATTGCCGTCAGGATGACACCGCCAATCGAAGCCCAAAGCGCTTTCTTCAACAGCATCGGATTGACGGGGGCCCCTTCCTCCGTCCCGGGAGTCGCGTCGCCGTCCTCGAACTGCCCGCGAACTCCGATCGGAAGGACCGCGAAGAAGCATATCCACCAGCACATGACAAAGACGACGACGCCGCTCGCAATGCTCATCAGTGGTGGCCTTTTGGCGTTTCCATCAACTCGATCAGGACACCGTTCGAATTCTTCGGGTGAACGAAAATGATCATCGTGCCATGTGCGCCGATACGCGGCTTGCCAAGCACCGTCGCGCCGCGCTTGCCCATCTCGTCAACGGCCTGGTTGATGTCATCGACTTCAAAGCAGACATGGTGCTGTCCGCCCTTCGGGTTCTTGGTAATGAAGTTCGCGATGGGCGATTCAGCATTCAGCGGCTCGATCAGCTCGATCTGCGCGTTCGGCAGGTTCACGAAACAAACCTTCACGCCCTGTTCCGGCATGTCGAACGGCGTGGTGATGTCGGTTGCGCCATAAAGCGTGCGATAGGTGTCGCAGGCTTCTTCGATATCCGGCACGGCAATGCCGACATGGTTCAACGGGCCAATTTTGAATTCGCTCATGGTGCTTCAGCTCCTCAATACAGTCACATCAATCATCGGGCGCCGGCCAAACGTCGCCTCGCAGGCCTTTCGCAGGGCCCGACCTATTTCGCGCTCAACCATGTCATCATCAAGACGGGTCTTGCGCTTCATCTTCCGGACGGCCGCGTCTGCAGCCTCGTCCAGGTCATCCAGGCTTTCATCGGCGAGACGGCCATCAGATTCCGAGAACCCCCGCACGACGACGACTGGGCCGTCAATCACGTCGCCATCCTCATCGATCACGACACTGGCGAGTACCATGCCGTTCTCCGACAGTTTCCGGCGTTCATTCAGCCCCTGCGCGCCTTCCGGAACCAGGAATTTGCCATCGAGCAACAACCGGCCCGCCGGCACGAGGTCGATGACCTCGGCCGGGCCTGGCGCGAGCCGGACAAGGCTACCGTTCTGTGGAGCGATTGCCTGCGGAATCTGGAGCGATTTGGCATAGGCCGCGTGCTCCATGATATGCCTGCGCTCGCCGTGCACAGGCACGGCAATCTCGGGCCGCACCCATTGGTACATCTTCTGCAGTTCGCCCCGGCAGGGGTGTCCTGAAACGTGGATAGGCTCCTTGACCATGCGCGGGGTAATGATGCGCACCCCCTGGTCAGCCAGCGCGTTCTGCATGGCAAAAATTTCGCGTTCATTGCCAGGAATGATCCGCGACGAAAAGATGACGCAATCACCTTCGCCCAGCGAGACATTGCGGTGGTCGTTCCGGGAGATCCGGCCGAGCGCGGCGCGCGCCTCGCCCTGGCTGCCCGTGCAAAGGTAGAGAATGTTCTCAGCCGGAATCGACTTGGCTTCCGATTCATCGACGAATTCGAGATTGCGCGGCAGGATGCCGACGGCCTTCGCAGCATCGGTGATGCGATGCATGCTCCGCCCGACAAGGCACACGCTCCGGCCTGCCAGCTCTGCAGCCTCGATGATGGACTTCACCCGCGCAACATTCGAGGCAAACGTCGTGACAGCCACCGCCTGCGTCTGTTCGGCGATCAGGTCGATCAGGCCTTGTTTGACGCTTTCCTCCGAACCGGATTCGCCGTCTTCGAAAACGTTGGTGGAATTGCAGACCATCGCCAGCACGCCGCGATCGCCGAGTGCCGTCAGGCCCTTGATGTCTGTCGGGCCGCCAATCTGGGGATCCGGATCGATCTTCCAGTCCCCGGTGTGAAGGATCATTCCGGCGGGCGTATCGATGGCGAGCGCGTTCGGCTCGGGGATTGAATGGGTAAGCGTGACGTAGGTCACCGTGAACGGCCCGGCCACTACCGTCCCCCCCATCGCGACCGGTTTCAGCCACCGCGGATCGACTCCGCGCTCCAGCATCTTGGACCGCACGAGTTCCGTCGTGAAGGGCGTTGCATAGATTGGCGCCTTGGTCTTGAGGCGCGGGTACAAAAGGCCGACCGCTCCGATATGGTCTTCATGGGCATGCGTCAGGAAGATTGCGTCGATCTGCTCGCCGATCAGATAATCGGGATCTGCACAGATCAGGTCGATTCCCGGCGTATCCAGGCCTCCGAAGGTGACGCCGACATCCACGAGTATCCACCGCCGCGCATGCGGCGGCCCGTACCCATAGGCATTCAGGTTCATGCCGATCTCCTCGCATCCCCCCAGTGGCAGGAAAACGAGTTCGTCGGATAGCTGTGCTGAATCGGCCATAAGGTCCTATTTGTTACGTTTGTAGATTTCGAGGAGACCGCTGATCAGGATATCAGGGTCGTAGTGGTCAATCGTTTCGCTGGCGCCTTCGAACAGGGACGCGACGCCGCCGGTTGCAACCACCTGCATGGGCTTTCCATACTCGGCCTTGATGCGCCGCACCAGCCCGTCAATCAGGTCGATATAGCCCCAGAATACACCAGACTGCATTGCGCTGACCGTATCCTGGCCAATCACCTGGCTCGGGCGCTGGATCGCGATCCGCGGCAATTGCGCTGCAGCATCGTGCAAGGCGCTAACCGACAGGTTGATACCGGGTGAAATGATGCCGCCTTCAAACCCGCCGTCTTCGGCGACGATGTCAAAAGTGGTCGCGGTGCCGCTGTCGATAACGATGAGGTTTCCCGGATAGGATACATGCGCACCGAGCGCGCTGACGATCCTGTCCGCGCCAACCTGTTCCGGGCGACGAATACGGATTTCCACGCCCGTTTTCAGCGACGGATCCCCGATAAACATGGGTTCGATATTGAGATAGCGCCGCGCGAGGTTGCGGAAGTTGAACACCGCTTGCGGCACAACCGTCGAGATCACGCAGCCATTGATCCTGCTCAGGTCCATGCCGTGCATGTCAGCCAGCCGCCACAACCAGGCGGCATGGTCGTCAGCCGTTTTGCGGGCATCAGTCGCGCTGCGCCACTGGACGAGCCAGTTGTCTCCGTCATGAACACCGAACACAGTGTTCGTGTTACCTACGTCAATCGCAAGCAGCATTGCGCCTACACTCTCCCTACCAGGTTCACATCTCCGGCCCTTATGGTCTGCCGAGCACCATCGGGCAATCTGAGGATGAGGGCCCCGAATTCGTCAATATCTTCAAAGATGCCCTCTATGGGTTCGCCCGACGCCGAAACACGCACTGTCGCCCCGATCCCCTCGGCGCGCTCCAGCCAGGCTTTGCGGAGATCGGCAAACCCTACCCGCGCCTCGCTCAACCGTTGCGAAAAGGCCTTCCGCAGGGCTTCGAGCACCATGTCGGCCGCCACGACCGCGTCTCCGCGGAGTGCTGCTATCGATGTCGCGCTCTGTCCGGCTCCGTCCGGGGCGTGGGTGACATTGATGCCGATACCAGCGGCAACCCAGGTATCCGCGCCCGACCCACCGGTTTCGATAAGGATACCGGACAGCTTTGCCCCGCCAATACGCACATCGTTTGGCCATTTCAGGCGAATGTCGGCGTTCGGTGCAAACAATCGGGCAACGTCGCTGACAGCCAGAGCCGCTGCGAAGGGCAACCGAGACGCCACAACCATCCCGCCGGGCTCGTGAAACAATGCCGTCGCGAACAGGTTGCCGACGGGGGAAATCCAGTTTCGCTGGAGCCGCCCGCGACCGGCCGACTGGGCCTCCGCGACGAGCCATGTATCGGAAAATCCGCCTGCGGTCGCACGCCGCTTCGCCTCGGAATTGGTGCTGTCAATGGCGCCGAGGTGATGAACGGGCCAGTCCAGACTCAAGAGGCTAATCCCAGAGCGGCGTCATACGCCCATTGCGAGAGCTGGTTGATGAACACAAGGAACAGGATACCTGCGACGAACGCCGAGGCAAGCACAGTCAATGTCACCGATCCATCAATCGATTCAAAACGCTCTTTCGGCTCGTCGAACCACATGATCTTCACGATGCGCAGGTAGTATCCGAGCGATACGACAGACGCGACCACGAGGATGATCGCCAATGGCAGCAAGCCCGCCTCGATACCGGCGTTGAACACTTCCCATTTCCCGAAGAAACCGCCGAACGGGGGCAAGCCGGCGATAGAGAAAATCAGGATCGACAGGGCGATCGCAAGCCACGGACGCGAGCTGATGAGACCGCCGAGTTCGTCGATGCTCTCGACCATGCCACCGCGGCGGCGCATCGCCAGGACACCGGCGAACAAACCGAGCGACGAAACCACATAGAGCGTCATGAAGATCAACAACGCCCCGGCACCGCTCGCCTGGCCTGCGGCGACCGCCACCAGTGCATAGCCCACATTGGCAATCGAGGAATATCCGAGAAGGCGTTTGATATTGGTCTGTGTCAGAGCGCCGAACGAGCCGATGATCATCGACAGGCCGGCAATGATCGCGACGATCATCTGCCACTCGTCCATCACGTCGCCAAAGGCCGTGAACATCACGTTCGCGAAGACCACCATCGAGGCCATTTTCGGGGCCGACGCGAAGAAAGCGCCGACGGGGGTCGGTGCGCCTTCATAGACATCCGGCGTCCATACGTGCATCGGCGCCGCTGAAACCTTGAACGCCAATCCCACGATCATCAGGACCATGCCGAACATCAGCCCGATTGACGGCGCAGCACTCGAAATGCCTGCATAATGCGTTGTGCCAGCAAAACCGTACACAAGCGAGGCGCCGTAGAGAAGCATGCCGGAGGCAAGTGCACCGAGCACAAAATACTTGAGGCCCGCTTCCGAAGACCGCGCCGAGTCCCGGTGGAAAGCGGCCAGCACGTAGGACGACAGGCTGAGTGTCTCGATGCCCATGTAAAGCGTCATCAAGTCGGCGGCCGACAGGATCATCCCCATCCCAAGGCTCGCGAAGATGGTCAGCAGCACGTATTCATAACGGATCGTGTCATGGCGCTTCAGGAAGCCTTCGGACATCACCAACGCAAAACCGCCCACCGTGAAGCTGACGAACTTCGCGAAGTTCACGAAAGTGTTCGTGTGCACCAGCCCACCGAACGCCTCGCCGCCCTGATAGAACATGAGCGATAGCGCGGCCGCTCCGAACAGGGTTAGTGCGCCGAATTTGAAAGACAATGCGTTGAACCGGTCCTTCAGGACCGCGCCCAGCAGCACGCCGAGCAGTCCCGCCGCCGCGAGCCAAAGCTCCGGGCCGATTGCAACGATCATGGCAGTATAGTCGAGCATGGGCCGTCAGCCTCCGACCATCAGGGACAGAACGCGGTTCGTTGCCCCTTCAGTAATGTTGAAAATCAGGTTCGGCGCGACGCCGAACAATAGTGTGAGCAGCGCAAGCGGCACGATGCAGATCAGTTCGATCAAATTCATGTCGCTAATGTCGTTGAGCTTCGGGTTGGTGATCTCCCCGAACACGGTGCGACGGTACAGCGTCAGCATGTAGACGGCTGAGAAGATCACGCCCAGCGCGGCGCCTGCCGCGGCCCATGTTGCTGCCTGGAAACCACCGACCATGGTGAGGATTTCGCCGACGAACCCGCTCGTGCCCGGCAGGCCGACATTGGCCATGCTGAACAGCATGAACAATGTGGCATAGACAGGCATCCGGTTGACCAGGCCACCATAGGCCGCAATCTCGCGTGTGTGCATGCGGTCGTAAACCACGCCGACAATCAGGAACAGCGCGCCGGAAATCAGGCCGTGGCTCAGCATCTGGAAGATCGCGCCCTGCACGCCAACCTCGTTGAACGAGAAAATGCCGAGCGTCACAAATCCCATGTGTGCCACCGACGAATAGGCGATGAGCTTCTTCATGTCCGTCTGGCGCCACGCGACCAGCGACGTGTAGACGATGGCGATCACCGCCAAAGCGAACATGGCCGGCTGGAACAGATGGCTCGCATCCGGGAACATCGGCAGCGAGAACCTGAGGAAGCCGTAGCCGCCCATCTTCAGCAGCACGCCAGCCAGGATGACCGAGCCAGCCGTGGGTGCCTGGACGTGGGCGTCAGGCAACCATGTATGGACCGGCCACATCGGCAGCTTCACCGCGAAGGAGGCCGCAAAGGCCAGCCACAGCCATGTCTGGATATGCGGCGGGAACGCAAACTTTTCGAGGATTTCAATGTCCGACGAACCGGCAGCCTGGAACATGTAGACGACCGCCACCAGCATCAGCAGCGAGCCCAGAAGCGTATAAAGGAAGAACTTGAACGCCGCGTAGATCTTTTCCTTGCCGCCCCAGATGCCGATGATCAGGAACATCGGGATCAGCCCGGCTTCGAAGAAAATATAGAACAGGACGATATCAAGTGCCGCGAACACGCCGAGCATGAACGTCTCGAGCACCAGGAACGCGACGACATATTCGGTTACGCGCGTATTGATCGAGTTCCAGCTGGCCAGCAGGCAGATCGGCGTCAGGAAGGTCGTCAGCAGGATGAGCGGCATCGACAGGCCATCGATCCCGACCTTGTAGGTGATCTCGCCATACCAGGCATATTGCTCAACGAGTTGGTAGCCGACCGCACTGGAATCGAATGTCAGGAAGGCTGCAACCGACGCAACAAATGTCGCGCTGGAGATGATCAGGCCCGCCAGCAAGGCGGCACGGCTGTCCTTGCCGGCTTCCTCGCTGCTGAAACTGCCTGCAGTTGCCGAGCGCACACCCATGATGATGAGCGCGCCGATCAGCGGCAGGAAGACAACCGCCGAAAGAATGGGAAAACCGCCCATCAGTTAACTCCTCCAGCCCGCAACCACATGACGGCGCCGAGTACCAGCGCAGCTCCAATGATCACGAACGCATAATGATACAGGTAGCCAGTGTGCATCGCGGAGACACGCCGGGCACCCCAGCGCGTGAGCGATGAAACGCCGTCGGGTCCGACGCCGTCGATGATCTTCTTGTCGGCCTTCCAGAACAGGTTCCCGAGAAGCGCCGAGCCCTTGATGAGCGTCGCGTTGTACAGTTCGTCGAAATACCATTTGTTCGAAAACAGGGCATGAAGCGGCCCGCCGCTGTCGGCGATGCGCTTTCCGAATCCGCGATTGAAGAAATAAGTCAGCGTCGCAATCAGGAAGCCGGCAAGCGTGACAGCCAATGGCGCCCACAGCACCCATTCGGGCACGTTATGCCGGTCGTGCAGCACGTGGTTCTCGGCAGCCGAATAAATGGCGCCGCCCCAGAATGCGCTTTCCTTGCCGCCGACAAACCAGTCGTGGAAATAGAAGCCGGCGAAAACCGCTCCCAGGCTCAGCAGGGCCAGCGGCACAAGCATGATGGCCGGGCTCTCGTGCGGCACGTGCGCATGGTCGTCATGGGCGTGTCCATGGTCGTCCGCCGCAGCATGCCCATGATCGTCATGATGCTCTGCAGATGCCTGCGGCCCGTGGAACGTCATGTAGATGAGGCGCCAGGAATAAAAGCTGGTGAGCAGTGCCGCGACGATGCCGAACCAGAAGGCAACCTGGCCGAACATGACGTGATGTTCTCCGGCAGCAAACGCACTCTCCAGGATCGCGTCCTTCGAGAAGAAACCCGAGAATCCGATGAGTGTATGCGGAATGCCCAGGCCGATGATGGCAATCGTGCCTATCAGCATCGCCGCATAGGTCAGCGGCATGAATTTCACGAGACCGCCCATGCGCCGCATGTCCTGCTCGTGGTGCATGCCATGAATGACCGAACCTGCGCCAAGGAACAGCAGCGCCTTGAAGAAGGCGTGCGTGAACAGGTGGAACATCGCGGCTTCATAGGCGCCGATGCCTGCTGCAAAGAACATGTAGCCGAGCTGCGAACAGGTCGAATAGGCAATCACGCGCTTGATGTCATTCTGCGCCATGCCGACCGTCGCGGCATAGAGCGCCGTGACCGCACCCACAATCGTCACCATGCCGGCAGCATAGAGTGTGTGCTCGTACAGGGGCGAGAGAAGGCAAACCAGGTAGACGCCTGCGGTCACCATGGTCGCAGCGTGGATCAGGGCCGAAACAGGTGTCGGGCCTTCCATGGCGTCCGGCAGCCAGACGTGAAGGAAGAACTGGGCCGACTTGCCCATTGCGCCGATGAACAGGAGTACGCCGATCAGCTCGAGCGCGTAGACGCGCTGCCCGAGGAACTCGATGATCGCCTCCTGCGCCGGCGCCGCTTCCGCGAAAGCCAGCGGCGTCACCACTGCGTTCTCGCGAATGGCAGCCAATACAGGTTCGAATTCGACCGATCCGAACACGAAGAACACGGCCATGATGCCGAGCGCGAGGCCGAAATCACCCACCCTGTTGGTCACGAATGCCTTGATCGAGGCGTCGTTGGGGGCCTTCTTCGTGTACCAGAACCCGATCAGCAGGTAGGACGCCAGGCCAACACCTTCCCAACCGAAGAACAGCTGGATGAAATTATCCGCCACGACAAGCGACAGCATCGCGAAAGTGAACAGCGAGAGGTAGGCAAAAAAGCGCGACCGATGCGGGTCTTCGCTCATGTAGCCCCACGAATAGAGGTGCACGAGTCCGGACACGCCGGTGATCACGGCCATCATCACGATGGACAGCGTATCGACGCGGATCGCCCAGTTCGCCTGGAACGCGCCAACATCAATCCAGGGCATCAAGGTGATGACATGCGCGCCATTGGCAGCAACCGCTTCAACCGCATGACCAGCCGCTTCGCCATGGCCTTCCGCGCCGCCGATACCGGCCGCATAGGCAAACAGCTGGAACAGCGACAACGCGCCGGCAGCAAGCACGACACCCGTCGTCAGGAACATGACCGGCCCATCGCCGATCTGCTTGTGAACGAGGCCTGTCAGCGCCACGATTCCGGGCGCAAGCACGATAAAGAGAATGAAGATATCCGGCAGCATCAGCCTCTAACCTTTCATCAGGTCGACATTCTCGACCGCAATATCCCCGCGATTGCGGAAATAGACGACGAGAATGGCAAGGCCGACAGCCGCTTCAGCTGCCGCCACGGTCAAGACCAGCATGGCGAAGATCTGCCCGGCGATGTCGCCGTTGAAGACCGAGAACGCGATCAGGTTCAGGTTCACCGACAGGAGGATCAGTTCGATCGCCATCAGGATGACGATGATGTTCTTCCGGTTCACGAATATGCCCACGACCCCGATCGTGAACAGCGCCGCCGAGACGGCGAGAAAATGGGAAAGTCCAAGGTCCATGATATCAGATCCCCTGCCCGGAGCTCGGGTCTTTCAATTCGAAAGCGTCTGAACGACGACGCGATGTCTGCTTGGCAATGTTCTGGCGCTTGGTTCCGGGGCGATGCCGCAGTGTCAGTACGATGGCGCCGATCATGGCGACCAGAAGGATGAGTCCCGCCATCTGGAACAGCAGCATGTATTGCGTGTACATCACCTGCCCGATGGCCTCGGCATTGGTTGCCGCACCGGGCGAAGCATCAAACGCACCAACATGGTTTTCGAGGCCCGCAAATGAAGCGAGCACGATTTCGGCGAGGAATACCGCGCCAACCAAGAGGCCGAACGGCAAATAACTCAAAAAGCCTTGTTTCAGTTCGACAAAATCAACGTCCAGCATCATCACCACGAACAGGAACAGCACGGCCACGGCGCCGACATAGACGACGACAAGAAGCATGGCGAGGAACTCGGCCCCGATCAGCACGAGCAGGCCCGCCGACGTGAAGAACGCAAGGATCAGGAACAGGACCGAATGCACGGGATTGCGCGCCGCGATCACCATGACCGCAGACAAGACCACGATCGTGGCCAGTATCCAGAATGCGTAAACTGCCAAAGCCCTCAAAGCCCCTATTTCGTGAAGCATGAGAGGCGCCTGCCTCCGTGCTCCGGTTCAGTCATTCTGCAAGGCGGCCCTAACGATAGGGCGCGTCCAGCTCCAGGTTCTTCGCGATCAGACGTTCCCACCGGTCGCCATTCGCAAGCAGGCGGTCCTTGTCGTAGAAAAGTTCTTCACGCGTCTCGGTCGCAAATTCGAAGTTCGGCCCTTCGACGATGGCGTCGACCGGGCAGGCCTCCTGGCAGAAGCCGCAATAGATGCACTTCACCATGTCGATATCATAGCGCGTCGTCCGGCGCGCGCCGTCCTCGCGCGGTTCGGCCTCAATCGTGATGGCCTGCGCAGGACACACAGCCTCGCACAGCTTGCAGGCGATGCAGCGCTCTTCCCCGCTCGGGTAGCGGCGCAACGCGTGTTCACCCCGGAAACGGGGGCTGAGCGGGTTCTTTTCAAACGGATAGTTCACGGTCGCCTTGCGGCGGAACATTTCCCGCAGCGCCGACCAGAAAGCCCCGATGAAATCGGTCAGCAGCGCGCCGCGAATGGTCTGCGCAATGCTCATGACTGTACTCCAGTATAAACAACGTAGCCCGCCACGATCAGAACGGCTGCGAGCGATGTCGGCAGGAAGATTTTCCAGCCCAGGCGCATCAGCTGGTCATAGCGGTAACGGGGCACGATGGCCTTCACCATTGCAAACATGAAGAAGAAGAACAGGATCTTCAGCATGAACCAGAACAGGCCCGACAGGCTGAGCAGGAGGGGCGGCCAATCCTGCACCGCGTCTCCGAGAGCAATCGGGCCGTGCCATCCACCAAGGAAGAGGACGGTCATCATCGCGCACATCAGCACGATGTTGAGATACTCGCCCAGCATGAACAGGAGATACGGCGTCGAGCCGTATTCTACCTGATAACCGGCGACGAGTTCGGATTCTGCTTCAGGCAGGTCGAATGGGGGGCGGTTCGTCTCTGCCAGCGCCGAGATGAAGAACATCACGAACATCGGGAACATGACGAAGATCAGTGGAAAATATTGCAAGCTGAAAGCGTGCCAGTTCCAGAAACCGCCAGCCTGGTTCTCGACGATGACGCTCAGATTCATCGAGCCGGTCAGGAGGATGACAGTGACGATGATGAAGCCGATCGAAACTTCATAGGACACCATCTGTGCGGCCGAACGCAGCGCGCCAAGGAACGGGTATTTCGAGTTCGACGCCCAACCGCCCATGATGATGCCGTAGACGCCAAGCGAACTGATGGCAAAAAGGTACAGCACGCCGACATTGAGGTTCGACACGACCCAGCTGGTTCCCGACACCGTTCCCGGCGCAACGGGAATGGCCGCCCAGGCTACGAAGGACAGCGTACAGGTCAGTATCGGCGCGAGGATGAACACCGTCTTGTTCGCTCCTGCCGGAATGACGATTTCCTTGAGCAGGAATTTCCCGAAGTCTGCAAACGACTGAAGCAAGCCAAACGGACCGACGACATTCGGCCCCTTCCGCATCATGACAGCAGCCCAGACTTTCCGGTCCAGCAAGAGCAGGAAGGCAATCGACAACAACAGGACAAGGGTGAACAGGCCGATCTGGCCAAGCACCATCCAGAAGCCGGTAAAGTCGCCGAAAGAACTCGATGAGATTGCTCATGCCGCCGCCCTACTCCGCTGCTACCGGAGTGTCTAGGGCCGTGCTGAGCGCTGAGCACTCCGCCATGGTCTTGGACGCCCGTGCGATGGGATTGGTCAGGTAGAAATCATCGATTACTGCGGCAAAACGGTCCGCCTTGATTGCGCCGCCAGCACCGCTGACAGCAGCCAGGAGTGCACTGACGCCGCTTGCGCCCGGCGCAAAGCCATGTCCGGAAAAGACTGTGCTTTCACCTTCCGCGCCGCGCAGGCCGGCCCGCAAAGCGTCGGCGGTATCATAAGGCAGCGTCTTGCCCATGACTTGCGACAGCGCGCGGAAAATGGCCCAGCCCTCACGGGCTTCGCCCTTCGGCTGGACGGCGCGATTCGTCGTCTGGACGCGCCCTTCCGTGTTCACATAGGTGGCGTCCAACTCGGTGAAGGTTGCGCACGGCAGGATAATGTCTGCGCGGGCTGCGCCCGCATCGCCATGCGACCCGACATAGATCACGGTCGCGCCGCCGAGACCGGACAGGTCCGCTTCGTCTGCGCCGAGCAGGACAACCGTTTCCATCCCGCCGCCGAGAATGGCGCCGGTCGCCTTGCCGTTGTCGCCCGGCACGAAACCGGTATCGAGAGCGCCCACACGGCCTGCTGCATTGTGCAGGACGCCAAATCCGGCCCAGCCATCAGCGACGGCGCCGACGTCCTGCGCCAGTTTCTGGGCAACGTCCAGGATGGTCTGGCCATCTTCGCGGCACAGCGCGCCTTCACCGACAACGACCATCGGGCGCTTGGCATCCTTGAGAACCTTGTAGAAGTCGCTGCCAGACAGGTTGGCCAGCGCGTCGCCGCCAATGCCAAGATGGTCGTACTCATAGGTCAGGTCAGCCGCTTCGCCGATCACGCCGACCTTCAGGTCGCCCCACAGCCACGACTTGCGGATACGGGCATTCCAGACTGCCGCCTCGACGCGCGGGTTGGTGCCGATCAGCAGCAGTGCATCGGCCTCTTCCACGCCCATCAGCGTCGGATTGAGGATATAGCGCTCTCGCACGCCATCGGCGCCATACTCGGCGCCTGCCGGGCGGCAGTCCGTGTTTTGCACGCCGAGCGCGCGGAACAGGTCCAGCGCGGCCTTGGCCTGCTCCACTTCGATCAGGTCGCCGGCAACAACGCCGATCTTTTCTGCGGGCGCTGATAGCGCCGTCTGCGCAGCAGCAAACGCCTCGCCCCAGGTCGCAGGCACGAGCTTGCCGTTGACGCGCACATAAGGTTTGTCGAGGCGCTGGCGGGCAAGCCCGTCCCAGACGAAGCGGGATTTGTCCGAAATCCACTCCTCGTTCACTTCCTCATTGGTCTCCGGCAGGATCCGCATCACACCGTCACCCTTGGCATCAATGCGGATCGACGCGCCCATGGCATCCATCACGTCAATCGACGAGGTCTTGCGCAGCTCCCACGGGCGCGCATTGAAGGCGTAGGGCTTGGAGGTCAGCGCGCCGACCGGGCAGAGGTCGATGACATTGCCAGACAGTTCCGAAGTCAGCGACTTTTCAAGATAGGTCGTGATCTCTGCACTCTCGCCGCGCGAGATCATGCCGATTTCCTCAACACCGGCGACTTCAGCGGCAAACCGGATACAGCGCGTGCACTGGATGCAGCGCGTCATGATCGTCTTGACCAGCGGCCCCATATTCTTGTCTTCGACGGCGCGCTTGTTTTCGTCATAGCGGCTGCCGCCCCGGCCATAGGCCATGGCCTGGTCCTGCAGGTCGCATTCGCCGCCCTGGTCACAGATCGGGCAATCCAGAGGGTGGTTGATCAGCAGGAATTCCATCACGCCATTGCGGGCCTTCTGGACATAGTCGCCCTTGGTCCGCACGTTCGGTGCCGATCCGTCCCGGTTCGGGCGCATGTCGCCAACGGTCTGGGCGCACGAGGCAATCGGCTTCGGCGCGCCTTCCCACTCGACGAGGCACATGCGGCAATTGCCAGCGACAGAGAGGCGCTCATGATAACAAAACCGCGGAATCTCGGCGCCCGCTTCCTCGCACGCCTGCATCAGCGTGTAGTGCTTGGGCACCTCGATGTCCTGGCCATCGATATTGAGCTTGAACGTGTCGGTCATATCTTCCCTACTCCGCCGCGATCACTGCGCCCTGCACCATGGCGCGGGGCAGACGGTATTCATTGATACGGGCTTCGATTTCTGGCCGGAAATGGCGGATCAGGCCCTGGATCGGCCAGGCCGCAGCGTCGCCGAGCGCACAGATCGTGTGGCCTTCGACCTGCTTGGTCACGTCGAGCAGCGTGTCGATCTCGTCATGCTCGGCCTCGCCCTTCACCATCCGCTCCATCACCCGCCACATCCAGCCGGTGCCTTCCCGGCACGGCGTGCACTGGCCGCAGGATTCGTGCTTGTAGAAGTAAGCGAGGCGCGCGATCGCCTTGATCAGGTCGGTATCTTTATCCATCACGATGACGGCCGCCGTGCCGAGACCCGACTGCAGGTCGCGCAGCGTGTCGAAATCCATATAGGCGTCCATGATCTGCTCGGCCGGAACCATCGGCACGGACGACCCGCCCGGGATCACCGCCTTGAGGTTGTCCCAGCCGCCGCGAATGCCGCCGCAATGGGTGTCGATCAGGTCACGGAACGTGATCGACATTTCTTCTTCCACATTGCACGGCTTGTTCACGTGGCCGGAAACGCAGAACAGTTTGGTGCCGGAATTGTTCGGGCGCCCGAAGCCGGCAAACCATTCCGCGCCGCGCCGCAGGATCGTCGGTGCAACCGCGATCAATTCAACATTGTTCACGGTCGTCGGGCAGCCATAGAGACCCGCATTGGCGGGGAATGGCGGCTTCATGCGCGGCTGGCCCTTCTTGCCTTCAAGGCTTTCGAGCAGCGCGGTTTCTTCCCCGCAAATATAGGCACCGGCGCCATGGTGGACGTAGATGTCGAAATCCCATCCGTTTACGTTGTTCTGGCCGATCAGCTTGGCCTCATAGGCTTCCTTGATCGCCGCTTCCATGGCGTGACGCTCGGCAATGTATTCGCCGCGCAGGTAAACATAGCATTTGTGGGCGCGCATCGCGCGGCTCGCCACCATGCAGCCTTCGATCAACAGGTGCGGATCGTGCCGCATGATCTCGCGGTCCTTGCAGGTGCCCGGCTCGGACTCGTCCGCGTTGACGACGAGGTAATGCGGGCGCTCGCGCACCTCTTTCGGCATGAAGGTCCATTTCAGGCCGGTCGGGAAGCCGGCGCCGCCGCGGCCGCGCAGGCCGCTCGCCTTGATCTGGTCGCAGATCCAGTCAGGCCCAAGCGCAAGCATCTCGCGCGTCAGGTGCCAGGCGCCACGCTTTTGCGCCGCTTCCAGACCCGGTGAATGGAGCCCGTAAAGATTGGTGAAGATGCGGTCCTTGTCCTGCAACATGTCCTAGTCCTCATCGCTCTTTTTTGTGGCGGCCCCGTCGCTCTTCGGCAGCAAGGTCGTCTTCGCAGCCGGTGCGGCTTGAGCAGCCTCTTCAGGCGCCGCCGCAGGCAGGTTCGGCAGCACGGAAACCTTGTTCCGCGTGCCGTCGAACAGGTGCGGCTCGGTCAGCACGGTCGTGCCGCCTTCCGGTCCGCTGTTCACCCGGTCGATCTGCGGCCCCGGATGCGCTTCAGCGCCATTTTTCAACTTGGATATGATGTTGGTGAAGCTGTCGGCCGACAGGTCTTCGTAATAGTCGTCATTGATCTGCGCCATTGGCGCGTTGACGCAGGCGCCCAGGCACTCGACCTCTTCCCAGGACAGGCGCTTGTCGTCGGTGACATACATCGCCGGGCCGATTTCCTTCTTGCACACGTCCTTGAGCGATTCCGCGCCCCGCAGCATGCACGGCGTCGTCCCGCATAGCTGGATGTGGAATTTGCCCACCGGCTGCATCCGGAACATCGTGTAGAAGGTCGCGACTTCGTAGACGCGGATATAAGGCATCTCCAGGCGGTCGGCGACTTCGCGCATCGCCGGTTCCGACAGCCAGCCATTATTGTCCTTCTGGGCCAGCCACAGCATCGGGATCACGGCCGAGCGCTGCCGGTCTGCCGGGTACTTCGCCCGCCAGAACGCAATCTTGTCCTCAGTCTCGGGCTTGAAAGCGAACGTGTCGCCCCCAGCCTCGATATCAAACCGGCGCAATGCCATCTAAACGTCCTCCGTGGAGGGCAGCACAACGCGGCCTGCCTCATCCAGTGTCCAAAACGGGTTGAAAGCGACTTCCCAGGCATTGCCTTCGGGGTCCGCAAAATATCCGGAATAGCCGCCCCAGAAAGCCTTGTGCGGCGCAGTGGTGATTTTCACGCCGGCCGCCTCGAGCCGACCGAAAATGGCGTCCACTTCTTCAATCGACCGCGCATTGTAGGCCAGCGCGACGCCCTTGAAATCGCCGGCGCGATTGTGCGGCAAGCCGGCATCCTTGGCCAACTTGTTCTCTTCCCAGAGGCCGAGCATGAATCCGCCCATGTCGAACAGTGTCATCCCTTCAGGGCCGACATTCCGGAAGCCGACAACGTCTTCATAGAACGCCGTCAGGGCTGCGCGGTCCTGCACGCCCAGCGTCATGATCGAAAGACGGTGTTCCGGGAAGACTGCCATCAATCAGCTTCCCCGCGCAAAGTCGACGCGGGCGATCTTGCCGTCGCGGATCGTATAGATTGCAGCCACTTCAAACGGCTCGCCACCGGGAAACCGTTCGACCTTTTCGTGATCGACAACCGCCGACCCAAGGTCGATCCGGTTCACGAGCTCGGCGCGGTTCTGAGGGTGCTCGGCAAACAGGTCCTTGTGGCGGGCCCGAATCGCATCGCGCCCTGTTTGGGTCACCGCGCCATTCAGGCCGGACAGTATCGCGTCATCGGCATAGCACGCCATGAAGGCGTCGATGTCCTGCGCATTATAGGCGTCAAGCTGGCGCTGGATCAGGTCGGACGACTTGCTCACCGGTCAACCTCCCCGAACACGATATCGAGAGAACCGAGAATTGCCGAAACGTCGGCCAACATGTGGCCCTTCGACAGATGGTCCATGGCCTGCAGGTGCGGAAAGCCTGGTGCGCGAATCTTGGCGCGGTACGGCTTGTTGGTACCATCGGAGACAAGATAGACGCCGAATTCACCCTTCGGCGCTTCGATTGCCGCGTAGCATTCGCCGGCCGGCACGTGGAAGCCTTCCGTGTAGAGCTTGAAATGGTGGATCAGCGCTTCCATCGAATTCTTCATCTCGGCGCGTCGCGGCGGCGACAGTTTCGAACTCTTGG
Source organism: Hyphomonas sp. J20-32 (assembly GCF_055808555.1). Lineage (NCBI taxonomy): Bacteria > Pseudomonadati > Pseudomonadota > Alphaproteobacteria > Hyphomonadales > Hyphomonadaceae > Hyphomonas > Hyphomonas sp. J20-32. The sequence continues at coordinate 2,249,605 of NZ_CM147873.1, read as the reverse complement.
GCAGGACAGGTCCCGGACCTTCCTTTGCCATCAGCTCGATACATTGCTGGATGATCTTCGTGGACTCCTTCATCTCCTCCATGCGGCAAACATAGCGATCGTAATTGTCGCCGTTCTTGCCGACCGGAATTTTGAAGTCGAGTTCGTCATAGCATTCATAAGGCTGCGACCGTCGCAGGTCCCACACCAGCCCCGAGCCCCGGACCATTACGCCGGTAAAGCCCCATTCCATGATCGTCTTCACGTCCACGACACCGATATTGGCGTTGCGCTGCTTGAAGATGCGGTTCTCGGTGATCAGCGATTCCAGGCGGTTCATCGCCACCGGGAAGTGAAGGCACCATTCTGCAATATCGTCGATCAGAGACTGCGGCAGGTCCTGGTGCACGCCGCCTGGGCGGAAATATGCCGCGTGCATGCGGCTGCCCGAAGCGCGCTCATAAAAGACGCACAGCTTTTCGCGCTCTTCGAAGCCCCAGGTGATTGGCGTCAAGGCGCCAACGTCCATCGCCTGCGTGGTCACATTCAGGATGTGCGACATGATCCGGCCGATCTCGGAAAACATCACGCGGATCAGGCTCGCCCGGCGCGGCACCTTGATGCCCATCAGCTTTTCGATCGCCAGGCACCAGGCGTGCTCCTGGTTCATCGGCGAGCAATAATCCAGCCGGTCATAGTATGGCAGGCCTTGCAGGAAGGTCTTGTATTCAAGCAGTTTTTCCGTGCCGCGGTGCAGCAGGCCGATATGGCTGTCGATCCGGGTGACGACTTCGCCGTCAAGATCCATGATCATGCGCAGAACGCCGTGCGCGGCCGGGTGTTGCGGGCCGAAGTTCAGTGTGAACTTGCGCTCCTCATCGATGGAAGTGTGGATCGTGTCGGCCATTATTCAGGTGCCTCCTCGGAGACGGCTTTCTCATCGCCGGGAATCTCGGCTGTCATGCCTTCCCATGGCGAGAGGAAATCGAAATTCCGGTATTCCTGCGTCAGCTGGACCGGCTCATAGATCACGCGCTTTTCAAGATCGTCGTAGCGAACCTCATAATGGCCCGTCAGCGGGAAATCCTTGCGCAGCGGATACCCTTCGAACCCGTAATCGGTGAGAATGCGGCGCAGGTCCGGATGGTCGGAAAACTGGATCCCGTACATATCGAACGCCTCCCGCTCGAACCAGTTCGCGGCCGGCCACAGCGCCGTGAGGCTCGGCACCGGCGTTTCCTCATCGGTGCGGATGCGCACCCGGATGCGCTGGTTCATGCGCATAGACAGGAGGTGGTAGACGACTTCGAACCGGTCGGAACGCTCCGGATAGTCGACCCCGCAAATGTCGATCAACGTCTCGAAATTGCATTGCTGGTCGTCGCGCAGGAAACGTAGCAAATGCACGATATGGTCGCGCTCGGCCAGCAGGGTCAGTTCGCCAACAACGATCTGGGACGCACGCACGGCATCGCCCTGCGTCGCCTCGATATGGGCTGCGAGATCTTCCAGCGCTTCGATATTCATCTTGGTTCCCCTAGCGCTCGATTGAGCCTTCGCGGCGAATTTTCTTTTGCAGCTGTAGGAAGCCGTAGACGAGCGCTTCAGCCGTTGGCGGGCACCCGGGAATGTAAATATCCACCGGCACGATCCGATCACATCCACGCACAACCGAATAGCTGTAGTGATAATAACCGCCGCCATTGGCACAGCTGCCCATGGAGATCACGTAGCGGGGCTCCGGCATCTGGTCATAGACCTTGCGCAAGGCTGGCGCCATTTTGTTGGTCAGCGTGCCGGCAACGATCATCACGTCTGACTGACGCGGGCTGCCGCGCGGCGCCATGCCAAAACGCTCAAGGTCATAGCGGGGGTTGCCCGCATGCATCATTTCAACCGCGCAACAGGCCAGGCCGAATGTCATCCACATCAGCGAACCGGTTCGCGCCCAGGTGATCAGGTCGTCGGCGCTGGCCGTGAAATAGCCCTTGTCGGCCAAAGCGTCTGACAAGCCACTGTAAAACGGGTCGTCGTCGCGGGGCACAAAGCCCCCTTCAACCCCTGCCCGGGCTCCGCCCAACGCGTATTTCTTGAAACCATCCTCTGCCATCATTCCCACTCCAGCGCACCGCGGCGCCATTCGTAGATGAACCCGACAGTCAGCACGCCCAGGAAGACGACCATCGACCAGAATCCGACCAGGCCGATCGTGCCCAGCGAGATGGCCCATGGGAACAGGAACGCCACTTCAAGGTCAAAGATGATGAACAGGATGGCGACGAGATAGAATCGCACGTCGAATTTCATCCGCGCATCGTCGAACGCGTTGAAACCGCACTCGTAGGCAGAGTTCTTTTCAGGGTCAGGGTTTGAAGGCGCCAGAAGCGCGGAACCTGCAATGAACAGGCCCGAAATAGCCGCGCCAATCACCAGGAATATGATCACTGGAAAATAATCCAGCGCGAGCCGTTCTATCTCGGTCATGTTCAGTGTCTCCTGACCTTGTCTGGCGCCGGATTAGGACGGTTTTGCCTGCCGCGCAACAGACGGGTACATTATATCTCAGACGGCGACTCTATCGCCTTCAATACCCGAATTCACGTGCTGGCAGATGCGGCGGTGCGTCACGCACAGGCGCTGCGCCATCGTCGAAACCATTTATTGCGCGCTACGCCGGATCGGGCAGCCGGACACAGCTTCATAATCCGCAACCATGGTTCAGATGGCATCCAGCGCCTTGCGCGCCTTTGCACTGATTCCTTTCCAGTCTTCGGCAGCGATGTCGGCGCCCGTGGCAATCCACGATCCCCCGACCGCAAAGACATTGGGAAGCGCCAGATACTTGCCCGCGTCTGCTTCGGTTATACCGCCCGTCGGCATGAATCGAAGGTGTGGCAGCGGGGCGCCGAGCGCCTTGAGGGCGCCAACACCGCCGGCAATCGAGGCCGGAAACAGCTTCAACAGGTCAAAACCGTCTTCATGCCGGGCCATGGCCTCGCTTGCCGTCGCAACGCCGGGAATCATCAGGCGCCGGCGGCCGCCGAGCCCGGCAAGCAATTTTGGCGACATGCCGGGCGCAACGAGGAAGTCCGCGCCAGCCGCCAACGCGTTGTCCACATCGGATTCGGTCAATACCGTGCCCGCCCCGACCTTCAGGCCAGGCTCGGCGGATTTCATCTCTTCGATAACAGCCAGCCCCGAACGCGTTCGCAAAGTAACTTCAGCAATCGTCAAGCCACCTTCAACGAGGGCCCGCGCAAGGGGCGCTGCAGCTTCAATGCTATCAACGACAAGCACGGGTACAATCGGTGCCTTGAGCGCGGCTTCCACGAGTGACTTCAGGGGGAAGGTCATGACTTAATCTCCTGTTCGTGGAAGGCTGCAGCGCCGATCAACGGCGCTTCCGGGTCGCGCATCAGCCTGACGGGACAATTCCGCAAATATTGGCAAAGTGGCCCGCGCTCGACAAACCTTTCGCATGCTTCGGGTGATTTAAGGAATTTCGTAATACGATCCGTGACGCCGCCGGCCAGAACCACACCGCCAAGTGCCCCATTTGCCAATACGAGATCGCCCACGGCGCTCATCACGGTATTTGCCCGCAACTGAATGAGCGAACGGAACATCTCGTCTCCCGCGTCGGCCAACCGGCGCATCTCTTGTGGACCGATCTCCTGATACGTCCGCCCGTGAATCTCGCAAAAGGCTTCATGCACGGCATTGAGGCCGCTGCCAGACGCGACCAACTCATTGGAGACATAGCCATGCCGCGCCAACAAGATGCGTGCGAGCTCCAGTTCGGTTTCGTCACGTGGCGAAAACGCGACATGCCCGCCTTCACCGTTCAGGACATGCCAGGTTGATGCATCGCTTCCGAGCAGTGTCGCGACGCCGAACCCCGTACCAGGTCCCGCGACGAGGACAGGAGCCCCCACCATTGGTGTTCCATCGACGATGATCTCGAACGCGGCGGGATCGAACTCCGGCACGGCGCGGGCCATGGCGGCAAAATCATTGATGAGACTCACGGTCCCAATTCCGAACCGCCGGGACACGTGGCTTGCAGACACGTGCCAGCGGCGATTGGTCAGCAGGACTTCACCTTCCCGTACGGGACCGGCGAGCGCAAAACAGGCATGGTCGGGTCTCAGACCGGTTGACTCGAGATATGCCGCGAGCGCGTCCTCGAAGGATCCGAAATCGTCGCCTTCCAGCTTCTCGAAATGGTCGATGACAAACCGGCCCGCTGATCGGTGCGCCATGGCAAAACGGACATTGGTTCCTCCAACGTCACCAACCAGCAGCTCGTTCATCATCATTCAGGACTCCTCGCCGAGGAACGTAAACTGGCTCGCGCCGGAATCCGCCGTTCCCGCCATTTGCCGGAAGTAGGAGAACATTTCCCGCCCCAGCCCGACTGACAATTCATTCGGTCGGAACTGGGCTGGCTCGCGCGACGCAAAGGTTTTGCTGTCCACCTTGATCTCAAGCGTCCCTTGCTCGGCGTCGAAGGCGATCAGGTCTCCGTCCCGGACGCGCGCCAGAGGTCCGCCGCGTGCTGCTTCCGGACTGATATGGATGGCTGAAGGAATCTTGCCGCTGGCTCCGGACATGCGGCCATCGGTGACAAGCGCGATCTTGTAACCCCTGTCCTGCAGGATGCCGAGCACTGGCGTGAGCCCGTGCAGTTCCGGCATGCCATTGGCCGCTGGCCCCTGGAACCGGACCACGGCGACAAAATCACGGTCCAGCTCTCCGGCTTCGAACGCCGCTTTCAATGCGCCCTGCGTCTCGAATACGATCGCGGGCGCTTCGAGCACGCGATTCTCGGGTTTTACCGCAGAGACCTTGCTGACGCCTCGGCCCAGCGGACCACTCATCAGGCGCAAGCCACCATCCGCCGAGAATGGATCGGATGCCGGCCGCAGGATTTCCAGGTCACCGCTCTTTTCCGGCGCGTCGCGCCAGACGACCTTGCCATTTTCGAGGAACGGTTCGCGGTCATAGCCCGAGATGGGACCTGCCACCCCCTTCGCTTCCCCATGCATAAGCCCCGCTCCCAGCAGCTCGCGGACGAGGAAACTCATTCCACCGGCCGCATGGAAGTGGTTCACGTCCGACGCTCCGTTCGGATAGATGCGCGCCAGCAAGGGCGTCACAGCACTGATTTCAGCAAAATCCTGCAGCGTGACCTGGATGCCCGCCGCCGCCGCCATGGCCGGGATATGCAGGGCATGGTTTGTCGACCCGCCTGTCGCCATCAAGCCGACAATCCCGTTCACAATTGACCGTTCGTCGATCAGCTCGCCAGCAGGACGATAGTCATCGCCCTGCGCCGTGATCGCGGCGGCACGCTGAGTTGCAGCGCGTGTCAGCGCCTCGCGCAACGGCGTTCCCGGATTGGTGAACGCCGCGCCCGGCAGGTGCAGCCCCATGACTTCCATTAGCATCTGGTTGGAATTGGCTGTGCCGTAGAACGTGCAGGTTCCCTGCGCATGATAGCTTTCAGCTTCAGCCCGGAGCAATTCCTCCCGGCCTATCTTGCCCTCGGCAAACAGCTGTCGAATGCGAACCTTCTCCGGATTCGGCAGGCCGGACGGCATTGGTCCCGCAGGCACGAAGACCGATGGAAGCCAGCCGAAGCGAAGCGCCGCTATCACCAGTCCCGGAACGATCTTGTCGCACACGCCGAGATGCAATGCGGCGTCGAAGACGTCATGACTCAGGCCGATTGCCGAGGCCATCGCGATCACATCCCGCGAAAACAGCGAGAGCTCCATGCCCTCCTGGCCCTGCGTGACGCCATCGCACATGGCCGGCACGCCACCGGCTACCTGTGCAATTGCGCCGGCTTCGCGCGCTGCCTTGCGAATGATGTCCGGATAGTGCTCGAACGGCGCATGCGCCGACAGCATGTCATTGTAGGAGGTGATGATCCCGATATTGGGCCAGCCGCCTCCGAGCAGTTCGGCTTTCTCCATCACCGCACATCCGGCTGACGCATGAGCGAGGTTGCCCTCCGTCATCTTCATCCGCGCGAACCCTTCTGGCCGCCGCGCCCGGATCATTTCCAGATAAGCAGCCCGCGTGTCCTTCGAGCGAAGACGAATGCGATCTGTTACGGACGTTATGGTGGGATGCATGTGTGTCATCATGGGGCCCATATGATTGTGAGGCGGGGGCCGAGCCCATCTACGGCGAAACGGATCGGGCGGTCATCGGGTTCCGACTTGAGGGCTGCCTCCAGCACGTCCCGCTTCTCTTCGCCGAATATCAGAAGGATGGCGGCATCTGAATCGATGATCGCCGGTCCCGTCAGGGAGAGCCGTTCCGTCAAGTCGCCGGCAACTGGACAGCCAGTCGCATCAATTGCGGCGACGACCTCTCCATGTCTGGCATGCATCGCCGCTTTCAGGCCGCCGGCCTTTGGAAACCAGCTTGCAGTATGCCCGTCATTCCCCATCCCCAAGAGGATCAGGTCTATCGGGTTGCAATGTGGTGCGTAGGCGAGATTCCGGTCAGCGACTGCCGCTACCGCTGTCAGCGCCGCCGTCTTCATGGGAACAAATCCGGCCGCGCCGGCTTTGCCGGTCAGCAAATGGTTGCGCACCAGTCGCTCATTCGATCCTTCATCAACCGGGCTCACCCATCGCTCGTCGACAAGACCGACGGTCACCCGGTCCCACGCCATATCTGTCTGCGCTAGCCGGTCGAACACGGGCTCGGGAGTGGATCCTCCCGACACCAAGAAGCTGGCTTTTCCGGCCTCCTCGATCGCAGCCGACAAAACACCTTCAGCCATGCGCGCCGCAAAATCGGCAGCCTCGCCGCGACTCGAATGCGCCAGGAACTCGTGCTTCATATCCCTATTTCCCTTCGAACCAAGCGCGCCCGTCGCGGTCCATCATCATGGCGGCGGCGAGAGGTCCGTTGCTTCCAGCAGCGTAGAGATCCGGCGCATCGCCGTAGCGGTCCCAGGCGTCGATCAGGCCGTCGACCCATTTCCAGGCGGCTTCTACCTCATCGCGGCGCATAAACAGGGACAAATTGCCCCGCACCACATCCATCAGCAATCGTTCGTAGGCGTCCGGATAGCGGACGGTAAAACTTTCGGCATAGGACAGGTTCAGCGGAAGGGATTTCACGCGCAGGCCGCCGGGGCCCGGCTCCTTTATCTGCACATAAAGGCGCACGCCTTCGTCCGGCTGGAGCCGGATGACCAGCCTGTTGACGGCATCGTTGCCTTCGCCGAACAGCGAATGCGGGGTCGGCTTGAACTGGATCACGATATCGGAATGGCGAATGGGCAATCGCTTGCCCGTTCGCAGGTAGAACGGCACGCCGGCCCAGCGCCAATTGTCTATCGACGCCTTGATTGCGACGAAAGTCTCGGTCGAACTGGCAGAACCGCTGCTCAACTCGTCGACATAGCCCTTTACAGGTTCATCGCCGCGCACGCCCGCCTTGTATTGGCCTCGCACGGTCACCCGCCTCGCCGCTTCGCCCGTGATCGGCACCAGCGCGTTCAGAACCTTGATCTTTTCGGTCCGGATATCGTCATCGTCGAGATGATTGGGCGGCTCCATCGCCGTCAGGCAGAGCAGCTGGAGCATATGGTTCTGCACCATGTCGCGCAGGGCGCCGGACTTGTCGTAATAATCGGCCCTGCCCTCGAGCCCGAGGTCCTCAGCCACCGTGATCTGGACATGATCGATATAGTTGCGAGACCAGAGCGGCTCGAACAGCATGTTTGCGAACCTCAGGACCATCAGATTTTGGACCGTTTCCTTGCCGAGGTAGTGGTCGATGCGAAACACTTGGCGTTCGGCGAACACGGCACCGACTCCGTCATTGATTTCGCGGGCGGACTCCAGGTCGGTACCGATCGGTTTTTCGAGCACAACCCGTGCCTGTTCGGTCGCCAGCCCCGCCCGCCCAAGCGCTTCGGAAATGCCGACATAGAGGCGCGGCGACGTTGCGAGATAGAAAACGCATGGACGCTCTGCCTCGTCTGACAGTTTCGATTTGAGGGTCGGCCAGTCGGCTTTGGGGTCGGTGGCGTCAATCGAGACGTATTCGACGAGCTTTTCGAACCCTTTCCACGCGTTGGCATCCCAATTGTTGCCCGACGCCTTTTCGCAGGCTTCGCGCGCCATGTCGCGATAGGCTTTGGTGGACAGCTCAGAACGCGCCGTGCCGACGATCCGGCTCGTTTCCGGAATCTGGCCATCCAGCCAGCGATGATAGAGCGCTGGCAACAACTTGCGCCGGGACAGATCGCCCGTGCCACCGAAAATGACGATATCGAATGCATCAACCGGTATGAATTTGGCCATTGTAGACGCTCCCCGCACATTCAAATTCTCGCATGCCGCAAGAATTCAATTCTGAGTATAATATTTTGGCGAACGTGCCAAAGATCATCATGTTAGCGCTCTCATAGGTCAACGTCACGCACAGATTTGGATTATGCGGTGCGGAGGCTCTGCTCAGACCCCAGGATCGACTCTTTCATGTTCGAAAGCGGCCCGCCTAAACTCGACCGATCCAAACCGAATATTCGGGCACGTCGCCCAAAAATTCACCATCCCATCCGGAATCTGCCAATACGGTTGCGCCTGATGGCATGCAGCCGGGGCGCGGCCGGGAATCGGCCCCAAGATTGAACACGCAGAGTATTTTTTCGTCGCCCTGCACGCGCCAGAATACCAGCAGAGGCTCATCCGCCTCCACAAATGCCATGTCTCCAAGGGTCAGGGCCGGCGACACTCGCCGAAGGTCCAACACGTGCCGCGTAAAGTTCAGGACCGATCCCTGCGCCGTTTCCTGCACGTCAGCCGCCAAAGGCGCGTGCCCCTGCCCCATTGGAAGCCAGGGTGCGCCCGCTGTAAAACCTGCTTCGTGGGCATCACGGATCCACGGCATAGGCGTGCGGGCCCCGTCGCGGCCAAGGGTGCGGGGCCAATTCGCGATTGCCTCAGGATCCTGCAGGCGTTCAAACGGAACCTCCGCCTGCGGCAAGCCCAGCTCTTCTCCCTGATACAGGATCGGATTGCCGCGCAGGCTGAGCAGCAGCGCATTTGTCAGTTTTGCGAACCGGTTCCGGTCCGGTCCATCATACCATCGGCTGACGCAGCGCGGCGCGTCATGGTTGGAAAAGGCCCAGGACGGCCAGCCCTCGTCAACAGGGCCCATCCAGTTCGATTGCGCACGCTGCACGCGCCCGGGCGTCAATGTGGAGGCGTACAGGAAGTCGAAATTGTAGGCTGAGTTCAATCGCCTGTCGCCCGCCGTGAATGCTTTCATCTCAGGCAGGGGGTCTTCCCCTGCGACCTCCGCCACGGTAAACACCGCACCGAATTCATCTGTTAGCGCCCGGACGCGCTCCAGAAACTTGGGGATCCCGGGGTGCGACTGGTTATGCACATGGCGCTGGAAGTCATGCGGGCGCGTTATCGTGCGGTTGCCAGTATCCCAAGCGGGATTGTCGCGAAAAGCCGGATCGAACATCGAAAAGTTGATGGCATCGAGCCTGAACCCGTCAACGTCGCGTTCAAGCCAAAAACGCGCCACGGCGAGCAGTGCGTCCTGGACCTCCCGATTGTGCAGGTTCAATTGCGGCTGGCTCGCCAGGAAATTGTGCATGTAATACTGCTGCCGTCGCGCATCCCAAGTCCAGGCGGCACCGCCGAATACGGCCTGCCAGTTATTGGGCGGCGTTCCGTCCGGCTTTGCGTCCTGCCACACGTACCAGTCGGCTTTCGCATTCGTCCTGTCAGCGCGGCTTTGGCTGAACCAGGCGTGCGCATCCGACGTATGTGACATGACCTGATCAATGATGACCCGTAGTCCTGCCGCATGCGCGGTCTCGACCAGCCGGTCGAAATCATCCAGCGTCCCGAAAATCGGATCGACATCACAATAGTCCGACACGTCGTAACCGAAATCTTTCATCGGTGACGTGAAAAATGGCGATATCCAGATTCCCGCCACGCCAAGTGACGCGATGTAACCGAGCTTCTCGGTGATCCCTGGCAAGTCGCCGATCCCGTCACCATCCGTGTCGAGATAGCTCCTCGGATAGATTTGATAGATAACAGCGCCGCGCCACCAGGGGCACGGCGCGCCATTTGGCAGCTCCATTTCGCCTTGCACGTGGTCAGCCATTTGCTGAATACCTTTTTCCGAAACTCGCTCATTCGCACATTCAAAGGCATTCCCAGCAAGGGTCAACGCGAATTGACAAGCGGGAAAATCGGCTTTGCCATGCCGCGAAACCGACTTAGACGGTGGTATATGGAATTTGACACCCGGACATTTCGCGATGCGCTTGGCCTGTTTGTGACCGGAGTCACCGTCATTACGGCGCGAAACGAAGACGGCATGCCTTTCGGCGTCACAGCCAACAGCTTCAATTCCGTATCCATGAACCCACCGCTGATCCTCTGGTCTTTGAGCCGGGAATCGCGAAACCTCGCCGCCTTTCAGAAAGCCAGGCACTTTTGCGTTCACATACTTCGTGAGGACCAATCGACCCTGTCACGCAGGTTCGCCACGAGCGATGTAGACAAGTTCGAGGGCATAGAATTCGAACCTGGCGAAGGCGGCGTGCCCATCCTGCCCGGAAGCGCCGCACGGCTGGAATGCCGGACTTATGCCCAGCATGATGGCGGCGACCATGTAATTTTTCTGGGTGAAGTCATTCGCATCGCCGCCGATCATGATGCCCGCCCGCTATTATTTCATGGTGGGCGCTACGCGGTATTGTCTGATACTGTCGAAAGCTAGGACATGCTTCCGAATGGTCTGACCTCCGGAAGACACGGGTACAATCCCAGACCCACGGTCCAGCCAATCCAGAGGGCACCCTATTGAATCTGTTCGCGCGATTCATGTTTATCTTGTTCGCCGCTTTGCGAGGCCAGTCGGCCCGTGACCCGCTCGAACCGACCCGTATCGGGCTTCGCGTCTGGGTAACCGATCACGCATTCGCGCAGAGTGTTCCCTTGCATCGCATCCGGTCGTACACGGACCTTGCGACGATCAATTCCGTCATCCGGATTGGCCTCGGACGTCTCATTCGCCGAAACGGCTGGCTTCCCATCATTCAAGCGGAATCCATTCGCCAGACGGGCGCGCTTCGGTTCCCGCAAAAAATCGAAGTCGTCACATCAATCGTCGGGTGGCAGGACAATTATGTCTGCTATGTCCATGAAGTGTTTGCTGGCGAAGAAAGGGTAGCTGTCAGCAGCATGCTGGCGCGCATCATCGGGCGGAAAGGCAGCGCAGTTGCGATTAGCGGCATCGCTGAAGAGCTCGGCGCGCCCGAGCAGAGCCCGGACATCACCCCGCAATTTCAGTCCATGATTGCCGAATCTGAATTCGGGCGTTCGCAGTCCATTGAATCGTATCGCCCCGCCTGATGCTGGATCAGGAGTTCTCGCGAACCACCGGATTGGCCTGACGGTCAGCGGCTGAAACACATCGGCTCGGAGGGATCACCAGGAATGCGCTGGTTCCCCGGCCTTCCTGGCTGTCGAGCAGGACATCGCCGTCGTGCTGACGCGCCAGCTTGCGACTGACTGACAGGCCAAGGCCGACGCCGCGGCCATTCTTCAATTCATTTGTACGTGCGCCCTGGAAGAATGGCTCGAAAGCCTTCTCGAGATCTTCCTTGCCCATGCCTGCGCCACGATCCCTGACCATCATCAATATACCTCGGCCCACAATCCGGGAAACCTTGACGGAGATAGGTGACGCTGCCCCATGCTCAAATGCATTGGTCACCAGGTTCTGGACAATTCGTTCCAGCGCCGTGCGGTCGTAATAGACTTGAGGCAGTCCTGGTTCGATATTCACCTGCAGCGGCACGTCGGAATAGCCCGGTGATGCGAGCCTCACGCGCCCCACGGCACTGTTGATGATCTCCGACAGTTCAACCACTTCCTCATCCGCCGTCACGGTCTCGCGGTTCAGCTTCGAGAAGCTGATGATCTGGTCGATGATTCCCCCGAGATAGGACGCATGCTTGCGGATCTGATCGGCATAGCCTCGGAACTCGCGCTCATCGAATGGAATGTTCGAATCGCTGCCCATCAGGCCCGAACATCCGACAATCACGTCGAGTGGCACTTTGAGCTCCCGGCTCATCGAGTTCAGGAACCGGGTCTTGGCCGCATCTGCGGTCTCTGCCTCTTCCTTGGCCACTTCGATGTCCCGCTTACTCTGCTCCAGATTGGTCACATCGGTATGGAGAATAACATGCCCACCATTCGGCACCTTCTCAACCGACTTTTGCCAGTATCTTTCGCCCGCTTTGGGAAGGCGGCGCGAACCCGTTGTCAGGTCGCTTTCCGTGCCGGAGAAATACGCCTTGTGGAGATCGTTTTGAACCAGAACCTTCCCCTCGGCATCGAGATAGGCAAAGGCCTGACCGCTGGCATTCAGCGCGCCAATAAGGATTTCGTGCGATTCAGTCGCCAGGATTCGCGACTCGACGTTGGAAACGAAGGTCAGATAGGTCCGTTTCATGCCAAAATAGACGGCGAACATGAAAACGAGGACCATAAGGGAAATCGTCATGCCCGAATTTGCGGCCGACAGCCCCGCAAAGAGAAGCAGCGCAATTACCGCTGTCGCTGAATATCGCAGCGCAACCCTGGGTACGGCGGGCAACAGTGCCGACATGCCGGCGATCATCGGTAGAATCAAAAGCGCCCCGTAAAGGACCGCCGAACGGGGGTCGGTACTACTGATAAAAAACGGCAGAGATCCCCATGCCGCACCGAACACATAGGCCAGCCATTCTGACCGTCGCAGGTAGCGGCCGCTCACGGCAGTCGGGCGTGAAAGGCCACGCTTGAGCAGCGAATCGATGACCAGAACGGCGGCCAGCGCCCAGTTCAGGAACAGCCAATAGCGCATTGATGTATTGGCGATACTTTGTGAAATCATCATCGTGGTTGCGGTGGAGTTCACAATCATCACACCTGCCATGGTGGCGGTGTGGCTCGCGAAGGCCAGATGCTGCTCCAGCAGCACGACGCGATCCACCGCGGTCGCGTTTGGGTGCCTGCGCTGTAGCAGATACTTCAGAAAAGAAATTTGTGACCCAGTTGTCGGCATGAAGTCTGAATACCGCGATAAGATGAAAATGTGCCTTGTCACCAAGGACTAACTTTATGAGAGTGCCGATACTTTCGTTAATAATTAGGGTTCATGGAACACAACTTGGCCACCGAGAACGAATACAAAATCGCGATCATCGGTGGCGGGCCTGCCGGCCTCAGCGCAGCGCATTTCCTGCAGGAACGGGGGATTCGCCCGATTGTCTACGAAGCGGACAGCCGGATCGGCGGCAAGTCGTTTTCAATTCTTAACGGCGACAACATGAACGAAATGGGCACGTGTTATACGACTCGGTCCCACACGATGATCAAAGGCTGGATGAAGGCCAATGATATCAGCCTGAAACGACTAGGAGAGGCCAGAATTCGACGGCCAATCGGTCTTCGATTACGTCAAGCAGGGACCAGGCGGCCCGCTGCCTCTGCAAGTCGTCAAATTCATCCGTAAGGCAGGCGCACTGCGCAAGGCGATCCGGGCTCGGCCTGACGACCCGAAAGTCATGCAGGAAGCCTCGCTTTCGACGATCGAATGGGTTCGCGCCCTGAAAATTCCCAAAATCGAGCTTGCGATGCATCGCATCCAGACAACTCAGGGATACGGCTATGTCGACGAAGCCACGATTGGCCAGACTGTGCAATGGTGCGATCTCCAATACCTCCTGTCCGGTGTGCTGAACGACCTGCATATGCCAGAACAGGGCTGGACGACGTTCTGGGAGCGGTTCGCCAGGCCGCTGGATGTACAACTCGCCACGCCAGTGATCGGGATCGACCGGTCAGGTCCGAAACCGGTGGTCCACACGCGCGACTCCGAGGAAGTGTTCGATGCAATCGTATCCACGATCCCGATGCAGTTGTTCACGACAATTGCCAAAGCCAGTTCGCTCGAACAACGCGTTGCCGACAGTATTGACTGGAAGAACTATACCACCACGCTGATTGCCTCGAATGACTGGTTCACCGGGCACCAGGTGATCGGATATTCCCGGGCCTCGAAGACCAGCGCCTTGCGCGGCGCGATCCTCGGCGGGCGCGCGGAAGGCGAAAGTTCGGATCTGGGTGGGCGTCTCTACGTCACGGGCCAGTTCTCCGACGGGCTCAGCTCGGACGAATTGCGCGAAATCCTCTTTGCCGATGCGGCCTTGCACGGATTCACGATCAACAACGTCGTCTTCCAGAAGACTTGGCAATACTTCCCGCAATACAAGGCAGAGGCCGTCGGGTCCGGACTTTTCGGGGATTTGCGGCGCGTCCAGGGCCACAGCAATACCTGGTTCAGCGGCTCGACCTTTTCCCACGAACTTGTGTCCAGCGTGGTCTCGCGTAGCGAAGCGGTCGTTCACGACATGCTGGTCGCCCTCAAGCAGGACTCTCCGACGCGCACCTGACCCTGAAGGGCTAAAGTGCCGGACTACGCGATTTTTCCGATGATTGACGCCTGGCAGGGGCAGTAGGACTCGAACCTACGACACCCGGTTTTGGAGACCGGTACTCTACCAACTGAGCTATACCCCTACAGGCGAAGCGGTGGTTTGCCCCAAATGCACGCAGGCTGCAAGACGTTAGCGTCATACTTTGCCACTTGCAGTTCGTCGCCCGTTTCCCGAACCGCTTCACCAGCGCAAATTATTCGGCGAACAGCCCGGATATCTCGAGCTTGGTTGAACTCAACGTCCCTGCGGGCCAGCGGTCAGCTTCTATATCATCGTTGATGCTCTCAACCGCCAGTATGCCTAATTCTGCGCCAATTTCTTCGCCGATCTTTCCAGCTTCGGCGATAATAACCCCTTGTTTACTGGCTATTTCTCTCCCCGCAGCCGTTTCGAGAAACGCGCGATAAGCTGCAAGAGTTTCGGGCGTGAAATTCATTACATAGGCTTCTGCCATGGCCTCGGTCATGCCTGCTTGCATCCCTTCGAGCAACGCTTCGAGCATCATGTTTGTAAGCACTTCGGTTGCATTCTTTGACAACTCGTCACCCTGCTCACGGAGTTCGTTTTGCATGAAACCGACGAGCAGTCCTGAAATCTGGTCCAGGCTCTCCTCGAAGTATTCACGCGTCATGGTGGATTCGACAATAATCCGGGCGTCGTCAATCGGCTCAGCGGAAGCTGCTGAAAACGTAGAGCTGAAAATCGCCAGCAGCAAAATAACCTTGTTGATACGAAGCATGTCTGTCCCTTCCCCAGTGTCTTTCCAGACTAACCTGCTTTTCAACAACGGGAAGAACGAAAAAGGCCGCTTCCTTGCGGAAGCGGCCTTTGCCGTCAGAACGGGATCCCGTTCTTATTTCTTGATGGCGGAGACGACGCCGGCGCCGACGGTACGGCCGCCTTCACGGATGGCGAAGCGCAGGCCCTGGTCCATGGCGATCGGCTGGATCAGCTCGACATCCATTTTCACATTGTCGCCCGGAAGCACCATTTCCTTGTCGGCCGGCAGCGTCACCACGCCCGTCACGTCGGTCGTGCGGAAGTAGAACTGCGGACGGTAATTGGTGAAGAACGGCGTGTGACGGCCACCCTCTTCCTTCGTCAGGATGTAGGCTTCGGCTTCGAACGTCGTGTGCGGCGTGATCGAACCGGGCTTGCAGAGAACCTGGCCGCGCTCGACGCCTTCACGGTCGACGCCGCGAAGCAGCGCGCCAATGTTGTCGCCGGCCTGGCCCTGGTCGAGCAGCTTGCGGAACATTTCAACGCCGGTACAGGTCGTCTTGACGGTCGGGCGGATGCCGACAATCTCGATTTCCTCGCCAACCTTGATGATGCCCTGCTCAACCCGGCCGGTCACAACCGTACCGCGGCCCGAGATCGAGAACACGTCTTCGACCGGCATCAGGAACGGCTTGTCCAGCGGACGCTCCGGTGTCGGGATATAGTCGTCCACAGCCTGCATCAGCTCGAGAACCTTGTCCCGGCCGATTTCAGGATTGCGGCCTTCGACAGCGGCCAGCGCGGAGCCCGCGATGATCGGAATGTCGTCGCCCGGGAAGTCGTACGAGGAGAGAAGTTCACGCACTTCCATCTCGACCAGTTCCAGAAGCTCGGCATCGTCGACCTGGTCGACCTTGTTCAGGAAGACAACCATGGCCGGCACGCCGACCTGCTTGGCCAGCAGGATGTGCTCGCGCGTCTGCGGCATCGGGCCGTCAGCCGCGTTCACAACCAGGATCGCGCCGTCCATCTGCGCGGCGCCCGTGATCATGTTCTTCACATAGTCAGCGTGGCCGGGGCAGTCGACGTGGGCATAGTGACGGTTGGCCGTCTCATACTCGACGTGCGCCGTGTTGATCGTGATGCCGCGCGCCTTTTCTTCGGGCGCAGAGTCAATGTCGGCATACGACTTGGCTTCGCCGCCGGATGCTTCCGCAAGAACCATCGAAATCGCCGCCGTCAGCGTCGTCTTGCCATGGTCAACGTGTCCAATCGTGCCGATGTTCACGTGCGGCTTGTTGCGTTCAAACTTTGCCTTGCCCATCGGGCCTCTCCTTAGCGTGTCTGTTGTCCGGCCCGCCGGACGAGGTTTCAGGTAAATTTGGCAGGCGGAATGCCCGTTAAACGCGCCTCATACCCATGTGTGGCGCGGGTTTCAAGCAGGCATTTGTATGCGGGCTGTGCATTGGGGCGCGACTTGCCTTCAGGGCCCAATGCCGGATATGCCACGGGGCAACTCCGTCACTGAGGCCATGACATGGATACAGACCTGTCCACACACGCACGGCGAGTGCGTCAAACCCCTCTTGGCGAGGTCGCGTCCGTCCGTGCTGGACAGTCCGTGCTGGCTGCGGCCGGATGGCGTATCGATACGGCCCGGCAGTACCTGGACGCAGAATCCGAAAACGCCCTGCTCGCTTTCGGGCGCGCACGTACGCTTGAAGCCGCATCTGCGGACCTGTTCGGGGCCGCCATCGTGAACCCGTCGGAAGGCCGTCCGGCCCTGCATTGGGCGCTCCGGGCCAGAATGCCGCTGACAGGCGAATCCGAGACCGTGCGGCAAAGCGTGCTGCCTGCCCTCCAGTTCGCCCGGGATGTCCGGTCCGGACACATCACCACCGCTGGCGGAACACAATTCACGTCCATCGTCCATATCGGAATTGGCGGGTCCGATTTCGGGCCGCGGCTGATTGCGGACGCATTCGAAGACCTGGCTCCCGCCGGCATCGACCTCCGTTTCTGCGCCAATGTCGACCCGCTCGACCTTGATCGCTCCCTGGCCAGCCTCGATCCGGCCACGACGCTCGTTATCGGCGTTTCGAAGTCATTCGGGACGGAGGAGACCCTCTACAATCTCGCACGGGCGCGAAAATGGCTCGAGCGTGCCCTCGGTGAGGCCTCGGCCCAACACCTCGCCCTCGTCACCGCCGCGCCCGAAAAGGCCAGGGCCTGGCTTGGCGGCCGCGACGCTCACCTGTTTGACATGCCGCTATCCGTCGGCGGGCGGTTCTCGCTCTGGTCGGCTGCCTCGCTCGCCTGCATGATCTATCTCGGCGCCGACGTCTTCGACCGCATCCTGGCAGGTGCCAGCGACATGGACGCCCATACACGCGACACGCCGCTTGCTGCCAATGTCCCAATGCGTCTCGCCCTGCTCGACTATTGGAACACGTCCATCCTCGGCGACACGATGCGCGTACTGCTCGCCTACGCCAACCGGTTGCGCCTGCTGCCGACCTATCTACAGCAGCTGGAAATGGAATCGAACGGCAAGAGCGTCGGTCCCGACGGTGTTTCAATTTCCGTCGCCACTGCGCCTGCCCTGTGGGGCGGCGAAGGCTCGGTCGGCCAGCATTCCTACCATCAATGGCTGCATCAGGGCTCGCAGGCCGTCCCGTGCGAGTTCATCCTCGCGCCCGACACCGGTCGGGACTCCACCGGCCTCTCGGCGCTTGCAGCGCACGCGCTGGCCCAGGCCGAAGTGCTCGCCAACGGTCGCAGCCTCGACGAAGTGATGACCGAAGAACCCGGACTGGACGAAGCGGTTGCACGGCAAAAGGTCCACGCAGGTGGCCGCGCATCGACCTTCATGACGCACCCGGCTTTCGGCCCCGAAGCCTTCGGCGCGCTCGTCGCGATGTACGAGCATCGCACCTATTTCGCAGGCAAGCTCTGGGGCCTGAATCCGTTCGATCAATGGGGAGTCGAGCGCGGCAAAACCATGGCCGCCCGGTTGAAGCCTGCGCTGGCGGCTGAAGAAGTTGCCGACGATCCGGTAACCGCTTCTCTGATCGCCGCGCTTCGCTGATCCATGTCGGTCGCCCGCATCCTGAAGGAAGTCGCGGTCGGCGAAACACGCTGGGCCGCATTCGATAGCTCAGGCCGTGCGATTGCCGTGCGAACGGACAGGTGGAGCGACGCAGCAACCCGGCCACATATCGGCGATGTGCTCGAAGCCCGTGTCCGCGCTATCCATCCGCGGCAAGGGGGCGGATTTGTCGAACTTCCCGGCGGCGCAGAAGCCTTCGTTCGGCTCGGTGAAGGGCATGGCATCACCGAGGGCCAAGCGGTATCGGTGTGCGTCGTTTCGGAGAGCCGACACGGCAAACTCGCGCGGGTCCAGCCTTCCGCCTCTGAACCTGCCGCCCGGTCTCCTGCCGAGCGATGGCTGGCCGCTTTGCCCGGTGCGGCCGGCCTGACACCGGAAGATGTCCCTCCCGGCCATCCGGACATCGAACTGGCCTTCGATGAAGCAATGTCGGAAACTGTCACTTTGCCCGGCGGTGGCACGCTGCGCATCCAGCCTACGGCCGCGCTCGTTGCGGTCGATCTCGACACAACCGGCCGCAATGACACCGGCCGGGCCGCGGCCCGCGCCCTGCGCATCAACATGGATGCTGCCCGCGAACTCGCCCGCCAGATCAGCCTGCGCAACCTTGGCGGCGCAATCGTGCTCGACTGCGTGTCGCCCATCAACCGCGAGGCCGGACTCAAGCTGCGTGACGGATTGCTCTCGGCGTTTGCCGGCGTGTCCCAAAGAAAGGCAAAGGCCCTGGCGCCGTCCACATTCGGGCTCCTGGAAGCCTCGGTCGCCTGGGGCGAAACACCGATCGCCGACCGACTCCTCTCGCCGAACGGCGAACCGACCGATGAAACCCTGTGTCTCGAAGGCCTGCGCCATCTGCAGCGGGAAGCCCGGGCCCAGCCCATGGCCCGGCTGACGCTCTCGCTGCCCTTGCGCGCCTTCAATTGGCTGTCTGCAAGCAGTCTTGACCTGCAGGAGCGCCTTGACGAGGCTTTCGGTGCCCGATTGACGATTTTGTCCAGCGAAAAAACCAAACCTGAAGTATTCCAGACATGAGCAAGCCCATTTCACCGCAGAACAGCACGCCCAAATGCGCCCAGTGCCGCAAGAAACCGGTATCTCCGGAATACCGGCCATTTTGCTCGAAGCGCTGCGCCGATGTCGATCTCGGTCAATGGCTGAAGGGCGGATATGCGATCCCCGGCGCGCCCGCAGAACTGGACGAAAACGCCGATAGCGGACGCCCGCTCGACGACTTGTCAGAAGATGACTGAAAACGCGATAGACAAGCGTGCCTGCCTTGGTTAGAACCCGCCTTCCCTGCTGGCCTGCCCGGGTAGCTCAGGGGTAGAGCAGCGGATTGAAAATCCGCGTGTCGGTGGTTCGATTCCGCCCCCGGGCACCATTCCATTTCAGATTTGGTCGCCAGCGCCTTATGTGAAGCGCTGCGTCCGTTGACCGAATCTGGTCAGCCACTGCCTCCGATACGTGCACTTGGGGGAAATTTCGCGGTTTGCTGCGTGCGTGTGGGAACCGGGTACATCTGGAATGGGTACCGTCTGAGTCTACCCTTATGACCAATTACAACTCCGAATCGTCTTCGCGCCTCGTCGTCGTTTCCAACCGGACCGCTTATGGCAGTCCCGGCGCAGGCGGACTTGCCGTCGCACTCTCGGACACGCTTGCCGAAACGGGCGGCTTGTGGATCGGATGGAGCGGAAAAATTTTCGACGTGCCTCGCCGCCGCGTTCTCAACACCGATGAGAACGGGGTCGCGTTCGCCCTGATCGACATGTCGAAGGCAGAGTACGAAGGATTCTACCTGGGTTATGCCAACAGCGTTCTCTGGCCGGTCATGCACAATCGGCTCGACCTGGCCGTGTTCGACAGCAATTATTTTGCCGCCTACGCTGCGATAAACCGGCAGTTTGCCGACGTGGTCGCCGCCCAGACTACGCCCGATGACCTCATCTGGGTCCAGGACTACCATTTCTTCCTGTTGGCGAAACTCCTGAAGGACGCTGGCTGTGACCGCCGGACAGGCTTTTTTCTTCACATTCCGTTTCCGGCGCCTGAAGTTTTCAAGTCGATCCCTGACCATCTCACGCTCGCGGCCGGTCTGTGCGCCTATGACGTCGTAGGACTCCAAAGCTCGCACGATTGCGCCAATTTCGCGCGCTATATTCAGGAAGAAATGGGCGCTGAGAAATGCGATGATGAGCACTTCAAGATCGGTGACCATGTCCTCACGCTTCGCCTCTGCCCTATCGGTATCGACGCGGCAGGATTCAGCTTCAGCGCCATCACCCCCGCTGCCAATGACGCATCCCGGAAACTCGCGCGGTTTCTCGGTGACCGCGACCTGGTCATCGGTGTCGACCGGATGGACTATTCCAAGGGCCTGCCGCAGCGTTTTGAGGGCATGGCGGTTCTGTTCGACAAAAATCCCGACCTTCACGGCAAAATATCCTTTACCCAGATTGCACCGCCGTCGCGGTCCGTCGTCGAGGAATACGCCCAGCTGCGCCAGCAACTTGATGAACTGTCGGGCCGAATAAATGGTGACTATGGCGACCTTGACTGGATCCCGATCCGCTATCTGGCTCGCGGCTATGAACGCGACGAACTGGCCGGTCTCTACCGGCTCGCCCGCGTGGGTCTGGTCACGCCACTGCAGGACGGTATGAACCTTGTGGCCAAGGAATATGTCGCAGCCCAGGACCCGGACGATCCCGGTGTACTCGTGCTTTCCCAGTTCGCAGGCGCCGCCGATCAAATGACCGATGCCCTCATTATCAACCCTCATGACCGTGATGCCGTCGCCGATGCCGTGCGAACGGCCCTGAATATGCCTCTCGACGAACGTCAGAAACGCTGGCGTTCGCTCTTTGACGGCATCTGCCGACAGGACATCAACTGGTGGCGCGAGCACTTCTTGGCGGCGTTTGACACAGTTGGGGCGCGACACTAGTGCGAATCATGCCCGTTGCCTCCGACAGACGCTTTTCTTTGTCGCAAGACGATGCAGTCTTTCTCGATTTTGACGGCACGCTCGCAGGCATTCAGGACGACGCCGATACTGTCTTTCTGGCGCCCGGTATGAACAGCGTGCTGCGCGACTGCGCGAACCGGCTGGACGGCGCATTGGCGGTGATGTCCGGCCGCGACCTGGATGACCTCGCAAAACGGGTCCCCGGCAGTCTATGGCGTTTCGGCAATCACGGCCTCCGCGCCGCTGCGCCCGGCATGCCGGCAACAGAGTGTTCGGCGACTGCTCCGACCGGCCTGATCGCCACCTTGTCGGAGATTTCAGGCCGGCATGCCGGTGTTCGCCTCGAACCGAAAGGACCTGTGCTCGCGGTACACTACCGCGCCGCGCCAGACGCGAAAGCCGAACTGGAGTCCGCGCTGGCCCAGGCCATTGCGCCGTTTGCTGACTATATTCTGCAGCATGGAAAGATGGTCTTTGAGGCCAAGCCAGCCGCAGCAAACAAGGGCGCCTGCCTGTTGCGTGCCATGCAGGACAAGCCTTTTCGGGGGCGGCGTCCTGTGATGATCGGTGACGATACAACCGATGAAGACGCCTTCGCCTCGGCGCAATCGGCAGGTGGCATCGCCGTCAAGGTCGGTGACGGCGCAACAGTCGCGCTACATCATTTGGACTCCGTGCAGGACGTGCACGCATTGCTGAAGGAATTTGCATCCACATGAGCGGACTGAACATGGGCATTGTCGGCAACGGCACCATTGCGGGCCTCATCAATTCCGGGGGTGATTACCAGTGGCTTTGCTTGCCGCGTTTCGACGGCGAGCCTGTGCTAAACCAGTTGCTGGGTGGCGGCGGCCAGTTCAGCATCTGGATGGATGGCCTGACATCGCGGTCACAATCCTATGACAGCAATACGTCCATTCTTCGAACACGGCTTGAAGCGGAAGACGGCGCTATCCTGGAAATCGTCGACTTCGCTCCGCGCTTCGAGAACCGAGGCCGCGTTTTCCGCCCGGCATCCATCGTCCGGCGGTTTCACATTGTCTCGGGTACCCCGCGCGTACGCATCACCCTGACTCCGCAAACCGACTGGGGCGCGCGCCAACTCCCATCCGTCCGGGGCGTCAACCATATCCGCTTCACCGATGGCGAGCTGGCCTTCCGAGTGACCACCGACGCGCCCGTCTCCTACATCATGTCAGCCACCAGCTTCCTCCTTGAACAGGACGTGTCCTTTGTCCTCGGAGCTGACGAGTCTCTTACAGACACGGTCGACGTCATCACGCTCGACTGGGAGGAGCGGACCCGCAAATACTGGATGAAATGGTCGCGCAGCCTGGCGGTGCCGTTTGAATGGCAGGAAGCCACCATCCGCGCGGCGATCACATTGAAACTTTGCGTGTTTGAGGAAACCGGCGGTATTGTCGCTGCCCTGACAACCTCCATTCCAGAACATGAAGGGTCTGAGCGAAACTGGGACTACAGGTTCTGCTGGATCCGGGACGCCTATTTCACGGTCTCGGCCCTCAACCGCCTGTCCGCCATGGGCACACTGGAACATTATATGCGCTGGGTCCGTAACATTGTTGCCCAGTCCAAAGGCGGTCACATCCAGCCCGTGTACGGCATCGGTCTAGAATCCGACCTCACCGAGGAACACGAAGCCCATCTGCCAGGCTTCCGCAAGACAGGCCCGGTCCGCCGCGGAAACCAGGCCGCCGAACACATTCAGCACGACGTGTACGGGCAAGTCGTGCTCGGAGTCGTCCAATCCTTTTTCGATTGCCGCCTGATCTCGCGCCCGGGGATCGCGGAGTTCCATCAGCTTGAGCCGGTAGGCGAACGCGCTTTTGCGGTACACGACACGCCGGATGCTGGCATCTGGGAATTTCGCACCATTGCCGAAGTCCACACATCCTCGGCAATCATGTGTTGGGCGGCTTGTGATCGCCTGTCAAAAATCGCGTCGCATCTTGGCCTTCAGGATCGCGCGACCTATTGGGCCGAACGCGCCGGAATCATTCACAAGACCGTCCTGGATAATGCCTGGAGCGCCAAGGTCGGGGCCTTCACGGCGGCTTTTGGTGGAGAGACTCTCGACGCATCGGTCCTGTTGATGGCCGAGATCGGGTTCCTCCCCGCCAGTGACGAACGCTACATTGCGACAGTCGAAGCCGTCGACAACACGTTGCGCGAAGGCAATCACGTCTATCGCTACAAGACCGAAGACGATTTCGGGCGACCGAAAACCGCATTCACCGCATGCACGTTCTGGCACATTGATGCGCTGTTCCGGATAGGCCGCGTCGAAGAAGCCCGCGAGATGTTCGAGTCCGTCCTCGCCAGCCGCAACCATGTCGGGCTGCTGTCGGAGGATGTCGATCCAACGACGGGCGAGTTGTGGGGAAACTTTCCACAGACTTATTGCATGGTCGGCATCATCAATTCTGCCGCGCTGCTCAGCAAGTCATGGACGTCGGTTATCTAAGCCTAGGCAGCGACATCTGATTGTTCGGAACGCGCAACGGATGCGTCCAGAACACCCGGTTTGTCCCATTCCCCCTCGGGGCGAATCATGACCATCGGATCGCTTTCCGGCTTCAGCGCACGCGGATGCTCCGGCAAGGGAATCTCGATTTCGATATACTCAAAATCCGAAAACCAGAAGCGCGGCCGGCCCGCAGCGAGCCTGCACCGGAACGTGCGCGACCAGACGGGCCAAAGGCGCGCCTGTATCTGCGCGATCATCATCCGGTAGCCTTTTCGCGTCGCGTATTCGAAGGCTTCGGCGAGCATCACCTGCAGCGCAGGCCGCCCACGCTGCTCGCGCAACAAGACCACCCGCTCCAGCTTGGCGAACCCGGCAAACCAGCGCATGCGCAGGGTGCCCACGGCATGTGCTCCTTCAAACACGAGGAAATGCGTCGCACACAGGTCGTTGCCGTCGAACTCCTCGTCGTCCGGACAGTCCTGTTCAGCCATGAACACGGCAGCGCGTATGGCCACCATCTTCTGGTAATCGTCCAGCGACCGTACCGGCCGCGCCGTGTACCGCTCGAACGCTCCGGCAGGAACAGGCCGGCAGAGCACCTGCTCGCCTGTATGTGGTCGCCTGTTCATGCCACCTTCCTGTGAGGCTGGGTCAGCGCTTCCTGCACATAGAGATCAGGCAGCCCGCCTGGATAGGGCGTGAACCCCAAGCTTTCCATGGACCGTTTTCCGTCATCCGTCGCGCCGCGGGCAAAGCAGGGATAGGCGCTGAACAGTTCAACACGCATCACGGCCGCCGCCGTCATCACGCGCTTGCGCGCGTCCCGTGTGGCGCCTGCATACACGCCGATATAGAAAGCCGCACAGCCTCTACCGTCAACGCAGAGGTGCACCGGATCGGGGCTTGCAGGATTGTAGGATCCGTCCCGAACAGCCGATTCGCCAGCCGCCGACAATGGCAATGTCAGGAAGATTCCATCCACAGGATCGCCTGTTACCCACGCCGTCATTCCCGTGATACGATCCATTTCAGCAACCGAATCAGGGGTAGCGATCTTGGACGACATGAGCAGCTCTGCCATCGCGATACCCTGCTCAAGTTCAGAATACATTGCGCGCCTAAACCCCAACTCTGCGCCTCTCGACGCAACCTTGGCGAGATTTATGAATCCATCCACCGGTACACCATTTATGATTGTTTTTGTCATTCACCACAACTGAGGCTTATAGAATTGGTGCCACAGGCATTGCTGCGTGGCTTTACCGAAAACTGAAACGGGGACTTACACTCGTGAAAGGGGAGGCAAATGCTCGTAGATTCGTTCGATTGGGACCGTATACGGATCTTCCGGGCCGTAGCCGAACTCGGGAGCATGTCCGCCGCAGCCGAGAAACTGGGTGGATCGGTGCCCACGATCAGCCGGCGCATCAGCGAACTCGAAACCGCCCTGAGGACTGAACTGGTCACACGCTCGTCACGCGGAATCGACCTCACGGATGCAGGCCGCATGCTGTTGCGTCACGCCAACCTGATGGCCGACATCGTCTCGGCGGCCCATGATGATGTGTCTGACGTGAATACGGCTGAGGAAGGCCCGGTCCATCTCGTCACCGGCGACGGCCTGGGGCCCTACTGGCTGGCGCCGCGAATACCGCAATTCCTCTCGAACTATCCCGGGATCGAGCTGACACTTTCAATATCCGATCACCCGCCCGACCTCCTGAACAATGAAGCAGATATCGCCATTCAGTTCGAACCGCCGAGCCGAAGCGAATTGATCGGCCGCCGAATGGGCGTCGTCCACTATCTGTGCTTCGCCTCCAAAGACTATCTCGACCTTTATGGCAGCCCGGAAAGCCTGACAGATTTTCACCATCACCGGTGCCTGTTGCATGAAGGCTATGTGAATCAGTCCGAGCGCTGGGCTGACGGCGCCTTCCTTGCGCGGCAATTGATCCCCTTCTCGCTGATAACCAATTCCTCTGCGGCCCTGATAGCCTGCTGCCTGTCAGGCGGCGGCATCGCGATCCTGCCATCCTATATCGGCGCGGCTTACCCGGAGCTCGTGCCACTCGCTCTGCCGGAACTGGCATCCATCCAGTTCTGGATGACCTATACGGAACGTGTGCGCCGCATTCCGCGCGGACAAGCTGTTATCGAGTGGCTGCGCAAAGCATTCGATCCTGCCGAGTCCGACTGGTTCCGGGCCAGGCTCGTTCGACCGAAGCCCACATCTCCGGGCGACTAGGGCGGCAGGAATTACCTACAATTTCGAAGTATGGAGCACTAATTTGCTCAGCATCGGCTATTCCCGCGCACGGTCATTCCCGCTAGGGCTATGTCCACGGTCCCACGAACAGGAATCTGCCCATGCCGAGCCACCTCGATCATCTCAAGACTCTTGAGCAACGCCTGCTCTGGCTCTCGGCCTGGACCGTTCACAACGCAAACCACTTGCGTGACAAGCGCGACGATGACGTGAAGGTCGGCGGGCATCAGGCGTCCTGCGCCTCAATGGTCTCGATCATGACGGCGCTCTACTTCCATACGCTTCGCCCGGAGGACCGCATCGCCGTCAAACCGCATGCCGCCCCGGTCTATCACGCCATGCACTACCTGATGGGCAACCAGACACTGGAAAAGCTGCAAAACTTCCGTGGTTATGGCGGTGCGCAATCCTATCCCAGCCGCACCAAGGATATCGACGATGTCGACTTCTCGACCGGTTCGGTCGGCCTCGGCGTCGCCGAAACCGCCTTTGCCTCAATCATCCAGGACTATCTCGAAGCCAAGTCATGGGCCGCTGATCGCCCGCTCGGCCGCATGGTCGCTCTCGTCGGAGATGCCGAGCTCGACGAGGGCAATGTCTATGAATGCCTGCAGGAAGGCTGGAAGCACGACCTGCGCAATACTTGGTGGGTGATTGACTACAACCGCCAGAGCCTCGACGGTGTTGTCCATGAGGGGCTCTGGGAAAAGGTCGAAGCCATCTTCAAGGCGTTCGGCTGGCGCACCGTCGTTCTCCGCCATGGCGCCCTGCAGCGCGACGCCTTCAGCGAGCCTGGCGGCGAAACGCTGAAAGCCTGGATCCAGTCCTGCCCCAATGCCGACTATTCCGCCCTCACCTATATGGGCGGCGCCGCATGGCGTGCGCGCCTGATGAACGACATCGGTGACCAGGGCGATGTGACAGCCCTGCTCGAACGCCGCAGTGATGACGACCTCGCCGCCCTGATGAACAATCTCGGCGGCCAGTGCGTCCAGTCCCTCTGCGACGCGTTTGATTCCATCACCGACGACACGCCCACGGTTTTCCTCGCCTACACGATCAAGGGCTGGGGTACGCCGCTCGCCGGGCACAAGGACAATCATGCCGGCCTGATGAACAAGGCCCAGATGGCAGACTTTCAGGCCAGGATGGGCATCGCCGAAAATGAGGAATGGGCACCCATGGCGGGAGTCGCAGACCCAGACGCCCTGAATACCTTCCTGCGGGACGTCCCTTTCTTCGCCAGCGGTCCCCGCCGCTTCGCCGCCCCGCCTGTCGCAAGTGCCGGGCCGATCTTTCTCGACGACGACGTCCAGTCCACGCAGGCCGGTTTCGGCAAGATCCTCGATGCGCTCGCCAAGTCGAAATCCGAGCTTGCAGACCGCATTGTCACAACCTCGCCGGACGTCACGGTCTCGACCAATCTCGGTCCATGGGTCAACCGGCGCAGCCTGTTTGCCCGTGAATCCAAAGGTGACACGTTCCGCGACCAGCAGATCCCGTCGACCCAAAAGTGGCAGTTTTCACCGGAAGGCCAACACATCGAACTCGGCATTGCCGAGATGAACCTCTTCCTCCTGCTCGGCGCAGCCGGCCTGTCGCACTCCCTGTTCGGCGAGCGACTGATCCCGATTGGTACAGTGTACGATCCCTTCATCGCGCGTGGCCTCGATGCCTTGAATTATGCCTGCTACCAGGACGCCCGCTTCATCATTGTCGGTACGCCGTCCGGGGTGACGCTCGCGCCGGAAGGCGGCGCCCACCAGTCCATCGGCGCCCAGTTGATCGGCATGAGCCAGGACGGCCTCGTTTCGTTCGAACCTGCGTTCCTCGACGAATTGTCCATCATCATGGACTGGTCCTTCGACTATCTCCAGCGCGACGGCGACGGCGACCCGGACGAACGCACATGGCTGCGCGACGAGACCGGCGGCTCGGTCTACCTCCGCCTCACCACTCGCCAGCTCGAACAGGTCCGCTGGTCCGCTCGCGACGACGAAACGTTCCGGCAGGGTGTCATCGACGGCGGCTACTGGCTGCGAAAGCCCGGCCCGAATTGCGAGATCGTCATCGCATACCAGGGCTGCGTCGCGCCGGAGGCGATCAAGGCGGCGGGTCGCATCGGCAATAACCGCCGCGACATCGGCGTTCTCGCAGTGACGTCCGCCGACCGCCTTAATTCAGGTTGGACGGCTGCCCGCCGCGCCCGGGCCCGCGGCAACAAGACAGCCAAGAGCCAAATCGAGCGCCTCATGGAGCAAGTCCCGCGCGACTGCACGCTTATTACGGTAACCGATGGCCACCCGGCCACGCTCGCCTGGATAGGCGGAGTCAAAGGCCATGCCACCACGCCGCTGGGCGTCGAGCATTTCGGCCAGACCGGCACGATCCGCGACCTCTACCGCCACTTCCAGATCGATGCCGAAGCCATCGTCTCGGCGGCGAGTCACCTGTCGCCGGGCAAGGTCATCTGATCAGGCAGGTTCCAGCCAGCCCTGCAGGCGCGCCGCATCCATCCGGGCCTGTTCCGGGCTGCCGAACAGCTGGCGGTTCACACCGATCCGTTTGAACCAGTAATGCAGGCCGACAAGGTCGGTAAAGCCCATGCCGCCGTGCACTTCGGTCGCCGTACGCGCGATGAACGTGCCGGCCTCAGCCAGGTGCGACTTTGCCAGCATCGCCATGGCAAGGGCTTCCGGCTCGCCTGAAATCCAGCGCGTGCGCCGCATGCCAGATCAAAGCCCGCGACGGTTCCAGCCGCGCCGCCATTTCTGCGCACATGTGCTTCACGGCCTGGAACGACCCGATCACGCGGCCAAACTGCTTGCGCTCGGCCGCATAGGCGACCGCCTTGTCCAGCATGGCCTGCGCCGCGCCAAGCGTGTCCGCCGCCACCAGCAGTCGCGCCGCCGCCAGCACTTGCTCGTCCGGCTTCAGCGACATCGCGCACGCCTCACCCGCGAAGACGACTTCGGAGAATATCCGTGTCCGGTCGATTGTCTGCATTGGAGTCGCGGAAGGCGTCTCGACGAGGTTCAGCGCGCCGTTTGTGTCGGCTGCCAGCAAGTGCGTTGACCCCTCTGCCGATACAGCCAGCAATGAAACGCCTGACAGTTTGTCTTTTGTCGCCGTCACCCCGGCGCCGTCGCGCCGTGACGAAAGTTCCGTCAGCGCAAGCCCCATCTTGATGTCGCCGGTCGCTATGTCAGACAGGTATTCCTCGCCCGCATGCCGCATCGCGTGCGCAGACACGGTCGTCGCAAGGAAGCGACTCGGCGCAATCGCATAGCCGAGCGATTCCTGCACGAGACAGGCATCCAGCAGGCCAAGCCCAAGACCGCCGTGGGCCTCCGGCACATGAAGCCCCGCCAGGCCAAGTTCATCGAGGCCTGCGGCCAGGGCCGCGCCTACCGCTTCATCGCCGGTCGCAATCTTGCGGATCGTGTCCAGCGGTGCAGAATCCTTCAGGAAGCCGTTCAGGCTGTCCTGCAGCAAGCGCTGGTCTTCTGAGAGTGCAAATTCCATCGGTCTTCTCCTCTCAGGCCTTGGCCGGTTTAGGTTCGCGCGGCAGGCCGAGGCCCCGCTCCGCAATGATGTTCTTCTGGATCTGCGCCGTACCGCCGCCGATGATCAGGCCGAGGTCGTACATATAGCGCGCCTGCCATGTGCCTTCAGCACGCAAATGCTCGCCCTGTTCGTACATCACGCCCAATTCACCCAGCGCATCAATGGCGAGCCGCGCGATTTCATGGTTCAGCTCACAGCCCATCAGCTTCACGACCAGCCCGGCCAATCCCGCGCTCTCTTTCTTCAGGTTATGCGTCGTGATGCGCAGGCCGTTTGCCTGCATCGCATAGACTTCGCCCTGAAGTTTCAGCAGCCGGTCGCGCAGCAGCGGATTGTCGATCAGCCGCTCGCCATTCACCGTCTCCCGCTTCATCATTTCGACCAGCTCGACGAGCCGCGCCTTGGTTGCGTTGGGGTCGCCCAGCATGCCGCGCTCATGGGTCAGCGTGGCATTCGCCACCTGCCAGCCCTTGTTCTCGGCAAACACGATGCCGCTCTTGGGCACCCGCACGTCGGTGAAGAACACTTCGTTGAAATTGGCCGAACCGGTCATGTCGACCAGCGGTCGCACTTCGATGCCCGGCGTCTCCATTGAGAACAGTAGATACGAAATGCCGTGATGCTTCTTCGCTTCGGGGTCGGTCCGCACGAGACAGAAGATCATGTCGGCCTGCTTCGCCGTCGACGTCCATATCTTGCTGCCATTGATGACATAGTCGTCGCCGTCGGACACAGCCGCCGTCCTCAACGCGGCAAGGTCGGAGCCCGCGCCCGGCTCCGAATAACCCTGGCACCAGACCATTTCGCCATACAGGGTCGGGCGGATATAAGCCGCCTTTTGCTCGGGCGTACCGAGTTCCAGCAGCGTCGGCACAAGCATCGAGATGCCCTGGTTCGACATCGCACGTGGCAGGCCCGAGCGCGCAAACTCCTCGGCTATGATGCGGGATTTCAGGATATCCGGCTCGGCGCCATAGCCGCCATATTCCGTGGGAATGGTCCGCGCAGCGAGGCCATTCTCTATAAGCAGTTTCTGCCACGCCTGCCGCTTGGGGTTTTTCATACCCCGGTCTTCAGAGGTTGGCGCCAGATGGGCGTTGGCAGAAAGGATATCGGCCACTTCCTTGCGGAAGGCCTCATATTCCGGGCTGAATGACAGATCCATTGTGGACGGGCTCCCTGATTTTCCCAGACACTGGCAGGCCTTCCCTTGGGTCTGCCAAGAGGGCCTTACGCGTTTCCGGCCCATTCGCGTCTTTCTGCTTGCTGGACGTGGGGTAAAGGTCCCTAATCTGGAAAAAATCACGTTTGGAGGAATGCCCCTATGTCAGTCGAATATGAAGTCCGCGGCCATATGGCCATCATCACGCTCAACCGGCCCGAAGCCCGCAATGCCATCAATGGCGTGATGGCGGCTGGCATCGAACATGCGCTCGACCGGTTCGAAGAAGACCCTGAACTCTGGGTCGCCATCCTTACGGCCAATGGCAAGGCGTTCTGCGCCGGGGCCGACCTGAAAGAGATCAGCGCAGGCAATGGCGGCGCACTCGGAACAGAAAAAGGTGGCTTTGCGGGCATCGTGAAACGCGAGCGCACCAAGCCGCTGATCGCCGCGATAACGGGTAGCGCCCTGGCTGGCGGCACCGAGATCGCGCTGTCCTGCGACATGATCATTTGCGCCGACACGACCAATTTCGGCCTGCCGGAAGTCAAGCGCTCGCTCGTCGCCGGTGCCGGCGGCCTGTTCCGCCTGCCCCGTGTCATCGGCATGCCCACCGCGCTTGAAGCGATCTTGACGGGCGATCCGCTGCCGTCGCAGCGCGCCTACGAACTCGGCATGGTCAACAAGGTCGTGCCCGAATCCGAAGTGATGGCCGAAGCCACGAAACTCGCCGAACGGATCATGGCCAATGCGCCCATCGCCGTGCAGGCCAGCCGTCAGGTGGCCCATGCCGCGCTGACCAGCTCCGACAACGACCTCTGGAATGCCAGCGGCAAGGCCTTCGGCAAGGTCATGAAGACAGAGGACTTCAAGGAAGGCCCCCGCGCCTTTATCGAAAAGCGGGCGCCTGTCTGGAAAGGCAAGTAAGCCTAGTCCTCCCGCACCACACGTGCCTTTCCGCGGCCGAGGGCTAGCGCCTTGATCGCGCCGCGGAAAGTCTGCACCTCCTGTTCGGTCCAGTCCGCACGGATCAGGGCCGAGCGGAGATTGTCCTTCATCAGCGGTGTCTTCTCCGGCGGGAAGAAATAGCCGGCCCGCTCCAGCTCGTCCTCGAAATGCTCGAACATCCGGAACACATCATCCCGCGTTGACGGCACTCCGTCCCCTGAAACCGCAGTGACATGGTTCCGGGTTGGGATGTCCGACGAAGCCCCTGCTACGGTCAGCTTGCCCCATTCGTGCGCGAACACGCAGACGGCCTGCGCCAGGTTCAGGCTCTTGAAGTCCCGGTCGACCGGATAAGTCATCAGTAGGTCGGACAGGGCCACCGCCTCGTTCGGCAGGCCGGACTTCTCACCCCCGAACATCACCCCTGCCACACCCGCGCCGCCCACGGCCCGCCCATGCGCCACTTCCGCAGCGCCCGCTGCATCCACCACGCGTTTTTCGATTCCCCTCATCCGCGCTGTCGCCGCCACGAGATAAGTCACACCCTCCAGCGCATCCTGCAGTGTTTCATACACCTTCACGTTCACGCCCGCATCGAACGCGCCCGCCGACATCGTGTCCGCCGCCGGATTCGGCCAGCCATCGCGCGGCGAAACGAGACGAAGGTCGGTCAATCCGAAATTCCGCATCACCCGCGCCGCAGCGCCAATGTTTTCACCTAATTGCGGGGAATGGAGGATGACGCAGGGGCTGCGTTGTTCTGACATGAAGGAACCTGTTTTGACGCGGCCTGCCGCTCTGCTATAGCGCAGTCCAATAGCTTCAACCGCAAGGATTACAAAATATGGCGAAGATCAAGGTCAAGAACCCGATTGTCGAAATGGACGGGGACGAAATGACCCGCATCATCTGGCAGCTCATCAAGGACAAGCTGATCCATCCCTATCTGGATGTCGATCTGAAGTATTACGACCTGTCGATCCAGAAGCGCGACGAGACCGACGACCAGATCACCGTCGACGCGGCTGAAGCCACCAAGAAATACGGCGTCGCCGTCAAGTGCGCGACCATCACGCCAGACGAGCAGCGCGTCGAGGAATTCGGCCTGAAAAAGATGTGGCGCAGCCCGAACGGCACGATCCGCAACATCCTCGGCGGCGTTGTCTTCCGCGAGCCGATCGTGATCTCGAACGTGCCACGCCTCGTCCCCGGCTGGACGAAACCTGTCGTCATCGGCCGTCACGCGTTCGGCGACCAGTACAAGGCCACCGACTTCCTCGTTCCCGGCAAGGGCAAGCTGACCATGACCTGGGTCGGCGAGAATGGCGAAAAGATAGAAAAGGAAGTGTTCGACTTCCCCGAAGCCGGCATTGCCATGGGCATGTATAACCTCGACCAGTCGATCCGCGATTTTGCCCGCGCCAGCTTCAACTATGGCTTGCAACGCAAATGGCCTGTCTACCTGTCAACCAAGAACACGATCCTGAAAGCCTATGACGGCCGCTTCAAGGACCTGTTTCAGGAAATCTTCGACGCCGAGTTTGCCGACAAGTTCAAGGCCTTCGGTGGCACCTACGAGCACCGCCTGATCGACGACATGGTCGCAGCAGCGATGAAATGGTCCGGCGGCTATGTCTGGGCCTGTAAGAACTATGACGGCGACGTCCAGTCCGACACCGTGGCCCAGGGCTACGGTTCGCTCGGCCTGATGACATCCGTGCTGATGACACCCGATGGCAACACGGTCGAAGCTGAAGCCGCCCACGGCACCGTGACGCGCCACTATCGCAACTGGCAGAAGGGCGAAGCGACGTCGACCAACTCGATCGCATCTATCTACGCATGGACTCAGGGCCTCAGCCATCGCGGTCGCATGGACGGCACACCGGACGTGCAAGCCTTTGCGAAGACGCTCGAGGAAACCATCGTGAAAACCGTCGAAGCCGGCTTCATGACCAAGGATCTCGCCCTCCTCGTCGGCCCCGACCAGGAATGGCTGACCACCGAAGGCTTCATCGAAAAAGTCTCGGACAACCTGAAGGCCGAGATGGCCAAGGCCTGAGGCGCGCGCTTCTGACAGGTAAATGCAAAACCCCGGCGCCTTGCGGTGCCGGGGTTTTTTCTTGCTCGAGCAGGCCGGTTCAGATCACGGCCCCGACCATGTGGCCGATCCCTGCGGTGATTGCCATGGCCAGAGCCCCCCAGAACGTCACACGAAGCATCGGTCGCCAGATTCTAGCTCCGCCGGCCCACGCACCGACGGCCCCCAGCAAAGCCAGGAAAACGAGCGACGCGGCGGCTTCGGCAGCTACCAGAGAGGGCAAGGGCACCAGCCAGACCAGCGCGAGTGGCAGGGCTGCCCCCACTGCAAAAGACAGGGCCGACGAAATTGCGGCCTGAATCGGCTTTGCCGCGGTCAGGTCGGTAATGCCAAGCTCGTCGCGTGCGTGGGCGCGGAGGGCGTCGTCAGCTGTCAGCTGGGTCGCGACCTCGTGGGCCGTCTCCGGCTTCAGGCCGCGTTCCTCGTAAATGCCTGCCAGTTCCGCATGTTCGGCTTCGGGCATGTCAATCAGCTCCTGCCGCTCCTTGGCCAGTTCGGCCTGTTCGGCATCTGACTGGGAACTCACAGACACGTACTCGCCAGCCGCCATCGACATCGCCCCTGCGACCAGCGCAGCAACACCCGCGACGAGAATTTCGCCTTTCGCGGCTTCCGCCGCCGCCACACCAATAATCAGGCTGGCTGTCGAGACGATACCGTCATTCGCGCCCAGCACAGCTGCCCGCATCCACCCTATCCGGGATAATTGGTGACGCTCTGTGTGAAAATGCGACCGGGCCATGGCTATCCTTCTATTGGAGCTGAAAAGTCAGGCCCACGCAGGCCACTTGAACGGGGCTAGTCGGTTGAAACGCCAAGAGACTCCACCGTCGCCACCGTCAGGTACCCGACCGGCATCCCGTTGGCACGCTGGTAGGCTTCCATGGCCCTGTAGGTCGCCGGGCCAAAATCACCGTCGGCCGGCACCTTGTACCCCTTGGCTGTCAGCGCCTTCTGGACTTCGACTATCTTGGCGGGCGAAGCATTCGTATCGCAAAGAACTTCGCGCCATTCGACGCTGCCGCCCCCTGTCACCACGCGTTTTTCGACGGTCCGATACGTCGCCGGTATGACACGTGTCTCCTCTTGGGCCGGCGAGACCATCTTCTGCAGGGTAATCGTCTCGAATACGGCCGGAACCGTTTCCTCGACAACGCGCGCCGGTGTCTTCACGACCTCTTTCTTCAATGTCCTGTATTTTGCCGGAATCACTTTGGTTTCCGTCCGCTCCGGATGGATGAGCTGCGTTCGCGTTACCTCATCGTATTGGGCGGGCACTTCTACCCGGCACAGCAATTCGCCGGTCGACAACGCGGAATCGGTATCGGCCTTTGCGGCAATGACATTCACTCCATACAGCCCGGCGCCCGGCTTCCATGTGGTGTAGGCCGGACGGATCATGACCTTTTCTGTATAGGTCTCGAATTCCGCCGGAATGACCACGGTTTCCATGCGTTCCGGCGTTTCCAGCATTTGATCGGTCTGCGTGACATACTCGGTGGGAACGACGGTGAAAGACGTAGTTGCCTCCCTGACCATGACTTCCTGAGTATAAGTCTCATAAACGGCCGGAATCACCTTGATTTCGACGCGCTCGGGCGTCGCGAGCACTTGTTCCGTCACCACTTCCGTCGTTTCCGGAATCAGTACGCGCGCGAAACAGGATCCTGCGTCGGAACTCGGTGGATAGTCCGTGCCACTCTGGGCCGCAGCCAGTCCTGCCACTGCCAATGCAGCTGCGGACATGAAAATCAGTTTCGTCATCGTCTTTCCCCTTCGCTGCATTCGGCAGCCTGCCGCTCCTGTCGGCGTTCGGGCTTGTTTTACCCCACCACGCCGGGAGCGGCCAGCCTGTTCGGCCCTGACGCGACTCCGTTCGTGCGGCGCGGTGGCCACTGGCATTCGCCCGATTCCGGGCTATACGGGCGGTTCAAGCAGCGAGGCACGACATGATTCCCAGATACACACGACCGGAAATGGCTGAAATCTGGTCACCGGAAACGCGCTTTGGCATCTGGCTCGAGATTGAAACACTCGCCGCCGAAGCAATGGAAAACCTCGGCCTCATCCCGGCAGGCGTCACCAAGGCCGTCCGCGAACGCGGCGCTTTTGAAGTCGACCGTATCGACGCCATCGAACGCGAAGTGAAGCATGACGTCATCGCATTCCTGACGAATGTCGCAGAGCATGTCGGCGAGGAAGCCCGCTTCCTGCACAAGGGCATGACCTCGTCCGACGTGCTGGACACGTGCCTCAGCGTCCAGCTCGTGCGCGCCGCCGACCTGCTCCTGACCGGCCTCGACCGTGTCCTCCAGGCATTGGAGACGCGTGCCCGCGAACACAAATTAACCCCAACCATTGGCCGAAGCCACGGCATCCACGCCGAGCCTACCACGTTCGGCATCAAGCTTGCGACCTTCCATGCTGAATTCCAGCGTGCGCGTACGCGCCTCATATTGGCGCGTGAGGAAGTCGCGACCTGCGCAATCTCGGGCGCCGTCGGCACGTTTGCCAATATCGATCCGGCGATCGAAGCGCACGTCGCATCGAAGCTTGGTCTCGCAATCGAACCCGTCTCTACACAGGTGATCCCGCGTGACCGACATGCCATGTTTTTCGCTATACTCGGCGTGATCGCTTCATCAGTCGAGCGCCTTGCCACTGAAGTGCGGCACTTGCAGCGCACCGAAGTGCTGGAAGCCGAAGAATTCTTCTCGGCAGGCCAGAAAGGTTCGTCGGCGATGCCGCACAAGCGCAACCCTGTCCTGACGGAAAACCTGACAGGTCTTGCGCGGCTTGTCCGCTCTGCAGTCACCCCGGCGCTTGAAAATGTCGCCCTGTGGCACGAGCGCGACATCTCGCATTCCTCCGTTGAACGCGGCATCGGACCGGATGCAACCATTCACCTGGATTTTGCTCTCCATCGCCTGGCAGGCGTGGTTGAGAACCTGGTCGTCTATCCTGAAAACATGCTCCGGACGATCGAGAGCATGGGCGGATTGCACAACTCCCAGCGTATCCTGCTTGCCCTTGTCGAGCACGGTGTCAGCCGTGAGGATTCCTACAGCCTGGTCCAGCGCAACGCGATGCGCACATGGCGCGGCGAAGGCAACCTCCTGGACCTGCTCAAGGCCGATCCCGACGTGTCCGCGAAACTGACGGACGCCGAACTGGAAGCGCTGTTTGACCTCGAATACCATTTCAAGCACGTCGACACGATTTTCGAACGCGTATTCGGTAACGCCTGAAACAATGAAGCAACAAAAAGCCAGCCCGCGAAGCGTTGAATGACGCGTCGCGGGCTGGTCCTTTTTTGCCGCCAGCGCCGCGTTAGAAGGTCGTCGACAAGCTGGCCGAGAAAATCGTACCGCGTTCGTAGGTATTGAACTCGGTGCGTCCGAGGCCGCCTTCGGACATCTGGTACTCGGTGTGTTTTTCACCCAGCAGGTTGCGACCTTTCAGGCCGAGTGAAACATCGTGTCCGCCAATCGTGAAGTCGCGATTGTATACAAGGTCCAGCTGCACACCGGGCTCCTCGACCACATCTGGCAGCGCCGCTGCGCCGACTCCGAATCCCCGTTGCAGGACACGATCGTCAACCCAGCCGACCAGCAGCGTCAACTGATCAATATCGCTTTCCCAGCCGAACTGGGCATTCAGGATATTCTTTGGCGTTCCCTGCAGGTCGGATCCATCCAGCCCGAACAGCGCCGCATCTCGGAGCGAACGCGAAATCGGATCGAACACCTGGTCGCTCGCGGCAGCCTTCACCTCCGACGACGTGTAGGTGTAGTTCGCCGAGAACAGCCATTCACGCGCGTCCATCCACGGGTTGGAAATCGGCATGCTGAAATTGGTCCGGTATTCAACCTCTGCACCGTACAGTTCCGCTTTCGGACTGTTGATGAACGTCGTCTCGAACACGAAGGAGGCGGTCGAATACTGCACTTCCTCAATAGGGTTCTCGATATCCTTGTAGAATGCTCCAAGCGTCACGAACTGGTTGCGACCGAGATAGTATTCAAGGCGCGCGTCGTAGTTTTTCAGCTCGCTGTCCACGAGGCCGCTATTGCCGCGATAGACTCGGTCTGTTTCAGGATCGATGAAGGAGGACAGGGCAAGTTCACGAAATTGCGGGCGGGCAATTGTTTGCGAATAACCGGCTCGCAACTGGAGATCGTCCGCAAAGTTCCATGTGAGCGTCAGCGCCGGCAGAATATAATCATTGCCCAGGTTGACGTCCCCTGCTCCCGGGTTGCCGAACCTGTCAAACGTCTTGACGGTTTGCTCGGCGTCCTCATACCGGAACCCGACCGTGCCGCGAACATAGTCCAGCAGATCAACTTCGCTCTGCACATAGAAAGCATTTACATCGAGGCCCGCAGAATAGGAGTCGTTGGGCGTAACGACTTCCTGGAGGACAAACCGGGCTGGATCGATATTGTCCGGCGAAAACAGGTAATCGGGACGCGCAGCCTGCACATCGGCTGGCAAAGCATTGCCGCCGACAAACCGCAAGGACAGGTAGTCATAGGTGCGGTCGGTCGAGGCAACATCAAACCCACCCGACACGACCAGCTCCCGCGTGTTGCCGATGTCTACAGTATACGTTGCATCCGCGCCGACACTGCCAATCGTGTCCTCGAGGTTCGAGAAGACAATGCCATAATTGTTGGCGGTGGAATACAGCGGCACACCATTCGCATCCGGGCTGCGGCGCAGCGAGCGATCATATGGCGCATCGCGCGTGGACACGGCATATGCGCCGCGCCAGTTAAGTTCGAGGTCACCGAGCCTGTGCTCACCGCGAAGCTGGGCAAAGCTCAGCTCGCGCTCGAACCAACCGGTTGACTCATCATAGATTTCACCAGTGGCACCAGGGGCGTTGAAGTCGGTACCCGTCGTAATTTCCGCCTGTTTCGAAGTCGTGTGAACGTAAAAGAGCGTCGCCTGGATTTCGTTGTCTCCCCAACCGATCGAGCCGGACCCAAGCGCGCTCAATGTGGCATCATACGTCGTCGAAAACTGGTTCTGATCGCTTCCGATAACACCCGCTTCGACGAACTGTCGCGTGGCGTCTTTTGTTGTCCATCCAGAGTCGAAGCCGACGACACCGATCAGGCCGATGTCGTACTGGCCTTTATCCAGGATCAGGCCACCTTCCAGCGAGCCACTCGAATCCGGACCCAGTTCTCCCTGCTGGATGACGGACAAGGGCGAGTTCACCAGGCTCTCGCCAATAAGCTCAAGCTGCGCCGGTGTTTGATCGCTCAGCCGTTCGCCCGATGAGAGCACCGCCGACAACGGACCCGGGATGTCCCGGAGGCCATCATCATAGCCCGACCAGTCAAGGTCTCCGCCATTGACGTACAAGCCATCGGAGCCGGTCGTTTCTGTGTTTGCCGAAATGCCGGCCTTGACCGTCAGGAAATTCTCCGCCGGCTGGCGAAGCGTCTGGAGATCGATCACGCCGCCGCCGAATTCGCCCGGATAGTTCGCCGAGAACGTCTTCTGGACGGCTGCGCCTGCCAGGACGCTGGACGGGAACAGGTCAAGCGGCACAGTGCGGCGCAACGGTTCCGGGCTGGGAAGCGGAGATCCATTGAGCAGGGCTGACGAGTACCTGTCGCCCAAGCCGCGCACGAAGGCGAAGCGGCCAGACACAATGCTCAGGCCGCTCAAACGAGTCAGGGCCAACGCAGCATTGGAATCGCCTTGGCGAGCGAGGTCTTCGGTGGAGAGAAACGTTGCCACCTGTGACGTCTCACGCTGGGGCTCAGGAATGAATTGCCCGCGCACGACCACGGTCTGGAGTGTGCGGCTGTCTTCGGGTGTCTCTGCGGGAACGGTCGCCTCCTGAGCGGCGACCATTGGTGCCAAAGCGAGAAGGATCGCTGTCGACAGCAACCATTTATATCTGACGGAATTATTGTGCATTTTTCTAAACCTAGCTTGGCAGGATCTGGAAGCCTTCAACCGGCTGCGTCCGTGTCTGGCCTGAAATGAAAGTGCCGGGATGGCGCACGGCTCTCGTGGCCATCCCGGCGGTTCTCAACTTAACAAGGGTCGCTGGCTTCAAGACCGCACGACCAGCCCTGCCACCAGGTGTCTGTGGCATTCTCGACCGCACCGATATAATCGACCGGCTCAAGATCGCCTGACAGGCTCGTGACGTCGTAGGCCGGGACGGCGGACTCAGCTGCACCATTGATGAACGTATTGATCAAAGTGCTCGCTGTAGCCGTCGAGTTGTTGGTCCCAGCCGCGAGGGCTGCTGCTGCCGCGCCTGCATCGGAGCTGGCCGTTTCAAGGCCGGCGGCACAGTCAAACAGGACAGAGTCGAAGGCCGGGTCGGCACCCTCCTGGTAACCGGCAACGCCATTGCCTGCCGATGTTTCCCAGCGGAAGCATTCAGTGACTTCCTTCACCACGCCGTTGACATAGGTCCCGATCGTGCCGGTGTTCAGGCGGAAGGCATTGCCGCCCGCATCACCGATAAAGGTAAAGTTGGAGACCTTGGCATTGGAAGCGGGTGTGATGCCTGCGACGCTGCTGGCCTCGACCATGTTGTCGCCGCCAGCCGCACGCTGCTTCACGATAATGTATTGCAGGCTACCATTGTAACCATTGTCGGTGTCGAGCGAGTTGTCGTCTTCGCCTGTCAGGACAAGGTGCTTGGCGTTGACCGTACCACCGAAGAACTCGATGCCGTCATCCGAGCTGTTATGGACCTGGACATAGTCGATCACCGTGCCCGAACCGACGCCGCCTAGCGATATCCCGTTCAGTTCATTACCTGTCGTGATTGCGAAGCCGGAATGCTTGACCAACGTATAGCGGAGCGAACCACTATTGTCGGTCGGCTCGGCACCGCCATAAACTGCATCGGGATTGGTCACGCCCTCGACCACGTTATCACAGGCGATTGTCGCCGGTGCCGCCGCATTGCGGCAACGGTTGATTGGTGCACGGCCGAGGATCACCAAGCCGCCCCATTCGCCGATGGCGTTCTCAGGGTTCGCCTGGGTGTCCGTAACATCTGCTTCAGATGTCAGTACAACCGGGTTTTCCTTTGTGCCGTTGGCAAATATCTGCGATCCGCGGTTCACGACGATATAGTCGGCGCCGCTTCCGCCAAAGACAGTCACGCCCGATTCAATCGTCAGGGTGGCCGGGTCACCCGCCACCGCCGCACCATCGGCGCCGATATCGACGCCTACATCCAGACGTCCGACAACTTCGTAGATATTGCCGCGCGTCAGCCGAACATCATCCGTGATCACGCCCGAAATCCGGCAAACCGTCTGGTTGTTCGTTACAAGCCCTGAATCGGTGGTTCCGGCAGGGCATGTCGGATCGGGGAAAAGGCCGAAAGTCCAGCCGCTCGCCCAGTTCTGGGTTTCTGTTTCGGTTGGTCCGAAAGCGCCGATATAGGTGGTCGGCGAGAAAAATCCGCCCAGCGACGCCACATCGAATGGCGTTACAGCCGCTTCGTTTGGCCCAGGGAAGAAAGATGCCGCGAGGGAGTTCGCCGTTGCTGTGGAGTTATTGGTCCCAGCCGCGAGCGCTGCAGCGGCAGTGCCTGCATCCGAGTTGGCCGTCTCCAACCCGCCAGCACAATCAAACAGCACCGAGACGAAGGCCGGGTCGGCACCGTCCTGGTAACCGGCAACGCCATTGCCTGCTGAAGATTCCCAACGGAAGCATTCGGTGACTTCCTTCACCACGCCGTTGACATAGGTCCCGATCGTGCCGGTGTTCAGGCGGAAGGCATTGCCGCCCGCATCACCGATAAAGGTAAAGTTCGAGATCTTGGCATCGGAAGCGGGTGTGATGCCTGCGACGCTGCTAGCCTCGACCATGTTGTCGCCGCCGGCCGCACGCTGCTTCACGACGACATATTGAAGGCTGCCATTGTAGCCGTTGTCTGTGTCGAGCGAGTTGTCGTCCTCGCCTGTCAGGACAAGGTGCTTGGCGTTGACCGTACCACCGAAGAACTCGATGCCGTCATCCGAGCTGTTATGGACCTGGACATAGTCGATCACCGTGCCCGAACCGACGCCGCCTAGCGATATCCCGTTCAGTTCATTACCTGTCGTGATTGCGAAGCCGGAGAACCGCAGCGATACATAGCGAAGCGTGCCGCTGCTGTCCGTAACGTCGTCGCCGCCATATACGGCGTCGGGATTGCTAACGCCTTCGATCACGTTGTCACAGTCGATTGTCGCAGGGGTGGCCGCGTTGCGGCAGCGGTTGATCGGCGCCTGGCCGAGGATCACCAAGCCGCCCCATTCCCCGATATTATCGCCGCCAAAGTCGTTTGACGGGTCGCTGTCTGCGCGGCGGATGAGATCATTTGCGCTAGTCATAATGATCGGGTTCGCAGCATTTCCGTCTGCATCAATCTGTGACCCCCGGTTGACAACGATATAGTCTGCACCCGAACGACCGAACACAGTGACACCGGGTTCGATTGTCAGAACTGCAGCCGTGCCGCCCGAAGTCGTCCCATCGGCACCCACATCCACACCGATATCCACGCGTCCGTCTACTGCATATGCAACGCCGTCGACAAAAGGAAGCGTCAGATCCGCCAGGTACGTACCCGAAAGGTTACATGTCGTGAGTCCGCCGACAGCCGCGCCTTCAGTGAAGCCCGTCGGGCACGTTGCGGCGCTACCGCCGCCGCCGCCACCACCGCCGCCGCCTGTAGGAGGCGTTCCCGGAGCGCTTGCTCCCGGTGAAGCAATGTTACTTCCTTGCGAACACGCTGCTGCTAAGCAAAGCGCAACCGCGCTAACCGACCTGCGAAATATCATTGGAACCCCTTGTTTGGACCATCAGACAGGCCGACTCCATTGCGACCTCGTCAGCGGCTCAATAGCGGCGCGCCATGACAAACAATTAACGGAAATATTTCGGTTTTGAGACAGCAGGCCGGGACGCCATACCGCCCACCGAAATGATCGGGATTCACGCAGGGCGACGTCACAAAACTTTCGCGAAAGCGACATCTGAGCGCGTTAAATTTCGCATATTCGTGCGCCTGTTGAGAACCAGAGGATCAACGCAACAGGGGGCTGCCTCGGTGGAAAATATGGATTTGATTTACAGACTCGAGGGTCGTCTGATCGATCTTGAATCAAAGGTCGCACAGCTTGAAAAGACGATATCTGACTTGCCCAAGACAGAACCTGCAATACCGGAAGAAGCGCAAAGACGAATTGAT
This sequence comes from Hyphomonas sp. J20-32, assembly GCF_055808555.1. Taxonomy (NCBI): domain Bacteria; kingdom Pseudomonadati; phylum Pseudomonadota; class Alphaproteobacteria; order Hyphomonadales; family Hyphomonadaceae; genus Hyphomonas; species Hyphomonas sp. J20-32. The sequence goes on along the minus strand of NZ_CM147873.1, from coordinate 2,206,505 downwards.
GCTGGCGAACATCCCGTTCGCGTCATGCGCGAACTCAGGTTGCTCACACAAAGCCAGTTAAGCGAACTATGCGGCATTCGCCCCAATCACATTTCCGCAATCGAACGTGGTCAGACTTTCGGTCTCAAGACCGCGCGACGACTGTCAGAAGCGCTGGATGTCCCTGCGAGCGTGCTGTTCTGACATGCCCTCGCAACCGGATCGTATCGAAGAAGGCTACAGTGTGCATTTTTGGGACAAAGCGCATGCTTTCAAGTATTAACAAGATGTACTGTAATTCAGCTTGCTACTATCGAACAGTTTGCTTCATCAACATTCCAGACGCCATGGCTCGCCCATGGCCTGCCTGTTTGACAGGTCGCCCAGCCCCGCGATCCGGGCAGGGAAATTGCAGTTAGAGTAGATTATGAGCCAGCTAGACACTCTTGCAACGAAGGCGATGCACCTTCTGCCGCGCGTGCGGTTCGGCCTTTCAGTCGTGTTTGTCGGGCTGTTGGGATTGCTTGTTGCGCGGTTCATCTGGTTGTTGATCGAGCCTGGCGGCGCCGTAAGCCATACGCACCGGTTACCCGCGATCCAGACCGGCGCTTCGGCAGGCTCCTCTCTGACAAGTGCAGACCTTATGGTCCTGACCCGCTCCAACCGGTTTGGCGCAGCAGCGCCGGCCGGAGACATCATTCCCGATGCGCCGGCCACCAGCCTCAACCTCACCCTCAAGGGCGTGCGGTCTGTTGCCGGGGGGACCCGCGATTCTGGTCCGGAACAGGTCTCGATTGCCATCATCCAGACACCCGACGGACGGGCCCTGACCTATCATCCTGACGATACCATTATCGAGGGAGTCACGCTTGACCGCATCTTGCCTGACCGGGTGCTCATTCGAAAGAGCGGATCTCTGGAAACCCTGATGATGGAAAGCGGTATTGACGCGCTCTCGGTCCTGACCCTGCCCGGCCAGGAAGGCATGATCGAAGGCGCGCCGCGTCCAACAACGATTTCGCAGGAACAGGCAGCCGTCGATCGCGCCCTCCTGGCATCGCTCGACGTGGCACCCGTGTTCACGGACGGCATCCTTGTCGGTTACCGCCTGTCCACGCCTGGCTCGACTGCGGCCCTGTCCGGTTCCGGTCTCGAATCCGGGGACATTATCACCGTGTTCGACGGAACGCCTATCCGCGACATCAAGATCGAAAATATCGCCGAACGGCTGTCGAACGCAGCCGAGCTATCCATGACGGTTCAGCGCAATGGCGCCAACATTCCCGTCACGCTCCGCTTCCCCGAGGGAGAATAGAATGAACTTCCGTTTCGGCCTTTCAGCCATCCTGCTGGCAACAACAGCTCTGCCTGCCTTCGGGCTCGCAGGCGAATCCGGTCCGAAAGCCTCTCTCCACGTGTTGAATTTCGACGATGTCGAGTTGAGTTCGTTGATCGCCGACGTGTCGATCGTCACAGGTTACACGTTCATCGTCCATCCGGACGTGCGCGGCAAACGCGTCACTGTCACCTCGTCGTCCCCACTGTCTCGCGAGGGCGTTTTTGACGTCTTTCTCTCAACCCTGCGCGTTCACGGTTTCACGGCTGTCCCGGCTGGCAAGAACACCTATCGCATTATCCCTGAACAATCTGCGGTCAGCGAAGCCGGGACGCGGGCCGCCGGCTCGAACAGTTTCGTGACCGAAATCGTCCGTCTCAACAATTTCAATGCCCTCGAAGCGGCCCAGATGGTCAAACCCCTGGTCGACGCCCAGGGCCAGGTCATCGCCAATCCACGCTCGAACACACTGGTGATCGTCGACTACCAGTCCAACATGCCGCGAATCCGCGAACTGGTGGCTGGCATCGATGAGGATCGCACCCGGACGGAGACCATCTCTCTCAAGAACATTCCGTCAGGCGAACTTGAATCCATCCTGATGGCGCTACAAAAGACCGGCGGCGAAGACACCTATGCGTCGAACTTTCAGGCCATCGCTTCCCAGACCGGCAACTCGATCGTCATCCGTGGTGACGACCTGAAGGTTGAGCGCGCGCTGAAAGTCGTCGAACAACTCGATGCGACCAGCCGGGTTGAAGACACGCTGCGCGTCATCTCGCTCAAAAACGCCGATGCCTCGGACATCGTACCAATCCTTGAAAAAGTCGCTGGAGCGATGGCATTCAGGCGCAGTGAGTCAGGCGGTGAAATAGCCCCCAGCACCATCGCCTTTCACGCGCAAACGAATTCGCTCGTGATCAATGCGCCCAGCGAAACCCTGCTTACACTTGAGCGTGTGATCCAGGACCTCGACAAGCGCCGGGCGCAGGTTCTGGTCGAAGCCATCATCGTTGAAATGTCCGACGACACAGCGCGCGAACTCGGCCTGCAATTCCTGCTTAGCGGCACCGGCAACTCCACCGTTCCATTCGCCTCCACCAACTATTCCCGCTCTGCTCCCAACCTGCTCGCCCTTGCCGGCGCCATTAGCGGCAATACACCGTTCAACAACGGCGAGAACAATCCGTTTGCCGCAAGCGCCGTCACGTCCTTGCTCGGGCTCACAGGCCTCAGCGTTGGCGTCGGCGGTCAGGACGGCGACACACTTTTTGGTGCCATCCTGACAGCAGTCGAGAATGACACGAATTCCCGGGTCCTCTCGAAACCATTCAACATGACGCTCGACAATGGCAAATCCTCCCTTCTTGTTGGTCAGGAAGTCCCGATCGTCACGGGAGAAGTTCTCGGCGACGGCAATGCCAACCCGTTCCGAACCGTCGACCGCAAGGAGATCGGCATCCGGCTTGATGTCACGCCGCGCATCTCCTCCGACGATGCCGTGCGTCTCGAAATCAATCAGGAAGTATCCAGCATCTCCGGGGCGATCAATGTCGCGACCTCCGATCTCATCTTCAACAAGCGCCAGATCACGACCGATGTTCTGGCCGATAGCGGAGAAATCATAGTCATCGGCGGCTTGATCGAGCAATCCGATACGATAGCGGAGGAGAAAGTCCCGCTGCTCGGAGATGTGCCGGTGGCCGGTCGCCTGTTCCGTACCGAAGGCAAGGCAACCAAGCGCAGCAACCTGATGGTGTTTATCCGCCCGACCGTGATCCGTGATCGCCAGAGCGCTAGGGAGGTCACCGCCCGCAGCTATCGGTTCGTCCGCGCCGAGGAGGCCTGGAATGGCAAGGACGACCAGGTCAATTCGCTCGACGCCTTTGTCAGCGAAGTACTCGGGGCGCCCCCGCCGCAATAGTTCAATGAGCACACACGCCGAATCCTCCCGCCAGTTCACCTACGCCTTTGCCAAGGATAAGGGACTCATCGTGCTGCCTGATCGCGACACGTTGACTGTCGGCGTGCGAACGGGCGCTGATGTGATGGCCCTGATCGAAGCGCGCCGGGCGCTAGGCTGCTCCCACGCAATTGAATCTCTTGACCCTGCCAGCTTCGACCGGGCACTAACGCTCGCGTTCAGCCAGGGCCCACTCGGCGCGACAGACATCGAAGCCGCCGTCGCCAGCCGGGGCGGTCTCGAAAGCCTGATCGACGACATCCCGGAAGCAGCGGACCTGCTCGGCGGAAGCGATGATGCGCCGGTCATCCGCCTGATTAACGGCCTCATCTATGAAGCCGTGAAGCGCCGCGCCTCCGATATTCACATTGACCCCTTCGAAGACAAGCTATCGATCCGTTACCGGATCGATGGCGATCTGGTTGAAGTCCTGACGCCGCCACGCAAACTCGCCGCGCCGCTGGTCTCGCGGATAAAGGTCATGGCTCGTCTCGATATCGCCGAGAAGCGCCTGCCCCAGGATGGCCGAATCTCGCTGCAGGCCGGAGGGCGGTCCATTGATGTACGCGTCGCCATCCTGCCGACCCGCTTCGGCGAACGTGTCGCCCTGCGCCTCCTCGACACACAGAACGCCCTGCTCACGCTCGAACAGCTCGGCATGGATTCCGATACCTACCAGCGGTTCGACCAGGTATTGCAGCAACCGAACGGCGTGATCCTCGTCACCGGCCCCGTCGGCTCGGGCAAGACGACGACCCTCTATTCCTCGATCTCGCGCCTTAACACCGGCAGCGTCAACATCATGACGCTGGAAGACCCGGTCGAATACGGCCTGCCGGGCATCAGCCAGACCCAGATGGATGCCAAGGTCGGCCTGACCTTCGCGCGCGCCCTTCGCAATATCCTGCGCCAGGATTTCAACATCGTCATGGTGGGTGAAATCCGCGACCTCGAAACCGCTGAAGCCGCGTTCGAATTCGCCTCCACCGGGCGCCTCGCCTTCTCCACCCTGCACACCAACAGCGCAGCCGGCGCCATCACGCGCCTGCGCGACATGGGGGTCGAGACCTATCTCATGGCCTCCACACTTCGCGCCGTCATGGCCCAGCGTCTCGTGCGCAAGCTCTGCGACGTCTGCAAACAGCCAGCGACCGCCGGAGCCGCTGAATACGAAGCGCTGGACCTGCCGCCTGCCGAATCCTTCACCCACTATACGCCCAAAGGCTGCATGGCCTGCGGCAATACCGGTTTTCACGGCCGTATCGCGATCTACGAACTCCTCGTTGTCGACAATGCCGTTCGCAACCTGCTCCACGCAGATGCGACAGAAGACGCCATCGAGGCGGCCGCCTTCGCGGACCATCACCGCCTGATCGAAAATGCCCGGCGTTATGTTTTCTCCGGCGAGACCAGCGTAACCGAAGTCCTGCGCGTCTGCCGCAAGGAGGCCCGCGATGGCAGCGTTTGAATATGTCGCTGTCGATAATGTCGGCAAGCGTCTGCGCGGTGTCATCTCCGCAGACAGTCCCCGAGCCGCCCGCAAGGAATTGCGGATGCGTGAACTCATGCCGGTCGATGTTCAACCGCTCAATGCCAAGACAACATGTGGTGGCAAGGGCGCTGGCGGCCGCATTTCGGAGAAAGACCGCGCCTTGCTTGCGCGCCAGCTCGCCGTCCTGCTCCAGTCCGGCCTCACTGTCGAACAGGCGCTCACCGCTGCAGCCAGTGATGCCAAGCCGGAAACCGTCGCCATCCTCCACCGCGTCCGCAATGAAGTGACAGAAGGCTCCCGCTTTGCCGATGCGCTCGGAACAGCGCCGCGCGCCTTCCCGCCCCTGTTCAAGTCGGTCGTGGCGGCGGGTGAAATGTCGGGCCGCCAGGGCGAAGTCATGGAACGCCTCGCAGTCTACCTCGAGAACACTTGGCGCCTGCGCCAGAAGGTGCAGTCCGCGCTGATCTATCCTGCGTTGCTCGCGACGCTCGCCATCGGCATGGTCGTTGCCTTGATGATCCTCGTTGTCCCGCGCCTCGTCGAACAGTTCGACATGTTCGATGCTGACCTGCCCTGGCTGACGCAGCAGGTCATTGCCGTATCGAACCTGCTGCGCAACTGGGGCTGGCTGATCGCCATCACACTCTTTGGTACCGTCATCTTCCTCACACGCCTCCTGCGCACACCCGGTATTCGCGAGACACTGGACCGCCTTGTCCTGCGACTGCCCATCATCGGCAACCTGGCCCGCACCGTGTCGGCTGCCCGCTTTGCGCGCATCTTTTCGACGCTCTCCTCATCTGGCGCCACGGTTCTGGAATCCCTTCAGGCGGCACGCGGCGCCATGTCCAACAGCGTCTTCCGCAAGGCCACGGACGACATCGCCGTCCGAGTCAGTGAAGGCGGCTCATTCGCCGCAGCGCTCAAAGCCACCGGCGCTTTCCCGCCGATGATGGTTCACATGGTGGCCAGCGGCGAAGCGGGGCGTGATGTGCCCGGCATGATGACGCGCGCGGCCGAATTCCTCGAAGAAGAGTTCGAGAACGCCACATCAACTGCCCTGAGCCTGATGGAACCGATCATCATTGTTGTGCTCGGCGGCCTTGTCGGCATGATCGTTTTGTCGATCATGCTTCCCATCATCCAGCTCAACACGCTGGCGCTGCAATAGCGCTGCTGACCCAACAGGAGACTTCAATGCCCCACGCCGAAGACGACCAGAAAAAAGCGCTCGCCACGAAGGATGCCGGCTTCTCGCTCGTCGAACTGCTTGTCACTGTGTCGATCATGGCCCTGCTCGCCACGGCGGTCGTGATCTCAGTCGGCCCCGTGCTCGGCAAGTCCCGGATCGACCGCGCCCGTTCGGACATCGCCGCGCTCGAAAGCGGTCTCGAACAATACAGCTTCGACATGTTCAATTATCCCGGCGCCGATACCGGCCTGGCCGCACTCAAGACACCCCCGTCCGGCGCCAAGGCCGACCAGTACCGCCCCGGCGGCTACATCAAGCGCGTCCAGCAGGACCCCTGGGGAAATGACTATCATTACTCCGTACCCGGACCGCGTTCCGGTGGTGCCTATGACGTGTTTTCCGCCGGCCCGGACGGCGAGCCCGGAAATGAAGACGATATCGGCAACTGGAACTGACACCTGAGATGACAGCACCTCGCGACCATCACCCATCCACCGAAGCAGGCATGACCCTGACCGAAGTGCTGGTCGCTGTGTTCATCATGGCGCTCGCGGCCGGCATGGTCAGCATGACCATGCGCCCGAAAACGGATCCGCTGACCGAGGCCGCAATGCGTCTTGAGCACGACGTCGCCTCGGCGCTCGACCTGTCGCTCGTCACCGGCGTGCCCCAGGGCCTGTTGATGCGCGAAAACGGCTACCAACGCGTGAGCTGGCAGAACCAGGTCTGGTCGCCAGCCCCGGGCAAGCCCGTCACATTCGCGCGAAATATTGCTTTTGACACGGTACGCACGCCTTCACAGCCCACGTCCGGCACCGATGCCATTGTTCCGGATATCATCCTCGACGCGACAGGCACCGCCCAGGGCGCGCCCCTCACACTCATGCGCGACCGCCAGACGATCACGCTGACGATAGCCCCCAACGGGCAAGTCATCTGGGAGGCACCCGATGCCTGAGCGCACATCGCAATCCGGGTTCACGCTTGTCGAAGTCCTCGCCGCGCTGGGCGTCTTTTCGATTGCGGCCGTCGGCCTGATTCACCTCAGCAGCGAAACAACGGTCGGCGCCAAGCAGGTCGACCTGCGTGCCCTTGCCGAAATCGAAGCCGGCAACCGAATGGCCGACGTCATGACACTGCCCCCGCCGCTCCCAACCGGCCTGATCGCCGGCGCGTCCACGCAGCGCGGTCGTACGTTTGATTGGACACGCACTGTATCGCCCACACAGGAAGAGGGCCTGTACCTCGTCGATGTAACTGTAACCATGCCGGAAACCGGTCAGGTGCTCTCCCACATTCAGGCCCTGAGGGCGGGCGAATGAAACACCAGGATTCCGGATTCACACTCGTCGAAACCCTCGTCGCGCTCGGCGTCACAGCCATGCTCGCCACGGCGGGAACGTTGATGATGCTTCAGACGCTGCAGGCCAGCCGCGCCATCGATGCCCGCATGACCGATATCCGCGCATTGGAGGCGGCCAATGGCCTGTTGCGCGCCGATTTCAGCGAGATGACCCAGCGCCCCTCAACGGCACCCGACGACTTCAATCCCGCCGTCGGATTTTCTGGTCGCAGGGGTATCGAAACAGGCGATTTGATCAGCTTCGTCCGGTCAGGCTGGTCCGACCCGCGAGTGGGGGGCGACCGCAGCGACCTCCAACGTGTGGCCTATCGTCTGGAAGACGGCCAGCTGATCCGCAAAGCCTGGCTTCGGCCCGACCCGGTCCGTAATACGCCCGTTGTGGAGCGCGCGCTTCTCGACGGCGTGTCCGATCTGACAATCCGCTACCGCCAGCAGGGCGTATGGTTCGACGAATGGCCTGCCGATGCTAACGGGCGGCACCCGGACCTGGTGCAACTCGTCTTGAAATTCGCCGACACGGACCAACTGACACTGCAGTACATGGTGGGGTCAACGCCATGACCCAGTCACCGCCACCCGGAGACCGCGGCGCCGCGCTTCTGTCGATCCTGATGATCGTGGCCGTCATGTCCGTTGCCGCTCTGGCAGCCGTCGATGCGCTCGGCCGGTCAATCAGCCTCGCGCATGTCTCTGCCCAGCGGTCCCAGACCCTATGGGCGGCGCGCTCGACAGAAGCGATTGGCGCTGTCGCCATTTCGCGTCTCAAGGACCTTGACGACGACACGATCCGACAGGCCCTGGAAACCGGTCAGGCGATCACCCTGCCATTCGAAGGCGGTGTCATTCAGGCGACACTCTCCGACGATTCCAATTGCTTCAATCTCAACACCATTACCGGAGAACCGGGCGACACAAACCATATTCGGTTCCAGGCCTTGCTCGAAGCACAAGGCCTGTTCCGGTCAGACGCACGTGCACTGGCCGAAAGCCTGGCCGACTGGATCGACACGAATGCCAACCCGCGTCCGACAGGCGCCGAGGACGCGTATTATGCAACGCTCGAAACACCGTACCGCGCTGCCAATGCCCGGTTGGCCAATCTGTCGGAACTCCACGCCATAAGAGGCTTCACACCCGAAATCATCCAGTCGATCCGGCCACTGGTATGCGTTAGGCCATCGACGCACCAGTCTGCGCTGAACATCGAAACCCTTCGTGAGGCCGGTGCGCCATTGCTGATCGCGCTCTACTCCGGCGAACTCAGCATGGAACAGGCACAATCCGTCATCCGGGCGCGCCCGCTGGCAGGCTGGTTGACGCGCGACACCTTTCTTGCCCAAAGCGAGATTCAGTCCATTGCCGTTGCCGCCCGCAACGATTCTATGATCGCTCTCAGACCGACCAGCCTGCGTTTGACAGCGCGCATCGTCTCTGGCTCAACGCAGGAAACCCTCAAGCTGACCTATGCTGTGGACGAGGGCGGCAAGGCCAGCCTCATCCAGCGCACAACGGGAGACCTCTGATGTCTCGGCGCCTCTATGCAATGCTTCCGACAGAAGGAGAGCCGATCGAGTTTGCCTCGGCGACTGACAGGGGCATGAGCCTGATGTCGGCTGACATGGCCAACATCGATGCCAGCGACGAGATCGTGGTCTTCGTGCCGGCAACGGGGGTCGGCTGTTTCGATGCCCGCCTCCCCAGTCAGGGCGCAGCAGAATTGCGGCGATCAGCTGCTTTCGCGCTGGAAGACGACCTCGCCGTTGCAGTCGAAGACGTCCACGTCGCCATCGGCCAGCCGCTGCCCGGCGGTTCGCGCCCGGTTCACATCGTCGATCCGGCACTGATGGAACACTGGGTGTCTGTCCTGAATGCTGCTGGCCTCATGACGGCTCGCCTCGTCGCTGACGCCTCGGTCCTGCCCGCCACGCCTGTCGCCATTGAGGCCGGGAGCCACGTCCTGTTCTCGCTCGGCGGTCGCCGTTTCGCAGCCGATGCCCATCTCCCCGATGACGCCCTCAGGGCAATCGCCAACAAATCCGAAGCGCCTGTCACCGTATTCGGAAGCGCGCTCGCGCGTCGCCTCGGCGTCGCCTCGGCCCAGCCGTCCTCCCTGCCACTTGTCGCACAACTTGCACAATGGGCTGAAGACGGCCCACCACTGACAGACCTGCGCCAGGGTGCCTTCGTCAGCCAACGGAAAGCCGATATCCGGATCGGCGCCTGGCGTCCGGCGCTAGTCCTGGCCGCTGCTGCGGCTGTGGCGTTCCTGTCCGTTACCGCACTCGAAACTCACGCCCTGTCGCGCCTGGCTGCCGCGCTCGATCGCCAGGCGCACACCACGTATGCAGCCGCCTTCCCGGACGCGCCCATTCCGGCGAACCTCGCATCGGCCGTCCGGAGCCAGGACACAGCGCCTGCCGCGAACAGGCTTCCCTTCCTTGAGGCGACTGCCTTGCTTTACGAAGCCGTTCCGGACGACAGCGGAATCTCGATCCAGGGCCTGCGATATGATCGTGCCACCGGACGCCTTCTGGCCAACATGGCCTATCCGGACTTCGGCAGCGACGCCGACCTGAAGAGCGCACTCGAATCCTGACGGTATCGCCGTTTCGCTTGGCGATACCCGCCAGCAGGACGGACAGGTCCTCGGCGACCTCACACTGGAGGCCGCGCGATGACAGAATGGTGGGACAAACTCAGCCTGCGCGAACGGACTCTCGTCGGCGCGGCGGCAGCATTGCTGTCGCTCATCGTGCTGCTTCAATTCATCCTGTTTCCGATGCTGGCGCAACGATCTGCTGCCGGCCTCCGGGCTGAACAGGCCTCGCGTACGCTGGACCTGATGACGTCTCGCGGACTCTCTTCAGCTGCCGGCTCGAACGCAAACTCCGGCGCCACTCTCGACGCCGACGCCCGGCGGCGGGCCATCCTCGATGCAGCCACGCGCCGCGGCCTCTCAATTGCCCGCGTACAGGTCAGCGCCGACGGCGTGGTCACGGTTCAGGTCGACGATACCAATGCCGAGAATGTCTTTGCCTGGTTGTTCGAACTGCGCAGCAGCGCTGGGCTCGAGGCCAGCAAGGCAACAATCAGCCAGGCAGGATCAGGTCTTGTCCGCTCCAGCTTTGAATTCGGAGGCCTGTCGGCCGGATGAAGCGCCTCCCTCTCATACTTGTATTCGTCGTCGCCCTCATGTTCGGCATCATGTCGGGCGTGCCGCTGTCGTTCGTCATGCGCAATACGGGCCTCGTCGATCAAGGCGTCAGCTGGCAACAGGCACGCGGTACGGTCTGGCACGGTCAGGTCACCGGCTTGGGTTATCGGGGTCAGCCGGTTGGCGCGCTCGAAGTCGAGTCCGCACCGCTCTCGTTGCTCTCGGGCGCTATCGCCTCCGACGTGAAGTGGGTCGGTCAGGTAGGCCGGGCGCGCGGCAAACTCAAACTGTCGGGATCATCCATGAACCTTTCCGGCTTTTCGGCTGAACTCGATATCAGCCAAATGAACGGCGTGCACCCCGAACTGCGCCGTGTCGGAGGTATACTGAAGCTTTCCAATGCTGCAGGCAACATCGACAGGACCGGCAATTGCAGGACCGCCAGCGGCGTAGCCCAGCTAGATCTCGTCCGGCGACTTGGCGTCCAGTATGGACGCGACTGGCCCTTGCTGGCGGGCGCGCCTACTTGCAGCGACGGTAACCTTGAACTGCCCCTCACCGGCGATGGCCCCAATGGCGAACGCTTTGAAATCACCTTGCGCGCGCGCCCCGACGGGCGCACCGGAATGGAAGTGCATGTCGAACGACTAGATCCTCAGGCCACCGCCGCCCTCGCGGCAATGGGCTTCACAAATTCAGGGAACGGCTACACGCTGCATCAGGAAGCAGCATTGGTCGAAGGAAACTAGTATGCGCCATTCTCATTCCATCTGTTTCGCAGCCCTGCTGGCGTCGATGGCCATGCTTCCGGCCTGCGCGAGTAATCCCGCACCCGCTCAGACCGCCACGTCGGCAACGAAGCTGATCGCCGGAGCCGGCGAATTGCCGTCCCAGACACTTGCCCCAGGTGCCTGCGGCCTGTTCCTGTGGACGCAATCAGAACCTGTCCGTTTCGTCTTCTTCACCGAAGCCGGATCGGACAAGGCGGTCATGAACATGGGTGGCACCGAATCCCAACTCGAACTCACGTCGTCCAGCGGCGACCTGTTCGGTCAGTTCATGACCCAGACGATCTACCGTTCGCCTGATGGTAATGTTGGCCTCACCTTCAAGCCCGGCGAGATGCTCGATGGCGGCCAACGGATCGAGGATGGGCGCTTGTCGCTCGTCGGCAAGGACGGCTGGGAAACCATGATGCCGGTTCTCGGCCTCAGCGCCTGCCAGCCAGAGCTTCGCTGAACAGTCAAACGCAACACATCGCCAACCAGGATTAACGCCCCCGCCCTCGGCGCTGGCGCCGTGTTTGGGATTCTGCAAGCAATCCTGGCGCTCAATCTCGCAAAAAACTGATAAACAACAAAACTTTGTCGTTTATCGCGTATCACTTATTGTTTTTCAATAATTTCGATGTTATCCAGACTCACCACGGCAAGGTGAGGTTTGTCCCTATCCGCGCCGACGCATTCAAAGACCGGAACGGGTACCTGAACCATGACCTATGCTGAAACCGACCAGAAGCCGCCGTTCAGGCTTGGCCTTCTTATCAAGCGGATCCTGTTTCTGGCCTTGCCCGTCTTCGTGCTCATCGGCTCTGTCGGCGGCTTCGTTGCCATGGGCGCGCTGAAACCTGCTCCCGAAGAAAAGGCCGAGATCATCGAAGCCCTCCCCGTGCTCACCACTTTGGCGCAATCCGAACCTGTTTCGATGACCATTCGCGGTCAGGGCGAGGTCAAAGCCCGTTCCGAAGTCATGCTCGCATCCGAGATCAGCGGCCGGGTTGCCTATGTCTCTCCCAAATTCCTGGCAGGCGGGCAGTTCGAGCGTGGCGAAACGCTGGTCCGACTCGAATCGCGCGAATACGAACTGGGTATCGTGCAGGCAGAAGCCGCCGTTGCCCAAGCCCATACGGCCCTCCTCCAGGAAATCTCCGAAGGCCAGATCGCCAGCCAGGGCGCCGAACAGCTTGGTCTCGACCAGGTTTCCGATTTGACGCTTCGCCGCCCGCAGCGCGCACAGGCGGAAGCCCAACTCGCCTCTGCGCAAGCGCGTCTTGACGACACCCGGCTCCAGCTCGCCCGCACACGTATCGTCGCGCCGTTCACGGGCCGTGTGCGAGAGAAAACAGTCAATATCGGCGCCTACGTTTCTCCCGGCGCGCGCCTCGGCGAAATCTATGCCAGTGACGTGGTCGACATCGCCATCGCGCTGACGGATTCGGACCTCGCCAATCTCGGGCTCGGCATTGGCTTTTCCGAAGCGCCGGGCCGCACAGGCCCCCACGTTACATTGTCAGCCACCGTCGCCGGCGAGCCGCACACATGGTCCGGTCGCATCACGCGTACTGACAGCGGCTTTGATCCCGATACCCGCGTGCTCTTCGCGTATGTCGAGGTCCAGGACCCATACGGCAAAGGGGCCGATAACGGCACACCCCTCGCCACCGGCCTATTTGTCGACGCCGAGATCGACGGCCGCGTGCTGGATGACAGTGTCGTCCTTCCCCGAACAGCGCTTCGCGGCAAGGACACTGTCTACGTCGCCCGCGACGATGAAACACTCGAGATCCGCCCGGTCAAAGTCGCCTTCTCCGAGCGGGAACGTCTCGTGCTCACCTCGGGAATTGAAGTTGGCGAACGCGTGGTGACATCGCCCGTGCGTGCGGCATCCGACGGAATGAAAATCAAACCTGTCGACCGGCTCGAAACCGCTTTTGCGGCCGACGCCAGTATGGCTGAAAAATAGGAAGGGCCGGGGGCATGTCGGCAATTATTCAATGGTGGGCAAGCAACAAGGTCGCCGCAAACCTGCTGATGGTCGCCATCATCCTGGGGGGCATCGTCGCCTTCTTCCGGATGGAGCGCGAGCTTGAACCCTATGTCGAATTCCCGGGCGCCCAGATATCCATCGTCTGGCGCGGCGCCTCCCCGCAGGACATAGAGGAGCAGATCACCGTCCGGATGGAAGAAGCTGTCAGTTCGGTGGAAGGCATCAAGGAACTGCGTTCGGTCTCCAGTGAAGGGGTCGGCAGCCTCATTATCATTGGCAACCAGGATCTCGACGAAGGCAAATTCCTTCAGGACCTGAAGCGCCAGATCGACGCCATCAGCACGTTCCCGGCCGCCGCCGAACCGCCACAACTGGACGTTTTCCGCAGCCGGTACGAGATCATCCGCGTCGCCGTGGCCGGTGACGAAACGGTCAGCGAGCAGGAGCTGAAGCATTTCGCTGAAGCGACCCGCCGCGAGATAGGCCTGCTTGGCCATGTCCCGTCCGTCGAACTCTTCGGCGTGCGCAACGAGGAAATATCCATAGAGGTCTCCGAAGAGGCGCTCCGCCGCTATGGCGTCAGCCTGTCCGAAGTCGCTGCCGCTGTCGGCAGCACATCGGTCAACATCTCGGCCGGCAATGTCCGCAGCGATGGCGGCAATGTCCAGCTCCGCACCCGGTCTCAGGCGGACACGCAGGCCGAGTTCGAAAACATCATCGTCAAGCAGATGCCGAATGGCGCTGTCGTGCGCGTCTCCGACATGGCGGAAGTCATCGACGGGTTCGAAGAGGTCAACCTCCTCGCCACGGTCAACGGCCAGCGCACGATTCTCATTCAGGTCATGAGCGGCCCGCAGATGAACATCGTGAAGATGTCGAAGAACGTAAACGCGTATTTCGATGAAGCGGTGAAAAACTTGCCGCCTGGTATCTCAATGACGATCTGGCAGGATTCCGCCGTCGACTATATGAGCCGTATCCGCCTTATAGGTACCAATTTCCTGTCGGGCCTGTTCCTTGTCCTGATCACGCTGTTGCTCTTCCTGCGTCCCGCCATCGCCATCTGGGTCGCGATCGGCATCGGCACGGCGTTCGCGGGCGGCCTTGCCCTCCTGCCGATGTCGGACGTCTCATTCAACATGATCTCGACCTTCGCCTTCCTGCTCGTGATTGGCGTGATCGTGGACGATGCGATTATCGTTGGCGAAGCCATCCACTCGCGCACCGAAGATGGCGAGGAAGGCCTGGTCGCGGCGGTAAACGGCACCACAATGGTCATCAAGCCCGTCATTTTCGCGGTCTTCACGACCATGATCTTTTTCGCGCCATGGATGTACCTCTCAGGCGGCACCAGCGAGTTCACACGCTCCATCTCGCTCGTCGTGATCTTCGCCCTGTTGTTCTCGCTGATTGAATCCCTGCTTATCCTGCCAGCCCACCTGTCCCATCTGAAAGCGGTCAACCCGGAAAGCCGCGTTGCCCGTTTCCAGGCGTCCATAGCCAACAGCATCGTGTGGATTTCGCGCCGCGCCTACCGGCCCCTGTTGCTCCGCGCACTGCGCCACCGCTACCTCACGGCGTCCATTTTCGTTGGCGGCATGATCCTGTCAGTCGGCTTGCTCACCAACGGGCTGGTAAAGACCGTCTTCTTTCCGGAGACAGAGTCCGACCAGATCGAAGTCACCGTGGAAATGCCGGAAGGCACACCCTATTCCCGGTCGCTCGAAGTGTTGGCCCAGATACAGGCAGGTGAAAAGGCGCTCGAGGAAGAGATCAACGCGTCGACCAATGGCGAAGGCGAGCTGATCGAGAACTGGTACACGCGTTCGCGCGACAACAACATTCTGGCTCTGGTCAAACTCGTTCCTCCGGAAACACGCACCCTGACGGCCAAGGAAACCGCCGAGCGCCTGCGCACCCTAATCGGCGAAGTCCCGGACGCCGAAACGATCACGGTGAATTACAGGAACACCGATAACGATCCGCCGATCCAGTACATGCTGAACTCGACCGATCTCGACGCGCTCAACGCGGCAGCCGAAGATCTCATGGCCAAACTGCGAACCTATGACGGTGTCTACAATGTCGTGAATGATGTGCAGAGCGCGACCGACGAGATCCAGTTCGACCTGAAACCCGGCGCCGAATCCCTCGGCATCACGACAGCCGATGTCGCCCGCCAGGTGCGCCAGGGTTTCTATGGCGAGGAAGTCCAGCGCCTGCCCCGTGACGGCGAGGATGTCCGCGTCTTCGTGCGCTATCCCCGCGCCGACCGGGAATCCCTCGACTTCCTGAACAATATCCGCGTCCGAACGGCCGATGGCCGTGAACTGCCCCTCTACGCAGTCGCCGACATTCGCTTCGAAAAAGGCATTTCCCAGATCAAGCGCCGCGAACGCCGCCGCGCCATCGTGGTCAGTGCCGAAGTCGTTGCAGAGCGCATCACGGAAATCCGTGGCGACCTCAACGAGGATTTCTTTGACGAATTCGACAAGGCCCACCCACAGGTCCGGCGTGGCAGCATCGGCCGGGCCCAGGGCGAGGCCGAATTCCTCGCCGAAATCCTGACCTTCCTGTTGATTGCCATCGGCGTCGCCTACTTCCTCGTCGCCGTAGCGTTCAAATCCTATGCGGAACCGATCCTCATCCTCCTGGCCGCCATCCCGTTCTGCTTCACGGGCGCCATGGTCGGGCACCTCGTCATGGGCTTCCCGCTCAGCATCCTCTCTTACATGGGCATCATGGCTGCGGCCGGCGTGGCCGTGAACGACAATCTCGTCCTGCTGGATTACGTCCACCAGCTCCGGGACAAGGGCATGGACGGCGCCCGCGCGCTGATCGAGGCGGGCACCCGCCGCTTCCGGCCGATCCTGCTCACCTCGCTCACCACGTTTGTCGGCCTCCTCCCGCTGATGATGGAACGTTCGATCCAGGCCCAGTTCCTGATCCCGATTGCCGTCGGCCTCGCCTTCGGTGTCCTGTTCGCGCTTCTCGTAACCCTGTTCTTCGTGCCTGCTCTTTACGGCATCGGCGCGGACATCAAACGCTTCTTCGGCTACCTCATTTCGGGCAATCCGCGTCCCGGCTTCGACGCCTTGCTCAACGAGGACGCGCTGGAAACGCTCGCGCCCGTTCCGGCCGAGTAGGCAGGCGCCACGTGCCAATGGTTGGAGGCAACAGAGCTTAGGCTCTTGCCTTCAATCACTTGGCCGCTAAACCCCCCGATATGCTCACCATATCGAACCTCGACTACCGCATCGAAGCGCGCCTTTTGTTTGAAGGCGCGGGCGCCCAGATCGCTTCTGGCTGGAAGGTTGGCCTCGTTGGACGCAATGGTACGGGCAAGTCCACGCTGCTCAAACTTATCCGCGAAGAAATCACCAACCCGACCAATGACGGCTCGATCCGCCTCAACCAGGGCGCCCGCCTCGGCTGGGTTGCGCAGGAAGTTGCACCCACGGACGAAACCATTCTGGAAGTCGTACTCGCCGCCGATACTGAACGTCACGCCCTCATGCAGGAAGCCGAAACAGCCGAAGATCCGATGCGGATTGCCGACATCCACACGCGCTTGGTTGATATCGACGCGTGGTCGGCAGACTTGCGCGCGGCCGAAGTCCTGATGGGCCTCGGCTTCGTCCAGGACGATCTTGACCGACCAACACGGGAATTCTCCGGCGGCTGGCGCATGCGCGCCGCCATTGCGGGCGTCCTGTTCTCCCAGCCGGATCTTCTCCTTTTGGACGAACCGACCAACTATCTCGACCTTGAAGGCGCCGCCTGGCTCGAAGGCTATATCAAGAAATACCCGCACACCGTCCTCATCGTCTCGCACGACCGGGAAATGCTGAACCGGTGCGTCACCCACACGATGGCGCTTGAGCATAAGAAGCTCACAATCGTCCCGGGTGGCTACGACGCCTGGCTGAGGCTTCGCGCTGCCAAGACCGCCCAGCTTGAAAGCCAGCGTGCCAAGCAGGAAGTCGACAAGGCCCACCTTCAGGCGTTTGTCGATCGCTTCCGGGCCAAGGCCTCCAAGGCTCGCCAGGCCCAGTCGCGCGTAAAAATGCTCGAAAAGATGCAGGATATCACCATCCCGATGGCCGAGCGTACGACCCCGTTCAACTTTCCAGAGCCCGGCGACAAGATGGCTCCGCCCCTGCTCGAACTCCGCGGCGCCGAACTCGGCTATGGTGCGGACGCCCGTATCCTGCGCAATGTCACCCTGCGCCTCGATCCGGATGACCGGATCGCCATTGTCGGCACCAACGGTCAGGGCAAGACCACGCTGGTGAAATCAATTGCCGAGCGCCTGCCGCTCATGATGGGTGAGCGCGTCACTCACAGCAAGGTCCGGATCGGCTACTTCTCACAGGACCAGCTCGACGAGCTGACACCCGGCGAAACCGTGCTTGATCACGTCCGCCATGCGCTGCCAAAGGAAACGCCCGTCTCGAAACAGCGTTCAGTCGCCTCCCTGATGGGTTTCAGCCATGAAAAGGTGGATACCAAGGTTGAAAAGCTCTCCGGTGGCGAAAAGGTGCGCCTGCTCCTCGGACTTATGGCCATGGACAAGCCCCATATCCTGATCCTTGATGAGCCGACCTCCCACCTCGATATCGACAGCCGCGAGGCGCTCATCTACGCCCTGAACGACTTCAAGGGCGCTGTCCTGCTGATCACGCACGACATCTTCCTCGCCGAAGGCACCGCCGACCAGCTCTGGCTGGTCAAGGACGGCAAGGCCGGAGTCTATGACGGCGACCTGCAGGACTACCGGGCTCTCGTGCTCCAGGCCGACCGCAACAAGTCGGACGGCAAATCAAAGTCCGGAAAACCCGAATCCGTAGAAACGGCGCCCAAGGTTAACAAGGCCGACCAGCGACAGCGTTCATCCGAAAGCCGAAAGGCCGCCTCGGGCCTGAAGCGCAAGGCCGACGACGCTGAAAAGCGCCTGGACAAGATCAACGCCCGGATCACTGCGATAGATGCCGATCTGGCAAAACCGGGGCTGCCGTCGGAACAGTTGCAGGATCTCCTGCGCAAACGGGCCGATCTCGTGTCGGAAGGCCAAGCCACGGAGCAGTCCTGGATCGACGCCGTTGAAGAATACGAAACGGCCCTGGACGCCTGAACACTGCGTGTCGCGTCCTTCTCCGCAACAAAATTGTGCTATTAACCACGATCGGTCAGTTTTTCCTTCGCAGAGCCCAAGTTTGAAGGGGCTGTCGCAATAGTAGCACTATACAAGCCGGGCTAAATTGCGCAGTTAGAAATTGAAAAAGCTCGCACAGAATTTGCGGGCAGGCAGCGCAGTTTGTCCGGGCATCAGTATATGCTCGCAGAGGAATATAATGGGTGTTTCAGAGAATCTGAAAAGGGCCATAGCCTTCCCCCGGGAAAAGGTGACGCTCACGCAATCGCCTTCGGCGGGGCTCGACATTCTCGACATTGACGGACAGGCCGGTGCGCCTGCAGACCGGGTTGACCTGCCTCCGATTTTTCCAGAATGGCTCGGCGACCGGCTCTTCGCTCACACTCACGGCTGTCGCTTTAACTACGTGGTCGGAGAAATGGCCCGCGGCATTGCCACCACACGCATGGTGGTCGAGGCTGTGCGTGCCGGCTGCGTTGGTTTCTACGGCAGTGCGGGGCTCTCACCTGACGTCATCGAGGCTGGCCTGCAGGAAATCAAGTCGCAGCTGACTCCCGACCAGACGGCTTGGGGCGCCAATCTCATTCACTCCCCGCAACAACCCGGATACGAAGCGCGCGTTGTCGACCTGTTTCTGGCTGAGGGCGTGAAGCGGGTATCTGCGTCCGCCTTTATGAAACTTTCGGTTGAGCTTGTGCGCTATTCTGCCGTCGGCCTTTCTCGCGCCCCGGACGGCAGCATCCGCCGCGACAATCATGTCTTCGCCAAGGTCTCCCGCGCCGAAGTCGCCGAGCCCTTCATGTCTCCGGCGCCGGCCAAACTGCTGGGAGAACTCGTCGCACGCGGCGCCATCTCCGCCGAACAGGCCGAACTGGCGTCGAAAGTTCCCGTCGCCGCTGAAATCACGGCTGAATTCTGATTCTGGCGGCCACACCGACAATCGCCCCGCCAGCGTGCTCTTCCCGTCGCTTGTCCTCGCCCGCGACCGCGTGGCAGCTCGCACGGGCGTCGATGCCAATGCGATCCGTATCGGGCTCGCGGGCGGCATCTCGACCCCCATGGCCGTGGCGGCTGCCTTCCAGATGGGGGCCGCGTTCGTCCTGACAGGGTCCGTTAACCAGTCCGCCGTAGAATCCGGCCTGTCGGAAGCAGGACGCCGCCTGCTCGCCAAGGCCGGGCCCGCTGATGTGACGATGGCCCCCGCCGCAGACATGTTCGAGCAGGGCGTCGAAGTTCAGGTGTTGAAGCGCGGCACCCTGTTCGCCATGCGGGGCAAGCGCCTTCACGCCATGTACAGGTCGGGAGAGAGTTATGAGACCCTGCCCCAGAAAGATCGCGACTGGCTCGACGACGTGCTCGGCGAGCCCTTCGATGCAGTGTGGCAGAAGACCTATGCCTTCATTTCACAGGCCAACCCGGCAGAGGCCAAGCGCGCCGAATCCGACGGCAACAAGCGCCTCGCCCTCGTGGCCCGGCGTTACCTCTTCATGGGCGCCCAGTGGGCCCGCGAAGGCACGCCCGGTCGAGAGATGGATTACCAGGTCTGGTGCGGCCCCGCGATGGGCGTGTTCAATGAATGGGTCGCTGGCAGTTTTCTCGAACCGACAGAGAACCGTACCGTCAAGCAGATCGCATGGAACCTGCTCGAAGGCGCCGCGCAAATCACCCGCGCCGGACAGCTCCGGGCGCTTGGCCTGCCAGTTGCACCTACAGATTTCGCTTACATGCCCCGTCAGTTCTCTGACGCCGAATGAGACAAAAAATGGTAAATGAGACCCGCACACAGGCTGAGCCTATCGCCGTCATCGGAGTCGGATCGATCTTTCCGGGTCGGGGCGGCAATACCGGCTATTGGCGCGACATCTTTCAGGGCCGCGACACGCTGACCGAGACACCCGCCTCTCATTGGCTGCTCGACGACTATTACGATGCCAATCCGCTGACGCCAGACCGCACGTACGGTCGCCGGGGCGGCTTCATTGCGCCTGTTGCATTCGACCCGCTCGCCTTCGGCATTCCGCCCAACGCCCTGCAGCAGACCGACAGCGCCCAGCTCCTGGCGCTTGTCGCCGCCAAGCACGCGCTCGACGATATCGAAAGCGCGAGTGGCTGCGAAATCGACCGCACCCGCACCAGTGTCATGCTCGGCGTGGCATCCGCCACAGAGCTCACAGCCCATATGGCCGGGCGCCTCCAGCGCCCTGTCTGGGTCAATGCGCTGCGCCAGTCCGGTCTCGGCGAAGCCGATATCGCCGACATCACGAAAAGGATGGAAGACCACTACATCGAGTGGAAGGAAAGCACCTTCCCCGGCCTTCTCGGCAATGTCGTCGCCGGACGCATCGCCAACCGGCTCGATCTGGGTGGCAGCAATTTTGTCACCGATGCCGCCTGCGCCTCCAGCCTCTCGGCCCTCCAGATTGCGCTGCACGAATTGCGTTCGGGCGATTCCGACACGGTCCTCGCCGGCGGTGTCGATGCGCTCAACGACATCCTCATGTACATGTGCTTCTCGAAGACGCCCGCCCTGTCGCCCACAGGCGACTGCCGGCCGTTCTCGATGGACGCCGACGGCACCATGCTCGGCGAAGGCGTCGGCATCCTTGCCCTGCGCCGCCTGTCGGACGCCGAACGCGACGGCAATCGTATCCACGCAATCATTCGTGGCCTCGGCGGTGGCTCGGACGGCAAGGGCACCGCCATCTACACTCCGCTCCCCTCCGGCCAGGCCCGCGCCATCGAGCGCGCCTATGTCCAGGCTGGCTACGGCCCCGAAGCGGTCGACCTTGTCGAGGCGCACGGCACGGGCACCAAGGCGGGCGACAAGGCCGAACTCGCCGGTCTCCATCTCGTGTTCGACGGAAAGGGCGACGGCGAACCATGGTGCGCCGTCGGTTCGGTCAAATCCCAGATTGGTCACGCCAAGGCCGCCGCAGGCGCTGCCAGCCTGATCAAGACGGTCCACGCCCTCAGCCGCAAAACCCTTCCGCCTACGATCAAGATCGGCGAGCCAGCCGACGTGCTCAAGGACAGCAAGAGCTTCTACCTGAACAGCGAAGCCCGTCCCTGGATTTCGGCAAACACGCGGCCCCGCCGCGCGTCGGTCAGCTCCTTCGGATTCGGCGGCAGCAACTTCCATGTCGCGCTCGAGGAATATACCGGTCCCACCGCCATCCTGCCGCCGCGCGTGCTGCCATCCGAACTCTTCCTCATCTCCGCCGGCACCACGGATGGCCTCGTCGAGGAACTTGAAGGCCTGATCCACACGGAAACAGCAGAAGACGGTTTTGCCGCCCTCGCCGCATCCACGCACACAGCGTTCGAAGCGGACGCCGGCGTCCGCTCCGCCATCGTCGCAGACGACCAGAAAGATCTCGCCGCCAAGGCCTCCCGCCTGATCGGGCAAATCGAAACCGGCACGTTCGGCACGGCGCCGCTCGGCGCAGGCATTCATGCATCCACCACGCCACCGGAAAGCGGCAAGGTCGCCTTCCTGTTCTCGGGCCAGGGCAGCCAATATGTCGGCATGGGCGCCGACCTCGCCATGGCCTTCCCAGCGGCCCGTGCCGTATGGGACATGGCCGCCAGTCACAAGACGACCGGGCCGATGAAGCTTCATCGCCTGGCCTTTCCGCCTGCTGCCTTCGACCAGGTCGAATTCGGCGAGCAGACCCAGCGCCTCACCGAGATGCAGAACGCCCAGCCGGCCATCGCCGCTGTCGCGCTCGCCCAACTCGCCCTGCTGGACCGTCTCGGCATCGACGCCGACATGGCGGGCGGCCACAGCTTCGGCGAGATGATGGCCCTGCATCTGGCCCGCAGTTTTGACATGGCCGGCGTCCTCAGCGTGGCGGCCGCGCGCGGTCGCCTCATGGCAGAAGCCGCAAAGTCCACGCCCGGCGCCATGATGGCGGTCCAGACGGACTCCGAAACGATTGCCGCCATCGTCGCCAAAGTGCCGGATGTCGTGCTCGCCAATGACAATGGTCCCAGCCAGGTCGTTCTCTCCGGCCCGGTCGGTGCCATCAAGGCCGCTGAAGCGCTGTGCATCGAAAAAGGCTTGAAAGCCCGGCGCCTGTCGGTCGCGACCGCATTCCATTCCTCCATCGTCCACGCTGCCGTCGAGCCTTTTGCGGCCGAGCTCACCTCCCTGCGTCCGCGCAAGCCGAAGCTGCCGGTCTACGCCAACGCCACTGCGTCGCCCTACTCGGTCAAGGTCGCCGATCTGCCTGCCGTTATCGCCGGCCAGATCGCCACATCCGTCCGGTTCCGCGAACAGGTCGAGGCCATGTATGCCGCTGGCGCCCGCCTCTTCGTCGAAGTCGGCCCCGGGTCCATCGTTACCGGACTTGTGAAAGACGTGCTCGGTGACCGTCCCTTCCGCGCCGTGTCACTCGACAACAAGCGCGCCAATGGGCTCACGCAATTCCTGTCGGCCGTTGGCGAACTCAGTGTTGCCGGCCAATCGCTGGACCTCGCCGCCCTCTTCGCCGATACGCCGCCGCCGGTTCCTGCTGCGCCGCCATCGAAGCACGCGGTCTACATTTCTGGCGCCAATTACGACAAACCCTACCCGCCAAAGAACGGCGCTGCAGGACGCGCCGCAGCGAACGTCATTCCAACGATGGGCGTGCAAGCCGCCGCAAAGGCACCCGCCACGCCGCCGCCCGTAGCGGCACCCACGCCCTCCCCTTCACCAGCATCCACCGCTCCGACTCCCAGCAGGACTCCCCCCATGCCCGACACGCCCCAAACCTACTCCCCGCCCATGGCGGCCAGCTCGTCCGCAGAGCGTATCTGGAGCGAAGTGTCCCAGCTTCATGCTCAATACCTCGCCACGACGGCCGCCAGCCATACAGCCTTCCTAAATGCCGCTGCGTCCCTGCTCGGTGGCCAGCCGCTCGCTCCGTCGCCAGCGCCTGCACCGATCCAGCGTATCGCGGCACCTGCGCCTGCCCCACAGCCTCAACCGGCTCCGCAGACCGCTGCGCCTGCTCCGGCCCCGGTCCCCGCGCCTGCGCCCGCACCGGCACCTTACACGAACGGATCGGCCGCGCCTGCGCCCCGGCCCGCGCCCCAACCTGCTCCCGCACCGGTCGCGGCGGCGGCCACGCCCCCGGCGCCAATTGCCACGCCTGCTCCGGCAGCATCCGGCAGCCAGGACCCGGTCGAACTGGTCCAGGCAATCGTGTCGGACAAGACAGGCTATCCTGTCGACATGCTCGACCCGAATATGGACCTTGAAGGCGAGCTCGGCGTCGACTCGATCAAGCAGGTGGAAATCCTCTCTACCTTGCGCGAACGCCTGCCGCACCTGCCGGAAATCGATCCCGAACAGCTCGTCGAGCTGCGCACAATCAATGCCATAGCCGCCATGATCGGTGGCTCAGCTCCCGCGCCAGCCGCGCCTCCCCCCGTCGCCGCCGCTCCGGCCCCGGTTGCTGCGCCAGCCGCCGTGTCAGCCCCCGCGCCCGCACCGGCTGCAAACGGCAACGGAAATGGCATCACGGCGGACGTCATCCGCGCGCTTGTCGCTGACAAGACTGGTTACCCGTCCTCGATGCTCGAAGACGACATGGACCTTGAAGGCGAACTTGGCGTCGACTCGATCAAGCAGGTGGAAATCCTCTCCGCCCTTCGCGACCAGCATCCATCCCTGCCGGAAGTCGATCCTGAAGCCATCGCCGAATTGCGCACGATACGGAAGATCGCAGATTTTTTCAGCTAGGGGCCGGTGAGGACACGTCCTCAGCTCACCGTCCCCCGTCCATGGTTCAGCCCGTCGCCGCCTATGGCAGCGACGTCCGCCCGGTCAGCTTCGGCGCGCCCGTCGCGCTGCCGCCATGGACCGGGCAGGCGAGCCTGGGTCGCGTTGAAATTACCCAGGCCGAACCTGCCACAGCGCAAGCCGTCGCCGCGGCGCTGATCGCCGACGGTGTTGACGCCACCACCGTCACAACACCTTCCGGCGCCGCCCAAACTGTCATCCTTACCGAAGGCTTGTCGGTCGCCGATCCCGCGACACGTCACTGGGCAGCCCTCGCACATGCGCGAGCCGCCCGCACGCCCGGCGCGCGCATCATCCTGCTCCAGTCGGCATCGCCGCAAAACCACGCGGCTGTCTCCGGCCTGCCCGGCCTCTCCCGAACGCTGCAAAAGGAATGGCCGGAAACGTCGATATCATCATGGTCGCTCGCTGCAGCCGATACGGTCACGCGTACCAGCCACATCTTGTCGGCGCTCTCTGCCAACCTCTCCGACAGCGTCATCACGGCAGACGGCTTCGCGCGCCACACCCACGTCGCACCCTCGCTGACACCGCCGACGACCCATGCCTCTACAACGCCCGCCCTCTGGCTCGTCACTGGCGGCGCGCGCGGCGTGACAGCCACTTGCGCCGTGGAGCTCGCCCGCCGCACCGGCGGCACCTTCCTCCTTGCCGGGCGCTCCGCCCTCGCGCCGTGGCCGCAAGGCATCGCCCGCACCGCTGATCTCAAATCACTCCGCGCATCGCTCGCCCAGCAAGCTGTTGCCAGCGGCCAGAAGGTCAAGCCCGCCGACATCGACCGTGCCGCACGCGCCGCCCTTGCCGGGCAGGAAATCGAAACGACGCTCGCCGCCTTCGCTGCTGCGGGCGCCACTGCCCACTATGTCCAGCTCGACCTGTCGGACACGGGCACGCTTGCCCAAGCCATCAGCGCGATCCAAAGCCAGCACGGTGCCATCACCGGCCTCGTCCACGGTGCAGGCGTCCTCGCCGACAAGCTTGCCATGGACAAGACCGAAGCCGAAGTCCGCAAGGTGTTCGGCCCAAAAATAGACGGCCTGCTCGCCTTGCTCGGCGCGATCGATGTCAGCCAGCTCACCCATATTGGCCTCTTCTCCTCGGCCTCCGCCCTGTTCGGCAATACCGGTCAGGCCGACTATGCGATGGCGAATGAAAGCCTGAACCAGCTCGCACGGCAGCTCGCATCCGAACTCCCCCACGCGCAGGTGAAATCCTACAATTGGGGCCCATGGGATGGCGGCATGGTCGATGCCGGCCTGGCCGCCCACTTTGCCCAGCAGGGCATCGCCCTGATCGGTCAGGCGGATGGCGCACGCATCTTTGCCGACCAGCTCCTCGATGGCGACCGCAACATGATCGAGCTCCTCGTTGGAGATGAGTGGAGCGGGGCATGACCTTTTTCGAGCCGATCGCCATTGTCGGTCAGGGCTGCGTCCTGCCCGGTGCCCACTCACCGGATGCGCTCTGGCGCGCTGTCGCCGGAAACGAATGCCTGATCACCCGCCCCGGCAAGGGCGCATTCGGACTGACTGACGCCGAGCAGGTCGCCCTGCCCTACGTGTCCGGATTCGTATCCGGCTTCGAAAAGGTCTTCGATCCCGCGCGCGCCAATCTTTCGGGCATCGACGCCGCCAGCCTCGATCCGGTCTGCCAGTGGCCGCTCCATGCCGCGCTCCAGGCTTGGGACGAAGCCGGCAATGCCAGCGCGCCATCTGACCGGCGCGGCGTATTCCTCGCCAACCTGTCCTACCCCAGCCGCGCCAAGTCCGCCTATGCTGTCGATATCTGGACGTCCGGCCAATCAGCCCGCCCCGCCACCGATGCCTTCAATTCGGGTTTCCCGGCGCACGTTCTCGCCCGGGCCATCGGCGCGACAGGCCCCGTCCTCGCCCTCGACGCCGCTTGCGCATCGTCGCTCTACGCCATCGAGATCGCCTGCCGCAAACTGCAATCGCGCCAGATAGACATTGGCCTCGTCAGCGCGGTCAATGCCGCCGACAACCTGATCCTCCATATCGGCTTCGAAGCGCTTCAGGCGCTCAGCCCCACCGGCCGTTCACGTCCCTTCATCAAGGGGGCCGATGGTCTCGTTCCCGCTGAAGGCGCCGTCGCAATTGTCCTGAAACGCCTGAGTGATGTGACTCCCCAGGACACAGTCCACGGCGTGATCCGCGCGGTCGGCCTGTCCAATGACGGTCGCCGCAAGGGCCTTCTAGCGCCTGACAGCGAAGGCCAGGCAGAGGCCATGCGACGCGCCTATGCCGAAGCTGTCCTCAATCCTGACAGCGTCGATTTCCTTGAGTGTCACGCCACCGGCACGGCCGTCGGCGACAGCGTCGAAATCGCCGCCGCCGCCAGCGTCTTCGGCAGGAACCGCCACCTCCCCATTGGCTCGCTCAAGGCCAATACCGGCCACCTGATCACTGCAGCAGGTCTCGCCAGTCTCCTGAAACTGACACAGGCGATGGCGAACGAGACGCTACCATCCATGCCGCTTGACGGCGACCTGATCGACGCGGTGACATCCCCCGCCCTCCAACCGCTTGCGAAAACAGCGGCGTGGAAAACCGGCAAAGCCCCCCGCCGTGCCGCGATCAGCAATTTCGGCTTTGGCGGCAACAATGCCCACCTTGTCATCGACCAATACCAGCCTGCCAACGGCGCGGTCCAGGTCGCCCTCCCCGAGCAAACGAACGATGACATCGTCATCTGCAGCGCCAGCCTTTTGGGCGGCAGCGATCTGGGCGAACGCGATGTCCTCCGCCGCCTGATGAACCATCCTGTCAGTGCAGTCAAACCCACCGAAACCGTTGGCGCCGATCCGCGTTACGCTCGCACCCCGCCCAACGACTTGTTGCAGGCCGAGGCCCAGCAACTCGCGGTCCTCTCACTCACCCGCTCCGCCCTGGCCGGCATACAGCGCCCGGACGCAGAGCGCTGCGGCGTGTTTGTCGGCATGGGCTGCGCCGCTGACTTCAGCTCGCTGGCTCATGCGCGAGCGCGTCGCGAAAGCATTCGGACTGACGCCCGGCACGCCCGAACATGCGAAAGCACAGGATGGCATCGCCCCGCCGCTCCAGGCCGCGACTGTCCTCGGCGCCATGGCCAACATGACCGCCAACCGGATCACGGCCGCCGAAGACCTGCGCGGCCAAGGCTACGCCATTTCTTCCGAAGGCGCCTCCAGCCTTGCCGCCCTTGATGTCGCTTGCGATGCCCTCCGCGCCGGACGCCTCGACATGGCCATTGTCGCCGCTGCCGATTTCGCAACCGAGCCGGTCGCAGCAGCCGCGCTCAGGGAACTCGGCGTGAACGTGCCCGGCGACAGTGCCGCTGCGCTCGTCCTGAAGCGCCGCTCGGATGCCGAAGCGGCTGGCGATCCAATCCTTGCCACGCTGGATCGGGTCATGTGGTCCGGCGACGGTGCAGCCTCACCCCTCTTCACCTCGGCCTACGGCACCGCGCCTGCCGCCTCGCCCCTGTTCGAGATCGCGGCGTCCGCCCAGCTCATGTCACGCGACCAGGCCATCACCGATGACTGCGCCATCCCGAACCTGACAGGCGAACAGCCGGAGCACACGATCAACGCGCCTGCCAATGCACTCTCGCATGGCGCCTCCGTTCACCTTACGGGCAATCCGGCACAACCGAGCCCCGATCCGCTGCGCCCGCCGCCACATCTCTACTGGGCCGCAGGCGCGACCCGCGCCTCGCTCGCCAAGAAGCTGCGCAGCGGCAAGACAGGCGGCAAGGGCAAGTGCCGTATCGCGCTTATTGCTCCCGACGAGACGGCCATCGCAGACCTCATCGACACCTCCGCCATGGCTCTCGAACAAAACTCGGCGCCATCCGGCACTCACGTCTATTACGGCGAAGGCGGGCCAGAAGGCGAACTCGCCTTCGCCTTCACCGGCTCCGCCGCTGTCTATGCCCGCATGTCGCGCGGCCTGTTCATGGCCTTCCCTGAACTCGGCAAAACGCTTGCCTCCATGTCCCGCGCCACCGAAATGGCAGGGCTGCTCACCCACGCGGACCTGTCCGAATACGAACAGCTTTGCGCCGGCACCCTCGTCAGCCAGGCCCACGCGATCCTGATGCGGGATGTGCTGGAAGTGACGCCCACCGCCGCCATCGGCCTGTCACTCGGCGAAAGCAACGCCCTGTTCGCCTTCGGTTTCTGGAAAGACCCCGGCAAGCTGCTCGACGAGATCGACGATGCCGCCATGTACGAGCGCCATCTCGGCGGCGATTTCGAAACAGCCCACGCGGCCTGGGGCCCGAACGTGCCGACAGACTGGGCCAACTGGCATATCAAGGCGCCGCTGCCAAAGCTCCGCGCCGCCATGACTGGCCATCCGAATGTCGAAATCACAATCATCTATTCCGAAGAAGATTGCCTGATCGGCGGCCCCGCAGCTGCCTGCCGCGCCGTGGCCGAAGCGCTCGGTCCCGGCTCCGGCGCAGCGATGAACCAGCACCTCATCGTCCACGCCAAGGCGATGAAGCCGTTCGAAGACCAGTGGCGCAAGCTGCACACGCGCCCTGTTTCGAAAGTTCCCGGCATTCGCCTATACGCCAACGCCATCAATGCCAGCTACACGCCCACAAAGGCGCGCGTCGCCGACATGCTGACCCGACAGGCCGTCGATACAGTCGATTTTCCCGCCACGGTCAGACAGGCCTATGAAGACGGCGTTCGTACATTCGTCGAAATCGGCCCGCGCGCCACGCTGTCGCGCGCCATTTCCAGCGTGCTCGGTGACAAGCCGCATGTCGCCGTCGCCACCGACCGGATCGTGTCATCGGACCTCGGCCAGATCGCCCATCTCACCGCCACGCTCTTTGCCGATGGCCGCGACATCAATATCGCCCGCGTGGCGACACGCCTTGACGCTGCCCGCAACAATCCCTGGACAGGAACCGACCCCATGCCTCTCACCAAGCCGGTTCACTATCCGACACCAGAAATCCCCGCCACGCGCCCCACCGGCGGCCTGCCACCTGCCCCACACCTGCCACCCCCGCGCTACGCCCATAGCAACGCCACGCCAGCGCCGGTTGCACCGCCTGCACCCTGCACCGAACAAAACTCCCGAGCATCCGTCCCGCCCCGCAAGGTGGTGAATGGCAATGAGCCCCTCATGTCCCGTATGCCCAGCGGCCCGAACTGGGCCCGCGCTGCAATTGAGGATTCAACGCGTGGCCTCATGTCGAATTTCTTCGGTCCGGCTTTCGTTGCTCAGGATGCGTTTGCCCGTCAGGTCCGCCTGCCAGCACCCCCACTCCTCCTCGTCGATCGCATCACCGGCATCGATGCCGAACCTTGCGTCGAAAGCACGGGCATCATCTGGACCGAGACCGACCTCAAAGCCGTCGACTGGCATGTCCGCAATGGCCGCGTCCGCCCTGGCCCGCTGATCGAATGCGGACAGGCCGACCTCACCCTGATCGGCTGGATGGGCGCCGACCTGAAAAACAGGGACGAGCGCGTCTACCGCCTGCTCGGCTGCGAAATCACGTTCCACGATGGCGGCCTGCCGGGCCCCGGCGACACGCTGGCTTTCCAGATCGAGATTACCGGACACGCCACGCTGGCGGGCGTGCGCATGTTCTTCTTCCAGTATGACTGCATGGTCGGTGACCGGAAGGTCTTTTCGGTCCGCAACGGTCAGGCGGGATTCTTCACCGACGACGAACTCGCCACCGGCAAGGGCGTGATCTGGGATGCCGCAAACGACGCCCCTCCCACACCCTCACCCCACCCTTTCGACACCTCCCGCGCCAGCTTCAAACGGGCCTTTTCCGCCCCCGAACTCGCCGCTTTCCGCGCCGGGGATGCGCTCGCCTGCTTCGGCAAGGGCTTTGAATTCTGCGCCGCCCATTCCCGCCCGGCCCACCTGCCGGACGACAAGCTCGCCTTCTTCGACGAAGTCACAGACTTCGACCCGGCTGGGGGCCCCTGGGGACGCGGCTATCTCAAGGCCCGCGCCCACGTGCCCACCGACGCCTGGTTCTATCAGGGCCACTTCCACGAAGACCCCTGCATGCCCGGTACGCTGATGGCCGAGGCCGCCGTGCAGGCGCTTGAATTCTATGCGGCCGCCGCAGGCCTCACCATCGAACGTGACGGATACCTCTTCGAGCCCATGCCGGGTGAAACCGCGAAATTCGTGTGCCGGGGCCAGGTCATCCCTGACCGCGACCATGAAGTCACTTATGAAGTCTTTATCGACGACATCGTCGATGGCGAAAGCCCGGTCCTTTACGCCTCGCTGCTTGCCCGCTCCGACGGCAAGAAAGTCTTCCACTGCCCGCGCTTCGCCATTCGCCTGCGCAAGGACTGGCCCGCCCCGCACACGACGGACAAACCGCTCCGCGTCGGTCCGATGGGCGAGAGCCGGGGCGACCATGCCGCCATGCTCAACTGCGCCGCCAACGCCCCATCGGCTGCTTTCGGCGACCTCTACGTCCCCTTCGACACGGCAGGCCGCGCCCCACGCCTGCCCCAGCCGCCTTACCACATGATGACCCGCGTCATCGAAGTCTCCACCCGGCCCGGCGTGAAAGAAATCGGTGCCCGCATTGTCGCCGAATACGATATTCCCGCCGATGCCTGGTACTTCCGCGACAATGCCAATGGCCACATGCCTTTTGCGGTGCTCTCCGAAATCGTCCTTCAACCTTGCGGCTGGCTCGCCAGTCATTGCGGCTTCGCACTGGAAAGTGGCGAACGATTCAGAAATCTCGACGGCGACGGTCAGGTCTTCATGGAGGTCGGTCCGCATGACGGCATGATCACCGTCGATACGACACTGTCATCCTTCTCCAAGGTCGGTCCGATGACGATCGTCGCCTTCGAACTCAAGGCCACGCTCGCCGACGGGCGTCCGGTGATGAATCTCAAGACCCAGTTCGGCTTCTTCCCGGCCGCTGCGCTGGTGCGGCAGGCTGGCCTGCCCACGAAGGATGAGCACCGTACCCTCCTGAACCTCGCTCCCAATCAAGCCGACATCACTTTGCCGGATGCACCCACGGCCACAGGCGACCTGGTCATGCTCGACCGGATCGATTATTTCGATGCCCATGGCGGCGCAGCAGGCCTCGGCCTCGCGCGCGGCCGCCAGAAGGTCGATCCGCATGCCTGGTACTTCAAGGCCCACTTCTTCCAGGATCCGGTCCAGCCCGGTTCGCTCGGTCTCGACGCGCTGGTCCAGCTCTTGTCCCATGCCGCCTGCCTCAGGGGTTGCACAAACGGCATGTCCAACCCGCAATTCGAAACCGTGGCAGCAGGTGCACCCGTCAAATGGGCCTATCGCGGCCAGGTCACGCCGGACAAGCAGGAAGTCACGACAGTGATGGAGATCATGGAGATCACCCAATCCGGCAACCGCCAGCTGATAACCGGCAAGGGAAGCCTCTGGTGCGACGGACTACGTATATATGAAGCGAGCCCGCTGACCATTGCACTGGCGGACCGGGCCTAGCGCGCCTCTCCAACAGCCAAGCTGAGAAGAACGTCCTCAACCCGCTCTGACCAGACGGTGTAGCGGGCGCCACCTGCTGTCATCTCCTGCAATGCAGGAACAGGCAGGCCCAATGAGGCAACCGGCACTGGCACGGTCTTCGCCCCGCCGCCAAGGCCTTTGCCAGACGCCTTCAGAACGGCCTCTTTCACCGTCCATAGTTCAAAGAACGCGGAATCTGCACCTGCAAGTGTCTCATCTGCCAGCGCGAGCATCTGGTCGCGCTCGGTGTCACTGCAGATCATCGACAGCATGGGCTGCCACGCGATCGGCCGCAGGCGTTCCACATCCACACCGATCGCCCGCGTGCCGCCCACCGCGACGGCCGTCCAGCCGTGGCTCCGGGATATCGAGATCGCGCAAGCAGGGTCACTGGCAAGGAACGGCGCACCTTCGTCTGTGCGCGCCAGGTGCACCTCGCGTGCCGGAATGCCGAGCACCAGCCCCAGCATCGTCCTCGCATTTGCGAGAGACACCAGCAGCATCCGCCGCGCCGCCGGATCACGCAGCCGCTCCCCGCGCGCCCGCTCTTCCTCGCTGACCACGAGACGACCCGGATCCTGCGCCATCCCCCGGTCCGCATCATTGCACGCCAGAACTGAAACCCCAGGAACCTTTGACGCCACCGTGAAGACACCTGGAGGCATGCTCCCGCCGTTTGATTTGCCATTCGGTTGCATCAGGACATTCCCGGACCTTGCGGCGCTTTGCCATGCCATATCTCGGAAAACCGCCCGACACACGCCAGCCTAGACGATCCCGGGTGCAAAATACACCGTATCGCGCGAATCCGGCACGACCGCAGGCGCCAGATGCAGCCTCACAGCTACTGAGCACTTGCAACAAATCATAATGTGCAGCACTGGTTCGCCGTGTGGGTCCGGGAAGGGTTATTGCAGCACTGTAATGCTGCGCCGCAAAATAACCAAAATTTTCAGTGAAACGAATGCCGAGGCAAGACGAACTGCTCGGTTGGCAGGCGCTTTTTGAAGCGTCAGCGATCCGGGCGGTAATTCTGTTGCCACGGGTAATCGACGGCGCTTTCTGAATTGAGCGGCTTCGTCGGCAAAGAGGTTGTCTTGAAACTGACTGATCGTCCCTTGTTCATTCCCGCCGTCGCGCTCAGCGCGGCGATCGTTGTCCTGTTGGGCGGCGTGATCATCGCGTCCATCTCGGCACAGTCTGCACCGTCCCCGGCCGCGATCAGCACGGGCGCTCCAGATGACGCGGTTTCCGACCTCGCAGATGCCGCCATCGCTTTGCCGGATGCCCCGGTCATCCAGCCGATCGATTCGGTCGCGAATGTCAGCCAAGAGGCGGACGCATCGGTCGAAGCCGGAAACCCGGTCGCCACAGCGGTCGGCGGTTCCCCCGCCGCGCCGCCTTTTGCCTTCGAACAGGTGATAAACAAGGCGCAGGCTCTGTCCGAGCACGCCTACCAAAAGTCGCCATCCGTTCCCGCAGCCGCCGCCTCTTTTGACTACGACCAGTACCGTCGCATCGAGTTCAAGCGCGCGGCAGCCGAGTGGACGCCCGACAAGGCCGTGCCGTTCCGGGTTCATTACGACCCGCGCGGTTATCTCTTCAATGATGATGTGAAGCTCAACATCATCGAGAATGGCGTCGCCCGGCCCCGGCCCTATGCTGACGAGGATTTCGCCTTTTTCGACCTGCCCCTGTCGGATTCAGACAAGAAGTCGCTCGGATTTGCGGGATTTCACGTCACGACGCCCCTGAATTCTGCAGGCAAGTTTGATGACCTGATCAGTTTCAAGGGCGCCAGCTTCTTTCGGGTGCTGAGCGCAGGCACCGTCTATGGCGCGTCGGCCCGGGGCATGGCGATCTCGACGGCGTCGCCGGCCGGAGAAGAGTTTCCATCCTTCCGTGAATTCTGGCTGGTCAAGCCGGCGCCTGGCGCCAAGACGCTCACTGTGTACGCCCTGCTCAATAGCGTCAGCACAACGGGCGCCTTCCGCTTCGACATCACACCCGGCACGTCGACCATGATCGACGTCGAAGCCGTCTTCTTTCCCCGTCGCAAGCTCACCGAAGTCGGCATCGCGCCGATCACGTCGATGTATTATTTTTCGCCACACAGCCTGAATCGCGGCAACCGCGACTATCGTGTGGCCGTGCACGATTCCGAGGGCCTGATGATCGAGCTCCAGAACGGCGAATGGGTCTGGCGACCTCTCGCCAATCCGGGACAGCTCGAAATCTCCAGTTTCGCCACGCAGCCTCCGCTCGGTTTCGGCCTGATGCAGCGCAATCGCGACTTCGAGAGATATGACGACCTTGAAGCGGCCTATGAGCGCCGTCCCAATGTCTGGATTGCACCGAAAGATGGCTGGGGGTCTGGAAACCTGACACTGGTCGAGATCCCGACGGCAAACGAATACAATGACAATATCGTCGTTTCATGGCGTCCGGCAGAGGCTTGGGATGCAGGAAAGCCGGTCCGGCTGTCCTACCAGATGATTTGGAGCCTGCCACAACCGGTCGTTCCGCCGGTCGCCAGTATCACCGCAACGAAAGTTGGCATCTCACCGGCCACCAAACGGCCGATGTTCGTCATCGACTTCAATTCAGACAATGACGAACTGCTGCGCGATGCAGTTCCCCAGGTGTCCACGTCCTCGGGCATCATTATATCGCCCATCGTCAGGCCAAACCCGAAAACCGGCGGCGTCCGCCTCAGCTTCGAACTCGACGCCAAAGACGCAAGCCTGAGCGAACTGCGCGCCTTGCTAACCAAGGCCGACCACCCTGTCTCTGAAACCTGGCTCTATCGCTGGAGATCGCAATGATCACTTTTCGCGCCCGCCCTTCAGAATACCCGATCGCGATGCCGGACCAGGCATTCAAGACCGGCCCGACCGTCAACCATCGCGCGCCGAAATCGCTGATGTGGCGAAAGGTCGTCGTATTCTCACTGGCGCTCATCCTTGCTGCATGGGCCACCATCGAGATGTATTTCGTGCTGAACGTGTCTGGCGTCACGGTGCTCGAAAAAGTGCTGCTCGCCGTATTCAGCCTGAACATCAGTTGGATTGCCTATGCCTTTGTCAGCAGCACGATCGGCTTCCTCGCCGCTTTGGCTGGCCTGTTGCCTGCTCCCAGGTCGGCCGCAGCGCATACCACCCAGATGATCGCCGGTCGCACGGTCGTCGTTTTCCCGATCTATAACGAGGACGTCGAGCGCGTCTTCGCCACCGTCGAGTCAACTGCCGAGTCGCTTGCAAACGCGCCCGGCCGGTTCGAATGCTTCATTCTCAGCGATACGAACGATCCCGAAATCGCGCTCCAGGAAGAAGCCGCGTTCGAACGCCTGCGGTCGCGCGTTGCCAACGGCTCCATGGTTCACTACCGCCGCCGCACCATGAACCTTCACCGCAAGTCGGGGAACATACGCGACTTCATCACCCGCTGGGGCGGGCGCTACGACTACATGATCGTATTCGACGCCGACAGTTTCATGGACCGGGACACGCTTGTCGAACTTGCGCGCCGGATGGACGCCTCTCCGGCGACCGGCCTGATCCAGACCATTCCCCAGCTCGTCGGCGGCCGCACCCTGTTCGCCCGCACCCAACAGTTTGCAGCTGCGCTCTATGGCCCTGTCCTCGGCAGCGGACTGGCCTGGTGGGCGCAGAACGAAGGCAATTTCTGGGGCCACAACGCCATCCTGCGCATCTCGGCCCTCGCCAATGCAGCGGGACTCCCGGAAATCCCGGGCAGGGCCCCGTTTGGCGGCTCCATCCTCAGCCATGATTTCGTCGAAGCCGCACTCCTGCGCCGCGCTGGCTGGAACGTGCAGATCGCGCCCGAACTGGGCGGTTCCTACGAACAGGGCCCGCCCTCGATCATCGATCTCTCCATCCGCGACCGCCGCTGGTGCCAGGGCAACATGCAGCACATGGCGGTCCTGCTGAAGACACGCGGCCTCACGTTCACCAGCCGCATGCACCTGATCATCGGCATCTTTTCCTATCTCGCTTCGCCGCTCTGGCTGCTCTTCATCACGGTAGGTATGTTGCTGTCGCTGCAGAACATGTTCCTGACACCGGAATATTTCGGCGAGACAGCGGCCCTCTTCCCGTCATGGCCGGTGATCGACTCCGAGCGCTCGCTGCAGCTATTCACGGCAACCATGGCGATCCTGTTTGCCCCCAAGCTCTACGGGCTCATCTATGGCCTCGCATCGCCGCGCTGGCGCCGCACAGTCGGTCCCGTGAAGACAGTCATGGGGGTCATCGCTGAAACGCTGATCTCTGTCCTGCTGGCACCGGTGATGATGGTCGAGCAGACGACCGCCGTGTACCGCGTGTTCACCGGCCGCGATGGCGGCTGGAACCCCCAGGCCCGCGAGTCGAACGAATACAGCCTGTCCGACACGTTCCGCCACCACGCCCCTGCCATTGTTCTCGGTGTCGTGCTCACAGTGTCGGCCTTCGCCATCTCGCCCGTCTTCGCTGCCTGGCTCGCGCCGGCGACGATCGGCATGCTGCTGGCCTCCACCCTCTCCTATTGGACGGGACGCACCAGGAGCGGCGACTTCGCGCTGCGGATGAACCAGCTCGAAAGCCCGGAAGAACGGGATCCGCCCCAGTCCTATCTCGACTCCGTGGCGAGCCGGCCTGCCTATCGGGACCTGTCGGCACCGAGCCTGGTAAGCCTCTTTTCAGACCGGACTCTCCGGCACCGCCGGACGCATGTTGTCGATACGCACTGGCCCCTTGCCGACCACGAGGTGCATACGCCCTTGGCCATAGCCCGGGCGCGCGCGAACCGTGTGTCGACGATTGGCGAATACATCAAGGCGCTTGAACCGAAGGAAAAGCTCGCGCTGCTGAATTCGCCGGGCGACCTCGATGCCGTGATCGACCAGTATGATGCCCGTGCGCTGGAATACGCGACGGGCACCACCTGACACCGGCAGCCGCTACAGGAGCGGCTGTTTTTCGGCAGACATGGTCTCCATCACGTCATCGAACTGCGCCTGCATTTGCGGCTTTGCCGGACGCCCGATCTTGCTGACCACCAGCGTGGTCACGAAGCTGAGAGCGAAACCGGGCACGATCTCGTAGATCACCGATGAAAGGGACTGCCCGTCAATCGTGATCGGCGCATACAGCCAGAACAATACCGTACCGGCACCGGCCACCATGCCGGCCAGCGCGCCGTCGCGGGTCACGCCGCGCCAGAACAGGCTGAGGATGATGATCGGCCCGAACGCCGCTCCAAACCCGGCCCAGGCATTGGACACCAGCGACAGGACATTGCTCGACCTGTCAAAGGCGAGCGCGATCGCCACCAGCGACACGGCCAGCACCGACAGCCGCCCGACCAGGACCAGTTCCTTCTGGCTCGCATTCTTGCGTAGGAACGGTTGATAGAAGTCCTCGGTCAACGAACTCGACGATACCAACAATTGCGAGGATATCGTGCTCATGATGGCCGCCAGGATCGCGGCCAGCAGGAAGCCCGAGATAAGCGGGTGGAAGAGGACCTGCGACAGCAGGATGAACACCGTTTCCGGATCCGCCAGAACGGCTTCGGTATTGGTCACGAAAGCCAGACCGACAATGCCCGTCGCCACGGCCCCGATCACGGTGATGATCATCCAGGCCATGCCGATATAGCGCGCCACAGCAATGTCTTTCAGCGACCTGATCGCCATGAAGCGCACGATGATGTGCGGCTGGCCAAAATAGCCTAGACCCCATGACAGGCTGGATATGATGCCAAACGCGGTTGCGCCGCGCATCCAGTCGAGCAGGCTCGGATCCACGCTCCGCACCGCGACCGCCGTGTCGCCGATGCCGCCCAGTTCGCTCAGCGTCACGATGGGCACCAGGATCAGCGCGATGAACATGATGCAGCCCTGCACAAAGTCAGTGAGGCTGACGGCGAGGAATCCGCCAAACATTGTATAGGCCACGACAACACCGGCCGTCAGGAACAGGCCGAATGAATAGTCGAGGCCAAACGAGGCTTCGAACAGCTTGCCGCCCGCGACGACGCCGGCAGACGTGTAGAGCGTGAAGAAGATGATGATAACGACCGACGACAGCACACGCAGGGCATGTGACGTGTCCATGAAACGGTTTTCGAAGAATTCCGGGATCGTGATCGAGTCGTTCGCCATCTCGGTATAGACGCGCAGCCTTGGCGCCACGAGACGATAGTTGAGATACGCTCCGACGATCAGGCCGACGGCGATCCACGCTGAACTGAAGCCAGACACATAAATCGCGCCCGGCAGGCCCATCAGCATCCAGCCGCTCATGTCGGACGCGCCGGCAGACAGCGCTCCGACGGCCGGGTGCAATTGCCGCCCTCCCAGCATGTATTCTGAAACGTCACTCGTGGACGTGCGATAAGCGTACAAGCCGATCAGCATCATCAGGACAAAATAGGCGCCAAGCGAAATCAGGGCTGCAGTGTTCATGAAAACCTTCTTCTCTGTCGTCTTTGTTCTTGTTTGGGGGTGTCGGCACTGATGCCAGAAGCCGCCGGAAACGCCTAACGCAGTTCCACGGCCCGGTCATAGGCGGCCTGGGTTGTCCGCACCATCAACTCGGAAAGCGTGCCATCCCCATTGAGGACTTCGAGGCCCGCTTGTGTGGTGCCGTTCTTGCTGGTCACCGAATTGCGCAGCGTCTCGACAGATTCGTCAGACTGCCGCGCCATCTCGACCGCCCCCGCCATCGTGCCTAGCACAAGCGCGCGGGCCTGGCTGTTGCTGAAGCCCAGCGCTTCAGCCGCTTCGATATAGGTCCGCGCGATTTCGAATACATAGCCGGGCCCACTGCCGGCAACGGCTGTGACGCGATCAAGCGCGTCTTCATCCTCGACCCAGACAGTCGTGCCGGCCCGCTGCATCAGGGCTTCCACGGCGGTTTTTTGCTCGTCGGTACATTCCGCGCTCGCATACAGGCCGCTCACGCCTTGGGCGATCAGGGCCGGCAGGTTCGGCATGATCCGGATCACTGCGCCAGCACCTGTCGCCTTTTTCAGGCGGTCAACCGAACACCCTGCCGCGATCGAGGCAACGACGCCCGATGGCGCAAGGCAGGCCTGGTAGGCCGGCATGACCTCGTCAATCATCTGCGGCTTCACCGCAACGATCAGCAGGTCGAACAAGGTATCTGGCACGTCCTCTCGGGCTTTCAGCAAGGTGACGCTTTCGGGCACGGTTTCGGTGAACGGATCCACAACTGTGAAGTCCCAGTCCGCAGACCGGGACCATTGTTGCAGCAAGGCGCCGCCCATTTTTCCACATCCAACCAAAAGTGCCTTCATTGTGACTTTCTGTTCCTGTAACGCCTGAGTGAGTGGAATCGCAGCGATCCCCTTTGCGGCCTTCCTAGTCGTTTTTGCCTGGAGTTCCAATTTTTATCACATGCGGTTCATGCAGCAGTTTTTGCATATTTTTCAAGGCAAGCGTCCAGCACTTTGCTTTCATTGCCAATATTCAGGCTGACACGACTTGCCAGAGTAAAAACCACAGTCGTTTTGGCCGCCAGCGAGTTGTTTCCTCTTCAAAACACACCTAGTTCGTGCGTTCAGACCTACGGAGTTGAAAATTGCCTCAGACAAAACGGATCGTCGTGAAAGTCGGATCAAGCCTTTTGGCCAATCCTGACCTGCTCACCCCGCGCTGGGCGTTTATTCAGCGGTTGCTCGAAGATATCGCCCTGCTGCGCGCCGACGGCTATGAAGTCGTACTCACCTCTTCAGGCGCCGTTGCGCTCGGCCTGAACACGCTCAACGTGCAGCCGGAAAATGCCGGTCTCCGCGACAAGCAGGCTGCTGCAGCCTGCGGCATGCCTATCCTTCTCAATGCCTACAAACAGGTCGCACACGAGTTCAATTTTGATATCGCCCAGGTGCTGGTCACCCGAGGCGAGCTTGAAGAGCGGCGCCGGTTCCTGAACACCAAGAACACGGTGCACCGTCTCCTCAACGGCAATGTCATGCCGATCGTCAACGAGAACGACACGATCACGACCGAGGAAATCCGCGTCGGCGACAATGACCGTCTTGCCGCCCGGATCGCCCAGATGATCCAGGCCCAGCACCTGATCATCCTGACCAGTGTTGACGGCCTTTATGACAAGGACCCGTCGGAACCGGACGCCAAACTGGTCGAGGAACTGGAAGACGTTTCGGAATACCTGTCTGTCACCGAGGGCACGAGCGCGCTCGGCAGCGGCGGCATGCTGACCAAGATGCAGGCCGCCAACATGGCCCAGCATGCCGGCTGCATCACCCTGATCGCCAATGGCGAGGCCGACAATCCGGTCTCCTCGGTGCTCAAGGGCGAACGCCCCCACACCAAATGCCTGGCCAATACAGAGCCGGCGTCTGCATGGGCAGCCTGGCTGACGGACCGCCTCCAGATGGCCGGAAGCATCGTGATCAGCCAGGAGGCCGCCGATGCGCTCGAGGCCGGAAAACGCGGCGTGGAACGCGCCGATGTCCAGTCGATCAACGGCCCCTATGTCCGCAGCGACGTCATCCATGTCTATGATGAGGAAGGCGTCGAACGCGCCCGCGGCCTGTCGAACTTCTCGTCCGAAGAAACCATGCTGCTCGCCCGCAACCTGGAAGAACCGACGACCAAGCTGCTTGGCTACCACACGCGCGCAACCATCATTTCGCGCGACAACCTGGTCGTGCTCGACGAGCGCCACCTGCCTTGGGACAGCCCCGCCGAAGACGAGATGGAACAGGTCGAACGCTGATCGGGCTCCGGCCTGCATCACGCTGGTAATCGGTTGTGCCGGCAGAACCGTCGCCGAAAATTCCCAGTCCTCCAACGCATCAAATGCCGCCAGGATATCCTGCGGCAGCAGCCCCGGCGCGCCTCCCAGCCGGGCGCGCACGGCATCCAAGGCCTGCGTGGCGATAAAGTCACGGCCCCCCGGATAAAATGAGGCACAGCCTTCAAGGCGATTGACAAAGTGACCGCTTTAAGGCGTTTTTCAACAATTGTTGAATTTGAGAGTCGAAGCATTCCCGCATTCGGCTCCGTGGAGGAACGCCATGAACAAGCTTACATCCCGCGTCGCGTTGATCGCCCTCGCAGCCAGCGCGCTGACACCGCTCGCGCCCGCCTTTGCCCAGGCCGACGATGAAGGCGCACAATCCGAGCGTCGCTTCGGCCCGGTTGTCGTCACCGCCCAGCGCCGCGAACAGAACCTCATCGATGTGCCGCTTTCGGTTTCCGCCTTTGACGGCGACCTGCTTGCTGAACTCGGCGTCGCCGACATCACCGAAGTCGCGAAAATCTCCCCCAACGTCACGCTCGAAGTCTCGCGCGGCACCAATTCCACGCTCACCGCCTTCATCCGCGGTGTCGGCCAGCAGGATCCGGTTGCCGGCTTCGAAGCCGGTGTCGGCATCTATGTCGACGACGTCTATCTCAACCGCCCGCAAAGTGCGGTCCTTGACGTGTTCGACGTCGAGCGCATCGAAGTCCTGCGCGGCCCGCAAGGCACGCTCTATGGCCGCAACACGATCGGTGGCGCCGTCAAATACGTCACCCGCTCGCTCGCCAATGAGCCGGCCCTCAACGTTCGCGCGGCCCTCGGCACCTACGGCCAGAAAGAAGTCGTCGTCTCGGCCAGCACACCCCTGTCGGACACGTTCCGCGTCGGCGGCGCCGTCGCAGCGCTCTATCGTGACGGCTATGGCGAGAACATCATCACCGGCCAGGACAATTATAATAAGGACGTCGCGTCCACCCGCCTGTCGGCCGAATGGGACGTCAATCCTGACTTCCAGATCCGCATTTCCGGCGACTATACCAAGGACGATTCCAACGCCCGCCAGGGCCACCGCCTGATCCCGGACCAGTTCCCGCCCTTCACCTACCCGGTCCTCGGCAGCGAGTATGACACACGGGCCGGCCTGAACGTCGTCAAGCAGGAATCGGAAGCCTATGGCGGTTCCATCGTCGGCGAATACACCGTTTCCGACACGATCACGCTCAAGAACATCCTCGCCTACCGCGAAGACAAGAGCACGACACCGATCGACTTCGACAGCCTTCCCGAAGCCGACCTCGACGTGCCAGCGATTTATTCGAACGACCAGTTCTCGGAAGAATTCCAGGTCCTTTATTCCGGCGACCGCCTCAACGGCATTGTCGGCC
Organism: Hyphomonas sp. J20-32; assembly: GCF_055808555.1. Taxonomy (NCBI): domain Bacteria; kingdom Pseudomonadati; phylum Pseudomonadota; class Alphaproteobacteria; order Hyphomonadales; family Hyphomonadaceae; genus Hyphomonas; species Hyphomonas sp. J20-32. Next base: position 2,164,632 of record NZ_CM147873.1, on the reverse strand, counting down.
TCTACTATCTCGATGCCAACGCCTCGACCGTCTTCGACGTCCTCCTCGGCACGACCGGAGACCTGCTGTCCCTGCCGGGCCTCAATGCCCAGACCTTCGGCGATGTAGGCACCAAGACCTGGTCCATCTTCGGCGACTTCACGTTTGATGTGACAGACCGCTTCAGTGTTGCGCTCGGTGCACGGTACACGGAAGATGAGCGCTCGTCGAAAGTTCTGCGGCGCACCTATATCGGTGGCTTCTCCGAATTCTTCGGCGGCTCCCCGATCCTCATCGCCACGACATCCGACTTTACCGGCGATGCCACCTTCGACGATTTCAGCCCGCGCGTGTCCGCGAGCTACAAAGTCACCGACGACAGCAACCTCTACGCAACCTACTCACAAGGTTTCAAAGGCGGCTCCTTCGACCCGCGCGGCCAGACGTCTGCGGCACCTGATCTCGACCTCAGCGGCACGGTCACGCCCGATGAAGTCTATGAATTCATGCAATTCGATCCGGAAGAAGTCGACAGCTACGAGATCGGCTACAAGGGCAGCCAGTTTGGCGGCGACCTCAACTACAGCGTCGCGGCCTTCTACTCCGACTATAAGGACGTCCAGGTGCCCGGCTCGGTCGGGGTCGACACGGACAATGACGGCGTCAACGACACGTTCACAGGCGTCACGACGAATGCCGGTGCCGCCACGATCTGGGGCGTTGAATTCGAAGGCAATGCCACGCTCGCCGAGCAGGTGTTCAACGAATCCGACCTGTTCAATCTCGGCTGGTCCGTCGGTTATGTCGACGCCCAGTATGACGAGTACATCGACGCCTTCGGCAATGACGTAGCCAACCAGCGCGTCATCCAGAACACGCCGGACTGGACCGCCAGCGCGCGTCTTGCCTATGACACGCCGCTCACGATCCTGGACAATGATGGCCGCCTTCTGGCCAGCACGCTGATCTCCTATCGCGGAGATTCCAGCCAGTTCGAAGCGCCGAACCCGTTCCTCGACCAGCCGGCCTTCACGCTCGTGGACGCCAGCCTGCGCTGGGAAACCGAAGGCGGTCGCTGGGGCTTCAGCCTCAACGGCAAGAACCTCACTGACGAGCGCTATGTTGTTGCGGGATACAATTTCGTGACGATCAACGCGAACGGCACGTTCACGCCAACGCTCGGCCTTGAAGGCACGCTGACCGGCTTCTACGGCGATCCGCGCACCGTCACGTTCGGTGTCGACTTCAAATACTAGGATAAAACCTTTCCTCCCGGAAACGACGGCGGCATGGCAACATGTCGCCGTTTTCGTTTCGGGTCTCAGGCCGGCCGGATCGACTCGAATCCGGCCGTGATGAAGCGCACGACATGCTCGTAGGCGCCGGCAAGGTCGTCAGACCGGCACAGACCTTTCGACAGCAGGTCGATACGGCCCGTCTCGGCAAAGGTCAGGGTCAGGGCGCCGGAAAAACAATGGTATGACCAGAACAGCGCCTTTTCGTCCACGTCCCCGAGGCTCAACCGCAGCGCGTCGATGAACTGGAGAATCAAGGGGTCGAAGAACTGGGTCATCAGCTTGCCGCCCCAGTCGGGCGAGTTGTTCACATAGGCGATCAGCGCATAATAATGCTTCCAGCCGGGCTCGGTCACATGCGATCCGGTCAGCAGCGGCCGCAGATAGGCCCTGACAATCGCCTCGACGCTCGGCGGGTTCGGCCTGGCCTCCGACAATGCGTCCTCCAGCGCCTTGAGGCGCCATGCGTTCAGCACTTCAGCCCGCCGCATCAGCACCGCGTCGAACAGGTCACGTTTCTTCCCGAAATGGTAGTTCGCCAGCGCAACATCCACGCCAGCATCGCGCGCAATCGCCCGCAGGTTCACGCCGTCATACCCGTGCTGGGCGAATTGCGCCTCGGCAGCGTCAAGGATCGCCGTCCGGCGAACGGGTTTGCCGTCATCAGGCATTGCTAGGGACATTGGACATTTCTCTTCGGGTTCAGTCGCAGGATTTGACTGATACTAACCGGCAGGACGCATTTGTCTTGCCCCTCATGTGAAAGCAGGCCATATTTCAACACTTGTTGAAGTGAGGGCCAGCCTCGCTCGAAATGTGCCACGGGGAGTGGAATGCTGCTTTTGCCGACATCTTCCGTGCACCCCGCGACATGATATTGCGCCCCGCCATCCGGAGCGCAGCTTGCCAGAAAATGGGTCCCTGCCGATGAACACTGATCTGTCCCCGCCCGTACGGCACGCCAATACCGGTCGCCTCTGGGTCCTCATGGTGCTGACGCTCGTCTACACGTTCAACCATGTCGACCGGCAGATTCTTGTCATCCTGCTCGAACCGATCAAGGACGAGCTCCACCTGAAGGACAGCCAGCTCGGCATGCTCACCGGCATCGCCTTCGCGGCCTTCTACGCGACATTGGGCATTCCGGTCGCCATGTGGGCCGACCGCGGCAACCGCCGCAACATCATCGCCCTCGCCCTCGCCATCTGGTCCGGCATGACCGCCCTGTCCGGCCTGTCGCAATCCTATTGGCAGCTCCTCCTCGCCCGCATGGGCGTTGGCGTCGGTGAGGCCGGCGGCACGCCGCCAGCCACCAGCATGATCGCAGACCTGTATCCTCCGCAGGAACGCGCCACGGCCCTCGGCGTCTACACGACCGGAATCGGCCTCGGCGTCATGCTCGGCTTCGCCCTCGGCGGGCTTGTCTACGAAGCCTATGGCTGGCGCATGGCTTTCTTTGCCGCCGGAATTCCCGGCCTGTTGCTGGCCTTGCTCGTCCGCTTCACCGTACGCGAACCTGTACGCGGCCATTCCGAAGCACGTCAGGACGACCGTTCCGCCCCGTCGCTGACAGAGACACTTCGCTTCATCATGGGCCAGACCTCATATCTGTGGCTCCTCGCTGGCTGCCTGCTGATCTGCATCTCGGCCAACGCCTTCCTCGTCTTCACGTCCAGCCACCTCCAGCGCACCTACGGCCTCACACCCGGACAGGTCTCGTGGCCGCTTGGCCTCCTCATCGGCGGCGTCGGCAGCATCGGCGCGGTTGTCATCGGCCTCGTCTGTGACCGCCTGTCGAAGAAAGACCTGCGCTGGCGCCCGCTGATCATCGCCCTGTGCGCGGCCATCGCCCTGCCCTTCGCCTGGATGTTCCTGCGCGCGCCCAATGTCGGCCTCGCCTATGCGTGGAACGTGGTGCCCAGCTTTGTCGGCCTGATCTATGCCAGCATCGCCTACACGGCCTCACAGGAACTGGTCCAGCTGCGCATGCGCGCCTTCGCCTCGGCCTTCATGCTGTTCTGCCTGACGCTGATCGGCATCGGCTGCGGCCCTTGGATCGCCGGCGTGCTGAGCGACTATTTCACCAGCCAGGGCGAAGCCCATCCGCTGGCACGGGCGCTCGAGCTCATCCTCATCTTCAATGCGCTCAGCATTTTCTGCCTGTTGATGTCCAGCCGGAATTACCGGGCCGACGCCGAACGCGCCGCCCGCCTCGACTAGGCCTCACCCCCACCTCACCCCACCCTTGCGTAAACCCATCCGCCGCTCTGGACAGGACAGGGCAAAGCCGGGCAAATCAGCGACATGACAAAATTTTCCGGACCGACCTCGAACAGCTTCATCTCCCAGCGCCTGCGCCTGCACTATGTCGACTGGGGCAACCAGGACGCGCCGCCGCTCGTCCTCGTCCATGGCGGCCGCGACCATTGCCGCTCGTGGGACTGGGTCGCCGAGGAGCTCAGCAAGGACTGGCACGTCGTCGCGCCCGACCTGCGCGGGCATGGCGACAGCGCCTGGTCGGAAGACGGCGAGTATTCGGTCCGCGCCTGCGTCTACGACCTCGCCCAGCTGATCCACCAGCAGAAGTTCAATCCCGTCACCATCGTCTCCCATTCCTATGGCGGCGCAATTTCCCTGCGCTATGCTGGCATCTATCCGGAAAATGTCCGCAAGATCGTCGCCATCGAGGGCCTTGGCCCATCGCCGAAAATGATGAAGGAGCGCTTCAGCACCTCACCGGGCGAACGCATGCGCGAATGGATCGATTCCAAGCGCGCCGCCGCCGGTCGGACTTCGAAGAAATACCCGACCCTCGAAGACGCCTATACGCGCATGAAAACCGAGAACAGCTACCTCACCGATGAACAGGCGCGCCACCTGACGATACATGGCATCAGCCAGAATGAGGACGGCACCTATTCCTGGAAGTTCGACAATTATTTCCGCGTGATGACGCCTTACGACATCCCCTATGCCGACATCGAGACCCTGTGGCAGGCCATCACCTGCCCCACGCTCCTGCTTTACGGCGAAAATAGCTGGGCCTCGAACCCGGCCGAGGATGGCCGCCTCAAGCATTTCCAGAATGCCGAAGTGAAGCTCTATGAGAATGCAGGTCACTGGCTCCACCATGACCAGTTCGACCGCTTCATGGCCGACCTGAAAGCCTTCCTCTAGCTGCGCGACCTGTCTGACAGTTAAAACTTGTCCACACCCCTCCGGCCCAGCCCCATAATGGCCGGCATGACAGACATGTGCCCGCCTCCCGTCTTCAATCGGGTCATCGACATGGTCGCCGAGTTCATCAAGTGGATCGGCGGGCGCGAGCCGCTGACGATTCCACGCGCCTTCTACAGGAAGGCCCAGCGCCATCTCTGCGTCATCGAGGACATGCTGCGCGGCGCGCTCTATATCCTCGCGCTGGGCATCACGGTCGGGCCCACGGCCCCGAAACCCGCCGCATCCGCACACCTCACACCCGCGGCGTCTCCACCTATTCCCCGGAAAGCCGCGCCACGGATCGGCCTGTTCAATATCCGCCCCGTCGCCGATCGCGTGCCGCCACCGCCACCGACAGGCCCGCGCGGCGTGTCCACGCGCGCATGTGTCACCAGGCCGGATCTCACAACCGACGCATTCCTGCGCCGCATCGCCCGCATCGAGGCGGCCATGGCAAATCCCGATGCGAATGCGATCCGGCTCGCCCGTTTTCTCGCAACACCTGAACCCAGGCCAAGACCCGCGCCCCGGCCCAAGGCCGCGCCGCGCCCGCCATCCATTCTGGCGTCGGTCTCGCCGCGCAGCATCCTGTCGCTGCAGCCGCACTGGCCACCGGGCTAGGTGTCTCGAAAATTTGAACAGAACAGCCGCCATGCGCGGCCGCTGGTGCTGGTTGCGCCAAAACTGAGCGCTAATCCTGGGCGAAGTCGATGGATAGAGCCTCTCAGACTCCGTTTAGTTCAGGCCCAGCGCCTTCAGCGCATCCGCCACGCCTTGCATGCGCGGCTTCATGTCATCGGCCAGGTGCGCATGCGTCGGAATATAGAACAGGCCGAGGTCCAAGCCCTTCAGGGCAATCTCCGCACAACGATCCGGCATGATCAGGCTCAGTTCCGGCGGCGCTTTCGACGGATCCGGCAAATGCTTCTCGATCAACGCCGTATAAACCGCGCCCGGCATCAGCACATGCACGTCCATCGGCACATCGCCGGCTTCGAATTCGTCCCGCATCCATTCGGCCATCACCAGCACGCCATGCTTGGTCGCGCCATACAGGCCCAGCCCGTTGCCTTTCACGGCCGCCGGCACACTCAGCGAATTCTCCGACCCCGTAATCATCAGCCGCCCACGGCCGCCACTGGCCTCCAGCCAGCGCGCATAGGCTTGCGCCACGCGCAGGTTCGCAAACAGGTTCACCTCGAACAATCGCTCGGCGCGCGCGTCCAGTTCCTGCTTGATCAGCCGCCGGTTCAGGCCGATGCCTGCATTCGAACAGACGAGGTCCAGATGCCCCTGCCAGGTTCCCGCATCATGGGTCAGCGTCGCCGCCACTTCATGGTCGGCCATGTCGCACACGATCGGCAGCGCATTCGCGCCAAGGCCTTCCGCCGTCGCGCGCACGCCGTCTTCATCGATGTCCGCGCAGACGACCTTTGCCCCGCGCGCCACCAGTGCCTGCGCCAGCGCCCGGCCAATGCCGGAGCCGGCCCCGGTCACCAGCGCCACCTTGCCTTTATAGTCGATCATACGTGCCCTCCCCGGGCCCTATTCGTCGACAAAGTGGCCGACACGTTTCTGCAATCCGGCCATCACCGCTTCGATCTGGTTCTTGCTGCCCATTAGTCCGTCCTGCAGGACGGATTCTGTCATCAGCGCATCGGCGTCCGGCTTGTCGGCAATCGTGTTGTACAGCTTCTTGGCCGCCTGCACTGCGCTCGGGCTCTTCTCGGCAATCAGGCGCGCCAGGTTCATGGCATCTTCGTGAGGCGTCTCGGAAAGTTGCGTCGCAAACCCGTATTCCATCGCCTGCGTCCCAGAGAAGATGCGCCCCGTATATGTCAGCTCACGGATAATATCCTCGCGCGCCAGCCGCCGCATGATCGCGGTCGAGCTCATGTCCGGCACGAGGCCCCATTTTACTTCGAGAATGGATAGCTTCGTCTCCGGGTGAACGATCCGGATATCCGCACCCAGCGCCACCTGGAAGCCGCCGCCCAGCGCAACACCATGCACGGCTGCAATCACGGGGACACGCAGGCTGCGCCAGCCCCATACGGCCTGCTGCGCCCGGTTGGCGATTCCATGCGTCCTGGGTGCAAGCCCGCCGCCTGCCACACTGTTCCCGCTCCGCTTGCCCTCGGCCATGTTGGCAAAATTGCCCATGTCCAGCCCGGCACAGAACGCCCGGCCCTGCCCCGACAGCACAACAACCCGCACTGACTTGTCGGCATTGATCTCTTCAGCTGCCGAAATCAGCCGCGCGAACATCGCGTCATCCAGCGCGTTCATCTTGTCTTCGCGCACAAGGCGCACATCGGCGACGCCATTGTCGACGAAGATTTTTATGCGATCGGTCATCCTGGAATTCCTGTCTTGTTGTGATTCATCCTATGCCCGCTGCCAGGCATACTCAACGTGTCTGCCTTCAGCGCGTATCCATCAGGTTGCGCGCCACGACCATGCGATGCACTTCCGAGGGGCCGTCATAAATCCGCATGTTGCGGATACGCCCCGCAAACAGGTGCAGCGGCATCTCCTTGGTCATGCCCATCGCCCCGAAACACTGCATCGCATTGTCGATCATCTCCTGCGCCATCTCGGTCGCATAATATTTCAGCATCGATATTTCGGTCCGCACATCCTTGCCGGTATCCAGCTTCCACGCGCAGTCATAGGCCATCAGGCGCGCTGCATGAATCTTCGCAGCGCCGTCGGCCACCCACCATTGCACGGCCTGCCTCTGCGACAGTTTCTGGCCAAACGTGACCCGTTGCGGGGCATATTCGGTGATCATGTCCAGTGCCCGCTGCGCGGCGCCAATACACCAGGCCGCCATCTCCATCCGGCGCGTACCAAGGCGCACCTGCATGGGCCCGAACCCGTCGCCCTCCTTGCCGAGCAATTTCCAGCCCGGCACCCGGCAATCCTCCAGCACGACTTCATACGTGTATTCGCCGCCCAGCATCGGAATGCGCCGCAGGACGTTAAATCCCGGCGTATCCCGGTCGACGAGGAAGGCCGACATGCCGCCCCGCGCACGCTTTTCCGGATCGGTAATCGCCATCAGGATCGTGAAGTCGGCCTCCGCGGCCCGCGTGATCCATATCTTGCGGCCATTGATCACCCAGTCGTCGCCATCCTTCACCGCCTTGGTCAGCATGCCCGCCGGGTCCGCGCCTGCGCCGGGCTCTGAAATGCCGATCGCCGAAATCGTCTCCCCCCGCGCATAGGGCGCCAGGTAGGCTTCGCTCTGCTGGTCGTTGACCGTTGTCATCAGCATTCGCAGGTTCGGCGAATCCGGCGGCAGCGTGTACTGCGCCACAGTCGATCCCAGTGCCTCGTTCACCCCCACCAGCGCCACATGCGGCAGGCCCATGCCGCCAGACTCCTCCGGCGCATCAAGGCTCCACAGGCCCATCTCTTTGGAAACCTTGTCCAGCCGCTCACGCTCGCTTTCGATCAGGTGCGAGCCTTGCCCTTCGGCATCGCGCGCCAGAACCCCGGCTTCCAGCGGCATCAGTTCGTCCCGAACGAAACGCTGCACCAGGTCGCGCAGCATCCGGTATTCTTCGGCCAGTTCAAAATCCATGACGCGTTCCTTGTCTGCTGCCAGCCTGCTTGCTCATGGGTTCAGGCCGGGAATTCAAGGCCTTCCATCGTCCCATTGTTGCGCCAGCCATCGAGGATGGCAAAATAGGCATCAGATCCTGCGCCATAGGACGTGTTCTGCCGCGCCCTTTTGCTCAGCTTGCCCTCATTGTTGTAATAACCCGGTGTGCATTCCTCGAGGAACTTCTCGCGCATCATGGCCTTGTTGACGATTTCATCGACCCAGGCCGCTTCAGCCGATTCTGTCACTTCAAATACTTTAGCCTGACGCTTTTCCGCTTCGGAGATGAGATAGCCGATCTGCTTGGCCTGCTCGTCCAGAAGGTGCGGGTAATTGGCCGTGAAGCCCGCTTGCGTGGTGCCCATGACGATCAGGTTCGGGAACCCGTTCACCAGCATGCCATGCAGGCTGCGATACCCGTCAGCCCAGTGCTCGGACAGTTTGCGCCCATCGCGTCCACCGACATCATAGCCGGCACGGCGCGTATATTCGGTGCCTACTTCAAAGCCGGTTGCATAGATCAGGCAGTCAATCTCATACGTCTCGCCATTGGCAATGATCGCGTTCTCCGTGATCTGCTCGACGCCCCGGCCTTGCGTATCAACCAGCGTGACATTGTCCCTGTTGAATGTCGGCAAATAGCCGTCATGGAAACAGGGCCGCTTGCAGAACTGTCGATACCACGGCTTCAGTGCCTCGGCGGTCGCCTTGTCCTTTACGATCTCGTCCACGCGGGACCGCACCTGTTCCATCTTCTGGAAGTCGGCGAGCTCGGCCAACTCACTCAGCTTCTCCGGGCTGAGGTCCTTGTTGCCTTCCTGCGACGCAATAAACAACAGATTACGGATGATATGCGTCCAGCCATCCATCACCAGGTCCTGCGGCGCAAAGCCACCCGAAACCAGGGTGTTGAAATTCTCCATCCGGTCCTTGTGCCAACCAGCTTCCAGGCTTTTCGCCCAGTCCGGATCGGTCGGCTTGTTGTCGCGCACGTCAATGGAAGACGGCGTCCGCTGGAACACGTAGAGATGCTCGGCGCCCTCGGCGATATGCGGTACGCACTGTACTGCTGTTGCGCCCGTCCCGATAATCCCGACGCGCTTGCCCTTCAGGCCCGTCAGGCCGCCCGAGGAATCGCCGCCTGTATAGTCGTAGTCCCAGCGGCTGGTATGGAAGCTGTGGCCCTTGAAACTTTCAACGCCGGGGATGCCCGGCAGTTTCGGCCGGTTCAGCGGCCCGTTCGACATCACGACATGGTCGGCGGTCATCCGGTCGCCGCGGTCGGTTTCGATCGCCCAGACGTTCGCTTTGTCATCCCAGTTCAGGCCCGTGATCTCGGTCTGCAGGCAGGCCTTGTCATACAGCTTGTAATGCTCGCCAATGCGCCGGCTGTGCGCCAGGATTTCCGGCGCCCTCGAATATTTTTCGACCGGGAGGTATCCGGTCTCTTCCAGAAGCGGCAGGTAGATATAGCTCTCGATATCACACGCTGCGCCGGGATACCGGTTCCAGTACCAGGTGCCGCCGAAGTCGCCGCCCTTTTCGATGATCCGGATATCCTTGACGCCCGCGTCGCGCAGACGCGCCCCGGCCAGAAGGCCGCCAAATCCGCCACCGATGATCACGACATGCGTGTGATCGGTCAGCGGTGCCCGCTCGACCCGTTTGACATAGGGGTCCTCGATATAATGCGCGAATTCAGCCGCCATGTTGACGTATTGTTCGTTGCCATCCTCGCGCAGGCGCTTGTCGCGTTCTTCGCGATACTTCGCCCGCAACGCATCCGGATCGAGTCCTGGCTCTTCACTCACATTGCCCGAGGCCATTTCGCGTCACTCCCATTGACTGCAGTTCCGGGCATCTTCGGCCCGTTAACCCACAGAGACTCTCGCACATCGCGAAGCCTCACTTCGCAACGAGTTTACCCCAGTATTCCCCCCTGCAAATCTATTCCCTTGCGGAACCTGTGGCGCTGGAAGCTCCTACGCCGGCGAGCGTCACATCATGCCCGTGGGTTCCCAGCCGGACCTGACGGCTATCTCTGCGCCGCTCTCGGTTTCTTCATAGGTCGAGAGTCCCTGCGACAAGAGGCTTTCCCATGCCTCCTCGGCATTGTCGGCATAGTTGAAACGTTCAAGATCCGACTCGGCGATCACCCCGGCTTCGACAAGCGCTTCGAAATTCACGATCTTGTTCCAGAACGCCCGGTCATAGAGCACGACCGGCATTTTCGGGGCCTTGCCGGTCTGGTTGAGCGTCAGCAATTCGAACAATTCGTCCAGCGTGCCGAACCCGCCCGGGAACACGACCAGGGCACGCGCCCGCATGGCCAGGTGCATCTTGCGCATGGCAAAATAGTGAAACTGCAGGCAAAGGTCCGGCGTGATATAGGGGTTCGGTTCCTGCTCGAACGGCAGGGCGATATTGAACCCGATGGTCACAGCGCCGGCGTCCTGCGCGCCCCTGTTGGCCGCTTCCATCACGCCCGGCCCGCCGCCCGTCGCGATCACATTGGTCCGCCAGCCGTCTTCCTCGGCAAGCGCGCCGCCCCGCGCCGAGGCGATCCGCCCGAATTCACGCGCCGCCGCATACACACGCGCCTGCCACTCATTGCCATCCTCACGCACGCGAGCGCTGCCGAACACCACGATTGTCGACAGGATCTTCTGCGCCCGCAAATGTTCCTCGGCCTTGGTATATTCCATCATGAAGCGCGCGCCGCGCATGGAATTGCCCAGGATGAATTCCTGGTCCAGCGCCGCCAGGCGATAGGCGGCTTCCTGATCGTGCTTGTTCATCCAGCCTTCTCCTTTTCCATTCGGCGCCTTGTCACGTGTGGTCGGCAACAGGCGCCATGCCGCTGTCCGCGATACCATGGGACCGCCGCGTCCCCGGCACCCTGATATCCTCGACAAGGTCCTGGATATCCTGCGGTGGGGCCTTGGTGACCAGCGACACGACAATACCAACGGCGAGGGACAGGAACATGAAGACAAAGCCGATCCCTTCCGGAGAGACTCCCAGGAACCAGTCAGCAGCGCCTGCCGCCTTCCCCGCTCCGATCTTGAAATGCCAGATATAAAGGAAGGTCGGGACAAGGCCCGTCAGCATGGATGCAATCGCGCCTTCCCGGTTCATCCGTTTCCAGAAGATGCCGAGAAAGATCACAGGGAACAGCGAGGCTGCCGCCAGCCCGAAGGCAAACGCCACCACCTGCGCCACGAAGGCCAGCTGGGCCGAATAGATTCCCATGAAGCCCGCGGCGATCACAGCGCCTGCTGCCGCCAGGCGCGCCACCCGCAATTCGGTCTTGTCGTCCATGCCCTTGAACAGGGTTCGCCGGCACAGGTCGTGCGAGATCGATGACGAGATCACCATCAGCAGCCCAGCCGCTGTCGACAGGGCCGCCGCGAGGCCGCCTGCCACGACGAGACCGATCACCCAGCCTGGCAGGTTGGCGATCGATGGATTGGCGAGCACGAAAATGTCCCGGTCAAGCCGCGTGACTTCATTGTCCGCGCCGGCCCGGTACTGGACCTTGCCGTCGCCATTCTTGTCCTCGACGGCGAGCAGGCCGGTCTTCTCCCAGTCCTTGAACCATTTCGGCGTCGGCTTCCCACCAGCCGCAACAATCGCCGCCGCCTCGGCATCATAATTGTCGAGGCTTTCGACATAGGTCGACTCGTTGACCGTATCGATGAAGTTGAGCCGCGCGAAGCCGGCCACCGCTGGCGCCGTCGTATACAGGAGCGCGATGAAAACCAGTGCCCACCCAGCCGAGACGCGCGCCGCACTGGCGCTCGACACGGTGAAGAAGCGAATAATCACGTGCGGCAGGCCCGCCGTGCCGAACATCAGCGCGCCGGTAATCGCGAACATGTCGAACATGGATTTGTCGGTGCTTGTATATTCCTTGAAGCCGAGATCGGTCACGACCTGGTTCAACTTGGCCAGCATCGACACGTCCTCACCCTTCACGTCGGAAATGAAACCAAGCTGCGGGATCGGATTGCCGGTGATGATCAGCGAGATGAAGATTGCCGGCACCGTATAGGCGAAGATCAGCACGCAATACTGGGCAACCTGCGTGTAGGTGATACCCTTCATGCCGCCAAGCACGGCGTAGACGAACACGATTCCCATGCCGACATAGATGCCGGTATTGAACTCGACTCCCAGGAATCCTGAAAAGGCGACGCCCACGCCTTTCATCTGTCCCGCAATATAGGTGAACGAAACGAACAGGGCGCAGATGACCGCGATCATCCGCGCAGTCGTCGAATAGTACCGGTCGCCGACAAAGTCAGGCACGGTGAACTTGCCGAATTCCCGCAGGAACGGCGCCAACAGCAGCGCCAGCAGCACGTAGCCGCCTGTCCACCCCATCAGGTAGACCGAGCCGCCATACCCCATGAAGGCGATCAGTCCTGCCATCGACAGGAAGGAGGCGGCCGACATCCAGTCGGCGGCCGTCGCCATCCCGTTGACAGTGGGGTGAACATCATGACCGGCGACGTAAAAGTCGTCTGTCGATGCGGCCCGCGCCCAGATCGCAATACCGATATAGATTGCGAACGTGCCGGCGACGAAAATATAGGTCCACATTTCCTGTGACATCGCGCTCACCCCTCTACGCCGAATTTGCGTTCAAGCCGGCGCATCGCGACGCAATAATAGAATATCAGCGCGACAAAGACGTAGATCGATCCGTTCTGGGCAAACCAGAACCCAAGCGGGGCGCCGCCGATCGACACCTGGTCCAGCACGTCGCGAAACAGGATGCCCGCGCCGAACGAAACCATGAACCAGATCGCGAGCAGGGACAAAGTCAGGCGGATCACCGCGCGCCAATAGCCCTTCCCGTCTATTTCAGCCGGATCATTCGACATGTTCTTCCTCCCATAACCCTGATCTTGTCGCGCGATGAAACCCGCACGCTACAGGCTGCACTGCCACGAAGCAGATGAACAGATCAACTTTCGGCTTCGTCCTGGCCAGATTCATCTCTACCGGCGCGTTTGGCGCGAACGTGTCGCCACTCGGCAAGGCCGCCGACAATCAGCCAGACCGACAGTACCATCCCGCCGGCAAGGTAGGCCTCGGCAATTCCCAGCCCGGGAGACAGGATGGCCCGCGCCAGCCGCACTGCGAAAGCAACACCCAAAACGAGGCCGAGGGATATCATGGCATGGTGTTTCATGGTCCACCGCTTTCATGCCCGGCCTGCACTAGGCATGCCGCTGGAAGACAAGCGTTCACCCTAGTCCGCGTTGCCTGCCATGGAAACGGTCAGCTATCGGCAAACACAATCGTTTTCCCATCCCTGACGACTGTCTCTTCGCGAATAGTGGCCGTCCTGTAGGTGGGCAGGAGGACCGTGTCGACGGCCACAAAGGCGACGTCCGCCTTCTCCCGTGTCAGCACGACTCGGACATAGCCCTGATGGAAATTGTCGGTCCAGCGCACTTCATCGAGCGATTGCTCAAAGATGCGGTCGAGCTTTCCGGCAGTTTCAATGTCCCATCCGGTATCAACGAAGTCCCCCGGAGAAGACACACCCGCCGTGCCGAGTTCCAGCCCCATTGGCCGTCCCTCGCCGTCGCTCACCCTATTCGCCCAGAAACTGTGGCTGTCGCCGGTCAGGAACAACAGGTCTTCGGCCCCGGCCTCGCGACTGAGGTCATAGAAGGCCTCCCGTGCGGCGGGATAGCCGTCCCATGTATCGGTATAGAAAGGCAGGTTCCATTGGCCTTTCCAGAACAAGTTCGGACCGTCACCCGGCGCTTCGCCCTTCGGCGCCCTGGCCGGGTCAATGCCAAGCGCGGCGACGTCGGGCACAAGCATGCGGGCGATCGGGCTGGCATTGCCGATCAGCCGCCAGGGCTGGCCCGCTGCCACGGACCGCGCCAATCCCTCGCCAAGCGCCGCCTCCATGCGCGGTGAAATCATCCTGCGCGCCGGATCGTTCATCACGTCCTGCATGAAGGCATCGCGGACCTCTGGCGACGTGATGGTCTCGTACCAGGCGCTGTAGTCGACTTGCTGCCCGCGTCCCGTATGACGCGATTCCAGTGTTACCAGTGTCGCCAGGTCGCCGAACACATAGGTACGCCAGAATTCGGCCCGGCTGAACCCCGGCTCAGGCTCGCGGATCGGCATCCATTCATAATAAGCTCGGATCGCGGCAGCGCGGCGCGCCTCCCACGCACCCTCCGTGTCCGGCTGGTGGTTCTGTGCGCCGCCCGTCCAGGGATTATTCGCGCTCTCATGGTCGTCCCAGCAGGCGATAAAGGGATGCGCCGCATGCATCGCGCGCGACCCGGCATCCGCCTTGTACTGGGCGTGGCGTCGGCGATAATCGTCCAGCGTGACGATCTCGTGCGCTGGTTCATGCAGGCGGCCGATAAGGGTGCCGGTTTCGCTGCCCCAGCTTTCAGCTCCGTATTCGTAGATATAGTCGCCCGTATGCAGCACCACATCGATTGCCGGGTCGCGGGCAATCGCGTCATAGGCGTTGAAATGACCGAACGGATAGTTCGAGCAGGAGACGAGCGCGATGCCCAGCCTGTCCAGCGCGCCTTCAGGCAGGGTCCGCGTCCGGCCAACCGGCGACACGCCTCCGTCGAACAGGAAGCGGTAATAATATGTCGCCCCCGGCATCAGCCCTTCCGGGACAACTTTCACCGTATGGTCGACATCGGCGAGGGCGGCGACGCTCATTTCGACAACGATTTCGGTGAAGGCCTTGTCGCTTGCTACCTGGCACAGCCCGGCAATGTCACCCGCATCAGTGCTCACCCGCGTCCACAGGACCACACTCGTGGTCTGTGGGTCGCCACTGGCCACGCCGTGTTCGAAGAGCGCTGACGTACCGGGCACCGTCTCAGCGCCCTGAGGTGTGGCGCAGGCGCCAAGCGTGCCCCCGGCAATCAGGGCGAGTGTCTGTCGGCGATCCAGTTCGGGCATGTCAGCCTCCTCGGCTTAGCCGCACCGTGCGGCATGATATGGGGAATGGGAAATGAAAAAGGCGGGCCCGGCAGGACCCGCCTTCTCAACATACAAATCGACTAGAAGTCCGCTGTCATGGTGAACACGACCGTGCGCGGAGCCGATATCCAGGCGCCGCCGCCCGATATGCCGGCCAGCCAGTCTCCGTCGAAAAGGTTGTTCACGGTCAGGCGGAACTCGACGTTCGACAGGTCGTCCGACAGGGCCGAGCCTGAAATACCGGCATAGAGGTCGGCATCGTAATAGCTGTCCGCCGTCCAGGTATTGGACAGGTTTACGAAGCGGTCATCGACCCATTTCGTCGAAAGGCCAGCGAAGAAGTTGCCCTCTGAATAGTCCGCGCTGAGGACGGCCATGTTCTCGGCAATACCCGGAACCTGGTTCCCGGCGTATATACCGACCGCCGCGTCGAGCACCGCGTCGCCGGTGCCAAGAATGGTCGAGTCATTGTAGGTGTACGATCCGAAGAACGACCAGTTGTCACTGGCGTTGAACTCCCCAGCCACTTCAAAACCGCTGGAGTCGATACCGCCCCCGTTGATGTAGCCTCCATTGGACGATTCAAGGTAATCGATGCCGCTGACCGATTCCGTGGGCGCCGGGAACAGGCGGTTCTCGAAGGTCGAGTCGTAGTAGACCGCCGAGCCACGCAGGCGGTCACCGACATAGCGGATACCGATTTCCGTGTTCTCGGCTGTTTCCGGATCGGGTGCACCACCCGGTGCGAGCACTTCCAGCACGCCGTCAGGGATGGCCTTGAAATTCTCGGCATATCCGGCGAACACTTCAACGCCCGGCAGGGCGCTCGGCGTCCAGGCGGCGCCGCCCGAGAACAGGACATCGGAATCGCTCGACACCTTGAAGTTCAGGTCGGCATCGTCCGGCGAGAATTTGTCGGCCCGCTCGATCTCGTTGCTGAACTGTTTCATGCCCAGGCGGAACGAGAAGTCAGACACTTTGACGACGTCTTCGAGATACCATTTGAAGGTCGATTGCGGGAATTCGCGGCTATACTGCACCCAATAGGCGGTGTGATCGAATTCGTATCCAACGCGCGTATCGTTGACCTTGTGCCAGTCCCGGTATTCGTAACGCGTCGCGTCCTCATACCAGATCCCGCCGCGTACCGTGTTGTCAAAGCCTTCGCCGAACGGTGTCTGCCATTCGAAGTCACCATAGAGCCCGGTGCGCTCCTTCTGGTAGTGCGTGTGACGATAGGATTGCACGCCAATCGAACCAGCCGGATAGCAGGCCGGGTCGTATTCCGGGCCCGCGCCACCATACGGGAAGGTGATCGACGATACACAGCCGGCTTCCGGCGACAGGGCGTTGCCCGCCGCATCGGTGAAGTAGAACCGCACATCCGGTTCGCCGCCCACGATCGAGAACTGCCCGGCATAGTCGCCGGCACCGACCAGGTAAGGCGGCACCCAGTCGCCGCGGCCATCATTGTCATGGCGATAGATACCGCCTTCAACGCGGAAGCCGTCAAACAGCTCTTTTTCGCCCTTGAGGTAAATCAGGCTGTTCTCGCGCAGCGTCGACCAGCCTTTGCGGTAGAGCTGGTCGATATAGGGAATGCCCGTCCATTCGGCCGTCAGCCGGTCCGAATTCGGGTCCGCCGCAAACTCGTCCGGCGAAAACAGGCGCTGGTAATTGTCTTCCTGCGTATCGTCGTAGGAAACATAGCCGGTCCAATCGATTCCGAACTGCTCGGTCTGGAACTTCGCGGCAAAATGGTCGCGCTCGTTTTCGGCAGAGCGATTGACATGGTCGGTAGCCGACTGGGTCGACAGGGAGACCCAGAACTTTGTCTTGTTGTCGGCCAGCAGGCCGCTGTCATAGCGGCCATAGAAGCGCTGGGAGTCGAAATCGCCCAGCGAGGCCGAGACGCGGATGCGGCGTTCATCGAGCGGGTTCTGAGTCGTGAAGTTCAGCGTGCCGCCAAGGGCGTCGTTCGAACGTGTGGCAATATCGGCTGTGCCTTGTGACACTTCAATGGCGCCGGCATTCTGCGTGTCGATATAGCGGTTGGCCTTGGCGCCGCCGCCATAATTCGATCCGCCGTTCGGCAGTCCGTCGATCGTGATGCCGACCTGCTGCTCACCGAGATTGTTCTGGAAGCCGCGAACGGCCACGCCTGTCGACCAGTCGTCGAAACCGAAAGCGTCACCTTCCTGAACCTGCACGCCCGGCAGGTTGTCGATCTGCGCCAGGATGCTGGTGACGGGCGCCTGCTGCAATGCCATGGCGTCTGTCGACTCGGCCGACGAATAGGTCTGCTGCGCGCCAAGCACGATGACCGTGTCCAGCTGCCGGGCCGTGTCAGGCGATTCTGCGGCGTCATCTGCATATGCGGCACCAAGCACGACGCTCAGGCTAACTCCGGCCAGCAGGCCGGTCTTCCAATATGTATTCATGATTTTCCCCTCGTGGAATACGTTTGACCCAGGCACGCACAAGCCCGTTCACGTTGGTCCCGGACCAACGCGTCTACCTCCCGGACTCCCTTGCCCGGGCCGGTTTGTGCGGCTGTTGGAGCCAGCTACGACCTATTGGTGACGCACAGATGACAGTCGCGCGCACGGCGCGAGGGGATCTAGGAATTTGATGAATAGTTCACACAAGGTCCAGACAAAGGGGCGTTGCGGAGTGAATACACGACGAACGTGATTCCGGTCCGCAAGCGTCCCCGCCCTCGTTGATTCTCGAATGAAATCTCGGTCGATGACCGGCCGGTTCCGCATCAAGGCCCGGGCAGGATCACGTATTCAGCGTTACCCGGCGCCGTGTCGTCGAGGTCTCATTCGATCGGCGCAGCATGGTCTGGTATTTCTGGATATGGGCGTCCAGTATCTGCCTGCCCTTGTCGGTCGCCGATCCGCGCAGGACCAGGGCATATCCGAGCGCCGACGATGGCCGAAGGTCGCGCGTCGGCAGCACACCCATGGCCCAGGACAGCATCACCCCATTGGCGAAGAGGGACAGCGTCCTTTCTAGCAAGTCCGACGGCACGGCCGGGTCCAGCAAGCCTTCCTTCTGGGCCGCGTCCAGAAGCGCTTGCCACGCCTCGCGGTTCTGCTCCAGCCGCTCCGGAGTGGCCAGTCCCGTTTCGTTCGCTCCCTGAGCATCCAGGAGCGCCTTCCAGAGCGGCCTGTAGAAATCCGGATCATCGGTGAAGTAGCTCGTCGCCAGCGCATGGGCATCAAACAGGCGCTCTATCGCATTGGCCGCCTTCAAACGGCTGAACCGTTCTGCGAAATCGCGCTCGTCCTCAAACACTGCCAGAACAACGGCGTGCTTTGAACCGAAGAGATTATAGGGCGTGGCCAGGCTGACGTCTGCCCGCTTGGCAATCATGCGCATCGAAAGGTTCGTATCGCCGGTCTCACGAATGAGATCGCGCGCGGCATGGACGATGCGTGACCGACGCTCTGCCTTCGCCTGCTCTCGCTTTCCCGTTTCGTCAGCCTGCATGTGTCGATTCCCGTCTTTCCTGCGTCAGGCACCCTGCGCGATACGGTCGATATCGGCCTGAAAGTCCAAAGACAATGCCTTCATCATCTCGAGCCGCTCGGGGCCTGGCTTGGGTGGGTAGGCGACCGCATTGCGCTTTTTCCCCCGCATCCAGTAGTAAAGCACTTTGGCGAGGTTCCGAGGCTTGCCGAGCCATTTGTTCGGGTGCTCCAGCATATGGAACCCGCGCATCGCCTCCCGCATCAGGCCGATATCGTAGCGAACGGCAATGCCGACGCCGTCTTCGAAGAAGCTTTGCATCAGCTTTGCGCGGCGGCTCTTGCGATAGCCTGGCGTCAGCGCCTGACGCGCGCGTTTGATGGCGGCGCGGTCCTGTGTGCGCTGGTTGATATAATATGGCTTCAGCTCGGCATGAAGGCGCTTGTGAAACGCAAGGGCACGCGCCTGCGGGTCAGTACTCTCATCGAGTGTTTGCCGCAATAATTGCGCGCTCGCGGCAGCGAACGAACAGCCCCGGCCATATAGCGGATTGGTCCGGACAAGCGTATCACCCAGCGCAAAATAGCGCCGTGTGGCCGGCTTGCCGTCGACCACAAGCTCACGCCACCGGCTGATCAGGTCGCCCATCCCGTGCACCCGCCCTACCGGATCGGAGCGCTCCGCGTTCGTCCAGGGCTTCAAGCCCGGCAGGAGAAGCGTCATGGCGTGGAAAAGGTCAGGATTCAGGATGGCCTTGCGCAGTTCCATTTCGACTTCCGGGATCGCAAGCGTGATCGAGAAGCAGCCATTGTCGCCCGGGAAGACGCCGAATTTCACGAAGCCGAGATCACCGGTGGCCGGGGGATTTTCTGTCCGCGACGGCTCGTCCATGCCGGGCTTCAGCCGGTAGTGACGCGTGAAGTACAGTATTCCGGCCGATTCCTTTTCTTCGAACGTATTGGCGCTTTCTTCCATGACCTGGTCGATCAGGAAGCCGCCCTTGCCGGACGCGTCGACGATGACGTCCGCATTCACCGTCACCTCTTCGCTGCCATTATCTCCCGTTACGCCAAGCACATCGACCGCGCCGTCCTGCCCTTTGCGGGTTACCAGGCGGCGGACATTGAAGCCTGACCGGATCTTGACGTTTTCCAGTTTTTCCACATAGCGCCGCATCGCCAGTTCAAGCGTCGTCCGGCGGCTTGTGATGATGGTCAGCTCTGCGTCGTCGGGTACGGGCTCATAGGTTTCGCGCTGCATTTCACTCAGCATGGCTTCGAACGGCAGTTCCCGCACGCCAAGTGCCAGCAATTCCTCCAGCAGGACCGGATGCTCGGTCTTGATGATGGTACGCAGCCGGGCGAGGAAGGCATGGCTCTGGCGCAACTGCCCGACACCGGTATGGCGCCATTCGTTGAATACAATGTCTGGATCGTCGCTGGGCGGCGACGCATCGCGTTCCAGAATCACGACCTTCCGGCCGGTCGGCGCCAGTGTGAGTGCAGTACAGAGTCCGCCGATCCCTGCACCGATAACGGCAACTGTTTCCGTCATCCGTCGAGGTCACTCAAAAAGGCCAGGATCGACTCGTTGACGGCCTCGGGCGCCTCCTGCTGCGTCCAGTGCCCGATCCCGTCGATCAACTTGTTGATGCGCAGGTCGGTTACGAATTGCGGCATGATCTTGAGAAGTTCCTCAGCCATCATGATCACGCCATCATTTTTGCCGGCGACAAAAAATGCCGGTTGCGAAATCGTTGTCGGCCCGTCCTTCGTCAGTTCCCAGGTCAGGTCATGGTTGCGGTAATAGTTGAGCGGTCCGCGCATGCCCGAACGCTCGAACTCTCCGGTATAGAAATCCAGGTCGGCCTCGCTCAGCCATGCCGGAAGCGTTTCAGGATCGGGAAGGCTGGAGAACATGTCGTCACCTTCCTGCTTCGGCGGAAGGGCCAACAGATCTGTTTCACCGCCCGCCATAACGAGGAATTTCTTCAAGGCCATGCGGATGTCAGATTCGAATTCAGCTTCAGCCACACCCGGCTCGAAGAAGTAGAGCTGGTAGAAAAACTGGCCTTTGTAGACTTCACGCATCATCGCCATCGGCGGAACGGGAGACCGCGGCATGAACGGCACCGACAGCGCCCCCACGGCACGGACGACGCCGGGATGATGCAACGCCGTGGCCCATGCCGTCGGCGCGCCCCAGTCATGCCCGATGACAACGGCTGTTTCATATCCAAGCGCAGGCACGAGCCCGATGATGTCATTGACGACTTCAACCTGGTTGTAGGCCTCTATCTCTGACGGCTTGTCGCTCTTGCCATAGCCCCGCATGTCGGGGGCGACCACATGATAGCCAGCCTCTGCGAGCGGCTTGAACTGATGCCGCCAGGAATACCAGGACTCCGGAAACCCATGCAGAAGCAGGACAAGCGGCCCCTCGCCGGCTTCGGCGATATTGAGCTCTATTCCATTGGTGGCGATCTTGCGCTCGGTAATGCCCGGCCAGCTCATGCGGCAACCTTCTTCGTTTCAACGCCGGGAAGGATTTCACCACAGGTATCCTTGTAGCCATCCTTGGCCGACCAGGCGATACCGCCGCCAACGATGACCGTTTCCACGCCGTGGGAATCCCGCACATAGCGATATCCGTCACCCGGAACGTCATTCACGAACTTCTCTTCACCACGTTTGATGGTTGATGCATCGAACACCGCAATATCGGCGACATAGCCTTCCTTCAGGAGACCCCGCTGCGGAATACCCCAGATGCCCGCAGTATCGGACGTGATCTTCTTCACGGCAGACTCAAGGCTCATGGTCTCCAGGTCCCGGACGAAGTGCGAGAAGAGGTATCCTGTGTCGCCATAGGTCGAGAATGACAGGATATGGGCCCCGCCATCGCTGGCGCCGATATGGACGCGAGGGTGATTGAGCAGATCGCCGACAGCCTTGTCGTCATTGTGTCCCATGCCGGATGACAGGAAATGTGCATCAAGTTCCTCTTCCAGCGACAGGTCAATCATCGCTTCGACTGGCGTCGTTCCACGCGCTTTGGCTATCTCCGCAAGCGTTTGGCCGATATATTTCTGGTTCGCCTCTGTATTTGCATGCCGGAAAATCAGCGTTGGCCAGAGCGGCCCGAGCGCTGATGCTTCCTGTACCAGTTTCGGGCGGTTCTCCAGGTCACTGAACGCGGCCATGATTTCCGCCGGCGTGCCGAAGCGTATGATCCGGTACCAGGTCGGCATCCGCATGAACAACAGGCTCGGAACCGCGAAGCTGAAGCTGATATCGATCGGACGCGTCTGGACCTGCGGCCAGACACGGGCACCACGATCAAACTGTTCGTCCACACGCTTCATGACGCGCTCGACGGCATCGACATTGTCTGCATTGACGAACAGGGGCGAGAAAGTTGTCGGGATATTGTACTTCAACGACAGGTCAGCCAGCTGGTCGAGACGTGCGATCGTCAGGTCCGCGTCGTAGAATTCCGGCACGATCTGCAACACCCGGCCATACTCACCGAGCACGCTGGCCAGCGCATCGACTTCGCGCGCGTCGGCGTACCGGCTCGGCACTGGCTGCAGCCGTTCGTCCATGTCGACATAGCTGGTCGACAGGCCGACGGCGCCTGCGTCGAGACACTCACGCAGGACGCCCTGCATCTCAGCGATTTCAGCGTCCGTCGCGGTCCGCTCCGTTGCGGCCTCGTTCATCACCCAGAGCCGGATGACGCTGTGGCCGACCAGCGGCGCGACATTGATCGCCAGGCCCTTGCGGATGCGCGTGATATAGTCCGTGAAGGTTTCCCAATCCCAGACCACGCCTTCCTTGAAGGCCTTCAATGGCATCTCTTCGATCTGGTTGAACATGCCGACCAGTCTCATCCGGTGCTTGGCCTTGAGCGGCGCAAGCGACAGGGAACAGTTCCCGGACACAATGGTGGTCACACCATGGGACAGTGCAGGCTTGGCACACCCGTCCCACAAGAGCTGGGCATCAAAATGCGTATGGGGATCAATAAAGCCGGGCGACACGACCTTGCCGGCAGCGTCGACTTCAGATCGAGCCGGCTCGGTGATTTTCCCGATCTTGACGATCTGGTTCCCGTTGACCGCGACATCTGCTTCATATGCAGGTGCGCCTGAACCATCGACGACTTTTCCGTTTCTGATGACAAGATCATACATTGCCAGACCCTTCTCTCATTGAGCGTTTGAATTCGAATTCATAAATCTGTTCGAGGCCACTTCCAGCGCGTCGCGCACGTGTCCCCACCCTTTCCCGACCAGATCGTCAGGACCAGTTGCGCCACACGATTCCATCAGGGCCCGCACGGCATGTTCATCCAGCGGCACCAGCGACTCGCCACCATTTTCATAGCGGAGCGTCACCACAAGTTCGGCATCGCCATCATGGGCGGCGGCGAGTTGCACCCGGCTGATGACAGCGCCGCTCATCAGGTCGCCAGCGGCGGCTCGATGAAAACGACATCGCTTGGCAGGATCGGATTGCCTCCACCCGGCGCAGCCATCGCCCCTGCGGCCCGCATGAAGACGTGCAGGTTCCAGCTCTGCAGCTTGGCCAGAGCCTCTTCCAGGGGGATATTCGGAAGTTCGCGTTCGGCGACGATGCTCCACGTATCTCCCTCTGTAGGGAGAATGGATTTTCGCACTCGAGAGAGGTTATCGACCGGCATGAAGAAAGCTCCGTTGTTTTTCTAATTAGAACGCGTTCTAATTTTATGACAAGGGATGCCGTAGAGGAATGCCGGGAATATCGTCGAGGATCAAAAGCAAGATGGGCCCGGCCCACACATCCGAATTTCCGTGGTTCAACAGCGCTCAATCCGCGCGTTGCTGGGTCCAGCAGGCCCCGGAAACACACTCGTCCCCTGTTGCAGCAGTTAGAATGTCAGCGCCTCGGCTACCCTGCCGATAGACCGTGCAACCCTTCAGTCCAAGTTCGTACGCCTTGCGATACACGTTCCGGAATTCGTCAAACGGAATGCTCGACGGCACATTGATCGTTTTCGAGATTGCATTGTCCACAAAGCCTTGCGCCTCTGCCTGCATGGCAAGATGGTCGTTCGGGGAGAGTTCGTTCGCAGTGACAAAAGCCGGGGGAAACGGGCCACCGCCATCCCGGTCGTGCCAGAGGCCCAGGGCGTAGTCGTCAAGCGCGACTGAATTGTACTTGCCACTCGGGCGCCTGATCCGGCGCTGCACCGACCCGGCAAAACATGGTTCTATCCCTGTCGACACATTTCCGGCGAGCAGGCTGATCGACCCCGTCGGTGCGAGTGCAAGGAGGTGGCTGTTGCGTATTCCGTTCGTTCGGATGCCTTCACGCAGCGTCTCGGGAAGACCACGAATGAAGGGGCGCGCCAGGAAATCGGCAGCCTTCAGCGAGGGGAAGCTGCCTTTCTCCTGCGCAAGCGCTATCGAGGCCCGATAGGCCTCGTTCCGCATGATCTCCAGAATACGGCCTGCGAGTTGGCGCCCTTGCGCGCTGCCATAAGGAATCCCGAGTATGATAAGAGCGTCAGCCAGCCCTGTCACACCGAGGCCGATCCGCCGACTGTTAGCGGCTTGGGCCGCCTGCGCCTCAAGTGGGTATTGAGACGCATCAAGAACATTGTCGAGGAACCGGACGGCTGTGCGTACAGTCTCCGTCAGTTGCTCAAAATCGATTTCCGCATCATGTGTGAAAGGGCGGCTTACAAACCGTGTCAGGTTGATCGAGCCGAGATCGCAGGCGCCATAGGGCGGCAAGGGCACCTCGCCGCAGGGATTTGTCGCACATATTTGCTCGGCATCGCCAAGATTGTTCTCCCTGTTGATTCGGTCAATGAACAGGACACCCGGCTCACCGGACTCGTAGCTGGATCTGAGCATTCTCTCCCAAAGCGCGGCGGCTTTCACAACCCGGACCGTCTCGCCACGGAATTTCAGAGACCAGTCTTCGCCTGAATCGACAGCGCGTACGAAATCGTCCGTCACCAGAACCGAAAGGTTGAAGTGGGAAAGGCCACCGCCTTCCCGCTTGGCATCGATAAACATTTCTATGTCCGGATGATCGCAACGTAGCGTCGCCATCATCGCGCCGCTGCGCCCGCGGTGAGCCGTTACGGTCTCGCACATCGCATCCCACAATCGCATGAACGATACCGGGCCGCTGGCAATATTTCCCGTGCGCTGCGCGGCTGACCCCGCCGGACGAATGGGGGAAAAATCCAGCCCGATGCCACCGCCCTGCTGCAAAGTCACAGCGCTTTCGCGCAGCGCTGTGAACAGGCCCTCGATGGAATCGTCGAGCACGCCCATCACGAAGCAATTCAATAAGGTCGCCGCTCTGTCCGTTCCGGCATTGGCCAAAATGCGTCCACCGGGCAGGAAGCGATAGCCCGACAGGATGTCGAGAAAGCGCGCTTGCCATTCACCCGGGTCATGCGGCTCTACCGATGCGACGGCGCCTGCAACGCGCCGCCACGTATCCTCAATGTCCGCTTCGGCTCCGAAGCGATATTTCTGATTCCAGATGTCTTCCGAAATCGGGGCAGGATAGCGGTTCATGTGCGTTGGCATCCCTGAACAGTTACGTATTCGATACTCCAGACACCCTTACCATAAGTGTCCACATACAACCGCACGGTCACCCATGCCCTTCAGCAAGCGCGCCTCATTGATCAGCATCAACACGCGTCACGGAAATCCATGAATTGAATAAGCATGCCCCTGCAGATGAGGACGATGCTATGTCCAAGACAGAAGATATCCGGATCGGCGACCTTGGCCTGGCGGGCCTGCTGACTGTACCGGACGATGCTCACGGATTGATTGTCTTTGCGCATGGCAGTGGATCGAGCCGCCATTCCCCGCGAAATGCACATGCCGCGCGCAGTTTCGAGCAGCTCGGGTTCGCCACACTCCTGTTCGACCTTCTGACAGATGACGAAGCACGCGACCGTCGCAATGTTTTCGACATTCCCCTTCTGGCTGGCCGGGTCGGCCTCGCCATCGACTGGGCCCAAACGCAGCCGCGACTCAGCTCTCTGCCCCTTGGCCTGTTCGGTGCCAGCACGGGCGGGGGCGCTGCGCTTGTAGCTGCGGCCGCCTCTCCACATGTGAAGGCCGTCGTATCGCGGGGCGGTCGTCCTGATCTCGCAGGTGACGCCCTGCCCCATGTGAAGGCCCCGACCCTGCTTGTGATCGGCGGAAACGATCACGACGTGCTCAAGTTGAACGAGAAAGCGTCCGGTCGCATGTCTTGCGAACGACGTTTGATCGTCATCCCCAACGCAGGCCACTTGTTCGAGGAACCTGGCACCTTGGACCATGTCCTGGCTGTGACCGGCGCCTGGTTTCTGAAACATCTCTCGCCCGACGAGTCGGTCTCGCTCCCGTTCACCGACCGGGAACAGGCAGGTTCCCTTCTGGCGCGGGTACTGGCCCGGCGGAAATTGACCAATCCGGTTGTCTACGCCCTGCCACGCGGCGGCGTGCCGGTCGCAAGACCGATTGCCGATGCGCTGGGCGCCCCGCTCGACCTCCTTATGGTGCGCAAGATCGGCGTGCCTACCCAGCCGGAACTCGCTGCCGCGTCTGTCGTCGACGGGGAACGCCCCGACATCGTGACCAATGAAGGCGTCATGCGTGCGACAGGCATGAACGAGCGCCAGGTTGAACAACTCGCCAAAGCTGAACTGAAGGAGATTGAACGCCGGCGCCTTATCTATCTTCCGGGCAGCAAACCAGTCCACGCCGAAGGACGGTCTGCCATCTTGGTCGATGATGGCATCGCGACCGGCGCCAGCATGCGCGCGGCCATCCTCGCTGTTCGAAAACGAAAGCCCGCTGAAGTCATCATCGCGGTGCCGGTCGCAGGCCCCGATACAGTCAGGGCTCTGGGCGCACTCGTGGATGAGGCTATCGTGCTCGCCGCACCCGATCGCTTCGACTCGGTTGGGCGATTCTATCGGGATTTTCATCAACTGGCCGACGATGAAGTCATCGAAATACTCGCCGCATCAAAATCTCGCCAACCAGGCGCCGCGTCTGGAAAAAGCTGATGAACGTCTCGAGACAAATCTCTGGCGATGGCCTGTCGGAATTGATCCGTGCCAAATCGCTTCGTCTGCCTGCAGAGAACCCCTATGGTGCACTGGCCGAAGCAGCCGACAGCTTCGCCGATGCGCGGGTTGTGCTCTTGGGCGAGTCCACTCACGGCACCTCGGAATTCTATCGCGCCCGGGCCGCCATCACCCAACGACTGGTCGCCCGCCACGGGTTCCGGATTGTGGCCATCGAGGGCGACTGGCCCGACGCCGCTGAACTGGACCGGTACGTACGGGCGCGCGAACCATGGGGCGAGCGAGACGCCTTCGTGAACTTTCCCCGCTGGATGTGGCGCAACCGGGAGTTCGCAGATTGTCTCCACGCGCTTCGCGACTGGAACAATGGCCGCCCCACAGGCGACCAGGTCGCCATAAGGGGCCTGGACGTCTACAGCCTCGACAAGTCAATCGCGGCCGTTCTGGAATACCTCGACCGCGTTGACCCTGTCGCCGCCGAGACAGCCCGCGAACGCTATGCCTGCCTGTCCCCCTTTGTCGGCCAACCCCAGACTTACGGCGCACAGGCGGTCAAGACCGGCGACACCTGTGAAGAGAAAGTTGTCCGGCAATTGGTGAACCTGCTTGAAGAACGACTGGAATATTCAAGAAAAGATGGCGACGCGTTTTTCGACGCGGAACAGAATGCCCGCGTCGTTTGGGCCGCCGAACGATATTATCGCGCCATGTACCAGGGGTCCGTGAATAGCTGGAACCTGAGAGATACACACATGTTTTCGACGCTGACACGGCTGCTGGACCGAGCCGGCCCTAACTCAAAAGCTATCGTCTGGGCGCACAATTCACACATCGGCAATGCCGGTGCCACGGCCATGGGCGAACGCGGTGAATACAATATTGGTCAACTGTGCCGCGACCGGTTTGGCAAAGACGTCGTGTCCATAGGATTCTCGACAAGCACAGGTACTGTTTTGGCCGCTGATGACTGGGGCGGCCCGTCACGCGTTAAGCGCGTGACCCCTGCGCGACCGGATTCATGGGAGCGCGTGTTCCAGGAGGCAGGCTGCCGCGCCAGCTTTACCAATTGGCGCAATGATCCCGCCCTGCAGAAGGTTCTGGACCAAGTCCGCCTTGAGCGCGCAATCGGTGTTATCTACAGGCCTGAGACCGAGCGCTGGAGCCATTATTTCGAAGCGAACCTCGGTCGGCAGTTCGACGCCATCGCATGGTTCGAACAGACAGAGGCGGTCATGCCTCTGCTCGGCGCCGCACCCGAAGGCGCACCGGACACCTATCCCTACGGCCTGTGACGCATTCAATCAAATTTCTGCGGAATGCCGGTCGGTCCAACCGCAACGGTTGTGGCAGTTGGACCAGAGCGACCAAATTACTCGTTGGTCGCCACCTGGCCGTCCGACCTCGTTTCCAGGCCGGGCCGCTCTGCCATACCGCGTCCGGAGCCTTCACAAGCCGTTATACCGTCGGACACAGGCGTGCCGCCATTGTCCCCATTTACCGGACCCTCAACCACGTCACCTGTCCGGAGCGACCGGTGTTTCACCCTGACGCCGTCAGCGACGTTCCTTGAAGGATGCTCGATGACCAGGTCACCCTGGTCAAGCCCGGACAATATCTCGGCGGCATGTCCGTTTATATGGTCGACATCAACCCTGGTCAGGCGCGCCCGGCCACGCTCAATCCGGAAGACAGACCAGTCGGCTCCTGACTTGAACAGCGCTGTCATCGGTACACGCACAACATCAGGCGCTGACCAGACAACGATATCCGTGCGCACACGAAACCCATGAGCAAGACGCCGCTTCGAACCGTCCATTTCAATGAGCACATTGACGCGTTGCTCTTCGATGCCGAGCGCCGATATTTTTGTAAATGCATAGGGTTCTACCAGGCGCACCTGCCCCGACAGCGTGCCTCCACCCCACCCGCGGATACGGACGACATCACCCGGCTTGACGCTGACGGCGTCCTCGGAAAGCAGGTCGACCATAATCTCTATGTCATCAGGATCGCCGATTTCGACCAAAGGTGTGCCCACTGACACGGGGCCTTCGCTGTCGCGAATAACTCGCAAGACAACTCCGGTAATCGGCGCCCTGACCGGCACACCTTCACCGCTTGCGCTTGCACCGGCCGGCATCAGAGCCGCTTCAGCCCGGCTGACTTCGTAGCGGGCGAGGTCCAATGCCGCATGGGCCTGCTGCGCTGCAGCGGACAGGGTGCGATATTCGTTTTCGGCACGTTCCAATGCCTGTTGCGATACGGTTCCTGTTTCGGCGAGCGTACGGACTCGGCTCAGGTCATCCCCGGCCCGTTGCTGGTCCGCACGCCGGCGGCGCAAGTCGGCTTCGGCTGCTGTCACGGCTGCCCGCGCGGACCCAGCCGCTGCCCGGAGCTGGGCTGCGCTTCTGGCATCGATTGTCGGCGCGGCGATCGGATAGACGGACGCGATCACAGTCGTCCCGGCCCGAACACAGTCGCCCGCTTTCATGTCGATACGGGAAAGCTGGCCGCCCGCTGGCGCGGAGACAACAAACAAGTCACGGACCCGGGCTTCACCCTCATCCGAAATCGATACATCCATCGGTCCGCTCGACACTTCAAACACGTCGACCGGAACGGCTCTTGGCCAGAACGCCCATAGCGCGAGCACCGCCAGCAACGCAGCGAGCGCCCCCCAAAAGGTCATTCGCGATTTGGACATGGCTTCACTCACGGGTTTTCAACACCTCAATCAGATCCAGGTCGCGCACCCGGCGGGCCACTAGGATTGCCGATCCGATGGACGCGACAAGCACGATCACCCCCGCCAAGCCATAGGTAGAGGGCTGCAGCGCAAACGGTATGCGGTACAGCTCCGTCGACATGCCACTGACGATGACATTGGCAAACCCCAGGCCAAGGACAGCTCCAACCGGCAGGGCGATCATGATCAGGATGGCGAGTTCGCCAAGCAGAATATGTGTCACTTCTCCCTCCGTGAACCCGAGCACCCTCAGGCTTGCAAGTTCCCGACCACGTTCCATCATCGCAATGCGGGCCGCATTGTATACCACGCCCGCAGCGATTGAGCCGCCGATCACCGCATAGATCGCCATCATGATGTAAATGGTCTCCTCGAGCGTCGTCTCGAAGGAATCGATAGCCGGTCCCTGCATTGACACACTGGCAATCCGCGGACGCGCAAGGACCTCTTCGCTGAAGGCAGCATTCTGATCCGGATCGATTGCCAGGAAGGCACCCGTGACTGTAGGTCGCTCGCCCAGCAGCCAATTCACCTGGCCAATGTCCATGTAGGCGAATGCACCGATATCCTCGGCGATGATCGCGGTCACCGATACATCGACGACAGGCCTTCGCCCTTCAAGCACTTCGACTGTGACCGGGTCGCCGAGACCGGCGGAGATCATGCTTGCCATCTGGTTCGACAATGCCAGCCCATGTTCTGGTACGGGCACGATATGCCCGTCTTCATCAAGCAACTGTTTCTGGTGTCCATCCGGTTGCAGTCCGATGATCACGGCGCGCTCATCCCGTGCCCCGTGGCGCAGCCGAACGTAGATGTCCCTGTTGCCTTCCACTTCGAGCACACCCGGCAGACGCTCCAGTTCCATCAGGGCATCGGTTCCCTGAGGCTCAACGAAATTCACGGCTGCATCATAGGCGTCGGTCCGGTTGAACCTTGTATCGAGCATCGAGTCGACGGAATCGAAAGCGAACAGGGTGCCGACGAGGAGCGCCACAGAGGCGGCAACCCCGAACATCGTCATCCCGGCACGAAGCGGCCATCGGGTAAGGTGCCGGGCGATCATGCGGGTGGGCGCATCCAGGCTTCTTGACCCGCTCAGTTTTTCAATAAGGCCGCGACGATAAATTGTCGGTGGCGCTGGCGACATCGCCTCTGCTGGGGCTAGACTGGCAGCCTTGAGGGCCGAATTCAGAGCGCCCGCAATGGCTGCCGAACACGCCGCCAGTGCGCCAATCAGGAAAGAGGCCGGAGCAAGGGTCAGGACGATATCGGGAAACCGGAACGTATCGGAGTAGAGATGGGTCAACAGGCCAGCCAGCGCCCACCCCATGGCAAAGCCGGCGAGCACACCGCCGCCCGACAGAACAAGTGCGAATTTCACATAGTGCCAGCCAATTTCCACGCGCGTGTATCCAAACGCCTTGAGCAAGCCGACCTGCTGGCGCTCGGTCGCGATCAAACGCGTCAGTATCGCATGGATCAGGATCGCAGACACGACGAGAAAGACCGGCGGGATAATCCGCGCCATGCTTCTCAGCTGCTGCATTTCGGATTCGATAAAGGCGTGGGATATCTGGTCTTCCCTCGCATACGCTCCGACCCCGGCATAGGGCGCGAGCAGGATGTCCAGCGCTGCAATCACATTGTCCGGCTGCGCGTCTCCGGCGAGAGTCACGCTGACACTGCTGAACGCGCCATCGAGGTCAAAGGCCGCTTCCAGCGCGCGGCGACGCATCCAGAAGACACCGAAGCGTTCATCGTCGGGCAGCAGGACACCCGGCCCGAGCGTATAGATATATTCCGGTGAATCCCCGATGCCGACAAGTGTCAGATCGCGCGCCCGGCCGTTGATGATCGCCGAGACGCTTTCCCCGAGTTCAAACCCGTTCGCTTCCGCAAAAGACTTGCTGACGAGCGCCTCATCCGGCCGCGTCAGGTCTGGCCAACGCCCTTCATAGAGAAGCACACCGTTGAGGATCGGTTCTCCCTCGTCCGGGATCGACACGAGCTGGCCATTGGCCGGTTCTTCCAGGCGCGCGATGTCGAGGGTCACGATCCGCGAAATGCGTGTCTCGACCTGCTGGACGCCGTCGATCTGCCGAATTTCAGATACCAGCCGCTCAGGCGCGCGTTTGACGTCAGCAAAAACATCCGCGAACCGATAGTGCTCGTAATAGATATCACGGCTCTGCTGCAGTGACTGGAGCGCCCCCAGCGCCATGATCAGGATTCCAACGCCGCAGGCAATGATGATACCGACCGCAAGTCCCTGTCCCCGCATGTGCGCAAGGTCGCGAAGCAGCTTTCTGTCGAGTGCCGAAAACAGGTTCACCAGGAAATCTCCGACGGCTTCCTGCGGCGCCCCATGTTTTCGGTGCTCGCGATCTTACCGTCTGAAAAGCGGACCACCCGGTCCGCCATGTCGGCGATACCGACATTGTGCGTAATGATGAGCGTTGTCGCACCGAGCGCGCGATTGACGTGTTCAAGCGCTTCCAGCACCCGCACACCCGTCGCACTGTCAAGCGCACCGGTCGGCTCGTCACACAAAAGGAGGTGAGGTCGCTTGGCGATCGCGCGGGCCACCGCAACGCGTTGCTGTTCTCCGCCGGAGAGTTCTGCCGGAAAATGATCGATCCGGTCGGACATGCCCACCAGTGCCAGGGCCTCTTCCGCTGGAATCGGGTCTTCGGCTATCTCGGTCACGAGCGAGACGTTCTCGCGGGCCGTCAGGCTCGGAACCAGATTGTAGAACTGGAAGATGAAGCCGACATGCTGGCGGCGGTAACGGGTCAGCGCCGCGGAACTGGACCCCGTCAGCGGCGTCCCCTGGAAAAGGACTTCTCCGGATGTCGGGCTGTCGAGGCCTCCGAGAATGTTGAGCAGGGTCGACTTACCACTACCTGAGGGGCCCAACAGGACGATCAGTTCTCCTTGCGCGATATCGAGATCGACCCCCCGTAGCGCGTGGACCTTCACTTCACCGGTATCGTAGACCTTTGTCAGGTTCCTGGCCGACATGAGATTAGTTGG
Organism: Hyphomonas sp. J20-32; assembly: GCF_055808555.1. NCBI lineage: Bacteria > Pseudomonadati > Pseudomonadota > Alphaproteobacteria > Hyphomonadales > Hyphomonadaceae > Hyphomonas > Hyphomonas sp. J20-32. Next base: position 2,132,186 of record NZ_CM147873.1, on the reverse strand, counting down.
CATGGTTTCCGAATACCTTGATGTGACGACCGGGAACCAGCCTGATTTAACGCAAGGGTAGCACATAGTGCGAACCCCGACATGCGGTGCGTCCCCACACCCAGCGTGACTCTACGCATCCCTGCAAAGGCACAACGCGCCATGGCAAGAGACATCCAGTTCCCGGACATCACAGCATCAATTTACCAAATCAGGCGATCATAGCCTTGATTCCGATCAATCTCGACGCCGGACCGGGAGCGTAGGTTGATCAAACATCGGACATGGGACGATGGGACGATGGGACGATGGGACGATGGGACGATGGGACGATGGGACGAGTTTTATTGAGGAGTTGAACAATGACCAGTCTGCAAAAGAAAAAAGATGCAAGCACACCGGGCCAGCCGTTCGGATGGTTGCGCGGCAATGACCCCTTTTCCCAATTGAAGGAGGAGATGGACGACCTTTTCAGCAGCTATATTCCCGCGCTGCCGGCGCTTGGTCGCAGCAATGGCGGTCGAATGCTCGCCATGCCAACGAAGCTCGATGTCAGCGAGACCGACGAAGCGATCGAACTTGTCCTTGATGTCCCGGGAATCGACCGCAAGGATATTGATATCAGCCTGACAGACAGCAGTGTCAAAATCTCAGGGAAGCGGGAAGAGAAGAAAGAAGAAAAAGGCAAGAACTTCCACCGTATGGAGCGCGCCTACGGTGCCTTCGAACGGCAAGTTCCCCTGCCCTGCGAAGTTGATGCGGAGAAAGTCAGCGCATCGCTCAAGAAGGGCGTTCTGTCGATTACCTTGCCGAAATCTGAAACAGCCCGCCAGACGGCGAAGAAGATCACAATTAAGGCCGACTAGAGGAAGGCCGCCTTCCGGGCGGAGCAGCAAAATGAGCCAGACAGGATTGCACGAGTTCGACGAAGCCCACCACACAGCTAATGCATGGCTGAAGGAATTGATGGACGTTCTCGGCTGGACCGAGTCGGCTCAGGCCTATCGCGCGCTCAAAGTTGTATTGCATCAAGTTCGCGACCGGCTCCCCGTGCCGCTGGTCGCGAATTTCTCCGCCCAGATGCCCTTGATTGTGCGCGGCATATATTTCGAAAGCTGGTCGCCCGGCTCAGAGCGCGAGACGGACAGGTCGCTAGACGCCTTTCTTGCACCAATCAGGAAGGTTTTCGAGAATTTTCCGGGCGTAAAGGCGGATGACGTCACGGCCGGTGTTTTTGAAGTGCTCAGCGCGCACATCTCACCAGGTGAAATAGAGAATGTGCTCCAGGCCATGCCCAAACCAATCAGGGAACTGGGAAAGACCTCCATTCGCAAAGTTCCGTTCGCCGGTCTCTAGCGCCGTTTCCAGCACGCCAGGTCGAGCTCGCTTGAGCTTGCCAGACAGGTTCACATATTACCGATCGACTTCACTCAGCCGCGTTGCGGCGGAGCCCACCATTGCCTATGCAGGCTCATGGGGAACCAGAACATGACACTTCAAATTCAGTTTCTTGGCGGCGTCGGCACCGTCACCGGATCGAAATACCTGATCGACACGGGCGAGGCACGGATCCTTGTCGATTGCGGCCTGTTCCAGGGCTACAAGCAACTGCGCCTGCGAAACTGGAAAGCCCTGCCGGTGGACCCGGCATCCATTGATGCCGTGGTGCTGACCCACGCGCATATCGACCATTCGGGCTATCTGCCTGTCCTGGTCCGGGACGGTTTCAGGGGAAAGATCCATTGCACCGATGCTACGCATGATCTGTGCGGGATCCTTTTGCCGGACAGCGCCTACCTCCAGGAACGCGAAGCCGAACGCGCCAACCGGTATGGCTATTCAAAGCATAAGCCTGCCTTGCCCCTCTATGAGCAAAAGGACGTGAAGAAGACGCTCGAACTGTTTGAAACATCGCCGTTCGACACGCCGGTCAGCGTGGCAAAAGGGGTTTCCGCGACATTCCGTCTGGCTGGCCATATACTTGGCGCCGCCATTGTTGAACTCCAGACCCCAACGAAAAAGATTGTCTTTTCAGGCGATCTCGGTCGCCCGAACGACCCGATCATGTACGATCCAGCGCCGATCCAGCAGGCTGACTATCTGCTCGTCGAATCAACCTACGGCAATCGCCAGCATGGCGGGCGCGATGCACAGGATGCCCTGGCCGACATCATCAATCGCACCGCCAAGCGCGGAGGCACAATCCTCATCCCGTCCTTCGCCGTCGGACGGGCCCAGACGCTGCTGTACCACTTGCACGAACTCAAGGCAGCCAGCCGCATCCCCGACCTGCCTGTTTATCTCGATAGTCCGATGGCCATCAATGCGACCGAACTTTTCTGCAAGCACGCCTACTGTCACAGGCTCAACAGGGCACAGAGCCAGGCCGCGTGCCATGTCGCAAAATATGTCCCTGACAGTGAAGGTTCCAAGGCGCTCGACTATGACCAGATGCCCAAGATCATTATCGCTGCGAGCGGCATGGCGACCGGCGGCCGGGTCCTTCACCACTTGAAATTCTATGCGCCGGATGCCCGAAATACCGTCTTGTTTGCCGGATTCCAGGCGGGCGGAACACGGGGCGCGGCTATGGTCGCTGGCATTGACCGGATCAAGATCTATGGCGAGTATCATGACGTACGCGCCGAAATCGCCACCCTTCACATGCTTTCGGCCCATGCGGACGCAGATGAAATCATGCAATGGCTGGGCGGTTTTGAATCGCCACCGAAGCAGACGTTCATTGTCCATGGCGAGCCTGATGCCGCCGATGTCCTTCGCCACCGGATCGAGGAAGAACTGGGTTGGTCGGTTATCGTGCCCGAACACCATGAAACGCGGAATCTCGATTAATGGACGCGCCACTTCCCGGGCCTCCGAACGTGCTGACCGCACGCCGGCTTGGGCTTGATACCCAACATGAAGCCATGGTGCTCGTTCAGGCGGACAGTCCGGTCTGCCGGTCCGAGGGATTTTCCGCCCATTCCAGGGTTCAGCTAACCAATGGGACCCGGTCCATCATTGCAACGCTGTACCAGACATCGACTGATCTCGTTTCCGATCACGAGATCGGACTTTCAGAAGCGGCCTGGCACCTCCTCGAACTTGCGGACGGCGACCCGCTGTCAATCAGCCATCCAGCACCGCTCGAGTCGCTCAAGAAAGTCCGGAGCAAAGTATTCGGTCAACGGCTCGACGAAGCAGGCACGCAGGCGATCATCACCGACATTGTTGCGGGGCGCTATTCGGATATCCATCTGTCATCTTTCGTCACGGCATGCTCGGCCCTGCCGCTGGATCTGGCAGAAACCATCGCGCTCACCCGGGCCATGGTCGAAACCGGCAGCAAGATGACATGGGACCGCTCGCCCATTGCAGACAAGCATTGCGTCGGCGGCCTGCCAGGGAACCGGACGACACCCATCGTCGTGGCCATCTGCGCCTGCCTGGGCCTGACCGTACCGAAAACATCGTCCCGTGCCATCACATCGCCCGCAGGCACCGCCGACACAATGGAAGTCCTGACAGATGTCGACCTTGACCTTGCAAACATGCGGCGGGTCGTCGATCAGGAAGGCGGCTGTTTCGTTTGGGGCGGCGGCGTTCAGTTTAGCCCGGCCGACGATGCCCTGATCCGGATCGAGCGCGCGCTGGACCTCGACAGCGAAGGAGCCCTGGTCGCTTCCGTCCTGTCAAAGAAGATTGCCGCCGGAGCGACCCATGTCGTGATCGACATTCCGGTGGGCCCGACCGCCAAGGTCCGCAGCCAGGCGGCCGCGCAATCCCTGCAATCCCTTCTGGAAAGAGTTGCCGCGGAGTTCGGCCTGAAGGTCCTGTCGCTCGTTACCGACGGTGCCCAGCCCGTAGGACGCGGCATCGGTCCCGCACTCGAAGCACGCGATATTTTGGGTGTCCTGCGGAACGATCCGGACGCTCCTGAGGATCTGGCAGACCGCGCCTGCCTGATCGCCGGAGCTCTGCTTGAGATTGTCGGCAAGGCGGACGCAGGCGCGGGCAAGGCCATGGCACTGAACGTGCTGCGCAGCGGTGCGGCCTACAAGAAATTCGAAGCCATCTGCCGTGCCCAGGGAGGATTTCGAGAGCCGACCCTCGCTGAACATAGCCGCCCCATCCTGGCACCCGCTCCCGGGCGGGTCACCTGCATCGACAATCGACGCCTTGCCCGGGCGGCGAAACTCGCGGGTGCACCGGGCGACAAGACTGCCGGTCTTGATCTCCATGTCAGGTTGGGCGACCGGGTCAGGGGCGGACAGCCGCTTTACACGCTCTACACCGAAACCCCCGGCGAACTTGCCTATGCCATCGACTATGTCGTGGCCAATCCGGACATAATCGAGCTGACGAAACCATGAAACCGCTCCTGGTTCCCCTACAGGATACGGCGCAGATATCCGGGCCACTGGCCCGCGCCCTTGATGCCGAAACTGCCGAAATTGACCTGCGCCGGTTTCCGGACGGCGAAACCTATCTGCGCTTCGACACACCGCCGGAAGGCCGCGACGTCATGCTTCTGGCAGGCCTCGCCCGCCCCGATGCGAAATTGCCCGCCCTTCTGTTTGCCGCACAGACCGCACGTGACCTCGGCGCCGCATCCGTCGGGCTGATCGCGCCGTACCTGCCCTATATGCGTCAGGACACTGTGTTCCAGCCGGGCGAGTCGGTCACATCCGTGCATTTTGCCAAATGGATTTCGACCTGCGTCGACTGGCTTGTGACAATCGACCCCCACCTGCATCGCTGGCATGCCCTGTCAGACATCTATGACATCCCCGCCAAAGCCGCGCACGCCGCCCCGGCGATGGCGAATTGGATATCACGGGAAGTGGACCAGCCCTTCCTGATCGGCCCGGATGCGGAAAGCGAGCAATGGGTCTCGAAAATCGCCGCACTGGCTGGCGTGGAGTATGTTGTCCTGGCCAAGACCCGGCATGGCGACCGGAACGTGGACATCTCAATCCCCGACCTGGAAAAATGGCGCCACCGCACGCCGGTCATAGTCGATGATACGATATCGACAGCCTCGACCATGGCGGCCGTGGTTAGCCAGATGGTGCAGCAACAGTTTTCGGCCCCGGTCTGCTGCGCTGTCCACGGCATCTTTGCCGAGGGTGCCGAAGACGCACTGCGTCAGGCAGGAGCGGCCCGCATCGTGACGAGCAACACGATAGCCCATGAGAGCAACGGTATCGACGTGAGCCGCGTACTGGCAGCCGCTACTACGAGCCTGCTAAAGAACGCTCCACCTTCTAGGTAACGGGCTGCCTATACTGCGATGTGATGATCGTTGCCGGACCTATTCTTTCGCAAGCGCAGTCTCGATGAAGTCGATCGTGCGATGCGCATAATCTTTTTGCACTTCGCCACGAACCCGTTTTTTCACTTGGTCCGAAAGTGCGCCGCGCAACACACCAAGTGTCCTGCTGTCGGAAACGATCACAAGGTCGTCAAAACGACTGTCGTTTTCCCATCGGCCTAGTTTGTCTGCCAGGTCCTGAGCGAAACGAGTCTCTTCGAGTTGGTGCCAGTCGGTCTCCTGGGTCGTTCCGCGCCGGTCCGGTGAAATGGCGAATCGTCCCGGCCGGTCCGTGCCTTGGTCACTGGTCGCCGGATTTACAAGTTCATCGTGTGCGACCACGCGCAGGTCCATGATATCCTCGTCGCCATTGTTTTCGAGCAGCAAGAATTTGCCACTGTCGCACACCAGCACCCACGTTCCATTTTTCAGCTTCATGGCAACCGCCTCCTGTTCCAGTTTTCCTGATTGGATATCCCATAAGAAACGGTCTGGCGACAGGACGATTGATTTTCATCAAGCCGGCTGCGCCCTAATTCCAGCGCCCCGGGCGCCGATACCAGCCACGGTCGGTATGCACCCAGCGATCCGGCACCCACACGCGACTGCGCGGATGCGAATCCCAAAACCCATCGACCCAAACAAACGTCACTCCGGTCCAGTTCCAATAACCATCGATCCAGACAGCTGCGGGCGAAGGCCGCGGAGGAATGCGAACCCGCCGGGGTGGTGGAGGTGCCGAGCGAATATAAACCACACTGACATCGGAGATGACGGGGCCGTGTCCGTAATAGGGATGATAATGCGTCGCGCAGCCCGCAACTCCAAGAGCGCACACACCCAGCAGGCAGGAAACTGCTTTTGACTTGAACAACATTGCCTGCTCTCCAGTACTCGTTTTGAAAATGCAGCATCATCTATAAATTGCGCCATTCATGGCGAAGTTGATCCTGCGCAAATCTGATTTCAGCAGGTCTTGAGCGCCGCGCTGATCGCGTCGTCTACCGTCTGCATCCAGACGAACTCCAACCGCTTGCGAACGCTTTCGGGAATCTCCTCGAAGTCGCGGCGGTTTTCGGCAGGGAGCAGGACGCGCTTGACGCCTGCACGCTCGGCAGCGATCACCTTTTCCTTGATGCCGCCAACAGGCAGGACCAGTCCGCGCAAGCTGATCTCCCCGGTCATCGCCGTATCGCTCCTGACACATTCATCCTTGAACAAGGATACGAGCGCGATGAACAAGGCAACGCCGGCACTCGGCCCATCCTTTGGAATCGCTCCCGCCGGCAAATGGATGTGCAAGTCCTGCGACCCGAAAGTAACCGGATCGATTTTCAGCTTGGCGGCTCGCGCCTTGACCAGACTGAGCGCAGCCTGGGCGCTTTCACGCATCACATCCCCGAGTTGCCCCGTAAGGATGAGTTTTCCCGTTCCTGCAAACTTGGTCGCTTCAATGAACAGGATATCGCCGCCAACAGGCGTCCATGCAAGCCCGGTCGCTACGCCGGGACTGCTGGTTCTCTGTGCCAGTTCCGCCTTGAACCGGGGTGGCCCGAGAATGTCGTGAATATCGGCTTCTTTGACCGACACCTTTTCCGCCTTTCCCTCGGCAATGCGAATGGCCACACGGCGGGCGACAGCACCAATTTCCCGTTCGAGGTTCCGGACGCCAGCCTCCCTTGTATAGCCATCAATGATCGCTTCGAGCGCGGACTTGTTGATGCGGCATTGGCTTGCCTTCAATCCGTTCGCAACCAGTTGGCGTTTGACGAGATACTGCCTGGCAATCTCGAGCTTCTCTTCAGCTGTGTAGCCCCCCAGCTCGATCACTTCCATCCGATCCCTCAACGGCCGGGGAATAGCTTCAAGCACATTGGCCGTAGCGATGAAGACGATCTTGCTGAGATCGAATGGCACACCGAGATAGTTGTCGCGGAACGTATTGTTCTGGGCGGGGTCGAGCACTTCCAGCATAGCCGATGCCGGGTCGCCATGCGCGCTTGCTCCCATCTTGTCCATCTCGTCCAGCATCAGGACGCAATCGCGCGACCCGGTTCTTTGGAGGGTCTTGATGATGTTGCCCGGCATGGCTCCGACATAAGTCATCCGGTGCCCGCGAATTTCCGCTTCGTCATGGACACCGCCGAGGCTGAGCCGCGCGAAATCCCGGCCCATGGCACGTGCAATGCTTTGTCCAAGCGACGTCTTGCCAACCCCGGGAGGGCCAACAAAACAAAGGATGGGGCTATTGCCGTCGGGATTGAGTTTGTGAACGGCAAGGAATTCCAGAATGCGCTGCTTGATCTTTTCCAGCCCGAAATGGTCCTCATCAAGGATCGCACGCGCCGTCCCAATGTCTATCTCGCGCGGGGCTGGCACCTTCCAGGGCAACTGCGCCAACGTCTCCAGATTCGTGCGCACCATGCCGTATTCCGTGGAAGCTTCGGGAATTCGCTCGAGCCGCGCGAGGTCCTTCAGGGCATGTTGCCTGGCTTCACCGGGCATCCCGGCAGCCTCGATGTCGGCCCTCAGCTGAGCCAGTTCCGCACCGGACCCGTCCACCTCGCCGAGCTCCCGCCGGATTTCCTGCAATTGCTGGCGGAGAATATGTTCGCGCTGCTGCGCCGAGAGTTTCTCCTGGGTCTGCCGTCCGATATCCTGGGACAGCTTCAGCACTTCGATCCGATACCCCAGGATATCGATCATCCGGTCCAGGCGTGTCTTCAGGTCCGCCGTTTCCAGAATCTCCTGCTTCTCCTGCGATTCCAGGTCCATGTGCTGCGCCACGAGGTCAGCCAGCGCAGAGGGCTGGTCAATCGCGGCAATCGTATTGATAAAGTCCTGCGGTATGCCTTCTAGAAGCCCAAGCGCTTCGAGCGCTCGCTCCTTGAGTTGCAGAAACCGGGCATCGATCTCTGCGCTGCGCTCATCTGAAGTCTCGATCACCGTATAGCCCGCTACCAGGAACGGGAAGTCCGGCCGAAACTCTTTGAGGCTAATCCGTTGCAGTCCCTCGCAAATCAGATGGTGTGCGCCATTGCCTGTCGGCATGTGGCGTATGATTTTTGCCAGCGTGCCAACCTTGAACAGGTCCTCGGGCTGCGGATCCGCGATCTCGGCTTCCCGTTGCATCACAACACCGACAGGCCGCCCTGCTTCGATGGCAACCTTTATCGCCGCGATGGATTTTGGGCGTCCGATGGCGATCGGCACAGTTGCACCCGGAAACAAAACCATACGCCTCACTGGGAGAATGATCAGGCCATCATCCTGCAACTGTCCAATCTGTTGTAATGTCTCCGTAGGCTTTCCCTGCCCGGCAGGCGACGCAATCTTTGGTTTGCTTTTTGTGAACGTATCCATGAAGGCTCCTGCAACCTGCCGGTCAGGCGATGATGGCAACAGGTTAGTGGTCCGGAAATTATCGCCATTGACGAAAATCAAGGAATAGGGAGAGCCGAGCTCTCATGAACCGCGACTTTGCAATTCCTCGTCAGGCGAAGCTTCTGCCAAATTGATCTCCATGATGCGATCAAACTCGTCGGCATAATCATGCACTGCGCTGCTCGCAGCATTGTACCATACTTCGGAGATATCCTGAGGTGTCTTGCAGGACGTCAGCGCGTTCATCAGGGACAGGTCCTTTTTCATGCGCGCAGAATAGAAACGCGCCAGTTCCTGGCTGCTGGCCACCCAGTGCTGCATTGCACGCGCGCTTCCTCCGAGTAGGCTGGTCATGCCACCGTTCTGCATGAACAAGCTCGATGGCTCACCATCCGATTGGGCCGAGCCGTTTCCATCACGGCCTTTCGCTTTTTTCGTCGCCTCGGATTGGGCCTGAGATGTGGTCATGGGGCACTCCTATCGTTGCGTGGATTGTACGGATTTTCATTTTCTCTCATGCACCGGACAAGGTAGAATTGAGACAAATCAATCCCCCATTGGCTCCCGTTCCCGTCGTTTTGAAGAAATCGGCGTCTGCTAGGTAGAATCCCGCAATTCAATTTTAGCGTGGAGTACCATCTTATCTGGGAGAGGCAGGATGGGTGACCTGCCGTAGACAAAAGGAGGTAGAAAATGACTGCTCACACCATTCTTGAACTCCCGACGGCGCGACATTCATCGAATGCGCGCACGGCTCATACCCACAGGGACGCGCATGGTGTACCGCGAAACAGGCTGCGATTTGCGCCACATGAGCATCTGTTCTTCCAGGGCGATCAGCCGACCGGTGTCTTTCAGATCATTTCAGGCACGGTAATCCTCTACAAACTGATGGCCGATGGCCGACGCCAGATTCAGGACTTTTCCAGCGACGGTGATTTTCTCGCGCTCACCTTCGCTGACGTTCACAATCTCAGCGCGGAGGCGCTGACAAATGTCGAGGCCGACTTCATCGCTCAATCCAGTTTTGATCGCGCGTTGCAAGAGAATGCGGAATTTCGCCAAGGCATCTTCACGCTGATCGGCGACATGCTGAACGCCTCGCGCGAGCAAGCCCTTCTGCTCGGACGCAAGTGCGCTATGGAACGCACAGCGACTTTCCTTCTGTTCCTCGACAGCCGCTTCGCAGACCCCAAGACCGGTTTCGTGGATATCCGGATGAGCCGCTGCGATATGGCCGACTATGTTGGACTGACTCTCGAAACGGTTAGCCGCATGATGAACCAGCTGAAGCGACAAGGGATCATTGAACTGCCGCAGTCGAACCGGATCAGGATATCCGACCGAAAGCGCCTCATCGCCGCCGCTGGTGAACCCAGTGAGGATGAATATGCATCCGTCGTCGGTTACTGATACAGTCGGAGAATCCTGACCAGACACGATGGGGCATATCTCTGATGATACAAAGCAGCGCGGAGCAAGGCGATCCGATCGACGCCTTCGCCACGATCCTCTCACGCGCAAACGGCGCCCCGATAGCGACAGCAGTCATTCATCCCGTCAGCCAGAATCCGCTTGAGGCTGCATTGGATGCGCAGGCAGCCGGGCTGATCAAGGCCGTTCTCATTGGACCAGAGCAACGGATTCGCACGGCCGCAGACGCGTTCAACCTTGATCTGGCTGGAACCGAGATCATAGACACACCGCACAGCCACGCCGCAGCCCAGACCGGCGTCGATCTCGCCCGGACCGGCAAGGTCCAGGCGTTGATGAAGGGCGCCCTGCACACGAGCGAATTGATGGCGGCCGTCGTTGCCCGCAATACCGGCCTGCGTACGGACCGCCGGATGAGCCATGTCTTCGTGATGCAGACACCTGCCTATTCGAAATACCTGCTCATCAGCGACGGCGCCCTGAATATTGCCCCAGACCTGAACACGAAGAGGTGGATCGTCCAGAACGCCATAGACGTTGCCAACGCCATCGGTATCGACTCACCGAAGACAGCGATCCTGGCCGCCACCGAAGAGGTCGATCCTCACATGCCGTCGACAACTGACGCGGCAGCGCTCTGCAAGATGGCCGAACGGGGGCAAATCATTGGCGGCGTGCTCGACGGACCGCTCGCCTTCGATCTGGCCGTCTCCAAACAGGCGGTCAAAATCAAGGGCCTCGTGTCGGATGTCGCCGGGGACGCCGATATTCTCATCGTGCCGAATATCGAAGCGGGCAACATGCTCGCCAAACAACTCGACTATCTGGCCGGCGCCGCAGCCGCAGGGCTCGTCGTCGGCGCACAGGTTCCTATTGTCCTGACCAGCCGCTCGGACAGCGTGACCGAGCGGCTCGCCTCTTGCGCGCTGGCCAAGTGCTATCGCGACTGGAAGGCTGGCAGGACATGAGCACGCCGGTGATCGCAACCTTCAATACCGGATCGTCCAGCCTGAAATTCTCGCTATACCGCGCCGGAACGGACCGGCTGGGAGAGCGCTTGCTGGGTGGGAAACTGACGGGACTGGGCACGGCAATAAAGGTCACGACGGACACCCCCGGTGAGAGCCTTCAACATCGGCTGTCTGCAGCCCTTTCAAATGTTGACCCGGCGCCTGAACGCCTCATCCCGGAGCTCGCACGCTGCCTGAGCACGACCGTAGAAGGCAGCGAACTCGTCGCGGCTGGACACCGCATCGTGCATGGCGGCCAGACCTGCGACGGCGCCCGGCTCGCAACGCCAGGATTGCTGGATGACCTCGACGAGCTGTCTGTCTTTGCGCCCGATCACCAGCCTTACAACCTGGCCGGGGTCCGCAGCCTGGCAGAAACATTCCCCGGCCTGCCCCAATCCCTGTCCTTCGATACCGCTTTCCACCGGACACAGCCGCGGGAAGCCTGCCTGTATGCGATCCCGAGAGAGCTCACCGAGGCCGGCCTTCAGCGCTACGGGTTCCATGGCCTCTCCTACGCCTACATTTCAGGTGTCCTGCCGCAAACCTTTTCCAGTGTCCCTCATCGCAAGACCATTGTTGCCCACCTTGGCAACGGCGCAAGCCTCTGCGCGATGCAGGACGGCAAGAGCGTCGCCACTTCGATGGGACTGACCGCCCTGTCGGGTATCCCCATGGCGACCCGCTGCGGCGACCTTGATCCGGGCGCCGTCCTTTATCTGATTGACGTCCAAAAGAAGACACCGGGCGAAGTCTCGGACCTGCTTCATCACAAGTCCGGTCTGCTCGGCGTCTCCGGGATTAGCGGCGATATCCGTGACCTTCTCGCCAGCCCCTCGCCAGCAGCGGAAGAGGCCCTCGATCTGTACACATACCGGATTGCACGTGAGATCGGCTCCCTCGCAGCTGCCCTCCATGGCCTTGATGCCATTGTCTTTACCGGTGGAGTCGGCGAAAATTCGCGAGAAATGAGACAGCGTATCTGCTCGCACCTGTCATGGATGGGAGTCAGGTTCGATGCGGCAAAAAATGAATCCGGCGCAGGCATTATCTCTTCCGAGCGCTCCGGCATTTCTGTTGCCGTGATCCCAACCAACGAGGAAGAAGTGATTGGCCGCGAAACCTTTTCCACCTGCCGGGCCGGATTGGGCGGGTAAGTCCATACGTGAACCGGCACGCAGCCAGCCTGGCGTGAGGCCTTCGGAGAAATCCCGATGACATTTGACGTTCCCTTCACCGGCCTGCTGACAGCACTCGGCATCGGTCTGCTGATCGGCCTCGAACGCGGCTGGAAAGATCGCGCCGACCCTGATGGTTCAAGAGTAGCCGGGTTCCGCACCATCGGACTTATCGGATTTCTGGGCGGCCTCTTCGCCTTCATCGATACGGGAAGCGGTCTTGTCATCGCAGCCGGTTTTGTCGGGCTCGCGCTGCTCTTGCGGGAAGGGTTTGAAGCCCAGATCGATGTTACGCGCATTGTCAGTGTCACAACGATGGTGGCCGCGCTGAGCGCCTATGCGCTCGGTGCCCTCGCAGTGCTCGGCCATACGCAGGCCGCAGCGGCTGGCGCAGTTGTCGTAACATTTGTGCTCTGGCTGAGAACACCCTTTCACGCCCTGTTACACAAGATCGAGGAAAAGGAGCTCAGCGCCTTCCTGCGATTGCTTCTGATTTCAGTGGTCGTCCTGCCCGTTCTGCCCGACCAGGCATATGGGCCATATGATGCGATCAATCCGCGCGCAATCTGGTGGCTCGTCGTACTGATCAGCGGCCTCGAATTTGCCGGTTATCTCGGCGTGAAATGGCTGGGCAGCCGACGCGGCCTCGGACTGCTGGCGCTCGCAGGCAGTTTCGCGTCATCGACCGCCGTCACCCTGTCCTTTGCCCGGTTCAGCCGGAACGATGCCGGCGATGCGCGCGCGCTTGTCGGTGGCACAACCCTGGCATGGGCTGGCATGATCATTCGCACTGCCGTGATCATCGGCGGCTTTGCCCCCGCACTTGTCGGCCCCCTCGCACTGCCATTTGGATTCATGCTGATTGTCGCCTTGGGACTATCGGCAATGTTCCTTTTTCACCGGGGGACACAAGCGGCTCCGGAATTGGTCTTGTCCAATCCGCTCGACTTGAGATCCGCCCTGTTCTTCGCAGCCCTGCTGGCAACGGCGCTCCTCCTGTCCCGGGCAGCGGCTGAAATACTGGGATCGACGGGAATTTACGGCATTGCCCTCGTGGCGGGCGCCGTGGATGTGGATGCGATCAGCCTCTCCATGGTCCGGATGAGCGCAACGGGACTGGACACAGAAACCGCAGCAATCGCCGTCGCGCTGGCCGCGATCGCCAATACGCTCCTGAAGGGCACCATCGCCATCGTCGCGGGCGAAGGCGCCTACAGACGGCGAGGCATGATGTCTGCAGCCCTCATGGCGCTGGCGGGTGGAGTGGGGCTGGGAGTGGCAGGCGCAATCGGGCTGCTTTGAAACCGCCCGCCACGGCCCGCTACTGCGCCACGAAGCCGCCATCCACCGGAATGTTCGCTCCGGTGACGAAGGACGCACTGGAGGAACACAACCAGACGATCAGTTCGGCAACTTCTTCGGGTTTTCCGATATGCCCGATCGGGTGCAAGGGGTCGAGCATCTCGCGGGATGTCATCTTTCCGTCGCTCGATTGTTCTGCGAGGGAATCCAGCATCCTGGTATCGATCCCACCGGGGCAAACCGAATTCACGCGGATACCGGCCTTGCCATACTCAAGCGCGGCATTCTTTGTCAGGCCGTTGACGCCATGCTTTGACGCCACATAGGGACTGAGGCCTGCAAACCCGACAAGGCCGGCAACCGAGGCGAGATTGACGATTGCCCCGCCGCCGGTTTCGGCCATGTGCCTGACCTCGGCGCGCAGGCACAGGAAGACGCCCTTCAGGTTGACCGATATGATCCGGTCGAAATTCTCTTCGGTCTGCTCTGCGAACGGCGCGATAGTCCCCTCAATCCCGGCATTGTTGCAGGCACAGTCGAGCTTTCCATAAGTTTCCACGGCCTGCTTCATCAAGGCGTCGACCTCATTTGCCTGAGAAACATCGGCGCGCATGAAGAAGGCCTCGCCCCCGGCTGCCTTGATCAGGCGAACTGTCTCCTCGCCCCCCTCTGCGTTGACATCCGAGACGATGACGCGGGCGCCTTCAGTCGCGAACTTGAGCGCTGTCGCCCGCCCGATTCCCGCGCCGGCACCGGTAACCAAGGCGCTCTTGCCGTCCACCATTCCCATGACTCGTCTCCTCGTTTTGCTTCAGAGGGCTTCGTAGTCATCTACGGAATAGCCCATCTGGCTCAGCCCCTCGATGAGATACGTGCTCGCGAGCGGCGTTTCTGAAAGATATTTGGCCAGGTTTATGTCGGCGACATCGACGGCCTGGTGGCGCGCAGCCGACCAGTCTTCAGGCTTGTAGTCGCCGCGCCCTACCCACATCAGGGCGAGCAGGTCCCTTTGGGCATCGACATTCAAGAGATTGACGGCAGAGTTCAACTCTTCGAGTATCGGGTCTGCCTGATCCTGCTCCTCCTTTTCGAGCAAGTCCTCCTGGTCAGTGAATGCCTCGTCGCCCGAATATTCTTCGCCTGTCGGATCAATGTCCTCAGTGTCGAACTCGCGCACCAGCATGGCAATCTGCATCGCGGCTGCGGGATCAAGGATAAGATCGAAATTTCGCACAAACATTGGAAGCCCCCTTTCGTTTCGCTCAGTCTCCGCGCAGGTGAACGGCGACAGCCTGCGGGCCCTTGTCGCCCGGCTCTATCCTGAAGGTGACATCATCGCCAATTCTCAGCGCCTTGAACCGGGCATCGGTCACCGAGCGGGCTTGAAAGTAGCATTCCTGCCCATCTTCGGCGACAATGAACCCCGCATCCTCTTCGGCCAGAAATCTCGCGATCTTTCCGGCGACCCGGGTTTTATCCGTCGTTCGGTCAACCCTGTTATCATGCTTGAGTTTCTTGATCTGCCGCTGGGCAGCCTTGAACGCATCCCGGACGCTGACAAGCACGTCCTCATGCGCATGATCGTCGTCGGCAACATGCGTGACGGCAATATCCTTCCGGCCCGGTGCCGTCAGGTGGATGCGCACTGTGGCCAGGCCACCCACGCGCTTGCGCCCACTCGGACCTTCAATCAGGACCGTGCAGCTGGTCAGGTCCGGATAAATATTCTCCAGCTGGCGGATTTCCTTGTCGACCCGCTCCTGCAAATGCTGGGATGGCTCGATATTTCGATACGATATCTCTGGTTCTATTTGCATGCACGCAACAAAGCACGGCTTGCGTCAGCTCGAATTGATCCTTGTCATCTCCGCGAAATTTTCGGGGGACGTGGAAATACGATTCGAACAACACGCGGCACTTGCTGCACAACGCGCTACGCTAGACTTTGACAAAGCTATTTGCCCGGCTAGGTTGGAAGCGAATGTGAGCTCGATCATGTCTCAACAAAGTTCTGTTCCGGTAAGAGAAGCCGTGGGCGTTTTCCAGACCGAAGACGCGCTTCAGGCTGCAATCGATGACTTGTTGTCGCATGGATTTGACCGGGCAGAGATCAGCCTGCTGGCGCGCTCGGATAGTGTTGAAAAGAAGCTCGGGCACGCCTACCGGAAAGTCGCCGAAGTGGAGGATGATGTGGCGGCCCCCCGGATCGCCTATGTCGCCGAGGAAGATGTCGGCAATGCCGAGGGCGCGGTGATTGGAACACTGATGTATGTCGGTGCTCTGGCAGGGCTGATACCGGTCGTCGCATCCGGCGGGGCGCTGGCAGCCGGGTTGGTTGCCCTCTTGATCGGTGGCGGAAGTGGTGCCGCGCTCGGAGCCGCACTCGCGCGCATAATCGGGAATGAACACGCTGAATACATCGCAGACCAGGTCGAGCATGGCGGCCTCGCATTGTGGGTGCGCACCTGGAATGAAGGGGACGAAGCGCGCGCGACGAAGATCCTGAAGGCCCATTCCGGGAAAGACGTACACTTGCATGGCCTGCCAGACCTGCATCCTGTTCTCGAAGACCGGTTTCTCGGGGCGATTTCAGACGCTGAAGCGGAAGCCTATCGGGATACGGGTTTTGTCCACTCGGGCGATGACGAATATTATGTCTCTGGCAAGGTCTTCTCGAGTGCCGAGGACGCCAGCTCCTATGTCGAGCGGCGGAAATATATCGAAGCCCTTCATGCATCGGTCCAATCAAAAAATATCGATCTGAACGCCGCCCTTACAGACCCAGCCGGCACATTTCACACAATTGCAAATCTCCTTGCCACGCCTTTGTCAAACGCCGTCAAGCTGGAGCTGCTCAAGCGTTGGGCGTACGATGCGAAGTCGCTTGAAGTGGCAGAAGGCGAAGGCATGATTGCACCCTCGAATGGGGACAAGCTCCAGGACATCGCAAAGGCGATCGCAGACCTGAAAGCAACGAACTGACTCTTCCCCAGAGAAGTCTTGAGAACCCGCCGGAGTTCCGCCTCCCTGCCCTGCCCGCAGATCCCGTGATGCCATTACAGTCTGCAACGAGGATCGCGGTCGTGTGAACTGGATAATTGCGAATTCAGTTCCAAAAGGGCTTGGCGCATGGAATGTTAGCGTGCAACAAAGAGGAAAATAAAGCGGAGCCGCACACGTCGGTTCCCGGCCTTTAGAGGAGGGGCGCATGATGACGGTCACCAAAAAAACCATGAAACGATTTCGGGAAACTGTAGGGTTCGCAGCACTCGCGGCGGGTCTTGCGGCCTGCGCCACGACGATGCCCCCTGCCGCAATGGATGTCGCGCCGAGCGCCGGTCCTACCGAAACCGTGACCTACGAATATCCATTCCGCGATCCCTCCCTCAGCCCCGAGGCACGCGCCGCCGATCTTGTCAGTCGCCTGACACTCGAAGAGAAGGCCGCGCAGATGTACGACAAGGCCACACCTGTCGAACGGCTCGGCATTCGCAAGCACAATTGGTGGAACGAAGCACTCCACGGCGTCGCGCGCGCCGGCGAGGCGACAGTCTTTCCTCAGGCAATCGGCCTTGCCGCGACGTGGGACGAAGACCTGATGCTCGAAGTGGCCACAGCCATTTCCGACGAAGGCCGAGCAAAGCATAACAATTTCGCCCGTCAGGGCGTCTACGAGATGTACACCGACCTCACCTACTGGTCGCCGAACATCAATATCTTCCGCGATCCGCGCTGGGGCCGGGGGCAGGAAACCTATGGCGAGGATCCGTTCCTCACGGGCCGCATGGCGACAAATTTCGTCAACGGAATCCAGGGAGACGATGACAAATACCTCAAGGCCGTAGCGACAGTGAAGCATTTCGCAGTCCATTCCGGTCCTGAGCCGACACGCCACTCCGACGATTACAATCCCACAGAAGCTGACCTTCACGAGACCTATCTTGGCGCGTTCAAGGCTGCCTTCGACAATACGCAAGTCGCGTCGGTAATGTGCGCCTACAATGCCTTCCGCGGCGCGCCGGCCTGCGGCAGCGAAGAGCTGATGGTCGACATCCTGCGTGGCGAGCTCGGCTTCAAAGGTTATGTCGTGTCCGATTGCGGTGCCATCGGCGATTTTTACTACGATCATGCCCACAAATACGTCAAAACCCGCGCCGAGGCAGCGGCACTCTCTGTAAACATGGGGACCGACATCAATTGCGGCGATGGCGAGGGCAACAAGATGGACGCCCTGCCCGAAGCCGTTGCTCTGGGACTAATCGACGAGGCGACGATTGATCAGGCCGTCACGCGACTGTTCACAGCCCGGTTCCGGCTCGGCGAATTCGACGAGGGCGTACCCTATGCCGATATCCCCTACAGCGTCGTAGCAAGCGAAAAGAACCTCGCCCTCTCGGCCGAGGCGGCCCGCGACTCCCTCGTTCTGCTGAAGAATGACGGCATTCTGCCTCTGGCTGAAGGCACGAAGGTCGCTGTTATCGGTCCGAATGCAGACAATGAATTGACCCTGGTGGCGAACTATTTCGGCTACCCGACCGCACCGGTGACCGCGCTTGAGGGTGTGATCGCCAAGGCAGGCGCTGAAAACGTCGTCTATGCGCCCGGCGCGGCGCTGGCAGGCAACGTCTTCGGCAACAAGAAGCCCGTCGAGGCGAGCGTTTTCAAGCATGCTGACGAGACCGGCGACTTGCAGTCCGGCCTGACGATGACGAGCTGGGACAATGCTTCGCGTGACGGCGATCCGGTGTCTGTCACGGTCGATGCGCAGATCGATCACCACTGGAAAACCTCGCCGATCAACGGCCAGGTCGCAGATGAATTTGTGATTGTCTGGACAGGCTTCATCGTTCCGGAAACCGATGGCGCCTACAGCTTTGGGGTTCCGAGAATGTCCGAGGCCACGGTTGATGGCAAGAAGATCACCGATGGCCCGATCGAGATGAAGGCAGGCGAGGCCTACCCGGTCGAATATACGCTGAACGCCGTGCGGGACTGGCCGGTCAACACGATCGAACCGGTCGCAAAACTGTCATGGGTGAATACATCGCGCGACTGGGCTGGCGAGGCGCTGGACGTCGCCAAGGACGCCGATGTCGTGCTGTTCTTCGGCGGCATTGACGCCGATCTCGAAGGCGAGGAAATGAGTGTCGAGATTGACGGCTTCCTCGGTGGCGACCGCACCCACCTCAAGCTGCCGCAAGTGCAGGAAGACCTGCTGAAGCAGCTTCACTCGACAGGCAAGCCGGTCGTTCTGGTCAATTTTTCGGGCAGCGCAGTGGCGCTCAACTGGGAGGCCGAGAACCTGCCGGCCATCGTCCAGGCCTTCTATCCCGGCGAGAAGGCTGGCATGGCCATCGCCGACCTGCTCTGGGGCGAGTTCAGCCCCTCGGGCCGCCTGCCGGTGACATTCTACACATCGCTCGACGGTATGCCCGCCTTTGACGATTATTCGATGCAGAACCGGACGTACAAATACTATGAGGGCAAGCCGCTCTATCCGTTCGGCCATGGCCTCAGCTATACGACCTTCGCCTATTCCGACATCTCAGTGCCGGAAACGCAGGACAGCGCTGCAGCAATGCCCGTCTCGGTGACCGTAACCAATACGGGCGAACGCGCAGGACGCGAAGTCGTGCAGGCCTATATCCAGCTCGACGAGCGGCCGAACCCCTCGACCCCGCGCGTTGAACTCGTGGCATTCGATGTCGTTGAACTGGCCCCCGGTGAGAGCAAGACTGTAACTTTCGACCTGTCGCCGGAGCGACTTGGCTACTTCAGCGATGATGGCGCGCTTGTCGCCCCGGCGGGCATGTCGGCAACGATATCGCTCGGCGGCGGCCAACCGGGATTTGTCAGCGAGACCGGTGCGGCGTCCGCCCGAGTCGCCTTCAACGCGGACTGATCCGCAGCAATACGACGATCCAGCGACCTGAAAGGGGCGCCGCTCGCAAGGGACGGCGCCTCTCATCGTTCTAGCATGTTGTTCGTTTCACTGTTTCCCTCGCAGCCGAACAGATTGAAACGTATTTTTGAAGTCGTCCTACCGTCTGAAATGGGAGTACTCCCGTTCCCGGAAGCGGAATGGCAGGAGTGCCGACGGCGAGCCTTCAGGCGATGCGCAGAGGTGCACTGGCGGAGCCCGTCGCGGAATGCCAAACTGAGTTTATGACGATCCGAGCAACGACTAAAAATCAGACACTCATGAAATCCTCCAGCCAGCGCCGGATCAATCTTCCCGCAACGTTGACGGCCGGCCTGCTCATATTGTTGACGGGTTGTGTTCATCCTGACCGCTCACCGCAGCATGAGACCACGATCACCCACGGCACCGAGCGGGATGAACCCGGTGAAACCGCTTCGTCGGCAGTATCGCCTCCGAAAGATGTCGAGCTGCAAAGCAATATTCTGACGGACGCCCTTGCCCGGCTGTCCGAGCATGGCCTTGATCCCGAGGACTATGGCCTTTCGCATATTCTTGACTTGTCGGACCATCCCGGTGCTCAGGATCTAGTAGCGCAACAAGCCTGGCTTCTGGCCGCCACTCACCTCGCGCATGGCGTGCTGGATCCAGGTACGCTGCAGCGACGCCTTGCAGCAGGTGCCGCAGAAAACGCGATGTTCACGCAGCTCGACGCACAAGGCGGCCCGGCGGCGCTTGCTGCCGCGCTAGACCGTATGGCGCCGCAGCATCCGGAATACCTCGCCCTGCGCGCGGAGCTGGCCCGCGAGCAAGCCGCATTGGCACTGGCAACCGATCCGACCGTCCGCGACGGGCATACGGCACGGATCGGCCAGCTGCATGTCAACATGGAGCGATGGCGCTGGCTGCCGCATACGCTCGGGCCGCGATATGTCATTGCCAACATCCCCGGGTTCGACGTCGCCGCTATTGAACAGGGGGCCGTCCATACCAGTCACGCGGCAATATTCGGCAAAACCAACCGGGAAACACCGACCTTTTCCGACAGTATCGAATATATCATCTTCAATCCGTGGTGGGATGTACCTGACAGCATCGCCCGGGCCGACAAGCTGCCGCAGTTCCGGCGCGATCCCGGAATCATCGGCCGACTTGGCTACAGGGTGCTCGACCGGCAGGGAAAGGCCATCAATCCGGCTGACATCAATTGGTCCGAGGTGTCAGCCGCATCCTTTCCGTACCGGCTGCGCCAGGCCCCCGGTCCGTCCAATGCACTCGGGCAGGTGAAGATCATGTTCCCGAACCCGCACAATGTTTATCTCCACGATACGCCGGACCGGGACTTGTTCGATGCCGACCAGCGAACCTTTTCATCCGGCTGCGTCAGGGTGAAGGAGCCGCTCGACCTTGCGGCATGGTTGCTGGAGGACACGGCGGGCTGGGATCGAACGCGCATCGATGCAGCCGTCGCTTCGGGCGCCGAAACGCGCGTCGACCTGCTGGCGCCGGTGCCAGTCTACGTGGTCTATATGACCGCCGTCGACAATTCCTGCGGCGGCGTACGGTATCTGACAGACATTTACGGGCGTGACGATGCCATCCTTGAAGCGCTGGAACGACCGATCCTGCGATAAAGCAGGTGTCAGGTTTCAAGGCCGGTCCATTCATCCAGGCCCAGCGCTATGTTGAGATTCTGGACCGCAGCACCGGATGCGCCTTTGCCGAGATTGTCGAGCCGCGCGACGAGACGGACCTGGTCATCCGATCCGAAGACGTAGAGATCCAGCCGGTTGGTGCCGTTGCAGCCTTCCGGTTCGAGCCCCGTCAGACTGTCACTGTCGGCCAGTGGCACCACGCGCACGAAGCGTTCGCCTTCATAAGCATGCGTGATCGCGTCGTGAAGCGCCGCCCGCTTCGGTGTGCCGGGTAGTGCCCAAAGCGCCAATGGCACTTCAATGATCATGCCCTGCGCAAAGCGGCCGACGGCGGGCATGAACAGCGGCAGGTTGGCGAGGCGGCAATGCCGCATCATTTCCGGCGGGTGCTTGTGCTTCTGCGAAAGACCATAGATGCGGTAATTGTCCGCTGTGTGGTTGGCTGCGTCGGTATTTTCGAATTCAGCGATCATCGTATTGCCGCCACCCGAATAGCCTGACACGGCACTCACGGTCAGCGGATGCGACGCGGGCAGCAAGCCGCGCGCTACGAGTGGTCGCACCAGCGCGATTACACCAGTCGGATAGCAGCCCGGATTTGATATCCGGGTTGAGGCCTGAATCGCCGCGCGCTGGGCCTTGTCCATTTCGGGGAAGCCGTAAGTCCAACCCGGCGCTGTGCGATGCGCGGTGGAGGCATCGATGATGATCGTGTTCTTGTTAGTGACAAGCGACACGCCAAGCCGGGCAGCATCATCCGGCAGGCAGAGGATCACGGCATCCGCCATGTTCATGAGACGGGCGCGTTCGTCGATATCCTTGCGCAGGGCCGGATCGATCGAGATCACATCAAGATCGCTGCGCTGGCGCAACCGGTCGGCAATCTGCAGGCCGGTCGTACCTGCTTCGCCATCAATGAAAACCTTTGGCAACATCGTCGCCCCCCATCACAGGACAATAAAAAACGGGCGCTTCGTCTCCGAAGCGCCCGCCGGGAATTTGAAAAACCGGAATACGGCTTTAGCGCTTGGAGAACTGGAAGCTGCGGCGAGCTTTGGCTCGGCCGTACTTCTTGCGTTCGACAACGCGCGGGTCGCGGGTCATGAAGCCGAATGGCTTCAGCACGGCGCGCAGGCCTGGCTCATATGCAACGAGCGCACGTGAGATACCGTGCCGGACAGCGCCTGCCTGGCCCATCAGGCCGGAGCCCTTGACGGTGGCGATGACGTCGAACTCGGTCTCACGGCCGGATTCGATCAGCGGCTGGGCGATGACCATGCGCAGGACCGGACGCGCAAAATACGTTTCCTGGTCGCGGCCATTGATCGTGATCTTGCCGGAACCCGGTTTGATCCAGACGCGTGCAGTGGCTTCCTTGCGGCGACCCGTGCCGTATGCGCGACCCTGTGCGTCGATTTTTGGCTCCACCTTGATCGCGGGCGCTTCAGCGGCCGGCGCGCCGGACATGGCGCCAAGTTCCTCGAGGGAGTTTGCTGTATCGGTCATATGTATCAGGCCGCCTTGATGTTCTTGCAATTCATCGACTTGAAGTCGACGGTTTCAGGCTGTTGCGCCGTGTGCGGGTGCTCGGAACCGGCATAGACGCGCAGCTTGCCGAACTGGGTCCGTGCGAGCGTGCTTTCCTTCGGCATCATCCGCTTCACAGCCATCTGGATGGCGCGCTCAGGATACTTGCCGTTCAGGATCTTCTCAGGTGTCGTCGACTTGATGCCGCCCGGGTAACCGGTGTGACGGTAGTAGATCTTGTCCGTCAGCTTCTTGCCTGTGAATTTCGCTTTATCCGCATTGATAATGACGACATGATCGCCGGTATCGATGTGCGGCGTGAAGTCGACGCGGTGCTTGCCGCGAAGGCGTTTGGCGACGTATGAAGCAAGGCGTCCGATGACGACGTCAGTCGCGTCAATCACGACCCACTTGTGCTCCACATCTGCTGGTGCGTTATAGGTTTTCATCGCTCTAATCAGAGCCTCTCGCTTTCGGAGTTCATGGAATGCAATTCAAGCGCTGGCGTTTAAGCGCCGCTTCCCCCCTTGTCAACGCTGGGGTTGGCCTTGCCCTGCTTTTTACGGCATCGGCCTGCTCAAAACAAGACAAGGCAGCCCAGACCGAGGCTGAAGTCCCTGTAATCTCTGCAGGGACCGTGCTTCCAGCCGTCTGGTCGACTCGCCCGCTGGAGGGCGAAGTCGCCTCAATCGCGCTCTCGGGCGGCCTACGCGGTATTCTGGCTGTGGCCTATGAGAAAGGCGGCCTGCAATTCTACGACATGGAAGCCGAAAAATTGGGTGAAAAGTCCAATTTCCGCTTGAAATCGCTCGCTGGCGGCCAGTCATCAATCGTTGAAGAGCGGTCAATCACGGTGTTCCCGGGAATCACCCGGGAGGGCGAGCTGAAAGGCTATATATTCGGCGAAGGCCTGCTGGCACCGGCCCAGGTCGATCTTCCTGTCAGCACCGATCACGTCGTAGCTGGCGTATGCTCCGGCCCCGCCCCCGGGACCGGGCTGATGCGCCTCGCCTTCTGGACAGAAGCCAATAACCGCGTGCTGCAGAACGGCATCATACGCGAATCCGACGGAGAGCTGAATTGGTCGGCGGGTGAGTCGACCTTTACCGAGTTCCCGGTGAAATCCTGCGCCTTTACCAGCGACACGCTTGTCGCGTCGCCGCGCGCTTCCACTGCTTCTTCGCTGGTGCGCGGACCGCTTGATGCCCTCGTTTCGCTGGAAGACGGCAAGCTGGGCATCTCGACCGATATGGGCATGACCAATGCCGAGATCGACGTGAAGGACGGAATCACGGTCGTGGCCCCGGATACGCCGGTCGCCATGGCGGCCATGGGCACGATGATGTCTGGTGGCTATCCCGGTGGACTGATCGTAATCGCAGGCGAAACCAAGCCCGGTGAACATCACGCCGTGTTCGTGGACCCGAGCGCATTGACGCTGTCGACCAATTGACCGGAACCGCGTGAGCGCCAGACCAGCCTCACCGCCGCCAAAGTGACGATCACGCCAAGAGCCTGGTGCAACAGCGCCAGGTTCATCGGCGCAGCGTTTACAAGGGTCAGGATGCCCCATAGGGCCTGAAGGCTGACGAGCAGAGCGAGGCCGGCGAACGCGCCCCTGAGTGCCGTCTCGCGGAACGCCCATGCTGCGACGAGGGCGGCGATCCAGATCAGGTAGGCCAGGATGCGGTGGTTGAACTGGGTTGTGGCGCGGCCCTCGAACAGGCTGCGCAGACCGAGGCCTTCGCCGAGGTATGATTTCGGCACAAACTCGCCGGCCATCAAAGGCCAGTCATTGTAGGTGCGTCCGGCATCCAGACCGGCAACGAGTGCGCCGGCCGCCATCTGCACGACGATCAGCGCAAGCAACACCCACGCAGCGACTCGTACCGACCGGGCCACCGGCTCTCGCACCTTGGCGCCGAGATCGAGCCACAGCCATGTGGTGAAGCCGATAATCAGCAGCGCCAGCATGAAATGCGTGGCGAGGCGATAGGGAGCGACATCGACGCGGGTCGTTTCGCCAATGCCGCTTGAGACCATCCACCAGCCGATGGCGCCCTGCAGGCCGCCCAACAGGATAAGGATAACAAACTTGGTGGCGAGAGCCCGGCTGAGCCAGCCCCGGATCGCGAAGACCGCCAGGCCGAACATGGCGACAAGACCGATCATGCGCCCAAACAGCCGGTGCCCCCATTCCCACCAGAATATCTGCTGGAAGTCGCCAAGCGACATGCCGGAATTCTGCAAACGATACTCGGATGTCTGCTTGTACTTTTCGAACAGGCCCGCCCATGCGGCATCGGTCAGCGGCGGCAGCGCACCCTTGATCGGGTCCCATTCCGTGATCGACAGGCCGCTATCCGTGAGGCGGGTGGCGCCGCCAATCAGGATCATGGCGTAGACCAGCACGCCGATGACCACGAGCCAGATGCGCATCCAGCGTGTGGCATTATGGGGTTTGCCTGATTGGGACATGCCGCCTAAATGGCCTATCCATGCGGCGCGGCAAGAGGCAACCATGTCGCAGCGCCCACGACCCAAGCCAAGGAAGGCCCCGAATTGCCATGCGCAAACCCGTCGCCAGCCTTGTCCTGCTCGTCTTCATCGCGCTTTGGATTGTCCTCGTCGGGACATTTTCCGGCATGATCGGCAGCTGGCCGCGCTGGGCGCAGCTGGTTTTCTACGTCATCGCAGGATTTGGCTGGATCGTCCCGCTGAAGCCCCTGTTCGCCTGGATGAACAGCGGCCCGCAAGAAGAGCGCGACGACTAATCGTCGTGTCGACACGACGCTTCCCGCAAGCGTGCCAGTATCACAGCCGGATCGTCGGGCGTTTCCATATCTTCGGGCGAGGGATATTCGTCGTCATCCTCTTCTTCCACCTTAAACGGAGCGTTGTCTTCGACTTGAAGCGCCGGTTCACCATCGGCATCTTCTTCCGCCATGCCATCGAACAAATCCGTATCGCCCTGCGACTTGAGGCGGCCCATCACGGTCTCGCCTCCAATCAGGGTCTGGCCGGGCCATATAAGCATTCCAACGCCGTTCGGGACATAAACGTCGCACCAGCCTCCTAGCCTGCGCGTACCGAAGGGCCGACCGAGCCTGACGATGTCTCCTGCCTGTGTCGCAAGATCTATTCGCGGACCGAAGCCGCCGGACGCCAGGCGCACGCCAACCTGCTGTCCGCGGCTTTCGAAGGTGAGAAAGGCGCGAGCCAGGCCGTCATCGTCGGCGCGGGCGGCGAGCGGGACGGTATTCTCGCCGGCTTCGAAGATCATGGATTCCACGCTGCCCGCGATGGGCGTGTAGACCTTGTTCGTGGCCGACGGGGCCGAGGCAATGCGAATGCGCGTCACACCCGATTCCGTGAGGCGCAGCTCCGATGGCGCTTCGGCGCGTCCGACAGAAACCACAACGCCGTCGCAGGGCGCAACAATGCCATTGGCAAGGTCCGGCGGCATGCGGTGCGACCAGCGTGCCGCCATCAACGCGATCACGACGCCGGCAAAACCGATCCAGAACAGCGGAGACCAGATCACGCCGAGCAAGAGCGCGACCAGCAGGGCGCCGAGGGCCGCTGCGACGCCTTCCCAGTCGAGCCCGATATTCATCCACGGTGTGCTCTTGCTATCGAGATCTTCAGACATTCAATCAGGCCCCTTCCCCGGGCAAACTCTAGTCGTCAACAAGTGCCAGGTCGGCATTTTTCGCCTGACGATCCCACATATCAGCATATTTGCCGCCTTTGGCCAGCAGGGTCGCATGGTTGCCCCGCTCGATCACTTTGCCCGCTTCGAGCACGAGTATCTCGTCGGCAGACTTCACTGTGGAAAGGCGGTGAGCCACCATGAGGGTTGTGCGGCCTTCCGCGGCCTCCTCCAGTGCGTCCTGCACGGCTTCCTCTGTAGCGCTGTCGAGGGCCGATGTGGCCTCGTCGAGCACGAGAATGGCGGGATCGGCGAGAATGACGCGGGCGATGCCGACGCGTTGCTTTTCCCCACCCGACAGTTTCAGGCCACGCTCGCCAACGCGGGTTTTCCAGCCGTCCGGCAGGCTGTCGATGAATTCGAGCAATTGTGCCCGGCGTGCCGCGTCGCGGAGTTCCGCCTCGGACGCATCCGGACGGGCATAGCCAATATTGTAGCGGATCGTGTCGTTGAAGAGCACCACATCCTGCGGCACCAGTCCCAATGCCTTGCGCAGGGATTCCTGTGTCAGCGAGCGCACATCCTTGCCATCAACGAGCACGCGGCCAGATTCGACATCGTAGAAACGGAACAGGAGTTTGAGCAGTGTCGACTTGCCCGCGCCGGATGTACCGACAAAGGCAATCTTGCGCCCGGGTTTCAGGTGAAAGCTGACATCGTCGACACCGACAGCGCGGCCCTCATGCGAAAAGCCGACATGTTCAAATTTCACGTCGCCGGTCGGCGAGACAAGCGGTACGGCGTCAGGCGCATCGGAAACATCGGCCTTCATCGAGAGGAGGCCGAACAGCTTTTCCAGGTCCACAGCGCCTTGCTTGATCTCACGCCAGGCCCAGCCGAGGATATTCAGCGGCGCATACAGCGACAGCAGCATCAGCATGACGGCGGTCAGGTCACCGATCTGCATCTTGCCGTCGATGACATTCCACGCCGACAGGACCAGCACGGCCAGCAGGCCGATATTCATCACGAGCGCCTGGACCGCGTTCAGGATGTACATGCTTCGTACGGTTTCGACGTAGCGATCATTGTATGTGCCCATGGCCGTATCGAAACGGCCCGTCTCGCGGCGTTCGGCGGCGAAGGACTTCACCGTCTCGAAATTGGTGAGGATATCGACCGCCATGGCGCGGAAATGCGTGTCTGCCTCGTTCATCCGTCGGCGCTGGCGCACGCGCCACTCGGTGATGATCACTGTCGAAATCACGTAGATGATGATTGTCGCGATGGCGATCAGGGCGAGCCGGTAGTCATATGCCAGGCCGAGCGCGATGGACGCGAGAACCAACCGGATGAATGTCGGCCCGATATTGAAAGCGAGAAAGCGGATCAGGTAGTCGATGGCACCGGCGCCGCGCTCGATGACGCGGTTGAGCGCGCCGGTTCGGCGTGTCTGGTGGAAATTCAGGGACAGCAGCTGGGCGTGGCCGAAAGCATCCACGCTGGCAACGCGCTGCGCGTCCTGGCTGACCGGCGCGAACAGGAAATCACGCAATTGCGGCAAGCCGGCTGCGAGGAAGCGTACGCCGATGCCGATGGAAAGCCATAGAGCAGCCGAGGCGAAAGCGGGGGCCACACCGGCCCTGGGCGCGGCCTGATTGATCGCGTGGCCCAGAACGAGGGGCGAGACAACTTCAAGAACAGAGGCCGCGAGAGTCAGAATGACAGCGATCACCATCACCGGGCGCCATCTGGCGAGTTCCGAACGGCCCAGAAGCTTCAGGATTCGCAGGATCGAAACGCCAATGCCACCGTCGGCGCTGTCGATCTTGTCGTGATTGGCGGGGGTCTCTGTCGGTTTTGTCATCCCGGCCATATGGGGCGGAATCGGCGGAAGACAAAACAGGTTCTGCGCGCCGGAGACGTTCGCAGACATTGGAACTGGCATCATCGGGCTTCAGTCGCTATCTCTGCGCGTCGTTCAAGGAGCCGGAACTGCGATGAAAAAGCAAAAATCAATCTGCGTCTATTGCGGAGCTTCCGATGCCGTGAGCCCGGGTTATATCGCGCTTGCCGAGGAACTGGGCCGGGAACTGGCCAAACAGGACATTCGCCTCGTCTATGGCGGCGGCGGCGTTGGCCTGATGGGGGCCTGTGCCCGCGCGGCGCATGAATCTGCCGGCGAGGTGCTGGGCATCATGCCGCGCTTCCTCTTGCAAAAGGAACGCATTTTCGAGGATGTCGAGCACCGCATCGTGGAAGACATGCACACCCGCAAGCAGATGATGTTTGACGAATCAGACGCATTCATCGTGCTGCCGGGCGGCATCGGCACGCTTGAGGAAGCCGTCGAGATGCTGTCATGGGCAAGACTCGGACTGCACGCCAAGCCGATGGCCTTCCTCGACGAGGACGGATTTTGGGAGCCCTTCTTCGACCTGATGGAGCGCATCATCGAGGGCGGCTTCACGCCCGACAGTTTCCGGTCGCTGCTCGTTCACTCGGATACGCCCCAGACGGCGATATCCGCGCTGAATGACCGAATGATCGTACTGGACGTCTAGCGCACGCCCTGGAAGCCGGTCACTTCCTCTGCCGGCTTCTTGTTCAGGTCCATGCCGAGTGACAGAACGATGGCCGAGGCGATGAAGATCGACGAATAGGTACCAATAAAGATACCCCAAATCAGCGCGAAGCTCATGCCGCGCAGGACGGGCCCGCCAAGGAAGAAAATCGCGAACAGGGCCAGCAGCGTCGTGCCGGAGGTCAGCAGCGTACGCGAAAGGGTCATGTTCAGCGACTGGTCGATAACCTGCCGGTCCGGCATTTTCTTGTACTTGCGGCGTTCCTCCCGGACCCGGTCAAACACGACGACAGTGTCGTTCATCGAATAACCGATAATCGTCAGCAAGGCAGCGATAGTGGTCAGGTTGAATTCAAGCTGCAGAAGGGAAAACACACCCAGTGTGATGATGACGTCATGCGCCAGCGCGGCCACGGCCCCGACCGAGAACTGCCACTCGAACCGGAACCAGATATAAGCGAGCATCAGCGCAAGCGCGACAACAAGCGCCAGGATACCGGAGCGGAACAGTTCGCCGGACACTTTCGGGCCAACGGAATCGTCGCGCAGGAAATCGTTATCGGTCAGGCCGAGTTTTTCCATCAGCGTGTCTTTGACAATGTCATTGGTGACCTGCTGCGCGCGTTCGGCCTGCGCTTCAGGCGCGAGAGTCGTAAACTCTTCACCGAGTTTCGACGGATCGGCGGCGCCGAACTTGACCACAATGATCGCACGCGCATCCGTACCGACGGCGCTGTTCACGTCCGCCGGAAATGGCATGGCCGCGCGGACGGATTCGACGGTCACCGTTTGGGTCTGCTCTATCTCCATCACCGTGCCACCGGCAAAATCGACACCGAGGTTGAGACCGCGTGTCGCCAGGAAGAAAATCGACGCCGTGATCATGAGCACGGACAGGAGCGCCCCGCCCATGCGCAGGCTCATGAACTTTACGTTCGTGCTTTCGGGCCAGTACCTGAGTAGCATAATGTCTCTCCTGCCAGCCTAGAGGGCGAATTTCTTGGGCTTGAAGCCCTTGAGGTACATGACCGTGAACCAACGGGTCAGCACAAAGGCCGTAAACACCGAGGTGACGATACCGATCGCCAGTGTCACGGCGAACCCCTTCACCGGACCAGACCCCAGCAAGTACAGGATGGAAGCGGCGATGAAGGTCGTGATGTTGGCATCGAGAATGGTTGACAGGGCGCGCTCATAGCCCGCCTGCACGGCCGTCAGCGGCGAGCGCCCGGCACGCTGCTCTTCCCGGATGCGCTCGAACACCAGCACGTTGGCATCAACTGCCATACCGATCGTGAGGATGATACCGGCGATGCCTGGGAGGGTCAGCGTAGCGCCAAGCCCCGACAAGGCACCCACGATGAGAACGATGTTGGCGGCGAGCGATCCGACTGCGAAGAAGCCCATCAGGCCGTAGGCCAGGATCATGAATACAGCGACCAGGGCGAGACCGATCAGTGACGCCCGGACACCTGCCCGAATCGAGTCCTGGCCGAGAGTGGCACTGACCGTGCGCTGGTCGAGAAACTGGACTTTGGCGGGCATCTCGCCTGCCTCGATGATGGCCGCAAGGTCTTGCGCTTCTTCCAGCGTAAACGTGCCCGTGATGCGTACGCTGCCACCAGGAATTGGCTCGTTGATGCGTGGCGCTGACATGATCGTGTCGTCCAGCACGATGGCAAACAGCTTGCCGGAATTGTTGCGGGTGGTCTGGTAGAACTTTGACGCACCATTGCCATTGAGACGGAAGTTGATCTGCGGCCGGTTGCCGTCGTCGTAGCCTTGGCTGGCCGTAGCGATATCGGCGCCCGTCACTTCAGGAATATTGCGCACCAGGAGCGGGCCGGTTTCAGGCCCCGTCAGCAGGCGGTATCCCGGTTTGACAACGCCTTTCTCGGCCGCCGCGATCGCCGAAGGACTGTTCTCGACCAGATTGAAGGTCATCTTGCCGTCTCGGCTGAGCAGGCTTTTCAGGCGCGTTGCGTCCGGCTCGCCGGGGGCTTCCAGGATGATGCGGTTATTGCCCTGCGGCGTGATTGAAATCTCGCTGACGCCTTCCGGATCGACGCGGCGGCGCACGATGGTCATCGTCTTGCCGAGCGCGTCTTTCATCAGCGCTTCTTCGGACGTCGCCGGAACCGTGACCTTGATCACCGCAGGTCCTGCGGCTTCGATATCATAGGTCTTTGCGCCGCCAATGGCGCCTTCGACGCTGGCATTCAGCTTGCGCACGCGGACGAGCGCCTCATCGATCGGAAAGTTGCCGTCAACATCCGGGCGCGTCAGGTTGATGTTCAGGGTGCGGCCATCAATGGTCGGCAAGTGGCCGATCAGCGTCTTGCCATCCTTGTTGCCCAGCGCATTGCGTACGTCGATGGCGAACACTTCCAGCCGGTTGGCGACGACTTCATCCGGATTGATCTCCATCATCAGGTAGACGCCGCCCTGAAGATCGAGGCCAAGATTGACGCCCTGCTTGGGTATGCCGGCTGGCGCGCCGGACATGTTCACGACGTTGGGCAGGGCCATCATGACGCCCCACAGCATAATGCCGAGGATCAGGCTGACCTTCCAGATGGGAAACTGAAGCATTTATTCGTCCTTAGACGTGAAAGCGGCTGGGCGCGGTAAACCTAGTCGTTGGCGGCGACCGGCTCGCTCTTGCCGCGAACCTCGACGACCATGGCCTTGATCACGCGGACACGGACATTTTCGGCAAGTTCGACGTTAACTTCCGTATCGCCAACCTTGGTAACTTTGCCGATCAGGCCGCCTGACGTGACGACCGTGTCGCCGCGCTTGACGTTCTCAACCATTTCCCGGTGTTTCTTGGCGCGCTGTTGCTGCGGACGGATCAGAAGGAAGTAGAAGATCAGGATCAGCGGCAGGAAGAACATGACCTGCGTCAGGACGCCCGGTCCAGCCGCTGGCGCGGCCTGCGCAAGCGCTGGAAGGGAAAGACCCGCGAAAGTGATGAATACCGCGGCGAATTTGTTCAGCATATTGGTCAACTCCCTGTAACCCTGTGTCGCGGCAGCCCTCTCAGGGTGCCTGCGAAAGTCATGCCCCTATAGCTGTGGGCGATGGCCTTGGCAAACAAGCCCTGCAGGCCGCGCGAATCTGTCCTAGAGCGCCCTGGAGCGCCCTTCGACCAGCATCGGCAGCGGGTGGGCGATGGCGAGCCGCTCTTGCGTGCCATCTGCGCTCAACCGCAGCAGGACCTGCACATCGGCTGTTTGCAGCGGCGCGATCAGCACGCCACCCTTGGCCAATTGCTGCAACAGGACGTCCGGCACCTCGTCGACCGCGCCCGTGAGCAATATCCGGTCATATGGGCCGCGTTCGGGCCAGCCGACGAAACCGTCACCGTGGCGGATGGCAACATTGCCGAGGTCGAGGTCGAGCATGCGCCGCCGGGCCGCGTCGCAGAGACGGCGGAACCGGTCCATGGCAAAAACATCCGCGCCGAGCTGGGCCGCCAGCGCTGCCGTGTAACCGCTGCCAACGCCGATCAACAGGATACGCGCCTCACGGACCTGTTTTATCTGCAAAGCCTGCAACAGCTGGCCCGTCACCGCCGGGCGCGGCACGATCTGGCCGCAAGGGATCGGCAGGACGCAGTCCTCGAAGGACAGCTTTTCGAGGCCGGGCGTATCGACAAATGCGCCCCGGTCGATCGTCTCCATCGCCTTCAGCACGCCGTCATCGGTAATCCCCTCCTGACGCAGGTGCAGGACAAGGCGCGCGGCGCGGAAAGGATCGGCGATCAGGTCGGCCATGTCTCGCGCAGTTCCTTGAGATAGGCTTCGTGCGTCAGGTCGACATGCAGCGGCGAGACCGAAACATAGCCGTCATAGATAGCGCGCAGGTCCGTCCCGGCATCGGGCTTCGACAGCTTTCCCTTGTAGCCGATCCAGTAATAGTCGTTGCCTCGCAGGTCTTCGCGCCGGTCGGTATGGATGATGCTCTCATCACGGAACCCCTGACGGGTGATCTGGATGCCGGCGACATCGCCCGGTTCGCGGTCCGGGAAGTTCACATTGATCACGACATCCGACGGCCAGCCCTGCTTGATCAGGGGCCGCAACGTCTTCGCGCCCCAGGCCCGCGCCGTCTCCCATGGCAGGGACCCGCGCTCGCGAAAACTCTGCGCCTGGCTGAGGGCGATCGACGGGATGCCCATCTGCATGCCGAACATGGCCGCCGCGATGGTGCCGGAAAAGCTCGTGTCCTCGGCGATGTTCTGGCCGCGATTGACGCCTGACAGGACCAGGTCCGGCGCATCGGGCATCAGGTCCTGCATGGCCAGCAGCACGCAGTCCGATGGCGTGCCCGCAATGGCCCAGGCCTTGGCGCCGACCTTGCGGGTGCGCACCGGCTGGGTCAGCGAGATGGCGCGGCCCTTGCCGGACTGCTCCTCTTCCGGCGCCGCGATCCAGATATCGTCTGTAAGGTCCTTGGCAATGTCTTCCAGCACCGAAAGGCCCGGCGCGTTGATGCCGTCATCATTAGTGAGCAGGATCCTCATGCGATAATCTCCAGCCCGCCCATATAGGGCCGCAGCACGTCCGGCACGGTGATGGAGCCGTCCTCGTTCTGGTAGTTCTCGATGATCGCCACCAGCGTACGGCCGACGGCGAGGCCGGAGCCGTTCAGCGTGTGGACGAATTCGGGCTTGGCGCCTGCTTCCTTGCGGAAGCGCGCGTCCATACGGCGGGCCTGGAAGTCGCCGCAATAGGAGCACGAGCTGATCTCGCGATAAGTATTCTGGCTCGGCAGCCAGACTTCCAGGTCATAGGTCTTGCGGGCCCCTGCCCCCATGTCGCCGGTGCAGAGCAGCATCCGGCGGAACGGCAGGTTCAGGCGTTTCAGCACTTCCTCGGCGCACCCGGTCATCCGTTCCAGCTCAGCGAGGCCCTGTTCCTCATTCTCGACGATGGAGACGAGTTCGACCTTGTTGAACTGGTGCAGGCGGATCATGCCCTTCGTATCCCGCCCCGCACTGCCCGCTTCCGAGCGGAAGCAGGGCGTGTGCGCGGTGAAGCGCAGGGGGAGACGCGCCGCGTCGAGGATCTGCTCGCGGACGAGGTTCGTGAGGGGGACTTCGGCAGTGGGGATGAGGAAATGATCCAGCGTCGTCGCGAACAGGTCTTCAGCAAACTTCGGCAGCTGCCCCGTACCAACGAGCGCCTGATCCTTGACCAGGAGCGGCGGACTCACTTCCTCATAGCCATGCTCGCCCGTCTGCAGATCGAGCATGAACGCCGCGAGGGCCCGTTCCATGCGGGCGAGCTTGCCGCGCAGGGCAACGAAGCGTGCGCCGCTCATCTTCACGGCGCTGTCGAAATCCATCTGGGAAAAGCCCGCGTCGCTTTTCAACGCCTCGCCAAGATCGGCATGGTCTTTCGGATTGTTGATCCGCTTCGGCTCGCCCCAGCGACTTTTTTCAACATTGGCGTGCTCGTCCGGGCCGTCAGGCACGTCCGACAGCGGCAGGTTGGGCAGGCCCATCAGGATGTCGTCCAGCAGCGCCTTGGCGGCAGCTTCCTGCTCGCCGGCGGCCTCGATTGTCAGCTTGGCTTCCGCGACAAGGGCCATCAGGCGCGCAGCCTCTTCCTCGTTCTTCTCGGCCTTCGCCCGGCCGATCAGTTTGGAATTCTCGTTGCGGACCTTTTCAGCGTCCTGCTTGTCAGTGACCGCCTTGCGCAGCGCACCATCATGCGCGTGGATCTGGTCGACGAAATCGCCGAGGCCGGGATTGCGGCGGTTCCAGGCGAGACGGAAGGCTTCCGGATTGTCGCGAAGGGCGCGGATATCAAACATGGAATGGTCCTGCAGTGGCTGTCGCTACAGGCTCTAATGCGCCCCGGGCGCGGCGTCCACTACGCGGTGGCTTCGGCACTTGCTTGAGAGGTCGCAGGCGCCGCCGTCTTGGGCACGCGGCAGATGACCTGGGTGCCGTTACGCTTTTGCGGGCGGACCTCAATGCTCGGCTCGAGCGCGCGCAGGCGCATCATCATCACCGCATAATTGCGCAGGCCAAACCAGGCTGGCTGGCCCTTTTGCGGCGTGGTGGCAAAATCCGGAATGGCCGACAGCGCCTTGACGATCTTCTCGCGGGCAATCGGTTGGTCTGGCGTGCGGGCACCCAGCTGCATGATGAGTTCTGCCGCGCGGGTGAGGTGCGGATGTTCGTCCGCCGGGCGAGCGCCCTGCGAATCCTGCTCGTCCCGGACCGCATTACGCACTTTCATCATCAGCGGAGAGCGGCGCTCCTGCACAAGGCGCGGTTCGGGCACTTCAGGTGGCGGACTGCGGAAGCGGTACCATTTACGCGGCGTACGCTCATAGTCGCATGCGGCCTTCAGCGCCGACATATGGACTACGGCATCAGCATGCTGGCTGTAGAGTTCATATGTCGGGTCGGTTTCCTTGCCGCCGGTGACAACACGCAAACGGGGAGACTGGATACGATTCACCACAGGCACGAAATCTGAATCCGTCGTCAGGACGATGACTTCGTCAAGATCCTTGACCTGCCTTGCCAGTTCGACGGCGTCCATCGTGAGGACGATATCGGCCGAACTCTTGCCTGCCGAAATCTTGTTCTTGGCAAAGGCGCGGCAGTTGAAGGCTTCGAAACCTGCTGCCTCGAATGCCGGCCTGTGCACGTCGTATTGCAGGTTCCAGTAAACGCGCTTGGCCAAGAACTTGCGCCGCTTCTGCCGTTCCGACAGGGCGCCATCCTCCAGCCAGAGAACCCAATTGGCCACTTTTTCTGTGAAACCCGCGCCGGTCGCCGCGTATATATTGTCGAAATCGACAAGCAGGACGCTGTTCACGCGTGACAAAAGGGTTCTCCCTGATTCGCTAATTGAGCGAGGGTGGGATGTTCAACATTCGCAGGGCGAATGCAACCGTGCACCGCACCAATTTTGCCTATTCGGCAGCGGCCGAGGCGTCTTCTGCGTCCTGTTTCTTCTCGATTAGCTTCACGCAAAAGATCGAAATTTCGTACAGGCAATACACAGGCCCGGTCAGCAGGAGCTGGGAAATCACGTCCGGCGGCGTGAACACTGCGGAGAACCCCAAAATCAGAACGATCGCATACTTGCGCCCGCTGATCAGGGTTTTCGCCGAGACGAGCCCGATCTTGGCCAGCAAGGTCAGGACCACCGGCAGCTGGAACGAAATCCCGAACGCCAGCATCAGCGCCATCACGAGCGAGAGGTATTCCGACACTTTCGGCAACAGCTTGATCGTTGCGACGCCACTGTCGATCTGTTCCTGCGAAATCGAGAAACGCGCCAGCATCGGCAGCATCAGGACATAGACAAACGCCGCCCCCGCCGCGAACAGAAGCGGGGCGATCACCAGGAACGGCCAGAAGGCCCCCCGCTCGCTCTTGTAGAGCCCCGGTGCGACGAAGGCATAGATTTGCCAGGCGATCACCGGGAAAGACACGAAAATGCCCGCAAAAATGGCCAGCTTCACCTTGGCGAAGAAGAATTCCATCGGCGCCGTGAAGATCAGTTCCAGCGGCGCACCGCGCAGGGCCTCTGCCTTCGCCGCGAACGGCGCGAGCAGGAAATCATAGATCGGCTGGGCGACGAAGAAACAGGCGAGCGCAGCGATGCCCAGCGCCGTCAGCGAGATGATCAACCGCGAGCGCAGTTCAGTCAGGTGCTCCAGCAGCGGTGCCCGGCTGGCTTCCACTTCATCAAGGATTTCAGGCTGTTCGTCTTTCGGCGGGACCTTGTTCACGCAGCATCGTCCTTGGAACTCGGTGCAGGCGCCTTCACTTCGTCTGCAGTCGCTTCGGATTTTTGCATGACGGCCGCGTTGATATCGCTTTCCAAATTGGCCAGGTCAGCCTGGGCTTCGGTCATCGCATTGGTGCGCTTGAGGTCTTCGATCTCCTTGCGCAACTCATCCAGTTCGCCCTGCCGGGCTATGTCTTCGAAGGCGGCCTGGAATTCGCGGGCCATCGCACGCGCCTTGCCCACCATCTGGCCCGCCTTCCGCATCATCAGCGGCAGGTCCTTCGGGCCCACAATGATGAGCGCAGCAAGGGCGAGCAAAATGAGTTCGGAAAATCCGATTCCGGGCAGCATTATGCGCCCTCCACCAGGAACATTATGACGAGGCTTTCGTCTCGTCTTTCTTTGGAGTCACGTTGACGAGGTCGTCCTTGTCGACAGCCTTCGTATCATCGTCGTCAGCCAGCCCCTTGCGGAACGAGCGCACACCCTTGGCCATGTCGCCCATGATCGAGGAAATCCGGCCACGTCCACCGAACAATAGCAACGCGACCACGATGACGAGGACAATCTGGAGCGGACCGACTGAGCCCATGGGGGCCTCCTGAATACTTGTTTCGCATTGCAGCATAGCCTCGCGTTCCGGCTGGAACAATGGGGCGAAGCTGTTAAAGGGAAAGGCATGCGTATCGCCACATGGAATGTCAACTCGATCAAGGCCCGTCTTCCCACCGTTCTGGAAGTGCTGGGCGCAATCGATTGTGACGTCGTTTGCCTTCAGGAGCTCAAATGCGAGACTGACGGCTTCCCCTATCTGGAACTGGAAGAGCTCGGCTGGACCTGCGCGGTCCACGGGCAGAAATCCTATAATGGCGTCGCCATCCTGTCGAAATACCCGCTGGACGATGTCCGCAAGGGCTTG
Organism: Hyphomonas sp. J20-32; assembly: GCF_055808555.1. NCBI lineage: Bacteria > Pseudomonadati > Pseudomonadota > Alphaproteobacteria > Hyphomonadales > Hyphomonadaceae > Hyphomonas > Hyphomonas sp. J20-32. Next base: position 2,094,565 of record NZ_CM147873.1, on the reverse strand, counting down.
TCGACCATGGAAGACGACCAGTCCCGCTATATCGAAGCCCTGGTCATGGCCGACACGCCGATCCGCGTCGGCGGCCTCTACCTGCCGAACGGCAACCCGGCGCCAGGCCAGAAATTCGACTACAAGCTGGAATGGATGGAGGCCCTTGAGGGCCACGCCCGCGAATTGCTGAAAACCGAAGAGGCTTTCGTCCTGTGCGGCGACTACAATGTGATACCGGGCGTCAATGACAGCTGGGACGAAAGCGTCTGGGCCGACGATGCGCTGGCCCTGCCGGAATCGCGGCAGGCTTTCAGGCGCCTCAGGAATCTCGGCCTGACGGACGTCTTCGAGACCTGTGACGGACGCGGGCACCAGTACACGTTCTGGGATTACCAGGGCGGCGCGTTCCAGAAGGACCATGGCATCCGCATCGACCACCTGCTTTGCTCGCCGCAAGCTGCTGACCGGCTGACCGGTGTGGAAATCTACCGCAAGGCGCGCACGCTGGAAAAACCGTCAGACCATGTACCAGTCATCGGCATTTTCGAGAACTGACGTCTATTTCTTGGGCGTACAGGACCGGTTGTAGTCGGCGACGTCCTGATTGAACTGCCGGGCGTTTGACTGCAGTGCGAACTCCGCCTGTGCAAATGCACGACGGGCTGCATCGAATTCTGACTTGGCAGTATCTGCAGCCTCGGCATTCGAAGCCGAAGCAAGGCGCATGACCTGGGCATCCTCATAGCGTTCGCCGAGCGCTTCAGCCCTGGCGGCCAGTTCATCGCGCTTGGCAGTGGCCGCCTCGAGCTCCGCATGTTTCGGCGCCAGCGTCGACTGCATCGCCTTGCACCGCTCAACCTGCCTTGGCGACAAGGTGTCAGCGGCAGCCGGCATGGCCACCATCACGGCTACAGAAGCGAGGAAAATACGGATCATGGATAGGAGTCTCTTTATTCAGCTTGCCTGCCTAATGCCGGAACATGGCTGAAGCAAACCTGAATGGGCTTGCCACACAGCGGCCCCATTTCCTCGAATTTCGCGTCGCCATTCAGTCGCCAACATTAAAAATGATCAATCGCTCACATTGCCATCTTTTTGCCATGATCGGGCATATATTTGTGATCGTTCGCTCACATCGCGAATGCACAAGGAGAATAAAGATGACTGCCCTCACGCCTGAAACGAACAAAGTGCGCCGTTCGACCGGCCCTTCGCCTGCCATCGCCGTGACGCTCGACCAGCTCGTTGCGCCTCTGGACATTCCGGCTGAACTCAATGCGGCCCGGTGGGCGCCGAAATGGACGCTGATCCTGCCTATCGCGATGCTGGCTGCTTTCACAATGCCTGCTCTTCCGATCGAAAATGTCGACCTTGCGCACCCAAGCCCGGTACGCCCAGCTTAAGTCCGTCCGGGGTCAGGCACCCCTGCCCCGGCGATTGGCCATCACGGAATCGATAATGTTGAATACAGCTGCGAAATCTCTCAACAGCTCGCGCACGCGTTCCGGGTCGTCGAGTCGCTTGAACATGCTGCCGGGTTCGAACAGGTCGCTGCCCTGAAGGGTGATGAACAATTCGCCACCGTCAAAACAGCATTTCAGCTTGCCGCCATGGAAGGCCTTTTCCATGTCGACCAGTTTCTGCATCAGGTCGGGGGTCAGCAGGAATCGGCTCTCGACCTGGTCGGTCGTGTAGACTTCGAAAATGCGTTCGAATTCCGGGTCTTCCAGCATGGCGCGCTGCATGCCGTTTCCCCCTCCGAACCGGTTGAAAAATCCTGCATCGCGCGTGACCAGCGTTCGGCCATGGAACGTTTTGTCGAAATGAAACCTGAGGCACTGGCCGCGAAACACGGTGACCCATCGGGTCTGCGTACGCCCTTTGGAATCGGTTGACTGGCGTCGCTCCTCCAGATGCGCCTCGAACAGCTCGAAGTCGACGCCCTTGCGTGTGCCGGTGATCAGGTCTTCGTAACTGTCCCGGTCCCAGTCCGGCACGATGCCGACTTCATGATGCCTGTAGATCGATGCAACCTGACCCGGGGCCTCGTTGAAACCCAGCTCGAACTGGCGCGCCACTGGCGAGACCAGCAATGTCTTTGCTGCCTTGCCCAGCTGCACGACGTCGCGCGCGCCCCACCAGACATATCCGAACCCGACCGCTGCCGCGACGAAGGCCAGCACCGGCAGCTTGACGACGAACAGGCCGAGCAGGACGCCGACAATACCGATGCCGCCACCGACATATCGCGCCTGCTGGGCCTTCGCGACAGCAGCAACGCGATCGCCTTCCCGCGCCTGCAGCGCCGGCCGGATTTCGTCCTGGAAGATGCGCGCGAAGTGGCCGAAGCCGTCCGGTAGGCCGGACAAGGCCTTGGCAATATCCGGATCGACCGGGTCGGGCTCGCCGCCGGGAAGGTCAGGCATCTGGTCTGTCATTCGCGCGCGTCTCCGGCTGGCTCGGCCCGCATACTAGACCGGGCCTGCCCGGCGCTCAAACCGCTTCAGATATCCGCGTAGACATGGCCTTCGCCCTCAAAGCCGGGATGGGTGACGGCGCCTTCATGTGCCGGCCCGACCAGTTTCGCGAATTTCTGCAATGCGCCGGAGCCATACATCGTCTTGCGCGGCTTCCAGTTGCGCTTGCGGTCTTCCAGCTGCGACGGCGTCAACTGCACGTCGATCGTGCCCTTGATGGCATCGAGAGTGATGATGTCGCCGTCTTCGATGAGACCGATCGGTCCGGCTTCGGCCGCTTCGGGGCCAACATGGCCGACGCAGAAGCCACGCGTCGCGCCGCTAAAACGTCCGTCCGTGATCAGGGCCACCTTGTCTCCCATTCCCTGCCCATAAAGGGCGGCCGTGGTCGACAGCATCTCGCGCATTCCGGGGCCACCTTTCGGTCCCTCATAGCGGATCACCAGGACATCGCCTTCCTTGTACTTGCGCTCGGAAACCGCCTTGAAACAGGCTGCCTCGCCGTCGAACACGCGGGCCGGGCCGGTGAACTCGAGGTTTTGCAGGCCCGCAACTTTAACAATGGCGCCATTCGGGGCGAGCGAACCCCAGAGCCCCACCACCCCGCCATTGGGCGAGATCGGGTCACTGGCTTCGCGGATCACTTTCTGGTCCTTGTTGAAGACAACGTCCCGCAGGTTTTCGGCCACCGTCTTGCCGGTAACCGTCATGCAATCGCCGTGAATGAGGCCCGCATCGTAGAGCGTCTTCATCAGCATCGGCACGCCGCCAGCCTCGCCGAAATCCTTGGCAACGAATTCGCCACCGGGCTTGAGGCTGGCGATGTAAGGCGTCTTGGCAAAGATCTCGGCAACATCCTTCAGGTCGAACTGGACACCGCACTCATGCGCCATCGCCGGCAGGTGCAGGCCGGCATTGGTCGACCCACCGGTAGCCGCGACAACGACAGCTGCGTTCTCGAACGCCTTGCGCGTGCAGATATCGCGCGGGCGGATATTCTTCTCGATCAGGTGCATCACCGCCTTGCCGCTCTCGACGCAGTATTCATCGCGCTCGAGATAAGGCGCTGGTAGGGCGGACGAGAGTGGCAGGGCGAGGCCAATCGCTTCCGACACGCAGGCCATCGTATTGGCTGTGAATTGGCCGCCGCAGGCGCCGTCACCCGGACAGGCCAGTTTTTCAAGCGCGTGCAGTTTTTCGTCCGACATGTCGTTCGATCCGGCCGCATTGGCGCCGACAGCCTCGAACACATCCATGACGGTCACGTCCTTGCCTTCGAATGTGCCCGGCAGGATCGATCCGCCATAGATGAAGACCGACGGCACGTTGAGGCGCAGCATGGCCATCATCATGCCGGGCAGCGACTTGTCGCAACCGGCGACGCCGACCAGCGCGTCATAGGAATGCCCGCGGATCGTCAGTTCGACAAAGTCCGCAATCACCTCGCGGCTGACCAGCGACGAACGCATGCCCTCATGGCCCATCGCGATGCCGTCGGTAACGGTGATCGTACAGAACTCACGCGGCGTGCCGTCGGCCGCTTTCACGCCTTCGCTGGCCGCATGCGCCTGGCGCATCAGGGCCGTGTTGCAGGGCGCCGCCTCGTTCCAGCAGGACGCCACGCCGACGAACGGCTTCTTGATGTCCTTGGTCGAGAGCCCCATCGCGTAATAATACGAGCGGTGAGGCGCGCGTTCCGGGCCTTCCGTCACATGGCGCGACGGCAGTCTCGATTTGTCCCAGGTCTTGGTCATGTCAGCTCTTTCGTGAAGTAAGGCCACCGCACTAGCGCGCAAATCTCATGCGGAAAAGGGGCGAATCGTCACCGCGATCGGCAAGTCCTGCCCCGGCGGCCACGATTTCAGTTCAACGTTTGCTGAGATCGTTCAAATGTCGAGCATTGCCAGATCATCGCTTGAAAGCGTGAGCGATGCAGACGGCAGGATCTCCTTCAGCTGCGCGACGCTGGTGGCGCTGGCGATGGGCGCCGTGATCGACGGGCGCGCCATCAGCCAGGCCAGTGCGACCTGCGCTGGCGTCGCGCCATGCCGGGCAGCCACCGTGTCGAGCGCGGCCAGCACTTTCGGCCCGCGCCCTTCAAGCAGCGGTTTCATCTGGCCGCCGCGCGGGCTTTTTCTCAGGTCCGCTTCGGTCCGGTACTTGCCGGTCAGGAAGCCGCTGGCGAGCGAGAAATACGGGATTACGCCCAGTCCCTCGCGCTTGCATATCTTGGCGCGGGCCCCTTCGTATTCGTGACGAACGAGAAGGTTATAGTGGGGCTGCAGCACCTCGTAGCGCGCCCGGCCGTTGCCTGCAGCTGCAAGCGCCGCTTCCAGGCCCGGCCCGTCATAGTTCGAGCCGCCGACCGCAAGCACCTTGCCAGCGTCAATCAGGCGCTGATGGGCTTCCAGCGTCTCCTCGATCGACGTATCCGGATCGGGGAAGTGAGAAAGGTAGAGGTCGATATGGTCAGTCTGCAGGCGCTTCAGCGAGGCCTCGCAAGCCTTCACGATATAGTCCGCCTTCAGGCCCTTGCGCCCTTCGCCCATGTCGGAGCCGACCTTAGTGATCAGCAGAGTCTTGTCGCGTTTGCCGTGCGCGGCGAACCATTCGCCCATCACGGTCTCGGACTCGCCGCCCACATGACCCGGCACCCAGCGCGAATAGACGTCTGCCGTATCGACCGCATTGAAGCCCGCGTCGATGAAGGCATCGAGAATGTCGAACGACGTCGCCTTGTCGGCCGTCCAGCCGAACACATTGCCGCCGAGCACGAGCGGGGCAGTCTTGAGGCCTGATTTTCCGAGGTCACGCATCTGCATCTATTCGTTTCCTTCTGGCTGGTCGCGGAAAATGGCTGTGGTGGCGCCTTTCGCACTGATTTCTCCCCGGTACATGCCGGCGGAATTGAACACGAAGTAGACATGGCCTGCGCCGTCAATAACGATCACGCCGCCATCGCCGCCTAGCGACGCCACTTCGTCCAGCGCGACCTCGGCGGCTATACCGACGGGCTCGCCGGCGAGCTTCACCCGGTCGCAGATAGTCTTGGCGACGCCGACGCGGATGAAATACTCGCCATGGCCCGTGGCGGAGACGGCGCAGACGCCGTTCTCTGCATAGGTGGCCGCGCCCACGAGAGGCGCATCGCCCACCCGGCCCGGCGCCTTGGCCGTCATGCCGCCCGTGGTCGTGGCAGCGGCGAGATTGCCCTGGCTGTCAATTGCGACGGCACCGACCGTGCCGAAGCGATCAGCGGCCGTGCGCCGCTGCGCGACCGGTGTGCCTGCCCGCGACTCGAGCAGGCGCTGCAGATCGTTCTTCCGCCGCTCGGTATCGAAATAGGTGTTCTCGACCATCTCGAGCCCTTGGCTTTCGGCGAAGGCATCGGCGCCCGGACCCGCGAACATGACATGCTCTGACTTGTCCATCACCGCACGGGCCGCAAGGATCGGGTTCTTGACGCGCATCACGCCAGCAACGGACCCTGCATCTCGGTCGCGCCCGTCCATGATCGAGGCGTCGAGCTCATGCGTGCCATTGACCGCGAATACAGCGCCATAGCCGGCATTGAACAGCGGGTTGTCTTCCATTGGCAGGACGGCAGCCTGCACTGCATCCACGGCGCTGCCGCCTTCGCGCAGAACCGCCGCCCCCGCCTCCATCGCCGCGTTCAGCCCCGCGACATAGGCCGCTTCCTGTTCGGCTGACAGGTTCTCGCGCAGGATAACACCTGCCCCGCCATGAATGGCCAGATGCCATTCCGGTTGGGACGGCACGGGGTCGCTCACGGCGACCGGCGTGGCGCAGGCACCAAGGAAGAGGGTTGCCGCCACGAAGGCGCTCAAGGATTTCACGGACATCAGCGTCTCCAGCATTGCTGGAAACAGGATGAACCTATTGCCTAGAGACCTTCAAGGCTTTTCCGGGCCGCTTTCAGTTTCACGCGGCGGTCTGTCCAGTCGACAATGCGCTCGCGGTTCTCCTCGACGATCTCGGACGGTGCTTTCGACACGAAAGCCTCATTACCGAGCTTTTTCTCGGTCGAGGTGATGTCCTTGTCGAGCTGGGCGATTTCCTTGTCGAGCCGCTTGCGCGCCTCGGCCACGTCGATCTGCTCGGCAATGTTCAGCGCGACGACGGTGTCGCCGACAACTGTCGAGACAGCCCCCGTCGGCACGGCATCGGACACGACAATGTCCTCGAGCCGCGCGAGGCGTTTCAGGATATCCTCATGGCGGACGGCCCGGTCTTCGATGACCGGCCCGGCATTGACCAGCGAGAGCGGGATCTTCGAGCCTGCAGGCACACCAAGGTCGTTGCGCAAGGACCGGATCTCGGTGATCAGGTCGAGCACCCACTGAATTTCCGTGTCGGCGTCGGCATCGCGCGCGATGGCGTATTTCGGCCAGGACTGGCCCATCAGGAAGCCACGCTCGTCCACGCGGCCGGTCGCGCGGCGCTCCCACAGCTCTTCGGTGACGAAGGGCATGAACGGGTGGAGCAGTTTCAGTGTCTCGTCGAGGACGTAGCCGCAGACGTCGCGCGTTTCCTTCTTGGCCGCATCATCCATGCCCATCAGCAGCGGCTTGATCAGTTCGAGATACCAGTCGCACAGCACGTTCCAGATGAACTTGTAGAGCGCGCCTGCGGCATCGTTGAAGCGATATTCCTCGATGGCTTTCGTAGCTTCGGCCTCGCAGGCGGCGAGTTCGCCCAGCACCCAGCGGTTCACCGGGCTCGTCACTTTGGCGAAATCGATCTCGCCCGGCGCGCCGCATTCATTCATCTCGGCAAAGCGCGCGGCGTTCCACAGCTTGGTGGCAAAGTTGCGGTTGCCTTCGACGGCCTGTTTCGACAGGCGGATATTACGTCCCTGCCCGGCCATGCGGCCCATTGTGAAGCGCAAGGCGTCGGCGCCGTATTCGTCGACCAGTTCCAGCGGGTCCATGACATTGCCCTTGGACTTCGACATCTTCTGGCCCTTCTCGTCGAGGACGAGGGCGTGGATATAAACGTCCTTGAACGGAACTTCCCCCATGAACTCGATGCCCATCATCATCATCCGGGCGACCCAGAAGAAGATGATGTCGAAGGCCGTGACCAGCGTGGCGGTGGGATAGAACGTGTCGAGTTCAGGCGTCTTGTCCGGCCAACCCATGGTCGAGAACGGCCAGAGCGCGGACGAGAACCATGTGTCGAGGACGTCTTCGTCCTGCTTCAGTTCGACTCCCTTGCCAGCCTGTGCCTGTGCCTCCGCTTCGGACTTCGCGACATAGATTGTTCCGTCTTCTGCAAACCAAGCTGGAATCCGATGCCCCCACCAGAGCTGGCGGCTGATGCACCAGGGTTGGATGTTTTCCATCCAGTTATAATACGTCTTCTCCCAGTTTTCGGGCACGAACCGCGTCTTGCCCTCTTTCACCGCCGCAATGGCGGGCTGGGCCATGGTCTTGGCGTCGACATACCACTGGTCCGTCATCCACGGCTCGATGACCACATTGGACCGGTCGCCGAAAGGCTGCTCGATCTTGAGACTCTCGATCTCCTGCAGCAGTTCCGCCGCCTCGAAGGCCGCAACCACATTCTTGCGTGCGTCGAACCGGTCGAGCCCGCGATAGTCCACCGGAATACCCGCCGCATCCGCGTCCGCGCCATCGACGATATGCGCCGTGGCATTCAGGATGTTCAGCGGCGTGTGCCCCGCCCGCTTTCCGACCTCGAAGTCGTTGAAATCATGCGCAGGCGTAATCTTCACCGCGCCCGAGCCTTTTGTCGGATCGGCATACTCGTCGGCGATGATCGGCACACGGCGGCCGACAATTGGCAGGGTCACGAACTTGCCGACGAGACCGGCATAGCGTTCGTCATCCGGATGCACCGCCACGCCCGTATCGCCCAACATCGTCTCGGGGCGCGACGTGGCGACCACGATATAGTCACGCGTCTCGGTGCCGGTGACGTTGCCGTCCTCGTCCTTGACCGGGTGCTCATAGGTGATGCCACCGGCCAGCGGGTAGCGCAGGTGCCAGTAATGGCCATTCACTTCGCGCTGGTCGACCTCGAGGTCAGAGATCGCCGTCTGGAAATGCGGGTCCCAGTTCACGAGCCGCTTGTCGCGATAGATAAGGCCCTTGTTGTAAAGTTCGACGAACACCTTGGTGACAGCGCGCATCATGTTGTTGTCGGGATCGTTGCGGTCGCCCATCGTGAAGGCTTCGCGCGACCAGTCGCACGAGGCACCGAGGCGCTTCAGCTGTCCGACAATCGCGCCACCGGATTCCTCTTTCCACGCCCAGACGCGATCCACGAACGCGTCGCGGCCAAGACTGGCGCGGCTCTCATTGCCGCCAGCCTCTGCCATCTGGCGCTCGACCACCATCTGCGTCGCGATGCCGGCATGGTCCGTTCCTGGCTGCCACAGCACGTTCTTGCCGCGCATCCGCTCGAACCGGACCAGCACGTCCTGCAGCGTATTGTTCAGCGCGTGGCCCATGTGCAGCACGCCGGTAACGTTCGGCGGCGGGATGACGATGGAATAGGCCTGTGCACTGGTATCGCCCGAGGGCTTGAAGCAGCCGCCATCCTCCCAGGCCTTGTACAGGCGGGTTTCGGCTTCGGCGGGGTCAAATCGTTGATCGAGCATGGGGACGTGGGGTTCCGGCGTGGTCTGGGCAAAAAGAAAAGGGCGCGCCTGATGCGGCGCGCCCTTCCCTATAACGAATTTGTCGGGTGAGGCTAGCGCGCCATGCGGGCTATGCGCTGTACCTCGGCCTCGACCTTTTCCTCGACGATGCCGGGCAGGTGGGCATCGAGCCAGTCCTTGATCATCGGCTTCAGCAGCTCGCGGACCAGGCCTTCGATCGTGTTGTCGCTGCCGGTGTCCATTTTCGACATCAGCTTGCCGAGAGAACCGGCGGCGGCGTCAGATGTCTTGTCATCGGTCAGGACCGTGTTCTGGTAGCGGGCGCTGGCGGGCATGTCGGTCTCCGTGGAAACGTGAGCTTGAGGACGCGCAGCAGGCTCTGGCGCGGGACGCAGTGCGGGCTCTGGTGCGGGACGCGGAGCAGGTTCAGGCGCCTGCTGGAAAACCGGCCCTGGTTCGGGCTGGTGCCGGAACGTCGCAACAGGTTCTGGCTGCTCAACAGCGCGCGCCGCATCAAGCACGCCTTCGAAGGATTCCGCCTCTTCTGCTTCATCGACGGCATCAACGGTTTCGTAGTTCTCGTCAGGCTCGACGTCGAACATTGCCTCGTCGATGTCTTCCTCGGCGGCCTCGAACGAGGTCTCCGAATAGTCGGAAAGCTCAGCATCATGCGACTCGGCCACGCTTTCTTCACGCACAACAGTAGGCGCACCGGGACGGCGAGACGAGCTGGAATCATCCTCGGAGATGATCTTGCGGATCGACGCGAGGATTTCCTCCATCGTCGGCTCCTTGTGCGCTTCGTTGGCCATATCAGCCCCTTACTCTTAACCCATCAGAATCAGTATTGATTAATGGATAAGATGCAGGGGTTAACAACCACTTGACGTCATTAACCTTAACTCAGCCACAACTTTTTCATTCGGCGACCGGCGAAGCCCCTGTCGGCACAGGCTTATCCAGCTCTCCGGCGGCCCTGAGCAGGCGGAACGCCGCGACATAGGCGTCGCGCTCCGACTGGACCAGCGCGAGGCGGGCTTCGAACAGCTGCTGCTCCTGGTCCAGAACGTCCAGAGTCGTGCGAACTCCCACGGCCAGCTCTTCCTTGGCACCCTCATAGGCAATTTCGGCTGCGTCGACTTGGCGACGGGAGGCCTCGATCGAACGCAGCGACGCATCATAGCCAAACCAGGCTTGCGCGACCTGCGCGCGAATCTGGCGCTCCAGCACGTCAATCTGGTTGCGGGCCTGGTCGCGGCGCAGGCGTGCCGAGCTGACCTGGCTCTTGATCAGGCCGCCCGACAGCAGCGGGATTTTGCCCTGCGCGACGGCCGACACGCTGGTGTCGCGCTGGGTGACGTCGCCATAGGTTTCCTGCACGCCCGCGGTGCCGACAATGCTGATCTGCGGCCGGTATTGCGCGCGCGCCACCTCAATCGCTTCGCTGGCTGCACGCTCGGAATGGCGGGCGGCTTCAATATCCGGGTTTCCGTCCAGCGCCACGGCCACGGCGTCTTCGAGAGACCCAGGCAATGGCGGCACAGGCGGCGGCGGCGCAAGGTCTCCGGGCTTGAGACTGGTGAGGAACTGGTAATTGGCCTCACTAGCCTCGCGCGACGCTTCCGCGCCGGCAAGGGCCGCCCGGGCGCCCTCGAGGCGCGCATTGGCCAGAGACACGTCCGTCCGCGTCACGACACCCACTTCAAAACGGTCGTCTGCCGCGCGGACCTGCTCGCTCGTCACTTCCACATTGTTCTTGCGAATCGCAACGGCTTCGCGGTCGCGGCGCACATCCACATAGGCCGTCACAACCTGGAGGATGAGATCCTGTTCGGCGGCATCAAACTGCGACTTGGCCGCACTAATGCCCGCCTTTGCCTGTCGGATGCCCGCACTGACGCGACCGCCCGTATATATCGGCTGCACGGCCTGCACCTGCGCACTGGCGATCGGCCGGTCACCCAGGCCAAAGGCAAAAGGCGACGTCGTATCGACATATTCGTACCCGGCACTGCCGCTGACATTCACGGTTGTCCGTCCACCGGACCGGGCTTGCTCAAGGCCTTCGCGCGCGATGTCGGTTTCGTATCGCTGGAGGTCGAGTTGGGGATTGGTTGCGAAGGCCGAGGCGATGGCCTCATCCAGCGTTTCACCTGATGCCGGCATTCCAGCCATCATGGCGAAAACGGCTGAGCCCAACAGGCAACGATACTTTACACTCATCCTGAACTCCCTGATGTCCCGGTTTGCTCGGCCATATATAGGCATACACAACACGTTAGTGAACACTGTTCACTTTTCCAGCGCTTTAACAACGCGGGCAATTCAGCGCAGCCCGAATCAGAAGACGAAGGATTGCTTGCGGTCAAATTGCGCAAATTTGGGTGGGCACGCATCGAAAGCATCGCGAGCCGCCACTGCATCGCCCGCCTTGGTGAACACGGTTCCCCGCCCAAGGCCTTCACGCTCCATCACCACGGCGACAAGGCGTCCGCCCTCTGCCAGCTGGTCTGACCAGGCATCCGGCAGGGATTCAACCATGCCACATACATAAATCACGTCGAATGGGGCCTGATCCGGGAGGCCCGCGTCGATCTTGCCTTCGACGGCCACGGCCCGGTCGAGGCCCAGCGCAGCGAATCGCGCCGACATGGCATCCACAAGCTCCGTTGTCTCTTCCAGCGCGATGACGGTTTCCGACAGGTGGCTGATAAGGGCCGCCTCATAGCCTGCCCCTGCCCCGATCACGAGGACGATGTCGCTTGGCTTGATCGCGGCCAGTTTGACCAGCTTTGCCGTGTCGCGCGGAATCCACAGTGAACGCTCGGGCGATGTTGCGATCTCAAGCTCCGAATAGGCGACCGATTTACGTGAATTGGGCACAAACGCTTCGCGCGGCGTGCGCAGAAACGCTGAGACGATTGGCGCATCGGTCACATCATTCGGGCGGATCTGGCTATCCACCATGATCTCGCGGGCTGCGTCAAAGTTCATGGGCGCACGCCTTCCTCTGGCAAAAACGAACGTAGGACCGCCCTTTAGCATGGGCGGCGTTGGGTGCAATGCGCGATAAACGCACGGCGGATGAAAAGGCAGATTGAAAGCAGACGCTTTGCTTGCTAGGGACGCGCCTCTGGTCAGGCTCTATGGCGGAGTGGTGACGCAGCGGATTGCAAATCCGTGCACCCCGGTTCGATTCCGGGTGGAGCCTCCAGACCATCCCCTCCCTCATTCCGCACAATTTCTCCAAGCTTAACGGGATGTTACGCAGTTCTCACGTGTTTCCTGGTTAATCGTTTACGTCACATTAACCAATTCGGGCGATGTTCGGACTGTCTTCTCTTGGAGACACCCACCATCACCCAACGCCTCGGCGGGAGCTCTAAGTCTCCCGCCATTTTTTTGTCTGACGCCGAAGTTTTTGGACAGCAGCAGCAATTGGGGCTTGAACCGGCCCAATGGTCTGCTATTCACCCGCTCTCGGCTGATCCGCGATAGCTCAGTTGGTAGAGCAGGCGACTGTTAATCGCCCGGTCGTAGGTTCGAGTCCTACTCGCGGAGCCACTCCCCTTCCCCAAGAACACGCCTGACAGTTCGTCAGTTCGCATCCAGGCGCGCAAGCAAGTCCTCTGGCCGTGAAAAATACCCACCCGGCACCACGATCATCACTTTGGCCTTCGGGAACATGGTCTCGAAAAAAGCTGTCTAGGTCGCGAATGTCGGCATGGGCCCGCAGCAAGGATAGCCACGCTGGATAACCAGAGTAAGCCTTTTCCCTGAATCTGTTTTGTCATCGGCCTAACAATTCAAAGTATAGTCTCCCCATATTTAGTGAGCTTACTTGCCATTACACGGCGAATGGATTTTTTCGACAACATCGTCAGCGTGCGACTTGACCGTTTATTACCCGAAACAAGTCGGGGCAGCGTGAGGGCGGGCGCAGGCGCTTCCCCGGCGAGCCGTAAATAACAGTTCCGGCCTGCAAAGGCAGGTTCCGGCCAGCGGCGCTTGGCTCTATAAATCGCCCGAATCCACGATGCCGTTTCCCTCCCCTGAACTCAAACTTGCCTGCGGAGAGTTTTCGCGATGCACGCCCCTTTTGACATGGTTGAAGTTGAACCCGGCCGTCGCCTCCATGTTCTTGTCGAGGGCCCGGAAGATGCGCCATGGGTCGTGTTCGACCATGGCGCCTTCGGCTCCTATGTCGACGGATGGTGGGTCAAGGAAGCACTGAAGGCCGACCACCGCGTTGTGCTCTACGGTCGCGCCGGCATGGGCTGGAGCGATCCGGCGCCCGAGGGCACATCCCTGACGCCTGAATTCCATATCGCCGACCTGCGCCGCCTTCTGGCCGTGCTCGGTGCGCGCCCGCCTTATGTTCTGGTCGGGCATTCCATGGCGGGCTTGCGCCTGCACGCTTTCGCCAATCTTCATCCCGACGAACTGGCAGGCCGTGTCTTCGTCGACGCGATGAACCCCAAATACTTGCGAAAGGCAGGCGGCATGCGCCCGCTCAACGCCTTTGCCTTCCTGTTGCGGATCGGCGGCGCAGTTGCAAAAACCGGCCTTCTGCGCGCAGTCGCGCCATTCACCGCAGACGATATCGACCTGCCCCGAGCGCGCCGGGCCGAGAAACGATTCCTGTTCTGCAAACCCGAACACTGGATTGCCGCTCATGGCGAAGTCACCGCGATTGACCCCGCAGCGGCCTATTTCAACCCGGCTGTCACGGTCAACTCGCCCGTATCGGTCTTCTCGCGCGCCGCCGATGGCGGAGAAAACGCGGGCCTGGTCAGGTCGGTCTCCAACCAGGGCGGTTATGGCCGCCTGTTCGGGCTCGACGGTGAAACTCACACATCTCTCCTCGATCCGGCCCATGCAGCCCGAATCGCACGGGAAGTGCGCTACATGACACGCATGATGGTGCCACTGGCACCGACGGCCCCGGTCAGCATATCAATGAGTGATCCGTCCAAAATCGGCGTATAGTAGCGGGGCTGCCATTCGAGGGAGGCCGGCCATGAAGGATATTGCGACACTTGCGCGTGACCTGATGCAGTCGCGGCTGGAAGACCTGACTGAGCGCGAGCGCCGCGTCCTCGAGCGGTTCGTTGAGCGCCGCAGGATATCCCGCAATGTCGGTCGGATACTCGAAAAGGAATCGACATTTGGCGATCGGTTGGCCGACAAGGTCGCCGAGTTCGGCGGATCGTGGATGTTCATCAGCCTGTTCGGACTTGTCCTAGTGGTCTGGATCGTCGGCAATACCGCCCTTGTGCTCAATAAGGCGCATGCGTTCGATCCCTATCCGTTCATCTTCCTCAATCTCGTCCTCTCGATGCTTGCCGCGATACAGGCACCCGTCATCATGATGTCTCAAAACCGGCAGGCTGCGAAGGATCGCGCCGCCGCCAACTACGACTATGAAGTGAACCTCAAGGCAGAGCTGGAAATCCTGCAGCTGCACGAGAAACTGGACGAGATGCGCCAGACCCAGCTCACCAGCCTTCTCGAAACGCAGGCGGCGCAGCTCGCGCTGCTGGAAAGACTTGCCGCCGCACCTCCAGGCGCGGGCCAGGATGGCTGAACCCGACACACAGTTCACAGACGATACGATAGCACCCGGGCTTTCACCATGGAAACGCCAAGCCCCGCTGGCTTTGGTTGCCGTCCTTTTCGTTCTCGCGATCGTGGCGATCCATTCGGAAATTCGTCACCTGTCGTTCCATAAGATCTATGCCGAGTTGCGCGCGCTGTCGCTCGAACAGGTCCTGCTCGCATTGGCGGGAGTCATTGCCAGCTATCTGGCGGTGACCGCCTATGACACGCTGGCCCTTCGCTATGCGCGCAAGCCTTTGGCCTATGGCAAGACCGCCTTCGCCTCGTTCACTTCCTACGCCCTGTCGAACTCGCTCGGCCTGCCGCTGTTCACGGGCGGCGCTGTGCGCTATCGCCTGTATTCCAGCTGGGGCCTCACGGCGAAGGAGATCGTCCTCCTGGCCATAGTGACCGGCATGACCCTCTATGTCGGCGCCCTCGCAGTTGTCGGCGCCGGTTTGATAATCGAGGCTCCACGGTTCGAAACCGTGTTTCACTTGCCTGCCCCGCTGGCCTATTCGCTTGGCACGATCTGCCTGGCAGCTATCTGCGTCTTCCTGTACTTTGCAGGAAACAAGGGCCGGACGAGACATCTCCGGTCTGTGGCGTTCACGACGCCTGGCCTACCAGTCGCCGCCGGGCAACTCCTCGCCAGCATGGCCGACTGGGCCGGGGCGAGTCTTGTCCTGTTCGCCGTCCTTCCACCTGACACTGGTCTCCCCTACCTGGCGTTCCTGCCGGTCTTCGTTGCCGCCTGCCTCATGGGTGGCGTCAGTGGCCTGCCGGGCGGCGTCGGCGTCTTCGAGGCGGTAATCCTGCTGATGGTACCGACCGAGAACAATGAAGCCCTCGTCGCCAGCCTCATTGCCTATCGCGTGCTCTACTACCTCATCCCTCTCGGCGTCGCAGCGGTGCTTCTGGCGATTTACCAGTTGCCAAATGCCGGCGCACAACTGAAAGGCGCCGCGACTAGGGCGCAGGACATCACAGAGATTTTTGCGCCGACTCTGTTCTCCCTTATCGCCTTCCTCGCCGGCGCCTTCATGCTGATCTCGGCGACGACGCCGACTCTTGCTGGCCCGCTTGAGGCCGCTGGGCGCATCCTGCCATTGCCCGTGATCGAGCTGTCCCACTTCCTCGCCTCAATTGTCGGCGTCCTGCTGCTCATCGTGGCGCTGGGCCTGCGCCAGAAGCTCGATCACGCCTGGACCATCGGCATGATCCTTCTGGTACTCGGTGCAGGCCTCACGTTGCTCAAGGGTGCCGATCCGCACGAAGCCGTCATCCTCCTCGCATCGCTCGCGCTGCTCGCCACTTCGCGCAAGGCCTTCTACCGCAAGACGCCGCTCAGTCAGGCCAGGCTCACCCTGCCCTGGATATTGGCCATCCTTGGCGCCACCTTTGCGGCGGTCTGGCTCGGCTTCTTCTCCTATGAGCACGTCGCCTATCGCGACGAGCTCTGGTGGAGCTTCTCGGTCAGCGGCCAGACGTCCCGGTTTCTGCGCGCGGCTGCAGCCTTGCCCATCGTCCTCCTCCTGGTCTCGCTCTGGCGCTGGCTACAGCCTGCCATCGACAAAGGCATCTTGTCGGATCCCGTCAATCCCGGCACCTTGAAACGTATCCTGTCCTCGGCTGAAATCGGCTATGCCGATGGCGCCCTCGCCCTGCTAGGCGACAAGCAATTCCTGCTGAGCCCCAGTGGCCAGAGCTTCATCATGTATGGCGTGCGCGGACGCCACTGGATCGCAATGAGCGAGCCGGTCGGCAAACGTGACGAGATCGGTCCACTCCTCTGGGCGTTCCGGGAACAGGCCGACCTCTACGGCGCCGCTCCAGTGTTCTATTCGGTCCGCAAGGAGTTCCTGCCATTTGCGCTCGACCTGGGTCTTGCAGCGCAAAAGATAGGTGAGACAGCGCTCGTGCCGCTGGCCGAATTCTCACTCGACGGGCCTGCTCGGTCCGGTTTGCGTGCGAGCCACAGGCGGGCGCTTCGAGACGGCTTGGCGTTCGACATTATCGCGCAAGGCGCATGTGAGGAATCGCTGCCTGCGCTGCAGGCAATCTCGAACGAATGGCTCGCCATGCATGGCGGCGCCGAGAAGAGCTTCTCGCTGGGCCGGTTCGATCCGGACTATATCCGCAACTTTCCCATCGCGGTCGCTCGTCTTGACGGCAAAATTGTTGCTTTTGCCAACCTGATGTCGACCGCTGACGGGCGCGAAATCGCCATCGACCTGATGCGATACGGCCATGCAGCGCCCAACGGCGCTATGGATTTTCTATTCATCGAACTGATGCTCTGGGGAAAGGACAAAGGGGTCCTGACCTTTGATCTCGGCATGGCGCCATTGTCAGGACTGGAAGGCCATCGCCTCGCGACGCTCACGTCCAAGCTTGGCGCGTTCGTCTACGAACACGCCAACAAGATCTACGGTTTCGAAGGCCTTCGAAACTACAAAAACAAGTTCGATCCGATATGGGAACCACTCTACCTTGTTGCCCCGCCCGGCCTCTCCCTCCCTATCGCACTCGGCGACATCGCCATGCTGACCAGTGGCGGCATCAAGGGCATGCTCTCGAAAGGCTAGATTTCAGCATTCAATGACGTTGACGGCCAGCCCGCCCTGGCTCGTTTCCTTGTACTTGGACGACATGTCGATGCCCGTCTGGCGCATCGTCTCGATTACCTGGTCAAGCGACACCTTGGTCTGCTCCACCGAATGAAGGGCCAGTCGCGCGGCATTGACGGCTTTGACTGCACCGATCGCATTGCGCTCAATACAGGGAATCTGGACCAGTCCGCCGACCGGGTCGCAGGTCAGTCCCAAATTGTGCTCCATCCCGATCTCGGCAGCATTCGCGCATTGTTGCGGCGTACCGCCCCACACCGCCGCGAGGCCGGCCGCAGCCATCGAGCACGCCACACCTACTTCACCCTGGCAGCCCATCTCGGCACCGGAAATGGAGGCGCGCTGCTTGTAGAGCAGGCCCACGCCGCCCGCCGTCAGCAGGAACTTACGCAACCGCTCGGCAGCATTTTCCGCATTCGCACAATAATGTTTGATGACGGATGGAATGATTCCCGCTGCCCCATTCGTCGGCGCCGTCACCACTTGTCCGCCGCTGGCATTCTCTTCATTCACCGCCATCGCATAGACATTCAGCCAATCGAATAACTGTTCGCGCTCATTCGATTGCGGCGCGGCCTGCAACTTTTGCCACAAAGCCGGGGCCCGGCGTCGTACCTTTAGCCCTCCCGGCAATACGCCCTCGCGGGCCACCCCCCTCTGGATACAGCCCAGCATGACATCGGCAATCCGGTCGAGCGCTGCTTCGGTCTCTGTCCGTGATCGCACCGCGTCCTCGTTGGCGAGAATCACATCGTCAATGGAAGCTCCCCTGTCAGCACAGATCGACAGGAGCTCTGCGGCTGACGCAAATGGATAGGGAACCTCATTCCCTGTCTTTACGATATCGTCGGCTGGCGGTGTCCGCAGCTGTTTCGCCGTGGCGATAAATCCGCCACCGGTGGAATAATAGGTCTCGTCTTCCAACACGTCGCCTACTGCTGAAAAGGCGCGCAGCGTCATGCCGTTGGGGTGCAGGTCCGGCAACACATGATAAGCAAACACAATGTCCGCTTCCGGATCGAAACCTATGGTTCGTCCATCGGGCAGCGGAAGGCACTTGTTCGCATAGACTTCAGCCACCTGGGCGTCCGCGGCGTTCGGATCGAGCGTTTCAGGTTCCAGCCCGAGCAGCCCCAGGACCACCGCCTTCGGCGTTGCGTGCCCGGCCCCGGTCAGTGCCAGCGAGCCCTGAAGCTCCACTTCGATACGCGACACTCGGCTGAGCACACCCGCATCGCCAAGCGACGCTACGAACCGGTTGGCAATCCGTATCGGCCCCACCGTGTGGGAACTCGACGGACCGATGCCGACGCGAAAGAGATCAAGGACCGAAAGCATGAATTTGCCCATAAACAGCTGTCAGAAGGCACGCATATGCGGTCGTCCCATGTTTTCGCGAGAGGGTATACCCGTTCGCAAAAATTCACTTGGTCCGGCTCCTCCCGCCTGATGAGAAGGCGAGAGAAATTTGGGCGGGATATGTAGAAAGGGGGCAAGGTTTTACACTTGCCCCCTCTTGGTAACTATTTGAAAGCCTTGGCAAAGACGACGCCGAAGACTGTATTTTCCTTGTCTTCAAGATAGTCTATCGCAACCGTCGGGCTGATGTGGAAATCGCCGACATGGAAGTCATAAGCAGCGCCAATGCGCCAAACTGGCAATTCGTGGCCGTGGGAATATTCGCGCCCGGCGCCCGCCAGGAAGCGAAGGCCGATATCCGTGTGGTAGTTGGCGATCAGCAGCAGCTGGTTGGCTTCATAGCCATGGTCGTCTTCCGGCGAATGTTCGATCACCGCTCCAAGCCCCACACGCTCTGTCAGGCGGTACTCGGCTTCGATACCATACGTGGCCTCGGTTAAATCCTCAAAGCTTGTGGCCCCGACAAAAACGCCGGCAACGACATGCGGTTTGAATTCGCCATGATGGCCTGCTTCCGCCTCATGACCGGATTCTGCAATCGCAGGAGCGGCCAAAAGACCTGCGGACGTTGAACAAGCGAGAACTGTGACGAATGACTTAAAAGACAACATGTTTGAATCCCTTGCTGGATAAGGTGATCCGACTACCTGCGGCATTATGCTTAACAAATTCCTTGTTGCACTGCGCAAAGGAAATGACGCCATGGACTCGCCCTTTCCGCTGGGGTGGTCCCATAGTGTTGGCAGGCGCACTCCGACGAAATTACCCACCCGGCATTCGAAATATCGGTCGCTCGCCGAATACGTTTGCGACGACAAACTAAGGCAGGGGTTTCATTCGCTGGGTTGCCGTAACGTCATGACCATAGATCCAGTCATTGCGAGAATGCACAAAGCCGGGCGCCGCGCGACCCGCCAGCCACATGGGGCCATACGTGGCCAATTGGGTCAGCGGATTGCGGCGGTGGAACAGTTTCGCATTCGCCCGTGCACCGGCCTGAACCGCGCTGGTCCGGGCCATACGGTCAGATTCATAGTCTGCGAGCGACGCTGCCAAATCGGTTCCCTCTGACAGGCGCGCGGCAAGAACCCAGGCATCCTCAACCGCCATGACTGCACCCTGCGCGAGGAATGGCAGCATCGGATGGCAGGCATCGCCCAGCAGCACGACGCGGCCGTCACTCCACCGGGACAGTGGCGCACGGTCAAACAGCGCCCAGCGGTTCAGCCTGGTCGAATTCCGGATCAGGTTCAGGATGACCGGATGGAACTCGGCAAAGTCCCTGAGCGCATCTTCACGCGCGCCCTCGCCGGACCAGGATTCCACCTGCCAGCCATCATGCTCCACCACGCCGACAAAATTCGCGAGCAATCCTCTACGCAGCCGATAGGTCACGGCATGGCGGCCTTTGCCCACCCATGCACACGCCGTTGGCGGCGGCAGGTCATTGCCCAACAGGTCAATCGGCACAACGGCGCGCCACGCCACATTGCCGGTAAAACGCGGCTTGTCAGGCCCCAACATCTGCTCTCGCACGACAGAATGCATGCCATCGGCCCCGACAAGAACGTCAGCAGTCAGGCGCGTCCCGTCGCCGAGTTCGGCCACAACCCCCTTTTCATCCTGGACGTATCGGGCCAGCCGCGCGCCCAGCTTCACCGCTTGCGGTGCGCGCTCAGCCAGTTCGTCACTCAGCGCAGTGATCAGATCGGCGCGGTGCAGGTGGAGATAGGGACCGCCCCAGCGGTCAGCTGCCGCCAGGCCCAGCGGGATATCGAACACGACATGGCCGCTATGGCCGAGGCGCATTTCAATTCCTTCCGGCTGGAAGGCATTTTCAGCGATCCGGTCAGACAGGCCGAGCGCCTCGAACACTTTCATCCCATTCGGACTGATCTGAAGGCCGGCCCCGACTTCCCCCAGCGAATCGGCCTGTTCGAGAACCGTTACGTCATGCCCGAATTGCGTAAGCGCCAGCGCGGTCGTCAGACCGCCGATACCGCCCCCTGCAATCAGGATTTTCATGGAACAGGCTCACCTGGGCGTTTTGCGACGATCTTCCTTGCCGCCAAGCAGGATGTAGCGCCGGTCGCAATACTTGCACTCGACAAAGTCATCGTCGCCCATCTCGTACCAGACTTTCGGATGGCCAAGGGCCCCGCCACCGCCATTGCACGACACCTTGCGGCCTGTCGCCAGCACGATTTCAGGTGGGCTGAAAACATCACGGGGTTTGTCCATCGGTCGCGGCTTTCCATGGAGTTTACGGCCCGAGTCCTTGTTCGCGCCGCTTCATCGACCTAACTAGTCCGCAGGGCCGCGCTACGCAAGATAGCCCTGCCATAGCATTGAGGCCCGAATGACCGACGCGACGACCGCCCCCGAATATGCCATCGAAGTCGAACACCTTGAGAAAATCTATCACGCCTCCGGCAAGATGCCGGAAAAGCACGCCCTGAAGGATATCAGCCTTCGCATTCCGCGTGGTTCGATCTTCGGCCTGCTCGGCCCCAATGGTGCTGGCAAGTCGACCTTCATCAACATTCTCGCCGGTCTCGTGAACAAGACCTCCGGCACTGCCCGCATCTGGGGCCTCGACATCGACCAGCACCCGCGCCAGAGCCGGGCCGCCATCGGGGTCGTGAACCAGGAAATCGTCGCCGACCCCTTCTTCACGCCAGTGGAAATGCTGGAACTGATGGCTGGCTTTTACGGCGTGCCGAAATCTGAACGCCGCAGCCTCGAAATCCTCACCGCCGTCGGCCTCGACGACAAGAAGGACGCCTATGTCCGCCAGCTGTCCGGCGGCATGAAGCGCCGCCTCATGGTCGCCAAGGCGCTCGTCCACAATCCGCCTGTCCTGATTCTCGACGAACCGACTGCGGGCGTCGATGTCGAACTGCGCCGGTCGCTCTGGACCTATGTCCGCGAACTGCACGAGCGCGGCACCACGATCATCCTCACCACGCACTACCTCGAAGAGGCCGAAGAGCTGTGCAATTCCATCGCCATCGTGAATCACGGCGAGATCGTTGCCTGCGAGCCGACCCCGAAACTGTTGGCGCGCCTCGACTACAAGACGCTGGTGATTACCCCGAAAGAGGCGCTGAACGCGGTGCCCGCGAGCCTGTCCGGCCTCGACGCACACATCCGCCCCGGCGGGGAAATCGCAATCACCTTCCGCACCAGCGAGACGGGCATCGGCCGCCTGCTGGAACAGGTGCGCGGCGCCGGAATCAGCATCGGGGACCTCGTTACCGAAGCCCCCGATCTGGAAGACGTCTTCTTGTCGCTGACAAGCGAGCCGGAGCCAGCCTAGACGCTCTGCTTGATCCAGTCGGCAATGGCCTGCTTGCTCATCGCGCCGAGATGGGTCGCGGCAACCTTGCCATCCTTGAACACCATCAGCGTCGGCATGCCGCGCACGCCATACTTGGAGGCGGCCATCGGGTTCTCGTCGACATTGATCTTGGCGACCTTGACCTTCCCGGCCATATCGACCGAAACGGCCTCGAGATGCGGCGCCATCTGCTTGCAGGGCCCGCACCATTCCGCCCAGAAATCCACCACGACCGGCACGTCAGATGCCGCGATCACATTGTCGAATTCGTCGTCGGTAACATTAATTGCAGCCATGACAGGCTCCTTCATCTAGCTTCACTGGATGATACATAGGGACTCAGGGCCGAAGTCAAACCTCGCTCTGCGCACGCTTTAGCGCCGCTAACAGGTCCGCCTCCGGCAAAACCATCAGTTTCGGCCCGTCCGTCCAGCACAGCGCCGCCACCACGTCCCGGCCGCTATAGGCCTGCTTCAGTACCGCCCAATAGGCACCCATCTGGGTCATGTATGTCGCCGCCACTCCCGATACCTTGTCCGGCGCTGGCTGGTCGGTCTTGAAGTCGATCACCAGCACCCGTTCGGCCGTCACAACAAGGCGGTCGACCCGGCCATTGATCACCGTTCCCGGCGGCAGGTCCGGTGCCGTTCCGATAACGGCCGCCTCGGCCCGCCCGCCGGGCGCAAACACGTCCGCCATGGCCGGGTCCTGAAGCACGCCCATCGCCGCGCTGAGCATCTCGGTGCGCTGCGCATCGTCCAGGTCAACGTCCCGCCCGAGGAATTCCCGCCCCGCAGCCTCCCGTCGCGCCTCGGGAAGTTCTGGCAGGTATTGCAGCAGCGAGTGGATCAGCCGGCCGCGCTTCATCTGCGCCTCGCGATGCGGTCCGAACGGCGCCAGCACCGGCGTGCGGCGCGAGAGGAGCCCGGTCGGCGCACTCAGGCGGCGCGCCGGGCCATCGACGGGCGGCGCACGCAGCGCCCAGTCCGGAACGCGCCCTTGCCGCTCCCTTGCCGTCCCGTCGCCACCCTTCAGCGGCCCCGGCACCCCATGCCGGCGAACGCCCTCATTTCCCTCCGGCGCGAACGCGTTCATCGCGCCCGCACACAAGGCGTACCAGGATTTCTTGTGATGGCCTTCCTTGCCGCCGCCATGCCAGTGCCCCGCAATGATCAGCCGGTCCTGCGCCCGTGTCAGCGCCACATAGAGCAGGCGCCGGTGCTCTTCCTCGGCCTTTGCGTCGGCAATCGCGCGCTCGGCGGCAATCTCCGGCGTGTCGGCATCCTTGCGCGGCGACCAGACAGGAACACCGCCAATATCGAACATGCGGGCAGAGCCGCCACGCGGCCCCGCCGTCGTGTCCGGCAACACCACGACCGGCGCCTGCAGGCCCTTGGCCCCATGCACCGTCATCACCCGCACTTCGCGCTCCGGTGCAGCCAGATCCCGTTTGATTTCAGTGTCATGCGCTTCCATCGCCGCCAGGAATCCCTGCAGCGATGCCGGCTCGGCCGAATCATGCTGCAGCGCCCGCGACATCAGCGCCTCGACCGGGTCGCGCGCGGGCGTGCCCAGACGCGCATTGATCCTTTCCCAGCCCGTCTGGCCGTCGGCCCCGGCCTGGTCCATCACGGATGACAGGAACTCGTAAGGCGCCAGATGCGTCCGCTCCAGCAACCCCCGAAGGAACACCGCCGCCGCCTGGACATTAGGGTCGTCACTTTCCTGAACACGGCCCCACAGCGACACGCCTTTGTCGCGCTGGCCGGCGAGCGGATAAAGATAGCGGTCATCGTCGACAAGGCCGAGGAATGGCCCACGCAGGATTTCCGCCAGCGTCAGGTCCGCCTCCGGCAGTACCGCGAACCGCAACAGGTTGAGGCAATCCTGTACGCCAATATGGTCGAGCAGTTTCAGCCTGTCTGCACCCGCAACCGGCAGGCCGACCGATTTCAGCGCCCCGATCATCGCGTCAAACAGGCCGCCCGTCCGGCTCCTCACCAGTACCAGGATATCCTGCGGCTGCACTTCGCGGCGCACCCACGAGCGGTCGGGCAGTTCCGCCCATATCGTTTCGCCGCTGTCGATCATGGCCTTGACCTGGATCGCCAGCCGCTTGGCCAGCTGCGCCTTGGGCGAGGCCTCGCGCATCGCGTTCACCGGCCGGTCCCAGGCATCCTCCGGCACATCCTCGGCGACCGGTTCGATCGGCCACAGTTCGACACAGCCCGGCTGGCTTGCCCGGCGCGCAGTATGTTTCACGATATCGGCTGTCGCAGGCGCCGACGGCGCATGCGCAACGTCAACGGGCGGCGCGCTGTTCCACACCTGGTCGACAAATTCCAGCACCTGCGGTGAAGACCGGAACGACATGTCCATCGACCGCTGCAGCATGTCGGTCGACTGCAGGCTCAGCTCCTGCGCCTTGTCCCGGAATTTCGCGGGGTCTGCCCCCTGGAACGAATAGATCGACTGTTTTTCGTCTCCCACCACGAACAGCGTGCGCGGGTCCTGCTGGCGTTCGGGTCCCAGTCCCGAGAAGAATTCCGTCGTCAGGGCCGTGATCAGTTCCCATTGCGGCGGGCTCGTATCCTGCGCTTCGTCCAGCAGGACATGGCTGAGGCCGCCATCGAGCTTGTACAGAACCCAGTCCGACATGCCGCTCTGCGTCAGCAGCAAGCGCGTCTTGTGGATGAGGTCGTCAAAGTCGAGCGCTGCACGGGCTGCTTTCGCCTGCTGGTAAGCGTGCAAAGCAGGTACGCCGACCCGCAACAGCGCCGACGTCCGCTCGAAGGCACGCGCGCGGGCAAGAGCCTCGGCCAATTGGCGCACGCGGGCCACTTCCCGGCCTTCGCCATCCTTCATCTGGAACAGGTCGGCGATCAGCGGCGACTGCTTCACGCTGTCTGCTGTATAGGGGTTGGACTTGCGATAATCTCCGCTGCCGGTGGTGAATATGCTGAGATAGGTCTCCCACCGGTCCGCCGAATCCTCGGCCCCCAGGACCGCGACCAGCGCATCAGCCGTCTTCTGGTCCGAGACCTTGCCACCCTGCAACACCGAGATCGCTGCCTTCAGGTCCGCCACCGGCATCGCCTCGCCCATGGCGAGGTCCAGCAACTCACGCGCACTGGCCTCCGGCGCATTCAGGCCTTCGCGCAGGGAGAAATCCATCGCGTCGAAATCAAAACCGTGCGCTTCGGCAAAATCGAGCACAGCACTGGCCGACCAGCGCAGCATGTCGAGACCGGCCATGGCCCCGTCATGGCCACCCTCCAGCGCGAGCAGGTCCAGCAACTCCGGCGACGCTTCCTGCGCCTGCAACACCGCGCGGGCGCGCGCGGTTTGCCACAACGCCGCCGCCTCATCCTCTTCAATTTCGGAAAAGCCGGGCAGTACACCGGCTTCCTGCGGGAACCGCCTCAGGATACGCGAACAGAAGGCATGAATGGTCTCGATGCGCAGGCCACCGGGCGACTCGAGTGCGCGGGCGAACAGGGCACGCGCCGCTTTCAGGTCGTCAGGCGTGTACGCATCATCGGTCCGCCCTTCGAGCTTCGCAAGTTCCGTACGGAGACTGTCATCCTCCATCACCGACCAGCGGCCCAGCGTCTTGAACAGGCGCGACAGCATTTCGCTGGCCGCCGCCTTCGTATACGTGATGCAGAGGATGGAATCCGGCGCGGCTCCCGGTCGGCCGTCCTCGCGGCGCAACAACAGGCGCGCCACCCGGTCGATCAGGACTTTGGTCTTGCCGCTGCCCGCATTGGCAGACACGAAGGCCGGAATGGCCGGATTGGCCACGGCAGCCTGAACACCGATTGCAGCAAGGAATGCCTCGGCCGAGTTGCTTTCGAAAATGGGGGCGTCCGGATCAGCCATTGTCGCCCTCCCCGTCCTCGGTATCGCCCGCCCATTCGGCGCGCCGCGCCAACCGGTTGAAGCCATTGTCATACTTCACGAATTTCACGCGCGGCGCCGACAGGAAGGTCGTATCCGGCTGGCGATAGTTCGCGATCAGGCGTTTGACGCCTTCTTCCGCCTTGTCGGCCAGCTCATCCGGCGTTGCCGTGAGCGCCTTGGACATGCCCACCAGCCGTGCATCGGGTTTTGCCTTGAAGGCCACATATTCCAGCGCAGCAACCGACGCGGCCGCGACGCCCTTGTAGGCACCCGCGCGGGCAATCAGCGCCTGCAGCGGCATCTGCTGGCTCAGCTCTGCCGCGATCTCCTTGTCCGATGGCGGATTGCCCGTCTTGAAATCGACAATTACCAGTTCGCCGGTCGCGTTGCGTTCAATACGGTCCGCCGTCGCAGACAGCGTGAAGGGGTGGCCTGCAATCTCATAGTCGATCAGGCCTTTGACCTCGAGCTTCGGCCGCGCCCCGCCAGTGTCGCGCCCGGCCCGCCATGTGAGATACCAGTCGACTGTCTTCTTCCACACCGCTCGGCGCGCAGCCCAGTCTTCTTCAGGCTCCCCGACACGCGCCAGCTCCTGTTCCAGGAGAGCCATCAGGTGGTCCGCTGTCTTCGGCGCGCCATCCTCTTCGAGCAATTCCAGCGCATGGTGGATCGCCGTTCCGCGCGGCGCAGGCCCCAGCGGAGCATTCATCGGATCGAGGGGCGACAGGCCAAGCACGTTCTCGGCCCACATCGCATAAGGGTCGCGCTGCAGCAGGTCGATACGGGTGACAGACAGCCGTTTCGGCCAGCCTTCCGGGTGTCGGGTCGGCCGGGGTTCGGCAGAGAATTCAGGCGGCAGGCTGCCCGTGCCGCGCGCTTGCATCGCGGCCACCCATTCCAGCGGATGCCCGTTATCCGGTGCCAGCGCATTGGCCGCCTTGTCGTCCAGCGCGCCCTCGGCCAGCGTCTTCAGTCGCCAGACCCAGCGCGAGGCAACGGCTGGCGCATCGTCGCGCCGAGCCGAATGCAGCATCACGACCTTGGGCGCACAGGCGAGTTGCGCGAAGTCGTGCGCCGACAGGCCGAGGCGGTCTTCAGGGTCATTCAGGCCAAGCTCGGACCGGAACCGGCGCAGCAGGAACGCATCCGGCGAAGGTCGATGCGGCCAGACATCCTCGTTGAGGCCTGCCAGGATAACTCGCCCCGCCGATTGAAGGCGCGCTTCCAGTGGACCCCATATCGCGAGGCGCGGATGTTCCACCAATCCGGCACTGACGGTCATTTGTGCACTTTGCGCATGGATCAGGTCGACCAGCGCATGCGGCGGCATCGGCCCCAACTGGTCGGAAATATCCCTTATGCTGATGAACAGGTCCGATGCCTTGCGGCCGTCCTCGCCCGCCCAGGGCAACGGCGCTTCACTTATCCGGCCCGCCAGCGCGGCGATTTTTTCCGCTGCATCGGTGCCGTCGACCTCCGCCAACCCCGACAAATCGGCACCAGTCTCCTCAAAATCCGCAATCAACCGGTCAACAAGGGCGATGGCGGCATCCTGGTCGGCCCGGTCAAAACCCGGATAGGGCTCGATCTGGTCGCGCGTATCGATACTCTCCCGCAGGCCTGCCAGGTCGCGCCAGCGGCGTGGGCCTCTCAGGAAATGACGTTCCAGCGCGGCCAGCCCTTCCCGGTCCTTCACGAAACCATGCTTCATCGCAGCGGTCAGCGCGACCGGTTCGGACGGGTCAACCGCCCATGTCGCACACAGGCCGATCAGGCTGCCGGCAGGCGTTCGCCCCAGCGGCACACCCGCGGACGGCGGCACATCCACCCCCCAGCGCTTCAGCAGGGCCGACACCCGCCGCGCCATGCCGGCGTCGGGCGTCACGAGCGCCGCCGTGTCTCCCGGCGTTTCCAGCGTCTCGCGCATCAGCAGGGCGGCGGCCTCCGCCTCTGCGGCCTCGTCGGGCGCTTCGATCACGACCAGGCCGTCCAGCGCATCAGTCGCAAATCCGGGAACCGTGGCGCCGGTGGCCTTGGCCAGTGTCTTCAGCGTGTCCCGCCAGTCCGCCGTCGCATCGGCGGGCGCCAGTGCCTCATGGATCATTCGGCGGCGGGCCGAACCGGTGTTGCTCTCGGCAATTCCGGGCCAAGCCCCCACATCACCGGTGGCAATATCCAGGTGGTCCAGCGCATCGATCAGGGAGTTCTGCGGGTGGCTCACGGACGCGCGGATCGCATCCCACGCTGCGTCATCGGCGTCCATGTCGAGCCCCGGCAGCACAATCAGTCCCTTGGGCAATTTGAGCGCAGCCTTCATCAGCACGCGCCCGGCAGGCGTCGCACCAGTCGAACCCGCGATCACGACCGGTGCTTCAGGCGGCTTGGCGGCCCAGTCTGCCGCGAGCGCCTTGGCTGCCGCCAGCCGCCGGGCGAACGGGTCCATCGCATTATTCGCTGCCAGCCATTCCGGCCAGGCATCGGTAATGATCTTCAGGAATTCGACCGAGCCGTGCCAATGCGCCGCCAGGTCAGCTTGCGCGACAAGACCATCCAGCTTGGTCCAGTCGACTTTTTCGCTGAGCGCCGCCTGGTCCAGCAGGCGTGAAAGCTCCCGCGCGGCCGCCAGCGCCGAAGCAGGTGGCAGGTCGATCCTGTATTTTGCCGCATAATATCCGCGCACGAGGCTCGCCAGAGCGCCAAGGCGCCGTGCTGGCGACATCGCTGGCGGCAGGCCGGCCAGCGCCGTCTCGGCATTCGGCGGCGCCTCCTCGCTTTCAAGGTCTCCCAGCGTGCGCACATCCGGCGGCAGGATCGGCTTGCCGCCAGCCGCGTCGAACAGCGCAAGTGTCAGCGCCCGCGCCGAGCGGCTGTTGGGCACATAGACCACCGCCTCGCTCAGGGCATCCGGCCGGTCCGCGAGGCCGGTCTCTTGCGCCAGCGTGTTCGCCAGGGCCCGCAGGAAATCCGCCCCCGGAGGGATCGACCAGACTTTCGGACGCCCGGCGCCGAAGACCAGTGCCTCATGCGCCATGGCAGCGCAGCCACATCTCGGCATCTTTCAGCGCGCCGGGATCACCCACATGCAGCCAGAACCGGTCCAGCGACCAGCCCATCAGGCGGCGCTCTGCGATCAGCCGGTCCCAAACGCGCAGCGCCGAAAAGCGCTCGACCGGTTCGGCATCGTATAGCTGCGGCCTGATGATCCGCGCGCCGGCATAGGCCCAGGGCGCCGACTTGGCGTCGCCCCGGCGCACCATGCGGTTGTCCTCGCCAAGGAAGAAATCGCCCGCGCCGTCAAAGCCAAGGCACTTCCCCGTATCGGCCACCATCAGCAAGGCATCCGCATGGTCCGGGTCGAACGCGTCGGCCAGCGCCACGAGCGGCGCGCCCGATTCCGGCGCCCAGAAGGCATCCGTGTTGATCACGTAGATCGGGTCATCTCCCAGCAATGGCCGCGCCTTCGCCAGCGCTCCGCCGGTTTCCAGCACCTCGCCGCGCTCGTCCGAGATGACGATCTCGATATCTGTCCGCGTCGCCAGGTGCGCCTCCACCTGCTCGGCGAGATAATGCACGTTCACGATCGCCCGCTTGACCCCTGCTGCAACCAATGGATCCAGCATCCGGTCGATCAGCCGCTTGCCCGCCACCTCGATCAGCGGCTTGGGCATCTCGTCCGTCAGCGGCCGCATCCGGGTGCCAAGCCCGGCGGCGAGCACCATGGCCGTATGCGGAACGGGAACACTCATGGCTTGGCCTCGAAGACGAAGGGCGTGGTCTCGCGCACGAAGGCCGCCATGCCTTCAAGCGCTGGGTGCGACAGGTTCCGGGCGAGAATGGACAGTTGGCGCGGCTGGAAGTCGCCATAGCGCGGCTTGCCATCGCGGATCATCAGGCGCGCAAATAGGCCTGCGATCCGCAATGCGTTGAGCGCCCCGATGACCGCGAGCCGCTCTTCAAACCCGGTGCGGGTTTTCCCCGTCTTGTCGAGATAGTGCCGGATCGCCGCCTCCGCCGCTTCGGGCGACACGGCCCGGCGCGCATCCTGCGTGAGCATCGCCATGTCCCACGCGTCCCAGCCCTTCACCGCGTCCTGGAAATCGAGCAGGCCGATCCGCCCGCCCTCCAGCCACAGCAGGTTTTCCGCATGGAAGTCGCGCAACGTGAATGTCCGGGGAAACCGCATCGCCTGTTCGATCAGCGCGTCGCGCTCACGCTCCCAGCGCGCCCGCGCCTGTCCCGTCAGCGCGCCGCCGCCCGCCTGCTGCGGCAGCCAGTCGGCATAGAGATCGGCATTGGTTGCCAGCGCCAGCCTGTCGAAGTCCAGGATCGGCCAGATCTCACCCTTCGCTTCCAGCCGCTCAGGAACTGGCGCGGCGTGCAGTTTCGTCAACACATCGGCGGCCGCGACATAAGCCTCGGTCTCGTCGACCAGTCCGCTTTCGATCTGACGGGCCAGTTCCTTCCGGTCGCCGAAATCCTCGATCAGGGCGAGGCCGGCCGCCGTATCGTGCGCCAGCACCCGTGGCGGGTGAAAGCCCAGCGAAGCGAGATGCCCGGCCAGCAGCACGAAGGCATCCACGCGCGACGCCGCCAGACGGGTCTGCGCATTCCAGCCCATGGCGTTGCGCACCAATTCATCGGCGTCCGGCGGGCACGGATCGGCTTCGATGCGCGGGGCATCCATCAGCAGGGCCCGCGCGGCATCTGGCCGCACCAGCCTGATATAGCGGCGCGTCGACGCGTCCTGCCCGAGCGGAGTTCGCGTTGCATCGCCCCACCCGGCTCCCGCCAGGAAGGTATCGATCAGGGCCGTCCGGTGACTAGAATCGAAATCCATCCAGCCGCTTCTGCCAGTCTTCGCCAACCGGTTCCAGCCTTGCCCGGCGCTGCTCCCCAAGCATTTCGAGCGTCAGGTCCAGTCGCGCCGCCGGCAAATAGCGCCCGGCCCGTTCCGGCCATTCGATCAGGGCGACCCCGTCCTGGGTTTCGTCCCAGCCCAGCTCCATCACCTCATCCGGCCTGTCCAGACGGTACAAATCGAAGTGCCACAAGGGGAATCCGGGCCCGTCATAGGCCTGCACCAGCGTATAGGTCGGGCTCGGCACCTCCTCACCTGGCCCGCACAATGCCTGCACCAGGCCGCGCGTCAGGGTCGTCTTGCCCGCGCCGAGGTCGCCATGCAGTGCAATCACGTCACCAGCCTTCAGCAGGCCAGCCAGCGCCGCGCCAAGCGCCCGCGTCGCCGCATCGTCTGCAAGAGTAAACGTGTGTTCCATGCCTGACTATATAGAGGATCAGGCTATATTCGCTATCGCCATCTACCCTTGGCCGTCGGGGCAGTTCTTGACACCCGGCCCTGCGGCTGGAACTTCGGTGAGAGAAAGCATTGCAAAGTTGACGCTAGCGTCATAATTTGCGCGAACCGAATTGGGAGCGGCACTTTGGACCTGACAGGCGCATCACGTATCGTCGTCATCGGCGGCGGCCAGGCTGGCGCGCAGGCGCTGCAGTCCCTTCGTCAGGGCGGCTATGACGGTTCACTGACGCTTGTCGGCGATGAACCCGCCCTGCCCTACCAGCGTCCGCCGCTCTCGAAAGCCTATATGAAGGGCGAGATGACCGAGGAGCGCCTCTATTTCCGGCCCGCCCCCTGGTATCAGGACCAGAATATCGAAGTCATCCTGTCGACCCGCGCCACCCGCATCGACCGCGCCAATTGCAAGGTCGAACTCGCCCATGGTGGCCACCTCGACTATGACGCCCTGATCATCGCGACAGGCTCGCGCCCACGTGTGCTGCCGACCAAGGGCGCAACGCTTCAGGGCGTCCACGACCTGCGCGACCTGGCAGACGTCGAGAGCATCCGGCCGAACATGGTTGCTGGCCGCAAGATGGTCATTGTCGGGGCAGGCTATATCGGCCTTGAGGCCGCCGCGGTCGCCCGGCAGATGGGCCTCGACGTCACCGTGCTGGAAATGGCGCCGCGCGTGCTGGCCCGCGTCACCAGCCCCGTGATGAGTGAGTTCTTCGAAACCGAGCATCGCGCCCAGGGCGTGCAGATTCTCACCGGCGCCCGCCTCGACCATCTCGACGGGGCCGACGGCAAGGTCTCCGCCGCCATCCTTGCCGACGGCACCCGCATCGACGCCGACATCGTGCTCGTCGGCATCGGCATCCTGCCAAACGAGGAACTCGCAAAGGACGCTGGCATCGCCTGCAATAACGGCATCCTTGTCGACCGCGACGCGCGCACCTCCGATCCGCGGGTCTTCGCAGCAGGCGACTGCGCCAGCCGACCGCTCGTGCATTATGGCCGCTCAGGCCGCCTCGAAAGCGTTCACAACGCGATCGAACAGGGTAAGCTCGCCGCCGCCGCCATTCTCGGCAAGCCGCGCCCGGCCGAAGACTGCCCGTGGTTCTGGTCAGACCAGTACGACCTCAAGCTCCAGATTGCGGGCCTCAGCCAGGACTATGACCAGATCGTCGTGCGCGGCGATCCGAAAGACCGCAAGTTCGCTGCCTTCTACCTGCGCGACGGCACCCTGATCGCAGTGGACGCAATCAACAGCCCGCCAGAGTTCCTCGCCTCGAAAAAGCTCATCATGTCAGGGGCGAAGCTTGCGCCTGACCTGCTTAGCGATACATCAACCCCCATGAAAGATATTGCTGCGGCAGCCCTTGCCGCCTGAAGGAGACAATACAGCCCATGACCAAGATCACTTACGTAGACAATGATGGCACCGAACGCGTTGTCGACGCCACGAATGGCGAATCCGTC
The DNA here is from genome assembly GCF_055808555.1 of Hyphomonas sp. J20-32. Taxonomy (NCBI): domain Bacteria; kingdom Pseudomonadati; phylum Pseudomonadota; class Alphaproteobacteria; order Hyphomonadales; family Hyphomonadaceae; genus Hyphomonas; species Hyphomonas sp. J20-32. The sequence goes on along the minus strand of NZ_CM147873.1, from coordinate 2,061,792 downwards.
ATGGAAGCAGCCGTGAAGAACTCGATTCCCGGCATTGATGCTGACTGCGGCGGCGCGTGTGCCTGTGCGACCTGCCACGTCTATGTCGATGCGGCCTTCATGGACAAAGTGGGCGAGCAGCAGGAAATGGAAAAGTCGATGCTCGACTTTGCCGAAAACGTTCAGCCAAACTCGCGCCTGTCCTGCCAGATCACCATCTCCGACGCACTCGACGGCCTGAAGGTCACGACGCCGGAAAGCCAGCACTAACACTTGGCCGCCTATACAGACCTTCTTGCCGGCATCACCCGTGATGCCGCGAACGCTGCTTCTGTGGTCATTCCTGACACATGGATGCAGGGCCGCACCACCTATGGCGGCCTGACGGCGGCCCTCTGCCTCGACGCCGCGATGCCATTGGCGCCCGGCATGCCGATCCGGTCGGCGCAGGTCGCCTTTGTCGGCCCGGTGGGCGGCGCAGTGACCTGCGCGCCGACCCTGCTGCGCCAGGGCAAGAACACGGTCTTCGTGTCCGTCCGCATGATGGGCAGCGAAGGCGTTGCCGCCGAGGCAATCTTCGCCTTCGGCATCGCGCGGGACTCGGCGCTGCGTTTCGCCAACCTTCCGGCGCCGGACGTCACTGCGCCGGATGCCACGCCAAGCTATTTCGGAGACAGCCCCCAGCGTCCCAACTTCACGCGCAATTTCAACATGCGCATCGCGGCAGGCGAGCGGCCCGTCTCGGCATCGGACAAGGCCGACGTGTCGATCTGGATGCGCCACATCGATCCGGCCGCACCGAACGACGCCGTTGCGCTGCTGGCTATTGCGGACGCGCCGCCGCCAGCTGCCATGTCGATGTTCACCGCGCCAGCCCGCATCAGCTCGATGACATGGATGGCCGAATTCCTGACCGACGATATCACCACGACCGACGGATGGTTCCTTGCCCGGCACATCGCTGAAACAGCACGGGACGGCTATTCCAGCCAGGCCATGACCCTGTGGAACAGCGCCGACGAGCCGATGATGGTCGGCCGCCAGACGATTGCGATATTTGGATAGCGCTGTTTGCCCGTCCTAGTGGACGAGCGCGGCTTTCAGGCTTTCGAGATAGTCGAAATGCTCCTGCAGCGTGGCCTTCGCCGTGTCACCCTTGTCGAGCGACTGGATCTTCAGCAGCGTTGCATCCATTTCCGCCTGGACCTCTTCGACCTTCACGCCGTCAAGGTTGCGCGCCTCCTCGGCGAGGATTGTCAGGCCGTCAGGCGTGATGTCGGCAAAGCCGCCCCGGACGAAGATGCGCATCTTCACGGCGTCGCCTTCGAGGACACGCACGATGCCGTTCTTCAGCGTCGTCATGAACGGTGCATGGTTCACCAGCACGCCGAACTCTCCGTCCGTGCCGGGCGCGATCACGTGATCGACCTCGCCGGAGAAGAGTTCTTTCGCGGGAGACACGAGAGAGAAGTGCAGTTTGTCGGCCATAAGGCTGATCCTGTATCTTAAGCGGCGTCAGCCGTCATCTTGGCAGCCTTGGCTTTCGCCTCTTCGATGCCGCCGACCATGTAGAAGGCCTGCTCTGGCAGGTGGTCGAACTCGCCGGCGATCAGGCCCTGGAAGCCCTTGATCGTGTCTTCGAGTTTCACCTGCACGCCTGGCGAACCGGTAAAGATTTCGGCCACGTCGAACGGTTGCGACAGGAAGCGTTCCACTTTCCGGGCGCGGGCCACGGCCAGCTTGTCGTCTTCCGACAGTTCGTCCATGCCGAGAATGGCGATGATGTCCTGCAGTTCCTTGTACTTCTGAAGGATTTCCTGCACGCCACGCGCGATGTTGTAATGGTCTTCGCCAACGATCCGCGGGTCAAGGATGCGGCTCGTGGAGTCGAGCGGGTCCACAGCCGGGTAGATGCCTTTTTCCGAGATCGCGCGGTTGAGAACCGTGGTCGCGTCAAGGTGGGCAAACGATGTGGCTGGCGCAGGGTCGGTAAGGTCATCTGCAGGCACGTACACGGCCTGGACCGAGGTGATCGAACCCTTGTTGGTCGACGTGATGCGTTCCTGCAGCATACCCATGTCGGTGGCCAGCGTCGGCTGGTAGCCCACAGCCGAAGGAATACGGCCGAGAAGCGCGGACACTTCGGCGCCGGCTTGGGTGAAGCGGAAGATGTTGTCGACGAAGAACAGCACGTCCTTGCCTTCTTCATCGCGGAAGTATTCAGCCTGGCACAGGCCGGTCAGCGCGATACGCGCACGCGCGCCCGGAGGCTCGTTCATCTGGCCGTAGACCAGCGCGATACGGCTTTCGCCTTCCAGGTTGATAACCTTGGATTCGATCATCTCGTGGTAAAGGTCGTTACCTTCACGCGTCCGCTCGCCGACACCGGCGAACACCGAGTAGCCGCCGAACAGTTTCGCGATGTTGTTGATCAGTTCCATGATCAGGACGGTCTTGCCAACGCCGGCACCGCCGAACAGGCCGATCTTGCCGCCCTTCACATAAGGGCACAGCAGGTCGATGACCTTGATCCCTGTCACGAGCACTTCGGACTCGGTCGACTGGTCGGTGAAGTCAGGCGCATCAGCGTGGATCGGGCGCTCCATGGTCGAACCGATCGGACCACGCTCATCGATCGGCTCGCCGATGACGTTCATGATGCGGCCAAGCGTTGCCGGGCCAACCGGGACAGTGATCGGGCGGCCAAGGTCAGCCACCGGATTGCCGCGAACCAGGCCCTCGGTGGAGTCCATGGCGATCGTGCGGACCGTGTTCTCGCCGAGGTGCTGGGCAACCTCCAGGACGAGGCGGTTGCCGTTATTGTCGGTCTCAAGTGCGTTGAGGATGCTCGGAAGCTCGCCGTCGAATTCGACGTCGACCACGGCGCCGATGACCTGAGATACGCGGCCTTTTGCGTTTGCGGGAGTGCTCATGCGGGTCGTCTCCTTTGGAGCGGATGTCGTCTTGGGTTTTGAAACGGGGGCGGCTGCAGCCTGGGCCGGCGCGGCAGCGGGTGAAGCGGAGGTCTTGGCTTGGGCGGGCTTGCAGACGCCGCATGCGCGGGTGTCTTTCTGGCCCAGCGCCTTGGCGGCAGCGTCGGCTTCGGCATAGGCCGCGAAGGGACCGTGCCACTTGTCGTCGTCATTGGTGGCATCGCCGCCAACGCCCGCGCCGTTATTGCAATAGCGGCAGTCGGACGCGTGGATACGCGCCCGCTTGCTGCCAAAGTTCTCGTAGATCCAGAAGCTCATCTTGTTTCCTACACCGCCTCTGCACCGGAGATGATCTCGATCAGCTCCTTGGTGATCTGCGCCTGACGGGCGCGGTTATATTGCAGCGACAGGGCATCGATCATGTCACCGGCATTGCGCGTCGCATTGTCCATCGCGGTCATGCGGCTCGCCTGCTCGCCAGCCGCGCTTTCCAGCATGGCCGACAGGAGCTGCGTATTGATATAGCGCGGCAGCAGCGTCTCGAGGATCTCCGTTTCCGACGGCTCGTAGCGATAGATCGCGCCTTTCAGGTCAACGGTCTCGGCATCTGTCGGCGCGGACGCCGGGATGATCTGCTGCGCTGTCGGAACCTGGCTCAACACGTTCTTGAACTGCGAATAGATCAGGTGCGCAACGTCGAACTCGCCATCGTCGAACCTTTTCGTCAGCGAATGACCAAGGCCGATGGCGGACTCGGTATAGTCGCCGCCCTTCACATCGCCGAGGTCGACGTGCGCGATGAACATGTCGCCATAATCGCGCGACAATTGCTCACGGCCCTTCTTGCCGACAGTCAGGATCTTGACCGTCTTGCCTTCGGCCCGCAGCTCGCCAATCTTCTGCCTGGCCAGCTTCACGACGTACGAGTTGAAACCGCCCGCCAAGCCGCGTTCAGCGGTCATCACGACGACGAGGTGCGTCTTGTCCTCACCCGTACCCGCCAACAGCGCGGGTCCGCCGGCACCGGCCGAAGCCGACAGGTTCGCCAGCACCGAGGCCATGCGCGAGGCATAGGGCCGCGAGGCCGTCGCGGCGTCTTGCGCACGCTTCAGCTTCGCTGCGGCCACCATCTGCATGGCCTTCGTGATCTTCCGCGTGGATTTCACGCTGGCGATCCGGTTCTTGAGGTCCTTCAAGCTGGGCATGTCAGGCCTTCTGGTTATTCAAACTAAGCGTCAGGACGGGCGGGATCAGGCGAATTTCGACGTGAAGTCTTCGAGCGCCGCTTTCAGCGCCTCTTCCGACTTGTCCGACAGGACTTTCTCGTCGCGAATCGTTGCCAGCAGGTCCTTCTTGGCACCGCGCAGGTGGGCCAGGAGTTCCTTCTCGTAACGGGTCACATCGCTCACGCCGACCTTGTCGATATAGCCGCGCGTACCGGCATAGATCACGCAGACCTGCTCTTCCATGAGAAGCGGCGAGTATTGCGGCTGCTTCAGCAGTTCGGTCAGGCGCGCACCACGGTTCAGCAGGCGCTGGGTGGCAACATCGAGGTCGGAACCGAATTTCGCGAACGCGGCCATCTCGCGATACTGGGCGAGTTCACCCTTCATCGAGCCGGCAACCTTTTTCATCGCTTTCGTCTGGGCGGCAGAGCCCACGCGCGACACCGAGAGGCCGACGTTCACGGCCGGGCGGATGCCCTGGTAGAACAGGTCGGTTTCAAGGAATATCTGGCCGTCGGTGATCGAGATCACGTTGGTCGGGATATAGGCCGACACGTCGTTGGCCTGGGTCTCGATGATCGGCAGGGCCGTCAGCGAACCGGCGCCAGCCGCGTCGCCCATCTTCGCCGCGCGCTCAAGCAGGCGCGAGTGGAGATAGAACACGTCGCCCGGATAGGCTTCACGGCCCGGAGGACGGCGCAGCAGCAGCGACATCTGGCGATACGCAACAGCTTGCTTCGACAAGTCATCATAGATGATCAGGGCGTGCATGCCGTTGTCGCGGAACCATTCGCCCATCGCGCAACCGGTGAACGGCGCGAGATACTGCAGCGGGGCAGGCTCGGACGCCGTCGCCGAGACGACGATCGTGTAGTCGAGCGCGCCGCGCTCTTCGAGCGTCTTCACAACCTGCGCAACCGTCGAACGCTTCTGGCCGATAGCGACATAGACGCAGAACAGCTTTTCCTTGTCGGACTTGGCCGCGTCATTGGTCTGCTTCTGATTCAGGATCGTGTCGATGCAGACAGCGGTCTTGCCGGTCTGGCGGTCGCCGATGACGAGTTCGCGCTGGCCGCGGCCAACCGGGATCATCGCATCGATGGCCTTGATGCCGGTCATCATCGGCTCGTGAACGCCCTTGCGCGGGATGATGCCCGGCGCCTTCACGTCAACACGTGCGCGCGCTGCAACGTTTTTCAGCGGGCCCTTGCCGTCGATCGGCTCGCCCAGCGGGTCGACAACCCGGCCCAGAAGGCCCTTGCCGACCGGCGCGGACACGATCTCGCCCGAACGCTTGACGGTGTCGCCTTCCTTGATGGCGCTGTCGCTGCCGAAGATCACGACGCCGACATTGTCGCTTTCCAGGTTCAGGGCCATGCCCTTGATGCCGCCGTCGAACTCGACGAGTTCGCCAGCCTGCACGCTGTCGAGGCCGTAGATGCGGGCAATACCGTCACCCACTGAAAGCACCTGGCCGACATCGGAGACTTCAGCGTCGACGCCAAAGTTTTCGATTTGCGACTTCAGGATGCCCGAAATTTCTGCTGCGCTGATATCCATCGAGCTGACTATGCTCCCTTCATGGCGGTGTTCATGCGATCAAGTTTGGCGGCAATGCTGGCATCGACGAGTTTCGACCCGATGCGCAGCTGGATGCCGCCGATGAGCGAGGGATCAACCTCGCTTGTAAGTTCAACCTCGCCGCCAACGGCCTTGGCGAGGATCGATTCGATGCGGGCGCGCTGGTCGCCCGTCATGTCTTTTGCGGTGCGAACGACGGCGCGCTGCACGCCGCGCTGCTTCGCGTAAAGTTCGTCAAAGGCGACCTGCGCCTGCGTGATCTCGCCCGACCGGCCATTCGTGGCCATCACGCCGACGAAATTCGACAACAGGGCGCCAAGGCCCGACTTGGCCATGATGTCGGCCAGCGAGCGGACCTTTTCCTCACGCGAGAAGGCGGGCGATTGCAGCAGCACGGTCAGGTCTTTCGACCCCTTCGCCAGTTCGGCGAATGCCTTGAAATCGCTGTGGACGTCGGCCAGCTGGCCCTTGTCCTGCGCCAGTTCGAACAATGCCCGCGCATAGCGCCGGGCAGCTTCGCTTGCATGTGTAGGTGTCGATGCCGCCAAGGGTCCAGGATCCGTTGCTTGTCGGGGCGGGTAAGGCCCGGAATTATATAAAGAGACAGCGTGCCCGACACGCGCGCCCCATTGATCTGTGCGCCGCTTAGCACCAGAAAATCACCCTGACAACATGACCACAGCGCCAATTTCTGCGGCGGAATGGCACGTAAGCAGGAGAACGCAGCCTACATGAACGAGTAAGGGTCGATATCCACCGATATCCTTACGGGGCGCGGCAGCTTCAACCGGGCTGTCCAAACGGCCATATAGGCTGAAAGATCAACGTTTCTGGGCGATTTGACCAGGAATCGCCGCCTGTGGCGTCCGCGCAGCACCGTAATCGGCGCCGGGGCCGGGCCGAACAGCTCGATTCCCTCACCGTTTGGCGCCGCCAGCGATATGTCGCGGGCCGCCTCATCCACCATTTCCGCGCTCGGCGCCGAGATGATCAGGGCCGCCAGCCGCCCGAATGGCGGCAAACCCAGTTCGGCACGCACATCCCGCTCGATCTGCAGGAAGCCGTCCCGGTCTCCGTCGGCCAGCGCCATCATGGCCGGATTGTCCGGCGCATAGGTCTGCACCAGCGCCCGCCCCGGGCGTTCCGCCCGCCCGGCCCGGCCCGCCACCTGGCTCAGCAGCTGGTAGGTCCGTTCCCCGGCCCGCAGGTCGCCGCCCTTCATGCCCGAATCGGCATCGACCACGCCGACCAGTGTCAGGTTCGGGAAATTGTGCCCCTTGGCCACGATCTGCGTCCCGATCAGCACGTCGATCTCGCCCGCCTCCATCCTCTCGATAATGCCCTGCGTCGCCTCGCCGCCCATCGCCGTATCCGACGAGAATATCTCGATCCGCGCCTCCGGCATCAGCACACGCACCTCCTCGGCCACCCGTTCCACGCCGGGCCCGACCCCCATCAGCGAATCCTTCGCCCCGCAGCTCGGGCACACTGACGGCTTGGGAATCGAATAGCCGGTCACATGGCACACCAGCCGCCCGCTATAGCGGTGCTCGGTCAGCCAGTTCTCGGTCCCCGGCGTCTTCAGCCGCTCGCCGCACGCCTTGCACAGGACAAGCGGCGCATAGCCCCGCCGGTTCAGGAACAAGAGCGTCTGCTCGCCCGCCGCCAGCGTCTCCTGCATCGCGTGGATCAGGTGTGGCGACAGCCAGTGATTCTTTTCCGGCGGCGCCTTGCGCAGGTCTACCAGTTCCACGTCAGGCAACCGCGCCATGCCCGGCCGCGCCGCCAGCATAAGCAGCGTGTAGCGCCCGGCCTCCGCATTCACCACCGTCTCCAGCGCCGGCGTCGCCGACGCCAGCACCACGCCCGCCCGCTCCAGCTTCGCCCGCATCACCGCCATGTCGCGCGCATGATAGGTGACGCCGTCTTCCTGCTTGTAGCTGCCGTCATGTTCTTCATCGACAATGATCAGTTTCAGGTTGGCATAGGGCAGGAACAGCGCCGAACGCGCCCCGATCACGATCCGCGCCCGCCCGTGCGCCGCCTCGCGCCAGGTCCGTCGGCGCTCCTTGTCGGACAGGCCTGAATGCCACGGCGCCGGCGCTGCGCCGAACCGGTCCTCGAAGCGTGACAGGATCGCCTGCGTCAGCGCAATCTCGGGCAGCATGACCAGGATCTGCGAATCCGGGTCCGCCCGCAGCGCTTCGGCAATTGCCTCGAAATACACTTCCGTCTTGCCCGAACCGGTGACGCCATCCAGCAGGAAGGCCGCAAAGCCCCCGGCCCGCATCGCCGTCTTCAGCGCCTCCGCCGCCTCGGCCTGCTCGGCCGTCAGGTCCGCGCCCGGCAGGTCCGGCTGCGGCACGGCAAACGGCGCATCCGCCGCCATCTCCTCGGCCTTGAGCGCCCCCGCGCTTACCAGCCCCTTCACCACCCCGCTCGACACGCCCGCCGCTGCCGCCAGCGTCGCCGCATTCGCCGGGCCTACCTCCCCGGCCGCATCCAGCACGCGCCGCCGCGTATCGGTCAGCTTCTTCGGTTCCTCGCCGGTCAGGTGGAATACGGTCTCCGTCGGCGAGGGCGACAGCCCGCCCCGCGCCCGCAATGTCATGCCCAGCACATGGCCCGGATGCGACACGGTATATTTCGCCGCCCATGAAATGAACTCGCGCATGGCCGCAGGCATCGGCGGCACATCATACACAGAGAGAACAGGCTTCAACTCGCGTCCCGCCGCCGCTTCATCCCCCAGCAGGTCCCACACAACGCCCAGCCGCTCGGTCTGGCCCAGCGGCGCGGTGACATAGCTGCCGACGCTGACATCCATCCCCTCCGGCACCGTATAATCGAACGGTTCGGGCAGGGGCAGGACAAAGAGAATCCGGGCGACAGGCATGGACGAATCCCTACCCCCTCACCTCTACCCTGTCGAACCCCTCACGGCACCCTGTCGCCCCATATCTGAAGATGCCTGCGCAGGCAGGGGCGTCCATGGACGACGGGAGCACGGCGTGCCGAAGGACAGGCCAACCCCATATTCCCTTGCCTTCGAACGGGTCTGCGGAGCATATCCAGGGCGGGTCGCGTATCGCGAACCCACTCCACGCCTGCGCTGCCGCAGTTAGCTCTCGACGGACTCTTGCGACCGCGTATCACCAACGTTTGACTGGCGGGAAATGTCATACCGCCATGACAAAACGGAAGTTGCCGCATGCAGGCACATATTCACTGGCCGCGAAGCTCGCTCAACGAAGCCCCAACGTTTCCCCAATACGGGCACATGAGAAAGAGTCGGCCTTGTGACGTGATCCATAACCCGCCAGTCAGCCAGGGCACGCCGTGAACTGATAAATCCGTCCTCTCGCATATTCCACTTCGCTTTCAACGCATCATGACTGCGTTTCTGCCACGCGCGTGACCAGCGAAGCAAGAAATAGGACAGGTCACTGACCTTAACCGGATCATCGTCGGACGGAACAAGAAAGGTAATAACGGCATTCGGTTCGAACCAGATCGTTTCCCCTGCGTCTCGCGCGCGCCATGAAAAATCCAGGTACTCCTTGGAAACGATGTCAGGATCAAATCTCCCGATACGGTCAAAGACACTCCTGCGCACCATGAAGCAGTGCATTTCGACGCTTTGCGTCCGTCGCCTCTTGAGGTGCGGTCTGATCTGATCAAGCGTATTGCCCTGCAGATAGAACTCTTCATTGAAGTCCTTGCAGCCGTCGTCGGTCTCGTCCAGCGTTTCGTTATTGTTCTCTTCGGGACCCATATGGTGCACAATTGTATGGATCGGACGGCCTTCACACGTAAGGGGGGCAACGATCCCGGCATTGGTCTCGTCTGCGCATGTGACCAAGGCCTCCAGCCAGCCTCTGGAATACACAATATCGTTTTCGACAAAGACGATATACTCGGTTGAGGCATTGTCTATTCCGACATTTCGCGCTTCCGCTGGCGTCATTGCCCCAGCGCATGACACGTAACGAAATCCCCGCCTGTCAGCCTCTTCCCGGCACCACCGCACGACGCTCGCCGGCGCCCCGCCAGTGACCAGCACCAGCTCGAACGGGAAGTCTGTGTGTTCGTAAAGGTTGGCGATTGACTCGCGCATGACACTGTAACGATCCCGCGTCGTAATCACGATAGTCGCACGCACGCTATTGCCTTGCGTCATACCCTGGCCTTTCGTTCTGTTTGGTCCGCGTCTGCTGGTTGGTGTAATTTACTTGCAGACAAGAAATTGTCAAAAATCCCCTGAAATTTGAACCGCTTGGGCGATCCACAAAGGAGATCAGACAGGGCGCTGCAAAACCTTCAGCACCGGCTCGAACCAGGCGCACTTTGAAACCCTTCCCGGCATTGGGCAGGAATCGTGACGAGGAAACGGCAGGTATCACGAGGCGTCAGCCATCCAGTTTCAACGTTGTAATGGCCCGCTCGATATTCTGGAGCAAGGTAGGGTGGCGCGATATCCACCCACCGGCCGCGCCTCTCTCATCCGCCTTATCCAACCCATATCCGGCCTGCGCTATACTGCCCGCATGACCGGCAGCGGCGATCTCATCTCCCATGGCCTGCGCGAAGCCAGCCTCGCGCTGGCCAGCATCATCGGCATGACCAACATTCACCTGAAGCCGCTGACATTGCCGCGCAGCCTCCTGCGGCGGGCCTCCGGGCGGCTGAAGCAGCTGGAAGTGATCGTGCGCCGCCTGCTCACGCTTATGGCCTTGGCGCTGGAACTGGCCCCGGTCCGTCCGCGCCTCACCCCTGCCACCCCCATGCTGCTCCCCGAGGGCACCGAGATCGCCACCTTCCCGGCCCCGCGCCGTTTCGCCCTGTCGGGACGTGTGCAGCCCGCCGTCGATCCGGACGCGTTCGGGCTGTTTCCGGGGTGTGTCCGGGCCTCCGGTCCGGTCCCCGCCGCACCCTTCCTCGCCCATGTCAGCGCCCTCTACAAAGTTCTCGAAGCGCCGGACCTCTATGCCAGACGCCTCGCCCGGTCACTGGATCGCCAGCAGAAGCGCGGCGACCCGAAGCCGGTCGCCCTGCCCATGGCCAGCGCGTACCGTCTCCGCCCCGAACTCGGCGCCATTGCCACGGCCCTTCCGGGCCTGCTCAACGCCGCGCTGGAAACATGGGACAATTCAAGCTGAGTCCGACTGGCTTGTCAGACAGGCATGCCGGGCACCGGGCGGGGTGCCCGGACAGCCGCGCAGCACCTGCCCCAGCGATATGCCTTGCCAGCCTTTCGCCCGCCCCCTACCCCTTCAGGCATGGCAAAAGACATTTCCACCGGCTATGAGCCGCTCACCTCGATCGAGGCCGTCACGTCGGGGCTCGCCAGTGTGGGCTATATTTCCACGCACGAGATTTCGACCGCTGTGTTCCTGGCCCATGGCCTGCGCAAGCCTATCCTGATCGAAGGCCCGGCCGGCGTCGGCAAGACCGATCTGGCCCAATCGCTCGGTCGCTGGCTCGACCTGCCGATCCTGCGGCTGCAATGCTATGAGGGCCTCGACGAGGGCAAGGCATTGTATGAATGGAAATACGGCAAGCAGCTGCTCTACACGCAGATTCTCAAGGAGAAGCTGAACGAGCTGATCGGCTCGGCCGACAATCTCTCCCAGTCGCTGGGCAAACTCGCCTCGTTCGAAGACCTGTTCTTCTCAGAGCAGTTCCTTGAATCCCGCCCCCTGCTGACCGCCATGCAGCAACCGGCCGGTTCGGTCCTGCTGATCGACGAAATCGACAAGTCGGACGAGGAGTTCGAGGCCTTCCTGCTGGAAGTCCTGTCGGACTACCAGGTAACCGTGCCTGAGATCGGTACGATCCGCGCCAATGTCCCGCCGCTGGTGATCCTGACCTCGAACAATGTCCGCGAGCTCGGCGACGCCCTCAAGCGCCGCTGCCTCCACCTCCATATCGGCTTCCCGGACGCCGCCCGCGAACGCCAGATCGTCCAGGCCCGCGTGCCGGATGTCTCGGACATCCTGCTCAAACAGCTCGTCAGCTTCGTTCAGGGCGTGCGCGAAACCGACGTCAAGAAACGTCCCTCCATCTCCGAAACCGTCGACTGGGCCCGCACGCTCCTCCTCATGCACACAACCGCGCTTGATGAGACGTTCGTGCGCACCACGCTCAATGTCCTGCTGAAACACGAGAGCGATATCGCGGCTGTTTCCAAGGAAGTCCCCCGCCTCGTTCGCGAGGCTACTGGGCCAGACAAGACCGGGCGCACGGCCTCCGGCTATCCCGAACTCGGGTAGCGGCGAATGGAGCGTACGCTCACCAATTTCATCCGGGCGCTGCGGTCTTCCGAAGTCCGCGTGTCCACAGGTGAAGCCCTCGATGCGACCCGTGCCGTCGCGCTGATCGGCTATGGCGACCGCTCGCTGCTGAAGGATTCCCTCGGCTGCGTGCTGGCCAAGTCGACCGAGGAGAAAGCAGTCCACGACCGCCTGTTCGACCTCTACTTTTCCCACTCCGATTCCCCGGCAGAGGCTGCCTCCGGCGAACCCGAAGGCGGAACAGACGAAAGCGCCTCCCGGTCATCGCCGGAAGATCTCGTCGAGCTGCTCCAGTCGGGCGACGAGTCGGCAATTTCAACCGCCATGGAACGCGCCGCCGAGGCCGCCGGGATCGAGGACATCCGCTTCTCCACCCAGGTCGCCTATTACGCCCAGCAGATCATCAGGCAGATGGGCGGCGAAGGCCTGCAGCAACGCCTGCTCGAAGCCCTCCAGGGACGAGAGCCCGAAGACGAGGCCGAAGCGCAGGACCTCATCGACATCCGCCGCGACCTGACAATGCGCGCGCGCGAACGGGCCGAGCGCGCTTTCGACGTGTTTGGCGCTGGCGAAACCCAGCAATTCCGCGACGACTTCGCCGCCGAGAAACGCCTCAACGCGCTCGACCGCTATGACATGGAGCGCATGAAAGGCCTGATCGCCAAGATCGCCAAACGCCTCGCCGTCAAGCATTCCCGCCGCCGCCGCAAGCGCAATCGCGGCCAGCTCGACGTACGCCGCACGATGCGCGCCAATGCCGGGCTCGACGGTGTGCCGTTCAACGTCATCTGGCGCCAGAAGAAGAAGGACCGCCCGAAAATCGTGGCGATCTGTGACGTTTCGGGCTCGGTCGCCCAATATGTCCGCTTCCTGCTGCTCCTGCTCTATTCGCTGGCAGACGCGGTGCCGGACATTCACGCCTTCGCCTTTTCCCACCGGCTAAAGCCTGTCGACGACATTCTCGCCGACAATGAATTCGAAGCGGCGATGACCAAGATCATCCGCGAGCTCGGCATGGGCTCGACCGATTACGGCCAGGCCTGGTCTGACCTCAAGGTCGGGCATGAAAACATCATCGACCGGCGCACCACAGTGATCGTCCTCGGCGACGGAAGGTCAAACTATGGCGACCCGCGCGCCGACCTGTTCCGTGAGTTTGCCCAGCGGGCGAAAAGCATGATCTGGCTCAATCCCGAAGGCCGCGCCCTCTGGGGCACTGGCGACAGCGCCATCCCGCGCTACCTGCCCTTCTGCACACAGATGAGCCATGTCGCGACGCTGAAGGATCTTGAACGCGCCGTCGATGAAGTGCTCAGCGCCTATGGATGAGGCATGCCCAGCACATTGATCTGCACGAAAGCGGCCATGTTGATGGCAACGGTCATCCAGAACAGGTACCGGAACGTGCCCTTGCGTGTCTTGTGGCGGAATATTTCCTGCGCCGCGATCGCGCCCGGCCAGCCACCAACAAGGCCAAGCAGGAGCAGGACCGTTTCCGATATCCGCCAGTTCTTCTGGATCGCGGCCTTCTTGTCGATCCAGTAGGCGATGATGCAGCCCAGACTGGCGACGCCATAGATGATGTACCAGTTCGGGGAAACCGTGATTACGCTGGCGATGGACGCAACAATGCCGATGAACGCTGCGATTACCAGGAACGGCGGCAAATGCCGCAGGTACGACAAAAGGGACCGTCTTTCCACCACGACCGGTTCCAGGATCGGCACGGCATTTTCAGCGCGCTCGCGACCGGTCGGGTCGAGCACCGCGTCAAACGCATAGACCTGGCCGATATCGAGCCGCTTGTCGGTCTTCGGCAGGCTCTTGATATGAAGGAAAACGTTCGGTCCGCCGTCATCTGGCGCGAGGAAACCGAAACCGCGGTCCGCGTACCATTCAACAAGCCGGCCTTCACGTCGCGTCATCGGTTCCGTTTCCTTGTTCCACAGCCGCGGCAAGGGCCGCACTGAGGAAGAGATCAATATCGCCGTCGAGTACACCTTGAGTATCCGAGGTTTCAACCTCCGTACGCAGGTCCTTCACCATCTGATAGGGCTGCAGCACATAGGAACGGATCTGGTGGCCGAATCCGATGGCGCTTTTGGCCGCGTTGGCATCGGAAGCGGCATCGCGGCGTTTTTGCAATTCCTGCTCATAGAGTTTCGAGCGCAGCATGCGCCAGGCCTGGTCGCGGTTCTGGTGCTGCGAGCGTGACACCTGGCAGGCAACGACAATCCCGCTGGGCGCGTGCGTCAGGCGCACGGCACTGTCGGTCTTGTTGATATGCTGGCCGCCCGCTCCGGAAGCGCGGTAAGTATCGGTGCGCACGTCGGACGGGTTGATCTCGATCTCGATATTGTCGTCGATCACGGGCGAAACGCTGACCGAGGCAAAGCTGGTATGGCGCCGCGCCGAACTGTCGAACGGCGAGATGCGTACAAGCCGATGTACACCCTGTTCCGATTTCAGCCAGCCATAGGCGTTCTCGCCCTTGATCTGGACGGTGGCCGACTTGATGCCCGCCTCTTCTCCTTCGCGTTCGTCAAGTTCCTCGACCTGCATGCCGTGGGCATCGGCCCAACGCATGTACATGCGCCTGAGAATGCTCGCCCAATCCTGGCTCTCGGTGCCGCCTTCACCAGCATTGATCTGGACGAAGGCGTCATTGGCATCCACTTCGCCGGACAGGAGGGCTGCGAGTTCGGCCTTTTCGGCGCGCTCGGCGGCTTTTGACAAGGTGCGTTCGATATCCGCGATCATTGCGGCATCACCATCGGCGAGTTCGAGCAATTCCTCAGCGTCTTTTGCTTCCCGTTGCAGGGATTCGACCATCGCGATGCCGTCGGCAAGGCGCTGGCGTTCGCGCATCATGGCCTGCGCTGCCTGCGGATCGTCCCAGAAGTCCGGGCGCTCGGAAAGGTTGGTCAGCTCATCGAGTCGTTTTGTGGCTGTATCCCAGTCAAAGACGCCTCCGCAGCAAGTCGGACGACTGGCGGATCTGGTCGATCAGGGATTTTATTTCTGCGGACATGTGAACAAGCCTTTTTGGGCGCAATTGCGGAAATGGAACAGCAGGGCCCGGGATAGCCGAGCAACCCCCTGCGGTCAAAAGCCTGGTCAGAAAATACCGTCGAGATTGTCGTCGGCAGTCGCTTCTGGCGCCTTGGGCGGCATGCCATCCTCCGGGACAGGTTGCTCGCCTGTGCGCGGATCGAAAGTGCCGAACGTACCGGAACCGGAGCCCGAATTCCCGCACGCACCCGAAATCGACAAGCAATCATCGGTGCCGTTGAAGGCCGCCATGCCGGGCTCGGTGCCCGGCCGGAATGCTTCGTCGATGACAACTGAAGTGCCAGGGCCAGGCAACTCGCCGGAACGGGCATCGATCTTCACCAGGCGCACGCCGGGAGGTATCCGGAACGGGATGGCTGGCGTGGTCTCGAGCGCCTTTTCCATGAAATCGGTAAAGATCGGTGCCGCCACCGAACCGCCCGCCTCACCTTCGCCCAGTGAACGGTTGTCGTCGAATCCGACGCGCACACCGACCACGATATCTGGTGAGAAGCCCATGAACACCGCGTCGCGATAATCATCGGTCGTACCTGTCTTACCGGCGAGCGGCTTGCCGACGCGCAGGGCCCGGCGACCGGTCCCCCGCTCGACCACGCCTTCCAGCATGTGGGTGATCTGGTAGGCGATGATCGGGTCGAGCACCTGTTCGCGATTGTCGGCCAGTTCCGGCGGCCCCTGACCATTCCATTCCTCAGCATTGCACCCTTCGCAAGCGCGTTCATCGTGCCGGAACAGGGTGCGTCCATGACGGTCCTGCACCCGGTCGAGCAGCGTCGGGGTCACCATCTTGCCGCCGTTGACGAACGACGCGTAGCCGCGCGCCAGATTGATCAGGTACGCATCGCCCGCGCCGAGGGACATGGCCGAGTAGGGCGGCAGCTTGTCATAGACACCGAGACGCTCGGACAGCTCGGAGACCGCCTCCATGCCGATATCCTGGGCCACGCGGGCCGTAACCTGGTTGAGGGACTTCTCGAGCGCAACGCGCAGCGTGACCATGCCGTAGGAACGGCCTTCGGTATAGTTGGCCGGGCGCCAGTAGTCGCCGGTAGACACATCGAACGAAACGAATGGCGCGTCCAGCATCCGGGTCGCCGGCGTGTACCCTTTCTCGAGCGCCGCCGCATAGACGAAAGGCTTGAAGCTCGATCCGGGTTGGCGCTTCGATTGCGTGACGCGGTTATAATTGCTCTTGAAGAAGGAATAGCCGCCCTGCATCGCAAGGATCCGGCCTGTGTGCGGGTCAATGGCGATCAGCGATCCATCGACCTCCGGCACCTGGCGCAGCGTGGCATTGCCCACGGGCAGGAACATGGATTGCGCCGCCGGCTTGGCGATCGGATTGCCCTCTTCGTCAAGCTGAGGCGTCTCTGGGTCCGGCGCGCCTGTCTCGCTGGCGTTCAGGACCTGTCGCTTCAGTTCGGCCAGGACGACGAAGCCGACCTGCAGGCCCGGCTTGCCAACCCCAGGCTTGAAGGTCTTGGCCCATTCGAGCTCTTCTGCTGGCAGCCTGATCTTTGCGCCATCGGTCAGCAGGAGTTCGGCGCCCTTGGAATTGATCGAGGTGACGAGGCCTGCTTCCCATGTGCCATAGCCGCCGGGCAATGCGACTGCATTCAGCGCCTCGAGCATGCCATCACCAATCGGCAGTGTCGCCACGGGCCCGCGATAGCCATGGCGGCGGTCGTAGGCAACAAGGCCATCCTGCAACGCTTGCTGGGCGGCCAGTTGCATGCGCGTATCGATCGTCGACCGGATCGACAATCCGCCCTGTCCAAGCGTTTCTTCGCCATAAGTCTTGATCAGGTCGCGGCGCAATTCCTGCACGAAATACGTGGCTGCCGCATATTCTGGCCCCCGCAGGCGTTTCGTCGTGGTCAGCGGCATCGCAATCGCCTCATCGGCCTGCTCGCGCGAAATGTAATTGTCCTCGACCATGCGGTTCAGGACGTAGT
This sequence comes from Hyphomonas sp. J20-32, assembly GCF_055808555.1. Taxonomy (NCBI): domain Bacteria; kingdom Pseudomonadati; phylum Pseudomonadota; class Alphaproteobacteria; order Hyphomonadales; family Hyphomonadaceae; genus Hyphomonas; species Hyphomonas sp. J20-32. The sequence continues at coordinate 2,044,753 of NZ_CM147873.1, read as the reverse complement.
TGCGGCGGAAGAGGAGCTTTTCCGGATTGGTGTAAGGGTTCACCGCCGAAGGCGCCTTGGCCAGAGAGGCCAGTACGGCAGCTTCCGAAAGGTTCAGCTCCGGCAGGGACTTGTTGAAATAATTGAGCGCAGCTGAGCCGACGCCATACGAGCGTCCGCCGAGATAGATTTCGTTGAGGTAGAGTTCGAGAATTTGTCCCTTGGTGAACTCTTTCTCCATGCGTTGGGCGACGATCGCTTCCTTGGCCTTGCGCTTGAGGTTCTGGTCGCGGGTCAGCAGCATGTTCTTGGCTACCTGCTGCGTAATCGTCGATCCACCCTGCAGGCCGCCCGACCCGGTCACCTTGTTCTTGGCAGAATTCACGGCGCCGCGCGTGATGCCGACATAATCGAGCCCGTCATGCGTGAAGAAGTTCTTGTCCTCCGCCGCCACGAAAGCATCGATGACATGCTTGGGGATCGACTTATAGGGCACGAACACGCGGTGCTCGTCTGCAAACTCGGCAATCAGCGTCCCGTCGCCAGCATGAACTCGCGACGTGATCGGCGGCTCATATTGCTTGAGCTTGGCCACGCTCGGCACATCGCGGCCCAACGCGGCAAAATACATCCACAGCGCAATGAACCCGATTATCGCCAGAACGAAGCCGACGATGACAGTCCACTTTGCCACCGGCCAAACCCAGGTCGGAATGCGGGGTTTCTCGTAGGCATCAGCCATATGCTCGTCCTGTTACAAGGGCCAGCGATCCCTGGCGTCACGCGCCGGAATCGCATGTGTTTCCGGCGATACTAAGGCGCGTTGGCGGCGCGTTAAAGGGTGGAGTGTCAGATGTCCTGCCGATCGACTTCGCCGTCGGTCAGCGAAACATCGGGCAGCGGACGCTTCTCGGGTGCCGGCGCAGACAGGCCGGACGCGAGTTTCTCTTCCAGCTTGCGACGCTCGACAGCCGGCGGGCGATTGTCGAGCGCATATTGCCAGGCCTCGCGCGCCTCACCCTTGAGGTCCAGGTACCAGTAGATATCGCCGAGATGGCTTTCGATCTCCCAATGGCGATGGGGCTGTAGCTCCTTGCGCGAGGATTCCACCATGCGGCGCGCCGCTTTCAGGTCGCCCATCTTGAACAGGGCCCAGCCGAACGAGTCCGAAATATAGGGATCGTGTTGCGCCAGCGCCTTGGCGCGGGCAAGGACACGGTAACCTTCCTCATACTTGTCGGTGTGAATGATGAGGAAATACCCCAGTGAATTCAGCGTGTAAGGATCATTCGGCCGGGCCAGCCGCTCGGTGCGCAAAAGGATGATGGCTTCGTTGATCTTGCCCGCTTTGCCCCACGCATCGGCCAGCGCAAGGCGCCGGTCATGCGTATCGTCGAGCTCGCGGGCCTGTTCAGCGTTCGTGGCCGCTTTCTCGTAGCTGCCAAACTGGCCATAAATCTCGGCAGCGAGCCCGTGTGCGGCGGCACGTTCCGCAGGTCCCTCAGCCGACACGAGCAATTCATCCAGCAGGTCTCCTGCTGCGGCTTGGTCATCAAGCAAGGTCCGCAATTGAAGTGCGCCGTAGAGCGTTTGCAGCCGGTTCTCGTCATCAGACAGCGCGATCGCCCGGTCGATGGCGGTGCGGGCCGCATCCTCCTGCCCGGCCATGAGCAGGGCCTGGCCCGCAGCGATTTCAAGCGGTGCCGTCGACTTCGGTCCGACAAGCGCCACATGGGCTGCGGACTCATAAAGCGCGTTTTCGTAAAAGTCGTCCACGATGGATGTGCGCAAGCCGGCATCCTCGGGATAGACCAGCAGGGCCACCTGATCGAGCGCCGAGCGCTGGTCGTCAAACCCGTCCGGACGCCCGCCCATCATGATCTTGCGGATGATGCGCTGCTCCTGCATGGCGCGCGACACATCGGCCAGCGACTGCGCAAAAGCGGCCCGCACGTTGAGCGGCTCATTCCTCAGGTTCTTGCCGGTCTCGAGGCTATCGAGTGCGGCGGCATAGCTGATCGCTTCTTCAGGTTCGGCATCGGCCAGGCGCTGGTAGACGGCCTTCGCCTCATCAATACGCCCCAGCCGCTGCAACAGTAGGGCATGCCGAGAGATCACGGTTTTCACGTGCGCGTATAGCAGCCCCTTGGGATCAAACTCGTGGTCGGGAGCCTCGATGTTCGACGGCGTGAGGGACTCATAAACCGCCAACGCCTGCTCCGGCCGGCCAACGGCTTCCAGCATGGCAGCAAGCGACAGGTCGCCCGTCAGTCCGGGCATGCCCGAAGACGTGCCCCGATGCCGATCGATGGCTGCATCGGTCTGGCCGTCCATCGCGAGGAACCAGGCATCAAGATAGCCGTAGAGCCGCGACCGGCTGGTGATCTCTTCAGCGTCGTCCTCGATTCCCAGGATGACACGCGCGCCAGCCGTGTCGCCAGCCGCAGCGCGGTCGATCGCAAGGAATGCGTTGAAGAGTGGATTGGAGTCACGGTCTTCCTGGTCCAGCCTCTGGGTCATCAGCAGGAATGCCGCCATGTCGCCAGCCTTCACCGCATCAATCGGCGCCGGATAGGCCGCAATGCCCACGGGCTTTCCGTTCGCGCCGATCACGGCCGTCGAACGCGCCGCAGCCGACAGACCGGCCTCCTCGTAAGCCAAGGTGGTCGCATCAATGATCGGGGCGGGTTCGGTTGAGGCGCAGCCTGCAAGCGAAATGGCGATTGAAAGGGCAGAGGCGGCTAAGACTGGCTTGAAACGCATGGGCGTCAGGTTTCTCCGTTTCGCATGTGCGAAGAATGAAGCAGCCCCGTGAGGCAAGAACAAGGCCCCCAATGGTAAAAGCGCGGACAGGTTGCCCTGCCCGCGCCCTTGTCACGCAATCGTGTCGGGAACCCTACATGTTCGGATAGGCTGGCCCGCCGCCGCCTTCGGGCACGGTCCAGTTGATGTTCTGGTTCGGGTCCTTGATATCGCAGGTCTTGCAGTGGATGCAGTTCTGCGCGTTGATCTGGAACCGCAATTCGCCGCCCTCCTCGATCCACTCATAGACCCCGGCCGGGCAATAGCGCGCCGACGGGCCGGCATAGACATCGTGCTCGGACGATTTCTGCAGGGCCATATCCAGCACTTTCAGGTGCACCGGCTGGTCCTCGCCATGGAACGTGTTGGTGAAGGACACGCTGGTCAGCTTGTCGAAGCTGAGCACACCATCCGGCTTCGGATAGGTGATCGGCGTGAATTTCTTGGCCGGCTTCAGCGAGGCCGCATCTGTCTTGCCGTGCTTCAGCGTTGGCAGGAAGCCAAAGCCAACAAGCGAGCGCAGCCACATGTCCGGCACGCCGATCATGGCCCCGATCATCGTGCCGAAGCGCGACATCAGCGGCTTCATGTTGCGCACGGTCGACAGGTCTTTCTGCACCCAGCTGGCATGCATCGCATCGTCATACTCGGTCATCTCGTCGCCGGAACGGCCGGCCTTGATGGCTTCGAACGCCACTTCGGCGCCGAGCATGCCGGTCTTCATGGCATTGTGCGTGCCCTTGATGCGCGGCAGGTTCACGAACCCGGCGCAGCAGCCGATCAGCGCGCCGCCCGGGAAGCTGAGCTTCGGAATGGACTGCAGGCCGCCAGACGTGATGGCGCGAGCACCATAGGCGACGCGCTTGCCGCCCTCCAGGTAGCGCTTGATGTCGGGGTGGTGCTTGTAGCGCTGGAATTCCTCGTATGGGGCGAGATAGGGGTTCTTGTAATTGAGGTGGACGACGTAACCGACGGACACGAAAGGCTCGCCATTGTCGCGGAAATGGTAGAGGAAGCCGCCGCCATTGCCGTCCTTGTCCTGGACCGGCCAGCCGAACGAGTGCTGCACGAGGCCATCGACAAACACGTCTTCCGGCACGGACCAGACTTCCTTCAGGCCAATGCCGAATTTCTGCGGGTCGCAATCGGCCTGCAGGTCGAACTTGCCCATGATCTGCTTGGTCAGAGAGCCGCGCGCGCCTTCCGCGAACAGGACATATTTGCCGAGCAGTTCCATGCCGGGCTCGTAGTCGGGCTTCTTCTGGCCGTCCGCACCGATGCCCATGACGCCGGCAACGACACCGCGCACTTCGCCCTTGTCTCCATAGACGACGTCGGATGCGGCAAAGCCCGGATAGATTTCCACGCCCAGCGCTTCGGCCTCGCGGCCGAGCCAGCGGCAGACATTCGCCAGCGACCCGGCATAGCAGCCATGATTGCTCATCAGCGGCGGGAAAGGCAGCCAGCCGAGCTCGGCCGAACCGCTTTCGCCGAGCAGCTTGTAGCGGTCGATCTTGACCTCGGTCTTCAGCGGGCAGTCGCTGTTATTGCGCCAGTCGGGCAGGAGTTCGTCCAGCGCCTTGGGGTCGAGCACGATGCCCGACAGGATGTGCGCGCCGATTTCGCCGCCCTTTTCCAGCACGACGACGGACAGGTCTTCGCCCGCCGCATTGGCGACCTGTTTGAACCGGATCGCTGCCGACAGGCCAGCCGGGCCACCGCCGACGATGACCACATCATATTCCATCGACTCGCGCTGCGGGGCGTCATCGGCCATTGGTAACTCCTCATTTTGGCGTGTAGGATAACGCCGTATATTTCAAACATTAAGCAATTACAGCCTGTTTCAGGAAGGTCCAGAGCGTCGCAATGCCAAACCCCGCGTCAAGTGAGGCCCTTCAGGCCCTGACCGACTGGTGGCAGGACATGGGCGTCGAAGTGGATTCCGCCCGTATCGACGCGCTGATGCGGGAATTGAAGGCGTCCACGCCCGTTCAGAAAGAGATTGGCGGGGCTGTAAAAGCCGCACCCAAAACCGCGCCGCGCCGTGGCCGGGCGCCCACCGACTGGGTCGCCGAGGCCACGAAAGCCGCCGCCGCCTGCGATTCGCTCGAGGCACTGAAAGCCGCCATCGAGGCGTTCGAGGGCTGCCCGCTGAAAGCCGCGAGCGAACACACGGTTGTGTATGATGGCGTCCCGGGCGCCGACCTGATGGTTATCGGCGAGGGCCCCGGCGCAGAAGAGGACCGGCGCGGCTTGCCCTTCGTCGGCAAGGCGGGGCAGTTACTTGACCGGATGCTGGCGGCCATCGGGCGCTCGCGCACCGAGAACACGTTCATCACCAATGTGAATTACTGGCGCCCGCCCGGCAATCGGAACCCGGACGTCGAAGAGCTGGACGTCTGCCGCCCCTTCGTCGACCGGATGGTCGAGCTGGGAAAACCCAAACTCATCATCGCGGCTGGCGGCGTGCCGGCCAAGGCCCTGCTGGACGGCGCCGACGGCATCATGAAGATTCGCGGCACCGAACATGTCTTCACCACGCCCGGCGGCGCTTCGGTGCCCCTGATCCCGATCCTGCACCCGGCCTATCTGCTCCGCCGCCCCCAGGACAAAAGCCGCGCCTGGCGGGATCTCCTGCTGATCGAGCAGCGGCTGGCCGAGTTGGGACCTGGAAGTTGAGAGGAGGGCGAAAGACTGGAACGGACGAGCTTGCTTTCAGCATGTTCGCCTTTTTCCTATTCGGCGGCCTGACAGCAATTCCGATTTATTCGATTCTTCACTTTCCGCTTGGATTGCCAGTACAACTATCTGCCTTGGTTGCGCTCGCCTGCGGCGCGATAGCGGGTTTTTTTGCCGCGCGATCCGACAAAGGGCAGGACGTGGCGGAAACGATCTGGAATCTTGTGGTCGCATTCGCATCGTGGTCATAACCAATCCATGCCCGCTCCTCTCTCGATCATTATTCCCACGCTGAATGCCGCGGCCGACCTGCCGCTCTGCCTCGAAAGCCTGATGCCGGGCCTCGAGTCCGGCCTTATACGCGAAGTGATCGTGTCGGACGGTGGCTCCGAGGACGCCACCGCCGCGATTGCCGAAGCCTCCGGCGCGACCTTCATCACCGCCGCCAAGGGGCGCGGACGCCAGCTGGTCGCCGGGGCCGAGGCTGCGCGCGGCGACTGGTTCCTTTTCCTGCATGCCGACACGGCCCTCTCACGCGAATGGGCCGAGCGCGTCGCAGACCACATCCGCGACCGCCCAGGCAAGGCGGCTGTCTTCCGGCTCAAATACCGCTCCGACGACAAGGGCGCGCGATGGCTGGAAACCCGCGCCAATCGCCGGGCCCGCTGGCTCGGCCTGCCCTATGGCGACCAGGGCCTGCTGATCTCCCGGAAACTCCATGATGAGGTCGGCGGATTCCCGGACGTGCGCCTGATGGAAGACGTGATGATCGTGCGCGCCGTCGGCAAGAAACGGCTGAGCTTTCTTGATGCCGAAGCCCGCACATCCGCCGTCAAATACGAGCGCGACGGCTGGCGCAAACGCGCATGGAGAAATGCCTGGATACTGACGCGTTTCCTGCTCGGCACCAGCCCGGACAAGCTGGCGAAGAAATACACCTAGCGACAGGCTGCCGTCCGCCCGGACTCAATACGGCGCGGGACTGCGCCGGTGCGGGCGGAGAAACGGCTATCGGGTGATTGGAGCGCGTGCCTTCGGCTTAATCGCGTCGCGGATGCGTTTCAGGGCATCCCGTAACCGCTTCTTGTACCGGAAATGATCGGCTTCCACCAACCGCATGCGAAATGTCTTCTTCTTCCCATCGCGCAGGACTTCAAACGTGACCTTGTCCCCCGGGTTCATTGACTGTTGAACGAAATCAGTGGGCGACCTGGACATGTTGCTGGAGGTAATCCCGTTGGCGGCGACAACAATATCGCCAGACCGAAGCCGGCAATATCCCAGGAGTTTCGCCACTTTCTGTATCGAGATGACGCGCGATGCGAAACCTTCCGGATCAAGGCCCAGAGCGATTTTTTCCTGACGGTCCAGCGGCGCGGCGCGGGCGAATTTGTAGGAACGGCCGTGCCACTGGGTGGCCTGCCAGCGAACGGGATCCTCTTTTCCCGGATGATAGGTCGCGGCACTCATGAGCGCCGCGAGCTTCGGGTTCGGCAGTACATCGATGATCATGTGGACTCGCGTCTCGTCACCGTTCATCACCGAATGGACGGCCTGGTTGTCAAACGTCCAGGCACCGCCGACCGCGAAATGCAGCGAGCGGCCTTCAGACATCAGCACCGCGCCCTCATTGGAAATCAGTGGAATGTGAATCCGCACATTGCGTGTCCAGGATTCGTGATCGTCTCGATGAACCCGCGTTATTCCGCCGGGCTTGGTCCGGAAAATGAATCCGTAGGTCGTGCCGCCGAAAGGGCCCTCTGGTGCCAGCAGCGACGATATGTACGGGAAATCAGCGAGCATCGGGTTCGTGCTGACGTCCTCGGTCACGAAATCATCTTCGTCGCCTTTCGCGCCGCCGCGCAGAAGCAGCATGTCGATTGAACAGTGCGCGTCCCACAGGCTGTCGCCCCAGGATTCACCCGGAATGCGATTAAACTCATCCAACAGTCGGTCCATATCGATACTGACAGGAAGTTCGAGAAATGACCGTTTCCTGCACGCAGCCAGTATATCCGAAGATGGGGCCGGAGCAGCCATTTCGCGTTCGATTGCCAAAGCTGACATGATAATTTCGTCCCCTCAACCACGCGTCCGTTAACCATAACCTCATACGAGCATGCAGCAGAAGACGTCAATGTGACCAGGCCTGATTCGTCGGACTTTTGGCGATTTCGGAGTACACGAATTCTTACATCGGCAGTCGCGCCTTCGCAGACCGGACATGCGCGAACTCAACCAAGCGCAACAGCGGGTTGAAATCCGACCGACCGCAAGCCCGGACAAACTGGGCAGGAACCACGCTTAGTCCTCGTTCCAGAATTCCTCAGTCTGGAAATCTGCGCTGTGAACCTCGATCAGGTATTTCTTGAACGCATCCAGATCGGTCACCCGGCAGGTATAGCTGTCGGCCTGTTCGATATAAAATCGTTCCAGCGCGCCGTCTGGCGCGTCCCCGCAGGACGGCATCGCGAATTCATAGGTCGGCACATGGGTCGTCGCATCGCGCCGGAGATGCGCTACCAGGTATTGGTAGGAAACGTCACCGTCTTCACGCATCTCGACTTCGGCAAGGTAGACCGGATCGGTCGTACTGTCGGCCAGGTCTTGCTCAGGCACCAGTTCCTGGAAACGGACGAAGAGCGGCTCCTCGCCCGGATCCTCATCCTCAGGCGGCGACACCTCGTACGCGCCGTCATCACCCGCCATCACGATCCGGCAATCGTCTGCCAGGCAAAGCACAACACCATTGTAAGGCAACGTGACTTGCTCGCCCTCCGGGATCAGCGGCACGTCACTGTAGAAACAGGCGGACAGCGCGATCAGTCCGATCAGGGCAGCAAGAATCCGGGGCGGTAACATGGCATGTCTCCCTTGATTGACTTCAAGCTTTCCTCTGATTGAGGTCGAAAGTAAGGCCATGGAATGAAAAAAGCGACCGTCCTCATTTTCGCCAAGCCCCCGCGCATGGGCCTTGCCAAGACACGGCTGGCAAAGGGGCTGGGCCTGACCGAGGCGCGGCGGGTGGCCCATTTCACGCTGTCCCGCACGATGCGGGCCGCCCTTTCCAGCCAATGGACACCCATTCTCTATACAGCGCCCGACCGCGCCTTGAATGAAAGTCTTGGCCGCATCTGGCCGGCGCATCTTGTCCGTCGCAGCCAGGGACAGGGCGGGCTGACCGAACGGTTGGACCGCAGTCTTGCCGAAGCGCCCCCCGGCCCCGTCCTGTTCATCGGTGCCGATGCCCCAGACGTGATCCCCGCCCTGCTCCGCGCCGCGATCCGGGCCTTGCAGCGCCATGATGCCGTTTTCGGTCCAGCGTGCGATGGCGGCTTCTGGCTGTTCGGCCTCAACAAGGGCGCACGCACGAGATCGCCTTTTGGAAACGTAAGATGGTCAGGGCCTCACGCCATGGCAGACGTTTGGCGTAACCTGCCTGCCGCTGCCAGCGTCGCCGTATTGCCCACGCTGATCGATATCGACGAGGCGGATGACTGGCGCGCGTGGAATGCCGATCGTCGCAACTTGAGAAGCTGACGCCATCCTTTTGCATCCACAGCTTCCGCCTGAATCTCCGAAAATTGTTCTTGTTTTGTTCTTTATCTTATGGGCACATGAAAACCATGAGAACCGGACAGAAACTGAAGCCCACGGGACGCGTGACCCTGATCGAGACGCAGGCGGCGGCTGAGCGGCTGGAGCAGCGCGGGCGCGGGGCCGTGTCCAACCAGACGGGCCGGTACGAGCCCGAAACGCGGCATGCCTTTGACGATGGCTGGGATGGGTTGGAAGAGTCAGCCGAACGCATCGAGACGACAGTTACAAAGGAAACCGCGCGCACGATCATCACGTTCAACAAGTCGCCCGACATCTCGTTTGACCGGTCGATCAATCCCTATCGCGGATGCGAGCATGGCTGCATCTATTGTTTCGCCCGGCCCAGCCACGCCTATAGCGGGCTGTCGGCAGGGCTCGATTTCGAGAGCAAGCTCTACTTCAAGGCCAACGCGGCTGAACTGCTGCAGCGTGAACTGTCACGCCCCGGCTATATGCCCCGCCCGATCGCCCTCGGCGTGAATACAGACGCCTTCCAGCCGAGCGACCGCGAGAAGGGCCTGACCCGCGAATTGCTGAAAATTCTTGCCGCGCATAATCACCCGGTCAGCCTTTTGACCAAGTCTTCCCTGATCGAGCGCGATATCGACATCATCGGCCCGATGGCCGAAAAAGGCCTCGCCAAGGTCGGCATTTCGATCACGACGCTCGACCGCACGCTCGCGCGGAAGATGGAGCCACGGGCGGCGACCCCGGCCAGGCGCCTCCAGACGATCCGCGCCCTGGCAGACGCCGGCGTGCCGGTCACGGTGATGATGGCACCGGTCATCCCCGGCCTCACCGACTACGAGATCGAATCCCTGCTCGAGGCCTCTGCAGCGCACGGCGCCACCGGTGCGGGCTACGTGCTGTTGCGCCTGCCATACGAGATCAAGGACCTGTTCCACGAGTGGCTCGTCGCTCACGTACCCGACCGGGCCGCGAAAGTGATCAACACGATCCGCGAAATGCGCCGCGGACAAGACTATGACGCCCGCTGGTTCGAACGCGGAACCGGACGTGGCCCGGTCGCACAGATGATCGGGCAGCGATTTGCACGTGAGACAAAGCGACTCGGATTGGACAACCCCCGCCCGGCCCTGCGCACCGACCTGTTCCGCCCGCTCGAAACGCCCGACGGGCAGTTATTGCTGGGATTTTGACAGGCCACACACAGGAAATTCAGAAAAATACCCACAGGGTTATCCACAGGCTGCCAAATCGGTTAGTTTCGACACCGAAACGAACTCGACTGAATTCGGCTCCGCAACTATTAGGGTTTCAGAAACCGGCGTCCGTCACTGATTCGGCTTCACGAAACACGCGTTGCTTACACGGGGCTGGCAAAATGGAATTGAAACGAAATACGATCATGCAGGGCGACTGCATCGACATCCTGCGGCGCCTGCCCGATCAGTCTGTCGACTTGGTTTTTGCCGATCCACCCTACAATCTCCAGCTTGGCGGTGGCCTCACCCGTCCGGACCAGTCTGTTGTCGACGGCGTGGATGACGAATGGGACAAGTTCGACAGTTTCGACGCTTATGACCTGTTCACCCATGACTGGATGCAGGAATGCCGCCGCGTCCTCAAGGATGACGGCGCGATCTGGGTCATCGGCTCCTACCACAACATTTTCCGCGTCGGTACGGTGCTGCAGGATCAGGGCTTCTGGATCCAGAATGACGTGATCTGGCTGAAATCGAACCCGATGCCGAACTTCAAGGGCACCCGTTTCCAGAACGCGCATGAAACGCTGATCTGGGCCGGCAAGTCCGAAGCCTCGCGCGTGACGTTCAACTATGACGCGCTGAAAGTTTTCAATGAAGACAAGCAGATGCGATCCGACTGGATGATCCCGCTCTGCACCGGCGGCGAACGCCTCAAGGACGAAGCTGGCAAGAAGGCCCACCCGACGCAGAAGCCGGAAAGCCTGCTCGCCCGCGTCCTGCTGGCCACGACCAATCCCGGCGATGTCGTGCTCGACCCGTTCTCGGGTACCGGCACCACGGCGGCCGCCGCCAAACGCCTCGGTCGCGACTTTGTCGGCATCGAACGCGATCCGGACTATGTCCGCCTGTCGCGCGCCCGCATTGCCGCCATCACGCCTATCGAAGGCGAGATGCTGGAAACCGAGCGCAGCAAGAAGTCCCTGCCCCGCGTGCCGTTCGGTGCGCTCATCGACAATGGCTGGCTGAAGCCCGGCGACCGCCTGTTCTCGCCCCAGCGCCGTTTCCAGGCGCGCATCCGCGTCGACGGCTCGCTCACCACCGGCGCGGTGTCCGGCTCGATCCACCGCCTCGGCGCCCATGTCCAGCAGGCCCCGGCCTGCAACGGCTGGACCTATTGGCACTTCGAGACCGACAAGCGCGACCTGGCGCCCATCGACTTGCTGCGCCGCCGCTACCGCGACGAGATGGGCCTCAACTAGGCGTCCATCGTCGCAAGGCGGAATGCCTTGGCAAAGACTGTCGGCAATCCTTCAACGTCCCGGATGGGTGTCCACACCCCGTCCGGGCGTTTGCCGTTCAGGGTCGCGCGCTTCACGCTCAAGGTCAGGGCAAAGTGCGTGAACACATGGCGCACATCGCCAACCTGCTCCCAGTCCGCCTCGGCCGGAGGGGCCTCGTCGGGGATTCCTGCCTTGGGCCAATCCGTGCTCGGCAGGGCCAGCATCCCGCCGAGCAGGCCCTTGTCAGGGCGTCGCACAAGCAGGACCTCGTCGCCGTCTACCAGGACATAGGCACACCCTTGCCGCCCCCTTACCACCCCCTTGGCAGGCTTTACCGGATACCGTTCCACCGCCCCTTCCGCCCGCGCCGCGCACAGCTCTGACAGCGGACAAACGAGGCAATTGGGCCGCGTCGGCGTGCAAACCGTCGCGCCGAGGTCCATCAGAGCTTCAGCGAATTCCCCCGGCCTCTCCGCAGGCACAAGTGCCCGAACAGCCTTGGCGATCACTTTCTTTTCAGACGCCCAGTCGCCCTTCAGCGCCAGCAGGCGCGCAAACACGCGATCCACATTGCCGTCTACAGCTGCGGCCTGCTGGCCAAACGCAATCGCGGCAATGGCGCCGGCCGTATAGGGGCCAATTCCGGGTAGTTTTACAAGTTCCGCTTCGGTCTCCGGAAACCCGCCCAGCGCCACCACTTCGCGGGCGCATTTCAGCAGGTTGCGGGCCCGCGCATAGTAGCCAAGCCCGGCCCAGGCACTCATCACCGCCTCATCACGAGAATTTGCAAGCGCCGCCACATCCGGCCAGCGCCGCAAGAATTCATGAAAATACGGCGTCCCGTGCGGGATCGTCGTCTGCTGCAGCATGATCTCGGACAGCCATATCCTGTAGGGATCAGGGCGGATTCCCGCTGCGCGGTCTGCCGGCGATACCCGCCACGGCAGGTCGCGCGCGTGCCGGTCATACCAGGCCAAGAGCCGTTCCGGCAGCGCGCCGAGTTTTACCTTGCTGGCCACGTTCGCCTTTTCCTTGCCACCAAGCCGTGCTTGTCTTGGGGAATGGTCACAAGATCAACCCTCGACCCGATTGAAGAGGCGCGCGCGCGTGTGCGACTGCGTTACCAGCGGGCGCGCAAGGTGCATCCGGGCATCCCCCAGATCGGCCTTGCCGCCGAACGGCTGGGCCGCAAGGTTGGCGCGAAGAAACTGCCGGCCGTGCAAATCCTGCAGCGGCGCTGGCGGGAAATCGTCGGCGAGAAGCTCTATCCCTTCTGCCGGCCGGAAAAGATCACCGGCGGCAAGGACGGCCGGGTGCTCACGTTACGCGTCATCCCGCAAGCCGCGCCGATCGTCCAGCACCAGGTCGAGACGATCCGCCAGCGCGTATCCGTCTCTGCCGGAGGCGACATCGTTGCCATCAAGATTGTCCAGGGCGCGCTCAGCAACAGCGAGCCGACAAAGCCGCGGCGCAAGGCGCATCCGCTGACCGCCATACAGCGACAGCAACTTGAAGACAGCGCCTCCGCCATCGAAAATGCAGCCCTGCGCGCAGCGATTGTTGCGCTGGGGGCAGCTGTGCTAACCGCAGACGACTCCACTTCGCCCGCGCCGGACGCTGGTCCGGCCAAATAGCCCCCAATCCTTGAAGGCTCATTCCCATGGCTCTCGTTTCCCGCCCCTCTGCCCTCGTCTCGGTCCTCGCGCTGGTGATCGCCGCTTGCGGCAATGCGACTGGCGATGACACCACGCCCGCCCCGGCTGAAGTCACGGCACCTGCTGTCCTCGGCCACGTCAAAGGCGCCGAGGATGCACCACTCACAATCATAGAGTACGCCTCGCCCACCTGCTCGCACTGCAAGCATTTCCACGATGACATCATGCCGACCCTCGAAGAGAAATTCATCTCGACAGGAAAAGTGAAGTTCATCTTCCGGGAGTACCCGTTGAACGATCTCGATGTCGTCGCTTACGCGATGGCCAACTGCGCCGGAGAGGACAAGTTCTTCAAGGTGCTGGACGACCTGTTCGCGCACCAGGATAATGTCTTCGAAGCCTCAAAGACTGGAACGATCAAGCAGGTTTTCATTGATATCGCTGCCCGGCACGGCATCGCCGACGAAGCTGCGTTTGACGCCTGCATCGCCAACCGGCCGATCCGCCAGCGCATCGCGGACACGATGATGACGGGCGATGCATTCGGCGTGAAGGCGACGCCGACCTTCGTCGTCAACGGTACGGTCAAGCCTGCCGATGGCGATGTGCGCAGCCCCGAAGCCTTTGAAGCCTACCTGAACGGGCAACTGCAAAAGGTTGCGCAATAGACTGCCACTCACCGAATTAACGATTTGGCAACCAAGACGACTCAATTCTTAACGCGAAGGTTATGATGATGGAACGCATCTCCAGACGAACTGCTTTGGCCGCCGTTTCGGCGCTGGCGCTGGTTGCCTGCGGCAATGGCGAAACCAAGGGCGCGACTACTCAGGGCGGCGGCGATCCAGCCGCGATCGGCCATGTCATTGGCTCAGCCGACGCCCCTGTAACAGTTATTGAATATGCGTCCCCGACCTGCCCGGCCTGTAAATACTTCCACGATTCTGTCCTGCCCGAGATCGAGGAAAAGTACGTATCAACGGGCAAGGTGCGCTTCATCTATCGTGAATACCCCGTCCACGATATCGATGTTCCGGTCTATGCGATGGCCCTGTGCACAGGCGACGGCAACTTCTTCAATGTCCTGGACGATTTGTTTGAGCACCAATCCGGAATCACGGATGCGGCCAGCAACGGTGTCCTGAAGGCGGCGCTCGTCGCCATCGGTCAACGCCATGGCATCGCCGACGAAGCGGCGTTTGATACCTGCATGGCTGACGAATCTATTCGGCAACGCCTGAAAGCAACCTATGACGAAGCCCAAAAGGATGGTGTGGACAGCACGCCGACCTTCATCATGGACGGCCAGATGTCACGGTTCGAAGGCGACATCCGGACAGTTGAAGGATTTTCAGCGAAGCTCGACACGCTTCTCGCCAACGCGGCAGGACAATAAGGATATGAGGCCGGCATGCAGATAACAGAACTCCGCATCGCCGGCTTCAAGTCGTTCGTCGACCCGCAAACCGTTCCCGTTGAACCGGGCCTCACGGGCATTGTCGGGCCGAACGGCTGTGGCAAGTCGAACCTGCTCGAAGCCCTGCGCTGGGCCATGGGCGCAAGCTCGGCCAAGGCCATGCGCGGCGGCGAAATGGACGACCTGATCTTCTCGGGTGCCCAGGGCCGGCCTGCACGCGAAACCGCTGAAGTGACGCTCGTGCTGGACAATTCCAAACGCACGGCGCCGCCTGAATTCAATTCTTCCGACACTCTGGAAATCGTCCGCAGGCTGCGCCGCGGCGCGGGCACCTCGTACAAGCTCAACGGCCGGACCGTTCGTGGCAAGGACATCCAGCTCCTGTTCGCCGACGCATCGACAGGGGCCAACTCCCCTGCCCTCGTGCGCCAGGGCCAGATTTCGGAGCTGATCGGGTCAAAGCCCCAGAACCGCCGCCGCATCCTTGAAGAGGCCGCCGGTATCGCAGGCCTGAATACGCGCCGCCATGAGGCGGAACTGAAATTGAATGGCGCCGAGACCAACCTCGAGCGTCTCACCGAAGTCTCCGCCGAGGTCGAGCGCCAGCTCGCCAGCCTCAAGCGCCAGGCAGGCAAGGCGCGCAAATACCGCCGCCTGACTGACGAAATCCAGGCATTGGATGCCCTCGTGGCACACCTTCGCTGGAGTGAAGCAAAGCTCGCCTGTGACATCGCCCGTGAAAAACTGGAAGAGTCGCGACGGGCCGTCGAAGATCTGACGCGCCAGGACGCGGTCTGCGAACGCCAGCGCATTGAAGCGGGCGAAGGCCTCGGGCCGCTGCGGGAAGCTGAAAGCCTCGCGTCGGCCAAGCTCGGCCAGGCCCGCATCGCGCTTGCCCGACTGGAAACAGAGCGCAAGGTCGCCGCCGATACGCATGCGCGGCTCGAAGCCGAGGCAGCTCGCCTGATTGAGGACCTTGAGCGCGAACAAGCTGCGAAAGCTGAAGCCGAAGCGGCGACGGAGAACGCTCGTCACGAATTGTCAGCCCTGCCGGTGATGGACGAAGCACGCAACGACGAGATTGAAGCGGAAATCCGCGCGTCGCTGGAGGCCGCACGCAACAGGCTTTCTGCCGCTGAAGAAGCCGCCGACGCTGCGCAGGAAAAGCTTTCCGAAGTGCGTGCCCGCCGGAAGGCATCTGAAGAGAATGTCGGCGCCCAGACTCGCCGCCGCGACCAGATCACCGCTGAAATCAATCGCCTGACGAATGACATGGCTGGCTTGGAAGATGCGGTCTCTCTCGTCCGCAAGCTGAAAGAAGCCAAGGATACCGAGGCACAGGCCGAAACTGCGCTAAACGACGCCGAACAGGCAGTCGAAGCGGCCGAGGCCAAGCTGAATGCGGCGCGCGAGGCGGAAACACGTGCCCAGCCACCGCGCGATGCCGCAGACAAGGACGTCCGCGCGCTTGAAGGTGAGATTGCCGGCTTGCAGAAGTTGCTCCGCAAGGCGGAGGGGCCAAGCGCCCCGCCAGTCGTCGACCGGATCCGTACGAAGGACGGTTATGAAAAGGCCGTGGCCGCCGCTTTGGGAGACGATATCGAGGCGCCAACCGACCGGAACGCCGCCATGTTCTGGAGCGGCGCTGCTGCTGCCAGCCAAGCCCTGCCCCACGGCGCAACTGCCTTGGACGCATTCGTGGAAGCGCCTGCCGAACTGGCTGCGCGTCTGTCCCAGTGCGGCGTTGTTGATCATGCCGAAGGCGCTCGCCTGATGGCTGAACTGAAGCCGGGCCAGCGCCTCGTATCGCGCGAAGGCCATCTCTGGCGCTGGGACGGGTTCACCCGAACACCCGATGCCCCGGTGAGCGCTGCCGCGCGTCTTGAGCAACAGGCTCGACTGGATGCTGCCCTCAAGGAGATTGAGCCCCTGCGCGCGCATCTTGAGCAATGCGCGAACGCCCTGACCCAGGCCCGCGACGCGCGTCTGGGCGCAGAAGAATCGCTACGCGGCCTTCGCCAGGCCATTGCGCCTGCCCAACGTGCATTGAGTGATTCCCGCACGCGCGTGACAGAAGCCTCGCAAGCGTCCGAGCGCGCTGCGATGAAACGCGACACGACCGGCGAAGCGCTGGCCCGTGCGAATGCAGACCTCGCCGTCGTGAAAGAAGCCCTGTCGCTGATGTCGCCGCAATCGTCGGCAGATGAAGAATCGGCCCTTGAATCAACCCTGACGCAAGCGCGTATCCGCGTGACAGAAGCGCGCGACGATGAGATCGAATCCCGTGGCCGGTTGACCGACATTACACGAGGTCGCGAACAGGCTGCCGCTCGGCGCGCCGGCCTTGAGCGTGACGTGGAGACATGGTCTGCCCGCACGATATCTGCCGGTGAGCGTGTCCAGCGCCTGCTGGAACGCCGCGCTTCTGCTGCAGCGGAAGCGATTGCCGCGAAATCCCGTCCGGAGGAACTCGCTGCGGAAATCGAATCTATGTCTGCGAATGTCGAGCGTCTTGAAAACGAGCGCAAGCGGACCGCAGACCAGCTTTCCGAGAAGGAAACGGCTGTTCGGGAATCTGAAACAGCCGCACGGCTGGCAGCGACTGCTGCATCCGAGGCCCGCGAGAGCTTCGCCGGATGGAAAGTCAAACTCGAAACAGCCGAAGGCCGGCTAGAGGAAAGCGTCGAGATTGCGCGCAACTCGTTTCAGCGCACGCCCGAGGGCCTGCTGGCGATTGCCGAATCGGGCCTTGACGAGGCCGAGATGGGCGAATTCACCCCCCGCGATGCCGAGCGCAAGGTCGAAGACCTGCGCCGCGAACGCGACCAGCTCGGCGGCGTCAACATGAATGCCGAGGAAGAAGCGGCCGAACTCGAAGAACGCCTGGGCAGCCAGGTGACCGAGAAGGAAGACCTGACAGCAGCCATCGCCAAGCTGCGCGAAGGCGTCGATGCGCTCAATGCCGAGGGCCGTGAGCGCCTTCTGGCGGCATTCGAAACTGTTAACGAGCATTTCAAGGCATTGTTCACGGCCCTCTTCCAGGGCGGGCAGGCCGAACTCCGCCTCGTCGACGCCGAAGACCCGTTGAATGCCGGGCTCGAGATATTCGCCCAGCCGCCCGGCAAGAAACTCGGCACGCTGAACCTGATGTCCGGCGGTGAGCAGGCGCTGACAGCGGCCGCGCTCATCTTCGCCGTGTTCCTGTCGCGCCCGGCGCCGATCTGCGTATTGGACGAAGTCGATGCCCCGCTGGACGACGCCAACGTCGACCGTTTTTGCAACATGCTGAACGAAATGCGCCAACGCACCGACACGCGGTTCGTGATCATTACCCACAACCCGGTGACGATGAGCCGGATGGACCGCCTTTTCGGCGTAACCATGCGCGAAAAAGGCGTTTCAAAACTGGTTTCTGTCGACCTTGAGGCGGCTGAACAGCTCGTTGCGGCGGAGTAGCGCAGACGCGAAGTCGGTAATTTCAATAAAAACAAGGAATTGAGTTTCTGCAATGGCGGTTGACTTGGGTCAGCCCCCCTCATAGTTTGCGCCGAAATCCGGGGGTATCCTCGTCGGCAGGGAATCGCGGCAGCGGAGCGCTTAAATTTATGTCCAGTGAGGGTCCAAACGGCCTTGGTGAGGAGATCGCCAAGGCAAGGGCGGCCCGGGCTGAACGGGAAGCGACCAAGCAAGCGGCGACCAGGGCAGACGATGGGAACATCTCGGCTGGGGCCTATGCCCTGCGATACGGTGCAGAATTCGGCACTTCGGTCTTTGTCGGTGGCTTTATTGGCTACTGGATTGACGTATTCGCAGGCACAAAGCCCTGGGGCTTGCTGATCATGGGGGCCTTTGGCTTCGCGGCGGGCATAAGAGCCATTATACGCGCCTACAAAGAGCTGAATGCTCTGGCGCTGAAACAGACACAGGGGCCGCAGGCTCCGGAAGACGGGAATTAGGACGGATGAACCTGTTTATGCCGAGCGTTGCGCTGGATCCGATCCACCAGTTCAAGATCACCAAATGGCTCGACTTCAATGTCGGGGGCGTTGACCTGTCGTTCACGAACGCGTCCGGATTCATGGCGTTCGGCGTCATCCTGACCATTGCGTTCTTCGGCTTTGCCGCTTCGAAAGGCCAACTCGTACCTTCGCGCCTGCAGTCACTGGCTGAAATCGGCTATGGCTTCGTGGCTGACATGGTCCGCGGGGCTGCTGGCGAGGAAGGCCTGAAATTCTTCCCCTTCGTGTTCACGCTCTTCTTCTTTATCTTCTTCGCCAACATGATCGGCATGGTGCCCTACGCGTTCACCACGACCAGCCACATCATCGTGACGGCCGCCCTTGCACTGCTCGTGATATCGATCGTGATCGGTTACGGTTTCTACAAGAACGGCTTCAAGTTCCTGAAACTCTTCGCGCCGTCTGGCGCGCCCTTCATCATCTACTTCCTGCTGGTGCCGATCGAGATCATCTCGTTTTTCGCACGCCCGCTCACCTTGTCCCTGCGTCTGTTCGCCAACATGCTGGCCGGGCACATTATGCTGAAGCTGTTCGCAGGTTTCACCGTTGCCCTGATCGCCGCAGGCGGCGCGTATGTCGTGATCGCACCTTTCGCGTTTGCCATGGGCGTCGCCCTGAATGCGCTGGAATTGCTGGTCGCAGGCCTGCAGGCCTATGTCTTTGCCATCCTGACCTGCGTTTACCTCAACGACGCGCTTCACCCCTCACACTAGAGACCACTTCGCCGGTGCGGCCACATGGCCACACCAAACCGCTTGACGCCGCAGACGGAACACGCTTCACGAGCGGCACTTTGTAGAACTACAGCATTCCCATAAGGAGATCCCCATGGAAGGCGATATCACCCTCGGCCTCAAATATGTTGGCGCAGGCCTCGCAACGCTCGGCATGATCGGTGCCGCTATCGGTGTGGGTAACATCTTCGGCTCGTTCCTCGACGCCGCCATGCGCAACCCATCGGCTGCGCCTCAGCAGACCGGCAACCTCTTCATCGGTATGGCCCTTTCCGAAGCGCTCGGCATCCTGTCGTTCCTCGTCGCCATCCTGATCCTGTTCGTCGTCTAGGCATCATTTGCCTTGGGGCTGGCGGCGCCGCCGCCGGCTCTCACGACTGGACACGAAACCGAGGACTTTCCGATGCTGATCGCATTGCTTGCAGAAACTGCGGCCCATGGGGCAGAACACGGCGCGGCCGGCAAACCGCCTTTCCCGCCGTTTGAAACTTGGCACATGCCATCGCAGCTGTTCTGGCTGGCGGTGCTGTTCAGCATTCTTTACCTCACCATGTCGCGGGTCATCCTGCCGAAACTGTCGGATACGCTGGAAAAGCGTTCCGACCGGATCGCATCCGATCTCGACCAGGCTGCTCGCCTGAACGACCAGGCAACGGAAGCCCAGCAGGCCCTTGAACTGCGTGTCGCGCAGGCCAAGGCCAAGGCCCGTGAAACGTCCGACAAGGCACGCGGCAAGATGGATGCCGAGATGGCAGCCGAAACGGCCCGTGTGGATGCAGAGCTTGAAAAGAAGCTGGAGGCCGCCGACACGCGTATCGCCAGCCTTCGCGCCGACGCCATGAAGAACGTCGAACAGATCGCTGTGGATGCAGCAGATGTGATTGTCGGCCGGTTCGGCGTGTCAGCTTCCAAGTCCGATCTGAAAAAAGCCGTCACGACGGCGATGGAGTAAGCAGATGCGGCTCACACAACACATCCTGACCTTGGGCGCATTCTCGACCATGGCCACGCTACCGGCATTCGCCGAAGCTGAAGGTCACGGTGAAGGCTTCATGGGCGGTCTTGCCTATGCAGCCAGCGATCCTGTCACCCTCGTCGCCTTCCTGGCGCTTGTTGTCTTCCTCCTGATTGCTGCCCGCATGGGCGCATTCAAGACCGTCCTTGGCGGTCTCGACTCCCGCTCAAGCGCGATCGCGGCCGAACTGGAAGATGCCCGCAACCTGCGTGAACGTGCTGCCGAGGCGCTCGCGCTGGCAGAACGTCGCCAGCAGGACGCGGACAAGGAAGCCGAGGCCATGATCGACCAGGCCAAGGCCGACGCGAAGCAGATCATGAAAGAGGCCCGCAAGGATATCGCAGACCGTCTCGTGCGGCGTGAGGCGCTTGCAGAAGCCCGTATCGCCCGCGCCGAGGCCGAAGCTACCGAGCAGGTCCGCCGCGCCGCAGCCGATGCCGCCATCTCGGCCGCGCGTCGCATCCTCAGCGAAGATACCGGCGTCGACCAGTTCGAGGCCGCAGCGCGCGATATCGACCGCGCGCTGAGCTAGGTTCTCGAAGCCACTGGAACAAATAAAAAGCGCCGCCGGACTGCGATCCGGCGGCGCTTTTTTATTCGGGGAGACTCCCGGGCGCTTATTCGTCTGTGTCGTTGATGATCGGCCCCGGCTGGAGCACCTCGTTCATCAGGGATCGCGGGACCTGCCCCGATGGACAGGTCGCGGCAACTGTCACGCTGTTGCTGATAGCCGGCACCGCGGCCCCAGCCCCCGCTGTGATGGGTTGCGACCGGAAAAACCAGGCAAGGACCAGCATGCCAAGGATCGCCAGGCAGATCGCCGCCATCGTTCCCCAGCCAATGGCGCTCTCGATATCCGTTGCCGGCTCGGGCACGACAGCCGGGCGGGCAGCCGCCGCAATCGTCATGCCCGCGACCGAGCGATGTCCATTACCGTTTGACGCCCCCTTCAAGGACGCCGCAGCAAGCACTGCAGCGCCTTGCGCTGCCGGTGCGGGCGCGGGCTTCATGCCCAGGTCTTTTTCGCGCTGTGCCTTTGCGTGGAGCGCCAGCGGATCGTTCGGGTGGGCAGCCAGCCAGTCGGCCCGTTCGTCCTCGTCCTTCGACCCGTAGCCCATCCAATCACGCAGGTCGGTGCGGCCGTCCCGGCTGCCAAGCTCTTCGATCGCCTTGTAGAACCCCTCAGGCGTCTTGCGGGACGTCATGCCCGCGATCGAATGCCGCTTGGCCGTCCGGAACGGTTCGTAGGGAATGGTCTTGTCGAGCGCCATCTGCACAAGCGTGCCAGGCCGGGAATGCCCGACCGAGGCTGCCGCCCTCACCCAATCGCTCTTCACCGCGTTATCGGACCATAGCACAAGCATGGATGTGGAGTTCGTCGCGTTACGCGCGTCCTTGGCGTCGAAGGTCTCATCGACCTGTTTCTGGTTGAACCAGACCTTGAACTTGAGGGCGCGAAGCCGCCGCGCGATCAGTTTCGCCGTGTCGCGATCTTCGTTCGCGGATACCAGAAAGACGTCATATGCCATGGGGTCATTCCTGCAACTTGCGTGCCGAGAATAGCAATCCTCTCCTGCTTGGCCACCGGATTCCGCTATCAGGCGACAAAACTGCCTGTTTTTATCAGCGAAATAGCGCTAAGGCCCCGCACAGACAGACAAGAAGAGGAGGCCGGAATGGGCTTCAAATGCGGTATTGTGGGCCTTCCGAACGTGGGCAAATCCACGCTTTTCAATGCGCTGACGCAGACAGCAGCGGCGCAGGCGGCCAACTACCCGTTCTGCACCATCGAGCCCAATGTCGGCGAAGTGGCGGTGCCGGAACCCCGGCTGAACGCGCTGGCGAAGATCGCCGGCTCCAAGGAGATCATTCCGGCCCGCATGAACTTTGTGGACATTGCCGGCCTTGTTGAAGGCGCCTCCAAGGGCGAAGGCCTCGGCAACCAGTTCCTCGCCAATATCCGCGAAACGGACGCCATCATCTATGTCCTGCGTTGTTTCGAGAATGACGACATCACGCACGTGCGCGGCACCGTCGACCCGATCGCGGATTTCGAAGTGGTGGAGACCGAACTCATGCTGGCCGATCTCGAAAGCCTCGAGAAGCGCAAGGCAGGCGTCGAGAAGAAGGCCAAGTCCGGCGACAAGGATGCCAAGGCGCAGGTTGCCCTGATCGACCTTGCCCTCGCCGAACTGAACGCAGGCCGCCCTGCCCGCAAGGCGACCGTGTCGAAAGACGACCAGCGCGCCTGGAACATGCTGCAGCTGCTGACCTCCAAGCCCGTGCTCTTTGTCGCCAATGTCGACGAGGAAAGCGCCGCCACCGGCAATGCCCACTCGGCGCGGGTCGTCGAGCGCGCCCGGGAAGAAGGCGCCGGTTGCGTCGTCTTCTCGGCCCAGATCGAAAGCGAGCTGGCCATGCTCGACGATGAAGACCGCGCCGAATACCTCGAAACGCTGGGCCTCGAAGAGCCGGGCCTGACACGCCTCATTCATGCCGGTTTCGACCTGCTCAACCTGCAGACCTATTTCACCGTCGGGCCGAAAGAGGCTCGCGCATGGACGATTCGGCGCGGCTGGACCGCGCCCAAGGCCGCCGGCGTGATCCATGGCGACTTCGAGAAGGGCTTCATCCGGGCTGAAACCATAGCGTTCCCGGATTTCATCGCCCACGGCGGCGAGGCCGGTGCCAAGGAAGCCGGCAAGATGCGCTCGGAAGGCAAGGAATACGTGGTCCAGGACGGCGACGTCCTCCACTTCCGTTTCAACGTCTAGGGCGCCTGCACCAACTAACGGGTGTTTCACGGATACGGGGGCTTGCGGTTGGCCGCCGGTTTCACTAGACGACTAGCTTGCGCTGGAGAGGTGGCCGAGTGGTTGAAGGCGCGCCCCTGCTAAGGGCGTATACGTTAACGCGTATCGAGGGTTCGAATCCCTTCCTCTCCGCCATTTAATCCTTTCGATGTGAAGTATTTATTGGGATGTAAGAATTGGCACCTCCATCTACCCCGCCAGAAACCCCGCCAGCCCCTTTCGGCGATAGCGCGTTCAAGTGCCCTTACTGCAAGGTGCTTTCGCAACAAACTTGGTACGAATCTGGTCTAAAATACTTATTCAGCAGGCGGCAGCTGACGGATACTGGCGCTCCCAACGGTCCCAAGCAATGGTTCGACCAAGTTCATGCTTCCTTTCCCACGCAGCTTAAAAGCCGGAGGCCGGCAATGGCCGACTCTTCGGGACAGTCCACACCCACCGTGCTTGGGTTGCACCTAAGTCAGTGCATGAATCCTGACTGTGAGTTGATAAGCATTTGGGTGGGAGGAAAACTGGCATTTCCGCCCAGCTCTTCCGCACCGTCGCCTAACGCGGACTTGCCGGACAATATTCGTCAAGACTATCTCGAAGCCGCATCAATTGTAACGAAATCACCAAGAGGTGCAGCAGCTTTGCTGCGACTTTGTATCCAAAAGCTTTGTGTTCACCTCGAAAAGGACGTCAAAGATCTAAACAATGCTATTGCCGAACTGGTCGAGGAGGGATTAGCGCCAAGGGTCGCGACGATGCTTGATATTGTGCGGGTCACAGGAAATGAAGCAGTGCATCCCGGGACAATGAACCTCAACGACGACGAGGCTACGGTTTCAAGGTTGTTCTTGCTTGTGAACTTGATCGCTGATGAACTTCTGACCCGTCCGCGGGAATTGGAGGCCGCGTGGCAATCCATTCCTCCTGAAAAGCGCGAGGCAATAGCAAATAGAAAGCCACGAAAATCGAAGATCATGAAAGAGGATGACGGCGGTGGGTGAAGATAACAAGTCTTCATCGTTAGGACAGAAGCTACTAGGTTGTGCATTGTTCTTCGCAATGGGGATAGCGATGACTGGATGGGCGGCCTACGGAACTTGGTTGCGGTTTGAAGATATCGCTTCTGCACCTGATCTGAACGGTGATGGTCGATTTACCTTACTGGATATTCCGCAAGCAGTCGGCTCAGTAATACTTGCAGCAGGAGATCAGTACCAAGCCTTGTTCGCGGAAACTACAATCGGCCAATTTCTCGAAATGCGGGGAGATAATCCTCGATGGATTTGGTCGACAATTCTGACTGTCGCTGCGTGGGGGCTTGGCCTCGGTTGGATATCACTTGCATGGCAGACGCTCACTGAAGAGTGACTACTCAAATCTAGGCCGGGCCTACTCGGTATGGCGCCGCCAAGGCAGCAACGGTCCGACGAGCCCATCGTCGCCGCTGGGCCTCCGCGATTTTTTCCAGCCCCTCAGGAGTTCTTGGTCCGGTACTTAGCCCACCATGTAGTTTACAGCGGCGCTTTCCTTCCAACCGTTTCGCTTTGCACGGTAATCCTCTTCGCGTTTTTGCTCCGCAAGACCTCTCTGGGACGATAGGCGACTTAGCCTGCTCTTCTAAATTCGCCATCCTGTCGGTTGCGACTAATACCCCATGACGCGGGCGCGCGTCGCGCGCGCGTATTGGCCGCATAATACCCTCATTGCGCTTGGTCCAACCGACCATCTTCCGCGTGTTCCGAGCTTTCACTTTCATCGCTCCCAGCATTCTAGCCGGTGCATACCCATAGACATCGACGCGTTCTTTGCGTTCCCAATATCTTACTGTGTCAGGATGAATGCCAGAAAGTTCTGCTAATGCAGGACGCGACAGTCCACGCGATCGTCGGATGGCTCTTAGTTCATGGCCCGTCATTACCTGCTCCCGATCACTTGTGAGGCGACAGGGGCGATTGGGGCGACTGCAGTCCGGATGCCCAATGCCGAAAGAAGGATCTGCGTCGCCCCGGCTTGGGCGACAACGGGGCGACACCGCTTGTTGTCCCGCAGTGTCGCCCCGACGTCGCCCCGCATCAGGCGACAGCTAAACCGCAGTGTGAATTCAGGTTCCAGCATTGTGTCGCCCCATTCGCCCCTGTCGCCCTACTCCGCCAGCAGGCCATGTTCGACGCAAAGCGGATTGAGTAGCAACCAACCCTCGTCCGTGATCCGGATCCAACCCGCCGCCTCAAGCAAATCCGTGGCTTCCTTACGATCTCCCACACGGCGCAGACCTTTAGGCCCTTGCCTGGAAAGCATACGAGCCTGAGACTGCCCCCCTCGCGATTGCAGCCACTGTGCAATGGTCAGCGCTTTGGCGGCAGCTCTATCGGCTGGTGCGACCTCTGATAGCCGGATCAACTCCTTCAAAAAGTAAGAAGTGATGCCAAGTGCATTCTGCATCGTTTCTGGCGAAATTTCGTCTTCCTGATTGAAGACCGCGAGCACGCCCGCAATCCTTGCCGCGTTCTCGTGCGCCTTGTTCGCCAGATCGGATTTTCCGGCCAAAAGGCCGCCATCGTTCATATTCTCTTCAATTTCGTTGAAGAACTCTCGTAGCAACTCCGAAGCGTCAGGCGTCATCTGTAGGGCTGAACGAACAACGAACCCTTCTTTGTTACGTCTCGCTGCTCTTTTTAGGAGGGCTTTAACCCTGTCCGCAAACTCACGGACTCCTGGCGTAATTTGATGCGTGTTCCATTCGGAATAGGACATCATACGTGTACCAATCGTAGAAGCCGGTTCGTGCACCAGGAATCGGGCCAGGATGCCTTGGCCAGTGGACATCGGATCGTTCAAAAATGGAGCCACGGCAACGCGCTGCCCCTGAAGGTGAACGGTCAACCGGTAGTCGCGTATTGTAGTCGTCTCTGACTCCTCTCCCGTGCCTTTGAGGCGCTTTGTGTCTGGCCGGGCATCCCAGAACTTGGACAACGACGTCAGCCCCTTCATCCGGTTTTCTCTCTGCATCGAGTGTCCGGACAAGAACCGGCCGGCTTCGTCGGTACTGAATGTTTGCGACGGATACCCTTCGACGAATCCTCTCGTAATTCCTTCAGTCGTTCCGTCATTCATCCGAATGCAGGGCGGTAGCGGTGCCCCATAGTCATTTAGGTCAATTGAGCCGTCGATCTTTTTCCCCGGATTAGCCTCTCGTTGACGCAGATGTTCCTCGAACTCGCCTATGCCCAAACTAGCTAGGTCCTCAGCACTGGACTTGCGTTCACCGCTTGCTGCGATGCTCAGTATGAAAAGTGAGAGCGGTCGTGGTCGTCCTAGAAACTCAACGTCCGCACGTCCCTGAGCCGCAAGGCTGGCAACGCCGAGCACCGCAGCCCCAGCTAGCCCGGCAGGACACTTGACCGTCCTTTGAATATCATCAGTGACGGTCTTCAACGGCCCCATGAAGGTGGAGTCAAAGGGTGTCGAGACGGTTTCGGGTTCGGTAAGAGGTTCGGGCTTTGGCCATTTAATCGTTTCGCCCATCGCAACGGACCGCACGTTATCGAGCTTGGCTTTGACGTTGTCAGTCATTGGCTGCCCTCCGGCAGGCGTCGTGGATGCGACACGCCAGTCTGAAGGCCACTTTCGATGGTTTGGTACGCAGCGGTCGCGCCGTCATCATTTGTGAGGCCGCAAGCTACGGCTGCGGCAACTAGACTTTCCCGAACGTGGTCGAGGGGCAAACCTCCGGCCGCGACAATGGAGCCGAGTGCTGCGCTCGACTTGAAGAGTTGGTCATTTCGGCCTCCGCGACCGCTTAGCCGGACTGCTTCAATTTCACGCTTGTAGATTGTCTCAACGTAGCGAGTTACACGCGTTGACGAGTAAGCCCGGACCTTTCCGAGTTTGATACGTTTTTGCACGGGTGGCGTCAGAGCCTCGACAAGCAGAGGGGACGCCTCGGGCAAGTCAGGCATCCAGTTGGCCCATTGATAGATTCCGTCTGCTCTTTGTGTTGGCGGTACGGTAGCAAGCCCACCCAAGCATCGGATATCGACACCCGAAACCGGAAACCGCCCAGCTTGAGCGGTCCAGTTTTTTGGTTTGCAGTCGTCTGGCAATGAGAACCAGAGATGAGCACCGCCTGATGGAGTGTCATAAATCGGACCGTTGGGAACGTCGAAAATATCATGCAGGGCATCCAAGATGTCGTACGCCAGCCAACTTCTGGCCGGCCGGTGGTCTATATCCAGGACGACGACGCCTGGAGGCAATGCAATTGCGAGGCGGCAACCTTGAAAGCATCGGAATAGTTTGAACGTTTCAGATTCCGCAACTTGCGGCGCATTCCGCCATTTCACCAGCGGGACCCCTGTATCTCGGTGAAGCGGCACGGGCTGCCAATCGGCTCGCCGCCATGCGAGAGCCGCTTCTTCGACGCTACAGCCTTGAGTGTCCGGCAACTGACGTCGGTGCTGTCCAGCAGGCTGAAGTTGACGTCCGTTGGTGCTTCCTGGGACCTCTTGAAGATGTGGCTTATCGTGATAAGTTCTATTCATCGCTCTCGTTCCTTTAGATGGAGTGACGCGCCTGCTCAAAGACGCAAGGATGCTTACCCGCTCCAGTGCAATGGAGTGGGTAGTTTGCTTTGTGATTCAGGCTGCTTTGTCGTTGGATTTACCCACTGGAAGCGCATCGATGTAAGCTTGCAGATCAACGGTGCGGACCAGGGTTCGTTGGCCTGCCTTCCGTGTCTGAAGACGACCGGCGTTGATCTCTTCGTACAGTTTCGATCGTCCCAGACCGGCAAGCCGACAAGCCTCTGAAACGGTAACGGCGATAGGGTCGAATTGGTTATTCGTGGTGACAGTCATGATGCTCTCCAAACAGCAACGGGTCCGTTCCCGTCTGTTCAGAGTTTTCAGCATAAGCCCTCACAGAAAAAGCGCGGTTTTCTGTGAAAACGCAGGCCCTTAGGAGTCAATTCGAATGGTTCTGGCTACCATACAGATCTCCGAGCGCTAGAGTTTCCAGAGACGTCAGCGCCCAAAAGAAAGTCGCAAATTGGTAGGATGTGCCTGCTGGCGCCAACAATCTATAAAGTAGAATTCTCAATTGCGGTTTACACACGACGTTAGTCGCTTGAGAGTTCTTGCCGTATCAAACTGCCAACGACGAAGAACTCACTGATAAGGGCAACTGCATTGACTATTGATTATCTGAACCAGTTTCCAATTCCAGTAGATCAGCTTCCGCATCGCTTGCGCAACTTGCTCGCGCCGATCGGCACCGATCCAACCCTTCGAGTCGATGTGAGTTCCCGATACCAAGCCGATCAACACGGTCCAAATCGCGAGTGCATCCATATGCTATTTGCGTTGGTGCCTGAGGCTAACCTCGCCGCCCTGAGTATTCCGAGAGAGACGGGTCATGGCGTTGTAAGTTTCTCAACACCAGACGTCGGCGAGCAAGGAGGCTTATCGGATTATAGCCCCTCCGTATCTAATTTCGACTACATCGTGGCATCATGGGGCGACGGGTCTTTTTACGGCTTCAATCTTGCGGAAAAAGTTTGGATGTCGCTGGGACTTTCGCCTCGTTGTCTTGGTGGCGAGCGACAGAAAATTATATACGACGATCTTTCGTTGCCGGTCTTCGGTGTTGTCGAGGGAGAGATCTCCACGGAGTATTTTTACTCTTCGAAACGAAACGTTTCGTGGACCATGTCGAATGAATACTTACGTCGTTATCTTTGGATGCGGGGCGCTTATGGCGTTCGGGCCTTCTATTACGAGGCGCAACTCCCTGACGTGCCGATTCTCCGGGCTCTAATGGCGGGTGAGCCCCATGTGTTGCTGCAGTCGGATGGCGGCTGGTATGAGCTTGATATTCGTGAGTACAACGGCTCGCTCCTCATAAAAGTCTGGGCGGTTGTCGTGGCAGTTGCTCCAGAGTTATGCTCAGAACTCAACGCCGAGGAACTAGTGTGGCCGGGACTGGCGGGACCAATGACACATGAACGAGCCAACGCTCTCGTTCACATTGTAAACGTGTACCTCGACGACCAGTTTCTCGAACGCTACGAGCAAAGCAGCCATTTCGACACTACGCCTAGTAGGGTGCACGGACGGTGGTATTGCAATCCGTCATATCGCGGGCAATGGAGCTTTACCGAATGTGAACGGGTCGGCCGCAACTTAGTTAAAGTGTCTATTCGGGAACTCTACATCGCGAAGCCCGATCGCGAGATAGTCCACGCTCATGCACATTTGATTGATCCCGCTCAGGTCGCCTTATTCAATCTGCACGAAGAGCATATTGTTTCAAAGACGCAACGCTACTTGGATCAGCTATTGGACTTGGGCGATAACCTCTCGGCGCTCAGTGCGGCGCTTGGAAATCCTAAGTTGCCTGTAGAAATCGTTGGCTATTCTCGCGAAGAGTTGCGGGCGAATGGCTGGCTAAACCATCCGGAGTTAGCTCGCATCGCTCAAGTGGCACCTCTCACTTTGACAGAGCAAGCCTTTCTCTCGCGGTGCAAGAACATCCATGAACTTTGGCAGCGCATACCGAACGAGTTCATAAGATCTCTGGTCGAGGCGGCCGGCCACTCGCGCCCAGCAACTCGTGGTCTTGGCAGCCTTAAACTTCTGCAAGCGCTGTCGAACATTCTTGAGCGCTTGAATAGGCAGGGTGAGCACGTCGACGCATTTGGAGCAGGCATGGAAGCCGATGACCTGACCGCTCGCAATGAAAATCTTGGCGCGCTTTTTCTGAATAACGATCTCCGAATCGCCGACGCACACGATGCTGGCGGGGTGCTGAGGACTCTAGAAGCTCTCGGTTTCGACGCAGCCGCGTTGAACGCGGGTTATGGCCGCGCTCTCGATCATGCGCTCGATCAAGTTGTGGAAGCGTTTTTACACTTGAATTCTGAGCTGAGACAGTTGCGAGAACGCTGAATCGGATTTTTCAAGTTTCTACGAAAGCCACGCGTGTTGATAAGATTAATCATGCTACTAGTTATCGACGCGAATTAGTAAACCCTTGAGCGGCGACGAGCTTATTCCGCCTTTTGATCCGAGGTATCAATGCTGCCCGGCATTCCTATAGAATCGAAAACGTCGCCCAGGCGATCAAACCCAGTCCACCCACCAGAACTCGATGTGCAAGATTCTAAGTTTGCAAAAATCGAACGCTGGGACTTGCAGCATGCGCTTGCTTCGACAGCTGGACTTATGACCGAATGCGATTTTCAGGTGCATGGAATTCGTCTCGATTGGCTTCAGCGAGTAATTTTGGCTCGGGCCAAAGGTTCAGAGAAGCCCAAAAGTGCAGAAATTCGAACGGAGCTCAATGGAGGAACTAGGCTTGGTCGAAGTGCCTATTTGGAAGATCCAGTTGAAGACTTTTTTTGCACCATCGTAGCGACGTCGCGGGGCGAGTTCCGTATTTTAACCGGACACTGGGAACATGCGCGCGCAGTAACTGAAACCGTACTTACGGCATTTGAACGCCTTCCTGACTCTGCTCAAAAAGCAAAGGCCCTTGATGCCGCCTATGCGCTACTGACGTTAAGCGAGCTCGTTTGCGATTTGTCCGGTTCTCAAACCTATTCTCTGCGAGACGGTCAACCTGGCAAAAACGTTCGAGTGCCTGGCAACACTCGATTGGCCGAGCTGCGGCGTCGTGTGAGCCTAAATACGGAGATGCTGAACTCATCGGCTATTCAAGTCGAAGAGCTCAAGCCGTTCCTCTTCCCGCTCGAAAGCATCCAAAGCATCCAAGACTGGCAGCCTGGCAATTCTCAAGCAGACTACCGACCTCTTCTGGAAATTGAGGACGGTATTGTCGTTATGTTTCCCGCCAGCCTGACATTGGCGGCTCGGATGCATCTTATTGAGGCGGTGTTACAGGGCGGCTTAGAAGATAAATTTCTTGAACACTCTCTTGAAAGCCAGGAGCAGTATTCTGAGCGCACGGGTTTTTGGCCAAAGAATCTCCCAAATCTCAGTCCGCCTCATGGAGATTGGCCTCGCGAGAACACCATCCAAATAGGCCCGGAACGGTATGTTCAAGTTGTTCAGATAACGGTACCCATGACCGGCATCCCGGAGATTGGTTTTGGTTCTTACGAACGCCTCGATTCAACAAAACAAAACGCGCTTGTTAAGGGAATAGAGGCATTCCAACATTTCTTGCAAGATCGACCAAAGCACGCCGAAGGTTTGACTGTCGTTCTTTTAGGTGGGTGGGGTCCTGGCTTTCAAGTGGCCCTGCCAAGAAACAAGCCTGACAACTGGAACGTGCTATCACTTCATTTCGAAGGAACCTCGCTCCTCGGCGCCTGCGGTGACGGCAGACTAATCGATCTTTGGCGCATTCTAAAACAAAAGGCCCTTCTCGATCGCGTCGGATACCAATTTCAGTATGCGAATGGAATGCTCAATCTCTATGGACTTTGGAAATCCACGAATGGAACATTGATTCCTGAACACTGGGCAGACGTTGATCCGCCATGCATCGTTTCATTTCCTACAAATCAGTTTTTGCAGGTCCGGCAAGACGGAGAGATCAAACAGGGTTTACGCTCTATCAAAACCATAGACGGCGATTACCTGATCGTTCAGCGGACTGAATGGGGCGATGACGACGAGGACAGCCAAATTTATGCATCGATGGTTGATGCCGAAAATGGACGCCTGCGCGGCGTAGTGTGCGAAGGTGGCCGAACTTGGTGGCTCGAAGTGCTTTCAGAGGACCCTGTCCGGTCGGAATGGATATTTCAGATATGGCGCGGGTTGCTATTTTGGATATCGGAAGTTCTCAAGAAAAAAGCTGTATCCAATGCTGAACCTTATGTACTTCAGGTGACGCTCCTTATAGGTGAGGCGCCGGATGAAGCGATCCCCGAGCACTTGGATCCAAAGCTGCTAAGCCAAACTATCAGCTTTCAACGCTCGGGACCGGGCAGCGGCTTGATCACTGTATCAAGGGATTGGGCGCCATATCTGAGTCTTAGAGAAAATGACGCAGAGCGTTTACTTGCTGCTAGGACACTTCAGGGATTCGCAATTGCTGAGGGAATCGACTTGCCTCTAGCCGACGCACTCGAGGAGACACGAAGTTCCATTCCTTCGACCGACTGGCGTTGGCTCCATGTCCGCGAAGCTCGAGATGTATTAGAACTTCTTGGTGCTCAAGGACTAATTCGACCGTTTCGTAGAATCCGCATGTCAGCGCATGCTCTAGCAAAAACGGCACACGTATGGGATTTTTGGGAGCGTTCAAAGGGAACTCAAATTCTTGGCGACGATGCGTGTACCTCTTTCCTAAATCAGTATTGCGACCATTTGCTTTCCAAATTGTTGGAACGGATACGTCGCTTTGACCGCCTATCATTAGCAACAATTTCTGCTCGTCTTTACCAATCAGCTCGAGCGGATAGTAGCCGTTGGCGGACAAGCATTCGAGCCCTGCGTACAATTGGCGGGGATCGCGCCAACGAAAACGCAATGAGAAGTTGGAGTGAATCCAATGCGGCTCAGCGGGCAGCGAAAGTCGTTTGTGAAATCGCTGCGTGTGAAGCGCCGCTTAACGGAGGGATAGCTCCCTCCCGGGACGACTTCGATGAAATCGCAGCACTAGCCTTGCTCCTCTTTGGCAACGGATCGTTGCTGGCATGCGTTCGAGCGGGCTTAACGCCGGCGGAGATCCGAATCAGCCCTGGAGGAGACTTACTCATCGACAGATCTCTGTACGACGACGTCTTCGTTCCGTCGGCAAAGCAGAGCGCTACGCAGGATTTGGATGAAGCTGCGGACGTTTATGCGCAACAGCGATTGCCGGAGCATTTCCCACAACGCGACGATGAGCTCCTGCGGGCAGCCCTTTCCGCTGAGTATCGCGTTCCCGCTGAAGTTTTTGGAGGACTTGGGTATGCCTTGGCAGATTTGGCATCGACCCATAGCAGCGATGTAATCACAGTGCGCCGCTCAGAGGTTCTCGATGCATTGAGGTCAAACCCCGAGTTCGACAAAGCGGACCTCATATCGCTACTCGACCGGCTAACGCTTGCACGTCGCGAACAGTGGACAGACCTCAGCGGGGCCATGTCAAATCGAGATTTGGACATTTCACGTTTCGATCGTCGGTGCTCATTAATCAATCGACCGTTGATTATGCTGGAGCAAGGACCAGATCCATTGCTTTTAGTGGCCCCGATTCTCATTTCGGACTCGGCTGCATATTGCATCTCCGGCTTAGATCACGGGCATCTCAACAAAAACTTCTGGGAAAGCAGCGAAGCAGTTAGCTTTGCTGGGAGGCGAGGCGCCGAATTGGGAGAAGAGTTAGAAAATGACCTTCAAATAAGGCTGAATGCAAGGGGTTTTCGGGTACTAAAGAGATGCACTCCTGCGTCGTTGACGAACCTTCCGAAGCAGCCTGGAGAAGGCGACGTCGACATCTTCGCTGTGTCTCCGGATGGCGTTCGCGCTTATTGCATTGAAGTGAAGAATTTACGATTTTGCAGAACTGAGGCTGAGGTAGCCGCCACGATGTCCAATTATAGAGGAGAAGTACTTGGCGATGGAAAACCTGACAAACTACTTCGCCACCTCAGGCGAGTGCGCCACATTCGTCAACACGCGAAAAATGTTGCCGAGGTGTTCGGACTTGCAGAGGAACCACTCATTCGTGGCCTTGTAGTAGTTCGCACTGTTCAGCCAATGAATTTTCTCAACCGAAGCGGCGATGCAGATGGTCAGTCATTCACGATTGAAGAAGTTGACCAAATAGTTCTATAGCGCCGTTCAGATATGGTGATCGGGGGCCACTCGGTCAGTATCAAGAAAAACAGCGCAAAAATGTTTAATCGCGATCGGTGTGAAAATCCAAAGTCAAACATTCTCTTGCGTTGTTGAGTATTACGTTCACCAACCATTCTTTTGAGGAGAGCAATTCTTTCATATGAGGTGATGCCGTCAGTTCGATCCGCTGCCAATTTTCAAATTCTTGTCTGATAAACTCGAGATACCATTGCTGACCGTGACCCCATTCGGTTGAATGGAGATTACCTGCGTGGCCTTTTGCGCTCCAAGTCTTGAAATTACGTATCGTGGAAGCAGAGCATCTATACCCCACTTCGGCCAATTTTTCGCATAAGAGACTATTGGCTGCCGTTGGCCCCATACCGTTCTCCCCAAATTCCGCGAGGAAGACACCAACTGAGATCATCAGACGACGCTTGGCTGGATCGGCTCCCTTCTTGTTTCGCTTCTTGCCTCCTTCAATCCGAAAAAGCGGTGACTCCGCGCCAGCTTTGAGTCTCGCGAGTTCGGTTCCGAGTCTCGAAAGTGATGACTGCAAATAGGTGCCGCGCGACGGGTGAACTCCAAACTTATCCTGAGTCGACAATGCCCATTCGATAACCAATTGAGCCTTCATGAGCGCATGTTGAAAGTGATCAAGATTTGCGCTGGACAGTGGCTCAAACTCGATTGACAAATCGCTGAGCCAACCCTGCTCGTTGAGCGCTTCTTTGATGGTGGCGAGTCGCTCATCTCGAGATTGATTACTCAACTTTCGTTACCTCTTCGACTGTTTCGCTGTCTGCACAAAAGTCTGCCCACGCCTGCATCAGGATCCGACGCTTTTCCAAGGCGTCACCTCGGCGATAGGCGCGCTCAACTTCGTTCCCTACGGAATGGGCGAGCGCCGCCTCAGCTACTTCGCGTGGAAACGTCGTTACTTCTCCACACCAGTCTCGGAAACTCGATCGAAAGCCGTGGACCGTGAATCCTTTGGTGCCCATGCGCCCAAGGAGGTTTCGTAGACTGGTTTCCGAGATTGGCTTAGATGTCGTCTGCCCCGGAAACAGGTAGTCAGCCCGACGCACCACCGCGAGCGGCGCGAGTATCTCCATAGCGGCGTCTGACAACGGCACGCGGTGCTCTTTGTCTGCCTTCATCCGTTCCGCGGGAATTGTCCAAACTCGAGTATCCAGGTTGATCTCGCTCCATCGGGCCTCCCTGCCCTCACTTGAACGTACCGCTGTCAGGATAATGAACTGCAGAGTCTTCGAGGACAGGGCCTTTCGCTTACGCAACTCGGTCATGAATGCTGGCAACTCAACGAAACCCATCGCCGCGTGGGGCTTTTTGCTGCGCCTTTGCTTTGGAAGGATGGCCGCCAAATGTCCCCGCCAAAGCGCCGGGTTCTCGCCGCTGCGCAACCGCTCTGCCTTTGCCGCATCAAGTATCCGTTCAATGCGCCCCCTGAGCCGCGATGCTGTTTCAGGCTTCTCATTCCAGATGGGTTGCAGGACTTCGAGAACCTGGACCGTGTCGATCTCTGCGATGGGCGTTGACCAAATCGGCGCGGCGTATGTCTTGAGCGTGTTCTCCCACTGCTGCCTGTGCTTCGCATTCCGGAACCCATGCAGGATCCGTTCAAGGAACCGCTCGGTGAATGCTCCGAATGTCATAGCCGCAGGCTCAGCGTCCGCAGGCGCGCTCCAGATCGCTCGTGGATCGCGTTTTGGCTTCTCTGCTAAGTATCCCCTGCCCTCCTCAGCCCGTCGTCGTGCTTCGGCTAGAGACACAGCCGGATAACCACCGAGTCCTAACTCGGGCCGCTTTCCTTCCCAGCGATATATAAATAGCCAGGATTTCGCGCCCGTGGACGATACCTGAAGCCAAAGCCCGCCTCCATCTGCGACGCGGCCGGTGGTTTTTGCATCCTTTACCTGCTTCGCGGCGAGCCGATTCATTGTGACTGTCATGGGCGCCCCTAGTGTTCGAAGGCGCTGAAATACCCCGCCGGGCATTGTCAGTGGAACCGGGCTTGAGGTGACCGATTCTGTTGTTTAGCCTTCTAATATGGCCAAAAACCCACTCCGCTACTTCAAAACCTCGCCCGAAATCATCCAGCTTGGCGTGCTGATGTACGTCCGATTTCCGCTCTCGCTTCGGAATGTCGAAGACCTTCTCCACGAACGCGGCATTGATGTCTGTCACGAAAGTGTCCGCCTCTGGGTCGATCGGTTCGGCACATATTTCGCTCACAAGATCAGGAAGCGGCGCTCCGAGTCGATGCGGCGCAGCCCGCAATGGCAGTGGCACCTGGATGAGGTCTTCGTGAAGATCAGAGGTGAGCGCCATTATCTTTGGCGCGCTGTCGACCACGAAGGCGAAGTCCTGGAATCCTATGTCACGAAGAAGCGGGATAAGGCTGCTGCGTTGAAATTCCTCAAGAAAGCAATGAAGCGATACGGTAATCCACGAGTAGTCGTCACGGACAGATGCCCTTCTTATCGGGCCGCAATGAAGGTCATCGGCAATGAGACACGCCAGGAAACCGGTCGACATCTCAATAACCGAGCTGAGAATTCGCACCTACCCTTTCGACGACGGGAGCGAGCGATGTCGAGATTTCGGCGCATGCGAAGTTTACAGAAGTTCGTTTCAATCCATTCATCAGTACACAATCACTTCAACCTCGAAAGGCACATCAACTCCAGAATTCGCTTCAAACAGAAACGCGACGCCGCCCTTCGCGAGTGGCGCGACCTTCTTGTCGCCTAACACCTGCTCGTCAGCGAATATTAGAGACTGGTTCGCATTAGCCTGACAGCACCCCTTTGAGCGCTTTAGTCCCAACAAACACCCAAACACCAACTTACATTTTGCGTATATTTGTGTCGACATTTTGGCTATTATACGAAATATTATCGTGAAGTGATCGCTATTTTGCGGTCCATTTTGATGTTTTTTGTTTGCAGTATTTACAGCCACAACACCCACTGGCACCCGATTAAGAAACAAAATTCGGGTCACCTAAAGCATGCGAAGACATAAAACAGGGAGAGAGAAATTTGAGTTACGACGTCAGCTGGGATAAGCCCCACATACCCTCAAAAGACAGACACTGGCAGGAAAGTGACTGTTACTGGTTCTACGACAGGAAAAACGGGATTGGCGGGTTTCACCGCATTGGACAGAAGCCCAATCTCGGTACCGGACAAGTCACACTTTTCGTGTTCAAGGAAGGTGGGGAAAGATACATCCTAAGCTCGGGCGAGAAGGCTGAACACAAACTTGGACCGGATGATCGCCAGGCGGCCAAGCAGGTTGTCGGCAGCCACACGGCAGAAGCGCTTGGTGACGGTCGGATGCGGTTCACCTGGGGCGAGGAAGAATGCGAGGGCGATCTCGAATTCTATGAGTTTTTTCACGAGCCCCGGAACTGGTCGAAGACGGGCCATTCCGACGACTTCATGAGCAGCATCAATTCCGACGGACACCTGGAATGTTCAGGGCGTATCCGCGGAACGGTCAAGATTGGGATGAACAGCTACAATATCGACGGTCTCTGCCACCGCGACCGATCGTGGGGCTTTCGGGACAATAGCCGCGCCAGCCTGCATCGCTACCGGATGTTCTCAGGGACCGTTGGGCCCGAGCTCAGCTTTGCGAGCTTCCTTCTGGACCTGAAAGATGGTCCGAAAATGGTTGCCGGCTTTGTCGCCCGCCATGGAGAGGATCTCGACGTCCGCGACCTGCGGGTTATCACGCGGTTTGATTCAGATGGCCTCACGCCCTTGGGAGCAACTGGGATTCTGACGCTCGAAACCGGCGAGGAAGTCAGAATTGAAGCCAGCTCGGTTCAAGGCTTCATGACGCCCGTTCCAGAGGCCGGGGCAGCCTCGCAGGACCATATCTCGACATTCATGTACAATGGAAAGACAGGTTTCCTGGACCTCGAGCTGAGCACCAATCCAGGACGGGGCACCTATATTCCAACTCAGGAAGACGTCACTTTTCTGGCTGTAGACCAAGGGCTGTCATCCAGCGTCAGATACACTGACTAATCCAACATCTTTCCACGAATAGGCCCATCCATGCGGATGGGCCTATTCGCCTACTCCATTATTCGGCAGCGAGGCACAATATGTCGACAGATGAACTCAAGGGCACGATGGCGGAGTCTGTCAGGCAGGCCAAATCGCGTTTTCTGAAAATTGATACGGCGACGATCCAGCGATTCATTGAGAACCAGCCCGATGTATCAGGGCCCGTCTCTATTGAAAATGTCGTCTTTCCGGCCGATGGCGCAGGCTCAAGCAATGGCATCGCCTTCCTCAAGGCGACCGGCGACTTCGGCGACGGCGTGCAATCTCTTGACCTGGTTCTGAGATACTCGCCGGGCGAGCAGCTCCTGAAACAGAAAAGGTATGACCACGAATTTGAAACCCTGATTGCCCTGCAGCCGTTCGGGTTGCCTGTTCCGGAAGCGCTCTGGCTCGACGCAGATGGTCGATGGCTGGGCACCGCAGGCTACATCATGAAGAGGGTCGATGGCGACGTCCCGAGTGCGGCGATGTATTCTGCAGGACCTCTGGCAAACGTTTCGCCCGAAGTTCGAAACGAGCTTATGCTCAAGGCGGCGGGATTTCACGGTCAGCTCAGGAAGGCCGCGATTGGTCCAGACAAGGTTCCCCATCTCGTGAACAGAGGCGATGGCACAACGTCCATCCGCCGCGAGCTGAGCTGGTGGCTCGAAGAAGTAAATCAGGTTTGTGACGGAGAGGATCCGAAGGCCAAAATTATCAAGGCCGTCCATGACTGGATGGTTCAGCATGAACCGAGAGACCTCTATCCAGCCAATCTTGTGCACGGAGACGCGCAGATCGCGAACATCATCTATGCTAATGGAGACATTGCTGCCGTCGTTGATTGGGAATTGTCGTATCTGGGCCACAATGAGTCAGATCTGGCGCTGATCTGCTTCCTCACCGAAAGCCAGAAACTGACAGACACAGCTGTCGAAGGCACACCGACGGAAGAAGAGTATCTCGAACGGTACAGCCGCGAAAGCAGCACCGAGGTCATGCACTGGCCCTATTTCAAGCTGTTCAATCTATACAAGATTATTGCCGTTTCCCGAATGTCAGCGCACTTCATGCCCTCATTCGAGCAATTGTGGGCTTTCTATGTGCAACAACTCGAAGACGTCTGGACCGCGGCGAAAGAAACTTACGAATAGCATACGGTGTTCCTCGTCTATAGCCGAGCAAGCGGGAGCTATTGCCGCAGCCGTATCAAAGTCAGAAACTCACGCCTCAATGATGCATTATCGAGAAACTGCCCCCGCATGACGCTGTTGATCATCTGGGTATTGTCGTCCTTCACGCCGCGCCAGTGCATGCAGAAATGATCTGCCTCCATGACGATAGCGATTCCATCCGGTGTGATCAGCGTTTCCAGAAGATCGGCCAGCTGGACAATCGCCTCTTCCTGGATTTGGGGGCGCGACATGATCCAGTCCGTCAGACGCGCATATTTCGACAAACCGATGAGATTTGACCTCGCATTCGGCAAGATCCCGATCCAGACCCGGCCGATAATCGGACAAAGGTGATGGCTGCAGGCACTGCGGATGGTGATCGGGCCAACGATCATGAGCTCGTTCAGTCCTTCGGCATTTGGAAACTCGGTCGCTTCCGGCGCTGGCAGATATCGGCCGGAGAACACCTCGGACAGATACATGCGCGCGACCCGCTGAGCTGTCTCGCGTGTATTATGGTCACGCGCGGTATCGATCACGAGGCTATCAAGAACATGATCGACTGCCGCCTCGACCTCAGCCTTTATAGCGTCCAGATCACCCGGCTCCAGAAAAGCCGAAATATTGTCATTGGCGAAGTATCTGCGGCCAGCCGCTTCCAGCCTTTCTCGCACTCTTGCCGAAGCTGTTGCAGGCGTAGACGTCTTATTCGGCACGCGCTTCTCCTTGATGCCAGTATGTATCGCGGAGGGATCGCTTATACAGCTTGCCCGTGGCCGCGCGGGGCAGTTCATCGATGAAATCGATCTGCCTCGGGATCTTTACGCCGGAAAGCTTCTCTCGCGCAAATTGGGAGAGTTCCGAGGCCATGTCAGGGCCAGCCTTGGAGCTATCCTTAAGCTGCACGACGGCGATCACCTTCTCTCCCATGTCCGGGTCAGGGCCTCCGATCACGGCGACGTCCAGCACATCTGGATGCGTTACCAGGTGGTTCTCGATCTCCTGGGGATAGATGTTCACGCCGCCGGTTATGATCATGAAACTCTTTCGGTCTGTGAGGTAGAGAAATCCGTCCTCATCAAGCCGCCCCACATCGCCAAGAGTCGACCAGCCACACCTGTTTCGGCTTTCGGCAGTCTTTTCGGGGTCATTGTTGTAGGTGAACGCATTACCACCTTCGAAGAAGACAGTGCCTTCCTCGCCAACACCAAGCTCTTTGCCTTCCTCATTGCAGATATGGATCGTCCCCAGCACCGCGCGGCCTGCTGTCCCCGGCCGTTCAAGCCACTCTCCGGCGCGCACGAATGTCATGCCATTACCTTCCGAACCGGCATAGTATTCATGCACGATTGGGCCCCACCACTCGATCATCGCGCGCTTGACCGGGACCGGGCACGGGGCCGCCGCATGGATGACTGCCTTCAGCGATGAGACGTCGTAGCCGAGCCGGGTCTCCTCCGGCAGTTTCAGCATTCGAACGAAATGGGTCGGTACGAACTGAGCGCACGTCACCCCGCGCTTGTGCACGAGCGAGAGCACGAGTTCAGGGTCAAACTGCTCCATCACGACGGCTGTTGCCCCCAGCCGCTGTATGGTCATTGTCCAGCCGAGCGGTGCGGCATGATAAAGCGGCGCCGGGCACAGATAGATACTGTCTTGGCTTGCGCCGGCAAGCTTTGAAACGAGTTTCGGGAATGCTTCATCTGCCACCGCTGGCCCATCGACCGACCGAGTCGGTGCAATCCCCTTTGGACGCCCAGTCGTCCCAGACGAGTAAAACATGACAGCGCCGCCGCTCTCGTCACCAATCGGAGCAGCGTCCATTTCAGCCAATGCCTCGTCCCAGTTCCCGTAGGCTTCGTGATCCTTGCCCGTCTTGAAGAGGAGAATGTCCAGGCGTGCGTTCGCAACGCTATCAAGCTCCTTTGCGAGGTAATCGGAAGTCAGAAGCAGACGGGCCCCGCTATCCCGGAGGATATAGGCTATTTCATCAGCCGTAAGACGCGATGAAACAGGTACGTAGAAGAGCCCTGCCCGCTGCGCCGCCCAGCAGAAGTCGAAGACTTCGGGGCAGTTCTCCAGGCAGAAGGCTACCTTGTCGCCTTTGCTGATACCGAGCTGACGAAAGAGCCGGGCGCCCTTATTGGCAGTCTCTTCAAGCTCGGAATAAGTGCGCGAACGCCCGCTCGGCTCGAAGACAAGCGCCTTTTTTCCTGGATGAGACTGCGCGAATATCCGTGGATGCATGTGCTAAACTCTTGATCAAGGGATTGACGGCGGACCTTTTCAGTTCCGCCTTTAAAGCTACGTGAGACAGGTGTGACGGGTGAAGCGAACTCAAAGCTTCGCGACATAAACGGCCTGAGGCGCCATGAATTCTAGCAGTCCCTCCATACCGTTTTCGACGCCAAAACCGCTTGCCTTGTGCCCGCCGAAAGGTGTGTCCGGACGCAGGTTGAGGTTCTGATTGATCCAGACAGTACCTGTCTCCATCTTGCGCGCGATCTTCATGGCCTCGTCAGTATTCTTCGACCAAACGGCGCCTGCCAGTCCGTACTCGCTGTCATTCGCACGGTCGATTACATCGTCGATGTCAGAAAATTTGAGCATCGGCAAAACCGGTCCGAAGGCTTCTTCCTGAACCACGCGCGATCCTTCCGGCGGGTTGTCGACAATCGTAACCGGGACGAAATACCCCTTTGTATCAGGAATATCTGCGCCTTCGATCAGGGTGAGATTATTGGCGCGCGCATCGTCCAGAAGGTTCATCACCCGGTCGAACTGACGCTTGTTCTGAATCGGGCCCAGCACAGTGCCCTGCTCCGATCCGTCCCCGACCTTGGTTGCTTTTGCTATCGCAACAAGCCGGTCGCGAAGCGCATCATAGACGGACTCGTGAACATAGAGGCGCTTGGTGGCCACGCATATCTGGGACGTGTTGGCGAACGCGCCGAAGAATATCTTCTGGGCGACTTCGTCCACATCGACATCGGGCAAGACAATTGCGGCGTCGTTCCCG
The DNA here is from genome assembly GCF_055808555.1 of Hyphomonas sp. J20-32. Lineage (NCBI taxonomy): Bacteria > Pseudomonadati > Pseudomonadota > Alphaproteobacteria > Hyphomonadales > Hyphomonadaceae > Hyphomonas > Hyphomonas sp. J20-32. The sequence goes on along the minus strand of NZ_CM147873.1, from coordinate 2,002,528 downwards.
CCAAGCTCAAGCGTCAGCGCCTTGAGGTCGCGCGCAGCGCTTTCCATGACCTTCTTGCCGGTTTCGGTTGACCCGGTGAACGAGATTTTCGCAAAGCCTGGATGAGACGTCATCCATGGCCCAAGCTCATCCCCGCCGGAGATCACATTAAGCACGCCGGGCGGCAGTATGTCCTGCAGGAGCTCGCCGATCTTGAGCGTACAGAGGGGCGTAAAAGGTGACGGCTTCAACACCATCGTATTGCCCGCCAGAAGCGCGGGCGCCACTTTCCAGATGGCGAGGTTCACAGGGAAGTTCCACGGTGCAATCGCGCAGACGACGCCCAGAGGCACATAGCGGGTTTCAATGAACTGCGCGTCGCTGTCTTCAGAAATATGAACGGGCGGGCGCATCTGCGATACCATTTTCAGCCACTGGCCCGACATCATGATTTCGGCCGCAGCTCCTTCAGTCGGCCGTCCCTGCTCCTTGGTGAAAAGGCGTGCCAGTTCGGCCGAATGCTGAAGGATGACGTCGCCGGCCTTTGCAAGAAGATCCGCGCGCTCCTCGATCGGACGCGACTTCCAGGCCTTGAAGGCTAGGCGGGCGGATGCCACCGCATCGTCGAGCTGTTCCCGGCTACAATCTGGAGCCTGCGCGAACACCTCTCCCGTTGCCGGATTGATGACATCAATCTGCCCCTTCGCAGAAACGCTCTTGCCATCAATGGTCATTGAATAGTTCCGGTCAAAGTCGGTCATACACCTGTTCCTGTCGTTGATTTTTTTGAATGACGATAAGCTGTCGAACGCCGCTCAAGCCCGGCTCGAATTTCATCGCTGTGTTCGCCAATCCGAGGCGGCGGGAGATGCTCTCTTCGCCCGTGGGCGCCGAAACGGACGGGTCTGTTGATGTCATACCAGGCGCCCTCGCTTGGGTGATCGCGTCGCTCGAAAAATCCGTTCTGCGACAGCTGTGGATCCTTGAGCATGTCCGCGAGGTCGCGGACAGGCATGCAGGGGATCCGGGCTGCCCGGAAGCGCTCAATCCATTCAGCCGTCGTGGCCGTCGGCGTGATTTCAGCGAGGCGCTGATACAGCTTATGCTGCCCAAAAAACTGTTCTCGCGGCGTTTCGAGGTGTTCTCGTTTCAGGAAATCGAGATCGTCAATCACGGTGAATACCATTGCCCAGCTTTCGACTGTATACGGCACTATGCTGATATAGCCGTCGCTTGTTGGAAATGGCTGGCGGTCGGGATCGAGCTGACGCGGGTAACCGACCGCCGCATTGGGTGGATCGAATGTCAGCCCGCCCAGATGCTCAGCCAGCATGAATTGCGAAAAGGCTTCGAACATGGGTACTTCAACGAACTGTCCTTCTCCGGTTCGTAGCTTATGCACATAGGCCGCCAGCGCTGCCTGAGCCGCGTAAAGTCCCGCCACCTTGTCCGCAATCAGGGACGGAATGTACCGGGCCTTCCCACTGCCATCGACACGTCCAGACAGCGTCGCGACACCCGAAGCCGCCTGGATAACGTCGTCATAGGCTTGCAACCCATCATAAGGCCCGCCAGAGGCAAAGCCGACGCAGTGAATGTAAATAAGCTCAGGATTTAGCGGCGTCACCTGGTCTGGGCCAAACCCCAGCTTTTCAATCGCGTTGAGGCGAACATTGTGAATGAAGATATCGGCCGTCGCCAGCAGGTCTGCCATGACCTTGCTGTCTTCCGGCGACTTGAGATCGAGAACGATGGAGCGCTTATTCTTGTTCAGCGCCATGAAGCCTGGTGACATGCCGCGCGTTCTGGCTGGCTTGGCCGATTGACGGAACTGATCGCCTTCAGGGGCTTCGACCTTGATGACATTCGCGCCAAGATCGGCCAGCATCTGCGTCGCAAAAGGCCCGAAAACGACGCTCGTCATGTCGACGATCGTCACACCTTCCAGCATTGATGTGCCGGTGCTGTTCTCCGGTTTCCGTTTCAAGCAACTTCTCCCGTACGGTCACAACCGCCCCGGTCGCGCCGCGAAAGATGTCTCCCTAGCAGAACGCGTTGGACAGACCCGTCTTCGAGCATCAGAGAAGCGATATAGAGGCCCAGAAACACGGACCCGACCATCCAGAACGCGAGTGAGCACAGAACTGCACGCCTCCAGTGCTCTTCGCGGTAGAATAGCCAACCACACACAAAGAGGTTGAATAGCGTGATGTCCCAAAACACAGCCTTCACCCATGGATAGGCGTCTGATGCCGCGCCGATCTGCGCGACCGACACCGAGAGGCCAGACTGAGACCATGCCCAGACGAACATGACCGCGGCGGACAGTGACGCGAGCACGCCAAAACCGATCAGGGCGGACCTGTATGCTGACGCTGAAGGATTTTGCTTAAGCATCGATATGTGCCGGTGATTTTTCCGGCGAACCGTGAGACGCGATGATACCCGCAATCTCTTCCCGGCTCGGTCTCTCGGCATATTTGCGCGCCAGTCGAAGCGACGCGCCTGGCACGATATTCGCGCGCATGACCCGCAGCCAGTTGCTCGGCTTCTTCGCCCAGGCCGCAGGGGATGTTACTCCGTAATAGGCTTTGACCAGCTCGCGATAGAAAGTCGGATCGATGGTCGGGGCGATGTTCGATGTCCAGTGAGCAACTGCCGAAGCAGCGCGGGATCTGATTGTTTTTCGCGAAAGGCCCGCACGGGTTTCAAACCGGGCCTGATCTTCCCTGTCGACGGTGAGCATCATGGACCACTCGGAGCGGAACCGCTCTTCGAGTGCGTTCTGGTATCTGATGACCTGCTCTTTCGGTGTGCCGCCAGTCGCCAGAATCTCAGCGAGTATGTCGCTGCCCAACACACTCCAGGTGCAGCCGCGGCCAAATTTGGGGTTCGATCTTATGACCGTATCGCCGACCGGGAAATAGCCCAGCACTTGAGCGTTCCCTGCAGGGGCCAGTGTCCGCCAGAAAAAATCCATATTGGCCCAGCCGACAACGGGCGAAGTTGGCTTGGCTCTTTCAGGTTCAATCCATCGCGCCGCTTTCGGAATACGGCGGAGGATATCTTCAAACACGCCCGGCTTTGAAAGCGCGCGGTCATAGAGAAGTGGATCGTCTTGATTGACGACGATCGACATCACGAAATTTGTGTCGTCCGCAACGAAGGTTGTCGCAACCAGATCATCGAAAATCACGCCCGGCATGCCGACAAATTTCGGGAAGTCCTGACCAGGACGAAGTCTGTAGTGCCGGGTGAAGTAGGCCGATTTGGACTTGTAGTGAAAATCGCCGACTCGGGCGCCCCGTGCGATGATAGGATCAAGCAAACGCGTCATCCGGCCCGATGCATCGATGATCACGTCACTAGTCAGAGTATGGGTTTCGTCCCCATCTTCATACTCTAGTCCATGGACCTTGAAGGGGGCTTGTTTGTCATTGGTCAGGAGGCGCAGCACCTTCACTGAGGACCGGATCGTGATGCCGTGCTTACGCTCGGCATATTTGCGCATGGCCTGCTCTAGAACAGCGCGCCTGGAGGCAAGCACCGTCAGGTCCTCATCGCCGGGCTTCAAGATAGCATCGCTGTTGCGGGTACATGGCAGGCATTGCTCTACCGGGACTTCCTTCACTCCGGCCGCCACCATCTGCTCGATCAGTCCCGGATACCACCGATTTAGCGCATTGCGCAGGCTACTAAGGAAGAAATGCGGTTGCATGGTATGCGGAACGCCCCGCCGTTGGATGATCCCATTGCGCGTAATCTGATCTTCAACATCGATGAGTTCGTCTCTTTCGAGAATCGTCACGGGAATGCCGCGACGATTGAAGGCCAATGCCGATGAGAGACCTGCGATACTAGCCCCTATGACGACAACGCCGCGGTCCTGCAGATTAGTGCCCACACAATCCTCTTTTATTCACTGGTTCATGAGACGCTCACAAAGCGCCCAGTAGAAGCCGCTCATCGCATCGTATTGGGCGACGATATCGTCGGGGAGATAGGTGCTCATTGACCCCATGCAGATCAGGATTTCGTAACACGCATGGACTTTATAATAGTCGAGGTTTCCGAGCTGCTTTCCGCCTGCCTCTGCATACATGGCCAGCCATTGCGCCTCACTCGGCGGGCGCACCGGAAGCTGGTCGGCATGTGGCCGGTGCGGGTCCATTGAAACGATCTGGATCGCGAGATCGAGCTCTGGGGCGCCTACGGAACTTAGTTCCCAGTCGAGCATTGCCGCGACGCGGTTCTCATGAAGCAGGTAATTTCCAAGGTTGGGATCACCATGCATCAAAACCGGGTTCTCATTAGCGGGAGCATTCGCCAGAAGCCACTCGCGCACTGGAACCAGCCGGTCATAGGCCTTGGGCTTGGCCCAGTCCCACGTCTTCCACCACCAGTTCGTCAGCTTTTCCTGCGGTGTGCTGCCCTCGGCTTTCTTGGTGAAATTTTCCAGCCCCAGTGGGACGTGATCAAGATTGTGGATTTTGGCGAGATTGCGCAGAATGTCCCGGTAGATCGCCTGACGTCCCGCCTCATCGGTCTCGACCAGAGGGCCGCTAGTGAAGAGGGACGTGGGTATGGGCTCTCCAGGGACGCATTCCATGACAAAGCCGACGACGCCGATATCCTCGCCCGTTTCATCGAGGCCATAAACCGTCGGAACGGCTATGCTGGTATTCCTTAAGCGCGACAGCAGGTCGAATTCGGACTTGAGGTCATACTCAACGAAAAGCCGCTGATCCGATTTGGGATCGTAGCGCAGGACAAGCCTCTTCAACTCATCCTCGCCGTTCTGATGAATCCTCGCTGTGAAAATCAGAATCCCGGAAGACGAGCCCGATTTTGCAGCGCCCCCGCCAATGTCCTCCAACGAAACCTTGGCCCCGAACACCTTTTCCAGAAAGGGTGCCAACCGCTCAGGGTCGACCCTCGCATATGTTGACTTGGCTGCGGCAACACTTCTGTCCAGCGTATTTGCAATGTCGCTCATTTGTATTCTCGCCGTGTTTGCGTGCGGCAGAATTGGGATTCAGTGGCCAATCCTGTGCACTTGATTTCCTATTGCCGGATCCATTGCGGATCGAACTCTCTTTTGGTGAGGCCGACATCGCAATTCGCCATGAGCGTATTGGAGACGGGCTGTTCGCCCCGCAGCGGATTGTCGATCATGTTGAAATCGCATACGCCCGAACGGCCATTCCAGCGCGGGATCGAAAGTGCTTCAATGCCGGCCGGCGATGAGCCTGGGCCGCCATTGTCGAAATGCGTCGAAGTAACAACGCCGTCGACAGTGTCCACATTGATTCTGAGAATTTCACCATTCTCCAGTTTCACGACAGACCATCCTCCGATGACAGAATAGCCGTCACAGAGCGTGGAGCTGACAGTGTGCAGATCCTTGATGGCCTCACGCTTCCCGTTGAGCATGACCCAACCCATCTTATGAAGATTACCCGGCTCGTCCATCATGCTGACAAGCGAATAGGACATGTCAGGGCCGACTGTGCCTGCATGCCAGCGCGCAGCGCGGAAGACGGCATGCGGGCGATCTCCATAGCCATGGTCGCGATAGGCGAGACCGTTTTCAATGTCGATTACGCGGTTACCAAAGCGCACGCGGCCTTCGAGGCGCCCCGCGCTTTCTGGATGGCCCGACGTGCCCATCGTTGCCTGCTCGGACCCGGCAATGCTGCCTAGAAGCTTGCCATGGTAGCCCCCCCCGACGAATGACCAGTCCTGCGAAGGGAACCAGTCGTAGACCCGCAGATCGACCTCAGCGTCATCATCCCAGGCTTCAAAGCGGCAATACTTCATGTCCGGAATGGAGAACTTCGCCGTACCGGAGCTGGCAGTCGTTTCGGTACGATCGCCTTTCTCCAGTTTGCGATCGAGGAGGTGACGGCGAAAGCGTGTTCCGTCTGGAAGCGCCATACCCCAATGGGTTTGTGTCGCCCCCTGATTCACGTAGGCGCCTGTGCGGAGAAAGCCCGTTGCGCCGGTGATAGGATCGCGAAAAACCAGCACCCATGATTCCTGCCAGTCAGGATGATCAGAAGGCTTATGTGGCAGATCCACTTCAGAATATAGAGACGTCAAATCATCCTCCCTGGGACATAATCTTGTTTTGTTTAGTCAAGGTCGACGTAAGCGACCTTTCTCAAGGCTAGGCTGCAGTAAAGTTGATGGGCAATGTCTTTGGCCCGCTGATGAAAGCTGATTGCGTCCATTTTGGCTGACCCGCGAGTTCCACCGTTTCAATTCGCGGCAAGAGTTCTTCGAAGAGTATCTTCATTTCGAGCCTTGCCAGATGCTGTCCGAGGCAGACATGCGGGCCGAAACCAAACGCCAGTTGTTTGTTAGGCTGGCGATCGATCTGAAACTCAAAAGGCGCATCAAAAAGCTCTTCGTCTCGATTGGCTGACATGTACGACAGCATCAGCCAGTCGCCAGCTCGGATTTTCTTGCCGCGCAGCTCATAGTCCTGAACCGCTGTCCGCATGAAATGCTTAACCGGTGTCGTCCAGCGGATCGCCTCCTCAACGAGACCCGGGATGAGGGATGGATCCGCTTTAAGCCGGGCGAGCTGATCCGGCGCGTCAGCGAGCCCCCAGAGCGCACCAGCTGTAGAAGCCGATGTCGTGTCATGGCCTGCGGTCGCCACAAGGACATAATAGCTGTTGGCTTCGCGCTTCGCGATCGGCTTTCCGTCAATCTCGGCGTTCGCAATCACTGTCGCGACATCGTCGCGAGGGTCCGTACGGCGCATCTCGGTGAGTTGGTCGAAATAGGCATAAAAGTCGCCAAGGACGGCATTGAACACATTCAGCGCGGTCGATGGGTCACTCATCGCCCCCGCATCACGGCTCTTTTCAGGATCGCGGGCCCCAAACAATTGCTGCGTTAACGCCAGCATCATGCCCTCATCATTTTCCGGCACGCCGAGTATCTCCATAACGACGCGGAGGGGATAGTTGAGCGCAATATCTTCGACGAAATCGCACATCCCGCCGCGGTCCATCATGCGGTCCACATGATCCCGAGCGATCACCCGTATACGATCAGAGAGCTTCTTCAGGTTCCCGGGCATGAACCATGCCTGGGTCAACATACGATAGGCACGATGATCGCTCCCATCCATATTGACGACCGAATGGGTCAGATGAGGAGAGTTGAACTTCGCCCCGATCGCATCCAGCATATCGCGAGCGACCAACACGGTAGAACGATCTCCATTCCGGAAGACATCTGCGTTCTTCTCGACTTCGAGAATGTCGGCATGCTTCGTGATCAGCCAGAACGGATCGAATGACTCAGGCTCGACCCAGTGAACCGGATCCTTTGCCCGTAGATTCGTCAGCACTTTGTGGATATTTTCCGGCCGCGCAAACTCACGGGGGTCCGTGACTGCGGCGGAAGGTTCCAGTTCAGTTGCGACCAGATTGCCGCCATCACCAGCGCTCATGCTAGTCATCCATTTTTGAGATTTGTGTGGTCACACCGCGACGCTTGCGCCCGCAGCGTGAGCGGACAATTGAGATGGCCGAAAGCTATTCCGCAGCCATTGCGAGCGGCGTTGCCAACTTGCCATCCATTTCCGCACCCATGACACCGATGAGCTGGCCCGGAACCGCGCCCGTGCATTCTGTACCGTTCCGGAAGGTGACTTCACCGTTCACCAGGACGTACTCGATGCCTTCAGGCTTACAGATGCGGCGCCACTCGCCACCCGGCAAATCATGAGCGATGTCGTACTGGAAGCGCCGGTATCCAAGTGCCTCATAGTCGTAGATCACGATGTCAGCTGCACTATCCTTTTTCAGCGTTCCGCGATCCGTCAGATTGAAGACCTTCGCCGGAAGACCGCTCAGCTTGAAGTGCATTTCCTCAAGCGTCATCTGCCCGCTTTCACGCACCATCCACATGATCATATCGGTGGAGAAGTGTCCGCCAGACCAGAATTTGACGTGGGCGCCACCATCCGAGGTGCCCGGCAAAGTCAGCGGATGCTTGAGGACCTGAGCCACTTTCGCCGTATCGGCGCTCATCGCATCCGGAAGCAGGAAGTCAGATACAGCTTCCGTATCAACGACAATATCCATGAACAGATCGGTGATACAATCGCGACCGAGCGCTTCGGCAATCTCCTGAACTGTCTTGCCTTCATGGTCACACCATGGCTTTACACTGTTGGCGTTGCTCAGTTTGTAGGTTTCCAGAGGGCCGCCGGCCGGAGCCAGAAGGACGGGGCTGTACGCTTCGCGCAGACGAGCACGGAAATCTTCGTCAGCCGCCTTGGCAACCTTCGCCGCCTGATCACCCGCAAAAGTAAATTCGCGGAACGCAGGAATGATGTTCCAGATGTCCCAGTCCATCGGCTTGAACTCATTCCAGCCACGCATGGTGAGGGTCATGGAGTACATCTCAAGGCCTTCGGCTTTGGCCTTTTCCAGCAGCTCCAACATTTCCTCGTGATATGTTGGAAGATAGTCATTCACGAGCGTCACATTGTGGATCACAGGACGTCCGGACCGGCGAGCCACTTCCAGACCGACCTCGCTGAAACGTGCTCCCGGCGTGTCAACCAGGGCCTGAATCACCCCCTCTCCTCGCTCGCGAAGAACATCAGCCATCGCGTATAGATCTTCCACGTCCATGATATCGGTGGGCATCGGCTCGCCATCGCTATCGATGTGCGTGTTGTGATTGCCCTGATAGGAAAAGCCAAAACCGATCGCACCCGTGTCCATCGCGCGGTTCAGTTCAGCCTTCATCTCCTCACGCTCTTCCGGGGTCGCAGACCTCGTCTTGGCGGCTTCGAGCCCCATGACATAGATCATGAGCGGATTGAGCGGAACCATGCTCAGGACATTCACCCCCTTGGGAATGCCCTTCAGGTGCTCGAGCCATTCTGGGTATGTCTCCCAATCCCAGCTGAGCGCCGATTTCAGGGAGTTGTATGGAACTTGCTCAGTGGTTTCCATTTGCTGCATATAGCGGTCGCGGTGTTCTGGCCGGCAGGGCGCGAGCCCGAAACCGCAATTGCCGACAGCGATCGTCGTTGTGCCGTGCCAGCCTGAATTCGTCGCGTATGGATCCCAGTGCAACTGCGCATCATAGTGCGTGTGAATATCGATAATACCGGCCGCAACCACCTTTCCCGTCGCATCGATGACCTGATCTGCAGTGCCTTTCAGGTCAGGCCCGATTTCTCGTATTTTGCCGTCCACAATGCCAATGCAGCCAATGTAGCCAGGATTTCCGGCCCCATCGATAATCTTTCCGCCAGTAATCAGGGTATCAAAGTGCGCCATTGCATTCTCCCAATTTTGGCATCGTCACAACCGACGATGCTCCATATGCCCGTTTGTTTGAATAATTTCATATTTTATTGCTTTGGTCAATCTTTGCGAACTCTATTGATCATTTTTATGCGCATTTTTGATCGCGCGTCATATACTCGACGCAAGACTGTGCGATAGTGCCCCCCACCTCGATCGCTCATACATAGGGAGTTGCAATGTGAGCTACCCAAGCAATTCAGGTCGAACGACCCAGTCAGGACCTGCGACGATGCCACTGGCGGGCATTATGAACTTTCGGGAGATGGGCGGGCTGAAGGGGCAAGGTGGCAGACGCATCAAACCGGGCCTGTTTTGGCGGTCAGCCGGGCTGGACAGGCCGCATACCGAGGATATCGACCTGATCAAGGGTCTCAATCTCAAGACGATCGTGGACCTCCGCGGCGCAAAGGAGAGAGCTGCATTTCCGACTCACGCCGCTTTGGCCCAATCCTGCGAAATCCTTTGGTCCACAACGGACGCCGAAAGTACACAAGCGGAAGTGTTTGAAATGCTCACCAGAAGTCTTGATGAGGGCGCACTGACTGAGGCTGTCGCGTCGCTATATATTCAGATCGCCGATCAACACGCAGCGCATATACGAATGGTTTTTGATGCAATTGCAACAAACCACGTCCCCATTCTGGTTCATTGCGCCGCCGGCAAGGATAGGACAGGTGTCGTCGTGGCCATCGTGCTGGAAAGCCTGGGTGTCGATCGCAGCGATATAATGTCGGGCTATCTGGAGACGAACCTCCATCTTGATTGGGACCGACTCTCTGTCGCCGCCGCAGCCGGAACCGGTGTCAGGGAGAACAGTCTGGACCGGATGAGTGCTCCGGCGCTTGCGCTCATCAAACGCGCCCATCCTGCATTTCTCGAAGCAGCCTTGTCCGACATTGACTCACGCTATGGATCAATTGACCGCTTTCTTGCGCAAAAGGCTGGCGTATCGTCCGCAACACTCGCGCGAGCTCGCGAAAACCTTTTGGAATAACCACACGTGGCAAGCAGCCATAGCAGATGCTCAAAGCAAAAAATATGCCCGACAGGACAATCCTGTCGGGCACAAGTGCAATGCGTTTCCTGTGGGACACGCTGGAGGAAAGCGCCTATCTTGCCGACCCGAGCTTCATGGACAAGCGGGCCCCGAAGGTTCGAGGCGGAGAAAATTGTCCCGTTACAGATGCGGTTGTAGCTGAGGCAACGCGACTATAGGCGTACATTTCGTCACCGATGTTCTCGACAAACAGCTGAAGTTCGAACCGATCGTCGTTCGGCCGCCAAATCAAGCGGGCGTTCGATATCCAGTAGTCGTCTTCCGCCGTACCTGCCTGGAATGGCGCTTTTCCATTGAACACGTCATGAAAGACTTCGCTCGTATAGGAACTTTCACCGCGCAGGAGGAACGTCCCCAAATCGCTGACTTCCGTCTCGAACTGCGCCCCAAAGTTTAACTTCCACTCTGGCGCGCGAATTAACTGGTTGCCGCCAATATTCAAAGTCGCGAGCCCTGTTGGGTCTTGCAGCAGCTCATCACTGTATTCGGAATGAATATAGGACCCTGAACCATCCAGCTGGAAGCCATCCAACACCCTAGGCCGGAGCACATACTCAGCCTCTAGACCATAAAGAGTCGCGGCTGCCGCGTTCTTGATCGTCGAGGCATTGCCGACATAGGTCGTGAACTGAATATCCGAGAAATCGTAATAGAACGCCGCCATATTCAACAGAGCTTGATCGTCGGCAAACGTAGTCTTGAAGCCGGCTTCGTACGACCAGAGGAACTCAGGATCGAAACTGCCGACGCATTCGCCCGGATTAAAGCCACCAGCTTTGTATCCTCTGGAGACCTTGCCATAGAGCAGTGTCGTTTCCCCGGCGTCATAGTCCAAGCCCGCAGATCCGGTGACCGCTTCCCAGCTGTCATCTTCCTGTCGATCGCAGAGCGCAGCCGCCGGCACAAAGTTTGAGTGCAGGCGTCGAAAGACGTCTTTCTTGTCTTCTGTGTAACGAAGCCCCAGCGAAGCCCTCAACCGATCAGAAACGCTGTAAGTCCCGTTGCCATAGACGGCAATCGACTCTGACTTTTGGTCGGCACCGAAGGACAAAGTTCCCTCTGACAATACTGTTGGATTGTTGAGCGTCAGCCCAAGAACAGGGTCAGCAATAAGTTGAAGCAGGTTCGGGATGAAGGGCTGAGAAAGATCAAATACGGGCGGAGGGGTTGGACTGGACAGGCTTCCCGCCAGCGCAACCTGATCACCAATTGAAGGCGTAATGAGATCTGCCTTCAGGAGCGCGTCGTCATGGTAGTAGAATCCGCCGACAACGTAGTCGAGCTTGGAGTCCATCGTCACACCGGACAGCGTGAACTCTTGTGTGAACTGCTTTGATGATTGGAAGATTGGATCTTCGCGCAGGATTGCCGCCGACGTTCCATCATTGTCGACCCGGATCGTGGCTTCAGACTCGCGGTAAGCGGTGATCGACTTCAGCGTGGCACTCCCGAGATCGAACGAAACCGTTCCGCTCAAGCCATCGACGTCAAAGACCTGCTTAGACGGAAAGTTGTTGGCAAAATCTGTCGTTTCGGTCGGATTCGGCACAGCTAAGCCAGGCTGCGTCAAACCGTAGAAGTCTGCGACACTTCCACTCCCGAGAAGCGCCAGGTCCGATGGCGAAAACAGCCCAGGAATACCGGCGAGCACTGGTGCCGGTAGCGAGAACAATCCGAGAGGCGTCGCAGACGAGACGCCAGAGGCGAGCGGAATTTCTTCCACGAGCTGCACCACAGTCGACGCTGACTGACGCGTCTTGTCCGCGCGAAGCACAATTTGCACGTCAGGGGTCAGGTCTATGAGCAACGAACCCTGAGCGCTGAAGAGATCATTGGCGTCATAGTCTTTTCCGTCGAACACGTTGTGCCGATAGCCGTCACGCCTGTCGTGCTTCATTGTAAGGCGACCGGCAATCCTATCCTCGACTATGGCCCCGGTCACACCACCGGCGGCTGCCAGCCGGCCATAGTCACCGGCAGTGAGCTCCAGATTGGCGCCGTAATCATAGTCGGGCAGCCGCGTGATGTAGTTGATCGCACCACCGGTCGCGTTGCGCCCGTATAGCGTACCCTGGGGACCGCGTAGAACTTCAATCCGCTCCAGATCAAAGCTGGGCACGGCCTGGGCAAACAATTGGCCGACATAAACGCCATCCTGAAAAGTTGCGACGGTCGGCTCGCCGGCGGTTACCGTCAGGTCTGACCCGATACCCCGCATCGACAGCTGCGTGTAACCAGTGAGCTGGGCAAAGACGAGTGACGGCACGCTGAACTGAAGTTGTTGCGGCCCCTCGATCTGCTTGAGTTCCAGAGCTTTAGTGTCGAATGCACTGACAGCCAACGGTGCACTTTGCAGCGATTCTTCCTTCTTCTGGGCCGTTACAGTAATGGCTCCAAGCCGGCGTTGCCCTTCATCGGACAGGCCAGTCTCGGCAGCGTCGTCTTGCGCCAAGGCAAATGGTGCATAGCCCAAAATACAAGCTGCACACACACCTGCCAGCAAGCCTGACTTGATTAATCTCATGAGTTTCTCCTCCCAAAGAAAATATTTGATTCTTATAGCACCCGGTTCGCTCTCTACACGGATTTTGAACGACCAATTTTTAAGATATGCTGACGCCAAGCGCTTTTGCTCGAGCCCGGCATATGTCAGGGCCTCTGCGCATGACGGGGCCAAACGATCCGAGAACTTCCGGCGGAAAATGTTTCATCGCCAGGACGTTGATGATGCCCAACCTGTAAGCCACGAAAAGTTCGAAGTATTCAAGATGCTGGAGCTTGTACCCTGTCATCCGCTCATACTCGGTCTTGCGTTCTTCATAGGTCAAAGACCCTTCGGGCATCGGGACGCCATCAAGCAGGATCTGATCGCCTATATGCATGAACGCGACATCGCATTCCCGGGTACCGAGAAAGCTCATTTCCCAGTCGAGCACCGCAGTGACTTTCGTGCCCTTGAACAGGTAATTCCCATAATTCGCATCGCCATGGCAAAGAACGACTTCCATACCGTCTGGCTCGTTGGCGATAAGCCAATTGCGAATTGGCTTAAACATCTTGATGTACTCGTTATTCTCCGACCAGACGAGCGCGTCCCAATACCAATTGGTTTCCCGCTCTATGGGCCGCGCACCCGCCGCACGCTCCTCAAGCCAGCCTAGTCCGAGCGCTTTCCAGTCGACGGAGTGAATGTCTGCAAGCGCAGACAGGTATGCGAGGCTCATCTTGCGGCGGTCGGACGGTGACGCGTCGTGAATAATGCCCGACGTCATCCAAGCCATGGGAGAGCTCGTCCCCTCGACACGCTCCATTACATATCCGGGACGCTCAAGATACTCGCCTTCTTCATCGAGCCAGACCTGGGACGCGACTGGAACCGATGTCGATTCAAGGCTACGCTGCAGATTGAACTGCTCCTTCACATCATAATGGTGGAACAATCCACTGGTGGGCAAAAACCGAAGCACGAAAGCCTTCTCGACCGGCTGTCCGTCGGCGCTATAGCATACGCGAAACAGCAACGTACCGTTCGATCCGCCAGCCGCTTCCGCTACTGGCTTTACATCTCGAACGCGAATCGGCCCGGTCACTTCTGATTGTGCGGCAATCAGCGCTTCGAGCCTCTTAGTCCAGAGTTCTGGTGACGTACCGGAAAACCTAGCCTGCCTTGAATGCTCAACAATACCGCTGCTGATCTGCTCCGCATCCATTGCCTTCCTCCCATAATGCGCCCCTTTTTGAGCCTTATGGTTCGCATTACTACGCCGCTTTTGGAATTTGGCAAATTAAATCTAATTTTTTTAGCGGTTTTTAATTCGCATCGCGCCAGTATGGATACATGACAGCCCGGCTGTGGCGTGCTGGAATTGCGTTCGGCCCCACGAGCGAGTAGGCACATCGGCTGCTAAAGCGCATTTGGCGATGCCCGGAGATGGAGCACTTAAGCAATTCGATTGAATCGAAATGGATTTTACGGGATGAGTGACGCGTCTCATTGCGACAGCCGTGAGTACGTTGAGCCTGGAAGGAGCAAAGAATGTTAGTCAACGAACTGGATATCGCGATTGCTGAACTTCTCTCCGAGAGCGCTCAGATTACAAACAAGGAAATTGCTGACAGGGTCGGAAGCACAGAAGTGACGATCGCCAATCGCATACGTGATATGGAAGAAAGCAACATACTGAGGGTCGTCATGCAGCGCGATCTGCGGGCACTCGGCTTTGACCTTGTGGTATTGCTGGACATTTACGTGACAAAAAGGCCACCTGAACTTGTCGCGGAAGAGCTGGCTAAGATTGAAGAAGCTGCCAGCGTCTCCGTTCTACTATCCGATCCGGACATTTTTGTGCAGCTTAATGTACGCGATCGGAAACACCTGCTGCACACAATCGAAACCAAGATTGCGCCTATCAAGGGCATCTCGCACTGGACGGCAAACATCGCGCTGGAGGTCGTGAAACTCGACCTTCGCTACGGTACCCTGGGGGCAAAATGAGCAAAACAGACCGGTTGGACGAACAGATTCTGGAGATCCTCACCAAGGATGCCAGGATAAGCAATCGGGAAGTCGGACGACTGCTCGATGTCTCCGATGTTACCGTAGGCAAACGTCTCAAATCTATGCAGAGGGCTGGCGCTATCAGGCTAGCCGCACTGATAGACCCGGTCGCCCTCGGACTGAGTTGCGCATCCTTTATCAGATTGAAGGTTGCCCCTGAAATGGCGCGCGAAATCGCTACGGCGGCCAGCGAGCTCAAGGAAGTGCCTTTCGTCGCGCTGACAGGTGGCACCCACAATGTCGTGACGCTCGCTCTTGTTGAAGACCGTCACGCCCTTGCCCAACTCGTGCACAATCACTTTCGGAAGTGGGAGGGCGTGCACTCGCTTGAAACACACGAGATAAGCTTCTCTCCCAAACACAGGCTTGATGTGGTCAGGATTACCGAGAAAGCGCGGAACAAGGTCCGCTGATACCTGTTTATCGCGACCCAATCCAGTTCAGCCTAACGCTTTACGTGAGGCTATACGCTTAACTTCGCCAAGTCGTTAGTATGCGAATTGAAGATGATGCGCTTTCGTGCCTGGCTGGCACGGTATGCCTCCTGTCTCAAATCCGCCAGCCGGAGCGATCGAGGCACGTCAACTAGACGCATAGTGCCACTACCAAATGAGGTCACCCAAGCGTCGGAAAATTCAGACCACTTTATATTGCTAACTTTTTTGAATAAAATTGATCGATAAACACCTTTGCGGGCATGAATTCCATGTCGTATGCGTTTCCAAAATTGAAAAGCACTAGCTGGATCGGTCTGCACGCACCGAAACCGAGCGGAGAGGAAAAATCATGTCGGCAAGCGCTAAAGAACTTGGGCAAAGAATCATTGAGATCAATCGGAAGGTCCGACTGGGCTCCACGACCACCGAGGAATGGCGCGTGCGACTGGATGCGCTTTTGGCAGCTCAACCAGATTTTCCGCGCGCCTGCCATGCTCAGGATGTACGTTTTCCCGAAGGAGGCGCCGGAAGCTCAAGCGGAACGCTTTTCTTCAAGATGTCGCATGAAGAAGACAGCTCAACGCGCGACTGCGTTTTGCGGTTTGAGCCATCCGAGCGGCTGTTCCACACCTATGATCTTGATGGACAGGTGAGAATACAGAGAGCGCTTTCGTCGAGCCCTGTGCCCGTCCCCGCTCAGATATGCGAGGATATCGACGGTGAGTTTCTTAAAGTTCCAGGCTATGTGATGGAGCGCTCTTCAGGCGAAGCTGCACCTGGCGCCTGGTTTGCTGAGGGTGTGATTGCCGATGCAACGCCAGCTAATCGCCAGAGAATGATCCTGTCCTTCGTGGAGACTCTGGCAAAGATTCACCAACTGGATTGGCGCGCGCAGGGGCTGAGTTTTCTTTCGAGAAGAGCCATCGGCCCAAATTTGATCGGACGCGAAATCAACTGGTACTGGGATGGGCTGTCATGGGCGGGCGAAAATGACGCCCAGAAGAGGTTCTCAAAAGTTCGCGACTGGCTGCTTGCCAATGAGCCAGTGGTGCCAAGACCTGTCCTCTGTCACGGCGATGCCAACTTCACAAATTATCTGTTCCAGGATAATCAGGTGAGTGCCGTTCTCGACTGGGAGATGGCCTTCATCGGCGCGCCCGAAGCCGATCTTGCCTATGCCTTGATCGGCATGTCGTCCCTGTCCTCAGACTATCCCCCAGGCACGCCAAGCGACAAAGAAATGAAGGCTGCATTTGAAGCAGCGTCAGGTACGAAATTACAGCATTGGGAGTATTACGCGGTCTTCGCCCTCTTCAGGATCGTGCTGACACACATTCTGGGCCTCAGGGCATTTCCGGAAGACTTCCAGGCTGCGTTTCAATCGCATGTCGAGGGATTGATTGCCCGTTTGAATACTGCATGGGGCGCAGCAAAATAAATCCGTCAACGCCAGCCATTCGCAGAGAACTTCGCATCATGCCCATATCCTTGCAGTCTTTGTTCGATCTCAAAGGACGCCAGGCCCTTGTCACCGGCGGCACAAGCTGCATAGGCAAGATGATCGCTATAGGCCTGCTGTCTGCTGACGCATCCGTATTGATTTCCGGACGAGATGAAACCAGAGGTGCAGCAGCGGCAATCGATCTGTCCAACTACGGCGCATGCGATTTCCTCAAAGCCGACTTGTCTGATGACAAGGGAGTCGAGGCGCTCTCAACTCGGTTGAAACGTCTGGCTCCCCGCCTCTCAATCCTGGTCAACAATGCCGGCACATCTGAAACGGCGCTACCGGGCAAAGACCTCTCAAACCAGTGGGACCAGGTGCTGCATCTGAACCTCAAAACGCCGTTCATGCCGAGCCGGCTGCTTTCTCCTCTCCTCAAATCGAATGCATCCCCTGAAGCGCCTGCGCACATTATCAATATCGGTTCAATCGCCGCGCGGGTTGCGACCGCGATGGGCGCTCATGCTTATTGCGCGAGCAAGGCTGGCACCGATCATCTTACCCGAACACTGGCTCACGAACTTTCGCCGGACCACGTCCTGGTCAATGCGATCGCGCCGGGTACGTTTCCAATCGCGATGAGTGCCTGGATGCTCGAAGACGAAACGATATCCAATCAGTTTCTGGCCCAGATACCTGTCAAGCGCTTTGGCAAAACCGAAGACATCACAGCGCTTGCGGTCATGATTGCCTCAAATTCTTATATCACCGGCACGATAATCCCCATAGACAGGGGACTGTCTCTGCGCCGATCGATCACGCCGCTTCTGATAGGCTTTAGGGACTCGCATATGTATCCGGCTACGCCGGCTGGCGCCGCCTTCCGGAACCATTGATCATTTTGAGCGAGGTTTGGCGACAACCCTTAATCCACCTTCGGGATGGATGGACATACGGATCATGGGGTTGGGCAAAACCCCATCTGCAAGATCGAAGACATATTTCTGGTGTGCCATCGCCAACATGAGCGTCCCCTCCATGCGACCAACGCGTTCGCCGATACAACGCCTTTGCCCATATCCGAACGAGACAATCGAACATTTCGGCCGTGATTTTATCCCTTCTTTCGTATGCCGCTCGGGAATGAACTTCTCGGGATCAGGCCAAAAGCGCGGATCCCGATGAATCGTCCAGGCCACAAAGGCGAGTGATGTGCCTGCCGGGATCGGGTAGTCGCCGATCATTGTATCGGCTATTGCCGACCGCCCGACATAGGTAAAGGCCGGAAAGAGCCTCATGGTTTCGTCGAACACCATCCGGCAAAACTCCAGTTGATCAAGATCCTGGTAGGTCGGCACTCGGTCACCGAGCACACGATCGACTTCCTCAAGCAGCGTGTCCCGCTGGTCAGGATTGGCCGCGAGCAAGGCAAAAGCCCAGGTTATTTCCGTCGGCGTCGTCTCTTGGCCTCCAAACAGCAGAGCCATGACATTGTCGCGCAGCTCCGTGTCGGAGAGCGGCTCGCCGTTGGCGAGTTTTGCCGTCAGCATCACGTCGAGCATGTCTTCAGGTTCGTCTGCAAGGTTTGCCTTGCGATAATCGAGAAGCTTGTAGATCCGCTGATTGAGACGCTCGAGTGCTTTCAGTCCCTCGGCTTCGTCTTCGTTCTGGGGCTCATAATCAGGATTCATGGAAATGTAGCGAGAATTCATATAGGTGCAGGCACTCACGAACGTTTCGAGAATCTCCGGAATTTCCGACTTGTCGATACCGCGGGTGAAGATGGTACGCGTCAGAGCGTCGAACACACCTTCCCGTACTTTCTGTTCGAGATCGAATACATTCCCTGAGCGCGAATACTCGCCGATATGTTCGATCTCTTCAGCGACCGCCTCCACGGTGCGCTCGAAATACTGCTTAAGCATTTTCGGCGTGAACATCGGCAACATAATCTTGTGCAGCTGCTGCCAGTAGAGATGGTCCGGCGTCACGGCGATGCAGTCTCCCAGTAAGGGGTAATTCAACGCATGCGTCAGGGCGCCCATTCCATATGAGTTCATATCCATACGGAGCATCCGCTCAACGTCGTGCGCATCGTGAAGAAACACGTTCTTCGTGTCGCCGAGAGAAAGCGCGTTGATTCGACCGTACGTCTCGACGAGCTCTTCAAAGAATTTGAGGGGATCCGCTATGAACTTCCCCAAGATCTGAGGCGTTTCTTCAACTGAAGGACCGGGAATTACTTTCGTCGACGATCCATTTCGTTCATTGAAATCCGCATTTCTCACAACATTTTCCCTTGCTTGTTGCGATTACATTCTCATTTTTTTCTTCGCAAATCTACTTTTTATTGTACATTTTCGTTATTTTGCATTGTTTTTTGCCGGCCGAAATGCAGTACAATAAAGAAGGGGGCCATCCATCAGGCTTCGGGGGCCCGCCAGATTTTAATGAGCAAGGACGGTTCGGCGAATGTCGATTGAAGACGGCTATCGGCGCGGCGCGCTAACGGATCTACGGAGATCGAGTGGCGGTCTCGGTCAAAGCTGGCGGGCTGGATTCGACAGATTACCTGCCGCTCCATGGCCATGTTTGGGCGCGAAGGAAGGAAATGGAAGATGAAGAATTACGTCGAAGGAAAGTCGATTATCGTAACTGGCGCTGGGGGCGGCTTTGGGCGCCTCATCAGCCAGAAGGCTGCGGAATTGGGCGCCAGGATAATCTGCGCTGATATCAATCGCGCCAACGCAGAAGAAACGGCATCCATGATCGTCGACAAAGATGGACGCGCAAAGGCTGTTGAAACCGATGTCAGCGACATAAATCAAATGAAGCAACTGGCAGCCACAACCGTCGAGGAATTCGGCGCGATCGATGTCATGGTCAACAATGCTGGCATCATGCCGCTTGCCCTCTACTCAGACCACGAAGCGGCAGTGGATAAGTGGTCAAAATGTATCGATATCAACCTCAAGGGCGTCCTGCACGGCATCGTCAGCGTGTACGATCAGATGATATCGCAGGGCAGCGGCCATGTTGTGAATGTTTCGTCAATCTACGGAAACTACCCGGTCCTAGGCGCGGCGGTGTACGGGGCAACTAAGTCAGCCGTAAACTACCTGTCCGAGTCGCTTCGGGTTGAAGCTCGCGGAAAGATCAAGGTCACCATAGTCAAGCCAACAGGCGTTCCCGGAACAGGACTGGCTCAGGGTGTTGTAAACCCTCAAGCCGTCGTCGGCATCGTCGGTCACAATGCGCCTGAATACATCGCTCTCATGAGAGGTATGATGGAAGGCAAAACGAAGCCTGAAAAGCTCGACCCGAACAATACTGACTACGTCGTTCTGGATCCTGACTTCATCGCGGATGAAGTGATCCATGCGATCAATCAGCCGTTAGGCGTGTCCATCGGCGACATTACCGTGCGAGCCGCGGGCGACCATTTCATTCTCTGATGGACAATGTCAGGAGAACCGGGCTTGAGATGACCAATCCAGGTGCTTAGCCTTAGGAAATGGCCAAGAACCCGTTTCGCTACTTCAAAACCTCGCCAGAGATTATCCAGCTTGGCGTGCTGATGTACGTCCGATTTCCGCTCTCGCTTCGGAATGTCGAAGACCTTCTCCACGAGCGCGGCATTGATGTCTGCCACGAAAGTGTCCGCCTCTGGGTCGATCGCTTCGGCACATTCTTCGCGCACAAGATCCGGAAACGCCGATCGGAATCGATACGACGTAGCCCCCAATGGCGGTGGCACCTGGACGAGGTCTTCGTGAAAATCCGAGGAGAGCGACACTATCTCTGGCGCGCTGTCGACCACGAAGGCGAAGTCTTGGAATCCTATGTCACAAAGACCCGGGATAAGGCTGCTGCGTTGAAATTCCTCAAGAAAGCAATGAAACGATACGGTATTCCGCATGTTGTCGTCACGGACAAGTGTCCTTCTTACCGGGCCGCGATGAAAGTTATCGGGAATGAACGACGCCAGGAAACGGGTCGTCATCTCAACAACCGAGCTGAGAATTCCCACCTGCCCTTCCGAAGACGAGAGCGGGCCATGTCTCGCTTCCGGCGGATGCGAAGTCTGCAGAAATTCGTCTCAATCCATTCGTCAGTACACAATCACTTCAACCTCGAAAGGCACATCAACCCTAGAATTCGCTTCAAACAGAAACGCGACGCCGCCCTTCGCGAGTGGCGCGACCTTCTCGTCGCCTAACACCTGCTCGTCCGCGAATAACGGAGACCGGTTCGCATTGGACTGACAGCACCGCCAGCCAGCCTGCCAATATTCAGAGCATTTCCCGTCTCCGGATTTAGTGCCCAACTGTAAGGGACTTACCGGGTCGATCATTGCTGTGTCGGTTATTGTCAAAGGAAACGACATTGCTAGTACATGATAGCCGATTGTTTCTTGTTGCCCGTCTCCGCACTGTAGCTGCCACAGGATCGTTCGCCTGAAATTCGGGCGACGAGGCAAGGAGAGACGATCTGAATTGGTTCCTTTGACAATGCCGTCGTGGATACTGCACAAGGGGCTGCCTCAGCTGTGGTGGATGCAGCGGTCCAAGCCAATCAGACGATCCGAGAAAAACATGGCCCGTAGTTCAATTTTGATGGCTTACGCAATACGGGTATCAAGAAAAGTGGCAAAGTCAGTTCTGCCGATTTGCGGGTTATTTTTGGTTCCTACATCACTGCTCAGTCTCCATTTGCTGGAAGTCGGCTTAAGTCATTACTTCGCATCGTTGGGTATCGCGATATTGGCAGGAATTGTCGCTGCCTTCTTAGTAGCTACCGCAATTTCTATTTTTGATGGTTAGGAGGGCATTGTCAGGGGAATCGGGATTGAGGTGATCGATCCTGGTGATTAGCCTCGTAAAATGACCAAGAACCCATTTCGCTACTTCAAGACTTCGCCCGAGATCATCCAGCTAGGCGTACTCATGTATGTCAGATTCCCGCTGTCTCTGCGCAATGTCGAAGACCTCCTGCACGAGCGCGGCATTGATGTCTGCCACGAAGGTGAGAGCGGGTGATGTCGCGATTTCGGCGCATGCGAAGTCTGCAGAAGTTCGTTTCAATTCATTCGTCTGTGTACAATCACTTCAACTTCGAAAGGCACCTCAACACCAAAATTCGATTCAAACAGAAACGCGACGCCGCTCTTCGCGAATGGCGCAACCTTCTCGCCGCCTAGCACCTGCTCGTCCGCGAATAACGGAGACGGGTTCGCAGTAGACTGACAGCACCCTTTGCAGCATTGCCGCTGCTAGGCCTGCATGAGGATTTGCCTGATGCTTTCTGCGCCAAGCGGCAGGTCGCCTGCGAGCCCTAGCTGGATCGCTGCCTGGTAGCTCGTCTCCGTGATGGCATCTATATCCTCGTGGTCACCGCCAGCAGCCTTTAGGCTGCCAGGCAAGCCCAAGTCCCTGATGAGCGCCTCAAGCTTGTCTGCAGCTTCATCGGCGAAATTTTCGGCTGACCTGCCGCCCCTGGAGATGCCCATGGCTTTGGCAATACGGCACTGGGGCTCCAGTGTCCGGTCACGCAAGTAGCGCATGACTGTCGGAAGCAAAATACATGATGTAATGCCGTGCGGAATATGTAGGCGCGCGCCAATCTGATGACCCAGGAAATGGCTGAGCCGCATGCCAGACGCCCCGGCGCCGGCAATCGACTCCCAAGCGCCGAACTGGCAGGCTGCGCGAGCCTCAAGGTCGAACTTGTCACGGGATTTTGGCAAATTCTCGAATAGTAAGCGTATGGCATCAAGTGCGAGTGCGTCGACGTAGGGGTGAGGTTTAATGGACCAAACTGCTTCCAGGGCATGGTCCAGCGCCTTCACGCCACTGGAAAGCCAAAGCTCATCAGGCGTATGAACCGTGACTTCCGGGTCCAGGATCACGCAGCGGGGTGACGCGCGCATATCAAGGACCAGCTGCTTCGTTTGTGTTTCTTCTTCTGTGTAGCCAGCACCAGGCGTAAACTCACCGGCCGAAAGCGTGGTCGGGATTGCAATTTGCGGGATGACAGGCTGCCCTGTTGCATCCGCGTGGCGGGAAACGGCGACTTTGACTGTATCGAATACACTGCTGCCACCAATCGAAACGACTGCCTGAGCATCGAATGCCGCAAGGCGCGTGACGAGATTGGTGATGTCGCTCTCAGGGGAGTGTTGCCGGCAATTCGGGTAAATCTCGTGGGCGATGCCATCAAGCGCCGCCTCAAGTCTCTCAACATTTGGCGTTTTTGTTTGCACACTGTTTGAAGTCGCGATGATTATGCGCCCTGCTTTGAACCTGCGGACAATCTTGGCGATATCTCCAATTTTGCCAGCACCAGATTCCACGCGGTCCGGCGAGATCATCCGATAGACATGCTGTTGCGTGTAATTTGTCGTCATTTCAGTGTTCCCCGTATTCTTTGTTATTTCCGCGCACGAAGCTGCTGGAAGGTGCGCCTGTGTTACTTCGAGGGCACCGCTGAAGGTGCGATGCCGCCCATGAACATGTCTGCGATTTTCAGGCGGAGCTTTTTTCCGTCTGGATCAAGCGCCGTTTTGAGATCGCACAATGCCTCGGCCCACTCTGATGTGCGGATGCGAATCGGTGGGTTCTCGGCCAGGAGGCAATCCATGACGACATGAGCGACCTGATCGGGCGTCTGAAATACGGATTGGGTTGGATCTTTTTCAGCTGCTTCGCCGCGCGCTTGGGCATCCGTGATGTATTTTTCCAGCAAGGGGCGATATTCGTCGTCGAATATGCCACCGCTTCCCATGATCTGGGCCATTATACTATTGGCGAATTCCGTCGCGATACCGCCTGGCTCAATCGCCGTAAAATGGATACCAAATGCAGGCCCGACATAAGTCGCCAGAGCTTCGGTAAAGCCTTCAACTGCAAATTTTGAGGCGCAGTAGATTTCATTGAACGGCTGCCCGGAAAGCCCCCCCACTGACGATATATTTATGACGCGACCGGAGCGCGCCTTGCGCATATACGGCAGAACAGCCTTGGTGCAGCGCGCGACACCCATGAAGTTTACATCCACGATCTGCTGGATTTCACTCTCGGACGCCTGCTCGAGTGATCGTGCAAAGCCTACGCCGGCATTGTTTACCAAGGCATCAATAGCACCGTATTTTTCGATGATTTCAGACACGCAGGCCTCAACCGAAATCGTATCTGTCACATCCAACCTACGGATTTCGATCGGCACCGCGGCTTTCGCTGCGGCGGACTGAAGCGCTGCTCGTTTCGAAAGGTCCCGCATTGTCGCGTAGACTGTCATCCCGGCTTCAGCCGCCTGTAGCGCAATACTGAAGCCAAGTCCGCTCGAACATCCTGTCACCAGCAGTAATTTTCCCATTCCATCGCCTCTCTAACTCTGTCCTGTCGCACGCAGCGGGCAGATGCTTGTGATGGCAGCGCCCGCCACCAAACCCCCTACCCGCCAGCCGCTCCGTCTGGCCTTGCCCAGCATGCCGGTATTGTTTTCTGGCCACACCTCGAAGAAACATATTAGTCAGTTTATTGACTCATTTGTATTCTTCGTCAATCGTACATCAAGCGCAAATCAAAAGTGCGCATTACACTCCCGACGAGCAGAAGATGATCGGGGGTTCAAAGGGAACGAAAGTTATGGCGATCAACGAAGCAATTCATGCAATTCTTGCCGGAGCACGGCGAACCAATCAGCGTAAGCGATATTTGTCCTCAACCGCATTGGCGACTCGCTTCGCCGCCAGCGCTTTTGGCGCCGCCGCCCTCTTTACCGGGGCCGCTTTTGCGCAAAGCGAGGATGCGGGCGCCGACGAGTTGAAGTTCAACTCAGTCATAGTTACTGCATTGAAGACCGAACAGAGAGCTATCGATGTTGGCGCTTCTGTCACCGCGGTTCCCGCAATCAGACTGCGCGAGACGCGTACGGAGCAAGTCCGCGATCTTATCTCCGTCACTCCGAACATTGACATTAAAGACACAATCCCGGGTGTTTCACCCGTGATCAGTATCCGCGGCGTCGGCCTTGATGACTTCAGCACAACAAACAGTCCAGCAACCGGTGTCTACGTTGACGAAGTTTCGCTGTCCTCGATTGCACTATTGAACACCGAACTGTTCGACCTTGAGCGGGTTGAAGTTCTCAAAGGTCCACAAGGCACGCTTTACGGACGCAACACGATTGGCGGCGCCCTCAACATCATCACGGCCAAGCCAACACAAGAGTTCGATGCCTATGTCACGGCGGGCTATGGCAATTTCGACACGTTTGAAGCCGAAGGCGGCATCAACATCCCGCTCGGTGAGGTGGCGGCACTCAGAGTAAGCGGCAAGTCCGTTCAGCAGGACGAAGGCTATTGGGAAAGTACGCTTCTGAGGGACGGATCGGCAGGCAAACGCTCCATTGGCAAGCGCGATTTGCTGATTGGCCGCGCGCAACTGGCTCTCTTCCTGCACGAGAATCTGGACATCAATTTCAAGGTTGAAATCCAGGATTCTGATTCGGAGATGGGTCAGTACCAGACCTATGGCATCCTGGCCCCTGACTTGTCGGGACCGTGCCAGCCATTCCTGGACGGCCGGTTTGACAATACACAATGCGTGACAGGCCTGGGCTTGTCGGACCCTGACAACAACCCGTATCTTGGCGACTTCGCCGGTGATTTCCCCTCAGTTGTCACTCAGGAAAGCTACACGCTCTCGGCAAACTATAACTTCGGTTCGGTTGATCTGACGTCCATCACCGGATTCATCACATTTGATCGTGAGTATTTCATCGACATTGATGGCTCGCCTATTCCTGCCGTCGACTTCCTTCAGCGGGACAAAGTAGAGCAATTCTCGCAGGAGCTTCGCCTCGCCGGGTCTACTGACATCCTGGCGCCAGGTGGCGTCGATTGGATCGCCGGTGCGATTTATACGACAGATGACGCCAAGGGAAACAATGATGATTTCATTGCACCGGTCTTTGGTGCCGATGGCGTCACGCGGTTCGATCAAACGACCGAAGCGTACGCTGGCTTCCTGAACGGCAATTTTCATATGACTGACAAGTTCGATGTCGTTGCCGGCGTTCGGTACACATCAGAGGATCGCTCCTATATTGGCGGCACGTCGTTATTGCTGCCAACAGGAGAGTTTCCAGTCACATTCACCGACTCAGAAATCAGCGACAACAACTGGTCCTGGAAACTGGGGGTGAATTATAAAATCAATCCAGACTCCCTCCTCTATGCCAGCGCCTCAAAAGGCACAAAGAGCGGCGGATTTTCTTCAGCATTCACCTCTCGTCAGGAGCAACTGATACCTTACGAGCCAGAGGAAGTAATTGCCTATGAAATCGGCGCAAAAACACAAAGCGTCGAAAACCTCACGCTTAACGCTGCGGCGTTCTACTACGACTTTTCAGACGTGCAGACACAGGTTCGTGATCCGCTTGCCAATCCACCCCTTGAGCGTATCCAGAACATTTATGGCAGTGCCGAACTCTACGGCGCCGAAATCGATGCGACATGGACGCCAACCGAAGGGCTGACCTTGATTGGTGGAGTCGGATTGCTCGAAACCGAATTGCCAACCTTTAACAATGGCGGTGTGGATCAAACCGGAAACGAATTGCCAAACGCGCCGAATTTCACGGCCAACGGCCTTTTCCGCTACACGGTCCCAATGGGCTCCAGTCTTCGCGGAACAATACAGGCTGACTTCAACCACCAGGCTTCTTCGTTTAAAGACGCCACCAACAATCCATTCGTGGCACAAGACGCGTTCACAGTATTCAACGCGCGAGCGGCTATCGGATCTCAGGATGGACCTTGGGAGCTTGCGCTATGGGTCAAGAACCTGACAGAGGAAGAGTATCGTGTATCCGGCAGTGACTTGAGCGCGCTGGGCATCATCAACGTTACCGTGAATCCCCCTCGCACCTATGGTGTTACTCTGCGCTGGAAGCTGCCGTAAGGATTTTCCAGCGCCGGCGACACCTCTCCGGCGGACTTGCCCCGGGTCATCTTAACACGAGTTGATCCGGGGTATTTTTTAGTTTGATGAATGTCTTCTTGCACGCCTCGATCTGCTTTTCCTTGCGATGCATCGAGTAAGTTATATTCATGACCGACGGATCGGCCCAAAATCGGCAAACACAGGAAGAGGCGCATATATCCATGTCCGATAAACCGACTCAAACTGGCACCAGCAAAGAACAACGCCTGGACGATATCCTGAATAGCGTCGCGAAGGTCTTCAATGATTATGGTGCCCATGGGTTGAACATCACGGACATATCAAAGCAAATCGGCCTTACACGCTCCACTTTGTACAAATATGTCTCGGATCGGGATGAGCTTATCTTCCGCAGTTATGAGACTACCGTCCAAACGTTTGCAGACTATTTGCGCCGCGCTGACGAGCTTGGAACAAACGGCCTTGATAAGGTCCTGAAATTTGTCGAATTGTGCCTGGATAGCGACGGTCAGCTCCTGGCCGTACTGACGGACACCCACACCCTCCCGGAAAAGTACCGCTCCGCAATCGAAGCGGCCGATCACCAAAACGACATCCGACTGGAATCGTTCATTCAGCTGGGCATAGCGGATGGTAGCATTCGAAATTGCCGCACGGATTTCGCGTGCCATGCCATAGCCGGAATCGTTGCCTGCAGTGGCATCAGGTATTGGGTGCCTTCGCCCACGTCGCAACCGACATCACAAAGCAAACGGGGAAAACCCTCGGATCTGGGTACAGTGATCGAATTGCTCGAGCGCGGTATCGGATCGGACACGTTTATCAGCCAGACACACTTTCCTGTTGATGCGACACCCGTGTCGCAGCCACTGCGCAACCCGTTCGGGCGCAGCGAAATGGTCAATATGAAGCACGACTATATCCTCACCATCGCCTCCCGTCTTTTTAATCGACACGGCGTCGAGGGCACATCTCTTGAAGAAGTCGCAAAGGAGATCGGGGTCAGCAAGGCAGTTATGTATAATTACATTACCAACAAGAATGACCTGCTGGTGAAATGCTACAACAGAGCGCTCGACCTATATGAGCGTTATGCCGGCCAGGCCGAAAGCGTCGGGAGGTTCGGGTTGGAAAAAACCCTGATGCCGCTCCACCTGAATATTCAAGCGCAGATGCTCGGCCTTTCTCCGCTTATTCTGATCTCGCGAACCTTTGGACTCGAGAATGACGATCAGTCGGCTATCGGACGCCGCGCACAGGCCTTCGTCGATCACATCAATGCATTGTGCGCGGAGGGAATAAAGGACGGCAGCATACGCATGAAAGACTACAAGACTGCCATTCTCGCTTCGTCAGGCGCGGTTAGCTGGCTCCCCCGCAAGGCAAATCCCGGGCTGGCTGCCATGCCGCGACTCGTTGCTGACGAATACGTCAAACTGTTTGCGCAAGGGCTGAAAAAACGCTGAGCGAGCCAGCCCGCAACACGCACAGCTGCGGTACAGATAAGCGCTATTACAAATACGAATTTGCGAACCTACAAGAAGGCACTTCTATTTCCCCGAACAGAGTTTGATCGACGCCTAATTTCGTGACCGGAGGAAAAGAAGAGTGACAGAGCATTTCGCAGGCGTAAGCCATCCTGACAAAATTTTTGTTGGCGGGAATTGGATACCCGCCGCGAGCAATCGGTCCATATCAATTATCTCACCAGATACCGGAACAGAAGTCGGGCGCGTTGCCGAAGCCGTCGAAGAGGACATGGACGCTGCTGTGTCTGCAGCGCGCGAAGCATTCGACAAAGGTGCCTGGCCGCGCATGTCCGCTTCTGAGCGCGGGGCCATCCTGGCAAGAATGCAGGAGCATCTTCAGGCCGCTGAGCCGGACCTGGCAAAAGCCTGGTCCCTGCAGGTGGGCGGACTGGCCAGTATCGCCCCGGGCATAACCGGGCTGGGGACGATGACCTTCGGCAGCACTGTCGCGCTGGCCAACAGCTTTGAATTCGAGAAGCGGATCAATAGCGTGATGGTCCCGACCGCTATCATCGCGCGTGAGCCGGTCGGCGTAGTCGCAGCTATTGCCCCCTGGAATGCGCCTTACATCATCATGATAACCAAGGTCGCGAATGCGCTTGCGGCCGGCTGCACAGTGGTCATGAAGCCTGCGCCGGAAACGCCGCTGGAAGCCTATTTGATTGCCGAAGCCGCTGAAGCCGCCGGCATTCCGCCAGGTGTGCTCAATGTGGTTTGCGGGAATCGCGTGGCAAGCGATCACCTTGTCCGCAATAACGGCGTCGATAAGGTCAGCTTCACTGGGTCGACAGAGGCAGGCAAGCATATTGGGAGCGTGTGTGCCGGGCGCGTTGCGCGCTGCACGCTGGAGCTTGGAGGGAAGTCAGCAGCGATCATTCGCGACGACTATCCGATCGAAGATGCAGCACAGCTCCTATCAGCCACGATCACCACGATGAGCGGTCAGGTCTGCGCGATGCTCAGCCGCGCGATTGTTTCCAGGAAACGCCATGATGAACTGGCAGAAGCC
The DNA here is from genome assembly GCF_055808555.1 of Hyphomonas sp. J20-32. Taxonomy (NCBI): domain Bacteria; kingdom Pseudomonadati; phylum Pseudomonadota; class Alphaproteobacteria; order Hyphomonadales; family Hyphomonadaceae; genus Hyphomonas; species Hyphomonas sp. J20-32. The sequence continues at coordinate 1,973,200 of NZ_CM147873.1, read as the reverse complement.
ATCGCCAAAAACATGAGCGCATTAAAAGTTGGGTATAGCCACGACCCTGATGCGCAGATGGGGCCGGTCGCCATGTTACGACAGTTGGAGCGTATCGAAGGTTTTATTGAGAGCGGCAAGCAATCCTCAGATCTGATCTCCGGCGGCGGGCGGCCGGCTCATCTGGATCGTGGGTATTTCGTCGAGCCCACACTTTTCGCCAATGTCGACAATAAAAGCCGCATCGCGCAGGAGGAGATCTTTGGTCCGGTTCTGTGTCTCATCCCTGCTGAGGATGACGATGATGCCATTCGAATCGCCAATGAAAGCAAGTTCGGTCTGTCTGGTTCTGTCCTGACGCACGATGCCAATGCCGCATACAACATCGCCCGAAAGGTTCGGACCGGTACCATGGGACAGAACGGCATCCGACTTGAGCTTGGTGTGCCGTTTGGCGGATTCAAGCAATCAGGCATAGGCCGCGAAGGCGGTGAGGAAGGCTTGATGGCCTATCTGGAAACGAAGACCATCCTGCTCGACGACACACCCAAACAGTTTGCCTGAACCGGGCGTGTCGCTGATACGTGAGTAGGGGTTTTGCTATTTCTTTGTGGAATGCGGCGCGTTCCCAGCCTGCTCATGCTCATAGTTTTGCCAGGCCACATCGATCAGATAGGTATGGATCGCCTCGGCATCGGCATCTGACAGCAGGTTGCCGAACGCACCCATACCGCGTTCGGCACGCGCGCCCCTCAGAACGATGTTCTTGAACTCGGCATGTGTGCCCTCTGACATCTCTGCGAGGTTTGGCACGGTGCCGCTGGAGCCTGCGTGGCAGATCGCACAGTGGCGCTGGAAGAGATCAGATCCCAGACTGACTTGCTCAGCCGTCCCGGAGCGCGGGACAGGCGGTGGCTGCTTGCCAGGATCGTTGTGTGCAATCTCCACACGGAGAGGCACATCCGTCCCATCCAGCTTGAATGCCATGATCCGGCCTGTATTGCCATATTTGTAGGCCGCTGTTCCCGGCAGATGCGCATTCCCGAATGCCCCGCCAAGGCCAGCCATGACCGCCACATATTGCTCGCCATCGACCATGTAAGTCATCGGGGCAGCCATCACGCTGACGCCCAGATCGATCTCGCGCAGGACGTCACCGGTTTCAGCATCCATAATGACAAGATCACCGGTCGCGCGCCCTTGGAACAGCAGCCCACCGGCCGATGACATCAGCCCGCCGCCATTCCACGCCGAGAAGAAGTGCCCCGTCCAGTCTCCGGATGTATCATTTTCCCAGACGAGCTCCTGTTTCACAGGATCCCAGGCTTTCAAGGATGCGCGCGGGGTATAGTCTGGTTGGCCAGCGGCCAGCGTCTCGATTGGCGGCAATTTTTTCGCCGCTTCGCCATCAAGCCCGAATGGTCCGGGTATCGGGAACGTTATGGTCGCGGCGAAATTTGCACCGCCTTTCTCGTAGGAAAAATCTCGCGACGTAACATCGAAAATCATCGGCAAGATGAATGCCGGAATATAGACCAATCCCGTTTCAGGATCATAGGACATGGGTTGCCAGTTGTGCCCCCCTGCACTTCCCGGAAAGATCAGTTTTGGCTCATCAAAGTACTCTCCTTGCCCGGTCTCTACCGGTCGGCCTGTTTCCATATCCACATGACTTGCCCAATTCACGGGAACATATTTTTCGGCGGAAATCAGTTCACCTGTCTTGCGATCAAGCACATAGAAAAAGCCATTTTTCGGCGCCTGCATGATGACTTGTCGCGGCTCACCGTCGATCTCCAAATCAGCCAGGATCAATTTCTGCGTGGCGGTATAATCCCAGTTGTCCGCGGGCGTCGTTTGGTAATGCCAGACCAGTTCGCCAGTATCGGGATTGATCGCAAGAATGGTCGACAGGAACAGGTTGTCGCCGCCTTTAGGGCTGCGGAACTTGCGCACCCAAGGCGCTCCGTTTCCGGTTCCGACATAGAGAAGGTTCAGTGTCGGGTCCCATGCCATGGCGTCCCAGGCTGTCCCGCCCAGGCCGACTTCCCACAGGCTGTTAGGGTCCCACGTCGCTGCCGCCATCTCAAGTTCGGGGCGTTCAAATCCTTTGGCCGGATCGCCTGGCACGGTATAGAACCGCCAAGCCTGCTCGCCCGTCTTGTAATCATAGGCCGAAATGTAACCCCGCGCATCGAACTCAGCGCCACCATTGCCTATGACGACGTTTCCGTTGGCGATATAGGGCGCGCCCGTCACCGAATAGGCGCGCCCTTCGTCTGCGATTGTATTGACCTGCCAGACAATTTTTCCTGTGGCGGCGTCGAGCGCATAGAGAACGCCATCCAAGGCACCGACAAAGACCATCCCGTCCCAAACGGCAACGCCGCGATTCACGACACCGCAGCATAGTTTTTGCATCACCGAGGCGTCGATTTCGGGCTCAAATGTCCAAAGCGGCTCGCCCGTCCTGGAGTCGAGCGCATAGGCTGCGCCGCGCGGCCCACTCGTAAACATGATGCCATCAACGACTATGGGCGTCGCTTCAAAGCCATGCGGCGTGTCGACTTCATATTCCCAGGCAAATCCCAAGCGGTCGACATTCTCTTTGTTGATCTGACTGGCGGGTGAAAAGTAACTTTGCTGATAGTCTCTCCCACCTGTCAGCCAGTCACCGGGTGTATTGGACACGTCAAGCAGGCGTTCTTCTGAAACGGACCCATACGCGGCTGGCCCGCTAGATTTCAGCTCCCCCTCCATCTTTGTTTCCGTGGCTCCGGGTGTTGATGAATTTCCGCATGCTGCCAGAATTATTCCGCAAAGAACCACGGCCATGCAGGATCGAATCGTTTCTGCTGATTGTTTTTGTGCGCTCATAAGCAGCAGGATTAGCCGATGGTTCAACCAATGCAAACGCGGCCCATCTTCCAAAGGCCGAATAGTCGAAATTGACACCACCGATAATGGTGCCCCAAAAGCGCAATAAACGCGGTCCGACACTGGGAACACCACGTTTCAACAGGCCATAAGTGCTCGCGTTTCAAATACTTGGGCCCGTTTCGGTATTGTCAGATACGCCCCCCCCGGTACAGTTTGCAACACGCGATATTCCTCACGCAGAACGAGACGTTTATGACAGAAACCAATGAAGCAGAGACTGGCGCAGCGCACAAAATTGGAGCTCTTGTCGAAGGCAGCGACTTCAATGCGGCCTCCTCTCTGCTGTATCGGTGGTGGGGTGTTTTCGAGGCACCTGCGAGCGTCGATGTCACGCCTTTCCTAGAGGACATGTTTGATCCCGACGTCGAGGCAAAACTGCTTGACCCTCTTGTCAAAGGTGCCGCCGCGGTAATCGAAAAAATCAAGCCGGGTCCCACGAGAACGTCTTGCTCGCATCACATCAACGACGAGGACATTCGGCTGACCTATTTAGGCGAAGATCTGTATCGGCTTGAAGCTGAATTCATCTTTCAAACAGAAACGCCCACAGAAGGGCTAAAAAGCGGGCGCGCCTGCTACCTGCATACGCTCAAGAAGCGCCCTGACGGCAAGATGGTTTTTGCGGAGCTCAATGCCAAAGCGCCTGAAGTGACCGAGATGGATGAATTTGTGCCGTCCTATATCAGGAACCGCGCCAAGGCGATCATCATCCAGTTCCAGACTCATATGGACTCGTTAAGCGGCGACGCATCGGGCCTCCGTGAATTAATGATGCCCGATCTGGAGCTACACGGTCTCGTAGCCAGCGCAGCCGATGACAGTGAAGACCGGGAAGACACGGTGACTGACTTAAAAGACCTGAAGGAATCGATTGCCGGCGGTGGTCCTGTCAAAGAGAACATCATCAGAAATTTCGACCAGCTGGCCGCATGGTTTGCGACGGGCCCCTCTCTTTTCAAATACGGCCTGCACAAGCTTGAGGAATTCACTGTCGAGCCACTTCCTGATCAACGCTATGCGGTTATGGCCCAGTTCGAATGGAAGGCAGAAACCCTGAATGGCGCGAAAATCGTGTTGCACCAGCCCCTGAACTGGATCGTCGTCGATCAGGGAGAGAAATACATGCGGATCGAAAAACTTCTGCCGCCGCAATAAAGCGGCCGCTCGGATAACAACAACAATCGGGAGGAAAGTCGGTGAGCGAACAACGCACTACCGACCCTGAGACTGAAAAACGTCTAAGGGAAAGCTACATCAAGCATGCAACATTGGCACAGCTGCACCGCTGGTGGCAGTATCACGAAAACGCCGAATCCGGGATTGCCAATCACCTTGATCTCCTTAGCGAAGACGTAATCCTGCGGTCTGCAAACAGTGAAGTCATCGGCCTGGATGCATATCGTGAAATAGCGCTCAAGAAACAATCATCCTGTCGAAACGCTCATTTCCTGAAAAGCCACACAATCGATATTTCTACAGACGGATCGATCCATCAAACGGCTGACATCATCCAATTCAATATCGGCACTCTGCCTGAGAACGGCGTTTCGAAGTCGACGGTTCATTTTGAGGCCACTCTTCAACAGACTGATACCGTCCTGCCTCTATTCACCAGTATCTTGATTTCTCAGACCGGATCGGGGCAGGTCGAGACATTTCAGAACGCATACCTGGAGAACAGAATTCGCAGTTTGGTTCATAAGTTCACTGCACTCGTTGAAGATCCGTCGCGCAATCCTGAACCATTCCGCGAGGTCCTGGCGGATGAATTCAGTCTCAACTACCTTGAGACACCCATGACAGATTTCGAGATGGTGAAAACGTGGGTGGCTAGCGCACTGTCTTCGGTTGTTGCGAGCAATCACCAAATTCACGACGTGTCGTTCGAAGTGGCCGATACTGGAGACTATCTTGTCACCATCAAAATGGATTCACGGGCCTTGTTCCCCGATGGCAGCGGCGTTACCAGCAAAAATACCCAAACCTGGACGCTGACGGACAATATCTCGGACAGATTCGCCAGGATAAAAAAGATCACGATCGACCGGGATGAAGTCCGCCGGTTCTAAGGATTTGCAGCGGCGCATTACCAGGTCGGTGAGGCACAAGTGCCCAAGACTCTGCACATTCTAAACAGCGCCGAGTGGAGGGACGACCGTATCTCCATTCGGAGGCACGGTTGTCATGTAAATGAAAACATACAGGAAGAGCCCTGGAATTGAGCCCCCTCCCAGCACCAGAAGTTGGACGAATTCAGCTTAAATCGAAATCATCTATTTTTGGTTCTTTCACGCGCGCGTAGAAGTCAGCCAACGTCCACGGCATGTTCACACCTGATCGTCCGAACTCGTTGACATAATACCCGCCGCCACCCTTCTCGCTCTCCCACAGCATTTTCGACATTTCTTCATCGAGTTCATCATTGTAGGCGCAATAGGCTTCCCGCCTGAGTTCAACCTGACTTGCGCCCTGCGCCACCATCTCGGTAATCACATTGCCCACGTACCGCACGAGAATCTCAATCCAAGAATGAAAACTGCCTGATCGTGTTCCTGCATTCGGCCCGTACAGCATGAAGAAGTTTGGGAAACCTGGCATTGTCATGGTCAAATGTGCGCGTGCGCCATCCTTTTCCCAAAGGTCTTCCAGGGTTGCCCCATCGCGGCCGACATATTCCACGGGCCAGAGATACTGTGACACTTTGAATCCAGCGCCAAGGACAATCAGGTCAAACTTCCGCTCGACACCATCATTGGAGATGATCCCATCTTCAGTGAATTTCTGTATGCCACCTGTTTCCAGTTCGACATTGTCCTTCAACAGCGTGTCGTACCATCCATTGTCGACAACAAGTCGGCGAGCAAGCGGCGCATAGTCGGGGACTAGTTTCTCAAACAGGTCGTCGCGATCCCCAACCTTATTGCGAATATAGGCCGTCAACCCGCTGCGCAATTGGTCATTCTTTTCATTGATGTGGCCGCCCTTCGCCTGCCACTCAGGATCAATTGGGTGAAAGGCCTGGTTCTGTAGCTGCGCGACATGAGCGTTATATGCGAACCAGTTGGCGTAATAAGGCATATTGTCCAGAAGCCACCGCGCGCCGGAGGAGACAGTGTCGTGATAACCTCTGATCGGCGTAACCCAATTAGGCGTGCGCTGAAATATGGTGAGGCGCTCGCCGCGTTGCGCGAGGTCCGGCGCCATCTGGGATCCTGTCGACCCGGTCCCGATCAGCGCAATCCGCTTTCCCGTATAATCATAGTCATGGTCCCACGCGGTCGTATGGAACATCTTGCCCTTGTAATCGCGGATGCCCGGAATGTCCGGAAGATGGGGCGTACTGAATAATCCGCAGGCCGTAATCACCACATTGCTGCGATGGGTCTCAGTTGAGCCATCCGGGCCTTCTATCTCAAGCACCCATTCTTTTGTCGCATTGTCCCAATGCGCCGAAAGCAGCTTTGTGCTGAGTTCAATCTTGTCGCGGATGCCGTACTCGTCGACAACATAATCCACGTATTCCTTGAGTTCATCACGAGTCGCGAAATAGCTTTTCCAAGGGTACTTCTTCACAAATTTGTATTGATAAAGGAAGGTTGTGATGTCCACGCGGGCCTCGGGATAATCATTGAGCTCCCAAGTTCCACCGATCCCGGATTGGCGTTCAAGAACGCGGCACTCTATGCCAAGGCGGTCAAGTTGGATGGCAGCCATAATGCCACTAAAGCCCGACCCAATCACCGTAACTTTGAAATTTCTTAGCCGATCCTTTGGAATCTCCCCCTTCCATTTGGCTTCGCGCGGGAACTCTTCAAAAGCAAGTTCCTCATAACCATACCCAGAAGCGGATGGATCAAGGTTATGTCCACCCTGAAACATATCCATAAGCTCAAGAGCGGTATTTCTGTCCGGCGCTGGCGCTGGCTCCATATCACCTGAAGACAGATACCGGAATGCCTTCTCCTTCAAGTCATCATGATGACTGGATTCGACAAGGTAGTTGAGGAACGGTGTGCCTCGCCTGTTGTGCGGCACGATCTTCATCTTGAGCAAATCCGGGTCTGCAGTCTGCTGATATAGCGACATGCGCAGGCAGTTCAGATTGCACTCATCGAGCGCCTCCCGGAGGAGTTTTTCATCCACTTCGACGGACTTCGCTTTGACGTCTTCGACACCTGAACCCATGCCCCACAAACCTTCCATTTGACTACTGATCTTCGCCCGAGCGGCGTGTCTCATATTCGTGGTCAAACGTAAGCTACCGTCCGGCGCAGCAACAAACCGGTAATTGGAATAGCCATTATTCGAATCGTGGGGATCGCGCTGAGGAGGCCCGGCGGACCTGCCGGCGCCGCATCCGGCTACAGCCCGACCCGGGCAGCTTGCCCACCGTCGACTGGCAAAACGACACCAGTAATGAACTGCGCCTCATCAGAGGCGAGGAAGAGCGAAGCGTACGCAGTGTCCCACCCCGTACCCATCTTGTTTGCAAGCGGGACCATGGCGTTTCGTTCTGCCCGCAACGCATCGACATCAATACCCCGTTCTTTGGTATGATGTCCGATCGCCATCGGCGTATCCATCAGTCCCGGCATGATAGTATTGGCCCGGATCCCATACCGTCCATTTCCGGACGCAATAACGTGGGTCAGGGCATTCACGCCTGCCTTGGAAACCTTGTATCCTACATATGTAAGAGACATCACGGCGGCGCCTGACGAGATGTTTACAATTGAACCGCTTTTTTGTGCACGCATGTGGGGCAAAACGTGCTTGCAGGTCATCCACATGCCCTTCAAATTCACATCCATAATCATGTCCCACCCCTCCGCACTCAAATTTGCGGGGGTATTATCGCCTGTGCCAATCCCGACATTGTTCTGGAGCACGTCGATCCGGCCATAGCGCTCCATGCACGTATCGGCGATTGATTTGCAGTCGTCCTCCTGGGTGATGTTGGCTTGCAGGACACTGGCCGTTCCACCTTCAGATTCGATCATCCTGAGCGTTTCGCACGCAGAGGTTTCATCCTTGTCCACCAAAAGCACCGAAGCGCCTTCACGCGCAAAGAGCACAGCCGTAGCTCGCCCGTTACCGATCGTATCACCTGGAGCCTGTCCGGCCCCTACAACGATAGCAATTTTATTTTTCAGCCGCATTTTCGCCCTCCGCAAACCTGTTCGTTCTTTTAGCTGAATTCCGGCATGCGCCTTATTCATAGTGGAGATACCCCCCATCCAAACTATGGATGCCAATTACCTGTCAGGGGCGCAGGCAGGCTGTTATCAACCGAACAACGCTCTAAAGCTGCATAGATATAGTTCGGGATGGAAACATGAATGACGCGAGGGTAGCCCCCCTGAAGCCAGTTGAGCTGAATGAAGCACAGAAGACTTTCCTCAAGCCATTTACTGACAAAAAGGGGCGGTTTCCGAACATTTTCGGCGTGCTCTGCCGGCATATGCCTTTGCTCAGCGCCTGGTCTGGGTTCGGTCTTTATACCATGCGGACCTCTCAAATTGACCGTGTCCTGCGCGAAGTTCTCGTTCTTCGCACATCGCACAATGTGGACTGTGATTATGAGTGGCACCATCACACACACATTGGCCGCGCGGTGGGGTTGAGCGACGCGCAAATGGCGCAGGTCCGTGACGGCAAGACGATGGAGAATGAGGACTACAACCTCATGCTAAGATGCGCAGATGACCTTGCTGGAGCCACCCGGCTTTCGGATGAGACTTGGCGCGCCATGCTCGACCGGTTCGGTCTTGAATACACTCTCGATGTGGTCTTCACGGTCGGAGCCTACACCGCGCTGGCCATGGGACTAAAAAGCTGCGGCGTTCAAATTGAAGACTCCGCGCGCTAGCGAAAAGCCTTTCGACACAATCAGCATGCAAGGACCTAAACTATGCCGCTGAACTATGGTGATATTCTCGACGCCGTCGCGCCTGTTCGAGGTGACCAATTCGCTATCTCGTCAGACTCCGGGGATCTGACATGGCGCGAGTTTGACGAACGAACGAATGCACTTGCACGCGGCCTGATCGATCAAGGCTTGAAAGCAGGCGATAAAGTCTGCTTTCTGATGTTCAATGGTGCGCCTTATCTCGAGTTGCTGGCTGCCTGCCTCAAGTCCCGCTTGATCCATGTGAATGCCAACTTCCGGTATCTGAGCCATGAGATCGAATATATTCTGGACAACTCAGACAGTGCCGCCCTGGTGTTTGATTCACGTCTTGCCGATCGCGTTGACGCCATCAATCCATCCTTGAAAGGATCGACACTCCTGGTTGAGACGGGAAATGAGGCGCCAAATGTAGAAGGGGCAATCGCGTTCGAGTCATTGCTGGATGGACAGGCAACCACCCCACTTGGCATTGAGCGGTCGCCAGATGACCTCATTTTCCTTTACACCGGCGGCACTACGGGCAAGCCAAAAGGCGTGGTGTGGCCACACGGCCAACAGGTCATCGGGCTTTTGGGAAGCGCAATAGAAGGAAAATCCGCTCCGGAGACCGTAGGTGAGCTCATCGCTCATATTGATGACCCAAAGCCTTACCTGACCCCCTTGATCGCAACGCCCCTCATGCATGGAGCCGGACTATATTCTGCGCTGACAACGCTCTGCAATGGCGGGCATATCGTGGTAACCGACAATGGCAAAGCCTTTGACGCCGCCCACCATTGGTATCTCGTTGAGTCCTACTCTATCGATGCCATCTCTATCGTCGGAGATACATTCGCCAAACCACTATTAGCCGAACTAGAACGCAGTGATTACGATGTCAGTTCGGTCCGCATTGTCGGGTCGTCAGGCGTGCTCTGGAGCACGCCAGTCAAACAAGCATTCCTTGAATACATGCCTGACGCCCTCATGTTTGACGCGCTCGGATCGTCTGAAGCGATGGGGCTCGGCACATCCATCATGTCCGCAGGCGGTGTCCTCGAGTCGGCGACATTCAAGATTGGGCCCCATTCGAAAGTTTTCAAGGAAGACGCCACGGAAGTTTTGCCAGGATCGGGTGAAGTCGGGCTACTCGCGCGCAGTGGCACCATGCCACTTGGTTACTACAAGGATGAAGAAAAGACTGCTGAAACATTTCGCATAATCGGCGGGGTTCGTTACGCGGTGCCGGGTGATATGTGCAGGGTCGACGCGGATGGGACCATACATCTTTTGGGACGTGGTAATCACTGCATCAATACCGGAGGGGAGAAAGTCTACCCTGGTGAAGTCGAAGAAGCGATAAAGACGCACGGCGCCCTGGATGACGCGATGGTTTTTGGAACGCTTGACGCGAAATGGGGAAGCGCAGTGCAGGCTGTAGCAAAGACGTCCAAAGGCTCTTCGGTGACCTCCGAAGAGGTACGCGATTTCCTTCGAAACAATCTTGCCGGATATAAGATTCCCAAGAAGATCATATTTACGGATCAGGATTTACGCTTGGCAAATGGGAAGCCGAATTATTCACTTGCCCGCGACATATTCGAAAATGCGCATGCCCTATGACACTCCCAGCCGGCTTCCATGTAGACACTGATCTCCTTCCATTTGCAGAAGAACAAGAGCGCGCGAATGAAATCCTGCGCAAGACGGGAGCGTCGCTACCAACCCCAGGCAGCGTGCCGGGAGCAGAGCTCCGAAAGTTTCGCCTCTACAACAAGGACGGGTCTTTCAAACCCCGCCTCGTGGACGAGGCGTTTGATGGTGAGATCCGCGTCTCGAACCGCGCTGTTCTGACGAGGACATTTCCTGTCGACCAGCCCGAGGGCATCATTGCGCATTTTCACGGCGGAGGCTGGGTGTTGGGCTCTGTCTATGAACAGGATGCATATTTGTGGCGCCTGGCTCAAGAAACCCGCAAGAGCGTCATCAGCATTGATTATCCGCTTGCCCCTGCGCACAAGCTTGATGAAATTCTCGGCGTCGCCACTGAAACGTTGGAGACGCTGATATCCAGTCACCCTGACACCCTCTTCTGCCTGGCCGGAGAATCGGCCGGCGCAAATGTAGCCCTGAACAGCCTGCTTCGGTTGCGCCACAGGAAGGGTCTGTTCGACCGTGTCCGCGCAGCAAGTTTTTGCTATGGAATTTATGACCTGTCGATGACGCCGTCACAGAGACGCTGGGGAAACAATCCGCTCGGTCTGTCAACGCCCTGGCTCGAGTGGTTCTATTCACAGGCTCTACCGGATATTTCGTCAGAGGAGCGCGCTCGCGCAGAATACTCTCCCCTCTATGCGGACCTGAGGGGATTGCCGCCTGCCCTCTTCAGCATCGGACAACTCGATCCATTGCTGGATGACAGTCTGTTCCTGTTCCAGAGATGGCTTGCTGCGGGCAACACGGGTGAACTGCGTGTATATCCAAGCGCACCACACGGCTTCAACGGACTGGCAACAACCATGGCCGAGAAATGCAACCAAATAATCTCGAAATTCCTTTCGGCCCAGGTAGAATGAGGAAAACAAGGAATCGGATCCATGTACCCGCTGAATCTTCGCTCGATTGACCTAAACCTCTTGCCTATCCTTGATGCGCTGCTTGAGGCGAATTCGGTTACGCTCGCAAGCGCGCGAATTAACCTGTCACAATCGGCCACAAGTTCGGCCCTGCAGAGACTGCGCGAGACATTTGACGATCCGATTGTTATTCGCCGGGGGCAACGAATGGTCCCAAGCTCCAAAGCCTTGCTGATACGAGAAGAGCTGAAAAACGCGTTAAACGACATTCGCGATATTGTCAGCAAGTTGAAAGATGAGCAGGCGAGCGGCGATCGCCGCATTCTGGCTCTCAGCGCGCCCGAGCACGTTCATTTGACACTCTCTGACGCCCTTCGAACCGTTGTAAACGGCGAGGACAAGAATCTCAGCATTCAGATTTCGTCTATCGATCGGCGAGGCATAGCCGACCAATTGCAAAAAGGGTCAATTGATATTGCGGTCGGCGCATTCGGTAGCCTCCCAAAACAGTTCCACCGGCAGGCTTTGTACGAAGAAACCATGAATGTCATCATGTGCAAGGAGCACCCGCTCATGACAGACACTGAAGGCGAACATGTCAGCTTGAATGACTTGAATCGCTATCCTCATCTTGTTGTCTCGCAGAATGAGGACATCGAATCCTCCCATCTCTCACGCTGGCTTCTCTCAAGGTCGGTCAACCGCAATGTTGGGGTCGTTGTAGAGCATATCTCGCTGGTCGCGGAGATATTACGGAATACGGAACTGATCTGCCTCGGGACAAATCGAAGCCTCGAGCAATTGCCCGCCGGCGACAAGTATCTTGCTTCGAAAAAGCTGCCCGCCGACCTGGGCGACGATACATACACGATCGAAATGATTTGGCATGACCGGACAGATCTTGACGAGGAAATGCAGATGACCCGGGAAACCATCCTCAAGTCCTGCAAGGAAATTGCTGAACGCGAATGAGCATCAATGCGTTCTGTGACCGAGGTGTTGTCAGCGGAACCGGGCTTGAGGTGACCGATCCTCGCGATTAGCCTCAGGAAATGGCCAAGAACCCATTTCGCTACTTCATAACCTCGCACGAAATCATCCAGCTCGTCGTACTGATGTATGTCCGGTTTCCGCTCTCACTTCGCAATGTCGAAGACCTGCTCCACGAGCGCGGCATAGATATCTGCCACGAAGGCGAGAGCGGGTGATGTCGCGAATTCGGCGCATGCGAAGTTTGCAAAAGTTCGTTTCAATTCATTCGTCAGTGCACAATCTCTTCAACTTCGAAAGGCACCTCAACACCAGAACCCGGTTCGAACAAAAACGAGACGCCGCTCTTCGCGAATATTAGAGACCGGTTCACATTCGACTGACAGCACCCTCGCGCTTTTGCTAGGATCCTTCGGGTGTTAGAATGCTGGGTGGCAACCCCTCGATAGAATTATCTTCTGGTGGCTTATCATCTTCTTGAGGGGATGCAGAACGCCTGGTGGGATCGCCGGAAAGAAAGCTGTTTCCGGTTGACTGAGCAGCCTGCGACGAAGCTTTTCCGCGACCAATTTCGTCTACAGCACGCGCCGGGTCGAAATTCGAAGTCGCATTGAATCCAGGTGCTATGATGGCAAGGCTGCTACCTTCTCCAAGTGATTCATCCGACTGGTCTGCGGCGGGTTTTAGACTGCTCCTGCATCGATCCGTTTTGGCAAGGTCGCCAATACAGGGATCATCCGAATTGATCGACTCTTCGATGCGCGCTACCGGATCTTCGTCGCGGGGGATCTGTCTCAGTCCCGGTGTTGAGCTCGCCCTTGGATCATCGGATTTATACGGTGCTACCTGCTCGGCACGAATGGAATTTTGTATTTGGACGAGGTCTTCTTGGTGCTGTTCAGGCGTGGGAGGAGGAGGCGCTTGCGGCTTGTTCAGTTGAGAAGAAATTCGGAGGAGGTTAACAGGCTCGATTTCAGTAACGCATCCGCTGCAAGCGACACCCAAGAGACCCACGACAACAATGCGGGGACTCCAAAACGGGAACAATAACTGTCGGAACAAGTTCTTCACTAGGTGCCTCATTGGCGGTAGGTAAAAAAAATCCCGGGCCAAGTTTTGGCCCGGGATTTTTTGACTACTGACTGATATTGGTGATGTTTCCTGTTCCCGTCTGCGAAACACTTGCAACATTTCCGGTCGCAACCGTCTGCATAACGGTCGCCTGATTGTTGTCGCCAGACTGGAATACTGTCGCTAGATTTCCATCCGTTAGCTGCGTTATGGACGCGGTGGAGAACTCTCCGCCCGACTGCATGATAGTAGCGCTGTTGTCGTCTCCATTCTGCGTGATCGACGAATCGCGATCGCGGCCATTTGAACCGGACTGGCTAATTGATGCGGTGTTAGAGTCTCCGCCCTGGGTGATGGTAGCATCATCGCGGCCAGCGCTTTGAGCAATGGTAGCATCATTGTAGTCACCAGACTGCGTGATCAGGCTGTTGTTTGCAAAGCCGCCCTGATCGATGCTGGCCATGTTGAACGCGGCGCCACCGATCTGCTCAATGGTGCTAGTGTTTGACTTTCCGATCTGGTCGACACTAGCCGTGTTGTCTGAGCCGATTTGGGTGACATACGCGTTCAAGGTATTGTCCTGCCATACGCGGCCTTCCTGATTGACGTCGGTCGTGTTGCCGGTTCCATCTTGAAGTACCGAAGCGCTGACATTGGAGTCTGCTTGAATACCAGAAGCAGGGATGTTGTCGTACTGGCTCACATTCGTCAGGTTCCCATCGCCATACTGCGTCACGCTTGCATCAAAGTTCTGCGTGCCATCCTGATTGAACGCCTGGGAGATATTTGTCGAGCTGAGTCCATCCTGCAAGATAGTTGTCGACATTCCCGATTGCCCGTCACCATTCATAGCCTGCTCGACATTGGCGGTAGCGCCATTGTCTTGCGTGATATTGGCCGAAATATCGGTCGACCCATTGCCGCTTATGCTCTGAGACACATTTGCGAGCGATCCGCCATTCTGGTTGAGGGTAGCATTTACATTCCCGGAGGTAACGGCGCCACTCCAAGTTGTTGATGGATTGTCGACAGATTGATCAACAAAGGCAGACGAACCGCCGTCCTGTGACACATTGGCCGTGATGCCTGTCGCGAGGCGACCATCGGCCGACTGATTCACCTCTGATATAGATGCACCGGACTGATTCACCGTGGCAAACACATTATTTGCGTTGCCTGTAACTGCAGACTGATTGACAGAAGAATCCGACCCATCGGCTTGGTTGACGATCGCGCGGAGCGTTCCAGTAAATCCGTCCCCGAGGCCTTCCTGCGTCACAGTGGAAGAGTTGCTGTTGCCGGTCTGAGTCACATTCGCAACTTGGTTGAAGCCGCCGCCGGTATTCGTCTGGCCAACGCTAGACGCATTATCGTTGCCGGTCTGCAGAACTGTTGCTTCAGGATCAGCATCCGGAATATTTATGGATCCGTTTGCTGAATCGTCAAGCTGCGTGACCAGAGACGAGTTATTGTCACCAGCTTGAACGTTGTCCGCATATGCGCCAATGCCGTCTTGATCGACGTTCGAACTGTTGTCCCTGCCGACTTGTTCGACGGTGGTGGTATTGTCAATGCCGACTTGTGCTACCGACGCGGCATTTGAATCACCATCCTGGCTGACGCTGGTCGTGTCGAGAGCACCTTCCTGTGTCACAACTGTACTATTGTCACTCCCAGTTTGGTAGACAAGTGCCGTTTCATCGCCCGCATCATTGACAAGGCCTTGCGCGACAACAGCGCTATTTCCAGATCCTCCGACCTGCGTCACGTCGGCTGTCTGAGCGGCTACGCCGGCTGTGTTCTGATTGATCTCCACATCGTTCGGCGCAGAGCCATTGTCCGTATCCGCAAACTGGGTAACGGTGGCAACGTTGCCAACGGCCGCGCCATTGGCGCTTGTCTGGTTGATGTCGGCAGAGTTTGTCGCAATGAAGTAGTCCTGCGACCCTTCCGGAGTGTGCCCCTGCAACACAGTGGCCGCATTGTTATCTCCGGTCTGGTCGACCGTAACTTCATTCTCATTGCTCGACAGGCCACTCGGCAGAAGCGTTGCATCAATAGTCTGGTCGATGTCGGCGGTGTTACCCAGTCCCGATTGATTAACAATAGCTTCGTCCGCGATCGCGGGTCCCCCGAAGCAAATGGCCGCAAAAGCGACAGAAGCCAATAATTTCGTGCGCATGAGATATCTCCTTGTTAGTGCACATATTCCGGCCAACTCGTTCTCGAGTTGGTCAAGTCGAAGGCCGTCCAGGGAGTAGAAAGTCTCCCCAAACGGCTTCCGCCACGCCCCGCCGTCACCCAGCCAAAAGCATGAATTGTATCAGTCCGCTCCGCCATCTAGTGCGCTCCTTGCGTCACGACGACGGTACCGCAGCCTGTCGCTACGACACATCCGGTCTGATTGATCGTGTATTCGAGCGCGTCGCCGCTCTGCACCAAGAGAGCAGATAGACCTTCGCCATCTTGGAAAATCTTGCCCTGATTACCTGAACCTTCCTGTTCGATGGACGCAGAGTTCTCTGTGCCCGTCTGTTCGATCAAGGAGTCGTTGTCATCTCCGGTCTGCGTGATGATCGCCGTGTTCCCACCTTCGGCTAGGTCATTCGGCGACACAGTCTGGTAGATCGATGCGGAATTGCCATGACCGTTCTGGGTCAGCGATGCGAAATTGAAAAACGATTCGCCAAAATCACTGGCCTGCCGGACAGTGGCGTCGTTGGAACTTCCATTGATGGCAATGTATGCATCATTTCGTCCAGTGCCCGCACCAGTCACTTTGGATGAACGCTGCTCAACGGAGAATGTATTTAAGTCACCCATGACCGAAACAGTTGCGGAAGCATCGTATCCAGATTGCTCGACGGTATTTGCCTGTGACGCGGCGCGGTTCATCTGGCCTTCGATATAAGTGTCCACAACGAGGTTGCGGCCGTCCTGAGTCACTTCGACCGCATTGGCCGAGCCTACCAGGCGCACATTGGAACGCGCCATGATTTCGGCAATTTGCTCTATATTGGCGAACGACCCTTGTGTCCCTGTGTCCGCCTGCGCGGAAATGGGCGCAGCCGCGATCAAGGCAATCGACACGATGAACGACCAGCTAGCGCAATTCCAACTATAATCACGTTGGGTGAATCCGGCTTTGATTGCAGAAAATAGCGACATGAGCGCTTCTCCCGAGTTGCTTGCCTCATCCCGAGGCAGTAGTTATCGGGAGACCTGCCGATTGGCAGGTCCCCGGGGAGAGACCGGTCCGAGCGCCAACTTGAAGTCGGCCTCTCCCCACCCTTTGCGGCTTGCACCGCTCTATTTATTCTTTATACGAACTAATTGTTTTGTTCGGCGCTAGTTGATCCTGACTATTCTGCGTCTGTGACCTCCCAATCGGCTACGTCTTCAAGCAATTCTTTTGGCACGCTTTTTAAAACGTCCTTGGAGAACTCTGTCCGATATTTCTCGTCGTAGAAGTCCACTGCGGCCTTGCCGCGTTCGGGATCCTGGAAACTCCAAAGGCCTGATTTCACACCTTCTACGATAAGTCCGTAAACCGCTTTCTCAAGCGCCTGCCGCACGGCGATGTGGCGAGGTTGGTTGAGTGTGATGCCCGCCTCAGCCTCCAGCAATTCGCGATAAGCGACGTACTTAAAGGCGTTTGCCTGCCAGGCAACAGAAGCAACTCGTTGTTCTGTCGAGATAGATATTAGGACTTCGCCAGTCTTGACGCTGACAGCGCGGAGGTAAACCGACACGGCATCTTCTCGGTACTGCGTCGTTGCTCCAATGCCCAGATAGCGCGCGCCTGCTCCGCCTGTCTGCGTATTGGTGTCATAACCGGTGATAGCACCCTCGATCAAAACACCTGCGAACAGGAGGGCCGGGAGCGCAACGGAATCCTTGGCAGACTCTCCAAGGTAGCGTTGTCGCATCTCTAGAATGATCTGACGCTCTTTAAGGAGGTTATCGAGCTTTTCGCGTTCGATTACCTTGAACCAGCTGCGGTCTCCCGCATCCTGCAAAGCCTTTATAAGGATAGGCGTTGCCCCCTGAGTTACCGCGCGAGAAAGTGTCTGAACGGTTTCGCTCGGTTTGAAGGCGCCCGTCTCATCATTGACACCATATACGGCGACCGGAATTTGCTCCGAAGGTTGTGGAAGCCAGAGAAGCGCATACTCCGTTTGCGTCCGTGGGTTCACCACAGGTTCTGCCATCTTGGTGTCAACACGTGGCGGCGTGCTGCATGAAACAACAAGCGTAGCCATGGCTGATGCAGCCAGACATTTTACGATGCCAAAACATTCCCGCATAAATTTAGTTCCCCGCCCGATATTCGGATCATCCGCCAGTAGTGAAGATCGGGACCACGATCTCTGTTGTTGTTCCTGTAGTTGCATCAAAAATGGTAAGCGTGATGGAATCCAATCCCCGCTGGAACTCGACCGTCTGATCGCCAAAAACGACTCGTCCGTAGTCCTGCGGATTGTCCCCGAAAATGGCGTTCGCAACTTCGGATGCCAGTCCGGACAAGAGCCGACTCTGAAGCTGTCGAATGAATAGGTCGGCTTGCGGGTCGCGGCTGCCATTCGCTGATGACGGTGCCTCGGTGTCGTCCTGCGCATTCGCAATACCGAGCAGGTGAGCAGAATTGAATGGATTGCCGCCGAACGATGGATTCACCGGAGTGTAGACAAGCTCCTGAGCCGCTGCGGGCAAGGCTGCGATTGTTAAAAAGCTGGACACTAGCAGGCAGGCGCCCACGGAGGATGTCCTCGCATCTAGGCTCGTTTTTTTTTGACGTTTGTCAGTCATTGATTGGCCCCTTCCAGCGCTCTCCGTCGATAATGAGGCGTCCGGCGCGCTGAAGATCGACCACGCCCAGGGTAATGCCTTTGGTGATTTTTGCTTGAGCGGTGCCTGCTACTGTCATTCGGGATTGATTGGCAATACCATCCACTCGTAGCGCCGAAGCACCGTCCAACTCTGCAACCAGCTCAAGCAAGTCAACGCTTTTCAGTTGTGTCCGGCTAGCTCCAGACTGATACACTTCCGCGGTTCCAGAGACCGTATCAGAGGTAAGACGTGAAGCGCGTCCTAAGCTGGCATTGAGCAGTCGGCGCACCTCATTGATGTGGATCTGCCCGCCATTATTCGCATCTATGTCGGCCCTGTCGGCGCTCATGAAGTCGAGGTCGGCGGAACCTGTAGTTGTTAGCCGCAGCGTATCAGCAACATTGGCAGCCACGACCTTGCTGCATCCGCCGGCCAGAATTTCCAGGTTCTCTATATCCGATATCTCGGCGTCCCCTGCTCGGAGAGATAACTTCACGTCAGCATTTTCTGGCGCAGAAATAACGATGCTGGGGAAGTCGCTGAGAGGATGCATCTTCCCGTCATCGAAGGAGATGTTGAGCAGGCCATTCGTCCGAGCGCAATTCATGGCGAGCGAGGTCGGAGCGCCTCGCAATTTGATCCGATTGGGGTTCGTTCGGTCGAACGAAACACCTCCCAGCTCAAGTGCCCCATCGATAATCGAAACGACCTCAAGTCTTTTATTGTCACTCGGAATTATCCGGACGGTTCCAACAAAATCATCGACTTCAAGTATCATTGTGTCTCGCGCCCCCGCTGGTTGCCCGGCAGATTCAAGCTGCGAAAGAATTGCGAGACCTATCGTGCTCGCAGTGAAGCATTTTTTGACCGCTTCCTTACAAGATACTCTCGAACGCATTGTACATTGCCATTCATTTTAAATTGACGGCGCGCAACCCACCGAGATGCTCAACGCTGCAACATCTCTGGAAGCGCGATTCCATTCGGCTCACCCTTCAGTTTTCTTAACGAAACATTAAGGGCGAGAGCTGTCATCCCCCGAACGGGGGACGACCTACTTTTAACCTCAAGGTTTAATGACGATTGCTTCACGCGCAGAGGAAGCCGACAACTAGTTGCCAGTTTCAAAAGCGAAGCGAGACAGTTTGATTACGATCTCAGCCTGTCGACGGGATCCCGTCTTCAGCATGACCGACTTGAGAAGCGATTTGACTGTGCTGTGTGCGACTGCACGCGCTTTGGCGATCTCCGACAAAACTTCTCCCGCAAATAGGCGCTCAGCTACGTCGCATTCCGCTTCCGTGAAGTTGAACGCTTGTCGGAGCAGCGACCTATCTAGATTTTTTGGTGATGAAAGGAGGTCGACGAACAGGATACCTTGGCCTTCTCGGTCACCAAAATGTCCCATTGGCGGTACGGGCGTGAGGGTACAAATGAAAGTGCGTTCAGGGCGTAGTCGCGTGAACGAAAATCTGCCCCCGGTGACTGAACCGGGCCCTCGCAATGTAAAGGCAAGTTGACGATTGGTGTCGTCCGACATCAGATCCAGTCGACCGACTCTATCGGTTCGGACGATGCCGGCTGCGAGCAGCTTCTCGAATTGCTCTGAATGTCGAAGAATGTTGCCCGTCGTGTCGAGCAGAGCGACACAGGCCCGGGGACCAAACATGCTAAGGAGGGTGGACTCCTGCTTACTAACAATCCGGTTTGCAAGCTCCACGATCGGTATGGCTGAGCGAACAATCTTTGAGAAACTCGTGAGAATCTCAGCCTCAAAGGGACCCTCTTCTCGTGGCCGCGCAATCGCAAGACCAGTGATCTGGTTTCTGTCGCGAGAAAGTATCGAGCCTGCAAATTGGCCGACACCAGCTGGAATTAGCAATTCCTGATAAGCAGCGCTTTTCGCCACAGTTTCTTCGTCCGCTACTTCTTTGTCCTCAATGATGCGACCAATATCGCGTGATCCGAATATTCTTGTCCTGGGGTTGATCGGCAGATAGTCCTTCTCCTTCTTGAACATTTCGAGGTCGACTGTGCCCACGATAGCTGAATCCAAAATCATATTCGAATTGCTTGCCGAGATCAGCTGCGACGTACCCGCACCGCATCGGTGATTGATCCACGCGAGCGCGTCAGGAAGTCTTTCGCCGTCACAAAGGCCTTCTAGCAGAAGCTCCTGAAAGAAATCTGACGAGGTTCTAATGACCCTCTCCCCAACGAGCGACACAAGTAGAAGATAGTTAAATAGTTTGTCACCTAAAATTGCAAGCATTCCGCATCTGCTTCATTCTTGCGACCGAAGGTGTTGTCAGCGGAACCGGGCTTGAGGTGATCGAATCTGGTGATTAGCCTTCTAATATGACCAAGAACCGATTTCGCTAATTCAAAACCTAGCCCGAGATCATCCAGCTAGGCGTACTCATCTATGTCAGATTCCCGCCGTCTCTGCGCAATGTCGAAGACCTCCTGCACGAGCACGGCATTGATGTCTGCCACGAAGGTGAGAGCGGGTGATGTCGCGATTTCGGCGCATGCGAAGTTTGCAAAAGTTCGTTTCAATTCATTCGTCAGTGTACAATCCCTTCAACTTCGAAAGGCACCTCAACACCAGAACCCGGTTCAAACAAGAACGCGACGCCACTCTTCGCGAGTGGCGCGACCTTCTCGTCGAGTAGCACCCGCTGGGCCGCGAATATTGGACACGGGGTAGCACTGGACTGACAGCACCCAATTGAGGGCGAAACCGGAGAAAATCGTCTTAGATCTACTCCGGCCCAGGGTCGGGAGGTTCGCCCTGTCGCCCCCACAATGTTCGACCAACAGCTTGAGCGTTGCCGCAGGTCTCTTGCCACGCTCATCCTGACGGTGTGATGATCAGTTGAAGCTGGCCCGTTCAATCTATTCGCAATCTATCTTGTGTCTGTGATCGCGGTCACGCATCCTGTCGATCAGGCTGATGGGACGACTGGATATGCTGAACTATGACGCTGCACGCGCTTGGGCAAAATTTTGCCAAAGCGGGGAGGAAGATTCAAATACCGCTCAGCTGGCAGGAAGCAGCAAGATTCTGGATTTCGCGGAAGGCACCAACCTGATTGAGCAGGCGGATACCGCAAAGTCTGTCTACCTGCTGCTCGACGGAACCGTGTCGATCATCCGATTTACCGAAAACGGACACAATATATGGCTTGCCAAAGCACATCCGGGTGAACTGGTGGGAGAGATTTCCGTACTCGCCGGGATGGAGACAACGTCCTACGTCGTGGCAGACGGAGATGTGAAGGTTGTGAGTGTTCCGCGCATGGTGTTTGAAGACAGTATGCGCAATGATCCCGGGCTCGCATTCGCCGTAGCGCAAATGCTGGCGAAACGCCTGGCTGAAACGTCTTCGCAGCTTTCTGAATTGATCGCCTTGCCCGTCGTGCTGCGTTTGCACGCTGAACTGGTGCGCATCGGCCGCCCTGCCGACGACGATGCGGAAAAATTCATCGTTTCACCATCGCCATCCGTGTCCGCATTGGGCGCACGCATTCACGCCACACGTGAAGCGGCCTCACGCGCGCTGAGTCTGCTCGAAAAGCGTAAGCTGGTCACAAGAGCAACCGGAGCGTGGACGGTCATTGCTGCCCGAAGCTGAACGGCGCGCAGTCAGGCAAGTTGGCACCCGGCATTGACCGTGAACAGGCGAACCGCACCCGGCGCTCCCTTGAGCCGTCGCCTGCCCGCATAAGTGGCCGTCATGCCGCAGGGCGGAGCGAGTGACAGGGCGGAGGCGAATGCCCGGCTGGCAAGGACTGTGCCAGGCGGCGAAAGCGGCTCGATTCTGGCCGCGTACGTAACCTGCGACCCGAAAAAGTTACCACGACCTGTCACGGGGTCCTCAGCGAAATTGACCGGCCCGAAATGCGCCCCGATGCGCAAGCCGATGCTCTTAGGCAGCCTGTCCCAGTCAAACCGTATTGTGCGCATGGTGTTCTGCATATCGAGCGCAGCTTTTGCGGCGACTGTAACATCATCAAATGCCGCAAAAATGCCGTCGCCCCAGCTATCGATCAGCTTCAAGGACGGACCGAGGCGCTTGAGCGTGTCGGACAAGGGTTTCAAAACGTGCTCCACAGTCAACATCACCTGTTCGTCACTCAAGCTTCCGAAATGCGTCAGGTCGGTGAACAACATGGCGGACAATTGGCGCGAATCCTTCTCCAGGATCCAGCTGGGCCCCGGATTGTCCGTATCGCTCGTTGGCTTGTCGGGTATGATGGTGACGCTCTTGTTCCCTCGGCCTGAGCGTCGCCAAATGGGTTCAAGGGATTCTGTCACGCCGCCGCGGCGCGGCGCGATCAGGAACTGAATAGCGCGAGTGGATTGCTGCTGGGCCTGTGCGATGGCATTGCCCATTGCCAGCCGGGCCGCAAGTTCTACGGACAGGCGTCCCAGCAGGGAAGAATCTTCTGTCGCGATATCGACTGAGGAAGCTCTCTCCAGGCAATAATAATACCGCGCTGTCCAGTTCTCCCCGAAGGGGATGACCGATGATCGGGCAAACGTCTCGACATCGCACGGCAGGACGACGCTGAGATGACCGTTTTTAAGCAAAACGCGCTCGGCAAAGATGATGTCGCTGCCGGCCGCCAGTGCGCCATGGGCCGAGCCAATGCGATGATCCTCCAAGTGTTGGTCGATCAGGAAGCCGAGAACATCCGGTGCTTCTCCTGAACTGTCCAATCCATGAATGCGTCCTGCATAGAAGCAGATCGCGGGCGGGCGGAATGCATCGAGCCAGTCCGACGGTGTGTCCATCGCGCGTAGCAGGCGTTCGAACTGACGCAGCGTTGTGGCGTGAGCAGTATAGTTTTGAGGGTCGACCGAAATCGTTTCTGCGAGCGCCTTGATCGCATCGGTGGTACGACCGGTTATGATGAGCGCTTCCGTACGGGTTGCTTCGCGATAGTAACGCGCCTCGGTCGTTTCACCCGCGACCGGTTTATGGGCCTTTTCGAAGACGACCTGCGCTATCGCTTCGCCCGCAGGGCGATGGCCGGTGATCACGCTCATCGTCGCCGCATTGATGCCTGAGAATATGCCGCCGGTCAGCTGGTAGGCGCGCAGATAGGCGTCGGCACTTTCCTGCAGGGCTATGCGCCGGGGCATACCTTGTAGCGCGTTCGCACGATCCTTGTGAAGACGCCCCAGCAAGGCCAGCGCGTCCTCATCATCCACGCGCGCGCCCAGGCCAAATTCGTCAAAGCGCGCGAGCGCGAACTCAGTCGCGCCACTCCGCGCCAGCGCCAGAACCGCCGCTTTGTGCAGTTCTGGCGATGCGCCCCCGGCCAGGATGGCGTCTTCTGCCGCCTCATAGGTCGCGAGAGGATCTGCGGCAGTGCGCGGAATCATGTCCATCCTTGCAAGCTTAAGTGCTCCGCCGGTCCGCCTGGTGGCAATCTATGTCGGCCACCCGCCAACACCGCCATTTTCCGTTCCGGGATCGATGATGATGGGAAGGGTCAATATAGGCCCGCTTCTTTCCTGCCTGAGCTCCGCAAGAATATCGTAGCCGAACTTCCTGCCATCGGGGGCGTTGCGAACGTAGTCCGTATTCCACATGACTGTTTGCCCGCCTTGCTCAAGCTTTACACTGTTCTTTCTGAAATTGCCGTCCCAATCTTTTCCAGCCTTCTCGGATATCACGTGGCTGCGGAAATACAGGTTGTCTATATTGGTCGTCACGAAGATCAGGCTTGTGTGCTGCACCTGAATGTCCAACAATTGTAGCGCATCTTCCTTGTCCAGAGGCGATAGGCTCATGTTTTTGACCGTATTCACGAAACCTTGGATCTCCATGGGGGTTCTTGGTTCCGAATAATACTGATCGTCTCCGGGCCAACGCTTGCCAACGATTTCAATATCTCCACCAGCAACATTTATCCCCAAACCGATAACTTGCTTAACGTCGAAAGCGTTTGCGGGAGATACGTTACCCCAATTCAATTCGGTGGCATCGCCAAGCGGAAATTTGTGTGTGTTTGTCATGTCGGTCCCCAGTTCCTTTAGTGCTGAAAATTACAGTTCAGTTTCAATTCGCGATACGGCGTCTCGAAACCGCTTCCAGTGATCATTCGACGGATCGTTTGCAACGAGGCGTTCCGCTTCCTTTGCCAGCGCGCGAATCTGCGCTTCGGCTTCTTCCGTGCGTCCGGCTTTCAAATTGATGCGGCTGATGGCGAGCTGGCTGCCGAGAACGCTGCGATAGCGGTTCCAGTCGCGTGATACATCCGTCGCATTGGTCAACAGGAGATAATATTCTGTCTCACGGTTACGGTGCGCCAGCGCATCGTCGAACTTCGCCTGGAGCTCGTCGATTTGCCCCAGCCAGCCTTCGCAATTTGCGAGTGTCGCGATCGCTGATTTTGCCGCTTTCGACAGCTTGGCAGCATCGGCCGGAATAGTGCGTTCCGGCATAGCCAAGGGTTCGATCAGGGCAAGTCCCTCTTCGAAATGCTCCCGGGCTGCCTCAAGCTTGTCGATCTGGAACATGATCGATCCGAAATTCGTCTGATTGTCCGCAGCTTCCTGCCGGTAAACCTGTTCGTAGCCGCTAACGTCCCTGAGGGACGCAATCGCTGCGTCATACTCTTCGTAGCGGATCAGGGCGGCCTGGAACATTGGCCTGGCCATTTCCAGGCCTTCGCTACGCTTCGCATCGACTGCCCTCCCCCAGTCAATTTGGCCGAGATAGAAGGCACTATGTCCGTGGGCAATCCGGAAGTCAGGGATGTCTTCGCATGCCTGTTTGAAATCCTGAGTCAGGTTCAGCGCTTTCCGGCTGCTCGTCTCAGCCTTGTCGAGGTCCGACTGTTTCAAGTTGATGATAGCGTCCAGCTGCAGCGCCCGTACCTTTCGGACAACCGCGGCGCAACCAAGTTTTTTTTCGTCCTGTTGGTCATAGTAATCCAGCGCCTCGGTCGCGACACCATCGAGGACATCCAGCCGTCCGACGGCTTCCAGTCTGTCTCTCAGGTCTCCTAACATGAAGTCCACCAACCCTTCCGCCTCAGCGCGGCGCGCCTCTGCATCATGGCGCGCCGTCACCGCGACCGCTGCCAATGCCGATGTACCTAGCGCAACTGCAGTACTGAGCGCTGTGATGGCGGTCACGCGTTGACGTCGCCTTTTGGCGTCCCGTTGCAGAAGGGCTTCAAGGCGCGCGCCGGAGATCGAAGCGGCGACCTTCAGGAATCCCAGCCGCGGGCCATCGCCCGATTTGCGAAAGTCGGCTGCGAGCGGTTCTTCTCCGCGTGCCAACAAGGCCGCTGGAAAGCAGGCTGATTTACCGTTTCTGGCGGACGGGTCACCGGATATGATGACGGCGATCACGGGCCCCCGGGGGTTGATCTCGGCAAATGCCTCGATCTCTTTGTTCACCCATTTTGACCGAACCGCCGCCGGTGAACAAATAACGATGAGCGCTTCAGACAGGCTGAGGCCGTCCTTGATGGCATCGGTCAGGTTGCCGGTGGCGGGCAGCGTTTCCCGGTCCATGAAAATGTTGCCGAGCTTTCGGCTTTCCTGCGGCGTAGCGCCTTTGGGCAACCGATAGGTTTGCAGCTTGCGCAACAGCCGTTCCCCAACGCGCCTGTCTGCGTGGCTGTAGCTTATAAACGCGGCATACCGCTTCCGGTCCATCGTCTCCTGAAGTCCCCGTCACATGTGACCCACTCAACTCATAACATAGATCTATTTCGTCCACAGCTTGAAAGCGAATAGGCGTTTCAGATTTGCGGCAAGCGAACGATGGGGTTCAGCCTTCCCCCGCCACTCGACGATGCAAATGGCCGACCGCAATCCGAAGGAAGATGCCGACACCATTTCAAACAGGAACTCGACGCCGCGATTCAGGAAGGATGTTCACCTCACGTCGCCTGATCAGTCTGAACTGCCGCCTAGCAGAGCGTTAGCCTGGCTGCACCGGCTGGACGGAACGCTACTCTTCCTCGTGTGTGCTGGCGCAAACGCTAGGCCCGTCCGCAAATGGGAGAGGCGGCGCAATGGAACCCGCTCGCCAGTCCCAAGGCTGGTCCCCCGCCTCACGGCGACGGCACATGATTTCCTCATGGATTTCATAGACGCCGGGCGGATAGAATTCCAGATACCGGTCGGCGAACTCGCAATAGCGTACCCGGATGTCATCTTCATAGGCTGAAGAGCTCTCCGGCAGCGGGGCCAACAGGCCACGCAGGCTCCGGATCTCGCCGCTGGTATCAGGCATCGCCGGGGAATTCTATCAGCCCCTTATGCTCGCTCCGAACCAGTTCCCGTCAATGGAGTCGATCGCGAAACAATTCGGCATGAACGAGCGGACGTTGCGGCGAAGGCTGAGGGACGAGAACCGGATCTACGCGGACATTGTCGACGATGTGCGCAAAGAACTCGCTCTGGAATATCTCAGCACTACCCAAATGAGTGTCGATGAAATCGCCTGGAAGATTGGTTTCAGCGACAGTTCGAACCTAAGGCCCGCCGTCAAACGCTGGACCGGAAAAACGATCAACTAAGTCCGGAGCGGCGATTGTCAGGAGACCCAGAATTGAGAATGGCGATTCCGTTGTTTCGCCCTACGGAACAAGCAACAGTCAATTTCGTTACTGCAATTCATAACCCTTTGCGGGTGGCGAGACCAACTCGTCGCGTAGCAATTACGCGTCCACGAAATCTGGAGGCCGGTTCGCAACAGACTGCGCCTTTCTGCCGCTTAAAAAAGCGCTTCATCGAACAAATCATCATCGGACGAAATGGCTTCCTTTGCGCCGTGGGTCCTCGCATGCTGGCCTGGCAACAAGAATTGTTCGTGAACGTCCCGTTCCTGGGCCATAGTGTAGCATTTACGAAACTTGGACATCAAATTGCGGACATGATGATCAGAATCGCCCGACGATTTTTCTTTTGGCCCGGCCAATGCAGTGAGTGTATCACCCAATGATTTCATGGTGTTTTCCAAGCTTAGGCTCAATTCGAGCTGCTCACTTGATTTCATGATCATGTCGGCTATCTCACCGGTCTCGGCGCCTGCTGCTTCCATTGCCCTCTCGGTTCGCATTGCGCCCTTCCCGATCGCAGCCAAAGATTGGGCCAGCGCAACACCGGTGTTGATTTGCGTGTCGTCGTCTCCCGTGCGCAACGCCTCCGAGACAACGCCCAGTTCACTTGCCCCGCGAACGATGGAACCCGCCATGCCATCAAGCTTATCGGAATAGTTGCGAACTTCATTCGCGACCACGGCCACTGGGCGGCCAATCCGGTCAACTCGGCCACTGCGGAGGCCGATATTGATTGACATCAGCTGGACATCAAGCCGCAGCTGGCTGACATTTTCGGCACGGGCGGTGAGATCATCCACCGTATCGGCGATGAGGTGAGCAATACCATCGGCTTGCTTGTCGGCCTCACGCAACTGACGCGTCACTGAGTCAGCCTCGCCAATCCCCATCTCCAGCCGGCGTAGAGAGCGGCGGCTGTCAGACAGTGAATCATCGCCGTCGCCGAAGGCCAGCAATCGTTTTGCGTCTGGTACGATCCCGCGTAGCGACCGGACCAGCGACGCCGTCTCGCGTCCGAACGCCGCCGCGGTGTCGTACAGCTGGGCCGCGAAAAGTGACAGCATGTGATGACGCAAGGCATCCTGGCCGCCGCCTGGCTGGGCCAGGCTATTGTTGAGCAATTGGAATCCCTTTTGGATATGCTCGAGCCGTTGGCGCGTGATATCACCGATCTGGATAGCGCCAAGCACAACAGCGACATTCGCCTGAATGGCGCGGGCAATTTCCTGCACTTCAATTGCGAGATCTGCGAGCTTGCCCTGCCTTGCACGCAATTCCGCTGCGTCGTTGACCAAACGCTCTGGCACTTCAGGCACGACCTTGTCGCACTCGGTGGTAAGAAGTCGGTCGCTTTTCTCCATGCCCGACAAGCTTTGCTCGAGCTCGTCGAATTTATCCTCGAAACCTTTGATTTGTTCTTTGCCCGCAGCAAGTAGACGCTGCATCTGGTCCGCGAAGTCTACGAAATCAGGAGCACCAGCAGCCGCAATCTTGACGTTGAAGGAATAGATTGTCAGCACGTCCAGGGTATTTCTGGCATCAGCAACCGCATTGCCAATTCGGGTAGAAATGGAGCGAATTGTGACAATCTTGCTCTGCCGGATAGCCTGTTGGTCGGGCACGGCGTTCAGCCGGTGCGCTACGAGCGTCAGGTTGCCTACCGCCGCGGCGGCCTCGCCTTCCTCGAATGCTTGGCCAACCTCGTCGAGGGCGCGCACGATGCGGTCGATCGTCTCGACCGCCTCCGCAAGAGTCGTCCCGACCTGCATGAAGCGCGCATCTAGGCCTGCAATGATTTCCGCCATGGAATGGCGGACTGGTGATGTCAGGTCCCTCGGCTCAAACGCCTCACTAATTTTCTCGTGCAGCACGCATCGGCCTCCTCATCTTTCCGTCGCCTGAAGCAGCTCGCTTGCAATAGCGCCCAGCGACACCACCTTGTCTGCCGCGCCACGCAAGATCGCCTCCTTGGGCATGCCGAAGATGACAGAGCTCGCCTCATCCTGAGCGAAGGTGCGCCCACCTGCCTGTTTCATTTCGAGCAGGCCGCGCGCGCCATCATCGCCCATCCCGGTCATAATGATGCCGACCGCATTCGAACCGGCGCAGCGGGCCGCAGAACGAAACAAAACATCCACCGAGGGGCGATGTCGCGAGACAAGCGGTCCATCCCGCACAGACACGCTATAGCGTGCACCCTGTCGCTCGAGCATCAAATGCCTGCCGCCAGGAGCGATCAACACGTGTCCGCGTAAGACCGTGTCGCCGTCTTCAGCTTCCTTGACATCAACTTCACAACGGCCATTCAGCCGTTTGGCAAAAGCCCGGGTAAAAACCTCAGGCATGTGCTGTACGATAACAATGCCTGGGGAATTTGCGGGCAGCGCCTCAAGCACTTCACGCAAAGCCTCGGTTCCACCGGTCGACGCACCGATACAGACCACCATCTCGGTGGTGCGGCTCATTGCTCTGCCATCTGGCGGAGGAAGCACGGCGTCGGCGGTCAGCTTCTCTACAGACGTATTCGGTTGTGGCAGGCGAACTGCTGGACGGCCCCGCACACGTGCCCCGGCCGCGGCTTTCACAGCATCGCGGATCTGGAGATTATGTTCTTCGAGGAATTCCGCCACGCCAATGCGAGGCTTCAGGATCACGTCCACCGCTCCCGCCTCCAGTGCCTGGAACAGAGTCTCCGAGCCCTCTTCGGTCAAGGATGAACACATCACCACCGGTATTGGACATTGGTTCATCACCTTGCGCAGGAACGTTATGCCATCCATACGCGGCATCTCAACGTCGAGCGTAATGACGTCAGGCTTCTCGTTCTGGATATAGCGCACAGCCATATAGGGATCGGCGGCCGTGGCAATCACTTCCAACGCTGGATCCGCCTCCAATACCGCCCGCAGCGTTTGACGCACGGTCGCGCTGTCATCGATAATCAGGACCCGAATTTTTTTCGCGGAATGCATGTGAGTCAAATCCGTTTGAACACAGTGTTGGCGACCTGCTTGATCGGCAGGTCGAAGCCAGCAATCGACTCTGAATGGCCAAGAAACAGGTAGCCGCCCGGCGCAAGACAATGGAGAAGCTTCTTCACAACCTGATACTGTGTTTCCCTATCGAAATAGATCAGCACATTGCGACAAAAAATTACGTGCATGGGATCGCCGACCCAATAGCGATCGCTCATCAAATTTCCCTGCGCGAACCCGATCGCGCTTCGCAAGGCTGGCACGATGCGGCTCTCGCCTCTTGAGGGATCGCACGACGTCATCACATATTTGCGTCGCAATGAATTTGGAACGTGCTCGACCTCCGCCGTGGGATATATCCCTTTGCGCGCGGTCGCCAGCACGTCAGTATTGAGATCGGTGGCCAGAATTCCGTAAGTGACACCCTTTTGCTCGCTGGCATAATCATCTAGCACCATTGCGATAGAATAAGGCTCCGGTCCCGTTGAACAGGCTGCGCTCCAGGCACGTATCTTCCGTACGCCCCGCTCCGACAGTTCCGGCAACACAACGCTTCGAAGATAGTCGAAGTGACCGGATTCTCGGAAGAAATCGGTCTTGTTGGTTGTGATGGCATTGATGAGGTGGGCTCCCTCATGCTTCAAATTCTCGCCTTCAAAAACGAACTTGCAGTAGTCATTTAGCGAATTCATGCCGGTCGCTCGCATGCGGCGTGCCACACGTCCTTTGAGCATCGCTTTCTTTTTCTCCGACATCTTGATACCGGAGTGCTGACTAATGAAGCCCGATAACCGCGCGCAGTTTTTCTCGTTCAACTCCTCTTCGTTGGTTGCAACAGCTTCGAAGTTCAGCGGTTTCACAGACAAGACGACTGCTCCTTTGCAATCTGCTCAAGATGAGCAACTCCACAAAAACAGGACGCAGGGAGACTTCCGCTCGTGGCTACAACTGAAGAGTACACCTCCATCAGGCGGCCGATATGGCTGGCGCTTGCAACGCCACAACTTCATCGCTCGAAAATATGCGACCCATATCGAGCAGAACTGCGAATCCTTCGGGGCGCCTGATGACACCCGAAATGTACTCAGACGGCCAAGGCACACCGATATCTGGCGCGTGCTCAATTCCATCGGTCGGATAGCTGCTAACGTTCAGCACATGATCGACAACAAGCCCGAGCACCAACGTACGATCAGCAAGGGGAACGTCTACGACCAAAATTCGCGTCGCAGAAGTGTCTTCTACTTCAGGCAGGCCAAACCGAAGCCGCAGACTGATTGTCGTCACGCCCTGGCCGCGAACGTCCGTAAGACCGCGCAAGTAGTCCGGACCGTTTGGAAGACGAAACGTGTCTCGCGCATCCAGTATCTCGCGAACCAAATTCACCGGCACTGCAAAGATTTCCGCGCCAAGGCCAAAGGTCACAACCTGAATGTCAGGATCGGCACTCATGCAACCTCCACCTTAAAGCTATCGTCTTCGTCGTCAGCCTTTCCGCTCGAAAGGTCCAGCGCGAAGCCTTTCACCCGCACCTGCTGGTCAGCAATCGAATTGGGCTTGTTCTCATTCTTTCCCGGGAGCTTGGCAACTGGCTTCGCAGGTTTTGCATCGAGCTTTCCGGCGGTATTGCGCTTGGCTTGCGAATGACTGGACGCCCCCTCTCTTACCCGGAAATAGGCCATGCCCGCTTGGAGTTCTTCAGCTCGCGCCGCGAGCTCATCAGAAGTGTCGGAAATCGACTCAGATATTCCTGAACTCTGCTGCGCAACATGGTCGAGCTGCTGGATCGCATCATTGATCTGGGAAGAGCCAACGTCCTGTTCACGGCAAGCAGCGCTGATCTCGGCAACAAGTTCGGCGGTACGGCGAATATCCGGCACCAACTTTGTGAGCATCTCGCCCGCTTCGGTTGCGGCCGACACGGTGCTTGCCGAAATTGAGCTGATCTCCGTCACTGCGCCTTGGCTCCGTTCGGCAAGCTTCCGCACCTCCGACGCTACTACAGCAAAGCCGCGACCGTGCTCACCTGCACGAGCGGCTTCCACGGCCGCATTCAAGGCGAGCAGATCTGTTTGGCGCGCGATTTCCTGTACGATGGAAATCTTCTCGGCAATGATCCGCATTGCCACGACCGCCTTGTCGACCGCTGCGCCGCTTGCTTCGGCGTCCTTAGACGATTGGCGCGCAATCTTCTCGGTTTGCGCAGCGTTATCGGCGGTTTGCTTAATATTGGCGGCCATCTCCTCCATCGAAGCCGCCGCTTGCTCGGTCGCAGCTGCCTGCTCGGCCGCACCTTGCGACATCTGCTCAGAACTCGCCGACAACGACTGGCTACCCGACGCAACGCTCTCTGCCGCATGGCTCGTGTCGCTAACCACGCCTCGAAGACGCTCTGTCATGCGAACCAACGCGTGCCCCAGCACATCCTTGCTGGACAGTGGCACATGCGTCACCGTCAGGTCACCATCAGCAACCCTGTCGGCCAGCTTGGCGCTGACCCGCATGTTGGCCGACATGCCATCAACTGTCTCGAGAAGGTCCCTGATCTCGTTGTTCGACTTGACCGACGCAACCTGATCTAGGTCGCCGATCGCCACCGCCTGGATCGCAACCTTTATTTTCTTCAAACCACGCGCAATGGCCGCCACATTCGAGATGGCACTAAAGATCGCAAACAAGAGGGCAAAACAAGAGACAACTAGAATGGTCTGGTGTGCATCACGATAGAGTACCTCCGTCGATTCGCGAATGTCGGCCATTTCTTGCTGGTAGTGTTCGACTAGCCTGTCGCTGATCTCACTCAGCGCTGTCGCAGTTTCCTGCGAATCCACCATCGAAAGCCTCGTCGCCTCCTCAATCTGACCGGCCATAACGAGCTTGTCTACGCGGGTTGCAAGCGGGCGATAGGCGTCCCACTGACGCTTCGCCTGTATCCACAACGCCTTCTCGTCTGCAGCGCGAGCCCCGGCAACACCCTCGTTCATCATCGTGTCGATGCGCCCTTGGGCACTGGTAATCGCCACGTCCGATTGTCTGCGCCGCACCGGATCATTGGTGAGAATCAAAACCTTTTCCTCAAGCCGGAGTCGCCCGATGTCGACATCCATCATCTCGGCCAAGGAAAGAGACCTTGCCGGGCCGTCAACAATGCTCGAGATAGCGCCGTTCACTTTTTCCAATCTGGTTACGGACAATACCGATACCGTCAGAAGCATCAATATTATCAACGCAAAGCACGCTGCAATTCTAGCTTTTATCGTCCATCTCATGACAAACAAACCTTCCTGTATATGCGCAAAACCATGGCGGCTTTTCTGTAGTAATTTTGATAGGTATATTTTATTCGTATACCCACTTTTTTGCCGGACGCCCTCTCCGCACCTAAGCGCTTGCGACCAATCACGACCCGCCCGCCAGCGCCGCAGAGAGATCATCGCGCACCAGGATCGAGCGAAAGATCGCCGGCAAGTCTGGGATTATTATTATGCCGCTCTCTCCACGGATCAGCTCTCGGACATAGTCGCGCCGCCAGCGCATTCCAACGACGGGCGGACATTCGCTTGCATCACGATCGAGCGTTGTAACCTTACGCACTTTGTTGGCTCGAATGCCGACCTGCATCCTCTCCCCTTCAAGCCTCAACTCGATAACGACGATGCGACTGTCTATGGTTGCTGCCCCGGTCGACATGCCAAACGCCAGCGCGAGATCGGCAACCGGAAGAATCCTGCCCCTGAAGTTCACGATGCTTCCCACAACCAGCGGGGCACCGGGAATTCTGGTTTCTGGCAGCAGATCGAAGATTTCCTGCACCATGGCGGCTTCAAGTGCGAAGGTTTCGTCGCCGATGTCGAAAAGCAACGCTTCAAGCTGATCATTCGCATCCCATTGAGTCGGAATCGGCTCGATCATGACTATCCAGCGGCGCGCAGCCGCTCCTCCTGATGCTGGCCAAGAGAAACGATCTGAATGACATCGAGGATCAGTGCGAGACTGCCATCACCCAAGATCGTAGCTCCAGCAAAGGCAGACACATCACGATGCAAGGGTGACATTGACTTGATTACCGTCTGGTGGCCGCCAATGATCTGGTCAACCACCAAGCCTACCCGCTCTCCGCCCGTAGTGATGACGACAATCTTCTGGTGCAGTTCGGGTTTGGTGCCGGTGTGGAACAAATCCCGTAGGCGCAAGAATGGCACCAGCCTCTCGTGCAGCGTGACGAAGCTTCGGCCACGCGAGCGCAGATCTTCTTCAAGGCTGAGTTCGAGACATTTCTCGACCGCCGCGAGCGGGATCACAAAGCGCTCGTCACCTACGCGCACGAGCAGGCCGTCAATGATGGCGAGGGTAAGCGGGATGCGCAACACCACTGCAGAGCCGTCACCGGGTTTTGACTTGATATCGATAGCGCCCCGCAGGCTCTCGATTGTGCGCTTGACCACGTCCATGCCCACGCCTCGACCGGAGAGGCTCGTAACCTGCGATGCCGTTGAGAATCCCGGGTGGAATATCATCTGGAGCAAATCGTTATCGCTCAACACCTGGTCGGACTGGACCAACCCCTGAGCCTCGGCTTTGGCGCGAACCCGGTCGCGATCGATGCCACGGCCGTCGTCGCGTATGGTAATAAGCACTTCTCCGCCGGCTTGGTGTGCGGAAAGGTGAATCCGGCCCTCCACGGGCTTGCCCGCCGCGATGCGCTGCTCGGGTGTTTCGAGACCATGGTCGCATGCATTGCGAATGAGGTGAAGCATCGGGTCGGCGAGCCGTTCGATAACGGTCTTGTCGACCTCCGCAGTTTCACCTTCCGTCGACAGAATAATTTTTTTGCCGGTCTCCCGAGACAGGTCGTGAACGAGACGGCGGTATCGGTTGAACAATCCAGCTATCGGCATCATGCGCAGTATCATGATCGTATCGCGCAATTCACCAGTGAGCCGTTCGATTTCTTCCGAGACAGAACTTAGCGCCACCTCACTGACCACAGCACCACCGTCCGAAAGTTGTGACAGGCGGCTTTGGGCTATTACGAGTTCGCCAACTCTGCCCATAAGGACGTCGAGGCGCTCAGCAGGAACACGAACGCTTTCCTCAGGCTTGACTGCTGCCGAATTGAACGCGGGAGCGCCGGACCTGGCTTCATCGGGATCGGCCGCATCCGGCACAACATCACCCAGGACCGGCTCGACCTGCAGCGATGCACTTGTATCCAGCGCGTCTTCGATCTCACCGCACCGGTCCGGCGCCAGCGGCTCGATCTTCATCTCCATGTCATCCATGATGAATATGAAGACATCCTCGATGTCGTCACGAGAGATATCGCCGCGCAACTCCACGTCCCAGCCTATATGGCACTCAGTCGGCGAAAGTTCAGACAAAGGGGGAATTCCGTCGGTACGCGCTCTAACGCGGCACTCACCCAACTCGCGCAGCTCATCGAGCAAGAACAGGGGATTTGTACCGTTGGCCATGGCCTGGGGCGGCAAGCGGAAGTAAAGGTGCCAGCCAGCCGGGATCGCTGCTGCTGGCTCAACCGCTGTAGCAGATTCCAAGCCTTCAGCCTCAGCGATTGCTGCCTGCAGATTCGACAAGAGAGCCTCACTTGTCGCTTCAATATCCGCACCACTGCCCTCAATCAGCGCACGCATATGATCCTGTGCATCGAGGATGACGGTGATGAGCGCAGGCGTGACAGGCACCACCCCCTTGCGGACACGGTCGAAGGCTGTCTCGCAATGGTGCGTAAATCCGGCCAGGGCATCAAAGCCGAACATGGCGCCCGACCCCTTCAGCGTGTGCAGCCCCCGAAACACAGTATCGATCAAACCTTGATCGCCAGACGACCGACTCAAATCGAGCAGCGCCTGCTCGATCCCGCCGAGCAGTTCGTCCGCCTCAATGCGGAACAAAGCGACGGGATCCTGCTGACTCATCGGCCAAGCACTTTCCGGGCAATCTTGACCAGCTGCTCGGGCACAAAGGGCTTCACGATCCACCCTGTAGCACCGGCACTCTTGGCCTGCTGCTTCATCGCGTCGTCGGATTCAGTAGTGAGAAAAACAATCGGCGTGCCTGCCTGGATTGGCAACTTTCGGATTTCGCGGATCATTGTGAGCCCATCCATATTGGGCATGTTGAGGTCCGTGAGCACCATGTCGAACTTGATCGCCTTGGCCTCGCTCAAGCCCTCCTCCCCATCTGCAGCCTCGGTGACGTTGTAGCCCGCGCCCGTCAACGCAATGCGGATGGCCATGCGCAGGCTGGAAGAATCGTCGACGACAAGTATCGAGGCGCTCATATTGTCAGCTCTCCGTGAAACCAAAAGTTTATATTTTCCGCGGTTGGCGCCGTAAGAAAGCCGGCGCGTTCCAACAGTTCCGCGAGCACAGGATTGGCGGGATTGGTCAAGGAGACCGCCTTGCCTTCACGCGCGGCCAGCGCTCGCGCCGACTCGATGAGCTGAATGAGACTCAGATCAATATCCGCGACTTCCGAAGCATCGATTTCCAAATCAGGCTGGTCCGAAAGTGCCTGCAGAACCTGCTCATAAAGAGGGCCGATCACGCTCATCGTCGCGCAGGAATCCAACCTTATTCTCGCGACCATCGGATGAGCCCTTTCCCGTCGTTTCTACTTATTGGATAGTTTCCCGTCGGTTTACAAAGAGTAAACGCCCATGAGGGGGAGAGCCTGCTCTCGGACTGTCGACATCGCGCACTTGGAATCGATTGCTAAACTGCGGCTGCCAGAAGTGTCGCTGGCAGTGAAGAAATTTGCCGATTTCATCTTTAAACACTGAGATTTTCGCTGACTGCCGTTTCGGTCTCTCGAATGTTCCTTGACCTGGCCAAGGCGTCATAATCGTGGAACCCAACGCCTTGAAGACGTTGACGCCCACCTTCATGGCCGAGTTTCAATCGTTCGCACACCACGCATTCAACTTTTGAATAGCACCTCTGGTTGATTCTCCGGAATTCATCCAAACCGCTCTCACCAGACCAGTCCGGTCTGCGCGGATGGATGTGACCAGAGCAGAGCAAGCTAAGCGTTCTCCTCCAGGCGCTGAGGTGAGAAGCATTTTTGAGGGAAACCCAACGGAACCGAATCTTCTGGTCTCTCCGCCCAGGTTTTTGGCTGCGCAGGCTGATGCCGGCAGTCGAATTCGAACCGATCTCCGTCCCTTTTGACCAGCGCGCGCCGAGGCGGCAAGACAATCGCCATGGACGCAGAGCAGCAAAAAATTGCTCCCTTGGATTGATTCTAGGATGCCGATGCTTTCGCGGCACAGCGTTCTCGGCGGAGCGGAAATAAAAGCGCCGATCCCAGCCGTCGGCCCCAACAAATGGTCAAGAACCCGTTTCGCTGTATCAGGACGTCACCAGAATCAAATGAAGCAGGCCGTGCTGATTGATGGCTTCCGAGTCCGAAGTTGTCCTAAATGCCTCTGGAAAGGGCTCTCAAGACTGCGGTCTGGTATAAACGGGTCAACCCTCGTCAATCCCGACGAAGCGTTACAAATGCAGGCAACGAATACTGTTTTTCTTTTTCGCTCGCATCTTTCCTATTCTCTTTTGGTGGATTTTTCCACTTGGCATGATGGATACGCCATCCCAATTCTGGTTCGGCCTTTAGCGGCGCGTCGATCCGGAAAGCAGCCCCTGAAGACATTCATTATTGAGAGAATAAATATTGACACACTGTCGAATGAACTTCATTTTCTGAAAACTGGCAAGTCAGCACGGCGCAACGAGGGGCGCGTTATGAAGGCACGTGAATCCGAGACAGGCTCCTTCCCTTCGACCAAGGGGATGCAGCATGTGAATTCTGGCACTGTCGCCAAACTGAAAGCCCTTCGGGCAATGCGAAGTAATCTTTCAGGTGACCCGGGTACCTGGCGCCCGAGATGCTGATCTGCAGCCCTTTCCACCGCTAGATTTTTCTCCCTTCCGAAACGGTCTCCTCCCCTTCCCATGCAAGACTATTCCCTGACGATCGACAAATTCCTGATCCACGCCGCCAAATGGTCGGGCGAGCAAACCATTGTCACGGCAGATGCAGGCACGATCACCCGGCGCCTCAACTATCGCGATCTGCATACGCGCTGTAATCGTCTGTCCGGTGCCTTGGCCGCGCTCGGCATGAAGCTGGGCGACCGGATCGGCACGCTGGCCTGGAACACACAACACCACCTTGAAGTCTACTATGCTGCGATGGGTGCCGGATTTGTCTGCCACACGCTAAATCCCCGCTTCACGCCAGAGCACCTGTCCACGATCATCAATGAAGCCGAGGACAGGGTGCTTGCAGTATCTGCCAGCCTTGCCCCGATGATCCATGACATCGCCTCCGCATGTCCCTCCCTGGAGCATGTGATCATTCTCGACAACGATTCCACAAGCCCCGACATCGTGGCACCGACCGCCGCGAAGGTTTGGTTCCACGACGCATTACTCGAATCGTTGGGACAACCCGTCACGTGGGGCGACTTTGGCGAAGAAACGGCTGCCGGCCTTTGTTACACATCCGGTACGACAGGAAAGCCCAAGGGAGTTCTGTACACACACCGGTCCAACTATCTGCATACGCTTCGCGCCTTGCAGTCCGACGCCATTGGGCTGACAGGCAGGGATACCCTGCTCGTGGCCGTGCCCATGTTTCATGCCAATGGCTGGGGACTTCCTTTCGCTGCCCCGGCCGTAGGCGCAAAACTTGTCCTTCCCGGCCGGCATGCCGATGGCGCAAGCCTCGCCAAGCTGATGCGAGACGAACGGGTCACTGTCGCCGCCGGCGTCCAGACTGTCTGGCTGGGTGTCGTCGAGCACCTAGACGAGGCAGGAGGTAACCTGCCAGACTTGAAGCGCATCCTCATTGGCGGCTCCAGGTGTCCCGAATCCCTGTTGCGCCGAATGGAAGAGCGATTGGGCGTTGAGGTGCAGACAAGCTGGGGAATGACCGAACTGTCGCCGGTCGGGACGATTGCGCCCCCTGGAACCCAATACAATGACGGTTCGTCGGGCCGTCCGCCTATGGGGCTCGACCTGAAACTCACGGACGCTGAGGGAAACACCCTTCCCGTGCAACGAGGCCCCACCGGCCATCTCAAGGTCAAGGGCCACAGCGTCGTGGATCGATACTTCAAAGCTGAAGACCATGCGCTCGATGAGGAAGGCTTTTTCGATACCGGCGACCTCGCCAGCATTAACCCTGCCGGATATCTCACTATTCGCGGTCGCTCCAAGGATCTGCTGAAATCGGGTGGCGAATGGATCAATCCGGCGGAAATAGAGGATATTCTTGGTCGGCACCCAGCGGTAGGCCAAGTTGCGGTGATTGGACGGCTGGACCCAAAATGGGGCGAGCGCCCTGTTGCTATCGTCGAGCCCCGCACTGACCATTCGCTTGACGAGCGGGCATTGCTCGACCTTCTGCAAGGACAGGTTGCAAACTGGTGGATACCGGAACAGCTGATCCTGATTGACTCGATGCCACTTGCCGCAACAGGTAAGATCGACAAGAACCTGCTTCGGGCAGATTATGAAAGCGGAAGGCTTACCATCGGGCAAGCTAGCGGTTGACGGGCGTAAAATGGTCCCTTTACCCTAAAAAGAAAGGGAAAACATAATGACAGAAACCACGAGAAAGCCAGCGCGCCGCAGCAAGGCAGAACAACGCGCAGAAAGCATCGAACAAATATTGGATGCGGCGGAGTTCCTGTTCTCACAAAACGGCTTGCACGGGGTAACCTTGCGGGATGTCGCGAAACGCGTGGGAATCCATACAACGCTCGTTCACTATTATTTTGACGACAAACAGCACCTGTTCGAGGAAGTCTTCGCACGCCGCGCCAGTTTCACCAGCGATAGGCGCATTGATGCCCTGGAAAAATACGAGGCCGAAGCAGGCGATAGCCCTACCGTCGAAGGGGCCCTGCATGCCTTCCTCGACACGGACCTCGACCTGTATTTCGAAGGCGGCAAGCATTGGATGAACTATGCTGCCTTTTGCGCGCGCGTCAGCAATACGCCGGAAGGCGCTGAACTTATGGACAAGCATTTTGACCCGGTTGTCCTCAAGCTCGTCAGCATCCTGAAGCGTGCGCTACCCGACTATACAGAGGACGACATCTTCTGGGGGTATCATTTCGTAACTGGCGCCCTGATGAACACCTTGGCCCGGACAGGTCGAATCGATCGGCTCTCTGGCGGCATTTGCCGGTCTGATGACTTTCCGGCCGTCAAGAAAAGGATGGCGCGATTCATGGCAGCCGGATTCCTGGCCCTGAAAGACTAACTGGCGCCCATTTGGCTCAAGGGCGGCAACGCTCGCCTTCGTACTCCAACGACGGAGAAACGAGTCCGACGTTCCAGTTCCAGGGAAGGTTGCCCGCAGCTTTGCGGCGGCAGACCGCCTCCTCATGCAACTCGAACATGCCCGGATAAACACCATTCTCCAGTTGCGGATGCTCCCGGAACGCCATGAACGTGCGATCAGCTCCATAAGGTTTCCATGCCTCCAGATCGGCAGCGTCAGGCGCACCCGACGTCGCAAAGCTGGCCCAATAGCTGAGCATTGCAACTGAATAAGCCTTCTCTTCTTCAGTATCCGGTATTTTTGGCCAGCGCGATGGCGTACCATCCATTGTTCCGAAAACGTAAGGCAATTCACTTGCGTGAAAACCATGCAGGTTTGCCTTGTCTGCTGCCGGATACCCGTGGTCGAACAGGTACAGAAAGGCAGATTGGCCGAGGCGGGTCTGTTCCCGCGCAAGTTTCTCGGCTGTCCATCCGTATAGCGCGTGCGTCGTGGTTGCGAACACGCTCTCCTGCATGTCCCTGCCGGGATACAGCTTGAGGAAGTCATCTGCGAGGTCGGCATACTGCCTCCGGATCGTGTTCTTGTACTCAGCAGCCGTCGCAGGCGGACGAGGCGCCAGGATAGGCATCGACCTCACTTCACCGCTATTGAAACCGAGAAGCAGTGGCACGGCGGCCTGGTCACCGCGCTCAAAAACGTCCACCATCTGGCCAGGCAGCACTACACCATCAGCAACGCCGAGCGGCACGAACAGGTTCGCCGCCGCCTTTTCGTTCAGCACATTGGCATTCATGGCCCTCATCTCTTCAATGCCCGAAACTCCCAACGCTGAAGCCAGCGCTTGCCCCGCCGCTTCGGACGGGAGTGTGCCGTGATTGACGGTTTTCAGCTCAGGCATGGAAACGAGGTACGCGCTCTGGGCTATGGCCTTCGAAAACAAGCCCCGAGCATCGGGCGATGCCATCAGATAAATTACGCTCAACGCGCCCGCCGATTCCCCTGCGATAGTGACGTTCGATGGGTCACCGCCGAACGCGCCGATGTTCGACCGCACCCAACGAAGTGCTTCAACCTGATCCAATAGTCCGTAATTTCCGGAGACGCCTCTTGGGGATTCTGCGCTCAGTTCGGGATGCGCAAGATAGCCAAGCGCGCCAACCCGGTAATTGATAGTAACGACAATCATGCCCTGTTCGGCAAGGTGAGTGCCATCATAGAGCGGTTCGCTGCTGCCGCCTGACCAGAACGCCCCGCCGTGAACCCAGACGAAGACCGGTGCGTTTTCGATGTCCTCTGGTGCCCAGACATTCAGCGTCAGGCAATCCTCGCTCATTTCGCCGATATCGCGAGCATAGACGCTCTTTGAGTTTCTGCCGTCCGGCTGGATACAGGCAGCACCGAACTCGACCGCTTCCTTCACGCCAGACCATTGCGCCTTTGGTTCGGGCGGCTTCCAGCGCAGATTCCCCACTGGAGGTTCCGCATAGGGAATACCGCGAAACATACGCATGCCACGATCAACCTCGCCTCGCATGATCCCTGCAGGAGCATGCACGAGCACTGGCTCCGCGTCCGAGGCGGCTACGGGTATATCGGCCTCATACTCCGCGGTCGAACAGGCCGAAAACAGGCAGATTGCGCCGCACGCTGCGACCTTCACAAGACCGTAAAAATTCATGACAGTAGTGCCTCCTTTTGGCGGTCGCGCCTTTTCAATACCTGCGCGAGCCAGAGAAACATCCCAATGGCCAGGAAATAGAACGGGATGAGCGTGTAGAGAGCGATCTGCAGGGAGTTGTCGGGATAACTCGCCCGAAAGAAGTCACTGGCGATACCGACATATGTCGGACCGAGGCCAAGGCCGATAAAATTCATAACAAGCAGCAGCAAAGCGCCTGACATCACTCGCTGGTTCGGCCGCACCTCTTCCTGAACCAACGCGACCGACGAAGACAGGTAGAAGTAATTGAGAAACGTTGGCCCAATCAGGAACAGCATTGCCAGAGGCCATGACGGCGCCCAAACGAAGGCAATGTAAAACGGCACCGCTAGCGCCAAGGATATCGCCGGCACAATTGCATAAGCTTGTTTCGACTTTCGCGTGAAACGGTCAATTACCCATCCAGACGCGAATATCCCGGCACTCATGCCAATTCCGACAACAAGCGCATAGTAGATGGCGACATCGCTGAGGCTCATTCCCTTTTCACGCATCAGAAAAAGTGTCGTGAAATTTCCCAGGCCGTAGGTGATGAATTGCGTTGCCCCGCTTCCCAGCGCGACAAGCACAAGCGCCGGATTCGAGAAGAACGAAATCAATGTCGGCCAAAATCCCGAATTGCTCGCTGTGGCTTCATCCTGGGCAATGTCCAATCCGCCGCGCGGCGGTTCTCGCAGGAAAACGATGACTGCCAATGCCGCAACAAGGCCAACGGCACCAAGCACAATGAAGGCAAGTCGCCAGTCGAAGATGACGGCTATGGCCGCTCCAAAAGCAATGCCGAGTGCCGCGCCGATCGGCGGTCCAAGATTGAAGATGCCCAAGGCAGTACCGCGTCGTCCTGGCGGAAAATAGTCCGTGATGATCGCATAAGATGGCGGCACGCCGCCAGCCTCACCGAAGCCCACAGTCATCCGCGCAACGACAAGCTGTGGATAGGTTTTTGCCAGCCCACAAGCAATTGTCGCGGCGCTCCAGATGGCACAGGCTGTTGCCAACACGGCAACCCTGTTCGTCTTGTCAGCAAACCAGCCCACCGGAATGGCGATGAAGCAATAGAAAAACGCGAAATAGAGGCCGCCAATCAGGCCAAGCTGACTGTCCGAAATATGCAGACTGTCCTGGATGGGCTTCGCCAGGATCGACAGCAGTTGTCTGTCCAGAAAGTTCAACACGTATACAAAGCACAACATGCCGAGCGTCGCCCACGCCCTGATGCCAGGCACTGTTGCCGTCGTTTTTGTCCCGTCTTTGACCGCACTGACGGAGGTGTCGACCGCCATGACCTAGCAGCCCCGGGTTTCGGCACGCGGACCGAATACCCATTCGGACCCCTGCTTTTCAGACCGTCTGCCGAACACCAATGTCGTCCGTTTCATATTGATTCTCCCCCGCTAAGCAGATGCGATGTTTCGCTTGTTGTTTCAGGCAGCATGCAGCTAGCTGGGGTCGCACGTCAATACTCACTCTTGTGTGTATGAATGTTTTTCTGCCGGTCCTGCCCGCTGGCAGGCATTCAGCATCCCCTCCCCTTCAATTGCGCCTCTTGCCGCTGCGCCCATGCTCGTCGTGGCCGCGTTGAAATTCCGCCGCAATCCAAAATAATTATATTCACACACACGAGAGTGAAATTGACACTTCGTAATTCTTGGTTATTCATTCCCTTTGTGCCGACGGAAGATCCGCACGAAGGGAGGAAACCATGAAGACCAAAATTTTGAGCTCTGTGAGTGCGATTCTGGCAATGACAATGCCGACAGCCATTGCGCAGGACGCAGATCAATTGCCGTCCAATCCGGAACAAGTGTCGGAAAGCGGGCAGGACGATGACGTACAAGTCCAGGATACCATCTATGTGACCGCCACACGGCGGGAAGAAAGTATTCAGGATGTCCCGATCAGTATCAGTGCGTTCGCGCAACGCGAGCTGTCTGAAAAAGGCATCGTCGGCTACGAGGGCCTGGCCACCGCAACACCCGGCGTCGTGCTGAACAAGCCGAGCGCGAATTTCAACAATTTCACGGCCCGCGGCATCGCGATCAACGGCTACAATGCGAATCTCCAGAGCACTGTCGCGATCTATATTGACGAGGTCCCGATTTCGGCCAACGGCAACTCGACCATTCTTGATCCCAATCTCTTCGATGTACAGCGGGTTGAGTTTCTTCGCGGCCCTCAAGGCACATTGTTCGGGTCAGGTTCTCTCGCCGGCGCCGTTCGTATCCTGACCAAAGATCCCGATCTGGACGAATTCGACTATTCTGGACTCGTCGACTACGGCCTCATCGACAAGAATTCTCTGCGTCAGCGCTACAATGGCATGGTCAACATCCCGGTGGTCAAGGACAAGGCCGCGCTGCGTGTCGTCGGCTTCTACCGGCATGAAGAAGGCTGGGTCGACAATATCGGCACCGGCGAAGAAGACGCAAACACGCTCGTGAACTACGGCGGTCGCGCGATCCTTCAGGTCGAACCAACTGACCGGCTGTCGATGCGGTTCCTGTATTCGCATGAGAAGAGCAATCCGAGAGACTCGTCGCTG
Source organism: Hyphomonas sp. J20-32 (assembly GCF_055808555.1). NCBI lineage: Bacteria > Pseudomonadati > Pseudomonadota > Alphaproteobacteria > Hyphomonadales > Hyphomonadaceae > Hyphomonas > Hyphomonas sp. J20-32. The sequence continues at coordinate 1,928,776 of NZ_CM147873.1, read as the reverse complement.
ATCAGCCCAGAGCTGGGCGACAGGGTCAAACTGTCAGACCGGCCAGACCTGTACCAGGGCAAGCTGACGAACATAAACGGCACGATCAATTATGATCTCGACTGGGCCACTTTCACCAGCTCGAGCACCTACACAACATACGACCAGAAATTCTATATCGATCTCGCCGGTACATTTGGCCAGACCATTCCTTTCGCACTGGATGCTGATGCTTATGACGACATCTTCACACAAGAGATGCGACTGGCGTCGTCCGATGGTGGAGACTGGGACTGGGTTGTTGGTGGATTCTACTTCACGAAACGACGTGACGTAGACCTGAACTATCGTTCGTCCCAGGAATTTCTGGACGCGCGCGGCCTCACTGGCCTTTCGGATGAATACTACCAACACGCCTACAATTATGCGCGAGCAAATGAACTGGCTGGGTTCGGCGAGCTCACATACCACGTTAACGACAAGCTGCGCCTGATCGGCGGCCTGCGGTATGGCAACACCGATGCACAGGGGTTCACCGAAGAAGGTGGCGTCACAAGCAACTATCTCGTCGCTGCACTCTTCGGCCTTACCGGCCCCCTGACAATTACCGACATCCCCGAGGCCAGAGGCGAAAAAGCCAAGGAAAGAGGACCATCCTACAAGTTCAGCGCCTCATATGACCTCACCCCGGACGTCACGACCTACGCAACCTATGCAACGGGTTTCCGGGCGCCGGTGCGGAACGCGCGCGCAGGTCTGGCCAGTACCGTTGACCCGACCGACCTTATCATTCCGGACGGCGCCGGTTCCGACGACCTGAAGAGCTATGAAGTCGGAATGAAGGGGTTCTGGTTCGACCGAAAGCTCAGCGCAAATGTTGCTGCCTACTTCATCGACTGGAGCAATATCCAGGTGCAGGCCAACCGCGTTTCCGACCAGATACAGTTCGCTACCAATATTGGCGGGGCTGAAAGCAAGGGAATCGAAATGGAGATGGGACTGACTCCAACCGAAAATCTCTGGTTCGGCCTCACTGCAGCGGTCAATGAGGCGAAAGTGACAGACCTGACACCGGAAGAAGCGGCTATCTCTGGCGCTGTCCTGGGGGCGCGGATGGCAGCGCCTAAATTCCAGGGCGCGCTGGCCATGAAGTACACGTTCGATATCGGTGACTCGTCTGACGGGTTCTTTGCGGCGAACATTGTGCATGTCGGATCGTTCCCCGGACAATTACCGTTCACGCCGGGCCAACCGGGCGTGCAAAGCCCGACTTACGACTTCACCGATTCCTGGGAGAAGGTGAACGTGTCCCTTGGGGCCAACTTCGATGACTGGACTGTCGTCGGCTATGTCGAAAACGTTTTTGACGACAACTCCATCACCTATGTGCACCCCGAAGCATTCGCCGAAAGCCGCTACGGCACCCATATCCCCCGCACGATCGGAATCCGGATCAGCAAGGGCATCTAGTAATGTAGGGGGCAGCTACAAACTGCCCCCTATTCCGACTACCGAATATTCGACCGCCAATTCGATATGACCGACCCGCTGCAGGCTAGTCAGCGGGAAAAACAAAGTGGTCTGCCTCTAAAAAACCAGTTCGCCGTCTATTTCGCACGAAATATCTGGCAGCAGTGATCGGCATCCATGTGTCGGAATCCGCAATGATGGTGGTATCTGGACGAACCCTACATCAGAATCCACAATGCGCGCGCTCACATCGCCTGAAACCTGGTGAGCCTTCACCTCGATGCTGGTTTGGATTGGACTTACACCGCCGCGCAGATCTGGCGCCCTAAACAACCTCAGAACAATTCAACCACAACGGGATTGCGGGACACCAGGTGTTGCCTTTGTGACACAGTGTCGCGTTATCGCTAACACTTTCGCGAGACCGCTATTGATAGCGCAAACATTTTGTGCTCGCATCACCATCAGGCAGGTGGACCAGGTACGCGGTCGGCGGCCATAAGAGAAACCAAGTTCGGCGCATCGAGCATGACGTCGACGTTCAAGGGAGGAAGTCGATGACCTTTATCAAGGAAGAATCCGGCGTGCGCGGCAAACGCTCACCGAAATGGGCAGCGTTGCTCTATGGCGCGTCAGCCATCTCGCTCATCAGCGCAATGCCTGCAAATGCGCAGGAGGCGGTTGACGAAGAGTCGCGTCAGGAAGTTGTTGTCGTGCAGGGTATTCGCGGTTCGCTTGAACGCGCGATGGACCTGAAGCGCGAGGCCAATGGCGTTCTCGATGCGATTTCCGCCGAAGACATCGGCAAGTTCCCGGACACAAACCTCGCTGAATCGCTCCAGCGCATCACCGGCGTGTCGATTGACCGCTCGAACGGCGAAGGTTCGAAAATCACCGTCCGCGGCTTTGGTCCGGACTTCAACCTGATCACCCTGAACGGCCGCACGATGCCGACCGCAGAAGTCAGCCTCATCGGCGAACGCGGCAACTATGCTGCGGGCGCCGACCGCTCATTTGACTTCTCCAACCTCGCGTCCGAAGGCGTCAGCAGCCTTGAAGTCTACAAGACAGGTCAGGCCATCCTCCCCTCGGGCGGCATCGGCGCGACCGTCAATATCACAACCCGTCGCCCGCTCGATACCCCCGGCTTCCAGGCCTCGGCAGGCGCCAAGGTCATGAACGATACGAGTGTCGAAGCCGGCGACGATTTCACGCCGGAACTGACCGGCCTCGCCAGCTGGACCGACAATACGGAACGCTTCGGCATTGGCGTGTTCGGCTCCTACTCCAAGCGCGATTTAGGTGCGCCGACGCAGCAGGTGAATGACTGGCTCGTGTTCGACCCGGCGTCCGATGGCCTGTTTGCAGACAGCAGCTACGTTCGCGGCGATGGATCAACGCAAATCACCAACCTGCCAGCTGACGACCAGCTTTATGCGATCCCCCAGGACAGCCGCTACGATTTCTCGGACATCTCCCGCGAGCGCATCAATGGCCAGCTAGTGCTCCAGTTCCGGCCGATGGACACGCTGACCCTGACGGGCGACGTGACCTATGCGCAGAACGAGTCGGAAGAGCAGCGCTACGAGCAAACCAACTGGTTCGCCACACCGTTCGACCAAATCATCTTCGACACGGATGGACCGGTCGCGACAGCGGTATTCCTGCAGGAGAACAATAACGGCTCGAAAGACATCGGTTTCGAGCAAACGAATCGCGCCACGAAAGACGAGATGACATCGCTCGGCTTCAACGCCGAGTGGGAGTTCAGTGATCGCGCACGGATGATACTCGACGCGCACTCGTCCGAAGCCACATCCGGCGGCAACAACCCGTTGGGCGTCGCGGCAACCTTTGCGACAATGGGCGCACCGGTCATCCTGCAGCACTCTGTCGACTTTCGCGGTGGCTACCCGATCCAGTCCTACACGATCGACGATTCCGTACGCGGCAATGGTAACGGCGTCCTCGACGTTGGCGACCTCGGCTCACAGGTTGCCCGTTCTGCCGATGCGGACATGAAGCACCAGGTTGACGAAATCGACCTGCGGTTTGTCTGGGACTTCGGTTCCAGCAGCCTGACGGTAGGCGGTAATTACCGTGATACCGAAATGACCCGCAACTCGCGGACGACACAGCAGGATCTCGGCAGCTGGGGCATCAGCAATCCGGGTGACGTCGAACAGTTCGCGCCCGGCGTGATGGAAGCCTACTGCCTCGCCTGTACGTTCGACGACCTTGCCGTCGGCCAAGCGGACGTGGCGTTCAGGGGAGATGCGACCAAGCTCTTTACTGCGCTCTCGGCAGCCTATCCGGGTAATTCGAACAACATCAACGAGACGTCCGATACGGTTGGAGAAGAGATCACCTCGATCTTTGCCCAGTTCGAAATGGAGAGCGAGCTCCTCAACCGGCCGGCACGCGTGAGCGCCGGCATCCGGTATGAAGATACAAAGGTCACGGCGAACACGCTGCAATCCATCCCATCCGGTATCCTCTGGACCGCTGACAATGACTTCCTTGTTCAGCAGACCGGCACAAAGGAGAACCTCTCCGGTGAGGGCAGCTATGATCACCTCCTGCCGAATGTCGACTTCCAGCTGGACATTACGGACAATATCGTCGGGCGTGCATCTTACTCCAAAACGATCGGCCGGGTCGCCTACAACAACCTGTTCGCATCGACTGCCGCCAACGCGCCGAACCGCCCGACAGGGCTGGGCGGCCAGGTGACAGGCAACTCGCAGAACCCGGCACTCCTGCCCCTGGAGTCGGACAATTTCGACATCTCGGCGGAATGGTATTACGGCGATGCCAGCTATGTCTCGATCGGCTACTTTGACAAGCGCGTGAAGAACTTCATCGGTAACGGTGTTGTTGATCGCAACCTCTTCGGTCTTCGCGACCCTGCGTCCGGCGCCGCCGGCACCCGGTCCGGCGATGCACTAGACGTGATCAACTCCCTCGGCATCGATGAATCAGAAGCGAACCTGTTCACAATGGTCGCCCTGATCGACGCCAATGGCGGAAACGTCGCGGCGGCTCAGGCAGAGTTTGAAGCCAATCTGGTTGGCGGCGCCTTGCCGCAAAGCTATGTCGACTCCATTCTGGGCCTGTATGATGTGACCGGGAATGCTGACGACCCGCTGCTGATCTTCGCTGTCTCCCAGCCGATCAACAACAAGGAAGGCAACATCGACGGCATCGAGTTTGCCTGGCAGCATTTCTTCGGCGAGACCGGATTTGGCTTCGCGGCCAACTACACAATGGTCAATGGCGACGTAGAGCTCGATCCGGCGTCCCCTCCGGGCGAGAACCAGTTCGCTCTGGTCGGCCTGTCCGATACGGCCAACCTTACGGCGATATACGAGAACCACGGACTATCGGCACGTCTGGCCTACAACTGGCGTGATACGTTCCTGCAGGCTACCAACCAGACCGGTGACCGCAGCGGCGTTTACGTGGAAGATTTCGGGCAATTCGACCTGAATGTCAGCTACGACATCAACGAACGTGTCGCGGTATCATTCGAGGCGATCAACATCACTGGCGAAGACCAGCGGATTTATCACCGCGTGCCGGAGCAATTCTACTATTCCTACGAACTGTCGCCGCGTTACCTCATCGGCGCACGCTACAAGTTCTAGCCGTCGACAGGCTGGACGTATTCGGGATAAACTTGAAAAGGCCGCTGTTCGCAGCGGCCTTTTTTGACCGGGCCGGGCTGGCCTGCCTCCAGGGACCGAAAGGCGCAGCATGACCAATACGGCACTGCTCAACAATATCGACCATCAGGACCTTAAAGTGATCACGGGCCATGGCCCTGACTATGGCGACAATATCAATCAGACGCCTGTCTTCCCGACGGAGTTCGCGGAAGTGCAGCGCGAGTATCCCATCCTCTTTCGGAAGGACGAGACCGGAAAATTTCACTGCGTCGCCCTTCTCGGCCTGGACAAGGGCGAAAACCTCTTCCTAACGGGTTCCGGCTGGCAGGCTCGATATGTACCCGCGATCCACCAGCGCGGGCCCTTCGCCATCGGCTTCCAGAACCAGGATGTTGACGGTGAAATGCGCCGCGAGCCGGTCATTTTCGTCGATCTCGACAATCCCCGCATCAGCCGGACACAAGGCCACCCCCTGTTCCTGCAGCACGGCGGCAATTCCCCCTACCTTGAATATATCAGCCGCGTTTTGCGCGTCATCAACAAGGGCGCGGAACTCGCCGAGCCGATGTTCGCTGCATTTGAGGCGGCTGACCTGATCGAACCAGCGTCGCTGGATATCCAGCTGGATGACCATACCTCCTACAAGGTGCCCGACATATATTCGATCAGCGACGAAAAACTCGCGGCTCTCGGCGGAGATGAACTGGAACAGCTGCACAAGGCCGGTTTCCTGCGGGCCGCCTACCTGGTCCTGTCCTCTCTCCCCAATGTCAGCCGGCTGATAGAACTCAAGAACGCGAAACGCGCCGCGTCCGCGCAACCTTCAACCTAGAGCGGGCCAGGTCATGGTCGAAGTAAAGCGCAAGACCAGGATCATCGAAGGGATCGCACCGGATGCGATCCCCTATGCCGATCTTATCCGGGACGAGACGCCGACGATCCTGAAAGGCGTAGCGAAGGACTGGCCACTTGCGCGCAAGGGCCGCGAGTCGCCGGAGGCGGCCATGGAGCACCTCCTGTCTTTCTACCTGGGCCGCCCGGTCGTCGGGTATACTTGCCCGCCCGACATCAAAGGCCGATATTTCTATAATGAGGATGTGTCCGGCCTGAACTTCGAGCGCGGCCGGGTCCAGCTCGGCGACTATCTGGACCGGATCCGTGAGCACCTCGGCAAAATTGATGCGCCGTCCTTCTATATCGGCTCGACCGATGCCGACCTCTACCTGCCCGGCTTTCGCGCCGAGAACGACCTCGTCCTGAACGACCCGATGTTCGAGCGCAATCCGCCGATCGTCAGCGTCTGGATCGGCAATCGTACGACCGCGACCGCGCATTACGACATGTCGAACAATATTGCCTGCTGCCTTGTCGGGCAGCGGCGTTTCACGCTCTTCCCGCCGGAGCAGGTGGCCAATCTCTATCCCGGCCCGCTCGAGCCGACGCCGGGCGGGCAGGTTGTCAGCATGGTCGATTTCCAGACCCCGGATTTCGAACGCCACCCGCGCTTCCGCGACGCGCTGGACGCAGCGCAAGTCGCTGAGCTGGAGCCGGGCGATGCGCTCTTCTATCCGGCACTCTGGTGGCACCATGTCGAGGCGTTGAGCGATTTCAATACGCTCGTGAATTATTGGTGGAACACATCGCCCGCCTATATCGATACGCCCCAGAATACCCTGCTCCACGGCCTGCTCAGCCTGCGCGACCGGCCGGACCAGGAAAAGCGCGCCTGGAAGGCCCTGTTCGACTATTATGTTTTCGGCCCTGCCGACCAGGCGGGCGCCCATTTGCCAGACCATGCCCGGGGCGACCTTGCCCCGATGGACGAGACCCGCGCCAGGCGGCTGCGCGCAAAACTGCTGCAGCGCCTCAATCGCTGACACGCGGAAAAGGAGACGATATTGGACGGTCAGACAGTCAGGAAAGTCGTTATCGCGGGCGGCGGCACAGCCGGATGGATTGTTGCTGCGGCGCTTTCCCGCCAGCTTGGCCCGTTGCTGGATATCACGCTCGTGGAGTCCGACGAGATCGGTACGGTCGGCGTGGGAGAGGCAACGATCCCGACCCATCGGACCTTCCACCACCTGCTCGGGATCGACGAGCGGGCCTTCATGCGCGCGACCAAGGCGACATTCAAGCTGGGTATCGGGTTCGAGAACTGGGGCGGGATCGGCGACAATTATATCCACTCTTTCGGCGTGGTCGGGAAACCGACCTGGATGGCCGATTTCCACCATATCTGGCTGCAGGCCCGTGAGATGGGACTGGCCGGCGAACTGGGTGACTATTGTTTCGAGCTGAAGGCGGCGGAGGCCGGAAAGTTTGCGACATCGGAAAAATCTCGAATCAACTATGCCTATCATCTCGATGCCAGCCTCTATGCGGGCTTCCTGCGCCAGTTCGCGGAATCCTTCGGCGCCAAGCGTGTCGAAGGCCTGATCGAAACGGTCGAGCAAGACAGCGAAAGCGGCGATATCACCGCGCTTGTCCTGCAGAATGGCGAGCGGATTGAGGGCGACCTGTTCGTCGATTGCACCGGCTTCCGTGCGCTGCTGATCGACAAGGCGCTGAAGACCGGCTTCGAGGACTGGACCCACTGGCTGCCGACCGACCGCGCGCTGGCGGTGCAGACCGAGGCGACCGGCCCGGCCCTGCCCTATACCCGCGCCGTGGCGCATGATGCCGGCTGGCGCTGGCGCATTCCGCTGCAGCACCGCGTGGGCAACGGGCTTGTCTATTGCAGCGCCAACCTGTCGGATGACGCGGCGCATGCGCGCCTGATGGCCGAGATCGAGGGCAAGCCGCTGATCGAGCCGCGCCTGATCCGCTATCGTACCGGGCGGCGCGACAAGGTCTGGGTGAAGAACTGCCTGTCGATCGGCCTGTCGAGCGGCTTTGTCGAGCCGCTGGAATCGACCTCGATCCACTTGATCCAGATCTATGCCATGCGCCTTGTACAGATGTTTCCCTTCCATGGCGCCAGCGAGGCCCTTTCGACGCGATTCAATGACATGGCGCGGGTGGAGCTGGAACGGATCCGGGATTTCATCGTTCTGCACTACAAGCTGACCGAGCGCACAGACAGCGCCTTCTGGCGCGACCGGGCGGCGATGGACATTCCGGACTCCCTGCGCAACCGGATCGAGCTCTTCCGCGATACCGGCCTGGCCTACCAGGAAAAGGCCGAACTCTTCCAGGTCGATTCCTGGCTGCAGGTGATGATGGGCCAGCGCTTGCAGCCACAGGGGCGCCACCATCTTGGCCGCCTGATGAGCCGTGAGCAGATGCAGACGGCGCTGAAAGGCCTGAGCACGAATATCGCCAATGCCGTTGCCCGGATGCCGTCGCACCAGGACTTCCTCGACGACTACCTGACCGAAGCCCCGGTCACGTAAAGCGCCTGCGCCCGGAAACACCTCCCGGTGCCCGGCCAACCTGTCTGACAAGCCAGTCGGACTCAGCTTGAATTGTCCCACTTTTCCAGCGCGGCGTTGAGCAGGCCCGGCAGGGCCGTGGCGACGGCCCCGAGTTCGGGGCGGAGGCGCCAGGCCGATGCCATGGGCAAAGCGACGGGCTTCGGGTCGCCGCGTTCCTGCTGCCGGGCGAGGCTGCGCGCGAGGCGTTTGGCGTAGAGGTCCGGCGCTTCCAGCACCTTGTAGAGGGCCGAAACGCGCGCGAGGAAAGGCGCGGCGGGGACCGGGCCGTATGTACGGACACTGTCCGGAAACAGCCCGAACGCTTCGGGACCGACGGCGGGCTGTACCCGGCCCGACAGGGCAAAGCGGCGCGGGGCCGGGAAGGTGGCGATTTCGGTGCCCTCGGGGAGTGGCACGGGGGTGGCAGGGGTGAGGCGCGGGCGTACCGGGGCCAGTTCCAGCGCCAGCGCCATCAGGGTCAGCAGGCGCCGTACGATCACTTCCAGCTGCTTCAGCCGCCCCGACGCGCGCCGCAGGAGGCTGCGCGGCAATGTCAGCGGTTTCAGGTGAATGTTGGTCATGCCGATGATGCTGGTCAGCGCAAGGCTGGCTTCGCGCAGGCCATGGGAGATGAGATCGCTGCTGCCGGTCATGCGGGCAGTATAGCGCAGGCCGGATTAGGGTTGGACAAGGAGGCGGAGAGAGGCGCGGCCGGATGGAGAGCAGAGCGAGGCTTGTCCCTTCCCTGCTGGATTCTCCGCGAAACTGGTTTTTAATGGGATTCGAGTCGGCACCTGGGGGGAAGGATTTGGACATGGCGGGACAGCATATCAATCTGGCGGGCCTTGTGTGTGCGGTGAGCCTGGCCGTTTCAGCCTGTACGACCGATCATGCAGCGGCGCCGGCCGAAGACACGCAGGCGCTATCCGGCAGCGTCCTCATCGAGGGTGTCAGAACGATCAGCTTTTCAAACGAGACGCCCGTCATTGTCGAGAATGCGCGCGTCCTGATCGATGGCGGAAAGATTGCCTATTCCGGAAACGGCGAACAGGCGTTGCGGGCCGACACCGTGATTGACGGACGGGGCCTGACGCTCGTTCCCGGGCTAAATGACATGCACGTGCATGTTTGGGATGAAGCCGAACTTGGCGCCTATCTCGCACATGGGGTGACCACTGTGCGGAACATGTCCGGCATGCCGTTTCACCTGGACCTGGCCGCGCGGATCGCAAGCGGGGACATCGCCGGGCCGCGGCTGCTGACCACCGGCCCCATCCTCAATAGCGACGGCCCGAACCGGCAGATCAACCACCAGATCGTGGAGGATGCGGAATCTGCGCGCCGCGCCGTAAGGTGGCAATACGAAACGGGTTTCAGGCGCCTCAAGGTCTATTCAAACCTCACGCCCGATGCCTATGACGCCATCCTGAGCGAGGCGGCCACTCTTGGCATGACGATTACCGGGCACACGCCCGAAGGGTATCGCCATGCCGGAATCCCCCTGCAGCGGCCATTCGACATTGCCTTTGACGATGTTCTCGATGACGGGTTCGAGACGATCGAACATGTGGAGTCGATCGTCTGGCACGGCCTGCGCGCGAACCGTGACGAGACCGAGGCGAGGGCGCTGGCCGGCCGTGTCGCGTCGGCCGGTGTGCCGGTCACGCCGACACTCCTTGCCCACCACAATCTCTACCGGGTCGCGCTGGAGGGAGACAGTGTTCTCCGGCGGCCGGGAACCGAATGGCTCAACCCTTTCGAGCAGGAGACCGAGGTGCCGAGCCACCAGCGATGGCTGGCGGCCGCACCGGAGCCGCTTGGCCGCGACGATGAATTCTACGGGCGGGTAGCGAAAATATTCGACGAGGAGGGCGTGCTTCTGGTCGCCGGCAGCGATGCCGGAATTTTCACCAACATACCCGGCCTGTCCCTGATCGAGGAATTGGAGCTGTTGGTTCAGGCCGGCCTCAGCCCATTCGATGCCCTGAGGACTGCGACCTACACTCCTGCCCTTGTCCTGAAAGAGCCCGACCGGGGCTGCCTGTCTGTGGGCTGCGTTGCGGACCTAGTTCTCTACGCGTGCGACCCGTTGAGCGACATTGCGTGTACGCGCCAGCCGCACGCTGTGATCCGGCAGGGCACCGTGCTGGACGGTAGCGACCTGAAGCGGCTGCTGGAGGATGCCGCGACACCCGACATCGAGCGCACGCAAGCCAACCTCTTCGCCGGGCTGGAAGCGCAGGGCACGTCGTATGATCCGCAAGAAGAAAGCGCCGAGTAGCGACGGGACACTCGCCCCGCTTGCCCATAAGTCCCTGTTTCCAGTGGTGCCGGTTGAGAGACTTCGAACTCCCGACCCTCTGATTACAAATCAGATGCTCTACCAGCTGAGCTAAACCGGCGGCTGGAGGGGTGTCACTACTTCGATCGGCGCCGGGGCGCAAGTGCGGTTTCCAGTGATGTTTCAGCCAGCCAGCCTTGGCTGGTACGCGCCAAACCGGCCGAACGCGGCGAACACGTCGCTGACGCCGTCCAGCCCCTGCATGGACCTGAGCAACCGGTCCATTCGGGCGACATCGAAGCTGAACCTCATGAAGGCCCCGTCTCGTTGCGTGCAGGTGCCGCCAAGGGCGCTGAACAGGCTGCGCGCCTTCTTGTTCTCCGAGAGCACATTGGCCTCAAGTGTGCGGATGCCCGCCGCCAGGCAGTCAGATGCCATGGTCGCCATCAGGATTCGCGCCAGGCCCGTATTGTGAAACGCATCCAGCGTCGCAATCGCCAGTTCCGCGATGCCGGTTTTCGGGTCGCGAATCACGCGGACAACCCCGATGGCCGGCAGGTCGTGTTCGGCAAGGTCGAGCGCGCCCCAGGCGAGATGGTGAACGCCATCAACCGCCAGCAGGCGCTCCAGGACCGGGGCGGGCACTTTTTTCATGCCCGAGAAGAACCGGAAATAGCGCGACTCGTCCGACAGGTTGGCAATGCTTTCACGTATGCGCAGCCCGTCCTGCGGCCGGATCGGCCTCAGGTAGATGCGCTTGCCCGTCTTGAGGCTGGTATAGATCGCCCGGTTGTCCATGACGGATATGTTGCACCGCAACATGGAGAAACAATGGCAGGGCTGCAGCCTGCCTGAGTTTTCATGTTCAGGCTGTTCGGGGCGTCCGGACACGAATTCTCGCAATCACCTTGCAACCGCCCCATTCGCCACGCCGCCTGCACCATTCGGCCCCAATTCATGCGTAGGTTCAGTCTCAAGAACGCTATACGCAAGAAGGAATTCGCCATGAAACGCTCGATGATCGCCCTTGCCGGCCTGACTGTCGCGGCTGTGATGCAGGCCCCGGCCCTTGCCCAGGTGCCGCCTGCCCCACCGGCGGTCCCTGCCCAGATAAGCCATGAAAAGGCCTGTGAAGACGTGACCGTGTCAGTCTACTTCCCGGCTTACGAAAGCATGCTGTCGGCCTACTCGATGCGCGCCGTGAACGCGGCCAGCGACCGGCTTGCCGGCTGCGCCGTCACCGAAATCAAGGCCGACGTCGTGTCGGAAGAGGCCCATTCCGATGAAGGCTTCGCCGCCCTGTCCGAAGCGCGCGCAACCGCCGTGCTCGAAGCCTTCAGCGCCCGCGGCGTCCGGGCCCCGGCAGTCCACACGGACATCAGCCCAAAAGTCGACGCCGCCTTGGCGATGAGCACAAAGGCCCCGCTGGCCCGCCGCGTTGACGTCATCCTGACGGCCGAACCGGGTTACGGCCTGTAATTCAAGTTCCCCTTGGCGGGACCTGAGGGAAGTCACCGCTCCCCTTAGATCCGCCGCACTGCCCCGGATGGTCCCTATGGCCGCCCGGGGCTTTTCTTTGCGCGGGATGCCTAGTCGAAGAAGGACAGGACCGCGCCTGCAAGGCCGAACGATACGAGGACATGGCCCCAGTCGACCATCAGGCCCGGCAGGTAATGATAGAACCCGTAGACAAAATCATAGGCCAGTATCGGCAGGGCCACGACCACGGCCAGCATCAGGGCTGTCGATACGCAGGCGGCAAGGCCCTTGGCGCCCTTGAGTTTCAGGACCCAGCCCAGCCCGAAGGCCAGCACCAGTTCGATCAGGAAACCGCCAGCCATCCAGGTCGGATTGGCATCTGCCGCCATGTCCGCCGTATAGCCGCGCGCGGCCATCCAATGGCCTGAAAACAGCATTCCATAGAAGACGAATCCGACAAAGAACATGACGATGGCGGCCAGCAGCACGCCCAGCAGGTTCACTCCACTGAGTCTTGGCATGTTAATTCCTCCCAAGTTTCTTTCTTTTCCGGCTCATCGCGCTAAAAGTCCCGTTCCAGCGGGCAGCCGACCTGAATATTGCCCGAAAACGCCCTAACCGGAAAGAAAACACGCCCATGACGCGACCCCGGCGCATCCTGATCACGTCCGCCCTGCCTTACATCAACGGCATCAAGCACCTCGGAAACCTGGCCGGCTCGATGCTGCCGGCGGACGTGTATGCGCGGACAATGCGCCTGCTGGGCCACGACGTGACCTATATCTGTGCCACAGATGAGCATGGCACGCCGGCGGAACTGGCGGCGCAGGCCCAGCAAATCCCGGTCCAGCAGTATTGCGACGAGCAATACGCCATCCAGCGCAAGGCGGGCGAAGGCTTCAACCTGTCCTTCGACTGGTTCGGGCGCTCGTCGCGGCCGGCCAACCATGCCCTGACACAGCATTTCGCGCAGGTTCTGGAGGCACGCGGCCTGATCGAGGAACGCACCTCGAAACAGGTCTATTCGGTCGATGACGGCCGCTTCCTGCCGGACAGGTATGTTGAAGGCACCTGCCCGCATTGCGGTTTCGAGAAGGCGCGCGGCGACCAGTGCGACAGTTGCGGGCGCCTGCTCGACCCGGTCGACCTGATCGATCCCTATTCGTCGGTTTCGGGCAGCAGGAATATCGAGATCCGCGATACCAACCATCTCTACCTGCTGCAGGAGAAGTCGCAGGACGAAATCCGCGCCTGGGTGAACCGGAAGGGCGCCAACTGGCCGAGCCTGGCCGTCTCCATCGCCAACAAGTGGCTGGACGAGGGCCTGATTGCCCGCGCGATTACCCGCGACCTGTCATGGGGCGTGAAGGTGATCGGCGAAGATGGCACGGTCCGGCCCGGCTACGAGGACAAGGTGTTCTATGTCTGGTTCGACGCGCCGATCGGCTATATCGCGGCGACGCAGGAATGGGCCGCGGCCACCGGCGGCGACTGGGAAACCCTCTGGCGTACCGACAAGGGCGCGGACGAGACCGAATATGTCCAGTTCATGGGCAAGGACAATGTCGCCTTCCACACGGTGAGCTTCCCGGTAACGTTGCTGGGCAGCGGCGAGCCCTGGAAGACGGTCGACAAGCTGAAGGCGTTCAACTGGGTCACCTGGTATGGCGGCAAGTTCTCGACCAGCAACAAGCGCGGCGTGTTCATGGACCAGGCGCTGGACCTGCTGCCGGCCGATTACTGGCGCTGGTACCTGATCGCCAACTCGCCCGAAGGGTCCGACGCGGCCTTTACATGGGAAGGCTTCCAGGCGGCGGTCAATTCAGACCTTGCCAACGTGCTCGGCAATTTCGTCAACCGCATTACCAAGTATGCGGCCAGCAAGTTTGACGGACAGGTGCCGGATGGCGGCGAGCCGGGCGAGGCCGAGGCGTGGATGGTGGCAGAACTCACCGAGCGCCTGCCGCGCCTGATCGAGCATTACGAGGCCATGGAGTTCCGCAAGGCGGCTGCTGAAACGCGGGCGATCTGGGCAGCGGGCAATGAATACCTGACCAAGGCCGAGCCGTGGGTGAAGTACAAGTCGGACGTGGATGCGGCGGCTGTCGGCGTGCGCACGGGCCTGAACCTGGCGGCGCTGTTCGGCATCCTGTGCCTGCCGATAATTCCGGAAACCGGCGCGAAGATTCTCGATGCGCTGGGCATTCCGCAGGAACACTGGAACTTCAACTTCCGCAGCCCGGAAGCCGTGCTGAACGCCCTGCCGCCCGGCCTGGCGATTACGCCGCCTGACGTGCTGTTCCAGAAGATCGAGGACGAGCAAGTGGCGACGTGGACCGAACAGTTCGGCGGTGAAAACCAGGCCTAGTGGATTGCCGGCGTTTCGGCAGGCGGTTCCCATTGCGTTGCGGGCGGAAACACGTCGTCGAAGCCACCCCGGATTGATGGACCATAGACCGGGTTCGGCAGTACGAACCAGCCATTGCCCCACAGTCTGGCCACAGCGGGCGCATCGGTCAGGGCCCTGCGCCCTGCCACGCCGAGCGCTTTGTCATTGAACGGATCGGCAATGTCCCCGAGCTGGTCGCCCACGAGCGCGATCACGCAATAATTATCCGAGATCATCGCGCGGCGGCCATCCTTGCCGGACCCGTCCGGCGCGTCTCCGCGCAGGAACAGCGTTGTGCCGTGGGTGAAGTCGCCGATACCGGCAGAACGCAGCGTGTCCTCCGTCCCGGCGGCATTCTCAGCCGCGCGGTTCGTGTTCACGATCACCGCCACACCCGCCGCACGAATGCGATCAAGCCCCGCAAGTGCACCCGGAACCGGTACGGCCTTGCCGGCTCCGGTCTTCTCCCACTGATCCCAAATCGCCGGGTCAAAGCCGATGCCGTTGCGCGTAAAATAGCCCATCGAACCGAGGTTCCAGATCAGGGTCTCGTCAGCGTCGAACACGGCGGCCAGCGGCTTGCCTTCGCAGGCGAGGAAGGCAGGCTCTGCGGGTGAGCTGCCAGGGGCGAGCACAACGCCATGCGTTGGTGCGCGTGCAGCCGTCGCCTCGACGAAAGCCGCTATGCTGGCCCACGCCTGGCGCATCGTCACGCTGGCTTCGGCAGACCCGTACAACCATTGCTGACCCGGTATCGGATCGGGCGCATCAGTGACGGTGTCAGCTTGTGGCACCTGGACCGGGCTGTCGGCGACAGGCTGATCCACAGGCGCCGTCTGGCAGGCCGCCAGCAGCGCCACGAAGATGAGGCTCGTGATCTGTTTCATGGCCCGTATTTCGAACGCCCACGCGGAAAAGTCTACCGCAACTTTTGTGTCACGTCCGCTCGAAGACAACCGCGAGATTGTTGGCAGGCATCTCGGTGACATTGCGCAGCACGAGGCCCGCCCGGGATGCGAGCGGCAACAGTTCGCGATCGAGGTCGCGCACGCCCCATTGCGGGTTCCGGCGCTGCAGGTTTTCGCGGAAAGCCGCATTCGAGGGCGCGATGACCCCATTGCGGGCGAACGGCCCATACAGGAACAACTTGCCCCCCGCGTCCAGCAACCGCCCCGCGCCCGCGAAGAGGCCTTCGGCCACCGCGAAGGGCGCTATGTGAACCATGTTCATCGACACGACCGCATGCCATGGCCGGACCGCTTCCGCCTCGCCCCAGCCAGGCAGGCTCGCGTCGAGGACCAGCGGCCCGTGCAGGCGGTCATGCCCGGCTGACCGGATCCACGCGCGCTGGCTTTCCAGGCCGGCCGGATCGATATCGGAATAAGTCCAGTCGAGACCGGGAAAGGAGCCCGTCAGGAAAGCGCCGTGCTCGCCTGTGCCGGACGCGATCTCGAGCACGCGGCCCTCACAACCGACATGCTGTGCGAACGTGTCCCGTATCGGTTCGCGGTTGCGCGCGACCGAAGGCGAATAGCGCCGCCCGTCCTCGCCGGTCCCGCGGGCTTCCAGCGTGACCGGTCTGGCGGGCGTATCGCTCATACGCGTTCCGTGAACCGGGCCCGCAATTCCGGCTTCAGGATCTTGCCATTGGCATTGCGCGGCAGCGGATCGTCCTGGAACAGGATTTGGACCGGCACCTTGAAGATGGCCAGCTGGTTCGCGACGTGCACGCGTAGCTCGTCCTCGGACACGGTCTTGCCGGGCTTCAACTGGACGACGGCACCAACTTCCTCACCCAGCACCTTGTGCGGAATGCCGACAACGGCCGCATCCATCACTGCCGGATGGTCGTAGAGCGCGCTCTCGACCTCGATACAGTAGATGTTCTCGCCGCCGCGGATGAGCATGTCCTTCGCCCGGTCGACCAGGAACAGGAATCCTTCCTCGTCGATCCGCGCGAGGTCGCCGGTCACGACCCATCCATTGCGGAATGTCTCGGCCGTGGCATCGGGTCGGTTCCAGTAGCGCTTGCAGTTCATCGGCCCCTTGCACCAGAGTTCGCCGACCTCGCCCTGCGGCAATGCATTGCCATCGGGATCACAGACTTTCAGCTCAACAGCCCCTGGAGGAGCCCCGGCAGACGACGGGCGGTTCACGTAGTCCTCGCCAATGTTCAGCGTGGCTGTGGCGCAAGTCTCCGTCATGCCCCAGCCATTGCCGGGCGCCGCTTCAGGGAAGCGCTTCTTGATTGTTGAGACCAGTTCCGGCGCCGACGGCGCTCCGCCATAGGAAATCGCCTGGATCGACGACAGGTCGTATTTATCCCGGTCAGGATGTTCGAGCAGCTGCCAGGCAATTGCCGGCACGCCGCCGACGGCCGTGATCTTCTCGCGTTCGATGATCGGCAGCGCCTCGCCAGCGTCCCACTTGTACATCGAGACGATCTTGTCGCCTTTCAGCAGCGACGGGATCAGGATCGCGAAAGCGCCTGTTGCATGGAAGAAAGGAATGGCCAGCAGCGTCGCGCGTTGCTCGTTCGGATCAGGCTCCGGAATCGCCTCGCCGCGGCGCAGCAACATGCGGGCCTGGCACGTCGAGGAGTTGAACATGTTCGACACGACGGCCCGGTTGGTTGCGAGCGCGCCCTTGGGCTTTCCCGTCGTACCGGACGTGAACATAATCGTCGCATCATCCTCTGGCTGAAGATCGACATCAGGAAGGCCGATGTCTTCCAGCTTGCTCCAGTTGTCGGAAACCCCGATGAATTCCTCGAGGTTCGACACGCGCGGATCGACATGGTCCTCGCCCCTGTTGCGGGCGATGACCACGTGTTCAAGTTCGGGCAGGTTCTTGAGGTGGTCGCGCGTGCGCTCGTAGATCTGTCCGTCCACGACAGCCACTTTCACCCCGGCGAATGACAGGCCGTATTCAAGTTCGTCGCCCGTCCACCATGAGTTCATCGGAGTCGCGATGGCGCCAAGGCTTGCTGCCGCAAAAAATGCGATCGGCCATTGCGGATAGTTGCGCATGATGACGGCGACCCGGTCGCCCTTCTTGACGCCGAACCTGTCTCGCAGAACGGCTGCGAAGTGCTGGACGGCCAGCATCGTGGCCCTGAATGTCACGCGCTCGTCTGCGTAGACCAGATAATCACGGTCAGGCCAGGTCGCGGCGGCCATTTCAAGAATCGACCGAATAGTCGGCGGCGCGTTGGCGTAGATTTTCAGCTTCACACCGTTGATTTCAGCATCCGCCAGTTCCAGCGGCGAACCGGGGCCTGCAAGGGCAGCATTGGCTTCGGCAATGGAGATGACAGGCCAAGTCGGTGCGGCAGTATCTGCGGGCATTCAGTATCCTCCGGTGTTTTTTGATCTGATTCACAGAAACCACGCCCGTTCGGGGGATAAAAGTGCCCTTTGTGCGGAAAGGTGCATTTCAGGGCAAAAAAATGCCCCGGAGCCGAAGCAACGGGGCATTTTGAGGCAGGTTGTCGCAGAACGCCTATTTTCCAAAATCGCAGAATCGCAGCGAGCGCGCGGTGCCGTCGCGTTCCACAGCGTCATAGGCGCGGCCTGTCAGTTCGTCGCCCTCGCACAGATAGCCGATGTCATACATCGCGATCAGCGCTTCATTGTCAGGTGTCAGGTCGTTCGCGAGCATCAGGTCGATGGCATCCTGGTGCATGCCAAGTTCCATGAGGAAATTGAATTTCTGGAGCTTGCTTGTTTCGGGCTGGCCCAGCTGGGTTTCCAGCGTTGTCACTTTGCCGCGGGCCGAATCGAGCATCGGCATCGCTGCCGTGTACCATGCCGTATCACCATAGGAATCGACAACCTCCTGGAAGTCCTCGACTGCGCCCAGCGCGTCGTAGCCACCCGGGCCAAAGCGGAGCTCGCCGCGCCGGAACAATGTCTCGGCATACTCGTCCTTGCTCAAAGCCGGGCTGCCAAGCAGCTGGGTCAGGCGGTCCGTCGCGGCTTGGGTATTGCCGGCCTCAACGAGCCCTTCAACCGTCTGCATTGCCAGCTCAAAAGCCGATTCCGGGACAGCCGAGGCAACAGTCGTGTCGCTGCCCCCGGGCACCTTGCCGGCATCAGGCGCCGAAGCGCAGGCCGCCAGCATGAGCGCGGAAGCGGCGGCGAAGAGAGAAGTACGGATCATCTGTTAAGCTCCATCAGGAATGTGATTTAGGCACGCAATGACCTTCACTAGCCGGACAAGAAGTGCGCTGACAGGGCGGATTTGTGGAGAAAGTGTGTTTCCTCCGGCCGATCCGGTATTCAGGCCCCCGGACCGGCGCACCAGTAGAGGGATTCGAGGTCGGGCCGCATGTCGCCCAGCGTGTAGACCGGTGGCTTGCCACCCTCTTCCCGGCACAAATATCCAGCCGCTTCCAGCTTGACGATTTCGGGCTCGTTCGGGCTGAGGCCAGATTCGCGATAGCGTGCCACGGCCGCCTCACGTTCACCCAGGACCCACATGCTGTCGAACCATTGCGTCAGGTTCAGCATGCGCTGAAGCCCTGCCTCGATGGTTTCAACGTCTTTCCGGGCAAATGCCAGTTCCTCCCTGGCGTTTGGCGCGAGCGGATGGTCGGGCGCCAACTCGAGCATGGCCTCAAAATCCCTGACGGCCCCGCGGCGGTCATCGCCCGCCTGGCGGCGCAGGCTGCCGCGCGCATACAGCACCCGCGCCCGCTGGTCGTCTGACAGGCGCGCGTTCGACAACAGTTCGGACAAGGTGGCATCAGCCGCATAGGGATTGGTATCGGCCCTCGCGTGGGACATGGCCTCGTCAAAGGCTGGTCCCATGCCCGCAGGCGCAGTCGCGCAGGCAGCGAGCAATGCGGCGAGGATAAGCGCGCATACAGGATTCATTCTGGACGTCATGCGACAGACACTACTCCCGGCGAGTGCCGCCGAACAAATTGCAATTCAGTCATGCGCGGGCGAGCCGGTCGATCTCGGCAATGTCACCGCGCCCGAGGGCCTCGATTGCCCGCGCCGCAATGTGCCGGGCCGTGAGGCAGGCCTCTTCGTACATGGCCTGCGGCGTATCCTGGTTCTGGAACACGTCCGGCAGCGTCATCGGGCGGATGCGGAGGCCCCGGTCGAGCCCCCCCGCCTTGGCAAGATGCTCCAGCACGAAACTGCCGAAGCCGCCGGTCGCGCCTTCTTCCAGCGTGATCAGCACTTCGTGGTTCCGGGCGAGCCGTTCGACAAGGTCAGCATCAAGCGGCTTGGCAAAGCGGGCATCGGCAACGGTTACGGACAGGCCTTGTGCGGTGAGCATATCGGCCGCCTTCATCGCTTCCTGCAGGCGCGTGCCATAGGACAGGAGCGCAATCGCTGTTCCTTCGCGCAGGATGCGGCCCTTGCCGATTTCAAGCGGCTGCAACACGTCCGGAATGTCGACGCCCGTGCCCTCGCCGCGCGGATAGCGGAAAGCGCTGGGGCCATCGTCGATCTGGGCGGCGGTCACCACCATGCGCGCGAGTTCGAATTCGTCGGCGGCGGCCATGCAGACCATGCCCGGCAAGGCGCCGAGGAAACCGATGTCGAAACTGCCGGCATGGGTCGGGCCATCGGCGCCAACAAGGCCGGCGCGGTCAATCGCGAAGCGAACTGGCAGGCGCTGGATCGCCACGTCATGCACAACCTGGTCGTAGCCGCGCTGGAGGAAAGTGGAATAGATCGCCGCGAACGGGCGCATGCCATCGGCAGCAAGGCCGGCCGCGAAGGTCACCGCGTGCTGCTCGGCAATGCCGACATCGAAGCTGCGTTCCGGGAAAGCCTTTTCGAACAGGTCCGTACTCGTACCTGACGGCATGGCGGCGGTGATCGCGCAAATCTTGTCGTCGGTCTCGGCAAGCTTCACGAGCGTCTGCCCAAAGACCTTCTGGTAAGCCGGGGCCTTGGGCTTGGCCTTGGCCTGCTCGCCGGTAATGACCGAGAACTTCGACACGCCGTGATACTTGTCGGCGGAGTTTTCCGCGTGGGTGTATCCCTTGCCCTTCTGCGTCACCGCATGGATCAGGATCGGGCCTTCGCGCATCGCTTTCACGTTCTCGAGGATCGGGATCAGCGTATCGAGGTCGTGGCCGTCAATCGGGCCGACATAGTAGAAGCCCAGTTCCTCGAACAGGGTACCGCCCATGGCGAAACCGCGAAGGTATTCCTCGGCGCGCCGCGCTGGCGATTCCAGGCCAATGGGGCTGACGACTTTCTTGGCGATCCGGCGCAGGCCGCGATACGGCCGCGACGACACGAGTTTGGACAGGTAATTGCTCATCGCGCCGACTGGCGGCGCAATCGACATGTCATTGTCGTTGAGGATGACGATCAGGCGCGACTTGTCGGCGCCGGCATTGTTCATCGCCTCATAGGCCATGCCTGCGGTCATCGCGCCATCGCCGATGACGCAAATGACATTGTTGTTCTTGCCCTGGAGGTCGCGTGCCTTGGCAAAGCCGAAGCCGGCCGAAATGGAGGTGGAGGCGTGCGCCGCGCCGAACGGGTCGTATTCGCTCTCGTCACGCTTGGTGAAGCCGGACAGGCCGCCGCCTTGGCGAAGCGTGCGCATCTGGTCGCGGCGACCGGTGAGTATCTTGTGCGGATAGCATTGGTGGCCGACATCAAGGATCAGCTTGTCCGCAGGCGCGTCAAACACGGCATGGATCGCCACGGTCAACTCAACCACGCCGAGGCCGGAGCCGAGATGCCCGCCGGTAACAGACACGACATCAATGACTTCTTCGCGCACTTCCTGCGCAATCTGTTTCAATTCTGCACGCGACCGCCCTTTCAGGTCGTCGGGCGAATTGATCGCATCGAGGAGCCGGTTCGGGCTATGTTCGGTCATCTATCCTTGGACCCTTGAATGATCTCTGGCTGCCCAGAGACAGCTCGTTTGGGGTTATATTATGACTCGACCTGTTTAACGGGTTCTATCCAATACAAAATCAACCGATTGCAGTAAAATATCAGCGCGATCCCGAAATATAGCGAGGTGTTCCTTCGCTTGAGCGGCGAGAAGCCGCACACGCTGGCGCGCGCCATCGACCCCCAATAGGGTCACAAAATTCGCTTTTCCGGCGACTTCATCGGTCCGCAATGGCTTGCCGACCTCGTTTTCGTTGCCGGTTGCATCCAGCAGGTCGTCGGCAATCTGGTAGGCCAGGCCAAGGTCATTCGAGAACCCGGCCAATGCATTGCGTTCCGGTTCGCGGGCACCACCGATAATGCCTGCCGCTTCGGTTGCGTAAGAAATCAGCGCGCCAGTCTTCAGACGCTGCATCCGCGTGATCGTGTTCAGGTCGCGGGGGCTGTCGGATTCCAGCATGTCGATCATCTGGCCGCCAACCATGCCGCGCGCGCCGGCCGCATCTGCAAGCCGCTCGATCAGCATCGCCCGCACCGTCGCGTCGTCATGCGTCTCGCTGGAGGCCAGTATCTTGAAGGCCAGCGTCAGCAGCGCGTCGCCCGCCAGGACGGCCGTCGACTCGTTGAATGCCTTGTGGACAGTTGGCTGGCCGCGCCGGAAATCGTCATCATCCATGCACGGCAGGTCATCGTGGACCAGGGAATAGGTATGCACGCATTCGAGCGCCGCTGCAGTGCGCAAAAGGCTCTTTTCCGGCGCATCGAACATGGCGCCCGTTTCCAGCAGGAAGAAAGGCCGCATGCGTTTGCCATTGGCAAGCGCGGCGTGGCGCATCGCACGCATGAGATCGGCTTCCGGGCCGCTGGCTGGCGGGATCAGCTGGTCGAGCGCGACGGTGACCTTGTCGGCAACCTCCTTCAGGCGCAGCTCGAATTCGGCGTCGTCCCTCATATGGCCAATGACCCTATTCAAAACTCGCAGGCTCGGTCGTGACGCCTCCGGCCCCCTGGACGATCTGCTCGACCTTGAGTTCTGCGGATTTCAACCGCGACTCGCAACGCGCCTTCAGGGCAGCGCCGCGCTCATAGATCGCAATGGACTTTTCCAGTTCGACCTCACCGGCCTCAAGCTGTTTGACGATGCCTTCCAGCTCGGCGAGCGCTTCTTCGAAGCTCATCTTGTCGACCGGTTTTTCTTTTGCATCAGCCATTCTTTATCGCCCGTGTTTATTCGCGGCGACTCTAGAGCGCGCGCTTGGCGTCCACAACCTCTGAAACGACTACTTGTCCCGGTATTCGTAGATGCGATGGCTCCAGTAACTGTCGCCACCATCATAGACGCATTTCCAGCCAAGCTTCTTGATCTCCGGGCGCAGCATCCGATTGAACCAGCCGTGCGCGGCGAGGTAGACTTTCTGCTCTTCCGACGCAGCGTGCAGTTTCTGCGCTGCCAGCGCCGCACGCACACGCGCCTCCGAAACACTTTCGCCATCCAGCGAGTGGCCGCTGAGCCAGGCCGCGCGGGCGAGAATGTTCCACGTCTTGGGCAGGTATCTCACGCCGGCAATCCGTGGCGGCGGCAGCGGCGCTTCGTTGAACACCGGATCATGGATCGCATCCATGTGCGGCGCCGCACGGGCGGCTGTTTCCTGCGCCCGGATCCGCGCCGAAGCGAAAACAAGCGTCGCATCCGCCACAAGTGACTTCAGCGTGTCAGGCGCAACCTGGTCGTCACGGAGCGGGCTCTCTTCGTAGCGGTCCCACCAGTCCTTGTATTCACGCCATCCGAGACGCGGGCCGGCAGTCCGGTCGAGCTGCGGCCTGCCATGCCGAGACACCACGATCGGGCCGCGCCGGGTTCCTGTCGATGTCGTTCCTGGCATCGCGATAAAGCCTGTCTTCAAGCATGCACAGGGCCCCGCGAGCCCAGTCTGAAGACTGGCACTAGCGGTGTTGGCCGCTTGCGGCAAGGCTCCAATCACCCGCCTGCACCGCATCCTGTCGAGTAATATGACCTAGAGGCCGCGCCAGACCCGTTTCTTGCAGGGTTCGTCATCTTCCAGTTTGCAGCGATACAGCGACATGATCACTGTCTCGGCCCGTCCGACGAGGTGGTCCATCGGCACGAAACCGACAGAAGCCTCCGTCGCCCTGACGCTGAGCGGGCAGCCGACGCGGTCAACCACGCCATCCACGGGTGGGCAGTGGCCGGACAGGAACCGGCTGTCCAGCGAATTGTCGCGATTGTCGCCCATCAGGAAAATGTGCCCTGCCGGCACGATGAACAGGACCGTATTGTCGCCCGCGTCGCCTTTCTCCTGCCGGTTCGTCAGCCAGTTCCTGTCCCCGTCGCTTTCGCGCCACTCATAGGCGGTGACCGGGCGGCTGCGACCGTGCGGCAGGTAACGGACAGACCGGATGAACTCGCTTTCGAGCGGCTCGTCATTGACGTAGACGGTTTCGCCGATCATCTGGATGTGATCGCCGGGCAGGCCGATCACCCGCTTGATCATCACGCGCGCCGTATGCGGGTGTTCGAACACGACGACATCGCCGCGTTTCGGGTCGCTCGCAAAGATACGCCCCGCCGGGATTGGCAGGAAACGGCCCAGGCTGAACGGCAGCGAATAACGGTCATAGCCATAGGCAAACTTGGCCACAGCCACACGGTCGCTGACCTGAAGCGTCGGCACCATGCTCTCGGACGGAATGACTCGCTGTTCGTACAGCAGGCCCGAAAACAGCAGGAAGACCGGAACGAAGACAGCAAGTGTCACGCCCCATTCATGTAGTTCGCGCTTCACCTTGTCGGCGAAGGTCAGGTCTTCATCCTCGTGATTTGAATCGGCCTTGTCGCCATCTCGTGCCATCGCGGAGTCACCTGATCTATCTGCTGCCAGCCGACTTCTTAGACGAAACCGGCTTCGGATGCGAAGGCGTAATCTGACCGGCCACTGCAAAAGGCCCGAATCGACTTGTGTTCCAGCAACCGGGATCAGGCCAGATAATAGCGCGAAACGCCATCATCACCGGCAATTGCCGTCACTTCGCCCCGGTGGATCATGCAATTGAGGTGAGCGATGGCCTCACCGGTGGCCATGCCGACTTCATCCGGCTGGATGGCCCGCCCGAACAGGCTTGTGAACGTGTCCATCACGGTCAGGGGGCCCTTTTGCATGCGCCCTTTCAGACGCGACAGCCCTGTCTCGTGGCCGTCGATCAGGTGGCGCAGCCGGGCATGCGCACCGCGAAACGGCTCATTATGCGCTGGCAGGACCAGCACGTCTTCCGGCAGGCGCTCCAGCAGCTTCTCGCAACTGGTGATCCAGTCGTGCAGCGGATCGGCATCCGGCTCGGTGGGATGGACCGACACGTTCGACGAAATGCGCGGCAATAGCTGGTCGCCCGAAATCAGCAGGTTCAGCGCCGGGCAGAAGAGGCAGGAATGTTCCGGCGAATGGCCGTTTCCGGTGATGACTTCCCAGGTCTCGCCTGCCATCTCGAACGTGTCGCCGTCGGCCAGGCGGCGAAAGGCGTCCGGCATCTGGCTGACGCCACGCCCGAACCCGCCGAAACGTTCCTTGTAATTGTCGATCTGGGCATCGTTCCAGCCGGCACGGCGATAGAAATCTATCCCGGCTTTCGGCGCTTCGCGTCCCGTGTCGGACACCAGCATCCGGCAGGTGATATATTCCAACCGGCTCATCCAGAGGTTGGCGCCATACTTGTGGCACAGCCATCCCGCGCAGCCGACATGATCGGGGTGCATATGCGTAACCATCACGCGCTTCAGCGGCTTTTCGGGCGTGATCCGGGCCTCGATCAGGCTTTTCCAGGCCGACCGCGTTTCCGGCAGGGGCAGGCCGGTGTCCACGATGGTCCAGCTATCGCCATCATCGATCAGCCAGAGATTGATGAACTTGAGCGAAAAGGGCAGCGGCATGCTGACCCACTCGATCCCCGGTGCAACCTGAATCGTCTCGCCCAGCCCAGGCCGAGAGTCGCCGTGCGGATAGTCGAGCCTGGGGCGTTTCGGGGTTTTGGTTTGAAATCCGTCCATGGCCCAGCATATGCCAGCGCGGACAGGCGTCGAGCCATCACGCCGGGTCAGGCGGAGGCAGGGCTTTCGATATGCTTTCAACGACATCTTCGACCGGCCGGGTCGCATCCACCTGCAGGGCGCCAGCCGGGACATGGAGGGCCTGCAGCTGGCTTTGCAACAGGCTGACGGGCATGAAATGGCCGGTCCGGGCCGCGATCCGCTGCCTGAGGTCCGGTTCGGGAACATCAAGCCAGACGAAATGGCAGGCTCGCCCGCTGTCCCGGGACAGGCTCTCCTGGACAAACGGGGTCAGCGCCGAACAGGCCAGCACGACCCGCTGTTCGGGTCGTCCGGCGATGTGCTGCGACAGGCTGGCCACCCAGCCTGCCCGGTCGGAATCCTGCAAGGGCACGCCGGACGCCATCCGGGTCCGGTTCGCGGGAGGGTGATGATCGTCGGCCTCAACGCATGGCCAGCCGGAGACGCTTGCCAGCCGCGATGCGATCGTGGTCTTGCCGCTGCCGGCCACGCCCATCACGATGACGAGATCCTTCATTTGATCGGTGTGCGCTTGCGGGGCGCCAGCTTGGTCCGCTTGAATTTCGGTTCGGCTGGCTTCTGCTTGGCAGGCGGGCCGTCACCGCGCGGCTTTCCCATCGGCTTCTTGCCGGGGCCTGTCGGACGCTTGCCCGGTGGCAGGGGGCGTTTGCGCTCAACCACGACCGGCGCTGCCGGTTCGGCCGAGAAACCCTGCGCTTCCCAGCGCAACAGCTCGTCGCGCTCGCGCCCGCTGACCGGACGCCACTTGCCTTCCGGCAGCCCCGCCAGTTCCAGCGGCCCGATACGGGTGCGCATCAGGTCGATCACGCGCAGGTCGACCAGGTCGCACATCCGGCGGATCTGGCGGTTGCGACCCTCACGCAGGATGAATTTCAGCTCATTACCCTTGATCACGGTCACGCTGGCCGGGCGCAGCTGGCGCCCGTCGAGCTCCAGCCCATGGCGTAGTCGCTTGACCTTCTCTTCGGTGACATCGCCGCGCACCTTGACGTGGTATTCCTTTTCCAGCTTGCTTTCCGGCCCGATCAGGGCCTTCGCCAGAACACCGTCTTCCGACAGGATGAGAAGCCCGCGCGAATCCTTGTCGAGCCGGCCAAGCGGCGCGAGCCGGTTGTTGCGTCCCGGAATGGCATGGGCCCGGCCTGACAGGCTTTGCTCAGTGATAAGGCGCACGGCGGGAATTTCTCCTGCCTCCGGCGTGCCAGAAACGATCCCGACAGGCTTGTGGAACATCAGCGACAACTGGTTATCGAGCCGCCGCGCCGCTTTTTCGGTCAAGGTCAGGGTCTGGCCGTCCTCGATCTTGTAGCCGGCCTCGGTCAGCACCGCGCCATTGATCTTGACGAGCCCCTTCTCGATCAGCGCATCGGCTTCGCGACGCGAGCAGACGCCCTCGGTCGCCAGCCACTTGTTGACGCGCATCGGCTCAGCGCCGCTATAGGTCTTGGTCCACGCCATGGCCGAATGATGCCTCCTGTGGCGGTTTGGTCACCTCTTACAGTTGCGCCCTGCCCGTCGCAACTGATGGTCGACACGCCGGGCGGCTTCATTCATAAGCCCGCGTCCATGACAACGCCGCCCGCTCCCCTGTCGACTCCTGCGCTGGCCTTTGCATTGCTGATCATCGGCACGACGCTGGGCATTGCCGGAACCGACCTTGTCCTGCCCGCCATTCCGGACCTGCCTGACGCGCTGGGCGGCAGCCAGGCCATGGCACAGCTAGTCCTTGCCGCCTTCGTCGCGGGCGGCTGTATCGGCCTTGTCCTGTATGGCGAACTCGGTGCGCGTTTCGACCAGCGAAGCCTGCTGGTCGTGTCCTTCGTTGCCTATGCCTTGATCTCGCTGGCCTGCATCCTTGCGCCGTCTCTGCCGATCCTTGTCGGCCTGCGCTTCGGCCAGGGCCTGACAGGTTCGGCCGCCGCCGTGTTCGCGCCCGGCATGATCCGCGCCATGTTCAGCGAAGCCCGCGCCGTGCGCGCCATCGGCCTGATGGGCAGCGTGGAATCCCTCGTGCCCGCACTTGCGCCCGTGATCGGTGTCTGGCTGCTGGTCGCGTTCGGCTGGAAGAGTTCCTTCATCCTGATCGGCGCGCTCAGCCTCGGGGTGGCCGCGCTCGTCGCCCTGCTGCGCCATCGCCTGCCCGCCCCCGATCCGACGCGGGGTGCCGGAGGATATCTTCGTCTCGCGACCAGCCCGGTCTTCCTGCGATACGCGCTCAGCCAGGCGTTCACGCTTGGCGGCCTGTTGATCTTCGTGTTCGGCGCACCGGCCATGATCACCAAGGGGCTGGGCGGCACCCTCAACGATTTCATCATCATGCAGGTCACTGGCATTGCCCTGTTCATCATCGGGTCCAATCTCGCCGGGCGGCTCGCCGACCGGTTCGGCGCGGAACGCATGATCCTGTTCGGAACCTGCCTGTCGGCATCTGGCCTGTTGGCGCTGGCCGCCTATGGCCTGATCGGCGGAACCTATCCGCTGGCGCTCGCCATCCTGTTCGCGCCGGTGAACCTCGGACTGGGCCTGCGAGGTCCGCCGGGCTTTTACCGGGCCATCGTCGCCGCCAATGGCGACGACGCGCGTGGCGCGGCGCTGGTGCTTGTGGCCATACTGTCCACCACCGCGATCGGCACCGCCGTGGCTGCGCCCTTCGTGACACTGGGGATTGCACCGCTCGCCGGCATCGCGGCAGCCGTGTCGTGCGGATCGCTGCTCTGCCTGCTCGCCCTGCCGAAACTGCCCGGCTGATACGCCACGATCAGACCCCGAACAGGGCCTCGGAATTCTCAAGGAACCGGCTGCCGCCTTCAGTGATGCCGGCCACGCGGCCCGGCGCGGATGCCAGCGCGGTCTCGGCAAAGAATCCCGCCAGCGCCAGTCGACGCGCCCGTGCGGCGCCGTCGCTGCTGCGTGCCGCGACCGCCGCGCGGGTCAGGAAGTGCCCACCGATGACGTCTCCAGCCAGGGCGAGATAGGCGGTTGCGCCCGCCAGTGCCTTGTCCTGTTCGCGGCTTTTCATCTGCGCCAGCATCCAGTCGCTGGCCTCGCGCAAGGCCTCTGCCGCCGCTCTCAGGCGGTCCGCGATCTGCACCAGTTGCGGATCATTGGTTGCTCGCGCCGCTGCCGCACTGGCTTCGATCTCGCCCAACATGACCCGCATGGACTCGCCATTGGTGCCGCTCAGCTTGCGACCGACCAGGTCAATGGCCTGGATGCCGTTGGTGCCTTCATAGATCGGGGCAATACGCGAGTCGCGATAGAGCTGGGCCGCGAGCGTCTCGTTCATGAAGCCCATGCCGCCATGCACCTGCACGCCCATGCTGGCCACCTCGACGCCCATGTCAGACGACCAGGCCTTGGCAATCGGCGTCAGCAGGTCTTCGCGCAGCTTCGCTGCGGCCCGCACATCCGCATCCGGCGAGGCTTCAGCCAAGTCAGCCGCAACAGCGCAGGCATAACAGATGGAGCGAGCCGCCGCGACGCGCGCCCGCATCGTGGTCAGTGTACGGCGCACATCGGCATGGTGCAGGATGGGTGCCGGCCCCTCGACGCCTTCGACCTTGCCCTGTTTGCGCTCCTGCGCATAGGCGAATGCCGTCTGGTAGGCCGCCTCTCCCACCGCAACGCCCTGAAGGCCGACATTCAGGCGCGCTGCGTTCATCATCGTGAACATGCAGGCGAGACCCTTGTTGGCTTCGCCGATCAGCCAGCCCGTCGCCCCGTCATACTCCATCACGCAGGTCGGCGACGCATGAATGCCCATCTTCTTTTCGAGGCCGATACATGTCGCACCATTGCGCGCGCCGAGGCTGCCATCGGCGTTCGGCAGGAATTTCGGCACGAGGAACAGGGACACGCCGCGTGACCCGGCGGGCGCATCCGGCAGGCGCGCCAGGACGAGGTGCACGATATTCTCGGCGACGTCGTGGTCGCCCCAGGTGATGTAGATTTTCTGGCCGCTGATCGCATAGCTGCCATCGTCATTCGGCACGGCTTTCGATTTCAGCGCGCCGACATCGCTACCTGCCTGCGGCTCCGTCAGGTTCATCGTGCCGGTCCATGTTCCCGATACGAGGCTAGGCAGGTAAGCCGCCTTCAGCTCGTCCGAACCATGCGCCAGCAGGGCCTCAATGGCGCCAAAGCTCAACAAGGGACAGAGGCCGAACGCCATGTTGGCGGCGTGGAACATTTCCATTACCGCCAGCGACAGCACCTTGGGCAAGCCCTGCCCGCCCCACTCCTCGGGCGCGGTCAGCCCCATCCAGCCGCCATCGCGGAAGGCGGCATAGGCGGCAGCAAAGCCCGGTGCGGCTTTCACACCGTCTTCCGTCAGCACAGCGCCCTGCGAATCCCCACTCTGGTTCAGCGGGGCCAGCACATCGCGCGCCAGTTTTGCGGCTTCGTCGAGGATCGGCGCGACCAGGTCGGGGTCATAGGCTTCCAGCCCGGCAAGCCCTTCAAGCCGCTTCAGCCCTGCAACGGCGTCGAGCGTGAATGCCATTTCATCAAGGGGCGCATCGTAAGGCATCAGGCCGGTCTCCGGATTGTGAATAGTTGTTATTCGGGATAAGCAGTTACAGCGCCTACGGCCAAGGTCCAAATGCAGACCTCAACCGGCCATCCGCCAACCCTTTTCTCAGGAGTCCTCCCCATGCGCCTCGCCCTAGCCTCCGTTTCCGCTCTCGCACTCGTTGCCTGCGGCGCCCCCAGTGCCCCCGCTGAAACCACCGAAACACCTGCTGAGGCTACGCCGGTTGCCGCGCCGGAAGCTGCTCCGGCTGAAGCGCCAGCCGCCGAAGTCAAATATGGCAAGACGGCCACCTACAAGCTCGACAAAACCCACGCTTCGCTGATCTGGCGCGTCAAGCACCTCGGCCTGTCCAACTACACGGCCCGCTTCACAGATTTCGACGCAACCCTCCAGTTCAACCCGGACGATGCCTCCGCGACATCGCTCACCGCGACGATCAACCCTGCCTCGGTCGAAACCGACTATATGGGCGACTACAAGGCCGGCCACGCCGACAGCGGCTTCGACAGCTGGAACGAACATCTGGCCAAAAGCGACCAATACTTCAACGCGAGCGCTTTCCCGCAAATCACATTCAGCACGACCGCGGTGGCCGCGACGGGCCCGGATACCGGCACCGTCACCGGCGACCTCACCTTCCTGGGCGTGACCAAGCCTGTCACGCTCGATGTGAAATATAACGGCGTCGCCAATTTCCCATGGGCACCGGAAGAAGACCATATCGGCTTCTCCGCGACGACGACGCTCACCCGGTCCGACTTCGGCCTGACAGCCGGCACGCCCTATGTCGGTGATGAAGTCGAAGTGATCATCGAGGCTGAGTTCGGCGAAGTTGCCGAATAGCGCGCCAAACACAGACATGTTCCGAAACAGCATTTCCCGCTACACGGCTGTCGCGATAGCCCTTCACTGGGCTATCGCACTGCTGATCATATTCATGATCTGGCTTGGCTGGAACATGGAAGACAATGAGGGCCGCTACCAGCTCCACAAATCGATCGGGATCACGATCCTGATCCTCACGGTGGCCCGTGTCGCGTGGCGTGTCCTCAATCCACCGCCAGACCTGCCATCGAGCATCAAGCCGCTCGAAAAGATTGCGTCGCACTATGTGCACTTGGCACTCTACGCGCTGATGATACTGATACCGCTGCTCGGCTGGGCCCTTGTCTCGACTTCCAAACTGCAGGTGCCGACAGTCCTGTTCGGCACGGTGAGCTGGCCCGACCTGCCTTTCCTCTCGGGCCTTCGCGGCAACAAGCTGGCTCACGGGGTTATCGAAACGCTTCACTCGAAAGGCGCATGGGTCATTATCGGCTTGCTCGTCCTGCATGTCGGCGGCGCGTTGAAGCATGAATTCTCATCCGAGGAAGGCGTGCTGAAGCGCATGATCCCCGGCCTGTTTGGCAAGACCCAGCCGCCTCGCGCCCCGGCTCGCGGTTTCTTCATCGCCTTTGGCGGCGCGGCGCTCCTGTTCGCCCTGATCGCCGCGGTTCCCGTGCTGGCCCAGTCCAGGACCGCCAGCGACACGCCGCCGGGCACGGACACGGCGGCAGCAGTCGCACCGCCCGCGTTCGAAACGAACTGGGTTGTCGATTATTCGAAATCCGAAATCCGCTTTTCTGGTGTCCATGACGGCAAGGCGTTCGCAGGCACATTCAAGAACTGGACAGCCGACGTCGCATTCTTCCCGAATGCGGTTGAAACATCTGAAGTGCGCGTCGAGGTCCAGACTGGCACGGCCGCGACAGGCAAGAAGCTCTATGATGACAGTCTTCGTGCGCCTGAATGGTTCGATGTGTCCAACTTTCCATCCGCGACAGTGGTCCTTTCCGGGTTCGCAAACACGGAAACCGGCTATGCGGCAACGGCGACGATGCGCCTGAAGAAACGCACGGTAACCACACCACTCACCTTCACGCTCGACATCAAGGACAACGTGGCCACGCTGAATGGCGTAGCGAAATTTGATCGCAAGGCGCTCGGCATTGGACAGATTTCGGACCCCAACGCCGAATGGGTCAGCGACGACGTCACGGTCACTGTGACGGGCGAGGCGACGCGCAAATAGGTTCCGCGTTGCGCCTGCTGATGCTAAGGGCGCGCGCATGACTGCGAAGATCGTCCCTCCCACGCCTGAAGTATTGGCCCGCGCTGCAGATATCCTGCGCATCGGCGGGCTCGTCGCCATGCCCACCGAGACCGTCTATGGCCTCGCCTGCGACGCGGCAAATCCGGACGCCGTTGCCGGTCTCTACGAGGCCAAGGGACGCCCGCGTTTCAATCCGCTGATTGCCCATGTCGCCTCGCAGGCCATGGCCGAACGCGAAGCCGTCTTCACCCCACTAGCCCGGAAAGCGGCCGAGTGTTTCTGGCCCGGACCACTGACCATCGTCCTGCCAGTGGCCCCCACGGCGACCGTCTGCGACCTTGCCCGCGCGGGGCTCGACACGGTTGCCCTGCGCCGCCCGGTCCATCCCATCGCCCAGTCCCTGCTCGACGCTTTCGGCGGCCCGCTCGTCGCCCCGTCGGCCAACAAGTCCGGCCATGTCAGCCCCACCACGCCAGAACATGTCCGCACTGATCTCGCCAACCGGATCGCCCTCATCCTCGACGGCGGTCCCTGCGCCATCGGAATCGAATCGACCATCGTGGACTTCACCGGCGACACGCCCATCCTCCTGCGCGCCGGAGCGCTCGAAATCGAGAAACTGGAGGAATGCCTCGGGGTCACGCTCGCCCGTCCGGAAGACGGCACAGGAATCACCGCGCCCGGCCAGTTGAAAAGCCATTACGCCCCACGCGCCGCCCTTCGCCTCAATGCCGCGACGCCCATGTCAGGCGAGGGTTATCTCGGCTTCGGCGACCATTGCCCACGCGAAGGCAATCTATCGTCCACGGGCGACCTGGCCGAGGCCGCCGCGAACCTGTTTGCCATGCTGCGGGACCTCGACATGCGGTACGAGCGTATCGCGGTCGCGCCGATCCCGCATACAGGCCTCGGCGAAGCCATCAATGACCGGCTGGAACGCGCGGCCCACCGCGACTGAGTCCCGCCACGCCTCTCGTACCTCCACCCCACCTCTGCTAAGCCACGCCCATGCACCCTGCGCCTCCCTTCCGCGAGACCGACAGCGCCACCCTCATCGCCCGCGCGCGGGCCCACCCGTTCGCGCTCGTCTGCGCGTCGGATGGCCCCCGCATGCACGCCGCCCATGCGCCGATCCTGATCGATGAAACAGACAGCACGCCAATGTTGCGCTTCCACCTGTCCGTCGCCAATCCCGTAACGTCTGCCCTTCTCGCGGGGAGCAGCGCGCTCATCGTCTTTACGGGTGACCATGCCTATGTGTCACCGGACTGGTACGGTCAGGCCGATCAGGTCGGCACGTGGAACTATCTCTCCGTCGAAGCCGAAGGCCCTGTCACGCGGTTGGATGATGCGGGCGCCACAAGCGTGCTCGACGACCTGTCCGACCTGTTCGAAGCGGGTCTTGCTCCCAAACCGGCCTGGACACGCGCCAAGATGACGCCCGGTCGCTTCGAGGCCATGCTACCCGGTATCCGCGCGTTTTCGCTCATTCCCGCCCGGTTCGAAGGCATTACCAAGCTCAGCCAGAACAAGCCGCAATCGGCCCGGGACGGAGTCATTGCCGCCCTGTCGATACGCGAAGACGGTCTCGCCATCGCCGCGGAAATGCGTAAGCTCCCAAAATGACCACGCCGCCCCCCGCCGCCTTCCTGTCCGCCGCAAAGGACCTGCTCGGTCCCAAAGGCTGGAGCGAGGACCCGGACCGTCTCGCCGAAGTCGCGAGCCCCTGGCGCGGCACGTTCACTGGCGAGACGCCTTTCCTCGCCCGTCCTGCCAGCACGGCGGAGGCGGCGGCGCTGGTGAAGCTCTGCGCGCAACATTACGTCGCGCTGACACCGCAGGGTGGCAATACCGGCCTCGTCGATGGCGGCACGCCGCATGGCGAGATCGTGGTTTCCATGGGCCGCATGCATGCCGTGCGCAGCGTAGACCCGTTCAACAATTCCCTCGTCATCGAGGCCGGCGCCCCGCTCGTCACCGCGCAAACCGCCGCCGAAGAGGCTGGGCGCCTGTTTCCCCTCTCGCTTGGTTCGGAAGGCACCGCCACGATCGGCGGACTCATTTCCACCAATGCCGGCGGCGTTGCCGTGCTGCGCTACGGCATGATGCGCGACCTGATCCTCGGCCTTGAAGTCGTGCTGCCCTCCGGTGAGGTCTGGGACGGCCTATCAGGCTTGCGCAAGAACAATACCGGCTATGACCTGAAGCACCTGTTCGCCGGCGCGGAAGGCACGCTCGGCCTGATTACAGCAGCCACGCTGAAACTCTTCTCGCAGGTCCAGCGCGCCAGCGCCTGGGTCTGCTGCGACAGCGCGGAGGATGTCGTTGCCTTGCTCGCCCTTGTTCGCAAATATGCCGGCGACACGGTCACGAGTTTCGAGATCATTCCCGTGAACGCCGTCGACATGGTGCTGACCGACATACCCGGCTCACGCGACCCGCTGCCGTCCGACCTGCCCTGGCGCGTCCTGATGGAAGTGTCGATGGTCGATGAGGCACAGGCGAGGGCCGCGCTCGAAAAGGCGCTCGAAGCGGCCTTCGAACAAGGCCTCGTGAAAGACGGCGTCGTCGCCAGCAGCAAGGCGCAGGCCCAGAGCTTCTGGCACATCCGCGAAACGATCCCGCTGTCGAAACGCGCCTATGGCACCGCCATCAACCAGGACATCGCCGTGCCCGTCAGCCGCATCCCGGCTTTCATCGAAAGTTGCAATGCGGCCGTCCTCGAAGTCGTCCCCAGTGCGGAGTTCGTCATCTTCGGCCATGTCGGTGACGGCAACCTGCACTATTCCGTCTGCGAACCGGCAGGCGCAAACGCGCCCGTCCTGAAGGGACATGTCGCCGATGTTACCCGCGTCGTGTTCGACCAGACCATGGCGCATGGCGGCTCGATCAGCGCCGAACACGGCGTCGGTCGGCTGAAGCGCGACGAACTCGCCCGGCTGCGCCCAGCCGCCGCCACCGACGCCATGCGCGCGATCAAGAAGGCGCTCGATCCTCTCGGCATCATGAATCCGGGGCGGGTTGTATCGGTTTAATTCCTGCCGCCGAAGACCGTTGCGCCCAGATGTGCGCGAAATTTCCAAGTAAAAGAAAAAATGAACTGGCGTCGGTCCCGGCGTGCCCGACCCGTAACGCGCCCGGATCGCAGGCAGGACTGCTTTAAAAACAACCCTGTTTAAAATTAATCATTGCCCGCGCGCCCGTCTCATAAATCCCAATGAACGCTGCAGGTGAAGTACTTCGAGTTCTGGTGATATTTCTCACTATACGCTGGAATCATTCGAATTTCGGTGAAATTAACTATTGCACTACTTGTCCTGCATGAGGCATTGACCCGGCCAACCTATCTCCGCGCATGGACGAAATGTCACGAAACCCCAATGGAGACAGGGGATTCTAACGAAACCTTCAGTTCACTCCGGGCGAAGAAAACGCAATAAAGATTGGCGAAGTGTAGAGGGAAGTCCAATGAAACATCCGTCGCGCAAGCAAGTGCAGACCATCGCGGCAAGCTTAGTCTTGGCCTCTGTTTTGGCCGCCTGCGGCGGTGGCGGGGATGGCGGAAACGGTGGTGCATCACCGCCCGGATCGCCCCCCGGTTCTGGATCGCCTCCACCCCCTCCGCCTCCGCCGCCTCCTCCCCCTCCACCACCACCCCCCCCGGGATCCGCCGAGACACGAATTGACGACGAGGCTGAAGCACAGCGTGTACTGGCACGCGCGACATTTGGCGGCGACTATGCGGGCATCCAGTCGGTGGTCGGCATGGACGCCGAGGACTGGGTGGAAGCCGAAATCAACAAGCCGGCAACGCTCTATCTCGACAGCCTGGCCGCTCGCCAGAATGCCGGCGAGAATATCGACGCCCAGGAACACCAGGGCGTTTTCTGGGACAACATGATCGGCGCCAATGACCAGCTGCGCACACGCATGGTGTTTGCCTTGTCCCAGATATTCGTCATTTCAGATATCGACATGTACGGTCAGACGCTGCAGGTCGGCTATTATCTCGATGTCCTCGCCAACAACGCTTTCGGCAATTATCGGGACCTGCTGGAAGAGGTCACCTATTCCAGCGCCATGGCGCGCTACCTGACCTATTGGCGCAACGAAAGGGGCGATCCGGCGACGGGGCGCATGCCGGACGAAAACTACGCCCGCGAGATCATGCAGCTTTTCACCATCGGCGTCATCGAGCTCAACCAGGACGGCACGCCCAAACTGACCAATGGCCAGCAAGTCGAGACGTTCAACAATGACGATGTCGAAGGCCTAGCCCGTGTCTTTACCGGATTCAGCTGGCAAGGCCCCAGCTTCTACAGCGGTAGCCAAAACAATAATTCCAAGCGCCTTGTTGTTTTCGACAGCCATCACTCGCAACTGGAAAAACGGTTCCTCGGCACGGTCATTCCTCCGAATACCGGCGGCACTGAAAGCGTAGAGATCGCCCTCGACACGATCTTCGCGCACCCCAATGTCGCACCTTTCGTGTCTCGCCAGCTGATCCAGAGATTCACGTCCAGCTCCCCCAGCCCGGACTATGTCAAACGCGTCGCCGATGTATTCGATGCAGGCCGGTACACCGCCAATAACGGCACCGTTTTCGGAACCGGCGAGCGTGGCGACATGGCGGCCACCATTGCCGCCATCCTGCTTGACCCATCCGTACACGGCGGCAATGGCGCCACCAATGTAGAAAGCGGCAAGATCCGCGAGCCGATCCTGAAGTTCGTTCACTGGGCCCGCGCCTTCGAGGTGACCGACATCGACTCTGCCCGCGAATACTCATTGAGGGATTCGACCAGCCCTTCGTCCGCCTTCGGCCAGCAGGCCATGCGCGCTCCTTCGGTATTCAACTTCTATCGACCGGGATTTGTCGCGCCTGGCACGGAAACCGGGGCACGCGGGCTTACTGCTCCTGAGTTCCAACTCGTCAATGAAGGTTCCGTCATCGGCTTCATGAACATCATGACGCGATTTATTTTTGACGACACGCCGCATTCTGGCAGCGAACCGAGCTTCACGCCGGACTACAGTCCGGAAATCGTCATCGCCGACAATCCCGCCGCGCTGGTTGATTATCTCGACCTGCTGCTGACCGGAAACACAATGACCCCGCAACTCAAGGCCGACATCGTCGAGGCCGTGACCGCGGTTCCCGTGGCGTCGGATGCAGATCGCCAAAGACGCGCCCAGCTCGCAACGTTCATGACGATCAGCTCACCCGCATACGCAATCCAGCGCTAAATCCAGATTCAGGGATAACCAGAATGGCTAACATGAATCGTCGCAACTTTCTTCGCTCCGGTGCCGCAACGGGCTTTCTCGCCGGCACAGGCGTTCTCAGCACCCTGGCCAGCGGCAAGGCCTTCGCGGCCAATACGAGCGGATACAAGGCACTGGTCTGTATCTTCCTCAAGGGCGGCATGGACCATGCCGACACGGTCATTCCGCGCGACCAGGCCTCCTACGACCTGTTGAGGGATGCCCGGCCCGGCCTCTATGGGGCTTACGGCGTAGGCTCCGGTTCGTCATCGCGCGACCGCGCCAACCTGCTGGCGCTCAACCCGACCAATGCGGCAAGTTTCGGGTCGCGCCAGTTCGGTCTGCCCTCGCAATTGTCCGGGCTCCAGGAAATCTTCGAGGCGGGCGAACTCGCGATTGTCGGCAATGTCGGCCCCCTGATTGAGCCGACCACACGATCAGACCTCACACGCGTTGGCGCATCGCTTCCACCGCGCCTGTTCTCGCATAATGACCAGCAATCAACATGGATGTCGCTTGGTGTCGAAGGGGCCCAGTATGGCTGGGGCGGCGCCTTCGCGGATGCGGCTATCCGCGCTGATTCTTCATTGGACCCCCGCTATGCCATGGTCTCCACCGGTCCGAACGATGTGTTCCTGTCCGGTGCCGAAGCGCGCCAGTTCACTACGAGTGCGGGCGGGGCCCAAAGCGTTTCCCTGGTTGACCAGGTCTATCTCCTCGGCGGCGAACCCCGATTCAATGCCGCGCGCGACCTGCTGGACGAATACGTGTCCCAGACCGGCTATGGCGAATCGAACCTTTTCGCCCGCGACCATGCGCGCCAATCCGGAAACGGTGTGCTCAACAACCGCGCCTATGATGCCGCGCTGCAGACTTCGCCCGGTGTCTCCACCGCGTTTCCATCTTCGAGCCTCGGCGCCCAGCTACAGAGCGTAGCCAATACGATCAGCATCCGGAACACGCTGAAATCCAATCGCCAGGTCTTCTATGTCTTCATGGGTGGCTTCGACACCCATAGCGGCCAGACGGATACCCTGCCCGCCCTGCACGCAAACCTGTCTGAAGCCATCGCGGCCTTCCGCAGGTCGATGATCACGCTGGGCGCATGGGACGATGTCACCCTGTTCACCATGTCTGAGTTCGGGCGCACGTCTATCGACAATGGTGACGGCACTGATCACGGGTGGGGCGGCCACCATTTCGTCACCGGCGGTTCGGTTGCTGGCAAGCAGATCTATGGCGACATCCCGACCCCTGATCTCGATGGAGAATCGTTCACCTCGACCCACGGCCGCCTGATCCCGAAAGTGTCGGTCGAACAATATGCGGCGACCCTGGGATCATGGTTCGGGCTGGATTCGGGCGAACTCGCCACGGCCCTGCCCAATCTCGCCAATTTCAGCCAGAAAGACCTCGGCTTCCTGGGTGGCACGACGACCTGAGCGACCTCAACTTGTCCGGAGCCTGAGAAGGCTATGATCTAGATCCGATACGTCCGGCACGCCGAGCAGGCCGAGCAGTCGGGCAACGTCGTCTGACATGATGTCGAGCGCGCGGGCCACCCCGGCCTCGCCGCCGGCGGCAAGCCCGTACAG
Organism: Hyphomonas sp. J20-32; assembly: GCF_055808555.1. Lineage (NCBI taxonomy): Bacteria > Pseudomonadati > Pseudomonadota > Alphaproteobacteria > Hyphomonadales > Hyphomonadaceae > Hyphomonas > Hyphomonas sp. J20-32. The sequence goes on along the minus strand of NZ_CM147873.1, from coordinate 1,889,631 downwards.
GCAGGCGCGGCCCAGCGCGACGCTGGTGGCGCCCCGCGCAATCAGCTTGAGCACATGGCTGCCGCGCCGCACACCGCCATCCGCAATCACTTCGATGTCATCCAGAACGGCCTCGCGCACCTCCGGCACCAGGTCCACGACCGGCACGGACGTATCAATCTGGCGGCCGCCATGATTGGACAGCCACACAGCGCTCGCGCCCGATCCCACAGCTCGCCTGGCATCCTCTGCGGTGCTGATGCCCTTGATTGCGAAAGGCCCGCCCCATTCCTGCGCCATCCATTCGGCGTCTTTCCACGTCATCGTCCGGTCGAACAGTTCGTTGATCACGCCCATCACGTCCCGGCCGCCCGTATCCACACCCTCGAAATTCGCCGGCCCGATCTCGGGGGAACGCGCCATGTCGAACAGGTAGCCGGGGCGGGCGAGGGCCTGCGTCGCCGTCTTCCAATTGACCGAAGGTGGAATGGAGAAGCTGTTGCGCGGGTCGCGCTCGCGGTGACCGGCAATCACGGCATCTACCGTCAGGATGCAACCGACATAGCCTGCCGCCTTGGCCCGGGCGAGGAAGTCGCGCACCAGGCCGCGATCTTTCCAGACATAGACCTGGATGAATTTCGGTATGTTCGGTGCCGCCGCCGCAATGTCCTCCAGCTTGTGACTGGCCAGGGTCGATATCCCGTAAGCGACGCCTGCCTTCTGTGCCGCGCGCGCCGTGGCGAGTTCGCCCTGCATGGGATGGAACAGGCGCGACGCCGCCGTTGGTGACACGAAGAAAGGTTGCGCATTGGGCTGGCCGAGAACGGTCGTCGCCGTGTCGATTTTCTCGACATCGACCAGCGCGTTCCACACCCACTCATAGTCGGCAAACCGGTCGACAGATCGGCGCAGCGTCTCCTCGTCTTCCGCGCCGCCATCGATATAGTCGAACACCATGCGCGGCAGGCGGGCCTTCGCCCGACTGCGCAAATCGTCGATGTTGATGGCATCAACCGCCTTCATGGTGCCCCCCGATCGTGTCACATGTTCCCGAGTGCAAGGGACATGTCCTTGTGGGAAGAGAAGACCACGTCTGCGCCAGCCATGGCAAGACGTTCCGCGAGGCCAGCATCCGCATGGCCGCCACCCGTAAAACCCCACGCGGTCATTCCTGCGGCTCGCGCCGCCTTCACCCCATTCACACTGTCCTCGATAACCACGCAGCCTGCTGGCTGGACTCCGATCTTGTCGGCGACATGCAGGAACAGGTCCGGCGCAGGTTTGCCGCGGATAACAAGATCAGAAGAATAAATGTGTGGGGCGAAGCAATCGAACAAGCCTGTCATCTGGAGTTTTCGGATCAATTTGTCAGCCTGTGAGGACGAAGCCACAGCATGCGGCCCGGCAAAGGCAGCGACGGCCTCCAACACGCCGTCGATTGCGCAAAGTTCCGTTTCGTAGCGCTTCCAGTTATTCGCCTGCATCTGCTTCCCGAAATCAGTCGGCAAATTCAGGCCGCTGGCAATGGCGTCGGCTGCGATAGCCGCATGGAAATCCCGATTATGCAGGCCGACGAAGCGCGAGACGAAAGTCTGGAAGTCGTAGTCCAGTCCCCAACTGGCGAGAATTTCCCGTTCGCTGGCAATAGCGATCACCTCGGAATCTACCAGTACGCCATCGCAATCGAATATCAGTGCATCGAACTCGGCCATGCCCTCAGCGGCGCCCGAACAGGCGCTCGACATCCGCCAGCTTCAGCTCGACATATGTCGGTCGGCCATGGTTGCACTGGCCGGAATGGGGTGTCGCCTCCATCTGACGCAGCAGCGCGTTCATCTCGTAGCTGTTCAGCCGCCGTCCGGCCCGCACGGAGCCGCGACAAGCCATGTTGCCCATCACTTCCTCGAACCGCTCCTTGAGAGCGAGCCCGGAATCATATTCGGCAAAATCGTCGGCAAGGTCGCGGATCAGGCCGATGGCATCCATCTCGCCGAACAGGGCCGGTGTGGCGCGCACGCACACAGCGCCTGCGCCAAACGCCTCGATCTCCAGCCCAAGCTCGGCCAGTTCGTCCGTGCGTTCCAGCACACGAGCGGTTTCATCCTCGGTCAGCTCCACGACATCGGGAATGAGCAGGGCCTGCCGCTTTACGCCGCCTGCCGCCATCTGGCGTTTCATGTCCTCGTAAACCAGCCGCTCGTGTGCCGCATGCTGGTCGACAATGACGATACCATCTGCCGTCTGCGCCACGACATAGGTTTCGTGCAATTGGGCCCGCGCGACGCCAAGCGGGAAGTTGCCTTGGGCAATGTCAGGCACGTCTTCGACGCGCGCTGTAGGCGCATCATCATGAGCGAAGCGCTGCGGCGCTGTCTCGGCGAACCCTGGTGGCGGATAAGACGGCGGCGGCGCCTGATACGCATAGCCCCCGCCGGATGGCGGTCGCGACTGGAACAGGGCGCCGGACGGCATCGGCGCCTCCGGCTTTGCCCGGCCAAGCGCAAAGCCCGCGACCGTCGTCGAAGCCCGGTGCCCGGCTGCCGCCAGCGAATGGCGCAGCGCACCAATCATCAGCCCCCGTACATTTCCGGCATCGCGAAATCGCACTTCCGTTTTCGCCGGGTGCACGTTCACATCGACATATTCCGGATCGAGTTCGACAAACAGCGCTGCCATCGGGTGACGGTCGCGCGCCAGGAAGTCCTGGTAGGCGGCCCGGATCACGCCATTGAGCATCCGGTCCTTCACCGGGCGGCCATTGACGAACATGAACTGCATCTGCGCGTTGCCGCGATTGAGCGTCGGCAGGCCGGCAAAGCCTGTCAGGCGCACGCCTTCGCGCTCGGCATCAATCGCCACGGCATTATCGCGGAACTCCCGGCCCATGATCGCGCCGAGCCGCGCCAGCTGCCCCGCTTCGCCCTCAGCCTCCGCCGCGTGCCGGAACAGGCTGCGCCCATTGCTTTCCAGGCTGAAGGCAACCGACGGGTTCGCCATGGCAAGCCGCTTGACGACATCGGAAACCGCCATCGTTTCCGAGCGCTCTCCCTTCATGAATTTCAAGCGCGCAGGCGTGGCGTGGAACAGGTCGCGTACTTCGATCCGCGTCCCCGTCTCGCCGCGCCCGGTAAACGCCGCCGGGCGGGGGCCTTCGATCCGGCCTGCCTCGACGAACACGTCGGCCGCGTCCTCACCCGCCGCGCGCGATGTCAGCGTCATCCGGCTGACCGATGCGATGGACGGCAGCGCCTCGCCGCGAAAACCCATCGTATGGATGTTCAGCAGATCGACCCGGCCATCGGCCCCGGGCGACAGTTTGGACGTCGCATGCCGCTCCAGCGCCACCAGGAGGTCGTCTGCCGACATGCCGCAGCCATCGTCCTCAATAGTGATCCGCTTCAGGCCGCCTTCTTCAATGGCAATCGACACGCGGTTTGCACCTGCATCGAGCGCATTTTCGACCAGTTCTTTCACCGCCGCAGCCGGGCGTTCCACGACCTCACCGGCCGCGATACGGTTCACCACATCGGGCGGCAGCTTGCGAATCTGGGGCTTCGGGCGAACGGAATCAGGCATACCGCGACAGTAAACCAGCGCGCTGCCTTTGTCGCGGGCTGGCATCATCGGTGCGAAGTGTCGCGTTGCATACGGTTGCAACGCTCCCGGCATCGGCTCACAATGCGGCCAGACCCGTCTTGAGAGGATTCCGCGCCATGTCGCCATTTCTGAAATCTGCCACAGCCATTGCTGCCTTTGCCCTGCTTGCCGCCTGCGGCGGTTCCAGCACCGACGCGGCAACGCCTGCAGCCGTCTCTGAAACACCAGCCGAGCCGGCCGCAGCCGTCCCGACGCCAGAGGCAACGCCCGTTGCAGCGCCTGCCGCTGCACCAGCAGGCGAACCGAGCGCAGAATTCGCGGCCCTGCCCGCGCCCTACAACACGGCCGACTATGCCCGCGGCAAACGTACGTTCAAGCTCTGCCAGTCCTGCCACCTCACGGCTGAGGGCGCCGGCAACCTGGTCGGGCCTAACCTGCACGGCCTGTTCGGCCGCAAGGCTGGCGCCGTGGAAGGCTTTGCCTATTCCGATGCGCTTGAGGAGGCCGATTTCATCTGGGAGCCCACCCATCTTGACGAATGGCTGGCCAATCCCCGCGCGTTCCTGCCGGGCAACCGCATGAGCTTTGCCGGTGTACGCAAGCCTGAAGACCGGCTGGGCCTGATCGCCTACCTGATGGTGGAAACCGGTTACACGGCGCCGCCTGAGGAATAGGCGGCGGTCAACGCCTCGTCGTCAGGGCGATGAGGTAAGCGCTCTCCTCATAGGCACCGCCGAATTCCTCGCGATAGCCGACCGACAGGTCGATATGGCCGAAATGATAGCCGATCTGGCTCTCGAACTTGTTGGAGTCCGCGCTGTCATTGCTGCGCTCCAGCCAGACCTGCTGGGTGACGAAAATGCGCTCTGCAATATCGGCGCCATAGCCGAACTCGGCCCGGTTGCGCACGCAGCCGTCCTGATGGCTGATCATCGCGAAATCGCTGAACAGGTAGTAGCCAAACCCCTTGCGGACGCCGGAATAGCCGCCGCTGAGGCGGGCCTCGCCGCCCCATTCGTCACAGCCGTAGACGCCCGCGATCGCGCTGCCATAAACCGGCCCGGCCTCGGCGCCGATCACGAAGCCCTTGTGCGACCAGAGCTGGCGGCGCAGCGTCAGCCGGTAGGATTGCCGGTCAATGTCGCCGATACTGTCTTCATAGGCGACCGCCTCGGTCTTCGCCGTCAGCGTCCAGCGATCCGTCAGGCCATACTCGCCATAAGCATCGGCCCGCGTGCCATCGAGACCGTCGAGGGTTTCGGCCGATACCAGCCCGCGCAAGTAAAAACTGCCATCCGCACGCGTCCATGGTCCTGCCCCAGCAGGGCCGCAGGCGTACGCCGCCCCCAAAGCCACCAGCCACATCCGCTTCATGCGGGCAATATATAACGGAAGTTGAAATGTAAAAAAGCCCCCGTCACGAAGACGGGGGCAATCGTGATCCGCACGGCAGTGCGGTATCCGCTTAGAGGCGGAAGCGGATCTGGTCGGACCAGAAGCGCTCGAGGCGCGAAATGGTCTTGTTCAGTTGCGACAGGTCGTCGTGCCGCACGCTGGCGGTTGGTTCCAGTGCCGAGGCCTGCTTGTCGAACAGGTTGGCAACGCGGTCGCGCACCTTGAGGCCGCGCTCGGTCAGGCGAAGCGTCACCGTACGCTTGTCGTCTTCGGAACGCGTCTGGATCAGGTAGCCGCCTTCCTGCAGTTTCTTGACGTTGTACGACAGGCTGGTGCCGGCAAAGGCGCCACGGGCCCGCAGAACAGAGGCCGGGGCCTCATCGTCGCCGATCTCGTAGATCAGCAGGGCCTGGACGCCGGTCAGCGACCGCTCGCCACCGCGCTCGAGGTCGTCCTTGACGACATCGTGCAGACGACGGTGCGCCTGTTCAAGAAGCGACAAAGACTTGAGAAAAGACTCGCCAACGGAAAGGGGTGCAGTTTCCTGCATATCGGAGATCATCATTACTTCCACCATCACTCAACTTTTGTTGTAGTTTGAGTAGATTTACGCGATCAATCCTAATTATTTGATAATCATGCCACGTTCTCAAGTGTTGATTGTTAACAAATGGCCGATTTCATTAACCGTTACTGGCTCGAAACGGGTTTTTGGGTCTTTTGGTGCCAATTTTACGCCTCATGCGGGAATTTCAGCCGCCTCACAGGTGTGGGCAGCGCACAATGCATGGTGAATACTTGGTAAACCGCGCGGTTCGGCCCGTTAGATGAAAGTATCGGCTGTTGCCTGCCCCATATACTTGGGACTTGGTCCATGCTTGTTCGTCGCCGGTTTGCTGTCCAGCAACATGAAGACCAGCAGGACGAGCCCGCCGACATAAGGCACCAAATTAATCAGGTAGAGCCAGCCGCTGATATCCTGATCATGCAGGCGCCGAACCGTGATCGCGATCGACGGGAGGATGTTGTAGATCGCGAACAGGATGAAGAGGACCGGAACAACGTTTGGCTCGCCATACTGGTCAGTTCCGTAAAAGGCGACACTGAGCACGACGTCGACCACTAAGAGCACGAAATAGGCAAGGATCGCGAACAGGGTGTAGCCCCAGTATTCGGCGCGGCGCGCGCGGCCGTTGAACTGGGCGAAATTCTTCGTCAAGGCGCGCACGAAATAGGTCCACAGGCCATCACTCTTCAAGGGCATGGCTGCCGCGTAAGTTGGCTGGGCCGATGCCGGCATGTTTGGCGCCGCCCCCGCAGGAGCCGCTTGGGAAGCGGCGGGCTGCTGCGCGGACGCCGCACCGAGCGCGTAGATGTCGCGCGCTTCGTCTCCCATGCTGATGAAATCCACGGTCTGGCCGGGGTGAAGCACCGCGCCATTGCGAACCTGCAACTGCGTGAACTGGTAGCGCTGGCCATCCTCTCCCAGGATCAGGCCCACGCCCTCGATATTGTCAGGTTTCAGAACTTCACCGCGCATCGCTTGTCTCCCTCAGCCGCCCAATGGTTTCTCGCCGACAAGCAAACAGGTTGTCTACCCCGAAACCGACGATCAGTCGAAATCGAGCTCATCAGGCCCGAGCGGCTCGAAGTACCGGGCGACGTCCGCCTCGCTGACATCTTCAAGGCGCGCAGGCGACCAGACCGGCGCATTGTCCTTGTCCACGATCACGGCGCGCACGCCTTCCAGGAAGTCGGGGCTCTGCACCTTTCGCCATCCGATGCGGTACTCCATCCGCATATTATCTTCAAAACTGTCCATTCGCGCACCCTCGCGCAATTGGCGCAGGGCCACCTTCACTGTCTCGGGAGATTTCGTACGCAGCACGGCAACCTGCTCGTTTGCCCATGCGCTGCCATCGGCCTCAAGTGCTGCGATGATCCCTTCTGCACTGTCGACCGCGAAGCACTTGTCGATCACGTCGCGGTGCGGCTCGAAGCTCCCCGCCGGAACGGCATGGGTCAGGCGGCTCAGAATCTCGTTCAGCAGGCCGGCCGCATCGACCGAGAAATCGGCGCCCTCGACCTGCTTCTTCAGGTTCGCGACCAGTTCGGACGGCAGGAAATGGGTCGCCACCCGCGCCGCTGCAACGTCCGCTCCTTTCAGCCGCGCACCGGTCAGCGCGAGCCAGGTGCCCAGCGCCCCGGAAAGGCGCGGCAGGAACCAGCCCCCGCCGACATCCGGGAACAGCCCGATCCCGGTCTCGGGCATCGCGAACACCGTCCGCTCCGTCGCCACCCGGTGCGACCCATGAACGGACAGGCCCACGCCGCCGCCCATCGTCACGCCATCCATCACGGCCAGGACAGGCTTGGGGAAGCCATTCAACGCGGCGTTCATCCGGTATTCGACATTGAAGAAGGCCCGCGCCTCGCTGGCATCGCCGGCACCACTTTCCGCCAGCATGCGAATATCGCCGCCGGCACAGAAACCACGCGTGCCCTCCTCATGTTCGACCATGACCAGGTAAACGGTCGGGTCGTCCGCCCAGCGCCCCAGCGCCGACAGGATCGTCTCGCACATGGGCGCATTCAGGGCGTGCAGGGCCGACGGCCGCGTCAGGGTAATTCGGCCGAGCCCCTTGTGAACGTTTATCCGAACCTCTTCAGCCATCGGCGTTTCCTTTGTCAGTCATTGTCTGAATGCTTCAAAACTCGCCTTAACATAGGGCGGTCTGTTTACCAGTTTCTGTCACATATATAGCTGGATGCGCCAATTCATGCCGTTGCGTCCGAGAGGTATTAGAATGAATACGACGATGAATCGCAGGGGCCGCCGCACAAATATCGCACAAACCGGCCTGATCAAGCTGGGCTTTTTCAAGCGCCTGCACTGCGAGATCCGCGACGTGTCGCCGGGTGGCGCGCGCATCGTGACGCCCGATGGGGTCGACCTGCCCGAACAGTTCGTGATGCACATTCCGCAGTTCAAAAAGCCGCGCACCTGCGTCCGCCGCTGGCAGAGTGGATCCGAAACAGGCGTCGAGTTCAAGCACGACTAAGTGCCCCACGCTCAGTGTAGCGGGCACCCTTCCAGCGTGATGCGGTGCATGATGCGCCGTTGGCCCTGGTAATCGTTCAGCGCCCAGTGCCATGTCGACCGGTTGTCCCAGAAGGCCACCGATCCCGGCCTCCAGCAGAACCGATACGTGTGTTCCTGTTTCATCGCATGGCTGAACAGCCGGGCCAGCAAGACCTGCCCTTCTTCCCTTGACTTGCCGGCGATCCCGACCGTGAAACCGGGATTCACATAAAGCGCCTTCTTGCCGCTCAGCGGATGCGTGATAACGACCGGATGGACAACATCGTCAAGCTCGTCAGCCGCGGCCGCATTGCCGATGCGGTTCCCGCCCGCATCCGTCGTATTGTAATAGTTCTTTTCCTGCGACCCGAAAATGTGCTTCGCGGAATGGACCGCGCTCAGCCCGTCGATCTCTGCCTTGGTCGCATCGTCCAATGTGTCATAGGCGCGATACATGCTGGCGAAAAACGTGTCCCCACCCGTCTCGGGCAGCACACGCGCGACCAGCACCGACCCCATGGCCGGTTCCACGTCATAGGAATGATCCGTGTGCCAGCCGCCGCCGATATTGTCTTTCTGGTCGGCCTCCTTGGCCACCATGGCAATTTCCGGATGGTCGGGATGCGCAGCGAAGAAGCGGTTGATATTGATCGGCGCGAACCGTTCGCCAAAGGCGATATGCTCGGCCTCGCTGAGGTCCTGGTCTCGGAAGAACAGCACGCCATGTTCGGCATAGGCCTGCCTGATCGCGTCCATCTCGTCGCGCGTGACCTGCCGCAGGTCGACATCGGTTATCTCTGCGCCCACGCCGGGCAGCCCTTCAATGTGCATTGCGATTCTCCCGTTCGCGCCAGCTTCAGCCGGTCTCATGCCCTTACTCTAGCGCAGAAGTCCCGTGTCGCAATGCCAGCAATCCTCACCCAGGTCCGACCCGATCGGGCTGCCCGGCGGCACCTCGACGCCCGGTGCCACCGGGGCGACTGGCATGGCGGCGCGGGATAGGTGCGCCGCAATCTTTCGCGTGATGTCTGCGCGGGTCGCCATGTCGGCGGCATTGGTGCGCCGTCCCTTCGCGGCAATCCGCTGGCCCAGGGCGCCAAGATAGGCATCGGTCCGCGCAACGGTTTCCGGCGTCGCACTGGCGTCCGACGCGAGATCGATCAGCATTGACGCATATCGCGCCTGCTCCCGGCGCAGGATGCCCGCCTGACGCGGCGTGGCGGGCTTGGCGAACACCACGCCTTCGACTCCGCCCAGAACATCCTCCAACGTCAGCGCCTCGGTGTCTCGCCGTTCGGTCTCGATCAGGCGCGCCACCCGCGCCGGATGCAGCAATGCGCCCAGCGTCTGCGATGCCGCCGCATCCGCCGCCGCCATCAGGTCAAACATTGCCCCCGTCGTTCCCGGGAAATATTCAGCGCCCGCCGCGCCGGCTCCGAACGAATCGAGCGGCGTGTTGAGCACGTTCAGAGTCGCGTCCGGCAGGTCCAGCGCCGCCGGATCGAGTGTCGCGACCAGTGCGTCAAGCGCCGCCCGCTGGCGCGCGGCCGGCACCGGCGCACCAGCCTGCCCGCTATCACCGCGCAGTGAATAGCGGAAATCGTACCCGCCAATCGATTTGGCTGCCGCCGCCACTTCATAGCGATGATACAGGTAGACAGGCACCAGCACCGCACGAAGGTCATAGGTCGGCTCGCCCGCACGGATGACCTCCAGCCCGAACCGGTCAAGTGCCACTTTCCGCACTCGCATCGTCTCGTTCAGCGCCGCAACCGGATCGTTGCCATTGTCCCAGACGCTCGCATAAGGATGGCTCGTGCCCGCATCGCGGCCTTGGGCATCGTCAACGAAACGCAGACCACCGGCATAGGCGGCGCGCAATACCTTGTCGCCTTCCGCCCTTGCGTCCGAACCCTCCGGATACTGCGCATACAGCCAGGCCGCCGCCACCTTGTCCCACGCGCCGATGCCGACAGAATAGGCTTCCGAAAAGTCCAGAGCGTCATCGTCACCGACCGTCACCAGCGGCGCCGGATAATCCATCACCGAAGCGCGGTCATTGGCCGAGGCCGCGAAATTGTGCGCGAATCCCAGCGTATGGCCCACTTCATGGGCGGCCAGCTGGCGGATGCGCGACAGCGCCAGTTCCACCGGGTCGTCCGCATCGCCCGTGCCGGTCTTGTCGGCTCCGGCCAGCCCCTCGAAGATCATCCGGTCCTGACGCACGCGCTGGCTGCCGAGAATGACATTCGCCTTCAGCATCTCACCCGTACGCGGATCGTACACCCCGCCGCCATAGGACCAGCCCCGCGTCTGGCGGTGAGTCCACTGGATCACATTATAGCGCACGTCGAGCGGATGGACGCCTTCGGGCAACACGTCCACACGATAGGAATCCGGGAAGCCTGCCGCCGCAAACGCATCCATCCACCAGGACGCGCCCTCGATCAGCGCCTGGCGGATGTCCTCCGGCGCGCCGGAATCGACATAAAAGACAATCGGCTTGATGGCCGGGCTGCTCGCTGCTGCCGGGTCCTTTTTCTCCAACCGGAAGCGCCGGGCAAAAGACTGGCGCACCTGCCCTGACAGCGGCGCCGAGAAGTCGTAAAAGGGCACATCAATCGCCCCGCTGCGCGGATCGAACAGGCGCGGGCTGTAGCCATCGTCCGGCAGGCGCACCAGCGACTGGTGCTGCACCAGCGTGAAGGCCCGGCCATCGGCGGCCGTGGCGCTGACCTGTGATTGCGGGTCGTCGCTGGTCAGCGTCAGGAAGGCATCGAATTCCACATTGTCAGGAAAGGCCAGCGCCTGTGAGGCGTCGGGCATCGACCGGTCCTCGGCGATCGCAAAGTCGCCGCCGTCCGGATGGGCCTTCAGGATGCCGCGCACATTCAACGCGTCGCGCGTCAGGAAGCCCGACAGGTCGACCAGCAGCGCCCCGTCCGGCCCCTCGGCGATCACATCTCCCGCCCAGATGAACGAGCGCGCAAAGGATTCCCGCACCGCCTTGCGCTCCAGCGGATTGTCCGCGCTCGCCCGGTAGGTCCAGTTCTCCTTCTCCGCGATCACTTTCTTGCCGACGCGCCGGAAGGCAAGAATGCTGCCCTCATCGAAATAGCCCCGGTCCAGCCCGATCGGATTCGAGCCCAGCCCCGCCGTCAGCCCCGCCGAATGGATCGCCCGCAGCGACACGCCGTCTGCATCCGGCGCCGGAAAAGCTGCAAGGACGCGTCCGCCCTTGGTATCCGAATAGAATGGCAGGAAGCCTTCGCTGAGCGTTAGGCCCTTGGTGGCCGCGACCCAGTCTTCTGCCGCCGGTTGGCCTTTTGTGTCAGGCGCTTTCGCAAACGCCGCACCGGTCGGCGGGAACACGGTAAACACAGCAAGCAACAGGACGGCAACAAGGCGCATGAATTCTCTCCGGGAATGGCTGGCTGCGTCCACGCTGCCGCATCACAGAGAGGGATTCAAACCCTTTCTCGGGTCTTAGCCCTTCAACATGTCCCGTGAGATGATGACGCGCATGATCTCGTTGGTGCCTTCGAGGATCTGGTGCACGCGCAGGTCGCGCACGATCCGCTCGACGCCATAGTCGGCGAGATAGCCATAGCCGCCATGCACCTGCAGCGCGTCATTGGCCACCTTGAACGCCGTGTCCGTCACGAACCGTTTCGCCATCGCGCACCAGCGCGTTGCGTCCGGCGTCTTGCCGTCGAGCCGCCCGGCGGCCTCGTACAGCATCACCCGCGCGGCCTGCAGCTCAGTCTCCATGTCGGCCAGCTTGAACTGCATCGACTGGAACTCGGCCAGCGCCTTGCCGAACTGCATCCGCTCCTTGGCATAGGCCACCGCCTTGTCGAGCGCGAGCTGCGCGCCGCCCAGCGCACAGGCCGCAATGTTGAGCCGCCCGCCATCGAGACCCGCCATGGCGAACTTGAAGCCGTGGCCTTCCTCGCCGATCCGGTTGGCCGCCGGCACCCGCACGCCGTCGAGGATCACCTGCGCCGTTGGCTGGCTCTTCCAGCCCATCTTGCGCTCATTGGCGCCAAAGCTGAGCCCCGGCGTGCCCTTCTCGATGATGAAGGCCGAGACACCCTTGGCGCCATCATCCGAAGTGCGCGCCATCAGCACGTAGACGTCCGACGTGCCTGCGCCGGAGATGAACTGCTTGGTGCCGGTGATGACATAGTCGTCGCCATCCTTCACCGCGCGTGTCTTCAGGCTGGCCGCGTCCGATCCCGCGCCCGGCTCGGTCAGGCAATAGCTCGCGATCAGCTCCATCGCAGTCAGCTTCGGCAACCATTGCTGGCGCTGGTCCTCGCGGCCGAACGTGTCAATCATCCAGCTCGCCATGTTGTGGATCGAGATGAATGCCGCTGTCGACACGTCGCCATAGGCCAGTTGTTCGAAGATCAGCGCCGCGTCGGTGCGCGTCAGGCCCGATCCGCCGACATCGTCTTTCACGTAAATGCCGGCAAAGCCGAGCTCCGCCGTGCGCTTGATCACATCGACCGGGAAGTGGCTGTCGCGGTCCCAGGCTTCCGAATGCGGCAGCAACTGGTCCTTGGCAAATTTCTGCGCCATGTCGCGGATCATGACCTGTTCATCGGAAAATAATGCGCTCATTGGCTTTTCAGTCCTTAATCCCTAGAAGTACCAGCAATGACAAATAGCTGCAGCGAGAGTCAATGCGACGTCTGCCCGAAGACTATGCGATCTCACGGTCGACACAGGATGAAATCCCCGCGCTGATCGCCATCGATCTGGCCGCTGGCGAACTGTTTGCCGACACCGGCCTCCTGTCGGCCGACGCGCTCGCAGACCATGTTCCCCCGGAGGTTTTCGAGCAGGCCATCGCGGCGAGCGATCTTATCGTCATGCGTGGGCCCGCTCACCAGCCGGTCGGCTTCGCCCTGACATCCCGGCGCGGCGGCACGCTTTATCTCGACCAGATCAGCGTGCATCCCGGCCATGGCCGCCAGGGCCTCGGCGCGGCGCTGGTCGCGCGGGTCGTGGCCGAGGCCAGGGTCCGAAAATTGCGCTGCGTGACGCTGTCCACTTTCCGCGACCTCGCCTGGAACGGCCCCTTCTATCGCCGCCTCGGTTTCCGCGAAATCGCCCGCTCGAAACTGGCCGACTGGATGCTCGATCTCGAAAAGGTCCAGGCTGCCAGCCTCGATGTCTCCCAGCGCTGTTTCATGAAGCGCAAGGTGGGGTGGTTGTAGCGGCGCCGGATTTGCCGCATTGAGGCCAGCATGACCCAGTTTCCCCAATCCTTCCCCGCCACCCGTATGCGCCGCCTGCGCCAGGCCCCCTGGATTCGCAGCCTCGTGGCGGAAAACACGCTCACGCCCGCTGACCTCATCTGGGCCATATTCGTGCATGACGGCGAGGGCCGCGTACCGGTCGGCAGCCTGCCCGGAATCGACCGGCTCAGCGTTCAAGACTGCGCCGCCGCCGCCCGCCGCGCCAGCGAGCTTGGCATCCCTGCCATCGCCCTCTTCCCCTATATCGGCCCTGAGGGGAAAGACGCGGCAGGCTCCGGCGCGCTCAGCCCGGACGGCCTCGTGCCCCGCACCCTGAAGGCCATGAAGGACGCCGCGCCAGAGGTTGGCCTGATCACCGATGTCGCCCTCGACGCCTACACGTCCCACGGTCATGACGGCTTGCTGGACGAAGACGGCACCATCCCGAATGACGCCACGGTCGAGAAACTGGTCGAACAGGCCCTCGTCCATGCCGCTGCCGGCGCCGACATTGTCGCCCCATCCGACATGATGGACGGCCGCATCGGTGCCATCCGCGCGGCCTTCGACGAGGAGGGCTTCACCAACATGATGATTCTCGCCTATGCCGCCAAATATGCCAGCGGCTTCTATGGCCCCTATCGCGACGCCATTGGCTCGGCCAAGTCCCTCAAGGGCGACAAGAAAACCTACCAGCAGGACCCGGCCAATTCAGAGGAAGCTCTGCGCGAAGTCGCGCTCGACCTCGCCGAGGGCGCCGACATGGTCATGGTCAAGCCAGGTCTTCCGTATCTGGACATTGTCCACCGCGTATCCACCACGTTCGGCGTGCCCACCCTCGCCTACCAGGTCTCCGGCGAATACGCCCAGATCACCGCCGCCGCCCGCAACGGCTGGATCGACGGCGACCGCGTGATGATGGAGAGCCTGATGTGCTTCAAACGCGCCGGTGCAAGCGGCATCATCACCTATTTCGCGGAAGAGGCGGCGGAGAAGCTGGGCTGATCCCATGCCTGGCCTTACTCCCCACCAAACAAAAAAGGCCCCGCAGCGCGCTGCGGGGCCTTTCTCATGTCTTGGCCGAATGGCCTAGAACTTCATCCGCATCGTGATGCCGAATGTGCGCGGCTGGTTCACGTTGAAGCCGAGCCGGGCCCGTCCGCCGCGTTCACGGTCGAATGACAGGTCCGCCTCTTCGTCAGTCACGTTGTTGACATAGGCCGTCACCGTCCACGTTTCGAACTCGAGGCCCGTGCTGAGGTTCAGCGTCGTGTAGGCGCCAAGGTTCAGGTCGACCAGGTCCTGCGGGTTCTCAAGTCCTGTCAGGGCGCCCAGCGCCAGTCCGGTGGAACCCGGCAGGCCCTGCGTCGCGAGCTGGTCGCTCGGCTGGGTGAACCGGTCACCGATATGCTGCACCGAACCGGAGACGAACGCATCAGCACCCACCCAGGTTGGCGACCAGCGATAGGTGCCCGCAGCCGACAGCTGCAGTTCCGGCACGGAAGGCAGGCGGTTGCCGTCCTCGATGCCGCCGATCACGTTGCCGCCGCCATCACGCACGGTGGAGTCGAACTTCGCTTCCAGCACGCTGGCGGCCAGGGACAAGTCCAGTCCGTCTGCCGGGCTCCAGCCGAGTTCGGCTTCGAGGCCTGCCGTATGAGCCTCTTCAACGTTGAACACGATCCGCGACGAGCACGAACCCGCATCCAGCGTCACCTGCAGGTCCTGGATGTCCGTGTAGAACGCGGCCGTGTTGAAGGTCACCGTACCGGTCTTGGCCTTCATGCCGACTTCATAGTTCCACAGCTTCTCGTCGCCATAGGACTGGAAGCCCCCGAAGATTGCCTGGTCCTGCGGCGAGCAGAGCGGCACGTTGAGCGGGTCGTTCACCCCGCCGAGGCGGAAGCCCTGGCTGGCCTGCGCGTTCAGCGTGATCGTGTCGGTCGCATCAAAGCTGACCAGCACACGTGGCGTGAAGCCGTCAGACGACGTTGTATCCTTGACGTTCGAATCGCCATTGGCGAACAGGCCGCCCGAAGAAATCGTGCGATCTTCCTCGAAGTCATAGAACCGGCCGCCGGCCGTCACGGTCAGCGCCTCGGTCAGGTCATAGCTCATCTCGCCGAACACGGCATATTGCGTCAGCTTGTAGAACAGGTCGGAGTTGAACGGCGAGTCTGCCGGGAAGCCATTGGCCACGGCTGCCGATGTGCCAGCACCGAGCGTCGCGTCGGTAAAGGCATCATAGCCGGGTGTGGGCAGGCGCTGGTTATAATCGCGCTCGTTCTCCGAATAGAAGACACCGGCCAGCCACTGGAACGGGCCGTCATTGTCCGAACTCAGCCGCACTTCCTGAGTAAGGCTCTGGTAACCGGTGGTATCGCGCAGGTTCGATGGCAACAGGAACGAAGCGGTCGGATAGGCCAGGTCCGACGAGACGCTTGACGTCAGCGCGCTGGCGTCCCGGCTGACCAGGATATCCCGGTCGATATAGCTCGTGACCGATGTCAGCGTCATGCCACCGAGATCGAGGTTCGCCGTCAGGTCGGCAATCAGTGTCTCATCGGAGAACTCTTCATCCAGCAGCAGGAACTGCGAATTGTCCGGCAGTGTCGTGGCGCCAGACAGCCAGTTGAACGACTCGGACCGGTTGAAGCCGTCCGTGCCGATTTCCTGGTAGATGATCCGTGGCGTGATCGACAGCGTGTCCGTGGGTTCGAACGTCACGGCAACGCGTCCGCCGCTGCGGTGCCCGCTATTGACGTCGTCCCCGCCTGCCGGGCCAACCGAATCGATCCAGCCGCCATACTCGGTGTGGTATCCCACCGCGCGCACAGCCGCGTTTTCGCCCAGCGGCGCATTGATCATGCCTTTGACATGGCCGCCCACACCACCGTCACTGATCGTGTTGAGGTTGGCCTCAAGGCTGCCTTCCTGCTTGCCCAGCTCCGGCTGGTTGGTGATGTAGCGGACCGTGCCGCCAACCGAACCGGATCCGAACAGCGTGCCCTGGGGGCCACGCAGCGTTTCGATACGGTTCAGGTCGTACAGGTCGATGTCCGGCGTGAACAGCGACAGCGAGATCACCAATTCGTCGAGATAGATGCCAACCTGTTCCTTCACGCCCGGCTGGTCACGAACGATCTGCCCGGCCGAAACACCGCGTACGGCGACCTGGCTCTGGCCCGGTCCAAGGTTCTGGATCGACAGGCCGGCCACGCTGCGGGCGACATCCTCCAGATTGCCGGCACCTGTACGTGCGATATCGTCAGCGGTCTGGGCGTTGATGGAAAACGGCACGTCCTGGATGGTCGCGGCCCGTTTGGTCGCGGTGACGATCACGGTCTTCTGGCGCGCTTCGGCGTCTTCGCCGCTCGTCTGGGCTGTCGCCACCGGCGCGAGCGCGAGCATGGCTAACACAAGCGCAGACGCACTGAGATTGAACTTGGTCTTCATGGTTTCCTCCTAAGCAATGCGCCCTTCTTGATTGACGGGGCGTCTCAATTTGCGGAGAGACTACTTCCCTCGCGTCAGGCTCTCCAAGCGGACCTTGCAGTCCTGTCGCGCCAAAATTAAGAATCCGGGAAATTGCGGTAAAAATGTCACTTAACAATCCCCTATCGAAGACAGCCCTGCCGGCGGGCGTCAGCCTTCGCGGCGCATGGCGCCCGGGCGATGCCGGCCTCATCGTCGATCTTCACCGTCAGGGCTATGCCAGCGAAGGCGACCGCTTCGACACTGGCTTTCCGGCCTATGTCCGCAAGACGGTTGAGGAAGCCGGACTCGACGCGCCGGGCCATGCCAGTCGTGTCTGGTTTGCGGAACGGGACGGCAAGCCGCTGGGCTGCACCGCAATGATCGACCGGAACGGGCGCGGTCAGCTGCGCTGGGTCGTGCTCCTGCCTGCGGCGCGCGGCCTTGGCCTCGGCAAGGCCATGATCGATGCCGCCATGGCCCATGCTGCCGCCCAGGGCTGGTCGGAAGTCTTCCTCGAGACGACGGACGGCCTCGACGCGTCGATGCAACTCTATCTCGGCCTTGGCTTTGCCGTCACCAGCGATACCGAAGCCGAACTCTGGGATGGGCCCGGTCGCATGATCGTCATGTCGAGACCGCTTCAACCGGCCTGACCGGCAGCCTCTTCAATATGATTGTGTCGGCGCCACGACTGAATCCGCGCGGTCGACGTAAAAGGCATCGATCAGCGCGGGCAGCGGGCTGTCCGTGTCGCCCCAGCCGATACCGTCGCTCCACAAGACGGCGCCGCACAGGTCTGAGACAAATGCCATCAACCGCGCATCGTTCGGCGCCGCGCCGTCATAAGCCTCGCGCCTGATCGTGAAGGCATGTTCGTTGGTCTGATGGAACGTATCCAGGATGCAAGCCTGTTCGGCGGGGCTCGCCATCATTGTCCAGTCAGGCAGCGGGCCGCCATACTCGGTCTCCCCCTCGCAGATGGCGAACACGATCCCGGTCGTAACACCTGCACATGAGTCCGGCGCAGGCAGGACGGTCGCCATCAGCGCTACGGCCTCTTCGCGCTGCCGCGCTTCAGTCTCCTGCATCTCCAGGATCGCCTCGTGCAGCAATTCCACATCCGACTTCGTATTCACGCTTTTCATCCCGAACCAGACGATCGCCGCAATCGCGACGCCCCCCAGAATGAGCACAACCGGCCAAATCTTGTTCATCTCTTCCCCCTGATTCCCGCGTTCACAACAGACGGTGCCACAGCTTCCCCATTCAGCAAAACGTCCGCCTGCATGCCGCACCCTCTCCCCCACACCATCCGCCGCATCCTGCAGCCGCTACTGCCCGCGCCGAAAACTTGTCCCACACCCTCCGTTCCCGGCGTATAATCGCGGCATCATGCTGACACGCCGCGCACATCTCTTTGCCTTCGTGCATCCGCTGTTCTGGCCCTGGTTGTGGTTCCAGCTCTGGCGGCTGGAGGCGTGGCAGCGCACGGCGAAACGAGACGTCCTGTTCAGGGTCGACCGGTTCGGAAATCTATACATAAATGCCATCGGCGACGGCCCGCGCGACCCGCGACGCTATCACTACGACGCGCCGCCGGTGCCCGCATGGGCCGCGCCCGGCCTTGCGTCCGACATGCCGGAGGACGTCGCGCAGGCGGCCTTGCCCGCAGCGCCCCCTTGCCACACCCTTGGTCTGAACCGCGCGCCCCTGGTCGCGCCAGACTGGCTCGACACGTCCTGAACCCGCCGCGCTATGCCGAATCCAGCCCCATGCAACCGGATGGCCCTGCCATGCCGGCCGCACGTGCTGGCGCGCGAGCCTAGAAGTTCACGCGATTGGAGACGGCGCCGTCCACGATCAGGTTGGCGCCTGTTGTATAGGACGATAGCGGGCTCGCCAGGAACACGGCCGCATGGGCAATTTCCTGCGGCGTGGCGCACCGGCCCATCGGGTTGCGCGCATTCGCTTGCTTGAAGAATTCCGGCATGTTTGTCTTCACCGTGTGCCAGATGCCGCCCTCGAAATAGACCATGCCCGGCGACACCGTGTTCACGCGGATACCTGCGGCGGCATGCTGCCGGGCGAGGCCCTTGGCCATGTGGATCAGCGCCGCCTTGATCGGGCCATAGGATTCGCCGCGATCGGACTGGGCCGCAGAGATCGAAGAGATGATCACGAAGGCCGCGTCGCCATTGGCTTCCGCCGCCTTGGCCAGCAGGGGCTGGGCCGCCTCGAACGCGTTGACCGCGCCCAAGACATCCAGCTCGAAATTCTGGGTCCACGCGGCTTCGTCATTGCCCTGCGCCATGGCACCGGCATTGGAGATCAGGATGTCCAGTCCACCCAGCGTCTTGCCCGCGTCCACAATGAAGCGCTTCAGCGCGGCGCCATCGGTAATGTCCACCGCCGCGCCCGTGGCTTTCACGCCCTTCGCTTCCAGGTCCTTCACCGCCTCGGCCACCTGGTCCGCATTGCGTGCACACACGGCGACATTCGCGCCTTCGTCGGCCAGCGTGTCCGCAATCGCCCGGCCAATCCCGCGCGTACCGCCCAGGATGATGGCATTCTTGCCCTTCAGGTGCATGTCCAAAACCGTATCCTCCAAAAGTGTTTTTATGACTGTCCGGGCAACCCTAGCCCGCCCGTGCCCGTGCGGCTAGGCGCCTGCTTGTGCTGGCCGCGCTGCGTATTTGTCCCTAAGACGGAAGGCCATGCCACAGCTCCTGATCATCTATCATTCCCGCACCGGCGGCACCCGCCAGATGGCCGAGGCCGCCGAACGGGCCGCCCGCGCGGAATGCGATACCATCCTGATGCGCGCCGGGGACGCCGGGCCCCAGCACATGCTTGCCGCCAACGGTTACCTGTTCGCCGCGCCGGAAAATCTCGCCGCCCTGTCCGGCGAGATGAAGGAATTCTTCGACCGCTGCTACTATCCCGTGCTCGGCCGTATCGAGGGCCGCCCCTATGCCCAGATGGTGTGCGCCGGATCGGATGGCGAGAACGCCGCCCGCCAGGCGGCCCGCATCGCCACCGGCTGGCGCCTGAAAGCGGTCCAGCCCCCGCTGATCGTCTGCACCCATGCGCAAACGCCCGACGCCATCCTCGCAGAAAAGACGATCGCGCCGGACGACCTCGCAAAATGTGCCGATCTCGGCCAGGCCCTTGCTGCCGGCCTCGCGCTCGGCGTGTTTTGAAACGGCCCTTTCAAGGAGAGACAACGCGATGACTGAATCCCCCCCCGCCTGGCTCGCCAAGGATTGCCTCGATGTCGGCGTGTTCACCAACCGGCTCGATGAGATGCTCGCTTTCTGGCAGCAGGATATCGGCCTGCCCTTCGACCATATGCTGCCGCTGGGCGGCGGCCTGCGCCAGCATCGCCACGACCATCAGGGCAGCGTCTTCAAGCTGAACCATGCCCGCGACCCGCTGCCGTCCCGGACCGAGGGTGGCTACCTCCGCCTCCTCATCGCCCGCGACGGTATCACTTCACCCACCGAGAGGACCGATCCGGATGGCAACCGCGTCGGGTTCGTGCCGCCCGGGCATGACGGCATCACGCAATGGGCCATCGAAGTCGCCACACCCAGCCGCGAGGCCTTCCTCGCGTTCTACCATGACGCGCTCGGCCTGCCTGTATCCGACGCTCACCCCTGCGCCGTCGCCTGCGGACGCAGCCTCATCCTCGGACACACGGACCCCGCCCTGGCCGACCGCACAGAGAGCACGGAGATGGCCCGGATCGGCTATCGCTACACGACGCTGCAAGTCGACAAGGTCGACCGTGTCCATGCGCAGGTCCTCGCTGCCGGCGGCACCGAAGGCCAGCCGCCGAAAACACTGGGCAAGACCGCCCGGATTTCCTTCGTGCGCGATGGCTGTGGCAACTGGATGGAACTCTCCCAGCGCGCTTCGATCACCGGCTCTCTGGAACCATGAGGCGTAACTAGAGCGCCTTGCGCATGTGGATGACGGTTTTCACCTTGCCATTGGCCGCCACCTGCTCCTCGCGGTGAAACGGCGCATAGCCCCGCGCCAGGTACAGTGCCTCGCCCGCAATCGTTGAGCCAAGTTCGATAGTCCGAAAGCCTGCCTCCCGCGCAGCACGCTCGCCGAGGTCCAGCAGGAGCGAGCCGATGCCCCGCCGCGTCCAGTCCGGGTGCGTGTACATTGCCCGAATGCGCGCGGCATGAATGGCCGGGTCGGCCAGGCTGTCATCGCGCCCCGCTGTCTGGTCGCCGCCATACAGCGTGCGCCGCTTGCCCCAGCCGCCGCACGCCACCATCACCACTTCGCCGCCCTGCCCGGTTTCGATCACGAAATAGGTCCGGTCGCGGATCAGCGACTGGTCCAGCCCCATCGTCTCCTGTGCCGCGACGATTTCCTCAGGCGACAGGAACGCCTTCATATTCTCCGCGATCGACGCATGCATCAGCGCCACGATCGCCGGAATGTCCGCCTCCATTGCCATGCGGTGCCGAAGTGCCGCTCGTCCCTGTGGGTTGCGCCTCATGTCGTGTCCCATCCTGCCCGGTCCAGAATGACATTCGCCGCCGTTCGGGACAACGTCCGTTGGCACGGAAAACCTTATAGAACCTACAGGGAAGAGCGAGCGCCACATCCCCGGCAAAGCGATTTTTTTTTCGTTCCGGCTCCAACTGGGGGTTACGCTCTATATTAATATCTGATTAGTCTTTCATTATGGGGACGAACATGTGGCATCCGGTGGCGCGCGGGATACTATTTTCGATAGTATTTTCTGCCTTTGCCCTGTTGATATCGGCGATCGAGCCATTCGGCATCGATTCCGCGATGGACCAGCACAGCCGGAACATTCTCTACAGGGCCTTTGCCTCGCAATACGGTGCGGCGCGTACGGCAGACGAGGATTTCTTAATCCAGGCGCCCGACAAGACCAATCCCGAGCGCGAACTCGATCTCTGGCACCTTCCGCCGCCAGCCCCCGAACAGCGCCCGGGCGAGCCGCCCCCGGCGAAGGTCAGCCAGGACGAAATCGTCACCATCTATCTCAGCGAAGTCGTGCTCAATGCCATGGGCCGAGTGTTCGAGGATTTCGTCGATCCGGAAACCGACCCCGCCGGGCTCAACGGCGCTTGGCAGACCTGGCGTCCTACCTACCGCGACCATGCCTTCCTGATCCACGAACTGGTAACCCTATATCAAGGGCGTACCAATCGTGATGGCAGCCCGATCCGACCGCCGCCCGCGATCTTCTTCGATTTCATCTTCCTTGAGAATGGCGGCACTACGCAGGAGCGGATCAACTATTCCGAGTTCATAAAGGAGATCTCCGAGGCGACACGATACGAGGCCTGGAAATCGCAACCTGCCACGCGCTGCGGCACCGCCCTCCTGAAAGTCGCCTGCATCAAGGCAGCCGGGGGCATCCCGCTGATCTTCGCCCGGTCGGTCGAAATCGAACCGCTGATCGATGGCGAGGAACCTTCTCCGGCCCAGCTGGACCTCGACGAGGTCGCAATCCTGTCGCCGGTCCGCTTCCTCGCCGAGCAGGGCATGTACCCAACCTATACGACCGCCCTCAGCCGTGCCGAGCGGCAGCAATATTTCAGAAAGCACGCCTCGCGCGCCGCCCCCCGGCCGACACCGGCTGTCGTCATGTACCTGGCTTGGTGCATCGACAATCCGGGCCAGTGCCGCGAACTTGACCGCGACCCTGACGAGACAGACCGCCCCTTCAAAATGGCCGTGCGCCTGCAGAGCATCCTCAATCGCGGACGCGACGACAAAAATGACGGCGTCGACATGGCGCTCGTGTGGGGATCGAACGTGCCGCGCTATTTCGCCGATATCGAAACCTTCGTAACCGGCAAGACACCGGTATTGACCGACCTGCCACTGCTTGGAAATTCACTGGACGAATTAGGCCCCGTCGATCCTGCTGGAAAGACCGCAAGCGAAAGCCAGGGCAACTCGAACCTGACCTGCTACCGTGATCCCAACCCGTTTGTCCTGCTCTTCCGCCTGATGTTCAACCGCTCTACCAACACCGAGCTTCAGACTTATCAATCGCTGATCCAGCCCTGCCCCTACCATCTCGAAGTGCCTTTCTTCACCATCGGCGAAGGCAGTGTGTCCGACGCGATGGCCCGGGCTGTCTTCGATGGGCGGGTGATGATCGTCGGCGCCCGATTCCGCAATTCGGCCGACTGGACGCCTTCGCCCGCGCACGGACTACTACCCGGCATGCACCAGCATGCGATGGCGCTCGACAATCTGATCACTGATCACCAAGGTTACCTGAAAGGCCCCAATGGCAGGACGCTTGCCGGCCTCGGCCTCGGTCGCATAGACCTCGCCGATATCTACGAAACGCTGGTGACCTTCCTCGTCGTCCTTGCCGGGGTACTTGGCCAGTTCACCATGAACCGCAGCCTGATCGACAAGGCCCGCGCACAGGAAACCAACACGCGCGCCCGGCGCCGGCCGAGCCACTGGCTTTTCTACCTGATGACCTTCGGCACCATCCTTCTCATCGTCGGCGGCGCGCTCTATTTTCAGGTCTTCTTCCTGCGCATGGCGCCGTTGAACTGGATCGGGCTCGTGGTCCTGTCCTGGTCCTTCTTCATTTTCCTCATGCGCGATGAGATCGGCGATGACATCGCTCGCCTTCTGCGCCGGACTCCGGTGCTCCGCGGTCCGGGCAGCGCGTTCCTCAACTCCACAGCCCGGATGTCGCGCTATCTCGACATGGAGACTATCGGCTTCGAGAGCACCGAGACGCCGCTCACCGCCCAGGCGGAAAAGGAGCGGATTGTCGGTCTTCTCTATCCGCGCCATCCGGTGCCGGATTCCACCCCGCCGCCCACACAGCCTGAAACCGAAGGAGAACAGACATGACTCGCAAGATTATCGCTCTGACCATTTCATGCCTCTTGCTGGCATCTGCAGGTGCCGCCCACGCCGAGGAATCACAGCTCCTGGTCCTGAAGAAGGACACGGTGATGGGAATGAAGGACGGTTCGATGGCCCGGATATCGGCGGTCGACCTCCAAAGCGTCACCGGCCCCTATACCTCGACCGGCATTTTTATCGAATTCACCCATGAAGGGGTGAAGTACCGTCTCAAGGCGTCGGACACCAACATCAAGAACGACGCGCCGCGCACCTGCTTGCCCGGGGAGGTTAAATACGCCCAGGCCAACCAGCAAATCGGCGCAACGCAGATGGGATCGGGTGAATCCAGCTGCGCCCAAGCCAGCAAGTGAATTTCCAGGGACGCAACCACAGACACGACAAGGGGGACACAATGAAACGTTCAACAAACATCATGGCCGCTGCCGCCGGTACCTTGCTGCTGGCCGCGTGCGCGACCGCGACCGACACGCTCGGCAACCTCAATCCGAATGGCTGGACAGAGTCCGGCAAGGACGGCCCGAAGCTCGCCAACAGTCCGGTCACCGTCTACGCTTCTGATGCCGACGGCGCCAAGCTGGCGGGCAACCTCGAAAACCAGGGTGAGCTGTCACAGCTCGTTCTCGAAATGCCCTACACCGAGGCGCCTCTGAACAAGATGCTCGCCGACATCGCATCCCATTGGCCTCATCCGTTGCCGGAGCAGCCGAAGGCCAAGATCTCGATGCTCAGCGAGTATTCAGGCGTGACCTATGCTGACGGCACGATCGTCCTAGGGCTCGGCACGTTCGCGCCAGTCCTCGAAAATGCCGGCGCTGCTTCGAGCGCCCAAGGACCCACGCTGGAATCCGACCAGGAGCTGATGTACCTCATGGCGCATGAATTCGGCCATTTTGCGCTGGGACACCACAACAAGGGCGACAGCCTCGCCGGCATGCAATCCTTCGCCAGCAAGCTGACCGGCCTCTACAATACCGCGGCTGTGCTTCAGGAAATGCGCTACCAGGAAACAGCCGACGGCGGCACGATCGTTGTCCAGAACCAGAGCGAAGTCTCCAAGAACGTGGAATCGGCGATCAATACCTTCGACCTGATCAGCGCCTTCAGCAAACGCGGACTCGCCCCAGCCTGGAACCGAGCGCAAGAGGACCAGGCCGATGTGCTGGCGCTCGACCTGATCAAGGCCGAGGGCGTCAATGCGCCCTTCTACGAGGCCATGTTCAATTCTCTGCACGAACAGGATTCGCTCACCGAGAAACTCACCGAGGTCCTGCAGGCATCGGTATCGGACATGCAGCAGCAAGCCCTGCAGCCTGAGGCGCTGCAGCAGGCCCTTGCGGGAAATGCCGCGAGCGTCAGCACCAACCTGTTCGAAAACATGAAGGACCAGGTCATGCGCGGAGCGCGCGACCAAATGTTTGATTATCTCAACCGCACTCACCGGCCACCGGAAGTGCGCTTGAGGGGCGTACAGACTTATGAACTCAGCGCCTATCCAGACGTCACAGAGGAAAGCCGCGACACCGCTGCCTTCATGGAAGAGCCGGTGACCACGGTGCTCGATGCCATCAAGTCGACGGACGAATTCAAGGACGCCCAGGTCGCTACAATCGCCTACTACGAGTCGATCGGAAAACGGCTGGACCGCGACTATTCCGGCGCCGAGGCAGCCATCCTGCGCGCCACCAAGACACGCTTTGGTCAGCAGGCTGCGATCCAGTTCGAAGCCGGTCGCGTCGCCGAGTATGCCGGCCAGCCGCAGCTCGCCCGGCTGCGCTACCGCGCCGCGATCCGCGATATACCGCTGCCGGATGCCTATCGCCGCCTGGCCCGCCTCGAAGTACGCAGTGGCGACTACGCGCAGGCCGAAGCCGTGATACAGGAAGGCGAGGCCAAGCTGGCCGACGTAGAATACTTCCTGCCTTCACGGATCAACCTGTCGGTGGCGCGCGACGAAGTCGACCAGGCCATGGTTTTGGTGACCACCTGCCGGGAGACCAAACGGGCCGAATTGATCGCCGCCTGCGAGGCCAGCCATGCCGGTCTCGATCCGTCCGAACTGACACCGGAGCAAAAAGCCTTCTTCGAACGGCAGGGCGAACTCGGCAATAATCCGGCAGAAGGCCTCGTTGAAGGCATTGGCAGCATCTTCAAGCCGAAAAAGTAGGGACCATGCTGGCGGGACGCGGAACCCGCCCCTCGTCCTGCCCGTCGGATTGGTCACGCTGATACGCTTTTTGCTCAGGCATCCCAGGTCTCGTAGTTCTTGCGCATGTAGCTCACGCCGTCGGTCACGATCCCGGCCAGCACGTCCATGTCCACCAATTCCAGCCTGTTGATATAGAGGCAGCTCTTGCCGATCCTGTGCGGACCGAGCCGGGCGAGCTTGTCGCTCATGTCGCGATATCCCGGCATGATATAAAGCGTCATTGCCGCCTTGCGCGGGGCGAAGCCGGTCATCATGGCGTCGCCCTCGCGCCCGCTGTCATATTTATAGTGATACCGGCCAAAGCCAATCATGGACGGACCCCACATCCGCCCGGTCAGGCCTGTGACGGTCTCGAACCATGGCAGCAGGATTTCGGCCTCCCGCTTGCGGCGACCGTCATCGAGTGAAGAGACAAAGGCCTTGGGCGTGACGGTGGTAGGATGTGTCTTGTTGTCCGCCGCAGCCATGAATCGCCCGTCTCGTCAGCTTTCGCTGGTCTTGAAATTCTTCTCGGTGGACGCCAGTCCAAGGCGGACCAGTTCTTCGAGTGCCTCAAGGTTAACGTCTTTCAGCGCCTTGATGAAGATGCAGGACTTGCCCTTTTCATGCTTGCCGAGGTTTTCCAGCGTCGCAGTGAAGTCCTCGAAATCCGGCGACAGGTAGACCACGATATGCTTTTTCGCCGGCTCGAACCCAGCCATCATGAACTCGCTCTTGCGTCCGCTCGGCATCGCATAGGCGTAACGGCCATAGCCGACCTTGCTGGTGCCCCAGATCGTCGCTGGCAGGTCGGTTGCGCGACCAAACATGGCCAGCAGCTCTTCAGCTTCGGCCTTGCGCTGGGGGTCGCTCAGTCTGGCGATATAGCGTTCGACACGGGTTTTCGGGGCTTTAATGGCGGTATCTACTGCGGTCATATGGGTGCGACGAAGTCCTTTATGGTGAGCGAATTGTTCACCTTACACCCTCGGAACAAAAAGGTCCAAAGTATCCTGCACTTAGCCGATTTGGACGGCAGACCCGAGGTCCAGCAACAGGATCAGGGCCACCGCGAGGGCAAGGAAAAAGGCCGAAATCCCGGCATTTATCCAGACGGCCCGCGTCGCATTTTTTTGCTCGATCCATTTCCGGGGCCTGATTTTCCGCAATCTGAAGACGATCAGCGCTGAAAAAACCAGGCTCGCCACGTTCAGCGCCAGCAACAGGCCCGCGCGCAGGGCCAGATCGAATTCGCCGCCCCCAGCGAACAGGCCGACCGCAGCGCCGGGCGGCAATAGCGCTGCCGCCACCATGACGCCGACCAGGGCAGATCCTTGCCCGCGTGTCAGTGACAGGGCCGCCGCGCTGCCTGCTGCCATGGCCAGCGCCAGTCCGTCGATCCGCACTTCGGCCCGCGACATCAATTCCTCGCTCTGAAGGTTCAACGGCAGGAGGAACGAGATCACCAGCGCCGAAGCCAGCGCCGTCGCGATGCCCACCGCCAGCGTCACACCGCCGCGATTCAACAGTGCAAAGTCGCCGAGCGCCGCGCCCATCGAAAACGCCAGGATCGGGCCCAACAGCGGCGCAATCACCATCGCGCCGATCACTGCTGCAATCCCGTCGGAGTTCAGGCCAATCGCGGCAACGATGGTCGACAGCACGACCATGACCAGGAAGTCCCGATCCAGTCGCGCGCCAGAATCGATGTCGGAATACAGCTCCTCGCGCGTTGCCTGCTGGGTGCGCGCCTTATTGTCTTTCTCGGGCTCAGGCAGTTTCGGCGCTGTCGCTTCAATGGGCAGCACCGCAATGCGCCAGTCCTTGCGCCCCTCCAGTGCCGACTGGATATTGTCCATCAGCATCTGTCCCGTGCCTTCGCGCATGAAGACAGAGATCAGGCACCGGTCCTGCTGCTCGGTTTCTATCACAACATAGTCGATGGGATCTGCTGCCTTGATCGCGCGGATCACGGTCTCGCAGGCTTCGTCCCGGGTCAGATGGATGTCGAGGCGCCGCACCGCGTCAGGCGTCCCGCTTGAGGCGAGCAATCAGGCTACTCGTATCCCAGCGCCCACCGCCCATGGCCTGGACGTCGGCATAATACTGGTCGACGGTTGCCGTCGTCGGCAGGCTTGCGCCGTTTTCGCGCGCCGCCTCGAGCGTGATTCGCAAATCCTTGCGCATCCAGTCGACAGCAAAGCCATGCTCGAACTGTCCCGCGACCATGGTCTCCCAACGGTTCTCCATCTGCCAGCTCTGGGCCGCGCCGCCACTGATCGCCTCGATCACCTTGGCTGCATCGAGCCCGGCTTTCTCGGCAAAGTGCAGCCCTTCGGAAAGGCCCTGCACGATGCCTGCAATGCAGATCTGGTTGACCGACTTTGCCAGCTGGCCCGCGCCGCTGTCGCCGATCAGCGTCATCTTCTTGCCGAACGCGGCCATTACCGGTTCGGCCGCCTTGAAGGCAGCATCTTCACCGCCGCACATGATGGTCAGCTTGCCGTTGATTGCGCCAGCCTCGCCGCCCGAAATCGGCGCATCGATGAAATGCGCGCCCTTGGCCTTGCAACGCTCGTACAGCTCCCTCGCCAGGCCCGCCGACGCCGTCGTATGATCGACCACGATCATGCCTGCGCCGAGGCTTGGCTCCAGCGCATCGAACACGGTCCGCACGTCCGGATCGTCGCCGAGGCAGAGAAACACGAATTCCGCACCGAAGGCGGCCGTCGCCGGGTCCTTCGCCATTTCGCCCTTGTGCACCTTTTTCCAGGCCTTGGACTTGGACTCGGTCCGGTTCCATACACTGACCTGATGACCGGCCCGGGCCAGGTGGCCCGCCATGTGAAATCCCATCACGCCAAGTCCAAGGAATGCCGTCCGCGCCATCTGTATGTCTCCTGTTCTGACTTGGCGAAGTAGATCAAATTTCATCGAAATCCTACCCTTCGCCTCGACGTGGCCTTCACCATAGCCTGCTATGACTGGCGCATCAGATCAGAAGGATCGGACTTCGAGCGCATGGCAACTGCCACTCACTCTCGGCGATATGCGGGCAGAATGCCCGCCGCGCCCGCCCGCAAAGCGGGCACCTGGAAGATGGCCTATGCCGACTTCCTCACCGCGCTCATGGCATTTTTCCTGTTGATGTGGATTCTCAGCGGCGTCTCTCCCGAGGGCCGCGACGAGATCGCCAGCTATTTCAACAGCAATGCCAGCCCCACGGCACAGGCGTCTGCCGTCCAGCCCGACTCGGCTGCAGGTCGCCTCTTTACCGCTCTCAGCCAGCAATCAGGCCTGATCGAGGCCGGCGACAGTGTCGTCCTCGCCCGGGAAGCCGATGGTGTACGCATCGACCTCGTCGATTCGGCCCGTCGCCCGCTGTTTGATTCGGGCAGCGGTGCCTTTACCGAAGAAGGTATTGCCCTCGCTGATATGGCCGGACGGGTCCTGACACAGTTTTCCGAGCCTGTGTCGATCGAGGGACATACCGACGCATTCAGCGCCTCCGGCACCGCCTATTCCAACTGGGAACTCTCGTCAGACCGGGCCAACGAGGCCCGCCGGGCCCTGATCGCGGCCGGTATGGAGCCGGTTCGCATCCGCGCTGTCACGGGACTTGCGGACACGCAGCCTCTCGATGCGGGCCAACCGCACTTGTCAGCCAACCGACGGGTCAGCATATTGGTGCACACACACGACTGATAACCTGTAAAGGGATCAGGATGCGCTGATGAACCGGAGCCTAGATGACCGCTGAACTCCTGGCCCACTGGCCCATGTGGGCAAGCCTCGCGGTCGTTCTTGCTGCAATTGGTTGCTACATGTCGGATCGCTGGCCGATGGAGCTTGTCTCCATCGCCGTGATTGCGACTCTGCTCCTGCTGTTCACGATACCCGGCGCCTATGGCGCGGACGGCACGCCGATCGGCGCGGCCGAGCTGCTGTCCGGTTTCGGCAATCCGGCCCTGATCACCATTATGGCGCTTCTGGTTGTTGGGCAGGGCCTGTTCCAGACCGGCGCCCTCGAAGGGCCGACAAAGGTCCTCGTTGGCGGCTACGAGAAGCGCCCCGTCACCACGCTCGTGCTCGCCTTCGTCGCCGTCTTCGTCACCAGCGCCTTCGTCAACAATACGCCCATCGTCATCATGTTCCTGCCGGTCATGAGCGCCATCGCCAAGCGCATGAACGCTTCGCAGTCCAAGCTGATGATGCCGCTCAGCTACGCGTCCATCTTTGCCGGCATGACCACGCTGATCGGCACCTCGACCAACTTGCTCGCCGCCGAGGCGTTCGAGCGGATTGACGGACGCACGCTTGGCTTTTTCGACCAGACCCCGATGGGCCTGATTCTTGCCGGAGCGGGTTTCGTCTACCTCGCCCTTTTCTCGAAATTCCTGCTACCCAACCGTCGCGGCCTCAGCGACGAACTCTCCCAGCCCTCCGGCAAGCAATTTGTCGCTCAGATCGAAGTCACATTCGGCCACTTCCTGAAGGGCAAGAAGCCCGTCGCCGGAATGTTCGCCGACCTGCCAGACATGACCGTCCGCATGATCCAGCGTGGCGAACGCGCCTTCCTGCCGCCCTATGAAGATATCACCCTCCAGCCCGGCGATCTCGTCATCGTCGCGGCCACGCGCGCGGCCCTGCAAAACGTCCTCGCCCGCCAGCCGGATTTCCTCCAGCAGGTCTGGGAGTCGGCCGGCGGCGACCTTGAAGAAAACAGCCGTCCCGGCGCGCTCGCGCTCACCGAGGCGGTCATCGCGCCCGGCTCCCGCATGGTCGGACGCACGGTTGAGATGCTCGGTTTCCGCCGGCTTACCCGCGCGGTCACGCTCGGTATCCAGCGCCGCAGCCGGATGATTCGTACCAAGCTCGGCGAGATCCGCCTTGAATCTGGCGATACACTTCTCCTGTGCGGCCCGGTTGATGCCTTTGTCGACCTGCGCGCCAGCCGTGATATAATCCTGCTCGAATGGTCCCAGACAGAGATTCCGCTGACCACGCGGGCCGTCGCGTCGCGCGTGATTGCGCTCGCAATGGTCGGCCTTGCTGCGACCGGCCTCCTGTCCATCCTTCACGCTTCGGTTCTGGCCGCCGTGGCCATGCTGGTGTTCGGCTGCGTGAACACGCGCCAGGCCAGCCGGTCGCTCGACCTGCGCATATTCCTCGTCATCGGCGCGGCCCTTGCCATGGGCATGGCGCTCGAAAAAACCGGCGCCGCAGCCGCGATTGCGCATGCCGTCGTCAACTATGCCGCCCCCTTCGGCACGCTTGCGGTCCTGTCGGCGATCTTCCTCTGCGTCGCCATCCTGACCAACCTGCTCACCAATGCCGCCACTGCCATCCTGTTCTCCCCCATCGCCCTGTCGGCTGCGGCGGAACTCGGCGTGCATGACCCGCTGCCCTTCCTCCTCGCGGTGATTTACGGCGCCAATTGCAGTTTCGCGACTCCCTTTGCCTATCAGACCAACATGCTGGTGATGGGGCCCGGACACTATAAATTCGGCGATTTCATGAAATTCGGCGCGCCGCTCGTTTTAGTACTTTGGTGTGTCTTTACCGTCTTCGCCTCTTGGCGGTTTGATCTGTAAGTGTATCGTTGCGTTTAATGAAGTTCACGGATTCCCAGATTCTGCCTGCGGGGCTTGAGCGGTCGTTGCGTTTTTACGTCACGAACCCCAGTCCCTGCCCGTATCTGCCGGGAATGCGCGAACGCAAGGCGTTCACCAACCTGGCCGTCTCAGACGCAGATTCCATCCATAATTCGCTCAGCCAGGCCGGCTTTCGCCGCAGCCAGACCATTGCCTACAGACCTGCCTGCCCGCGCTGCAATGCCTGCCGCAGCGTGCGCGTGCCGACCCGTGAATTCGTCTCGTCGCGCAATGACCGCCGCACCCTCGCCCGCAATGCCACACTGGTGCGCACACCGGTCGCGGCAACGGCGACGCGCGAACAGTTCCGCCTGCTTAAAAACTACGTCCAGACACGCCACGACAAGGGCGGCATGTCCGAAATGAGCTATCGTGACTACATGACCATGGTCGGCGGCAGCCCTGTCCAGAGCCTGATCTTCGAATACCGTGACGGCGAGGCAGAAGACGCGCCGCTTTTGGCTGTCTCGATCACGGACGTCCTGCGCGACGGCTTCTCGATGGTCTACACATTCTTCGACCCGGAACAGGAATCGCGCGGCCTCGGCCACTACATGATCCTCGACCATATTCGGCACGCTCAGGATATGGGCCTGCCGCATGTCTATCTCGGCTACTGGGTCAAAGGCAGCCCGAAGATGGATTACAAGCGCCGCTACAAGCCTCTCGAAGTGCTGGACGGCGACCAGTGGCGGACGCTAAGAGACGACGAATAGACCCTGAAATCATTACAGGGCGAGTCGCTGGGGAGGACGTGTCATGATCAACCGACGCAATATAGTCGGCGCGGGCCTTCTGGGAGTAGCCGGGGCAGCCGCCGCGTTCGCAAATCCGGAAGACGCCAAGATTCTGGCTCCGGCCCGGATAAATCGCAGCCGCCGCAAGTTCAACATGGTCACCACATGGCCGAAGGGCCTGCCGGGCCTTGGCCGCGCAGCGGAGCGCGTCGCCGAACGGGTGCATGCGATGTCTGACGGCCTGATGGAGATCAAGGTCTTCGCGGCTGGCGAACTCGTTCCTGCTTTCGAAAGCTTCGATGCCGTCGCCAACGGATCGGCCGACATGTATCATGGCGCCGAGTATTACTGGACCGCCAAGTCCATGGCGTTTGCCTTCTTCACCGCTGTGCCGTTCGGCATGACCGCTCAGGAGATCATGGGCTGGATCGATTTCGGTGGCGGACAGGAACTCTGGGACGAACTGTCCGGCCAGTTCGGCGTCAAAGCCATCCAGGGCGCCAATACAGGCCACCAGATGGGCGGCTGGTTCCGGAAGGAAATCAACAGCCTCGACGACCTTGTCGGCCTCAAGATGCGTATCCCAGGCCAGGGCGGCGACGTGCTGCGCGCGCTCGGCGGTTCGGCCATCTCCCTCTCCGGCGGCGAGATTTACCAGGCGCTTCAGACGGGCTCCATCGACGCGACCGAGTGGGTCGGCCCGTGGAACGACTATTCCCTCGGCTTCCACCGCGAAGCGCCCTACTATTATGGCCCCGGCTTTCATGAGCCGGGCGCCAGCCTCGCCGTCGGCATGAACCGCAAGGTCTGGGACAGCCTCACCCTCGGCGAGCAGGCGATCATCAAGGCCGCCTGCGAATCCGTGAACCACACATCGCTCGGCGAGTTCACCTACCAGAACTCGGTCTATCTCGACCTGCTCGTGCGCGAGCACGGAACCAAGCTGCGCTCTTTCCCGCCGGAAGTGGTCAAGGCCATGGCCGAAGCCGCCGCAGACGTCCGCGCCGCCAGCGGCAAGGACGGCATTGAGAAACGCATCTATGAGAGTTTCGAGAACAGCCTGAAGCTGATGCGCGGCTGGGCATCGGTCTCTGACGGTGCTTATTATCCCGCCCGCGAACTCGGCAAATAGGCTGGCGGGGCAGATGATCGATCCTGGTGTTTTCCTGCTGATCGGCGCCTGGCTGAAGGTTGTTGGCGTCCTGTGCCTGCCTTTCTTCCTGGTGCCGCTTGTTGCCGTCGCATTTCCCGGCCTGCTCGACGGTCTCGCCCGCCGCATGATCGGCGTGCTCGATGCCGTATCCGGCGGCGCGCTCAACGCGGCGATCTTCAGCGCGCTCGTGCTGGTCGTCTCCCAGCTCGCGGTCGTCATCCTGCGCTATGCCTTCGGCCTGTCCTTCACCTGGCTCAGCGAAATCGTGATCTATGCCTTTGCCGCCATGTTCATGCTCGGCTCTGCCGCTGCGCTGCGCGATGACGCCCATGTCCGCGTCGACATCCTGCGCCCGCGCTTCGGCGAAACCGGGCGCAACTGGATCGAACTCGTCGGCACATACCTGTTTCTCTTTCCGATCTGTTTCCGCCTAATCACCACCGGCGAGCAGGGCCTCGCCCGCTCGTGGTCGCTGCTCGAAGGCTCGCGGGAATCCGATGGCCTTCCGGTCCTCTTCCTGTTCAAGACACTGGTGCCGGTCTTTGCCGTCCTGCTGATGGGCGCCGGCCTTTCGGTGGCACTCAAGGCTGCGTTGCGCCTGACCGGCGCGCTACCTCCGGCTGACACGCCCATCGAAGGCGAGACGGGAGACCATGATGGAATTTGAGATCATCCTCGCCATCGCCATGTTCGCCTGTGCGATCCTCGGCCTGCTGGCCGGATATTCCGTCGCCCTGACGCTCGGCGGCGTTGCGCTCCTGTTCGCCCTGCTCGGTATCGCTACCGGCACCTTCTCGGCCTCCTTCCTGATCGCTTTTCCCAGCCGCATCCAGGGAGGCGCGATCATGCAGAGCCAGACGCTGGTCGCCGTGCCCCTCTTCGTGCTGATGGGCGTCATACTTGAACGCTCGCGGGTTGCAGAAGACCTGCTCCACATTGCCAGCCGCCTGCTGGCCCGTGTGCGCGGCGGCCTCGGCTATGCCGTCGTCCTCGTCGGCGCGCTGCTCGCCGCCTCGACCGGCATTGTCGGCGCCACAGTCATCACCATGACGCTGATCGCCCTGCCAACCATGCTGCGCCAGGGTTATGACCCGAAACTTGCTACCGGCACGATCGCCGCGTCCGGCACGCTCGGCCAGATCATCCCGCCCTCCATCGTGCTGATCCTGCTGGCCGATGCCGTATCCAACGCCGCCAGCCAGGCCAGCCTGAAGATCGGCGCAGGCTCGGGCGTTGTCTCGGTGGGAGACCTGTTCGCAGGCGCACTGATCCCGGGCGTCCTTCTGGTCGTCTTCTACCTGCTCTACATCGCCGCGACCGCTTTCTTCCGGCCTGCCGCCTGTCCGCCTGTCAGCATCGCGGAGGATACTGAACCGCTCACGTTCAAGGAGGTTGCCTTCGGCCTCGGTGCACCACTGATCCTGATCGTCGCCGTGCTCGGCGCCATCCTCGGCGGCGTCGCCCCGCCGACCGAAGCCGCCGCCATTGGCGCTGCGGGCGCTGTCCTTCTCGCCGGCCTGCGCCTCGCCGAAGACGCAAGGAGCCGCCTCTCGCCGCTTATCCTCGCCGGCCTCATCAGCATCGTCGCCATTCTCCTGTTGCGCAACACGATGGACCTGCGCGCCGGGGTCGAGTCCATCAGCGCCGGCAATTCCGTCGGCATTGCCCTCACCCTGTTCGCCAGCCTCCTCTTCTTTGCCGGTCTCGCGGCCGGACTGCTCGTCCTGCGCAAGGTGCGCCAGCTCCTGCCGGCGCTCACCAGCGCAACCCACATCACCAGCATGGTGTTCCTCATCCTGATCGGCGCCTCGCTGTTCAGCCTCGTCTTCCGCGGCTATGGCGGAGATGAAATGGTCGCCGCCATTCTGCACCAGGCGCCCGGCGGCAAATGGGGCGCGCTCGCCATGACCATGCTTGTCATGTTCATCCTCGGCTTCTTCCTCGATTTCATCGAGATCGTATTCGTCGTCGTGCCGCTGGTCGCCCCGCCGCTGATCGTCCTCGGTTTCGACCCGGTCTGGCTCGCCATCCTCATGGCCCTGAACCTGCAGACGAGCTTCCTGACGCCGCCCTTCGGCTTCGCCCTCTTCTATTTGCGCGGGGCAGCCCCCGACGAAATCAACACTATGGATATCTGGCGCGGCGCGGTGCCCTTTATCGGCCTGCAGGTCGCCATGATCATCCTCGTCGCAGCGGTCCCCGCCCTCGCCACATGGCTGCCCAGCCTCGCCGCCAGTTGAGCCAGGACGTCTCCCCCTTCCAGGCCATCGCCGTCAGCCGCCTCGCGCACGAATTGCAGGCGGCGGGACGGTCGATCATCCATATGGAATTCGGCCAGCCCTCGACCGGCGCGCCAA
The DNA here is from genome assembly GCF_055808555.1 of Hyphomonas sp. J20-32. Lineage (NCBI taxonomy): Bacteria > Pseudomonadati > Pseudomonadota > Alphaproteobacteria > Hyphomonadales > Hyphomonadaceae > Hyphomonas > Hyphomonas sp. J20-32. The sequence continues at coordinate 1,853,869 of NZ_CM147873.1, read as the reverse complement.
AGCGAGCCGTGGAAACAGCGCACAAAGTCCTCGACACGGAATCCATGGGCTATTGGGAAAGCCCGGCGCTCAAGGACCGTATCTGCCAGCATTATGCCGACACCTATGGCGTCACCGTGAAACCGCGCCGCCTCGCCATCACCTGCGGTGCATCGCCGGCGCTGGTGCTCGCCCTGACCGCCGCTTTCGCGCCCGGCGACCAGGTCGCCCTCGCCCGCCCCGGCTATGTCGCCTATCGCAATACGATCCGGGCGCTGAACCTCGTCCCGCTCGAAATCGAATGTGGCGAGGAGTCCCGGTTCCAGCTCACAGCGGCGCAGGTCTCTGCGCTCGACCCGGCCCCCGCAGGCCTCATCATTGCCAGCCCCGCCAATCCGACCGGCACAATCCTGCCCGAGGCGGAACTGGCCACCATTGTCGCCGTCTGCGCCGAGCGCGGCATTCGCATCATCTCCGACGAGATCTACCACGGCCTGTCCTACGGCCCGCGCACGGCCTCTGTGCTCGAACACACGGCCGATGCTTTTGTCATCAATTCATTCTCGAAATACTTCTCCATGGCGGGCTGGCGTCTCGGCTGGATCGTCTCGCCGGACGACATGGCCAGCCGCACCGCCGCCTATATCGGCAACATGTTCCTGACCGCGCCGTCCCTGTCCCAGCATGCCGGTCTCGTGGCCATGGACAGCCGCGAGGAACTGGAGGGCCACGTCCGGACTTACACGCACAATCGCGACCTGATGCTCGCCGCGCTGCCCGCCCTTGGCCTCAAGCGGATCGCGCCACCCGACGGCGCCTTCTACATCTATGCCGACATCTCGCGGTTCACCGATGACAGCCTCGAATTCTGCATGCAGCTGCTGAAGGATACAGGCGTTGCCACGGCCCCCGGCGTCGATTTCGACCCCGTGAACGGCCACCGCTACATGCGCTTCTCGTTCGCCGTCTCCACGCCGGAAGTCGAGGATGCCCTCGCTCGCATCACGCCCTGGTTCACCGCGCGGGGCTAGCCGCAATCATACTCCGCTTCGGCGCCGCCATCTGCCGTGCGCACCAGCGACACGAACGTGCAGCCGTCGGGCGCGGCCGCAATGGCCGCCTCCTCCAGCTCCGCATCTGACGGCGGCCCGGCGCTGGCCACGCTGAAGTCGCCGCCCGAGCGGATCGTGAATTTCAGCTTGAAGCCCTGCCCGGCCATCGGCGCGGCAAGGAAGGCATAGTTCTGGGTGCCGATCGTCTGCGGCACCAACCCGTCCCAGGCCGACGCGCTCCAGCTGCCGCCCGAACTCGCGCACGCGCCCAGCACCAGCGCCAATGCTAAATGGGGAAATTTCATCTCATGTCCTCCTGCCGCCAGCCGAAGCCACAATACAGGAAAACCGGCGCGCCTAGAACTCCACCTTCGGAGGCGTCGACAGGGCCTCGCGGCCTTCCGTGCCCACGTCGAAGAAGTCACGCGGCTCGAAGCTGAACGTACCGGCGATGACAGAGGCCGGGAACTGTTCGCGCGACGTGTTGTAGTCCTGGACGGCGGAGTTGTAGAAACGCCGCGCTGCGGCCAACTTGTCTTCGATGGTCGACAACTCGTTCTGCAACTGGATGAAGTTCTGGTTGGCCTTCAGGTCCGGATAGGCCTCGGCGAGGGCGAACAGCTTGCCCAGCGCGCCTGTCAGCATGCCTTCGGCCTGTGACATTTCTGCGGGCGTCGAGGCCGACTGCGCCGCGTTGCGCGCCGCTATCACCTGCTGGAACGTCTCCTGCTCGTGCTTGGCATAGCCCTTCACTGTTTCAACGAGATTCGGGATCAGGTTCTGGCGTTGTTTCAGCTGCACATCGACGTCGGCGAAAGCCTGGTTGACCCGCTGGCGCTTCATCACCAGGCCGTTGTAGATCAGGATGACAAAGCCGACGATGGCGACGACCGCCGCCAGGATGACAAGAATGGGGCTCATGGGCCGTCCCTCCAGAAAAACCGATGCACTAGGCGTAGCTTCCATACCCGTCTTGCGCAAGTCAGGCGTCCATGCGCGCACCATCACCCGGGCAATGGCCAATCAGGGCGACATGGCTATGGAATGCCCCGGCAAAGTGTGTAGCATTAGGCCATGTCTGATGCAGATGCCCTCGCCCGCCTGATCGACTCCGCCTCGCGCGTCATCGTGTTCACCGGCGCGGGCATTTCGACCGAAAGCGGCATTCCGGATTTCCGCAGCCCCGGGGGCGTGTGGAGCAAGATGACGCCGATCTATTTCCAGGATTTCGTGGCCTCACGCGACAAGCGCCGCGAATCCTGGACGCGCGTGTTCAACCGTTCGGCCGGCTGGGTCGGCGCCAGCCCCAATGCCGGTCACTACGCCGTGGCGAAACTGGTTGCCGCCGGAAAGGTCACCAGCGTCATCACCCAGAATGTCGACAATTTGCACCAAGATTCCGGCGTGCCGGATAATCAGGTGATCGAGGTGCACGGCAACGCGACCTATGCCCGCTGCCTCACTTGCAGCAAGCGCTACGAGATCGACAGCCTGAAGCCGCGCTGGGAAGCGGATGAAGACCTGACCTGCGTCTTCTGCACCGGCCTCCTCAAGACCGCGACCATCTCGTTCGGTCAGGCCATGCCGGAAGACGAAATGGCCCGCGCCGCCGAAGAGGCCCTGCTCTGCGACCTCTGCCTTGTCCTCGGCTCATCGCTCGTGGTCTATCCGGCCGCCAGCATTCCCATCGAAGCCAAGCGCAACGGCGCCCGCCTCGCCATCGTCAACCGCGAACCGACCGATCAGGATCCGTATGCAGACCTGGTGCTGAACACCGAGATCGGGCCGCTGATGAGTGATGTGCTGGAGAAAATGGAGAACTAAGAACCGTCGCCACTCTGTTCTTTACCCCAAGCTTTGATTAACTCCTCCAAGCCTTGGCTTGCACCCTTCTGCACATCAAGAAGTGCGCTCCGAAGATCATCTAATTTGTAAACTTCGCCTCGAATATGAACCGTTCTCGAAACTGCATCGTAAACTAGCAATGTGACATCTCTTATTGGAGTCGGCCGAGGTTCATCGGGGAAGTAGTCCACCATCTCATATGTGAGATACGGAATACGACCATCCGTCGTCCAATCCTCGATTCGCTCATCCATATGTTCAATGTGATCGCGAAGACGTCGATTACTCATCGTATGACAATCATCTAGTTCGCACAAAGCACGCAGCTTCTCGCCGGATTCCTTTCGGCTCCTTCTTGGAGGCCAAAACACCCTCGAGACGTTTGCATAGAAATGTAGAGCAGCATGCAAAGCGTCCAGTAACGAAAGAAACGGACGACTTTCGCCGACTTCGCTAATTTCGACCTGGGTTGCTAAATCGAAAACACGGTCAAAATGACGAATCGCCCGTCCTGACTCTACCAACACATACGAGAGAAAAATCTCTTCTCGACTCGACGTCGTATGAGCCATTGCCGACCTGCTAACATCTATCCATTAAACGTGCCCGTCCGCGGGAAGCCCTTCGGCACGGTCTTGCCGGCCTGCGCGCGCTTGCCGATCCACTCTTCCCATTCCGGGAAGGCACGGTGGCGGCCGCCGGCCATCACGATCAGGCCGTCGCGCTTGTCGAACGTCATCAGGTCGGCCAGCGTGTCCTTGCCGCGATAGGCCTGCAGCTTGTTGCCCTTGCCGCGCGACATTTCAGGCAGCTCATCCAGCGGGAAGATCAGCATCTTGCGGTTCGATCCCACGACCGCCAGCATGTCGCCCTCGACCGGCATGCACACGTTCAGCGTGCCATTGCCGGTATTCACGGCCTGCTTGCCGGCCTTGCGGTTGGACTCGAGCTCCTTCTCGGTGACGACAAAGCCGTAGCCGACGGTGGAGGCCATCACGCGCTTGCGATCTTCTTCGAGCCTGAACATGGCGACAATATCGACATTGTCTTCCAGTTCGATCGACAGGCGGATCGGCTCGCCGTGGCCGCGTCCGCCCGGCAGCTTGTCCGCCATCAGCGTGAAGGCCCGGCCATCGGACGCCATCAGGATGATCTTGTCCGTGCTCATCACTTCTTCGCTCAGGAACAGGCCGTCGCCCTCCTTGAACTTGGTCGAATCCGGGTCGAGCCCATGGCCCTTCATGCCCCGTATCCAGCCCTGCATCGACAGCACCACCGTCAGCGGCTCCTTCGGACGCGAGGCCTCGAGCGCGGCCGCAAGGTCAACGTCAGGCGCGTCTTCGAAGGCAGCGCGGCGGCGGCCAAGCTCGGTGTCCGGGCCTAGCATGTCGCGGGCCGCTTTCAGTTCCTTCGACACTTTCGTCCACTGGCGCGCGGTCGACCCGATCAGCTTGACCAGTTGCTCGCGCTCTTCGACCAGCTTGGTGTGCTCGCCGCGGATTTCCATCTCTTCCAGCTTGCGCAACGCGCGCAGGCGGAGATTGAGGATCGCTTCGGCCTGGATGTCCGAAATGCCAAAGCGCCGGATCAGTTCCTGCTTCGGCTCATCCTCCTCACGGATGATCCGGATCACTTCGTCGATATTGAGATAGGCGATCAGGTAGCCGTCGAGCAGGTGAAGGCGCTTCTCGATCTTGTCGAGGCGGAATTCGGCCCGGCGCACCACCACTTCGCGGCGATGCTCAAGATAGGCTTTCAGAACGTCCTTCAGGCCCATCACCTGCGGCGCGCCCTTGTGCAGCACGTTCATGTTCATGCTGAAGCGCGTTTCGAGGTCGCAGGACTTGAACAGGCTTTCCATCAGCACGTCCGGCTCGACCGTCTTGGCGCGCGGCACCAGGACAAGGCGCACATCCTCGGCACTCTCGTCGCGCACGTCGTCCAGCAGCGGCAGTTTCTTGGCTTCCAGCAATTCGCCCAGCTTTTCCAGCAGGCGCGATTTCTGCACCTGGTAGGGAATCTCGGTGACGATGATCTGGTAGGTGCCCCGGCCTGTGTCTTCGACTTCCCACTTGGCCCGCATGCGGAAACTGCCCCGGCCCGTCTCGTAGGCGTCGAGCATGGATTCGTGCGATTCGACGATCACGCCGCCGGTTGGGAAATCAGGCCCTTTCACAAAGCCCATCAGCTGCTCGGTGGTCGCCTTGGGCGTCTCGATCAGGAAGCGCGCGGCATCGATCACTTCGGCCGCATTGTGCGGCGGGATCGAGGTTGCCATGCCCACCGCGATACCCGTCGCACCATTGCACAACAGGTTCGGGAAACCCGCCGGCAGCACGACCGGCTCTTCGTCATTCTCGGCATAGTTGGCGCGGAAATCGACGGCATTCTCGCTGAGGCCGTCCAGCAGCAGCTCGGCCGCATGGGTCATCCGCGCTTCGGTGTAACGATAGGCGGCGGCACTATCACCGTCGATATTGCCGAAATTGCCCTGGCCGTCGACCAGCGGGTAACGGACGTTGAAATCCTGCGCCAGGCGCACCAGCGTGTCATAGATCGAGCTGTCGCCGTGCGGGTGGTAGTTACCCATCACGTCGCCGACGATCTTGGCGCACTTGCGGAAACCGCCTTCAGGATCGAGCTTCAGTTCCCGCATGCCATACAGGATGCGCCGCTGGACGGGCTTCAGGCCGTCACGCACATCCGGCAGGGCGCGGGAAGTGATGGTCGAGAGCGCATAAGCGAGATAGCGCTTCGACAGCGCTTCGCTCATGGGTTCATTGATGATCCGGTCTTCCGGGCCGCCATCTAGCAGGTCGGTCATTCTGGCCTCTTTGCGTCTCGTGCCACATTCTGGTGCAGAGAATCTGTCAATTTCGACTCATTCACCGCTCAGGTTAACAGAAATCGCGGTTTGGTTAAGGAATAGGTAAAACGCAAGTAGATGACTGAGTTTCGGGCCTGGATCCTCTTGCTGGCTGTGCCGCTTCTTGTGGTCGCCCTGTTCCTGTGGCTGGCGCCGCCGCGCCACAACCCGTTCGCGCCGATCGACCTGACCGACAGGCCGGGCCTCGGCACCTGGCACCACCTGACCCGCGCCAAGAAGCAGCCTGATCTCTGTTTCGCCGCCCTCGATGCGGCGGGAATCGCCTACACGCCGCTAGAGGATGCCCCGAAGACCGAGACTTGCGGCCTCCGGGACGCGCTCACCCTCGACCGCACCCTTACCCCCTACTCCGCACCCCTGCAGATGACCTGTGCCGAAACGGCCGCGCTCTACACATGGGAACGCCATTTCGCCCGCCCGGCCGCCGTGGAAATCCTCGGCTCACCCCTCGCCCGGATCGAAACCTATGGCAGCTTTTCCTGCCGCAACATTGCCGGCAGCGGGCGTCTTTCCGAACATGCCCACGCCAATGCCATCGACATTTCGGGATTCCGCCTCGCAGACGGCCGCCTGATCGACGTAAAATCCCATTGGAAACAGGGCGGACCGGAAGCCAAATTCCTGAAACGGGTGCACAAGGGCGGTTGTGACCTGTTCTCCGTCACGCTCGGCCCCGACTACAATGCCGCCCACAAGGATCACTTCCATTTCGACATGGGCAGCGGCCGCGCCTGCCGATAGGCACCTGCCGCAAGGACTCCCCTTCTGCGCGCGCCATTCTGGGCTAAGGTGCTGGAAAATGAGCGAATATGGGAGCCCCACATGACCCACGCCATGCTTCTGCCCGTCGCTGTCCTCGCGACCTGGTCACTCGTCATGTGGATATGGATGCTCGCCACGCGAGTCCCGGCAATGGGAAAGGCCCGGATGCACCCGGAAAAGGCCCGCCACCCGCGCAGCGACGCCTACAATGCGTTGCCCTCGGGAGTCCGTCAGGTAGCCGACAACTACAACCATCTCATGGAACAGCCGACCGTTTTCTACGCCCTTGCACTGGCCCTCGCGGTCAGCGGATCAGCCGGTTCGGTTGATGTCGGCTTTGCATGGGCGTACGTCGCAATCCGCATCGCACACTCGGTCTGGCAGTCGACGGCCAACAAGGTGATGATCCGGTTCTATTTGTTCATCGCCTCGACACTGATGCTCTTCCCGCTCGCGGGACGGGCGCTCTACATCCTTTCGGCAAGCTGAAAACAACAATAATTCCAAAGGGAAACCCAAATGAAACTCTACAATTCCGTCGGACCGAACCCTCATGTGGTGCGCATGTTCATGGCCGAACGCGGCATCACACTTCCCATGGAAGAGGTCGACATCATGGCGGGTGACAATCGCAAGCCACCCTTCTTGGAGACCAACCCGGCCGGCCAGCTGCCCGCGCTGGAACTCGACGACGGCACCATTCTCACGGAAATCTGGGCGATCTGCGAATATCTCGACGAAACCCAGCCCGGCGACAGCCTTTTCGGCGCGACGCCCGAGGCCCGCGCCCAGACCCGGCGCTGGACCCGCTGGATCGATCTCAACATCATCGAACCGCTCGCCAACGGGTTCCGCTATTCCGAAGGCCTGCCCATGTTCAAGGACCGGATGCGCTGCCTGCCCGAGGCCGCAGACGGCCTCAAGGCCTGCGCCCAGGACAAGCTCGCTTTCCTGGACGGCCAGCTTGCAGGTCGCGCCTATGTGGCAGGCGACACGTTCACCTTCGCCGATGTGATGCTCTATTGCTTCCTCGCCTTCGGTATCGCGGTCGGCCAGCCCCTCAACCCGGCGCTGCAGCGCGTGACCGCCTGGTACGAGAAAGTCGGCGCCCGGCCCAGCGCGAGCGCCTAGGCCCGCTTCAGGAGCCGCGCCACAAGCTGCGCCCTTTGCGGCGGAACGGCGCGGTTCATGCCATTGAAGACACGCGCCTCAAGGAAGTAACCGGTCAGCGCGAGCCCGTCGGCAATATCGTCGACTCCAACGGGCGCTTCCGACGACACGAGAAAGCCCGGCAGGCGCAGCAGGCGGCTGACATAATCCTCCGCCTCTGATCCGCGTACGGCCCGGCCCGTCTTCGGCGAGACATGGGTCAGTCCGTCATTCGCGCCGCTGAGCGCGCAGGCTTCAAGGTCGAGCCCGAAGCCCAGCGCCGACAACAGGCCCAGCTCCCACCGCACATACAGCACGGGCCAGATGTGTTGCGCCTCGATCTGGTCAAGCAAGAGCGTGGTCGCTTCATAAAGCGCCGAACCGGCGGCATCCCCCTCGTCGAGCGCCCCGCGCAGCAGCGTCGTCACGGTAGATATAGCAGCAAGGGCACCGGCATCTTCCAGCACACGCGACGCGCGCTCCCGGCTCGCCTCGGCAACGTCAAACCGGCCGAGCTGTTCTTCGAGGCGCCCGGTCCATGACACGGAAACCGTATTGCCCGCCTCATATTGCGCCCGCCGCGCCCGAGAGGCACCGCCATAGACGAGGCCAGAGCGCCGCCCGCGCGTTTTCGTCAACACATCGAGGATCAGGCCGCCTTCGCCAAACCGGCGGCCACCAAGGACCAGTCCGTCATCAGACCAGTTCATTCTTCCGGACCATCAGGCCACTTCTCATTGCTATGCTTGAGGCGCGGCGCAACGTGCTCTTCCCAGAGAAAAGTATAGGGCAGGACTACGAACGCAATCACCAATACCGGACCGAGAATGATCGGCATCAGCAGCAGCCCCAGATGATTGCGGTTATTCAAGATACAGTCATCGTCCTGGCACCCTAGGACGCCAAGGTAAAATGGCAGAAACAGACCGAAAGCCAGCACACCAATTATGGCGCGGACTTGCCAGTATTTAAACCAGCTCAGGATGAACATTTCAGTCCCCCCCTAAACATCAAACTCCAGGCCAATGCCGGAATAGGAGTCACGCCGTTCCTGCCATTTCTCGTCCACCTTGACGAACAGGAACAGGTGAACGGGCCGTTCCAGCATCTCTGTCAATTCCTTGCGGGCAAGGCGCCCGACCTCCTTGATCACCGAGCCACCCTTGCCCAGCACCATGGCCTTGTGGCCTTCGCGCCCGACAATGATCACCTGCTGTACGCGCACGGACCCGTCCTTTCGCTCCTCCCAGCTCTCGGTTTCAACCATCAGCTGGTAGGGTAATTCCTGGTGCAGGCGCAGCATCAGTTTTTCGCGGGTAACCTCGGCGGCCAGCAGGCGCATCGGCAGGTCTGCCGTCTGTTCCGGCGGATACAAAGGCGGCCCGGCAGGCATGCGCTCGGCCAGCGCCGCGCCGAGCCGGTCCACGCCGTCACCATTCTCGGCGGAGATCATGAAAATCTCGTCGTAGACGCCGGTCTCATTCAGCTCAGCCATCACAGGCAGGACCTGATCGTGCGGAAAAAGGTCTATCTTGTTGAGCGCCAGGAAAGCGCGCTTCTCGGCCTGCTTCAATTGTTCGATTACGCGGCGATCGTCCGCAATCGACATTTTCTGGGCGCCGGATGCATTGCCAGCGCGGTCCGCCACCCAGGCTGAGCTGTCGATCAGGTGCACGATGGCATCGGCGTCAGCCGCCCCGCTCCATGCGGCTTTCACCATGGCCCGGTCGAGACGGCGCTTGGCAGCAAAAATGCCGGGCGTATCGACAAGCACGATCTGTGCATCGCCCACCTGGGCCACGCCGCGCACTGGAAAGCGCGTGGTCTGCACCTTGTGCGTAACGATTGCGACCTTGGCGCCGACAAGGCGGTTGGTCAGCGTGGACTTGCCCGCATTCGGTGCGCCGATAATGGCGACAAAGCCTGCGCGGGTGATCTCGGTTTCGGTCATTGTGTTCCAGTCAGGGTGTTGAGCAGCAGGGCCGCTGCATTGCGCTCAGCGTCGCGCTTGGAGGTTCCGGTGGCCTTGGCTTTGCCATGCGGCGGCACCTGGACCTCTATCTCATAAACCGGCTCATGGTCAGGCCCTGAACGGTTCACGACATGATATTTTGGCAGCGGCAGGCCCTGGGCCTGCGCCCATTCCTGCAGCAAGGTCTTTGGGTCGCGCGTTTCCACGGGCGCGGACTTGAACTGGTGTCCCCATCCGGCCTCGACGAATTTCCGGGCTGCAGACAGGCCGCCATCGAGATAAACTGCGCCGATCACCGCCTCGCACGCATCGCCTAGCGTGGACTCGCGCTCATTGCCGCCAGACGCAACTTCGCCATCGGACAGGATGATGAATTCCTGCAGTTTGAAGTGGCGGAACGCTTCGGCACATGCGCCCTTCTTGACGAAACGGTTCAGGCGCGGGGCGAGGTCGCCCTCGCTCTCGGTCTTGCGACGCTCGATCAGGCGCTCGGCGATGAGCAGGTTCAGGACACGGTCCCCGAGGAATTCGAGACGCTGGTTGGAGAGCCGCACCGAGTCTGCCGACGCGACCGCACTCGGGTGCGTCAATGCCTGTACTAGCAACTGCCTGTCCTTGAAGTGATGGCTGATACGGTCCTGAATCGTCTTGACCTGAGCGTCCGAGAGGCTCGGAACACAGGCCTTGGCGGCGGCTCGCAGGCGGGTGCGTTTTGGACGGGCAGGCTTCATTGTGCGACCGGCAGGGCTTCGATGATGACCTGGGCTTCCGCCCACGGATGGTCATCGGTTATTGTCAAATGGATCAGGGCCTCATGCCCCTCGGGAAGCAAGACACCAAGCCGCGTGGCAGCGCCGCCCGTCAGGGCCAGTGTCGGCTTTCCCGACGGCAGGTTCACGACGCCCAGATGGGTCCAGTGCACGCCGCGCCTGGGCACACCCGTGCCCAGCGCCTTTGCACAAGCCTCCTTGGCCGCGAACCGTTTGGCATAGGTTTCCGCCGTGCGGCGACGCCCCCGGGCCAGTGCGATTTCGGTGTCTGTAAACACCCGCTTCTCGAACCGTTCTCCAAAACGGGCCAGCGTCTTCTCGATCCGCTCGATATTGCAGAGGTCGTTCCCGATGCCGATGATCATGCCCGCGCCTCATCCATCAGGCGGCGCATTTCGCCGATCGCGGCGGGCAGGCCTATGAAAATAGCCTCACCGACAAGGAAATGCCCGATATTCAGTTCAGTAACCTGCGGGATGGCAGCGACAGGCTTCACCGTGTCGAATGTCAGGCCATGCCCCGCTTGCGGTTCTATCCCGATCCGCACGGCCTCTTCCGCGCAATTGCGGATCCGGTCGAGTTCAAGTTCGGCGAGCTTGCCTTCACCCGCTTGCATGAATTCGACAAACCGGCCCGTGTGGAATTCGCAAATCTGCACGCCCAGCGCCTGCGCCGCATGCAACTGCACCATGTCAGGCTCGATGAAAAGCGACACGCGACTGCCATTCTTGTTCAGTTGCCGGACAAAATGTGCCAGGTGATTGTGTGCCCGCGCAGCATCCAGGCCGCCCTCGGTCGTCAGTTCCGCGCGCTGTTCAGGCACGAACATCGCCGTCTCCGGCTTGAACCGAAGTGCGATGTCGAGCATTTCCTCGGTTGCTGCCATTTCCATGTTGATCGGCAGGCGCGTCGCCGTGCGGATTTCCACAAGGTCGTTGTCGCGGATGTGCCGCCGGTCTTCCCGCAGGTGCAACGTGATTCCATCAGCGCCCGCTTCGGTCGCCATCTGCGCCGCACGCGTCGGGTCAGGGTGCGTGCCGCCGCGCGCATTCCGTATCGTCGCCACATGGTCGATATTCACGCCGAGGCGTACGCGTCCTGCCATCAGGCAAGGCCCCGCGATCCCGGCTTCACGGCTTCCATCGCCGCAAGCTCTGGCGGCAGGTCATCGGCGGCATAGTCAGGGAAATCCACAGCCGCCAGCGACACCAGCTCACAGCCCACATCTGCCTTGCCGTTCGACCGGTCGATAATACAGGCCCCACCCACGACCACGCCGGGCAACTTGTCCAGCGCTTCCACAGTTTCGCGAAATGACAGGCCTGTAGTCACGATATCTTCGGCGATCAGAACACGCTCGCCCTCGGCAATCGAAAACCCGCGGCGGAAGGCAAGCTTCCCGTCAACGCGCTCAGCGAAGATCGCCCGCGCCTTCAGGTACCGTGCCAGTTCGTAGCCCGGGATAATCCCGCCCACGGCCGGTCCTGCCACGACGTCGATCTTCCCGAATTTCGTCGTCAGCTTTTCCGCCAGCGCCTTGCACAGGCGCTCGGACAGGTCCGGCTGCGAGAAGACCAGGGCCTTTTGCAGGAAAACAGGGCTGCGTCGCCCGGACGACAAAATGAAGTGCCCTTCAAGCAAGGCGCCAGCCTCGCGAAACACTGCCAGCACGTCTTCACTCGTCATCTTCGACCTCCTGATCGCGCACCGCCCGGTCCACCACGGCCAGCGATCGGAGCGCCGCAAGTATCTGCGTCAGGCGCTTCAGGTCTTCAACCTCTATCTCCATCACCAGTTCGGTAAAGTCCGTGCCACGTTCGGTTGTTGCGATCCGTATGATGTTTCCATTCGCTTGGGCGACAGCCGTGCAAAGCTTTGCCAGAACGCCCTTCTCGTTGGCAGCATTGATACGAATGCGCCCCACAGCCACGGCCCCTGTCTTGGCCAACTCGGTCCATTTCAGGTCGACCCAGAGTTCCGGATGGTCGTCATACTCGGCCAGTTTCAGACAACTCGCGACGTGCACGACCAGACCTTTTTCCGGTTCCTGCACACCCATGATCCGATCACCCGGCAGAGGGCAGCAGCACTGGCCGAGGTGCAGCGTCACACCCGGCATGAGATCTTCGCCCGCGACGAGCAACGGCGCATGCGTGCTATCGAGCGGCATCTTGTTGTCATCGTCGAACCGTTCCGCCCGATAGCCCGGGAAGGCCGCCTCCATGATATCAGACGACGAAATACGTCCTCTCCCAACGGCCTCGGCCATCTCTTCCCGGTTCTGGAATCCGGCAAGTTGGGCAGTGTGGGTCATTTTCACATCAATCGGATCGATCCCGGCCCGGCGCAGGGCCTGGTTGATCAGTCCGACGCCAAGGCGGCGGAACTCGATTTGATCGCGCTCGCGCACCAGTCGGCGGATAGCGGAGCGTGCCCGCCCGGTGATCGTCATCGCCTCCCAGCCGACAACCGGGGCCGCGACCTTGCCGCGCAGGATTTCCACAACGTCGCCATTCTTCAAAGGACGGCGCAGCGATTTCACTTCACCATTGATCCGGGCGCCGATGGCCGTGTCCCCCACAGCCGAATGCACGGCATAGGCAAAGTCCAGCGGCATCGCGCCGGCCGGCAGGATGATCAGCTTGCCCTTGGGACTGAACGCGAACACATGCTCGCGATACATTTCCAGTTTGGCGTGCTCAAGGAATTCGCTCGGGTCTCCGCCATCCTGGAGCAGCTCGGCAAAGGCTTCGAGGTTCGCCGTCGGATCAAGGCCCGCCGCGCGCGCCGAATCCACGTCAAATCCGTAGGCCTTGTTCTTGTAACCCCAATGCGCCGCCACGCCGAACTCAGCCGTCCGGTCCATCGCCTCGGTCCGTATCTGCAGCTCCACGCGGCGATTGCCGGAAGCACGAACAGTCGTGTGCAGCGAGGCGTAGCCGTTAGGCTTCGGCACCGAGATATAATCGCGAAAGCGGTCCGGGATACAGGCCCACAGCGTATGGACTTCACCGAGTACACGGTAACACGCGTCGACATCGCTCACGATAATCCGGAAGGCAAACAGGTCGGCCACGTCCCGGAACGAAATCGATTTGCGTTCCAGCTTGCGCCACAATGAATAAGGCTGTTTTCTTCGCCCCTTGATCTTGGCCTTGATGCCCGCAATCTCCATCAACTGGCGCAGGTCGTCATCGATACGCTGGAGATCGTCTGCATTCTCAGCGGCCAGCTCTTCCTGCCGGTACAGGATCGCGCGGCGCGCCTCGGGATTCAGTTCCTCAAAAGCAAGATCTTCCATCTCCGCGGCGAGCGTATACAGACCAACGCGGCGTGCCAGCGGCGCATAGATGTCCATCGTTTCGCGCGCCGTACGCTGGCGGCTCTCTGGCTTCTTGCGATGGTGCAGGGTGCGCATGTTGTGCAGCCGGTCGGCCAGCTTTACCAGAAGTACGCGCAAATCGCTCGTCGTCGCCAGGATGAATTTTTGGAAGTTCTCGGCCTGCGCCGATTCCCTGGAGGTGAATTCCAGCGCGTCGAGTTTGGTGACGCCATCGACCAGTTCGGCGACGTCGGCGCCGAAACGCACCTCAATATCGCCAATGTCGATCTTGGTATCTTCGACGACATCGTGGAGCAGGCCCGCGACGATGGTCACTTCATCGAGGCGCACATCGGCCAGCAGGCTCGCAACTTCCACGGGATGGGAATAATAGGCATCGCCAGAATCACGCGTCTGCGTCCCATGATGCAGCTTTGCAAAATCGTACGCCGCGCCGAGCAGTTCGGACTTCACCCGCGGGTGATAGGCGCGTACTTTTGCGATCAGTTCCTCACGCGACAACACATGCCGCAGCTCGGCCTGATTTTCGGTCGAATCTGTCGTGCCAGCTGCCTCGCCAGCCCCTTTGTCCTTTGCGGAAAGGGCGCTGCCGTCCATGGAGCCTCCTAGAGTCGGTCGTCGCGCCCGGACTCGATTTCAGCCTGGTAGGCACGCATGACGTCCTCTTCGGTGGCCGCCGGACCGGACAAGAGCGCAAGGCGATCGGCTTCGCGTTCGCTTTCCTCGCTCGGCCGCACTTCCTGCAGGTTCGAGATCATGGCTTCTTTCACGACTTTCAGGTCGATCGTTTCGTCCGCAATCTCGCGCAGGGACACAACCGGGTCCTTGTCATTGTCCCGGTCGATCGTCAGAGGCGAACCTTCGCGGATCATGCGGGCGCGATGCGCAGCCAGCAGGACCAGCTCAAACCGGTTCGGTACTTTCTCGATACAATCTTCGACGGTAACACGGGCCATGGGTGCTCAATCTCCTTGAAGCCGCCCCTTATATGCAGTGCAGCAAGCTGGCGCAACCCAGCTATTGCGCCATAAACGCAGCCTGAGTATGCCAGTCATATAAGATAATTCGGCATTTTTATTAGCCGCAAGCCTAAAGCACCAAAGGAATAAAGCCAATGGCCTTTTACAAGGACGAGCGCCTGGCCCTGTTTATCGATGGCGCAAACCTCTATTCAGCGGCCCGCGCCGTGGGGCTGGAGATCGATTTCCGCAAGCTTTTGAAGGAATTCCAGGGCAAGGGCCGCCTCCTGCGGGCCAATTACTACACAGCGCTGGTGGAAACCGACGAATACAGCCCTATCCGGCCGCTGGTCGATTGGCTCGCCTACAATGGATATAATGTTATCAAGAAGCCTGCACGGGAATTCACTGATCGGGAGGGCCGCAAACGCGTTCGGGGCAGCATGGACGTGGAACTCGCCATCGACATGCTCGAAACGGCCAGGAATATCGACCATATCGTCCTGTTCAGCGGCAATGGGGACTTCCGCCGCGCGGTCGAGGCCGTGAAAGCCCGAGGCGTACGCGTTTCCGTTGTGTCGACTGTTGCCTCCAACCCGCCGATGATTTCAGACGATTTGCGCCGCGAAGCCGACCATTTCATCGACCTGGAAGACCTCGGCGAATTGATCGCCCGCCCCAGACGCGACTTTTCCGAGGATGAACAAAGCGGCGACGACGAGAACTAGTTGAGCCAAAGATTTACGGATCTACCCGGCCCTGCCCGCCCTCTCGATACCTGCCGCATAGTCAGCGCGCCGCACGTGTCAGGCGACCGACATCCCCTTTTTTACCTCCGGCGCGAGGGATTCTGCATGGGCCGAGAGCTCAGCATATTTCTGGTCGGCACCAGCACCAAAAAAGCCCGCAGACAAGTTGAGCAGTTCAGCGCCGATCGCGTTCGCAACACGCAATTGGTCTTCCGGGTTCGTTGTTTGGCCAGTGTCGCGCGATGCGAGCGCCGCCAATCCCACCAGAATGATCCGCTCCTGGACGGCTGGCGGCCAATCATCTTTCTTTTCCGCAAGGTATTGCGCGCAAAAGTCGGCGAAGGCCGTTTCGCTGAACAGCCATTTTTCATTCACGTCCCAGAAATATTCGGCTGTATTCACCAGTTCGGGATCTTTCCCGCGAGGAACGACCGCTTCCACGACACTCTCCAGCCATTTCGAGCGCGATGGAGAAGAAAATGAAGCCGTAATGAAATGGGCAAGGGCATAGACTGGCACATCCTCCAGTTGCTCTTGGCTGTGATCCTCGAGGTATTCTTGAAACCTGGCTTCCGATTGGGTGTACGTCGAGATCGCGGACAGGACTTTAGCGGCGGCATCGACATTTTGATCGCTGGCCATCTGTGGCCGGGGCGGCGCCTCGGCGCCAGTGCCGCGCTGCTTCCCCGTTTTGACGAGGATCGACAACGCGATGAGCGCCACAACGGCGACCAACACGATCACACCAAAGCTCAAACCGTCCATGTCCCACTCCCGCGCCAGCCATGAAGGTGGCTAGCCGAGGAACCTTAACATCATACAAACTCTAGACTGGCGGATTCTGCCGCACGTAAACCACGGTCGGCTTTCGCCAAGCCTGCACGACGGTAAGCAGACTCCACACCCAGTTGGCAACCAGAACGAGGATGCCAAACCCGCCAAACGGAATAAGCAGGACGCCAACCGGGATGAGCACGAGCTGGATGATCGCCGTGCCGATACGTCCCACGAAAAACGTGCCCAGACCCGGGACGAAGAAGTTCAGGATGAAGGCCACGATTTTGAACGTGCCTTTGGCTGTCGCCGCAGCCGCGCTGCCTGCTGCGTGTCCGATACCGCTCTTTTCTGGATATTCCGGAAACCTAGTCATGTTGGCGATATGGTCCGGTTGCCCAAAGGATTCAATTCCCTAGCGTGCCGGCACGTGTGCCGCGATCAGTTGCGGTCCCTCCGCCGCAAATGCCTGCTCCAGCGCCTTGTCGAAAGCGTCCGCCGTATCGACCGCAACGGCCGGCACTCCCATGCTTTGCGACAGGGCCACCCAGTCGATCTCCGGTTGGTCCAGCTCCAACATACTCTTGGCCGTCGGGCCCGGATTTCCGGCGCCGGTCCGTGCAAGCTCAATGTTCAGGATACGGTAGGAATGGTTGACGAACACGACCGTCACGACGTTCGCCCCCTCTCTCGCCATGCTCCACAGGGCCTGATTCGTATACATCGCTGCGCCGTCACCGGTCAGGCACAGAACTTTCCTGTCCTTTGCCGCCATCGCTGCACCCAGCGCCAGCGGCATGCCCTGTCCGATCGCCCCACCCGTCAGCATCATCCAGTCGTGTGGTTTCGCCTTCTGCGTCATCAGGAAAGCCGGCAATCCGTTCGACACGCCATCATCCGACACGAAACTGCCTTCCGGCAGGTGGCGCGCAATCGACTGGCCCACGCTAGCTGCATTCAGCCCGCCGCTCGGCATGTCTGGCTGCTCAAGCGCCGCGAACGGGGCCGCCTCTTTCGCACCCAACGCATCAGCCAGTGCGGCAAGGATAGCCGCACTGTCGCATTCGGGCCCGCCCAGGATCATCGTGCTGCAGCCTTCCGGCACCAGCACGCTCGGCTTGCCCGGATAGGCAAAGAAGGCCACCGGCACCTGCGTGCCCGCCACCAGCATCAGGTCGCAACCCTCAAGATCGGCCATCGCGCCTTCCGCGAAATACTGCATCCGGTCCGGTATGAATCGTCCGGCCCCGCGCGCCTGACGTGGGAAGAACGTGTCTGTCATCACTCGTACGCCTGCGGCCTTCAGGCGGGCCGCCGTGGCAAGCCCCGACCCGGTCAGCGCAGTGCCATTTATCAGGATCATCGGTTTCGCTGCCGCCTTGACCGCCTTCGCCGCAGCCTCGACCCGGGAATTATCCGGTGCTCGAAGCATTGGCCGCGCCCGCGTCTTGCCCGCCTTGCCGCCCTCCAGCCAGGCCGTGTCCGCTGGCAGGATCAGCGCCGCCGGCCCCGACATTGGCGACAGGCTCGCTTCCCAGGCCTCTGCCGCCAATTCGCCAGCGGTCTCCGCCTTGTCCGCCGACTTGATCCACACAGAGTTCGGCCCGGCCATGCCCCTGATGTCGGAAGCCAGCGGCGCATCGTAGCGCTGGTGCGGGACGGCATGGTCGCCGATAACATTGACCATCGGCGTCCATGCCCGGCGCGCATTGTGGATGTTCGCGCCGCCATTCAGGTAGCCCGCGCCAAGGTGCAGCAAGGTCATCGCCGGACCGCCGGTCACCCGCGCATGGCCATCCGCCGCTCCCGTCGCGACCCCTTCAAAGAGGCAGAGCACCGAATGGATCCGCGGCTCATGGTCGAGCGCAGTCACGAGATGCATCTCCGATGTGCCGGGGTTGGCGAAGCAGGCGGAAACGCCATGATCAGCAAGCGTGGAGACGAGAGCTTCGGCGCCAGTCATGTTGCGTTCAGGTTCAGTGGTCATTGATGGTCGGCCCTCGATTGTTTGAGCGCCTGTGTAGCGCGTTCGCAGTGAGGGTCAAAGCGGGACGGATCGCGACACTACCGGAGCAGACTTGGGGTTTACACCGGCAGCTTCGCGATCCGCCCGCCAGCCAAAGGGGATCTGGCTGGAGCCACCGTTGGTGGACATGCAGCTCCACAAACAATCTTAATTACAGACTGAATGAATTCCACCCAGAATCTGGCGTTTCCGGCGGATTTGAATGAATGCAGGGCTCAATAACTGACGAGAATAACATCTGGCGCTGGTGAATCCTCGTAAATTCGGTCAACTTGGTCCTTGCGCAGATCCAGCGTCCGGCCTTGATTCATATAACCCTTTTCGGTGATTTCGCCCGCGTCCGCTTGCGGTGGCGTCTCCTGCAACAGGATTCGCGCGATTCGCGCCGACGCCTTCGGATGGGCCGCATTGTGCGCCTGCAGCCCGTCTTTCACCGCGGCTATGACCTTCGGATGATGCGCCAGTTCCGCCAGGGCCAGAGCTTCGCCAACCAGGCGCTGGCACCATGCCTCGTTGAGGAAGCCAAGCAGGCAGATCTCGTCCCGGTTGAGACCGCACACGACCGCGTCCGACAGTGCCCCGCCTGTCGCCGCCACTGCTTGCACCCGCACCGTGCCGGCTGACACCCAGGTGCCGCTCGCGAGCTTGAACTCCTCTGCCGTGCGGCCATCGAACGCGAGGCCCTTCTCCGGGTGGTCCGGATCAACGAAACGCACCGCATCGCCCAATCGGTAGTATCCCTCCTCGTCAAATGCCGCCGCCGTTTGCTCGGGATTGCGATAGTAACCGGGTGTCACGTTGACGCCCTTCACCCTGAGCTCCAGCTTGCCCGCATTTGGCACCAGCTTGAACGTATTTCCCGGCAGCGGCAGGCCGATCAGTCCCATCACGTCATTTGGCCAGTGCACGTTGGAGGCGGTTGGCGACGTCTCCGTCGCACCATAGCCAGCCGACAGAGAAATACGTTCTCCCGTGACGCGCACCGCCACCGCCTGGATGCGCTCATAGATGTCCTGCCCCATGGCTGCGCCGCCATAGGCCATGCTGACGATACGCTTGAAGAAGTTTTCGGCAAGCGCATCGTCCCGCTCCAGCTCTGTGGCCAGCGCCGCCCACGCCGCCGGGACGGTCGTGTGCTGCGTGGTCGGGATTTCCTTCAGGTTTCGGATCATCTCCGGCAGGCGGGCCGGTGTCGGCGCGCCCTGGTCGAGATAGAGCGTTCCGCCCCAGTCTAGCATGTTGTGCAATATCGAATGGGCGCCATAAGTGTGGCTCCATGGCAGGAAATTGCACATCACCTGCGGTCCGCCCGTGATGGCGTCCAGCCTATCCTCGTCCCAGACTGACCGGATCATCTTGGCATTCGCCGCGACCATACCATGCAGGTTGATCACCGCCTTCGGCTCGCCGGTCGAGCCGGAGGTCAGCATGTATTTCGCCACGGTCTCCGGCGTCAACGCCGCATAGGCCGCATCGACCGCCGGGGTCGGCTCCTTGGCGAAACGGCCGATATTGACGCTATCGCATCCCTTCGGCTCATGGCGGCTATACAGGACAAGGCGACTGCCCACGCCCATACCATCAAGGCCGCGCTGGTACTCGGCGCCATCCTCGACATAGATGAATTTCGGCTGGGTCAGCTTGTCGATATATTTCAGCCGTGCGAAGTCATTGCTGAGCAGGGCATAGGCGGGCGTCACGGGCACGACGGGGCTGCCAGCCCACATCGCCGCATACATAACCAACGCGTGGTCGATGGAATTCTTCGACAGGATCATCACCGGCGCGTCCTGCCCTGCCCCGGCATCAATGAACCCCTGAGCGAGCCGCTTCACGCGCTCAAGCCCTTCGCCATAAGTCATCTCGCGCCAGCCGTCTGATTGCGGGTCTTCCGGCACGCGCTCAGCCAGCCATATCCGATCCGGCGCCTCGGCCGCCCATTTCACCAGCGGCGCCAACAGGTGTGGCGGATACGGCTTCAGCGGCTGGCCGTTGTTCAGGTAAATCGTGCCGTCCGGCCGACGGTCGACTTCCAGCTTCAGCGGCAGGTAGGGCACTTCGCGGAAGGGTAGATTTGAGGTACTCATGTCAGGCCTTTTGTCTGGATATGGATCACCGCGCCGCAATGCTTGCAGTGGACGGCGTCAGGGTCGTGCATTGTCAGGCCGCAAGTGTCGCATTCCTGCTCGACCTTGTCGGTTGGCCGCAATATGGCGCGCACCAGCCGCAGGAACAGGGTCAGGCCCAGCACCATGATGACGATAGCGATCAGCTTGCCGCTCTCGCCCACCAGCAGCACGTCACCATAGCCTGTCGTGGTCAGGCTGGTGACGGTGAAATAGAGTGCGTCGAGATAGGTATTGATACTGTCATTGATCCGCACCTGCGAAACATAAACGAGCGCCGCCATGATGAAGACGAACACGACAAGGTTGGTGACCCGGTCGATCACCTGCTCATGGCGCGAGACAAAGCTCCACATCTTCCCGGCGCGACGGATGAAAGTGAAGGCCCGTACCGCCCGCACCGCTCGCAGCACGCGCAGGAAGGCCATGTTCGCCACCAGCAGCGGCGCGAACATGGTGATGACCACGATCAGGTCTGCCCAGGGCAGGAACCGCATCAGGAATTTGCGCTTGGATTTCGCGATGTAGAACCGCGCGACAAGGTCGAACAGGATCACCGCACCGATCGCATAGTCGATACCGACATGATGCGGCCCCCGCTGCGCGAAAGGCGCCAGCAGGAAATAAACGATGGTCGCGAAATCGAAGATCAGCATGGCCCATCGGAAGATGAACGGCCCGCGACCATGCCCCTCGTAAAGCCAGAACAGCCCCCGGTTCAACCCTCTGCGATCGCTCAAGACAACTCCTCGAAAATTCCTATTGCCAAGCGCGCGCCCGTTCGGGTGATCCTTGTCTCATTCTGCATGAGCGCTTCTCGAAAAGCAAAGCCGCTCGCCCATTAGGCTGAAGACGACGATTTGTACATTCGCCCATATGGCGCACAGATTCGCGGGAAGGCATAGCGGCACGATCTGCTTGACCTGAAAGGGTGCGCAAACCACGATGAGGTCACCGACCAGCAACGAGACAGTGTACATGCGAAAAGACGGGATCCCCTCACATGTGAAAACCATGTTCGCAGCGGCGGCTGTCATGACCGCGTCGGCCTGTGGCGGCGGCGGTGGCGGCGCGTCACCGCCGCCGCCTCCACCAACTCCTCCTGCTGCAACGGGGCCGACGTGGACCCAGGGCACCTACGCTTCGGCGAGCAGCTTTGTTAACAGGTGCGAGGTGGTCCGCACGGGAGTCGACCTTGAGGGAAACCCATTCCCCGACCAGGCTGGATCCCTGTTGCAGGAAATGTTCTGGCTTCGGTCATGGACGCACGAGACCTATTTATGGCCCGACGAAGTCACGGACCGGGACCCCAACAACTACAGCGACCGAATAGCGTATTTTGACACGCAGAAGACCATCGCCACGACAGCGTCCGGTGAAAACAAGGACGATTTCCACTTCAGCCAGCCCACCGAAGAATATCTCGAGCAACGAAACTCCACCGCTCTTCCGGGTTATGGCGCAGCATTCGTCGTCTTTTCGTCCACACCGCCACGCGACATTCGCATCCGCTATACGGAACCTGGTTCACCGGCATCCGAAGCGCCTCTCGGGCAACCTAATCTTGTGCGTGGAACCCGCATCCTGCGAATAGACGGCATCGACGCCGTCAATGGTGCCACCACGCAAGCGGAAGTTGACTTGCTGAACCGGGCCCTCTCTCCGCAGACCGTTGGCGAACAGCATGATTTCGTCGTGCGCGACCCGGGCAGCTCGACCGACCGCTCGATTTCGTTGACCGCAGCCAACATCGCTCCCAAACCCGTCAACCGCTTCTCGACCATCGACACATCGGCCGGCAAGGTCGGTTATGTCCTGTTCAACACGTTCAGCCCCTTTGCGTCGGAAAAGGATATCGCCGACGCAATCACGTCGCTGAAGACATCCGGCATCAACGACCTGATCCTGGACCTGCGTTACAATGGCGGCGGACTGCTCGCGGTCTCCTCGCAGCTCGGCTACATGGTCGCCGGGCAGGCGCGCACGCAGGGCAAGACGTTTGAACAATTGCGATTCAATGCCGCCGCCGGCAGCCGTAACCCGGTAACCGGCGCATTCAATGACCCGATCCCGTTCTATTCAACCGGGCTCGGCTTCTCGCTCACCGACGGCCAGCCCCTGCCACAACTTGGTGTGCCACGTGTCTATATCCTGACGACGGGCCGCACCTGCAGCGCCAGCGAAGCCCTGGTTAATGGCCTGAGGGGCGTCGATGTGGACGTGGTGCTGATCGGGGATACGACCTGCGGCAAGCCGTTCGGCTTCTACCCCACCTCCAATTGCGGCGAGACCTATTACAGCATCCAGTTCCAGGGTGTGAACAATAAGGGTTTTGGCGACTATACGGATGGTTTCACACCCCAGAATTCATCCAGCGCCTTTGCTGTGAAGACGCCCGGATGTCAGGTCACAGATGATTTTACCCGGGAACTTGGCGACACGAGCGAAGCGCTGCTCGCTGCGGCCCTGCAGCATCGCCTGGACGGTTCCTGCCCGGCCGTCCCGGTCTCCAGCCAGTCCACCCAAAGTGTTTCGGTGGACAAGGCAACCACCGCAGACGGGCCGGCGATCGACTTTCCCTCGCCGGGCCTTTCGGAAACCAATCGCGACATGAGCATGCCGCGCACAAAATGGAGTACCGGCCGATGAAAAAACACGCGCCTCTGGCCTATATCTTCGCCAGCCTCTCCCTGTTCGCCCTGCCAGCCTGCCAGACCCATGCCGACATGACACCCGCGACACTCTCAACCACCGATGATTCCAATATCGCCATCCTGAAGTCCGCGCTCGGCGAAGCCATGGGGCGCGCCAGCATCCAGATAGCCGAGACAGACCTGACAACGGCCACCCATGTCTCTGTGCTCCCACCACCGCCCGGAGAGTTCGAGACCCATAGCGTGGCCATGCCCGTCGCGTTCGACATTGTCCTGGATGACGGGGTTTGCACGCTCGTGCGCCGCGACACCGGCAAGCATCACGCAGCGCCCGGACTGGCCTGTCGTCCCGCGAAAGACTGACCGCAGCCTTCGCGGTCGCTTAGGCCCCAGATTCAAGACCGGAAATGGCCCGGGCCAGATTCGCACGGGCCTGTTGGTCCCATTCCGCATGAGCTAGATCGGTCAGGTAGAGTCTCTCACGCCCAAGGAAGTCCTTCAGGATGGCCTTCCTGGCGATCCGGAACCTTTCATCGGGAACGAAATCATATTCGGCGCGGATGTCATGCTGCTTTTGCGCAAAGTCAGATTCCGACGCCGCGAAGGAGGAGAGGTCCAGATCGAGGAACAGGGAAAGGTCGTCCGCATCCGGGCCGGTCAGCCCTTCCGGCACCCTGTGCCCCGCCGTCGCACGGATAATCTGCGCGGCAAAGGCGATGTCTTCCGGCGGCAAGTTACCGGCAGCTTCCTTCCCCAGCAGACGCGCGCTCTGCTCCTCATTGTCGGATGCGCGCGGATCGTAGATCGCGTCATGCCAGTAGAGCGCCCAGAGGACCGGTTCCGGCCGATGGAAATGCGATTCCCAGCGGCGGAAATTCGCCAGCAAGGACTCGATATGCGCCCAGGTGTGATAGTGCCGCTGCGGTTCGCCGTAACGCGCCTTCAAGGCGTCCAGCAAACCGGGCGGCACATTCAAGCCTGCGGCTCCAGCGTCTCGTTGAAGCGCACAGGCTTGCCTCCGCCCTTGGCGACGATCTCGCCGTCGCGCATCACGAATCCGCCGCGCACGATGGTGGCCACCGGCCAGCCGGTTGCTTCGAAGCCGTCAAACGGTGTCCAGCCGCATTTCGATTTCGACCACTCGGCGGTGATGGTCTCCTTGCGCTTCAGGTCCACGACCGTGAAGTCGGCATGATAGCCCTCTGCGATGCGGCCCTTGTCGGCGAGGCCGAACACGCGCTGCGGCCCGGCGCTGGTCAGTTCGACGAAACGCTGCAGCGACAGTTTCCCATTGTTCACATGCGTCAGCATGACCGGCACCATGGTCTGCACGCCCGGCATGCCGCTCGGGCTCGCCGGATACGGCCGCGCCTTTTCCTCGATTGAGTGCGGCGCGTGGTCTGATCCCATCACATCCACGACCCCGGCATTCAGCGCGCGCCACAGCGCATCGACATGACGCTGCTCGCGGATCGGCGGGTTCATCTGGGCATAACCCTTGAGGCGCTGGTAGGCCTCCGGCGCCACCAGTGTCAGGTGCTGCGGAAGGCATTCGACGCTGGCCACGTCCTTGGCGTCGCGCAGCATGTCCAGCTCTTCTGCCGTCGTGATGTGCAGAACGTGAATGCGTTTGCCGACCTTGCGCGCCAGTCTCAGCAGGCGCCGGGTCGACATCACTGCCGTTTCCACGTCACGCACCACCGGGTGGCTCGTCCAGTCGCCCGTCACTGCCAGTTCGCGCCGCTCGGCGAGACGGTACTCGTCCTCGGAATGGAACGCAGCGCGCCGCTTGATTGCCTGCAGCACAGCCTCGACACCCTCGTCGTCATGCACCAGCAGGTCGCCCGTCGAGGCGCCCATGAACACTTTCACGCCGCAACAGCCCTGCGTGCGCTCCATCTCGGCCAGCAGGCCGACATTGTCATGCGTCGCCCCGGCATAAAAGGCGTGGTCAATATCCATCCGGCCCTTCGCGCGCGCCAGCTTGTCAGCCAGCATTTCGGGGCTGGTGGTCGATGGGTTCGTGTTCGGCATCTCGAACACCGCCACCACACCGCCCAGCGCCGCTGACCGCGCACCGCTCTCAAGGTCTTCCTTCCATTCGAGTCCCGGTTCGCGGAAATGGACTTGGCTGTCGATCACGCCCGGCAGGATGTGCAGCCCGCCTGCATCATAAGTCTCGCCGGCACTCGCTCCGGACAGGTCGCCAATTTCGGCGATCCGCTCGGCCCGCACACCAATATCAACGCGGGCTTCGCCGCCGGGGGTGACGACAGTGCCGCCACGCAGGATCAGGTCAAATGTCTTGGTCATGGCCTCTATATGCTACCGCTTGCGTGGCCTGTCATCCCATGACGCTGCCGCAGGCTTGACCCGCTCCCTGCTGCGCCGCACAAACGCCGCTGAATCACCGACAGGACCTCCCATGAAATTCGCCCACACCCATCCCCTCACCCACCCTGCGCTGCGCCCCCTGGCCATTGGCTGTCTCGGCGTCGCAGCACTGACCGCATCGTCCTATATCTCCGTGCCGATGTACCCTGTCCCGGTGACGTTGCAGACCATGACCGTCCTCTTGATGGGGGCCCTGTTCGGCCCGCGCATGGGCGCAGCCATCGTCCTGTCCTGGCTGGCCCTGTCGATGACCGGCGCGCCTGTGCTGGCGGGCGGCAAGTCCGGCCTTATGGCCTTTGCCGGCCCGACCGCCGGCTACCTCGCTGCCTTCCCGCTGGCCGCCTTCCTCGCCGGCCACCTACCCAAGGGCGACCGCCTCGCCGCCCACGGGGTGCGCCTTGCGGGCTTCCTCGGCCTTCACGCCCTCATCCTGACGCTTGGCTGGGCCTGGCTGTCAGGCTTTGTCGGCGCTGAAACCGCCTTTGCAACAGGCGTTGTGCCTTTCCTGATCGGATCGCTTCTGAAAAGCGGCCTTGCCGCCGGAATCTATGCAGCATGGAAAGGCACTGACAAACAGGGCCGCGCCCACTAGATTGACGCCATGTCAAAGCGCGCCCTGCCCAACCGGTCCATCATTCGTCTGTCCGGCCCGGACATGCTGACCCTGCTGGACCGCACGGTCACTCATTCGGTCGACAACTGGAACACCGGAGAGATGCGCTACGGCGCCTTGCTGACACCGCAGGGCAAGATCATTGCCGAATATCTCGCAATGCTCTCGCTCGAAAATATCTATCTCGACGTCCACGCTGACGCCGCCGGCGATCTGGAAAAACGCCTGCGCATGTTCCGCCTGCGCTCAGATGTGCAGATCGACCGCATCACTGACGACGTGGTCACCGAAGGCAGCTGGGTCGACGTGCGCTCCGCTCAGCTTCCCCACCGCGCCATCTCGCCGCGCGGCGAGATCGGCATCGATATGCCCGAAGCCGAATGGCACGCGGCGCGCATCGCGGCCGGCGTACCCGAATGGGGCGCCGACTACCGCGCCGCTGAAGTTTTCCCGACCGACGTGAACATGGATGTCATGGGCGGCATCGACTACAAGAAAGGCTGTTTCGTGGGTCAGGAGGTCGCCAGCCGCATGAAGCGCAAGGGCAAGATCCGCAAACGCACATTGCCCGTGCATGGCACTGGGCTGGAAGCGGGTGTGGATATTCTCGCCGAAGCGCCGATTGGACATGTTACCAGCGTGGCGGGCGACAGCGGCCTCGCCCTCATTCGCACTGACCGGCTTGTTGCAGCCGAAACCGCAGGCATCGCCCTCACCTGCAACGGCCAGCCTGTCACGGTTAGCAAGCCAGCCTGGCTCGAACCCGAACTACTAGCGGTAGTGGCTGATGACTGAAGCTCCCTACTGCGCCTGGGCCCCGCTCAATGACACGATCTATCGCGGTTACCATGATTCCGAATGGGGCGTGCCCGAGCGCGACTCCCGCGCCTTGTGGGAAAAGTTGCAGCTCGACGGCATGCAGGCCGGGCTCTCGTGGATCACCATATTGCGCAAGCGCGAGTCCATCCGCGAGGAGTTCGACGGTTTCGAGCCTGAGCGCCTCGTACGCTGGACACAGGCGCGTATCGACAAGGCCCTGCAAAACCCTGGCATCATTCGCAGCCCGAAAAAAATCGAAGCCACGATCGGCAATGCCCGCGCCTATCTCGACATGGCAGAAGCAGGTGAAGACTTTTCCGAATATTGTTGGGACTGGGTCGGTGGCAAACCCATCGTCAATCGCTGGAAACACTTCCGTCAGGCACCGACCTTCACGGACTGGTCCACAGCGATGTCGAAAGACCTCAAGAAGCGCGGCTTCAAGTTTGTCGGGCCGACAATTGTCTATGCGTGGGCGCAGGCAGTCGGCATGGTCAATGACCATGATGTAACTTGCCCGCGTCACAAAGCTGTACAGGAATGCTGAAGATGAAACATCTCGTCATTACAATCCTCGCCAGCCTGCCACTGCTATCGGCCTGCACGGCGACGTCAGGTCCGGAATACCGCAACCAGGTCGCCTGGAATCGCTGCGCCAATTCACCCGGCCCCGAAGCCCGTGCCTCCTGCATTAAAACCCAGGTCGCACTACTGGAAGCCGCTGACCGTGCCGAAGCTGAGAGCGTCAAAGCCAAGCAGGAAGCCGCCGAGGACCGTCAGGCCAGGATAGAAGCTCACGGCGTTCCTGCCGACAAGGCGAAGCAAACGACAGATTCCGGCCTGGACTGGCCCAGGTGATCACTTGCACCTCGTCTCTCGACCCGATGGGCAACGCGGTTTACACCTACCTCATTGAATAGACTATCGTAAAAAGGTGCGGACCCCACCGCACTCATCCCGAGGGCAAGATGAAAACTGCAGTTATATCGGCGACCGGTCTCTGGACGCCATCGCAATCGATTTCGAACGAAGAGCTTGTTGAGAGCTACAATGCCTGGGCGGACAACTGGAATATCGCCTACGCTGCCGAGATCGGCGCGGGAACCGTCGATCCGAAAACCCATTCCTCGGTCGAGTTCATCGAGAAGGCTTCCGGCATCAAGTCCCGCTATGTCATCGACAAGGAAGGTGTGCTCGACCCCGGCACGATGGCACCGCGCATCGACGAACGCCCGAACGACCAGATTTCCGTCATGGCGGAAATGGCGGTGCATGCTGCCCGCCAGGCGCTCGAACGCGCCGGTCGCAAGCCGGAAGACGTCGACGCAGTAATCTGCGCCGCCTCAAACATGCAGCGCGCCTATCCGGCGATGGCCGTCGAAGTTCAGGCCGCACTCGGTTGCGGCGGCTTCGCCTTCGACATGAATGTCGCGTGTTCCTCGGCCACATTCGGAATCCAGACTGCGGCGGATTTCATTCGCAGCGGCAGCGCCAAATCGGTCCTGATGGTCAATCCGGAAATTTGTTCCGGCCACCTGAACTTCACCGATCGCGACAGCCATTTCATCTTCGGTGATGTCGCCACCGCCGTTCTTGTCGAAGAAGAAAGCGTTGCGCCCGCAGGGCACTGGAAAATCCTCGGCACGAAGCTCAAGACCGAATTCTCGAACAATATCCGCAACAATTTCGGCTTTCTCAATCGCGCAGCACCGGAAGGCGTCGGCGCACCGGACAAACTGTTCGTCCAGGAGGGTCGCAAAGTGTTCCGCGAAGTCGTCCCGATGGTTGCCGATATGATCGGCGAACATCTCGGCGAACTTGGCCTGAACGGTTCAAACCTGCGTCGCATGTGGCTGCACCAGGCAAATGCCAACATGAATTGTCTGATTTCGTCGAAGGTCCTGGGGCATGAGGCGAGCGATGACGAAAGCCCGACCGTGCTCGACACGTATGCCAACACGTCGTCTGCGGGTTCGATCATCGCGTTCCACAAGCACTCGAGCGATTTCAAACCCGGCGACAAGGGACTGATCTGTTCGTTCGGTGCGGGCTATTCGGCTGGAACGGTATTCGTCGAGAAAACCGCCTGAGGCGCCAAACTAGTCTTCGAGGTCTTCAGCAAACATGTCGCCCCAAAGGGCAATCCGGCTGGCTCGGATGGCTTCGACCACGACTATGATACAGCCGCCAAGCAACACGCAGAATGGCAGCGTCTGGCCGGAAATGAACTGTGTCATGGAGTCGATCATGTTTGTTCCTTGCTGGGCCACACTTCGTGCGCGGCCTTTGGCGTGTGATATGCAATGGTTATGCCGCAAAGGACTTAACATGGCATTGGCCAATCGAGGCGGAAATGGGGTGACTTCGTAACCGGATCGCCTCGGTTTCTTTACCCTTGCTACCAATAGCTTAAAGATGGCCCGAATGAGCACCCAACCGAAGCGTTCTGTTAAACCTCCTCGTGTCTGGCAGCGCATGCTGTCAGGGCGCCGGCTCGATCTTGCACACCCTTCTCCCGTGGATGTCGAGATCGAGGACATTGCCCACGGCCTTGCGCGTGTGGCCCGCTGGAATGGCCAGACAAGGGGCGGCCACGCCTTCTCGGTGGCCGAACACTCGGTGATCGTCGAGCAGCTCTGCCGCACATTGGAGCCGGGTCTCAATCCACGCGACTGCCTGACAGCGCTCCTTCATGACAGTCCGGAATATGTCATCGGCGACATGATCTCACCGTTCAAGGCGCTGCTGGGCGAAAGCTACAAGTCGATCGAGTCGCGCCTGCAGGAAGCGATTCATATCCGGTTCGAGCTGGCGACCGTCACGTCGGTCAGGCTGAAGAAACTGATCAAGAAAGCCGATCACATCTCGGCCTGGTTCGAAGCAGTGCAACTGGCCGGTTTCTCCGAGGAAGAATCGAACAAGCTGTTTGGCAAGCCGCCCGAAGGCATTCGCCTCAAGCTGAAACCACTCTCGGTGCCCGAAGCACAGGAAGCTTTCCTTGCGCGCTATGGACAACTGCACAATGATTTCGAAATGAGCAAACGGCGATGACCTATTCTGTACTGATTGGCCTGTCTGCCGTGATGGTGGCCATCGAGGATGACGCGCCACTCGTCCTGGTCAGCCAGCGCGAAACGGGAGAAGACGCCCTGCCCTTCGGTCCGTTCGATCCGGAACGCCACCGCACGTTCGACCTGTCGCTGCGCGGCTGGGTGCGCGAGCAAACCGGCTTCGAACTCGGTTATGTTGAGCAGCTTTACACGTTCGGCGACAAGGACCGCGATACCCCCGAGGCCACCCTTGCCGACACCCCGACAGCCGCCCGCGTCATCTCGGTCGGTTATCTCGCCCTGATGCCCGAAGCGGCGCCAACCGACGCCCGGTTCGAGGCCCGCTGGCAAGGCTGGTACCGCTACTTCCCGTGGGAAGACCATCGCCACGGTCGCCCTAAAATGATCGACACCGAACTCGCCCCCCACCTCTACACTTGGGCGGCCGGCAACACACAGCGCCTTGATCGCGCCCGCATCGCCTTCGGTCTCGACGGTGCCCGCTGGGTCGAAGAGCGCGTGCTTGAACGCTACGAGCTTCTTTATGAGGCTGGTCTGGTTGCCGAATGCGCGCGCGATGCCGGCCTGCCTGAGCCCGCGGTCTGCCTCGGCGCCGCCATGGCCTCAGACCATCGCCGCATCCTGGCCACCGCCCTGTCACGCCTGCGCGGCAAGATCAAATACCGGCCCGTCGTGTTCGAACTGTTGCCCGCGTGCTTCACGCTCTCAGCCCTTCAGCGCACCGTTGAAGGCATACTCGGCCTTTCGCTGCACACGCAGAACTTCCGGCGCGCACTTGAAAAGACCGGCCTTGTCAAAGGCACCGGGCGGCTCGAGACCGGCACCGGCGGGCGTCCTGCCGAACTCTACGAATTCTGCCGGGACTATGTGCGCGGCATCGCAGCCCCGGGCCTTGCGACGCCGCGCAAGTCACAGGACTGACTATTCGAGGCCTTCCGGCTCACCAACGATGACAAAAGTGAACTTGTCGGGCGACAGGTATTCTTTCGCCACCCGGTTCACATCGTCCAGGGTGACCGCGTTGATCTTTGCGTTGCGCGTGTCGAAATAATCGATGCCCAGTTCTTCCTGGCGCACCCCCATCATCTGGTCGGCAATCTTCGCATTGGAGTCAAACCCCAGCGCATAGGAACCGGTCAGATAGGCCTTGGCATCGTCCAGCTCTTCCAGCGTTACGCCATCGGCGACGAACTGGTTCAGCTCCGCATGGATCCCGTCCATGAACTCGCCCGCGCTTTCGTTCTTGGTCTGCCCGCCGCCGCTCCATGTATTGAGATGGTCTGAGTTCGACAGGCCGGTATAGATGCCATAGGTGAGGCCTTTTTCGACACGCAGCGTTTTCATCAGGCGACTTTCGAAACCGCCGCCACCGACCGTGTAGTTGAGGACATAGGCGGTGAAAAAATCCGGATCGGTGCGCTTGAGGCCCGGCGCGGAAAACGAGACCAGACTCTGCGGCTGCGGCAGGTCGACCAAGATGGGTTCGGACGGCGCCGCGGGCAATGCGATATCCGCCACGGCGTCGATCTCGCTCGAACCCGGCAGTCTTTCAACAGCCTTGTCTATCATGGGCGCCAGCTCTTCGGGTGTCACAGCGCCAACGGCCGTTACCAGCAACCGGTCCTTGACCATCAACTTGCGCATATGCTCCCGCGCGAGCTCCGGTGTCAGGGCGGATATGCTTTCAGTGCTTGTCTGCCTTGCGTAAGGGTGCTCGGGAAAAAGCGCATCGGCCATGGCCGCACGCGCCAGCCAGTTCGCGCTCGTTTCGCGTTGCTTGATACCGATCAGGTTCTCGCGCTGGAATCGTTCGAACGGGCCTTCATCGAACCGCGGCGCGGCGAAAGCCGTTGCGATCAGGTCCATGGCGTCGGTCGCATTCTCGGTCAGCATGGAACCCGAACAGCTCGTCCAGTCACTGCCTGTCGAACAGCCGAAACTCATGTTCAGCTCTTCCATCCGCGTCTGGAATGCCAGCGAGTCGAGATCGCCCGCGCCTTCATTCATGTTGTAGACGACTGAATCTGAAAGGCCCTCGAGACCTTCAGGATCCGAGGTCTCGCCGCCACGCCAAGCCATCTCCAGAGAGAGAATCGGGATCGACGGTTCGGACACGAGCCAGACCGAGACGCCGCCCGGCGTCACGAATTGCTGGATTTCCGCGAAGTCTCCCTTGTGAACGTCGACCACCATGCCTGGTTCGGTCACGGTTGAGACGAGCGTTTCAGGTGTGGGTGCAGGCAGGGGCTCGGAGACGCAGGCCGTCAGGGCAACCGCCGTCACCGCGCCCAGGATCAGCTTCAGGTATGTCATCTCAAATGCCTCCTTCGGCTGGTACGAGTTCGGCTTCGATATAGTGCCGGTCTTCGGCGAACACTCTGCGCACGGCGGCAAGGGCCTCGTCCGTCGTGATCGAACGAAGCTCGTCAGGATAGTTCAGGATATCGTCCACCGTGCCTCCAAGGGACAGCGTCGACCCGAACGTATTGGCCATCGCGGACTGGCTGTCGCGACCATAGATCGCCTGGGCCGCCAAAGCATTGCGCGCGCGCTCCACCTCGGCGTCGGTGAACCCTTCGGCGAGAACTTCACGTACCTTTGCCATCACCGCCGTGTCGAGTTCATCAAGCGACACGCCGTCGACAGGGCTCGCACTGATGATCGCCGGGCCTTCATCGTGTAGCGTGGTCCATGCATATGTGTTCACGTCGATGGCAATCCGCTCGTCTTCAACCAGCGCCTGGTAGAGACGGCTGGTCATGCCACCACCCAGCACGGCCAGACCGACGTCCAGGGCGTAGGATTCCCGCCTTTGACGCGACTGCGACAGGCCTGAATAATATCGGCTCCAACTGGGCTGGCGAACCTTCGGGTCTGCATGCACGATCAGCGAGTTCTCGGTGAGCAAGGGCACCGGAGCCCATTTGCGTGTCCCATCCACAGTGCCCGTCGGGTCGATCTGGCCATAGGTCGCTTCGGCGAGCATACGAACCTCATCTGTCGTCACGTCGCCAGCCACCACGAGGATCGCGTTCTCAGGCGAATAATATTTCTCGTAGAACGCCATGCCGTCTTCCGGTGTCAGGGCAGCGACCTCGTCCATCACGCCAATCACGGTGATCTCGTAGGGGTGCCCCTTCCACAGCGTCGACAGCACCTGCTCCTGCAGGATCGCGCCGGGATTGTTCTCGATGCGCTGGCGGCGTTCTTCCTTGACGACGTCGCGCTCGGAAATGAACGGGCCTTCGGGATCGTCATTGATCTTGAGATTGACCATCCGCTCGGCCTCGAGCTCCATCATCCTGCCCAGTTGCGGCTTGGCCACCCGCTCGAAATAGGCTGTGTAGTCCCAGCTCGTGAAGGCGTTCAGCTGCCCGCCATTGCGTTGGACGATCGTGGTGAATTCCTCGGGGCCGAGATTCTCGGTCTCCTTGAACATCACATGCTCGAACAAGTGGGCCAGGCCCGACTTGCCTTCGGCCTCGTCCACGGCACCGACCTTGTACCAAACCATATGCGTGACGACCGGCGCCCGATGATCAGGTACCACGACAACTTCCATGCCATTGTCGAGCGTAAAGGTCTCCGGTGCCCACGCGGCCTCGTCAGCCAACGCAGCCGGGCACAATAGAGAAACCGCGAGCAGCCCCCCGGTAATTATCCGTTTCATGGGCAGGCTTCCTCTATTCGTGTCTAGCATCCGGTATTGGTGTGATCAGGTACCCGGCAGCTTCAGGCGGGTCGACCCGCTGGCCTTCTCGATGACGACATCGCCGCCACCCGTGGCATTGTCGGCCCGCGCTGCTTCAATATCTTCCGGGTTTTCCTTGCGCCAGAAGAGCAGCTTGTCGACCACACCGGACGACTTGCGGATCGTCTTGGTCTCTTCATAGTCGACCTGCGAGCGCACCATCGGGTTGACGGCATTCGCGCCTGCGGCAGCGACCAGGGCACGCTCGGACTTGCTGGCGTCCTTGCCAACTGTCGTACCAAAGGCGGTTGCCACTTCGGTGCGGGCAGGATCGACTTCAGCGGGCAGCGAGCCGCCAGCCGGTGGTGGACGCAGTGCATATTCCGGCGGAATGATCAGCGGCGCCTTCGTCACAACGCGAAACTCGTCCGGCGTCCGCGCGCCGCCACTGCCGGAACTGCAGGCGCTCGTCACTGCCATGGCAGCCCCAGCTGCAATCAAAAGAACAGGTTTCATCATGATAGGGCGTCCTCGCCTCGGGTTGGCATCGGTTTCAATAGTCATATCAGGCCTTAGCCTGCTTTCGGCCCGACAGTAAGAACTGATCGACAAACAGCAAGACCGCTCCGACACTAATTGCAGCATCGGCGACATTGAAGACCCACGGGAAAAACAGGGCGTTGGCGTCTATAAAGTCGACCACGGCGCCGAAACGCACCCGGTCGATCAGGTTTCCGAAGGCGCCGCCAACAACCAGGGCGAGCGACAGTTTGAGCAACCGACCTTCGGCGCGCAGCAGCCAGACCAGGAATCCCAGCGCAATTACCAGCATCACAGCCGCAAGTACCCAGCGCATGATACCTTCCGACTGAAGGAAGCCATAGCTCATGCCCCGGTTCCACAGCATGCTCAGGTCAAGCGGACCGGGCACAATCATCCGACCACAAGGCACGCTACCATCGAGGCAAGGCAGAGCATTGAAGCGCGGCTCTGACAGGATCATCCACTTCGTCACCTGATCGGCCAGGACAACGACGGGCACGAGGGCCAGCGCCCAGATATTTGCCGGATTGAACTTCATGCCGTGCAGATTGCAGACCCCGCCCCGCCGATCAAGCGATTCTGTACAGGTTGGGGTCGCAAGTCCGCACCTGGCTGCCCTCCAGGAATCAATGAGTACGCGGCGCCCCTTGCAGGAAGGAACGCCACTACAGGTTATTCAGGGTTGGTCAGCTTCAGAATGAACCGGTCAGTCTGGCCTCGCACGGCCGGGTCGAACACATTTTTAGTGTGATCGTCAGTCGCGCTGGCCAGGATATTGCGGTTCTCTTCAACTACAAATCCTGCGGCCTCGGCCGACGCCACCGCCAGCGCCGGATCAATCCGGTGCAGTTCGTTGTTGTCAGCCCCGGGTACACCGGCATGATCGATCACGCCCAGCACTCCGCCTGGCTTCAACGTCGCCCGAATTGCGGACAGGAAACCAACCGCTGCGTCGGGCCCGTACGAATTGTAGACGTCGTGAAAGTTCAGGCCTGTCAGCGCAACGTCGACGCTACCCGCCGGGATGGTGAGCGCTGTCAGTTCTTCGTCCTTGCGCACGACATTTGGCAACCGGTCGCCGTCCAACCGTGCCGTCAGCTCCTTGTCATAAGCACGGTCCCGCAGGGCGAGCGCCGCTTCGCTGTTCTGGGCATAGACCGTACCATCCGGCCCTATTGCGACCGAGAGCACTTCGGTGTACCAGCCGCCTGACGCGATGAAGTCCGCCGCCGTATCGCCAGGCCTGAGTCCGAGATAAGCCAGCACTTCGGCCGGCTTGCGGCCTGAATCGCGCGCCTTGTCTTCGTCTGAACGGCTTGCCGCAGTCGCGAGTGCCTCGGACAATGCAGCCGCTGGCTCGACCGCCATATCCGCTTCAGGAGCCACCTCCGGCGCGGCGACTTCGACGGGCGCAACGGGAGCCTCCACGAAAGTGGCTTCCGGCGCGTCGGTTACAGGTGTCGCGCAGGCACCGAGCATCGTCGTGCCCAACAATGCAATAGCGAGATATTTCATGATCTGTCCCTCCCGATCATTGTTATGATTGAGGGGAAGCCTAAACAGGTCGCTCAGACCCGGCAACGATTGCCGGGGCTGACTCTACTCAACAATCCGTGAGCGATTACCCGTTGATCGCATCCCATGCTTTCACGGTCAGCGCGTCACGTGGGGTGATATCCGCGAAGGCCGGGTCTGCGGTCGCCGGATCGAAATACTTCCAGCTGCGCCGGCACTTCACGCCATCCGCCTTGACCGGATACACGATCACGCCGGGCGTATCGTCCAGCGTGAACCCGCCGCCGTCGTCTTTGGCCGAGTGCACCAGTTCAGCGCCTGACGTGATGAACAGGTCGCCGGCATCCTCGCCCTCGAACGCCTTGACCAGTTCCTCGTCGGCAACCAGCACGCGCGGCGTGGATTCGAGTGACGCCCCGATCCGCTTCTCGCGGCGTTCGACTTCAAGTGCGCCTGTCACGACACGCCGAACAGTGAAGATCTTCTCCCAGCGTGCCGCCAGCTTGGCATCCTGCCAACCTTCCGGCGTTTCCGGGAACTGCAACAAGTGCACCGACGCCGCACGGTCCTTCAGGTGGCTTTCAAGGAAGGCCTCTTCCATCGTGAACGGCATCACCGGCGCGAGCCAGGTCAGCAGCCGTTCCAGCACTGCCGCCATCACAGTACGCGCCGCGCGCCGCCGGTTGCCGAACGCCTCGGTCGCCTTGTCCCACGCTTCCGCCGTCTCGAAACGCGGATCGCAATAGAGACTGTCCTTTCGAATGTCGAAATAGACGGCCGAGAGGTCCACACCGCAGAAATTGACGAGCAGGCTCATCACCTTCTTGAAATCATAGACATTATAGGCGTCGCGCACCTGCGCATCGAGTTCCGACAGGCGGTGCAGAACCCAGCGCTCGAGGCCCGGCATCTTGTCTGCCGCGATGGCTTCGTCTGCCGTGAAACCGTCCAGCGCGCCCAGCATGTAGCGCACCGTGTTGCGCAGCTTGCGATAGGATTCCACCGATCCCTTGATGATCTCGTCGGAGATGCGCAGGTCGTCGGTATAATCGCCGCTCGCCGTCCATATCCGCAGGATTTCGATGCCGTACTGTTTTTGGATCTGCTCCGGCTCGATCGTGTTGCCGATCGACTTCGACATTTTCTTGCCTTCAGCATCGACGATGAAGCCGTGCGTCAGCACCTGCTTGAAAGGTGCCATGCCGCGCGTCGCGCAGCATTCCAGCAGCGAAGACTGGAACCAGCCACGATGCTGGTCTGAGCCTTCCATGTAGAGGTCGGCCTGCCCTGTCTCGGCATCGATGATGCCGCGCTCGCGCAGCGCAAAGGCATGCGTCGTGCCGCTATCGAACCAGACGTCGAGCACGTCCGTGACCTTGTCCCAATCTGCAGCGTCTATGCCGTGCGCCGACAGGAACGTCTCCTTCGGCGTGTCGAACCAGGCCTCGACGCCGCCCTCGGCGATGGCCGCCTTGATCGTCTCGTTCAGCGCCTTTGCCATGTCGGCTGGCAGCGCCGCCGTATGCGGCTGGCCGGACTTGTCCACGAAGATCGTGATCGGCACGCCCCAATTGCGCTGCCGGCTGATCAGCCAGTCCGGGCGGCCTTCCACCATGCTGCGCAGGCGGTTGCGGCCCGTCGCCGGGAAAAATTCGGTCGCGTCGATGGCCGCCAGCGCATTCTCGCGCAGCGACTTGCCGTTCGGGCCGGGCTTGTCCATCGAGATGAACCATTGCGGCGTCGCCCGGCGGATGACCGGCGCCTTGGACCGCCACGAGTGCGCATCGCGGATCGTGGTGATGCCGCGCGCCAGCAGGTTACCGCTCTCGGCCAGTGCCGCGATCACTTCATTGTTCGCCTTGCCCGGCTCGCCACGCTTCTTGCCGCTGGTGCGGATGATATCCATGCCGCCAAAGCGCGGCACGTCCGGCGTGTAGCAGCCATCGGCATCGACGATCTGGCGAACTGCGCCACCATCTTTAAAGATGATCTGCGTGCCACCGCCCGTCCAGTGGCCTTTAGACCCTATCTCCTTCATCCAGACCGCATAGTCGTCTTCGCCGTGAGCCGGTGCGGTGTGCACAAAACCAGTTCCCGCGTCATCGGTAACGTGGTCGCCCGAGAGCAGAGGAATTGGGTGATCCCAAAATGCATTCATGTCAGCGAAGGGATGCTTTAGCGCTGACAACTGACTCGGGTCTACATCTCCAGTCCGCTTGTAAGACGATACTTTTGCACCATCCATCGTTGCGGCTGCGAGCTTGTCAGCAAGGATGAGTTTATCGCCGGGATTCACGTAGGGTGCAAAGCCGAGTTCTTCCTCACTCATCACCGTTTCGACTTCGTAGAGACCATAGGCGATGGAAGGACTATAACTGACAGCCTGATTGGCCGGGATAGTCCACGGAGTTGTTGTCCAGATCGCGACCGCCGCGTCGCTGCCGCTAACCGGAAACTTCACCCAGATCACCGGCACTTTCCGGTCGTAATATTCCACTTCCGCTTCCGCCAGCGCCGTGCGCTCCACCGGGCTCCACATGATCGGCTTGGCTCCGCGCACCAGCGCGCCCTGCATCGCCATGCGCAGGAACTCGGCGACGATGGTCGCTTCGCTCTCGAACTTCATGGTCAGGTACGGGTTGTCCCACTCGCCTTCGATGCCCAGCGCGCGGAATTCCCGGCCCTGTATCTCGACCCATTTGCCGGCATAGGCGCGGCAGGCGGCGCGGAACTCGTCGCCCGGCACATCGTCCTTGCCACGGTTCTTGCCGCGAAATTCCTCTTCCACCTTCCATTCGATCGGCAGGCCGTGGCAGTCCCAGCCTGGCAGGTAGGAGGCATCATGCCCCGTCATCTGGTGCGAGCGCACGATGATATCTTTCACGATCTTGTTCATCGCCGTGCCGAGGTGGATATGCCCGTTGGCATAGGGCGGGCCGTCATGCAGGATCCACTGCTTGGCGCCGCGCGCTTTGGCGTCCGCGCGCAAGCCCTCGTACAGCTTCATATCGTCCCAGCGTTTGATCCATTCCGGTTCGCGCTTGGGAAGCCCCCCGCGCATCGGAAAATCGGTTGTCGGCAGGAACAGCGTGTCGCGGTAATCGCGGTCAGTCAGGGAATCGGTCATGGGGCTCTGTATGGCTTCTTGCGGTATCTAGGGGTCTGATACGGGTTTCCCACGGCTTTGCCACGGGTTTCTGGATGGTTGGCTGCAGAATGAATTCCCGGCTTCGCCCGCCCCGTCAAATCGGGTCAGTGCGCCGCCGGGCGTCTAATTCGAATGCAGTATATCCGTGCCATGCCATCCGCCTAGCAGGCGGGACAAGACCTGTCACTATCTGACGCCATCCGGAGCCATTTCCACGCCATCGGCAGGTGCCGGGTCTTCGAGTTCGCCAGACAGTTTTTCGCAGAGCACTTCAAACACGGCCGCGTTCTCAAGCAGGTTCGCCCAGGTCACGCCATGGTCGAGAATGACATAGCGCGACACGCGCACAGTATGTGGATCGGACTTGTAAACCGACACGGCCGCGTAGGATTGATCGATCAGACTGACCTCTTCAATGGACCTGTCCGACTTGAGACCCAAAAGGAATTCAAGCCCACGGCAATCCGTGCCATCCGGATTGGCGCAGGCCGTGTAGATCGCGAAGGGCCTGCCATCCTTGCTCGTCGCAAACACATAGGGCGCATTTCGGTCATTGACGCCCGTCATGGTCAGATGGGCGCCCATGTCGTCCAGCAGCAGGTGAAGATCACCTATGCCGACAGACCCGACCAGCATGTCGGGCGCGCGAATGCTCGATTCTGGCACCTGCGCCAGCGCGTAAGCCGGCGCGGCAACAGACAGGCAAAGGGACACGATGGCTTTCTGCATACGAACTCCAACTCAGCGGCGTTCAGGCGTTCCGACCGGCAGTATCAGTTTTCGAGGTAAATCAGGCGCTAATTGGGCGGGAACGAAGCCGTTTTCAGCCGGACGCGCAATTCCGCAGCATCCTTGTGCATCTGTTCGATCAGGGCGTCCACGCTCTCAAACTTCAGTTCAGGCCGCAGGTACGAAACCAGCTGCACTTCCAGCCACTTGCCATAAATGTCCTGATCGAAGTCGAAGATGAACGTCTCCAGCAGCGGATCGCGCAGGCCAGTCGTGGGCGTGCGTCCGAAACTGGCGACGCCATCGCGCCAGCCGTCTTCGCCTTCGATCCTTGCGCGCACCGCATAAACACCGTGCCGCGGGTGGATCAGGTCGTGAAGATGGATATTGGCCGTCGGAAAGCCGAACGTCCGACCGTTCTTTTCACCGGATTCGACCAACCCATCGGCAATCCACCAGTCACCCAGTATCTCGGCCGCCGTTTCCGGCTCGCCCGCCATCAGGGCTTGCCGCGTTGCTGTCGACGACGCCTTCATTCCCAATTCGAGCACTTCCTCGACGATCGACACGCCGAAACCGAGGGCCCGCCCCAGGCTGGAAAGACGCGCCGCATGGCCCATCCGTCCGCGCCCGAAACGGAAGTCAAAGCCGACCGACACGTGCGACACGCCCAATCCCTCGACCAGGACCGATCGGACAAACCCCTCATCCGTCATCGCCGCCATTTCGCCATTGAACGGCAGCTCAAACACAGCATCCGCGCCCTCGGCGAGGATGCTGGCATTGCGTCTTTCCGGACGAAAGATACGAAACGGCGGGTCGTTCGGCCTGAAATAGGCACGCGGAGGCGGCTCGAATGTCGCGACTGAAAACTTGCCATGCCCGGCCTTGCGAGCCGCGTCGATCACAGCCCGGTGTCCCGCATGCAATCCATCAAAGTTGCCAAGCGCAATCGACGCGCCTCGCGCACTCTCAGGCAATCCGCGATAATCGGCGTAGATGGCCATCAGGCCTCCCGGCGCGGCGCAACCACTTCGGCTTCGCCTGTAATGACGCGTTTGCCGTCAACCGTGCACTCGACTTTGAGGGTCACCCGGTTGCCCCGATCCTGCTTTTCAGCGACTTCGGCGCGAACTGTCACCGTGTCACCGATATGAACCGGGCGCTTGAAGCGCATGGACAGGCCGATGAAGATGGCGCCCGGGCCTGGCAAATTGTTGCCAAGAATGCCGGATATGTAGCTGGCTGTAAGCGCGCCATGGGCAATGCGGCGTCCGAAAACGGTTTTCGCCGCGAATTCCTCGTTCATGTGCAACGGGTTGTAGTCGCCAGACACTTCAGCAAACCGCTGGATGTCGTTTTCGGTAATCGTGTGCACGGTTTCGTGCGCCATGCCGATTTCCAGGTCTTCGTACTTGTAGCCGTTGAACTCGCTCATGCGTTCGGGTCTCCGATATTGATCTGAAAGGTTCGTTACACGCGGGCGATGCCCACGTCACCATCTTAGGCCTGTCATCGCGTAAGTGGCTTCTTCGCCATAGTCG
This sequence comes from Hyphomonas sp. J20-32, assembly GCF_055808555.1. Classification (NCBI taxonomy): domain Bacteria; kingdom Pseudomonadati; phylum Pseudomonadota; class Alphaproteobacteria; order Hyphomonadales; family Hyphomonadaceae; genus Hyphomonas; species Hyphomonas sp. J20-32. The sequence continues at coordinate 1,812,755 of NZ_CM147873.1, read as the reverse complement.
GCCAGCAGATCTGTCACTTCCTGCTCAAAGTCCGCGCCGTGCTCCTTCAGTCCCGTGCCGACATAGAGGCTGTCAAAGCCCTGCAGGCGCGCGCCGCGCACGTCGGTCGCCGGGCTGTCGCCAATGCACAGGACGCGGGCGGCGCCTGCTCCGAGTTCACGCAAACGCGCCACTGCCTGCCGATAAATCGCGGCGTGCGGCTTGCCCGGGTAGACAACCGTCCCGCCGAGGTCTTCGTAAATTTCGGCCAGCGCACCGGCACACCAGTAAAGCTTGCCGCCAACGCGCACCTGCTTGTCCGGATTGGCACAGATCATCGGCAGGTCACGGTCAACGCCCTGTTTGAGTTCCGCCCGGTAGTCGCCCGGCAGGTCATTCACCTGGTCACGCAGGCCGATACACAGCAACAGGTCAGCGTCGGCGGTATCGACAAAGGTCAGGTCGAGGCCGTCGTAGAGGTATTTGTCGTGCTCGAAGCCCTCGTCGGAGCCCAGCCGCCAGATTGTCTTGTCGCGGCGCAACTTGAGTTCGGCGCGGGTCGCATCCCCGGACGAGACGCAATCGTCAAACGCCTCGGCCGGCACACCGAGCGGCTCAAAATAGCGGATGACCTGCGCTTTCGGCACCGGCGCATTGGTGATCAGGCACACGCGCCCGCCCTGAGCCCGGAAAGTCACCAACGCATCACAAGCCTCGCTGAACGCCGCGCGGCCGTTATGGATCACGCCCCACACGTCGCACAGGATGGAATCGTAATCCTGCGCAATCGTGGACAGGCCTTCAGGGAACTGGAGTTTTGTCATGCGCCGCGACCTAGGCTGCGCCGCAGGCAGGGTCAATCCAGACCAAAACTATTGGGTCAACCCGCAGGCGCGTGGCGGCAGCGGATTAAGCACATAGAGCGTGGCCGTCGGGATCGCATGCGCGTTCGCGAGATAGCAACCCCGCACTGTCACGACCTGGCCGATATTCTCGCCGAGTTGCAGGCTCGGCATGTATTCGCAGGACACGCTATTGGCGGCGAATTGCGCCGGGTCTCCCGGGCGTATGTTCAGGAGCAGATGGTTGGACCCCGTCGGCACCGACATCATGCGCACCCCGTCCATCGGGCCGAACTCACAATCGCCGTCCAGCATTGAGTACGTGCCGTCGGCATTTTCAAACGACGGATAGGCTTCGACTGACATGGTCAGGTCCAGAAGGACGATGGAATGGTCTTCGATTTTCTCAAGGTCGGGCGGCACCTCGTACTCCTGCGGATCAGGCAGGATAGCCCTGACGGAGAGCACGTCGGGCGGCGCCTGCGCCGACGCCGCGCATGCAAATGCGAACAGGAAAAAGGGCAAGGCAATCAGGCGCATAAGGCTACTCCCGTCTCAATCGGACAGGCGCATTAAGCTCGGCGATTGGGGCGAAATGATGCCGGACAGTCAGCCGAAGCTGGACAGGCGTTCCACCAGCGCCTGTGGCGGGGCAGTCTCTTCCATGAGCGACGCCTTGATAGGACGCGGCGCACCAAAGATGTGGCCCTGACCGTACGGGATGTCATATTCGAGGATTTCAACGACGCTGGCTTCGTCCTCGATTTTTTCCGCAATCATGGTGACACCGTAGCGCGAGAAGACCGCACTGACTTCCTCGCCACCAACCCGGCGGTTGATAGACGAGACGGGGCGGGCACCGTGCGGGTCGCGCAGCTGGTCGATCAGGGTCGTGCCGTTCATCTTCACGAAACGGACGCCCGCCGCCTGAAGGCGCGGCAGATCAAGTGACAGCTCGGTTGCATGGTCAATCGAGAAGCGGAAGCCGAGGGCAGTGAGCCGGTCCATGTTATCCCGCATCGTACGCGAACGTGTCTCAAACCGGTCGGCGCGGATCTCGAAAATCACCGCCCCGGACAAGTCGCGATTCTCGGTCATGAACTGCAGGAACATCGGGAAGAAGGCCGTGTCTTCCAGCGACGATGCCGCAATGTTGCAGAACACGCCTACCCGGCGGTCGCGCTCGGCGAGTCGCCGCACAATCTGGACGCAACGGAACAGCGTGAAATTGTCGATGATTCCCATCAGGTTGGCGCGGCGGCCGGCATCCAGGAATTCAGCTGGAAGGATCAGCGAACCATCCGGACGGCGCAGGCGCGTGAAACCTTCGTAAAATGACACGCGGCGCTGTGGAAGCGACACAATGGGCTGGAGGTGGAGGTCGACCCGGCCATCCTTCAGCGCATCCTTCACATCCCGCAGGACGGCGTCTTCCTGCGGTGCGACTGCCGATACGATGGACGGCTCGGACAGTTTCGATTCGAAGCTCCGCGAGAGACGGTCGATCAGGCCTTCCAGTTGCTTCATCTCGGATACCAGCGCGTCGCGGCGCTCGGTCAGCTCATGCTTCACGGTGGCCTCGACGGCGTCTGTTCGCGCGTCGATGACATCGACCCGCTCTGCCGTGTCGCGATTCCTGCGCTCGACCTGGTCCATGCGCTCGTCAAGTTGCTGACGGGAGCGACTACTGGCGGTGAGAACATGAATCTGGGCGAGGATCACGGACGTGATGGCCCCGCTTGCGATCGACAGCGGCAAGCTGAGACCTGCGTAGGTATTAACGCCATAGCCGACGCCGCTGCCTATCGCGATGTACAGCAGGAACAGGACAAAAGTCATACGTTCAGCACCCAGTTCAATCCATCAACCTTAACAGATATGGCCAATTGGTTAACGAATTGCGTGGAAATGGCCTGATTTGCCACCTCCGACAATCCCGTCGCGGTCCATCGTTGCGTCAAGGTCACAGACATTTTGAGTCACACTCATGACACGTCTGCCAAGACTAGACAAAGGTTTAGGTCGGCGATACCCGAGCGCCATCCCGTCGCACTGGTCCGTGGCCATTTTATTGGCCGGAGCGGGGGCGATCTCGGGGGAGAACGGGGCCCTGCAGCGATGCGGGGCCTCGTCGCTTTACGGCGCTTCGGGGCCTGTTTCCGCTTCACTTCGGACGACAAAGACGAGTTCGGTGACAGGCCAGGTCAGCCCGCTGTTCTGGCACGCCACGGTCAGGTCTGATTCTCCGGCGAACTGCATTGCCTGGGTCATGCCACACGGTTCGAGAACGAGACGAAAACCATTATAATCAATCCAGTAGCCCACTCGCCCTGCATCGTTCACCAGATGGGTCACAACCAGGTCGCCTGTGTCGAAGACACGCGTCTTGGTATCCTTTTCACCCGGCAAGGGCCTGAGGACGGCTGCATTGAATCCGCCTGCAGGCGCCTCTTCCACGAAGGTGAAGGCATCCGACGTTTCATAGGCCGTGTTGATGGCGGACAGGACCTCGCTTGTTCCCGCCGGACCGGAGACGCGGAGAGGCAATTCATGGCCCGCGCGCCAACTGGAATTGCGCACTTCGTCGAGGCCTTCGAGGTCGTCACTGCGCAGTGAAAACAGCATCACGGCATCGAGATTCCGGAGGTCTTCCAGGGACATATCCGCCGCCACGCCAGCAGGTGTGCCAAAAAGGACACGCTTTCCGCCCGCCATCACCAAAACGCAGGGGTTCGGGGCCGTCCGGGGTCCGCAGGGCAGCAGTGCGAAGTCCGTGCTGGTGATGTGGGAACGGGAGGTGTCCGGGGGTGGCAAGGGTGTGGCAGGTCCGCCGCAAGCAGCCAATGCAAGACTGGACAGCAGGATGATGATTCGCATGCAAGGGAGCTCCGGTCTACGCGATGACGGTCTCGCCCGGTTCCCTTACGATTTCGTTTTCAGTGAAGCCGAGACAATCGATTTCGACGCGGACGCGGTCGCCCGCCTTCAGCCATTTCGGTGGCGTGTGGCCCGCCCCGACCCCGGCAGGCGTGCCGGTGAAGATGACATCGCCCGGTTCCAGCGTGAAGGCGGCCGTGAGGTGGGCGATCTGCGCCGGGATGTCGTGGATCTGGTCACGCACGTATCCGACCTGGCGCGGCTCTCCGTTGACGAAGGTACGCAGCTCGAGTGCGGACAGGTCGTCGATCTCGTCCAGCGTGACGATGGCCGGGCCGAACACGGCATGGGTGTCGAACCCCTTGCCCATGATCATGGTCTGGCTGGCGCGTTGCCAGTCGCGCACCGAATAATCGCAACCGACCGTAACGCCGGCAACAATCTCGAACGCGCGTTCGCGCGGCACATGGCGACCATGCTTGCCGATGATGACAACGAGTTCGCCTTCATAGTCGAGCTGCTCTGAGACCTTCGGCAAATGAACCTCAGCATAGGGGCCGTTCACCGCGGTGACCTGTTTGTTGAACCATTTCTGGACCTCAGGTTTCTTCGTATCGATGAAGCTGACGCTTTCAGCAGCGTGCGCCGCGTAGTTGACGCCGATACCAAGAATCTTGCCGGGCTTAGCAACAGGCGCAAGCAGGGTGACGTCGTTCAAGGCAATGGGATCGCCCGCTGCTGGAGCCTCGAGCGCCAACTCAAGCGTATCCCCGGCAAGTGGAATAACAGAGGTTGCCTGCAAGGCCCCGAAGTGCACCTCGCCCTCAAATTCAAATCTCACCAGACGCATACCGTTACTCTCCCGTCACACTTTTGCCCAAACACATTGCCAACCGTTCATCCCGCGTTGTGATGGTGTTTGGCAAGGGCTAGGGAAAAGGGCTGTATAGGGGAATTGAAATGGACCTCGGCGTACGAGCTCAGGAGAGCTCGCTAAGCGGCATATTCGGACAGGGAGAACGCCTGTGCATGCCGCCCTACCAGCGTAGTTATTCGTGGGGAGAGCGCGAAGCCCTCGACCTGCTCGGCGACCTTGCCGAAGCGACCGATAGCAACATTCCGCATTTCATCGGCGCGATCGTTCTCGTGAATGGCGCCGAGTCCGGCATGGTGGAGATTGTCGACGGGCAGCAGCGCCTGACCACCCTGACGATCCTGCTGGCCGTGCTGCGTGACCTTGAGCCAGACAAGGAACGCGCCGCAGCGTTGCACGCCATGATCGCCGATGATCCGCGTCCGATGCTCGGCGAAGCCGCCAACTGGCGCCTCACGCTGAATTATATGGATGGCGCATTTTTCCGCGACACGATCCAGCGCCTTGGCGCAACAAAGACGCTCCGGAACGAACCGGGCGAAAGCGACAGCCAGCAACGCATGGTAGGAAATGCCAGTGCCCTGCTGAAGGAACTCAAGCAGATGCCGGACGAGCGTCGCCGCGCCCTGACGGATACAGTCGTCACCGGTTGCGCGCTCGTTCGGGTCGTCGTGAACGACAAGGATCAGGGGTTCAAGGTTTTCAGGGTCCTCAACACGCGCGGCAAGGAACCTGACGCACACGACATCATCAAGACCGAACTGTTCCAGAAAGCGAAATTCTCGGTCAAGGAAGCCAATACCTATGCCGAACGCTGGGCCGAACACGAGGCCATCCTGGGTGGCGGAGCCTTTGACGACCTGTTGCGCCAGATCCGCGCGATCCATGATCGTTCGCCCAAGGGTGATCTCGTGGCGGGTTTCCAGAAGGCGGTCCTGTCGAAAATCGATCCGCGCAAGTTCCTGGACGACATGCTGCCGAACTATGTCGCCGCTTACCGGCAAATCACGACCGCCAAAGTGACTGACAGCCCCAATGCCACGCTCGTCGCCGACAAGCTCAACCAGCTTCGCGCGCTGGAGCAACAGAGCTGGCGGGCGCCTGCCCTCAAATTCCTAGTCGAGCGCGGGATCGACTCCCCGATTGCGCCGCAATTCTTTACCGGTCTCGAACGCCTCGGCTATGTCATCCAGCTCATCCTCCACGACAAGGACCAGCGCAACAAGCGGTTCAACAAGGTGAGCGATGCCGTGACGAACGAACGAACGCTCCTCGCGAAGAACGGCCCGTTCGCAATCTCGAAGGACGAATCCCGCAAGGTGCGCGAGCGCCTGCTTGGCCGCTTTGCCACATTCGGCCAGAGACGCGCCATGGCGCTGCGCCTCAATGCGGCGCTTGATGGCGGCTTCACCATCCCGCCGGAATCGGACGCGACTGTCGAACATGTCCTGCCGCGCAATGTTCATGAAGACAGCCACTGGATGATCACCTGGCCAGACCCCGCCAAGCGCCGCGAACAATGCGATACGCTCGGCAATTTCGTACTGCTGACCAATAAAGTGAACCAGAAGGCAGACCGGCTTGATTATCGCGCCAAGAAGGAAGTCTATTTCAACGGCGGCGGCGGCGCAGACTTTGCCCTGACCCGCGACCTGATGGACCAGGACGCCTGGACGCCGGAAGTCGTGCGGAAACGCACCGAACGGCTCGCAGAAATCCTGGTGGAAGAATGGAGCCTGCTGGGCTAGGGCGCCTGGCGCATCCACAAAAAGCGTTCAAAGCCTCCTATTTTGCGCCTTTCGCTAGGTAACCCCTAGCGGCAGGGCGCGTCAGACCTTACCCTCGACCCAGACATAAAACACGAGGGAGCGGCGCCATGAGCCTGTTTGATCTAACCGGAAAATCAGCCATCATTACAGGGTCTTCGCGCGGCATCGGCCGGGCAATTGCAGAGGCCATGGCCGATCAGGGCGCCAAGGTGACGATCTCTTCGCGCAAGCCCGGCCCGTGCCAGGAAGTCGCCGACGTGATCAACAAGAAGCATGGCGACGGCACGGCGATTGCCGTACCCGCAAACATCTCTTCGAAAGACGAATTGCAGGCGATGGTCGATGCGACGAACAAGGCGTTCGGCAAGGTCGACGTGGTTGTGTGCAATGCAGCCGCCAACCCGTATTACGGCCCGATGGAAGGCATTACGGACGAACAGTTCGAGAAAGTCCTCCAGAACAATATCATCTCGAACCACTGGCTGATCCAGATGTGCATGCCGCAAATGCGCGAGCGCAAGGATGGCGCGATCATCCTGGTGTCGTCGATTGGCGGCCTGCGCGGCTCCCCGATCATCGGCGCATACAACATCTCGAAAGCGGCTGACTTCCAACTCGCCCGCAACCTGGCAACCGAATACGGCAAGGACAATATCCGCGTGAATTGTATCGCGCCGGGCCTGATCCGCACAGATTTCGCCCGCGCCCTGTGGGAAGACCCGAAGAACCTGAAAAGCGCCCTGTCCGGCACGCCCATGGCGCGGATTGGCGAACCGGTCGAGATCGCCGGTGCAGCCGTGTACCTGGCATCGGCAGCAGGCGCCTATATGACCGGCCAGATGATGGTCGTCGATGGCGGCGCGACGTGCTGAAACCGACATGCACCTGACTGACAAACCGGACTCCCCGGAGGCGGCGCCAACCGATTTCGCCACCTTCCGCGAAATCGACATCCGTATCGGAACGATCCTCGAAGCCGCCCCGCTGGGCGGAGCGCGCAAGCCCGCCTTGCGGCTGGTGATCGATTTCGGTGCGGGCGTTGGCGTGAAGAAGAGTTCAGCGCAGGTAACTGTACACTACAAACCCGAAACACTTGTCGGCAAACAGGTTGCTGCCGTCGTCAATTTCCCGCCCCGCCAGATCGGCAAGTTCATGTCGGAAGTGCTGACGCTCGGATTTCCCGATGCCGATGGCGCCATCGTGATGTTCTCACCCGACCTGCCGGTGCCAAACGGAGCCCGCCTCGCATGAGCCGTACCGAACTTTCCGCCCAACAATCCGAATTCTTCGCCCGCCTGAAAAACGGCACCTGGGACTTCCCGCCCGGCATCAGGAATCTCGGAATCCGGCCGGACCTCTGGCTGAAGGAAGTGTCCTATGGCCACACGCGCTACGAATGGCCGAATGACGGCTCGCGCGACATCAATGAAGGCCGGGTCTTCGGCGGCTGGGTGGCCGGCCTGTCCGACCATATCGTGTCGATGACCATGGCCAGCGCACTGGAAGACGGCGAATGGTTCACCACAATGGAATTGCAGACGCGCATCCTGCGCCCGGTGCCGCACGGCCTGATCACGATCGAAGGCCGGCTCGTCAGCCGTGGCAAGACGACCGGACTGGTGGAAGCTGACTGGCGCGACGAGAAGGGCCGCCACCTGGCCCGCATAACGGCCGCCAAAGCAATCCGCACGATGGACGAGTTACGCGGCCCGGCTGCGCTGAAATCAACCGCCTGACACCTGTTGCTCAGGGCAAGAGCAGGCAGGCATCGCCGTAGGAATAGAACCGGTAGTCGTTCGCAATGGCGTGCGCGTAGGCGGCCTGCATCACGTCCGTCCCCATGAGCGCGCAGACAAGCATGAACAGGCTGGATCCGGGCAGGTGGAAATTGGTGACAAGCGCGTCGGTGGCGCGCACGGCGTCGCCGGGCTTGAGGAAGATATCGGTAGGGCCGGTAGCAGGCGAGAGAGTGCCTGATGGCGTGCTGCAGCTTTCCAGCGTGCGCATCGCAGTCGTACCGACGGGGACACAGCGGTGTCCGGCGGCCCGGGCGGCATTGAGGCGCCCCGCGGTTTCCGGCGTCAGCCGGCGCCATTCGGCGTGCAGGCGGTTGGCTTCAATCTGCGCATCTTCGAGCGGCTTGAACGTGCCGAGGCCAACATGAAGTCGAACCGTCTCGCGCTGCAGACCGGCGGCATCGAGTTCCGACAGGAGACGGGGCGTGAAGTGCAGGCCCGCCGTCGGCGCGGCAACTGAAGCCGCATCCTCGCCGGCGAAGGCGGTCTGGTAGGTCTCCCGGTCACGGGAATCGGCGGGGCGGCGGCGGGCGATGTAAGGGGGCAGCGGCATGGCGCCATGGGCGTCCAGCGCCTGTTCCAGTTCCGGTCCGGACAGCGAGAAAGAGAGTTCGATTTCCCCGCCATCGACGCGCTGTGTGATGCGGGCCTGGAAGCCCTCGGCGAAATGGATAGGGTCTCCGGGCTTCAGCCGCTTGCCGGGCCGGGCGAGCGCGCGCCATGTATGGTCGTCGATCCGCTCGACCAGGTTCACGTCACAGGCAACATCGGCGCCCGTTTCGTCGCGCGCCGGACGTACGCCCTTCAAGGCGGCGGGCAGAACGCGCGTATCATTGAACACGAGCACATCGCGGGGCGAGAGGTAGCGCGGCAGGTCGCGCACATGCGCATCCTCAAGCCGGCCATCCCCGTGCACGACCAGCAGCCGCGCGGAATCCTGCGGGTCCGCAGGCCTGAGCGCTATCAGGCGCTCTGGGAGGTCGAAATGAAAATCCGCAAGATTCAAGGGCATGGAGCGTGTGTGCCCGTGAAAGGCTCTGGCAGTCTAGTGCGCAACAACGGCCGGAACGGACGGCAAATCGCACACGCCGAGGTCTTCGCTCACATCGGCCAAGCCCGCCGTGAAGACGGGACCATCCGTGCGCTGGACCCAAACGTTCGGGCGGTCAGACTTCGGCATGTCTGCAGCGACCTTTGCTGACATCAGAATATCCGGGAGAGCGACTTCGCCATTGAGCGCATCCTTGCCTGCCTTGATGGCCAGCACGACATCCTCGCCTTCGACGACACGGCCCCAGGCTGTGTACTCCTTGTCGAGATGCGGAGACGTGTCGCGCATCAGGAAGAATTGCGAATTGGCGGAGTTCGGATCAGACGTGCGCGCCGTCGACACGACACCGCGGCAATGCGGAATCCAGCTTTCGACGAGCCCGTCAGCCGACATTTCCGCGAAGAAAGACGCCTGCGTTGCGATCGGGAACCCGTTCACATAACCCGTTTTTGCTGAATCCGCGGGGCCGATGCTGGCCTGGAGCGGCATCTCGGCCGGATTTCTGCGGAACGTGAACTCGCCTGGAATGTTCGGCAGGCCGGACTCACGGCCCTTGAGGGCATAGATGTCGCCGCCCTGTGCCATGAAGCCATTGATGACACGGTGAAAGCTGGTGCCATCGAGGTCGCCCGAACGGATGATGGCGAGGAATTGCGCGTAATGCTTCGGCGCAACATCCGGGAAGGCCTCGATCAGGATGCGGCCCTTATTGGTCTGGAAGACGAACAGCCGCTCCGCGTCAACAGCGCGCCAATTCGCGGCATCAGCCTTTGCCTCTTCGACTGTCGTCGCCGGGGCAGCATCCGCGACCGCCGTTGTCGTATCCGCGTGCGCCGTCAGACCCAGCGAAAGGGTCGCGGCGGCCAATGCCAAAGTAGCCAGCTTCATTTGCCGTATTTCTCCATGAGGGCCCGTTTCACGTCAGGGCTTACAAAAGGCGAAATATCGCCGCCGAGACTCGCGATTTCCTTCACGAGACGCGACGCGACCGCCTGGTGCCTAACATCGGCCATCAGGAACACGGTTTCAATATCGGGATTCAGTTGCTCGTTCATCGCCGTCATCTGGAACTCGTATTCGAAGTCCTGAACGGCCCGAAGCCCGCGCAAGATCATCTGCGCGCCGCACGCTTCGGCAAACTTCATGAGCAGGCCGTGCATCGGCATGACCTTGATTTCCGCCATGCCGGGACCGTTGAACCGGGCACACTCGTATTTCACCATGTTCACACGCTCTTCGAGCGAGAAAAGCGGCTTCTTGGCCTCGTTGATTGCAACGCCGATCACGAGTGTATCGACCAGTTTCATTGCCCGGCCGAAAATATCGATATGGCCATTTGTCGGGGGGTCGAATGTTCCCGGGTAAAGTCCGATACGATGCACTGGCACCCCCTATTGCCTATTCCTGTGGGTCAGGCGCCCCGGTTTCGGTCGGGCCACCCTTGTCGGCCTCATCCATATCGGTTTCAGCGTCTTCTACAAGACGTGCAACAGAAACAACGTGTTCGCCTTCCGCCGTCCGCAGGACCCAGACGCCGCCGGTGGAGCGGCCCGCGATGCGAATCTGGTCGACAGGCGTACGGATCAGCTGCCCGCCATCGGTGACGAGCATGACCTGGTCTCCATCATCGACCGGGAAGGACTGGGCAACCTTCTTGGTCGGCCCCTTCTTTTTGTCGCGGCCCCAGATGTTCTGCGCGACGAGGCCTTTGCCGCCGCGTCCGGTGGTACGGTAGTCATAAGCGGAAGACCGTTTGCCCATGCCGTCATCCGCAATCGTCAGGATGAATTCTTCAGCGGCGCCGAGTTCGGCAATCCGCTCAGCGCTGAGCGCGGCATCGACAACGGCATCATCGGCCTCATCCTCGCCGATTTCCTCTTCTTCGCCGGTGGCCGCCCGGCGCATGGCCGAGGCATGCTTGAGATAAGCGCGCGCCTCTTCCGACGAAGCCTCGACATGGCGCAGGATGCCCATCGAGATGACTTCATCCTCGGCCCCGAGACGGATGCCGCGCACGCCGGTCGAGTTCCGGCCGGCAAACACGCGCACGTCGGTGACCGGGAAGCGGATGCACTGGCCGAGCGCGGTGGTGAGCAGGATGTCGTCGCGTTCGGAGCAGATCTTCACCGAGACGATGCCATCGCCCTCGTCGAGTTTCATCGCGATCTTGCCGTTGCGATTGACCCGCGTGAAGTCTGCCAGCTTGTTGCGGCGGACAGTGCCGGAGCGAGTGGCAAACATGAGGTCGAGCACTTCGTGCGCCGTTTCGTCATCCGGCAGCGGCATGACGCTTTCGATGCGTTCATCGGCGGCCAGCGGGAAGATGTTGACCAGCGCCTTGCCGCGCGAATTCGGTCCGCCAACGGGAAGCCGCCAGACCTTTTCCTTGTAGACCATGCCAGCCGACGAGAAGAACAGGATCTCGGTATGCGTGGTGGCCGAGAACAGCTTGACCACGAAATCCTCGTCCTTCATCGCCATGCCTGAGCGGCCCTTGCCGCCGCGGTGCTGGGTCCGGTAGGTTGAGAGCGGCGTACGCTTCACATAGCCGCCATGGGTGACGGTAACGACCATGTCTTCGACCTCGATGAGGTCCTCGTCTTCCATGTCGATACCGCCAAACGCGAATTCGGACCGCCGCGGAACGGCGAACTTCTCTTTCACGTCGGTCAGTTCTGCCTTGATGATCTCGCGAATGCGCGGACGCGACCGCAGGATATCCAGCAGGTCGGCGATCTTGTCGGACAGGCCCTTGGCCTCGTTGCCGATCTCGTCGCGGCCAAGGCCGGTCAGGCGGTGCAGGCGCAGGTCGAGGATGGCGCGGGCCTGCTCATCCGACAGGTAGATCGTGTCGCCGCCGGACCAGCGCGTGCGCCGGTCTGCGATGAGTTCGAGCAGCGGACCCATGTCCATGATCGGCCAGGCCTTGGCGAGCAATTGTTCGCGGGCCGTTGCCGGGTCTGGCGAGTGGCGGATGATGCGGATCACTTCGTCGATATTGGCCACGGCAAGGGCGAGGCCGACCAATACGTGGGCCCGGTCGCGCGCCTTGTTGAGATCGAACTTGGTGCGGCGGACAATCACTTCCTCGCGGAAGCTGATGAAACAATCGAGCACCTTGCGCAGGTTCATCAGTTCGGGACGGCCGCCATTCAGGGCGAGCATGTTGACGCCGAAACTGGTCTGCAGCTGGCTGAAGCGGAACAGCTGGTTCAGCACGACTTCGGCGCTGGCGTCCTTCTTCAGTTCGATGACAACGCGGATGCCATTGCGGTCGGACTCGTCGCGCAGGTCGGAAATGCCCTCAACGCGCTTTTCGCGCACCAGCTCGGCGATCTTGGTGATCATCGCGGCCTTGTTCACCTGGTAGGGAATTTCGGTGACGATGATCGCCTGACGGCCGTTCTTGGCTTCTTCTATGTCGGTCTTCGCGCGCATGATGACCGATCCGCGCCCGGTGGTCAGGCCCTTGCGGCTGCCGGCATGGCCCATGATCAGGCCGCCTGTCGGGAAGTCGGGGCCCGGCACGATTTCAAGCAGCGCCTCATCCTCGATCAGCGGATCGTCGATCACGGCAAGCGTCGCATCCACGACTTCACCGAGATTGTGCGGCGGGATATTGGTAGCCATGCCGACCGCGATGCCGCCGCCGCCATTGACCAGGAGGTTCGGGAACTGCGCCGGAAGCACCATCGGTTCCTGCTGCGAGCCGTCATACGTGTCCTGAAAGTTGACCGTGTCCTTTTCGATGTCGGCGAGCAGGTAGGTTGCCGCCTTGGTCATCCGGCTTTCGGTGTAACGCATGGCGGCCGGCGGATCATTGTCAATCGAGCCGAAATTGCCTTGCCCGTCGACCATGGGCAGCCCCATCGAGAATGGCTGGGCCATGCGCACGAGCGCGTCATAGATCGCGCTGTCGCCATGGGGGTGGAAGTTACCCATCACGGCGCCGACGATATTGGCGGATTTCTTGTATGGCTTGTCCGGCGTGTTGCCGCCCACTTGCATGGCGTAGAGGATGCGCCGGTGCACCGGCTTCAGGCCATCGCGCACATCGGGCAGCGCGCGGCTGACGATCACGCTCATCGCATAGTCGAGATATGAACTTTTCAGCTCGGATTCGATCGAGATCGGCTCAATTCCGTCCGGAAGGGCGGGGTGGCCTTCGCCTGCATTCTCAGGGGTTTCCGGCTCGTCCGGCGGGGTCGTATCGTCACTCATGAGGGGGCTTTCTGCGTGTCCGGTCTCGTGCGGCGGGGACCATGCCCGAATCGCCTATATTTATTGAGAAAACACTAGCAGGCGGAGGGGGCGAAAGCCACCCTTTCGGCCATATTTTGGCAGTTGCCGCCCGGCGCCTCGAATGCCCCGAAAACCACACGAATACATGCACGTAGATTGCACGGAAACAGCCCGGAGCCACCCCGGCCAGTCCGGGCGCCGGTGCCTGTGCCAAACAGCCGAGCGGCGGGCCTATTGGGCCCGCGGGAGCACCCCGAGATCGGACAGGGCCTGCATGACAGCGGCCTTGCGCCTGGGCACGTCGGCTTCCGGATCGCTCATGTCCATGTTGAAGGCGAAGGCATAGGTGCCGGGTACCTCGCCACCAGTCTGCTCCAGCCAGCCGACGAACCAGCCGATATCCGTTTCGCCCTTCACGCTTTTCCAGCCGGTCTTGCCGTAGAGCGTCCAGCCCGCGCCGGACTCCAACACCATCATGGGGACCGCAAGCTCATAGGTGCGGGCCGTCAGCGGCAGGGTGCGCCTCGCCAGATGGGACAGGAACGCGACCTGTTCCTCGGCGGAGATGGCCAGCGGTCCCGCCAGCCAGTATTGCGACACGTCTTCCGGCGCGCCGACATCGGCATTGCCGTAATGGAACTGGTCCAGCCAGTCGTGCAGCGCGGCAGAGCCGATGCGCGGCGTGACAGCCTGGTAAATCCATACGGTGGAACGCCTGAAGGCGTCGGCAAAGGCCTGGTCTTCGTTCCAGCTGTCGACAAAGCGCTTCTGGCCGTCCCAACTGAACATCTCGTCCGGGCCGGAGACGGCCCTTGTCTCTAAGGCGATCAATGTGTGCGGGATCTTCGACGTGGAGGCGGGCGTGAATCGCTCCTCCGCACGGTCAGGGTTGCTGATCCATGTGCTTGAGTCCTCGAGCCGGTAGACGACCAGCGTGGACGTTTCAGGATCGACGCCCGCAGCGGCGACGCTCGCACTCAGCGCCGGCGGCGTTGCCAGCGTCATGCAGGCGGCCAGCACGCAGGCCGTCAGGGCCAGAACCAGACCACTGGCGACGCGCGTGAAAGGGGCCACCCTGCGCTGCAATCATGCCTCCTAGAACGGGATTTCGTCGTCAAGATCCTGGCTGAAGCTCTCGGCCGGGCCGCTCATCTTGCGGGCGCCGCCCTGCTGACTGCCAAAATCATTACCACCTGACCGGGCACTGCCACGATCACTGGCGCTGTCGAGCATGGTGAGCGTGCTGCCGAAGCCGCGCAGCACGACTTCCGTCGTGTAGCGGTCCTGGCCATCCTTGTCCTGCCACTTGCGGGTCTCGAGCTGGCCTTCGATGTAAAGCTTGGAGCCTTTTTTCACATAGTTCTGGACGACACGGACGAGACCTTCGCTCAGGATCGAAATCCGGTGCCACTCGGTCTTTTCCTTGCGCTCTCCGGTCGCCTTGTCTTTCCACGTCTCGGACGTGGCCAGCGTGAAGCTGGCGACCTGGCCACCATTCTGGAACTGGCGGACTTCCGGATCCTGCCCAACATTTCCGACAAGGATGACCTTGTTCACTGATCCTGCCATGTATCCATCTCCGCTCAGGCTTGTTTCGTTATCGAATCTGTTCTCTTGTACCCCGACCGGAAGCAACTGTCGCCTCCTGAGGCGTTTTTCCACAGGCCGGGTTGAAAAAAGCAGCTCGACCGAAATGTTCACATTTTGTTCTTGTGGTCAAGCTGGACTCGCGCCACACATAAAGCCTAGCAACACACCAATCCTGTTTCGTCACCGTAACGAGCTTTCCGCATGGCCCGACTAGAATCGCCTTTCATCCGCGTGCGCGGCGCAAAGGAACACAATCTCAAGAATATCGACGTGGACATCCCGCGCGGCGAGCTTGTCGTGATGACCGGCCTGTCGGGCTCAGGCAAATCCTCGCTCGCGTTCGACACGATCTATGCCGAGGGCCAGCGACGCTATGTCGAAAGCCTGTCGGCCTATGCGCGCCAGTTTTTGGAGCTGATGCAGAAGCCGGACGTGGAAAGCATCGAGGGCCTCTCGCCCGCTATCTCGATCGAGCAGAAGACGACCAGCCGCAACCCGCGCTCGACCGTCGGCACCGTGACCGAGATTTATGACTATATGCGCCTGCTGTGGGCGCGCGTGGGCATTCCCTATTCGCCCGCGACCGGCCTGCCGATCGAGAGCCAGACGATCAGCCAGATGGTCGACCGGACGATGGAACTGCCCGAGGGCACGCGCCTGTACCTGCTGGCGCCGATGATCCGAGGCCGCAAGGGCGAGTACCGCAAGGAGTTCGCCGAGCTGCTGAAGAACGGCTACCAGCGCGTCAAGGTGGACGGCGAATTCTTCGAACTGGAAGACGCGCCCAAGCTGGACAAGAAGTTCAAGCATGACATCGACGTCGTGGTCGACCGCGTGGTCGTGCGCGAAGGCATGGAGCAGCGCCTCGCCGAGAGTTTCGAGACGGCGCTGGGCCTGGCGCAGGGCATTGCGCTAGCCGAATATGCCGACCTCGAAGAGGGCGAGACTGAGCCGAAGCGGATCACCTACAGCGCCAACTTCGCCTGCCCGGTCTCGGGCTTCACGATTTCGGAAATCGAACCGCGCCTGTTCTCGTTCAACAATCCGTTCGGCGCCTGCCCGACCTGTGACGGCCTTGGCAACCAGCTGAAGATCGATGCCGACCTGATCGTGCCGGACAAGGACCTCGACCTGCTGAACGGCGCCATCGCGCCCTGGGCCAAATCGACATCGCCCTACCAGACACAGACGCTGCAGGCCCTGTCGACGCATTACCGGTTCGATCTCAAGAAGCCGTGGAACAAGCTGCCCGAAGCCATCCAGCAGATGATCCTCCACGGCACCGGCGAGGAAGAAATCAAATTCGTCTATGATGACGGCATGCGCCGCTACGAGGTGAAGAAGACGTTCGAGGGCGTGATCCCGAACCTGGAGCGGCGCTATCGCGAGACGGATTCCGCCTGGGTGCGCGAGGAAGTGGCCAAGTTCCAGTCGGCAGCGCCCTGCCCTGCCTGTGGCGGCAAGCGCCTGAAGCCGCAGGCGCTGGCGGTGAAGATTGCGGGTCTCGATATTTCGGACTCCAGTGAATTCTCGATCCGCGAGGCGGGCGACTGGTTCGGCAAAGTGTCGAAGACGCTGACCAAGCAGCAGAACGAGATTGCCAGCCGCATCCTGAAAGA
The DNA here is from genome assembly GCF_055808555.1 of Hyphomonas sp. J20-32. Taxonomy (NCBI): domain Bacteria; kingdom Pseudomonadati; phylum Pseudomonadota; class Alphaproteobacteria; order Hyphomonadales; family Hyphomonadaceae; genus Hyphomonas; species Hyphomonas sp. J20-32. The sequence goes on along the minus strand of NZ_CM147873.1, from coordinate 1,796,116 downwards.
GATCAATGACCGCCTGAACTTCCTCAACGATGTCGGCCTTGAATACCTGACGCTCAGCCGCGGGTCGGGCACGCTGTCGGGCGGCGAGAGCCAGCGCATCCGGCTGGCCAGCCAGATCGGTTCGGGCCTGACCGGCGTGCTCTATGTGCTCGACGAGCCAAGTATCGGCCTGCACCAACGCGACAATGCGCGCCTGCTGGAAACGCTGAAACGGCTGCGCGACCTCGGCAATTCCGTGATCGTGGTCGAGCATGACGAGGATGCGATCCTGACCGCAGACCATGTCATCGACATGGGGCCAGCCGCAGGCGTCCATGGCGGCGAGATCATTGCCGAGGGCACCCCAGCCGAAGTGTTGGCGAACCCGAAAAGCATGACAGCGGACTATCTGAACGGCACGCGCGAGATTGCGATTCCCAAGCGCCGCCCGGTGGAAAAAACCAAGCGCAAGATCACGCTGAAGGGCGCCACCGGCAACAACCTCAAGAACGTCACCGCGACGATCCCGCTTGGCAGCTTCACCTGTATCACCGGCGTGTCCGGCGGCGGCAAGTCGACCCTGATCATCGAGACACTTTACAAGGCGCTGGCCCGCAAGCTGAACGGCGCGTCCAGCCCGCCCCAGCCCTATGACAGCCTTGAAGGCCTCGAATTTCTCGACAAGGTGATCGATATCGACCAGAGCCCGATCGGGCGCACCCCGCGCTCGAACCCGGCCACCTATACCGGCGCCTTCGGCCCCATCCGCGACTGGTTCACCGGCCTGCCGGAATCCAAGGCGCGCGGCTACAAGGCCGGGCGTTTCAGCTTCAATGTGAAGGGCGGGCGCTGCGAAGCCTGCCAGGGCGACGGCGTAATCAAGATCGAGATGCACTTCCTGCCGGACGTTTATGTCACGTGCGAGACCTGCAAGGGCAAACGCTACAATCGCGAGACGCTGGAAGTCCTGTTCAAGGGCAAGTCGATTGCCGACGTGCTGGACATGACGGTGGAAGACGCGGCGAAATTCTTCTCGGCGGTGCCTGCCATCGCATCCAAGATGGACACGCTGGTGCAGGTCGGCCTCGGCTATGTGAAGGTTGGCCAGCAGGCGACGACCCTGTCGGGCGGCGAGGCCCAGCGCGTGAAGCTGGCCAAGGAACTGTCGAAACGCGCCACGGGACGGACGCTGTACATTCTCGACGAGCCGACAACGGGCCTGCATTTCGACGATGTGCGCAAGCTGCTGGAAGTGCTGCACGAGCTGGTCGATGCCGGCAATACGGTGGTCGTGATCGAGCACAACCTTGACGTCGTGAAGACGGCCGACTGGGTGCTCGACCTTGGCCCGGAAGGCGGCGATGGCGGCGGCAAGCTGGTCGCAGCCGGGACGCCGGAAGACATCGCGGCCAATAGCGACAGCTGGACCGGCAAGTTCCTCGCCGAGACCTTCCGGCGGCATGACGAACGCCGCGCCGCGCGCAACAAGCGGACGCGGGCCGCGACGTCGACGGAGCCGAAGAAGGCTGCCAAGAAAAAAACGTCAAAGCCCGCTGAGGCAGCCGCCAAGACACCAAAGGCCGCAGCCAAGCGAAAGGCGCGCTCGCCAAGCCCGGCCAAGTAGGACCCGGTTGAGCCAGCCCGCCCGAAGACCGGACAGGCAGGCGTTCAAGCGTCCGGCCTAGACGAAGGTTTCGTCTATCGCGGGATTTTCGGCCCATTGAGGGTCTGTCCGTGCGGCCAGCGCAGCCGGCCCGGCGAACACGTGCATCCAGCAGGCCTGGATGAAAATGAAGGCCACCATCAGGAGCGCGCCGGGCACGATGATGCCGGGCGCGGCCATCGCGGAGAAGACGGCTGTCGGGTCGTCCTCGATCCCGCTCATCGCCGGCATCAGCGCTGCCATCATGACCATGGCGAAGACCATGTAGAGCGCGAAGAAGGCGGCGAACATGATCAGCATGAGCACGATCCAGCTGCCGACAATGGTCCAGGCCTTGCCCCTGGTGACGCGCCAGGCCTGTCCGAACCGGATGCTGCGGTCGCGAACCGTGAGGGCTGAAGCGGGTGAGAACCGCGCCGTCAGCCAGAGCGCGAAAACGAAGTAGGCAATCGTCAGGACCAAAGCCAGCAACCCACCCATGACGGCGGCCTGGCTGGTGCCTGTCGCTGCAATGATGCCAACCGGCACGGCGATCACGACAATGCCGCCAATATAGAGGGCGATGAACACGCCGAACCAGATAATCCCGACGACGAGAAGGCGCCATTCATCGGCCCCCAGCCGCAGGCGAAAGCCTTCCGCCCGCATGTAACGCCGCTGGTTGGCCCCTTCGAACAGCATCCAGAAAACGAGGCCGACCGGGATCATCAGCAGGTAGCCCAGAAGGACACGGCCCATCTGCCCCGTCATGGCCGCTTCCATCGCCATCGGATCGTTCATCATGTCCGGGTTGAACATCATCCCGAACATCGGCCATTGCAGCCAGAGGTTCACCGCAGACAGCAGCAGGTAAAGCACCGCATAGGTTGCGCCGTATGCGAGCAGGAACCCTTTCGGGCCGCCCGTTCGCCTGAAATGGAATAGCGCATTGTCAAAACTGAAATCGAGGTTCGTCATGGCATTTTCTCCCTGGTCAATCGAACACGGCCATGCGCGCGGCATCGTCGACACCCCCACGCGGATCATGGCGGGCGGCAAAGGCGGCCGGACCGCCATTGATGTGTTGCTGGAGCGCGGACAGGAACGCGCTCGCGAAAATGTAGACACCGATCGGAACAGTGAATGCAGATGAGTAGACCAGCAGCAGGACGTCCTCGCCCGACTCGACATTCCCGATGCCGGAGAGGGCGCGGTCCAGGCCAAACTGGAAAACCTCGTCGATCACGCTCGCGATGATACCGCCAGCAATCGCGAGAATGAGATAGGCGCCGAGGATGGGCCAGAACCGTCCGCGCGACACATTCCACGCGTCAAAGAAGACGATACGCCGGTCCTTGATCGTCATCGCAAAACACGGCGACAGGCGTGTCGCGAAAAAGACGTAGACCGGAAACAGCAGTAGCATGAGCGCCAGAGAACCTAAGGCGACTGCAAATATCTCGCCCTCCATGCTCGACAGCGACTCTCCGTCCAGCGCCTGGTTGAACAGCGACGGCGCACTGTCGAACAGGATGAGCAGCGCCGGCAGGAAGCAGGCCAAGTTGAGAAGGGTCCACAGCAACCCGACGACCATCATGCGCATTTCATCTGCGCCGAATCGGAGCGAGAAACGCTCATCGCGCACATAGCGCCGCTGCGAGGCTGATTCGAACATGGCCCAGATTGCCCAGAACCCAACAGCAAGAACAGCGCCCACCGGATAGAGCGGCGTCATCGTGCCAAGCAGATGTGCCAGAATCTCGCGTGGTTCGGCCTGGTCGAGATTGGCATATTCCAGGGCCTCAAGCGCCTGGATGAATTCCTGTACGGCGCCCTTGGACACGTACCCCGTTATCGCCACAAACACGACCACGACGAGCGCGTACACACCCGCGAATATCCATGGAAACGTGCGAAAGTGCGCCGCGCGAAAGGCGTTTGTCAGCGCACCTTCAAACGAAAACTGTGTTGGCAAAATCCCACCCTCCCAAATGGACTTGCCTCAAACTAAGGCGATTTACTCGACAGGGGCAATCTCCGAGGCCTCATCGGGATCGGGCATGAGGCGCGGCAACACGCTAACTGCCAGCCCGTGCCCGGCGAGGATGAACGGTGCGAGCAGCAGGACGACCAGTGCACCGCCAAGGAACATCCCTCCGTTCACGGCGGCCAGCCTCGGCGCGGCACTTGTGAAGATACCGGCCGCCACCGCGAATGGCGCGACATGCGTTGCCAGCGCAGCCAGGCCAAGGCGAAGCGCATGCCCCTTCGTCCACGCCCATGTGCGGAAAACCATGGTCTCGCCGGTCTGGACACTGGCCGCGCCGAAGAGAAGCAGGCGCACGGCCATGAAGCTGAGCGCCAGGACGCCTGCGGAGCTGGCGAGGTAGAAGGTGGCGCCATAGGATGACAGAAGCATGGCGCGCATCGCTTCTCGCGTGATTTCCGGGTCCGCGTTCGGATCGAAATCCGGCCCTGCAGAGATCGCAAAGATGATCCAGAACAGCAACAACAGGAAAAACGAGATGAACACGCCGACAAACAGGAACGCGACATAGACTGAAACATTCGCGTGGCTGAGCGACACTAAATGACCGGACTTCTGTCCCAGCATCTTGCGATACACTGCGAGTGAAAAGGCCATGCCGATGAAACAGGCGATGAGGAAAGCGCCAAACACGACGCCCGAACCTACGTCTCCCACGCGGCCCAGGGCCAGGAAAAAGCCTCCCCAAGCGACCATCAGCAGGCCAAGCCATGGCAGGCCGGGCACGAGCGCGCGAACGGCGAGCCGCCAGGATTCGGCGACGATCTCCACGACTGGCAGTTTTTCGTCCATTTTCGGGCTCCTCGCTGCTGACACACCTAAACCGCAAGGCGCCGGGCGGCAAACACCATCTTGACGCGCGGGACCGGCCTGCGCATGTCCCCCTCATGAGCATCAAACCCATACATATCATCGGTGGCGGCATGGCCGGATCAGAGGCGGCCTGGCAGATCGCAAGCGCGGGCGTGCCGGTCATCCTGCACGAAATGCGCGGCGTGAAGGGCACCGAGGCCCACCAGACCGACCAGCTGGCCGAGCTGGTCTGTTCCAATTCCTTCCGTTCCGACGATCATACGACCAATGCCGTCGGCGTATTGCATGAGGAAATGCGCCGGGCGGGCGGCCTGATCATCACCACGGCCGCCGATCACCAGGTGCCGGCCGGCAGCGCCTTGGCGGTCGACCGGGAGGGCTTTGCCGAGGCCATCACGGCCAAGCTGGAAGCCCATCCACTGGTCACCATCGTGCGCGAGGAGATTGCCGGCATTCCGCCCGAAGACTGGGACAGCGTGATCATTGCCACCGGGCCGCTGACGTCTCAGGCGCTCGCCGAGGCGATCCACGCGCATACCGGCGAAGGCGACCTTGCCTTCTTTGATGCGATTGCACCGATCATCTATTTCGACTCTGTCGACATGACCAAGGCCTGGCGCCAGAGCCGGTATGACAAGCCCGGCCCCGGCGGCGACACGGCGGCCTATATCAATTGCGGCATGAACGAAGCCCAGTACCACGCCTTTCTCGACGCCCTGATCGCGGCGCCGAAAACCGAATTCAAGGACTGGGAAAAGGACACGCCCTATTTTGAAGGCTGCCTGCCGATTGAAGTGATGGCCGAACGCGGACGCGAGACCCTGCGCTTCGGCCCCATGAAACCGGTCGGCCTGACCAATCCGCACGACCCGACGGTGAAATCCCACGCCGTGGTCCAGCTGCGCCAGGACAATGCCCTCGGTACTCTGTGGAACATGGTCGGCTTCCAGACCAAGCTGAAGCATGGCGCCCAGACCGAGATATTCCGCATGATCCCCGGCCTCGAAAAGGCCGAGTTCGCCCGCCTCGGCGGCATCCACCGCAACACGTTCCTGAACTCGCCGAAACTGCTCGATCAGCAGCTGCGCATGAAGTCGATGCCGCGCCTGCGCTTTGCCGGCCAGGTCACCGGTGTCGAAGGCTATGTCGAGAGCGCCGCAATGGGCCTGCTCGCCGGACGCTTCGCTGCCGCAGAGCGCCTCGGACGTACACTCGCTCCGCCGCCACCGACCACAGCGCTCGGCGCACTCGTGCTGCACATCACCGGCGGCCACCTGCAGGGCAAGCAGACATTCCAGCCGATGAACATCAATTTCGGACTGTTCCCGGACATTGAGGATTATTCGAAAGTCGGGACCGACGGCAAACGCCTGCGCGGCAAGGACAAGGGCCGCGCCAAGAAAATGGCGCAGGCCGTGCGAGCGCTGGAAGACGTGGATGCGTGGCTGGCTGGCGAGGCGGCACTGGTGCCGGCGGAGTAGGCCTACACCTCGCCAGTATTCATGGCCTTCATGATACTGAGCCGCTTCGTGATCGCATTCGGGTTGCGACCGTCACAATAAAACTTGCGCAGGCGAAAATGGGCGACTGCCGGGCGGATAAGCTTTGGCGCAGGCGTGACATGCGGACCGAAGGCTTTTGTGTCGCTTCGGCGCGTGGCGGCATAGGCAGGCGCCACATCCTGTATCCTGGTTCCCCAGGCATGGGCGCCGCACAGAACATTTGCAGCGATCGTCGCCAGCCAGGCTTCCGGCTCGCGCGACCTGTCTTCCGCTTCGAAGGCGGCCTCGTAGCCGTCGACCAGCTTCTGCAACGCGCCGACTTTCAGCCGCTGGCAGGCAACTTCCTCGTTCAGGGCGAGACAGACATCATGCGCCCGGGGCGCCTGTTGTGCCTCGATCTCGCTCAGTGCGTCGCGCCACCACTGGAACCGGATCGCGCCTAATGTGTCTTCGGACACTGCGAGACGGACCCGGGCCAGCTCGTAGGCGAGCGCGTAAAGGGCCGTCAGTGCGTTGCGGTAAGCCTCCGGAGCGAAGCGGCTGGATATCCAGCGGTCTTCGTCGACACGCTTGACGCGGGCGTCGATTGCCTTCCACTGGGATTTACTCAAAGGACTGGTCTCGTTTGACATGGCACCCATATGTGGGAAGACGCGCTGATACACCAGTCAATCATATGCAAGAAAGGACGCTGACATGGCATTTTCCCTTCCCGACCTCCCTTACGGGCGCGGAGCCCTCGCCCCGCACATCTCCGAGGAGACTCTCAACTTCCACCATGGCAAGCACCATCAGGCCTATGTGACCAATTTGAACGGCCTGATCGAAGGCACAGACCTGGCGAACGCGTCGCTCGAGGACATCGTCAAGAAGGCTGCGGGCGACAAGGCCAAGGCCGGCCTGTTCAACAATGCGGCCCAGGTCTGGAACCACACATTCTACTGGCATTCGATGAAACCAGGCGGCGGCGGCAAGCCAACCGGCAAGATCGCTGCGATGATCGACAGCGACCTCGGCGGCTACGACCAGTTCGTGAAAGACTTCAAGGCAGCCGGCGGCGGCCAGTTCGGATCCGGCTGGGCATGGCTCGTGCTCAAGGACGGCAAGCTGGCCATCACCAAGACACCAAATGCCGAAACTCCGCTGACGGAAGCCGGCGTGACGCCGCTCCTGACCATGGATGTCTGGGAGCACGCCTATTATCTCGACTACCAGAACAGCCGTCCAAACTATATGGACGCGTTCCTGAATAACCTGATCAACTGGGATTTTGCCAACAAGAACCTTGGCTGAACCTGACCAGACGGCTGCCCCCTGACCCTGCGGGTCGGGGAGGCACGCCGCCTCATTCCCGAATGACCTGAAGTCCCGTCAGGGCGCTGCAGCGACGCGGAATCCCGTAAACTCATCGCGCAGTGCAGCATCGCTCCGGGTCCGCGCCGCGATCCTGAGTTCTGCCGCCGTCGAGGCGTGCGAACCGCCCCGGACAACACGCTGCTTGCACGATGCCGCTTCCACCGCGCGTCCATCGAGCGGTGCATTTGCAAACGTGTCCACATAACAATCCTGCACCCACTCGCGCAGGTTCCCCGACACACCGCGCAGGCCAAACGTATTGGCAGCCAGTTCGCTGACCGGCTTCAGGTCCGCTCCCGACGCAGCCTTTTCGGGGTCAAACAGCGCACCCCACCAGAAAGGCGTCTGTGTGCCTGCGCGCGCCGCATATTCCCATTCCGCCTCGCTCGGCAGACGGTAGGTGCGACCGGACTTTTGCGAGACCCAGGCGACATAGGCCTGCGCATCCTTCCAGGATACCTTGGCCACAGGCTGCGAACCCCGCCCCAGAAGTCCGGCCGGCGGAGAATAGGCGCCGCAACCACCGTCCGCCGCACAGGCATCCCACTGGTCGAAGGTCACCTCGGTCGTGCTGATCACGAACGGGGCCATTGCGACCTTTCGCTGGGGACCCTCCCACGCATTGCGTGCAAGTTCGTCTTCGGGCGAGCCCATCATGAATGTGCCGCCGGGGATGTTCACCATTTCCGGGCACATGTCACAGTCGTGGAACGTGGGCTCGGGAACCGGCTCGGACGGCACCTCAATCACGGGTTCGGCAATAGGTGGCGGGGGCTGAGGCGTGTTGACGGCGGACGCCAGCACGACGTCCTGGGGATCCGGCTCCTCCGGTTCTGCTGCGACGGCTACATTCTGGGCCGGATAGGCAGGCAGCATCGACAGCAAGGGCTGAACAAGGTCCGGGCGAAGGGCATAGACGCCCACTGCAGTGATCAGCCCGAACGAATACGCCATCAGGTGCGTGACAAGCACGCCCCGGCCTGACCGGTTCTTTTTTTCTCGCGCTTTTTTCGCCTTGGCCGCCGCCTTGGCGACGCCTCTCGGCTTGCCTTTTTGACCGGCGCTGCCGCCGCCTTCGGCCGGTATGGATTCCAGCCGGTGGCGGATGACCTCAATGAATGCAAGCCAGCTCGGATCGGTCCGTTCGCCTGTCCATCCCGAAAGATCGGTTGTCTGGATGAGTTCGAACATGACGGGCCTGTCGCAAGGCTCAATCATCAGCGGCACCAGTGTGTTCTTGCGCGCACCGATCGTCGCTTCCGCCCGCACCCATCTCGATTTGACTGAACGCCTCGACCACAGAACGACCACTGCGCGCGCCTTGTGCAGGCGCTCCTCGGTGATCTCGTCATAGTTTTCGCCAGCCTGAAGGTTCGTGTCCAGCCAGACACTGAACCCTTCCTGCAGCAATCCATCGACAATCCTCTGTGCGATGGGCAGGTCGTCCCTGTTGTACGATACGAATACTTCCGACATTCCGTCCCCCGGGGTATCGGTTTGACTGTATGCGAAGCTTAGGCGCTGCACAACAAGCGGCCGGGCACCCCCGAGAGGCGATCTGGGCCTGCGCGCCACAAGGCCAACCTGCATCAAAGGAGGGCACAGCCTGCCGCCGCCCCACTGCGCCTGACCTCAGCATCTATACGCGGCGCCATTTTTGCATTATGTGCAGCGCAACAGACGCTCCGGGCCCAGGATTCGCCCGGCAAGGCTGCCATTCGGGCAGCGTCGGGTATTATCAACAATCCTTGGACTGGAAACACTTTGAACGACGTAACTTTTGCAGATCTCGGCCTTGGGCCGAACGTACTTAAGGCTGTGGAAGAGGCGGGATATACACATCCCACGCCTATCCAGATGGAAGCCATCCCCCACATCCTCTCCGGCGGCGACGTCACGGGCATCGCCCAGACCGGCACCGGCAAGACGGCGGCCTTCGTGCTGCCGATGATCCACCGCCTCGCGCGCGGACGGGCCCGGGCCCGCATGCCGCGCTGCCTGATCCTCTGCCCGACGCGCGAACTCGCCGCGCAAGTGGCCGAGAACTTCGAGAAATACGGCAAGCACCTGAAGCTCACCATGGCCCTGCTCATCGGCGGCGTCAGCTTCAAGGAACAAGAAGGCCTGCTGCAGCGCGGCGTTGACGTGCTGATCGCGACCCCTGGCCGCCTGATGGACCAGTTCGAACGCGGCAAGCTGCTGCTGATGGGTGTCGACTATCTCATTATCGACGAGGCCGACCGGATGCTCGACATGGGCTTCATTCCCGATATCGAGAAGATCGTCTCCAAGATTCCAGCCAAGCGGCAGACGCTGCTTTTCTCGGCAACATTCCCGACCGACATCCAGCGGCTGGCGAAGACCTTCCAGCGCGATCCGGTAAAGATCGAAGTCGCCCGGCCGACAGACGCCGCCAAGACGATCACGCAGCACGTGGTCCACATTCCGACCAATGATGCCAAGGCCAAGCGTACTGCGCTGCGCCGCGTGATCGAATCCCGCGACGTCAAGAACGGTATCGTGTTCTGTAACCGGAAGGTCGAAGTCGATATCGTCGCGGCTTCACTGCAAAAGCATGGCCACGATGCTGCGGCAATCCATGGCGACCTGCCGCAAGCCTTCCGCACAGAAGTGCTGCAGCGATTCCGCGATGGCGACCTGAAACTGCTCGTGGCATCAGACGTGGCTGCGCGCGGGCTCGACATTCCCGATGTCGGACAAGTGTTCAACTATTCACCGCCGCCGAAGGACGAAGACTATGTCCACCGGATCGGTCGCACGGGCCGCGCTGGACGCGAAGGCGAAAGCTTTACGATCGTGTCGCCAGCCGACGAGAAATCCTGGGGCTTCGTCCTCAAGATGATCCAGCAGGACGTTGAGGACTACATGCCCGAGGGCCTGCTGGAGGAACTCGAGAACCTGCCGCCGGAAGAGCGCTCCAGCCGGAGCGGACGCGGCGGGCGTAGCGGCGGCAGCAGCAGCCGTGCGCGCGGCCGGGGTGAACGCCCCGAGCGCGGACGCTCGCGCCGCAAGCCAGACGAAGACGCGCCGAAGACTGAAACCGCACCCGCGCCCGCAGACGCGGCGCCGAAGCCCGAACGCGCTGAAAAGCCAAAGCGCGAACGCGCCCCAAAAGCGGAAAAGCCCCAGAAAGCCGAAAAGGCTGACGTGGCTGCAAAGCCGGAAAAGACAGAGAAACCCGCACGCACCGAACGCGGTTCACGTGGCGGCCGGCCGCCGCGCGACCAGAAGCGCAAGGATGACGATCCGATCCTGGCGCCAGCGCCCGAGCGCGTCAAAGGCTTTGGCGACGACGTTCCTGCATTCCTGAAACGCTAGGCACCAGAAGTCCTGTCGCGTGGAGTCCACCCACGCGACAAGGCGCTGACGACTGCCGCGCGGCTAGCGCTTCAGGCGCGACTTCATCTGCTTACGGAACGCATCTGTATAGGGCGGGCGGATCATTGCCAGCATCTCACTTCCGGTCTGCGTATAGACAGACTTCTTGTGGCTGAACTCGTAAAAGCCTTCGCGGCCATGATAGCTGCCCATGCCCGACGGTCCGACACCACCGAACGGCAGGTCCTCCTGGGCAACATGGAAAATCACATCATTCACGGTGACGCCGCCTGACGTCGTGTTGTTCAGGACCGTATCCCTTTCCGCAGAATCCTCGCCGAAATAATACAGGCCCAGCGGGCGGTCATTGGCGTTGATATAGGCAATCGCGTCGCTGGTTTCGCCATAGGACTTGATCGGCAGGATCGGGCCGAAAATTTCGTCCTGCATCACGGTCATGTCGTCTGTCGGATCGACGATGATGTGCGGCGCGATCTTGTGGTGCGGCTGTTGCGTGAAATTATCCCCAGTCGGATTGATCTCGATCACTTCGGCGCCCTTGGCGCGGGCGTCCTCGATATAGCCCATGATCCGGTCATAGTGGCGCTGGTTCACGATCGAGGTGTAGTCGTCATTGTCCTTCAGGCCGGACGGGAACATCTTCTGCACGGCGCTCGTCGCGGCAGCAGTGAATTCAGCCGTCTTTTCCTTCGGTACGAACGCATAGTCGGGCGCCAGGCAAATCTGGCCCGCGTTCAGGGTCTTGCCGGCCATGATGCGGTTGGCCGCCTTCTGCATGTCGGCTGAGCGGCCGAGGATGACAGGGCTCTTGCCGCCGAGTTCCAGTGTCAGCGGAACAAGATTGTCAGCTGCCGCGCGCATCACGTGCTTGGCGACCGACGTCGCACCGGTGAACAGGATGTGGTCGAAGGGCAGTTTGGTGAACTCAGCGCCCACTTCCGGACCGCCGGTGATCACGGCCACTTCGTCAGCATCATAATACTGGGCAATCACAGACTTCATCAGTTCCGATGTCGCCTCGGTGAATTCCGACGGCTTGATCATGCAGCGATTGCCGGCGGCGAATACGCCGGCCAGCGGCGTGAAGGTCAGGTTCACGGGGAAGTTCCACGGGCTGATCACACCGATCACGCCCTTGGGCTGGAACTGGAGCTGCGCCTTCGACCCCAGCAGGCCGAGCGGGAAATCGACCTTGCGCTTTTCAGGCTGCATCCATTTGTGCAGGTGCTTCTTCGCAAATTTCAGGGCAGCGATCGACGAGACGATGTCGGTGAAACCAGACTGGTCCTTCGAGCGGTGCCCGAAATCGTCGCACATGGCCTCGTTGAACGCATCGCCATGCGTTATCAACAGGTCGATCGCCTTGTCGATCCATTCGATCCGCCGGGCGGCTGACGGGATGCCGTCGCGCAGGTTCGCTGCCTTTTGCCGCGTCAAAATGGATTCCATGCCGCTGCCGGCTGCGCTGTCGAGTGCCATGCCAATTTCTCCCATGCCTGTTCTTGCTTGTGAACAGTGTAGCCCGCGTTCAGCGCTTAACAAAGCAAAATGCATTGCCGCTGCGTGAGGCGTTCCCTTCCATGCCAATCCGACTAGATTGCCCCCAGACACATCAGGGAGAGAGTTGAGATGGCTTACGAAAAGATTTCCTACGAACTGGACGGCACTACCGCCATCATCAGCTTTAACGATCCGGCAACCATGAATGCGTGCGGCGTCGATACCGCGCAGGAACTGCTCCATGCGTTCGAAAAGGCCAGCCTTGAAGCGCGCTGCACGATCCTGACCGGCAAGGGGCGTGGCTTCTGTTCCGGCGCCAATCTGGGCACGACCGGCGGCGACACACCACTCAGCCATCCAGGCTCTCTGCCAGATGCCGGACGTCCCCTCGACACGCATTACAATCCGCTTGTCCTCGCCATCCAGGATCACCCCCACCCGGTGATTACCGCCGTCAACGGCGCTGCAGCCGGCGTCGGCTGCGCGCTGGGACTTGTTGGCGACCTCGTAATCTGCGGCAAGAGCGGCTATTTCCTGCAGGCATTCCGGCGCATCGGCCTCGTGCCCGACGGCGGATCGACCTACCTGCTGGCCCGCACGATCGGACGCGTGCGCGCCATGGAGATGACGCTGCTGGGCGAAAAGGTCCACGCCGAACAGGCGCTGGCCTGGGGCCTGGTCAACCGCGTGGTCGAAGACGACGCCTTGCTGGACACAGCAAAGCAGTTGGCCAAACAACTCGCAGAGGGACCAACACAGGCCCTCGCGATGACCCGCAAGCTGGTGTGGGACGCCTGTGACGGTGATTTCAAGGGCGCCCTCAGGGCCGAACGCCTTGCCCAGCGCACGGCTGGCCGCACTGACGACTTCAAGGAAGGCGTCATGGCATTCCTCGAAAAACGCAAGGCAGTATTCAAAGGCAAGTAATCATCTTTTGATTGAAGAAAACTGTATTCGATTAAGAATAGAGTAAGGCATCCGTGACAGTTTGCGGCCTACGCATGGGGCCGGGGGGCGGATGTAGGCATGGACGCTAGACTGATCCATTTCAATTGCGCGCGACCGGTTGGCGAATTCACATTCGACAACGAATTCGTGCGCGTGTTCCTTGCTATACTTCCGCGGATATTCAGCGATGCCGACACGTTCGAAGGCATTCACTGGCATCGCCATGGCCTGCGTCAGCCGGATGGTCGCTGGCGTGACCTGGGTAACGCGTTTCCCTATGCCAAAGACCTTGGCGTTCCCGACGTGTGCACGATGGCTGGCTGGACGTCTCTCGAGGACATGCGGTCCTTCGTTTACAAGGGCAAGACACACCCCTCGGGCATGCGGCGCCTCCGGGAACAGCTCGTTCGCAACCAGGGGCCCAGTTTCGTCATGTGGTGGGCCCCGCGCGAAGAGAAATTCACGATGGAGGATGGCTGGCAACGCCTCGCGCACCTGCGTGAGAACGGATCAAGCCCTTACGCCTTTTCGCTCGACCAACCCATTGCCCGGCCGCAGGTCGCATGAGCCTGACGCGGCGCAACCTGCTCGGGCTTGCTTGCGCACTGTTGACGCTGGCAGCTTGCGCCACTGCCACACCGGACCCCGAGCACACGATCTACCTGGTTCGCCACGCCGAAAAGCAGGCTGGTGACGACCCCTCGCTGACGCCCGAAGGCGCTACTCGCGCCGCCCAGCTCGCCGAAACGCTTGGCGATGCCGGCATCCTTCGCATCTATTCCACCGACTATGCCAGGACACGGGAAACGGCCGCGCCGATTGCCGAAGCCATCTCGGTACCGGTGACGCTCTACGATCCGTCCGACCTTTCGGCGTTTTCCGGTCGCCTGAAGGCCGAACCGGGCACCACGCTCATTGTCGGCCATTCCAACACGACCCCCGCTTTGGTAGAAATCCTGGGCGGTGAACCGGGCACGGACATTGACGAGGCCGCCGAGTATGACCGGCTCTATGTCGTCCGTATCCGGGATGATCGGGTGGACACCGAACTGCGCCGCTACGGCGCGCCGTACCAGCCTTAAACCTTCTTCGCAGGTTTGGCCTGCTTTGCAGCCAACGCGACTGACAAGGCCCGGCGGCCCCATGCACTTGCCTCGTCGGCGTCGTCCATTGCGGCAGATGGCAGGCTGACATAGCCCATCTCCATCCGTCTGCCATCGCTCGGCCGCTCCCAGACAAAGGCTTCTCCTCCTTCGACCTCCAGCGCGGCGCGCAGGGCAGCATCGGTCTTCAGGTAGACTACGTCTTCAGCGAGGAGGGCGAACATCACGCCTTGTGCATAGACGCCTGCCCCGCCGAACATGCGCCTGATGCTGACATCACCCATCGAACGGAACAGGTCCGTCACGAAGTCATGGAACGAGTCCGGCGACATGGCCATACGCCTAGACCGGCGGCAGGCCGAGCCGGTAGACGCCCTTGAACGCATCCAGGTTTTCCACCGGCTTGCCCTTGCGATAAATCGTGATCGTGCCCGCCTTGGCGAGTCGGACAGCTTCCGCGCGCACATCCTTCAGCACACGCTGGAAGTTCTCCTCGCTCACCGCACGGGCCGCCTGTTCGGCGCTGATCGTCTTTCCCGCGCCGCATTCCGCCGTCAGCGCAAGGATGGCTTCGCGGACTGCATTGTGACCCGGTTCGCTCACCAGTCGATCGCCGCGTAGACGAGCTGCTGCAGCTGCTGACGCATCGGATAGGTCGAGGATGGCATCAATTGTGTGGCCTGGATGGCGATGATTTCCTCTTCCGGGTCGATCCAGAAGAAGGTCGACGCAAGACCGCCCCAGCTGAACGTGCCCTCGCTACCCGGCTGCTGGCCCGCCACGACATCCACCACCAGCGACCCACCGAGGCCGAAGCCCACGCCGTCGGCCATGACTTCCGTAAACATGGACTTGCCCATTTCGCGCATGGTGCCGCCATTGGGCAAATGGTTCTGGCGCATGAACTCAACGGTCTTTGGGCTGACGATGCGCTGGCCGTCCAGCGTGCCGCCGCGCAAAAGCATCAGCGCGAAGCGATGGTAATCACGCAGCGTGGACACGAGCCCGCCGCCGCCATTCAGGAAGGTGGGGCGCTTGGTGTAAAGTTTTGACGCCTTGCCAGCGCCATCGGCCAGTGTCGTTTCGCCTGTTTCGGCGTCTTTCTGATAACAGGCCATCAAGCGGTCGGTCTTGTCTTCCGGCACCCAGAATTCCGTATCGTGCATGCCGAGCGGCCCGGTAATGCGCTGGCGGAAAAATTCGTCCAGCTCCATGCCGGACACGATCTCGACTATCGCACCAAGCACGTCGATCGAATGCCCGTACCACCATTCGGTGCCGGGCGAACACTGCAGCGGCAACGCTGCCAGCCGCTTGACCATGGCCTGCAAGGTCTCGTCCGGCCGGCCGATCTTCTCCCGGCGATACAGGAAGTCGACCGGATGCTGCATCATGAAGCCATAGGTGATGCCCGACGTGTGCGTGAACAGGTCGAGCACTTTCATGGGACGGTCCGGCTTGCGCGTCGTGAAGCTGTCCTTGTCGCCCGCGTCCCAGACCATCACGTCGGCAAATTCAGGGATATAGCGGCTGACATCATGGTCGAGGCGCAGCTTGCCTTCCTCGAACAGCATCATCGCCGCCAGGGACGTAATCGGCTTGGTCATCGAATAGATACGGAAAATCGTGTGCGGACCGATATGCTCGCCGCTGCCCAGATGTGTCGTGCCGGAATAATTCTCCAGCGCGATCTCGCCGCCGCGCGACACCAATGTGGCCATGCAGGGCAGCTTGCCGGTGTCGAGATAGTTCTTCTGGAAATATTCGGGAATGGCATCGAGCCGGTCTGCGTTCAGGCCAACTTCATGCGGGTCGGTCGGGTCATGGTCAAACATCAGAGGTTTCCTGCCTTTGCGGCCCGGGCGAGCTCCCGGGCGATGATGATCTGCTGGATCTGGCTCGTGCCTTCATACAGGCGGAAGATGCGAACGTCGCGATAGAAGCGCTCGATACCGTAATCGGTGACATAGCCAGCGCCGCCGAATACCTGCACCGCGCGATCCGCAACACGGCCGCACGCCTCGGTGGAGAACAGTTTCGTGCACGAGGCGAGCATAGTGACATCCTCGCCCGCATCACGGCGGCGCGCCGCGTCGAGGATCATGCAGCGTGCGGCATAGGTTTCGGCCTGGCTGTCGGCGATCATCGCCTGGATCAGCTGGTGGTCCATGATCGGCTTGCCGAATTGTTTGCGCTCAAGGGCGTAGTTGACCATTTCCTTGATCAGCCGCTCGGATACGCCGGTCGCCACGGCGGAAATGTGCAGGCGGCCCTTGTCGAGCACGCTCATCGCCACTTTGAAGCCTTCGCCCTCTCCAGCGAGCCTGTTCTCGACCGGAACCCGGGCATTCTCGAAGATCACGTCGCAGATATGCGCGCCCTGCTGGCCCATCTTCTTTTCAGGCTGGCCGACGGACACGCCGGGCGTGTTGCGCTCGACCACGAAAGCCGACACGCCCTTGGCGCCGGGCATGGACGGATCTGTCCGCGCCATGACCGTGAACAGGTCCGCCTTGTTGGCATTGGTGATGTAGCGTTTTGTACCGTTCAGCACGTAATGGTCGCCGTCGCGGATCGCCTTGGTCGTCAGGCTGCCTGCGTCAGACCCTGCTTCCGGCTCGGTCAGGGCGAAACTCGCGATCAGGTCGCCGCTGGCAATGCCGGGCAGCCATTTCGATTTCTGCGCGTCAGTGCCGAACAGGACAAGCGCCTGGCTGCCGATGCCGATATTCGTGCCGGCAACAGAGCGAAAAGCCGGCGAGGTGCGCCCCAGCTCGAAGGCCACGAGGCATTCGGTTTCCATGTCGAGATCGAGGCCGCCATATTCCTCCGGCACGGCAATACCGAACAGGCCGAGCTGCTTCATCTCGTCCACAATGGATTGCGGCACCGCATCGTTCTCGGCAACATCCGCTTCAATCGGCACGCATTTCTCGGTCACGAACCGGCGCACCTGCTCAATCAGGGCGGCGCGAATTTCGGCGTCAAAGGCCATCTGGGAACTCCCGTCATTTTTTGTCTGTGACAATGATATGCCGTTGCGACATGCTTGTCGAAGGGTACCCGTGCGGTATCAAAGCGAAAAGGGAGGAACAAGGCGGAAATGCTTGCAACTGAAGTTACAGACGGCGAATTCAAAGGCTGGAAGACCTGGACAGAGGAGCCGTTCGAGCACGATACGGCTGGCCCGTTCTACATGCGTACTGACGAGAGAGGCCAGGTTGCGGCCTTCCGCGCCCAGCGCAAGCACATGAATGCCGGCGGTGTGATGCATGGCGGCTGCCTGATGACGTTCGCCGACTTTGCCTTGTTCGCCATCGCCCATCACGGGATGGAAGGCGTCTACGGCCTGACCGTGGCGTTCACCTCCGAATTCCTCGACGGCGCCCTCGAAGGCGAACTGATCGAAGCGCGCGGCGAAGTACTGCGCCAAGGCCGCTCGATCACTTTCGTGCGCGGTATCGTCACCGCCAATGACCGGCCCGTCCTCAATTTCTCCGGAACCATCAAACTCAGGAAACCCAAAACATGAGCCAGCCCCCCTACAAGGAACTCTCGCGTTCGATCAAAGGCAAGACCGCCCTCATCACCGGCGCCGCCAGCGGCATGGGCCGGGCGACCGCACACCTGTTCGCCCGCGAAGGCGCCAATGTCGCCGTCACCGACCTGCGCCAGGGCGATGTCGATACCGTGGTCAAGGAAATCAAGGATGCCGGCTTCGACAATGTGAAGGGCTGGGAACTGGACGTGTCAGACCCTGCCGCAATCAAGCGCGTCATCGACAATGCAGCGGCGCATTTCGGCGGCATGGACATTCTCGTCAACAATGCCGGCTTCGCCAAGGCTGGCGATATTGGCGAAGAAAGCTACGAAGACAGCTGGGGCCCCAGCATCAATGTGATGCTGACCTCGCACCAGCGCGCCATCCGCGCCGCCCTGCCCTATATGCGCAAGAATGGCTGGGGCCGCATCGTCAACATCGCCTCGACCGAAGGCCTTGGCGCGACGCCAGGCAATTCGCCCTATGTCGCGGCCAAGCATGGCGTGATCGGCCTGACGCGCGGCCTCGCCGTCGATCTCGGCCGCGAAGGCATCACGGTCAACTGCATCTGCCCCGGCCCGATCATCACCGGCATCACATCGGGCATCCCCGACGAGCACAAAGAGATCTACGCCAAGCGCCGCGTGCCACTGCGCCGCTACGGCATCCCCGAAGAGGTCGCGAACATGACGCTGTCCCTGGTCCTGCCGGCCGCGTCATTCCTGAACGGCGTGCACATCCCGGTCGATGGCGGCATGTCGATCAAGAACGCCTGATCCCCAGGGCGGGTTTGCGGGGGCCTTACGCTTTCGCGAACCCGCGCTCGGTCATGGCCTTGTGCCAGCGGCCAAGGTTTTCGAACTCCTTGTGCGGCTCCCATTTCATCACGCGGCAGAAGCCGCAGGCGACATAGAGCGTGATGTCGGCAATCGAGAACCGGTCGGCGGCGACGAAATCCTTGCCGGCGAGATGCGCGTCGATCCACTTGATCATGGTTCGCGCGGCTTTCTCGCCCTTCGCGGCGGCCTCGGCGCTTTGCGGCACTTCCAGCGGCGCCATGGCCGGGTGGGCATTGCGGAACCAGCCGGCGAACTGGACGAAGAACATCAGCTCGATGCGCCGGTCCCACATCTCGATCAGCGCCTTCTCCTTCGGATCGCGCCCCATCAGGTTCGGCTCCGGGAAGACGCCCTCGAAATAGGTGCAGATCGCGCGGCTCTCGGTGATTGTCGTGCCATCGTCCAGCACCAGCGCCGGCACCTGTGCATAGGGCGATATCGCCCGGTATTCCGGCGTCTTGTGCTCCTGTTTCATGATCGAGACTTCGTGCATCTCGACCGCGTCGAGCTTGCCTTTCGCCCGCAGGAAAAAGACGACCCGGTCAGGGTTTGGCGCCATCGGGCTCTGGTAAAGTTTCATGCGTTATCCTCCTAGAATTTTTTCCTGACGCCCAGCGTCGCATTCAGCGGCTCGCCGGGGAAATAGCGTTCATTGCCGAAGGCGAGGTCCGCCCGGTCGGCATAGGCCTCGTCGGTCAGGTTGCGCACGATCAGGAAGGCTTCCATGCCTTCGCTGAATTCATACGATCCGCGCGCCGACAGGACCGTATGCCCGGGATAGGTCGCCGTGTTCGCGGGATCGATGAAATACTCCCCGACATGCTCCACCGACAGGGACAGGGCAATCGCTTCGGTCGCCTGCCAGTCGAGCGACGCATCCGCCAGCCATTCCGGCGCCGTGTCGATGGCGTTGCCATCGCGGATCGTTTCCGTGCCCGAGCCGACGATGCGGTCGAACGTGTAGGTCTGGTCCGACCAACTGACATTGCCCTTGAGCACGAGCGTGTCCGTCATGTTGAACGACGCCGCCGCCTCGACGCCCTGATGGCGCGTCGACCCGTCGGGCACGTTGAGGCCGTCGCTGTCGCGGAAGAAGAAATTCTCCTTGTCCATCCAGTAAGCGGCGACATCGAAGACGAGCCGGCCGTCCGCCACGCTGCCCCGCGCGCCGATCTCGACACTGTCCAGCGTCTCGGTATCCACTTCGCCCGCCACCTGCAGGCTCTGCAGCCGGTAAAGGTCGGAAGCCTGCGGCGCACGCTCGCCGCGCGCATAGTTGATGTAATAGCTGATATCACCCGGCGACCAGATCAGGCCGAGCTTCGGCGTCAGCAGGTCAAAACTGTCGCTGCGGTCCGCGGTGACATTGAAGCGGCCCGAAATGCCGACAGGCGCATCGGTGGCATAGTCATAGTCATGCGTCTCGCCGCGCAGGCCCGCCAGCACGCTGACATTGTTGCCGAGCGCAAATTCCGCCTCGGCCCATAGCGAAAGCTCGGTCGTGTCGACCGAGTAGTCATAGTGGACGCCCTGCGGGAACCGGCTATCGCCCGGAAAGAAACCGAACGGATCCGGCTGGATTTCCTTGAGGTAGCCGCTCGCGACATCCACATCCGCGCCAATGCGCAGCGCCAGAGCATCGCTCGCCTGCCAGCCATAGCGCGCCATCAGGCCGCCGCCCGTGTGTCCGTTCTTCTCGACGCCGCCATTCGGCAGGAAGTGCTGCGAGAAGATCATCGCCTGTGTGTGGGCATAGGGCGTGAGCACCAGCGTGCCGCCCCCCAGCTCGCGCTCTGCCCGCGCCCCGATCCGCGCCGACCAGGCATCACGATAGGCTTCCGGGTTCGGGTTCGTCGTCACAACGTCGCTGTCCTTGTAACTGTCCGTGCCGCCGAGGAAGCCAGCCGATTCCTGGTTGAGGTTCGAGGCAGACAGCCAAGGCGTTACATCCCATGGCCCGAGATCATACGCTCCGACGACAGACAGTTTTTGCTGGTCCATCCCGGTATTGTCGCGCCAGCCCGTGTCATGCTGCAGCGACAGGCCGAGGCGGACACGTTCGCCCTCGTCGAGGGCCATGTCGGTGCGGTAGCGGCCCAGCGTGCCATAACTCGCGCTCGCGAAACTGCCATCGCCCGGTGCCCCGAGGATGACATTGACGAGGCCATGCACGGCATTCGAGCCATATTTCGCGCTGCCCGGCCCGCGCACCACTTCGATGGCGCTCGCCACTTCATGGTGCGGTTCCATCAGGCTGTTCACGTTGCCGAAGGCGGGCGAGCGCGTCGGCACGCCATTTTCGAGGATCAGGAAACTGCCCTGCCCTGCCCCGCCGGTCAGCACCGGCGAGCGGATGGCAATCAGGTGCTCCTGCCCGGAATTCATCTGGATATTCACGCCGGGCAGCGTGTTCAGGATTTCTGCGGGATGGTCGGCGAGGGTGGCGACGATGTTCTTGCTGGTGGCTGCGGAGAAACTGCCGGGATCGGTTTCGGACCGGTCTCCCCAGACTTCGACCGGGTCCTGACGATATACCCAACCCGCCGAATCAAATACCCGGACCGCTTCGCCGGTCTCTCCATCAATGCAAGTAATCTCAGCAGCAGAGCCGAGAACCTCCGAACAGGGGGGCAGCACAGCCGCCTCTTCTTCAACCTGCTGCGCCACCGCCGGCAAACCACCAACCGCAAATGTCATCCCGGTCGCAGCGCAGAGCGCGAAGAGGCGGATCGCGCCCGGTCGCGTCATACGCGCCCCCCTCTCCCTTGGGAGAGGGGCCGGGGGTGAGGGGGAGCGGTATGTCGGCATGAACTGATCCTGCGAAGTAAAACTGACTGTGTCCTTGCGGTGGCTGACCTGACGGCAATCAAGTGAGAAGGCGTCGCCCCTCATCCCCAACCCCTTCTCCCCGGGGAGAAGGGGCTTTGCGGCTCAGCCGTGGACACCTGCAAACAGCTGGTACGGCAGAGCCCCGACAACCGCGCCTGACAGGCAGGTCGCCAGTGTGCCAGCCAGAAGCGTGCGCCAGGCCAGCGCCAGGAAATCGTCGCGCCGTTCCGGTTCGACAATCGAGAGGCCGCCGATCAGGATGCCCATCGAGCCGAAATTGGCAAAGCCGCAGATCGCGTGCGCCGTGATGATGCGCGTGCGCGGGTCCATCGCGTCCACCGGCACTTCGGCCAGCTGCAGGAAGGCCACGAACTCGGTCAGCACGGTTTTTACGCCCATCAGCGAGCCGGACTGCGACGCCTCGGCCCATGGCACGCCGATCATGTACATCAGCGGCGCGAAGACCCAGCCGAGCACGCGCTCGATCGACAGCGGTTCGCCCATGACGGCCGGGAACAGGCCGAGCGCGGCATTGATCAGCCAGAGCAGCGCCAGCGCCGCGATCAGCATGGTGGTGATGTTCAGGACGATTTTCAGGCCGTCGGTCGCCCCGGTCGAGAAGGCGTCCATGGTCGAGGCATAGTTGAAATCCGGTTCCTTCATCCGCTCGGTCGAAGGCGTGGTTTCGGGAATCATTGTCAGCGCCACGGCCACCGCGGCCGGCGCCGCCATGATCGAGGCCGTCAGCAGCTGGGCCAGCGGATTCGCCATCTTGCCATCGAGGAACGCGCCATAGACGACCAGCACAGAGCCCGCGATGGTGGCGAAACCCGCCGTCATCATGATCAGCAGTTCCGAGCGCGTCATACCCTTGATGTAGGGCCGGATCAGGACGGGCGCCTCGGTCATGCCCATGAACACGTTGGCTGACACGGCCAGCGAGGTGGCCCCGCCAAGGCCCATCGTGCGCTGGAAGATATAGGCGAAGCCATTGGTCACCCAGCGCAGGATACGCCAGTGCCAGAGGATGGCCGACAGGGCGGCCACCACGATCACGATGGGCAGTATCTGGAAGAAGAAGAGCGGCGGGGGCGTACCCTCCATCAGCTCGGCACCTGCCGTATTGTCGCCGACATAGCCGAACACGAAACCCGTGCCCGCGCGGGTGGCGGCCTGAAGGCCATCAACCACGTCATTGGCATGGAACAGGACGCCGCGCACGAACGGCACACCGAACAGGAGCAGCGCAAACACGAATTGCATCACGGTCGCGCCGATCACGATCCGCCATGGAAACAGGCCGCGCTTTTCCGAGACCACCCAGCAAATCGCGTATATTACGGCGATCCCGATCAGCGCGCGGGCATTGTCCCAGCCCCATTCATAACCTGCCAGCATCCAAATTCGCTCCCGAGCCCGATTTGATAGGCATATGACTTAGCCGTGACGGTCCGGATTGGAAAGCGCGCAAGTGCAACGCAACACGCACACATCCCGGATTGCTCGCGTCAGGCGCCGGTCAGGGCGTCATTTCCCAAACATTGCCGGGCTTGTTGACGCCCCTTAATCCTGAGCCTAGGTTTTTGCTTTAATTATCAAGCGTCTGGTCCGGGAAGTGACCTAGATGCCCGGCCAGCCCCTGGAGAGCCAACACACACATGAAAATGCGCGCCCTATTGATGGCCATGGTCATGGCCGTCGCCACGCCTGCCTTCGCTGAAGCCAAACCGGACAAGACCGACTCTGACAAGGCGGAGGCCGCAAAGCCTGTCCCCGATCCCGTGATGTTCAAAAGCACGCATACCGGCACGTTCGGCAAGACGAAGGTCGCCTACACGGTCGAGGCGGGCGAGACCTATATCAAGGGCGAGGACGGCGAGCCGGCCGCGAGCCTCTTCACCACATCCTATGTCGCCGACAAGGCTGGCAGCGCGCGCCCGGTAACGTTCATCTTCAATGGCGGGCCGGGCTCGGCCTCCGTCTGGCTGCACATGGGCCTGCTCGGCCCGAAACGGGCGCAGGTAGCGAGCGATGCAGACGCCGATGATGGCGCGGCGCCGTACACGCTGGTCGACAATCCCCTGTCCATTCTCGATGTGACCGACCTTGTCTTCATCGACCCGGTTGGCACGGGCTACAGCCGCGCCATCGGCAAGGGCGAGAACAAGGATTATTGGAGCGCGGCAGGCGACACGGCCTCCATCTCGGAATTCATCCGGATCTGGATCACGACACACAAGCGCTGGAACGCCCCGAAATACCTGATCGGCGAGAGTTTCGGCACGACGCGGGCCGCCTACATCGCGGACGAGCTGACAACGGGCGATGTCGATATCGCGCTCAATGGCATCGTCCTGATCTCCCAGGCGCTGGACTATGAGGGCTCAACCTCGGTCCATGACAACATGTATTCCTACATCACCTACCTGCCCAGCATGGCCGCCACCGCGCAATATCATGGCAAGGCGGGACTCGGCATTCCGCAGGCGGACTTCCTGGCAGAAGCCCGCGCCTTCGCCCGCGACGAATACGGCCCGGCGCTGATGAAGGGAGACCGGCTGAACGCGGAAGACCGGGCCCATATCCGCGACCGGCTGGCCTATTTCACCGGGCTTGATCCGGCCTATATCGAGACCTCTGACCTGCGTATCCTGATGCACCGCTTCCAGAAGGAATTGCTGCGCGACAAGGGCGTGGCGCTGGGACGGCTCGACGGGCGCTACCTTGGTGACGAGGCCGACGATGCGGCCGAAGGCCCGGAAGACGATGTCTCGAGCTATGCCATCAGCTCGGCTTATTCGGCCCTGATGAACCAGTACCTGTCTGCTGATCTCGGCGTCGAGATGGACCGTCCCTACATGGTCTCCAGCGCGGACGCCGGCGAGCAGTGGATTTTCCGCGATGTCCCGGATGGCGAATACTGGGAACCGCACTATGTGAACCCCACCCGCAAGCTGACCACGGCGATGCGCCACAACACGGCGCTGAAGGTGATGGTCGCCAGCGGCTATTTCGACCTGATCTGCCCCTTCTTCGATGCAGAGATCACATTCGCCCGCTATGGAATTCCGCAGGACCAAGTCGCCATGACCTATTACCAGGGCGGACACATGATGTACCTGAACGAGGGCGCGCTAAAGGCCCTGAGCGCGGACGTGCGGGCCTTCTATGCCGGCCAGCTCGAAGACAGGCGGCCGGACTAGGTTGTCGGGAAAGAATCCTCCCCCGGCATCCGCCGGGGGAAGTCGTTTGAGGCGGACTTAACCCAGCTTGCAGACGCAGATCTTGTTGCCGTCCGGGTCGCGGAAATAGGCGCCATAGAAGGTCGGCATCCGGTTGCCCGGTGCGCCTTCGTCGACAGCGCCAAGGCTGATCGCCTTGTTGTAAACCTTGTCGACGGTTTCCTTGTCGGCAGCGGCGAGGGCGGGCATCACCCCATTGCCGCAGGTGGCGGCGTCCTTGTCATAGGGATCGCCAATGGCCAGCATCGGCTGGCCGGGGCCGACGCCGTAGAATTGCAGGCGGTCATTGGCGAAGAACCGTTTGGCGCCCATTTCGCCCAGCACGGCGTCATAAAAAGCCAAGGCTTTCTCTTTATTGTTCGTTCCGAGGGTTACATAGGCCAGCATGTCGGTTCCTCCCTTTGCATGCGTTTCGTTTCGGTACTCTGACCACACGCGCGCCCCTGTGCAAGATATGACGCAAGGACGCGCCTTGACGTTTACGTGAACGTCTGGTGTGAAACCGCCCAAACCGATTTATTGCAAATGCAGGAGTTCTCCCATGTCCGATATTCGTTTTGACGGCCGCGTTGCCATTGTCACCGGCGCCGGTGGCGGTCTTGGCCGTTGCCACGCCCTCGAGCTCGCCCGTCGCGGCGCGAAAGTCGTGATCAACGATCTTGGCGCCAGCATGGACGGCACGGGCGGCAATTCCGCCGCCGCCGAAGCCGTGGTCAAGGAAATCGAGGCCATGGGCGGCGAAGCCATGGCCAACGGGTCGTCCGTTGCGGATGAAGCCGGCGTCAAGAAAATGATCGACGACACGATGGCCCGGTTCGGCCGGATCGACATCCTGATCGCCAATGCGGGCATCCTGCGCGACAAGTCCTTCTCCAAGATGACTCAGGCCGATATCGACCTCGTCATCGACGTCCACCTGCGCGGCTCGTTCATGCCGATCCACGCGGCCTGGAATATCATGAAAGAACAGAATTACGGCCGTATCGTCGTCACCACGTCCTCGACCGGCCTCTACGGCAATTTCGGACAGGCCAATTACGGCGCCGCCAAGCTCGGCCTCGTCGGCATGATGAACACGCTGAAGATCGAAGGCGCCAAGAACAATATCAAGATCAACTCGGTCTGCCCGGTGGCCGCCACCCGCATGACCGAAGGCCTGATGCCCGAAGCGGCCCTCGCCCAGCTGAAGCCGGAATATGTCACGCCCGGCGTGATGAACCTGGTGAAAGACGACGCCCCGACGGGTGTGGTCCTGTCAGCCGGTGCCGGTGCCTTCTCGATGGCCCGTATCGTCGAAACCGAAGGCGCCTTTGTCGGCCAAGGCGACGCCCTGACAGCCGAAGCCGTTGCCGCGAAGTGGGACCAGATCACCGACACGTCGAAAACGCTGCCCGCCTTCAAAGGCGGCGGTGAGCACGGCCAGCACATGTTCGCCCTCGTGGCCGGTGGCGTGAAAGCCTAAGGTTGCTTCAGGCGAGTTTTAAGCGCAGGATTCTCCTCACACGCTTTTTGAGGAGAATCCATGCGGTTCACTGCATCCACGCTTCTATGCTCGATTCTCCTGCTTGCCGCCGCCTGCAGCGCGCCGCCGCCTGCTGAGACCGTCAAGCCCGTCGTCCAGCCTGTTCCCGTCAGTGCGGAAGGGGAAACCTGTGGCGGCATCGCAGCCCTGAAATGTGAAGACGGCTATTTCTGCAAGCTGGAGGACGGTGCCTGCAGGACCACAGCGGATGTCGCCGGCACGTGCGAGGAAATCCGGCCCGCCTGCACGCGTGAATACGCGCCGGTCTGCGGGTGTAACGCAAAGACCTATCCCAACACATGCGAAGCGCACGCCGATGGCACGAGCGTGGCTCACAAGGGCGCCTGTACCGGCTAAGGGCGCTGGCCTCCCTGCCGGGAGGCCGTATCGTCCCTATTCCTGCATCGCCTTGAGATACATCGAGTTTTTCGGCTTTGAGAACACGCGCTCCACCATCGGTGCGAAGAATTCCAGCGGCTCGCTTTCATAGTCCGGATCGAAGGCTGCCTGGTCGTACTTGTGGCAGAACTCGGCGCAGCGCTGGTAGTGCGGGCTGTCCTTGAAATTGTCGCGCATGTTCTTGTCGAGGCCGAGATACTCGAAAAAGTAATAGCCCTGGAACGCGCCGTGATTGGCCACCATCCAGAGATTTGCCTCCGACACGAACGGCTTCAGGATCGCAGCAGCCACGTCCGGATGGTTCATGCTGCCCAGCGTGTCGCCGATATCATGCAGCAGCGCGCAGACGACATATTCCTCGTCGCGCCCGTCGCGATGGGCGCGCGTCGCGGTCTGCAGCGAATGCTCCAGACGATCAATCGGGAAGCCGCCAAAATCGCCGTCCAGCAAGCGCAAATGGTCCAGGACACGCTTGGCGAGGCCCTTGTTGAAGATTTTGGAGTGCTCGGCAATGATGCTCCAGTCTTCCTTCGTGCCTTCGAGCATCTCGCGGAATTTTGCGCGTTCGCCCATATCATGTCCGTCTGCCATTTCGGTCTCCTCCAAGCCTTGTTGGCAAAAGGATATACCACACTGCCTGCATAGGAAAGCGGCGGCGTTCCCGGCCAGATTTGGTCGCCTGTCCAAAATGTGGCATTCTGCACACTGCGAAAGCGAGGAGCGCGATGCTCAGGAACCCGGATTCAATTGCAGGCTGGTGTGGCTTCAAGGCGCAAAACATGCGCGTCTGGGCGACGGCCTTGCTGTTCCTGGCCGCTGTCCTTCCCGCCGCCGCGACGGAACGGCAGGTCATCCCCTTCGACATGGCCCCGTCCGGACACATGACCGTCCCACTTCGGATCAATGGCGCAACCCGAGCCGTCGGCGTCGTCGACACCGCAGCCACCTATGCCATGATCGACGATGCGACGGCGACGGCAGCCGGCGTGCCGCCCCCTGACGCGCTTTCTATCAATGTGCTCGGGCTGGAGGGGCCGCAGGTTTTCCCTGTGGTTCACGTCAACAGCCTTTCGGCCGGCAACACGCGGATTGATCAATTCCCGGCCGCCCTGAGCCAGCGGATCGCGGTGAGCGGGATCCACAATGTCGTGCCGCTGACGGCGCTGGACGGCGATGTTGTCGACTTCGATTTCGATAAGGGCCGCATCCTGGTTTACGATGGCCGGCCCGACAGAAGCACCGGCCTCTCATCCAGCCGAATGAAAACGCACCTGCGACAGGGACTCTGGTTCGCCGAAGTGAAATTGAACGGTGTTGAAGGCCTGGCCCTTATCGATACCGGTTCGAGTATCTCCTACGTGAACAGTCGGTTCGCAGAAGCAGCAGGCGCCAAGCCGAACGATGAAAAAACACAAACGATACGCGGAATCACTGGCGGCAACGTGGCGATCCGGGTTGCAACCGCACGCAAGTTCACGCTCGGCCGGCACCGGGTTACCGGCCCCGACCTCATCGTCGCCGACCCGGCCCTGTTTGCGCATCTCGGCATGGCCGACGAACCCGCGATGGTTCTTGGCCTGGACTATCTCTCCATTTTCCGTGTCCAGCTCGACCGTCGCAGGGGCTATCTCGTCCTGGGAATTACCGAATCGCGCCGTGGCATGGGCGGCGTGCACCTGAACGCCACCGG
The DNA here is from genome assembly GCF_055808555.1 of Hyphomonas sp. J20-32. Classification (NCBI taxonomy): domain Bacteria; kingdom Pseudomonadati; phylum Pseudomonadota; class Alphaproteobacteria; order Hyphomonadales; family Hyphomonadaceae; genus Hyphomonas; species Hyphomonas sp. J20-32. Next base: position 1,767,804 of record NZ_CM147873.1, on the reverse strand, counting down.
TACACATATCCGCGCGGATTGATCCAGCAACCCCGAATGCATGGCATCCTGTTGGCGACAGGTTTCCGCGTAAAAAAAACCCCTCCTCCCAAAGGAGAAGGGGCTTTCAGTCAGACGCCTCAGTCCCACAGCGACCCCAGCACGAGCCGGTCTCGCCATGTTTCGCGCGATCCCACATGGGCTGGGCCGCAATCCTCGCACGCATGCTCGTGCAGGCGACGGGCCAGGACCCATGTGGATTCGCCAGTACGCACACCGGCCTGGTCAAGGACGGATACGATGCGGCGAAGCAACTGGTCCGAGACATCGGCATTCTGGCGGCCTTTCGCCTCGGCGAGACGCCAACCAGCCGGGTCCTGCCGCAGGGCCAGGGCCACCATTTCGCTGCCCTCATGAACAGTGAAAACGGCCATGCGCCCGGCAGCGAGGTCGCCGGTGAAATCCCGCAGGCAGTTGCGGAATTCAAGCGCCACATTGACCAGCGTCTTGCTGTCCGTGACCGGCTTGAACACCTCCGGAAGACGCGGCACAGGCATGACTTGCCCGAACCGAACCGGCTGGAGTGCTTCAGCGGCCATGTCGAACAAGGTCAGCATCTTGCCGGCCCGGTCCCACCGCTGGGCGATCGCCGCGGCCTCGCCAGCACCATGAATGCGCAGGGCGAGGCGGTAAGCGTCTGCCAGTTCCTCCACCGCCACGGCACGGACGGGCAGGTTGGCGATGATTCCGGCCCGGCGCAACGGCGCCGGCAACGCCCCGATCAGGGCGAGCCTGTCGGCGGCGATGACCTTCATGTGGCGCAGCACGCGCCCCGCTTCCTCCTCGGCGAAAAGTCCGAGGAACCGGGCATAATCGCTTGCGGCCCACAAGACTTCACCGAGCCGCCCCATCGCCTTCATCAGGCCGCCCGGAGGCTCACTGTTGACCAGTAAGCGTGCAACGTCGCGGTCGCGGCCGCGCTCCACGGCACGGACAATATCCGTACCGCGAAGGCCTTCCGCATTTGCCAGCAGGATCGCTGCTGCGTGACGGCGCGCTGTCGGCAGCGTCAGGAACCCGCTATGAGGTGCGGGCCATGCCCTGGCGATGATATCGGCATGCGGCCCGGCCAGGAAACCGAGCAGCGGCGTCTGAACTGCATGCCCTTTCGGACGCACATGCAGCAGGGTCATGGGCGTGCCCATGATCCACCTCCTTTCACTTCGCAGTCGCCAAAACAGAGTTTCAGCGGCAGCGGAATCAAGGTTTCAATGCGATGTCAGGCGCCCACCGGCAAATGCACGGGGGACGCTGGCAGCGCTCCCCGCAATGGCGAGGAGCTGGTCGGGTTTTTACAACTCAGCTTCATCTCAAATCTCTTCCGGTTGGAGCTGCCGGGCCGTCCTTGAACGGATGGCCCGGTAGCGAGGGGCAGCGTATAAAGCCGCACAAGGATGGCTGTCAACCCTTGACGCAAACCACCTGACGCAAAGTGTGGACCACTTCAATCAGATCGAATTGCGCCGCCATGACTGCGTCGATGTCCTTGTAGGCCATCGGCGTTTCGTCAATGACGCCAGCATCTTTCCGGCACTCCACCGCTGCGGTGGCAGCGATGTGATCGTCGAGCGTGAACCGACGCTTGGCTTCGGTTCGGGACATTGCCCGCCCTGCGCCGTGCGAGCACGAGCAGAACGATTCAGCATTTCCTTTCCCGCGGACAATGAAGGATTTCGCCCCCATTGACCCTGGAATGATACCTAGATCTCCGTCTCCGGCGCGTACCGCACCCTTACGGGTCACCCAGATATCCGCACCGAAATGGTGCTCCCGCTCCACATAGTTGTGGTGGCAGTTCACCGCCTGCTTTCCGAGCGTGAAAGGCGGAAGCATTTCACGCAAGGCAAACAGTACACGATCCATCATGACTTCACGGTTCAGGCGCGCATAATCCTGCGCCCAACCGACGGCGGCTGTATAGTCGTCGAACAATGCCTCTCCTTCCACAAAGAAGGCGAGATCCTTGTCCGGCACATGGTAGCCGAGCACGCGTTTCTCCAGCGCCTCGCGGGCCTCCCGGATGAAATACGTGCCGAGGATGTTCCCCGTCCCACGCGACCCGGAGTGAAGCATCACCCAGACGCGATCCGCCTCATCGAGGCAAAGCTCGATGAAATGGTTCCCGCCGCCGAGCGTTCCCAGCTGTTTGGCAAAGGCCGTACGCTGAATTCGCTTGTGCTTCTTCAGGATCAAGTCGAGGCGATCCCCGAGACCGGACGCGCGCAAGGCAGTCGCCGACCGCGCAGGAGTCTCCTTGTGGCTGCCACCGCGACCATTGCCGACTGGCACCTTGCGCTCGATCTCACTGCGAATTGCGGACAGACTGTCCGGAAGATCGCTCGCCGTCAGGCTGGTGCTCACCGCCATCATGCCGCAACCAATGTCGACACCGACCGCTGCAGGAATGATCGCCCCCCTGGTCGGAATCACCGAGCCGACCGTGGCGCCGCGCCCAAAGTGCACGTCGGGCATCACCGCCAGGTGCGAGTGAATGAACGGCAACCCGGCTACATTCTCGAGCTGACGCCGCGCGCCGTCTTCAACCGGAACGCCTTTCACCCAGGCTTTGATGCGCCCACCAGCGCTGGTTTCGAATACTTCAAATTGGCTCATCGTTCTAAAGTCTGGGACGTCCAAACTCCTCCTCATAAGCCCTCCGCGGTTCCCTTTGGGTGAAAGAAACAAAAAACCCTCCGGGCGAATAGCGCGGAGGGCGGACAAAGACCGGTTTCCCGGTCTGCGGGCTGACATTCAGCCCTATCCAGCATCCTCCATGCGAACGCACTCGCCGCGCAGATTGCGCGCGACAAAATCTGTCCCTGGTTGATTTGGGTACGACCGTTTCATCGGCGTCTCCGTTGCTGAATGGACGCGCCGTATGATGGAAGCTCAGGGAAGCGTCAACCCAAAAACGAAAAGGCCCCGGGCGAAAACGCCCGAGGCCCTTGAATTTCCTGGCAAACTTTTTTGGACTAGTCGTCCATTGCGTCCAGTTCAGCCTGGTGACGGGCCTTGTCGGCGGCGCCTTTGGCGCTTTCGTCACGGTCGACCAGTTCGAGCACGGCAACGGGGGCATTGTCGCCCGGACGGAAGCCCGCTTTCATCACGCGCGTGTAACCGCCATTGCGATCCTTGTAACGGTCGCCCATCACGTCGAAAAGCTTGCGGACAGCGTCTTCGTCGCGGACTTTCGCGATGGCCTGACGGCGCGCTGCAAGGTCACCCTTCTTGGCAAGCGTGATAAGCTTGTCCATGATCGGCGCCATTTCCTTGGCTTTAGGCAGGGTCGTCATGATCTGCTCGTGCGTGATCAGGCTTGCCGCCATGTTCGCGAACATCGCCTTGCGGTGCGACGTCGTCTTGTTCAGTTTGCGGTGGGCTAGTCCGTGGCGCATTGTCGTGTCCTCTGGAGGTGATCAGGCCCCCGTAATCAGATTGATCGGGTCCTATAGGTGGTCGTCGTACTTCTTGGCAAGGCCTTCAATATCTTCCGGCGGCCAGTCCGGCACTTCCATGCCGAGGTGCAGGCCCATGCCGGCGAGGACTTCCTTGATCTCGTTCAGCGACTTGCGGCCGAAGTTCGGCGTGCGCAGCATCTCTGCTTCGGATTTCTGGATGAGGTCGCCGATATAGACGATATTGTCGTTCTTCAGGCAGTTTGCCGAACGCACGGACAGTTCCAGCTCGTCGACCTTCTTGAGGAGGACGGGATTGAAGCCGAGGTCGGTTTCTTCCTGCTGCTGTCCGACTTCGAGGGTCGGCTCTTCGAAATTGATGAACAGCTGGAGCTGGTCCTGAAGGATACGGGCCGCGTAGGCGACAGCATCTTCCGGCGTGACAGATCCATCTGTATCGATGTCGAGCGTCAGCTTGTCATAATCCAGCACGGTGCCTTCGCGCGTGTCTTCGACCAGGTAGGCGACACGGCGGACAGGGCTGTAGATTGCGTCAATCGGAATATAGCCGATTGGGGCATCTTCGGGACGGTGCGCATCGGCAGGCACATAGCCCTTGCCAGTTGCAACCGTGAATTCCATGCGAACTTCTGCGCCTTCATCGAGGGTACAGATGACATGGTCAGGGTTCAGGATCTTGCTGTCGGCTGGCGTTTCGATCTGGCCGGCCTTGACCTCTCCCGGACCTTTCGCCTTCAGCACCATGCGCTTGGGCGTATCGGATTCCATGAAGATGGCGACCTGCTTCAGGTTCAGCACGATCGTGGTAACGTCCTCGCGAACACCAGGGATTGCCGAGAACTCATGAACCACGCCGTCGATCTGCACGCCGATGATGGCTGCGCCCTGAAGCGAAGACAGGAGCACGCGGCGCAGCGCGTTGCCGAGCGTCGTGCCGTAGCCACGCTCAAGTGGCTCGATGACCAGCTTTGCTTTCCGCTTGGTATCGTACCCGGCCTGAACCACAGGACGGTTCGGGCGGATCAGTTCTTTCCAGTTGCGGTCGTTGACGGAGATAAGTTCTTTGTCAGCCATGGGCGACTTTCCTTGAAAGCGGCAAGCGGCGCAAAGTGCGCCGCAGGATATGGTTTAATTAGACGCGGCGACGCTTCGGCGGGCGGCATCCATTGTGCGGGATCGGCGTCGTGTCATTGATCGACGTCACCGTCAGGCCGACGGCCTGGAGGGCACGCAGGGCGCTCTCGCGACCCGAACCCGGTCCACGCACGTTCACTTCAACCGTCTGGAGGCCATGCTCCTGGGCTTTCTTCGCAGCGTCTTCAGCAGCCATCTGCGCAGCATAAGGCGTCGACTTGCGCGAGCCCTTGAAGCCCACGACACCTGAAGACGACCAGGAAATCGCATTTCCCTGCGCGTCGGTGATCGTCACCATCGTGTTGTTGAAGCTCGAGTTTACATGAACAATACCGGTCGTAATGTTCTTGCGCTCTCTGCGGCGGACTCGTGTTGTTGTATCGCGGGCCATGTCGGTCTGATCCTATTTCTTCTTGCCGGCGATCGGCTTGGCCGGGCCCTTGCGGGTACGGGCATTGGTGTGGGTGCGCTGGCCGCGGACAGGCAGCTTGCGACGGTGGCGGAGGCCACGGTAGCAACCCAGGTCCATCAGGCGCTTGATGTTCATCGACGTGTCGCGGCGGAGGTCGCCTTCGACCAAATAGCCGGCATCAATCGTTTCACGAATGCCAATGACTTCAGCGTCGGACAGTTCCGCGACGCGGCGCGTGGGATCGATACCCACTTTTTCAATGATTTCGCGTGCCATGGCCGGACCAATGCCGTGAATATAACGCAGCGCGATTTCCACGCGCTTGTTGGTCGGGATGTTAACGCCTGCAATACGGGCCAAAGCCGTTACTCCTGAAGCGACTGTTTCAAACATAAAGAGCGCAAGGGGGCGGATCCCGCCCCGTCGCGCACTGGCGATTAAGCCTTAAGCTAAGAGAAGAGGCTTATAGCCCTCCAAATTCCCGCGTCAACAGCGGAATCCCAGCTTTAAGCGGTCTGTTTCAGGGCCGTGTCAATTTCGGACGCGACCGTGTCAATTCCGCCCATTCCGTCGATTTCCACCAGTACGCCACGCTCGGCGTAGATCGGCAGCAAGGGCGCTGTATCTTCGTAATATTTCTCAAGCCGGCGCGAGAAAGTTTCCGGATTGTCGTCCTTCCGGCCCTGCTCCTCGAACCGCTTGGTCACGCGCGTCAGCAGCTTGTCGTCATCGACCAAAAGACGAATGACCCGGTCCACCGCGCTGCCGCGCGATTCCAGCAACGTATCCAGCGCCTCGGCCTGGCCGACCGTGCGGGGAAATCCGTCGAAAATAAAGCCGGGCGCACCGGCCTGAACTTCCAGCTGCTCGTCGATCAGGGCAATAACGATCTCGTCGGATACGAGGCCGCCTTCGTCCATGATCTTGGCAACGCGCTGGCCGAGCTCAGAGCCCGAGGCCCGCGCAGCGCGCAACATGTCGCCCGTGGACAGCTGGACGAACCCGCGCTCCTCCACCAGGCGTTTGGCTTGTGTACCTTTCCCGGCCGCAGGCGGCCCGAATAGTATCAGGTTCATTTCTTACGGCCCCCGAGCTTCGACTTCTTGATCATGCCTTCATATTGGTGCGCGATCAAATGCGACTGAATTCTGCGTGACCGTATCCATTGTTACAGAAACCACAATGAGTAGAGATGTCCCACCTATGTAAAATGGGATCTCTGGGAAATAACGACGCAGGAGCTCGGGAAGAATGCAGACGAAGACCAGATAGAGGGCACCGATCGTGGTCAGGCGCGTAAGGACATAGTCGATATAGGCTGCCGTGTTCGACCCCGGACGGATGCCGGGAATGAACCCACCATACTTGCGCAGGTTGTCTGCGGTCTCTTCCGGATTGAACATGATCGATGTGTAGAAGAAGCAGAAGAAGGCAATCAGGATCGCCTGCGTGATGATGTAGGTCCAAGAGCCCGGCGAGAAGTGAGTCGCCAGGAAGCCGAGCATGCCGCTGCCGCCGCCATCCGCCACGTTGCCGCCGAGGAAACCGATCGCTGTCATTGGCAGCATCAGCAGGGCCGAGGCGAAGATTGGCGGGATAACACCCGACGTGTTGAGCTTGAGCGGCAGGAAGCTGCGCTGGCCTTGCGCGAATCCGTGCGATTGCTGGCGCTTGGGATACTGGATCAGCAATCGGCGCTGCGAGCGCTCCATGAACACAATGAACATGACCAGCGCGATGACCATGGCGGCGATGGCGATCACGAAGACAATGTTCACCGAGGTCGTACGCGCCTGCGTAATTAGGTTGAAGATCGCGCGCGGCAGTTCCGCCACGATGCCCGCAAAGATGATCAGCGAGATGCCGTTACCGATGCCGCGAGCGGTGATCTGCTCACCCATCCACATCAGCAGCATGGTGCCGCCGGTCAGCGTCACGACGCCGGTCAGGATGAAGAACCAGGGCGCGATACCCTCAATGCGGACCGAAGACAGCCCGCCAGCAATGGCGAACGACTGAACCAGTGCGAACGCGAGCGTCAGGTAGCGGGTGTACTGGTTGATCTGCTTGCGGCCCGATTCGCCCTCTTTCTTGAGTTTTTCAAGCGTGGGGGACGCAGACGTCATCATCTGGATGATGATCGACGCGGTGATATACGGCATCACGTTCAGGGCAAAGATGCCCATCCGCTCGACGGCACCGCCAGCAAACAGGTTCATTGACCCCAGGATGCCGCTGGACTGGCTGGCGAACAGGCTCGCATATTGCGACGGGTCGAGGCCCGGAATCGGGATGAACGTGCCTAGCCGGTACAGGACAAGGATCGCCAGCGTGAACAGGATCCGGCTCTGGAGGTCCTTGGCTTTCCCGAAGCTCGCAAAATTGACGTTGCGAGCCATTTGTTCTGCAGCATTCGCCATCGGCCGTTCAGCCTCCCTGAAAAAGCGTTCGCCGCCAAAATCGGCGGCGAAACAGTGTTTGTGAAGGGGTGTCGGAAAAAAACCGCTGATTAAACTTCAGCTGTGTCTTTCTTGGGACCAGTCAAAGTGACTTTTCCGCCCGCCTTCTCGATTGCTTCAATGGCCGCTTTCGAGGCGCCGGTCACTGTAATATTGACCTTTTTGGGAGCGTCGCCCTTGGCAAGCAGGCGCACGCCGTCGCCCAGCTTGTTGACCAGGCCCGCTGCCATCAACGTGTCCTCGGTAACGTTCTTGGCGTCCAGTTTGCCGTCTTCGATCGCCTTGGCAAGGCGGCCGAGATTGACCCAAGCGTGCGATTTCGAGTTGCGGGCCGTGAAGCCGCGCTTTGGCAGACGCATATAGATCGGCATCTGGCCGCCTTCGAAACCGTTCACGGCAACGCCGGAACGTGCCTTCTGGCCCTTGACGCCGCGACCGGCTGTCTTGCCTTTGCCCGAGCCGACACCGCGACCAACGCGCATGCGGTTCTTGGTGGAGCCCTCAGCTGGGGACAGATCGTTGAGTTTCATCGCTTTATCTTCCGATAATCTATTCTGAGAGGCGGCTGCCAGTTTGCGCTCGACGCGCTACTCGCTGACCACCTCGACCAAGTGGGCCACTTTGCGGATCATACCACGCACAGGCGCAGTATCTTCGAGTTCCTTCGTACGGCCAACCTTGTTAAGGCCAAGCCCCATCAGCGTCTGGCGCTGGCTGGGATCGCGACCGATCGGGCTGCCCGTTTGACGGACGGTGAGCATTTTCTTCGCCATGTCGCCTGTCCTTCTAGCTTACGATATCAGCCATGCCGGCTTCGGATGCACCGTCGGTACGACGACCGACAACATCCTGAACCTTGAGGCCGCGCTTGGAAGCGACAGACCGCGGGCTGGCTTGTTCTTTGAGAGCATCGAACGTGGCACGAACCATGTTGTACGGGTTCGACGAACCGATCGACTTGCCGACAACGTCCTGGACGCCGAGCACTTCCATAACAGCGCGCATCGGGCCACCGGCGATAACGCCCGTTCCCGGAGGCGCTGCGCGAAGCACGACCTTACCAGCACCGTGACGGCCCTTGCCGTCATGGTGAAGCGTGCGGCCTTCGCGAAGCGGCACGCGCACCATGTTGCGCTTGGCTTCTTCGGTTGCCTTGCGGATCGCCTCAGGCACTTCGCGGGCCTTGCCCTTTCCGAAGCCTGCGCGGCCCTTCTGGTCACCGACCACGACGAGCGCGGCGAAACCGAAATTCTTGCCGCCCTTCACCGTCTTGGCGACACGGTTGATGCCAACCAGCTTGTCGACGATCTCGGAAACTTCTTCCTCACGATCGCGACGGCGGCCTCGTCCTCTTTCTTCAGCCATTTGGCTTCTCCCTAGAATTTGAGGCCGCCCTCACGGGCGGCGTCTGCCAGGGCTTTCACCCGGCCGTGGAACATATAGCCGCCGCGATCAAACACGACGTCCTCGACACCCGCCTTCTTGGCGCGCTCGGCGAGCGCCTTGCCAACAAGGGCGGCAGCAGCAGAATCAGCGCCGGTCTTGGACTTGCCCAGGACATCCTTTTCCAGCGTCGAGGCCGAAGCGAGCGTTACGCCCTTTTCGTCGTCGATGATCTGGGCAGAAATGTTCTTGTGGCTGCGCGCAACCGACAGGCGCGGGCGCCCTTCGGCGACCTTGCGGAAGCTTCGTGCGGACCCGCTGAGCGCGGCGCTGCATTTTTTCGCGTGAACTTTTCATTGGCTTACTTCTTCTTGCCTTCCTTGCGGCGGACATATTCGCCAACGTAACGGATACCTTTGCCTTTATATGGCTCAGGCGGACGATACTTGCGGATTTCAGCGGCGACCTGACCAACGGCCTGCTTGTCGGCGCCCGTGATGACGACTTCGGTTGGCTTCGACGAGGCGAGCGAGATGCCTTGCGGCGCCTTGTAGATCACATCGTGCGAGAAACCGAGTGCCAGCTTCACGTCATTGCCCTGCATCTGCGCGCGGTAACCCACGCCGACCAGTTCAAGCGACTTGGTGAAGCCTTCCGAAACACCCTGCACCATGTTGGCGGCGCGGGCACGAGCGGTGCCCCACTGAGTGCGGGCTGTCGAATCGAGCGCCTCGGCGAAGGTTGGCAGACGACGACCGCGAGCCTTTTCGGCTGCGATCTTGTCCTCGGCGGCCTTCACCAGGTCAGCACGTGGCATCACGGTAAGTTCGTTATTCTCGAACTTCGGCGTGATCACTTCTGCGACGGTGAACGTCATTTCGCCCTTTGGGCCTTTTGCCGAGATCGTCTGGCCATTGACGGAAACCGTCGTGCCATTCGGGACCGGGATTGCGAGTTTTCCAATACGTGACATCAGCGCTCTCCTAGAATACCCGACAGAGCACTTCGCCACCGACATTTTTCGTCCGTGCGGCATTGTCCGACATGACACCCTGCGAAGTCGACAGGATGGAAATGCCAAGACCATTGCGCACGAGCGGAATGTCAGAGACCGAAGAGTACACGCGGCGACCCGGCTTGGAGATACGCTTGATCTCCGAAATGACCGGCTGGCCTTCGTAATACTTGAGCTCGATTTCGAGGTTCTTGTGGCCGTCTTTTTCCACTTCCGCATAGTCGCGGATGTAACCCTCATTGATGAGGACATCCAGGACGCGGGCGCGGATTTTCGACGCCGGGGTTACAACTTTCGACATGCCGCGCATCTGGGCGTTCCGGATGCGGGTCAGCATATCACCGAGGGGATCAGAAAGGTTCATTTAGCTCTTCCTCCCTACCAGCTGGATTTCACGAGACCGGGGATCATGCCCGTGGAACCGAGGTCCCTGAGCGCAATCCGCGACATCTTGAGTTTACGATAGTAACCGCGCGGACGCCCGGTAACCTCGCAGCGATTGCGAACACGGCTCGGCGCGGAGTTCCGAGGAAGCTCTGACAGCTTGAGACGCGCCTTGAAGCGCTCCTCAAGAGACAGGTTCTCGTCCATCGCGATGGCCTTCAGCTCAGCGCGCTTGTCCGCATAGCGGGCAACAAGCTTCTGACGCCGGTTGTTCTTCTCGATTGCGCTCTTCTTTGCCATGTCAGCAGATCTCCTGGCGCTAGTTCCGGAACGGGAAGCCACATTCGGCGAGCAGTGCCTTGGCTTCTTCGTTGGTTGAGGCGGTGGTGCAGACGATGATGTCCATACCGCGAATCTCTTCCACCTGATCGTAAGCGATCTCCGGGAAAACGATGTGTTCTTTGAGGCCCATGGCAAAGTTGCCCATGCCGTCGAAGCTCTTGCCGTTCAGACCACGGAAGTCCTTCACGCGCGGAAGCGCAATGTTGGTCAGGCGGTCGAGGAACTCGAACATGCGGTCCCGGCGCAGGGTCACCTTGCAACCGATCAGCATGCCTTCGCGCAGCTTGAAGCCGGCGATGGATTTGCGGGCCGCGGTGGCCACAGGCTTCTGGCCCGCGATGCGTTCCAGTTCGGCCAGGGCCGACTTGATCTTCTTGGAGTCGGAGACGGCTTCGCCCACACCCATGTTGATCACGACCTTGTCGAGTTTCGGAACCTGCATAGGGTTCGTGTAGCTGAACTGCTCTTGCAGTTTGCCCCGGATCTCATCGCGGTATTTCGTCTTGAGACGGGGTTCGTATGCCTTAGACATCGATGGATTCCCCTGAACGCTTGGCAAACCGCGTCTTGCGGCCATGCTCGTCTGTCTTGAAGCCGACGCGGACGGGCTTGCCGTCGCGCGGGTCAGCGTGTGCAACATTGGACACGTGGATCGTGGCTTCAAAATTCTTGATGCCACCCGGGTCCATTTGTGTTGGCTTCTGGTGACGCTTCACGACATTCACGCCGCGAACGACAACACGGTGTTCGTCAACGAGTACTTTAAGCACCTCGCCTTTCGACCCTTTGTCGCGTCCCGCGAGCACGATGACCGTGTCACCTTTTTTGATCTTCGCAGCCATGACTACAAAACCTCCGGCGCCATATTGGCGATCTTGACCTGGTTCTTGCCGCGAAGTTCACGCGGCACCGGACCAAAAACGCGGGTTCCGATTGGCTCACCATTATTGTTGATGAGCACGGCAGCATTGGAGTCGAACCGGATGGTCGAACCGTCTGCACGATTGATGTCCTTGGCGACGCGAACGACGACGGCCTTGCGGACGTCACCTTTCTTCACGCGGCCGGTCGGGATGGCTTCCTTGATGGACACGACAATGACGTCGCCCACAGAAGCGTACCGGCGACCAGCACCACCCAGCACCTTGATGCACTGGACCCGGCGCGCGCCCGAATTGTCGGCGACCCGGAGGTTACTCTGCATCTGGATCATGCGTCACTCCCTTCGCCGGAAACGAGTTCCCAACGCTTCAGCTTGGAATGCGGCGGGCATTCCTGGATGGTCACAATCTGGCCTTCGACAGCGGCATTGCCTTCGTCGTGGGCGTGATACTTCTTCGAGCGGCGAACGATCTTTTTCATCACCGGGTGGGTGAAGGTACGCTCGACGCGAACGATGGCTGTCTTGTCCTGCTTCGTCGAGACAACGACACCTTCCATAATACGTTTAGGCATGTTCTCTCTCCTAGGCCTTACCTGCCACGGCCTTTTCGCGAAGGATCGTCTTGACGCGAGCGATGTCGCGGCGAACTTCCTTGGCACGGGCAGTTTTTTCGAGCTGGCCGGTGGCCGACTGGAAACGCAGGTTGAACTGTTCTTTCTTCAGCTTGATCAGCTCGTCCTTGAGCTGGTCGGCGCTTTTTGTTCTCACATCAGAGGCTTTCATGATCAGATCCCCTCAATCCGCTTGACGACTTTTGTCTTGATCGGAAGCTTGGCTGCGCCAAGGCGCAGGGCTTCGCGAGCGATATCTTCCGGCACACCGTCGATCTCGAACATGATGCGGCCCGGCGAGACGCGCGCGACCCAGCGGTCGACACTACCCTTGCCTTTACCCATCCGGACTTCGATCGGCTTGGCCGACACAGGCACATCCGGGAATACGCGGATCCACACTTTGCCCTGACGCTTCATATAGCGCGTAACGGCTCGGCGAGTGGCTTCGATCTGGCGCGCGGTCACGCGCTCAGGTTCGAGCGCCTTGAGGCCGAACTCGCCGAAAGCCAGCGTGAAGCCGCCTTTCGGCTTGCCATTGATCCGGCCCTTGAAGGCCTTCCTGAACTTGGTACGCTTCGGTTGACGCATCTCTTACGCTCCGGAGGCTTGCGCACCGGTAGCCGGTCCGCGTTGATTGGTGTTGGCACGGGCACGTGACTGGCCCGACGTCTCGAGGCGCTTGTCCTGAGCCATTGGATCATGCTCCATGATCTCGCCCTTGTAGACCCAGACCTTGATGCCGATGATTTCGTAAGTGGTCGACGCTTCAGCCGTGCCATAGTCGATGTCGGCGCGCAGCGTGTGCAGCGGCACGGAGCCTTCTGCATACTGCTCAGTCCGAGCAATTTCAGCACCGCCAAGACGACCGGCAACCATGATACGGATACCCTGGGCACCGAGGCGCATGGCCGACTGGATCGAACGCTTCATCGTGCGGCGGAACGAGGCCCGGCGCTCAAGCTGGCGTGCAATATCGTCAGCGATCAGCGTGGCGTCGATTTCCGGCTTGCGGATTTCCACGAGGTTCACGCGAACCTCATCGCTGGTCATCTTGCCGAGTTCCTTGCGCAGGACTTCGATGTCGCCACCCTTCTTGCCGATCACCAGGCCCGGACGGGCCGTGTGGATCGTGATCAGGCACTTCTTGTGCGGACGCTCGATGATGATTTTCGAGATGCCGGCCTGCTTCAGCTTGGCGCGGATCGCCTTGCGGATCGCAAGGTCCTCATGCAGCAGGCGACCGAAATCGGCACTGTCTGCATACCAGCGGCTGTCAGCTGTCCGGTTGATACCGAGACGAAAACCGATCGGATTAACTTTCTGACCCATCAGGCGGCCTCCGCTTCCATGCTTGTGTCACGAAGGACAATGGTAACTTGCGCAAATGGCTTCAGGACACGGGCTGCGCGGCCACGGGCACGGGCCCGGATACGCTTCATCACCATGTTCTTGCCGACGTGGGCTTCAGCAACGACAAGGCTGTCGATGTCGAGACCGTGATTGTTCTCTGCGTTGGCGATCGCGCTCTGCAGCAGTTTGCGAACGTCCTTGGCAGGACGCTTCGGCGAAAACTGAAGCTCGGCAAGCGCACGCTCAACCGGCAGGCCGCGGATCTGCTGGGCCAGCAGGTTCAGCTTTTGCGGGCTCGAACGGTACATGCGCAGGACGGCGCGCGATTCGTTGGCAGCCTGCTTCGGAGGATTCTTCGTCTTACCCATGACTACTTCCGCTTCGCTTTCTTGTCGGCGCCGTGACCGTAGAACGTACGGGTCGGAGCGAACTCGCCAAACTTGTGGCCGACCATCTCTTCCGAGACCGTGACCGGGATGAACTTGTTACCGTTATGGACCTGGAAGTTCAGGCCGATGAAATTAGGCAGGATTGTCGAACGGCGCGACCAGGTCTTGATGACCGAGCGCTTCTCGGAGGCGCGCGCCTCTTCGGCTTTCTTCAGCAGATAGCCGTCAACAAATGGGCCTTTCCAGACAGAACGTGACATGTCTCGCGGCTCCTCTAGCGTTTCGCGTTACGGCGGCGGATGATCAGGCGATCCGTCGCTTTGTTGGTACGGGTCTTCGGACCGCGGGTTTTCTTGCCCCACGGCGTCACCGGGTGACGACCGCCGGACGACTTGCCTTCACCACCACCGTGCGGGTGATCGACCGGGTTCATGACCACGCCGCGAACAGACGGGCGCTTGCCCATGTGACGCTTGCGGCCAGCCTTGGACAGGACCTGGTTCATGTTGTCCGGGTTCGACACGGCGCCGATCGTTGCCAGGCAGGTGTCGAGCACCATGCGAAGCTCGCCGGAGGTCAGCTTGATCTGGGCATAACCACCGTCACGGCCGACCAGCTGGGCATACGTGCCAGCCGAGCGGATCATCTGCGCGCCCTTTTCAGGCTTCAGCTCGATATTGTGGATGATCGTTCCGACCGGGATGCTCTTCAGCGGCAGCGTGTTACCCGGCTTTATGTCGGCCGTTTTCGACGTGACAACCGTGTCGCCGACTTCAAGGCGCTGTGGCGCGATGATGTAAGACAGAAGGCCGTCTTCATATTTGATCAGCGCGATGAATGCCGTACGGTTCGGGTCATATTCCAGCCGCTCGACAACAGCCGGGATGTCCCAGCGGTTACGCTTGAAGTCGACCTTGCGGTACAGCTTCTTGGCGCCGCCACCGATACGGCGTGCAGTAATACGACCGCGGTTGTTGCGGCCACCTTTCTTGGACAGGCCTTCGGTCAGCGCCTTGACGGGCTTGCCCTTGTGCAGGTCCGAACGGTCGACCAGCACGAGCTGGCGACGGCCGGGGGAAGTTGGGTTGAATGTCTTGAGTGCCATTTTCTACGTCCTTCCCCTACAGACCTGTCGAAATATCGACAGATTGGCCTTCGGCGAGCGTGACAATGGCCTTCTTGGTGTCGTTGCGACGACCAAGATGACCTTTGAAACGCTTCGTCTTGCCCTTCTGGAGCAGCGTGTTGACCTTGGTGACCTCAACCTTGAACAGGGCCTCGACGGCCTCCTTGATGGTCTTCTTGTCAGAGTCCATGGACACTTCAAAAACGATCTTGTTCTCTTCGGCGACCAACGTCGATTTCTCGGTGATGATCGGGCGACGGATGACGTCGTAATGATGTTGCTTCGGATCAGCCATGACTATTCAGCCTCTGCTGCGATTGCGGGTTGAGCCAGCGTGCCGTCGAAGCGAGCCTGAATGCCTTCAGCTGCTTCCTTGGTGATGACGAGCGTCTTGCGGCGCAGGATATCGTACACGTTCAGG
Source organism: Hyphomonas sp. J20-32 (assembly GCF_055808555.1). Classification (NCBI taxonomy): domain Bacteria; kingdom Pseudomonadati; phylum Pseudomonadota; class Alphaproteobacteria; order Hyphomonadales; family Hyphomonadaceae; genus Hyphomonas; species Hyphomonas sp. J20-32. The sequence continues at coordinate 1,752,437 of NZ_CM147873.1, read as the reverse complement.
CCGGCGACCGGCAGCACATCCACGTTTGGAATGTTGCGTGCGGCCTTGGCGAAATTTTCGTCAACCGTGACGCCCGAAATGATCAGGGCGTTCTCGATGCCGAGGCCAGCGAAGTGAGCCGCCAGGTCCTTGGTCTTGGCTTCCTTCAGGGTCGCCGCATCGATCACCAGGAACGATTGCGCAACCACTTTCGAGGACAACGCGTGAGCCAGCGCCAGCTTGCGGACCTTCTTGGGAAGGTCATGCGCATGGCTGCGAACACGCGGTCCGTGAGCGACACCACCACCAACAAAGATCGGGGCGTTGCGCGAGCCGTGACGTGCGCCGCCCGAACCCTTCTGGCGGATGAACTTCTTGGTCGTGACCGACACCTCCGACCGGGTCTGGGTCTTGTGCGTGCCAGCCTGGCGCTTGGCCAACTGCCAGCGGACCGTACGGTGGAGGAGGTCCTTGCGGATGTCCTCGATACCGAAGATCGCGTCGTCGAGCGTGATCTTGCCAGCGGCTTTGCCGGCGAGGGTTTTGACTGCGAGTTCCATTATTCAGCACCCTCTGTCTGGGCTGGCGCACCTGCCGACTTGAACGAACCGGCTTTCGGCGCATCCTTTGGCAGGGCCTTTTTCACGGCATCACGGATTTCCACGAACGAACCGTCATGACCGGACACGGCACCCTTCACGAGGATCAGGCCGCGCTCAACGTCGGTGCGCACAACCGTCAGGTTCTGGGTGGTGATACGGTCGGTACCGAGGTGGCCGGCCATCTTCTTGTTCTTGAACACGCGGCCCGGATCCTGGTTCATACCGGTCGAACCATGGGCGCGGTGCGAAATCGACACGCCGTGCGTGGCGCGCATGCCGCCGAAGTTCCAGCGCTTCATGGCACCAGCAAACCCCTTACCGATGGCGTAGCTGGACACGTCAACCTTCTGGCCGGGGACGAAATGGTCAGCGACCACTTCAGCGCCAACCTCAGGCAGGTCGCCCGACACGCGGAATTCTTTCAGCTTGGCTTTCGGCGCGACGCCGGCCTTGGCGAACTGGCCGCGCAGGGCCTTGTTCGTGCGCTTGGCTTTCTTTTCGCCAGCACCCAGGATGACAGCCTTGTAGCCGTCGGTGCGGGTGACTTCGCCGCCCTTCTTGGTGGTGACAGCGCGCTCGTCTTCCGTGCGCACGCCAACAACCTGGCAACCGTCGAGCGACAGGACCGTCACGGGAACGTGGCGACCGTCTTCATCAAATATGCGCGTCATGCCCAGTTTGCGGGCCAGCACGCCTGAACGGGGGGCTGGAAGCGCCATTAGCGTGCTCCCTCAAGCTTGATTTCAATACCAACGCCCGAGGACAGGTCGAGCTTCATCAGCGCGTCGACTGTTTGCGGGGTCGGGTCCACGATGTCGAGGATGCGCTTATGGGTGCGAATCTCGAATTGCTCGCGCGACTTCTTGTCGACGTGCGGCGAACGGTTCACGGTGAAACGCTCGATACGGGTTGGAAGCGGGATGGGTCCCTTCACTTCCGCGCCCGTGCGCTTGGCCGTGTTCACGATCTCTTTCGCCGACATGTCGAGCGCGCGGTGATCGAAGGCTTTGAGCCTGATCCGGATATTCTGTCGTTCCATCGTCTCGTCCGTCCACACAAAACACTTAAGCCCAGGGCGATGGCTCGTCAGCATCGAGCGCCCGGGCGTGGGTAGGTTAAATTGTCAGTTTCGAGGGAGCGTTCGCTAATCCAAGCGCAGCCTTCCCGGCGAATTGGTGCTTCTATGGGAAGGAATCACCGGCGTCAACAGGCGAAACGGGGATTTAGCAGGCCATACCTGCAGCGCAGCAAAATAGGTCGAGATCATGCCCAAGAACACCCATGCCCCCTGCTCCGATGGCCCGCCTCACGCGCGGCGAAAGCCGGACCACCGGACAGGAAATGACCAAGCAGGCGGAAAGCGCTCGCGACCTCACCGGGGAGCGCCAAGCCCTGCCCCTCCACGTACACCCAAGGTTTACCCCGCGCCAAGCCAGGCCGATTAAGGATGACACCCGCCCAGACCTGAATAGAGTGGCGGCACGATGAACCCTGCAACGACGCACCGTACATCATTGCCTACCCGGATCGCTTATGGATTTGGCTCTGTGGCCTATGGCGTGAAAGACGCCGGCTTCGGCTATTTCCTGCTTCTCTTCTACGGCACGGTCGTTGGCGTCGAGCCCGGCCTGGTCGGCCTCGCCATATTCATCGCGCTCGTGGTCGATGCTATCAGTGACCCGGTCGTCGGATATTTGTCAGACAATTGGCGATCACGCTGGGGGCGCCGGCACCCCTTCATGTATGCGGCGGCCATTCCGGTATCTGTCAGCTACTTCCTGCTCTGGAACCCACCTGCCCTCAGCGACGGACAGATGTTCTGGTACCTGCTCCTGCTTGCCATCCTGATCCGCACGTTCATCACATTCTATGAAACGCCCAGTTCGTCGCTGATGCCCGAACTCTCGCAGGACTATGACGAACGCACCAAGCTCCAGGCCTGGCGCCTCTATTTTGGCTGGACGGGCGGCAACCTCATGAGCGTTCTCATGTTCGGCGTGCTTTTGGTGGCCACGGAAAAATACCCGGTCGGAACCCTCAACCGGGATGGTTATGCCACCTATGGCATCATCTCCTCGATCCTGATTTTCCTCGCCATCATGATTTCCGCCCTCGGTACGCATCCACAGATCAAGCATTTTCACGCACCGCCGCCGCGTCGCAAGATCGGTCTGGGCCCAATTTTCAAGGAAGTCTTCGAAACGCTGGGGGACCCATCCTTCTTCGCTCTGTTCATCGCCACTCTGTTCGGCGCGGTCGCCTCCGGCCTGTCCGCCGCGCTCGCTTTCCTCATGTTGACCTATTTCTGGGGCTTCTCGAGCGAACAAATATTCCTGTGGACCTTGCTTGTTTTCCTCTCGGCGCTGATCGGCCTGCTCGTCGCACCCAGGATCGTAAAGCGGTTCGGCAAGAAGCGCGGGGTCATCTGGCTCGGAATCATTGCCTTCACGATGGCCCCTGCGCCGGTCATCCTGCGCCTCATCGGCCTGATGCCCGCCAATGGCGACCCGCTTCTCTATCCCATTGTCGCCACGATCAACACGATCGACGTTGCCCTGATTATCGCGCTCCAGGCCGTACTCTATTCGATGATCGCAGACCTTGTGGAACAGAGCGAGCTCAAGACTGGCCGACGCTCGGAAGGTGTGTTCTTCGCCGCTGTCACTTTCACCCGAAAGGCGACCCAGGGCCTGGGTGCGTTTTCGGCCGGGCTGATCCTATCGTTCGTATCCTTCCCGCAAGGCGCTGCCGTGGGCGAAGTCCCGCCGGAAACCCTGTGGCGGCTCGGCGCAAGCTATGCTCCGACGCTTCTCCTGCTATGGACATGCATGATCATCGCCGTCGCCTATTACCGCATCGAACGCGGCGACCATGAAGACAATCTCCAGCAGCTCGCAGATCGCCGACGCACAGAAGCGCCCCCGCAATCGGCCGACTCGGCCTGATCCACCCCTCATTCCACGCATTTGCCAGACTCGAAACACCCGCCGACCCGGGCGCTGGCGTAACGAAAAAGGCCGCTTCCTTGCGGAAGCGGCCTTTGCCGTCAGAACGGGATCCCGTTCTTATTTCTTGATGGCGGAGACGACGCCGGCGCCGACGGTACGGCCGCCTTCACGGATGGCGAAGCGCAGGCCCTGGTCCATGGCGATCGGCTGGATCAGCTCGACATCCATTTTCACATTGTCGCCCGGAAGCACCATTTCCTTGTCGGCCGGCAGCGTCACCACGCCCGTCACGTCGGTCGTGCGGAAGTAGAACTGCGGACGGTAATTGGTGAAGAACGGCGTGTGACGGCCACCCTCTTCCTTCGTCAGGATGTAGGCTTCGGCTTCGAACGTCGTGTGCGGCGTGATCGAACCGGGCTTGCAGAGAACCTGGCCGCGCTCGACGCCTTCACGGTCGACGCCGCGAAGCAGCGCGCCAATGTTGTCGCCGGCCTGGCCCTGGTCGAGCAGCTTGCGGAACATTTCAACGCCGGTACAGGTCGTCTTGACGGTCGGGCGGATGCCGACAATCTCGATTTCCTCGCCAACCTTGATGATGCCCTGCTCAACCCGGCCGGTCACAACCGTACCGCGGCCCGAGATCGAGAACACGTCTTCGACCGGCATCAGGAACGGCTTGTCCAGCGGACGCTCCGGTGTCGGGATATAGTCGTCCACAGCCTGCATCAGCTCGAGAACCTTGTCCCGGCCGATTTCAGGATTGCGGCCTTCGACAGCGGCCAGCGCGGAGCCCGCGATGATCGGAATGTCGTCGCCCGGGAAGTCGTACGAGGAGAGAAGTTCACGCACTTCCATCTCGACCAGTTCCAGAAGCTCGGCATCGTCGACCTGGTCGACCTTGTTCAGGAAGACAACCATGGCCGGCACGCCGACCTGCTTGGCCAGCAGGATGTGCTCGCGCGTCTGCGGCATCGGGCCGTCAGCCGCGTTCACAACCAGGATCGCGCCGTCCATCTGCGCGGCGCCCGTGATCATGTTCTTCACATAGTCAGCGTGGCCGGGGCAGTCGACGTGGGCATAGTGACGGTTGGCCGTCTCATACTCGACGTGCGCCGTGTTGATCGTGATGCCGCGCGCCTTTTCTTCGGGCGCAGAGTCAATGTCGGCATACGACTTGGCTTCGCCGCCGGATGCTTCCGCAAGAACCATCGAAATCGCCGCCGTCAGCGTCGTCTTGCCATGGTCAACGTGTCCAATCGTGCCGATGTTCACGTGCGGCTTGTTGCGTTCAAACTTTGCCTTGCCCATCGGGCCTCTCCTTCATTCTAACTTCAAAAGACCGGATTGCCGGTCGGGATGGATCAGGAACCTGCGACTTCCTGGATAATTTTTTGCGCTTCGGCACGTGGCACTTCGTCATAGTGATCGAAGAGCATCGTGAACTGGGCGCGCCCTTGCGACATGCCGCGAAGGTTCGAAACGTAACCGAACATGTTGACCAGCGGAACGAAGGCATTGATTGCCACCGCATTGCCGCGGGGTTCGGAACCCTGGATCTGGCCACGACGAGAGTTAAGGTCGCCGATCACGTCACCCATATAGTCTTCGGGTGTCACGACTTCCACTTTCATGATCGGCTCCATCAGGCGCGGATCGCCATGACCCTTGAGCTCGCGGAACGCACCGCGGGCGGCGATTTCGAAAGCGAGGACCGAGGAGTCAACATCGTGGAAGGCGCCGTCAACCAGCACAGCCTTGAAATCGGTCACAGGATAGCCGGCCAGCAGGCCGTTTTCCTTGGCCATGTTCAGGCCCTTCTCGACGCCGGGAATGTATTCCTTCGGCACCGCGCCACCAACGACCGTGTTCTCGAAAACGAAGCCCGATCCGGCTTCGAGAGGCTCGAACTGCAGCTTGATGCGCGCGAACTGGCCGGTACCGCCGGACTGTTTCTTGTGCGTGAAGTCGATCTCGGCCGCACGGCCGATTTTCTCACGATAGGCCACCATCGGCTGACCGATATTGGCCTCAACCTTGAACTCGCGCTTCAGGCGGTCGATCAGGATGTCGAGGTGAAGCTCGCCCATGCCCTTCATGATCGTCTGGCCGGATTCGAAATCGGTTTCGACGCGGAAAGATGGGTCTTCAGCGGCCAGGCGCTGCAGGCCGACCGACATTTTTTCCTGGTCAGCCTTGGACTTCGGTTCAACAGCGATCTCGATCACCGGATCCGGGAACGTCATCGTTTCCAGGACGACCGGCTTGTTCGGATCACAGACCGTGTCGCCGGTCGTGGTTTCCTTGAGGCCGGCGAGCGCAACGATGTCGCCTGCAAAGGCTTCCGTGATCTCGTCCTGCTTGTTCGAGTGCATCATGACCATCCGGCCGACGCGCTCGCGCTTGCCTTTGGTCGAGTTCATGAACGCATCGCCTTTCGACAGCGTGCCCGAATAGATACGCGTGAAGGTCAGCGTACCCATGTAAGGGTCGTTCATGATCTTGAACGCGAGGCCCGAGAACGGGTCGCTGTCATTGGCGCGACGCTCGACATTGCGAACTTCGTCTTCGTCGCCGGGCAGGAAGCCCATGTAAGGCGGCACGTCGAGCGGACCCGGAAGGTAGTCAATAACGGCGTTCAGCATGGGCTGCACACCCTTGTTCTTGAACGCGGAACCACACAGGACTGGCACGAAGGACATTGACAGCGTGCCTTTGCGGATCAGCTTGCGGAGCGTCGGGATGTCCGGCTCATTGCCTTCCAGGAAGGCTTCCATAGCATCATCGTCTTGCTCGACGGCAAGCTCAACAAGCTCGGCGCGCATCTTGTCGGCCTGGGCCTTGAGACTGTCGCGCACAGGCTTGAGCACCCAGGACGCGCCGAGATCGTCGCCTTCCCAGACCCATTCCTGCATCGTGACGAGATCCACGTGCCCCGCGAGATCGACTTCCGAACCGATCGGGAACTGGATCGGCGCCGGAATCGCACCTGTCCGGTCCTTGATCATGCGGACACAGTTGAAGAAGTCAGCGCCGATCTTGTCCATCTTGTTGACGAACACGATCCGCGGAACCTTGTAACGGTCGGCCTGACGCCAGACGGTTTCGGTCTGCGGCTCAACGCCAGCGTTTGCATCGAGAACGCAGACTGCGCCGTCGAGAACGGCCAGCGAGCGCTCGACCTCAATCGTGAAGTCAACGTGTCCGGGCGTATCGATGATATTGAAACGGTATTTGTCGGACAGCGGAGTCGAGCCGTCTTCCGTGCGCTCCCAGAAGGTCGTCGTCGCAGCGGACGTGATCGTGATGCCACGCTCCTGCTCCTGCTCCATCCAGTCCATCGTCGCAGCGCCGTCGTGCACTTCGCCAATCTTGTGCGACTTGCCGGTGTAAAAGAGGATGCGCTCTGTCGTCGTGGTCTTACCAGCATCGATGTGAGCCATGATGCCAAAGTTACGATAGCGATCCAGCGTGTATTCGCGGGCCATGTGAGTAAACCTTCGTGTCTGCTTTCCGGGAGGAAAAGGTGGCAACTGACGGGCGCGTTACCCGCAGTTGCCTTGAAATTCCAGAGCTGATTACCAGCGGTAGTGCGCGAACGCCTTGTTGGCGTCGGCCATGCGGTGCGTGTCTTCGCGCTTCTTGACGGCGTTTCCGCGGCCCTGGCTCGCGTCCATCAATTCACCCGCAAGACGCTCGCGCATCGTGTTTTCGTTCCGGCCAGCAGCCGCGGCCGACAGCCAACGGATGGCGAGAGCCTGACGGCGCTCTGTACGCACCTCGACCGGCACCTGATAGGTCGCACCACCAACGCGGCGCGAACGCACTTCGACGGATGGGGCGACAGCTTCAAGTGCGGCGTGGAACACTTCGACCGGGTTCTTCTTGGCGCGGGCCTCGACGAGGTCGAACGCACCATAGACGATGCGCTCGGCAACCGACTTTTTACCATCGCGCATGATCTGGTTCATGAACTTCGTGACGATGATGTCCTTGAATTTCGGATCCGCGAGGACCTGACGCTTCTCTGCACTGTGACGACGAGACATGTTGCGGCCCTCTTATTTCGGTTTCTTCGCGCCGTAATGCGAACGGCGTTGTTTACGGTTCTTGACGGGCTGGGTGTCCAGCGCGCCGCGGATGATGTGATAGCGCACACCGGGAAGGTCTTTCACGCGGCCGCCGCGGATCAGCACAACCGAGTGCTCCTGCAGGTTGTGGCCCTCGCCCGGAATGTAGCACAGCGACTCGAACCCGGAGGTGAGGCGCACTTTTGCCACTTTACGAAGCGCCGAGTTCGGCTTCTTTGGTGTGGTCGTATAGACGCGCGTACACACGCCGCGGCGCTGAGGACAGGCCTTCAGAGCGGGTGTCTTGGTACGCGACGGCTTTGGCGAACGCGGGTTACGAATTAGCTGCTGGATTGTGGGCATTCGGGCCTTCTGTCTCTTCTGAACTCATGGCCCGATGGGCCGATAACGAAATGATGTCCCGAAGGCTGGAAACAGCTTCCGGGACGGCTGAAAACTTGGGGGCCAGATTGGCCGGGTCATTCCTGAGCCGGTGCGGTGAACGGGCCAGAACCCGTACGCCTCTCTGACGATTTGTGGCGTGTAAGCCTCTCGGGCGCTGGCGTCAAGGGTCGCATGCCGCTCAGCCGCAGCAATCTTTGGCGATCCGGCGCCGGTCTAGAACGGCAGACCGATCCTGGCGATGCAGGCAGACGCATCGGCCCCGGCACGGCCTGCCTCCAACTCTGCCCGAAAGGCAGAAAGCTCTTCTGCCATGGCGGGTTCCAGGTCACCTGCCCTTTGAAAATCGGCGGTGCGCAGGACTTCCCGACAATCGGCGATCTTCCAGCTTTCGAGGGAAAGCCAGGCCACCAGGCCGATCGCGACAATGGCACAGGCAGCACCAATCATGTCGTTCCGTTGCATTGCTGATCCATCCCTGAAAACAAGAAAGCCTGCCAAGGCTGGCAGGCTTTCTGTTCTGTTTCAAGCCGCGTTGAGACCCGGCTATTCGTCCGAAGGCTCGGCAACCGGCGCTGGCAGCGCGGCCATGGCAAGATTTGCCGCCTCTTCCTGGGCCTTGGCCATTGCGGCTGCCCGCTTGGCCTTGAGCTTCGTGTCGCGTTCTGCGGCGACGCGGCGGAACTGGCGGATACCACCGCCCGTACCGGCCGGGATCAGGCGTCCGACGATGACGTTTTCCTTCAGGCCGTCCAGCGTATCGATCTTGCCCTGGATGGCCGCTTCGGTGAGCACGCGGGTCGTTTCCTGGAACGACGCAGCCGAGATGAAGCTGCGGGTCTGGAGCGACGCCTTGGTGATACCGAGCAGCAGCGGATTGGCCGTGGCCTCGCGCTGGTCCTTCTTGCGGGACTTGCGGACAACTTCATTGGCGTCATCGAAGTCAATGACGTCGATATGCTCGCCGACGATGAATGGCGTATCGCCACCGTCGAGAATTTCGACCTTCTGAAGCATCTGGCGGACAATCACTTCGATGTGCTTGTCGTTGATCGGAACACCTTGCAGGCGGTAAACCTTCTGGACTTCCTCAATCAGGTAGTTCGCAAGCGCTTCGACGCCCAGTGTCGACAGGATGTCCTGCGGCGCCGGGTTACCGTCCATCAGGTACTCACCACGCTTGATGAAGTCGCCATCCTGAACCGCGAGGTGCTTGCCCTTCGGCACAAGGTAGTCGATCTGGTCGCGACCTTCCTCGATTGGAACAATCGAGACACGGCGCTTGTTCTTGTAGTCACGTCCGTAAAGAACCTTGCCATCGACCTCTGCAATGATGGCGTGGTCTTTTGGCCGGCGCGCTTCAAACAGTTCAGCCACGCGCGGCAGACCACCCGTGATGTCCCGGGTTTTCGCCCCACCGGTCGTGACACGCGCGAGCGTATCGCCGGCTTCGATCTTGTCCCCTTCAGATACCGAGAGGATCGCCCCCACGGACAGCAGGTAGACCGCATCGGAACCGTTAGGCAACTTCACGGGGTCACCGTTCTTGTCGACGACCTGGATGGACGGTTTGACATCTGCCGACTTCGAGGCCGAACGCCAGTCAATCACGACGCGGGACGAGATACCCGTCGCCTCATCGGTTTCCTCGCGTACGGACACGCCGTCGATCACATCGATCAGCTTCGCCTCACCAGCGACTTCCGACACGATCGGTTGAGCGAACGGATCCCAGTCCGCCAGCAGCATGCCAGGCGACACTTTGGCCTTGTCCTTGACCATGAGGCGCGTGCCATAGGCCGGACGGAAGGACTGACGGGTACGACCGTCGGCATCGACGATTTCGACCTGCATGCGCCGGCCGACAACCACAATGCTCTTGTCTTTTCGGGTCACGAACTCGGCGTCGGTAAACCGGACCGTGCCTTCGAAGCTGGCTTCGACGGACGACTGGTCTGCCACCTGCGCCGCGCCACCGATGTGGAACGTACGCATGGTAAGCTGCGTGCCGGGCTCACCGATGGACTGTGCCGCGATGACGCCGACCGCTTCGCCGCGGTTGACGACAGTGCCGCGGGCAAGGTCACGGCCATAGCACTGGACGCAGATGCCGTTGCGGGCTTCGCATGTCAGGGCCGAACGGGCCTTCACCACGTCAACACCACACTTCTCGATCTCATCCGCGAGATCTTCATCAACATAGGTGTTGGCCGGAGCAACGAGCGCGCCATCGGCACCCTTGATGTCCTCTGCAGTGACGCGGCCGAGCAGACGCTCTCCGAGCGACACGACTACATCCGCACCTTCCATGACCGCACTGATATCAATGCCCTTTTCGGTGCCGCAATCGTCTTCGTTGATGATGCAGTCTTGCGCAACATCGACCAGGCGGCGGGTCAGGTAGCCCGAGTTGGCCGTTTTCAGAGCCGTATCGGCAAGGCCCTTACGCGCACCGTGCGTGGAGTTGAAGTACTCCAGAACAGTCAGGCCTTCCTTGAAGTTCGAGATGATCGGCGTTTCGATGATCTCGCCCGATGGCTTGGCCATGAGCCCACGCATGCCGGCAAGCTGCTTCATCTGGTTCTTCGAACCACGCGCACCGGAATCGGCCATCATGTAGATCGAATTGACCTGGGCCTTCCGGTCTCCCTTGGCAGCCTGGGCTTCAGCAGCCGAATCCATCATGGCGTCAGCGACCTTGTCCGTACACGTGGACCAAGCGTCAACAACCTTGTTGTACTTTTCACCACGCGTGATGAGACCATCGGCATACTGGCGCTCGTATTCGGACACCTGCTCCTTGGTCGCTTCAACAAGCTTCTTCTTGGCCGCAGGAATGACCATGTCGTCCTTGCCGAACGAAATACCGGCCTTGCAGGCCTCCTTGAAGCCGAGCTCCATCATCTTGTCACAGAAGATGACCGTCGCCTTCTGGCCGCACAGGCGGTAGACTTCGTCGATGATCTTCCCGATCGCCTTCTTGGTCAGCGTCGTGTTGACCATGTCCGGCTGGATGCCCTTCATGCGCGGCAGGATGTTCGCAACCATGTAACGGCCCGGCGTCGTTTCGATCACGCGGCGCCATGGCTTGCCCTCGTCATCAACGCCCTCGTACATCGCCTTCACTTTCGAGTGCAGCGAGACGAAACCATTGTCGAGCGCCTGTTCGATCTCGGCGAGATCGCTGAACAGCATGCCGTTTCCGGCTTCTTCGTCCCGGTCGAGCGACAGGTAATAGAGGCCGAGAATAATATCCTGCGACGGAACAATGATCGGCTTGCCGTTCGCAGGCGACAGGATGTTGTTGGTCGACATCATCAGCACGCGGCATTCCAGCTGCGCCTCAAGGCTCAGCGGAACGTGAACGGCCATCTGGTCACCATCGAAGTCAGCGTTGAACGCAGCACAAACCAGCGGGTGAAGCTGGATGGCCTTGCCTTCGATCAGCTTGGGCTCGAACGCCTGGATGCCGAGACGGTGCAGCGTCGGCGCCCGGTTCAGCAGGATCGGGTGCTCGCGGATAACCTCGTCGAGGATGTCCCAGACTTCCGGCTTTTCTTTTTCGACCAGTTTTTTGGCAGCCTTCACTGTGCCGGCAAGGCCCTTGGCGTCTAGACGCGCATAGATGAACGGCTTGAACAGTTCGAGCGCCATCTTCTTGGGAAGGCCGCACTCGTGCAGTTTCAGGTTCGGGCCAACCACGATGACCGAACGGCCGGAATAGTCGACGCGCTTGCCGAGGAGGTTCTGACGGAAGCGGCCCTGCTTGCCCTTCAACATGTCGGAGATGGACTTCAGCGGTCGCTTGTTGGTGCCGGTGATCGTACGGCCACGACGGCCATTGTCGAACAGGGCATCGACGGATTCCTGCAACATCCGCTTTTCGTTGCGAATGATGATGTCAGGCGCGCGCAGCTCCATCAGGCGCTTCAGGCGGTTGTTCCGGTTGATAACGCGGCGATAGAGATCGTTGAGGTCAGACGTCGCGAAACGGCCGCCATCCAGCGGCACCAACGGACGAAGGTCGGGCGGGATGACCGGCACGACTGTCAGGATCATCCATTCGGGCTTGGCCCGCGAGGTCAGGAAGGATTCGACAACCTTGAGGCGTTTGGAGGCCTTCTTGGTCTTCAGTTCCGATGTCGACTCACGCAGGTCGTCGCGAAGCGTATCCGCAAGGGTGGGAAGATCCAGGTTGCGAAGGATCTCACGGATGGCTTCAGCACCGATCATGGCGGTGAATGCGTCTTCACCCAGATTGTCCTGGGCATCCATGTATTCTTCTTCGGTCAGGAGCTGTTTGGGCTCCAGTTCGGTGAGACCGGGCTCGATGACGACATAGCTTTCGAAGTAGAGCACGCGCTCCACGTCTTTCAGCGCCATGTCGACCAGAGTCGCAATCCGGGACGGCAGCGACTTCAGGAACCAGATGTGCGCAACAGGCGCAGCAAGATCAATGTGGCCCATGCGCTCGCGCCGGACGCGCGCCAGCGTGACTTCAACACCGCACTTCTCGCAGACGATTCCGCGATACTTGATGCGCTTGTACTTTCCGCAAAGGCACTCGTAGTCTTTCACAGGACCGAAGATGCGCGCGCAGAACAGGCCGTCGCGCTCGGGCTTGAATGTCCGGTAATTGATGGTCTCGGGCTTCTTGATCTCGCCCGATGACCACGAGCGGATCTTTTCCGGGCTCGCGATCGAGATGCGGATCGCCTCGAAAGTCGGGGCGGGAGTATTCGGGTTAAAAATGCTGGCGACGTCCTGGCGCATGGGTGTCTGCTCCTTGGGTGGGCGGTGTTGTCGGGGCAATGGGCCCCTGCCCTCATGAAATTTTGTATCGACCGTGACGCCCCGCAAAAACGATTCTCGTTTGGCGGGGCGTCCCGTATTTCGCGTATTGTCTACTCGGCAGCGACCGTGGACTCTTCGTCCTCGATTTGACCGTTGTCTTCCTCGATCAGTTCCACATTGAGACCGAGAGAGCGCATTTCCTTGATCAGGACGTTGAAGCTTTCCGGGATGCCGGCCTCGAACGAATCGTCGCCACGGACGATCGATTCGTAAATCTTCGCACGGCCCGCCGTGTCGTCCGACTTGACGGTCAACATTTCCTGCAGCGTGTAGGCAGCGCCATAGGCTTCGAGCGCCCACACTTCCATCTCACCGAAGCGCTGTCCGCCGAACTGCGCCTTGCCGCCCAGCGGCTGCTGGGTGACGAGCGAGTAAGGACCGGTGGAACGCGCGTGAATTTTCTCGTCCACGAGGTGGTGAAGCTTGAGCAGGTACTTGTAACCGACTGTCACCGGGCGCGAGAACTGAACACCCGTCCGTCCGTCGAACATCTTCACCTGGCCCGAGGTGTCGAGACCGGCACGCTCAAGCAGGTCGTTGATGTCGCTCTCACGGGCACCGTCGAAGACCGGCGTCGCAATCGGCACGCCATTGCGCAGGTTGCCCGCAAGCTCCACGATTTCATCATCGGTTTCGGGCAGTTCCTGCTCCTTGCCATAGGCCGTAACCAGAGCTTTTCGCAGGGCCTTCATGTCATGCTTCTGGTGGAATTCTTCCAGAGCCTGATCGATGATGCGGCCAAGGCCGCGGCACGCCCAACCCGTGTGGGTCTCGAGAATCTGACCGACGTTCATGCGCGATGGCACGCCCAGCGGGTTCAGCACGATGTCGACCGGCGTACCGTCTTCAAGGAACGGCATGTCTTCGCTCGGGTTGATCTTGGAGATCACACCCTTGTTGCCGTGACGGCCAGCCATTTTGTCGCCCGGCTGAAGCTTGCGCTTCACGGCCAGGAAGACCTTGACGACTTTCATCACGCCCGGAGGCAGGTCATCGCCGCGCTGGACCTTGTCGACCTTGTCATTGAAGCGGGCTTCAAGCTCATGGATCGAGCCATCGAACTGGGCGCGCAGGGCATCCAGTTCGGCCTGGGCCTTTTCAGACTTCAGGGCGATATCCCACCACTGGCTTTCGCTCAGCTCTTCAAGCGCCGCAGCGGCAATCCGTCCAGGCTTGAAGTTCTTCGGTCCGGCAACGGCTTCCTTGCCGGTCAGCAGGTCAGCCAGACGCGCATAGGTGTTGCGCTCGAGGATGGACTGTTCGTCTTCCTTGTCTTCCTGCAGCTGCTCGATCTGCTCGCGCTCGATCTGAAGCGCACGCTGGTCCTTGTCGATACCGTGGCGATTGAAGATGCGAACATCCACAACCGTACCGGCATCGCCTGGAGGCACGCGAAGCGACGTATCGCGAACATCGGATGCTTTCTCACCAAAGATGGCGCGGAGGAGTTTCTCTTCCGGCGTCATCGGGCTCTCGCCCTTCGGCGTGACCTTGCCGACGAGAATGTCGCCTGCCTTCACTTCAGCACCGACTGCCACGATCCCGGCTTCGTCGAGGTTGCGCAGGGCCTCCTCGCCGACGTTTGGAATGTCGCGCGTGATCTCTTCCGGCCCAAGCTTCGTGTCGCGAGCCGCGATCTCGAATTCCTCGATATGGATCGACGTGAACACGTCATCCTTGACGATGCGCTCGGAGATCAGGATCGAGTCTTCAAAGTTGTAGCCGTTCCACGGCATGAACGCGACGAGCACGTTCCGGCCAAGAGCCAGCTCGCCGAGATCCGTCGACGGACCGTCAGCGATGATGTCGTTCTTCGTCACGACGTCGCCCACTTTGACGATCGGGCGCTGGTTGATGCAGCTGTTCTGGTTGGACCGGCGGAACTTGGCCAGGCGATAGATATCAACGCCAGACTTCGAGCCTTCGAGGTCCTCGGTTGCCCGAACCACGATGCGCAGTGCGTCAACCTGCTCGACCACACCCGCCCGGCGGGCAATGATGGCTGCGCGGCTGTCGCGGGCCACGATGGATTCCATGCCCGTACCAACAAACGGTGCTTCGGATTTGACCAGCGGCACCGCCTGACGCTGCATGTTCGAACCCATGAGCGCGCGGTTGGCATCGTCGTTTTCAAGATATGGAATGAGCGAGGCAGCAACAGACACAACCTGCTTCGGCGAGACGTCCATGAACTGGATGTCGTCCTTCGAAACCATGGTGGCTTCGCCGGCAACACGCGCGTTGACGAACTCGTTCTGAAGCTCGCCCTTGGCGTTGACCGAGGCATTGGCCTGGGCGATCGAATAGATCGACTCTTCCATGGCCGACAGGTAGACGACTTCGTCAGTCTGCTTGCCGTTCACAACCTTGCGGTAGGGGCTTTCGATGAAGCCGTACTTGTTGATCCGCGCATGCGTGGCCAGCGAGTTGATCAGGCCGATGTTCGGGCCTTCCGGCGTCTCGATCGGGCAGATACGGCCATAGTGCGTCGGGTGAACGTCGCGGACTTCGAAGCCGGCACGCTCACGTGTGAGACCGCCCGGGCCAAGTGCCGAAAGGCGACGCTTGTGGGTGATTTCCGAAAGCGGATTCGTCTGGTCCATGAACTGCGACAGCTGGGACGAGCCGAAGAATTCACGGACAGAAGCCACAACCGGTTTCGCGTTGATCAGGTCGTGCGGCATGACCGTGTCGATATCGACCGAGCCCATCCGCTCCTTGATCGCACGCTCCATGCGCACGAGACCGATGCGATAGTTGTTTTCCATCAGCTCGCCGACCGAACGCACCCGGCGGTTTCCGAGGTTGTCGATATCGTCGATTTCGCCCTTGCCGTCCTTCAGGTCGAGGATGACCTTCATGACGCCGAGGATGTCGTCATTGCGCAGGACGCGCATGCTGTCTTCTGCCGCTTCGTAGCCTTTGACGGCGACGCTGAGGCGCATGTTCATCTTGACCCGGCCAACAGCCGAGAGGTCGTAGCGCTCCGGATCGAAGAACAATTGGCCAAACAGCGCGTCGGCCGCTTCCTGCGTCGGTGGCTCACCAGGGCGCATCACGCGGTAGATGTCGGACAGCGCCTCGAAACGCGTCTCATTCTTGTCGGCCTTGAGCGTGTTGCGCAGCCATGGGCCACGGCCCGACGCGTCGATGTCGAGGACTTCGATCGTCTTGATGCCGTATTCGCGCATCTCGGCGATGACTTCCTCTTCGAGCATGTCGCCAGCTTCACCAAAGATTTCGCCAGTTTCCATGTTGACGACGTCACGGGCCAGGAACTTCCCGATCAGAGCCTCTGACGGAACGAGAATCTCGTCCGTGCCGGCTTCGGCAATACGCTTCGCCTTCAGCGCGGTGATCTTCTTGCCCGCTTCGGCAATCGACTTCTTCGACTTCGCATCGATCAGTTCGAATTCCGGCTTGAGGCCCTTCCAGGCTTCCGAACGGAAACCCGTGATCCAGCCCTTTTTGTCCATGCGATAGATGGAGTGGGTGTAGAACAGGTCCAGGATCTGTTCGGTGTCATAACCAAGCGCATAGAGCATCGTCGTCGCCGGCAGCTTGCGCTTGCGGTCGATGCGGATGTTCAGGACGTCTTTGGCGTCAAACTCGAAATCGAGCCACGAGCCGCGGTAAGGAATGATACGCGCCGTGAACAGGAGCTTGCCGGACGTGTGGGTCTTGCCCTTGTCGTGGTCAAAAAACACGCCAGGCGAGCGGTGCATCTGCGAAACAATCACGCGCTCCGTGCCGTTGACGACGAACGTACCCTTGTCGGTCATCAGCGGGATGTCACCGAGATAGCATTCCTGCTCTTTGACTTCCTTGACCGAGCGGGCGCCCGTGTCTTCGTCGATGTCGAAAACGACCAGCTGGAGACGAACCTTGAGCGGCGCCTGATAGGTCAGGTCGCGCTGCATGCATTCCTCAACGTCAAACTTTGGCGTTTCGAACTCGTAATTGACATACTCGAGCGTCGCGCGCTCGGAAAAATCTGAAATCGGGAACACCGATTTGAAAACACCTCCGAGCCCATCGTCCGTGCGCTTCTCGCGCGGCGTGTGCATCTGAAGGAAGCTCTCGTAAGAATCGCGCTGAACCTCGATCAGGTTCGGCATTTCAATGGCTTCGGGAATACGCCCGAAGGACTTGCGGATACGTTTCTTTTCCGTGAAGGAGAGTGCCATCCCAGGATCCCAATTTTGTCCGTCCGGGCCACATGGCCACAGACCTTATAACCAGAACGCGAGTTCGCGGCGGCCCCTGAAGAGACCGCCGCGCATTTCTTGAATAGGACAGCGCCTCGCGCGAACACTGTCCGAATTTGAAGAAGCAGGTGCTTACTTGAGCTCGACGGTTGCGCCGGCTTCTTCGAATTTCTTCTTGATCTCTTCAGCTTCAGCCTTGGAGACGCCTTCTTTGATTGCCTTAGGTGCAGCTTCGACCAGGTCTTTCGCTTCTTTCAGGCCGAGAGCCGGAACGACATCACGAACGGCTTTGATGACGTTGATTTTCTTGTCACCAGCCGACGTGAGAATGACGTCGAACTCGGTTTGCTCTTCAGCAGCAGCAGCCGGAGCCGCACCACCTGCAGCCGCGGCGACAGCCACGGGCGCAGCGGCGGAAACGCCCCACTTTTCTTCAAGCAGTTTTGCGAGCTCAGCAGCCTCAAGAACGGTAAGGGCCGAGAGGTCTTCGACAATCTTTTCGAGATTTGCCATTGTTTGATATCCTGTTTGGTTCGGTTGTTAGTACAAATTTGTCGCGAAAACGGATGTCTTAGGCGGCGTCTTTCGACGCGTAAGCCGACACCACACGGGCAAGCTGGCTGGCCGGGGCCTGAACAACGCCAGCGATTTTCGTCGCCGGTGCCTGCAGGAGGCCAACAATTTTGCCACGAAGCTGATCGAGAGAAGGAAGCTTCGCGAGAGCCTGAACGCCATCGGCATCCAGAACCACATCGCCCATCACGCCACCGATGATGATGAATTTCGCATTGTCTTTCGCGAATTCATCCGCTGCTTTCGCAGCCGACACCGGGTCAGGTGAATAGGCAATTGCCACAGGCCCCTGGAACAGGGCCTGGGCATCGTCGCCACCTTTTCCGTCCAGCGCAATTTTTGCCAGACGGTTCTTGACCACCTTAAGCTGACCGCCGTCCTTGCGAAGGGCGCCGCGCAGCTTTGTCATTTCCGCAACGGTCATTCCGGAATAGTGCGTCACGATGACAGCACCGGACTCTGCGAAAACCCCTTTAAGGGTCTCGAGGGCCACTGTTTTTCCAGCTTTATCCATAGCGGGTCTCCAGTAGAGGCGCCCGGACCATCCGGCCGCCCTGGTAATCGCCTTCCGCCCGAAAAAAGAGCTTCCAGCGCCTGCCCAGGGATTGGCCTGCCCGGTATAGCTGCCCAGGGAAAATGCCCCGAACACCCGAACCGTTTCAACGCCTCACCCCGTCTGCATAGGTGGCCAAAATGCCTTTATCTCACCCGAAGGATTGACCTATGGTCTTGGACAGGAAAACGGGAGGCCGCCGATACACATCGGTGATCTCCCGTCAAGAGAGGTCTGTTAACGCTTTATCCAAAGGGCTGCAACCCCCTTCGGTCATAAAATGTGCACTCGCAAGAAAAAGCCCGGCGCCAATGTGGCCCGGGCTCATTTCATTCTGACCTGATCAGCGGAAGATCAGGCGGATTTGGCCTCTGACGTATCGATCATAACGCCTGCACCCATCGTGGAAGACAGGGAAATCTTGCGTACGAACGTGCCTTTTGCGCCGGTTGGGCGGGCCTTGACGAGCGCGCTGAGGAACGCATTCACGTTTTTCTCGATTGCATCCTGGCTGAAGCTCGCCTTGCCGATGCCGGCATGGATGATACCCGCCTTCTCGACACGGAACTCGACAGATCCGCTTTTCGCATCCTTGACGGCCTGCGCGACGTTCGGTGTCACGGTGCCGACTTTCGGGTTAGGCATCAGGCCGCGTGGACCCAGAACCTTACCGAGGCGGCCGACGACTGCCATCATGTCCGGCGACGCGATGACGCGATCAAAGTCCATGAAGCCGCCCTGGATCTTCTCCATCAGGTCTTCTGCACCGACAAAATCGGCGCCTGCAGCCTTGGCCTCATCCGCCTTGGCATCCTTTGCAAACACAGCGACACGAACGTCCTTGCCCGTGCCCGAAGGAAGGTTGACCACGCCGCGGACCATTTGGTCTGCGTATTTCGGGTCAACGCCAAGATTGACGGCGATATCGATGGTTTCATCGAACTTCGTCTTTGCATTGGCCTTCACGAGCGAGACAGCCTCGCTGACGGTGTAAGCCTTGTCGCGATCAACTGTTTCAGCGATTGCGCGAGCGCGTTTTCCTGGTTTCGTCATTGTTCTTACTCCACCACTGTCAGGCCCATTGCGCGGGCGGACCCGGCAATGATCTTGGACGCTGCGTCGAGGTCGTTCGCGTTGAGGTCTTCCATCTTCATTTCCGCGATTTCGCGAACCTGCTTCATGGAGACAGAGCCGACCGTGTCATAGCCAGGCTTCTTCGAGCCGGAAGCAGGCTTCTTGCCGAGCTTCAGGCCGGCAGCCTTCTTCAGCAGGACCGAAGCCGGCGGCGTCTTCGTGACGAACGTGAATGATTTGTCCTGATAATACTGGATCACGACAGGAATCGGCAGGCCTTCTTCCATGCCCTGCGTCTTGGCGTTGAACGCCTTGCAGAATTCCATGATGTTGATGCCGCGCTGACCGAGCGCCGGGCCGACGGGCGGGGAAGGGTTTGCCTTGCCTGCGGGAATCTGGAGCTTGATCTGCCCCAGCAGTTTCTTAGCCATTGTGTCCTCACAATTGTTACGAGGGGACGGTGGTCTTTCGATCCGTCCCGATTGGGTATCGAGGGTCCGCGGTTCGGCTGGCTGGCCTTCCGCAGAAGCGCGCGTATGGCGCAATCACCCCTGCGGGTCAAGCTGGCCTGATGCAAAAAGCCCGGACGGCGCAGGCCATCCGGGCTGTTTCAGTCGCGACTTCGAGCCGGACTACATCAAGGCATAACCGCGCGCGTTGATATACTGGCGCAGGGCCGTTGCCCGGTTGGCCGGGTCCGGGTGGGTCGACATGAATTCCGGCGGCCTTGCTCCCGTGGAGTTTGCGTCCATGAGTTCCCACAGGCGCACGGATTGCGTCACGTCGTAGCCGGCATTGTGCATGTAGTCGACACCCAGCTTGTCCGCTTCCAACTCGTTGGACCGGCTGTAAGGCAGGATGACACCATACTGGACAGCTGCGCCGCCAAGGGCCCCGATCGCAGCGCCATACTTGCTGAGGGTCTCGGACTGGCCGACGGCGATCTGGCCGGCCATCAATCCGACCTGCGCTGCGGTCTGGATCGAGTAGCGCTCTGCCGCGTGACGTGCGATGACGTGGCCGGTTTCATGGCCGAGCACCGAGGACAGCTGGTCGTCATTCTCCGTCAGTTCCGTAATGCCCCTGTAAACGCCGACACGGTTGCCGGGCATCACGAAGGCATTGACGTCGTCAGTATCGAAGACGGCCACATCCCATTGTTCATTCTGCTTGCCGGCACCTGCTGCCGTCCGGTTCCAGACATTCAGAACGCGGTTCTTGAGGGCCGTATTCGATGTTTGGGGCGTCTGCGCCTTCATGTCGGTCCAGGCCGCCGCCGCCATCGTCGCAATCGCATCGTCTCCCACCAGCAGGAACTGGCTGCGCCCTGTGGCGGGATTGGTCGTGCAGCTCGATATGAGTGGGAAAACGGTCCCTGCCGCCAGGCCGCTGATAATGCCACGCCGCGACAGGTTTATCCGCGGGGCATCTTCGAGAATCTTGCTGTCAAATTCGATCCGTTCAGTCATCTCAATCTCCGTTGCGGTGTGGCGCTGAGGGTAACCATCATCCGCCAAATTGCAATCTGGAAGGCCGCGTCACTGCGCCCAAACTGGGCTATGAAGACTGAACCTGTAATGAATGAAGGTCTGGCTCCTACTCGTCGGCAACGTCGCCGGACAGGATTGCAGCCTGCTCAACCCAGCCTTCGCGGGAAATCCGTCCCGAGAAATTCAGGTGATGATCGACCCAAGCAATATTCTCCGGGCTCCAGGCCGCGATCTGGTCATAATGGAAGATGCCGAGCTCGTTCAGCACTTCCTGGATCTTGGGGCCGATGCCACCAATGATCGTCAGGTCATCAGGCGCGTCGGCGACCGGCTTTTCAAGCGCGATGGGCCGTTCGGCCTCAATCTCGTCCTCGGCCTCGTCCGATTCTTCGGCATCATCTTCATCGTCCGAATCCAGGTCGCCCTCGTCGACCTCGTCCTCGTCAAAGGCGTCTTCGTCGATGTCGCCTTCTTCGGAATCGTCATCGTCGTCATCGACGTCTTCATCATCGGCTTCGTCGTCGTCCGAATCCTCATCTTCATCGGACTCGTCGTCATCTGAGTCGTCGTCATCATCCGACTCGTCGTCTTCCGATTCGTCGTCATCCTCATATTCGTCGTCGTCTTCGCCCGACTCATCATCAGAAAACGTGTCATCGTCCGCTTCTAGCGCGTCGTCGAATTCCGCATCATCGTCATCGTCGTCTGACTCAGCTTCATCTTCGTCATCCGCTCCAGACTCGTCGTCCTCATCAGCCAGGTCGGCCTCGTCGGCATCAGCCGCCGCGTCCGCCTGCTCCAGTTCGGTCAGGATCGCATCCGTGGCCGAAACCGATTCCGCACCATCGTCCGACGAAGACTCGTCCGCAGCATCCGAAGCGTCTTCCGACGCAGACGCAGAATCCCCTTCGAAATACGCCACGCGGCCTTCGAGAAAGCGATTGCGCCAGCGCAGGCGCGCGAGTTCCTCATTCACGTCACCCTCGGCGACGGGATGCGCTGAACCGGCAATTGCGGCGGGCTGGGCGGCCAGTTCGGCCTCAAGCGCTTCGACGCGCTGCTTCAGGACGTCCGTCTGCCACTTCAGCTTGTCGACCTGGGCTGCGTCCTCATGGGACGCACTACTGGCCACCGCATCCGCAGGCACGACTGTAGCGGCCGCAGCGGTGGCCGGCTGGTGGAGCGCCGACTCCAGGTGCCGCACGCGGCTTTCGAGATGGCGGTTTCGCCAAAGCAGGCTTGGTTCTTCGTCAGGTGCCGTCGCTGCGGGCTTGGCCGAGGCAGCCGCGGGAGCGACGGAGCTTCCACGCCCGGCACCGGATTTCAGGGCTTCAAGCTCTGCCTTCGACCGCGCCAGCTCGGACGATAGTTCTGCCATTCGCTTTTCGCGCACGTTGAGCTCGGCTTTCAGGGCGGGATCACTCGCCCCGGGGGCGGTATTGCGCTGCGCGGCGTACAGGCCCTCGATTTCGGCCCTCGCCTGCTCCAGCTCGGTCTTGGAAACGTCGCGGTCGACGCGCGCCGTGCGCAGTTTGCCAACCAGAAGGATGCCGCGAACGGACCACCCGAAAAGGAGCCCGAACAGTCCAACAGCGGCAAGCGCCATCCACATGTGCGTGAGTAGCCAGGACATTATTCGCTCCGTTCTAGAACAGTGATTTCGATCTGCCGATTGTCTGCCCCGGCGTCAGCCGAATCAATAGCCTGCTCCGCAACACCGGGGCCATAGCCAATCGCAGACAATCGGTCGGCATCAATGCCTGCTACTTTGAGGAAATCAGCCACATTGGCTGCGCGGGCCCTCCCTAGTTCCACGTCTGACCGTGCCGCGTTCATGGCGTCACCATTGCCAACAATGGTGAAAACCAGCGCAGGGTCGCAGGCATCGACGGCACTTGCCAGCCTGTCGAGCGCATCGCCGCTATCGCGACCGGGGGCTGAAGCGCCCGCAGCGAAGGCGATCGGGCTGGTATCCAGCAGGGAGGAAACAATGTCCTGGCACGCGTCGAGCGCGAGCGGCGACGCGCCGGTTGCAGTTGAGGCAGGCAAATGACGGTCGACAACCAGATTCGCCGAATAGGCGCCTGATAGACCCGCCAGGTCTTCTTCAAGGTAGGCGAGCACGCTCGGCCCGGCCTCGCCCGCGATATAGAAGCCAGTTCCGTCTGGATCGAAAGCCATCTCGCCATCCTGGAACCTGGCAAACTGGGGCAGGCCCCGACGGACTCCGTCCATCCATCCGGGATAGGCTTGGTCGGCGACTACCATCTCGTCGGTAACATCGCCTTTGAAGTGTTTTCGCGCGAGCGTCAGGATTTCACGGCGCTCGGATTCACTCGACACATTGCCCTTGAGCAACAGGCCCGATTCCGACACGCGAGCCAGCCAGAGGGACGCGCCGCGGACCATCGGCTCACCCTTGAATGGCGCCGCAACATTGCTGATTTCGGCCTGAACCTTTGCGCGAATGTCCGGATCAGCGGACACGCCATGTACGCGCAATCGCCGGTCATTGAGGCTGACATCGCCTGAGCTGAGGCGCGCCAGTTGCTGCAGGCCGAGACGCGCCATTCCCTGCCAGTTTCCGGCGGGTGCGCCGGTGGCGAGTTGCATCCGGTCGTCCACGTCGGCACCATTCGAGAGGAGAGCTGCCTCGCCCAGCAAGGCCTTGCGGATGGCCTTCGAGGGCACATGTCCGGAGAGCACGTAAGCGCCTTGCAGGGTTTTTTCGGCGCGCCAGACATAGGGCGACACAGGCGGTGCGCTGTCAGCGGCATTCTCGACCTGGGTCACGCCTCCGAAGATCAGGCCACCCGGACCGTCGGCCCCCAGAACGATCAGTGCGGCGTCGCGAACCGCATCGGGCGACGGGGCCTTTCCGGAAAGGACGGCGCGCTGGCCATCCATGTTCACGACGGCCCAGTCCATGCCGGCAGCCTTGAGCGCGGCCGAGGTTTGCTGCTGAAGACGGAACTGCAGGTTTGCAGCATTCTGCGGTGACTGATAAACGCCCCACCAACTCGCGGCGACAAGACCGGCGAGCGCCACGAGGGCGAACAGGTAATCGAGTAGCCTCATTGGGACCCCTCTTATTTTCCTGAAGACACTTCCCTGTGCTCAGGGATGCCCTATTCAACCTTTATCCGCAAGACTTCTGCTGTAGGCCCCATTCTCCATAAATCACCCGATTGAGACCATCACCAGCCCTTCGAATGCGCTCATTAAGTCCTTGAAAAGTCTTGAAAGGAAGAAGGGACGTGCCGAGACAGGCCTTTTCCTGGCAGAGGGTGCAAGACTGGTCGAACAGGGCCTCGAACAGGGCTGGAGAGCGGAGACGCTCGTCATTGCCTCAACGATGGCGGACCGGCCTCATCTGGCAACCCTCGCCAAGCGTGCCGGCGCGGCCGGCGCGCGCGTCGTGCAAGCGCCTGAACGCTTGATGTCCAAGATCACGCACAAGGACAACGCCCAGAGCGTGATCGCCTCCTTCCATCAGGCTCACCGGCCGCTCGAAGCCTTGAATTCCGAGGGCGACGGCATCTGGATTGCACTCTATGAGGTGCGAGACCCCGGCAATCTCGGCACCATCCTGCGCACCGCAGACTGCGCTGGTGCCAAGGGCGTGATCTTGCTTGAAACCTGTTGCGACCCGTACAGTTTCGAAACCGTCCGGGCGTCGATGGGTTCGATCTTCGACATGCCGTTTGCGAATGCCACGTTCGATCAGTTCAATGCATGGAGGCACGACGGCAAGATGAGCCTGACGGCGGCCTCGGTGAACGGCACCGTGCGTCACGACCAGGCACCGTTCGGCCCCCGCGCCGTGATCATCATGGGTAATGAACAGGCCGGCCTGCCAGAGTCCATCGAAGCCCAATGCGACACGCTGGCCCTCATCCCGATGCGCGGCGGCGCCGACAGCCTGAACCTTGCGCAGGCCACGGCCATCATGACATACGAATCCTGGCGGCAGAGAAATTTCCAATGATTACAGAAACAAAACTCCTCATCGCCGATGACTGGGACGATTATGCGCTGCTCGACAGCGGTCATTTGAAGAAGCTGGAGCGCTTCGGCAGCCAGACCGTGATCCGGCCTGACCCGCAAGCCTTCTGGGAGCCTGCCCGGCCACTGGACAGCTGGAAGGCCGATGCCATTTTCGCCAGTAAAAGCAGCGACGAGGATGGTGGCGGCCAGTGGGAAATCCTCTCGCCGCGCGCCGTCGAGGAATGGCCGATGCGCTGGAACGGCCTGACCTTCACCGCGCGCCGCACGGCCTTCCGTCATATGGGCGTATTCCAGGAACATTCGGTCCATTGGCGCTTCGCACAGGATCAGGTCCGCGCCGCCAAAAGGCCCGTTAAGGTCCTGAATTTATTTGGCTATACCGGAATGATGTCGCTCGCCTGCGCTGCCGCCGGCGCGGAGGTGACGCATCTGGACGCCAGCCCGAAATCGAACGGTTTCGGCAAGGATAACCAGGCCCTGAGCGGCCTCGCAGACAAACCGATCCGCTGGATCGCCGACGACGCGATGAAGTTCGTCGCCCGTGAAATTCGCCGCGGCAACCGTTATGACGCCATTGTCCTGGACCCACCCAAGTTCGGGCGCGGCCCCAAGAATGAGACCTGGCGCTTCGAGGAAGACCTGCCGCTCCTGCTTGATAACATTCGGGAATTGCTGAGCGATTCCCCGCTATTCGTGATCGCGACGGCCTATGCCGTGCGCCTGTCCTACCTCGCCCTGTCGCAGACTTTGGCCGACCGGCTCAGCCCGCTGGGCGGCATCATGGAACAGGGAGAGATGGCCCTGCCGCAGCAGGGAAAAGACCGCCTCCTGCCGACGGCCCTCTACGCCCGGTGGCGCGCCGCCTGACCGCTGGATAGCCTGCTCCTTTTCCCGCAACAGCGATACACGGAAAAAGCCCGAAACCAACACGAAGACCGCACGGACATGCACGGTGCGGCAGCTGCGCCTTTCTCGCGTTGCATGGCCAGGTCGCGCGGTGCCTTTTCATCGGACCTCACGCCCAAAAGAAAACGGCGGCCCCGAAGGACCGCCGTTCCCGAATGTTTGCCATGAGGCGTTGGACTAGAAGTCCAGCGTCGCACCAACGAAGAAGTAACGACCAAGAGCGTCGTACGTCTGTGGGTAGGTGTTACCGTTACCCGTTGTACCGGTCGAAGCCGACAGTGGTGGATCTTCATCCAGCACGTTGTTGACGCCGAAGCGGAACGTAGCGTAGTCCGTCGCGCCCCAAGTACCGGCGAGATCGAAGTAGTTCGTTGCATCAAGCGTGGAGTCGACGCGACCAGTTGCACCGGTGTCGAGATCGACAGCACCAACGTAGCGCCATGTACCAGACACTTCGAGGCCCTCAACAGGTGTGACCCACTGCATACGGGCGCGGTGACGCCATTCCGGGATCGGAGTCGTGCAGTCGTTGCCATACTTCGCAACACAGTCATACGCGTAACCAGCGTTGCCGACAGGGTCGACATCGTAGCTGTTCAGGTAGGTACCGTTCATGGACAGGTTGAGTGCACCCATCTCACCGATATCGAAGCCGTAGGCACCGCTGATATCGACACCCGACGTGGCGATGCCACCGATGTTGATATTGGTGTCTACAACGTTACCCGTACCGACCCAGAGTTGGCCATTCGCGTTACGCTGGATGCGGCTACAGGCATCCATGTCACCTTCAAGGTAGCAAAGCTGCATGGTGACGCTGCCACCGACCGTCGAGATCGCCTGCTGAATGTCGATGTCATAGTAATCGACCGACAGGCTGAGGCCCGGCAGGAAGGTAGGCGTTGCAACGAAGCCAACCGTATAGGTGTCAGCTTCTTCTGGCTCGAGGTTAGGGTTACCACCCTGCAGGTAGTTGTACTGGCCAGCGGGGCTGTTCAGTGCGCCACCGTTCGCCTGGGCACCGTTCACCTGCCATGGGTTGGAACCGATACATGCGGATGCATCCGCCGTGCCGTCTTCGGCCGGATCCGTGAAGTCGCAGAGGTCATCGTCAAGGTCGAACAGGTTGAAGCCCTGTGCCTGGAAGAGGTCGATGACGTTTGGCGCACGGACAGCTTTCTGGAAGCTGGCGCGGAAGCGGATGTCTTCGCTCGGAGCATAGTCGCCGCCGATCTTGTAAGCGTCCGAGCTCGTTCCCGTCGAGTAGGACGAGTAACGATAAGCACCTTCGAGCGACAGCAGCTCGATGCCGGGCTGGCCGGAAACGAGTGGCAGCTGGAATTCACCGAAGGCTTCGTATGCATCGATAGCACCCGAAAGGCCGATCGTTGGTCCACCCTGACCAGCACCGTCACCCGTAGCGAACGAGTTGTCAGTGATGGATTCAAGCGAGTCACGGCGGTATTCAACACCGAGCGCCACTTTCAGGCCTTCGTCAGCCGATGGCATTTTCCAGCCATACTGACCGAGGTCGCCGGAGAGAACGCCAGACACGATGTTCTGTGTCGTGGTGCCGCTCTGCAGCAGTGGAACCTGCAGGTAGTTCAGAGCCGCTTCCGTAACACCACCGATTTCGAAGATGTTGTACGGTACACAGTTCGGATCGGTGCCGTCGAGGACGCTGGCACAAACCGGCGTGCCGGAACCATCGTCAACCACGTCAAGAGCGCGCGTGAGGCGCGTGATCGAGAATTCGTTCGTGTAGGAACGGTTCATCGTGACCTGCGAGTACTGAGCAGATACGTCATACGTCCAGCCTGGCGCTTCCGGCAGGTCGCCACGAAGGCCGACAACACCGCGATAGGTCTGGTAACCGAGGTTATCCGTACGTCCGCCGCCTTCGACGTTACGACGTCCGAAGTAAGATGGAACCACACCGTCGAATGCTGCCGAACCAAGCGTTCCGTCAGTATTCAGGAATGGCGACGCGCCCGTAATGGCATCTTGCGTACCAATTGTGGCAGCAACCCAAGCCGCACCGACGGCAGGATCATCAAAACCGGCAATGAAGTCAGCAACTTCGTCATCGGTCGTGTCTGGATCATCAACGATATCCGGCACGAGGTCGATCGCACAAAGGGCAGCCTGCTGGCTGGCCGACAACAGCGCATTGTCGCAGCTGATCGTGTTCGTCACGAAGAAGTTACCCGACGGCGCGATCTGCGCTTTCGACTGGTAATCCATGAACATGACCGAAGTATAGGCTTCGACGTTCGAGTTGATCTCGTAGTGGCCATTGAAGCCGAACGAATAACGCTCATCCGGACGCTGGTAATAGTTCAACGGACCATAGTTGTACTGGTCAGTCGCGCTGTTCCAAGGCTTGAAGTCGCCAGTTGCCTGGTCGATCGTGTAGTTGAAGCTGTTGAAGTCCGTAATACGGCCCGGATAGGACGTGGACGAACCACCACATGTGAAGCCCGTGGCAGATGCCGAACCAATGGCACAAGCCGAATAGTCACGGTTGCCCTGGAGGACTTCGTCATTGTCGCGGAACGAAATGTATGCGGTCAGGTTGCCGCGGCCATCATCGGTGTTGACACCCATGATCGCGGTCACTTCCTTCGAAATACCGTCAACGACGTTATCTTCCGGAACCTTGAACTGAGCCGGGTTCGACGCAGCACGGCTTTCGATCACGCTGCGAAGGTCGCCGTTCGTGTCATAGTCGTTATTGTGCTGGAAGAAGCCGTACTGGGTGTCGATCTGCACGCCTTCGAAGTTGTCCTTCATGATGAAGTTGACAACACCGGCAACAGCGTCCGAACCGTAGACAGCCGAAGCGCCGCCGGTCAGCACGTCCACGCGCTCAACAAGAGCGCCCGGGATCAGGTTAAGGTCGGCAGCCGCATCGTTTGGCGAACCGTATGGCATGCGCTTGCCGTCGATCAGGACGAGCGTACGCGTCGCGCTGCCACCCTGGTCGAGGTTACGAAGGCTGACCGTAGCCGTACCGGACGCACCGTTCGAAACAGACGAGTTCTGCGCAGCAAATGCCTGGGGCAGCTGGGTGACAAGGTCTTCAACGCGGGTCACGCCCTGAAGCTTGATGTCTTCGGCCGAAACACTCGTCACCGGGCTGGTCGTGACAAGGTTTGGCGACGCGATGCGCGAGCCAGTCACATAGACTGTAGCCTGACGCGCGGTCGCATCCTCTGCTGCCGGCGCTGCGACTGTGTCGACTGCGTCATCAGCTTCCTGAGCTGTAGCGAGCATACTCGCCGATGCCATAAGTGCAGCGCCCGCAAATACGGACGAGGCAAGCAGGCGGGATTTCATGGTATTCCCGTTCACGTTGGTACCTCCAATTGTTACAAAGGCGCCCTGTTCAGGACGCTAGCCCGGACCCCTGATTCCGGGACTTGGCCATATCGATAGGGCTTTCGTCACGTAGACGTCAACGCGTCGTTACCTTTCCGTCATCAAATCCGACCGGGTGTGGTTTATTTGCCTCAGTCGCGGGCATTTCCTGCCTCAAGTGAGGAGGAAGCTGAGAATGACCAGGCCCATGGCCAGCGAGGCGAGCAAAATCATGCCGAGAAACAACAAAATACTGGTCCTGAGCACCGACATCGCGCGCCCCGTCCGGTAGGCAACCCGCAACATCCTGTAAACATAGATAAAAATGGCCAGAATGCTGCCAAAAACAAGCCCCTCGACGGTTTGCGGGAAAAGCGCCACTGCAAGCAAAAGTGTGGTGCCCAGCAAATAGAGAAACGTCTGGAAATGCAGGCCGACAATGAGATGGTCGTATACATAGACCTTGCGGTGCCAAGCGTAGAGCAAAGTCAGCAAAAGGGAGAACACTGGCAAGAACAAAAGGCTGAACCGCGGAGCCCATTGACGCAACCGGGCGCCGAAACGGTCCTGGTTTTCGTACACCGTCGCCGCCTGCTCGGCCGCCTTGTAAGCCGTCTCCATTTCCGCTGGTGTTGAACCAGCGTCCATACGGTCGCGGATCAGCGCGCGCAGTGCGTCGCGATCAATTGTGCCGTCGGGCAGCAGAGTCTCGGCGAATGGGAAAGCCGGATCCCCCTGCTCGCTTCCGGCTGGCGTTTGCGCATCGAACCCGGCCTGTTCCAATCGCGCCGTCGCTTCCTCGCTTGCGGCCTGATCGGCCGCCGCAACGTGGTTTTCTGTCACCCCCGCGGACATGACCGGGTCGAATTTCCAGCCTGCAAACCACCCCAATTCGTCGCTCAGCGTGAACACGGTCAGGAAGAAGACGAGCGACGCCAGCAGGAACATCCGAAACGGCGGGACATAGCGCGCCCGCTGGCCGTCCAGGTAGTTGCGAGTCACGCGTCCGGGCCGGAACATCAGCACCGGCAAGGTTCGCAGCAGTCGGCCGTCCAGCGAAAACAGGTCGGCGAGGCTGCCTGAGATCAGCTCCCAAAAGGGACGGTGGAAATCCGAAGCGAGCTGGCCGCAAGTTGTGCAGAACCTGTCCGCAACGATTTCACCGCAATTTTTGCAGGGCTCGCCCGATTGCACCGGATGGTGCCCACCCGCTGACAAGCCACCAAGTGATGCTGCACCTGCAACTTCGACATCATGCTCCATGCCGCCCTCCCCGCGACCCAGAAAACTATTTCGTTTTCATACCGTCCCGGCAGAGAAAACGCGAGCGGTGCTGGTCGACGGCATTGTCGGTCCAGCCTGTGAGGCTTGGATCAACCAGGTTCTTGGTCACCTGGAACCACATCGGCGTGATCGGGTAGTCGTTCAGCATGAGCTGCTCGGCTTCCGCAAAGGTTTCGGCGCGCTTCCTGAGGTCGAGTTCGGCGTTCGAACGGGCCAGAAGTGCGTCATATTCCGGGTTCGAATAGCGGCCATAGTTCTGCTGGCCGGTGTTTGACTCCAGAAGGTACAGGAAGTTTAGCGGATCATCATAGTCGGCAACCCAGGCACCATCGGAGACCTGGAAATCGGACTGGCGCAGCCGGGCGTAAAGCACTTTGGTATCCTGCTTGATGATCGTGGGCTCGACCCAAGGGGCGATTTCGGCCCAATTGGCCTGGGCCACCGGCGCAGCCTTTGGATTGTCGTCGGTCGAGCGGTGGATGAATTCAAACCTGAACGGATTGTCCGGACCGTATCCGGCCGCTTCTAGCAGGCGCTTCGACTCAGCGAGCCGTTCTGCGCGGGGCATGTCTTTCCAGTCAACCGACGGACGCTCGACGTCATAATTGTCGATACCGGGCGGAACCATCGAATAGGCTGGCAGGAAGCCGGGCGTCAGGACGTTGCGGACGATGAATTCGCGGTCGAGCGCCATCGCGAGCGCCTTGCGGACCCGCACGTCCTTGAACGTCTCCTGCGAGGAATTGATGCTCCAATAGGTCGTGTTAAGCGACGGTGTCGTGCGCGGCCAGCCCGGGAACTTCACCTCAAGTTCGGCCTGGCGGGCGCCGTCAAACGCATTGTTTATGTCGAGTTCACCCGCCGCAATCTTGTTCTCGACGGCCGTCTGGTCCTCAAGCTCGTAATAGACAACCCGGTCAAAACAGACCTGGTCAGCGGCGAACCCGGTCGGGTTCTTCTCCGAGACGAGCTGGTCGCCAGTGCGCCAGTAGACGAGCTTGTAGGGGCCATTGGTGACAATGTTCCCCGGTTGGATCCAGGCGTCGCCGAACTGCTCGACGGCGTGCTGGGGCACCGGGTAGGTCGTGTAATGGGTCAACAGGCCGGGCAGGTAAGGTGCAGGGTATTCGAGCGTGAGTTCGAGAGTCTTGTCATCGATGGCGCGGACGCCGAGCTCTTCAGGCGCCATTTCGCCCGTATTCACCTTGGCGGCGTTCTTGATGACATACAGCAGGGACGCGTATTGCGACGCGACTTCCGGCTTCTGGATCCTGCGAAGGGCGTAGACAAAATCTCCAGCAGTCACCGGCGCGCCATCCGACCAGACATAATCTCCAAGGTGGAACGTCCAGACCAGGCCCGTCGGGTCTGTCTCGTAGCTGTTTGCCATGCCGTAAACGGGCTTTCCGTCCTCACCGTGAGTCATGAGGCCGATCATCATGTCGCCGATAACGATGTTTTCCCACTGCGCCGACGACTTGTGCGGGTCGAGCGTGTCGACCTTGGCTGAAATGCCTCGGCGAAGCGTTGGCACGTCGTCAGCCGCCTTGCCACCACCGCCGCCACAGGCAGCAAGGGCCAGCACCAAGGCGGCCGTCACGGTCGAACTCATCAGGGGCTTCAGCATCATGTTTCTTGTCTCCGGTGGCTTTCCGGCAGGCGCCAGATTTGCCACACTGCTGCCAGACTGGCACGGCTTTGGAAACCCTGCGGCCTGACACGAACACAGAGGACAACCTGCAATGACCCGATTCCTGAGCGCGATTGCCGCGATTTGCCTCGTTTCAATGCCCGCACTGGCAGAGGACGTTTCCACGGATGACGTCTATGCCTGCGCTGGCATCAGCACCGATGCCGAAAGGCTGGCCTGCTATGATGCGGCCGTCGGACGCCTGAAAGCCGCTGAAGATGCCGGCGAAGTGACAACAATCACTCGTTCCGAAGTCGAGAAGGTGAAACGCGACTCTTTCGGATTCTCGATCCCGTCCCTGCCGTCCCTGGCGCTGAAGAAGAGCGGCGGAGCCGACACGGACCTGAATGAGATCACGACGGGCGTAACGTCCGTACGCATGGACAGCGCCGGCAAGCTGCGTGTTACCCTGGATAACGGGCAGGTCTGGGTGCAGATCGACGACAAGAGCACCCGCGCAAGGAACCAGACCGAAGCCCGCATCTATTCCGCTGCCCTCGGGAGCTACAAGATGAAGCTCGACGGCGGACTGGCCTTCCGGGTGCGCCGCGAACAATAGGCGGTCACGCCGGTTTTTCCTTTGCACTTGCCCGGACTTTCGGCACTCTCCCCAAAAAAACGGGAGAGGAAACACAATGAGCAAGCATTTGGGATGGGCCCTGCCGGCCCTCGCACTGGCCGCATGTGCGCCAGCCGCAACAAACGCCAAGATCCATGAGGCGGCGGCGCCAGCCGCTGACCAGCCCACCCCGGCCGCAAACCCAACCCGCAATGCCTATTTCGGCGATGTCCACGTGCACACGAGCAATTCATTCGACGCCTATATTTTCGGCGTGCGCGCGACCCCGGACGATGCCTACAGGTTTGCCAAGGGCGAAGCCATCCGCCACCCCGCAGGTTATGATATCAAGCTGTCCGGTCCGCCGCTGGATTTCCTCGCCGTCACGGATCACGGCGAATACCTCGGCGTGGTTCCTGCGATGGATGCGCCGTCGTCTCCCTTGTCGCAAACCGCTCTGGCGCAATCGGTGTTCGGTGCCGATGCAACCGATCCCGGCAAGTCCTTCCTGCGCGTCGGCGTGACGGTCGTTTCGGGCGAGGAAATTGAAGAGATCTATGATCGCGAACTCATCGATTCCGTTTGGGCCGCGACGGTCAATTCAGCCGAACGCAATAACGAGCCCGGCAAGTTCACCGCCTTTTCTGGCTACGAATTCACAGCAATGATGGCAGTTCCCGGCGATGGGCCGCCGGCAGCTGGCAACCTGCACCGCAATGTCATTTTCCGGGGCGAAGCGCCCGAGCGCCTTTTCTCGACGCTCAATTCCACCAATCCCGAAGACTTGTGGACATGGATGGAGGGACAACGCGAAGAGGGGCGTGACGTACTGGCCATTCCGCACAATTCAAACGCATCGAACGGCGAGATGTTCGCCCTGCAAACCTATGATGGAGAGCCCCTGACGGCAGGCTATGCCGACAAGCGCATGCGCAACGAGCCGCTTGTCGAAGTGTCCCAGGTCAAGGGCACGTCGGAAACAACTCCCACCCTGTCGCCGAATGACGAATGGGCCGATTTCGAACAATACGAGTATTTCATCGGGAGCACGATGAAGACGAATCCCGGCGCGGGAGACTTTGTCCGCTCCGCCTACAAGCGCGGCCTCGCCCTGCAGGAGGCAGAGGGATTCAATCCGTACAAGTTCGGTCTCATCAGCTCCAGCGACACGCACGTCGCAGGCGCGTCGCTGGTTGAGGAATTCCATTGGGGCAAGACTCCCCAGGACGGCGCCAGTCCCGAAGCCCGCCGGTCGGTTCCCCCAAATGGCGGCAAGACCTGGGACGGCGCTGAAGACCCCAAGACACGGAGACAGATAACGGCAACCCAGTTCAGCTCCAGCGGCCTTGCCGGCGTATGGGCGGAATCCAACACGCGCGACGCCATTTTCGACGCGATGCGCCGCAAGGAGACGTTCGGCACGTCGGGCCCGCGCATGAAAGTGCGCTTCTTTGCCGGCATGGATTACACCGCCTCGATGCTCGACGATGCGGACATGCTGGCCCGCGCCTATGATGAGGGCGTTGCAATGGGCGGGCAGCTCGAGATGGTTGGCAGCGACGCGGCCCCCGGCTTCCTCGTCTGGGCCGTGCGCGACCCGATGAGCGCGCCGCTGCAGCGCGCGCAGGTGGTCAAGGTCTGGTCCAGCAACGGGAACACGCACGAAGCCGTGCATGACGTTGCCTGTTCGGGTGGCGCCGAGCCGGATGCCGCGACGCACCGCTGCCCTGACAATGGGGCAAGCGTGGATATCTCGGATTGCAGCACACAGCCCGGCACCGGCGCCAATGAGCTCAAGGCCTATTGGCAGGATCCCGGCTTCGATGCCGGTCTCGAGGCCGCCTATTATGTGCGTGTCCTGGAAAATCCTACCTGCCGCTGGTCGACATGGGACGCGGTGCGCAACGGTACGCCGCCAAATCCGGAATTGCCCGAGACCCTGCAGGAGCGGGCCTGGTCGTCACCGATCTGGTATGCCGGTCTTGATCCGCTGGCGAACGAATAGGCCCGTCAGGCGTTCGTGCGAACCAGTTCGAAACGAGAGCGAACCGTCGGCGCATCGTCAGGGGTGCGCACGACACCCGCCTTGATCAGTGCCATCATGTGGCCGAGAACGGACATGGCTGCCGCCGGGTGGAGACGTTTTTCGACGTCCGCATACATGATCTCGACCATGGCCGGAATCGACGTTTCACCGTTGCGCAGGTGTTCGAGGATGGCTGCCTCGCGAGCGCGGCGGTGGCTGGCATATTCGGTGATGAACGTGTTGACGAAATCCTTACCGCGAACCGGATCGCCATGCGTCGGCCAGAGCGTCTCGAAACCTTTGACGCGGATCTTTTCAAGGCTGTCCATATAGTCGGCCATGTCGCCATCAGGCGGCGCGACCACCGTCGTGGACCAGCCCATGATATGATCGCCGGACAGGCAGGCATTTTCTTCCCGCAGGCCGAAGCAAAGGTGATTGCAAGTATGCCCGGGTGTCTCGATCACATCGAGCGTCCAGCCCGGGCCGGAGAAGCTGTCGCCATCGCCAATCTTGACGTCCGGCATGAAACCGAGATCGTCCGCGCTTCCCAGTTCGCCCTTGGCGGTCGGAACACCGCAATTCTTTGCGTAAGTCTTGCAACCGGCCCATTCGGCGAGCGGCTTTGCAAGCGGCGAGTGGTCTGAATGGCCGTGCGTCACGAAAACATGCGTGACAGTCTCGCCTTCAAGGGCGGCCTTCAGGGCTTCGAAATGCGCGTCATCCATCGGACCGGGATCGATCACGGCCACTTCACCCTTGCCGATAATGTAGACGCCGGTGCCGACATAGGTGAACGGGCCCGGATTATTGGCAATCACGCGGCGGATCAGCGGTGAGACCTGCTGGACCTCGCCGTACTCGAACTCAATGCCCCGAACATATGGAATAGCCATGCTTACACTCTTGAACTTTCACCTTGCCGGTTGGGATCAGCGTTTCTTCGGTGCGAACGCCCCGGCAAACGCGATGGCCATGCGGCGCGTGGCGCGCAGCTTCGCGCCCAGTTTGAGCGCCACTGGCGGGCCCATGTCGGTCTTGTTCGCATCGACGATGTAGATTCGCCCTGACATCCGGTCACGTAAGACGTCAACACCGCCCCAGTCCAGCCCGACTTCTGCAGCAAAGCGTTCAATCACGGCAATTTCATCGGCCGTGTAGCAATTGCGGGGCTCGTCGAGCAAAACTTCGACATTCTCGTTGAGAAATCGCCGAGCCAGCGGACGACGCTTGCGAAACACGATAATCGGCGATCCGCCGACGATGCAGCAGCGCAGGTCTTCGACAAGACCGCCGTCAATCTCGTTATCGACCAGCAACTGGTATGTCTTTCCCGCGACAGGCGTATCAAGCGGGCCTTCGAGGACGCGGCCATCATGGGCAGCGTTCAACTCGGACTTTTCGACCATACGCCCTTCATAGGTGGTTGGATCGACCTTGAGCGAATAGCCAGCCGCGCGTTCGAACGCTTCGGCGACGGTCGTCTTGGAAACGTCCTGGCAGCCAAAATTGACGAGGCGCGCATTTTCCCGAACCGCGGGTACAGCGTTGTCGGTTTCCGTAGAATCATCAAACTGGAAGACAATGTCGGCCTTGGAAACATCGTCTATCAATTTCGAGCCCGAGACATGCATGACGGGCCAAATAAAGTACCACGGACGCGGCTTGTCGGGATAGAAGGCGATGGTGGGGCGCTTGTGGCCCGTGATGCGGCGCCATGTGCGCCATGTCTGGGCAAAGAAGTAGAAGCAGAACCAGGTGAAAATACTGTGCAGGAGCGAAAGGTCCGGCACGATGCGATGCCCGGTCTTTTTAACCAGGATCGTACCCTCGTCATACTTGAAATCCGTGATCCAGAGACGTTCGGACATCGCGTCAACTCCTGTCGCGGGAACAACGGATGGCTGCGCCCTCGCTTCGCTCTGCCTCGCACGGTGACTGATCACTGACAACACACTTAATGCCGCACAAATGTGACGTTTTGCTCACATAAGTTTGTTCGGCGTGCCGCAGGCTCATCTAGAGCAGCGATTCAAGGCTGGACAGATCATATCCGGCTGCGCCCGCCGCATCAATGATGTCGCCGGAAGCCCCCTGCCCGGCCTGGGTCAGGGCCCAGGCGGTGATGCAACGCGTGCCAGTGCGGCAATAGGCGAGCACTGGCTGGGGGGCCTCATTGAGAATATTGCCCATCCGCTCGACAATCTCGGGCGTTGGTGCGCCTGAAAACGGCAAGGCTGCGAAGCTCAGCCCCAGCGATTCGGCTTTCGCACGGATCGGCCCCATGCGCGGCTGGTCGACGCCGCCTTCGCCATCCGGGCGATTGGCTACGATGGTCTTGTAGCCGGCAGCAGCAATCGCCTCGACATCGTCTTCTGAGATTTGCGGAGCAACGGAAAAAGCGTCCGTCACGCGTCGAATGTCTGCCATGGAAATATCCTGAATGTTGGCGCAGTCTTGATCGGCTCTGTACACAAGCTAAGGAGGATGACGCAACCTTCCAAGCTTCAGCGCGCAACTTTCACCGCCTGACCAGCAACAGCTACAGAAAGACACTCTCCCTTGTCTTCACTCCAGAGAGCTCTCAGCCGCGTTCCATGGGCCTATACGCTCCGGCGGCTGCTGATCGCCGTCCCGACAATGCTGGCCATTATCACCATGGCCTTCCTGATGATGCGCGCCGCGCCGGGCGGCCCGTTCGACGGAGAACGCAAGCTTCCTGCCGCCACTGAACAGGCCATTGCCGCCAAGTTCGGCTTCGACAAGCCGCTCCACGAACAATATTTGAGCTATGTCGGCGGCGTGCTGCAAGGCGATTTCGGACCGTCCTACAAGACGCTCGGCAAGAGCGTGAACCAGCTGATCGCGGACGGGCTGCCGATTTCCCTGACCATCGGCTCGCTGGCGATGCTGCTGGGACTGGGATTGGGCACACTGCTGGGTGTTTTCGCGGGGCTCCGACAAAATTCGGCAGCCGATTTCAGCATCATGGGCATTGCCATGGCAGGCATATCCATCCCGACCTTTGTCACCGGCCCCATCCTGATCCTGGTCTTTTCGCTCGGCGCGGGAATATTTGCGGTCGGCGGACTGGGCCAATACCCGAACATCGGCATGAACTGGCACAATATGACCCTGCCGGTCGTCGCTCTCGCCCTGCCCCAGATCGCGATCATCTCGCGCCTCATGCGCGCCTCGATCATCGAAACAATGCGTTCGAACCATATACGCACCGCGCGCAGCAAGGGCCTCTCGGAGCGCCAGGTCATCGCGCGCCACGCCCTGCCCGCCGCCATGCTGCCCCTCATTTCCTATGCCGGCCCCGCCATGGCCCGCGTCATGACCGGATCGGTCGTGATCGAGAAGATCTTTGGTCTTCCGGGCCTCGGCTCATACTTCGTCAATGGCGCACTCAACCGCGACTACACGCTCGTGATGGGTGCGATCATCGTTTACGCAGGCCTGATCGTGATCCTGAACCTCGTCGCCGACGTGCTGTATGCGGTGCTTGATCCGAAAGTGAAGTACGACTGATGACCGAGAGCAACCCCCTCCTCGACCCGACGGGACGCGTCGAACCCGTGACCCAGGCCATCATTGGCGGCCGCTCGCTGTGGGACGATGCCCGCGCACGCCTGTTCCGCAACAAGGCCGCCGTCGTCTCCATGTGGATTCTCGGCGTGATCGTCCTCATCGCCGTGTTTGGCCCCATGGTCTGGGTCAATGACTACAAGGCTATCTCGGACGCGCGCACCATAGCGCCCACGCTGGAAAACTGGCACGTGCTGGGCACCGACATCCAGGGGCGTGACCTGCTCGCGCGCCTTATGATCGGCCTGCGCATCTCGCTGACAGTGGGCATCGTCGCCACCGCCGTCAGCCTCGTGATCGGTGTCACCTGGGGCGCAACAGCCGGTTATCTCGGCGGGCGTGTCGACAATTTCATGATGCGGATCGTGGACGTGCTCTACGCCCTGCCCTTCATCTTCTTCGTCATCCTGCTGCTGACCGTGTTCGAACGGAACATCGTGCTGATCTTTGCGGCCATCGGCGCCATCGAATGGCTGACCATGGCGCGCATCGTGCGCGGCCAGACGCTGGCCATCAAGGGCAAGGAATTCATCGAGGCCGCCCGCGCTTCCGGCGTGTCGCGCCGGGCGATCATCCTGCGCCACATCCTGCCCAACGTGATCGGGCCCGTCGCCGTGTATGTCACGCTGACCATACCGGTCGTGATCCTGGCCGAAAGCTTCCTGTCCTTCCTTGGCCTCGGCGTGAACGAGCCGCTGACATCGCTTGGCGTGCTGATCTCGGAAGGCGCCAAGACGATGGAAGAGAAGCCGTGGATGCTGCTCGCCCCCGCCGGAACCATGGCGGTCACGCTGCTTTGTCTCAACTTCATCGGCGATGGCCTGCGCGACGCATTGGACCCGAAGGAGCGCTAGGCGCCAAAGCCTAGTTCAGGCGGACCTCAATCTCGTCGAGCAGGTCACGCACGCGTTTCGAATTCGCCCCGAGGTCCGACAGGCCGACCCGGCTGATCGAACGGACATCGATGCGCGAACCCTCGCCGTCCGGAACCACGCGGATCAGGATATCATCCTTGAAATCGAACCAGAACGAGGTTTGCGTCGCCTCGATGCTGCCGGATTCGACATCATTGGTGACAATCGTCCAGCCACGGTCTTCCACCGCGGCAAGCGCTGCCGCAAACGCCATGTCGTAGGATGCGGCAGGCTCGACCAGCGTTTCCAGCATGGGATAAGGCGCTGATTTCGGCGACTTGTGTGTCGCGGGATCGAATTCAGCCTCTTCCTGGAGCTCGGAAACCAGGCGTCCGCCTGTGCCGGGCCAGCGGGCGTTGGCACCCTCCGGAACAACAGGCGCAGCCTCAATCAGGTTCTGTGCGCCTGTCGCCTGGCGCGCCGCCAGCAGCGCGTCACTCGGCTGGATCGGATTTGACCAGTCCGTTTGGACGTCATGCAGGGGTGGGAGGCGCCCGGCCTGGGCGCCAAAGGCCACCACGCGTCCGAAAGAGAGCCCGGATATCAGTAGGGCGCCAAGCGCCAGCATCAGGGCCTGCTTCCGCGGCGCCTTGATCAGCGCCACGATGATCGCGATCACCGAGATACCCAAGGCAGCCATGAGCAACATGGGCCCCCAGCCGATTGTCATCTTGCCGAGGCCGAATTGCCAGCTCCACAGTCCGAGCTTCGTACCGATGGCCGCGGCGGCGAACCACAGGACCGCAAAAATCGAGAGGCCCAGCGCAAAGCCGGCCAGCTTGCCGCGCCATCCGGCGTCTTGTGACTCTTCAGATATGCTGGACATGCGCCCGTCTCCCTTTGTTTTCCATCAGATACCGCGACGTGCTCGCTTTGTCGCCCCCGGCCTTATCCCTCACATTCGCCCCGCCGTTCAGTAACAATTGCGGCATGTCGGGGGAATTTGTCCGACACTGCCGGAACCGGCTTATTATTGCCGCCAATGTCGCTTCTCTCGCCCCCATCAGATCTTCCGGTACACCTGCGCCCGGCCTGGCCCTGGATATGGCTGCAGCACCTCGTGCTTCTCGCCTGGGTGCGGCTCACCTATGGCCGGGGATTCCTGTATTGCTGGGGCATCACGGACACGGGCCGCGTCGAATTGCTGTGGATCGACAGCGACTCGTGCAATCCGGCCATGATCCGGCCCGTCGAAGCGCCCGCATCAAAGCGGCTCGCAGCCGCCCTCAGCGGCGAAGCGTTCGAGCCGGTCTTCACGCCTGCGCTGTCGCTGGCGACGCTGGTACACACCTTGCCCGTGCCGCGCGTTCACAGCGCCCGTCCAGCCGCGCTGCCATTGCCGGACTCCTGACCTTCCGGCACAGCCCGCAAAGAAACCTGGTCCACATGACAGGCGCCTTCACGGGCGTCGCATCTGCTGGCGTGAATGTCAGGCGGTCGGCAGCTTGTAGTCCTTGAACGTGTTGCGCAGGGCCAGCTTGTTGATCTTGCCGGTTGCCCCCAGCGGGATTTCATCGACGAAGGCCACATCGTCCGGTGTCCACCATTTGGCGATCTTCCCTTCGAGGGAGGCGAGGATTTCTTCCTTGGACGGTGTCTCTCCGGGCAGCGCCTGGATGACAAGCAAAGGACGTTCGTCCCATTTCGGATGATAGATGCCGATAGCGGCCGCGTTGGCCACTTTCGGGTGGCCGACCGCGATGTTCTCGATATCGATGGAGGAAATCCACTCACCGCCGGACTTGATCACGTCCTTGGCGCGGTCGGTGATCGTCATCGTGCCGTACTCGTCGATATTGGCGACATCGCCGGTATCGAAGAAGCCTTCAGCATCGAGCACGTCACCGCCATCGCCCTTGAAATAGCCCGCGGCAATCGCCGCGCCGCGCACCAGGAGGCGCCCGGATGTCTTCCCGTCGCGTGGCAGCACCTTTCCGCTATCGTCTACGGTTCGCAGCTCGACGCCGAAGGGCGGCCGCCCCTGCTTCAGTTTCTGCGCCATGCGCGTGTCGACGTCGGCGTCGACAAGGTGTGGTGGCAGCGTGCCAAGCGTGCCGAGCGGCGAGGTTTCTGTCATGCCCCAGGCATGGACCACATCGACTTCATAGTCCTCTTCGAAGGCGCGCAGGATCTTCTCGGGGATTGCAGACCCGCCGATAATCACCCGGTTGAGGTGCGGCAGTTTCAGGTCGTTTTCCTGCAAATAGGTCAGCAGCATCAACCAGACCGTCGGCACTGCTGCCGTGATCGAGACCTTTTCGGTATCGAGCAATTCATAGATCGACGCGCCGTCCATCTGGGCGCCCGGCATGACCATGTTGGCCCCGGTTGCCGGACAGCTGAGGGCGAGCCCCCAGGCATTCGCATGGAACATCGGCACGACCGGCAGCACGACATCCGCAGAGCCCATGCCCATGGCGTCCTTCGACATGGTCACCAGCGTGTGCAGCACATTGGAACGGTGCGAATAGAGCACGCCCTTGGGGTTGCCCGTCGTGCCGGACGTGTAGCAGAGGCCGCAGGCCGTGTCCTCCGGGAAGTCCCCCCACCGGACCTCGGTCGAGCGGCCGTCGATCCAGATGTCAAACGGGATCGCGCCCAGCGTGTTCTCCGGCATCGTGTCGGCTCCGGCGAAGATCACGAACGTCTTCACCGTCAGGAGCTGGTCCTTGATCGCCTCGACAATCGGCAGGAAGCTCTTGTCGAAGATCAGCACCTTGTCTTCGGCATGGTTGGCGATCCAGGCGATCTGCTCGGGGTGAAGGCGCGGATTGATCGTGTGCAGGACGGCGCCAATGCCCATCGTACCGTACCAGGCGGCCATATGGCGCTCAGAGTTCCAGCCGAGCGTAGCCACCCGGTCGCCCATGCCGATATCGATATCCTTCAAGGCGCTGGAGACTTGTTTGGACGCGACAAAGAGATCGGCATAGGTCGAACGCACGATATTGCCCTCGACGCGCCGCGTGATGATTTCACGTGCGCCGTGCTGCATGTTCGCGTGTTCCAGGATCTTGTTTACCGTCAGCGGCCAGTCTTGCATGATGCCTTGCATCGATATCCTCCTCAGTACCGCCATTCGGCAGCGTTTTTTCATCGTTGAGGTTGGGTTTATTCGCGCTAATGCTGCAGCGCAAGGAACTAGGAGTGCGACCATGTTGAGATTTGCCTTACTTGGCGCGGTACTGGCGATGCTGGCAGCCTGCGGCGACACATCCCGTCAGGCGAGTCCCGGCGATACCGACACGCTGGCTGTGGCGACTGCCGCGCCCGTCCTTCCATTGCCCGACTATTTCGACTGTGTGCGAGAAAACAAGGGCCTGCTCATCGCTGCCCATCGCGGCGGCCCGGCACCTGGGTATCCGGAGAATACGCTGGAAACCCTGCAACACGGCTTTGCCAACGGCATCAACGTGTTCGAGATTGACGTGGCCGAAAGCCGTGATGGCGTCATGCTGCTGATGCACGACAACCGCCTCAACCGCACGACCACTGGCGACGGCTATGTCGCCGATACCGACTGGGTCGAGCTCTACGGTCTCCGCATGGTCGACAATGATGGCAAACGCACGAACTTCTCCCCGCCCAAGCTGACCGACGTCCTGATCTGGGCCAAGCAGTCCGGCGCCATTCTCGAACTCGACCGCAAGCCGACGACCAGTTTCCACAATATCGTCGCCGCCGTTCATGCGGCAGGCGCGGACGATAATGTGCTCCTGATTTCCTATTCGGATGCCGAAGCGGCCGAAATCGCCGCCGCCGACCCGAACCTGATGCTCACCGCTTCAGCCAAGGGCTCACGTGACATTGGCCGGCTCGAAGATGTCGGCGTCGACCGCACACGCCTCGTCGCCTGGACCGGCACCGGCTCGCCGGACGCTGCCGCCTGGGCCCGTGATCTCCGGGAAGGCGTCGAACCGGCTTTCGGCACGCTCGGCCGCAAGGGCGAGCGGCTCGATGACCAGTATTGGGCCGATGGCGATGGCAGCGAATACCAGGACTTCGTCGATGACGGGCTCGTCCTTCTCGCAACAGACGAGCCCTACCGCGTCGCCGCCGCGCTCACCTCCGACGATCTCGCCCGGGAAAAGTGCGGGCGTTGACGCAGCGCCAATCCCGGCGTATTGGCGGCCCCGGTTTGAGACACCAGCCGCTCGCCGGGACACAATCCCGAAGGTGAAGATCTCACAGGCGCCCTTTGGCGGCTGGACTTACAGGATGCTGAACCTCTTCCAGCGGTCCTGCGGCAAGGCGAGCCCCCGCGTTGACGTGACCGCGTCTGGATGACGGTAAAGGATCTTTCTCATGTCACCCTCCATCAATACGCGCGAACAGGCGAAAGCCCGTGCGCGCGATCTCCGTGCAGCCGCCACGCTGGCTGGCACGCCCCTCTCGCATTCTGCCGCGCTCGAACGCGTCGCCGCCGAACTCGGCTATCGCGACTGGAACACCGCCTCGGCGCGCCTCTCCAACCTGCCCGAAGTGCCCGTCCAGGTCGGCGACCGTGTCAGCGGCCTCTATCTCAAGAAGCCGTTCGAAGGCGTGGTCCTGGCCGTGCGCGACATTGGCGGCGGCTCGGCCTTCGAAGTCACGCTGCACTTTGACGAGCCGGTCGACGTGGTCGAGTTCGAATCCTTCTCGGCCTTCCGCCAGCGCGTCACGGCGACGATCTCGGCAGATGGCAGCTCGTGGGCGAAGACCAGCGACGGTCACCCGCACATGCGCGTGCTGTCCGTCGCGAACGGGATCGTTTGAGTTCAGGGATACAGGCGCGTCGTCGTCCAGCCCTTGGCCTTGCGCGTGTAACGAAGCCGGTCGTGCATGCGGAAGGCCTGGTCCTGCCAGAACTCGATCTCGGTCGGCACGAGCCGGAACCCGCCCCAGAATTCCGGACGCGGGATATCCGGGTCGTCGCCGTAAATCTCGGATACTTCCGCGATGCGCTGCTCGAAGACTGAACGGTCGAGCAGCGGACGCGACTGGTCTGACGCGATGGCGCTGATCCGACTCTGCGCCGCGCGCGAGGCAAAATAGGTATCGGCTTCTCCATCCGACACGCGGGAGATATTGCCGCGAATGCGCACCTGACGGCGCAGGCTCTTCCAGTGCAGGCACAGCGCGGCGCGGGGATTTTCCGCCAATTGCCGGCCCTTCTGGCTTTCAAGGTTCGTGAAGAAGGAAAACCCGGCCGCGGATATCTCCTTCAAAAGGACAATCCGGACATCCGGCATGCCGTCAGAGTCGACTGTGGCCAGAGACATCGCGTTGGAATCATTCAGCTCATTCGCGCGCGCTTCGGCCATCCATTCCGTGAAAAAAGCGATGGGATCATCGGTGACCGGGATCAGCGGCCGATCGCGCCCGGTTGTATACTCTTCAGCGCTGGGTGACGGGGGAATGACAGGAGACACGATAGCTGGCCCTTTTTGCGGGTTTGTTAGGCTTCGTGTTTTCATATAGGAGGCAGCGAGCTTTAACGAGGGGTGCGGCACAACATGTCACACAACACATTCGGTCATTTGTTCCGTGTCACGACCTGGGGGGAAAGCCACGGGCCGGCCCTTGGCTGCGTCGTCGATGGCTGCCCCCCGGGTCTGGCGCTGACGCCGGAATGGATCCAGGGCTTCCTGGACAAGCGCCGCCCCGGCACGTCGCGCTTCGTCACCCAGCGCCAGGAACCGGACGCC
Source organism: Hyphomonas sp. J20-32 (assembly GCF_055808555.1). Taxonomy (NCBI): domain Bacteria; kingdom Pseudomonadati; phylum Pseudomonadota; class Alphaproteobacteria; order Hyphomonadales; family Hyphomonadaceae; genus Hyphomonas; species Hyphomonas sp. J20-32. Next base: position 1,707,662 of record NZ_CM147873.1, on the reverse strand, counting down.
GTGAAAATCCTGTCCGGTGTTTTCGAGGACGACCGCACGGGCGGGCCTGTTACGACGGGCACGCCGATATCCCTGATGATCGAGAATACCGACCAGAGGTCGAAGGACTATGGCGAAATCCGCGACCGCTATCGCCCCGGCCATGCCGATTTCTCCTATGACGCGAAATATGGCGTGCGCGACTATCGCGGCGGCGGGCGGTCAAGCGCCCGGGAGACAGCGGCCCGCGTGGCCGCCGGCGCCGTCGCGCGATGCGCAATTGGCGATGGCATTACCCTTCGCGGCGCTGTCGTGCAGATCGGACCGCACGCCATTGATCGCACAAAATGGAACTGGGACCAGACTGGCCAGAACCCCTTCTGGTGCCCGGATGCCGATATGGCCACGCAATGGGAAACCTTCCTCGATGCAACCCGCAAGGCCGGCAGCTCGGCGGGCGCCATCGTCGAGGTCCATGCCAGCGGTGTGCCCGCAGGCTGGGGCGCGCCCATCTATGGCAAGCTCGATGCGGAGTTGGCTGGCGCGATGATGAGTATCAATGCCGTCAAGGGCGTCGAGATTGGCGCGGGCTTTGCGGCAGCTTCCTTCAGCGGCGAACAGAATGCCGACGAGATGCGCGCCGGCAATGACGGCGTCCGCTTTCTGGCCAATAATAATGGCGGCGTCGCAGGTGGCATTTCCACCGGACAGGATGTGGTCGTCCGCATCGCGATCAAGCCGACCTCGTCCATCCTCAACGAGGTCAAATCCGTCACCCGCGACGGCGAGGAGGTTGACGTGCGCACGGTCGGACGCCACGACCCATGTGTCGGCATTCGCGCCGTGCCGGTCGCCGAAGCAATGATGGCGTGTGTTCTGGCCGACGCAAAACTGCGTCACCGGGGCCAGACCGGGCGCTAGGCCGGCTTGCGCCAGGTCGTGACCTTGGTGAGGAAGGCCAGCACTTCACGTTCGGCCATCAGACCTGCGACGCCGCACGATGCCGCAATGTCCCAGGAAAGAAACGTTTCGTAGTAGGGTTCGTGGAAGCCATGCGGGAAATATTCCAGCAGGCCGTCCATGTCCGGATAGTCTCCGAATTGGGTGCTGTCGGCGAGGATGAACAGTCCGCCCGGTTTCAGGACACGCGCCACTTCGGCCAGCACCTGCTCACGCACCTCCGGCGGCAATTCATGGAACAGGAAGATCGACACGACGATGTCGAGGCTCGCCTCTGCGATCGGCATGGCCTCGGCCGCCTCGTGCAACACGCTCACCTGCGGCCAACGCTCCAGGCGCTTGCGTGCGGCGTCGGTATAGCTGGGCGAAAGGTCCAGCCCGCTCGCCTGAAGCCGCGGATAGATGCTCATCACACGCGACAGGAACCGGCCATTGCCGCAGGCAAGGTCGAGCAGGCTGATACCGCGCTGGTCGCGGCCTTTCAGCTCGCGGGAAATTTCGGCAAGCGCCGCCCGGCGCATTGCATCCGCCGTGCCGGTGAACAGCGCCTCGACCTGCGTGTCGTAGAGTTCGGCGCTTTCATCGGTGAACCAGCCGCCCGACTGGTAGTGAAAGTTCTGGCGGTAATAGTCCGGATATCGGTTGGAGTTTTCAGGCAGCGTTTGCTGGATTTCCGTGCCGTCGCGGGCCTGGCGGCGCCGGTCCACTTCGGCGACATCGGCGCGGAAGGCCCGGGCCGATTTCAGGGCATTGGGCAGGTCGCGCACACGCACATCATGCGGCGCAGGATACAGGCCCGCTTCCACGTTCAGCCGGTCCTGGATGAAGAGGTCCACATAGGCCTTGCGCAGGGCCGCCATGTCGGGCGTGCCCCGTATGGGCTCGAAGGCTGGCTCGCCGGGTCGGTTGAACCCGCCGGCGCTGCGCCGGGCGGCTGACATCTGCGCACCATACCAGGCCGAGCGCAGGCCCTGTTCTGCAGCGTAGCGGGCGCGCGCAGCGGATTTCGAGGCAATACTGAACAGTCCCATGCGGGCAATATGAGGCGCTGCAGGAAGCCCGTCCAGTCTTCAGGCCCGGTTCAGGTTCACAGCGCAATGGTAGGCGTCAGTCTGGCGGCATGGTGCCTGCCAAAAAGGAGATTCGCGATGATGAAACTGTCGCTTCTCGCCGGAGCCGCAGCCCTTTTGGCGCTGGCGATTCCCGAAACAGCCGCTGCGCAGGCAGGATATGGCTACGCGCAGCAGAATACCGCGTGCGAGCGCCAGCGCAGCGACGACAAGCTTGCAGGCGGCGTGGCAGGCGCCCTGATCGGCGGACTTATTGGCGGCGCCATCGGCAACAATATCGACGACAATGACGACCATTATCGCGGTCGTCGCAGCCATCGGGGGTACCATCGCGGATATGACCGAGGTTATGATCGCGGCTACGGGCGAAACTATAATCGTGGCCATTCCCGCAGCAGCGACAACAGCGATCAGGTCGTGGTGGGTGCCCTGATCGGCGCCGTGGTCGGTGGCATTGCCGGCAGCGAGATTGCCGGAAATTCCAGCGCCAATTGCCGATCTACCGGCCCGACGCCGTACCAGCCTGCGAACAGGTACCAAGGCAGTTATAATCAGGGCGGTTCCATCCCGCGCACGACCGACGGGCTGTATGGCGGTCCGGAAGTGATGCAGCAGCCGAGCTATCCCTACTCACCGCCGCCTGCGCGAACCTATCCTTCCTCCTACCCGGCATCCGGCTATGGTAACCAAGGCTATCCCGATACCGGATATCCCGAACAAACCTATCCAGACAATGGGGACTACGGTTATCAGGAATGCCGAATGATCTACCAGAACGGCGGACACGTGATGGCCTGCCGCGACAACCCCACCGAGACATGGCGTGTCGTCAACGACCGCGCTCAGGACCAGGAACTCTACGGCTACTGAGCCCTGACAGCGTGAAACAGGCGTTCGGTATTGCCATCGCCCCCTGAAATCGGGCTGGCCGTCCAGGCATGGATGGGCCAGCCTCTTTCTTTCATCCAAAGGGCAAACGCTTCGACAGCCCGTTCGGTGGCCTCATTGTCCATAACCAGCCCACCCTTGCCGACATGGGCGCGGCCAACCTGGAATTGCGGCTTGAACAGGCCGACAAAGTCCGCCCCGGGCGCGGCGAGACCGAGCGGAACATCCAGCAGTTTCTCGAGGCCGATGAAGCTGGCATCGCAAACGAGGAGGCTCGGCGGCTCGGGCAACATGTCGGGCGTGAGGGTTCGCGCGTCCTGGGCCTCCAGGGAGGTGACGCAAGGGTTGCCCTGCAAGGAGGCGTGAAACTGCTCGCGGCCAACATCGACGGCGGTCACATGAGCAGCGCCGGCGCGCAGCAGAACATCGGTAAAGCCCCCGGTCGAGGCGCCAATGTCGAGGCAATGTCGGCCTGCAGGATCAACACCGAACGCTTCCAGCGCATGCGCGAGTTTCAATCCCCCCCGAGAGACATAAGGATGGGCGGCCTCGGCCGTGATTGCGTCATCGGCCGAAAGCATCTGCGATGGTTTTGCGACGGTAACACCATTAGCTGTGACCCGACCTGCCTCGATGGCAGCACGGGCGCCTGCCCGGCTGTCAAAATGCCCGAGGGACACGAGGAGTTTATCCGCCCGGTCTTTCATTTAGTGAAACTCTCCCTGCATTTCCTGCGTTGTGCCCTATAATGGTTCCAAGATCGACAGGAGACACGTCATGCTCGACCGGTTCGCCATCGCACTTTTTGCCCTCTCGCTGGCCGCCTGCGGCCAGGAAGCGGCCCAGCCGCAGGAACTGCCTGACGGCCCGCTGCCCACGGAAGCGGAATTGCCGGGTCCGGCGGACGGTGTCTACCCGTCGATGATGCGTTCAACGGCTTCGATCATCGGCAGCGAAGGCACGGAGATCGGCACGGCCAATCTGCTCGGTGGTCCGAATGGCATCCTGCTCCGCGTGGAAATAGCGCCCGGCGGCCTGACGCCGGGTTGGCACGGCCTGCACCTGCATATGGTGGGCGACTGTTCCGATGTCGGCACGTTCAAGGCGTCAGGCGGCCATGTCGGCATGGTCATGGGTGGACACGGCCTGCTCAATCCGAATGGCCCCGAGGGCGGCGACATTCCCAACATCTGGGCCGGCGCAGATGGTGCGGCAGGCTATGAAGCATTCACGACGCTGGCCGAGTTGTCCGACCTGACCGACGCCGACGGTTCGGCGATCCTGATCCATGAAGGCGAGGACGACCATCTCTCCCAACCGATTGGCGGCGCGGGCGGACGCGTGGCTTGCGGCGTGATCAAATAGGACGGCCGGACAGCGCAACATCTTCAGACAAGCGTCGAAGGATGGCCTCGCCCATGGCAGCATGGCGCGGCGTGTCCCGCCGCCCTGTTTCGAGCAGGATCACCCCATAGAACACCGCCCAGCCCATGGCGCGCGAACAGGTTGCGCCTGACATGCGATAGGCCGCGACGGCCTCGGCGCGCGCTCGGGACTCCGCGAATAGCGACCAGATCGACGCCAGGTCCGTGGCGGCGTCCCCGGCACACATGTCGCCCCAGTCGATGAAGGCGGCCAGCTTTCCCTCGTGGACCAGCACATTGCGGGCATGGACGTCGCCCGCAATCCATGTGCGTGGCAGGTCGATTGGCGCAATCAGCGCTTCTGCCCAAATCCGTTCGATGGCTGGGGTGATGGCATCTGTCTCGCGCTTGAGGATCGCCATGCGGCGCTCGGTGTCCGCCTGCTTGCCGGAGAGCGGACAATCGCGCACGGGATTCTTCGGCGCATCGGCTGGTGCCGGCTTGTGGACAGCGCGGAGGAAGCGGGCGAGTACCGGTGCTTCAGACGGGTCGGGCGGAGCGAGGTCCGCGGCTTCGCCCTCTATCCATGTCAGGATGCTCCACACGAAAGGATAGCCCGCGCCGGGAACGCCCGTGCGGAGCGGGGCCGGAATGGGCAGTGGCAGGGACGGTGCCAGTTTGGGCAACCATTCCTGCTCACGCCTTAGCAGGTCTTCAGCGATGGCCCGGCGCGGCAACCGCGCCAACAGGCTATCGCCAATCCGGACCATGACATTGTCCCAGCCCGCATCCAGCAGGCTGATCGGCTTGTCGGCGATATCCGGATGCTGTTCGCGTAGCAGAACCCGCACCAGATCAGGCGTTACATCTACTTCGGCCTGCGGGCTGGACGGCGCGTCGGCGCTCATCGTTTCGTCCTCTTGCGCTTGATGGCGGACCGATACACGGTAGGTCCAGCAAGCAAAAGACTTGGGAGGACACAAAATGACCCGGATCACTCGACGCGAAACACTGCTGGGCGGCTCCGCGCTGGCTGCGCTTGCAGCCTGCGGACAGAAGCCCGCCGTAGCCGTTGCACCAACAGAAGCTGGCGCTGTTCCCGCGCCCCCAGCTAAGGATCGCATGGATGGCACGGCGATGGCCGCCGCAATTGCCTCAGGCGAAACCACGTCGATCGAGCAGGTCAACGCCGCAATTGCGCGGGCACAGGCAGTGAACGGCCAGATCAACGCCATTGCTTCGGAAATCTATGACACCGCGCGCACCGATGCCGGCCACACGCCAGCTGGCCCGTTCCAGGGCGTGCCGACCTTCATCAAGGACCTGCACAACTGGAATGGCGCGCCGACCTATTATGGCAGCCGTGCCTTCAAGGGCTACATGCCCGGCAAGGACGACCCCCTGTCGGCCAGATGGCGCGCCGAAGGCCTGGTCGTACTCGGCAAGTCCACCTCACCGGAAATGGGGCTGATGGCCTCTACCGAACCACTGGTGACCGGCGATACGCGCAATCCATGGGACACGACGCGCATTGTCGGCGGCTCCTCCGGCGGATCGGCTGCGCTGGTTGCGGCCCGCGTCGTGCCTTTTGCCCATGCCAGCGATGGCGGCGGCTCGATCCGGATTCCGGCCAGCACTTGCGGTGTGTTCGGCCTGAAGCCGTCGCGCGGCCAGCTGCCGGCGCAGGAAGGCCCGAATCCCCCGCCGGTGGATATTTCCGTCCAGCACGCCGTAACGATCTCGGTGCGCGACTCTGTGAACCTGTTTCGCGACACGCAGAAGAATGACGGCACGTTTGCGCCACTCGCCGCGAACCTCCAGCCGCTGAAACGCCGCCTGAAGATCGGTTTCACGACCGACGCCTATGCCGGTACGCAAGTGGCGCCGGAAACGAAAGCCGCCCTGGAAGAGGTGGCAAATATCTGCGCCGGGCTTGGGCACGAAATTGTCGCCTATACGCCATCCTTCTCCGGGCCGGAATTCCTGGACAAGTTCCTGCTTTATTGGGCTGCGGGCGCAGCTGATTTTGCCCAGCAGGCGAGCGCCTATTCCGGCAAGCCGGTCGGGCCGGAAATCGTGGAACCGTGGACACTGGGCCTGACCAATATGTTTATGACCCGCAAGGACGAGATGGACGCGACCGTCGCCTGGCTGAAGGGGTTCGAGGCCGCCTACGATTCCGGCTTCACAGACCAGGGCATTGACGTTCTGCTGTCGCCAGTGACCGGCAGCCCGGCCGTGAAACTGGGCGAGCAGGCTCCGACAGTGGCCTATGACACGCTTTACGACCGTGTTGTCACGTTCGCGGCGTTTACCGCCCCGATGAACGTGGCCGGGGCCGCGTCGATGAGCGTGCCATTGTCATGGTCGCCTTCGGGTCTGCCCATCGGATCTATGTTCTCAGCCAAGCGGGGCGATGACCAGCTCCTCTTCGAACTGGCACTGGAACTGGAAGCGGCGCGTCCATGGGCCGCGAGACTGCCGGGCGTGGTAGCCAGCTAGATGACTGACCAGCCAGCACCTGCAGCCAATGGCAAACCGGACGATACTCCCGGCATCGAGCCGTTCGTGTTCGGCTTCGGCTTCGCGGCCGATGGCACGGCAACGCCGCTGACATGGGAAGACGTGCTGTCTGACAAGCTGGCGACCTATCCACGCGTATGGCTGCACCTCAATCGCCTGTCGCGTCAGGCGCAGGGGTGGCTGTACCGAAAGAGCGGCCTCGACAAGGTGGCCGCGCAATCCCTGTTGCAGGAGGATACGCGGCCACGGTCCACGCGGCACGGACATGGGTTCCTGGTCAACCTGCGTGGCGTCAACCTGAACGCCGGCGAAGCGCTGGAGGATATGCTGTCCCTGCGTATGTGGGCGAGCGACACGTTGCTTGTGACGCTCCGGTCAAGGCCGATCCAGGCGACGCGCGACGTCGAGGCCATGATCAAGGCCGGCGAGGCGCCTCACTCAACAGGCGGTCTCGTGGCAGCGCTGGCCAACGCCTTGACCAACCGGATGGAGCCGGAAATCGCCGCTTTCGACGAGCAGGCGGATGGCTTTGAACAGGACATCCTCGACCCGAGTATCCGTGTCGGTCGTGCTGAACTTGCCGACTTTCGTCGAAAGGTTCTGGCCCTAAGGCGCTATATCGTACCTCAGCGCGAGGCCATGTCGCAGCTTGTTCGCGAGGGCAGCTCAGTTGGGTTTTTCTCCGAGACAGATATTCTCTACCTTCGGGAATCTGTCGACAGGGTCACCCGGCTTGCAGAAGATCTCGATTCCATTCGCGAACGCTCGGTCGTCCTGCAGGAACAGATCATGGAGGAACGCTCCGAGTTGATGAATCAGCGCCTGTTCGTTCTGTCGATCCTTTCGGCGGTCTTCCTGCCGATCAGCTTCGTGACAGGCCTGTTCGGGGTGAATGTTGGCGGCATTCCGGGATCCGGCAATCCATTGGCGTTTGGCGTCCTGATCATGTCACTCGTAGCGGCCACAGGCATCATGCTGGCGGTGTTCCGCTGGCGCCGCTGGATCTGACAGCCCTCCCTTCCCTAAGGGCATTTGTTAACCATAACTTTCGACCTGCCGCGAAAACGACGCAGTGCTTTCGTCATAATTCAATGGTGTTGGCGTAGTTAAAGATAGACGCGGCGCTTACCTGAGCGACGTACGAACCTATATTTGCTTAAGCCAATCCCTTGAAAGACGTACTCCGTGAACCGTTCTGTCGCCATCGCCCTCGGGCTTCTCATTGTAATTGTTGCTTATTTCGGCATTCGAAGCGCCGTGCGCGGCAGTATCAGCTCGCAGAGCGAAGCCGCCGTGGTCGAAACGGAGTCCAAAATTCCGGAAGCGATTGTCGAGCAGGTCTCCAGTGCAATGCACTCGGTCGTGCTTGAAGCCAAGGGACGGACAGCGCCTGACAAGGTAGTAACCGTCAAAGCAGGAACGACAGGCACAGTCGTGGCAACACCCGCCCAGGAAGGCAGCTTCGTTCGCAAGGGCGCCTTGCTGTGCGGCCTTGACGTGGAGGCCCGCAGCGCCCGCGTAAAAGAGGCCGAAGCCCAGCGGGATTCCGCCAAGGTCGATTACGAAGCCGCCCGTTCGCTCGCAGCCAAGGGCCTGACACCTGCCAATCGCGAAGCCTCCGCAAAGGCCACGCTTGATGCGACCGAAGCCGCTGTGAATTCCGCGAAGGTCGAATTGTCGAAAACCCAGATCCGCGCGCCGTTCGACGGCGTGTTCGAAACACGGCTTGCCGAAGCCGGTGACTTCCTGGCCCCCGGCGGGGCCTGTGGCGTGCTGGTCGACATGACACCGGTCATCGTGGCGGCCGAAGTGTCAGATGAATATGCCGGTCGCCTGAAACTCGGCTTGAACGCCACGGCCCGTTTGGCCAGCGGCGAATCCTTTCCGGCTAGTATTCGATACATATCGCGCACTGCCAGCGAACAGACACGCACGTTTCTGGTCGAAGCTGTACTGGAAACCGGCGATGCTATCGTCCCGGCAGGTGTTTCAGCTTCACTGATCCTCCCCGTGGCCACGGTGCCAGCCACGCTGATCTCGCCTGCCCTGCTGACGCTGTCGGATTCGGGCGAACTTGGCGTGCGCTATCTCGAAGCGGACGACACTGTGCAATTCGCCCCGATCAAGGTGATTGATGAGGGTGTCGGTGGCGCCTGGGTGACCGGCCTGCCAGACACGGCCCGCGTCATCTCAATGGGGCAGGATTATCTCAGCGAAGGGGTCAAGGTCACGCCGGTACCCGCGAGTGGAGCTGCACGATGAACAGTTTGATCGACGGCGCCATCGGGCGGGCACGCATGGTGCTCGCCATTCTCGTGTGTGCCATCATCGCGGGCACGGCCACCTATATCGGCCTGCCCAAGGAAGCCGACCCCGACATCCAAATTCCCTTTGTCGGTATCACAGTGCCGCTCGCTGGCGTGACGCCTGAAGATGCCGAACGCCTCCTGGTCAAGCCGATCGAGCAGGAAATCCAGTCGCTGGAAGGCCTCAAAACATTCAGCGGCTATGGCGCCGAAGGCGCTGGCCAGCTCATGCTGGAATTCGAGCTGACGGCCGATATCGACCAGGCCATCCTCGACGTGAAGGACAAGGTGGACATGGCCAAGCGCTATTTCCCCGATGATGCCCGCGAGCCGATCATAACAGAACTGAACGCAGCTCAATTCCCCGTCATGGTCGTGAACCTGTATGGCGACGCTCCCGAGCGGGGCCTGAACGAGATTGCTGAAGACCTCCAGGACCGCCTGGAGCGAAACGCCGGAATCCTGGAAGCCCGCATCGTCGGCCGACGCGACGACGTCCTGGAAATCATCGTCGATCCGGTCAAACTCGAAACCTACAACATCTCCTACCAGGAGATTTACCAGGTTGTTTCCGCAAACAACCAGCTCGTGCCGGCCGGCCAGATTGATACCGGCGAAGGCAGTTTTGCCGTGAAGGTCTCTGGCCTGATCCGGACGGCAAACGACGCACTGAGCCTGCCCATCAGGCGCACCGAGAACTCGGTCGTAACCCTTTCGGACGTCGCCGACGTGCGCCGCACCTACAAGGACGCAACCGGTTACGCGACCTTCAATGGCCAGCCGGCCCTGCTGATCGAAGTGGTCAAACGCACGGGAGCCAACATTCTCGAGACCGCCAATTTCGTGCGGGCGACCATCGACGAATCGGAGAGCAGCTGGCCGACGACCGTGAAGGCACAGATCACCTCCGATGCCTCTGAACTGATCGGCGAACAGCTCGGACAGCTGCAGAGCTCGATCGTCACGGCCGTGTTGCTGGTGATGATCATCTGCGTCGCCGCACTCGGCTGGCGGTCCGCCCTGCTCGTGGGCATTTCCATTCCGGCCTCGTTCGTGATGGCCTTTCTGATCCTTGGCGCCTTTGGCTACACGATCAACATGATGGTCATGTTCGGCATGGTGATCGCTGTGGGTATCCTCGTCGACGGCGCAATCGTGGTCACCGAATATGCCGACCGCAAGATGGCTGAAGGCCTGAACCGCAAGGAAGCCTACTCCCTCGCCGGCAAGCGCATGTTCTGGCCCGTCGTCGCGTCCAACGCGACCACACTCGCTGCCTTCGTGCCGTTCCTGTTCTGGAACTCGATGCCAGGCAAGTTCATGGCCTATTTGCCAATCACGCTGATCTTCGTGCTGACGGCATCGCTCGTCATGGCGCTGATCTTCCTGCCCGTACTTGGCTCCGTGATCGGCGCCCGCCCGAGTGGTACGAATGAAGACCTCGCGGCTCTCGCAGCCGATGCCGACCCCGGGCAGGCCAAAGGCTGGCTCGGCGGCTATGTCAAGCTCATCAAGGGCCTGATCGCGCGGCCTCTGATGGTGACGTTCGCTGCATTTGGCTCGGTGATTCTCATTTTCATGTGGTTCGGTTCAACTCCGCACAAATCCGAATTCTTCCTCGATATAGAACCTGAGCAGGCCTACGTTTTCATCCAGGCTCAGGGCAGCTTGTCGGCGGCTGAAGAAGCCGTGCTCGTCCGCCGCGCCGAATCCGCGATCAGCCACGTCGATGGAATCGAAGACATTTCGACCCGGACAGGCGTTGGTGGCGAAGGCAGCTTCAGCTTCGGCGGAGCATCGCCACCGGTGGACACGATTGGCCAGATCCTGCTCGATCTTGCGACCGATGACGGCGTGCATGACGGGCGCAAGACGCTCGCCCATGTCCGCGACCTGCTCGATGCCGTTCCCGGCCTCAGGTACCAGATACAGGCCCGCGAAAACGGTCCGCCTGCCGGCAAGGACGTTCAGATCGCTCTCTTGTCGGAGGATAGCGCTGCTTTGGATGCAGCCGCAGTTCTTCTCCGCACGAAGCTCGAAAGCATGAGCGAGTTGCATGAAATCGACGATACGCGGCCTCTGCCTGGCATCGAGTACCAGCTCGAAGTCGACCGTTCGGAGGCCGGCAAGTTCGGTGTCGACATTTCGCAGGTCGGCGCTGCAGTCCAGCTGATCACGAACGGCATCCTCGTTGGGCGCTATCGCCCAGACGATGCGCCTGACGAAGTCGACATCCGCGTGCGCTTCCCGCAGGGTGACCGCAGCGCTTCGGCAATCGACCAGCTCCGAATAGCTACCCCCGCCGGCAACGTGCCGCTGTCGCTGTTCGTCAACCGCGTTCCTGCGCCAAGGGTCAGCCAGATCGAACGCCGCGACGGCAAGCGCGTAATCGATGTGCGCGCAAATGCAATCGAACAAGGCGCTGGCGCTGCCATCGTCACTGAATTGAAGGACTGGATTACGCAACAGGGCATTCCTGCCAGCGTGGAAATCCGGTTCGAGGGGGCCGACGAGGACACTGCTGATGCCGGCGCGTTCTTCATGGGCGCCGCCTTGTCCGCGCTATTCATGATGGCAGTCATCCTGCTGTGGGAATTCAATAATTTCTGGCAGGTCATCCTGACGCTTACGGCCGTGATCATTTCGACAGCCGGCGTACTTGTCGGCATCCAGCTGGTGCTGCCCTACGTCTCCATCCTGATGATCGGGACCGGGGTCGTCGCGCTCGCCGGGATCGTGGTCAATAACAATATCGTCCTGATCGACACCTATAATCGCCTGCGCAGCGACGGACGCTCGCCGGAATATGCGGCGATCGCCACGGCGGCCCAGCGTATCCGTCCGATCCTGCTGACGACCGGCACGACGATCTGCGGCCTGCTGCCAATGGTCTTCCAGCTGAACGTGAGCTTTGCCCAGGGCGCAATCAATGTCGGCAGCGCATCGTCGGAATGGTGGGTCCAGCTGGCAACGGCCGTCGTGTTCGGCCTCGCCTTTTCGACCATCATGATCCTGCTGGTCACGCCAGTCTGGCTGCTGGTCCCGTATCGCGTCGGACGGTGGATGCGCCGGATGCGCGACCGCATTGTCGGTCGTAAACCGGCTGATGCGGTGCACCTCCTTTCCGGTGACCAAAAACACGAGGATCGTGATCGCATCCTGCCAGCCGCTGAATAAGCCTTCTGGCTACGACTTCCTTCAGGCGACGGTTTCGCCCGGTTTCACGTCTGTGAACCGAGCACCATCGCGCGCGAGCCGTTTCAGCGTTGCTGCCGGCTTGAACCGGTCGTCTTCGGCGCCAAGCCGTTCCATCGTGGCGAGCACCTTGTCGGCGCCGACCATGTCGCCATACAGCATCGGACCGCCCTTGTCGGCCGGCCAGCCATAGCCGTTCAGCCAGACGATATCGATGTCGGAGGCGCGCTGGGCCATCTTCTCTTCCAGTATCTTGAGGCCTTCATTGATCATTGGATGGATACAGGTGGCGATGATCTCGTCCTGCGAAGGCGCGCTGCCTTCACTGACGCCCGTGATCTTGCGGATGATGCCAGCGGTGACGTCTGACGGGATCGGCTTGCGGCTCTCGTCATAGTCGTAATAGCCGGCACCTGTTTTCTGGCCGCGACGATCAAGTTCGCACAGGGCATCGCGGATGGGATTGGCCGTCTTGGCGCCTTTCTTCCAGCCAATGTCTAGCCCGGCGAGATCCGACATCTGGTAGGGGCCCATGCGGAAGCCGAAAGCGTTCAGCGCGGCATCGACGTCCCAGGGCATGGCCCCGGCATAGACAAGTTTCTGCGCCTGCGCCTGACGCGCAAACAGGATGCGGTTGCCGACGAAGCCCGGGCACACGCCGACCAGGACCGCGATCTTGTTGATCGTCCGTGCAAGGTCCATGCAGGTCGCAATGACATCGTTGGATGTCTTCGCAGCCCGCACGATCTCCAGAAGTTTCATCACATTGGCTGGCGAGAAGAAATGCAGGCCAATGACGTCGCCGGGGCGCGAGGTCACGCTGGCGATCTCGTCGATGTTCAACGCGGATGTGTTGGTCGCGAGAATGGCGCCGGGCTTCATGATGCGATCGAGATCGGTGAATATCTTTTTCTTGATATCCATGTCCTCGAACACCGCCTCAATGATCAAGTCGCAATCGGCGAGGCTCTCCATGTCGAGCGTGCCCTGGAGCCGGGCCATGCGAGTCTCGACCTCGTCCTGCGGAAAGCGTCCCTTGTCGGCGCTACGCTGGTAGTTGCCCCGGACGACTCCGAGTCCCCGGTCGAGCGCTTCCTGCTTGGTCTCGAGGATGCGGACCTCGAACCCAGCCGTAGCAAAATTCATCGAAATGCCGCCGCCCATCGTGCCGGCGCCGATAATGCCGACCGTCTTGATCGTGCGCCGCTTTGTGCTGGCCGGGACGTCCGGCACTTCCCAAGCCTTGCGGCCGGCTTCGGCGATATAGGCGGAGACCTGTTCGGGCGTCATTGTTCGGGCTTGTGTCATGGCTGTTTCCTCATTCTCGTATGCTGCCTTGTCATGGCATTTGTGGGCCAGTCGCCTGATGCTGAGCCAGCGCCTTGTCTGGACTGACTGAAGCAGAAAGCTGATGCCTTCGCCAGTCGCGTCGCTGCGGCAGTCTTGAATTGGCGCTGGAACGGCCACGGCCAGCGAGTGCCAGATGCCCGAAATTAATGCAAGCAGCGACCCGGTCGCCCAAAAGATGCTGAAACGATCGAATTCACTCGCCAGCCGTTTTGGTCCGTTTGCATGTTCGACGATACCGGGAGAACACTAAGCCAGTCCCTGTTCCAACTGGGACCGTGCCCGGCGCAGGGTGCATGCCTTCGATGATGAAGCTGACCATCAAGCAACACGTGCAAGCGTGATGAGTTTCATCCTGCATTGCGGCAAGCTCTGGCTTGTTCCGCACTGCCTCCCACGAAGGCAAATCTCATGAACAACATTCATCTTCGACCAATAGGCGCCAGCCTATTTCTTGCGGCTGCGATTTTCAGCAGCAGTGCCGAGGCCGATGAGGCGGCCAGCCAAAGTCAGATTGAGACAGCGCTCAAGGACTCCAAGCCGCTGTTCGACCTGCGCCTTCGCTACGAGAATGTCGATCAGGACGGCTTCTCGGACTCTGCTGAGGCCCTCACCCATCGCTTGCGCGCAGGCCTTGAAACCGGCACGGCTTTCGACACATCGGTCTTGATTGAATTCGAGCATGTCGATGCCCTGATCGACGACTACAATTCCACCATCAACGGCAAGGCCGGCTTCCCCGTTGTGCCGGACCCGCGTGGCACCGAACTTAACCGTTTCCAGATCACCAATACGTCCCTGCCGGGAACGAAAACGACCCTCGGCCGTCAACGAATCGTGCTCGACGATTCCCGGTTCGTCGGAAATGTCGGCTTTCGCCAGAACGAGCAGACATTCGATGCCATTCGCTTTCAGAACACGTCTTTTGGCCAGCTAACGCTCGACGCAACGTATCTCAATCAGGTCAACCGGATTTTCGGAGACGGCTCTCCCGCAGGCCGCTGGCATGGCGATTCCTATCTGCTCAATGCCAGTCACCCAACACCGATCGGCAAAGTGACAGCATTTGCCTACATGATCGACGTGGATGAAAATGGCGGGTCGAATGCGTCACAGACCATTGGCGCCCGGCTCGCAGGGAAAAAAGAGATAGCCGGCGGCACGATCGACTACGCAGCAAGTATTGCCAGGCAGCAAGATTACGGCTCAAGCAACATTGAATATTCCGCCGAATACTATTCGGCAGAAGCCAAATTCACCTCTGGCAAATTCAATTATGGGCTCGGATTCGAAATACTGGGCGGTGATGACCAACGTGGATTCCAGACCCCGCTGGCCACCCTGCACAAGTTTCAGGGCTGGGCTGACAAGTTTTTGAGCACGCCGACAACAGGAGTGGAAGATGTTTATGCGCTGGCAGGCTTTTCAGCAGGCGACGTGGGCGCACTGTCTGGTGTGAAGCTTCTCGCGGTCTACCATGATTTTTCTGCGGAATCTGGCGGTGGCCACCACGGAGATGAAATCGACCTGCTGGCGACTGCAAAATGGCGAGAAGTGAACCTGAGTGTCAAATACGCGGATTACAATGCCGATGAATTCGCTTCCGACACGCGGAAAATCTGGTTCGAAATCGGATATGCCTTCTGATAAAGCAGCGCCGCTGCGCGTACTCATTGTCGACAATGACGCCGCACGTGCGCGCCAGGTGGAAGAGGGATTGGCCAGCGATGCAGTGGTTCACACTGCGACGCAGGTGCATGGCCGAATCCTGCTCGACCTGATCGCGGAAATCGGCCCCGATGTAATTATCATGGATTGCCAGTCACCCGACCGGGATACGATCGAAAGCTTGCGCCAGGTGGCCCAGTCGAATCCCAAGCCGATCGTGATGTTCGTCGAGGAAGAAGGCATTTCTAGCATGCAGGAAGCCATTGACGCCGGCGTCAGCGCCTATGTGATCGACGGCCTGACGCCGAAGCGGGTGCGCCCCCTGATCGACACCGCCATCGCGCGCTTCAAGCAGATGGACAAAATGCGGGCTGAACTCCGGAAAACAAAGGATGACCTTGCCTCGCGCAAAGCCATCGAGCGGGCCAAGGGATTACTTATGGAACGACAGGGAATGACGGAGAATCAGGCCTTTTCGGCCATGCGTGACATGTCACAACAGCAAGGCAAGCCGCTCAAGGATGTTGCGGAAAGTGTCATTGCGATCTTTGGAATCATTGGCAATACAGGCGGGAAAGACGCGCTATGACCAGAGCCTCCCTGAAACTCGGGTTTGCGCAACTGTCCGATTGCGCACCAATTGCCATCGCCAAGGCGCACGGCCTCTTCGAGGTAAACGGTCTTGATGTCGAATTGGTACGCTACGCGTCCTGGGCCGCTATGCGGGACGCGCTCGGGGCCGGGGTCATCGATGCTGCACACATGCTTTCGCCGATCGTCGTGGCATCGGCTGCGGGACTGGGGCCCTTTCCGGGAGCATTCACGACCGCCATGACGCTCAACCTGAACGGCAACGCAATTACGGTTGCAACCGCCTTGTTCAATGAGATGAACGAGATTGCCCCGGAGGCCATGACGCGATGTCCACTCTCTGCGGCATCGCTGAAATCAGTAATCAACTTGCGTGCCGCACAAGCCGCAGCCCCCCTGGCGCTGGCCCATGTCTACACTCATTCCATGCACGCATACGAATTGCGGTATTGGTTGGCCGCGGCAGGGATCGACCCCGACAAGGATGTCCGCCTTGTGGTCGTCCCGCCAGCTCAAATGGTGAATGCGCTTTGGGAAGGACAGATCGATGGATTCTGTGTTGGGGAGCCCTGGAACAATGCCGCCGTTTCCGCCGGGATCGGTCGCACCCTGATAACCTCGGGCGAGATCTGGTCCAATGGACCGGAAAAGGTGCTGGCCGTCAGGCACGATTGGGCAGAACAACATCCGGATTTGCATCAGGCGCTCCTGCGTTCCGTGCTGAAAGCGTGCCAATGGTTGGATCAACCGGCCAATCGGGTTGCCGCAGCGCAGATCATCTCATCGTCAAACTATGTCGGCATCCCGTTCGAGGAAATCGTCGGTTCATTGTCCGGCGAAAACCACCAGACAGCCGGCAAGTTGCAGATGGACATGCCCGACTTCAATGTATTTCATCGCTATGCGGCCAATTTTCCCTGGCATTCGCATGCAAAATGGATCCTCTCCCAGATGGTCCGCTGGGGAGAAGCGCCTGCCGATCTCGACTTTGACGCCATTGCCCGCTCGGCCTTCCAGCCGGACACGTACCGGAGCGTCGCCAAATCAATGGGTATCGCCTGCCCTCACGAAGATGAAAAAATCGAAGGCGCACACGCCCACGCCTGGCTCATGACGGACGCGTCCGCGCCCATCGCATTTGGTCCAGACAGGTTCCTTGACGGGCGCATTTTCGATCCCGCGGATATCAGGAATTATGCTGCAGGTTTCGATATTCGCCATCGCGGCAGCCGCCTTGGCGAAAGGGATGAAGCCCAGGCGCTGACCTTGGTCAGAACAGCTCGCTAGAGAGCGCGCTGCAGGACTGGCACCGAAGCCTTACCATGCTCGGCCAGGCTCAGCGGATAACGCACAAGCAGGATGGCCGGATTCGTCACATTGTTTGCCTTCGCATCCAGGGCAAGCCGGTCCAGACGAGTGGGAATGGTCCGCATATCTGTCTGGCCAGCTTTTTCTATCCAGTCAGCAGGCGCATTTCCGGGCACACCGGCGGCCATGAGGACAGACTGGATCCGCCAGGCTTGCGCAACTCCCATATAAAAGGCGACACACACGCCGGGCTTCATGACGTTTGCCCAGTCCGGTTGCGCATCGGAATCAGCCGAACGTCCAGTCGTCATGACGAAGCTTTGCAGTTCTGCCCGCTCTGTCACGGTAATCAGCGCGCCCGACGCTGCGGCGAGCGCAGCCGTTACACCAGGAACGATTTCGACCTCGGCGCCAATGGCTTCAGCAACCGCAATTTCCTCTGCCGCGCGTCCAAACACCATGGGATCCCCCGACTTGAGCCGGGCAACCAGGCGCCCTTCCGACAGGGCCGTTCGCAGGCAATCATTTATATCCGCCTGCTGAACGCCGCCATCCGAACAGCCTTTTCCGACATAGCGGCATTCGGCGCCGCGTCCCGCTAGCGCAACGACGTCCGGATCGACGAGCCGGTCGTAGAGAACGAGATCGGCTTCCGCAATCTTGCGGGCAGCTCGTATTGTCAGCAGGTCGACTCCGCCGGGGCCACACCCAATCAGAACAAGTTTTCCGGGCATATGCATCTCCATCATTCAGCTGCAACCTGGCCAACGCGCATGGCCTCTGCTCGCATGGATTCCAGGATTGTGCGGAGCTCGGGCTTGCACGATCCGCAATTTGTGCCGGCGCCAGTAGTTTTGCCTATATCCTGTTCGTTTGCAGCACCGGCAGCGATGGCAGCCTGTATCGCGTTCATGCCTGTCCCCATGCAGGAACAGACAATCCGCCCGGTCGCCTCGCCGCACGGCGGGCGCCCGGCCAGGATTTCAAATCGCGCCTCAGGTCCGTGCGAGGCCTTCAATTGGCCTGCTAGCCAAGAGCGGTCTGCGAAGACCGGGCCCCGGGCAGAAAGCTTCACCATCGCCAGCAGGCGCTCGTCATCGAACAGAGCGCCTGCCATGCTGCATTGTGCCGTCTGCAGTAACACCGCGTCAGTGTGGGAGATCAGCCCCATGGCCGCGCGGCGCATGCTCCCCGAGCCAGCGAATTCAAGTCGCCAACCACCGGGAGCTCTTGCCAGCGCCCAATAGTCAAGGGCAGCAAGCTGGTCGGCTGACGGCTCCTCGGCAAACACACCAAATCCGAACCAGTCAGTCGCGAACGGTTGGATGCGTACCGGCGTGTATTTGAATTCCGGTTGTCCCGAAACCGGATCGGTATTCGGTGCGACCAGCGCATCGACACGCGCGCATGAACTGTACCTGTCGGTCCAGTGGATCGGGACAAAGACTTCCCCTTCCCTGACGCGATCCGTTTCAAGAACTCGAAGGACGGCTTCGCCCTGGGCGCTGGCGATCTTGACGAGCCCAGCCTCGTCAAGGCCAGCGAGGCGGGCGTCCTTCGGGTGAATCTCAACGAAGGGTTCGGCCATGTGAGCCGACAAGCGCGGTGTCTTTCCGGTTCGCGTCATCGTGTGCCAATGGTCACGCACACGGCCCGTGTTCATGATGAAGGGGTAGTCCGCCGATACTGCGCTCCTGGGGCTCTCAACGGGTGTTGGCACGAACCGGGCCCGGCTATCGGGCGTGTAAAATTGACCATCGGCAAAGAAGCGATGGTCGCTTTGGTCGCCCGTCCCGGCCCGTTTTCCGCCTTTGGGCCGAGGCCATTGGAATGGCTGCATTTCGTCATAGGCCTGCTTGCTCAAATTGGCATGGGCGCCAATGTCGAAATCACGGCTGCCATTGTTCTCAAATCCGGACAGCCCGGCATATTCCGCGTAGATCTCCTCAGGCCCCTGGAAATCAAACCCGTCATAGCCCATCAGGCGTCCGACTTCACACAGCGCCTGCCAGTCGTGGCGGGTCTCCCCTGGAGGCCTTAGAAAACTGCGCTGGCGCGAAATGCGCCTTTCCGAATTCGTCACGGTTCCGGATTTCTCACCCCAAGCAGTCGCTGGCAGAACGATGTCGGCGAGCTTTGCCGTATCAGACGTGGATACAACCTCCGACACGACAACCAGCGGACAGGCCTCAAGTGCAGCCCTGACCTTGTCTGCATCAGGCATGGACACAACCGGATTGGTCGCCATGATCCAGATCGCCCTGATCCGACCGTCGGCAACAGCATCGAACATATCGACTGCCTTCAGGCCCGGTTTTGCGGCGATTGCGGGCGACTTCCAGAACCGCTGCACCCGATCGACATCGGCAGGTGAAAAGTCCATGTGCGCGGCCAGCTGGTTGGCGAGTCCACCCACTTCTCGCCCGCCCATGGCATTGGGCTGGCCGGTAATCGAAAATGGGCCCATGCCGGGCTTTCCAATGCGTCCGGTCACGAGGTGCGTGTTGAGAATGGCGTTCACCTTGTCCGATCCGGTGGAGGACTGGTTCACGCCTTGAGAGTAGACCGTCAGCGTTCGGTCTGTCTCCTCCACCCATGAGAAGAACTTGGTGAGATCGCGTTCCGGAATCCCGGTGGCATCGGCAACCTGAGAAAGCGGCAAGGTACCTGCGGCGCTCAGTGCGTCTTCCAGTCCTTGGGTATGTGATGCAATGAAATGCTCGTCCCGTGCGCGGGACCGGGCCAGATGCCGGAACAGCGCATTGAACAAGTGCACATCGCCGCCCGGACGAATGGGCAGGTGCAGGTCGGCCGCTTGCGTTGTCGCCGTCTGGCGAGGATCGATCACAACGATGCGCGTACCCCGTTTGCGCTGTGCCTCCAGAAGGCGCTGGTGAAGCACCGGATGGCACCAGGCGAAATTGCTGCCGACCATAACCACAAGGTCGGCAAGCTCCAGGTCCTCATAACATCCCGGCACCGTATCTGCCCCGAATGCCCGTTTGTGGCCGACGACCGACGACGCCATGCACAGGCGTGAATTCGTGTCGATATTGGCGGAACCGATGAAGCCCTTCATCAGCTTGTTGGCGACGTAATAGTCTTCCGTCAAAAACTGGCCAGAGACGTAGAACGCGACACTGTCCGGGCCATGCTCCTCAATGGTTCGGGAAAAGCCGTCCGCCACCCGTCCGATGGCATCCTCCCAGCTGGTTTCAGCACCGTGGACCACTGGCACAAGGAGGCGCTCCTTGAGATCGATCGTCTCTCCCAGGGCTGAGCCCTTGGAGCAAAGCCGTCCCTTGTTGGAAGGATGCAGCGGATCGCCCCGCACCTCGGCCGTCTGGCCATCCGACGACGCCCTGACGCGCACACCGCAGCCCACTCCGCAATACGGGCAGGTCGTGGCGACTTCAGGGACGGAGACGGCCGGTGCATCCATGAATCAGGCGCCAACCCGCACAGACACTCGATTGTCGTCGACCCTGACGCCGTAGGTCTTCACGCAGCCGGCGTCGGCCCCGGCTGCCCGACCGGTCGGAAGGTGCATGATGAGCCCATGCAGTGGACAGGTAACGCCGTCATCGTGGACGATCCCCTCCGACAACGGACCTCCCTTGTGAGGGCATTGATTGTCCAGCGCATAGACCTTGTCCTTGCTGGTGCGGAACACCGCGACTTCCTGCCCGAATATCCTGACCCTCCGTGCACCCCGTTCCGGGATATCGTCGAGGGCACACACGTCGACCCATCGTTCCATGCTGGCACTTCCATCCATCTTCATCCCTCCACAGGCGCAAGTTCTCGAAACTCGTGCGCGTCTACGCGGCCACTGGCTCGCTCTGCCCAGGG
Source organism: Hyphomonas sp. J20-32 (assembly GCF_055808555.1). Lineage (NCBI taxonomy): Bacteria > Pseudomonadati > Pseudomonadota > Alphaproteobacteria > Hyphomonadales > Hyphomonadaceae > Hyphomonas > Hyphomonas sp. J20-32. Next base: position 1,686,611 of record NZ_CM147873.1, on the reverse strand, counting down.
GTCTGTCTGGGCAAATGTCTGGGCGTTCAGGAAGCGCTCATAAAGGGCAGCGCGATTGGCATCATCGGCCACTATTTGCTCACGCACCTTGTCGAATCCGACTCGGGCCGACCATTTGTATATCCGCTCGAGATAGAAGCCCTGCTCCCGGTAGAGCTGGAGAAGCGCCGCGCAATATTCGAGGGCCTCACGCTCAGAGGGTACTTTGCAGAGGATTTCCGTGCCCTTGATTTCCATCCCGGCTGCCCCGGCGAAGTGGAGTTCGTAGCCGCTGTCGACACAGATAACGCCGATGTCCTTACAGGTCGCTTCGGCGCAGTTGCGTGGGCAACCGGACACAGCCAGCTTGACCTTGTGCGGTGTCCACGAGCCCCACATCATTTTCTCGAGCTTGATACCAAGGCCGGTCGAATCCTGCGTCCCAAAGCGGCACCATTCACTGCCGACGCAGGTTTTCACTGTCCGCAGGGATTTGCCATAGGCGTGACCTGACACCATGCCTGCCGCATTGAGGTCGGCCCAAACGCCGGGCAGGTCCTGCTTGCGTACGCCAAGCATGTCGATGCGCTGGCCTCCTGTATACTTCACCGTCGGTATGTTGAACTTGTCGATGACATCCGCGATTGCACGCAATTCTGCAGCTGTTGTCATGCCGCCCCATGCACGCGGCACGACGGAATAGGTGCCGTCTTTTTGAATATTGGCGTGCACGCGCTCGTTGATGAAGCGGGATTGACCGTCATCAACATATTCGCCGGGCCAACTGGCTAACAGGTAATAGTTGAGGGCCGGGCGGCACTTCGCGCACCCACAGGAAGTGGTCCAACCCAGTTCCTGCATCACAGCCGGGATCGATTTGAGGGACAGTGAAACGATCAGGCGCCTCACTTCGTCATGGGCAAGTTCTGTGCAACCGCAAACCGTCTTCTTTGTCGGCGCGGCAAATGCGTCACCCAGCTTGAACGCCAGCAGGCTTTCGACAAGGCCCGTGCAGGTTCCGCAGGATGACGACGCCTTCGTACAGGCGCGCACGCCTTCAACATCCTTCAGCCCTTCCTTGTCTATGGCGGCGAGAATCTTGCCTTTGGATATGCCGTTGCAACCGCAGATTTCCGAATCATCCGGCAAGGCTGCAACGGCTGCCATAGGGTCCAGGGGGGTGCCTCCTGCATAGGCCGGACCGAATATCAGCGTGTCGCGCTCATCGGGTGCGATGGCGCTGCCCTCCCTGATCTTCTGGAAGAACCATGCGCCGTCCGCCGTGTCGCCGTAGAGGACCGCGCCAACAAGGCGATCGCCTTCGAGGACAAGCCGCTTGTAGACACCGCGAGCAGCATCCCTAAAAACGATTTCCTCTCGGCCCTCGGCCTCCGCGAAGTCGCCCCCGGAGAAGAGGTTGATGCCCGTAACCTTGAGTTTCGTGGATGTTTCCGTGTGGACGAATGCGTGGTTCCGGTCGCCCGCCAGCACCAGCCCGCAAACGCGCGCCTGTTCATAGAGCGGCGCAACGAGACCGTAGCAATTGCCTTCGAACTCAACACATTCCCCGACCGAATAGATATCCGGGTCCGACGTCTGCATCGTGCAGTCGACCTTGATGCCCCTGCCGACGTCAAGCCCGGATTCCTCCGCAAGCTTGTAATTGGGGCGAATGCCCACAGCCATGACGACAATATCGGCATCTATTTCGGTTCCGTCATCGAGCATCACCCCCGTGACTTTTCCGTCTCCGAGTATCTTCTTCGTGTTGGCCGACGTACGGACATCTATTCCCCGGCCAGCCAGCTCCTTCTCCAGCAAATACCCCGCCGACGGATCTAGCTGGCGCTCCATCAGCGTGGGCATGATGTGGAGTACCGTCACATCCATACCCTGCGCCAGCAATCCGGCGGCGGCTTCCAGCCCCAGCAGGCCTCCGCCGATAACAACCGCACGGCCGCCGCTTTTCGCGGCAACCATCATCGCGTTCACATCATCAAGGTCGCGATAGGTAAGCACGCCGGGAAGATCATGACCTGGCAACGGGATGATGAAAGGGTTCGATCCGGTGGCGATCAGCAGCTTGTCATAGGATGCCGTTTCGCCATGCTCGGACGTCACAGTCTTCGCATTGCGGTCGATACCAACAACCTTGTGCCCCTTGTAGAGAGTGATGCCGTTTTCGACATACCATCCATCGCCGTGGATCACGATGTCTTCGAACGATTGCTCGCCGGACAAGACCGGCGACAGCATGATGCGGTTGTAGTTCACACGCGATTCCGCATTGAAGATGGTGATGTCATAGGCATCGGGCGCCGCCTCGATTAGGGTTTCGAGAACCCGTCCGGGCGCCATGCCGTTTCCGATGACAACAAGGCTTTTCCTGGTCATGGATAGTGCTTCCTTTCGAACTAGTTGGCCGCCCGAACCAGCTGGGTAGCGAGTATGACGGTGATGATGAAAAGGATGAGGCTCAGCCCCTTCCAGAAAGCGAGGGGGTTGCGGGCAAGGAGAGATGTTTCGGTCGCCTTGCTGCGTGCGAAGTCGCCTGGCGACTTGATATCCGAAAGGAACTCAGATTGTGCGAGATAGCGAAACTCCGGATTGGGCGCGCAAGCCTTCTCAAGGGCCGCACTGACCCAAAGCGGAATATCGGGTCGCACGCTGTGGGCCGTCTTGTGGCCCCATGTCGCCAGCGTCCATTTGTGACGCGCGCCATCCGACAAGTCGAAAGGCCGCCGTCCAGTCAGCATTTCGTATGTGACGACCCCCAGGGAGAACAGGTCGGATTGGGCCGTCGCCTTGCGCCCGAGTACATATTCCGGGGCCGAATAGGCGACCGACCCGACAGCATGGTTTTCCTTGATGGGAGACGTCACCTCAGTGAGGCCTGCAACCTGAACCGTGCCGTAGTCGATGATTTTCACGTCGCCCTGATGCGTAATCATGATGTTTTCCGGCTTGATATCCCGATGCACCATGCCCATCCGGTGAATCGCCCTCAGCGCCATGACAAGGCTTTCCACGATAGTGCGGACTTCGGACAGGGATGGTGAAGGATGATCGACCATCCACTCGCGCAACGTCTGTCCGGAAATTGGTTCGCAAAGAAGGTAGAGGAACGGACTGCCTTCGGGTCGAGGGTAGACTTTCATCAGGCCCGGATGATCAAGGCGCCGGCCAACCCATTGCTCCCGCGCAAATCCTTCGAGATAGACATTGTCATCCGCAAAATTCATGGACGGCGCCTTGAGGACATATTTCTCCTGCGTGCTTTCTCCGACAACCTCGTAGATATGGCTGCGTGTTCCGCTGTGGATTATTCGCGATACCTTGAATCCGTCTATCCTGTGACCGACGGCCATGACCGGTGGTATTGCCCGCTCGCGCAGGCGGAGATGCGCCTCCTCGACGGACTCCTCAGGGAGCGCGTCGATCACGAGGATACCGCATGTCACATTGTCCCCGGTGTCCCGCGCGATGGCCAATTTGCAGATACTTTCTGACAGCACGTCCAGGTCCGTTGGCTGAACGGGAAGAACACGCAGCCGTTCCACCATATCTTCCGGTGACAGAACATCTGTCACACCATCGGTCGCGAGAAAGATGATGTCACCCTCGCTGGCGTCCATCTGGCGATAGTCGACATTGAGCCGTGGATCCATTCCAAGCGCAGCACTCAGCATCTGCTTGCCACCCGACAGGCTGACAGAATGATCCCGGGTAAGCAGCTCGAGATTCTGACCCCGAAGCCGATAGATGCGACTGTCACCGACATGGAGGATGTGGAGCGTCCTGGACTTGACGATGGCCGCGCTGAACGTCGTGACCATGGCGCCGGCTTTCGCCAGACGGCTCTGTCCGCACAGCCAGTCATTGATCGAACGCAGCACCCGCGCAGCTGATTCTTCCACGCTCCAGCTATCGGGTGTTGCAAAATAATCCTCGATGAACTGCGTGACAGACAGCTGGCTCGCGAGATGAGAGCGGTCGCTTTCGCTGACGCCGTCGGCAATACACGCGACCGCTCCCTTCATGGCCGCCACGCTCGCCTGCACTGGCATTTCGGCGGCAAGCGCATCATCATTGCGTGCTTTGCGTCCGGCGCAACTGAACCCGCCAGACCGCACTTTCAGGACGACCGGACGCGCCTGCTCTGACCCGCTCAGTGCCGAGCTGGTCTTGCCTGGTCGAAGAGACGGGACCGCACTCATTCGGTCATCCCACTGGTATCATCTGGACCGTGCCGTCTTCTGCAATCTCGGCGATTTCACCGTTTGGATTCTCAAGCGCCAACAAGGTGACAAGACCGAGAACGGCGGTCGCAGCGATCACGAGAAAGAAGGTCGACGGGGGCACCAGCGCGTACACGATGAGGTAGATGACAGCCCCGACATTGCCGTACGCTCCTGTCATGCCGGCAATCGCACCAGTCTGAGACCTCTTGATGAGTGGCACGACAGCAAACACGGCTCCCTCGCCAGCCTGGACGAAGAACGAGCAGGCCATCGCAACGACAACTGCGAGCCAGATCGGCCAGGTCTCGCCGACCAGCGACATGGCGAAATAGCCGAGCGCCAGCCCCATGGTCAGCACAATGAGTGTCGATTTCCGTCCAAACCGATCTGAAATCCAGCCGCCCCCAGGCCGCGACATCAGGTTCATGAAGGCATAGGCCGAGGCGACCATGCCAGCCGCAACAGGGCTGAGCCCGAATGTCGTTGCAAAGAACAGCGGCAGCATGGAGACCACGGCCAGCTCGGACCCGAAAGTCGCGAAGTAGAGAACGTTCAGGACTGCGACTTGTTTGAACTTGTACTGGTGAACCGGGGGAATACCGCGCTTCAGTTCAGGCCAGTTCGCGCGGAAGGCATTGCCGGAATCAAGCAGGAAAACCGCGGCCAGCCCGACCCAGACCGCCATCTTTACCTCGGAGGTCAGAAGCCCGACCTTCGTCAGGTTCCAGGCCAGCAGGCCGAGCGCAACATAGAGCGGGACTTTCATGGCGATCATGAGCGCCAGATCGGACTTGCTCGTCACCATCATCGACCCCGTCGACTTGGGCTTGAAATAGTGGGACCCTTCAGGCACGTCGCGGGCATTGGCATAGTAGATGAAGCTGTAGACGAAGCAGATCAGGCCCGTGATGGCGATCGCCCAGCGCCAGCCTTCCTCCCCACCGAACGCCAGTGCGATTGTGGGCAACGTGAAGGCTGCAGCGGCAGACCCGAAATTCCCCCACCCGCCATAGATGCCTTCGGCCGTTCCGAGCTCATTGTGCGGGAACCATTCCGAGACCATCCGAATGCCAACCACGAAACCCGCGCCGACAAATCCAAGCGCAAAACGTGCAATCGCCAACTGGGCGTAGGAAGAGGCGAATGCAAAGGCAAAGCAGGGAATCGCCGCCAGGAACAGGAGACCTGAATATACCCTTCGCGGCCCGAACCTGTCTGTCAGCATACCTACGATTATCCGCGCCGGGATTGCCATCGAGACGTTCAGGACAAGAAGTGACTTTATCTGGGGCTTGGTCAGGCCGAATGTGTCGCCAATGGCCTGCAGCATCGGCGCCATGTTGAACCACACAACAAAGGTGATGAAAAAGGCGATCCAGGTCAGGTGCAGGGTTTTCATCTTGCCGGAAAATGAAAACAGATTGAAGCTTGTGCTCGTTGAAGTGCTCACCAAACGTCTCCCGAAAATATCCACAGCGCCTGGCAGTGGAGATGACTTTCAATCCAGGAACCGGACACTCGCCAGGAGCACGCGGTCTGGAAAACGAAAGTCCTTCGGCGGACGTTAAAAAACCCGAGACAGCATCGTCACATTCCCTGTGTCGCTATCCGGTCTTGTGAAATCAACATATTTATTGCGCCGCAGCACAAACCCGGCAGCGAGACATCAAGAATGCTCGATAAGTCCGCAGCGATGCCCAATTCTTGATCGCAAAGCGGTCAGGCAGTGCATGTGTCAGGTTGCCCCTTGCGCGCGCTCGGCATCGCGCGGTGTGTTGATGTTGAAAAAGGGATCTCGTCCATCACTTACGGAAAAATCCACAGGCGTTGCCCCAATAGAATGGACCCAGGTTTCAACTTTTCGCTGGCCCGATTGCAGGAAGGCCTCCAGACCCGCTGCTTCGCTCACTGGCCAAAAGCCGCACACGCCATGGATGCGCCCGAGACTTTGGGCCACCGACGGTGCCCCAGCGCCTGCCAGCTGAGAAACCAGGTCTGCAGGCAGGAACGGCGTGTCTACAGGCGAGGTCAGGACCGACGGGTACCCGAGGCTTTCCGCCCAGCGCATGGCCGAGTGAATGCCCGCGAGGGGGCCCAGTTGTCCGGTCATCACGTCTTCAATGCAGTCGAAACCGCATTCGGCATAAGCGCCGCCAGCCTGGGCATTCAGGACTACGGGCCCGCCCACCTGCGCTCTCAGGGTTGTCGCGACATGCTCGACCAGCGGAACGCCCTGAAGAAGCGCAAGCCCCTTTGGCGCCCCGAACCTGTGCGAGGCTCCACCCGCGAGGATCACGCAAGGTACATCCAGCCTGTTGTGAATCACCATTTCAACAGCCACTCTCAGTTGCCCGCTTCGCCGCGCATCTCACAACAACCGCAAAAGAACGCTTGATGCAATTCCACCTTGCCGGCCTCCCTTTACTGGCGCCCGTGATACATTCGCGTTGTTCACTCGGGGAAAACAAGAAATCACTGTCATGACTTGCCCTGTATCCGTTGACCAAGCGATCGCGCTGCTTGGCGAGCACCGCCCGCCGAGACCCGTCGAGTGGGTGGCACTCGACGCTGCGCTCGGTCGCACACTGGCGAGCGACGTAGCAGCGCGGGTTGCACTGCCACCGCGCAATTCTTCCGCCATGGACGGGTATGCCGTTCGCCTGGCTGATGTCAAAAAGGCTGGCGCACGGCTCCGTGTCATCGGCGAGGCGCCTGCGGGTACGCTTTTCCATGGTTCGGTAGCGACTGGCGAGGCCGTGCGCTTGTTCACCGGCAGTGCCATGCCGGATGGCGCAGATCATGTCCTGATCCAGGAACATGCCATCCGCGACGGCGATTACCTCACGACAACCGAAGCACAACCGAAGGCCCGCCATGTCCGGCTTGCCGGGATCGACTTCAGGACCGGCGATATTCTCCTTCCTTCCGGCACCATGCTCGGTCCTGCAGAAATCGCCGTCGCTGCCGCAGCCGACCATGCGGTTTTGCCTGTCCACAAGCGCTTGCGCGTGGCGGTCCTTGCCAATGGCGACGAGTTGCGCCCGCCGGGAAGCGACCCGGTCATGGGAAGTGTGGTCAGCTCGAATGCAGCAGGCCTGGCGGCTCTCATCCGGCGCTGGGGTGGCGAAGCCATTGACCTCGGAATTGCGTCCGACAGCATCAACAGCATCCAGTCGCACATCGGCCAGGCCCAGGCGGCGGATATCCTGCTTCCGGTCGGCGGCGCTTCCGTCGGCGATCATGACCACATGTTCGGCGCCTTCGAAGGATTGGGCCTAAAACCAGTATTCAGGAAGATCGCGGTCAAGCCGGGCAAACCGACCTGGTTCGGGACACTGGGAGACCGCTGCGTCCTCGGCCTGCCCGGAAACCCGGCATCCGCATTCGTGTGCGCCCACTTGTTCCTGAAGCCCTTGCTTGCAGGAAGACCGCAGCTCGACCTCCTCGACGCCCGCATCAAGCACCCACTTGATGCGAACGGCCCACGCGAAACATTCCTGCGGGGCGTTTGCACACTCGTTAATGGTATCGGGCGAAGTGTCGAAATCCTGCCCAATCAGGACAGTTCGCTGGTCACGGCCTTCCTGCAGGCCAATTGCCTCGTGCGCCGCTCGGCGCACGCCCCGATGGTCAATGAAGGAGACAAAATCCAGATCGTCCCGCTGTGAACGCCTGACAATGGTGGGCGGTAACGGGCTCGAACCGCTGACCCTCTCGGTGTAAACGAGATGCTCTACCAACTGAGCTAACCGCCCTTCAGCGGCTAGATGCCGGGACTGGATTCAAAAAGCAAGATGGCCGCCCATCAATTGGGCGGCCATCTGCAGTTTCTGTGTCAGGGACTAGTGCGTACGCACGGTGTCCGAGGCGGATGCGGGCTGGCCTGAAAGGCTCGCCTGGAGGGCGGCTTCGTCGGCCTCGGACCAGACAATCGGGCTCAATGGGGCGCTGAGCGCAAGCTCGAGCACTTCATTGATATCCGACACCGGGACGATCCGGAGTCCGGTTTTCACATTGTCCGGAATGTCCTCGAGATCCTTCTCGTTCTCTTCCGGGATGAGCACCGTCTTGATGCCGCCGCGCAAGGCCGCAAGGAGTTTTTCCTTCAGTCCGCCAATTGGCAGGACCCGTCCGCGCAGCGAGATTTCACCCGTCATCGCGACTTCGCGGTTGACCGGAATGCCGGTCAGCAGCGAGACGATGGCCGTGGTCATCGCGGCGCCGGCACTCGGCCCGTCCTTGGGCGTAGCGCCATCGGGCACATGGACGTGGATGTCATTGGTGCTGAACACTGTCGGCTTGATGCCGAGAATGACAGACCGGGACCGGACAAGCGAACTGGCCGCCTGGATCGATTCCTTCATCACATCACGCAGGTTGCCCGTGACCTTCATGTTGCCGCGACCCGGCATCTTGACCGCCTCGATGGTGAGAAGGTCACCACCGGATTCTGTCCAGGCAAGGCCTGTAACGGCACCGATCTGGTCGGTCTCATCGGCAAGCCCGTAACGGAATTTCCGCACACCGGCATAGTCCGGCAGGGACTCCGCCGTGATCGTGATGCTGGTCAACGCCTCGTCGGAAGCCAGCTTGCGCACGACCTTGCGGGCGAGCCGCGCGATCTCGCGCTTCAGCGACCGGACACCGGCCTCACGCGTGTAATAGCGCGCAATGTCGCGGATGGCCTCGTCGGTGACGATCCATTCGTCGGCTTTGAGGCCATGGTCCTCACGCACCTGAGGGATCAGGTGACGCTTGGTAATTTCGACCTTCTCGTCTTCCGTATATCCGGCAATCCGGATGATCTCCATGCGGTCCAGCAAGGGCTGGGGCATGTTGAGCGAGTTCGCCGTGGTGACGAACATCACATCCGACAGGTCATAGTCGACTTCAAGATAGTGGTCGTTGAAAGTCGCGTTCTGTTCCGGGTCGAGCACTTCGAGCAGGGCCGAAGCCGGATCGCCGCGATGGTCCATGCCCATCTTGTCGATCTCGTCGAGCAGGAAGAGCGGGTTGCCGGTTTTGGCCTTTTTCAGCGACTGCACGATCCGGCCCGGCATCGAACCGATATAGGTGCGCCGGTGACCGCGAATCTCGGATTCGTCACGCACGCCGCCCAATGACACGCGCACAAAGTCGCGTCCCGTGGCTTCGGCGATGGACTTGCCGAGCGATGTCTTGCCGACGCCCGGAGGGCCGACGAGGCAGAGGATCGGGCCTTTCAGCTTGCCGGTGCGTTTCTGCACGGCAAGGTATTCCAGGATCCGCTCCTTGACCTTCTCGAGACCGTAATGGTCGTCATCAAGCTGCTTCTCGGCTTTCACGAGATCGGTCTGGATATCCTTGCGCTTGCCCCATGGCAGGGACAGGAGCCAGTCGAGATAGTTGCGAACGACCGTTGATTCCGCAGACATCGGCGACATCTGGCGGAGTTTCTTGACCTCGGCTTCGGCCTTCGCGCGGGCTTCCTCGGAAAAGGCCGTATCGGCGATTTTCTGTTCCAGTTCGGCCACTTCGTCGCGTTCGCCGCCGTCGCCGCCCTGTTCGCCCAGCTCGCGCTGGATCGCCTTCATCTGCTCGTTGAGGTAATACTCGCGCTGGGTCTTCTCCATCTGCCGCTTGACGCGGTTTTTGATTTTCCGCTCCATTTGCAGCATGCCCATTTCGCCTTCCATCAGGGCGAATACCTTTTCGAGGCGGTCCTTGATGTCTGAAAGCTCGAGCAATTCCTGCTTGTCGGAAATCTTCACCGACAATTGCGAGGCCACCGCATCCGCCAGCTTGCCCGGCTCGGTCAGCTGGCCAATCGTGGTCACGGATTCCGGCGGGATCTTGCGGTTCAGTTTCACATAGTTTTCGAACTGCTCCTGCACGGCGCGCATCAGCGCCTGAACGTCGCCGCTGTCGGTATCGGCTTCGGGGATGGTTTCGACTTCGGCTTCGAAATAGTCGCCGCGGTCGTGCAACTTTTGCAGGCGCGCGCGATTCTGGCCCTCGACGAGGACTTTCACCGTGCCATCGGGCAGTTTCAGGAGCTGGAGAATGGTGGCGACCGTGCCGATTTCGTGCACGTCATCGGCGCCGGGATCGTCGATCGCAGCGTCGCGCTGGGCCACCAGCATGATTTCATTGTCGCCCTCGTCAATCATCTCGAGCGCACGAACAGACTTATCGCGGCCCACGAAGAGCGGGGCGACCATGTCTGGAAAAACAACGATGTCCCGTAGCGGCAACACCGGAAGGTTCTTCGATACTGGCATATGAATGCCTCCTTGGAATTTGGCCCCGCTTGGCGGCGACCCTTTAACCCTGCCCGTCAATCATGACGAGAGTCGGGCGATTGACTAAGATGTGGATCGTCAGGACCGGTGCTTCAACCCGAAGAATGCGCAAGATTCTGGGGAATTGGAAATACGCCTGAAATCAAGGCATCGCGGCCCGCCACATCTTGGCACTCCCGGTTTCCCGCTTCTGATGGGCCATGAAAGCCTTGAGAACGCCGAGTTTGGGGTTCGGCGCCTTTCCGGCCGCCAGCAAGCGAAGCTGCTCATAATACCATCCCTGTGCGCCGAAACCGTTAAGCGCCTTGACCAGCTTGATCGGGGAATGCGGCCCGAACAGGCCCGGGCCGATGCGCAATTGCGCCTCCCAGCGGTCGGCTGCCTTGATTTCGCCGGAAAGCAGCTTTGCCGGCGTCGCCGTATCGACGCAGAGCGGGCGTCCGATTCCGATGAGATCCGCTTCGCCCGATGCGAGCGCCGCATTCATGCCGCTGAGCGTCCGGAAGCCGCCTGTCACCATGAGGGGCATGCTGGCCCGGTCCTGGACGGATTTGGCATAGGAGAGGAAGTAAGCCTCCCGTTCGCGAGTCGATGCAGGCCTGAAGTCCTCGAATGACGGTTCCAGGCCTTCCATGTCCATCATCTTGGGCTGTTCGTAATTTCCGCCGGAAATCTCCACGAAATCAACGTCCAGCCCGTTCAGGATGTCGATGACGAGGAGGCAGTCCTCATGGCTGAAGCCGCCTTTCTGGAAATCGGCGGAATTGAGCTTTACCGAGACCGAAAATCCCGGGCCACCCTGCACTTTCGCTTCGCGGACGCAATCGACCAGCAGGCGCGCCCGGTTTTCCAGCGGGCCGCCCCAGTCGTCCTCGCGCCGGTTAGCCAGCGGCGAGAGGAAGGAACTGAGCAGGTAGCCGTGGGCAGCATGGACCTGGATGCCGTCAAAACCCGTGCGTTTGGCTACGTTCGCGGCGCGGCCGAAACCTTCCACGACAGCGCGGATTTCGTCCGGCGTCATGGCGCGCGGCGTTCCGAACTGCCCGCCCGGCAGGCCGAGCGCGACGGGGCTCGGGGCGGCCGGACGCAGATTGACCAGTTTCGGCGTCTGGCGTCCGGCATGGCTGACCTGCATGACCAGCGCCGCACCTTTAGACTTCGCCGCCTCGGCCCAGCGCGAAAAGCCGTCCATTTCGTCTTCGCCGGTCTGCGCATCGATCACGACATTGCCGACGCGTTCGAGATGATGACGATCAATCTGGACGTTTCCGGTGATCAGTCCGCCTGCCCCGCCGTCGGCCCAGCGGCGATATAGCGTCATATGGGCTTCAGTTACCCGGTTGCGCGCATCGGCGAGTCCCTCTGTCATGGCCGCCTTCACCAAACGGTTCGGGAAGGCCAGACCGCTCTGCAGGGTTAACGGGGTGTTAATCGTGACGGGCATTATGTTCTCCCAATATCGACACTGAGTCGCTTGCCCACTAAGGGAGACCACAAATGGGCGCTGCCAAGCAAGTAAAGCTGTTCGACAACATGATACCAGATTCTTCAGGCTATTCGGCCAAGGATATTGAAGTTCTTGAAGGACTTGAGCCCGTTCGCAAACGGCCGGGCATGTATATCGGCGGCACCGACGAGCGCGCCTACCATCACCTGTTCGCCGAAGTGCTGGACAATTCGATGGATGAGGCCGTCGCCGGCCATGCCAACCGGATCGAGATCAAGCTGGAGGCCGACGGCTTCCTGACCGTGTCGGACAATGGCCGGGGCATCCCGGTCGATCCGCACCCGAAATTCCCCAAGAAATCAGCGCTTGAAGTGATCATGACCACGCTCCACGCGGGCGGCAAGTTTTCCGACAAGGCGTATGAAACAGCCGGCGGCCTGCACGGCGTCGGCATTTCGGTGGTCAACGCGCTGTCGGACCTGGTCGAGGTCGAAGTGGCCCGCGACAAGGTGCTTTACCGCCAGAGCTTTTCCCGCGGATTGCCACAGGGAAAGCTGGAAAAGGTCGGCGCAGCGCCCAACCGGCGCGGCACGAGCGTGAAATTCCGCCCGGACACGCAGATATTCGGCGAGAAGCTGCGCTTCCGCCCGGCCCGCCTGTTCCAGATGGCCCGCTCGAAAGCCTATCTCTATCGCGGCGTCGAAGTGCGCTGGAATTGCGATCCGGCCCTGCTGCCGGAAGATTTGAAAATCCCCGCCGAAGCGGTCCTGTCCTATCCCAACGGCCTGGCCGACCAGCTGGACGAAGTGTTCCACGACAAGGCGACGATCACCGAAACCGCGTTCACGGGCCTCGTCGACCTCGGCAAGGAAGGCAAGGTCGAATGGGCGATTGCCTGGACCCGCGCCGGCTTTGGCGAGGCGGACGGCTTTGCCCGCTCGTATTGCAACACGATCCCGACGCCGGAAGGCGGCACGCATGAGGCCGGCTTCCGGTCGGCCATCACCAAGGGCCTGCGCAATTTTGCCGAGCTGACCGGCCAGAAAAAGGGCGGCGACATCACGGCGGAAGACATTATGGGCCATTCCGGCCTGCTGCTGTCAGTGTTCATCCGCGGCCCCGAATTCGTCGGACAGACCAAGGACAAGCTGTCGACCACGGCGGCCTTCCGCCTGGTGGAAAATGCCGTGCGCGACCGGTTCGACCACTGGCTGGCCGGCAGCCCGAAGGAATCCGACAAGCTGCTGACCTGGGCGATCGACCGGGCCGAAGAGCGCGCCAACCGCCGCAAGCAGAAAGAGATCAGCCGCAAGTCCGTCACCAAGCGCCTGCGCCTGCCCGGCAAGCTGGCCGATTGTTCGGCCAAGGGCCCGGAAGGCACCGAGCTGTTCCTCGTCGAGGGCGACTCGGCCGGCGGCAGCGCCAAGCAGGCGCGCGACCGGAAAACGCAGGCCATCCTGCCCCTGCGCGGCAAGATCCTGAACGTGGAAAGCGCCTCGGCCGACAAGCTGGCCGGCAACCAGGAACTCAACGACCTTGCCCTCGCGCTCGGCACCCAGCTCGGCCGCAAGTTCGACCTCGACGAGCTGCGCTATGACCGCATCATCATCATGACCGATGCCGACGTTGACGGCGCGCATATCGCGGCGCTGCTGATCACCTTCTTCTTCCGCATGACGCCGGGCCTGATCGAGAGCGGGCGCCTGTTCATGGCGATGCCGCCACTGTTCCGCCTGTCGAACAAGGGCACGATCGCCTATGCCATGGACGAGGAACACCGCTCGGAAATCATGGCCAAGCATTTCAAGCCGAACCAGAAGGTCGACATGGTGCGCTTCAAGGGCCTCGGCGAGATGAACCCGTCGCAGCTGAAAGAGACCACGATGAATCCGGCGTCCCGTACGCTGGCCCGCATCACGCTGCCGGATTCGCTCGACGCGCTGACCGAAGTGAAGCCCTCGGACCTGATCAACATCCTGATGGGCAAGAAGGCCGAAACGCGCTTCAAGTTCATCCAGGAAAACGCCGCCTTCATCGACGAGCTGGATATCTGATCCGCCTTGAAATTCTGCAGGCCCCTGCGCAGGCAGGGGTCCATGAACTGGCCTTTCCCCCGGCCCCTGCGGCGCCCTTCGTCCATGGATACCTGCTTTCGCAGGTATCATCGGGGGGAGAGATGCGGGTGTACCCGGAAACACCTCCCGGTGCCCGGCATACCTGTCTGACAAGCCTGTCGGACTCAGCTTGAATTTTCCCACTTTTCGAGGGCCGCATTAAGCAGGCCCGGCAAGGCCGTGGCAATCGCACCGAGTTCAGGCCGGAGCCGATGGGCCGATGCCATGGGCATTGCGACCGGTTTGGGGTCGCCGCGTTTGCGTTGGCGGGCGAGGCTGCGCGCGAGGCGTTTGGCGTGGACGTCTGGCGCTTCGAGCACCTTGTAGAGGGCGCTGACGCGCGCGAGGAAGGGCGCGGCGGACACCGGGCCGCTTGCCCGGACACTGCCCGGAAACAGCCCGGACGCGTCGGGGTCCACAGCCGGCTGTACCCTTCCCGACAGGGCAAAGCGGCGCGGGGCCGGGAAGGTGGCGATCTCGGTGCCCTCGGGGAGCGGCGCGGGGGTGGCAGGGGTGAGGCCGGTCCGCGGGCGGACCGCCGGCAGGGAGAGGGCCAAGGCCATCAGGGTCAGCAAGCGCCGGACGATGATTTCGAGCTGTTTCAGCCGCCCCATCGCTTTTTGCCAGAGGCTGCGCTTGAGCGTCAGCGGGCGCAGGTGGGCATTGGTCATGTTGATCACCGCCCACAGCGCAAGCCGCGCCTGTTCAAGGCCGTGATGGATCAAGTCGGGCGGATGGGTCATGCGGCGCAGTATAGCGCAGGTGGCATATGGGTTGGATAAGGCGGGGTAGAGGCGTTGCAGCGGGTGCGGTGTTTGCGGAGGAGCCGTGGCCCCTCACCCCTAACCCCTCTCCCAAGGGAGAGGGGAGAAGCGAGCGTAAGGGGCATCAAGGCCGCGGGCTGCAATGAACCGCCATTGGGGCCGCCTTCAAATGGTGCATTGCGCTGCGCTTAATGCACCCTACGCTTGTTCCGTCCGGCTAATGTTGCGCGATCAATCGCCCAAACTCTGATCTTGGTATGACACCTCTGGGCGAGCCTTCCACATTAACTACAATCTCGGCGATAACAGGCATTTCGATTGCCATTTCCAACAACAATTTTCCTGTCATGGTCACGTATTTACAGCCTTCTGGTTTCCATTTTAATAGCTGTTCAATCGTGGTGAATGCCGGAATGGCGCCATTGCCGACACTCGTCTTTATACAAATCACAGGAACATCATAATTTCCGGTTCCAATCGCGGTCACCTCCGCTGACACAGGCACGAGAACTTCATCCTGAACAAGTGCCGAATCTAGGGCTCGCAACGTAGCATCACTACGGTTGGACGTGTATGAGAGGATTGCCGCTTCGATGAGAGTAGCCACTTGGTTCAATCCCCACCATTTCGTCTTGCCACCCAAGGCGGTTTAGCCGAACATTTTGCAATTTCCAACTATCGTCGGCTCTTTGTGCCCGGCGGTATGTATTTATTTGCGGTGATCACTGTAGCGCCCCCTTCTCCCTTGGGAGAAGGGTTGGGGATGAGGGGCAGAGGCGTTGCAGCGGGTGCGGTGTTTGCGGAGGGGCCGTGGCCCCTCACCCCTAACCCCTCTCCCAAGGGAGAGGGGAATTTTCGCGGTGGTCAAATTCGCTATTGCCTGAGAAAATGCGGAATGCCGCGAAATCCTGATACGTATCGCGCCCGCCGGTTGAGGCAGGAGGCCAATACGCCCGAGCAGGCGGCGTGGCAGGCGCTGCGCGGGTTGCGGGCGTTTGGTTATCCGGTGCGGCGGCAGCACCCGATTGCGGGTTATGTCGCCGATTTTGCGATCTTGAAGGCACGGCTCGTTATCGAGATTGACGGGTCGGTGCATGAGGGCGAAGCGGCGCGCGCAGCCGATGCCGCGCGGCAGGCCGAGATTGAGACGCTGGGATGGCGGGTGGTGCGGATCGGGGCGCAGGCGGCGCTTAGCGAGGATTATGTGTTTGCGGTCGTGTCTGAGGCCTTGGGCTTGTGAGGCGCGATTGTGGCCCCTCACCCCCGGCCCCTCTCCCAAGGGAGAGGGGAGAAGAACTCAATTCCCCTCCGCAATCCTCACCAAGGCCGCGTCCATCATCGGCGTGGCGGATGAGACCGCCAGGGGTCGCTCGTTTGCGATGACTGAGAAGGCCAGCATCTGGCCGCTGGCGGCCACCATGTAGCCCGACAGGGCGTTGGTGCCTTTGAGGGTGCCGGTCTTGGCGAAGATGTTGCCTTCCAGGATCGTGCCGCGGAAGCGGCGCCTGAGGGAGCCGTCGGTGCCGCCGACGGGGAACGTGCCTTTCCAGTCTTCGCCCCAGTCCTGCGCGGCGGCATAGGTCAGCAGGCTGACAATCGTGCGGGGGCTGGCGCGGTTATAGACCGACATGCCGGACCCGTCGAACAGGTCGTAGCCATTGGGGTGGGCGCCTGCCTCTGCCAGCAGGGCGGTGACGCGGGCGAGGCCGGCCTCGGCGCTGCCGTCTTCGCTGATATGGCCGAGATGGCGCAGCAGGAGTTCGGCCTGGAGGTTCCGGCTGTCCTTGGCGACGGCGACCAGCGCATCGACAAAGGCGGGCGGCACCAGCGCGGCGAGCGGCGGGTCTCCGTCATCCAGCGCGGTCAGGGCCGCCTGCGGCGCGGCGCCGGGCGGGCGATGGCGGGAGACAGGCGGGCCCTCGACCGTGACACCGCGCGCGGCCAGCAGGGCGCCAAGGCGCGCGGCAGCGGCGAGGGCCGGGTCATCAAGGCCGAGAGGCACGCGGCGCGGGGCGCTGCCCGGCGGCACATGGCCGGAGACGCTGACCGTGGCCGTGCCGGGCAGATGAGAAACGCGGAGATCGTCCTCCGCCTCGGCCTCGCCCGCGCTTTCGGTATCCGGCGGCGGGCGCGGGGCCGTGATGGTGTCGTTGAGGATCGTGTAGGCGGCGTCGCCCGGCGCCCATGCGACATCCGCCGGGGCGCCCTCCGTGGCGGCGGGCGTGATGATGAGGGTGGCGGTGTTGTTGTTGACGGTGAGAGCCGATGTGGCCGTGCCGAAGGCGGTCTGCAGGTCGTCCCAACTCCAGCCGGGGCCCCAGCGCTGGTCCGGGAACCAGGTATCGTCGCCGACCACATGGGCGATGGCGGTGAGGCCGATGCCGGCCACGGCGTCTGCCAAGGTGGCGAGGCAGCGTGTTTCGCAATCGGGCGTGTCGCTGAGGGCCGGGTCGCCCCGCCCGTGGAGGACAAGCACGGGGGCGCCGGTCTCGCCGACATCTTCCAGCGCGATGAAGGTGCCGAGGCGGGGCGACATGGCGTCCAGTTCGGCCTGCCAGCGGAAGACGGCGGCGGTGGTGAAGAGCTTGGTATTGGAGGCGGGCAGGAAGCGCTGGTCGGGATTGCGGGCGACGATCTCGCGGCCCTGCATGTCGGTGACGAGCAGGCCCCAGCGCACGCCCTGGGTCTCCGGCGGATGCAGGATCGTATCGAGGTCGCGCTGCAGGGGCGAGACGCAGGCGGAGACGAGGAGGCATGCGATGAGCAGGATGGCCCGATATGTCGTTTGCATGGAATCCCTTCTCCGGCCCGACCGGCGCGTCGTGCGGAGCCTAGCGCAGCGAACCGGGGAGATCGACGGAAAACCGAGGGCGCGGGCGGGAGGGCCGCCCGGCGGAAGTTTCGTCCGCAGCCTTGACGCGCACGGAAGGCCTCCTTCAATCTGGACTGACCGTTCCGATCGCAGACGGGTCGGACAATCGCGAAAGGCCCCGCTGAAGAGGGCCCGACCGAACATGAGGGGGAATTCGAATGACCGGCATGGATGACACCGGAGGGCGGGCCGCCCGCCAGAAGGACAGGCTGCTGCAGCTGGGCGCGCTATTATTCCTGCTCGGCCTGCTGTCGGGGCTGGTGACGGGCCTGATGGCCAATCCGCGCATGGGCCTGTCGGCGCACATGCAGGGCCTGACCAATGGCACGTTCCTGCTGGCCGCGGGGGCCGTCTGGGACCGGGTGAACCTGGGGCCGCGCACCAAGGCGGCGGCGTTCTGGGCCCTGGCGTTCGGGACCAGCGTCAACTGGCTGATGACGCAGCTGGCCGCGCTCTGGGGCACCGGGAAGATGACGCCCATCGTGGGCGCCGGGCATGAAGGCGCCGACTGGCAGGAAATGGTCGTGAGCGCGGGCCTGCTGGCGCTGACGCTTGCGATGCTGGCCGGGGCCGGGTTGCTGCTGGCGGGGCTTTTGCGGCGGGCGCGCTGACGCACCTGCCTGACACACACCGGGTTTCTGACACATGACGGAAGGATAGGCGGGATGCTGGAATACCATGTCACGGCGCGGCGCGTTGATTCGCATGGCAGCGAGGCACGGGCGAAAGAGGCCGTGCTGGTGATCGATACGGACCTGAAGGGGCGCGCCGACGCGTTCAACCCGGCGGAACTGTTGCTGGCGTCTGTGGCAGCCTGCATGCTGAAAGGGATTGAGCGCGTGACGCCGATGCTGGATTTCCAGCTGCGCGGGATCGATATCAGCCTGCACGGCGTGCGCCAGGATTCGCCGCCGAAAATGGTGGCCATTGCCTATGAGATCATTGTCGACAGCGACGAGACGGACCACCGGCTGGACCTGTTGCACAAGAATGTCCGCAAGTTCGGGACGATTTCCAATACGGTGGCAGACGCGCTGGACCTGAGCGGCACGCTGGTGCGGAAATCTTAGCCGGGCCTGCTGCGGGCCAATCGATCCCCGGTCGATTGCTTGTGCACATTTCCCGGCTTTAGGCGGCGTGGAAAGGGCAATCGATCCTCGATCGATTGCTTATCCTTTCCACCCCGCCTAAATGCTCAGAATGAGCAAAGTCCTGGATATTCTCGCGGCACAGCTGAACCCTGTGGTTGGTGACATTAATGGCAACCTGGCGCTGGCGCGCGAGGCCCATGCCGAGGCCCGGGAGCGGGACGCCGACCTGCTGGTGCTGAGCGAGCTGTTCATTCTCGGCTATCCGGCCGAAGACCTGGTGCTGAAGCCGGCGGCAGTGAAACAGTCGATGGCGGCCGTGGAATTGCTGGCCGAGGCGACGGCGGACGGGCCGGCCATATTGATCGGCGCGCCGTGGCGGGACGGCGACAAGGTGCACAATTCCAGCGTGCTGTTGCAGGGCGGCCATGTGGCCGGGCGCTGTGACAAGCGCGAGCTGCCCAATTACGGCGTGTTCGACGAGAAGCGCATTTTCGATGCCGGCACCGGCGCGCCCTTCGTGTTCACGCTGAAGGGGGTGAAAGTGGGCGTCGCGATCTGTGAGGATATCTGGTTCGACCGGGTGCCGCTGGCGCTGAAAGGCGCAGGCGCGCAGGTGCTGGTCGTGCCGAACGGCTCGCCCTGGCGCCGGACGGTGCACGCCGAACGCCACTCGACCTTTTCGGCCTGGCGCAAGACCGGCCTGCCCTACCTGTTCGTCAACCAGGTCGGCGGGCAGGACGAGCTGGTCTTCGACGGGTCGAGCTATGCCGTGGACGATGACGGCACCGAGCACCAGCTGCTGGGCGATTTCGAGACCGGCACGGCGATGGTCGCGTTCGATGGCGCGACGGGCAGCTTCCAGAGCGGGCCGAAGGAAGAGCTGACGACAGGCTGGGAGGCGGAATACCGCGCGGCGGTGCTGGCGCTGGGCGATTATGTCAACAAAAACCGGTTCCCGGGCGTCGTGCTGGGCATGAGCGGCGGGATCGACTCGGCGCTGACGGCGGCGATGGCGGTGGATGCGCTGGGGGCCGAGCGCGTCTGGTGCGTGATGATGCCGTCGAAATACACGAGTTCGGACAGCCTGGAGGATGCCAAGGCCTGCGCCGAGCTGCTGGGCTGCCGGTATGACATCATCAATATCCGCCCCGGCGTGAACGCGCTGGACGAGATGCTGAGCGAGCAATTCAAGGACACGCAGCCGAACACGACGGAAGAGAACATCCAGTCGCGCCTGCGCGCGGTGACGCTGATGGCGCTGTCGAACAAGTTCGGCCACATGGTGGTGACGACGGGCAACAAGAGCGAAATGGCGGTCGGCTATGCGACACTGTATGGCGACATGTGCGGCGGCTACAATGCGCTGAAGGATTTCTACAAGACCGAAGTGTTCGAACTGGCGAAATGGCGCAACACGGCCATCCCGCGCGGGGCGCGGGGGCCCGGCGGCGAGGTGATCCCGGTGCGGATCATCACCAAACCGCCCTCGGCCGAGCTGCGCGAAGACCAGAAGGACGAGGACAGCCTGCCGCCCTATCCCGTGCTGGACGATATATTGCGGGGCCTCGTGGACCTGGAGGAAGATGTCGACGACATCCTGGCCCGCGGGCATGACGCGGCGACCGTGCGGCGGATCGAACACCTGCTCTACATTGCCGAATACAAGCGGCGGCAGGCCCCGCCGGGCGTGAAAGTGGGCGGCAAGAATTTCGGCCGCGACCGGCGTTACCCGATCACCAACCGCTTCCGCGACGACTGAGCCCTATTCGACGACATTCCAGCGACCCGACGCGGCCACGTCCCGGGCATAGTCGGCAAAGTCCTTTGGCGGGCGACCGAGCGCCCGCTGGACGCCGTCCGTCAGGGTCGCATTGCGCCCGTCCAGAACGGTCGAAAAGAGATAGTCGAGCATCCAGACGACATCCTTGGGTGCGCCAGATTCGGCCAGGCCGCCGACGAAGGCGTCATGGGGAACATCGACATAGCGGATCGGTCGCCCAGTCACAGTCGAGATGTCTGCCGCGACATCCGCGAAGGTCATCAAGCGGGGACCGGTCACTTCGTAGAGTTCACCGGCATGGCCCGGCTCACTGAGCGCAGCAACCGCGATGTCGGCGATGTCATCGACATCGACAAAGGGTTCCGGCGTGGACCCGGCCGGCAGAGTGATGGCGCCCTCAAGCACCATGGAAATGAAGGCGCCTTCCGAAAAGTTCTGGTTGAACCAGCTGGCCCGGATGATGGTCCAGTCTAGACCTGAATCCTGCACGATCCGCTCACAGGCCTGGGCTTCTGCCTCGCCCCGCCCGGACAGCAGGACCAGGCGCCTGACGCCATGGTGCCGGGCCAGGTTGACGAAGGCCCGGATCGCGTCGGCCGCACCCGGCATCGCAAGATCCGGCGCGTACGTAATATAGGCGGCGTTCACCCCTTCGAGGCACGCGCTCCAGCCGCTTTCATTGTCCCAGTCAAAGGCCGGAATGGACCCGCGTGACCCGACTCGCACCGGCTTTCCCATTCTGTCGAGGCGCGCGGCGACGCGGCTGCCTGTCTTGCCAGTTCCGCCAAGTACGAGAATCCGGTCCTTGGTCTGATTTTTCTTCTTGCGTATGAGATTCATCGACTTGCGCCTTTTCGTTTGCTGCAAGACGAAAAATAGCCGGGCCTTCGATTCAACTCTTGTCACGCGGCGACAAAGTTTTGTCCCGGCACGCCAGTTGAATCCCTAGTTGGCCTCCAGGCGGTAAGACCGTGGTGTCTGCCCGGCCCAGCGCTTGAACGCGCGCGTGAAACCGCTCTGCTCTGCAAAACCCGTCAGGAACGATATCTCGGCCAGGTTGTAGTCGGTCGACTTCAGCAATTGCTCTGCCAGCTCGCGCCGCGCAGCGTCCACGAGTTCCTGATAGGAGAATCCCTTGTCCGACAAGCGCCGTTGCAGGGTGCGCGCGCTCATACCCAATTGCCTTGCCACTTCGGAAAGCGTCGGAACCCCTTCGCTCAGGCGCTGCGAGACATGAATCCGCACACGGCGCTCAAGTCCTGCATCATCAGCCAGCCGCTCCAATTGGGCATCCAGATGGGTCTGGAAGAAGCGCGACATGCTTTCGTCGCCCAACCTGTTTGGCGCGTCCATGATGGAATCGTCGACGCGGAGCGCGTCCCTGTCTGCACCGAAGATGACAGGACATCCGAAATAGCTTTCGTGTGCCGAGATATCGGCTGGTCCATCATGCACGAAGAAAACAGCGCGAGGCTGGAATGGCAAGGAACAGACCTGACGGGAAATGGCGACAACGCTGGCAAGGCTCGCTTCATTGGAAATGCGCAGCCCGAGCGTCCTGTCCCCGTTGCGGCGAAGATGGAAAAAGGCGCCGCCTTCCGTCTTTTCGATCTCCCATCGTGTCACGCTCGTCAGGACGCGCCCGAAACGGACGGCGCGGTCAAATGATCCACGGAGCGAAACGGCAGCCTTCCAGGCAAGGCCGAATGCCCCATAGTCATCGCATTGCATGGAACGACCGACGCGCACAGGCAGGGTGTGACCGTTCGGTTCCGCGCCCACGATGCGTTCCAGCATGTCGTAATAGGCTGCTGACCTGACCATCAATGCCGGGTCTGGTTCGGAGTCCGGATCAATCCCGACCGATTCCAGCAATGTGCGCTGGTCCAGTGGCGCATCGACCTGCGTGATCACCTTGCGCGCAAATATCGACGTAATCTCGCCCATGTGGGCAAATAACGCGTTCAGCCTCAATGTACAGGGCGGTCAGGTCGATAGCGCCTGAACATCCAGTTGATTGTGGTAACAGCACAACTCATCACACGTGAGGTGTGGCACAAATTTGAAGCAAAGGCCTATTCGAGCGGCTGGTCGGCGGACTCGGCGGCAACTGCCGCGTTCACCTCGGCGTCGAACCGGATCGAGTCCACCTGATCGGCGGTGATGTCGGAGGCATCGCCATAGCCGGTAATCGGCGAAGGCGCGATGCCCGGCACGGCGACGACTTCGTCATAGAGGAGCCATGGCTGGGAGCCTTCAGCGCAGGTGACGCGCACCCATTCGTCTTCCTCGCCCTTGGAATCCTGGATGTCGGTGATGTCCATCAGTTCGGCTTCATTGATGTCATATTCCGTGCCGCCGAAGGACAGGATGGCGAAGCCCTCGCCGAGATAGCGCAGGTAGTTGAGCTGGTCGCCCTGTTTCAGCTCGAGCACCTGCATGCTGCCGGCATCGCTGACATATTCGACAGCGGCGTCCTGCGTGAGCGTGACCGGGAAGGTTTTCGTGGCGACGAAGAATTCGAGCTTGTCGGCGGAAACGCGCGGATAGTTCCACAACTGGTAATTGGCGAGGCGGGGCAGCGTACAGGCCTGGTCCTGTGGCGCGGCCGGGTTGGGGCGTGCCCGCGCCTGCAGGGTCAGGCCTTCATCCAGCACGACAAAGCCGGCCGGATACTCACCGGGCCAGCCGGGCGAAATGTACCAGCCCTCGCCATAACCGGACAATTTGGCGAAATCCGGCATGACATAATCACTCGCACGGGCCGGTTGGGCACCGTCTGCTGCCTCGAGCTCGGAGCCGTCCGTGGCGACAATATCGCTCTCCTGCGGCGCATCGGACGATTGCCCGCAGGCGGCCAGCACGATGGCGGCGGCAAAGATCCAGCCAGATTTCATGTCCCACTCCTTAGGGCGACTCGCTTGAGTCTCGATGTTTAGCACAAACAATAGCAAGATTGTGACGCCCATGCCTTGGCTTTTTAGCCGATTTGATGTCGAAAGCGGCTTCTGATGACTGGAAAACCACGCCAATGACCCACCCCATTGTCCGCTTTGCCCCTTCGCCCACTGGTCGCCTGCACGTCGGCAACGTCCGCACGGCCCTGATCAACTGGCTGTTTGCGCATGCGCAGGGCGGGAAATTCATCCTGCGCATCGACGATACCGACCTCGAGCGCTCGACCAAGGCCTATGAAGACGGGCTGCGCGAAGACCTGACCTGGCTGGGCCTTGTCTGGGCCGATACGTTCAGCCAGTCGGACCGGTTCGGCGAATATGACAAGGCCGCCGCGCGCCTGAAGGAGATGGGCCTGCTGTACGCCTGTTACGAGAGCGCCGACGAGCTGGAGCGCAAACGCAAGATCGCCCTCTCGCGCGGCCGTCCTCCGGTCTATGACCGCGCTTCGCTGGCCCTCAGCGACGCGGAGAAGGCCAAGCTGGAAGCCGATGGCGTGAAGCCGCACTGGCGGTTCAAACTGTCGGGCAATCGGGTGGAATGGGACGACCTGGTGCGCGGGGGCCAAAGCATCGACACGTCGAGCCTGTCGGACCCCGTGCTGATCCGCGAGGATGGCAGCTATCTCTACACGATGCCGAGCGTCGTGGACGATATCGACGCCGGGATCACGCATGTCGTGCGTGGCGAGGACCATGTGACGAACTCCGGCGCGCAGATCGAGATCTTCCTGGCGCTGGGCGGCACGGCCCCGCAGATGGCGCACACGCCCCTGCTGATCGGCGCCGATGGCCAGGGCCTGTCAAAGCGGCTGGGCTCGCTGTCGATGGGCGAACTGCGCGAGCAGGGCTTCGAGCCGATGGCGATCACCAGCCTGTTGGCCAAAATCGGCACGTCGGACAATGTCGAGGCCCGCACCAGCCTCGAGGAACTGGCCAAGGAATTCGATTTCGCCAAGATCGGCCGGGCCCCGGCGCGCTTCGACGAGGCCGAGCTGCTGTCGCTCAACGCCCACATCCTGCACGGCCTGCCCTTCGCGGACGTGAAGGACCGGCTCGCGGCGGTCGACCCGCGCGCGGCGGACGAGGCGTTCTGGACGGTGGTGCGGGCGAACTGCTCGCTGCTGCCGGAGGTGAAGGGCTGGGTCGAGACCGTGTTCGGCGACGTGGCGCCACTGGTCGACGCCGAGGACCGCGACTTCGTGCTGCAGGCGGCAGACCTCCTGCCTGCCGGTGACCTGACGGTCGATAGCTGGAGCGAATGGACCAACGCCGTGAAGGCCGCGACGGGCCGCAAGGGCAAAGGCCTGTTCATGACCCTGCGCAAGGCGCTGACCGGTCAGGAACACGGTCCGGACATGGCGAGCCTGCTGCCGCTGATCGGGCATGACCAGGCGCTCAAGCGCCTGATGGCGGCTTAGAACACCAAGCCGCAAGCTCATCCTGAGCGCTCAGGCTGTCAGGACTCTTCGGCCAGTTGGACCAGGACCACGCCTTCGGCCACCTGCTCGCCGACCGTGCCTGACACCTTCTCCACGACGCCGTCGCGCGGGGCGCCGAGGCTGTGCTCCATCTTCATCGCTTCCATGACGGCGAGCGTCTGGCCGTGGGTGACGGTGTCGCCCGCCTTGACGTTCATGGCGATGACCTTGCCCGGCATCGGGGCTTTCACCGCGTCGCCGCCGAGCAGGGCTTCGACATCGGCGTCATAGTCCGGCACTTCGACCAGCACGCTGTCGCCTGCCGTGGTGACGGCGTAACGGCGGGGTGAGAGGTCGGTGACGAGCGGGAGCGGAAGGTCCTGTTCGACCTCGAAGTCGTCAGGGTCGATCCAGTCGGCATCGCCGCCGACGGCCACGGACGCCCTGTGCATGGAGGCGCGGTTCATGCGCCAACCATCTTTCATGTCCCAAGGCTGGGCGGCGCCCGGCGCGTCCAGCTGAACGTCGCAGACGGCCATGACCGAGGCGTGCTGGTGGGCCTCGGGTGCGGCAGTGAGCGCGTCACCCTGTTCGGCGATCCAGTTCACATGATGGGTGGCATCGAGGAAGGCGTCCGACATGGCGCATCGGCGCAAGAAGCCCGCATTGGACGGTACGCCGACTAGCTGGGTATGGGCGAGCGTGTCGATCAGCCGGTCGACGGCCTCTTCGCGGTCATCGCCGGACACGATCAGTTTCGCGATCATGGAATCATAGCTTGAAGGCACGCGGTCGCCGGTTTCGAAGCCGGTGTCCCAGCGGACCAACTCGCCGTCGACGGGTTCGAGCAGCCCGAACTCAAGGATCAGGCCCGCGCCGGGGCGGAAGCCTTCGGACGGGTCTTCGGCGCAGATGCGGGCCTCGATGGCGTGGCCGCGAAGCGTGATTTCGTCCTGCGTCAGGGGCAGCTCACCGCCGCCCGCGACGTGGAGCTGCCACTCGACAAGATCTGTGCCTGTCACGATCTCGGTGACCGGATGTTCGACCTGCAGCCTTGTGTTCATTTCGAGGAACCAGAAGCTGTCAGTGCTGAGCGGCTTGCTGCCATCGACGATGAATTCCACCGTTCCGGCGCCTTCATACTTCACGGCGGCGGCGAGTTTCACGGCGGCGTCTGTCATGGCGGCGCGCACATCGTCCGGCATGCCGGGTGCGGGGGCCTCTTCGAGCACTTTCTGGCGGCGGCGTTGCAGCGAGCAATCGCGCTCGAACAGGTGGACCGTGTTGCCATGGCTGTCGCCGAAGACCTGGACCTCGATATGGCGGGGCTGTTCGACCAGCTTTTCCAGCATGACGCGGCCATCGCCGAAGGCGGCTTCGGCTTCGCGTACGGCGCTTTCCAGCTCGTCCTTCAGGGCGGACGCCTTAGAGACGAGGCGGATGCCCCTGCCCCCGCCGCCGGCGATCGCCTTGATGAGCAGCGGGTAGCCGACGTCTTTCGCCGCCGCTGTCAGCGTCTTCAGGTCTTGTGCCTCGCCGCGATAGCCGGGCAGCACGGGCACGCCGGCTTCCTCGGCGATGCGCTTGGCTTCATCCTTGAGGCCCATGGAGCGGATGGCAGAGGGTGGCGGGCCGACCCAGATGAGGCCGGCATTGCGCACGTCTTCAGCGAAATCGGCATTCTCAGACAGGAAGCCGTAGCCGGGATGGATGGCATCAGCGCCACTGGCCTTCGCGGCGGCGAGAATCCTGTCGGCGCGCAGGTAGCTCTCGGCGGCAGGCGCGGGGCCGATATGCACGGCCTCGTCGGCTTCGCGGACGTGTTTCGCATACGCATCGGCGTCGGAATAGACCGCAATCGTGCGGATTCCGAGGGTGCGGCAGGTGGCCATGATGCGGCAGGCGATTTCACCGCGATTGGCAATGAGGAGGCTTTTGATCATGGCGGCAGCAAGACCCGATTTTGCCTCAAAAGACAAGTTGCGCGACCGTCAGTCCGACAGTTCCGCCTGCCGCACGCGATGGACGCTGGCCACGAGCACGAAGCTGATGATCATCAGGAGATACCATGAACCAAGCTTGGCGAGCGAGACGAGTTCCCAGCCGTCCTCCTGCCCCGGATAGGCCCAGGCGCGGGCGAAAGTGCCGAGATTCTCGGCAAACCAGATGAACAGCGCGACGAGGCTAAAGCCGACGACAAGCGGCATGCGCCGGTAGGACACGTCGGGCCGGAAACGCACCCAGCAGCGGCCATAGATCAGGAGCGTCGCGGCAAACAGGGCGAGGCGCACGTCCGGCAGCCAGTGGTGGGCGAAGAAGTTCACATAGATGGCGACGGCCAGCAGGCCCTGCAGCCAGAGCGGCGGGAAATGCGTGAAGCGGAAGGCGAAGATGCGCCAGACGCGGGCGAGATAAGAGCCGACGGCGGCATACATGAAGCCGGAGAAGAGCGGCACGGCGCCGATGCGCAGGAAACTGTCCTCGGGATAGATCCAGCTGCCGGCCTGCGTCTTGAACAGTTCCATCACGGTGCCGACGACGTGGAAGACGAGGATAATCCGCGCTTCTTCCCATGTCTCGAGCCCGGACAGGAGCATGGTGGCCTGAATGGCCAATGCCGCAAGGACGAGGAAGTCGTAGCGTGAAAGCCCTGCCCCGTCCGGATAGAACAGGAAGGTCAGCAGCAGCAGGCCGAGCATGGCGCCGCCGAACAGGCAGGCCCAGGCCTGTTTGATGCCGAAGGCGAGGAATTCGAACAGGAACTGGCTGACCGGGCCGCGCACCCAGCGGGCGTGCAGGGTGGCGCGAGCGGTGTGCAGGCGGTGTTGCAAGGGGGTGGCGGGGGGTGGGGTCGGTCCAGAGGGCATGAGGCATCCGTCGGCCCGGAAACGGGCGGGTTTGAGACCGGACCGGGCCCGTCCCGGGGTAAAATTCCGGCTTTGTCAGGCCCTCGGCTTGTCGTAAGGGTTAACCCTAGTCAATTGAGGGGACTAAAAATGGCCTATGCATCCGGAGTTCAGTTGAGCGGCCTTGCCGGCGTCGTCGGCGCGGCAGTGGGCGGCTATATCGGCTATACGCAGGCAGCCGATGTCAGCAATTTGACACCGATCAGCGGCGCGCTGATCCTGGGCGGCATCGGCCTTGTGGCGGGCAGCGCCGGGGCCTTCCTGCTGAAATCCTTGATGCAGTTCGTGATCTATCTCATCCTGGTCGGCGTGCTGGCCTATGTGTTCCAAACACCGATAGAGAAGATGACCGGGATAAACCCGGTGACCGCGACATTGAACCAGTTGTCAGAATTCGGCATTCCGGTGAAAGCCGTCAGGAAAACGCTGGTTACCGACCCCAGCTAGGCTTGCGCTTCTCGAGGAAGGCCGCGATGCCTTCCTTGCCTTCATCCGATGCCCGGCGAGCGGCAATGCGGCGCGCGGTTTCGTGGCCGAGATCCTTGTCGATGATCTCGCCCGTGACATCGCGCACGAGGCGTTTGGATTCAGAGATCGCGCCTGGCGCCGCCGCGAAGACCAGATCGGCCAGGTGCTCTTCCATCGCTGTCATGCCGGCCTGGTCGTCCACGACATAGTGGACGAGGCCCATGCGCTCGGCATAGTCGGCGTCGAAGCTTTCCGCGGTAACGAACAAGGCACGGGCCCAGCGCGGACCGATGGCGTCGATGACATAGGGGCTGATCGTCGCCGGGGTGAGGCCAAGACGGACCTCGGAAAAGCGGAACTTCGTGCCGTTCATGGCGACGGCAACATCGCAGGCCGCCACGAGGCCAGCCCCGCCGCCCATGGCCGCGCCATGCACGAGGGCGAGTGTCATCTGGGGCATTTCGTAAAGCGACTGGAGCATGGCGGCGAGCTTTTGCGCGTCGTGCTCATTGTCCTCTTTCGTGTGCAGTTCGGCGGCCTGCTTCATCCAGTTGAGGTCGGCCCCGGCGGAAAATGACGGGCCCGCGCCGCGCAGGATCATCATCCGGATCGCATCCTGATCGGCAATCGTGTCGAACGCGTCGGTCAGCTCCTCGATCACTTCCGCATTGAACGCATTGTGCACATCCGGCCGGTTCAGGGTGACGACCGCGAGGCCTTCCTGCGTGGCTTCGAGGCGGATGGTGTCATAGATCGTGTCGGTCATGCGGTGTCCTGACGTGTGAAAGGGCGTTCGGGTGCGGCGTGAGCGCCGGTTCCCGCGCACCATGCCAGAGATGCAGGCTGGTAGCGAATACGAGATAGCCCGTAAAGGCCATGGATGGGGCACGTATCACGCCGGCGGCAAGGACCTGCTCAGACAGCCTCGCGGCCGAGGATGCGCATGTCGGTGCACCAGCGCTTGAACTTGGCCTCATCGACCTCGCCGGCCCCGCCGAGAATCGTATGGTGCAGCGGGCCGAAACCGGAGAGCCCCAGCACGCCGCGCTCCAGCGCACGCAGGGCGCCTGAATCCATGCCGAACCGGTAGACAAGGCCCGGCATGCCCATGGTGATGACCGTGCGGGCGGATTTTCCCTTCATCAATTTCAGGGGCCATTGATCGGCGCTGTCCACCTTGGCGAGGAAGAACTCATCCCTTGCGACCTGCTCAAAGAAGGCGCGCAGTTTGGCCGGCATGCCGCCCAGCCATAGCGGGAAGGCGATCAGCAGGTGATCGGCGGCGTCGATCTTCTCGCGCTCGGTCAGGATCGGCTCGGGCGGCGGGGTGGCGAATTCCTCCGCCGTCTGCATAATCGGGAAGGAGAGCTTGCCCACATCGATCCGTGTGACCTGATGCTCCTCTTCCGCCGCACCCTCGGCATA
The DNA here is from genome assembly GCF_055808555.1 of Hyphomonas sp. J20-32. Classification (NCBI taxonomy): domain Bacteria; kingdom Pseudomonadati; phylum Pseudomonadota; class Alphaproteobacteria; order Hyphomonadales; family Hyphomonadaceae; genus Hyphomonas; species Hyphomonas sp. J20-32. Next base: position 1,656,868 of record NZ_CM147873.1, on the reverse strand, counting down.
GGCATCGCACAGCGCGTGGATGAGATGGCGCGGCGCCGGGTCCGGGTGGCCGTCTATGATACAGATTCTGGTCATGTCGCGCTCCTGGTCGAGTCCTGTCCCTGACGCCGTTCCTGCCAGACCTGGCGACGCCGCCCAATACGCAACTCCCCCTAGGCGTGGGACACGGACACAAAAAGAGGGCCCGCCACAGGCAGGCCCTCTCCCGGATCCGTGTCATATGCGGTTACTGGCTATCAGCCGGATCAGTCGCGGACACGGACGTGTCGTCATCATTGCCCCGCCAGGCGTCGACGGCGCGGCGCAGCTCGTCTTCGCTGACCGTATGGTTCTGGTCGAGATCGAACCGGGCGAACTTGGCGAGGGCCTCGGATTCATTGGCGCGGCGCGTGCCGGTCTGGTGGGAGACATATTCGTCTTCCGAGATCAGGCCGTCATCATCGAGATCGAACTGGGAGAAATCCGGCAACTGGTCGGCATGGCCCGCCAGCGCCGTCATCATCGCTGCCGCCATGAGGAAACCTGCCCGTCGTGCCATATCGCACCTCCTTCGTCATAAGTGTGCCGCCTGAGGCACAAACATACGGCAAGGCGCCATTAATTGGGCGTGAAAAGCCGTTCACGAACCAGATGTAATGATCACATCCGAAACACGCCGAACCCGCGGTCCGGGAATGGGGCGTTGAGGCTGGCGGAGAGGGCGAGGCCGAGGACGCGGCGTGTGTCGGCGGGGTCGATGATGCCATCATCCCAGAGGCGCGCGGTGGAGAAATAGGGATTGCCCTCTTCCTCGTAGAGATCGCGGATCGGCTGTTTGAAGTCTTCTTCCTCCTGCGCCGCCCACTCTCCGCCCTTGCGCTCTATGCCTTCGCGCTTGACCGTGGCAAGCACGGAGGCGGCCTGTTCACCGCCCATGACCGAGATGCGCGCGTTCGGCCACATGAAGAGAAAGCGGGGCGAATAGGCGCGCCCGCACATGCCGTAATTGCCTGCGCCAAAGCTGCCGCCTGTCACCACGGTGAACTTGGGCACGCTGGCGGTGGCGACGGCGGTGACCATCTTGGCGCCGTCCTTGGCGATGCCGCCGGCCTCATATTTCGAGCCGACCATGAAGCCGGTGAGGTTCTGCAGGAAAACGAGGGGGATGCGGCGCTGGTCTGCCAGTTCGATGAAGTGGGCCGCCTTCTGGGCGCTCTCGGAGAACAGGATGCCATTGTTGGCGAGGATCGCGACCGGCATGCCGTAGAGCCGGGCGAAACCGCAGACGAGGGTTTCGCCATAGAGCTTCTTGAACTCGTGGAATTCCGAGCCGTCAACGAGGCGGGCGATGACTTCGCGCGCGTCATAGGTCTCTTTCAGGTCCGGCGGAACGAGGCCGTGCAGTTCGGCGGGGTCGTAGAGGGGCTCAGCCGGCTCTGTGAGGGCGAAGGGCTGGGGCTTGGGCGTGGCAAGCGTGCGGATGATCGAACGCACGATGGCGAGCGCGTGGGCGTCATGGGCGGCATAATGGTCGGCGACGCCGGACTGGCGGGCATGGACATCGGCGCCGCCGAGGTCTTCGGCGGAGATGATCTCGCCGGTGGCAGCCTTCACCAAAGGCGGGCCGCCGAGAAAGATGGTGCCCTGCTTGCGCACGATAATGGTCTCGTCGCTCATTGCGGGCACATAGGCGCCGCCAGCGGTGCAGCTGCCCATGACGGCGGCGATCTGGGGGATGCCCTTCGCGCTCATCTGGGCCTGGTTGTAGAAGATGCGGCCGAAATGTTCGCGGTCGGGGAAGATTTCCGACTGGTGCGGCAGGTTCGCCCCGCCGGAATCGACGAGATAGATGCATGGCAGGCGGTTTTCGAGGGCGATCTCCTGCGCGCGCAGGTGTTTCTTGACCGTCAGGGGATAGTAGGTGCCGCCCTTCACCGTGGCGTCATTGCAGACGATCATGCATTCGCGGCCCTCGATGCGGCCAACGCCCGTGATGATGCCGGCGCCGGGCGCATCGCCGTCATACATGCCATGGGCGGCCAGCGCGCCGATCTCAAGGAAGGCGCTGCCCGGGTCAACGAGGCGCTCGACGCGCTCGCGCGGCAGCAGCTTGCCCCGCTCAGTGTGGCGCTTGCGTGAGGCTTCAGGGCCGCCAAGGGCCGCCGCTGCGGTCTTTTCGGCCAGTTCGTCCAGCAGGGCCTGCATGGCGGCGCGGTTGCGGGCAAAGCCCGGCCCGGCAACGTCGAGACTCGATTTCAATACCGGCATGGTGCCTCCCTTATGGGCCAAAGGCCTGCTTAGCGAGGCCCGGGCCCACTGTCACGCGGCTGTAACTCAAAATTGAGAGAGTTCAGGTAAGCTCCCACTTGGAAGGTTCACACGAAATGGGCATGCTCACTCACATGAATATCGACGTCACGCCGGCGCTGAAGAATATCCCGTTCCTGAAGGACGTGCCGGCCCGTGCCATGAAAGCAGCCGGCAAGGAAGCCCGCTGGTTCTCGCTCTCGGCCGGTGGCGCCCTGTTCAAGACGGGTGAGCCGGCGGACTGTATCTATTTCGTCCTGTCAGGCTCGCTGGGCGCGTTCCGGGAAAGCCCGGACGGCGTGGACGAATTTATCGGGCATATCCGAACCGGCGAACCCGTGGGCGAGATGGCCCTGTTCCTCGGCGGACTCGACCTCGACGGCGACGGCGAACCGGAGAATGCCCCGCACACGGGATCGGTCTATGCGATCCGCGATTCGGAAGTGATCGCGATCACCCGCAAGGGCTGGCAGCGCATGGTGAAAGCCGAGCCAGAACTGCTCGAGGGCATGATCCGGGTCATCCTGAAACGCCTCGGCAAGGCCGGGCAGCGGTCGACTCGAGCCGCGCCGAAAGTGTTCACGCTGGTCGCCACGTCGCCCACGATAGACCTGACCCTGCGCGCCAAGGCGCTGGCCGAGTGCCTCGGCCGGGCGGGGAAGTCTGCTGTCGTGGTGGGCGAAAAGGAGGGGGACGAGAAACCCGCGGCCTTCTTCGACGACCTGGAAATGCACCATGATGTGGTGATCCTGATCTCGACGATTGGCGACAATGCCTGGTTTCGCCTGTCGATCCGGCAGGCCGATCGGATATGGGTCATGGCACGGGCCGATGCGCGACCGTCGATCCCGCTGATGCCGGACGAGAAGTCGCCGGCGCTGGCCCTGAAACTGGTCGACGTCGTGCTGCTGCATCCCGGCAACGAGCGCCGGGCCGCCCGGCCCGTCGAATGGCTCGAGGCCTCGGGCGGAACCCGTGTGTTCCACTGGACCGGTGTGCACGGTAAAAGCTGCGCGCACCTTGCCCGTGTCATGGACGGTCGCTCGGTCGGCGTGGTCATGTCGGGCGGCGGGGCGCGGGCCTATTCACATATCGGCATGGTGAGGGCGATCCGCGAAGAAGGCATCCCGATCGACTTTGTCGGCGGCTCGTCGATGGGCGCGGTGATCGCCGCCTGCGTCGCCATGGGCTGGGACGACACCGAAATCGACCAGCGCATCCGCAAGGCCTTTGTCGAGACCAATCCGCTCGGCGACTACAACCTGCCTGTGGTCGGCATGGTGAAGGGCGTACGCGTCAATGCCCGCCTGAAGGAACATTTCGGCGAGGCAGAGATCGGCGATCTCGACATTCCCTTCTTCGCGACCTCGACAAACCTCACGACGGGCACGCTGCACTTGCACCGGACCGGCCTGTTGCGTGACGCCCTGCGCGCCACGATTTCCCTGCCCGGCATCCTGCCACCTGTCGTTGACGGGAACGACGTGCTTGTCGACGGGGCTGTACTCAACAATTTCCCGGTCGATGTGATGCGCGACTTGCATCGCGGCTATGTGGTCGGCTGCGACGTGACCCAGCAGGCCGAGGGCCTCAATGTCGAGGAGTTCATCAATCCGCCCAACTTTTTCCGCTGGGTGCTGGGAAATGGGTTCTCCGCCGCCCCGCCGATTGCCGGCCTGTTGATGCGAACCGCCACGATCCGGGCCGATCGGACCTTCGGCCGGGACATGACGGATGTCCTTGTCCTGCCGGACCTGATCGACACGGAACTGCGTGACTGGGAAGTTTACGACGCGACCGTCGAGGAAGGTTATGAGGCCACCAAGAAGGCGCTGGAATCGAGCGATATCAAGGCAAAATGCTGCACACCTTAACCGGATCCACCGCCCTGGTTTCAATAGTCCGTTAACCGAAAAAGTGACATTATCCTGTCAGCCGCGACCCAGAAAAACAATCCCGTCCGGCCAGGAGGAACTCAGCCATGGATGCAGCCGTCCTGGACATGTTGCCGTTTACAATTGTGGAACTGGAACCCGTACGCGATTCCGATGGCCAGATCGTCGACTTCATCTGGGTGACAGCCAATGAGGCGGCCAACAGGGTTGTTCTTCCTGAAGGTGGATCGATTGTCGGCCTGCGCGTCTGCGACGTCGATCCGGCCTACCGGGACTCCAGCATGTTTCGCGACGCGGTCCTTTGCATCGAGACAGGCGAGATAAGGGAACTCTTCAACAGCGGACGAAAGCCCAGCCCGAAAGGCCGGCTGAAGCACCTGCAGGGCACCGTGGTGCGCTATACGATCCTGCCAAAGGACGATGGCTGCCTGATCTGCTCTGTCGAGATCACCGACCTTGTCAGGGAACGCGATGCCGCGAACGATTCCTACGAGATGTTCCTCGCAGCCTTCACTCACGCCGTTCAGGGCATTACGCTGACCACTGAGTCAGCCGAAATCATCTATGCCAACCCGGCATTAAATGAGCTGCTCGGATATGAGCCGGACGAACTGATCGGCCAGTCCAGTGCCGTGATCATGCGTCCGGAGGATTTCAACGCCGTCGTCAAGGCCGGCACGAAAATGTGGGGCGGCAAGATCGAACAGGAGGTCATCGACATCGTCCTCCTGAGCAAGACCGGCGAAGAGATCATCGTGTCGAATGCCCTGTCGAGCGTCTATTCTGAAGTACGGGGCGAACGGATATTCATCTCCCACGCAAGGGACGTGCGCGAGGAACGAAAAATCGCCCACGAGCTCGCGTCAGCCGTCCAGAAAGCCGAACTCGCAACCCAACTGAAGTCCGAATTCCTGGCAAATATGAGCCATGAAATCCGCACGCCCCTGAACGGCATTCTCGGCATGGCGCAAGTTCTGGCCAGTTCCGGCCTCGACACGCAACGCGCCGATCAGGTGAACGTTATCCTCGAATCAGGAAATGCCCTGCTCTCTATACTGAACGATATCCTCGACCTCTCCAAGATTGAAGCCGGCCATATGGAAGTGTCCCCGATCGAATCGGACCTTCGCCACAAGCTGGACCGGCTCTGCAAGCTGTATGAGCCGAGTGCAGACGAAAAGGGCCTCAAGCTTAAACTGTTTATCGACCCGAGCGTGCCATCGACCCTGACAATCGATCCCATCCGCGTAAGACAATGCGTCGGCAACCTGATCTCGAACGCCATCAAGTTCACCGAATCCGGCGACATCCTCGTTGTTGCGACCTGTCAGCCGGGCGACGGGGACAATATGAAGGTCACGATCCATGTGTCCGACACCGGCTGCGGTATTCCGGCCGACAAGATGGACAGGATTTTCGAATCCTTCGCGCAGGCTGACGGCTCGACAACGCGCCGTTACGGCGGCACCGGGCTTGGCCTGCCAATCACGCGCCAGCTTGCCCGGATGATGGGCGGCGATGTCACGCTCGTCAGCGAACCGGACCGGGGTTCAATCTTTACGCTGACGTTTGAAGCCGAAATCCGACAATCTGTTTCAAGGGAAACGCTGCTGCGAAAACTGCAACCGGCTGAGCCGAAGCCTGCCGAAGCGCGTCAATTGCCGAATGCGAGCGCAAGATTGCTCGTTGTAGACGACAATGCGATCAACCGGTGCGTCGCCCGGACCTTCCTCGAGCAGAAGGGATACGAAGTCGACGAGGCGATCAATGGAAAGCATGCGCTTGAAAAACTTGAGGGCAGTCAGTTCAAACTTGTCCTGATGGACATTCACATGCCCGAACTTGACGGGCAGCGCGCGTTCGACCGCTTGCGCGCCGGGGCAGGCCCGAATGCCGCTATCCCGGTGATCGCCCTGACGGCCGATTCCATGCGCGGGGACCAGGAGAAATACCTCGCCCGGGGTTTTGACGGCTACGTGTCCAAGCCGATAGACCAGAACTCACTGATGACCGTGGTCGAAGAATGCCTGGCAGGAACAACCGCGCAAGAAGACCGCCGCCGCAAGGCCTAGACACCCGTCCGTCCCGGCAGGACATCCCTCAGCAAACGCGGTTCATCCGGCTGGCCATCAGCCAGAGCCGCCAGCGGCCGCTGCCACCAGCCTACATCGTGCCAGGCGCCATGTTTGTATCCGACATGCGTGTAGGTGCCGAGATGCTGGAAACCGGCTTTCTCATGAAGCGCGATGCTGGCTGCATTCGGCAGGGAAATGCCCGCGAAAGCCGAACGAAATCCTTGCAAGCACAGGATATCGAACAATTCTGTGTAAAGACGTGTTCCTATTCCCCGACCCCGCACTGCCTCACCCATGTATATGGTCACGTCACAGGACCACCGATAGGCCGCACGCGTGCGGTGCTGCGAGGCATAGGCATACCCGAGGATTCCACCGTCCTGCTCGGCAACCAGCCAAGGGTGGGAGACCAGCGTCGCGGCGATGCGTTGGCGCATCTCTTCCGGCGTGGGCGGTTCGGTTTCGAACGAGATGGCCGTGTCGCGCACAATCGGGGCGTAGATCGCCGCTATATCGGCGGCGTCTTCCAGGCGTGCGAGCCGGATGGTGATCATCGGCTCCGCCCCGGTATCAGGCTGTCTCGCCGAACAGTTCCCGACCAATCAGCCAGCGGCGGATTTCGCTTGTGCCAGCGCCGATCTCGTAAAGCTTCGCGTCGCGCAGGAGGCGACCGGTCGGGTATTCGTTGATATAGCCGTTGCCGCCGAGCAGCTGGATGGCATCGAGCGCCAGCTTGGTCGCGGTTTCCGCCGCATACAGGATCGCCCCGGCCGCATCCTTGCGGGCCGTCTCGCCCCGGTCACACGCCTTGGCCACCGCATAGACATAGGCCTTGGCGGCATTCATCTGGACATACATGTCGGCGAGCTTGCCCTGCACGAGCTGGAACTCGCCGATCGACTGGCCGAACTGCTTGCGGTCGTGGATATAGGGGATCACGACGTCCAGGCAGGCCTGCATGATGCCGGTCGGGCCCGCCGACAGCACAGCGCGTTCATAGTCGAGGCCGCTCATCAGGATGCGTGCGCCGGCGCCCACCGGGCCCATGACGTTCGCTTCGGGCACTTCGCAATTGTCGAACACCAGTTCGCCGGTCTCCGATCCGCGCATGCCCAGCTTGTCGAGCTTTTGCGCCACGGAGAAACCCTTGAACCCGCGTTCGATCAGGAAGGCTGTGATGCCCTTCGAGCCGCCCTGCGGATCGGTCTTGGCATAGACGACAAGCGTGTCGGCGTCCGGGGCATTGGTGATCCACATCTTGGTGCCGTTGAGGACGTAGCGGTCGCCCTTTTTGTCGGCCCGCAGCTTCATCGAGACGACGTCGGAACCGGCGCCGCTTTCGCTCATCGCGAGGGCGCCGAGATGTTCGCCGGAGATCAGTTTCGGCAGGTAGCGCGTCTTCTGGTCGTCATTGCCCCAGCGGCGCAGCTGGTTGACGCAGAGGTTCGAGTGGGCGCCGTAGGACAGGCCCACTGAAGCCGAGGCGCGGGAGATTTCCTCCATCGCCACGACATGTTCGAGATAGCCGAGGCCGGTGCCGCCCCATTCCTCTTCCACGGTGATGCCGAGCAGGCCCAGTTCGCCCATCTTGGGCAGCAGGTCGCGCGGGAATGTGTCGGTCCGGTCGATCTCTGCGGCGCGCGGCGCGATCTCGTTCTGGGCAAAGCTTGCCACGGTTTCACGGATCATGTCGGCGGTTTCGCCGAGATCGAAGTTCAGGCTGGGATATGTGTTCGCAATCATCCCGCCTGACTAGCAGGAGCTGCCGGGCATGTCAGCGGAAAATACATTGCAGGGACGGTCAGGTCCGCCGCGCCAGAATCCGCATCAGGTAATAGGCGGAGGTCACAAGGACGACCCCGCTGCCAAGCGCGACCAGCGGCCCGACATAGATATCGGATGTGCGCTCGACGAGGCGTGAGGCCTCCCTGAAGAACCGTTCGACTCCCAGGAGAAAGCCGATCATGCCAAGGCCTGCCAGCAGCGCGAACGGCCAGCCTTCGCGCATGACTTCATACCAAGTGTCATCATGATAGTTGCCATTCTCCGCGAGGGTGCGCTCGATTTCCTCGTCGCTGAGGCGGATTTGCTGGAGGTCGTCGACAACGGCCGGTTCCGCCGGCGGCAGCATGCCGCCACCATGCGCGAGCGGTGAGCCATAAGGCGGCGGCGACGGTGGCCGCGGCGTACGGCGGCGCTCGACGCCTTCAGGCGGTCCCTTGGCCACATCGATCACGGGCGACAATTGCGATTTGCCCTCGGGATCGGCCAGGGCCGATACAGCGCGGGTGATTTCGTCAATACTCGGACCGTCCTGAACACTGTCATTGTCGGCGACCGGGCGTGCCTGGCCGGATGCAAGCGACGCATTCTCGCCGAGGATACGTGTGAGCCGCTCGTTGACGGCGCGGGCAGCGGCCTGCGGCGAACTGCCGGGCGCGCGCGTCCTGGCGGCGGTCGCGCGATCTCCGTCGACCCGCGTTTCGACGACAATTGCCCGCTCGTGCGGCGTCATCAGCGATGCGTCGACATCCAGTTCAGGCCGGACAAGCGCGGAAGGGATAGACGCCCGGCCCGACGGGTGTTCGAGGAAAAGCGCTGTCTCGGCTGCGCGACGGCGCACCAGCGCGTCGATCACGCGCACTTCGCCCTCGATACGGCCCTTGCGCCAAAAGCCCATCGCGTCTGCCGCCTGCAGGCGGTCACCCATGTTGAGATAGTTCAGCACCTCGGAGCCGGTAAAAGCTTCAATGCCGATATTGAAAACGAACGAGGCGAGCGCGTCGAATTCATTCTGGTTGAGCGGCGCGAGGACACGGTCGGCAATCGCCTGTTCGACAGGCAGAAGGTCATGATGGCGCAGGATCAATTCGGCATCGGCTCTGGTGACGGTCAGGCCCTTGCGGGCCGTGGCCGTGTGGCCAAATCCAATGATCCAGGTGCCATTCGGAAGCGCAATTGCACGCGAACGAAAGCCCTCAAAGCTCTTGACGAGTTCGAGCCCTTGCCGGGACGTTCGCATTGGACGGGCCATACAGGTGGCTCCCGTATTGATACAATTGGACTTTTACTATCGCGCCAACCTGCAAATGGCGCGCCTGTTCGCCTAAGCGGCGAACTTGGTACGGCAAATGCCCCGTTTTACAGCAGGACCAGCGACGCCAGCCCCAGGAAACTGAAGAACGCCATCACATCGGTCAGGGTCAACACGAACACCGAAGAGGCGACGGCGGGGTCGGCGCCAAGCCGTTTGAGGGTGAGCGGCACCAGGATGCCGGAAAGCCCCGCCCACATGAAAGTGGCCAGCATGGATGCGGCGATGACAAGGGCCAGCTTCACGTCGCTGAACCAGATCAGCGATATGGCGCCGACACCGATCGCGAAGATGACCCCGTTCACCAGGCCGCTGAGGAATTCACGCATCACGGCCCGGCGGGCCGCCGCTCCGTCAAGCTCGCGTTCGGCGATGGCGCGCACGGCCACCGCAAGGCCCTGGCTGCCGGCATTGCCGCCGAGCGCTGCGACAACCGGCATCAGGATCGCCAGTGCGACGATCTGCTGGATCGTGCCCTCGAAAATCGAAATGATCGCCGAGGCGATGAAGGCGGTGAAAAGGTTGACGCCCAGCCAGGGCGCACGCGCCCTGACCGTGTCCCAGACCGAGTCGGAGCCGGCGGCCGAGCTGACGTTGAGCAGGGACAGCAGGTCTTCGGTGTTTTCAGACTGGATGACGTCGACCATGTCGTCGACCGTGATCATGCCGACAAGCCGACCGGCCGAGTCCTTCACCGGCGCCGAGGCGAGCGAGTATTTCTGAAACTGGTAGGCGACCTCTTCCTGGTCCATGTCGGTGGTAATACTGGACATCGGGTCTTCCATGATGTCCGACAGCGGCGTGTCGCGCGGCGAGCGCAGCAGCGTTGCCAGCGATACGACACCGGCGAGGCGGTGGGCCGGATCGGTGACATAGACTTCGTAGAAGACTTCCGGCAGCTCGGTCCCTAGCTTGCGGGCATAATCGATGGACTGGCCGACCGTCCAGAATTCGGGCAGCGCCACGAATTCCGTCTGCATGAGACGACCGGCGGTCTCTTCCTCATAAGCAAGGCCGCGTTCGAGCTGGGCCCGGTCGATCGGGGCGAGGTCTTCGAGGATACGCTCGCGCCGGTCATCGTCCAGGTCGTCGAGGATCGTGGTCGCGTCATCGGAATCGAGTTCGTCGAGTGCGTTGGCGACCGCGTGGTCGGGCAGCATGTCGACGGCGCCTTCGCGATAGGAATCACGCAGCTCGATCAGGATATCGGGCGGCAGTTCTCCGCCGAGAAGCTCGACGGCTTCCTCGAACGCGTCATAGGGCAATTGCTCGAGCAGGTCGGCCGCATCGGCCGGGTGCATGCGTTGCAGCGTACGGGCAAGCCAGCGCGTATCGTGCTCCTCGACGGCATCCTTCACGTCCGCCAGCAGCGCGGCGTCGATCTCGGCCGGGTCCTGTGTCGGGGAAGAAGGCTGCGAAGTATCCGTCATGGCGCCGTTCTTGCCGGGGTTGGCGCGTTTCGGCAAGCGGCGACATCAACGGGCCGGGCCGGGACGACAGAATCGTGATCGCGCCTGACCATCAACACGGCACAGTCAAGGCTTTGCCGTTTCGAAGGGCAATCCTGACCTCGATGCATCCTGGATGAATGGCGCCGGGAAAGGCCAGATGGTGCGGTCAAGAGGACTCGAACCTCCACGGGTTGCCCCACAGCGACCTCAACGCTGCGCGTCTACCAATTCCGCCATGACCGCACACTGGTCTTTAACAGGCAGAGGGGCCGTATAAGGCGCGCGCAAACCTTTGTGAAGCCCCGATTGTCGCCTATATGCGAACGATCATGCAGAAACTTCCCGCCGTTGAATGGGCCGTATCCGATGCCCCGGTGCCATATGAGGCCGCCATCGCCTTCATGGAGGCCCGCGCCCGCGCGATTCGCGAGGGCGAGGCGTCCGAACTGGTCTGGTTCCTGGAACATCCCCCGCTTTACACATCCGGCACGTCCGCCAAGCCGGAAGACCTCAAGGATGCCAGCCGCTTTCCCGTTTTCGACGCCGGGCGCGGCGGCCAGTACACTTATCACGGCCCCGGCCAGCGCGTCGCATACGTGATGCTGGATGTCGCTGCACGCGGCCGCGATGTCCGGGCGTTCGTGCAGAATCTCGAAACCTGGATCATCGCCGCCCTCGCCGCTTTCAACATCGACGCCGGACCGCGCGACGGCCGTGTCGGCGTCTGGGTCGACCGCACGCAAGCAGGCAGCCCGCTGCGCGAAGACAAGATCGCCGCCATTGGCGTACGCCTGAAGCGCTGGGTCAGCTTCCACGGCATTTCACTGAACGTCGAACCGGACCTCGAGCATTTCACCGGAATCACGCCTTGCGGCATCGCCGACCCGCGCTACGGCGTGACCAGCCTGGTCGATCTCGGCATCCCGGCCAGCATGGGCGATGTCGATATCGCCCTGCGCGATGCGTTCGAAACCGTATTCGGCAACCGTCTGGTGGCCGTGCCGAGCCCGCTTCAGGCCGTTTCGTAGGGTCTGCGCAAGGCTTCGTTCTCAGGGATATGGCTGCCGGTGCTGAACTCGCCGACGCCGCCATTGGGGATACGCGCCACAAAAAGCAACGTCCACAGCATCGCCCCGAAAGACGCAAGCAGCCAGATTGGGAGGGCCATGCCCATCCCGGTGCCAATCGCCGTCTCCCCTGCGGTCTTGGGCTCCGGCGGCGGCCCGCGCCGTTGCTGCGGTTTCTTCGCTTTGGGATTCTCCTTCGCCTTGGCCTCTGCTTCCGCTTTGGCAGCCGCTGCCCGGACCGGATCTGCGGCAATTTCCTTTTCGAGCGCCGCCTTGGCGGCCTGGGCCTCATGCTGTGCAATGCCCATCGCAGCGCCGCCCGCAAAGGCCAGCATGCCGAGCATGAGCGGCAACAGCACAAGTCCCGCCAGCAGCGTGGAACGGCCCGCTTCGGCCAGCCGCCGCACATGGGCCACGAAAGACGTGTACTCTGTCAAAAGGACGAACAACACAAAGGGCACCAGCATGGCCGGCACTGGAATCGGTCCGAGATTGACGGGATTGTTGAACGATTCCGTCTTCACGCCGGCAATACCGATAACGGCCACGACAAATGTCGGCACCAGGTAGAGCAGCACGCGGCCCATGAACATGAACGTCCAGGCTCTGCTGAAATGCAGCTTGCTGGACTGGCCCATCGGATTGAACAGGGTCTGGATCCAGTTCATCGTTGACGGGTCGTCACGGCGATCGAGAATCCACGGGCGGTGCGGATCGATCAGGGCGGGAGATTCTTGCATTATCAATATCCTCGGGGGGAATCAGGAAAACGTGTCAGCCTGGCCGGAGCTGTCAGAGGGCGGGCCGAACCGGTTGGTCGACGGGTCGGACCGCAGACGGGCGGCAATCAGGCCAAGCGCGCCGCTGGTCAGCAGGAAGGCGACAATCGTGGTGAGCACGGACTTGCGGGCAAGCTCCTGTGCGATCTTTGCCACTTCTTCCATGGCCGCGCTGAACTGGCCTTCCATGGCAAGTTTCTGGAAATCGGCCTGCATCAAGAGGGCTTCCGGCGACAGGATCGGCATCAGGATGGCAGTCGCGGTTGTCGAGAGCACGAAATATCCCGCCAGGAAGACAAGGTAGAACCAGGCGCTGTAGCCGCCATCGTGCAGCCGCTTGCCGAACACGCAGACATAACTGAAGACAAGCGGGTATTGCAGCATGCCAAAGGCGGGCGACACCAGCGCAACCGCGATCTGGACGATCATCATCGCGCCGGTCAGCAGGATCAGCCCGCGACCGAAATCGCGCGGGCCAATGCGGCCATTCGGGCTGAGCAGGACATATTGGATGTCCATCGGGGCGGTCTCCTTGGGTTGGCGCCGGTTGGTCGCGTCTTAGCGCCTTTGCAGCCTCTTATCAATAAACGATAAATTCTTGCAACAAAAAAGAGCCGGAGCGTACCTCCGGCTCTGCAGGATGATTGATCGGCGCAAGCAGGCTCAGACGAATGTGTCGGCCGCTACTTCGCCCGGTGGCGGCCCGAACCTGTTCGTGCCGGGCGTCGACTTGAACAGGCTCATGACAAAGCCGATCACGCCCGTGACAATTGCAGTCGACACGATGTTCGGCGCGAGCTGGGCCTGCGCCATTTTCTTGGCGGCTTCCATCGTGGCAGCGATCACCGCGCCGGGATCGTTGCTGGACGCCATGTCTTCCATGTCGCGCGCAAGCTGCTCCTGCATCTCGAGCGTATCGACGCCGAACAGTCCGAGCACGATATTGCCAAGCACCATGGACAGGACAATCGAGAGAACGACCATGCCGATCGTGATCCAACCCGTCTTGTCGGCATCATGGAAGCGTTTCACGTGCAAGACGATCCAGGGCCAGACGACGACCAGGCTCAGAATACCGAGAAACGGGGACGAGTAAGCGGAAATTGCGGTCAAGACGGCACTGATGACAAACAATGTAATCACGCCGCGCCAATAGGTAGGCTGATCAATCCGTCCGTTCGGGCTGAGATAAAGGTTCATGCTGTCCTCCCTGCATAACCGGCTGTCACGGTAACGGAAATTCCGCCACCGATCCAGTGACGCGCCAATGACAGGGGGGCTGCCCCTGTGAGGCGGCCAGAAGCCCATGTTTCTGGTTGTCAGGCCGTTAAGCCGGCTCAGGCGAACTCGACCATGATCTCGTCGGCCGCCACGCTGGCGCCCGCCGCGACATTGATCGCCTTTACCGTTCCGGTGGCTTCGGCGCGGATGATGTTCTGCATCTTCATCGCCTCGACAACACAGACGGCTTCGCCGGCCTGCACTTCCTGGCCGACCGCGACATCCATTGACACGACAAGACCCGGCATCGGCGAAATGACGAGTTTCGACGTGTCCGGCTTTTCCTTTTCAGGAAGCCGCGCATGCAGGTCAGCAACCGTCGGTGTGCAGACGAGTGCGCGCAGCGCGACACCCCGGTGGCGGAAGATATAGCCTTCGGTCCGGTCGGCGAACTTCACCGCGAACGGCTTGCCGTCCAGCACGCCTTCGACGAGGTGCTGTCCGGGCTGCCAATCGGTGACCAGCGAATGCGGCTTGCCGCCATTGATCGTAACCTGCGCATCGCCGTCTTCGCCCAGTTCGAGGTGAACCGGATGGTGCTTGTCGCCGAGAATGACGATCCAGTCCTTGCGGGCTTCGGGCACCGGCGACATGCGACCGGTCACGTGCTGGCCCCGGCGCGAGAAGAAGCCGTGGACATAGGCCGCCGCCGCGATCAGCTGGGTTTCCTGCGCCTTGGTCGGCTCGGTGCCATGGAACCCGTCCGGGAACTGGTCCTTGATATAAGCCGTTGTGATGTCGCCCGAGCGGAAACGCTTTTCGTCCATCACTGCCGCGATGAACGGGATATTGTCCTGGATGCCTTCAATATGGAACCGGTCGAGCGCTTCTGCCTGGGTGTCGAGCGCCGTATCGCGGTCCTTGCCGTGCGTAATCAGCTTGGCAATCATTGGATCGTAGAACATCGAGATCTCGTCGCCTTCGCGCACGCCCGAATCCATGCGGACAGTGCCCTTGCCGAGCTTGCCTTCAACTGGCGGATGGAATCGCTTGAGGCGGCCGATGGACGGCAGGAAGTTCCGGTACGGATCTTCTGCGTACACACGCGTCTCGACAGCCCAGCCATTGATCTTCAGGTCGCCCTGCTTGATCTTGAGTTTCTCGCCATAGGCAACGCGCAGCATCTGTTCCACGAGGTCGACGCCGGAAATCATTTCCGTGACGGGATGCTCCACCTGCAGGCGGGTATTCATTTCAAGGAAGTAGAATCCCTTGTCCTTGCCGGAAACGACAAACTCGACCGTTCCGGCGCTGTCATAATTGACGGCCTTGGACAGCGCGACGGCCTGCTCGCCCATCTTCTTGCGGGTTTCCGGGTCGAGCAGCGGCGAAGGCGCTTCCTCGATGACTTTCTGGTTGCGGCGCTGGATCGAACATTCGCGTTCGAAAAGGTAGACGCAGTTGCCATGCTTGTCGCCGAGCACCTGGATTTCGATGTGACGCGGATCAAGAATGAATTTCTCGATGAACACGCGGTCATCACCGAACGAGGATTTCGCTTCGGCCTTCACGGCCGGGAAGCCTTCTTCGACTTCCTTGTCATTGGCGGCCACACGGATGCCCTTGCCGCCGCCGCCGGCCGAGGCCTTGATCATTACCGGATAGCCAATATCGCGGGAAATCTTCACCGCTTCCTTGGTGTCCTCGATCAGGCCCATATGGCCCGGCACGGTCGACACGCCGGCTTCGGCCGCCAGCTTCTTCGAACTGATCTTGTCGCCCATGGCCTCGATCGCGAAGGCGTTCGGTCCGATCCAGCCGATTCCCTCTTTTTCGAGGCGCTTGGCAAAGGCCGGGTTCTCGGACAGGAAGCCGAACCCCGGATGGATCGCTTCGGCACCGGTCTTTTTGACCGCATCGATGATCTTGTCCGCAACGAGGTAGGATTCCGAGGCAGGCGAACCGCCGATATGTACCGTTTCATCGGCCATTTCCACGGCCATCGATCCGGCATCGGCATCGGAATAGACAACGACCGTTTTCACACCGAGTCGGCGGCACGTCTTGATGACGCGAACGGCAATTTCGCCCCGGTTGGCAATCAAAATCTTCTTGAACATCTCACCCCTGGCCTGCTTGGCATTTCAAATCTGCACCGCAGTTAAGCCGCAGGTGGCAACTTGTCTACATTCCCGGCGAGTCAACCAGGCTTGCCGGGCATCATTAGACATGTTAATGAGCGCTCACATTCAAAAGAGAGTTCCGACATGTCCATCATTCGCCTTGACCTGAATGCCCTGACCAAAGCCGGCACAATTTCGCCCGAAGAGGCGGCCCGCTTGAAAACATTTGCCCTGCCAGACAGAAAAAACGGGCTACTCATCAACCTGTTGCTGATCTTCGGTGCGATCTCTGTCGCGACCGGAACCATCGCTTTGGTGCCCAATGCGGCAACCGGATTGGCGCTCGCCCTGTTCGCGCTGGTCAGCGCCGAGGCATTGCGACGCATCGACGTCGACGAGTCCCTGAAAGTTCTGGGCGCCGGCCTGACCCTCATGGGCGCGCTTGGCGTGGCCGGATGGATCGGCTGGGAATTCCAGGATGCCGCCGAGTCGGCCTATCCGACATTGGCCATTGCAGCCGTGCTCAGTGCGACGGCCATCTGGTTCCGTTCATCTTTCCTTGCCGCGCCGGCGGTTCTGGCACTCGGCGCAACGCTCGGGTCGGGCACCGGCTATTGGCACGCCAGCTATGCGATTTTCGTCGAGGAGCCGACGCTGACCATCCTGTTCTTCAGCGCCGTATCTGCCGGTCTTTTCGCGCTGCGAAAGCGTATTGCCGAGGCTTATCACAGCCTTGCCACGATCGCGGCCCGCACGGCATTCTTCATGGTCAATTTCGCTTTCTGGGTCGGCTCGCTCTGGGGCGACCGGATTGGCGAACACTGGCTGGCACCGCGCGCCTGGAGCGATCGCAATGACTGGCGCGAGGCGGCAACCGAAATACCCGAACTCGTCTTCACACTCGGCTGGGCCGCGTTCCTGATCGCAATGATCGTCAAGGCGCGCCGCGGCGGCTTCGTCTCGGTCACGTCAATCGTGTTTCTCGCTATCCATGGCTACACGCAATATTTCGAACTGCTCGGTGCGAATGCGGCCAGCCTGGTGATCGGAGGTGTCGTGCTGGTGGGACTGGCCGTCGGCGGGGCCCGGTTCTTCCGCAGCAATCCGGCCTAATCGTCCAGCCGTTCGATATCCGCCTCGAATGCCCGCACGCGGGCCGTGACAGCGACAAGGAACGCCGTCGACCAGCCAATCAACAGGAAGCCATTCGCCGCCTCGGCCGCTCCCAGCATGCGCCAGTCATCGTGCAGCAGCACATCGCCAAAGCCCACGGTGGTAAAGGCCGACGTGGAGAAATACAGCGCCTGCTCGACACTCTCGAGCTGCCCCAGCGCGAGATACGCGAAGGCATAGGCCCAGATCTGGATCGAGTGCAGGGCGAACAGGCTGATCACCACGAACAGGATCGACACGCCTTGTCCGAAAATGCTTTGGAGATTGACCGGATGTACGCCGCGCCGTCGCAGGAATGCCGACAGGCCGACCAGTCCCACGAAGTGGATTGTAAAAGTCAGCGCGACCATCGCGCCAGCGACAATCAGATTCAGCCACAGCATGCAATGACCGTTAGACGATCAGCCCGCGACTGCAAGGCCTTGCGTGAAACCTGGCGCCTCAAGTTTCAGGAAATCGATCAGCGCCCGCTCGGCCAGACTGACAGACTTATCCAGCTCAAGGCGCTGGAGGAACCACGAGGTTTCGTCTTCAGTGCCAATGTTCAATTCGCGCAATGCCGCCTGCCGGGCAACGCGGCGCGCGGCGTCGGCCTTGTCGTCATTCTGGCAAATCGGATGGAACCAGCCATCATCTGCAACACCGGTCCGCGCATGCTCCAGGAATGTTCCCGGTTCGGGCCGCATGTCGCCCACCCAGTGATCGCGTGACAGCAGCGACCTTTCACTGAACGGTTCGGGATGAGCCCGTGCCATGAGGTGATTGGAAACCGCGCGGGCGAACAGGTCGTTCCAGGACGGATCGTTCGCGGAAAAGGCAATCGCGTCATTCGTGCGCACCAGCAATTCGGCTTCCGGCCCTGAAATCCAGGATTGGCATTCGCCAGCGGGCACGATCAGGGCCCGGCGCACCCGTTCCACGTCTTCGGGTGCTGCCTTGCCGACATGGGTGATCCGCGCGCAGGCCATTTGCAATGCAAAATAACCGAGCCGCTCCGGCACGCCTTCCGCGTAACGAATGATTTGCAACAGGAGGTCCACTTCGGATGCAATCGGGCCTGTCGTGTCGCGCTTGATGTGGTCGATCAGCCAGTCTGTCTCGTCTTCG
This sequence comes from Hyphomonas sp. J20-32, assembly GCF_055808555.1. Taxonomy (NCBI): domain Bacteria; kingdom Pseudomonadati; phylum Pseudomonadota; class Alphaproteobacteria; order Hyphomonadales; family Hyphomonadaceae; genus Hyphomonas; species Hyphomonas sp. J20-32. The sequence goes on along the minus strand of NZ_CM147873.1, from coordinate 1,638,597 downwards.
GTCACCCAGCTTTTGGGATCGCTATGCACGAGCACGAAATCCTTCATCGCCGCGATGAACAGCCGGTCCCAGGCCGGATCGGTCCCCGCAGTCGTGAAATTAACGCGAAAAAGGGCCTCGGCATCGGTCAGGGACAGGATGCCGTGACGGTACATATCCGTCGCCACGCGGGAGGCGTCATCCTCGGACAGCTTCACCACGGCCGATATCTGCGCGAGGAGCCCCTCGAACCCCTGATCCATTCCATCACCCTCCAAACACCGGAACCTGCATAAAACACAACAGTTTCCGCTTGGTTGATATATTCACTCTGAAATGAACAAATCGGGCATATTGACTTTACGCTGCGTCAGGCTTCTTCAGGTTGCCATCAACAAGACAAACCAGAGGGTGGACCAGACATGGCAGAACTTCGCGATCTTTCCGGGCGTACCGCATTGGTAACCGGGTCGGCGACCGGGCTGGGACGATCCATCGCCCTGAAACTCGCCGAGCGCGGCGCAGAGGTCATCATCAATTGCAGCCGCTCCGTGGCTGATGCTGAAGCGACCGTCGCCGATTGCCAGGCGCTGGGTGCCCAGGCCCGGCTGGTCCAGGCTGATGTGGCGACGGAAGCAGGCTGCCAGACCCTGGCCAGCGCCGCCGGCGCAAGCGGCCGTCTCGACATTCTCGTCAACAATGCCGGCATTACCCGCCACGCGCGCGACCATTCCGACCTCAACGCGCTCAGCCGGGACGACTTTCTCGATACCTATGCCGTGAACGTTGTCGGGCCGTTCCTGATGATGCAGGCCTGCCGCGACCTGCTGGTGGCCAGCCATGCGCAGACAGGCCGCGCCGCCGCCGTGCTCAACGTGTCGTCCATCGCGGGCGTCACGGGAATCGGCTCTTCGGTTGCCTATGCCGCCACAAAAGGCGCGCTAAACACGATGACCCTTTCCCTCGCCCGCGCGCTGGCGCCTGCGATTCGGGTCAATGCGGTGTGCCCCGGTTTCATCGGCACACGCTGGTTCAAGGACACGATGGACGCCGAGCAGTACAAGCGCATGGAAGCCGGCGTGGCGGCCTCGGTGCCGCTGAATGTGGCCAGCGGCCCTGATGATATTGCAGATACGGCGCTTTTCTTCCTGTCAGACGCCTCGCGGCACGTGACCGGTGAAACGCTTCTCGTCGATGCCGGGATGCATCTGGGATATGCTCCGCTCGTGGCCCGGTAATTAAGCGCGAGCGCACAAAGCGCAGGCATTTCCAATACTGGCGCGCCCAAAATAGTGGCGATCCATGCGCGGAAAAACATCACTGTGGTTTTGGTTCGAACGCACAGAAATCCCGGGCTATCCTCGATTTTGAGCTCCAAACCGGAGTGAGTCTCTAGACGGGGAACTACACGATGAAAACCAAGGTAATACGGGCGGGGGTCGCCCTTGCTGCACTGCTCGCCACCGCCGGTACGGCTTTCGCTGAAGGCGAATGGTCAGGCAACGTCGCCATCACGTCCGACTATGTCTGGCGCGGCATTTCGCAATCCAACGAAGATCCGGCCATCTCCGGCGGCTTCGACTATGCCAATGGCGGCTTCTACGCGGGCACATGGGTTTCCAATGTCGATTTCGGCGACGCGTCGGACACCAACCTGGAAGCTGACTTCTATGGCGGTTTCGCCAGCGAATTCGCGAACGGCGTCACCTGGGATGTCGGCGTCATCTATTACGCCTATCCTGATGCTGATGACGAAGATCTCGACTTCGTCGAACTCCAGGCTGCGCTCGGCTATGAATTCGAAGGCGGCGTGGGCGTCGGCGGCGCGGTCTTCTGGGACCCCGACAATGAAAGCGTCTATATTCAGGGCACCGCAGGCTACAGCTTCACGGATGCCTTCGCGGCTGACGTGAGCGTCGGCAATTACAGCTTCGACGGCGGCGGCGACTACACCAACTGGTCGCTCGGCGGCACCTACAGCCTGCCGATCGGCATCGACGTCGACCTGCGCTACTGGGGTACCGATGTCGATGATGTCGACATTGCCGACGAGCGTGTCGTCCTGACGCTCTCGAAGAGCCTCTAGGCAGAAAAACTTCCTCCTAAACTGGGCGTGGACTTGATTGCCCTCCCCCACGCCCGGCAAAGTGAAGGCCGCCAGTCCGAAATGGATTTGGCGGCCTTTGTAATTTCGCCGCAATCACCCTAGATTTAAGCGATACGCACAACACGCTCATTAGGAGACGCAGACCACGCATGGCCGCAGAACTGACTCCCGTCGAAGCCCTGATTCCCGCAATCACACTTCTCGGCTTCGGCGCATCAGCTGCGCTTGCGTCCAAGGCCATGCGGCTCAGCCCGATTGTCGGCTACCTCATCGTGGGAATCCTGATCGGACCCGGCGCTCTCGGCCTGATCGAGATCAGCAGCGCCACGCACTTGCTGGCCGAACTGGGCGTCGTGTTCCTCCTGTTCGATATCGGCATGCATGTTTCCCTGCGCGAGCTGAACGAAAGCCGCACAGACCTGTTGCGTCTCGCGCCGACGCACCTGTTCCTCACCGGCCTCGTCAGCGCCGCCGCCCTCGCCATGATCGGCGTGGACTGGCCCATCGCCATTGCCATCGGCCTCAGCCTCGGCTTGTCGTCGACCGCCGTGGTCGCCCGCATCCTGACCGAGCGGGAGCAGAATTCCTGCCCGATTGGCCGGGCGGCAACCCATGTCCTGATCTTCCAGGATATTGTGGCGATCTTCCTGATGATCTTCGCCAGCTCCCTTGGCGAGTCCGACGTCGGCGCGCAGGGGCTCGCCGGGCTTGTCTCCGACTTCCTGCTGGAGGGCGCGAGCGTTCCCCTCTATGCCGCGCTCGGCCTGTCGGTGGTCCAGACGGGCATCGCCTTCGGCGCCGCGCTGCTGGCCGGCAAATACCTGATCAATCCTGTCTTCCGCACCCTCGCAGCCACCCGCAATGCCGAGGCGTTCACGGCCTTCACCCTGCTGCTCGTCCTCGCTGCCGCCTGCGCCACAGCCGTGATCGGCCTGTCGCTGACGCTGGGCGCCTTCCTTGCGGGCCTTGCGGTATCGGGCACGCCGTTCCGCCACCAGGTGCAGACAGAGATGGGCCCGTTCAGGGGCCTGCTTCTATCATTCTTCTTCATTAGCGTCGGGCTCGGCATCGACATCATGGCACTGCTGGCGCACCTCCCCTTGGTCATGGTCGCGGCCGCCGCGATCCTGGTTTTCAAGACCGGTCTTGGTTATGTCGCAGCGCGGCTCAACCATTGGAGCACGCCGGGGGCGACTCAGATGGCCTTCCTGCTGGCCCAGGGGTCGGAATTCACGCTGGTCATCCTGTCGCTCGGCGCCATCACGGCAGGCATCTCCACAGACCTGATGAGCAGCATTGTTGCCGCCGTGGCCCTGTCGCTCGCACTTGCGCCCAGCTGGGCCGGTCTCGGCGTCCGCCTGTCGCGCCACCTCGCCGAACGCAGCAAGACCGAATCCGAATTCACCAGCACGACGGCCAATGTCAGCGACCGCCCAGTCATTGTCATCGGCATGTCCTCAGCCGGCCGCCTCGCCATCGACGCCCTTGTCGACCATGACATTCCCTATATTGCGACGGAAGCTGACCCTGACCGCTTCCTGGCCGCCGTCGCCGACGGCTATCGTGTATCCTTCGGGGATGCGTCGAACATGAAGCTTGTCGAGGCCGTCGGCGGCAGCAATGCCCGCGCCGTCGTGCTCGGCTTCTCTCGCTACGAGGTCTCCCGCGAAGTGACCCCAACGATCACCCGCCGCTTCCCGGACCTTGTCCGCTTCGTTGCCGTCGACAACCGGCTCGACCTTGAGCGCTATCTCGACCTCGGCGTGCGGGCCCACATCGCTGCCGGCCAGCCCAAGGGCATCGAAATGGTCGCCGACATCCTGATGACGCTGGGCGTGCCTGAACCGGACGTGCGTGAATGGATGGAAGAAGAGGCTGAGCGGTTCAGCATCGGTGACGCCAGCGACCATAACGACGAAGACGACGATCCAGACCTGATCGAAGCGGCCGCCTGAGAAGGGCTGGAATTTCGTCCTCGCCGGGTTTATAGGCATGTCCTTCCCCAAGGAGAGCGAAGATGCGCATAGGTGTTCCAACTGAAATCAAGAAGCAGGAATCTCGTGTCGGACTGACACCTGAAAGTGTCAGCGAACTGACCCGCGCAGGCCATGAAGTGAATGTCCAGTCGGGTGCCGGCCTCGGATCAGGCTTCTCGAACGAGGCGTACACGCTTGTCGGCGCCAAAATCCTGCCCGATGCCGACGCCGTTTTCGCCTCCAGCGAATTGATCGTGAAGGTGAAGGAACCCCAGCCGGAAGAAACCGCCCGCCTCACGCCCAAACACACCCTCTTCACTTACCTCCACCTCGCTCCGGATCCCGTCCAGGCCGCCGGCCTGATGAAGTCGGGCTGCCTCGCCATCGCCTACGAAACCGTGACGGACGCTGAAGGCGGCCTGCCGCTGCTGCGCCCGATGAGCCAGGTGGCCGGTCGCATGTCGATGCAGGTCGCGGCCTGGGCCCTCATGCGGACAACGCGCGGGCGCGGCATCCTGCTCGGCGGCGTGCCCGGCGTGGCGCCTTCGAAAGTGGTCATTATCGGCGGCGGCGTCTCCGGCACCCATGCAGCCGAAATTGCCGTCGGCATGCGCGCCGATGTCACGATTTTCGACCGCAACAATAACCGCCTCGCCGAACTGGACGAACAATTCCGTGGCAGCCTCAAGACCATGTATTCAACCGCCCACTCGCTCGCCGAGGCCATCAAGGATGCTGACCTCGTCATCGGCGCCGTCCTCATCCCCGGCGCCTCCGCACCGAAACTGGTCAGCCGTGAACAGCTCAAAACCATGAAGCCGGGCGCCGTGCTCGTCGACATCGCCATCGACCAGGGCGGCTGTTTCGAAACCAGCCATGCCACCACCCATGAAGACCCGATCTATGACGTGGACGGCATCCTGCACTATTGCGTCGCCAACATGCCGGGCGCCGTGCCGCGCACGTCCACTTACGCGCTGAACAACGCCACCCTGCCCTTCGTGCTGCAGATCGCGAACCTTGGCGGACGCGCCGCCATCAACGCCAACCCCCACCTCGCCCACGGCCTCACCGTCGACGCCGGCAAGATCGCCCACGAAGCCGTCGCCCGCGACCTCGGCGAACCCTATGTGCGGCCCGACTGGCTGGCGGTGTAGGACGCCCTACGCTTCTCTTGATAGGCACCAACGGAATTCTGAATCGACGGGACAAGGCCCGCACCGAAAGGTGCGGGTTTTTCTTTGCGCAAGACAGGAACATCCGCACTTTGTGCAAATAGGGGCGCAGACACTGTGCGCGTGAATGCTGAATATCGCACTGCAAGGCGCGATGGCGGCGTCGCCGCAACCTCTTTCAGGGGATGGCGATCCCCGCCTCATCGAACAGCGCGGCCCGCCGGCTGAGGCTATCGGGTGACCAGGTCTCCTCGTACTCGTAATAGATATCGACGACCCTGGCGCCTTCGGGAAGGCGCACCCAGGGTTGCTTGGTGGAGGTGAAGATATGCACGTCGGGCGGCATCATATCTGGATTGTCGAGTGTTCCGACGCGGATGAAGCGAATGCGCTCTCTCAAGCCAGACATGTGATAATTGCTCCAGACCGCGATGCGACACTTGGGACAGCGCGCGATGGTCTGCCCTTTGCCGCTTGGTGAAGCGACGGTGAGTTCTTCGACTTCGCCCTGAACAAGTTGCACCCGGTCTGCCTCGATCAGCGCGTTCAGCGCAAAGGCGGTCCCGGTCTGTCTCTGGCAAAAGCGGCAATGACAGCAATGCACGATCATGGGTTTTGACACCACATTGTAGCGGACATGGCCGCACGTGCAGCCGCCTTCGTTTGTGTGAGATTCTTCGGTCATCGCCTGCCTTTCCGTTTTGGAGCTTCGTTCACATCGGCCTGGACATTATCCTGCACTGACGATGTCTCCCTTCAGGCCATCGAGAAACGCCAGCACTTCTGCACCTTCCGATGCGCCGACACCGAGTTCTCCCGCGACTTGAATCACAAGCTCAATGAACCGCGCCCAGTCAATCTCGGCAATCCCCATGCCGGCATGAGCCAGCGCCATGTCGCGCCCGGTATAATACATCCTGCCGCCGGTCTCGCGGACGAGATAGTCGATCAGCATCTGTAGATCGCGTGCGTTGCGGTCCTCGCCGCGATGGGCCCAGAAGCGGCCAAGCAGGCTGTCGGACTGTGCCCGACCAATAAGCGTCGAAGCGAATTCCCCGATCGCATCGTATCCACCCAGGCGATCGTAAAGCGAAACCGTCATTTTGAAGTCCCCGTTTTCCATCAGTTTCAACGCGTGCAGCCAATTCTATCAGCCCGGCTGGCTTCCTGATTTGAGTTGCCATCTGGGTCGCATTCACGCACGCTCTTGGGAATTCGGGAAAAATCGACAGCGGTTTTGCAAAAATGCACCATGGGGGAGAGGCCGGATGCAGTGGGACGATGCGCGGATGTTTCTTGCCTTCGCCCGCGAAGGCTCTTTCAGCGCCGCAGCCAAACGGTTGGGCGTACAGCATTCCACTGTCTCGCGGCGAATCCACGCGCTGGAAAAGGATCTTGCAACGCCCCTGGTTGAACGCAGCGCATCGGGCTATGTACTGACCGAAGCAGGCGAAGACCTGCGGAATTCGGCCACCCGGATTGAGCGAGAATTATTGTCGTTTGAGGGCGCCAGTTCTGGCCAGAGTGATGATCCGTCTGGAGAGCTTCGCGTCACCGCGATCGCCAATATGGCCTCATCGGTACTCATGCCCCTGTTTGCCCGTTTCATTACCGCCTACCCGAACATTGACTTGCGTGTTGAGGTGACAAACGAGTCTGTTCGTCTGGCAGAACGCGACGCCGATGTCGCCCTCAGGCAGACGAATGCGCCCGGCGAAACGCTTATCGGCACACGGCTAACGACGGTCGCCTCCGCTGTATACGGCTCAATCGAATATTGTGCTGCGCTTGCGGCCGGACGCACCCCGGAAAAGTGGATCGGTGTCGATTGCTGCGACTACCATAGGACCTGGACCAGACAGGCCAGGCCGCAACTTGATCATTCGTTCTGTGTCGATGACACGTCTCTCACGGCCGCTGCCCTGAAGGAAGGGCTTGGCGTGGGGTATCTCCCCTGTTTCATGGGTGACAGCGACCCAACACTGGTCAGATTTCGGGAACCTGAAAAACAACACGAACTCGGATTGTGGCTGCTCTATCACCGTGACTTGCGAAGTACCAAACGCGTAATTCTCTTCCGGCAGCATATGCAACGCGAGATCGAACAGATCAGCGCTCTGTTCGAGGGCGCGGCGCCCGAGGCAACAGGGCGTTAGGCAATCGTCATCGAGATGGTGGCAAAGGCCCCTTCTTATCCTCCCCCTCCCGGCCTGCGCGTATGATGCGCCGCGATGCCGCCTTTCAGCCTCCTCACTCCAATGCCCGGCCTGCCCTGGTACCTGTTGCCAGTCTGGCCGCTGGTTTTCTGGCGTATCCAGCGCCTCAAGAAATGGTTCCGCGCGGCCGGTGGTCCGGGCAGCCAGATGCTCTGGGGCGTGATGTGGACTGGCCGGGTTGTGATTGTCCGGTTGTCGGATGATCTCTCCGGGCATCCTTCGTGCAGGTTTCGCGCACCTGTGTCGGATCGGCTCAAACCAGCTCTTTCACCCGAAACTATGGTTCCGTGTCCCCTGCGAAGGCAGAGGCTGCGAAACTCAAGTCTAAACACGCACGTCACCGCGCCCCTGCCTTCGCAGGGGACACGTGCCTACTGGCTGCCGCTGCCCCACACCTGACCCATACCACCACCGCACAACACCCGAGCCACACCCGCGAAGCGCCCTCACAGGCGCCGCAGGCTCGGGCGTAAATGTCAGGAATCCAGGGCGGCGATGGCGTCGTCAATCGTGGCGCGGGGCTTGTCGAGAATGGCGGCGATCTGCGCGCGCTGCTCGATAGCCAGCCACAGGCCCAGCACTTCAACATCGACGACGCGCCATTCGCCGTTCCGCTCCATCACGCGCCAGCGGACTGTCGTCGGCTGTTCGCCTTTTTGCGTCACGCGCGTTTCAACCACGGAGTCTTTTTCGTTGCGGTCAATTGAGCCGACCACGTCGACCCGGGCGTTCTTCAGCTTGTTCTTCTGGTTCTCGAACGTGCCGACGAGGAATTTTTCGAACGCCGCCGTGAAACGCGCCTGGTCGGCCTCGCTGAGCTGGCGGGAATGCTTGCCCAGCGTGAACCGGGCGATGGCGGGGATATCCAGAGCTTCTGTAAGCGATTCCGCGCCGGTCTGGGTGCTGGAAATCTGGGTGGCGGTTCCGGCGATCAAGGCCTCTGCCTCGGGGCTGGCCTGTGCAGAGAGTGCCATGATGGCGAAACCGGTCGAAACGATTAGCGTGCGCAACATTGTATCTTGTCCTTCAAGCCAGATTATCCAGATCTGGCTTGTAGATATGTTTGGCCGCCCCTTTTTGTTCCCTCCGCCTTTATATAGGTGCCATTCCGGACCTGCATGGGCCGGGCACTCGGAATCGTGAAAGCGTCCACACGGATTCTGGAAAGTGTGGCTTTCGCGCTACATTTTTCGCGATCTGGTGGAGAATGGTGCGGACGGCCGGGCTTGAACCGGCAAGGCCTTGCGGCCGACAGATTTTAAGTCTGCTGCGTTTACCAATTTCGCCACGCCCGCACTGGCATGCCTGAGTATGCGCGCCCGCCTGCCTTGGCAAGCGGGCCGCCCTGTCTAGCTGACCCGTTCGAACACCGCCGCCAGGCCCTGCCCGCCGCCAATGCACATGGTCTCAAGTCCATAGCGCGCCTCGCGTCGCTCCATCTCACGCAGCATCGTGGTCAGGATCCGCACGCCCGTCGCGCCCACCGGATGGCCCAGCGATATACCCGAGCCGTTGACGTTCAACCGCTCCATGTCGTCCGCGCCCAATCCCAGCGCCTTGGTGCAGGCAAGCACTTGCGAGGCGAACGCCTCGTTGAGTTCGATCAGGTCGAGATCCTTGAAGTCCAACCCGGCCTGCTTGAGCGCCTTCTGGCTCGACGGCACCGGCCCGATACCCATGACGGACGGACCGACCCCGGCCACCGACCAGGAAACCAGTCGGCCCAAAGGCTTCAGGCCATACTTTTCCGCCGCTTCGCGCGTGCAGACGATACAGGCCGCCGCGCCATCATTCTGGCCGGACGCATTGCCAGCCGTGACCGTCGCTTCGGGGTCTGCCCGGCCCTGGATGGCCCGCAGCGAGGACAATTTCTCCAGCGTGGAATCCGCGCGGATATGCTCGTCTTCCGACACCACGGTGTCGCCCTTGCGGCCCTTCACGGAAAAGGGAATGATCTCGTCGGCAAACTTGCCGCTCTTCTGGGCCGCAGCCGCCTTCATGTGGGAATTGAACGCAAACTCATCCTGCGCGGCGCGGGTGATCTGGTAGTCGCGGCGCAGGTTCTCGGCCGTCTCGATCATGCCGCCCGGAACCGGGTGGAACTTGCCGCCCGCGGTATAACGACCGCGTGACAGGCCATCATGCAGCATCAGGCCGTCGCCCTTGATATTCCAGCGCATATCGATGGAGAAAAAAGGCGCGTTCGACATGCTTTCAGCCCCGCCCGCAATAACAAGGTCATTCGCGCCGGTGGCCACCTGCATCACGCCATTGATCACCGCCTGCAGGCCCGAACCGCAACGGCGGTCGATCTGGTAGCCGCCGGTCGAGGTTGTCAGGCCCGCATCGAGCGCCACCATCCGCCCGAAGGCCGGCGCTTCCATGGTCGGATAGCATTGCGCAAACAGGCAATCCTCGACCGCTTCGGCTGGCAGTTTCGTGCGCGCCATCAGTTCGCTGATGACGTGGCTCGCCATTTCATGCGCATGAACCGTCTTGAATGCGCCACCAAAACCGCCAACAGCCGTGCGAACCGGCTCGCAGATTACAACATCTCTCATTGGGGAAATCCTCTTGATCTAGTTCAGGCCGCGGCCGCGTTCTGTGACTTGCTTGCGCGCCGCTTCCACGCTTTCGGCGGTGACATTTGCGGCGTGGGCAGCAGAACGGCGGATCTCTTCCTTCAGCGCCTCGCCGAACGGCATGGCAAAGCCGTCATCGATCATCTTCTTGTAACCGCGCAGCAGGACCGGGTCGCAGCTGGTCATCTCATGCGCCAGCTTGCGGGCAGCGGGCAGCAGGTCGTCGGCCTTGTAGACGCGATTGACGAGGCCCCAGCGTTCAGCGGTTTCCGCGTCAAGGAAGTTGCCGGAGAAGGAGAGTTCCTTCGCGCGGCTGATGCCGATCAGGCGCGAGAGTTTCTGCGACAAGCCCCAGCCTGGCATGATCCCGACGCGTGCATGCGTATCTGCAAACTTGGCATTCTCAGATGCCAGCAGGACATCGCACATGAGGGCCAGTTCGAAGCCGCCGGTGATTGCAAACCCGTTGATCGCGCCAATGACCGGCCAGGGATAGGCGCCTATCGCCTTGGCGATATCGATCTCGCCGCCGTCAGCGCCGAGGGCGAAGCCCTTTTCGCCGGCTTCCTTGAGGTCGACGCCCGCCGTGAAGGCCCGGCCGGCGCCGGTCAGCACCACGGCGCGGATGTCCTTGTCAGCCGCAAGCGCAGTGAACGTGCGCGAGATTTCCGCGCGCAGCGCGCGGCTCAGCGCATTCAGTGCGTCGGGCCGGTTCAGGGTGACAATCGCAACCGCTTCGTCGCGTTCAACAGTGATGATGTTCTCAGCCATGCAGGCGTATCCTTCCAGTCTTCGTTTCGTATGTGCTTCGGTCGGCCTTCAGGCTTTCCGTTTGCGGAATATGTTCACGACCGCGATGAGCAGCGCGACGAGGGCGATTGCCGCAGCCAGGAAAAACAGGCCGAATTTCAAGGGGGTGAGCCAGTCCTTCGCATCGAGTGCATCAGCCGCGCCAGACAAGGCAAGGGCCTGGACCGTATTCTCGGTCAGGTCGACAATCGCCGTCGCCAGGGCGGGAAGCGCCGCGAGGCGTCCATACTTGCCAAAGAAGCGCAGCGCCATAGCGGCTAGGAATCCGCCATAGGCCAGCGGGTACGCGGTATCGAGCAACACTGTCACCCAGAAATGCGCCGAGCGTTGCGCTTCGCTGAGGCTCGCGACCAGCGAGCGGCTTTGGTCCCCATTGGTGATCGAGTCGAGATAGGTGCCGCCGGCGGCTTCACCAAATACGCCGAACCCGGCACCGATCAGGATCGCAGCGACAAACAGCCCCCAGATCACAGGCGTTCGCGTCAGGAATGACGTCACTTCGTGTCCTCCAGGATGCGTTCGGGTTTAACGCCCGTTGCCGTGATGATGTTTTCAAGCCGCTGCGTCACGTTCGCGATCAGGTCTTCGCGGATCGTGCTGGCGACGAGATGAACGCCATTGTCGCCGACCGACCGGAACCAGGGATAGGAGCCGAAGGCCACTTCGGGAATTTCCTGAGCCAACGCGCCGAGCGGTTCGGCGATATCGCCTTCGCGCAAGCCAATGCCCCGGATCGTGACCTTGTGCACGACCGCGCCGGTGCGCAGGCGCGGGCCGATATCTTCCAGCATGGCACGGGCAACCTGCGGCACGCCAGCCAGCGTGAAGACATTCTCCATCTGGAATCCGGGCGCGCCGGAAACGGGATTGGAGACCAATTGTGCGCCGTGAGGAATGCGGGCCATGCGGCGACGCGCAGGCGTGAACTCCGTCTGCATCTCGGCATAGCGCGCCGACAGCATGTCGATGACTTCAGGATGTTCGCCGATGCCGACGCCAAAGGCCGCCGCAATCGCGTCTGCGGTAATGTCGTCATGCGTCGGGCCGATCCCGCCCGTGGTGAACACATAGGTATAGGCCGCGCGCAGATCGTTCACCGCCTTCACGATGCTTTCCTGAACATCTGACACAGTGCGCGATTCCTGCACCTGAATGCCAAGCGGCGCGAGGTATTTGGCGATCTGCTGCAGGTTGATATCGCGGGTGCGACCGGACAGGAGTTCATCGCCGATCAGCAGAACGGCGGCAGTGGGTGAAGGCATGGTCATCATACTCACATTGCCCAGAGCGGCCTATTCCGCAAGCGCGTCATAAACGAGGCGCGCCGATTCTCCGCGAAAATCCACCTCGGGCCCGTTCGAACCGAAACGCTGGATCATGCCGATGAAGAACAGGTCGTTCTCCGGATCGATCCAGAACCATGTGCCAGCCGCCCCGCCCCAGAAATACGTGCCGGCGCCTTGTGGCCGCTGCGCCGCTTCCGGGTCGACGATCAAACCGAAATCAAGCCCGAATCCCAACCCGTCGGTCTGAGCACTTGGCTGGGTGCCGTCGGAAAACAGCCTTGCGCCGACCGGCAGCATATCGGTCCGCATCAGGGCGACAGTCTCGGGTTTCAGGATGCGAACGCCGTCCAGCTCGCCGTCGTTGAGCAGCATCTGGCAGAACCGCGTATAGTCATCCATCGTGGAGACGAGACCGCCACCACCGGATTCCATACCAACGGTCTCCTTTCGGAACTGCACAGCCGGCACATTGTAGGGCAACAGGCCCAGTTCAGGTTGCTCTGGCGAATAGACGTAGACCTCGCTGAACCGGTCCAGGTCTGCTTCGGGCACATAGAACCCGGTATCGGTCATGCCGAGCGGCGCAAACAGCCTTGCCTGCAGGAACTCACCAAACCGCATCCCTGAAATCACCTGGACGACATAGCCCTGGACATCGACCGACGCACTGTAAGACCACGCGGTGCCCGGCTGGAAAAGCAGCGGAACGTCGGCCACCTTGTCGATGAACACGTCGAGATCAGGCGAGTACAGGATGAGCTCGTCGCGGAAAGCCTTGTTCGCGATGTCGTCACCGAACAGGCCATAGGCGAACCCAGCCGTATGTGTCATCACTTCGCGCATGGTCGGAACATGGTTGGGGTCGGCCAGGATGGGTTCCCCGTTTTCATCGACGCCGTCCAACACTTTCAGGTTCGCAAATTCGGGCACGAATTTCGTCACCGGGTCGTCCAGCGTGAACGCGCCTTCCTCGTACAGCATCATCAAGGCCACGCCGGTGATGGGCTTTGTCATCGAATAGATGCGATAGATCGTGTCGTCGGTGATTGGCGCGCTGTCCTCGACGCGGCGTACGCCCGCCTGCATGTCGCTGACCACTTCGCCATCGCGCACAAGGCGCGTGGCGATGCCTTTGACATGGCCAAGCGCCACCTCATTCGCCATGGCCGCTTCCAGCGCGGCGATCCCCTCCGGCGAGAAACGCCTGGCCTCGGCGGGCGGTGAGAGGCTGACCGGGTCTGCGACCGGCACGCTGGTGCAGGCACCCAGGCTGAAGACCGCCGCAAGTCCCACGCTCAAAGCCCGAGACACAATCCAATTCGCTGAAGCCATCACATTCCCTCCCAAATCAGGTTTTGCCTGCAAGGTTAGAGAGATGTCGCCAGCCTGCAAGCTGAACGTGGCGTAAGTGTCCTGAGTGCTGAGCTGCAACAGCCTGAAACCGTCATGAAAGGTGGAAATTTCGGCCGCAATCTGCCAAATAGGGACACAGATACCTGAAAGCATGATCCATGACCGATACGACAGCCCTCCTGCCCATGCGCACCGGCGAAATCCGCATCCATGATGCGGAGGGATTTGAAGGCATGCGCAAGGCCGGCCGCCTGGTCGCAGAATGCCTCGACATGCTGGTCGGCGAGGTCAGGCCAGGCGTCACCACGCGTCATCTCGACGACCTTGTGCGCGAGTTTGTCCTCGATCACGGCGCCCAGTCGGCGACGATCGGCTATCGCGGCTATCGCCACGCCTCCTGCATCTCGGTGAACCACGTCATCTGCCACGGCATCCCGGGCGGAAAGCCGCTGAAGGAAGGCGACATTGCCAATATCGACGTGACCTGCATCCTCGACGGCTGGCACGGCGACCATTCGCGGATGTATGCCGTCGGAGAGGTGAAGCGGAAAGCCGAACGCCTGATGGATGTGACCTATGAAGCCTTGATGGCAGGCATCAACGCCGTGAAACCCGGTGCCCGTTTCGGCGACATTGGCGGCGCGATATCCGAGATTGCGCGCCTGAACCGGATGTCCGTGGTCGAGGATTTCTGCGGACACGGACTCGGCCGCCTCTTCCATGACGAACCGAACGTCGTTCACTCGTCAGACTATGGCACCGGCCCGGAACTCAAGCCCGGCATGTTTTTCACCATTGAGCCGATGCTGAACCTTGGGCGCAAGGACGCGGCCATCCTGCCGGATGGCTGGACCGCCGTGACCCGGGATCGCCAGCTCTCGGCCCAGTTCGAACATTCGGTCGGCGTGACGGAGACCGGGGTCGAGATATTCACAAAGTCGCCCAAAGGCCTGCACACCCCCCACACGGTCAAGCAATAGGCGATGCCGGGGGGCGACAGCCAGCCGGACACCAAACCCCACTGGCAAGGCCATCGCGAACGGCTGCGGGGCAAGCTGCTGAAACGCGGCGCCGGCGCGCTGGACGATTATGAGGTGCTGGAAGTCATCCTCATGGCGTTCATTCCCCGCCGTGACGTGAAGCCCGTTGCCAAGTCATTGCTGGCCCGATTCGCCAGCCTGTCGGGCGTGCTGGCCGCGCCTGCGGCCGACCTCGTCAAGATTGATGGGATTGGCGAAACCGTTGCGGCCTACCTCAAGGCGATCACCGAACTGCAATCTCGCGCCGCGCGCGAGGAAATTCGCCAGCGGCCTGCCATTTCGTCCTGGACGGCGCTCGTCAGCTATGTGCGCACCGAATTGCAGCATGAAGGGCGCGAGCAGTTCCGGGTCCTGTTCCTCGACCGTAAGAACCAGCTGATTGCCGACGAAGTCATGGGCCAGGGCACGGTCGACCATGCGCCGGTCTATCCCCGCGAAATTGCCCGGCGCGCCCTGGAATTGCAGGCCTCCAGCCTGATCCTGGTGCACAACCACCCTTCAGGGGACACGACCCCCTCGCGCGCAGATATCGACATGACGCGCGAGATTATCAGTGTGCTCGACCCCCTGGATATCACGGTCCACGATCACCTGATCGCCGGCACCGGGGGCGTGACAAGCTTCCGTTCGTCTGGCCTGATCTGACCGTAACGCCACGATAAGGCTTGCGGATGGACGGCAGGCCGCTACCGTGCGCAAAATCGAATACGCGCCGTCAGAGCGCGACCAGTTTAGGGAGGCTGACAGCGCATGACCGACACCACCGCGGGCAACACCGCTACGAATGGGCAAATGACCGGTTTCGGGTCCAAACGGTATCGCAACTATGTGTTGCTTCTCCTCATGGTGGTCTACACACTGAACTTCATCGACCGCACACTCATTGCGGTTGTTGCAGAACCCATCATCCGAACATTTGAGCTGACTGATTCTCAGTGGGGGCTGCTCTACGGGCCGCCTTTTGCGATTTTCTACGCGGTTATGGGACTGCCCATTGCCATGTGGGCCGACCGTTCCAACCGCGTGAAGATCATCACGGCCTGTATCATACTCTGGTCGGTCATGACCGCCCTCTGCGGCGTAGCCATGGGCTTCATGACGCTGCTCCTTTTCCGCATCGGGGTTGCCGTCGGCGAGGCTGGCTGCACGCCTCCTGCCAATTCGATCATTGGCGATTATTTTATCCCCAAGAGCCGATCGACGGCGCTGGGCATCTATTCGATGGGCGTAACGCTGGGCGGTGTACTGGCGAATCTATTTGGCGGACCGATTGCGGAACTGGCTGGTGCCGATGTTGGCAATTTCGTCAACGGTATCGGCATGGGCTGGATGTTCGGCAGCCTGAACTGGGCTGCCGTGGAAGGCTGGCGGGTGGCCTTTGTTGTCGTCGGGGTGCCGGGCGTGCTGATCGCCCTTCTTGTCCTGCTGACCATCAAGGAGCCGCCCCGAGGATACTCCGATCCGCCAACCGCGCATCAAATCGAAAGGGCGAGCGTCACCGAAACCCTACGTGAGCTGGCGACAAAGCCCAGCTTCTGGTGGATGGCCCTTGGCGCGTCTCTGGTTGCTTTTGTCGGCTACGGTCTGGTCAGCTTTCAGGCGCCATTCCTGCAACGCGAGCATGGCATCGGCGTACGGGACGCAGCCGTGCATTATGGTGCGCCTCTCTCTTTCTGCGCCGCTATCGGAACCTTCGTCGGCGGGTTGATCACCGAGCGGTTCTCCAAGCGGTCCATCACGGCGATTGCCATCGTTCCTGCCGTCGGACTGCTGATCGCCGTGCCATGTTATATCGGCGCCTTCTACTCCTCGAACCTCACGATCGTCTTCGTCTTGTGGGCTATCGCTGCCACGGCGCACTACGCTTACCTTGGGGCGCAGTACAATATCGGCCAGGGGGTCGTTTCCAGTCGGTCGCGCGCCACCGCCATCGCGATCCTTCTCATTCTTGTATCAATCATCGGGAACGGCATCGGCCCCTATTTCGTTGGGTTTTTCTCTGACCTGTTCATGAACATGAACCTCGCGGCCCAGGAGCATGGAGCCGGGCTTACAGTTGCCGCTTGCCGCGCCCGAGACAGCTTCACCGAGGATCAGGTCTCGGCGTGCGTTTACGCAACGTCGCAAGGCTTGAAGCAGTCTATCTCGCTTACGGTGTGCTGGTTCCTGATCGCCGCGTTCGCCTTCTTCATGTCGGCCCGTACACTCAAGCGTGATTTTGTCGCCAATATCGACTGATACGCTCAGCGCACAAGGAAACCACGATGACCGACACGACCGTCAGTGCCGAACGAAAGCCGGGCTATGAGACCGGATATCGCACACCCGCCTACAGGGCCTATGTCCTGTCATCGCTGCTCATTGTCTACATTTTCAATTTCATCGACAGGTCGATCTTTGCGATCCTGACGGAGCCGATCAAGACCAGCCTGAAGCTGGAAGACTGGCACATGGGACTGCTCGGCGGGCTCGCATTCGCCATGTTCTATACGACGCTGGGGATTCCCATCGCCCGCATCGCCGAACGAAAAAGCCGCATGATAATCATCATCGTTTCACTGCTGATGTGGAGCCTGATGACGGTGCTGTGCGGGTTTGCCGTCAGCTTTGCGACCTTGTTTGCCTGCCGGCTTCTCGTCGGTATCGGGGAAGCCGGGTGCACGCCGCCAGCCCAATCCGTGATTGCCGACTATTTCAAGCCATCGAGCCGCGCCACGGCGGCATCCATCTATGCCTTGGGCGTACCACTTGGCGGCATGATGGCTGGCCTCGCAGGCGGTCCGATCAACGATTATGTGACCGGGGAAAATGTCTACAACCTGCTCGGTTCATGGGGCTGGGGATGGCTGCAGAATGCGATCGACTGGCAAAGCCTCGAAGGCTGGCGGATCGCGTTCATTGCGGTCGGCCTGCCCGGCGTGCTGTTCGCGGTCGTACTCGCCCTGACCGTCAAGGAGCCGCCGCGCGGTTACACTGACCCGCCCGGCACCGACAAACTTGAGCGTGAGGGTTTCGGAGTTGCCCTCCGAAAGCTGATGAAGAAGCCCACCTATGTCCACGTCGTTATCGGCGCCGCGATCGCGTCCTTCACCGGCTACGGCATCGCGCAATTCTCGACCTCATTCCTGCGGCGCACCCATGGCCTCTCGCTCACCGAAGCCGCGCTGATTTTCAGCCTCGTGCTTGGCCTAATGGCCGCTTTGGGCGTTTTCCTGTCCGGATACCTTGCCGACAAGTTTTCAGCGCGCCATCCGAATGCCCTGTCATGGATGCCCGCGCTGGGCATGGGCCTTTCCGTTCCGCTCTACTGGATCGGTTACCTGAGCCCCTCTGTGCCGCTTATGCTCCCGCCCCTGATGGCGGCCGCGACGCTGCATTATTTCTATCTCGGTCCGATGTATGCGGTCTCGGCGGGCGTCGTCGACAGTCGAACGCGCGCAACGGCCGTGGCCATTACCCTGTTCGCAGTCAACCTGATCGGGCTGGGTCTTGGGCCAACACTGATCGGATTCCTGTCGACCTTCCTGAAGACGCTGATCATCAACGGCCATCACCTCGAACTCACGCTCGACCTGTGCCGTGACACGAGTGTCCTGCCCGCTGACCAGATCGCCGCCTGTGACGATGCGAATGCCCGCGGACTGCAATGGTCCATCATCATATTCGCCTCGCTTTATGGCTGGGCGGCCTTGCACTATTTGTGGGCCGGCAAGACGCTGAAGCGTGACATGATCAGCGCGGCAAACTAAACCGCGCCTCATGGCTGTTTATACACAGGTTTCCGACGAGGCGCTGGCTGCGTTCCTCGCCGAGTATGATCTCGGCACGCCCTTGGCTTTCAAGGGCATCGCCGAGGGCGTGGAGAACTCGAACTATTATCTCGAGACGACGACGGGCCGCTACATCCTGACCCTGTTCGAGAAGCGGGTGAAGGCGGACGACCTGCCTTATTTCATCGGCCTGAAACAGCACCTTGCGTCCAAGGGGTATCCCTGCCCGGAGCCGATCATGGGCAAGGACGGCACCGCCCTGCGCGCTTTGGAAGGCCGACCGGCAGTCATCATTTCCTTCCTTGAGGGGCTTTCGCCCCGCCGCCCGAACATCGCCCAATGCCGCGCGCTCGGCGAGGGCCTTGGCCGGATGCACGTGGCGCTAGCCGATTTCCCGATGGCACGCGAGAATGCGCTGGGGCCTGCTTCATGGCCGCGCCTCTGGAAGGGCCGTGAGGCGGGCGCAGACGCCTTGCAGGACGGATTGGCAGCGCTCATCGCCGCTGACCTTGGCGATATCGCACAGGCGGATCCTGACGCCCTTCCCCTCCCCCGTGGGACGGTCCATGCCGACCTGTTCCCGGACAATGCCTTCTTTCTCGGCGACGATTTTTCCGGCGCCATCGACTTCTATTTCGCCTGCACGGATGCGCTCGCCTACGACCTTGCCGTCTGCCTCAATGCCTGGGCGTTCGAGGACGGCATGGCGGGCGATTCCGCTGGACTGCAATACAATTTCTCAAAGGGCGCAGCCCTCATCGCCGGTTATGAAAGCGTGCGCCCACTGGAACCGGCAGAACGCGAAGCCTTGCCCGTTCTGGCCCGAGGCGCCGCGCTCCGATTTTTCCTCACCCGCCTTGTCGACTGGACGGACACGCCGGAAGGCGCCCTCGTAAAGCCCAAAAATCCCCTCGAATATGCCGGCCGGCTGGCCTTTCATCGCAAGGTGATAAGCGCCGCCGACTATGGCGGGTAAATGCACTAGCGGGGCCAGCATGACCGTCGAAACAGACAGAAGCGACAGCGTACCTGCCTATGCCGATCCCGCGCCGCGAAAGCACATCAAACGGGTCAAGCTCGCCCTTTTCCTGTCGTCGCTGGCGGCTTGTCTCGGCGTGTCGCTGATCGGCGGAATCAGTCTCGGCCTGTCGCAGGCCCTGATGGGGGCGATGGGAATCGACCGTGTGATGCCGTTTGAATCGACCTTTTTCGGGGGGCTGACAACCGGCCTGCAGCTATCGGCCCTGAACTTCATTCTCTTCTTCATCACGGTGCCGGCAGCCTGGATTGCCCTGGGGTTTTCGATCGGTCGCATGCCGCACCGCAGAATAGCCGCCAAACAGCCCTATGTCCGCTGGGCCGTCATCTGGGGCGCTATTCTGGTGGGCGGAACGACAGGCGGGTTTGGCTTGATCGAGAGCGTTGTGACCGGCCTCGGCGCGCTCGTCTCGGGCGCCAGTGTCGGTGCGCTGGCTGGCGCAGGGTGCGGGCTGCTTTTCCATGCGATTGTCCGGCCCGCAGAACAGCTGCGCGATGTCGATGTGAACGTATTCTGAGCCGTCTTGACGGGTGCAGCGAAACCCATCACCTGAAACCCATGACTGATCTGATCGAAATCTGGACGGATGGCGCCTGCAGCGGCAATCCCGGCCCCGGCGGCTGGGGCGCGCTCCTCATTGCCGGTGACAATCGCAAGGAATTGTTCGGCGGCGAGAAGCAGACGACCAATAACCGCATGGAGATGCAGGCCGTGATCGAGGCCCTCAATGCTCTCAAGGGCCCTTCGAAGGTCACGCTTCATGTCGATTCGATGTACGTGAAGGACGGCCTGACCAAGTGGATCAAGGGCTGGAAGCGCAATGGCTGGAAGACAGCCGCGAAGAAGCCGGTGAAGAACCAGGACTTGTGGCAAGCGCTCGACGAGGCCTGCCAGCGCCATGACATCGAGTGGAAATGGGTCAAGGGCCATGACGGAGATCCGGGCAACGAGTGCGCGGATGAACTCGCCCGGCGCGGCACGGACCAGGCACGCGGACGCTAGGCGTTTTCGAGAATGGCTTTCGCTGCCCCGGCCACGTCACCTGATGACAGGCCGGATAGCGCGACGACCTGGACCGGTTGATCCTCGCGCCGCTTGCGGCTGCGGGCATAGAGCGGGTCATAGTGTTCCAGCATCAGCACCTCGGCGAGTTTGCGATGTTCGCCCGCATCTGCCAGCGCCTGCCACTCTGCGAGAGTCTCTTTCGCATGGAATGGCTTGAGCAGGCCAAGCGACCGGGCAACGCTGTCGCGGTCGCTGACGGCGTCGCCATAGGCCGAGACGAGAAATGCGCTGCGAACAGCGGCAGGCGCGTGAATCTCGACTCGCGGCGCGGCCAGCATGGCGTGCCACAGTCGGCGGGGCACGCGGCGAAGGCCCACACGCGCGGATTCGGCTTCGACATAGACGGGACGCGACAGGTCGAACCGACGCAGCTGGTCCCATATATGGGTCTCGAAGAGGCGCTGGGCTGGTTGCGGCTGGTCGTCAAATCCGCCGAAGGCCGAGCCGCGATGATTGGCGAGGCCTTCGAGATCGATCACTTGCCCGCCCTGTTCAGCAAGGGACAGCAGGATGGCTGTCTTGCCGCTTCCGGTCGGACCGTCGATCAGGACAATCGGCAAGGGGTCCGTGTCCCCGTCGAGACCATGAACCACTTCGCGGCGCCATGTCTTGTAGCCACCTTTGACGATGCCGACCGGCCAGCCCACCGATGACAGGATCGTCGCCATCGCGTTCGACCGCATCCCACCGCGCCAGCAATACACGAGCGGGCGCCAGCCGCGCGGCATGTCCACCAGCGCCGTCTCGAGATGCCCGGCAATGTTGCGCGCGACGATGGCGCCGCCGATCCGGTTGGCCTGGAACGGGCTCTCCTGCTTGTAGATCGTGCCGACTTCGGCCCGTTCGGCATTGCTCAGGACTGGCAGGCTGATTGCGCCCGGCATGTGATCGTCCGCGAATTCTGCGGGCGAGCGCACATCGATGATGGCATCGAAGCGCGACAGGGTTTCGGGGCCAAGGTCTGTGACGGTTTCTAGGTAAGGCATTGCGTGCACGCTTAGCAGGTTTTCATTGCCTCGCCAGAGGCGTGCGCGCTAAGCCCGTCGGAGAGACAAGGACACGCCATGCCCGATACGAAGACAGAGCCGCCACTGACCTCCCTCGCCCATGGCGGCGGGTGCGGGTGCAAGCTCGCGCCGAACGTGCTGGCCGACATTTTGAGCGAGATGCCGCTGGCGCTGGGCAGCACGAACCTGATTGTCGATGCGGCAACCAGCGATGACGCTGCGGTCTACCGCGTGAATGACACAACGGCGCTGGTCGCGACGACGGATTTCTTCACACCCATTGTCGATGACCCGCACACGTTCGGCCGCATCGCGGCGACGAATGCCCTGTCGGATGTCTTCGCCATGGGCGCCCGTCCGATTTTCTCGCTTGCCATCGTCGGCATGCCGATTGGCAAGATTTCGAACGCGACGATCCGGGCCATCCTCGCCGGTGGCCAATCTGTCGCGGAGATTGCAGGGGCACCGATTGCTGGCGGCCATTCAATCGACGCGGCAGAGCCGATTTACGGTCTGGTCGCGCTGGGACTGGTGCACCCGGACAAGATGCTGCTGAACTCCGGTGCGAAGGCTGGCGACGTCCTGATCCTCGGCAAACCGCTGGGCGTTGGCATCTACAGCGCCGCGTTGAAGCGCGGGATCATCGCGGAGTCCGACTATGCCGAGATGATCGCCTCGACCACGCGCCTGAACACGCCAGGCAGCGATCTTGCCGGCATGGACGGCGTGCACGCGGCTACGGATGTGACCGGATTCGGTTTGCTCGGGCACCTGTCGGAAATGTGCCGTGGCGCAGGCGTTTGCGGTGTCGTCGAAGCAGGGTCGGTGCCGGTGTTCGAGGGCGCGCGACGCCTGGCCGAGGCGGGAGTCAAAACGGGCGCATCAGGCCGCAACTGGGACTCGGTGAAAGCGTCTGTCACGCTTGAACGCTCGCTGCCAGATGCCGAACTCGACGTCCTGTGCGATCCCCAGACGAGCGGCGGGCTGCTGGTCTCGTGTGCACCGGAGGCCGCCGAAACCGTGCTCGGCGTGTTCGCACGTCACGGCCATGCAGGTGCCGCAGTGATCGGACGCATGGAAGCCGGCACGTCCGGTGTGCGCGTCGTCTGATAGAATAGAAAAAGCCCGGCTTTGGGAGCCGGGCTTCGAATAATTCTGGTATCTTTAAGCGCTCTAGGCGGCTTCTTCGACTTCGTTGGCGCGCGAGCTCGGGCGCGGATCGCGAAGCACATAGCCTCGGCCCCAAACGGTTTCGATATAGTGTTGTCCGCCGGTCGCCTGCTGCAGCTTCTTGCGAAGCTTGCAGATGAACACGTCGATGATCTTGAGTTCCGGTTCGTCCATGCCGCCATAGAGGTGGTTGAGGAACATTTCCTTGGTGAGCGTCGTACCCTTGCGAAGGGAGAGCAGCTCGAACATCTGGTATTCCTTGCCGGTCAGGTGAACGCGCTCTTCGTCGACTTCGACCGTCTTGGCGTCGAGGTTGACCAGGATTTCGCCGGTGCGGATGACGCTTTCGGCATGGCCTTTCGAGCGGCGGACGATGGCTGTGATCCGGGCGATCAGCTCGTCCTTGTTGAAAGGCTTGGTGAGATAGTCGTCAGCGCCGTAACCGAGCGTCTTCACCTTGGCTTCGATGTCAGGGTTGCCCGAGAGGATCATCACGGGCGTGTTCACGCGACCCATGCGCAGCTGCTTGAGCACTTCATAACCGGAAATGTCAGGCAGCGACAGGTCGAGCACGATCATGTCGTATTCGTAGACTTTGCCGAGGTCGACGCCCTCTTCGCCTAGATCCGTTGTATAGATATTGAAGCCTGCGGCTTTCAGCATCAGTTCGATGGACCGCGCTACAGCGCTATCGTCTTCAATTAATAGGACGCGCATGGCTCGTCTCCCGAATCGTTCATACGACCAACCTAGTCGCTTTGTTTAACCTTGTGAATCCTACAGGCTGTTTCTTTAACGAAGGTTAACGGCGAGTAGGCTCTGCCCCAAATTATTCCAAATTATTCACACTGATTAATAGCCAAGCTCTGCCGCCTGGGCATTGCCTGTCAGCATCTGAGAGATGGCGATCACGTCCTGGATCGGCTGTGCTTGCTGGTCTGTAGAGATCAGCGTCTTCTGACAACGGATGGCGTCCCGCACCTTCGGATCGCGCATGACGATGCCGGCAAGATGTGGACGAAATCCGAGGAAGGTCTGGCAGGCGCGCGCAATCGCCTCATACGTTCGCTGTCCCGCAGCGCGCGTATCCGCCTGGTTGATACATATCACGGGTTCAACGTTGGGTGCGTATCCGCGCAGCACCTTGATGAACGCATAGGCATCGGTCATCGATGTTGGTTCGTCGGTGATGACCATCAATGCCTTGTCGGCCGCGCGGGCAAGCCGCATGCAATTGGCCTCGATACCGGCCCCCAGATCAAGCACGACCTGGTCATATTGCAGCGCAAGAGCCGACAGGCCCGCAGCGAGGCGCGCCACTTCTTCGGGCGGCAATTCCGCGAGGGCGCCAGACCCGGACCGACCGGGCAGCACGTCAAAGCCGCCATTGCCCGCACCGCCATCGACCGGCGTAACGGCATCATCAAGCTCGACCCAGCCCGCAATCACGGCAGCCAGGTCTGTCTCCGGAGCAATACCGAGTTGAACGTCGACATTGGCGAGGCCAAGGTCACCGTCGACGAGCAAGGTTCGCTTGCCAGCCTGGGCAAAGGAACTGGCGAGCGTGATCGCCATGAAGGTTTTCCCGACGCCGCCCTTGCCACTGGCAACAGCGATGACGGAAGCAGGGGCGACACGCGGTGTGGGGCGCGCTTGCGGACGATCCTGAGATTTTCGAAGCATGAAACTCATAGGGCTACGCGGCTCCTTTCATGGCGATAACATCGCCGGGGGCGTCTTCCATTAACAGGGCGGCCAGGCGCGACGGCGCGGCCGGAACGAGGCCGCCACCGATGAACGGTGTCACGGCCAAATGCGAGAAGGCGATGCCGGCAGATGACAGCGCAGCAATCGCGCCACCACGTCGTCGGACAACGTCGAGCTTGGTCAGGACGGCGCGTTTGACGCCGGACCGCGCGAAAGCCTTCGCGGCCTCGGCCTGGTCTTCAGGATGCCCTTCGGCCGACATGACGAGCACGGGTTCGGCGCGGATCACGGCGATCAGGTCCTGCAGGCTGGCCATGTCGTCATCGTCAAACGGGTTGATGGCGGGCAGGTCGATGACGCAGCGGCGGTTTTCATTGCGCAATGCTCTCAGCGCCGCGAACAGATCGTCCGGCGTCCGGGCAACGCGGATCTGGTCCTGCTCGAGTTCGAGATAGGCTGCGAGCTGTTGGCCACCAGCCGTCCCGTCAAGATCAGCGGCGACGGGCATGATTTCAGCACGCGCAATCGAGGCGCGGCGCGTCAGTTTGGCGGCCGTTGCCGTGCGGCCATGTCCCGGCGGCCCGACGAGGACGATGTCGTGATCGAGGCGCGGAAGAATCGGGTCGCAAACGACGAGGCGCGAGACGCCCTCGGCGATCGCATCTTCCGGATCGGTGTGCTGGATACCGGAGCGGCCAGCACTTTCTGCCGCCACGCGGTCAGCGAATCGCTGCGGGGCGCCATGCCAGAGCAGCGCATCTCGCACGCGGCTGAAAAGAGGGTTTTCGATGCCGCGACCGTGATTGTTGCCCCGCGCTTCGCGCAGGAACAGGGGTTCGTTCGGCACCATGCCGCCGCCCATCTTGTCGGTGGCCGCGCGCACTTCCACGCCACCGTCAATCTCACGTTCTGAAAGGATAACAGCGTCAGACCCCATTTCAGCGAAAATCATCGCCTTGGCGGCCTCGAAGGACTCGGCTGCAAACATCTTCATGCGCATATGGGCGGCATCCTCGTAAACATATGGACCTTCCCGCGCAGCCCTCACCACGTGACAAGTCGGTTCATTTCGGAGTTCAGTTAACACCCGAAAAGGTTAACAACTTCCTTTTAGGTGTTAGGATTTAACTAATATGACAGTAGATTCACGCATGGCGGCTGGACGCGCGAGAGCACGCCGACACGTCCCTGAATTTGCAGGAAAAGCCTAGGCTGCCGCCCGTTCATCGACGATTTCGGACAGTGTGACGCCCAACTGCCCGTCGGCAACGACGAGCCGCCCGCGCGCCATCAGGCGGTCGGAAACGTAAATATCGATGGTTTCATTGGTGCGCCGTTCAAGCGCAACGATCTCGCCGGGAGACAGCGCCATCAGCTCCTCGATCGGCATGCGTACCTCGCCCAGCACAATATCAACGCGCACAGGCACGTCCATCAAGGTCTTTTGCAGGGCGGGATTGGCTGGATGCATGGGCTGATCGATCCTGAGTGATGCCGCAGGCCTAGAGTGTAGCGACTGTGCGTGTCAAATCCTTAACGCTCGGCAAACAGGTCGCCCTGACCGTCGACAATACGCCGGGCAGTGGCGTTGATGAGGTCAAGCGCGACAGCGATATCGAGCCCCTCATAGGCGCCCGCTTCAAGGTGCCGCGCAAGCGCAACCAGGTCGGCAAGCGCATCGTTGAGGCTGTGCGTGACAGCCTGGAGGCGCTCTTCGGACTGGAGTGATTCGAGACGGATCGCTTCGGCGAGGCCCTCGGAGCGCGCTTCGGACAGAAGGCGCGCAAGTTCCGGCCCGGTCAGCGTCAGCCGGCCCTCCGTGGGCGGGGCTGGCTGTTCGGGTTCAGGCGCGAGCGTGAAATCGCTGCGAAATTCAAACGGCTGCACCGATTTGACAGCGCGCTGCGTCATTCCACCAGGTCCTCGTCTTCGCTCTCTTGGCCGACGCGAATGTCACCCTGTTCGATCAGCTTGCGGGCCAGTGAGACAAGTTCCTGTCGGGCAGCCTCCACTTCGCTGCGGCGGACGCCGCCCTGGGCTGTAATTTCTTCGCGCAGCAACTCTCCGGCACGCCGGGTCATGTTGGCGAAGAAGGCCGCTGCCGTTTGCTCGGAAGCGCCTTTCAAAGCGGTGACGAGTGTTGCGCGGGATCCTGCTGACAACAGTGTCTGCAGGCCCGCCGCGTCGAGCCGGGCGAGATCGTCAAACGTGAACATGAGCGCACGGACTTTCTCGCCTGAGCCGGGTTCGGCATTCTCGAGCGCTTCAAGGAAAGCTTTTTCCGAGCGGCTGTCGAGACCATCGAATATCCGCGCAACGCGTTCGTGACCACTGCTGTTGCCGTCACCGACCATGCTGTCGAGGCGTTTTGCAATGAGCGATTCCAGACTCGCGCAGGCTGCGGGGTGGACCTGGTCGATATGCAGAAGGCGATGCATGGCATCGATCGCCACTTTGGGATTGAGCGCGCGCAGCAGCCGCGCGGACGCGTTGCCGCTCAGTTGCGACAGGATGAACGCGATCGTTTGGGGATGTTCCTTGTCGAACAGCGCAGCGAGCCTTCGCGTGTCGATCGCCGACAGGCGCGACCAGACAGTCCCGGTCGTGGCGGCCGCCGGTCGCAGACGGTGATGCGCTTCGACGAAACTGCGCGCCGCTTCGGATTCCCCGTCCATACTGTCGCCGAGGGCATCCATGGCGGCGGTGAGGGCGCGGGCTTCGCTGGGGTCGAGTTCGGCCCATATGCCCGCGGCTTCAGGCCCGAGAGCACGCATCAGCCGCGCGGACCGCGTCAGCCCGTCGCCGGCAGGGACAAGGGCGAGCGCGCTCATGCGGCATCGGTCCGGTTGGTCATCCATCCGCGCAGGATGTCAGCCGCGCGGGCCGGGTCCTTGCGGGCCAGTTCGGCAGCGTCGCTTGCCGGTTGCACCGTCCTGACGGGGTGGATGGGTGTGGGAGTGAGGGCACGCTCGGGGATAGAGGCAAGCGTGTGGAGCGGAGCCTCTTCAATGGTATCGAAAACCATTTCGGCGCGGGGCGCGAAAGCAAGCCAGCCGAGCAGGCCGGTGAGCAGTGCGAGGAAAGACAGTTCGCCATAGGCAACTGCACCGGGGCGCCCAGGGGCACCTTTCGCAAACTCGGCCTTCTGCATCACAAGGAGGTCGCCCATCATGACATCGAGGCGCGCCGCAGCGGTGACGAGGCTTTCTATGGTCGATGCCTGGTCGCCGGCGTCAGTGTCGAGCAGGACCAGCACGGTGCGCCCGCCGGTCGCCGAAGTGTTGACGCTGATGCGCGCATTGCCGGGGCCGGCGATCGGTTCGATGATATTCATCAAGGAGGCTTCGAGCGGCGTCGCTGTCGCGGGAAGCGGATTGTCGGACGTGAGCAAGGCATTGCCGCGCCATGCCAAAAGGCCAAGGGCGATCACAAACGCAGCCAGAGCGAGCGCCCTTGGAGAGGGCCCCGCGCCGGGATTGAGTTTGCTGGATCTGCCTGCCATCAACCGCTCCTGTTTCTCCGGCTACCCGGAGTCCAGTCACGGTGATAGCTGCCCGCCCGTAAATTTGTCTTTAACGAGCGAGCCTTCTGTATTCGAGAGGCCGCGAACCTAGCGGCGGTATTTCTGGAGCCGCGTTGTACGCAGGCCCTTCACACCATGACGGGAATACAGCTTTTCCCAGCCTTCAAATTCCTCGTCCGTCAGGTTGTAGCGATCACACGCGGCGGAGCGCGAAAGCAGGCCGCCTGAGACGGCTGCAACGACTTCTGCCTTGCGGCGGGTAACCCAGCGCGAAATGCCGGGCGACGGCAAATCTGCCAGGGTGAGCATCTGCCCGTCAGGGCCTTTGACGCTCGTCTGTTTTGCGTTCTGCGTATCCATATCCACACACCATCTGCTTCGGTAATGTCACGACCCGACTTCTTCGGGCCCTATGACAACAGATGTACACGAGCGGATTTAAGCTGACGCATAAGCGGACGTGTGAGTTTCGTGCCGGGCGTTAGGAGGATGTTTGCAAACCTGTCCCGCACCGGGACAAATCACCGATTCCATTGGATTTGCTGCAGGTTCCGCGAAAAAAAGTTCAAGTCAGAAGGACCAGCGCATCATTGTCGCGCGCCTGCGCGGCATGCCTGCGAAGCATGGTGAGGAACATCTCGTCGCCGCGCTCGGTCTGCTTCACAAGCATGGCCGCGCCGAAGGCGACCGACATGCCATAGAAGGAATACCAGCGATAATGATCGTACAGGTCTTCGAAACTGTAGCCGGAGATACCGGCCTCGGTGAGGCGCGCATGATAGTAACGCAGCAATGCCTGTTCATGCTTGGGGCGATCCGCGCGGGTCAGGCCCGCTCCGATGAAATAGGCGACATCATTGGCTGGCGCGCCTTTGGCTGCTGTCTGCCAGTCCACCAGCGCAATCGGCTTCGGCGCACCGGGCTTGCCGAAAAGCATGTTGTCGAGCCGGAAATCATTGTGCGTCAGCGCAAACGGACCCGGCTGCGCCTCACCCCAGCGCGGCAGTGCAGCCGCATAGGCATCGCCCACTTCAATAACGTCTGATGTCAGCTGCGCCGCATAGCGGTCCTTGAACCCCGTCCACAGGCCGGAAACCTGTTCTGACGTCAATACGGGTGGCGGGGAGGTTGCGGCGCCCTGGAGCCAGTCATACTGATCGAGGCTGTCGTCTTCCCAATACGCGGCGTGCAGGACCGCTGCAGAGGCAAGGGCGAGTTCGGCTTCGGCCACCGAACATCCTTTCAGCTGGTCGCCCTGCTCCGACGGCGCCATATCTTCCATGATCAGGGCAAAGCGGTTCGTCGCCTCGTCATAGTCTGTGTAATAGGCCGCCGGCGTGATCTTGCCCGCCACTTTCGGGAATGTGCGGTAGAACATGACTTCGCGCTTGTAGTGACCGAGCATTGCAGCGGTCGCGAGGCTGGCCTCGCTGCCCGAAGGGAACTTGCCGACGAGCGTGGCCGGAGCGTCTGCTCCCTGACGGGCATAGTCGAAAACGAAACGCACGTTCTCGCCGATCTGGCCCGTGCCTATCGCCTTGGCCGAGAGGCCCTTCACTTCGGCATCGATGCCGATTGTTTCAAACAGGTCGTTGAACCACGCTGGTGTGAGTTCCAGCGGGTTACCGTCGAGTCCCGGACGGGTCATGTATACTACTCCCTTGTGGCACCGTTTTCCGGTACGTCAGTTTCTTGTTCTTGTTGTCGAGATGCGGTCTTGCCCATGAATCGGGAAACCCATCCCATGCGTTCTTCAGCGGCCCGCAGCGACTTGTCGAGCGCTGCCATGGTAAGCGCGAAATCGCCGCTGGTTTCCTTGCGCCAGGCCCGCTCGGTGCGAGCAATGACGAAGGCTATGGCGAGCACTTTCAGGCTGAGCGGCGCGCCGCTGTCATCGTCGAGCCCGGCCGAAGCAAGCGCCCAGCGTGCCGATGCGGCGCGTGCCACGGGCAAGCGCACGAGTATCGATGGCTGTGTCTCGCGGTAGCGCAGGAGCGATTTCAGGCCGTCGCGATAGGCTTCCATCGCCTCGAACCGCAGCATGAGGACGTCGAACAACCGTTCGCGCGGAAGATCGTCACTCGCCGTCTCTTCGGCGGACATGGCGCGATCGAAATAGGCGTCGACGGCGTCAGCCAGCGTATCGCGCGTCGCCACACCGTGAAAATCATTGAGGGTGAGGCCCGCCTTGGCGGCGATCTCTCCAAGTGTCAGCTCGGACCAGCGTTTGGTTGCGGCAAGGTCGAGCGCGGCCAGGAGCCCCTTCTCGATGATGCTGGTATTGCGCGCCATAACCTCTCCCGCGTCAGTCCTTTTGTCGAGAGAGGTCCCGTTCGCGATTAGCGGCCGCGCGGAGGGCCTTTCTCATCAGGACGGGCATCCCACCCTCATCCATGAGGATGTCAAGGGCAGCCTGGGTGACTCCGTTGGGTGAAGTGACCGCTTTACGCAGGGCGTCCGGCGCTTCTCCGGTCGATGCCATCAGGGCCGCTGAGCCTTCAACCGTCTTGCGGGCTAGCCGCGCCGACAGGTCGGCCGGCAAGCCTTCAGCCTCGCCCGCCATCGCCATCACTTCGGCCAGCAGGAACACATAGGCCGGACCACAGCCCGACACGCCGGCCGCGGCCGAAATGAGCTTCTCGTCGATCGGGCCTTCGACATCGCCTAACGGCAGGAGCAGTCTGGTGGCGACATCGATGTCGGCGGCATCGGCTCCTGGCGGCGCGGTGATCACGGTGACACCCTGACCGATGGCCCCCGGCGTATTCGGCATGGCGCGCACCACCCGCCGGGACACAAATGGAGTCGCCAGCTGCTTGAGCAGGATACCGGCCATCACGGACACGATCAGCGTATCCTCACCGACAAAGGCGGAGGCGTCGTCGACGACCGAGGCGAACACCTGCGGCTTCACCGAGAGCACAACGATATCGGCCGGCGCAGGCTCAGGGTTCAGCTGAACATTGCCCGCAGCGGCCCAGCCAGACACTTCATCGGTTGGCGACGGATCGACAATAATGATCTTCGATTTCGTATTGGCGGCCAGCCATCCGCGCACGAGGGCTGCGCCCATGCGTCCGGCGCCGATCAGGGCAATGGTCGGTGCGGACATTCTGTTTTCTCCGTGGATGCAGCGTCAGGCTTCGCCGTGGGTTTCGAACATCACTGCCTCAATCGATTCGCGCGGCGACTTGCCAGCCCATATGAGGAAGTTGAAAGCAGGCACGAACCGGTCCGCTGCGCTGACTGACGCGGCAATCGCTGCCCGCGCTTCGCCCGGCGAGACTTCGTCGCGATCCAGCATCGAGAATGTGTAGCGGAAGATGATGACGCCCTCATCGGCCCAATAGTCGAAATGACCGAGCCAGAGGCGCTCGTTCGCCATCATGATGAGTTCAGCGATCGCGGCGCGTCGGGCCGGGATCGGCTTCACGTCCAGCGTCATCGAGAAATGGATGGCCGAGGGATCAGGGCGGTACGCGAACAAGGCGCCCATTTCGCCCCATTTGGTTTCCGCCACGGCCTGGATCGTGCCGTCCTCATCGCGGTCGTACTGCCATCCAGCCGTTTCGAGGGCTTCTTCAACCCGCTCAAGCGGATCAGGCAGATCGATCTCAGCGCGGGAGAGATCAAGGCTCATACGGTTCCCCTTTCAGTCTCTCGGCACGGTGCAGGATTCGCACGAGGACGCCAAGGGCCCACTAAGCAAGCGTGCAGTCGCGCGTCTACCCGGTTGTGCAGGCTTTATTGGTTAATCCTCAGTTTTTCCCTTTTTTGGCTTTGCTGCAGCCTCGAGTGTCTCGACGCGCGCTTCCAGCGCCTCGATCCGCTCAAGCGCGGCTGTCGCAAGGGCTTTCAGGGCCTCAACTTCATCGCGTCCGGCGAGGTCCATATCCGCGATCAGGGCCCGCACACGCGACTGGGCGGCTGTCCGGGCCTCCTCGCCGGCGGCGCGGGCCGCTCCCATGGCGCCGGTCATCAGGCCGGCAATGTCATCGAGCAGTGGATTTGTGTTCGCCATGAGGCTACTCCTTCGCGCGGGGGCGGCTGGGCCATGATTGGCAGCTGCCTAACAGATAGGACGCAATCCAGACAGGGAAAAGACGCCGCATGACAGACCTCCTGACCCTGATCGCCCTGCCCATGGCCGCTGGCGGCCTGCCGTTTCCCGAAATGAGCCCGGCGCTGGTCTCGATCGATTTCGGATTCATCGGCCTCGGTGTGTTCCACCTGCGCTGGTACGCGCTGGCTTATATCGCAGGCATCATGCTCGCCTGGCAGTATTCCACGGCGCTGATCAACCGTCCGGCCATGTTCGGCGGAAAGAGCCCCGCGACCAAAGACGATCTCGACGACATCATGTTCTGGATCATTCTCGGCATCATCCTGGGCGGGCGGCTCGGCTATGTCCTCTTCTATATGGTGCCCTACCAGCAGGAGGTGATCGCCGCGAACCCGCTGAGCGTGCTCAAGATTTGGGATGGCGGCATGTCGTTCCACGGCGGCCTGATCGGGGTGACGCTGGCCATCGTGATGATTGCCCGGCGACGCAAGCTGAACCTCCTCCCGCTGGGCGACATTGCGGGCGTCGTGGCGCCGATTGGCATCATGTTCGGGCGCCTCGCCAATTTCATCAATGCCGAGCTCTATGGCCGCAAGACCGACAGTGCGTTCGGGATCGTCTTCCCGGAAGGGAACGTACCGGGATCGACCCCGCCAGCCTATAACTGGGCGACTGGGGCATGGGTCTATACGGATCATGAATTCGCCCGCCACCCGAGCCAGCTCTATGAAGCAGCGCTGGAAGGCCTCGTGCCGCTGGTGGCGCTGTCGATCCTGATCTGGAAGTTCGACGCGTTGAAGAAGCCCGGCCTGGTCGCGGGCCTGTTCCTGCTGATGTATGGCGCAGGCCGCTCCATCGTCGAGAATTTCCGCCTGCCGGATTCCTTTGCCAATGACCTGCCCTTCGGCTTGACCATGGGCATGATCCTGTCGGCGCCGATGTGGATCGGCGGCGCGTGGCTGGTCTGGAACGCAATCAAATCAAAGCCCCTCCATTCACCCGACTAGACTGACATGACCCTGAAAGAACGCCTCATCCGCCTGATCGAAACCGGCGGCCCTATCCCGGTTTCAACCTACATGCAGCTCGCCCTGCACGACCGGCAGGATGGCTACTATGCGACGCGCCCCGGCCTCGGGCGCGACTTCATCACCGCGCCGGAAACGAGCCAGGTGTTCGGCGAGTTGCTGGGCCTCTGGGTCGTCCATGAATGGCAGGCGATGGGATCGCCGGACGCCTTCTGCCTGGTGGAGATCGGGCCCGGTCGCGGCGTGCTGATGCAGGACGCCCTGCGCATGGCCTTCGTTGCGGGCGGCAAGCCCTTCGCCGATGCGATGCAGCTGGTTCTGGTTGAGGCAAGCCCGGCCTTGCGCGACGTTCAGGTGGAGCGCCTCGCGATCTACGAGCCGCAATTTGCCGATCAGGTCTCCGAAGTACCGGACCTTCCCACAATCATTCTCGCCAACGAATATCTCGACTGCCTGCCCGCTCGCCAGTTCCGCCGCGATGGCGAGGAATGGCATGAATGTGTCGTGGGGCTGGATGCCGAAGGCGCGCTGGCCTTTGGCCTCGCCGCAGACGGTCGCGCAGCGCCGGAAGGCACGGCGAAGTCTGCGGCCTGCGTGGAGGTCCAGACCGGCCTCGACATTCTCATCGCCGAACTCGCGACCCGGGCTGCGAACGGCGCGCCCGTGCACGCGCTGTTCATCGACTATGGACCCGCCGACGCGGCGCCGGGGGACTCCCTGCGCGCCTTCAAGGATGGTGCGCAGGTCTCGCCCCTGCAGGCGCCGGGCGAGACGGACCTGACCGTGGATGTGGATTTCGGGCGGCTGAAACGGCTTGCCGAGGCGGCCGGCCTCGATGTGAACGGACCCGTGCCGCAGGGCATGTTCCTGCTCGGCCTCGGCGCCCAGGCGCGCCTCAACCAATTGGTGAAAGCCAACGAGGACGATGGCGACGTGATCTTCAACGCCGCCCAGCGCCTGATCGACCCGAAGGACATGGGCGAGCGCTTCAAGGCGATCTGTATTTCCAGCAAGGGCCTGCCGAAACCGGCGGGATTCTAGTCGCCGCCGATATGCGCCTCGACGAAATCCGACATGGCGCGAAGCGTTTCGATCCGCGTGTCACCATCTGACAGCCAGTGATCCTCGCCGTCCAGTGTGACAAACGCCACGGACTTGCCCTCTTTCAGAAGGGCTTTCTCCATCACCTCGCTCTGGCTGATCGGAACCACCGTGTCGTCCTTGCCGTGGATCAGCAGGACGGAAGCCTGGAACGTGGCCGCACTATTGACGGGTGAAATATCTTCCAGCTTCACCTTTTCGGCCTTGGGATCGCCGATCAGCTCCTTCCAGTAATCGACCGCCCAATGGCGATGCCCGCGCCGTTTGCTGACGTCCCGGATCATGCGCGGAAGATCGCTGACCGGCGCAACGGCGACAACGCATTTATAGAGGTCCGGCGTATAGGCGCCGCCTGCGAGGGCCGAATAGCCGCCATAACTCGCACCGACTATGCAGATGCGTTCGGGATCGACAAAACCGCTATCGGTCAGGATTGAGACGCCATCGGATACGTCATCCTGCATCTTGCGACCCCATTCACCATATCCGGCTTGCTGGAACTCGGCTCCGTAGCCTGACGATCCCCTGAAATTGGGCTGAAGGACAACATAGCCGCGATTGGCAAAATACTGCGCCATCCAGTCAAACCCGATGGCATCATAGGCGGCGGGCCCGCCATGGGGCATGACAATGAGCGGCAGGTTCTTGCGATCCTCCGCTGGCAGCCCAGCAGGCCATGTCAGGACAGCCGGAATTGTCAGCCCGTCCCGCGCGGGATAGCTGACGCCGACAATCTCGCCAATCGCCTCCACCGGAATGTCGTCGCGCTCCATCACCAGGCCGGTAATTTTCCCGGATGCCCGGTCTTGCAGGATATATTTTCCGGACGTTTCACTGCTGTAGACGAGGTAGACGATCTGTTCCCACCCATCGCTGTTCGAAACAATATGCACGGCCGAATTGCTGAACATTTCGACGAGTGACTGAACAGCGGCATCAACCTCCGGGTCATAAAAATGATAGCTTGGCAGGGCGCCGGAATATTTTACGCCTTCGACAAACCGGTTGTGATCGGAGAAGACTGCGTCGATATCCAGGTTCGGCCGTTCAAGCACCTGCTCCGAAACATTGCCCTCGAAATCCATTTCATAGACGGCGTCGAAGCCGTCATCGTCGTCTGACGTGTCGACGAGTATCAGAGCCGATCGGTCGGCCTTTACGCCGAGAAGTGAAAACGGAATCCGCGAGGCGTCGGTCTCGAATATCTTCCGGGACTTTCCAGAGACTTCGGTGAAGATGCGATACACGTCCTGCTTGTTGTCATAGTCTTCGCGCGCGAGAACTGTTCCGGCTTCATCCACGAACCAGTCGATCGTGTTCGAAGTACCCTTCCTGAAAACCTTGCCGCGCCCGGTATCCAGGTTCACCTTGAGCAGGTCCATGCGCGGCGGCGAGGAAATGGAACTCACTGACATGTAAGCTGGCATGAGAACATCGCCGGGCTTCTTGTACTTGCCGACAATGCGACCGAGTCCGGACTGTGCCGGATAAAGGTCCTTGGTATGTCGAAGCAATGTGGCGAGTTCATTCTTGCGGATGTTGACCGAAAAGGCCGCCGAATATTCGAGTTCTCCGCGAAACCCGAAAATCCGCGTCGCATCGGACGCGATGAATACAACATGATCATTGTCGGCAAACCAGAGATCGCGCGTCGCGATCTCCTCTATGGCCATCCGCGGCTCGACCGTGAGGGTGGCGACGTCAAGGGTGGTGACCACGTCCTTGCCGTCATGCCGGGAGACGAAGGCAACGGTCGCCCCATCGGGCGAAATCGCCAGATGCCGGACAAAGGGAAGTTCACCATACGCTTCCAGCGGCGGATGAAGCACCTGGGCCTGCGCGGCAGTGCCGATCATGAACCCCAATAGCACCGACAAAAATGCCCGCATGCCCCATCTCCCTGACCTGTTTGCCAGGAAGGCTAGTCAACCAGATTGCGAATAGCAACCAACAACCCTTGCGTGTGGCGCGGGCATCAGGAGAGTGATCAGGCCGGCAGCTTGATCTCGTTGGCATCGTCCAGCAGCACGACTGTCGGGGCGTGCTGGCGGGCCTTTTCGGCCTCGACGCTGGCAAAGGCCGCGATGATCACCTTGTCGCCGACAGCGAAGTGGCGGGCCGCTGCGCCGTTGACCCCGATCGTCCGCGAACCGCGCGGGGCTTCCAGTGCATAGGTCTGGATCCGGGCACCATTGGTGACATTCCAGATGTCTACACGCTCGTGCGGCAGGATGCCCGACGCATCCAGCAGGTCCTGGTCGATTGAAACAGAGCCTTCATAGTGGAGGTCACACTGGGTGACGCTGGCAGAATGAAGTTTGGCTTTCAGCATGTTGAGCAACAAGAAATGCCCTCCCGGCGATTAGACAGCGTGGCAAATATGCTCACAATGAGTATATGGGGTTTTGCTGCCCCGTCGGCAATGGCTTATTGCACCGCAGCATATGACAGGTAAAGCCCCTTTTCCGTGAGCCGGAAAACAGCCCTGCAGTATTCACGACAATATTGACGCAGAATACACGCCGGGCGCGAAGACTTGGAAAATCACTCGCCTTGACCTGTCAACGCGATTACCGTTTTGTTAACCATGACCAGAACACCAAGGGGACAACGGTAATGAAGCACGGACAGATCGGCATTCTTGCGCTCGCACTTGCTCTGGCAGGCTGCGCATCGCAACAGGTTGAGCCGGGCGGCTCGGCGCCGCAATCGGAAGTTCCTCCTCCTCCGGCGCCTCCGCCTCCGCCACCTCCACCTGCCTATGAAGAGGAAGACACCGCAGAATATTCGTCGCCGCCCATGGTCGGCTCGGGCGGGCCCAGCCGCGGTTTGCCCGGTGATCGCGACATCGACTTCAACGACCTTCCCCCCACATCAGCCGGATCGCCAGCACCCGCGCCGCGCAGGTCCACCGGGCGCGCCGTCAGCCACGCCAAGCCGGCGAAGGACTACCTGCCCTTCATCGATGTTGCAATCGACGAAAATGCGCTATACTCCGAATACGGAATGATGCTGCAGGACCGCTACACGCGCATCCAGATCGTCACCCTGAAGCCGGATGCCTATGATATTGAAGGTGTCTCCGCAGGCACCCGCAAGGAGCCGGTCGACACGCGCAACTACAACAAGGAAAGCCGCAACTGGCTGGCGCGCATGATGGGCTCGCGCAATGTCACGCGCACCCTGATCGCCGAGTTCGATGTGGCCAAGCCAGACATCAAGGCGACCAAGGCGCTGTTCTCGGCAACCTTCTCATCCGACAGCCGTGAAGGCGAAACCTGGACAACGAATGAAAGCATCGCCCTCTATGCGACGCCCTATTTCAAGGTCGGCCCCAACACGACCATCGAGGGCCGGTTCCGGCTCCAGCTCTCTGACGAACGTCAGTCATCTGCGGGCGCGAACGTCATGGGCGCGCTGACAACCGCCGCCAACCTGATCGCGCCGACTTCGACACTGGTGACCTATTTCAACCAGCCGCTGATGCTTGAAGCGTCGAACTTCCTCAACACGTCCTCGACCACGCTGTTTGGCCAGTCGATTACCGAGCAGTCGACGAGTGCCTTCTCTGTCAAGTCGTGGAACGATACACCGATCCTGGTCGTTTCGGCCGAACTGCCGGATGCCAGCAATATCAAGCAGACCAAGGGCAAGGGCGCCATTGGCCAATGGGCGGTGTACCTGGACCAGCCGATCCCCTCGATCTTCACGGCGGCGACGTCTGACTATGATGGCCAGGTGCCGGACTTTACCGGCATTCCGTCCGGCGACATCCTGGCCTTTGAAGTCGGAGAGGACCTGACCGTGTACGACTATATCTTCTCGCGCCTGGACCTGGCCGACCGGATCGCGAGTCTCAACGACACAGCCGATGCTGACACCGCCCGCCTGATCTGCAGCCGGATCGAACGGGGCATGTCGGAAATCGGGTTCACGAGTTTCGATGCCGCCGCCGCCGTCTGGGCCGCGTCCGCCAGCGACCAGTTCAACTATGGTGCCCAGACCGCCCTGCAACAGGAAGGCATCTGCGAAGGCATGGACCGGTGGCACGCAATGGGCGGCTGAGATCGTCGCATTCCGTCGAACGTGCGTGGCGCAAGTATCGGGCCCGGTCAGCGCGAGCGCGAATACTGACGATTTATTTGCGCCTGCCGCTGGACAGGAAGGTTAACTAAAAGTAAACGTCGCCGCTGGGACTGGGGACTTAACGTGCGTTTAGAAGACGTTCAGGAAGCACTGCTTGCGCTGCGCACTGAGTGGGGAGCACCACGCCGTACGGCGCGATGCATTTTTGCCGTGTATCTTGCGGCCGGCTGTCACCTGCCCGGAATTTCGGTTTCTGACGACGGACTTCTCTTCATCGGCAAGAGCGAAACCGGCATGCCTGCGCGGGATCATTTCGTTCCGCCCGGCAGCGACAGCGGGACCAGTCCCATACGCCGGTCCCTTGGCGCCCTGCTCAGGGATGAACTCGATCTGACGGCGCGGCCGGGATCGTTTGACGTCGATGGCAAGGGCGTCTCGAGCTTTCGCTTCTCCCAGTCAGGAGAGGCCCGCCTGACTGATTGGATCAAGGCATCCCTGCTTGTTTCGCGCTTGCCGGTCTCGGCCGACGTATCATCGGCTGAATCCCTGCTGGTCCGCCACTTCGAGCCGCCATTGAACATCACCAACTGGAACAATCCGCAGCGCGGCCACATCATGAACATGCGCCGCATCTGCGCCGAAGAAGCCCTGCGCAGCCTGGTCTGAGGCGGCGTTCATCTGGCCTCGGCGCGCCACTGCGGAAGAGGCCTCGTCTCATCTTAGTTTAACGAAAAAGGGCGGCCTGCGGGCCGCCCTTTCGACTTCTACGTATCCAGGAAGCTGCGCAGCTTGCGGCTGCGGCTCGGGTGCTTGAGCTTCCTCAGCGCCTTGGCTTCGATTTGGCGAATACGTTCGCGCGTCACGCTGAACTGCTGCCCGACCTCTTCCAGCGTGTGATCGGTGTTCATGCCGATGCCGAAGCGCATGCGCAGAACACGTTCCTCACGCGGGGTGAGCGAGGCGAGCACGCGGGTGGTCGTCTCGCGCAGGTTCGACTGGATCGCAGCGTCGACAGGCAGAAGCGCCATCTTGTCTTCGATGAAGTCGCCGAGGTTTAAATCCTCGTCGTCGCCGATCGGCGTTTCGAGGCTGATCGGTTCCTTGGCGATCTTGAGGACCTTGCGGATCTTCTCCAGCGGCAGGCCCAGCTTTTCGGCCAGTTCTTCCGGGGTCGGTTCGCGGCCGATCTCATGCAGCATCTGGCGCTGGGTGCGGATGATCTTGTTGATCGTCTCGATCATGTGCACCGGGATGCGGATCGTGCGGGCTTGGTCGGCAATCGACCTCGTGATCGCCTGACGGATCCACCAGGTGGCATAGGTCGAGAACTTGTAGCCGCGACGGTATTCGAATTTATCGACGGCCTTCATCAGGCCGATATTGCCTTCCTGGATCAGATCCAGGAATTGCAGGCCGCGATTGGTGTACTTCTTGGCGATCGAGATCACGAGACGAAGGTTGGCTTCCACCATCTCCTTCTTGGCGATCCGCGCTTCGCGTTCACCCTTCTGGACGGTCTGGACCAGCACCCGGTAATCATCGATCGGAATGCCAATTTCCTGGGCAATCTCCGAAATCTCGTTGCGCACGTCTTCAATTTCGTCCGTCTTGCCGTCAACAAAGCGTTTCCACTTTGCCGAAAGGGCCCTGACGCGGTCGCTCCATTCGGGCTCGAGTTCCTTGCCGAAATAGTTTTCGAGGAATTCCTTGCGCGGCACGCCATGGGCGTCGGCCATGCGCATCAGCTTGCCTTCAAGGCCCATCAGTTTCTTGTTGATCGCGTAGAGCTGCTCAACCAGCGCCTCGATACGGGCATTGTTGATGTGGATCGTCTTCAGGCTTTCGACGATATTGTTCGAGAGTTCATCATATTCGGCCTGCGCCTTCGGCGTCAGGTCCTTGCCTTCGAGGCGGCGGTTGACCAGCTTGTCCTGCAGCTTGCGGTAACGTCCGAACCCGTCGGCAATCTCGTCGAGCTTGGCCAGCACGCCGTCACGCAGTTCGGCTTCCATGGCCGACATGGACATGGCTGCGGCATCATCCTCGTCGTCCTCATCGTCGTCGGAGGTCTCGCCTTCTTCGCCTTCGGCTTTCGCCTTGGCTTCGTCCTCGTCGTCATCCTTGGGCTTGGGCTCCGGCGGCGGGTTTTCCGCGCCATAGGTCGCTTCAAGGTCGATCAGGTCGCGGAGCAGGATACGCTCATTCATCAGCTCGTCGCGCCACACCATCATGGCCTCGAACGTCAGCGGGCTTTCGCAGAGGCCGCGGATCATCGCATCGCGACCAGCCTCGATACGCTTGGCAATTGCAATCTCGCCTTCACGCGAGAGCAATTCCACGGCGCCCATTTCGCGCAGGTACATGCGCACCGGGTCATCGGTACGGTCAGAGCCGCGCGCGTTGCCCTTCTTGGTGACGACTTTCTTGTCTTCGATCTTGGTGAGCGCCTTGCCTTCGGCTTCCGCCTCTTCTTCGCTCTCGACCACCGCGATCCCCATTTCGGAGATCTGGCTCATCACGTCCTCGATCTGGTCAGACGTGATTTCGTCGGCCGGAAGCATGGCGTTGACTTCATCGTGCGTGATGAAACCGCGCTTCTGGGCCTTCTTCAGGACTTTTTTGACGTCGGTCGCGTTGAAATCGACAAGCGTGACGTCGCCGTCCTTCTCGTCTTCGCCTTCACCATCGCCTGCGGTGTTCTTTTTCTTCTTGGTGGCTGTTGCCATTCAAATATCTCCCACGGGAATATCCGCCGCTGCCCTGGTGGATTGCCCAAATACTGACCTGCGCCTTAGCTTTCGCCGACTTTTCCTGCTGCCTCGTTCATGCGGGCCCTCAAGGCCCGGCGTTCTGCGACAAGCTGGTGACGCCGCCGCCACGCTGAAGGTGACGCCGTCGACTCCCCGCTCGCAGCATCCATGCCAGAGCCGGGTTCCTGCCCGTCGGAACTTCCCACCGCCATGTATTGCTCGAGGGCTATCAGCCATTCCCGTGCCTCGGGCCCATCGGCCGCTATCTGAGGCGTATCAGGATAATCTTTGAGCAATCTGGAAGCGCGCATGTTCCCTGCTTCGAGTAAATGGGCGCTCAGAGCCTTGCGGTCAATAGGTTTCCCTGCGTTCACAAAGTCGAGGATGCAGTCCCGTATCAGGCTGACGTCCGGATCGGGAAAGACCGATACGGCCAGCGTTTCGGCGCTGAAGTCGAGCAGGTACGGGCTGTCGATGGCGCGGACGATCGCGCCGAGGCCGCGCAGCTTGGCCGGCGCGCCGCCCTTGAGCACCGCCTGACCCGACTCTCCTGACGCGGGATTGTGTCCCGTTCCGGGGCGCTTTCTGCTGTTGTTGCTGCGATTTGCCTGACGCAACTGCCAGAAGTGATCGCGCATGCGCGCCTTGAGATCGCGCTCATAAGCTGCCCGCACGCCGGGATGCTTCACCTGGGCCGCCGCCGCCGCCAGGCGCGCTTCAAGCCCGGCCTGGCGTTCGGGCGTGTCGAGTGGCTCGGCGTCACGTTCGCGGCGCCAAAGCAATTCCGAAAGCGCGAGCCGATTTTCGAGCGCTTCGGCCATCGCGGCAGATCCACGCTCGCGAATCAGGTCGTCCGGGTCCATGCCGTCCGGCAAGAGCACGAAATAGAGTGATCGCCCCGGCTCGACGTGCGGCAGGGCCCGGTCAATCGCCCGGAAGGCAGCGCCAAGACCGGCCCGGTCGCCATCGAAGCAAAGCGTCGGCTCTGGCCCGGCGCGCCAGAGCAGCGCAATCTGGTCTTCAGTCAGGGCGGTGCCGAGCGGGGCCACGGCATGGCCAAACCCCGCTTCAGTCAGGGCAATGGCATCCATATAGCCTTCGCAAACGATCAGGCCTCCGCCTTCACCATGGCCCAGCGCCTCGCGCGCGGCCTTGTAGCGATACAGGACGCGCGATTTGTGGAAAAGCGGCGTGTCGCCGGAATTCAGGTATTTCGGTTTGGCGTCTGGCGTCAGGCCCCGGCCGCCGAAGGCGATGATACCGCCCCGGGAATCCGGGATAGGGAACATCAGCCGTCCGCGAAAGGCATCATAGGGTTCGCCGCCCTTGTCGCTTTCCTTGGCGAGGCCCGCTTCGAGTATCTCTTCGATCGTGAAACCTTCGGATTTCAGGTGTTCGGTCGTCTTGCGCCAGTCATCCGGGGCGAAGCCGAGCCTGTGGCGCCGCCACGCTGCCGGTAGAAGGCCCCGCCCTTCAAGATAAATCCGTGCCGCCGCGCCCTCGGACGCTTGCAGGCAGTCTTCGAAATAGGTTGCCGCCGCTTCGCACGCCGCCTGCAGCCGCTTGCGATGGTCATATTCCTCCACCGCTTCCGGGCTCGCCTTGGGCAAGCTCATGCCAGCTTCCTCGGCCAGTTTCTCAACCGCCTCCATGAAGGAGAGACGCTCGGTCTCCATCACGAAACTGATGACATCCCCGCCCATGCCGGACGAGAAGCATTTGAAGATGCGCTTCTGGTCATTGACATAGAAACTTGGGCTTTTCTCATTGGTGAAGGGCGAGAGGCCGACCCATTCCTTGCCCTTCTTGACCAGTTTCACCTTGCGACCGATCACGTCCGAAGGCCGGATGCGGGCTTTCAGTTCATCGACAAAGCCATCTGGGATGCGGACAGTCTGGGACATTCGGCCAAGTGTAGCGCGTCACGCCCTTTTCGGGAACGCAGAGATTGCTGCAATGTCCCGCTGATATGAATATCGCCCTGTCTCGGCGCAGGACGTCGGAATATCTCTGCAGGAAGCAGGAAAGGACCCGTCAGGACCGGGTCAGGGCGTCGCGGACGGCTTTGCCGGCGGTGCCGGATTCGATCATGCCCGGGAATTTTTCCTTGAGCGCCGACATGCAGCGGCCGACATCTTTCAGCTTGGACGCGCCTAGGTCCTCGACAATATCCTGCACTGCCGCCTCAAGCTTGGCCCCGGTCAGGGGCACCGGCAGGAATTTTTCAATAACCTCGATTTCTTCGCGTTCGCGGATCGCGTCCTCGATACGACCGGCTTCATCGTGTTCGCGCGCGGAGACTTCGCGTTGCGCCACCATGGTTTCGAGCACGGCACGGACATCGGCGTCCGGGCAGCCTTCTCCCACGCCGCGGCCACGCGCACAGACGTCACGGTCACGCACGGCGCACTCGATCAGGCGCAGCGTGGCAAGTTCCACTTCGCTCGCACCTTTTCCAGTTTCGGATTTGAGTGCCTGGACGATGCGCGCCTTCAGCGACATCGCTTCACTTGTATCCTCTCGGCCCATGCCGCTATTGCCTTTCACATGCCGCGAACGCCAGTTTGCTTGACGATGCGGAGACTCAGCCCCATTAACCGGACGAAATCTCGGTCGATTGGGTTAACGACCGGAAAACGGTCCGGAAGCGAAATGAGATATGACTAAAGACACGAAAATTCAAGCGGGCTCGCCTGCGACGGGAGCAGTCGCCCTTGCGGATGGGACCGTCTTCCTTGGAATCGGCGCAGGCGCTGCAGGTATTGATGTCGGGGAGCTCTGTTTCAATACGAGCATCACCGGCTATGAAGAGATCCTGACAGACCCCTCTTATGCGTCGCAGATAATTCTCTTCACGTTCCCGCATATCGGCAATGTCGGCGCGAATGCGGACGACCAGGAGGAATCCTCGCCCGCCGCCGCCAATGCGGCGCGGGGCGCGATATTTCGCGAACCCATCACAGCGCCGTCCAATTGGCGCGCAACCAGTCATTTCGACGACTGGCTGAAAGCCCGCGGCATTATCGGCCTGTCCGGCGTCGATACGCGCGCCTTGACTCGCCTGATACGCGAGCGCGGCATGCAGAAGGCCGCCATCTGCCACCAACCGGAAGGCGGCATCGACACGGATGCGCTGGTCGCAAGGGCGCGCGCCTGGAAAGGCCTCGACGACGCCGACCTCGCCGCCGATGTCGACAGCGACGCCACTTATGACAACACCCAGCAACTCTGGCAGGCGGGCAGCGGCTATGGCGCGCTTGAGGCGGCAAAGTTCCACGTCGTCGTGGTCGATTTCGGCGTCAAGAAAAACATCCTGCGCAACCTGGCCAGCGTCGGAGCCCGCACGACGGTCGTGAACGGCGATGCCACGGCTGCCCAGATTGCCGCGCTCAAGCCAGACGGCGTGGTCTTCTCGAACGGTCCGGGCGATCCGGCTGCCACGATCCTTCGCTCAGGCGACATGATCCGAGACGTGATTGCCAGCGGCACGCCCATCCTCGGTATCTGCCTCGGCCACCAGCTTCTTGCCCTCGCCCTCGGCGCCAAGACGATGAAAATGGCACAGGGCCACCATGGCGCGAACCATCCGGTCAAGGACATCGCGACCGGCAAGGTCGAGATCGTCTCCATGAACCATGGCTTCACGGTCGATCCGGCCACGCTGCCCGCCGGCGTCGAGGAAAGCCACCGCTCGTTGTTCGACGGAACGAATTCCGGCCTCAGCGTGGCGGGCAAGCCGATCATCTCCGTTCAGCACCATCCCGAGGCGTCCCCGGGCCCGCAGGACAGCTTCTACCTGTTCGCGCGGTTCGCCGACCTGATGGAAGGTCATCGCGGGTGAGCCATCCGGCGCAATCCGGACAGTCTGGCGCGCCGGTGCCCATCGATATTGCCTCCCATGTTCCCGGGGACAATCGTCTCGGCGCAATCGTCGGGGACATCGCTTCGCACGGCTGGAG
This sequence comes from Hyphomonas sp. J20-32, assembly GCF_055808555.1. Lineage (NCBI taxonomy): Bacteria > Pseudomonadati > Pseudomonadota > Alphaproteobacteria > Hyphomonadales > Hyphomonadaceae > Hyphomonas > Hyphomonas sp. J20-32. The sequence goes on along the minus strand of NZ_CM147873.1, from coordinate 1,593,805 downwards.
CTGGCAGCCAGGCTTTCTGCCGGCAGACCTGGCGGCCGCGCTGCGTGCAGAGATCCTCGCGCTCGACGCCGAACAGGAACTGGACCCGGCCGGGATCGGGCGCGAGGATGACTTCCAGCTCGACCGTTCTGTGCGCCGCACACGCATTTCCTGGATGGACGGATCGAGCTCGGCCCAAAAGGCGTTTTCCGAATGGGTGGAACGGCTGCGGCAGAGACTCAACAGCGCGCTCTTGATCGGTCTGTTTGATTTCGAGTCCTGCTTCGCAGTCTATCCGGAGGGCGGCTTCTATGATCGCCACCTCGACAGTTTTGAAGGCGCCCGCAACCGGGTCATGTCGCTCGTTGTCTATCTCAATGAAGACTGGACAGACGAACAGGGCGGCGCGCTGGTCATCTGGCCGGAACGCGCGGGTGAAACCGATGCGCCGGTGGCCCGCCTGTTGCCCCTCGGCGCCGGCGTGGCGTTCATGCTGTCGGAGACAGTGCCTCACGCCGTGGAAGTCACACACGCTCGGCGGTATGCGATTGCCGGCTGGTGGCGCGTCAACCAGTCCGGAATCGGCAAGGTCGATCCGATCAGCTAGCGCAGGCCGCGCAACAATTTCTCGAAGGCATCGAACAGCGTATCCGCCGTGATCCCGGCATCCTTGCGCGTCAGCGCGAAACCCGCACCATTCAGGGCGTTCAGCAGCATGACCGACAGCGGCACCACGCCTTCTTCGCTGATCAGGCCCTTCCGCGCGAGATAGCGCACCCCCTGCTCCACATTGTTGCGCCCGAGCCGGTCATCGCTTTCCTGCCAGCGCGCGAGCCCCATGACAGAGCGCCCGTCGACGAGGACGATCTGCTGGTAGGCCGGAGTGGCCGCCCATTTGAAGTAGACCCGGGTTCCGGCGAGAAAGGCGCTGTAGGGGTCATCCTTTGATCGACCCGCCGACGCGGCTGCCCGCGCCTCGGCGTCCATCTCGAGCTGAAGAGACTTCCATACTTCCAGGAACAATGCTTCCTTGCTGGCGAAATGGTGAAACAGGGCGCCCTTTGTGGCGCCGGCCAGTTTGACGATGCTTGCTACGGACGCCCCGGCATAGCCTTCTGTTTCAAACAGTTGTCTTGCCGCATCCAGGATGGCGCGACGCGTTTCTTCAGCTTGTTCTGGGGTTCTCTTTGGCATGAAAATCAAAAGTTGAAATTTTATCATACCAATGGTATGTATAACTTGCAATTGGATGAGCTGCATTCATTCAATTTGAAACAAAGCGAACAGCAGGCTGGGTGGGGACCCGTACAGGGCTTGCTGATGGTGGACGAGATGGCCGCCCCGCGTCCTTAACAGGATACCGGGGCGGCCATTTTCGTTCCGGTGTACCGTCACGATTACCGCGTTCCGGGCGCGTTTTGCGTCAACACTTATCTCAGCGGCCCGCAGCGGCTCTCATATTCCGCAATCGCTTCCGGCATCCATTGCCGGAAATTTTCCGCACGTGTCTCGGAGGCAGGGTGTGTCGACATCCATTCCGGCGGCCGCTGGCCCTCGTTCAGCTTGCCCATGCGCTCCCACAGCTCCGGCGCTTCGCGCGGATCGTAACAGGCGCGTACCAGCAGATCGAGACCGATCTTGTCCGCTTCCGTCTCGTGCGCCCGCGAGAAGCTCAGCACTGTGCCCTGCGCCGCCACGCCGAACGCCTGCATGATCGCCTGCTGCTGGCCGGCATCCATGTCGCCGAGGCCCGCGCCGACGGCCAGCTGGCCCATCTGCATCACTTTCTGCTGGCTCATCCGTTCGGCGCCGTGATGCGCCAGTGCGTGACCGATCTCATGCCCCATCACGACGGCCAGCTTGTCGGGGTCGCTGACATCGTCCAACGTCACCTGTCCGTCGCCATTGCCGGTGATGTCGAGAATGCCGGTATAGACTGCCACATAGCCGCCCGGCAGGCAGAAGGCATTCGGCGTCTCGGAATTGACGACATAATAGGTCCAGTCGAACTGGTCGGCGACCGGCGTGAAGGCATAGCCCCGCGCCTGCAATTCGGCTTCCAGCTCGATTGCTGCCGCCTGCAGCCGCTGGCCGATCGCGCGAACGTCTTCGGTCAGCCTCAGTTCGGCGCCCTGGCATCCGCCTTCGGATGCGCAAAGGACATGATGGCCCTGTTGCTGTTCCTGGTTGAGTATCTGCACATAGGATTGCTGGCCGAGCTTGACCTCGTCCTGAAGCGACATCGTGTTCAGCTGCTTTCGGCCGGAGAACGGCACTTCGGTCTGGTTCATCTGCCAGTAGATGAACAGGCCGACGAGGCCGATGATGATGATCATGAATCGGCCGCCCAGCAGTCCGCCGCCTCGTCGTCTTTGTGGCATACGCATGGTGTAGGCCCTTTCGGAAAATCGCGTTGGGGCGATTATTAACCGAGCCTTCCCCGACGCGAAAGCGCCTGAGGTGCTTCACGAACAGTTGCGCGGGCGCTATCTGTAGTCTCATGACCGAACCAACAAACAAGCCCAAGCTGGAAATCCGGATCATTCCGGTGACTCCCCTGCAACAGAATACGTCCATGATCTGGTCGACCGAGACCATGGAAGGCGTGTTCATTGATCCGGGCGGCGAAGTCGACCGGCTGATGGCCGCAGCCGAACAGTTCGGCGTCAAGATCGTCGCTGTCTGGCTAACGCATGGCCATCTCGATCATGCTGGCGCTGCAACCGACGTGTCCGAACGCACCGGCTGTCCGATCATCGGGCCGCACGAGGACGACCAGTGGCTGCTCGACGAGCTGGAAGCCCAGGGCGCAAAGTACGGCATCACGGATGGCCGGAATGTAAAACCCGACCGCTACCTGCACGATGGCGATGAACTGGAACTGGCCGGCCTGAAGTTCGGCGTCGCCCACTGCCCGGGCCACACGCCCGGCCACGTCGTGATCTACAATCAGGAAGGCGCCCTCGCCTTTGTCGGTGATGTCCTGTTCCAGGGGTCGGTCGGCCGAACGGATTTCCCGCGTGGCAACCACCAGCAGCTGATCGACTCGATCACGGAGAAGCTCTGGCCGCTCGGCAACGAGATGCGCTTCGTGCCGGGCCACGGACCGATCTCGACCTTCGGTCACGAACGCCAGTCCAATCCTTTCGTGGGCGATGCGATTACCGGATACCAGGGCGCAACCCGCGAGGACGCGGACGCGATCAGCCAGAAGCTGGCCAAACGCTGGACCTGATCGGGAAAGAACAGCGCAGCAAGGGCCGGGTTTTTCTCATATGAAAGCCCTGATTGTCCTTGCTTATGCCTGCGAACTCCCAGCTATCAGGCACCCGTTTGACCGGGAGCAAGAAACGACCATGCCGAAGCGCACCGACATATCTTCGATCCTGGTTATCGGTGCTGGCCCGATCATCATCGGTCAGGCCTGCGAGTTCGACTATTCCGGCGTCCAGGCCGTCAAGGCGCTGAAGGCCGAAGGCTTCCGTGTCATCCTCGTCAATTCGAACCCCGCCACCATCATGACGGACCCGGACCTGGCTGACGCGACCTATATCGAACCGATCACGCCGGAAATCGTCGAGAAGATTATCGAGGTCGAAAAGCCGGACGCCCTGCTGCCGACAATGGGCGGCCAGACGGCGCTCAATTGCGCGCTCGACCTCCATTATGCCGGCGTGCTCGAAAAACACGGCGTCGAACTGATCGGCGCCAAGGCTGAAGCCATCGAGATGGCCGAAGACCGCAAGTTGTTCCGCGAAGCCATGGACCGGATTGGCCTCGAAAACCCGCGCGCTGCCATCATCGCCTCGCCCGAAATTCGGGGACCGAACGGCAAGATCAAGGGCTATGACCGGTTGACAGGGCTCAAGGCCGCAATGGATGCGCTGGAAACCGTGGGCCTTCCTGCCATCATCCGTCCTGCCTTCACGCTCGGCGGCACCGGCGGCGGCATTGCCTACAATGTCGAGGAATACGAGGAAATCTGCCGCTCCGGCCTCGCTGCCTCCCCGAACGCCCAGATCCTGATCGACGAAAGCCTGCTCGGCTGGAAGGAATACGAGATGGAGGTTGTCCGCGACAAGGCGGATAATTGCATCATCATCTGCTCGATCGAGAATATCGACCCGATGGGCGTCCATACGGGCGACTCCATCACTGTCGCCCCGGCCCTGACGCTGACCGACAAGGAATACCAGGTCATGCGCAACGCCTCGATTGCGGTCCTGCGCGAGATCGGCGTCGAGACCGGCGGCTCGAACGTGCAGTTCGCGGTAAACCCGAAAGACGGCCGGCTCATCGTCATCGAGATGAACCCGCGCGTATCGCGCTCCTCGGCGCTGGCTTCAAAGGCGACGGGCTTCCCGATTGCCAAGATCGCCGCCAAGCTCGCCGTCGGCTACACGCTCGATGAACTCGATAATGACATTACGGGCGTTACACCGGCCTCCTTCGAACCAACCATCGATTATGTGGTCACCAAGATCCCGCGCTTCGCCTTCGAGAAGTACAAGGGGGCCGACCCCGTCCTCACCACCGCGATGAAGTCCGTCGGCGAGGCCATGGCGATCGGGCGCAGCTTCCAGGAAAGCCTGCAAAAAGCCCTCTGCTCGCTCGAGACCGGCCTGTGCGGCCTGGATGACCTGCAGTTCGAAACTGAAGCGGCCCTGCGCCAGGCGCTCTCCCTGCCAACGCCCGACCGCCTGCAGGTCGTCGCCCAGGCCCTGCGCGAAGGCATGAGCGTCGCTGACGTCCAGGCCGTCACCGCCATCGACCCCTGGTTCCTGAGCCAGATCCTCGGCATCGTCGAGGTCGAGGCCGATATCCGCGCCAGGGGCCTGCCTGATGATGCCCATGCGCTCACAGAACTCAAATCCATGGGCTTTTCCGACAAGCGCCTCGGCCAGCTTGTCGGCCAGTCGGAATCCTGGATACGCAGTCATCGCCACGCACTCGGCGTGCGCCCCGTCTACAAGCGTATCGACACGTGCGCCGCCGAGTTCGCCGCCAAGACCCCTTATCTGTATTCCACTTACGAGCATGCCTCTTTCGGCACCGAGGCACCCGACTGCGAGGCCCTTCCGAGCACGCGCGACAAGGCCATCATCCTCGGCGGCGGCCCGAACCGGATCGGCCAGGGCATCGAGTTCGACTATTGCTGCTGCCATGCGGCGTACGCGATGGAAGACCTCGGGGTTGAGTCCATCATGGTCAATTGCAACCCGGAAACCGTCTCAACCGACTATGACACATCGGACCGTCTCTATTTCGAACCACTGACCGACGAGCACGTGCTCGAGATCATCCACAAGGAACAGTCGGTCGGTGTACTGAAGGGCGTCATCGTCCAGTTCGGCGGCCAGACACCGCTGAAGCTCGCCGCAACGCTCCACCGCGAAAACGTGCCGATCCTCGGCACCAGCCCGGAATCCATCGACCTCGCCGAGGACCGCGAACAGTTTGCTGCCTTGCTCGACACGCTCGGCATCCAGCAGGCGCCGTCCCGCGTGGCGCGCAGCATTGCGGAAGCCGAAGTGAAAGCCAATGAGATCGGCTATCCGGTCATGCTGCGTCCTTCCTTTGTGCTCGGCGGTCGCGCCATGGAAATCGCCCGCAACGACGAAGACCTGCGCATCTTCGCTGGTGAGGCCCTGAAAGTCTCCGGCGACGCCTCACTCTTCATCGACCGCTACCTGTCGGACGCCATCGAAGTGGATGTCGACGCCATCTGCGACGGCGCCAATGTTCACGTCGCCGGCATCATGGAACATATCGAAGAGGCTGGCGTCCATTCCGGCGACAGCGCCTGCACCCTGCCGCCTTACACGCTCTCGCCCAGCCTGCAGGCCCGCCTCGCCGAGCAGACCATCGCGCTGGCCAAGGCACTCAAGGTGCGCGGCCTGATCAACATCCAGTTCGCGGTCAAGGACAACGAGATCTACGTCCTCGAGGCAAACCCCCGCGCCAGCCGCACCGTGCCCTTCGTGGCAAAGGCCGTCGGCGCACCGATCGCCGCCATCGCGGCCAAGGTCATGGCCGGCGAAATGCTGACCGGTTTCGACCTCACCAATGCCAATCCGCGCCGCGTCGCCGTCAAGGAAGCCGTCTTCCCGTTCGCCCGCTTCCCGGGTGTCGATCCGCAGCTCGGTCCGGAAATGCGCTCGACCGGCGAAGTCATGGGCTGGGACGACGATTTCGGCATGGCCTTCCTCAAATCCCAGCTCGGTGTCGGCGTCCGCCTGCCCGAGAGCGGCAAAGTGTTCATCTCGGTCCGCGATTCCGACAAGAAAGGCGTCACCGAAGCGGCGCGCAACCTGGTCAGCATGGGGTTCACACTCATCGCAACCAGCGGCACCGCGAGCTTCCTCGAAGGCGAAGGCCTGCCCGTGTCGCGTATCAACAAGGTGCTGGAGGGCCAGCCTCATATTGTTGATGCAATGATCAACGGTGACGTGCAATTGGTATTCAATACAACCGAGGGTGCGGCTTCCCTGTCCGACAGCGCGTCGATCCGGCGCACCGCCGTGAACCGCAAGATTCCCTATTTCACAACACTTTCAGCCTCGATTGCCTCTGTTCAGGCGATTGCGAGCCTGAAAACAAGGGAAATCTCCGTTCGCGCCTTGCAATCGGCCTGACAGGGGCCCACTTGACGGCCTGCATTTTTGCGACAAGCATTTCGCGCCAATAAAAGAACAAGGGACCTGACATGGAACGCATTCCCATGACCGCTGAAGGCCATGTTGCGCTTCAGACAGAACTGAAGGCACTTAAATCCGTCGAGCGCCCGAGCATCATCGCGGCGATCGCGGAAGCCCGTGCCCATGGCGATCTGTCGGAGAACGCCGAATACCATGCCGCCAAGGAGAAGCAGAGCTTCATCGAGGGCCGAATCAGCGAGATCGACGACAAGCTCGCGCGAGCCGACGTCATCGATGTCAGCAAGTTTTCGGGCACCAAGATCCGCTTCGGCGCGACCGTGACCATCGTCGATGTCGATACCGAGGAGACCCAGACCTACAAGATCGTGGGCGAAGACGAAGCGTCGGTGAAACTCGGCAAGATTTCCATTACCTCGCCCATCGCCCGCGCCCTGATCGGCAAGGAAGAAGGCGACGAGGCCGAGGTCGCGGCCCCCTCCGGGGCCAGGGCCTACGAGATCACAAAGGTCGAGTACAAATAAATGGGCGTGCCCGACCTGCTCGGACCTTCCGTCTGGGCGGTGTCAGACGGCCGTGCAGGCAATGCGTCGCAAGTGCGCGCAATCCTGCAGGCGCTGGGCGAGACGCGCCGCTGGATGCAGATCGCCCATATCGAGGGCGCCGCCCATCGCAGCGAGCCGGTCACGCTCAGCCCCCGTGCGCCCTGGACATGGCTGCCCGCCGACAAATGGCCGCTGCTGAAGCATGCCCTGCCTGCGGCCCAGCGCGGCGTTCTGGGCGGCCCGTGGCCGACGGTCTGGATCGCGGCCGGTCGCCGTTCGGCTCCGTTCACACGCGCGGTCCGCGAGCTCTCCGGCGGCAAGACCGTGACTGTGCAGATCCTCGATCCGAACATCGCGTCGACGCATTTCGACATGCTGGTCGCCCCCACGCATGATGCCGTGACCGGTCCCAACGTGATCGAGACGATCGGCTCGCCCTCCTATTTCTCGTCCGACCTGATCGAGGATGCCGGACAGGCCTTTGCCGACCTTGCCGACGAGCGCGCCAAGAGCGCCGTCGTCATCATCGGCGGCGATTCCAAGACCCACACATTTACAGTTGCCGCCGCCGAACGCCTCGAGGGCCAGCTGCGCCAGCTCGCTGCCGAGGGCTGGCGCCTGCGCATCACCACCTCGCGGCGCACGCCGCTGCCCGTAGTCACCCGCCTGCGCACGCTAGCAGACCAGGTCGGCGCCCGCTTCTGGGCCGGACCCGAGGACGGCCAGAACCCCTATCTCGCCTGGCTCACCTTCTCCGATGTCGCCATCGTCACCGAAGACAGCTCCAACATGCTGTCGGATGCAGCCTGGCATGGTCTGCCGGTCCATATTGCCCGCCTCGAAGGCCGCCATGAGAAATTCGACCGCCTGCATGACAGCCTGATCGCGCACGGCGCGGCGCGCTGGTTCGGCGGAACGCTGGAAACCTGGACCTATCCGCCCCTGCGCGAAGCCGACCGGGTCGCCGATGCCATCGTCGCCAAGCTGCTGGAACGCTACCCCCAGCCTGACATCCCCGCCAGCACCAGCCATGTCGCCCCACCCGACTGGATGAGCTGAGTGCGCATTCCCCGCTAGCCGCCAAATTGCCAGGATGCCGCAATCTTGAAATTGCGGGCCGGTTCTGAAACTCCCGCGAAGACGCGCTCATAGTCTTCGTCGAAGACGTTATCGACACTGACATCGAAGCGGACGCCCTTGGCGAATTCCGGCCGCCAGGTCGTGTACAGGTCCACGATCATGTAGCTGTCGCGCTGGTCTGCGACTGTGAATCCACCGGTTCCGTCAGCGACCCGCTGATCGAATTCAGCAGCGTATTGGATACGGGTGCCGAAACGGGCGTTCCATTCGGGCACTTTCACACCTGTATTCAGGGCAAGGCGGTCAGGCGTCAGCGACCCCAGGTCAGACCCGTCCGACAAATCCGTCCCGTCGATTCTGGCATAGCTGAGATGGGCAAACACCCGGTCGGAGTCATAGTCGGCCTCGGCTTCCCAGCCTTTCAGCTCCGCGTCCGCGACATTGGAAGACTCCGAGGTTCCCGCTGTGCACGGAAAGAAGGCTGGCGCGGCAAAGCAGGACGCATCGTAGGCGAAATCGACGGTCAGGTTGATCAGGTCCTTGGCATCGGTCTCGTAATAGCTGACCTTGGCCTGCAGGCGATCGCCCGAGGTGAAGACCTGTTTGAAATCCACCCCGGCGCCGAATTCCAGCGTTTCGGTTTCCTCCGGTGTCAGGTCCGGGTTGGCGATGAAGTTGTTGTTTACAAAAACGAACTGGCCCATGGCCGGGTTGAACAGGATCGGGTGCGGGACGGCGAAGTGCGTTCCATCCAGGTACAATTCATTGATCGACGGTGCGCGGAACCCCTGAGCATAGCTGCCGAACACGCGCAGCCACGGCTTGGGGCCATAGCTGGCCGCAAGGCGCGGCGAGATCGCATCGTCGGAATTCACGACGCCGGGCGCAATGTCGGACCGGCTCTCGAACTCGTCATAGCGAACGCCCGGAATGAACAGGAATTCGCCAATCGGAGTTTCGAAGCTCGCTTCAAGCTGGGCGAACACGCCGAGGAATTCGCTGGAGCCGTTCGGCACGCCACCACGGGCGCCGTCAGTTGTCTGATCATCGCGCCCGGTCTGTTCGTCTTCATACCAGTCGCCGCCAACCGTCAGCACGGTGTCCATGGCGCCCAGCTGGAACTGCGACGCATTGCGAAGGCTGATGCCGGTCGTCTCGATTTCACGGACTGTCATCCGTGGCACCGTCGCATCGAATTCGTCGACGTCGCTCTTGGTCTGGTAGGCTGTCAGCGAGGCATTGACCCATGCATTGTCTGCCGGGTTCAAATTCGCCCCCAAGCGGAACGTGTCTGTCGAGATGTCTTTCTCGACAGTACGATCGAGGACTCCGTCGCCCGTGCCCAGCGTGCCCTGGCCATTATTGGGCTCGATCGCCGTATTGGCGAAACGCTGCCATGACCCTTCAACGGTCAGCGCCGCGTTCACGGCGTAGCTGCCTTTCAGGAGCGCGGTCTCGATTTCGTCGTCGGAAGGCAGGTCAGCACCTGATCCCAGCTCAATGTCTCCGGATTGGCGGATGCCAAAATTCGCGAGGCCATCAAAAGCGCCCTGGCGGGTAAAAGCCGTCAGCGAGGCCAGCGTCTCGTCATTGACGCTCTGGTAGCCAAGCCGGACGCGCGCGCCCCAGGCTTCCCCGTCGCGCAGCAGGTCATCCGCGTCGACGCTCTCCAGCGCCAGCACACCGCCGACTGCGCCGGAGCCATAAAGCGCTGAGGCCGGCCCTTTGACAACTTCCGCCGTACCGATCAGGTCGGGATCGACAAAGAAGCGGCCATCATGGGCCGATGTGAAGCTCTGGCGCGCCCCGTCCAGCAGGATCAGCACATTGTTGCCGGAAAGGCCGCGAATGCTCGGTGTTTCACCCGTCCGGCGAGGCCCGCCCGCAAAGTCGAGACCGGGAACATCGCGCAATGCGTCCGAAATGGCAGACGGCGCAATCGTATCGAGATCGTCCCGCGTGACCACACTCACCTGCCCGGGATACTCGAAGACAGGCAGGGGATTGGACGTGCCATAAACGGTCACGGTCTCTTCACGGTGTTCCGCCTCGTCACTGGTCGCGCCGCTTTGCGCAAATGCCGGCAGGGCCAGTGCGAGTGCCGTACCGAGGAGGACAGAGGCTTTCCATGTGGCCTGCGAGGTTTGGCTGGGTGTTGATATGTGCATGTCGGACCTTCTTGATCAGTTTTTGAGAACAATTCGCAAATCGGCCTATGACATGCCTTTTCACAGGTTGCAAATGATTCTCACTATCATTATCAAATGACCAACTGCTACTTCAATCCGATCCTGAAACGAGGAACCCATGATCATGAAATCCATCTGGCTCACGACGGCTGCCGCCCTGGCGGGCTTGACGCTCTCGGCCTGCACAACACCTGCAATGGTTTCACCGCCGGCCCTTGCGCCGGCCCAGGTGGCGCCTGCAAGCCTGTCCCAGGACCGCCAATCCATCCTGGCCATGGCGGGCGACTACAAGGTCACCTTCGATTTCACGGAAACCGTATCCTTCGTGGACGGCTATGAACTGAAAGAGCCGAAACTGTCGGGCGGACACGAATCCGTCCGCGTGATCGAGGACCGGGGCGATTTCATCAGCCTGCAGCACCTGCTCGTCGTCGGCTCGGACGATGCGCCGTTCGTTGTGAAGCACTGGCGCCAGGACTGGCAGTACGAACCCGAACGGGTGCTCGTCTTCATCGGCGGCAATGCCTGGGAATGGCGCGACGTGCCTGCAGGCGAGCGGTCCGGCACCTGGTCCCAGACCGTCTACCAGGTCGATGATGCGCCGCGCTACGGCGCGGTCGGGCGCTGGACCTATGAAGACGGGATCGCGGAATGGACCCCGCCGCGGGAATGGCGCCCGCTACCGCGCCGCGACATGACCACACGCGATGATTATCACGCCGTGGATGCCGTCAACCGTCATACGATCACGCCTTGGGGCTGGGTGCATGAGCAGGACAATTCAAAACTGATACTGACGGGTTCCCCGCATGCGCTCGTGCGCGAAGTCGGTCTGAACACCTATCGCGCCTTTGACGACTATCCGGTCTCAGCCGCTGATGACTATTGGGCTGGCACGGCCGAATTCTGGGCGGGCGTCAGGGCGGAATGGACCCGCATCGAAACTGAAAACGAGCGCTTTGCCATCACGATCAAGGGCGAGACGGAAGACCTCTATATTCCGCTGCTGGACTTGGCGCAGGCCGTCAAGGATGGCGAACAGGCTCTTGAGCCCGCGCTGGTCGAGGCGCGCGCCGTGATCAACAGCTTTGTCACCTCGGACACCGGCCAGCTCGCCGATCGCCTGCGCCCGACCGTGGCGGTTGCTGATAGCGAATACTGATGCGCGCCGCATTCCTCCTTTCAGTCGCCGCGCTGGCCATGGCCGACGCGGCGTCTGCCGATACGGCCTATGTCAAACCGTCAACCTTCGCACCGGCGCCCGGCCAGGCCATAACCGTCGAGGTCGCCTTCAGCGATGATTGCTGCGAGCCGCGCCATGCCGTGCGCACGGACACGTATGCGGTGATCCTGCCGGATGGCGCACAGACCCGACCGGACCGGGTCGAGACGTTCACAACCACCACCATGCTGGAACACACGATCAATCAATCCGGCACCACACGGATCACCACGGGCGAGCGCCTTGGCCGGAAAGGCGAATACGTCTTGCTGGATGGCCAGTATCATCTGGTGAACAGCAATGATGCCGCGCCCATCGATATCCCCGATGGCACGCCCATCCTCACGTCCCAGACCGCGACGGTTTCAGATGCCTATGTCACGGCGGGCCTGCCGGACTGGGGCGCCATCCGCACACATGTCGGGCGCCTCGCCATGGAGCCGGCCCTGCACCCGAATGCTGTCAGCGTCGGCGTGCCATTCGTTGGGCGTGTGAATTTCGATGGCAAGCCGGTTTCAGGCGGCAGCGTGATCCTCACCAGTGAGGCCCAGCGCCTGCATCAGGAAGGCGGCGTTGTGGTTCCCATCGACGGGTCCGGTGTCTTCACGGTCAACTGGGACCATCCGGGCGTACACGTACTGATGGTCCGCCTGCAGGCCCCGGCACCCGACGGGGCCGGAACAGATATCCGCAGCTATACGACATCCCTGACCCTGAGCGTCGCGCCGCAATAGCGGCGGCGACTTGTTCTATCGCCGACATGACAGCCTGATCGCACATGGCGCTACGCGCTGGCTCGGCGGCACCACCCACGCCCCCCGCCCGACTGGATGAGCTGATGTCTTCGCTCCGTGGCCTAAGGTTTTTGTGTATCTACTCTCGACGTCGATGGATACGTTGGCGCGACTTTCGGTGGGCGGCAGCGCTCCCCAAAGATGGTCATACGACATCCAAATTCAGACGGCCGCTTCCGGCGTCTGAGGAGACGTCAGCGGCAGATCGATTGGTTAGTGCTTAGGATCGAAGTCCGAGTCTTCGCAGAAGTCTTGAGAAGGAGAAGCGCTTGCCCGCTTGATTCGACTTTCTGGTGCGCTCCTCAAGATAGCCAGGTCGATCTCTCAGTGTGGCTCCAAGTTCGTCATGCAACCACGTCGTAAATGTCGGCCACGCCCTGCTCTGATATTCCGCTTTTCCCAAAGGGTACGAAACTACACTACCATCTGGCCTCCAGAAGTATCCAATTTGCACCGTCCAACTGATGTTTCGACTAGCGAAATGAAATTCATCGACTTGCGGCGCGTTGAATTCTACGCGCCAAATCTTCGTAGCGGTCGCCACGTTTAGCGGGTTCCGAACCGACCGAGACAGCTTTGGCGGATACTGCAACATCGAAAGGGGTATCCCATAGATATCTAGTTCGCAAAGGTATGCACCATTTATATGGTTGAGAAATTTTCTGAGAGGCTCCGGAAATGCAATCTGGTTCGAATGTTCATACTGCTCTATCGCTTCGCTCTGAACTCCAGGAAAGACCGTCACGGCGTATGCCAGCGGCGCTATTTCGGGCTCATGGCCCATCAACATAGCTCCGCCTTCGTCCTTGTACATGTCTGAACCATCAAAAGACTGCATTAGCTGCTTGATTGGCGAATAGTCGCTTGGGAGTTCAGCAAGAAACTTATCCAGATCCGCTCTGCTAAGACGGGTTCGTTTTTCCATAGTTCGGCCTCGTCAACAATTTCGATTTGAGCATCGGGCTGAAACTTGTTCCTCACAAGCAATATTCCGAATGCTCCCGTCTGACCAACGGCGGACATCAGCTTGAGGCATAGACCTCCTCTTATCCGCCCCCTCCTGCAACCGGCTTACAATGGGCCGCGATGCCCAGCTTCTCCCTCTTTACCCCGATGCCGGGCCTGCCCTGGTACCTGCTGCCCCTCTGGCCACTGGTCTTCTGGCGCATCCAGCGTTTGAAGGCATGGTTCCGCGAGAACGGTGGGCCGGGCTCACAAATGCTCTGGGGCGTGATGTGGAACGGGAAAGTCGTGATTATCCAGCTCTCGGATGATCTCTCCGGGCATCGTCCGGGCTGTTTCCGTGCACCGGTGTCGGACCGGCTGAGACGCGCTCTGACAGGAGAAGAAGGTCTCCCCCTTGTCCGCTCACCCCGGCGAAAGCCGGGGCCCAGGGCCACACAGGCCGGACTTGAGGCACTGGGTCCCGGCTTGCGCCGGGAAGAGCGGGCGTTTGGCGTGATCCCCGACACCTGACCCCTACCGCCCCCTCAGGACACCCATACCCCACCCCAAGCGCCCTCACAGGCGCCGCAGGCGCAGGGCCAAACTAGGCTGCGACCACGCGCTCGTCCGCCGGGATCGCCTTGAGGATAAACCCGCCGCCGAGGATGCGCGTACCGCCATCCGGATCGTACAGGACCGCCGCCTGCCCCCGGGCCACGCCTTCTTCCGGCGCGTCGAACCAGATCACCGGCGTGTCGCCCTGCCAGCCGAGCCGTCCCGGCACCGGTGGCCGCGTCGAACGCACCCGCACCAGCACCGGTGCCCCGGCATCGGCCGCAGCTTCCAGCGTGCCCTTGCCGAGCCAGTTCAGCTCTTCCAGCAACAGGCCGGACGTCATCAGGGCCTCGCGCGGGCCGACCACGACTCGCCGGTTCGGCGCGTCGATCTTGACCACGAACAGGGGCTCGCCCACGGCCACGTTCAGCCCGCGCCGCTGGCCGATCGTGTAGTGGATCACGCCTTCATGGCTCCCGAGGACGCGGCCATCAAGGTGCACGATATCGCCCCCGCGCCCGGATCCGGGGCGGAGTTTCTCGACCACTTTGGCGTAACTGCCTTCTGGCACGAAACAGATGTCCTGGCTGTCGGGCTTGGCCGCGACCGGCAGGTTGAACTGGTCCGCGCGTTCGCGAACCTCCGTCTTCGGCAGGCCGCCCAGCGGGAAGCGGATATAGTCCAGCTGCTCCCGCGTCGTGGCGAACAGGAAATAGGACTGGTCGCGGCTGGCATCGATAGCGCGGTGAAGTTCCGGCCCGTCTTCGCCATCGGTCCGCCGGATATAATGGCCCGTCGCCAGGCAATCGGCGCCGAGTTCCTTCGCGGTGCGAAGCAGGTCCGAGAACTTGACCGTCTGGTTGCAGCGGATGCACGGGATCGGGGTGGAGCCGGCCAGATAGGTGTCGGCAAAATCTTCCATCACCTGCTCGCGGAAACGGCTTTCATAGTCCAGCACATAATGCGGAATGCCGATCTGGTCGGCCACATTGCGCGCGTCATGGATATCCTGGCCCGCGCAGCAGGCACCCTTCTTCTCGATGGCGGCGCCATGATCGTAGAGCTGCAGCGTGATGCCGATCACGTCATAGCCTTCAGCCTTCAGCATCGCGGCCACGACCGAGCTGTCGACCCCGCCCGACATGGCGGCGACGACCCGCGTATCGGCGGGGCTCTTGTCAAATCCGAGGGAATTCACGCCGCCCGTCCAGGCAGCGGATTTGGTATCTGTCATCTCTTACTCCCACCGGGTTCAAGGCCCGGAGCAGCTTCAGGAAGGGCGCATATAGCGCGGGACGGCAGGAATTGCGAGGGGCGGCCTCAGAACCAGGTCCGCACGCCCGCGACAAACACCGTGCCGTCAGGCTCCTCGCCCGCCGCTTCGAGATAATCCGCCGTGCCGCCGAAGCTGCTCTGCCATTCGACGCCGATATAGGGCGCGAACTCACGGACGATTTCATAGCGCAGGCGCAGGCCGGCATCGAGGCCGGTGAGGCCAGACCCGGTTTCCAGCTCCGCAATGTCCTGCGCCGAGAGTTCGGCTTCCACACGCGGCTGAAGGATCAGGCGCTGGGTCAGGCGGAACTCGTACTCGGCCTCAACGCGCGCAGTCAGGTCACCCTCGCTGCTGAGGAAAGCCGCCGCGTCCACCTCGAACCAGTAGGGCGCCAGGCCCTGGATCCCGAGCACGGCATGCGTGCGGCCCTTCGGCGCGAGATCGTAGCGAAGGCCGCCCTGCAGGTCGAAATAGGGCGAGATCGCATGCGACCAGAGCGCCTGCACTTCGGCGTCCTCAACCGCGTCGGCGTCGAAGGAATACGCGCCCTCGCTCTTGATCCAGAGCTTGTTGATATCCCCGCCATACCAGGCATTGCCATCCCAGACGAGCGCGTCGCCTTCATCCGACGACTGCAGTTCCAGCCGGTCCGCCATGACATAGAATTCACGCGTCGCGCCATGATGCGTCTGGACGTGGTGCCGCGACGCCGCCATTTCGTCCGCGCTGTAGTATTCATCCGCCATCGACCAGGGCGGCGACGCCCCTGCATCGTCCTCCGCGAATGACGGCGTCGCCAGTGATGCCACCAGCGCACAAAGGGCAAGTTCCCGCATCATTGCTTCATGCCCTCATCGCTCTTGTCTCCATGACCCATGGCGGAATGATCCATCTTGGAATGATCCATTTTCCTGTGGCCGTCATGAGCTGCCGCAGGCAGCGCTGCGTCCGACGGAAGGACCGAAACGACCTGCATCATGCCTGCTGCCATGTGGAAGAGAAGGTGGCAGTGGAAGGCCCAGTCACCGACATGTTCGGCCGAGATATCCACAGAGAGTTTCTCCGCCGGTTTCACGATCACGGTATGCTTGCGCGGCAGGTGCCCACTGGCCTCCGCACCGGGAATGACCAGATCGAAGAACATGCCGTGCAAATGGATCGGGTGCGGCATCATCGTGTCATTGATGAGGGTCAGCCGCACACGTTCGCCCTCATGGAACTGGATCGCTTTTGTCACCTCGGAGAATTTCACCCCGTCGAACGACCACATGTAGCGTTCCATGTTGCTCGTCAGGTGCACCACGATCTCGCGGCCGGGCGCCCGCCTATCCGGGTTCGGGTCGAGGCTGCGCAACTGGCTGTAGGTCAGCGTCCGGTGGCCGATATCGGCGAGGCCGATGCCCGGCTCGTCCAGCCTGCTCACCGGCATGGCCGCGATATTGGCAACACCGGGCCCGCGCGTGACCGGTGCTGCCACAGACACCATCTGGATCTCCGGCCCGTGCGGGTCGGGCATCGCATGGCCCATGGATGCATGATCCATCCCGGCCATTGCTGTGTGGCCCATCGCGGAATGATCCATCGATTCCGCCTCATCCGCGCCCAGGTCCATGGACCCGTGCCCCATGGCCGCATGGTCCATCCCCATGTCTTTCATAGTCAGGGTTGGTACAGGCCGCAGGGCAGGAACAGCCGCGCGCATACCAGGCCGAGGGCCGAGTGTCGCCACGGCCTGGCCGGACCGGTCGATCGACTCGGCAACGAAGGCAAATGCCTCCGCCGCCTGAGGCGTCACGATCACATCATAAGTCTCGGCCACGCCGATCTGGAATTCATCGACCTTCAGCGGCTGAATGTTCAGGCCGTCGGCCTGGACCATGGTCATCGGCAGGCCCGGCATGCGGACATTGAACAATGTCATTGCCGCCGCGTTGATAATCCTCAGGCGCACGCGCTCGCCGGGATTGAACACCATGTTGAAATTGTCCGCCGTCGACCGGCCATTGATCAGGTAGGTATAGGCCGGTGCCCCGACATCCGCGATATCGCGCGGCGACATGCGCATCGCGCCCCACATCGCCCTGTCCCGGAAGGCCGCTCCGAGCCCGTCGGCGGAGGCATCTTTCAGGAAATCCCCGACTGTGCGTTGCTGGAAATTCTGGCTGTCGGAATGCTTTTTAAGCTTGGCGAAGAGGCGTTCCGGGTCGCCGAACGTCCAGTCTCCCAGCACGAGCACGTATTCGCGGTCATAGGCGACCGGATCAGCGCCTTTTGGATCGATGATGATCGGGCCGTAATGGCCGACCTGTTCCTGCAGGCCGGAATGGGAATGGTACCAATAGGTGCCATTCTGCGGCACGGCATATTTGTAACTGAACGTCTCGCCCGGCCGGATGCCCGGGAAGGATACGCCGGGCACGCCGTCCATGTGGAAGGGCACAAGGAGGCCATGCCAGTGGATGGACGTGTCAGTGTCCAGCGTATTGGTGACATTCAGCGTCACCTCCTCGCCTTCGCGAAACCGCAGCAGCGGCGCGGGCGCCGCCCCATTGATGCCAATCGCCTCGGTCGCGCGGCCATTGATGCGCACCGGAAACCTTTCAACCGTCAGGTCGAAACGGTTGCCCTGCAGCGCCGGGATTCCGAGATTGCCTTCGCTGGACGAGCGCGCCCAGGCTGGAAGCGGGCTTGCTCCAGCAATTGCAGCGCTACCAGCGGCGTATTGGAGGAATTTGCGTCGGTGCAGCATCGGCTCTCCTGTCGAAGTCACGGCATTCCAGTTGGCCGATTTCTAGCGGAAGCTAAGACCGGACCGAAGTGCATTAGCGCACACGCCCGGTCACAAATCGGTCATCGCGCGCGTTTAGTGGCCGCCACCGAAAACACCTGTGCGGACGTTATAGTCCACTGCCAGCGCATAATCGGGATCGTCATCCTCTTCGACCATCAGCTGCCCGGCACGCTGCAACAGCTTGTGGCAGTCATGGCTGAGATGGCGCAGGCGCAGGGTCTTGCCGTTTGCAGCATAGCGCGCGGCGAGGTCTTCGATGGCCTGAAGCGCCGACTGGTCAACCACGCGGGAGCGCATGAAGTCGACGATCACGACGTCCGGATCGGTTTCCGGATGAAAGAGTTCGGCGAAGCCATCAGTCGAGCCGAAGAAGAGGGGTCCTTCAATCTCATAAACATGCGCGCCCGGCGTGCGCACACTGTCGCGCTCGATGACATGGATACGGCGCGCATTGTTCCAGGCATAGGCGAGCGCCGAAACGATCACACCGACGACAACTGCCGTGGCGAGGTCATATGCGACTGTCACGCCCGTCACGAGCACGATGACGAAAGCGTCCATCAGTGGAATGCGAGTCATGATGCGCAGGCTCTGCCAGGCAAATGTGCCGATCACGACCATGAACATGACACCAACCAGGGCAGCCAGCGGGATACGTTCGATCAGGCTGGAGCCGACAAGGATGAAGGCCAGCAGGAACAGAGCTGCCGAAAGGCCCGAAAGGCGCGTGCGACCGCCGGACTTCACGTTGATCATCGACTGCCCGATCATCGCGCAGCCGCCCATGCCGCCGAAAAATCCGGTCACGACATTGGCCGTGCCTTGCGCAAGGCATTCCTGCGAGGCGCCGCCACGCTTGCCGGTGATCTCACCGACCAGGTTGAGCGTCAGCAGGCTCTCGATCAGGCCAATGGCCGCCAGGATCAGCGCGTAGGGAAAGATGATCTCCAGCGTCTCGAACGTGAGCGGTACAGCCGGAACAGCAAAAGGCGGCAGGCCGCCCTTGACCGATGCAAGATCGCCCACGGTCGGCACATCAAGGTTGAAGCCGATGACGAGCGCGGCCACCAAGCCGATGCCGGCGAGCGGCGCGGGAATGATCTTGGTCAGTTTGGGCATGCCCCAGATGATCGCCATCGTCAGCGCCGTCAGGCCGAGCATCAGGATCAGCGGCGCGCCGGACATCCATTCTCCACCGGCAAAGCCGTGCCCACTGGCTTCCGCCGAGCCTGGCACCTTGAACTGGCCGAGCTGGGCCAGGAAAATCACGATGGCGAGGCCGTTCACAAAACCAAGCATGACCGGATGCGGCACCAGCCGCATGAACTTGCCCAGCCTGAATACGCCGGCAACCAACTGCAGCACACCCATCAGCACGACTGTGGCAAACAGGTATTGCGCCCCCATGTCGCCCACGCGCGGATCGTGCACCAGTCCGACCATCACCACGGCCAGCGCGCCGGTTGCACCGGAAATCATGCCTGGGCGTCCACCGAACAGGGCGGTGATCAGGCCGACGATGAATGCGGCATACAGGCCGACGAGCGGTGCCACCCCTGCCACGAAGGCGAACGCGACCGCCTCGGGCACCAGCGCGAGCGCGACCGTGAGCCCTGCCAAAAGCTCGGTTTTCACCCGCATCGGGGTCATGGCGGACAGGCCGTTTCCGGCCCAGTCGGCACGGGCGACGCGATCGGCAAATGCCGCGAAGGTCGATTTTACCATGTTTGGGGCCTGCTTCTGTGGATCCAGCCGGGAGGAGTGCCCCTCATACAGGCATCATGTTGCATTGCAACTTTGCCGCTGAAGTCCGGTGAATGCAGATCAGGCAGCCGACGCAGCGGCGTTGGCGGTTCCGGCAGCCACCCAGGCCCCGCGGAAGTCGCGGGCGGGTTCCAGCTTGTCGGTCAGGCCGATCAGGCCTTCGCCCTGCCCCAGCAGGACCATACCGCCCGGCACCAACTGGCTCGCCAGGCTTTCAACCACACGCACGCGCGCAGAACGAGCCATGCCCGGCAGAACATTGCGGCAAATGATGACGTCGAACTTGCCAAGGCCAGCAGCGCTTTCGAGCAGGTTGTGCTGGCGGAAACTGACACGGGACCGAAGCGCTTCACTGGCTTCCCACTGGCCGGTCTCGAGTTCGATTGAAGTGCTTGGTCAGGCGATGGATCGACAGTCCCTTCTGGACCTCATAGTGACCATAGCGGCCATTGCGGGCGTTCTCCGTCGTCACCTTGCAGATATCTGTCGACAGCATCTCGATCTTAGCCCCGCGCAGCGCGGACGGCAGTTCGTCTTCGAGCAGGATCGCCAGCGAATAGGCTTCCTGTCCCGTCGAACCACCTGCCAACCAGATTTTGAGACGCCCTGTATTCGTCGCCTTGAGACGCTCGGGCAGCACCTCGTTCAGCACGCGCTGCAGCGTTTCCCGCTCGCGGAAAAAGCGCGTGTCCTTGGACACGAGTGTCGCGGCGACTTCAGCGATGAAGGCGGGATTTGCCCGCGATTTCAGGCAGTGGACGAGGTCTTCCATCGTACCAAAACCCTCGCGCCGCGCGATGGGAGCGAGCCGGGCTTCGATCAGATAAGCTTTGGATTTCGGAATCGACTGTCCGGACCCCTTCAGGGCCAGATCCGCCAACTCGCTGAACACCTCATCCTTCATATCCCGCTCCGAACCCGGGTATTTCAACCCCAATCGTTACCAATATCGGGGCGTTTGTTAAGAAATGCTTCAAACGAGGCCGACTTCTGCAAATTTGCTCTCGAGAATGTCAGCATCGAACGGCTTCATGATGAACTCGTCTGCGCCGGACCGGATGGCCTCGTTGATATGCTCGGCGTCATTCTCTATTGAACAGAATACCACGAGCGGCTTCTTGCCGCCATCTTCGCGGCGCAATGCCCGCAGGAAGTCCAGCCCGTTCATCACCGGCATGTTCCAGTCGAGAAGCACGGCGTCGGGCATTTTTTCCCGGCAGGCTTTCAGCGCTTCGGCGCCGTCTCCGGCCTCGACAATATTGAATTTCAGGTCCTGAATAATGCGCGCCGCAACCTTTCTTACGACGCGGGAATCGTCAACGATCAGGCAGGTTTTCATAGTCGGGCTCCCACAGCAGGCCTTCGGGTCGGGTTAACGATTGCCCGACGAGCGTTAAGAATTCGCTGCTGGTTTCGAAGAAACCGGTCAGATTTCGCATCAGCCTTCAGCGCGAATATGCGTCGCCATGATGATAGCAACATCTTCGCCCTGCTTGGCAGTAATTTCACCTTCCAGACTATCGCAAATCATCTTCGCGAACAGGGGCTGGATGTTGTCGGGTTTCCAGCCGTCCTCAGGTTCAACTCCCTGGACGGACCGGGCAGCCTCGTCTTTCATTTTTACCCGCTCGCCACGCGACGAGACAGTCATCGTCATGCCCGCCGCTTCATTTCGTACTCGGGCATGGATCACGCCGCCGCGCGGAAGCGTATCGACCGCCATCATGATCAGGTTCATCAACAGACGCGCATGGGAATAGCTGAGGTGATCGGTGGCGATGTCCCACTCGATACTGGGCTTCAGGCCCTGAAGGTAGTTCTCGGTGATCTTCTTGAATTCGTGCATGTCAGCCGTGCCAGCCTGCAAGCCAAGCGAGCCATAGGCGTAGCGAAGGAACTGGATCGTCGCAGCTGCCTTGCGGGCGCTGGAACGAAGCAATTCCTCGAACTGCTGATCCATGTCTGAATCACCGGGCTCATCAAGCATTTCAAGCGCGCTGGTCACCCCGGAGACTGGCGACACGAGGTCATGGCAGATACGAGACGATATGAAGGCCGAAAGCCGTGCAGGATCGATCATGAAAGGTCCAGCCCCGTTGTTGACGTGAGATTACGTGCAAAATCGAGTGAGCCGCGTCTCGTGTCAATCAATGGGGGTGTGAAACTCTTGCAACGGGTTTTTCAGGCCCCGTACACGCCAAGCCGGCCCGCTCCCGGCAGCGGCTTAAAAATGACCAATTCATGCAGCCTGCCCCAAGGGGGGTAGAGGTCGAAGACTGGAGACAGGCCGAGCCTCCGCGAAGCGTTACTTCCTGACCCAGGCGCCGGTTTCGTCCATGTAGTACTGACCCGCACCCGTGCGCGAGATCTGCTTTTCACCGGTGACCCGGGCCACCTGCGCGACCGTGGTTCCGGTTTGCTCCGACAGCTGCTCGTAAAGCGCGCGGCGCTTGTTGTTGATCTCCTGGACCTTGCGGACGACAGCGGGATCCGCCGAACCGACCACACCGAGATAGCCGTCGATGCGCTCTCCCACCTCGCCGGCAGAGATCGCAGCTTCGAGCTGCGGATCACCGGCATGTGCCGCCGGCGCGCTCACGATGGCGAGCGAGGCGATGGCCAGAGCGAAGAAGACATTCTTGATCATGTTCATGATAGTTATCCTGTCGTCGCTATTGGGGGAACAGGTCAGGGTTGTTGGAAATCAGGTCTTCGACTTCCTTGTCGAGCTTGATGCGCACTTCCTGATCAATCTTCACGTTCAGATTGATCGTAATCGGCTTGTCCGACGGTTCAATACGAATGGTCGGCGTGCACGCCGCAGTGAGCGCGACGCAGCCGACAAGAAACAATGTTTTCTGCGGGGTCGTCAATTTGTGATTCCTTTTATCTTCGCGCGAACATGACATGGTTCAGCTTAACGTCAATCGACTGCATGGTTGTCTCTCATTCATCGGTCCGGTTGTCTTTGTCATTGGCCATGTCGACGATAATCTTGACGAACTTGTCCTGCTGGGTGGCATAGGAACCGCTCTTCACCAATTCCTTGAGCTGGGAATCAAGCGTCAGGTTGAATTCAAATGCCTGCCCCTTCGGCATGGTCAAATTCTTGCCGAATGGCAGCGGCTTCGTGTTGCGACCAATAAGGTGAACGCTTGCGACCGTCCGGTCCATGAGGTCGCCGGTCAGGCCAATTTCTAGGATGGAGAATTGCAGGTCCTTCAACGCGTC
This sequence comes from Hyphomonas sp. J20-32, assembly GCF_055808555.1. Lineage (NCBI taxonomy): Bacteria > Pseudomonadati > Pseudomonadota > Alphaproteobacteria > Hyphomonadales > Hyphomonadaceae > Hyphomonas > Hyphomonas sp. J20-32. The sequence goes on along the minus strand of NZ_CM147873.1, from coordinate 1,570,778 downwards.
GAATGCCAGCTGTGCGTTCGGGTCGCTCTCGGCAGCCGAGTCAACTGCGTCGCCTGTATAGGCAATCCGCCCACCCTTCGCATCCGCAGCCAGAAGCGCGTTGCGCACCTGAATTTCATTGCCGACGAAGTCGACCGGGAACGCACCGCTCACAGTTCCTGTTGCCTGAACATCCGGCAGCTTCAGAACTGACACCAACTGGCCGAGGTCAATCGCATCTGCGGTTACCTTGACCTGCTGGTCCTTGCTACCCAGTGTCCACTGGAGCGGCGCGAGCGCAATCCGTCCGCCAGCGAACGGGAACGATGCCTTCTCAACGCCGATGACCTTGCCCTTGTCGAGATGAAATTCGATACGCCCACCCACAAGCGGAACACCAATGTTTAGCGAACCGACGGTAACGACCTGTCCGCGATCTGTCGTCAGATCCAGGAGGTCGCTGAACCGGACCTTGCCATTGACGCCTTCAATCCGGCCCAGTCGGGTCGTTTGGAAGCCAAACTGCTCTATCGTGACTTCGCCCGTGCCAGCCAGTTTGCCCGACGCGATCGTCACATCCGCTTTCGCGGACACATCACCGGCGGCATAGGTGAAGGCGCCGCGCAGTTTCTCGGAAAGCATCACGGGTTGCAGTCCGCCGGAGCGGAACGCCAGCGGGCGTGAACGGACGGCAGCCGTGCCGTTGAGTTTGACCACGTCAAGATTGATCAATGTGTCGGCGACCGTCGTTCCGCCGGTCTTCAGGCGCAACGGACCGGTCATGGCAAGTTGGCCGTTGGTGAGCGTTGCCGTCATATCCGAGATCAATGGCTGGTAGAGTGGGTCGCTCCGATAGTCCTGGATGAGGACACCATTGGCGCTCAGATCGCCGGACAGGCCACCCTTTCCACTGAACCCGTCAAAAACGAAACTGTCGGCTGATACTTTTGCCGGCACGAGTGTGCCGCCGAAAACCGTAGGGCCCAGCCGTGCCGACAATTTCGGTGCGCCGCGACCGGTCGCCACGCCCATTCGCGGTACATCTCCTGACAGGGTCAGCGTGCGCGAACCGATTGTCAGCGGCAGGTCGACATGCTCTGCGAGCACCGTCATCGCCAGCCCGCCATTTGTTGACCAATCGACCGACGCCTTGGACAGGCCCAGCGTGCCGGACGTAGACCCTGCGGAGAATGGTAGGTTTACCGCCCCCAGCGTGACCGTGCCGCTGGGAGATGCGCCGCGCTTGCGGATGAAACCATCGCCTTGCGGGCAGGCGTTCAGCCTGACCGGTTCGGCTTGAATGCTGCCGAAAACGAAACCGTGGCTGGAAACGGTGACGCATTTGGCGCCGGCGGGCTGCACTTGCCAGCCCGATTCATCCCGCTCGGCGTGAAGCCCGCCGACGAGCTCTGTATGCTTCAGGTCGATCCCGGACATCTGCCCTGACAGGGACAAGCGCCCACGGCTGAGAATATCAAAACGTTCCGGTGCGCTGGTCATGGCAAACGTCCCGAGATCCGCAGACAACGTTTTTCCGCCTGCCGTCCAGGGCTTCAGTTTGAATGCATGCGACTCGATCACGAGTCCCGCCGCGCCTTGCTGCAGATCGTCGAGGCCAAGCTGCAGGTCAGGAGCGCCTCCGCCGGACAGCATAATGTTGCCACGCACAGCGCGCTCCGCCCCCTGGATGGACAGCCATGCCCTATCCGCTGGGGGCGTTATCTTTAGGCGCAATCCGGTTGCCGCCGTCAGAACGGTTTCCTCGCGGCTTGAAAAAGAGAAGATACCTTCTCGCGTACCCGCACTGAACGCCATAGCCAGATCGAAGTCAGCCAGCGCCCGGATTGACGCGGACCGGAAACTGCTTCCGTGGTCTGATAGTACACCGGGAAATGAAATCGGCGCAGTGAGTTCCTGGCGCAGGTTTGGGGCAACACTCGCGTCAGATGCAGACGCACGACCAGCAAATAACAATGCGCCTTCGGCTGTCCGGTTGAATATGCCACTCGATGACAACATCCCGGCGGCGCCCTGTGGCGCAACGGCTTCCGATGCCGAGAGCTTGACGGGTCCGCCGATGTTTCCGGCATCGCCTTTCAGGTCGCCTTCCAGACTCAGTGCGCCGGCCCCATAACCGTCGCGCAACACGTCTCCAGACTCGAGCGTGAAAGTCGCCGCTGTCATTGCCGCCAACGCGTCCCTCGCCGACAGGCTCGGAAGCTCGGTAAAACTTGCCTCGCCAGTGGTCCGGACCGCACTCAAGTGTCCGCCTGGAAACACGCCATCGGCGACCGAACCGGTCCAGATCAGCGTCATCGGCCCATCGCCGACATCGGCGGCGTCGACCTTGGCCGCAACGACCACGTCCGTGATCGAGACGGTTTTCAGGTCTGCGCGCTGCATGACGATGTTCGCATCACCGGAAATCCGGCCCATGTCAGCGACAAGGGAAATAGCGCCTTCGGACCAGTTGAATTCGCTCTCGGCGCCCTTGAGCGCTGCCGGATCCAGAACGAGGTCGAGCGTGCCTTTCTGCGGAAATGCGCCATGCATCGCCACGGTAGCGGACAATTCGCCCGCCTCCGTGGCGAAAAATATCCGCCCATCCGTGATTTCAAGCGCTGGCAAGGTCACGTGTCCGGCGCCATCAGATTGTCCAGCCAGATTCTCCAGCCCGTAGAAACGCATACCCTTGTCATCTAGCGTGCCGCGCAGGATCGGCCTGTCTACGGTTATTCCGGTCAATTCCGGTGTGAGAAACCGGGGCCATTTGAGCCGCGCACTGGCTTGTGATGCCTCGAATGGCACATTGCCGCCCGCTCGAACTTTCAAATCGCGAATGGTGGCGCCATGTGAGCTAATCTGGACGAACTTCCCCTCACAGGCGAGTGAGCGCTCGGCACACCATCCAGCCAACGCGCGTTCGGCGACGGTCTTGCGCAGGAACCATGCCGTCGCCAGGGCGCCGACCAACAGGACGGTAATCGCCACAACAGTCCAACGAACCCAGCGGATCGGACGCGCAAGCACGTCATCGTCCGGGATTCCTACATTTTGGTCATCTGTCGTATTCACGGTACAATCCGGCTTGCTTCTTGCTAGTCTTGAATTCTAGAGTCCTAAAAAGCCAAGAAGGCTAAATTTAGCGCGTTCTGCATTCTTTAACGCGCATATGTCAGAAAGAACGTTCGTTTTTCCGCAATTGCGTAAGTGATACGGACGAGCTTTGGAACAACGGGAAGTTGCGCGTGGAAGAATACACCGAAACCGAACCGCAAACGACACGGACGCCGAAGCGGAACGTGTCCCAGGGGATGAAGAGCCTTGCCGTCCTGTTTATTCTGGGCTCGGCTTCAGCCGTGGCCGGTCTGTTCATGGTCGATCCGTCAGGCCAGCCAGCCCATGGAACAGCCGTAGCCGCAACACCGCCTCCCTTGGCGGTAACCCTTCTCAGCGCCACCGATATGACTGAACACGCTGTCCTCGCTCACAAGACGGGAACGCTGAAGTCGCGCCAGACCCTGACGGAGCTCGTCGTCAGTCTTGGCGCCAGCCACCAGGACGCCAACGGCGCCTTGCAAACGCTCTATTCCGGCGACCTCCTGGACGCACGCCGCCTCCGCCCCGGACTCACTGCAGAGACCTACCTGGATGGTGACCGTCTGACAGCCTTGTCGATACGCGCCGAGGCAGACCGCAGCCTTCTGATTACACGCAGCCAGGACGGCAACTGGGAAGCGACCGCCCTGAATGCCCGCCTGACGCCAAGCGTCCACCGCATCGCGGCCTCGATCGAAACATCCATCTATGACACCGCTCGCAGCCTCGGCGCGGGCGACCAACAGGTCGTCGATTTTGCCAACGCATTCGCATATGACGTTGATTTTCAACGGGAAATACACCCAGGAGACCAGTTCGAAATCGTCTACGAGACCTATGTCGATGAACGCGGAACGCCGGTCAAATCAGGCGACGTGATCTTCGCCTCGCTCAATGGACAAGCACTCAGTCGTGATTTCTACCGCTTCACGCCAAGTGATGACCTTGTGCCGGATTATTTCGACAGCAAGGGTGAAAGCGCCACCAAGTTTCTGATGAAAACACCGATCAATGGCGCGCGATTGTCGTCTTCCTTCGGCAAGCGCCGGCACCCGATTTCGGGTTATACCCGCCTGCACAAGGGAACAGACTTTGCTGCTCCTTCAGGCACACCGGTCTTTGCCGCAGGGCATGGAACCGTGCTTCGTGCGAGCCGGTATGGCGGCTATGGCAACTATGTCAAAATCAAGCATGCCAATGGCTACCAGACCGCCTATGCTCACCTCTCGCGTTATGGACGGGGCATGAAAGCCGGCAAGCGTGTCCGTCAGGGTGACATCATTGGCTATGTCGGCTCGACTGGGGCCTCCACTGGGCCCCACCTCCACTATGAGGTCTATATTAATGGCACCCCTGTGAACGCCATGCGGCTGAAATTGCCAACCGGTCGAAAACTGGCTGAGACTCCAGCAATCCTTGAAGAATTTGCCCTCAAGAAGGCCGAAATCGACCGCATCCGCACCCTTCGGGGCGCAGAAACCGGCGAGCCCCTGCTGCGCGTATCAGCCTCGTCCGGACGCCCCTGATCTGTCCTGAAAACTGTAAAAAACGCCCGGCACTCGCGTTGTTGGCGTATTTCTTGCTCGTGATGCCCTGAATCACTCAGCGTGGTCCATGCGGACCCTGCAAGGGACATCAGGTATGACGAAACATCGTTCGGGCCCAGCCAAGGTCGATCGCACATTCCGCCAGCATCACATGCTGGAATGGACCATGGCTGCCTTTGTCGTTCTGGGCATGCTCACATTGTTCATCTTCGTTCGTCCCCAGAAGCCGGCAAGCCTTGTCAGCGCCGACGCTGCGCAGGCGCTGCTCGACTTTCGCGAGAACGTGCCGTCGGCCTCGACAGCGAACAGGATCGGACAAGTCACGACCGGAGCCGCCGCTGCTGATGTGCTGGAAGTGCTGGGCGCCAGCGCCGAGGACGCTGAAGCAGCCGTGGACGCCCTGCGCCGCACCGGGCTTGTTGATCGTAAACGCATGCGTCCCGGCACGGCCCTCACGGCCTATTTCGACGAGAGCACGCTGCAGGACGATACCAGCCGCCTGATTGCCGTGTCGATCAAACCCAACGCAAAGAATACGCTCCTGGCGACGCGCCAGTCGGACGACACGTTTTTTGTCAGCGTGCTCACGGCGCGCCTCGTCACCTCGCACAGGCGTGCCGCAGGCAGGATCGACACAACACTCTCCGCCGCCCTTGCCAGCGCCGGCGGCACTCCTGCGCACGCCTCGGCACTTGCCGCCCTGTTCCCGGATGATCCCACGCTCTCAACGGGCGGACAAAAGGGAGAGCGCTATGACGCCGTGTTCGAGATCGCCGAAGACGAACGCGGAAACTTCATCGAAAACGGAGACCTCGTGTTTGCCGCATTCAACGGTGTAGAAAGCCACGGCAGCTGGTATCGTTTCACGCCCGGCGATTCCGGCCGAACGGAGTTCTTCGATGCAAACGGCGTTGCCGCGCACCCGTTCCTGACACGCTACCCGATCGGGCGTGTGGCGATCAATTCAGGCTTTGGCCAACGCTACCATCCCTTGACCGGACAATTGCACCTGCATACCGGCATCGACTTTCGCGCGCCCGCCGGCACGCCCATTCAGTCTGCCGGCGACGGCATTGTCACCTTCGCCGGATTTAGCGAAGGATACGGACGCCATGTCCGCATCCGCCACAAGAGAGGCTATGAAACTCTGTACGCACACATGTCGGGATTTGCCGGCCTCGCGGCCGGTGACGCGGTAACTTCCGGTGACGTGATCGGCTATGTGGGTGACACGGGATCCGCGACGGGCGCACACCTCCACTACGAAATCCGGCGCAATGGCCGTTACGTCAACCCAATGACGCTCGAATTGCCTTCGGGCCGCAACCTGGCCGCCGCCCCGGACGAGTTCGCTGCGTTCTCGAAGCAGAAGGCAGAAATTGACACCCTTCGCGGCGCAACCGTGCCGGATAGTTTGGCAGCGGCAGCGGTACTTCCGGTGATCCAACCCGCAAGCCCGTGACCGTTCCGAAAATCAAGCTCAACCGGCAGGCAAGTGTTCGTTCAGGAAGCCGAGACTATTCGACAGGACATCGTAGCGCGCACGCGTTGAGCGCAGATAATGGTCTTCGCCCTCCAGCTCGACGAGCCTGACATCGGCCACGCCGCGCGCGGCTCGTTCCAAGTCCCGGCTTTGCTCAAACGGAACTGTCGAATCTTCCTCGCCTGCGATCAGAAGTACCGGAACTTTCATTTCCTTGGTACGCGACGTCGGCGTGACCAGATTCCGCTCCGAAGCTGAATCAAATCGTCCGACGCCGAGGAATCGCTCAACGCTATTTACAAGAAAGCTGCCATCCTTGTAGTCGGACAGGAATTTGAACGGGTTTGTGAGTGGATTGACAGCGACAACGCACTGAACCGCCGCACTCTCCTGCAAGGGCGCCATCAAGGCAGCGTAGCCACCATAGCTTGCCCCAACGACGCAGGTTTTTCCGGCTACGGATAGACCCTCTACCTCGGCCCAGCGCGAAGCATCAAGGATATCCGTTACCATCTTGTCTCCGAACTCTCCGTATCCCGCATCCCGGAACGCTGTCCCATACCCGGTTGACCCTCGGAAATTGGGTTGGATGACGGCATAGCCTGCAGCTGCATAAGCCTGCGCCCACCAATCGAAGCCTAGCGTGTCACGGTCCTCTGGTCCGCCATGTGGCAAAAGGATCAGCGGGAACGGGCCATCGCCTCGCGCCTTGCCGGGCGGAAGCGTGAGATAACCCGGGATCGTCAGACCATCGCGCGCTTCATAGGAAATCGCTTCGATCGTGCCGAGCGCTCGTCCATCGAGATACGGTGCCTTGTTGCCGACTGGCGAAAGAGCGCCAACACCGGGCTCGAACAGGTAGTAGTCGATCGGTTTTCCCGGAAACTCGACTGCAACTACGCTTTGCGAGCGATCGTCGGTCCAGGATTCAAGTGTTACGGCCGCTCCCGGCATGGCAGGCGCGATCGCATTGAGCTGGGATTTCAAGTCGGGGTCTTCGAGTACCTGCACCGACGTGTCGCCGGGAAGCTCAAAACCGACCACTTTCAGCGAACGCGAATCGATGACCGGCGCGATTGTCCCCCCGTCAGGTCCGAGATCTATTGGCGTAAGCGATCCATCGTCCAGTGACATACGGTGAAGACCGTAGGGCTCTCCTTCGTTCAGGAAGACAATGAGATTATCGCCTGCCGAATCGAGCCCCCAAAGGGAAACAGGATTGAACGCGAGATTTTCCCGCTCAAACAGAACCTTTTTGCCCTTGGTGATGCTCACCATGTGGCTCCCTCTGCTCACCTCCCGGTAGCGCAGTTCGGCAATCATCTTTCCATTTTGCGCATGCACTGCATCGACCACGAAACCTCTATCGGTATCGACTTGCCGCGAAGTGCCCTTTTTCAAATCAGTCTTCATTACGAAGTAAGAGAACCGATCGCTATTCTTGGTGCGAACCCGTCCCGGCTCCCTGTCCTCTTCCTCGACAATCAGCGAAAACATGACCTTGTCCGGATCGTCTGGAGCGATGGCCACGAGGTTGTTTGTATAAAGCCAGCCGCGATTGTCCTTCAGCAACATCACCGGCTTTTGGTCGGTGATGTTGAACGCAATAGCGCGTTCGAAAGCATAGTCCTTCTTGCCGGAACTGACCTGAAGCGTCTCAAAAATTTCAATGTCGAAGATGAGCGTGTCATTGTTGGCCCAGTAGAGTCGAAGAAGCCGGGCATCCTGGATCACCGGCACCAGGATCGGCGATGCTCCCGAATCCAGGGGAAAGATGCAGATCGACGGCTTGGCTTCCGGCGAACACTCAACCGCGAGATGATTCCCATCCGGCGAGAGCTGCGGATTGCTGATCGCATCAGCGCGGCCGAATAACTCGGCGATGTCGTTAAGGGGTTCGGCACCGGCTCCGGATGCGAAACAAAATAGAGCCAGGCTGGCAGATGCCAGCATTTTTTTCATGTCCACGAAAATTTCCTCCCGCCGCGTATTTCAAAGGGCTAACGCAGCGGGAGGGTGTCTTCAAGGAAACAATTCCAAGTTGTTTAGTTCAGGGCGACCCGACCCTTGGCGAAATTGTTCGGAACACCGTTGATGGACAGCATATCACCTTCCACCCCGACATGGATCGTTTCACCGTCAGCAATGCGACCTTCCAGCAGGAGCCGTGCAAGCGGGTCTTGCAGCTCCTTCTGGATCACACGCTTGAGCGGCCTCGCGCCATATACCGGATCATAGCCGCGCGCAGCCAGCCAGTTGCGGGCATCGAGGCTCAGATCCAGCTTCATCTTGCGGGCTGACAGGAGATGCTCGAGGCGGCCCATCTGGATATCAACGATGTGGTCGATCTCGCCACGTCCAAGCCGCTTGAAGAAGACGATCTCATCGATACGGTTGATGAATTCGGGCCGGAAGTGCATCCGGATCGCACTCATCACGCTGTCGCGCGCCGCGTCGGTAATCTCACCTTCGGCGCCAGTCGCTAGGGCATCCGAGCCGAGGTTCGACGTCATGATGATGATCGTGTTCTTGAAGTCCACGGTCCGGCCCTGACCATCAGTCAGGCGGCCGTCATCAAGAACCTGCAGCAGCGTATTGAACAGATCCGGGTGCGCCTTCTCAACCTCGTCGAACAGGATCACCTGATAGGGACGTCTGCGGACGGCTTCGGTCAGCGCACCACCCTCGTCGTATCCGACATAGCCTGGGGGGGCACCGATCAGACGCGCGACCGAATGCTTCTCGGAATATTCCGACATGTCGAGGCGCAGGATGGCCGTATCATCCTCGAACATGAACTCGGCGAGCGCTTTGGTCAGCTCGGTCTTGCCGACACCGGTCGGGCCAACAAACAGGAACGAACCAATTGGCCGGTTCGGGTCCTGCAAGCCGGCACGCGCGCGGCGCACAGCGTTCGACACGGCTTCAAGGGCAGCATCCTGGCCAACGACGCGCGCACGCAGGGACTCTTCCATTTGCAGAAGCTTCTCGCGCTCACCTTCCAGCATCTTGTCGACCGGTATTCCGGTCCACTTGGAAACGACTGCTGCAATGTGCTCCGGGCGGACAACTTCCGACACAAGGCCATCATCGGCCTCGTCGGATCCTTCAACATCCTGAATCTGCTTTTCAAGCGCAGGAATGGTGGCGAACTTCAGTTCGGACGCGCGGGCAAGATCGCCTGAACGCTGTGCCTCAGCCATGTCGGCATAGGCCCGGTCAAGCTGTTCCTTGGCGGTTGCCGTGCCTTTCAGCTTGTTCTTTTCTGCAGACCATGTGGTCGTCAGTTCGTCGGATTTCGACTGAAGCTCTGCGATATCGGCCTCGATTGTCTTCAGCCGGTCTTTCGACGCAGCGTCCTTTTCCTTCTTGAGCGCTTCAGCTTCGATCTTCAGCTGCAACAGGCGCCGGTCGATTTCGTCGAGTTCTTCCGGTTTGGAGTCCACCTGCATGCGCAACCGCGAGGATGCTTCGTCCATCAGGTCGATCGCCTTGTCGGGCAGGAAGCGGTCGGTGATGTAGCGGTTGGACAGTGTCGCGGCCGAAACAATCGCGGCATCGGAGACACGCACGCCATGGTGCGCCTCATAACGCGCCTTCAGGCCACGCAGGATGGAGATCGTATCCTCTACCGTTGGTTCGTCCACGAACACAGCCATGAAGCGCCGGGCAAGCGCCGGGTCACCTTCCACATGCTTGCGGTATTCGTCGAGCGTGGTCGCACCGATACAATGGAGTTCGCCGCGCGCGAGAGCGGGCTTTAGGAGGTTTGACGCGTCCATCGCGCCATCTCCCTTGCCTGCTCCGACGAGCGTATGCATCTCGTCGATGAACAGGATCACGCCGCCTTCGGCCTGCTGCACTTCATTGAGAACCGCTTTGAGGCGTTCCTCGAACTCACCGCGAAACTTTGCGCCAGCAATCAGCGCGCCCATGTCGAGTGCCAGCAGGCGCTTGCCTTTCAAGCTTTCCGGCACGTCGCCATTTACGATGCGCAGGGCAAGGCCTTCGGCAATCGCCGTCTTGCCGACGCCAGGTTCACCGATCAGGACCGGGTTGTTCTTGGATCGGCGAGACAGAACCTGCATCGTGCGGCGAATTTCCTCATCGCGGCCGATGACAGGATCGAGCTTGCCTTCGCGTGCATCCTTGGTGAGGTCACGGGCGTATTTCTTCAACGCCTCATAGCCTTCCTCGGCATTGGCACTGTCGGCCGTGCGCCCCTGGCGCAGCTCGTTGATCGCCGCTTCCAGCGCTTTGACGCTGGCGCCGGAGCTACGGAGCGTTTCGGCCGCCGGATCACCGGACAGTCCGGCAATCGCCAGCAAAAGGCGCTCGGTCGTGACAAAGGAGTCTCCGGCTTTTTTTGCGCCGGCCTCGGCATCCTGGAAAAGTTTGGCACTGGCCTGCTCAAGACGCAGACCCGTATTCGCGCCGCTGACCTTTGGCAGCTTTGCGAGCGCTGCATCGACACCTTGCACAACGAGTTCCGGCCGGCCGCCACCGGCACGGATGAGGTTCACCGCCATCTGGTCGCGGTCCTCAAGCATGGTTTTCAGGATGTGGGCAGGTGTCAGCGTCTGGTGGCCTTCAGCCAGCGCAAGCGTCTGGGCGCCCTGAACAAGCGCGCGTGCCCGTTCTGTATATTGGTCGATATTCATCATTTATCCCCTTCCAAAGGCAGACAAGAACTGTGGAATAGGAACCCCGCTCAGCGGCAGCCCCTTGCTGTTGTACTGGATTTGGGGAGTGACAACCCGGAGCGCAAGTCGCCCCGCCTGCGACAAGTTCAATCGCGCCGAAAAATAAATTCGCGATCAACCTGCGCGCCGACGGGGAAGTCGTATTCGCCGACCTTGCTGAATCTGTATCGGGAATAGAATTTCTGGGCGCGGTCATTGCCCGACCAGACTCCCAGAAAGAGAGGCGGGCGCCCCGCCTTTTCTACCCATTCAAAAACCCGCAACATGAGTGCCGCACCGATACCTGCAGACAGGATATCCGGACGAACATAGAGCCGCCGCAGCTGGAGTGCACCTTTAGGCATCGGGTCGACCGGAAGATCGCAGGGGCTTGCCTGCGCGTAGCCTACCAGGTTTCCGTCCGGCGTTGTGGCAACCCATATCGGCTGGTCGGGCAGAGATGCCAGGCGCTGCCAAGTGTCGAGTCCGTAGTTTTCGGACAGGTACGCATCAAGATCTTCTGGCGAATAGAGGTCTTCGAAAGCAGCCACGAACGATGCAATGCCAAGCGCTTGCAAGGCTTCGGCATCTGCATCTACGGCACGCCGAACTGTTATATCACCGTGATCGCTTTGCAATTCGAGAGCACTTAATCTGCCGCGGTTTCAGCGGAATCCTCGGCACTTGATGATTCGATTTCAGAATCCGGCGCTGGTTTGCGGCGACCACGCGAGAGCGTTTTCATGACCCCGTCAGCGACAATCTCAGACTCTTCGGAGGCCTCTTTTGCGCGATACGGCTTGCGGCGTGATTTCGGCCGATCGGATTCCGACTTTGCCTTCGGCTTGCGCTCCGCAGCCTTTTCGGGTGTCCCGGCGTCGTCAGCGTCAATGACCTTGAGCGGATCAGCTTTTGCAGTCGCTGATTCGCCATCGGCAGCATCCTCGTTGCGAGGTGCGCGGGATGTCACTTCGACCGCGGCTTCAGCCTGGTCCGCGCTGGTATTGGAGTCATCATCCGAACCGCTACTGCGATTGTCGCGGCGATTGTCACGATCATCGCGACCGCCACGTTGCTGTTGTTGCGACTGCTGCCGCTCCTTGGCTTCCGCCTGTTTGGCAACAATGCGCTGATAGTGTTCTGCGAACTGGAAATAGGCTTCAGACAAGACTCGGTCACCGCTCGTCTGGGCGTCCCGGGCATATTGCTGGTATTTCTCGAGGACCTGTTGGGCTGAGCCACGGATCTTCACGTCTGGACCGACGCTTTCATAGTGCCGATTCGGATTGTTATGATTGGCGTTACTAGAACTACCGCCTGAGCGACGATTGCGCCCGCGTGAGCGTTTCATGAATGTGTATCCCGTTTCATGCGCCTGCTCATCTTGCAGGCAATTCCCAGCGCAATGGCCGAAGGATTGCTGGCCGAGCCCCGTATTTGCGCGAGTCTGACGAGGGTGGAGCAGACTTGCCTTAAGCGGCTTCCAACACCTCACGCATAGGTTCTAACCTGTATTATGCACGCCGCCAAGCAGAAAAGTGAGTATCAGGAACCGGGCTGAATGGCCCACACAACGCGGTCATTGCCGCCCAGGTCCCTGGCGCTGCCGACCTCGGAAAAGCCCGCCGTCCGCAGCAGGCGCGTGACGTCGTCTTTCTGGTCGTAACCGATCTCAAGGACCAAAGCTGCCTTCGGCCTCATGCGACTGCGCGCCAGCGCAACAATTTCCCGATAAGCATCGAGACCGTCTTCGCCGCCATCGAGCGCGGCAAGCGGGTCGTGAAGACGCACTTCCGGCTCCAGTGTCGCGACCACGTCATGCCGAATATAGGGCGGGTTGGAGATGATGAGGTCCGCCGTGTTCCAGCCGGTCCAGTCTGACCAGGACATCACGGCAATGCTGGCGCGGGCTTCCAATCCGTGGCGTTTGATGTTTTCCAGCGCAAGGCTCGCCGCATTGGCATCCGCTTCGACTCCCACCCCGCTCGCTTTGCTTCGGGACATCAGGATTGCCGCCAACAAGCAACCGGAGCCTGCTCCGAGGTCTGCCACGAACGAAGACTGCCCCTCCGGCATCAGGCTGAGGGCAGCCTCGACAACGACTTCACTGTCGGCCCGGGGAACAAGAGCACGAGCATCTGATATGAATTCCATTCCAAAGAACGACGCAAAACCAGCAATGTGCTGGAAGGGTTCGCGTCCCTCACGGCGACGCACCATGTCCTCAAACCGCTCGGCTGTTTTTGCGGGCACCAGCTGGTGCCCCTTAACGATCAGATCGGCCGTAGCAAGCCCCGTTGCCAGCGCCATCAGGAGGCGCGCTTCATGTTGCGGCGCGTCAATACCGGCGGCGCGCAATCGTCGCGCGGCGCTCACCATCAAGTCCGTGTACGTTGGACGGCTCAGTTGGCGGTTTCCTCCATGGCGGCAAGCTTGCGGGCCTGGTCCTCTGTGATCAGGGCCTCCACCACTTCATTCAGCTTGTCTCCGCTAATGATCCGATCAAGCGAATAGAGCGTTAGCCCGATGCGGTGGTCTGTCATCCGGTTCTCGGGAAAATTGTAGGTGCGGACTTTCTGGCTGCGGTCGCCTGAACCAATCTGGCTGGCCCGCGCTTCGGCCCGTTCAGCATCCTTGGCGGATCGCTCACGTTCGTAGAGACGGATCTTGAGTTGCTCCATCGCCTTCTCTCGGTTGACGTGCTGCGACTTCTCGGAGCTTGTCGCAACGATGCCCGTCGCCAGGTGTGTAATGCGCACCGCAGAGTCGGTCGTGTTGACGTGCTGACCGCCAGCGCCGGACGAGCGCATCGTATCGATGCGGACATCTTCCGGCCGCACTTCGATCTCGACATTTTCGGGCGCAGGCAAAACGGCGACCGTCGCCGCCGACGTGTGAATGCGTCCCTGCGTCTCTGTTGCGGGAACCCTCTGGACACGGTGCACACCGCTTTCCCATTTCATGTGCCCAAAAACACCATCGCCCGACACATTCGCGATGATTTCCTTGTAGCCACCCGCATCACCTTCAGACGCGTCGATGATTTCGACCTTCCAGCCCATGATCTGGAAATAGCGCGAGTACATGCGAAACAGGTCGCCTGCAAACAGCGCTGCTTCATCGCCGCCGGTGCCAGCCCGAAGCTCCAGAACAATATCGGCCTTGTCATCGACGTCCTTGGGCAGGAGCAGGACCTGGACCTCTTGCTCCAGCGCAGGCAGGCGCTCCTTCAGTTCATCGACCTCGTCCCGGGCGAGTTCAGCCATGTCGGGGTCGCCACTTGCGACAAGCGTCTCTGCCTCACTCAACTCCTTGCGGGCGGATATCAGCTCACGCGCCTTGTCGACGACGGGCTTCAGCTCAGCATATTCCTTTGACAGGGAAATGATCTCGGGCGTCTCGGTCGCCGCGCCCATGCGCGCTTCGACCTGCTCGAACCGGTCGACTACCTGTTGGAGTCTGGAAGGTGTAATAGTGGCCATGGCCGCCCTTTAGAGCGGTTTTGAGGGCGCGTGAAGCGCCCTCGCTGCCACATCTTCCGCTTAGAAGAAGATTCGAAGCACTTCACGCACGGTCATGACGATCAAGGTGATCGATGCCAGCGCGAACACCGCAAACCGCAATACCACTTTCGGCTGCAGCACCTGAACCAAAGAATGGACAACGCGCAGGCCCACATAAATCCATGCTGCCAATACCATAAAATGCCCTTCGCCGCCCGTCATGGCCGCGAAGAACATGAGCGCGTAGAAGATCGTCGGCTGTTCGTGCAGATGGTTGTAATTGTCGGCTACCGACCGGACATTTGCGGGCAGCTTGTCGCCATACGTGCCCGGATGGCGCGCATCGTCAGGATTGATCTTCGCCTTTTCCATTGCGGGAATACGCGTCGCGTACATCCACAGCCACATGACAAGCGTCCAGCAAACCAGCGCCAGAACAGGTTTCAAAAGCTCAACAGTTACGGACATTTCGCCCCTCCCTCCGTCATTATTTTAGCGGAACTTACGGGGCAATCTGCTGTTTGAACAGCAGATTCACGAAGTGGGCGCTGGCCAAGGTGAGCAACCAGGAAAGCCGTAAATGCATCAATATCTTCAGAGACAACACTATGCCCCCCGGGGCGCAGCCAGAAGGCAAGGCCGGCACTGGGGTCAAACGCCTTCATGCCGCTACCGGTGAGGCCCTTGGCGCCCTCTGCCCGGTAGATGTCCGATGCGGCCTGCGCGGCCCGATAGGTCGAGTTTGGGTCTGACCACACATCGCGGCGTCCATTTCCGAGCAACACAGGTGTCGGGCCAAGCAAAGCAAGCAATTCGTGCTGATCGACTGGCAGCGCAGATAAATCATCGACGTAGTCCTGCACTGTGGGCGCCAACCAATGCGGATAAGTCTTTGCCATGCGCACGAGACCTTCTCCGGTTTTGGAGCGTGACAGTGCCGCACCTGCGAATCCTGACTGGTGGGCAATGACGGCATCGACCCGGCGATCCCACACGCCTGCGATCAGCGCCGACTTGCCGTGCCGGGAGTGCCCCATCAATGCCGTATGATCGGCATCAATGCGCGGGTCGGCCTCAAGCACATCGAGCGCCGCAGAGAAGCCGTAGGCCCAGGCCATCAGGGCACTTGTCGAATTCACCGGCCCGCCCATGCTCGCCATCACGGCCTGAGCCTCTCCGTTGCGGTCCGGAACGAGTTCGCTGGCATAAAAGCTCGCATAGGCGAGGCCTGAATCGAAATAGCGGGAAACTGGAACTTCGGCGATGTAGGTGCCAAAAATGCTGGTCGCCAGAAACCCGAAAAACCCGCCCATTTCCGATCCATCACAAATGGACCCGTCGGCCGCAGTCACGGGACTTCCGGGAAACGCGGCACAATTGCTCGCAAAAGTCTGACTGATCACAAGCGGTGATTTTCCCGGTGAATTTGGAAAGGCGGCAACGAGGTGGAACGTTCGCGCGCCGGCGCCCGACCCCATCGTGATGGCCACTTCCTCAAGCGAACCTCGTCCATCGAGATAGTTTGCGTCCACGACGCGCCAATCGCCGTGCTCGACAGACATCCCGGCTGGCCATGGCCCGTAGAGCGTGTCCTCGAATGCCTGTTTTAATGCGTCCCGGCTGCTCGAATTCTCGGCGAATGCCGCGACATCAAGAGGCGGTTGGGGAACTGGCTTATTGCTGGTCGAGAGACTGGCATAGTTCAACCCCAACATGGTGCAGTTGGACATGATCAGCGCCATGACCGCGATCAGCAGGAGAAGTGGTATCCGTTTGAAAAACCAGAACATGCAGGTCTTGCCCTTTCAGCCAGTTTGATGAACCGCTGACGTTCTACCGTCATTTGGCGACTTGGGCAGTCCCCTCACAAAAACGTGGTCATTCGGCGGCGACGCTGGCTGCCTCACGTGCTTCGCGCAACTGCCTCGCCTTCGCCTCCACCGCGTCAACGATTTCATCGACCATGGATGCATTTCCAACCTTTCGGTCGGGCTTGCCGGCAGCGTACATCATGCCGGATTCCGCACCGCCCCCCGTGAAGCCGAGATCAGTCATCGCCGCTTCACCGGGGCCGTTGACGACGCATCCGATGATCGAGAGCGAAATCGGCTCGGTTATGTGCGCGAGGCGTTTCTCGAGCGTTTCAACCGTCGAGATGACGTCGAAGCCCTGCCGCGCGCAGGATGGGCAGGCAATGATGTTCACGCCGCGGGTCCGTAAACCCAGCGATTTCAGCATTTCGTAGCCAACTTTGACCTCTTCGACGGGATCGGCCGAAAGTGACACACGGATCGTGTCGCCAATGCCCGCCCAAAGCAGGCTGCCCATGCCGATCGCCGATTTCACCGTGCCGGTGCGCAATCCGCCCGCTTCGGTAATCCCGAGATGGAGAGGTGCATCCGTCGCCTCAGCAAGTTGCTGGTAGGCCGCAACCGTCAGAAACATGTCAGACGCCTTGACGCTGATCTTGTACTCATGAAAGCCGAGATCATCCAGGATACGGGCATGATCCAAAGCGCTCTCGACCATGGCTTCCGGGCAAGGTTCGCCATACTTTTCGAGCAGGTGTCGCTCAAGCGATCCGCCATTGACGCCGATCCGCATGGAACATCCATTGGCGCGCGCCGCCGCCACGACTTCGCGCACTCGCGCCACCGAGCCGATATTGCCGGGATTGATCCTGAGGCATGCCGCACCCGCGTCTGCCGCCTCGATACCTCGTTTATAGTGGAAATGGATGTCAGCCACGATCGGCACGCCGACATTGCGAACGATTTCGTTGAGCGCTGCTGTCGATGCCTCATCTGGACAGGAAACGCGAACAATATCGGCGCCTGCTTCTTCCATCCGCAAAATCTGGGCAATGGTCGCGGCGGCATCATGTGTCAGCGTATTGGTCATCGACTGCACGGCAATCGGTGCATCTCCGCCGACTTCAACGGAGCCGACGCGAATTTTGCGCGACACGCGACGGTCGATGTTTCGCCAGGGCCGAATTGGATTGTGGCTCATGAGACTTGGGGCTCCATGCGGGTCGCTACTGGCCCTGATGTGGCGCTCACAAGGCCCCGCGTAAAGGCCTGACGGTATTGCAGTCTACCGTGTCGCCTTGCTGGCACCATTCGATGCGACTGTTGGCGCGGCCATATCCGCCGCTTCGGCAAGCTTCTGGTCGACACTAACCGAGAACACGGCGCCTCCTTCAGGACCCAACGGTCCAATGACGACATCACCGACTCGCCACTCGAATGCACCACCGTCCTTGGCCGACACGGTCCAACCGGCGTCCAGTCGAGGATAATAATTTTCGCCCGCAGCCATGACACGGCTCCGGAAAATCGTGCCGTCGGCGCCGCGCACTTCAAGCCAGCCCTGACGGGCCGCAACAAGCTCCAGGGGCAGATGGGTCGGCAAAGGCCGACTGCTGCGGCTGGCATCCTCAAACAGGCTGTGGCGGGCACCGTTGACCGCGACAATAGCCGGAGCGGGCGCCAGCTCGGAGGCAGGCTTGACCAACTGTGTCACGCCAATAGCGCCGCCGGCGACAAGCGTGAGGACAGCGGCTGTGGCTACCATGAACGGCCATTTTGCCTTCGGCGGCGTGATTTCGCCAATCTTGGGGACGGGTGCTGAATTTCGAACCTCGGACACGGCCCCACATTCGAGCGTGTACTGGGCGATAACCTGGCTGTCTGGAAGACCGAGTTCCACGCAATAAGCGCGCAAATAGGGTGTCAGATAACCTTTAGGAATCTGACCGATTTCCATGCGTTCGATCCACATGAGAAAATCTTTGCGCAACAATGACTTGCGAGAAATGTCGGCAATATTCATTCCGAGTTCTTCGCGGACCCGGCGCAGGACCTGGCCCATTCTCAGACTTTCGCCCACGAACTCGCGGGACTGGAAGATTTCCATCGCGCGCTCACGCTGTGCCGTGGTCACATCAGGCTCTGGAGCCACCGAAGACACACCCAATTCGTCAATCGAACGGCCCGTTTCGTTTCCGAAAGAGGGCATGTCCGTTGGCAATCCGGTTTCTTGCGTGTTCGAGGTCTCTTCGTGTCCCATATTCTTCCAATCCAGCCGCCGGTCGGGGGTTTCGCCTCATAGAGGAGCAAATACTGGTCCAGAAACATGGTGAATTTTGGACCAGTCCGCCTCAACCGTCGGACAATTCCACCTTATGATCCGCTGCCAAGGCTAATACTTGGTTACGGAACGCTTCGTTCGGTTCGTCCAACACCTTGAGGAAATCGCTCCGAAACGCCCCAAGATCAACGGATCTTACCATGCGCTTGACCGGGCCGATAGCAGCGGCGGGCATTGAAAGCGCATGAAAACCCAGCGCGAGAAAGCAAAGTGCCGAGAGCGGCGAAGCGGTCGCCTCACCGCAAGCCGACATCCGGATCGAATGCGTCGTGCAATCGTCAGAGACCTGTTTGAGAAACCGCATGCCCGCCGGGCTGACAAGATCGTAACGATCTGAGACCGAGGGCGTCATTCGGTCGGCCGCGAAGAAAAACTGCATCAAGTCATTGGTGCCAACGGACAGGAAATCGGCTTCACCAGCCAGTTCAGACAGGCTGAACGCCAGCGCCGGTGTTTCCAGCATGACTCCCACTTCCAACTTGGAGGGCCGTTTTCCCGTTCTCTCCTCAGACCAAGCGACTTCCTTCATCAACAGCTCGCGCGCGTCGAAGAACTCACTAGGCACCGTGACCATCGGAAACATCACTGTCAGGGGGTCTGTGCCGGCGGCGCGGACGAGGGCTCTCAACTGGCGCCGGAACAGGCCCTTATGGTCTAGCGCGAAGCGGATCGAGCGCCATCCCAGAGCCGGGTTCTCTTCCCGGGCTGTGCTCAAAGCTGGGAGAACCTTGTCGCCGCCGAGGTCCACTGTCCGGAAGATGACGCGTTTTCCGGCGGCCCGATCGAGCACCCGCCGGTACAGCGCCACCTGGTCACCCAGCCGCGGCAACGTCTCCGATACCAGAAACTGGAATTCGGTGCGGAACAGTCCCACCCCGTCTGCACCGGCCTGGTCCAGCATCTCGAGGTCGAGATCGAGTCCGGCGTTCAGGTAGAGAGAGACATGCGTACCGTCCCGGGTCTTGGCCGGCAGGCCTCGCAAGGCGGCGTAGGTTGCCTGACGCTTTGACCGTAGCGCGACTCGTCCCTTGTAGGCATCGTAAAGGGAGTCATCCGGGCGGATGTGAAGCGTGCCCTTTTCCGCATCGACGATCACCCAATCCCCCTGGTCGATTCGGGTCGTCAGCCCCTCGATGCCGCCGAGCGTGGGGATACCCAGCGCCCGGGCCACAATGGCTGCGTGCGATGAAATCGCCGCCTCTTCCATGAGTATCGCGCGCAGGCCGGTATTGGCATAGTCGAGCAATTCGGCCGGGCCGAGGCGTCGGGCAACCAGCACGCTGCGCTCTTCGCTGATCTGCGGCTTGCCGTCATCTCCCGCCAATACACGCAACAGTCGGTTGTCGAGGTCTTCGAGGTCGTTCAGGCGCTCGCGCAGGTAGGGATCGCGGGCGCTCTGCAACCGCGCACGGTGTTCGCGACGGGCCCGGTCGACCGAGGCTTCTGCCGAGAGGCCGGACCGAACACCTTCGCGCAGCTTTTCTGCCCAGGACGGGTCGTGCGCCAGAAGCCGGTAGGTTTCCATAACGTCTCGTGGGTCGTCGCCTAAAGTGGCGCCATCGAGCGCCATCATCTGGTCGATGGATTCCTTCAGCCCCTTCAGCGCCTCTGTCAGCCGCAACGCCTCGAACTGTTGATCGGCAGCGAAAAACTTCGCTGCAGGCACGACTGGATCATGCAGGACCGCGCGGCCATATCCGAGGCCCTCGCAAAGCACGCGCCCGGTAAGAGTGGCTAGATTGCGCTCACGTTTGGAGCTGTCGCCATTTGAGATGTGTTCCGGGTCCATCCGGTCAACAATTTCAGCAAGGACCATGGCGATGGTCTGCAATGTGTCGATCTCGTCGTCGCCATAGGCGCGCTCGGTCCGGTTCTGAACGGTCAGGACGCCGAGAACACGACCGCCACGCAGGATGGGCATGCCGAGAAAGGCGTGAAACGGGTCTTCTCCAGTCTCGGGGCGGTAGGAGAAGGCCGGGTGACGGGGGGCATCCTGGATGGCCATGGGCTCTGCCCGTTTGGCAACAAGGCCGACGAGCCCCTCATTCGAGCCGAGCCGGGTCGTCGAGACCGCCTCGGGTTTCAGGCCTTCGGTTGCGATCAGAAGCAATTCCCCGCCATTGATGCGCAGGTAAATCGAACAAACGTCTGCCACCATCGTGGACGCAATCAGCCTGACCACCTGGTCGAGCCGGAACCGCGTGTCGCCATCCTCCGCCATCACCTGGCGGAGGCGGTTCATCAGGAGACGCGTGGCCGGCAGGTTGTAAGGCATGGTTCTCCTGAGTGTCGCAGTCGGATTTACACTGCGTCAAGTCCGAAGGCCGTGTGCAGGGCACGAACAGCCAATTCGGTATAGGGCGCAGCAATCAGAACTGAAATCTTGATCTCGGACGTCGAAATGACGTCAATATTGATGCCCTTTTCGTACAGCGCCGTGAACATGGTCTCAGCGACCCCGGTGTGGCTCTTCATGCCAACGCCAACGATCGATATCTTGGAAACGTCACGGGTAACTTCAAGCCGGTCATAGCCAATATCGGCCGACATCTTTTCAAGTGTTTCCTTGGCGATCGGACTGTCGCGGTCCGTACAGGTGAACACCATGTTGGCCTTTTCCGGCCCGCGCGCATTCGCCTGGACGATCATGTCGACATTCACGCCGGCACGCGCCAGCGCGGAAAATATCTTGGCCGAGACGCCCGGTTTGTCGGCGACCCCATACAAAGTGACCTTCGCTTCGTCGCGTGAATAGGCAACACCGCTAACAACCTGTTTTTCCACGATTTCATCCTCTGAGCAGACAAGAGTTCCGGGGTTCGGCTCGCCAGGCTTCAGGAAGCTGGAAAGAACGCGCACCGGCACATTATGGTTCATCGCCAGTTCCACAGATCGCGTCTGGAGAACCTTGGCGCCAAGAGACGCCATTTCGAGCATCTCCTCGTAAGATATCTTGGGTATGCGCTGGGCCTTGGGCACGATGCGCGGATCGGTCGTGTAGACTCCATCGACGTCCGTATAGATGTCGCAAACAGTGGCGTTCAGCGCCGCTGCTACCGCCACAGCGCTCGTATCCGAACCGCCGCGTCCCAAGGTCGCCACGCGCTCGTCGTCAGTGACGCCCTGAAAACCGGCAACCACCGCGATTTCTCCACGATCCACAGAATCCGGCAGGCCGCTATTGTCGAAGCCCAATATCCGCGCGCGTCCATGGTCCTCGTCGGTCTTCAGGCGCAGCTGCCAACCGAGCCAGCTGCGCGCCTTCAGCCCCCTGCGGCGCAAGGCCAGCGCCAGAAGGCCTGCCGTCACCTGCTCGCCTGAGGCAACAATCACATCATATTCGTCGTGAAACTGGTCCCTCGGAAGATCGGGACCGGCTGCGCCTTCGGCATAGGCCACCAGCTTGTTCGTCTCGCCGGCCATCGCCGATACGACCACGGCCATGTGCTCGCCACGCGCCGCGCGGTCGGCCACAATGTCAGCCACGTTCGCGATACGCTCAAGATCGCCAACCGACGTACCACCAAATTTCAGAACCGCACGCGCCATTTCGCCCCATATCCTGTCAACCGAAGGGATTGTCCTTTATATGCGACCTCATAGGGTTAAGTTCAGCGCGGATCAAACAGGAACGCCAGAGGATGGTAAAAACAATTGAGGGCTCGCGTGCGACACCCAGTACGCCCAGCATAGACGCTGACGAAGTCGCCAAGTTTTCCGCCATGGCCGCTGACTGGTGGAACCCCATCGGAAAGTTCAAACCCCTGCACCGGTTCAATCCGGTCAGGTTGAAGTTCATCCGGGAGGCTGCAGAAGCTCATTTTGCGATTCCGGCACAAAAGCTCAAACCGCTCGAAGGCTTGCGCCTGCTCGATATTGGATGCGGCGGCGGCCTCGTCTGCGAACCCATGGCGCGCCTCGGTGCCAAGGTGACCGGAGTCGATGCGTCCGAAGCCAATATCAAGACCGCCCTGACCCATGCGCGGGAACAAGGCCTGGAAATCGACTATCGTGCAGGCACCGCCGAAGGCCTGATCAACTCGGGCGAGGCGCCGTTCGACATCGTCCTCAACCTGGAGGTCGTCGAGCATGTGGCCGATGCACACCAATTCCTGGTCGATACGGCCAGCCTTGTCAGGCCCGGCGGCCTCATGATCGTAGCCAGCCTCAACCGCACTGCCAAGGCACTCGCAACGGCTGTGATCGGCGCGGAATACATTCTCGGATGGCTACCGCGCGGTACGCATGACTGGTCGAAATTCGTCACGCCGGAAGAAGTGCGCATGGCATTGCAAGCTGCGGGAATGCAACCGGAACCCGCCACCGGCGTATCCTACAAACCTCTCTCAGGTGCGTGGGTGCTATCCGACGACACAGCCGTCAATTTCATGGTCGTCTCCACAAGGCCTGCCGCGTGACCACACTTCCGGCACCAAGTGACGTACTCGATTTCTGGATCGGCGAAGCGGGCAATTCCGCCGAGGCGGCGACTGCAAAAAACAAAATGTGGTTTGCCAAGTCAGCGAAGATCGACTCCGACATTCGCAAGAGGTTTCTGTCCTTGCTCGAAACGCTGGCCGCCGGGCCATTAGCTGATGAATGGTCCAGTCGCGGCGCAAGTGAACGGCTCGCGGCAATCATCGTGCTGGACCAGTTCAGCCGGAACCTGTTTCGCGGCAGTCCGCGTGCATTTTCACAGGACGCGCTGGCCCTTCGACTCTGCAAGGAAGGACTGTCCCGTCGCGAAGACCTGACTCTCAGCGAAGCCGAGCGCATCTTCTTCTATCTCCCGCTCGAACATTCGGAGGATATTGGCGACCAGACCCGCGCCGTCGAAATGTTTTCAGCGCTGCATAAAGATGCCCGCAGCGATTTCAGGAAACTCACGGAAAGTACGCTTGAATACGCCCATGGCCACAAGGCAGTCATTGAACAATTCGGCCGTTTCCCTCACCGAAACCAGGTGCTGGCGAGGGCCTCCACCGGAGAGGAACTTGTCTACCTCGCCAAGCCCGGCAGCGGCTTCTAGTCGAGCGTCTGGGGTCCGCGAGGGTCAAGGCTCTTGGCCACATCCATCTGCATCGCACGCGACAACGGGTAGGTCCAGGAAGCGATCGACGCGCCGAGATAAAGCACGGCCGGCAGCAGGCAAAATATCATCAGCAGCCCGTTAAGGGCCTCGGGAGAGTTGGGTTCCCCAGGATGGAAGCCGGCAAGCTGACCCACCATCAGGTATCCAACACCGAAGGCAAGGCTGGATCCTATCTTGTAGGCGCTTGTCAGAATGGCATAAAAAATTCCGGCTCGGTTCTCACCAGTCCTTGCCGCATGCCATTCAACCACGTCTGCGGCCATCGACCGAGTGAGCACAATCGGGGCGCTAAAGGCCGCTCCGTTGATTACCGCGCCAACCAGCAATGGCCAGAACCCGCCGACCTGTCCGAAAAAGAAGTAGAGGATATAGCTGAGCGCCGACATCATCGTCGCCGCGCGAAAGGCAATATTCTTTTCCGTTCGCTTCGCCAGCAACAACCAAAGAGGCATGGCCGCAACGGCCACGATAAAGAAGATCATCAGTATCAGGCTGGCCTGGCCGCCGGTCAGCCCAAACACGTATTCGGCGACAAAAAGGTAATTCGCGGCGGTGACCGCGATGGCTGTCCCGGCCAGCAATTCCATCGCGAGCAGGCGACCGAACATCTGGTTCTTCAAGGCGGCCAGAATGGGCTTCAGCTCGAATTTCATGGCATGGCCCTGGTCCCCTGGCACGGGCCGGTCCGGCACGAAGAAGAATGACAGGGCGCCCGCCACGGGCAAGGAAACGAGCAAAACGGCGCCCATCACGGCGACCTGCCCGAAACGATCGAGTTCGACCCCGAAGAAAGGCAACAATGCCGGCAATGCCAGCAGCGTCAGCATCGACAAGGTGCTGATGATCTCTGGCCAAAGGAACAGGCGTGAGCGTTCATCGTATGTCGTTGCGATGGCTGGCACCCATGCAGAACGTGATGTCTGCAGAAGGGTGAAACCGACATAAAAGAGCAGCATCCACCCGACAAAATAGGCCGGACCGACCCCTGTGCGCGGCGGCATGTAAACAAAATAAGTCGCAATTGCCAGCAGCGGTATACTCAGCAGGATCCAGTGACGCACCCGGCCCAGCGGACTCCTGTAACGATCCACAAGATAGCCCATGACGGGATCGGTGAACACATCCCAGAACCGCAACAGCATGAACAGGAGACCGGTCATTTCGAGACCAAGCCCGACCTCGTTGGCATACAGTGGTGACAGGTATACCGCGAGCGGCAGGCCCACGCCGGCGAGCGGGATGCTAAGACTCGAAAAGGCAAGAACACGCGGCAGCGAGAGGCGTTGGTCAGATGGCTGGTTCATTTGTCCAACGTGCCCAAGCAAAACGTGACGGCCAAGTCATTTTTTTCCGCCACTGCGCCTTGACGGCTGGTCCGAGAGCCGCAACCGTCCGTTCCGAAAAAGACATAAGGCACGCTGACCATGTTGAAAAATCTGATATTGGGCGTTGCGGGACTGGTGGTTCTGGTCGTCGGAATCGTTCTCGTGCGCACGTTCACCTATGGTGGTGAGCCGGTCGGCAAACGCATCGACCTGCCCGAACCTCCGGCGATGTCCGCCGATTCTGCCGCGCAGCATTTGTCGGAAATTATCCAGTTCAAGACGATCACGCTGTCTGGCGGCGACCCCCGGCCGGGCCAGGACGGCGAATGGCTCGCGCTGCATGACTGGCTGTCCGAAACCTACCCGGCCGCCCATGCCGCCATGACTCGCGAACTCGTGCCCGGCACGCTGACCCTGCTCTACACGTGGCAAGGTAGCGATCCGTCGCTGAAACCGATCCTGCTTATGGCCCATCAGGACGTCGTTCCCGTCAACATGGGCACCGAGTCCGACTGGACCGGCGCACCCTTTGCTGGCGAGATCATTGACGGCTATATCTACGGCCGTGGTGCAATCGACGACAAGGGAAACCTGGTCGGCCTGATGGAAGCGGCAGACGCACTCGCAGCGTCCGGCTTCCAGCCGCAGCGCACGGTCCTCTTCATGTTCGGGCATGACGAAGAAGTGCTTGGCTATGGCGCACAGGCCGGTGTCGCCCTGCTCAAATCGCGCGGCGTCGAGCCTGAAATGGCGCTCGACGAAGGTTTCATGATCATCGATCCTTCGCCGCTCACCGGCAAGCCGATGGGCATTATCGGAATCTCTGAAAAAGGCTATGTTACGGTGAACATCACTGCCGTTGCTCAAGGCGGGCACTCATCAACGCCGCCACGGAATTCCGCGAACGTGAATCTCGCACGGGCGATCCTGGCACTCGAAGAGAACCAGATGCCGGCTGATTTCAACAAGCCGCCAATCTCCGACCTGTTCCGGGCGGCTGGCAAGGACATGCCGTTCACCCAGCGCATGGCAATGGCGAATCTCTGGCTGTTCCAGGGAATGGTTGAATCGTCGCTGGCCGAAAACGCTGCAGGCAATGCCATGGTGCGCACGACAACGGCGCCTACCATGTTGCGCGGGTCTGCCAAGGAAAACGTCCTGCCGCAGCGTGCCGTTGCCACAGTGAACTTCCGTGTACATCCCAACGACACGCCGGACAGCGTGATCCAGCATGTAAAGGATGTCACGGCGGGCATTGAAGGGATCGAAGTCGAAACAGGCGGCGACGGTATCAACAGCCCCGCCTCACCGGTCTCACCGACTGACAATCGCGCCTATGCCGTATTGGCCAGCGTTGCCGAAGCGGCCGGCAATGGCGCACCTGCCGCGCCGGGTCTTGTGCTTGGTGCGACGGATTCGCGCTACGCCGCAGCCATCACGAGCAATATCTACCGGTTTGCCCCATCCGTCCTGACGCCGGCCGACCTGACCGGTTTCCATGGCACGAACGAACGTATCTCGGTCGAGAACATGGGGCGACTATCCAAAGGCTATGCCCAGATCATCCTCGGCATGGACGGACCGGACCAATAGTCCGGGCGGAACGCATGCGCTGCCTAGCTGACCGGGCCGGTGACCTTGTCGATCGGCACGACATATTGGCGGGCGCAGAACTGGCAGTCGATCACCAGGGTTCCGTCCGGTTCTACCATCTCGCGCAGGGCATCATCGGGCATCGACTCGAGAGTGCCTATCAGGCGGTCCTCGTTGCAGGTGCAACTGTCGACCAGACCGACCCGGTCCTCCATACGCACACCCTGCTCGTGGAACAGGCGGTAAAGGAGGTCGGGCACAGCCAGGTCCGGGTCGACGAGTTCGGCATCACTGAGCGTGCCGAAAAAGGCCTCGGCTTCGCGCCACACTTCTGATGTGTCCCCGCGCGCCTCATCGGCCGCGATACGCTGGACCATCATGCCCCCGGACACCCAGATCGGTGCTTCGCCTTTCCGGTCAAGTTCGGCAACCGTCAGCTTGATACGGCTCGGCACCTGTTCGGACTGGGTAAAATAGTCTTCAGCGCATTCCGACAGCGTGCCTTTTTCCAGCGGCACGATGCCTTGATAGGGCTGGATCGACGGATCGTCCTGGATGAGGATCAGTGCCAGGCGGCCGGATGGCCCAAACAGCTGCGGCATGTGCGGGGCGGCGCCCTTGTTGACCTTGTCGAGGTGGGCCCAGCGATCGGCATCGAACTTGGCATAGCCGCGAACACCGCCGTCGGTGCGATACTCGCCGACCAGCATCGACACAGGGCCATCACCTTCGGCCTGGACAAGTATCCGCCCCTCGAATTTCAGGGACGCTCCCACCATCGCGGCCAATGTCACCGCCTCGCCCAGTATCCGGGCGAGATGTGGCGGATAGTCGTGACGGTGCAGGATTGGCGACAGGCTGGCAGCACCCATGCGAACGGCCCGGCCGCGCACGGGGCGCTGGTCGATCTGGAAATTGACGACAAAGTCACTGTCAGGGTGGGCGGTATCTGGCATGGGCATGCTTTCAGGCGGGGCAGTTGAAGGCCCCATGTGGCAGCGCTGGACGGGTGCGACAAGGGGGTAGCCTGTCAGGCCGAGCAGCTGCCGCCGCCAAGCACGCAGAAGCTGGCGCACCAGGCATGGTTCAGGTGCACCGGATCCGCCGTCGCTTCGGCTAGCGTCGTACCGAGTTCAAACGCAGGATCGTCCACCAGCAACGTGCAGGCAGTGACGGTCGCTTGGGCTGCACCCTTGCGGCGAATGACCATACGCTGGCTGGCGCACATGATGTCTGCCGGATCCTTGCCGAGAATCTGCCAGCAGGCGGTGGTGATTTCCGGCGGATCGTCGCGGGCGATCATTTCCGGGAAGAGGACCAGCTGGGACGGGTCGCCAGGATCGAGGCGGAGTCCGAGGCGCGTCGCCAGCATGCCATAGGCAGCGCGGGCATCCGCTTCATCCTCATGAAGTGACTGGCGCCCGGCAAGCGCAACCTGAATGCCCTGCACTGCCAGCCATGCGAGCCCGTTGCTGGCTTCAGCGAAGGCACCTTCGCCGCGCTCGGCATCATGCAGGGCCGGGTCATGGGAATCGAGTGAGACGCGCAGGACAAGCCGGTCGCCGAAGCGGGCATGCAAGGCCTCAAGGCCTGCCTGGACACGGGGGCGCATCATCGGGCGCATGGCATTGGTCAGCAGCAGCAGGCGATGACCGCGCTGCAGGACCGCTTCCATGATCGGCAGGATATCCGGGCACATGAAAGGCTCGCCGCCCGTAATGCCGATCTCTTTCGTACCTTCGCCGAGCGCATCGATTTCGTCGAGGAAGGGCGTGACGTCCGACAGCTTCAGGTAGACCAGTCGGTCGTTCGAGGGCGAACTCAGGATGTAACAATTCGCGCATTCGATATTGCAGAGCGTGCCGGTGTTCAGCCACAGCGTCTTGAGCCCCCGCCAATCCACGCTGGCGCGCACCTCGCCCTTCGCTGTCGTGACGGGATCAGAGAATTTTTCGCGCGGAAAGATCGTGTCAGCCATGGACGCTGTGTATCCGCAGGCACGGGCGGCAGGCCAGCGCGTTCGCGCAGTCGTGATGCCAGCGTGAAACCATTTACTTGTCCAGGCACCAGCGCAGGATCGCCTTTTGGGCGTGCAGACGGTTCTCGGCCTCGTCCCAGACCAGAGAATTCGGCCCGTCGATAATATCGGCATCCACTTCCTCGCCGCGATGGGCCGGCAGGCAGTGAAGGAATTTCGCGCCGCCGGTCGCGAGCTCCATCAGGTCCGCCGTTACAGCGTAGGGTTCGAGGACTTCAAGGCGGCGTTCGGCATCCTGGTCGCCCATGGACACGAACGTGTCGGCGATCACGACATCGGCGCCGGTGACGGCTTCCTCGGCTGTCTCATACAGGTCGATCCGCGCCTGAAGTTCGCGTGCGATTTCGACATCCTCGTCGTCCGGCGCAAAACGTGCCGGTGTTCCGACAGCCAGCGAAAAACCGAACTTGGCCGCCGCATGCAGGAAACTCGCACAGACATTGTTGCCGTCGCCTACCCATGCGATGCGGGCGCCGCGCAGGGTCAGGCCCGCTTCTTCAAGTGTCTGCAGGTCAGCCATGATCTGGCAAGGGTGCGAGCGGTCCGTCAGCCCGTTGATCACCGGCACGCTGGCAAACTCGGCAAACGTTTCGACATCGCTATGATCGTTGGCACGGATCATGACGGCGTCGACATAGCGCGACAGGACGCGGGCGGTGTCTTCGATGGTCTCGCCGCGTCCAAGCTGCATGTCATTGCTGGTGGCCGTAATCGAACTGCCCCCCAGCTGGCGCATCGCCATGTCGAAGGAAAAGCGGGTACGGGTGGACGATTTCTCGAAGATCATCGCCAGCGTGTGCCCCTCAAGCGGCGCGCCTGTATCGACCCTGCCCTTCGGCCACCCGGCCCTCGCCTTCTTGGCCCGGTGCGCCTCGTCCAGGATGGAACGCAACTCGGCCGAATCCAGGTGCCAAATGTCGAGGAAATGGCGCGGAGCCGAGTTTGTATGCATGCGCGGGCGCTCCCGTTGGAAAAAGAAGCGCGGGAGATAGCGCGTTTCATGGCTGAGCGCCAGTAAAGCGCCCGTTGAGGATAGCTGGGCGTTAAGATTACGTCATATTTTGCGAATGACTTGCAAGAGCAGAGGCCCTGTGCCACATTGTTTTGAGAATGAGTCGCAAATTGAACGGACGGAGGACTTGAACGATGTGCCTACCCATGGATGACACCGCAATGCTGTGCTGGCTGAAACAGCAGGTGCGGGTACTCGAAGCCTGGCGCGAGGAACTCGCCTGCCGGTCCGAGATCGAAGTCACGACCGTGACCCGTCTGGAGCGCCACTATGCCTGGCTGACAAGTGAAGTATCCCGGCTCGACCGACCGCTAAGGGCCGCCTGAGCTGCTCCTTTGCCGCAGCGCTGGGGACGGATAGCGCGTTTCCTCCCAGACGCCATTCCCGGCGTTGCGGCAATACCGGATTGCGCATTTGGCCCTCCCTGCCAACTGACATGTCTCTACTGGCGAAGCCCGCCGGTTTGCCCTATGTGACGGACAAGCCCACCGGCCCCTCTAGCCTCAGGAGAGACAGGACACATGGACACCGTACTCATTATCGGCGCCGGCGCTGCCGGGTCTGTCGTCGCGCAGAAATGCGCCATGGACCGCGACACGTTCAAGCATATCACACTGGCCTCGCGCCGCTTGGAAAGCTGCGAGAAAGTCGCCAAGCTCTGCAAGACGCCGATCGAGATCGCGCAGGTCGACGCCGACAACGTCGCCGAGGTTGTCGCGCTTATCAACAAGGTGAAGCCGGATCTCCTGATCAACATGGCCCTGCCCTACCAGGACCTGCCGATCATGGACGCCTGCGTCGAGACCGGCACCAATTACATGGACACCGCCAATTACGAACCACGCGACGTCGCCAAGTTCGAATACCATTGGCAATGGGCCTATCAGGACAAGTTCGTCGAGAAGGGCATCACCGCCATTCTCGGCTGCGGCTTCGATCCCGGCGTGTCGAACATCTGGTGCGCCTATGCCCAGCAGGAATTGTTCGACGAGATCGACTATATCGACATTGTCGACTGCAATGCCGGCGACCACGGCAAGACGTTCGCGACCAACTTCAACCCGGAAATCAACATCCGCGAAGTGACGCAGGACGGGAAATACTGGAAAGACGGCAAGTGGATCGAAATCCCCGCGCTCTCGATTCGGTGCGACATCGACTATCCCGAAGTCGGCCCACGTGCGTCCTACCTGATCTATCACGAGGAAGAGGAAAGCCTGGTCAAGAACATCAAGGGCCTGAAACAGATCCGCTTCTGGATGACGTTCGGCCCCGAATACATCAAGCACCTGGAAGTATTCAAATCCATCGGCCTGATCGGGCTCAAACCGATCAAGCACAAGGGCATGGACATCGTGCCGATGGAATTCCTCAAGGACCTGTTGCCCGTGCCATCGTCCCTTGCTGAAGGCTATACCGGCAAGACCAGCATCGGCGTGATCATCCGTGGCAAGAAGGATGGCAAGCCGATGACGAAGATGCTCTACAACGTCTCCGACCATGCCGAGACCAACCGGGAAGTCTCCGCGCAAGCCGTCTCCTACACGACCGGCGTGCCGCCTGTGTCCGGCGCGAAAATGTTCTTCGACGGCATCTGGAGCGGCAAGGGCGTATTCAACGTCGAACAGTTCCCGGCCAAGCCCTTCCTCGACGACGTCGCCAAACGCGGCCTGCCGACGACGATTGTGGACCTAAAGCCGGGCGAGCAAGACGAACTGTTCGCTGTTAGAACCTGATGCCCAGCGAACTTCCCGAGGGCGTTTCATCGCCTGTCTTCATTCTCGACGTTGCCCGTCTCCGGACAAACCTGGAGACGGCCCAGCGGGTACGCGAGGCAGCGGGTTGCAAGGTGCTGCTCGCCACCAAGGCGTTCGCCATGCCGGCCGTGTTCCCGATGATGCGTGACTATCTCGATGGCACGACCGCCAGCGGTGAGCATGAAGCCATCATGGGCCATGAGGAATTCGGCAAGGAAGTGCACGTCTATTCGCCCGCCTACACGCAAGACGAAGTGGAGCGCCTGACCAAGGTCGCCCAGCACATCTATTTCAATTCCGCCGAACAACTCGCCCGCTTCGGTGCGATTGCGCGCGGCGCAGGCTGCAAGGTCGGCCTGCGGGTGAATCCCGGCTATTCCAACGCGACGCTGGGCGGCGACCTCTACAATCCGACCGCCCCCGGCAGCCGCTTCGGCGAAGTGCCGGGCATGCTGGACAGTGTCGACTGGTCCGTCGTCGACATCTTCCACGTGCACGCCCTGTGCGAGAGCCTCCACGAAGGCTCGGTCGGCCTGATCGAATTCGTCGCCGAGAATTTCGGGAAGTATATCGAGCAAGTCTCAGCCGTGAATTTCGGCGGCGGGCATTTCCTCAACAAGCCGGGCTATGACGTCGATGCCCTTATCGCAGCCATCAAGGCGTTCAGGGCGAAGTTCGGCGTCGAGGTCGTGCTGGAGCCAGGTGCGGGACTCGTCGTCAACACGGGCGAGCTCTATGCCACAGTCCTCGCGCTCCACCGCAACGAGATGGATCTCGCCATCCTCGACGCCTCGGCCTCGACGCATATGCCGGACGTCCTCGAAGTTCCATACCGGCCCGACATTATCGGCGCAGGCGAGGCGGGCGAACTCGCCCACACGTACCGCCTCGGCGGCAAGACCTGCATGACGGGCGACGTGATCGGCGACTATTCCTTCCCCGAACCACTCGTGCCCGGCCAGCAGCTGATCTTCACCGACCAGATGCACTACAGCTTCGTCAAGACGAACACGTTCAACGGCACGCCGCTCGCCAATCTCGCTGTGCGCTGGGAAGACGGCGTGGTCGAACCGCTCACCGATTTCGGCTACGAGGAATTCCGCAGGCGCCTGGGGCGCTAGGCACCCGGCCTCGGCAAGCACATCAACTGCGAAGTTCCGCTGACCAGCAACCGGCCGTCCAGATCGTGAATCTCGCCATCGGTCGACATGAGCCCGCCCTCGGCAATCCCTGCGCGAGTTCGCATATGTAGCCATTCAGCTTCGGTGGTCGGGCGGTGAAAGCGATAGTGGTAGTCCATGTTCGGGGCGATCCACGGCGACGGGTCATCGTCCGGATGTGCGGGGTATTGCGCCAGCCAGCCATAGGAATCCAGCAGGAGCATGGCCCGCGCCGCATCAACGAACGTGTTCTCCGCCTTAGCCCTTGGCCGGAAACGGTAAAGCCCCGTGAGCTCCGGGTCGCGCGGCGAATCTCCCGCCTCCGGCATGCCCTTGATCGGGCGCTGTTCGATACGATGAAAGAATGGATGAGCCGGATTGTCCGGGTACAGCTCTTCATGGCTCTTGAGCGACTCAAGTTGCGGTATGTTCTCAAGGCGTGATGCATCATGCTGAAGCCCTGGCGACTCATTGAGAACAGTCCACACGTGGCACATCAAAATGGGATTGTCGTCCTGCATCAGGTCGACCCTCAGGAGTTCGCTGCGCCGCCCCGACTTCACAGTATCGATGCGCAGTTCGGCGGTTCCATACTTGCCCATGCGGAGAAAATGGCAGGTCATGCTTGCAGGACGCGGAAGCGCGGCTGCCTCTCCTGCTGCGCGCAAGGCCAACGCAGAAATGAACCCGCCCGCCGGGCTCCACAACCCCCAGTCGGGACGAAGATTTACAGACCAACGCTGGTCATCGAAACGGTCAAGCCGTGTCGCCGCCTCAAAGTCATCAACGCGCTCCATAATTTCCCCGCTGAAATTTCTCGTTCCCGACTTTGAACCCAAACAATCGTGACGACAAATTAAAGCGGGATGCAAGCAAAGTTACGCCTCAAAACGCCCACGCAAATGCAGCTGAGGTGTCACTATTGCAGGTCGAGATTGAACACTTGATCGTTGCGGAGCGACGGAATCCGCGCCCGTGCTTTCGCGACCTGAGTGAGGTCAAGGTCGGTCCAGATGACTCCCGGTGTGTCGCCATCTGCTTCCGCGAGGATTTCACCCCAGGGCGAGATGATCAGCGAGTGGCCATAGGTCTCGCGGCCGTCCTCATGCTTGCCGCCCTGCGCGGGGGCGATCACGAAACAACCTGTCTCAATGGCCCGCGCGCGCAGCATCACATGCCAGTGCGCCTCACCTGTCACGCGCGTGAACGCAGCGGGCACAGTCAGGATTTGCGCGCCTGCTTGGGCCAGCGTTCGGTAAAGCCCCGGAAAGCGAACATCGTAGCATATGGTCATGCCGATCTGGCCGAAAGCGGTCGAAACGAGCCGCGCGGAATCGCCGGGCCGATACGCGCGAGATTCGCGATAGGTCTGACCGTCGCCAACCTCGACATCGAACATGTGGATCTTGTCGTACTGCGCGGCGACCTTTCCATCCGGCTGGATCAGGAAAGAGCGATTGGCAAATCGGTCCTCGTCCTCAAGGGCAACGGCTATCGAGCCGAGCAGGAGCCAGACGCCCAGTTCGTCCGCCAGCGCGCGGAACGCCGCCAGCGTCGCGTCCTCATCCTGCGCAACAATCTTCGGCCGCGCCATGCCCGGACGAATATCGAGAAGGTTCGTCATCTCCGGCGTGGCGATGAACGTGGCGCCGGCATCCTCGGCCTGCCGCACGCGCGCTATGGCAGATGCTATGTTCGGCGCCACCTCGGTGCCGGATCGCATCTGCACACAGGCTACGCGGAGCAGTTCCATAGCGGCCTAGGCTGGCTCCCACTCCGACAATGCCGCGTCCATGATGCTGGTCGCTTCGCGCACATGCTCGTCCGTGATGATGAGCGGCGGCGCCATGCGCAGCACATTCGCACCGGCAACACCCACCAGCAGGTTCTTGTCGCGGCAGAGGCCCTGGAGCGACTTCGGCTCTGCCTTCATCTTGAGGCCGGTGAGGAGTCCCTTGCCCGTGACGCCTTCCACCTTGTCCGGGTGACTGTCGGCAAGGCTCTTCAGACCCTGCGCCAGCGTGCCCGACACGCGGCGCACCTCGGCGAGGAAATCCTCATTCGCGATCGTGTCCCAGACCACGTTGCCAACGGCCATGGCGAGCGGGTTACCGCCATAGGTCGATCCATGGCTGCCGGG
This sequence comes from Hyphomonas sp. J20-32, assembly GCF_055808555.1. Classification (NCBI taxonomy): domain Bacteria; kingdom Pseudomonadati; phylum Pseudomonadota; class Alphaproteobacteria; order Hyphomonadales; family Hyphomonadaceae; genus Hyphomonas; species Hyphomonas sp. J20-32. The sequence continues at coordinate 1,536,216 of NZ_CM147873.1, read as the reverse complement.
CTGCATATGCTCGCCGCAGGCTTCGGTCGTCAGGCAGGCGCCGAACGGGAAGCCGCCGCCGATGCCTTTCGCGGCGCACAGGATGTCAGGTTCGGCGCCCTCCACCCAGTCGTGCGCGAACAGTTTACCGGTCCGGCCCATGCCGCACTGGACTTCGTCGAAGATCAGCACGAGGCCGCGTTCGTCGCATATTTCCCGCATCCGCTTCAGCTGCTCGTCCGGCAAGGCGCGCACACCGCCTTCGCCCTGCACGGGCTCGATGAAGATGGCCGCAGCCGTCGGCCGGGCAGCCGCCTCTTCGAGTGCGTCCATGTCACCCCATTCGAGGTGGACGAAACCGGGCAGCGGCGGGCCGAATCCTTCAAGGTATTTCGGGTTGCCACCGGCATTGATCGCGCCCAGCGAACGGCCATGGAAGGCCCCCGTGAACGTGATGATGTCGATCCGCTCTTCGCGGCCATTGGCCCAATGATACTTGCGCGCGCTCTTGATCGCACATTCCACGGCTTCCGTGCCGGAATTCGTGAAGAAGACGCGGTCGGCAAACGTGTCGCGGCAAATCTTGTCGGCCAGCTGCTCGGCGGCAGGCACGCGGAACATGTTCGACGTGTGCCACAGCTTGCCAGCCTGGTCGCGCAAGGCATCCACCATCGCCGGATGGGCGTGGCCGAGCGCCGTCACCGCGATGCCGGCGATGAAGTCGAGATAACGGGTGCCGTCCTCGGTGAAGAGGTACGGGCCCTTCCCTTCGACAAACACCTCTTCCGGCGGGCGGTAGACAGGCATGATGTGCTGGCGTGGATCGGTCATGAATTCTCCCTGCGGTTCGCAAGTCTGCGTGTTGGCGCGTACGCTTGGCGAGACGCTGACCTGAAGTCAACTCATGCACCGCTGATCATGAGCTAGTTAGCGTGACAATGACATGCCGCCGGGATAGGATTTCAACCACAGGAAACACAAAAGCCGGAGGCAACCTATGATGAAACCCGCCCTGATTGCCGCGCTATCCAGTCTGCTCGCCCTGCCGGCCTTCGCTCAGCTCTCCAACGCCGAGCCAGACCAGCGCGCCGATCCAGGCGACGCACAAGTGGTTGTTTTGGGCGCGGAGGGCACCATCCTGACAGGTGAATCGGCCATCTCGCCGCCAGAGGCCGTTCAGGACATGAGTGTCCATGGCCAGACCGGCCATATCGATCCCGTCATGCGCGAAGGCGACCGGCTGGTCCTTGAGCCTCTCGTCAACCGGATCGGCGTGGACAGTGGCAGCGTGGTCGAGACCGTACCTGTCTCCAAATAGGAGTCCAGGCTCAGCTCCCCTCACACAGCGGTAACTTTGTGAACATAAAACCGCGCGGGCAGCTGGAGTGATCAAGCGGGCGCCATGCTCAAAGTCAGCATCGTGGATTTCGTCGTGATTCTCGCATCAGCGCCTGCTCACGTTCAGGCCGCGCAGGGGCACGGTCGGCGCGTGATCGATATGCTTGACGAGCCGTCTGCAACCTGTGCTGGCCAGCCAGTCCTCCGCAAACGAATCGTCCAGCCCCGTCCGGATGGCCACCAGAGGGTGAGCGAAATGCTGATAGCGCCGGTCGCAGAAACAGATTCGATGCCCGACCTGCAGAAGCGATCATCCGTACGGACGGCCCTTCGAAACAACCAGGCAGAACCGGCTGTTCTGGAGCGTGCTGCGCGGGCGAAAGGCATTAGCCAAACCGCCCCGCCGGATGGCACCATACGGATATTCCGCATCGTTCCGAAAGGCGGAGATGGCGGCACACTCATCTCAATTACAAAAGATTAATTGAAAAACGATAATAATGCTTGACGATTATCGATAACCCCATATTGTTAATCGGGAAGCCGAGGCGGTCCGGACACAATGTCCAAAACGCCCCCTACCTCACCTGAGCCGTTGTTTCGGTTCGTCTTGGCTCTCATCTGCGCCTTGTGTTTCCCCTGGCACGCGGCGGACTTCACAACTTGAACACACCTCCGAAACGGAAAGAGGCGCAAGACCTGAAACCGGGTCTCGCGCCTCTCCACCGTTTGCAGCGTTTCCTCCCAGAAACTTGCCTGTTCATAGGTCACCAGTTTCACAGTTGTGTCAAGAATGTGTTCAACAAATTTTTAGCATTGGGGGTTGAACTCGGCTCGAGGCGTTCCAGAAGGTGTGAGCACGATGCCCGCGCCGCCTCGCTCCAGTCTGCTGTCGGCGACAATGCGAACGACGCTTCGCTCTTGAGAATGACACCGTCATCCAGGATCTTCAAGCCGTTTGCACGCAGGGTAGCACCCGTCGACGTGATATCCACAATAACATCGGCCGCCCCGGTCGCCGGAGCCGCCTCCGTCGCCCCGGCGCTCTCGACCAGGCGATATTCTCCGACCGATTTCGCGGCAAAGAACCTCCGGGTCAGGCGCATGTACTTTGTCGCAACCCTTAGGCGACGGTGGTGCAACTTCCGGAAGGCTGCCCCGGCTGCTTCAAGGTCGGCCATCGTATCAACGTCAAGCCAGGCCTGCGGCACGGCGACGATCACATCAGCGCCGCCAAACCCAAGCTGACGGACAACCCGGAAGTCACCCGCACCTTCCGGCGCCAGATCGTGCAACAGGTCTTCGCCCGTCACGCCCGCATGCAGGCTGCCCTCAATCAGCCCCTGCGCAATCTCGCGGGCGGACAGGAGACGCATTTCAACATCACCCAGACCCGAGATTTCGGCCTGGTAGCCACGCTCGCCGCCAATCTGGCTGACAGGGAATCCGAGTTCCGAAAGCCATTGTTCGGTCTGGTCCTTGAGGCGGCCCTTGGACGGAATGGCAAAGGACAGTTTGCTCATGACACACTCTCCCGCGCACGGACAACACGGTCGGGCCGGACAACGCCGCCGATGCCCGAGGCTTTCGCCCGCGCACCCGACAGGCCCGCAATCAGCCCGTCATAGCGCCCGCCAGAGGCGATCGGTTGTCGCTCGCTGAGCGCGCCCGCGAACATCTCGAACACGAATCCATCATAATAGGTGAACCGCCGGCCAAAGCCTGACCGAAACCTGCCAGCCTCGCCAATGCGCGGCACCGCTGCGATGATCGCGTCCACCCGGCGCGCAAGGCGCTCAATGACAGGATCAACCGCCGCAAGGCCGTGTTCTCGCGCGATGCCCGAAAGCGCGGCTGCCGTATCTGGCGCGGCACAGTTCACACTGGCCAGCGCAACAATCGCCCGGCGGGCGTCTTCAGGCACCCCGCCAGCATCGGCAGCAGCAGCCTTGGCCTTCAGGCCGTCAATGATCTCACCCACAGAACGTGTGCCGATCATCGGGATGGACCGGTCACGGAGCGCATCAAGAAACATCGTTTCGGCTGCTTCCGGCGCGGCGCCCGACAAGCGGTGGGCCAGGTCGACTTCCGGTGCCGATGGCGCACCCGCCAACAGCTCAGCCACGCCGCCATCCTGGCGGAAGGCCCGCTTCAGCAGGTCCGACGTCACCCGTGCCAGTCCCAGCGCATCAACAAAGGCTGGGAAGACGGCAAGGTCGCCCATGATCATCCGCCAGTCATTGATGTCGCAAGCCGCGACAGCTGACTGCACAAGCGCGAATGCGTCCGCATCCTCCTCAGGCGTCGACGGGCGTCCGAAACGTTCGAAACCCACTTGCGTGAATTCCATCGGATCGTCGGGCGATGCCGGCAGGCGGAAGGCCCGCGCCGCATACGTATAGGCTTGTGGTCCATTCCAGCCCAACGCGAGGCGCTCGGCTTCCAGCCCTGCAACCGGCAAGGTAAGGTCCGGGCGCATCACCATTTCATTGCCGCGATGATCGGTGAAGACACAGAGGCGTGCGCGCACGGCTTCGCCGGACAATTCTAGCGGAATGTCGGACGCAAGAACATAAGCGGGGTCGACCGGCTGCGCGCCCGTGCGCGCAAAGACTGCGCTCGCCGCTTCGACAACCTGCTCCGGCGTCATCCCTGCGCCTCAACGATGTTGCGGACCGCAGCAACCAGTTCGGCACGCGGCACTTCGATCTGGCCGGGCCGCGCTTCGCGATATTCCTCGTTCGACTGGATCGCCTTGGCCTTCAGGGCACCCATTTCGAGATCCTTGATCGTGACCGTACCCTTGGCGAGTTCATCGCCGCCCACCATGACCACGGCTGGCGCGCCGCGACGGTCGGCATACTTCATTTGCGGGCGCATGCCTGAAGGGCCCATATAGGCCTCGGCCCGAAGGCCGGCGCGGCGAAGTTCGGCGGCAATCTCAAGCGCCACGGACGGGTTTTCCTTGTCGAGGTTCAGTACCACAACCGGACCGTCCAGCTTTGTCGTTTCACCCATGATGGCGAGCGCCGAAGCGAGGCGCGAGATGCCGATGGAAAAGCCGGTTGCCGGAACGGTCTCACCGGTAAAACGGGCAACCAGGTCATCATAACGCCCGCCACCGCCAATCGATCCGATGCGGTAAGTCTTGCCATCCTCACCCACGACTTCGCGCAGGAGTTCGGCCTCATAAACAGGGCCGGTATAGTATTCCAGGCCACGCACGACGGACGGATCGATAACCACATCGCCTTCCGGCGCACCCAGTGCTTCCAGCGCAACGGCAATGGCTTCGAGTTCAGCTAGTCCCGCTTTGCCTTCTTCGCTATTGCCCGCTGCTTTCGAAAGATTGGCCAATGTTTCTGCCCGCGTCTTCGCGCCGGCTTCGGCAAAGGCCAGCACGGCTTTGACTTCCACCTCGCCGAGCCCAGCGCCCTTAGTGAAGTCCCCGCTCTCATCGAGACGGCCCTTGCCGAGCAAGTCGGCAACGCCGCCCGAACCCAGACGGTCGAGCTTGTCGAGTGCGCGCAGGATCGCGAGGCGTGTGCCGGCAGAAGCCGCTCCCACGCTGTCGAGCACGCCGTTCAGCAAGCGACGCGTATTCACGCGGATCACGAATTCGCCGGTCTCCATGCCAACCGCGCGCAGGGCTTCGGCCCCCATCGCAATCATCTCGGCGTCGGCATGAAAGCCGGGCGCGCCTATCGTGTCAGCATCGCACTGCCAGAACTCGCGGAAGCGGCCGGGGCCGGGCTTCTCGTTGCGCCAGACAGGGCCAGCCGCATAGCGCCGGAAGGGACGCCCAAGCGTCTGGCCTGCCTCGGCGACAAACCGCGCAAGCGGCGCCGTGAGGTCATAGCGCAGGGCCAGCCATTGCTCGTCATCGTCCTGAAGCGAAAAGACACCTGCATTCGGGCGGTCATCATCGGGCAGGAATTTGCCCAGCGCATCGGCATATTCGAAGGCCCCTGTTTCCAGCGCTTCAAAGCCCCACTGGCGATAGACGGCGGTGACCGTTTCCACGAGCTGGGCCTGCGCATGGATCAGCCCCTCGCGCCTGTCGGGAAAGCCGCGCGGCTTGCGAGCGAGATCCTTGCCGGTAAGGGGGGCATCAGACATGGGTATGGGCCTTTGTGAGTTCCGGCGCCCGCACTAGCGGACAGGGGGAGACGGGGCAAGGCCGATCAGGGCTGGCCCCGGCCGGGCATGCCTTCGCGGCGCGGGATCAGCTTGAAGATGCCAGTGCCACGCATCAGCAGCTTGTCACCCGTCCATATACGGCCTTCAACGGTCACCACATCGTCGGCTACGCCGATAACCTTGCCATTGCCTTCGACGAAGCTGCCAAGGGTCGCGCCGGACAGGAAATCACACATGAGGCGGATCGTGACCCACCAGGTGTCTTCATTCTTTTCCACAGCGCCGCCCCAGGCCATGTCGGCAAACGTCATCAACATGCCGCCATGCGCGTTCATCATGCCATTGGTATGGTGCTCCTCGACCTTGAAGGCACGGGTCAGGCCGGTCGCGTCGCGTTTCTCGAACAGCGGCCCCACTTGGCGGCCAAACCCCCGGTGCCATGGCAGGTGCACATAGCCGGCAGGAATGTCGAACGTTTGGCTTCTGGTAAAATCATCGGTCATGTCCAGCCGATTAGCGCCGCTGGTGCCACAAGGCCAGCCCCTGCGCACGGAATCTCTTCCCGGTGCCTAGAGCTCGATCATGTCGAAATCCGACTTGGGGGTTCCGCACAATGGGCAAATCCAGTCATCAGGTATGTCCGCCCAGCGCGTACCGGGCGCGAGCCCCTCATTCGGATCGCCTTCTGCCTCCTCATAGATGTAACCGCATGTGCGGCACTGCCATACTTTAAACGCCTCGCTCATGCCTTCCCCCATTCCTTCTCAAACCGGCGCCAGGCGCGCGCGGAGTGACTGAATCAGCGCATCCCGAATAGGTGCGATCTGCGTATCCGGATCGATAAGGCTTTGCATGCGCAGGCCCATCAGGGCGCAGCCCGTCATCAGGCCAATCCCGTCTGCATCAGCGTCGGCGCGGATATCGCCAGCTGCCTGCCCACGCTCTATGATACTGCGGATCAGCACACGCTCGATCTCATGGGATTCCGCAAACGCCTCGCGCGTATCGATCTGGTCGGCGACCGAAGCGGCGAGCAGCATGAAATAGGCCCGGGCCTCTTCATGCCCTTCAAGCGACTGGCAGTGCAGGCTGACAAAGGCACATAGAGCGGACAAGCCATCCATATCATCGACATGATCGCGGTCGAGCGCCTCGTCCTGCCAGCCGTGCAGGTAGGCGATCAGCGCACGGATCAGGCCGTCCTTGGAACCGAAGCGCTGGGTAACGAGGCCGCGCGAAAAGCCAGCCTCTTTCGCGATGGTTTCGAACGTTGCAGCCGAGACGCCCTGTTCGGACACCACCCGCATGGTCGCCTCAAGCAACTCCCGCTCGGACCTGTCGCGCCGTTCCGCCTGGGTCAGGCGACCGGAGCTTGGAGTGGCACTTGGGCAGATGGCGGTTTTCGTCTCGGACATGGCTTCGCCTAACATATTTGTTGGTTGTATAGCAAGTATATGATAGGTGGATTTGCAGAGGGGGCCGCCAGCCGCTCCCATATCCGGAGGACTCCATGACCATACCCGCCCATATCGCCGAAGCCGTTGTTGATCCCAAAGCCTATGCCGACTGGGACAGGTCGCACGAGGCATTTGCCTGGCTGCGCAAGAATGCCCCGCTTGATGTCGCCGAAATCGAGGGCTTCGATCCCTTCTGGGTGGTCTCCCGCCACGCCGACATTCTCAATATCGAACGCCAGAACGACCTGTTCCATAATGAAGACCGGTCAGCGACACTGACGACGATCGAGGCCGACCAGAAGGTGCGCGCCATGATGGGCGGATCGCCTAATCTCCTGCGTTCCTTGGTGCAGATGGATAACCCTGACCATATGCAGTATCGCCGCCTGACGCAGGCTTGGTTCATGCCGCAGAACCTCCGCAAACTGGAAGATCGCATTCGAGACATCGCCCGCGGCTTTATCGACAAGATGGCCGCCAAGGGCACCGAGTGCGACTTCGCCCGCGATGTCGCATTCCTTTATCCGCTGCATGTGATCATGGAAGTGCTGGGCGTGCCGGAGATCGACGAACCGCGTATGCTGAAGCTGACGCAGGAATTGTTCGGCGCACAGGACCCGGAAGTGAACCGGTCAGGCGCCGAGGTCGAGAGTACGGATGCCGGCCTTGCCAATATACAGGCCACGGTCGCCGATTTTTTTGAATACTTCGTGGCGATGACCGAAGACCGCCGGAAGAACCCGCGCGAAGACCTTGCCAGTGTCATCGCGAACGGCGCGGTCTACGACCAGCCGCTCGGCCATCTCGAAGCGATGAGCTATTACATCATCGCCGCCACGGCTGGCCACGATACCACGTCCAACACAACAGGCGGCGCGCTCTGGGCGCTGGCGGAGAATCCGGACCAGTTCCGGAAAGTGAAGGACGACCTGTCGCTGATCCCCTCCATGGTCGAGGAATCGATCCGGTGGGAGACGCCGGTGAAGCACTTCATGCGCACCGCCACCGCCGACACGGAAGTCGCCGGCAAGAAGATCAAGAAGTTCGACTGGCTGTTCCTCGCCTATCCGTCCGGCAACCGCGACGAAGATGTCTTCGACGATCCCTACACGTTCAAGGTTGACCGCTCCCCCAACAAGCACGTCGCCTTCGGCTATGGTGCGCATGTCTGCCTCGGCCAGCATCTCGCCCGCATGGAAATGCGCCTCCTTTGGGAAGAGCTGCTGCCGCGCCTTGAGTCCGTGGAACTGAACGGCACGCCGACCCGCGTGCAGGCGAACTTCGTCTCGGGCCCCAAATCGATCCCGATCCGCTTCAAGATGCGCTAGGTCTCAGGCCAGGCCGGCCGCTTTCAGCGCGTCGGCCTGGCGCATTGCCACAGCCTTGACGTCAAACCCTTCAAGGCTGTCTTCGAAGAGGCGGTGATAGTTCACTTCCGCCTTCAGGCGCAGGTAGGCGGCGCCGAGGCCAATCGCGGCCCTGTCCATGAACACGAATTCGCGGGGGATCTTCACCGGGCCTTTCTCCTTGAGCAGCTTGCGCACCTGGAACGCTTCCTTGCGCCCATACTCGCCGGCCGACACGCCATCGGCGACACTGCGCACCCGGTCGTCGAGCAGCGGGCCATAGATGAAGCGCGCCCAGATATTGAGCACTTCGACCAGTTCGCGTGACAGGTTCTGGAAGCCCCATTTCTCATAGGCGGCATAGGCCGCATCGAAATCGTCACGCAGCATGGCGCGGTAGAGATCAACCACGCCTTCCACGAATGTCGGCGGGAAGACGCGGATGCAGCCGAAATCGAGCAAGTTGATGCCCGTGCCCCCACCGGTAACCTGGTAGTTGCCGAGATGGGGGTCGCCATGGATCACGGCATGGCCGTTGAATGGCCCCCACCAGGTCCAGAACAGCATCTCGGCGATATGGTTGCGGGTCTCCTGCGCTGCGTCCTCGAACGCATCAAGGCGTTCGCCGTCGAGCCAGGTCATGGTCAGGAGGCGATCGGTCGACAGCTCTGGCACAGGCTCCGGCACCTGGACGAATTCCTTGCCAGCGAGCATCCCTGCGTAGAGCGCCATATGTTTCGCCTCGCGCCCGTAATCGAGTTCCTCGCGGAGACGATCGGTCACTTCACCAACCAGCTCGGTCAGGTCGATCGACCCATCCATACGCTTGAACAGGCCGAGCATCGCCTTCAATTGGCCGACATCGGACTCCACGGCGCTCGACATGTCGGGATATTGCAGCTTGCAGGCGACCCGACGCCCGTCGTGCAAGCGTGCATCATGCACCTGCCCCAACGATGCCGCGTGGGATGCCTCCTTCTGGAAGTCATCGAATTTGGACAGCCAGTCCGGGCCGAGTTCGGCGCGCATCCGGCGCTTGACGAAAGGCCAGCCCATCGCGGGCGCCTGAGCCTGGAGCTGGCCAAGCTCAGTGGCATATTCAGGCGGCAGGAAGTCCGGGATGGTTGACACCATCTGGGCGACTTTCATCAACGGCCCCTTGGACCGCCCCAGAGCGGCGGCCAGCGCCCTGGCGATCCGCTCATCGCCCTGGTTCCCACCGAACAGGGTATTGGCCGCAAAGCTGATACCGGCGCCGGACAGGTTTGCGCCCACTTTCGCCGTGCGCGCGAGTCGCCCGCTCAATCGGTTGCGTTCCGGATCGGGCTCGTCGGGCAGATCGGTCATTCATGCGATATAGGCGGTTTCCTGCCCGTTGGCAGGTGCGACATTTGCAAAAGACGGGCATGGCGGTTGCGGCGGCCGCACGAGTAAGGCAAGTCTGATGCCTGAATGCGCTGGAGGCCGCCCCATGAACTCGTCTGCAAACTATGATGTCGTTATCTATGGGGCCACCGGATTCACCGGGCGCCTGGTCGCCGAGTACATGAATGCCACCTATGGCGTCGGCAAGGATGTGAGCTGGGCCATGGCCGGACGGTCGCTCGACAAACTCAAGGCCGTGCGCGACGAGATGGGCATCCCGAAATCGGTCGATCTGATCGTCGCCGACGCGTCCGACCCGGCGTCGCTGGACGCAATGGTCAAGTCTGCCCGCTGCATCTTGACGACCGTCGGCCCCTACCAGCTCTACGGCACGCCCCTCGTCGAGGCCTGCGCCACCAATGGCACCGACTATGTCGATCTCTCCGGCGAAGTCGCATGGATGCATGACATGATCGCAGCCTACGAAGACACAGCCCGCAAGAGCGGCGCGCGCATCGTGTTCTCTTGCGGCTTTGACTCCATTCCTTTCGATCTCGGCGTCCTGTTCCTCCAGAATGAGGCAATGCGCGAGTTCGGCACTCCCGCCGTGCGCGTGAAGGGGCGCATGCGCAAGATGAAGGGCACCTTCTCCGGCGGCACCGCAGCCTCGGGCCGCGAAACAATGGCCCGGGCCATGCGCGACCCGGCCGTCATGGCCGTATTGCGCAATCCCTTCTCGCTGACCGGCGGTTTTGAAGGGCCGGAACAGCCACACGGCGTGTCCGTCCATGAGGACGAGGATTTCGGATCCTGGGTCGCGCCGTTCATCATGGCGCCGATCAATACCAAGAACATCCATCGTTCCAACGCGATCATGGGCCACCCCTATGGCAGCGACTTTGTTTATGACGAAATGATGCTGACGGGCCCCGGCGAGGCGGGCAAGGCAGCGGCCGAGATAGTCGCCAAGAGCAACACGATGGGCCGCGAAGGCGGCCCGAAACCCGGCGAAGGCCCTTCGAAAGAAGAGCGCGAGGCCGGTCTGTATGATTTCGCCCTGCTCGGCATCACCAAAAACGGCGATCGTATCAGGGCCACCGTCACGGGCGACAAGGATCCGGGCTATGGGTCGACATCGAAGATTATCTCCGAAGCTGCAATCTGTCTGGTCAAGGATTGCACCGACGTCGGCGGCGGCATTTACACGCCTGCCGCTGCCATGGGCCTCACTCTGGTTGGCCGCCTTCAGTCACATGCCGGATTGACGTTCAACATCGACAAATGAGGCAAAAGGGTGACAAGCCTCCTTTTTTCAGGCTATAGCGCCCGCGTCCGCTCCTGATCGCGGTCGCAACTCGAGAGCCGTTAACCGCCTCAACTTCGTCGGAACCGAAGATCCGACCATGCGCAGCCCCCAAAAAATCAACCAATCCGGCAGCTGCGACCAGAACGCCAGCGCCAATGGCCGGGAAACCGGTCGCAAGAAGGACACGTCGCCCCATGTCGTACAATACACTGCTGACAGAGTCTGATCCTGAAACCGGCGTCGCCGTTATCACGCTGAACCGGCCCGACCAGCTCAACGCCCTCAACGACGAGATGATGTCGGAACTGACGCATGCCATCGACCGCTTCGAAGCCGACAAGGATATCGGCTGCATCGTCCTGACCGGCTCGCGTAAGGCCTTTTCCGGCGGCGCAGACGTACGCGAAATCATGGATCAGGATTATCCTGCCGCCTATTATGAAGACCTGATCACCCGCAATTGGGAGCGCGCATCGAGCGCCCGCAAGCCATTGATCGCCGCCGTCAGCGGCTACGCCGTCGGTGGCGGCTGCGAACTGGCCATGATGTGCGACATCGTCATTGCAGCTGACTCCGCCCGTTTCGGCCAACCCGAAATTCGCCTCGGCGTGATGCCGGGGGCTGGCGGAACGCAGCGGCTTGCACGTTTTGTCGGAAAGTCCAAAGCCATGGAACTCTGCCTGACCGGACGGATGATGGAAGCAGCAGAGGCTGAGCGTTGCGGCCTGGTTGCACGGGTCGTGCCCGCAGACGACCTGATGGACGTCGTGCGCGAGATGGCACGTACGATTGCCGCGATGCCCCGTGCGGCAGCCATGATGACGAAAGAGGCCATCAACGCTGCCTATGAAACCCCGATGTCACAAGGTATCCGCTTCGAACGGCGCCTGTTCCAGTCGCTGTTTGCGACTGAGGACCAGAAGGAAGGCATGTCCGCCTATGTCGAGAAACGCTCGGCTCACTTCAAGGACCGCTAGGCTGCTCGCAGCTGCCTGAGCAGGGCCGCTATTCTCTTTGCGCGAAAGTGTTGTTACCCTTGGCCCACTCAGGGGATGGGGCGGCTTTGCAGCAGGGTGTAGCTCATGGCAGAGGTAGGCGCAGTATCAACGAGCCTGATTATCAGTGTGCTTGTGGCGTTGCTCGTGATCGGCGGCACCGTCGCCGCCTTGGCGTACAACGCACGCGGCCCATTCCTAATGCCTGCGGATGACGACACTTACCTGGTTCGCGGGCCAGACGGGCGCATCCATGCCCTCACGGCAGACATGAAGGTCAAGGTCGACGATCCGCGCATCGTTCAGTTCCAGCACCGCCAGCACCTGCGCTTTCCCGTTTACGATCCGCGGTTCAATTCGCTCGCGCATGACCATCTGGTGACAGATGCGGGCGCTATCTCCCTGCGTATCCACACGACCACGCCCTTCCCTTTCACGGCGGTGACGAATGACGGGCATCTCGTGACGGTGACTCCATCGGTGAGTTTTTGCGTGAATAGGGACCGCGTGACGGATCTCGCCCGTCTGGGCGATTTCGGCGATCAGTTCGAACGGCGCATCCGCTCGGCATTTTCCGGTGCGATCGGTCGGCGCAAGGATGAACAATTGCGCGAAAGCCACCACGAGATTGAACGTGAAGTGACCGAAGAACTGGCCGGCATGGAATCCGGCACGGGAGACTTGGGCGTACCCCTGGGTGTCAGCGTATTCGAAGCTAGGTTCAGCTATCGCGATGGGTCGACACTCCCCACAGAAGTCGTGGTGTCCCCCGGCGCAATGACGCCGGATAGTGGCGCAAGCCTGACCGAGGGCACTGGCGGCGATACGACAGTGCCTCCCCAGCGCGTAGCGCTGGCGCAGGCCGCTCCGCTCGGGGACACGGTTTCTCGCAACGTCGAGACGCCCGGCGCCATGCAGTTCCTCGGTACTGAACTCGACAAGCTGCTCGATCAGTTCCGTGATCGCAGTCCTGAACAAATCTCCGCCCTTCTGAGCCTCATGGAGATGCAGACCCGTCAGAACATTGTCTCAATGCTCAGCAAATCCGGCGGCCTTGTTGTATTCTCGGCGAAGGAACTGGGGCTCAAAGGCAATCAGGCGCTGACAGATCGGCTGAGCGCAATGGCCGCCGAGACTGAGGAACCGCCGGAAACCGAGTAGCAGCCCCCTACAGGAGCAGTTTTCTGTCAGCCCCCCAGTTGACGCGTTCACACCGTTTATGTATGCCCCCGCCTTCAGCTTGAGGGAGGTCTCCCTCCGGCTTCAGGAGTTTGATATGGCCAATACCCGTTCCGCCAAGAAGATGGTCCGCAAGATTGCGGCTCGCACCGAGGTCAACAAGGCGCGCCGCTCGCGTGTGCGCACTTATGTCCGCAAAGTCGAGGAAGCCATCGAAGCAGGCGATAAGTCCGCTGCACAGGACGCCCTGCGCGTTGCACAGCCCGAGCTGATGCGCGCTGTCACCAAGGGCGTCATGCACAAGAATACGTCATCCCGCAAAGTCTCGCGCCTCTCGGCCCGCGTCAACGCAATGGCCTGAAGCCTTCCCGGTTTCAAGTTCGACGAAAAAAATCAAGGCCCGCCCGGCTCACGCCTGGCGGGCTTTTTCTTACCTCGAATTCAGGATCCGGAGACTCGCGAACGCACCCCGGATGTGTTTTAATGGGAATGCCTCTTAGGTCGCAGTTTTTGCATTTTTGCGCATTCCGGCGAGGCAGGTCTGCAAGAATGCGTCGCCTGAATTACGTACAATATTTTATCGCTAACAAATTCTCGAATTTCACAGCCAAATTCCCATGAGTGGTGTTGACAGAACATAAGCGAACAATTGCACTGAATGACTCACTCACAAAAAAATTGCACAATCTAAGCGGCTGATTTTGATGCAATTTTGGTTGCCTAAGCCAAGAGTCAACTGGCCAATTCCCGCTGTCAAAAAAAAGATACACTTGTCAGAAAAACAGCGCGAAGTTAGTTTGGGGATACCAGCTAATAACTCTCCCTGCACGGAGTATTTACGGGGCCCAGATGGTGATCTGGAGGGAGAGTTGCGTGCCTGCTGGTCAGGACGAAACATAACAAGAAAATGGGGCTCGGCGATGGACCGAAATACACTTTTTGATTCTGAGCATGGCGTAGAGTTTTCGGGCACGGAAAAAGTCAACAATCTCCCAGGCCAGGCCATCTGGCAAAAGGTCCGGGAGACGCTCGCAACCGTCTTGAACGCAACCGACTATGATCGTTGGATCGAAGACCTGCGCCTGATCGCAGAAGTCGATGGCGAAATGGTGATCGCGGCCCGCGATCCCCTCGCCTATGACCGCGTCTTGGCCGAGCACAAGCGGCTTATCCAGCGCACGTGGCGCGACCATGATCCCGCCCGCCGCGGCATCCGGCTGGAGTGCTGGCGCAACGCCCGCGCCGAAGTACGCGATCTTGTCTCGGACCCATGGGCGGAAGCCGCTTCGGCGCTGCAACCGGAAAGCGCGGCTGCCTCTGGTGGCGACGGCGGCTCGACAACAATCGCACCCGGCGCGAAGGGCGCACCGAACATGACGTTCGAAACACTGGTCACAGGCCAGTCGAACGAGATTGCCGTGCAACTCGCCCAACGGATTGCGGCCGGGCAAACGGTCGGCACCTCGACGACGCTGATCTATGGCCGTCAGGGCACCGGCAAGACGCACATCCTTTTGGCATTGAAGAACAGGGTCGAGGCGCAGGACCCCGACCGGGTCGTTGTCTACCTCACGGCCGAGGAATTCATGTCCGCCTATCATGATGGCGTGAAGGTGAAGGACACGAGCGGGCTGAAAAAGCGCCTGCGTTCGGCGACGCTGCTTCTGATCGACGACCTGCACCGTATCGCCGGCAAGCCGGGTACCGAGACCGAGCTTTACCAGAACATCCGTGAAGTCACCGGCAATGGCGGTCTCGTGGTTCTGGCGGGTGATGAAGCCCCCGGCGACGTAACGGGTTTCGGCCCTCGCATGCGGGCAGAGCTGAAAGGCTCAATCGCTGTGGAAGTCGGCCTGCCGGACGCTGACATGCGCCGCGAGATTCTGGTGCGCCTGGCGGCTCATATCGAAGCCGGTCATCCGGACTTCGTGCTCACCGACGAAATGATCGCACGCATCAATGCCGGCATTCGCGGCCCGGGCCGCGAACTCACCGGCGCAATCTGGAGCCTCTATACAGAAGCCGGCTTCGGAGAGCGTGCGCCGACGATGGACATGCTCGACCGCGTGATCCGTCGCCATCAGGGAGAAGTCAAAGTGCCGACGATCGAACTCGTCAAACGCGCCACGATGAAGGTGTTCGGCATCTCCAAGAGCGATCTTGAAAGCCCGTGCAAGGCCCGCGCGGTTGTCTATCCCCGTCAGGTGGCGATGTATGTTTGCCGTGAGAAAACCGGCAAGTCGCTGCCGCAGATCGGTCACAGCTTCGGCAAGCGTGACCACACGACAATCCTCTACGCCCACCGGAAAGTGTCGAAGAATATCGCATCGGATCCGGAACTTGCAGGTGACATCGCACGTGTCACCGAAGCAATCTTCGAGCTCCAGGCGGCAGGCGCGAACTAGAACCGCCAGGTTGCCTTTGGGCATCGCCGGATCGGCGCTTGGCTTTTCCGCCCGATTGTTTAAGGGTTCTTAGCCCGCTCTCCACCGGAGGGCGGGCTGATTCTGCCCCGGGCCCCCTGCCCGGCTGGCACGGACCAGCCAAATGAATTTGATCAGGAAGACAGGCGCACTGGGCGCCGGTGATGGACGGACCAGCAGATGAAACTTACCATTGAACGCAGCGATCTCCTCAATGCCCTCTCGCATGTGCAGAATGTCGTCGAGCGCCGCAACACCATTCCAATCCTGTCGAACGTATTGCTGCAGGCCAGCAAGGGCGAACTGAAGCTGACCGCGACCGATCTCGATATCGAAGCCGTCGACAGCGCCGACGCGAAAGTCGGCCGTGAAGGCGCCGTGACCGCTCCTGCCGGCACATTGTTCGACGTGATCCGCAAGCTGCCCGCCGGCGCCGAGGTCGAGCTGGAAACCCAGCCTGACAACCAGCGTCTGGCCATCCGCGCCGGTCGTTCGCACTTTGAGTTGCCGACCCTGCCGGCCTCCGACTTCCAGACGATGAGCGGCGACGACGGCGCGACGGCCTTTTCGGTCGATGCCAAGGATCTTGCCCGCCTGATCGACAAGACCCGGTTCGCGATCTCGACCGAAGAGACCCGCTACTACCTCAATGGTGTCTACCTGCACGGCGCCAAGAACGAGGACGGCAAGGCAGTTCTCCGCACAGTCGCGACTGATGGTCACCGTCTGGCGCTCGCCGAGATATTGGCTCCCAAGGGCTCGGAAAACCTTGAAGGCGTCATCGTGCCGCGCAAGGCCGTTGCCGAAGCCCGCCGCCTCATCGACGCGGTCGACGGCGATGTCGATATCGAAGTGTCCGACACGAAGATCGTCGTCCGCGCAGGCCGCGCAGTGCTGACATCGAAACTGATCGACGGATCCTTCCCGGACTATGCCCGCGTCATTCCCAAGGGCAATGACAAGAAACTCGTCGTCGACAACAAGTCGTTCGAAGCGGCCGTTGACCGCGTGTCGACGGTCTCGGCCGAGCGCTCGCGTTCGGTGAAAATGTCGGTGGCCGACGGCAAGCTGACGCTCGCTGTCAGCCACGCAGAGACAGGCGCTGGCAATGAAGAGCTCGAAGCCGAGTACAGCTCCGACGCGATGGAGATCGGCTTCAATGCCAAGTACCTGCTCGATATCGCCGGACAGATCGAGGCCGATACGGTCGAGTTCATGTTCAACGATCCGGCGTCTCCCGCGCTCGTGCTTGATCCATCCGATGATTCCGCACGCTACGTGCTGATGCCACTGCGAGTTTGACTTCGTGATCCTGGCGCTGCACCGCCGCCGGTTTCTGACCGGCGCGATAGCAACAGCCAGCATCGGCGCATGTGCATCACCCGCGGTACGGAACAACACGATGTATGGACTGATCGGAAAATTCACCTCCACAGACGGCGATCGCGATCGTCTGTCAGCTATCTTGCTAAATGGCCTGCGCGATATGCCCGGCTGCCTCAGCTATATCGTCGCCAATGATCCCGGCGATCCCAACGCGCTCTGGATTACGGAAGTGTGGGATAGTGCAGACAGTCACAAGGCCAGCCTCGGACTTCCTTCTGTTCAGGCTGCCATCAAGGAAGGTCGGCCCCTTATCGCCAGCATGCAGCAGGTCGCCGAAACGACGCCTTTGGGCGGCCACGGCTTGGCGACGAAATGACTTCTCCGCCCGCTGGAACGCCATGACCGCGCTCACCCGCCTCTCGCTGACTGACTTCCGCAACTATGCGCATCTTTCTCTGAACCTAGATGGCCGCCACGTCTGCCTGTTCGGCGCCAATGGTGCGGGCAAGACCAACCTGCTCGAAGCGCTCAGCCAGCTCGGCCCGGGTCGCGGCCTACGCTCTGCGACCTTGCCGGAAATGGTGCGCAAGGGCGCGCCGGGCGGCTGGACCGTCGCCGCCACACTTGCCAATGACCAGAAGATCGGCGTCGCGCTCGAAACCGGATCGAGCGCCAAGCGCAATGTCCGTATCGACGGCGCCTCGGCCACCGCGTCCGATCTGGCCGACCTCGTTCGCATCGTCTGGCTGACACCCTCCATGGATAGCGTGTTCCGGGGCGGCGCATCGGACCGGCGCCGCTTCCTCGACCGCCAGGTGATGGCGCATGTGCCCACTCATGGCCGCGCCGCCAGCCGCTACGAACAGGCCATGCGCGAACGGAACGCCCTCCTCGAACGCGGCCATGTCGACCCGGCCTGGGCCGACGCGATCGAGGCGCGCATGGCCGAAGCCGGCGCCGAGATCGCCATCAACCGCGCCCATGTCCTGGAAGCCCTGCAGGGCGCCATCGAGGCCCGGCCGGAAGGCCACTTCCCCAAGGCCGATCTCACGCTCGAAGGCGACGCCGAACAGGCGGCCCTGCGCGGCGACGATTTCAAGTCGATCTTCGAGACCCTGGCCGAAACCTTCCGCACCACCCGCCGCCGCGACATCGCCGCCGGACGCACGATCGACGGCCCGCACCGCTCCGACCTTGTCGTCATCCACCGCCCCACCGGCGCGCCTGCACGCGATGCCTCGACCGGCCAGCAGAAGGCGCTCCTCATCGGATTGATCCTCGCCTCGGCCGGCGCCCTGCGCGCAGGCGGCGACGGCCCGGCGCCCCTGCTGCTGCTCGACGAAGCGGCCGCCCATCTCGATCCGGACCGCCGCGCCGCCCTCTATGACGAACTCTGCGCGCTGGGCGGACAGGCCTGGCTCACCGGCACGGAACGCTTCCTTTTCGAGGCCTTCGGCGACCGCGCCCAGTGCGTCCGCGTCGAAGACGGCGCCGCCAGCGTCGAGGCCTAGTCGGCCACTCCGCCGCTCAGCCACTCCACCAGCATCGGGCTGACCTCGGCATGGCGCTGGTAGTTCAGCCCATGCGTCCCGCCCGCGATGATCCGCACGTCGGCGCGCGGCATGAGCGCCTCCAGCTTCGCCGCGCTTGAAACCTCAACGGTCGTGTCAGCATCGCCGTACACAGCCATCACGGGAATATCGGTCTTGTCCGAGACCGTGCTGAACAGGTCGGCCCGGTCAGACATCGGGAAATGCCGCATCGTCGACAGCAGCGCCTCGCCATAGCCGCGATAGTCCAGCTGGCGCACGACATCGCCCTGCAGGCGGTTCGCCGGGTCCAGCGCGCTTTCATCCAGTTGCGAATTATTGAGCAGGATGCCGCGCCCGAACACGCGCCAGATCCAGTCACCGATCACCGGCACGCGCACCAGCCGCGCTGCGCCGGTATTTCCCCCGGCCACGTCGAGCCCCGCCGGCACGAGAAGGACAATATCCGACACGCGTTCCGGATGGCGCCCTGCAAACGACATGACGATCGGCCCGCCCATGGACAGGCCGACAAGGCGCACCGGCTGCGACAGGCCCAGGCCGTCAAGAAATCCGGTCAGTTCCCGGTCGTAGAAGTCTTCATTGTAGGGGCCCTTCGGGCGGTCAGACCAGCCGCGCCCGAAATGGTCGTAGCGCACGACCCGGAACCCGGCCTCGGCCAGCGCCGCCGCATTCTGCTCGAAAATGAAGGACGGCGTCGAAAAGCCATGCACCATGACGACGATCTCGCCATCTTCCGGCCCCTGGACCAGGTAGTGGAGCTTGCCGCCCGGCACGTCGAGAAACGCACCCGGCGCGTCGGCACGCGCCACCTCATCCAGGACCTGCTGGCTCCGGCCCGCCCACCAATAGGTCGCGATCAATACAGCGGCGGCAATGACTGCCGCCCACAATACCAGTTTCATCATCGGTCCACCCCTTTTGCGTCCCACACAGGGGATTTCTCTCATTCACGGTTCATATCGAGCCATGTTCATCATTTTGGCAAGGCTGGCACAAATGGTCGGAAATCCAAACCGGGAGTGGATCATCGCGCCGGTGCGGTCTAGGTAGGAGGCAACACTATTTCCGGAGACACGCCCCATGAAGACCCGCGCTGCCGTTGCCTTTGAAGCGAAGAAACCCCTCGAAATCGTCGAGCTTGATCTGGAGGGCCCGAAGGCAGGCGAAGTGCTGGTCGAAATCATGGCCACCGGCATCTGCCATACGGATGCCTACACGCTGGACGGCCTCGATAGCGAAGGCCTGTTCCCGAGCGTCCTCGGCCACGAGGGCGCAGGCATTGTCCGCGAGGTCGGCGCGGGCGTCACCAGCGTGAAGCCGGGCGACCATGTCATCCCGCTCTACACGCCCGAATGCCGCCAGTGCAAAAGCTGCCTCTCGGGCAAGACCAACCTCTGCACCGCCATCCGCGCCACGCAAGGCAAGGGCCTGATGCCGGATGGCACCAGCCGCTTCTCCTACAAAGGCCAGACCATCTACCATTACATGGGCTGCTCGACCTTCTCGAACTTCACCGTCCTGCCCGAAATCGCCGTCGCGAAAATCCGCACCGACGCGCCCTTCGACAAGGCCTGCTATATCGGCTGCGGCGTCACCACCGGCGTCGGCGCGGTGACCAACACGGCCAAGGTCCAGGTCGGCGACAATGTCGTCGTGTTCGGCCTCGGTGGCATCGGCCTCAACGTGCTGCAGGGCGCGAAGATGGCCGGCGCCGACAAGATTATCGGCGTCGACATCAACGACTCCAAGAAGGAATGGGGCGAGAAATTCGGCATGACGCATTTCGTCAATCCGAAGAACACCAAGGACGTCGTCGCCCATCTCGTCGAACTCACCGATGGCGGCGCGGACTATTCCTTCGACTGCACCGGCAACACGGACGTCATGCGCCAGGCGCTCGAATGCTGCCATCGCGGCTGGGGCACCTCGATCATTATCGGCGTGGCCGAGGCCGGCAAGGAAATCGCCACACGTCCCTTCCAACTGGTCACAGGCCGCAACTGGCGCGGCACGGCCTTCGGCGGCGCCAAGGGCCGCACGGACGTGCCGAAGATCGTCGACTGGTACATGAACGGCAAGATCCAGATCGACCCGATGATCACCCACGTCATGAAACTCGAAAAGATCAACGACGCCTTCGACCTGATGCATTCAGGTGAAAGCATCCGGAGCGTGGTGGTTTTTTGATGCCAAGGAAGATCGAACCAACAAATCCGGAACGGGAAGCCGAGCTTGACCGAATTGCGCTTTGGCTCGACGTCGAAGACCTGACTTGGCTATCGCAACGCTGCACTTGTAAAGAAGATACACCAATTGAAGATCGAGACATGTGTGGCCGAATTCGATTTCGCGCTCGCGCTGCTCTGCACAAGGCAGGAAAAATCAACGAAAAGGACGAGTAGAAATGTTCAGTCACGTAATGATCGGCACCAACGATCTCGAAAAATCGAAGAAACTCTATGACGCCCTGTTCAAGTCGATCGGTGGCCGCGAGGCGATTGTCGATCCCAAGGGTCGCCTGATCTACATCCACAATGGCGGCACCTTCCTCGTCACGCCGCCGATTGATGGCCAGCCGGCAACCCACGCCAATGGCGGCACGATCGGCTTTGCAGCGGATTCTCCGGAACAGGCCGATGCCTGGCACGCCGCTGGCGTCGCCGCGGGCGGCAAGCCGATTGAAGACCCGCCCGGCTGGCGCGAAGGCAATGGCATGAAGCTTTACCTCGCCTACCTGCGCGATACGGACGGCAATAAGATCTGCGCAATGCATCGCGGCTAGGAATCTGGCGGCGGGGCGGCCTGAAGGAGATTCCGCTTCGCCGCCCCTGCCTTCGCAGGGGATACGGAAATTCGTTTTATGTGGCATGAGCCTCAGGCCCGTGTCCCCTGCGAAGGCAGGGGTGGCGACCCGCGCACTGATCGGCCTGAATCAAATTCACAACGTGACCCGCCATGCGGGAACGGTTACGAGTCATCCCGATCCATTTGAAAGGGGCAACCAGACATGAAAGCACGCATCCTTGGCCTTGCGGCCGCCCTCGCCCTCACCGGCTGCGTCGCCGTCGACGTCGACGACGCCCGCGTCGATTCAGACATCACCCATTTCGGCAGCCAGGCTGTCGGCGGCATGACCCTGCCCTTCTCGAAAGCCGTTGTCGCAGGCAACACGATCTATCTTGCTGGCGAGATCGCGATCGATCCGGACACCGGCGCGCTCGCGCCCGGTGGCACCGGCCCGGAGACAACCCAGATCTTCGCCAACATGGAGCGCACCTTGAACACACTCGGCACCGACCTGTCCGATATCGTGAAATGCACTGTCTATCTCGGTGACATGGAAGACTATGGCGAGATGAACGCCGCCTATGCGGCCGCGCTGCCCGATCCGAAACCGGCCCGCGCCACGGTCGGCGTCTCTGGCCTCGCCGTCGGCGCGCACCTTGAAATCGATTGCATCGCGGTGAAACCATGAGCGACAACACGCCCACAGACTGGAAGCTCCAGCCGCGCTTCGGCCAGACGGACACAGACTTCACGCATTACGCGATGGTGGCCGATGGCCATGTCGTCGAGCCCAATGCCGAATTCAGGACCGAAGCCGGGCCCGCCGTCCTGTCCATGAAGGCCTGGGCCAAGGATCCGGACGAAGCCGGCGACATGATCGTTGCGATCAGCAACCATCTCGGCTTCAAGATTGCGGACAAGGTCGATATCTATGCCACCGAGCCGGACGCACCGCCCAAGGACAAGCCCTACGGCTACGACCTCAACTTCACGCCCTACGCAGATCGCGAGGCGACGCTGCAGTAATGCTCTCTGCCCCTGCGAAGGCAGGGGCGGCGACCTAACCTAGTCCAGCTTCAACCGGAAATCCCGCCGCGCCAGCCGTGCGGGCAGCCTGAAGTCCATCAGCGGCGCACCGCCGACCCGGTCCAGCAGGCCAGCCAGCCGCGCCTTCGCACCATCGTCCAGCGTGTCGATCGCGTCGGTCACTGCCTGCAGCCGCCACAGCGGGAAGCTGCGCGCCGCGCATTCGCCTTCGAACCCGCCGGTCTCGAATTCCACCATGCCGAAACCGCGCGGCACATCG
This sequence comes from Hyphomonas sp. J20-32, assembly GCF_055808555.1. Classification (NCBI taxonomy): domain Bacteria; kingdom Pseudomonadati; phylum Pseudomonadota; class Alphaproteobacteria; order Hyphomonadales; family Hyphomonadaceae; genus Hyphomonas; species Hyphomonas sp. J20-32. The sequence goes on along the minus strand of NZ_CM147873.1, from coordinate 1,513,716 downwards.
GCCCCCGCGCCCGCCGTCTTCGCCCACGCTTCGAACATGGCCGCAGTCTTCACAATCACCGGCATCTGTTCGTTCATCTGCCGGCTGAGGATCGGCTCCAGCGTTTTCGGCACTGCGTCATCGGGCAGCAGGTCGCCGTCGCCCGGCGCGCCCGCCTGGACCCGCCGCACATAGTCCGCCACTTTCGGCGCCAGTTTTTCCATGATCCGGCCGCTCTCCGGGTCGCGCAGCAGGTGCGCATAGAGCGGGCCGTTCAGCGCGAAATCGCCCAGCGACGCCCGCCCGCCGAGCACATAGGCATGGTGGCGCAAATGTTCGGTCATGTCCTTAAGGAAGGCCTCATAGGCCGCCTCGACGCCGGGGATTGTGTCCTCGCTGACGCCCAGCATCGGCACCGCGCCCTTGAAGCGCTCACCATTCTTCTTGCCGATCGCATATTGCTCGGCGGGGGGCGCGTCCGGCGCCGACATCCGGCCGAACTCGCCATAGGTCCAGTCTTCATTGTAGTTCCAGCGATAGTGCATCGCCGGGATCACCAGCCACTCGTCGGCAAACAGGTCCAGCAGGCGCGACACGACACGCTGCACCGGTCCGTCCGGAATGGCGCGCGGCCCGTCCGGCACCTGCGCTTCAATGGTTTCGATGATATCCGTCGTATCCTGCACCACCGCTCCGCCCGCCATTTCGACAACGGGCACCACCGGCCAGCCGACCTTCGGCAGGATCACGCTCTGGTAGACGTCGCGCGTCGCGGCCCGCTCCTCGAAGTCTGCACCCCGCCAGCGCAAATAGGCCCGCGCCTTGCCCGAAAACAGGCTGACTTCCGAGCCGTACAGAACGTATGCCGCCATGCCTTGATCCTCCTGCCCGGTTCGGGCCATGCTCCACGCAAATTCAGGAGCGCTTCGCCATGACCCTAACCACCGTCTCCGAATGGACAAGCTTTGGCGGCCTCGTCAGCGTGCATGACCACGCGTCAGCCCTTCTCGGCTGCGACATGCGCTTTGCCGTCTACACGCCGCCGCAGGCCAAGGACGGCCCGGTGCCCGTCCTCTGGTACCTCTCCGGCCTCACCTGCACATGGGCCAATGTGATGGAGAAATCCGGCCTGCAGCGGGCTGCATCCGAGCACGGCATCATGATCATCGCGCCCGATACCAGCCCCCGCGGGCCGGGCGTTCCGGATGACGAAGCCTACGACCTTGGCCAGGGCGCCGGCTTTTACCTCACCGCCACAGAGGCGCCATGGGACACGCACTTCCGCATGGACCAGTACATCACCAAGGAACTGCCGGGCATCATCGAAGCCCATTTCAAGGCCGACATGGCCCGGCAAGGCATCTTCGGCCATTCCATGGGCGGCCACGGCGCGCTCACGCTCCACTTCAAGCACCCGTTCACCTACCGGTCCTGCTCGGCCTTCTCGCCGATCACCAGTCCGGCCCGCGTGCCATGGGGGGAGAAAGCCTTCACCGCCTATATCGGCCCGCCTTCGATCGCCTGGGAACAGTACGACGCCACCGAACTCGTCCAGAACCGCCAGACCGATGCCCATCTCCTGATCGACACCGGCAAGGCTGACAGCTTCCTCGAAACCCAACTGAAGCCCGACATCTTCATCGATGCGTGCCGGAACGCGGGACAGAACCTCACCTACCGGCTGCATGACGGCTATGGCCACGACTATTATTTCATTGCCACGTTCATGGACGACCATATCGCCCACCACGCCAAAGTCCTGAAAGCCTAGACAGCCTTCGCGTGGCGCCTTGGCGCCGGCTTGAACCGCCCGTCGAAGCATTGCGCCACCGTCCGCAGCATGATCCGCGCACTCGTCGGCACGGTCACGATGCGGTCCTCAACAGTGCACAATCCCGTCGGCACCAGGAACCGCGCGGTCTCCAGTGCATCGTCAAGGCTGCCGGGCCCGGCGCCCATTTCAGCGCACGTGGCATCGACATCGACTTGCAGGTCGCACATCAGGCGTTCGATGGCGCGCGCACGCAACCGGTCGTCCGGCGTCAATGCAATGCCGCGCTCGCTCGGCAGGTGTCCGGACAGGATGGCATCGCGCCAGGCATTGCGGTCCTTCGCATTTTGCACATAGCCCTCGGCAAACTGAGAGATGGACGAGGTGCCCAGCCCGATCAGGGTCGCGCAGGGGTCGTCGGTATAGCCTTGGAAATTGCGCCGCAGCCGACCGGCCTGCGCGGCGAGCGCAAGGCTGTCGTCGGCGCGGGCGAAATGGTCGAGTCCGACCGGCACGTATCCGGCGTCCAGCAGCACCCGGCTGGCAGCCTCGGCCTGCGCGAACCGCGCCTCCAGCCCCGGCAGCGCAGCTTCGTCAATGGCCGCCTGATGCTTGGCAAACCAGGGAACATGCGCATAGCCGAAGACCGACACGCGCGAAGTCCGGTGCTGCACGGCAAAGGCTGCTGCCTCCTCGACATCGCTGATCGTCTGGTGCGGCAGGCCGAACATCAGGTCCATGTTGTGCCGGGTGATCCCGGCCGCCTTCAGCCCGGCCATCACACGCTCGACCTGTTCGCGCGGCTGCACCCGGTTGATCGCTTGCTGCACCTTCGGGCTCAGCGTCTGCACGCCAAGGCTCACCCGGTTGACCCCGGCCCCGGCCATGGCCGCAATCTGCGCCGCCGAAAGCACGCGCGGGTCCAGTTCCATCGCGATCTCGGCGTCCGGGCGCACCTTGAAGCGTTCGGAAACATGGCCGATCAGCGCTTTCATGTCCTCCGCAGACAGCGCATTGGGCGACCCGCCACCGAGATGCAGGTGCGCCAGCCCGCCATGATCGCCGGCCGCATCGGCCCAAAGGTCGATCTCCTTGTGCAGGAGGTCCATATAGGCCGCGACCCGCGCATAGCCGTTCGGCACGCTCGTCGCACAGCCGCAATACCAGCAGAGACGGTCACAAAACGGGATGTGCGCATAGACCGAGATCGCCGCACCGGGCGCGACACTGGCGGCCCAGGCCCGGGCCTCGGCTTCGCCCGCCTCCGGCGCGAAGTCCGCTGCCGTCGGATAGCTCGTATAGCGCGGCACAGGCCGCTGCGCGAAAGTAACCCAGCTCTGTTTCATGGTCGGATGGCTAGCAAATCCTGACCGTCAGGAGACTCAGGAAATACCCCTAGCCGCTGCTCGACCCCCATCAAGGCGGATGTTACCTTCACACAAAAGGAGACCGCCCATGTTCCGCCCCCTTGCCGTCCTCTTCACGGCTGCCTGCTTCACCCTCACCGCCCACGCCGGAATGGATGATTTCACCGCCGGCACGGCTGTGCCCGGTTTCGGCAGGTTCGCCCCGGTCGAAGGCTTCGCCCTGCCCGCCGACGCCGCCTTCAACGTCGCTTTCGACGTGTCCGACGCCGCGCCGGAAGATGACGTGAACAAGGGCTTCAATTCGGCGGCTCGTTTCCTCAACATGCACGCCAATGCCGGTGTGCCACTGGAGAACCTGTCCGTCGCCATCGTCGTGCACGGCCCGGCGGCCTCCGATCTCCTGACGGCCGACAAGCTCGGCCACACCAATCCCAGCGCGCCGCTCATTGCTGAACTCATTGCAGCGGGCGCCAGCGTCCAGCTGTGCGGCCAGACGGCTGCCGCGCGCGACTTTGCGCCGGAAGACCTGCTCCCCGGCGTCACCCTCTCCCTATCTGCCATGACCGCGCATGCCCTGCTCCAGCAGGACGGCTACACGCTCAACCCCTTCTGAGGCGAATGCGAGCCGCTGTGGTATTGCGGCCTGAAACGTGCAATGAGCGGCCAAACTGCGCGCCCGCCCACCTGCGGTCGGTGCGCTGCGCATGGATTCCCCGCGCACGCCCTTGAAAGACAAACGCTAAATGACTGATACGACCCTCGTTGCTCCGGCCCTTGCCGAGGCGCTCGCCACTCGCGGCTATGAGACCCTCACGCAAGTGCAATCGGCTGTGATTGCGCCGGAACTGGCGGGACAGGACCTGCTGGTTTCCGCCCAGACAGGCTCCGGCAAGACCGTGGCCTTCGGGCTCGCCATGGCCGCAGACCTGCTCGGCGACGAACCGAAATTCGCCAATGCCGACGCCCCGCTCGCCCTGATCGTTGCCCCAACGCGGGAACTCGCCCAGCAGGTCGCCCGCGAACTGACCTGGCTCTACGCCTCGGCTGGCGCCCGCCTGGCCACTTGTGTCGGCGGCATGGACATGCGCGACGAACGCAAGGCCCTCGCCCGCGGCGCTCATATCGTCGTCGGCACGCCCGGCCGCTTGTCGGACCACATCAAGCGCGGTTCGCTCGTCACCTCCGACATCCGCGTAGTTGTGCTCGACGAGGCCGACGAAATGCTCGACATGGGCTTCCGCGAAGAGCTTGAGCACATCCTCCAGGGCACGCCGGAGACACGCCGCACCCTGCTCTTCTCCGCCACCGTGCCCAAGGGCATCGCCGCCCTCGCCGGCCGCTACCAGCGCAATGCCGTGCGCGTCACGACCGAAGCCGAGAAATCCCAGCACGTCGACATTGAGTACAAGGCGCTGCTCGTCGCTCCGGGTGACGAAGAGAACGCCATCGTCAATATCGTGCGCCATTCCGACAGCGAGAGCGCGCTGGTCTTCTGCACCACGCGCGCCGCCGTCAACAAGCTGATGAGCCGCATGGGCAACCGGGGCTTCCCTGTCGTCGCCCTCTCCGGCGAACTCAGCCAGAAGGAACGCTCCAATGCCCTGCAGGCCCTGCGCGATGGCCGCGCCCGCGTCTGCATCGCGACCGACGTCGCCGCACGCGGTCTCGACCTGCAGAATCTCGGCCTCGTCATCCATGCCGACCTGCCGCGCGATCCGGCCACCTTGCTGCACCGTTCGGGCCGCACAGGCCGCGCCGGCCGCAAGGGCGTCAGCGCGCTCCTGGTTGCGCCAAAAGGCCGTCGCCGCGTCGAACGCCTGCTGAACGACGCAAAGATCGACGCAACCTGGGGCAAGCCGCCCACGGCCGAAGAAATCAATGCGCTCGACGACGCGCGCCTGCTCGCCGATCCCGCCCTCAGCCGCCCGGTCCACGAGAGCGAGGCGGACATGATCGCCAAGCTGATCGAGACCCACGGGGCCGAGCAGGTCGCCGCCGCCTTCCTGCGCAAGCAGCGCGAGGGCCGCTCGGCGCCTGAAGACCTGCGCGAGGTCGACGACCGCGCCCCCGCGCCCCGCAAGGATCGCGGCGACTGGACCGACCGGGAGCCGCGCGAGAAACGCCCCCGCACCGAACGCAAGGGCTTCGACAACGCATCCTGGGTCTCCCTGAACATCGGCCGCAAGAAAAACGCCGAAGCGCGTTGGCTGTTGCCCATGCTGTGCAAGGCCGGCGGCCTCAGCCGCGAGGATATCGGCGCGATCCGCATCAACCCGTCCTCGACGCATGTCGAACTGACGAAGGACGCCGCAGAGCGCTTCTTCGCCACGCTTGGCGAAGGCGCCTCGCTTGAGAAGGGCATCCGCGCCTTCCCGCTGGACGGCGCACCGGCGCCCGAGACGCGCGATGATCGCCCGCCGCGCGGTCCGCGCGCGCCGCACGTCAAGCCGCACCTGAAGCGTTCCGCAAAGCGTGACGACAGCAACTGGGATCCTGACGCGAAGAACAAGGGCAAGCCGGGAAAACCGAAATGGGAAAAGCCCGCCACGGCCGAGCCCTCGCTCGGTGACTACATCCAGTATGACAGTCCGAAGGACAAAAAACCCTACAAGGGCAAGCCCAAACCGAGCGGCGCCGCGGCGGGCGGCAAGCCCAAATTCAAGGCCAAGCCGGCTGCCGGAAAAGGCGCAAAACCGGCAAAAACCTTCAAGAAAAAGCCGAAGCCGGGCTGACAGCTTCTTCGGTCCGCGAACGTGGCAAAATCGCCCCTCGCAAGCCCCTGTTTTCATTAAGGAAAACAGGGGCATTTTCGGGCTGCTAAATACCCTCCGATTCATTTCCCTTATGGGCCGAAACCCCCTATAAATAAGGGGAAATCTGACGAATCGACGAGGACGCCAGCATGGCTGAAGACATCACGGGTCAATCCCCCGAATATGGCGCTGACAGCATCAAGGTCCTGAAGGGCCTCGAAGCGGTCAGGAAGCGCCCCGGCATGTACATTGGTGACACCGATGACGGCTCGGGCCTGCACCACATGATCTACGAAGTCGTCGACAACGCGATCGACGAAGCGCTTGCCGGTCATGCCGACCGTGTCACCGTCACCCTTCTGCCCGACGGCAGCGCCGAAATCACCGACAATGGCCGCGGCATCCCCGTCGGCAAGCATGCCGGCGAAGGCGTTTCCGCCGCCGAGGTCATCATGACCCAGCTGCACGCAGGCGGTAAGTTCGACCAGAACTCCTACAAGGTCTCCGGCGGCCTGCACGGCGTCGGCGTGTCCGTCGTCAACGCGCTGTCCGACTGGCTGGAGCTGACCATCCACCGCGAAGGCAACGAGCACTGGGTCCGCTTCATCGATGGCGGCCGTGTCGAGGCGCCGCTGGTCACGCGCGGCCCCTCTCCGATGACTGACAAGGGCAAGCCCTATACCGGCACCGCCGTACGCTTCCTGGCGTCCTCATCAACCTTCACGATGACCGATTATGACCGCAAGACGCTGGAACACCGTCTGCGCGAGCTGGCCTTCCTGAATTCCGGCGTGCATATCATCTTCCGCGACGAGCGCGAGGCCGAGGCCTACGAGATCGACCTGATGTACGAAGGCGGCGTGAAGGCCTTCGTCCAGCACTTGGACCGCCAGAAATCCCCGATCGTACCAGAGCCGATCTATGTCATCGGCGAAAAAGACGGCGTCACCGTCGAGGCCGCGCTGGAGTGGAATGACAGCTATCACGAGAACGTGCTCTGCTTCACCAACAACATTCCCCAGCGCGACGGCGGCACGCACCTGGCCGGCTTCCGTGGGGCGCTGACGCGTATCATCAACAAGTATGCCAACGAAACCGGCATCGCCAAGAAGTCCAAGGTCGAGATTTCCGGCGACGATGCCCGCGAAGGCCTCACCTGCGTGCTCAGCGTCAAGGTGCCGGATCCGAAATTCAGCTCACAGACGAAAGACAAGCTGGTCTCGTCCGAGGTGCGCCCGGTCGTGGAATCCCTGATGGGCGAGAAACTGGCCGAATGGTTCGAGGAGCATCCCAAGGAAGCCCACGAAATCATGTCCAAGATCGTCGAGGCCGCTGCCGCCCGCGAAGCCGCCCGCAAGGCCCGCGAGCTGACGCGCCGCAAGTCAGCGCTCGACATCACCTCGCTGCCCGGCAAGCTGGCCGACTGCCAGGAAAAAGACCCGGCCAAGTCCGAAATCTTCATCGTCGAGGGTGATTCCGCTGGTGGCTCGGCCAAGCAGGGCCGCAGCCGGGACAACCAGGCCATCCTGCCCCTGCGCGGCAAGATCCTGAACGTCGAGCGCGCGCGTTTTGACAAGATGCTGTCATCTGACCAGGTCGGCACGCTGATCATGGCGCTCGGCGCCGGCATCGGCCGCGACGAATTCAACATCGACAAGCTGCGCTACCACAAGATCATCATCATGACCGATGCTGATGTCGACGGCGCACACATCCGCACGCTGCTGCTCACCTTCTTCTATCGCCAGATGCCCGAGATCATCGAGCGTGGTTATCTCTACATCGCCCAGCCGCCGCTCTACAAAGTCACGCGTGGCCGGTCCGAGCGCTATGTCAAGGACGATGCCGAGCTTGAGGCCTACCTCATCGGCGAAGGCACGACCGGCGAAACGCTGATCCTGGCCGACGGCACGCAGATCGGCGGCGAAGACCTGCGCGACCGCGTGCGTCAGGCCGCCAATTTCCGCGCTTCGCTCAAGCGTCTCGCCCTGCGCGCACCAGCAGACCTGATCGAACATGCCGCCCTTGCCGGCGCCATGTCCGCCAATGCGGCGCCCGAAACTGCCGCCGCCACGGCGGCCCGTCTCAACCTGCTCGCCGAGGAAGGCGAAGATACGTGGGAAGGCCGGTTCGAGGATGGCGGCCTGATCCTGCACCGTACCGTGCGCGGCGTCGATGAGGACGCTGCCCTGCCAGCCGCCCTGCTCGCCAGCCAGGACGCCGTGCGCCTTGCCGAGCGCGCCGCCGGCCTTGCCGACCTTTATGAAAAGCCATCGATCCTGCGCCAGGAAAAGGGCGGCGACGTGCCGGTCAACGGCCCCGCCTCCCTGCTCGACGCGGTTCTCAGCAGCGGCCGCAAGGGTCTCAAGGTCCAGCGCTACAAGGGCCTGGGCGAAATGAACGCCGACCAGCTCTGGGAAACCACGCTCGACGCCAATGCCCGCACCCTGCTGCAGGTCCGCGTCGACCATGCCGACGAAGCCGACGACATGTTCACCAAGCTGATGGGCGACGTCGTCGAACCGAGGCGCGAATTCATCGAGGAGTTCGCGCTGGAAGCCGAGGTGGATGTCTAGCCAAGAGCCACAAGCTGCACCTGCTGACATCTACGATCCGGGATTCGTCAAAGGGGTTTTTGACCGGTGCTCCGGCAAATACATTGCATTCAGCTATGCCTGCTCCTTCGGCTTCACCGAACGCTGGCGCCGCCAGTGCGTTGAATCACTGCCCGAACCAGTCACAGACACGCCCGTAGCTCTGGACCTGATGGCAGGCACCGGAGAAGTCTGGCCTCATTTGCTTGAGCGCTGGCCGCACCTCGGCTCGATTCGAGCAATCGATATATCGTCAGGTATGCACGAAAGGGCCATTGAACGCCTTCATAAGCACAGAGCTCACCGAATAGAGTTCGTGGAAGACAACGTGCTCGAAAGTTCGTTGCCTGACGAAAGCGCTGACATCGTCATCTCGACCTTTGGACTGAAGACATTCAATCCCGAACAACACGCGAAGCTCGCGAAACGCGTCGCAACAGTGCTGAAACCTGGTGGAACGTTTGCCTTCATCGAGGCATCAGACCCCAAGGGCTGGTTCCTGCGTCCGCTCTATCGACTGCATCTGCGCGGCGTGCTGCCTATCTTTGAAAGACTATTCCTGAATGGCGCACAGGACTTCACGATGATCGGCGAGTATAGCGAAAACTTTGGAAACGCATCAGGCTTCGCTGAATACCTGCGCTCCGAGGGACTCGATGTCACCTACAACCGGTATTTCTTCGGATGCGCAACGGGCGTTTCAGGCCGAAAGCCGGTAGCTGGCAGCTAACCTTCTCACCGCACCTTCACGCTCACCGTATCCACCACAATCATGTCGTGGCGCACCGAGAAATTCTCCGGCGTGTCGCAGCGGAGGGACACCTGCACCTCGTCCGGCAGGTCCTTGAGACTCCAGCGCGTATAGTTCGTTGTCACACACATTGTTTTCGTCTCGCCGACGCCGACATTGGTCTCGAACGTGTCCGGCTCCCGGTCGATCAGCTTGCCCTTGCGGCCCCGCATCTCGACATCGTATTCCTGCATCGCATGTGTGTTGTTGCGCACATCGACGCACACCTCAAATTCATCGTCCGTGATCGCATCATCTATCACGCGCGTGTGCACGCCCACAATCTGCCCGCCCGGCTGGCCGCCATAGGCCACGGCCGCATAGGTATTGTTGATCGCGTCATAGTACAGGCCCGCATGGAAACGGCAGAGCGACTTTCCCACCATCGGCAGCGAATAGGTCGGCGTCGCCTTGCCGCTGGCGCAGATCGACTCCATTTCGCGTTTCATGCGCCGGTCGCATTCGGCTTGCGTCCGCTCCTGCAACCGGTAGCAGGCATCATGGCGCTGGCAGACCGGGCGGAACGGTCCGTCGGTCACCGCGCCCACAGTATTGACGAAACTCTTCGGCAGCCTCGTCTGGATGAATTCCGGCCCGCACCGGTCGTCCGGGTCGCGCATCATGGCCTCGCGCGCGGCATAGCCGGCGCCCACCGCGACGGGATAATCCACGCCCTCGCCCGTCACCGTGCAACCGGCCAGCAGCAGCGCCAGAAAAGCCGCTGCGCCCCTCATGCTTCGGTGAGCCGCAGTTCGATCCCCGCAACCCATACGCTCCGCCCTTCGACCTCCAGGTCGGCAGCTCGTGCCCGCTCAAGGATTCCATCGACATCCGGCAGACTTATCTCGAAGGCGATCAGGCGTTCGGTCTGCCCCTGGATGAATGACAGCCGGCCATTGTCGGCGAGCTTCAGGCCGGAGCCGCCGCCCGGCACGTCCAGCGCCGCGCACCAGCGCGCCATCAGGCGCATCGGGTCGGGGCTGACCAGCACCGCGCCGGTCAGCTTGCCGGGCGTGCTGTTCGCCTGCCAGTCCGGCCCGCCCCAGCGCCATGCGCCCGCAGGCCTTGGCTGGTCGAGCGAGACAATCGCGCCGCCAATGTCGGCCGGGTGCAAATGGCTGGCGGAAATGTCTGGCAGGTCGATGTCCCAGACCCGGCGGATGCGCAGCCGCTCGGCCCGCGCCCGCGCCTGTTCCATGTCGTCAATCTCGAAAATCGCCATGTAGCCGCCCGGCCCGCCGCGCGCCATGAACCGTGCCGCCGGCGCCGTCTCCACCGTCGGCACCACCACTTCCAAAAACTGGTCGCCAATCGCGAACACGCCATTGACCAGGCCAAACTCGGCCACGCCCGGATCGGGAAACGGCTCGCCCAGGGCGAAGACGTTTTTCAGCGTATCGATCGTGTCGGTCGTCTCGCTGGCAATCACCAGCTGGCGCAGGCGCGGAAATGTCATGTCGGAATCCCTCCCAGGCGTATTTTGGCCCATCAGGCCACGCGCGGCGGTTTCGTGCAAGGGCGCCGCCATCCGTGCCGGCTCCGGGCAGTGTCCGGGCTTTTTCCGGGCAATCGTCCGTGCATGGTCGCCGAGCACTTATCCCCCCAATTCATGCAATGCTATCACACAGGAATTGACCCCCGGACGAAACGCCGCCACCTCTCACTCATGAGCGCCCACTCGCATTCCCACGATCACGCCGATGAGCATGGCCACAGCCATGATCACACCCACCACCATGCCGACATGGGCACCGCCGACAGCCGGCGGCGCGTGGCCATCGCGGCCGTCCTGACCGGCGCTTTCATGTTCGCCGAAGTGGCGGGGGGCCTGATCTCCGGCTCGCTCGCCCTGCTGGCCGATGCCGCGCACATGCTCACCGATGCGGGCTCGCTCGTGCTGGCCTGGGTCGGCTACAAGCTGGCCGAACGCCCGGCCGATTCGCAACGCTCGTTCGGCTTCTCGCGGATGAAGATCCTCGCGGCCTTCACCAATGGCATCCTGTTGATTCTATTGGCGATCTGGATCGTCTGGGAAGCGATCCACCGCCTGATGGACCCCGTCGAGGTCATGGGCGGCCTGCTGATGGTGGTGGCTATTGCCGGTCTCGTCGTGAACGTGATTGCCTTCCTCGTGCTGCACGGCGGCAACAAGGACGATCTCAACATGCAGGGCGCGCTCTGGCATGTTGCCGGCGACATGCTCGGCTCCGTCGCCGCAATCGCCGCCGCCGGTATCATCATGGCCACGGGCTGGATGGCCGCTGACCCGATCCTCTCGGTCCTCGTGGCGCTTCTCGTTGCCGTGGCCGGCGTGCGCATCGCCCGCCAGTCCGGCCATATCCTGCTCGAAGGCACGCCGGAGGGCCTCTCCTCGGCGGACATAACCGCCGACCTGATCATGCACATTCCCGATGTTTCAAGCGTCTCCCACGTCCATGCCTGGGCGCTGACCGAAACCAAGCGGCTGGTCACGCTGGAAGTCACCGCCGAGCCCGGCGCCTGTATCGAAATGGTCCGGCGCGACGTGAAGGCCCGCCTCGCCGACGCGTTCGACCTCAGCCACGCCACGGTGGAAGTGGTGTCAGAGCCGCTTTAGCCCCGCTACACGCCCACGTGAGACACCCCGCCCCTTTTACTTTTGCCTGCGAGTCGCCATACCAAGGCTGACCGATAATCACCCATTCGAATGGAGGCCCATATGGCCGATTCCGCCGCCAATACCCGCCACGCCGAAATCCTCATCATCGGCTCCGGCCCGGCCGGCTGGACAGCCGGAATCTATGGGGCGCGGGCCATGCGCGAGGTGCTGGTCGTCACCGGCATCCAGCCCGGCGGCCAGCTGACCATCACCACGGATGTCGAGAATTATCCGGGCTTTACCGAGATCCAGGGCCCCGAACTCATGGTCAAGATGCAGGAACATGCCGAAGCCATGGGCGCCAAGGTCGCCGACGACCATATTGCCAGTGTCGACTTCGACGTGCGCCCCTTCCGCGCCGTCGGCGAGAGCGGCACGGTCTATACCGCCGATTCCGTCGTCATCTCGACCGGCGCGCAGGCCAAATGGCTGGACCTTCCCACCGAACAGAAATTCAAGGGCTTTGGCGTCTCGGCCTGTGCCACCTGCGACGGCTTCTTCTATCGCGGCCGCGAGGTACTCGTGGTCGGCGGCGGCAACACGGCCGTGGAAGAGGCGCTGTTCCTGACAAACTTTGCCTCCAAGGTGACCGTCATCCACCGCCGGGAAGGCTTCCGCGCCGAGAAAATCCTGCAGGACCGCCTGTTCAAGAACCCCAAGGTCGAAGTCCTCTGGGACACGACGCTGGAAGAGGTGATCGGCGACGAGAACCCGCTCGGCGTCACCGCCGCGCGCCTGAAAAACGTCAAAACCGGTGAAACCACGGACCTGCCCGTCCACGGCATCTTCATCGCCATCGGCCATGCGCCTTCGACCGAGCTGTTCAAGGGCAAGCTGGCCATGAAGCCGAACGGCTATCTCATCACCGCGCCGGATTCGACGGCGACCGAAATACCGGGCGTGTTCGCCGCCGGTGATGTCACCGACGAAATCTACCGCCAGGCCGTCACCGCCGCCGGCATGGGCTGCATGGCTGCGCTGGAAGCCGAACGCTTCCTCTCGGAACAGGAAGCGGCAGCGGAAACCGTCGCGGCGGAATAGGCCCTACAGCATCGTCTCCGCCAGCGCTTCGACGTCTCGGCGCTTCCCGGTGGCGATGGCCGTCGCCAGCGTGCGGGCCCGCGCCTGCATCAGGCGTTCCAGCGCGCTGTCGACGGGCGCCGCGAGGGCCGCATCGAGCGCGTCATCGATCTGTTTCCGGTACCGCCAGGCATTGAGCGCGGCCAGCGCGCGGGCATATTGCCAATGCAGCGACGCATCGCCCGGAGACGCCTTCATGGCCGCTGCATAGTGCGCCTCGGCACTGTCCATGCTGGCCCCCATGATCATGGCCCCGATCAGCCCGCCCCGGTGCATCACTTCGACATGCCAGACGGCCATGAACCCGTGCGCATAGGCGTTCTGCGGATCGTCTGCCAGAACGGCCTCGGCCAGTTGCCGGGCCTGTTCCCCATAACCGGACTCCCGCGCATCCTTCAGGCTCATCGGCCGGGCCAGCAGCGACAGGGCGATGGCTTTTTGCAGGCGGCCCTCGACATGGCCGGGCTGGGCCGCGAGCGCGCTGTTTGCCTCGCCGAGCGCCGCCATCAGCAGCGCCTCGGGCGGCTGTGTGTCGCCGCTGATCGCCTTGGCCAGCAACGTGCGGGCGCCGAACGCGCAGGAATCCGGGCCGCGATCTGCAGCCACGTCTGCAAATGCGGCGTCATACTGGCCGGCTGTGAAGGCGTCGAGCGCGGCCTGGCTCTGAGCCTGAACGGGCTGGAACCACGCCATGAACAGGATGAAAAAGAGCAGCATCACGACGCGCATCATACACGTAAACTAGCCCGGTCGGATAAGTTCGGCCAGCCAGAACACCAAGCGCAGCAAAATGCCTCGCACAAGCTGCAGGAGACACGCTTGCGAGGCGGCCCGCTCCCGTGTAAGAGGCGCCCTCGCATCAGCGAAACGGTTCGGTAGCTCAGCTGGTTAGAGCGCGCGACTCATAATCGCGAGGTCGGGAGTTCAAGTCTCCCCCGAACCACCACCTGCAATTTCAAGCGCTGATTCCATTGCATTTTCTTCCATGGATTGTCCCGCACTGACATTTTGCGGGACAGTTTGTTCCATATAATTTCTGATTGCAGCATCTGCGAGCCGCTGTTGGTCTGCGCCTTTCGTGTAGATCGAAGCCGATCTTGTGTCGCTATGACCAAATTTTGCAGCAATTTCATTTTCGGTCGCTACGCTCGCTGCTATGCGGACGCCATCAGCTTTTCTGAGGCCGAGAAGCGTCAGGCTGGATCCCGTACTGGCAGTGGTCGTTTCGGGAGGCCTTCGCGTTGGCGATCTTTCCAGTGCCCGGGAATCCATGGGGTCACTTTCGCCGGAGAGAGCGCTTCCTTGCCCAGGATGATATCCGCTGCCTTCTCGGCAACCATGATCGTGGGGGCGTTGATGTTCCCGTATGGAACTGTCGGGAAAATCGATGCGTCGACGACGCGAAGCGCTTCCAGCCCAATCACACGGCAATCCGTGCCGACCACGGCACCTTCATCGTCGGCAGAGCCCATGCGACAAGTGCCGCATGGATGATAGGCGCTCTCAACATTCTCCCTCACCCATTTGTCGATATCGTCGTCAGACTCGATGTCCTCCCCTGGCTGGATTTCGTCGCCCCTGAAAGCGTCCATTGCGGGTTGGGCGATGATCTCCCGAGTCAGGCGGATGCAACGGCGCCAGGAGGCGATATCGTCATCATGCTGGAGATAGTTGAAGAGGATACGCGGTGCAGCGCCGGGATCCGCAGATGTTATCGTCACGCCGCCGCGGCTTTTCGGCTTGTTCGGACCGACATGAACCTGGAACCCGTGTCCCTTGATCGAGGCCGTGCCGTCATAGCGCATCGCCGCAGGCAGGAAGTGATACTGGATGTCAGGCGATTTGCGCCCGGCCTCTGATCGAATGAAGGCACAGGACTCGAAATGGTTGGTCGCGCCCAGCCCGGTCTTGAAGAAAAACCAGCGCGCCCCAATGAGGAGCTTGCTGAACAGGCCGAGTTTGGTGTTCAGGCTGACTGGCTGTTTGCAATGGAACTGGAAATAGACTTCGAGATGGTCCTGCAGGTTCTCTCCAACGCCCGAAAGCAGGTGGACGGGCTGGACTCCAGCATCGCGCAATGCCGCTTCCGGGCCAATGCCTGAGCGTTGCAGGATCGCCGGCGAAGCAATGGCACCGGCTGCCAGGATCACTTCCCGTTTGGCATGCAGGACAACGTCCCGGCTGTTGTGACGCGCGTTGACACCAACCGCGCGCTTCCCTTCGAATATCACCTTGTCGACCAGGACATGCTTCATCACTGTCAGGTTCCGGCGCTTCAAAACAGGCCGCAAATAGGCGCGCGATGTCGAGTCGCGAACGCCGCCCCGCACCGTCATGTGCATCGGGCCGAAGCCCTCTTGGCAATGGCCGTTATAGTCATCCGTTCGCGGATATCCGGCATCAACCCCGGCGTCGATGAAGGCCTGATAAAGCGGATTGCCAGCCATGTTGTTGCCGCCGGACACGCCCAGCGGCCCGCTACCGCCGCGATAGTCGTCCTCGCCGCCCTGCCATGTCTCCGCGCGTTTGAAATATGGCAGGCAATCGGCATAGCCCCAACCCGTTGCGCCCGCCTCGGCCCATTCGTCAAAATCGCAGGCGTGCCCGCGAACATAGACCATGCCATTGATCGACGAGGTGCCGCCGAGCCCCTTGCCGCGCGGGCAGGAAATCTGCCGGTTATCGACTCCGGGTTCCGGTTCGGAACAATAGCCCCAATTATAGGTCGGGGACGCCATCGGGTAGGACAAGGCCGTCGGCATCTCAATCAGGATGTTGCGATCGCTCCCGCCCGCCTCCAGCAGCAGGACACTGTGCTCGCCGCCGGACGATAGCCGGTTGGCCAGAACGCAGCCGGCTGATCCGGCGCCGACGATGATATAGTCATAAGCTGATTTCATTCACTAGCCACCTTTGGCGCAGCCGGCAGTCTGAGAGCCGACCTGCGTCTGTATGCGAGGACGTAGAGGCAGCAATAGAGACCAATCACAACGAGACCAATCCATTCAATCTTGAGAGGGGTGAACTGGTACAGGAGGATTAGCCCGAAAATGAGCGACCAATGAGCGGCAACATATCCTGGCCCACCCAGTCGTCCCACTGTCAGGCGCAGGTTCTCCGAATACAGCCTGATCAATGAATCCAGCGAATTGACGACGAAGATCACACCCACAGTGACCATGCACAGGCGCGGCAGCGTGGTCAGTGTGACGGCCGCGTTGTGGACGTGGAACAGCAAGGAAAACCACAATGCAATGGGGATCGATGGCAGGACCAGCAAAGCAATGACGAGCTGCCAGACTTTTAGCCCCCCGACAAAACGGGCGACGAACTGGCCGATCATGATGCTCCAGGCAAACCACCAGAACAGGTAAAAGGCGTGATAGTCAGTGATCGGCGAGGTGAACTTGCCGATATTGGCGAAATAGCCACCTAGATTGGCTGCGCTTGCGAGAAACTCGCCAAGGCCGATTCCGCTGACCAGCCAGAGCAGGCCGATAAGCCCCAGGAACAAGGCCGTCGAGCCGATTCCCAGCCATTTTACGTAGCGTATATCGGTGCTTGAAAGCACAGATACGAGAACGACGGCGGCGACCAGTCCGTAGCGAACCGGCGGCGTGATGCCGACAATATAGCTCGGCAAATAAGTCAGGAAGAGAAAGCCTGTGAACGCACAGGTCGCAATGATGACTGCGGCATTGACCAGCTTGATCGGCCGCAACTCGAACAGTTTAAGTTTCGGCTCGACAACACAAAAATAGAAAGTCGTGAGAAAGTAGAATCCCCACACAAGGAAGCCCCAGAAGCCGAACTCGATCGCCAGCGCGTTTGTGAAGCCGTACGCGGTCTCACTCTCATATGTCGGAAACTCGGTCAGCGGGAACATGATCAGGCCGACATCCAGCCCGGATGTGAACAGGATCGCCATGAAGGCGCCAAGCGGTTGAGGGTCGCTGCCTGCGAGATGTAGCCGGCTGAACCGGATCACGATCAGGGCCGAGGTCAAAAGCGTTGTCGCAATCGCGACTGACAAGATGAAATTCATGCTGTTCGCCCCATTGAACAGCAGCCGCATTCCGGCTTGGAATGCCACAGCACGCCTAGGTGCCTGTTTTCAATTTTTCATGCTCGTCCCGCATGCCGATGTAGAGACTGAGGCAACAGACGAGCAGGATGACCGTGAACGGAAGCGCGGCGGTGATCGTGCCCGCCTGCAAGGACCTCAGCACGTCCGTTCCGCCGCCATAGAGCAGGGCCGAAGCCGTCAGCCCCAGCATACAGGCCCAGAACACTCGCTGGATGACCGGCGCGTCTGTTTTCCCTCCGCTGGTGATCGTATCCACTACGAGGGAACCAGAGTCGGCAGACGTAACGATGAAGACGATCAATAGCAGGATCGCGATACCGGACGTCACCTCCGGAAAAGGCATGTCATGTAGCATCTTGAACAATGTGATCGACGCGTTCGTCATATCGCCTGCAAGCTCGCCAGTCCCTGATTTGTGCAATGCGACCGCAGTCTCGCCGAATGCGGAAAACCAGACCACGCAGATCGTGAACGGGGCCAGAAGGACGACCGAGAAATATTCGCGGACGGTGCGGCCACGCGATATGCGCGCGATGAACATGCCGACGAACGGCGACCAGGATATCCACCAGGCCCAGTAAAAAATCGTCCAGTCGTGGAACCAGAGAATGTCCTTGCGGCCCACCCAGTTGGTCAAAGCGGGCGTGTCTTTGAAATAGTTGAGAAGGTTTTCTCCCATGCCCGTAAAGATCAGGGTTGTCGGCCCCGCAATAACCACGAACAGGAGCAACGCAAAGGCAACACCCATGTTGATATTGCTGAGCAATTTTACGCCGCCATCCAGACCTCGAAGCACCGACAAGACCGCAAGGCCCGTCATTGTCATGATGAGCAAAATTTGAATCAGTCGCGTTTGCTCGAATCCGAACAGGTAGGACAGCCCGCTCGTCGCCTGAGTCGCTCCGATGCCAATTGTTGTTGCCAGGCCGAATACGGTCGACACGACGGCAAACAGGTCGATGATGTGCCCGGGCCATCCCCATACGCGATCCCCGAGCACGGGATAGAAGGCAGATCTGATGCTAAGCGGCAGCCCTTTATTGTGCGCAAAGAACCCCAGCGACAGACCGACAATCGCGTAGATCGCCCATGGCGCCAGCCCCCAATGGAATATCGTCGCGCTGAACGCCAGGCGTTCGGCAGCCGGCGTTCCGGGTTCAACGGCCAGCGGTGTTCCGAACCAGTCTGTATAATACGCCAGCGGCTCAGCCGATCCGTAGAACATGAATCCGATGCCGACACCGGCGGCAAACAGCATCGCAATCCAGGAGTGAACCTTGAAATCAGGCGTCGCGTCCGGTCCGCCAAGCCGTATCCGCCCCAGCGGGCTAACCGAAAGCGACAGCGCGAACAGGAACACGATGACCGGCGTGATTGCAAAAAGCCAATCTGCGCTTTGAAGGGTCCATGTCTTGGCGTCTGCAAGGGCCAGATTGGTCGCCTCCGGAAATAGCAGCGACACGGCCGAAAAGAAGATCACCAGGCCGGCACTCATGAAAAAGACGGGATTGTGGATGTCCAGCCCAAGGACTTCGATATTGTCCTGCCCGATTTCATACCCGGTATCGTACTCGGTATTTACGATGGGATCGGCGGGAGCAGAGGTCGACGTTGCAGGCGGGAAATCACTGGTCATGGACGCCTATTGCAGGAATTGTGTCGCTAATCAAAACTTTGATTTCCGCCGAGTTGATCGATCCCACAGAAATACACAGTAAATTCCAGCGACTGAGGACTCTCGGCAACACCTCGGACATTCTCTGGCGCGAATATCAGCAAAAACCTTTCTATGATCAAAATAAATCGCTAGCCCGGCCCCAACCAGCAGTCGTGTTTTCCAGCGTCGCGCCGAATGGGTGCACGTTGATCGGCTGGAACCGACCCAAAAGGGAAACTCCATGAAAAATTTGATGTATGGTGCCTCGCTGATAGCGATTGCGAGCTTTGCCGTCCCGACAGTGCAGGCGCAGGACAGCGCGCCAGCGCCGGAAGCCAAGGCCCGGCGCCTGAAGGCCGTCACGGTTACCGCCACCAAGCGAACGGAAACCGCCCAGAGCATTCCCGTTGCCGTGACCGCACTGGGCGAGAGCGAGCTTGAGGACCTGGGCGTCAAGAACTTCACGGACTACCTCGTCCAACTGCCCGGCGTGACAGCCGGTGGGTCTGGCCCCGGCCAGAGCACGATCTACATTCGCGGCCTCGCGTCGACCACGCCTAACCTCACGACGGCCGGTGTGGCCGGGCTCGCGCCGAACGTCGCCCTGTACCTTGACGAGCAGCCAGTCTCCCAACCTGGCCGCAACCTCGATGTCTATGCGGCTGACCTTGAGCGTGTTGAGGTCCTGTCCGGGCCCCAGGGTACGCTTTTCGGTGCAAGTTCGCAGGCGGGTACGGTCCGGCTGATCACCAACAAGCCGCGCCTCGGCGTATTTGAAGCCAAGGTGAAAGCGTCAACCTCGTTCACAGACGGCGGCGAGATGAGCAACAGCGCCGAAGCCGTCATCAACCTGCCGGTAACCGACAATTTCGCGCTACGCGGCGTTGTCTACACCGACAATCAGGGTGGCTACATCGACAATGTCGGCGGCACCCTCGACATCACGGAATCGGCACGCTTCCGGTCCGCTGGCACAGTGCGCGACAACGGCACGGTCGTCCAGCCGAACCGCGCCGGTTTCCAGTCGGGCGCCGATCTGTCGGGTGTCAACATCATTTCGGCCAACAATGCCTCAATCGCCGAAAACGATATCAACGATACAAGCTATCAGGGCTTCCGCCTGAGTGGCCTTTACGAGTTCAATCAGGATTGGCGCCTCAGCGTATCCCACTCCCAGCAAAACCTGGATTCCGACGGCGTCTTCTTCGCGGACCCGGATCTTGATGACTACGATATCGTCCGGTTCACCGACGATGAGATCGAGGACAGCTACCACAACACGGCCTGGACAATGGAAGGCCGCATTGGCGCACTTGAGGCTGTCTATACCGGCGCATTTACAGAGCGCACGACCGACCAGATTGTCGACTATTCCGACTATCTCTTCGTCGGCCAGTACCTGCCCTACTATATCTGTGACTACAACGTGACCTACCCGGCCGGAGCGCCATCGGGCACATGTTACGCGCCGAATCTCAATGTGAATTCGAGCACCGAAACCGAAATCCAGACCCACGAACTGAGATTCAACACGCCTAGCGAACATCGCATCCGAGCCACGTTCGGCGGCTTCTTCAGCGATCTCGAATTGCGCGAACTGAATGATTTCATCTATCCGGGCTCCACTCAGGTCGCCTATTCGGATGGCTCCATCGGGTTTGCACCAAACTATCCGCTGACTAATACCGACGTCACCGGCGCGATCGGAAATGCCTCGCCCGGCTATTATAGCCGACCGGGCCCGTTCCCTGCGGGCGTCGTTTTCCGTAACGACGTCAAGCGCACCGACAAGCAGCTTGGCGTTTTCGGCGAAGCCACTTTCGACATTTCCGATCAGTTCGCCCTGACGCTCGGCGCCCGCTGGTATGATATTGAAGTGGACCTTGAGGGCAGCGCCAACTCGTCCTTCTTCAACCTCTACCAGGACTCGGACCTGCAGCTGGCTGGCACAAACATCTCAGCCCAGTTTGCCCCGAACAATCCGTTCGGCGCGCCAGACAAGGCGGCAACGGATGGCTTCATCTACAAGGTGACCGGCGAATGGACGCCCACAGAAGACCTTCTGTTCTTCGCGACCTATTCGGAGGGCTTCCGTCCCGGCCTCCTGAACCGTCCGGGCGGCGCGGCTGGCCCCAACGGGTTCACCGTGCCTTATGCGCTCGATACGGATGATGTGAAAAACTACGAAATCGGCTGGAAAACGGAACTCTTCGACAATTCCCTGCGCCTGAACGGGTCGGCCTTCTTTGTGAAAATCGACAACCTTCAGACAACGATTTTCGATCCATCCATCACCAACCTGTTCTTCTCCGACAATGCCGCCAATGCGGAAATCAAGGGTGTGGAAGGCGAGTTCACCTGGGCCCCGGCGTCTGTCGATGGCCTGACAGTGGCGGGTGCCTTCTCCTTCCTCGACACCGAAGTGACCGAAGTTCTGACCCCGACCAACGATGTCCTGCTCGGCTCGGAACTGGCATTTGCCCCAGCGTACCAGGGCAATATCCGGGCCCGCTATGAATGGGACCTCGAACGCCGGATTGCGGGTTCGTCCCTCACGGCGCATGTCATGCCACAGATCGTTTTCTCCGACAGTTCGGTGAGTGACATCATCGAGATCAACAAGGCCGAGATCGATGGCTGGGTGACGCTGGGTGCCACGCTCGGTGTCACAGCTGACAAATGGACGGCTGAACTGTTCGGCAGCAACCTGACCAACGAATATGCGGAACTGGCAAACAACTTCGTCTTTGACCGTGAGCGGGTGACGCCTGTTCGGCCACGCACAGTCGGCGTGCGGGTCTCGTTCTCGTACTAAGACAGGCAGACACTTGCTGAGATTGCAGCGCCCTGACAGGATCAGGGCGCTGCATTTCGTTCAGACAGGGATATATCCAAAGGATGACAGACGTGACTGAGCCGGATGCGGCCCTGAAGACCGCGCAGATCCAAATGCAGTCTGGTAATTTCGCGGCAGCGCGTGAAATCGCTCAGGCTATTCTGGCAAACGAGCCCACACACAAGAATGCCCTCTATGTCGCAGCCGTTTGCGCCCGGTATGAAGGGCTCCATGATGACGCGACCGCGCGTCTCGCCGAGCTCATGACGATCGCTCCGGATTACGGCCGTGCCCATCAGGAAGAAGGCCACTTGAAATACAAGCTCGGCGACATGGGTGGCGCTCTCAGGGCATATGAACGCGCGACTCGGTTTAATCCCGCACTGATCGCCAGCTGGACCCGGCAGGCCGAACTGCATGCTGCGACTGGCAACACGCACACCGCTGCGCATGCCCGCGCGCAGGCCGAACGCATGAAAACACTACCCCGTGAACTGCTCGCAGTCACGAACCATGTGAATGAAGGGCGCATCTTTCGAGGTGAAGAAATCGCACGCGCGTTTCTCCATCGCCAACCAACACATGTCGAAGCCATGCGCCTCCTTGCGGATATTGGCACACGGCTAGGTGTGCATGAGGATGCAGACTTGCTGCTTGAAAGCGCCATCGAGCTGGAACCCGACAATATCCAGTTGCGCCTCGATTATATCCAGGTCCTCCGCAAACGGCAGAAATACGCCCAGGCCCTTGAGCAGGCCCGCGCCCTTATGGCGCGCGACCCGGACAATCCGGTCTTCCAGTCCCATTTCGCAATCGAGAGCATGCAGGCCGGCGACTATGAAACGGCGCTCGTCTATTTCGACATGGTGCTGGAACAGTTGCCGGACGATACCGCGACTCTGGTGTCGCGCGGCCATGCGCTGAAAACCTATGGTCGCAGCGAAGACGCCGTCGCCTCCTACAAGGCAGCTGCGCGTGTGACGCCAGGCCAGGGTGACGCATGGTACGGCCTGGCCAATCTGAAAACCTATCGTTTCAGCGATGAAGAGCTCGCGATCATGGAGGCGCAAGCAGCCGCGCCGGATCTTGATCACATGTCTCGCATTCATATCGCCTTCGCGCTCGGCAAGGCTCATGAGGACCGCGGGGATCACGACAGCGCCTTTCAGGCCTTCGCGCGCGGGAACGACCTCAAGCACCAGACGGTGCGGTACACGACCGCGCAAATGCATGCGGAGTTCGAGGCGCAGAAAGCGACCTGCACGCCCGCCCTTTTTGCGAAGCAGGGCGGCAAGGGCTGCCTTGCACCCGATCCGATCTTCATCCTAGGCCTGCCGCGGGCGGGGTCGACCCTGATCGAGCAAATCCTTGCCTCCCACCCGGATGTCGATGGCACATTGGAATTGCCGAACATCCTGTCGCTCGCCCACCGGCTTCGCGGACGCAAGCAGCTGACAGACCGGGAACGCTATCCGCGCATCCTGCATGAACTGGCTGCAGATGACCTCAAGGCGCTGGGCGAAGACTATATCGAGAATACACGCATCCACAGGCAAGGTGCGCCCTTCTTCACCGACAAGATGCCCAACAATTTCAGGCATATCGGGCTCATCCACCTCATTCTGCCAAATGCAAAGATTATCGATGCACGCCGCAGCCCGATGGATTGCTGCTGGTCGGGCTTCAAGCAGCTCTTTGCCGAGGGCCAGGAGTTCACTTACAGCCTCGACGATATCGGCAACTATTATCGCAGCTATGTCGATCTGATGGATCACTGGAATAGCGTTCTGTCCGATGGGCGAATCCTTCGGGTCCAACATGAGGACGTTCTGGACGATCTCGAAGGCCAGGTCCGGCGCATTCTCGACTATTGCGGCTTGCCGTTTGATCCGGCCTGCGTGGATTTCCACAAGACGGAAAGGGCTGTTCGCACAGCCAGCTCCGAACAGGTCCGCCGCCCGATCAACAAAAGCGGACTTGAACAGTGGCGCCCATATGAGGCACATCTCGAGCCTCTGAGAGCCGCGCTGAGGCCAGACCTCGCGCCTGAATAGGGGCCGACACTTGAGCAAACGATCCGAGGACGCTCTCATTGCGCTGCGACGCATTCAGCGCATGACAGAAATGGCATCCAAACGCCTTGCCCAGACGGCGGGACTAACCCCGTCGCAATTGAGCGTCCTGCGCATGCTGGACGAAGGGGACGAGATCTCCGCCGGCCAGATCGTTGAAGCAACCCAATTGAAGCATGCCACGATCACCAGCCTGGTGGACAAGCTTGAAGCACGCGGCTTCGTGGCCCGGGAGAGGTGCGAAACTGACAGGCGCCGCGTCTGGCTGCATTTGCTGCCAGCCGGGAAGATCGCCCTCTCCAAGGCACCCGATCCGCTGCACGAGACTTTCTCAACGGGTTTCGACGCCTTGCCCGACTGGCATCAATCCATGTTGGTGTCCGCACTGGAGCGCGCAGTCACCCTGCTCGACGCCGACATGCTGGATGCCGCGCCCGTTCTGGACGTCGGTGAACTGGACGAGAAGCCGGCTTGAACAGATATCGCCTTCTGGGCTGGTCGTGACGAAAAGCGGCACCCGGGGAGTATGAACCGGGTGGGCATGATCAAATCCTGCTGCACATCCCTACGGGCGGTTTCCTCCTCAGGTTCGCCCGTCGCTCAGGAACCACGATTCAAGCGCGCTTGGCGCTGAGTTCCCAGCCTGTGTCTTCGTTAGCGATCAGCACATCCGCCAGCGTCGCCACGAGCGCGCGCGGGCGGATCGGCTTTTCGATCAGCGTGGTAAAGCCCGCCCGCTCGCAAGCGATCTTGCGTTCGGCGCTGATATCGGCCGTGACGGCGAGGATGGGAGCGAGCTGGTTTGGGCCGCTGGCGCCGCGCAGGGCGCGCACGATGGTCTCGCCACTGCCGCCCGGCATATGAATGTCGGCGAGGATGGCCTGGTAAGGCGTTTCACCCGCGCGGGCGATGGCGTCGGCGGCATTCTGAACAATCTCCACCTGCCAGCCGGCCGCTTTCAGTGCCTGGGACATGACCAGCGCACTGATGGCATGGTCCTCAGCGATCAGGACATTGCCCAGAGTCAGGCTGCACATGCGCGGCTTGGGCGGCGCATCGACGGCCAGCCGAGGCCCGGCGCGCAGCACCGGAATCGTCACCGTGAACACAGACCCACCGCCGGCATTGTCGGCCAGCTTGATTTCTCCGCCCAGCAAGGCTGTCAGGCCCTTGGCGATGGACAGGCCGAGCCCCGATCCACCATGCGTTTGGGCGGTGGAGGCACGGGCCTGTTCGAAGGCCTCGAACAGGCGGGCCTTGTCGGCATCGGATATGCCGCAGCCGGTATCGGAGACGGTCATACGCAGCTTGAGATGGCCTGCGGCTTCCAGTGTCCCGAGCGTCACGCTGACATGGCCGTGCTCCGTGAATTTCAGTGCATTGCTCATCAGATTGAACAGGATCTGGCGGACGCGCATGGCGTCTGCCTCGACGCGCATCACGCTGTCGGAGTCCACGTGGATCCGCAGGTCGAGCCGCTTGCCGGCGATACGCGACTGCCAGAGGTCGCGCGCTTCGGCGGCGAACGCGTGCAGGTCGAACGGGACCGGGCTGACGGGCAGCTTGCCGGCTTCAAGGCGCGACAGGTCCAGCAGGTCGCCCAGCAGGCGGTCGAGATGGTTGCCGCTTTCGCTGATCGTGCGGGCAAGGCGGCGCGGTTCGGAGCCTGATATCGTGTCCTGCAGGAGGTCAGCAACGCCGAGGATGCCGGTCAGCGGCGTGCGGATTTCGTGGCTGAGAAAGGCGAGGAAGCTGGACTTGTCGCGGGCGACATCCTGCGCCCTTGCTGTGGCCTGCTGCAGGCGCTTGCCGGCGGCCTGCATGGCACGGGCCCGGAGCGCGTTCTCCTGTGCCACTGCGGCAAGGATGGCACCGGGACTGATCAGGCCGCTATAGCGCCCGTCATTGAGGACAATCACGCCGTCGGTCAGGGCCGACGTATTGCCGTCGGCAGCCATTTTGGCGATGAGCGCAACGGCTGTGCCGGTTTCGGCCATGACTGGCTTAGGCGTCATGAAATGGCTAACCGCGCGGTCAGCAGCGACATCGCGCTCACTGGGGCTGGCGAGGGCTTCGGTCAGGCGCGCACGCGTGACCTGGCCAAGGGCTGCATCGTTCATGACAATTGGCAGGGCGAAAAGGGAGGGGTCTGACAGGAACAGGCCGAGCGCAGCCGATGCTGACGTTTCCGCACCGATTGGCGTAACGCCTATCGCAATATCCTCTACACGTACTGGCATTTTAAGAGAATGCGCCCCTCACCCGTTAAGAGCGTATTCTCGTTGAAAATCGTTTACGCGCGGCAAACGGTTTCCTAACGCATTGTAAACCATGGCGAGGGGGCTCAGGGGCCGGTCGCAGGCCCTGTATGGGTAATGATGTCGCCTTTGGGCACCGCCTTGCCGGCCTGCCTTTCGAAACCGCCAACCGGCATGTCCGGCCCGTCATTGTCTCGGAAATAGAGCGGCAAGCCATAGCCGAGAAGGGGCTGCTGGGTGACGGCGGTGAGGTAGTGGGCATAGTGGACATGCACGTGGGGTTCGGACGTGTTGCCGCTATTGCCGCAGGCGCCGATAACGGCGCCTTCCTCAACCGTGTCGCCGGCTGACACGGCCACCGAGCCGGGCTTGAGGTGGGCAATCACCAGATAGTTCCGGCCGGGTTCGGCCTGGATCATGACATGGTTGCCCATGATCTGTTTGGGCGGCAGCGGCAGCTTGCCGGGCACCTGATCAGGCTCGCCGTCATGGGCCACGGCGACGGTTCCGCTGACGGGAGCAAGGACGGGCTGGCCGTAGCAGCCATAGTCCTCAAGCGTGTCGCTGCCGGTGAAGCCCGGCTCGATGATCAGGTCATAGGCCCAGCGCTGGTCGGGATAGGCGGCGTGGTAATTGGTCGCCACCTTGTCCCCGCCCCAGGCGACGCGGACGGGGCCTTCGAGCGGCACGCGAATGGCCAATACAGGCTTGGTGGACGCGATTCGCGCAGGGTAGGCATGTCCAAGCAGCATGGGCAGGAAGGGGGCGGCAAGGGTGAGGCAGGAGAGCGCCAGGGTGATCCAGCCGAGGCGGCTCGCCCAGCGTTTGCGCACCGCGAGATAGACCAGCGCGCCGACCAGGCAGACAAGGCCCGCCAGCGGCATGTAGAGCTGGGAGACGTGCCAGAGGACCAGCCGCGCGGGCGGGGCCAGCCATTGCAGCGACACCTGAAAGGCCAGCAGGGCGACCAGGATCGCCAGCGGAAACCATCTCACAATGCGCATGCGGCCCCTTTCCGCCAACGGGTAGCCTTATTTGATTTCGCCCTGATTCGTGACGATCTTGTTGACCAGGCCATATTTCACGGCTTCGTCGGCGCTCATCCAGAAGTCACGGTCGGTGTCCTTCTTGATCTGCTCGAGCGTCTTGCCGGTGGCTTCGGCGAAAATATTGTTGAGGCGTTCGCGCATCTTGAGGATTTCGCGGGCCTGGATTTCGACATCCGTGGCCTGGCCGCCAACGCCGCCCCGCGGTTCATGGAGCAGGAAGCGGGTATTCTTCAGGGCGAAGCGGTTTTCCTTCTTCGCCGCCGCGTAGATCAGCGCGCCGGCCGAGGCGACCCAGCCGGTGCCGAGAACTTTGACGGGGGCGCTGACGAATTTGATCATGTCATGGATCATGTCGCCGCTTTCGACGTGGCCGCCGGGCGAGGAAATCACCAGCAGGATCGGCGCCTTGCCGTCCGCCGAAGACAAGGCCAGCAGGCGCTCACACACGCGCTTGGCCTGCTTGAAGTCGATCCCGCCGGTCAGCAGGATGGTGCGGGCCTTGAAGAGGGCTTCTTCAAGGAACGCATTCGGCTCGCCCATTGGCGGGCTTTCGGCTTCTTCGTCGTCGAGGCGTGAATAAGGTGACATGTCATCTCCGGACAGGGGAATTCGAACTGGCGCTATAGGTGAGGCGCGCTGGCGTCCGGGTCAAGGCTGGAGAGGTTAAAGCGGTGGAAAACGCTGTATTTGCTGGATTGTGTGTTTGCCGCCTCACGCCGCTTCGGCGATGATCCGCGCGACGTCTTCAGCGTAGCGCTGGGCCTTTTTCTCGCCGACGCCGCTGATCTGCCTCAGGGCATCGGGCGAGGCGGGGCGTTCGCGGGCGATTTCGGCGAGGGTGCGGTCGTGGAAGATGACGTAAGGCGGCACGCCGCGCGCCTTGGCCGTGTCGGTGCGCCAGAGGCGGAGGGCATCGAACAGGTCCTGGTCGCGGCCTGACAGGTCTGCGACGGCGGCCGCTGCAGCAACGCCCCGCGATCTGGATGGCTTCTTGCGGGTGGCGGTGACGTCTTCGCGCAGCATCAGGGTGCGCTCGCCCTTGAACAGGGCGCGGGCGGCCTCGCCGTCCGGCACGATGATGGACGGGCGCATCGTGTCGCCCCCTTCGGCCAGAAGGCCGTCGAACAGGAGCGCATCGAACACGCGGTCCCAGCCCGCCTTGGCGAGGTCTTTTCCCACGCCGAACGTGGACTGGGTGGAGAGGGTCTCGTCGAAGCCGTCTTTCGTGGTGCCCATCAGGTGGAGGATGAGACGCCCCCGCCCGACCTTCTGGCCGCAGCGGATGACGGCGGAGACGGCCATCTGGGCCCAGCGGCTGGCGTCATGCATCTGGCCCGGCTCTGACGTGCAGACATCGCAGACGCCGCAGGGCTCGACCTTTTCCTCGCCGAAATAGCGCCGCACGGCGCCGCGCCGGCATTCGTCACCATTGAAGAAGGCGAACAGCTGGCGTGTCTTTGTAAGCTGGACGCGTTTGACCTCTTCGGGCGCGTCGCCCTGATGCGTCCATGACAGCGAGCGGGCCATGTCTGACGGGCCATAGAGGGCGATGCCTTCAGCAGGTTCACCGTCACGCCCTGCCCGGCCGACCTCCTGCCAATAGGCTTCCAGCGTCTTGGGCGGATCGGCATGGATGACGAAACGCACGTCCGGCTTGTCGACGCCCATGCCGAAGGCGACCGTGGCGCACATGACGAGGCCGTCTTCCAGCAGGAACCGCCGCTGGCGCTCCTGGCGCACATTGGCGTCGAGGCCGGCATGATAGGCGAGCGCAGGCACGCCGGCGCGGACGAGGGCCTCGGCAACGTCCTCGGTGCCCTTGCGGGTGGCGGCATAGACGATGCCGGATACGCCGTTGCGCGCCTTGACCAGCTGGACGACACGGGCCGTGCGGCCGCCGCCCTTGGGCTCAGCCGAGAGGGTAAGGTTGGGGCGGTCGAAGCTGGCGACGTGCAATGCCGGATCGGTGAGCTGGAGCTGGGCGAGGATATCGTCGCGGGTGCGGGCGTCAGCGGTGGCGGTGACCGCGAGACGGGGCACGCCGGGGAACAGTTCGCGCAGGCGCCCGAGAGCGCGATAGTCGGGCCGGAAATCATGGCCCCACTGGCTGACGCAGTGGGCTTCATCGACAGCGATCAGGGAAATGTTCATGCCCGCAATGCGCTGGGCGAGATTGGTGCCGAGGCCTTCAGGCGAGACATAGAGCAGGTCCAT
The DNA here is from genome assembly GCF_055808555.1 of Hyphomonas sp. J20-32. Lineage (NCBI taxonomy): Bacteria > Pseudomonadati > Pseudomonadota > Alphaproteobacteria > Hyphomonadales > Hyphomonadaceae > Hyphomonas > Hyphomonas sp. J20-32. Next base: position 1,484,571 of record NZ_CM147873.1, on the reverse strand, counting down.
CTCGCCGCGCTCGGCCGCCTCCAACGCCTCGGCGCGGGCGGTGAAGTCCATCGAACTGTCGAGCCGTTCGGCCCGAACGCCGACCTGTTTCAGTGCGTCGACCTGGTCCGACATGAGCGCGATCAGGGGCGAGACGACGATCGCGCAGCCCGGCCGGATGAGCGCCGGGATCTGGTAGCAAAGCGACTTGCCGCCGCCGGTGGGCAGCACGGCGAGGGCGTCGCGGCCTTCGAGCACGTCGCTGATCACGTCTTCCTGCAGGCCGCGGAAGGCCTTGAAGCCATAGACGCGCTTCAGGATTGCGCGGGCATCCTTGATCTGGGGGCTGGGAGGCATGTTTTGTGTTGTGAGCGTGTGCGTGAGTCGGGGCAAGAGGGTTCAGGCGGTTTGGTCAGTTCGATTTTGGGTTGTGCGCAGGCAAATGTGTTCCCAAGTCAAACAGGAAGGGGGTTTTTGAAATGCCCGACCCAGACAAACCGACCCGGGATCGCGCCGCGCTTCAGCGGCTTTTGAGGCGGCGCGGCCGACGAGGGAAAGTCGGGGCGAACCCGGAGACAGAGACCAAGATTCACGCTTGGCATTCGAGCTACTCTTTCAGACCTTCCAGCGACCACTCGGCCTCATCGAAAGTGCTGACCGGATTTGGCGTGCTGCTTGTGCTTTCATTACCCATTGCAATGATAGTGCTTTGGGAGACCCTTGAGGATGTTCAGTATTCGAGCTCGCTAGGTTATTTCGTTTTCCATGCAGCGATCTACGGCTGCATGATCCTGATCATCGCAACGATACTCATCGCGCCTGTGCTGATGATCGCCCTCTCCTTGGGAGGCGCCTGGGAAAGCCGACGCGAGCGACGCGGCAAGGCAGTAAAGGCATCTGGCGAGGAGACATAAGATACGCTCTGCCATGCATAAAGCGCATAAAAGTGATCCATGCCCCGCCCTACACGGCATTTCGGGCGACGCCATATTGTCTCCAACGCAACACTTACCGAACGGAGCATGACAATGATTGATATCAGACGTTTCGAAAATCTCGGTCGCTTCAAGAACGAGTGGCTGAACGCCAATTACCATTTTTCCTTTTCCGGATACCATGATCCGCGCCGCATGGGCGAAGGTGCCCTGCGCGTCTGGAATGATGACACGATCCAGCCGCATACCGGCTTCCCGCCGCACGGGCACCAGTCGATGGAGATCATCACCTATGTCCGCACCGGCGCGATCACGCACAAGGATTCCCTGGGCAATCATGGCCGCACCGAAGCCGGCGACGTGCAGGTGATGAGCGCCGGCAGCGGCGTGCAGCATGCCGAGTGGAACGAGGAAGACGAGGCCACGACACTGTTCCAGCTGTGGATCCAGCCGCGCGAAGCAGGCGGCACGCCCAGCTGGGGCGCGCGCAAGTTTCCGAAAGACGACCGCTCCGGCAGCTGGGCCGTGTTTGCCTCAGGCACAGGCGAGAATGGCAGCCTGACGATCAAGCAGGACGCCAAGGTGCTGGGCGCAACGCTGAAGGCCGGCGAGACGCTGGCCTATGACGTGGCCGCCGGACGGCATGGCTATCTCGTGCTGGCGGCCGGATCGGTCCGCCTCAATGGCGAGGTGCTGAACGCCCGCGACGGGGCAGCCTTCACGGAAGGCGAAAACATCCGTCTGGAAGGCATCGACAATGCCGAGATCGTCCTGGTCGACACGGTTTGATCTTTGCCTCAGGCCGCGATACCCGACAGCCTTGGCGCGCATGGCGCGCGAGCCAGTTTTGAACCGGGAGACCGTACGCCTTGAAAATTATCCGAAGCAGGGATTTTACCGCAACCCGGCCATGGGGCGCACTCGACGTGGCCAATATGGGCGGGATCACCACACGCCTTCATTGGACCGACCAGCCCTACAGATGGCACGTGAATGACGGGGAAGAAGTGTTTGCCGTCCTCGATGGGCAGGTGGACATGCATTATCGCGAGGATGGTGAAGAGAAAGTCGTGACGCTGGAGGCCGGCGATGTCTTCTTCGCCGGAATCGGCTGCGAGCATGTTGCCCATCCCAAGGGCGAAGCGAGGATACTGGTGGTCGAACATGAAGGCAGTGAATGACGGCCGGACTGGCCCGGCTCACATCGCTGTGACTTCGGGAACGGGCAGCCGCATGGTACATTGCCCGTCTGGAACATTCAGGAGGATGACCCGATGAAATACCTATTCGCCGCTGCCGCTGCCGCCCTGCTTGTCGCACCGGGGGCGTTGGCCACGGATGTGACGGTTGGATACTCGCAGGACTTCCAGGAATCCCTTGAGGACGATTACGGCATCAGGGAAGGCACATACCTGACGAAGAACATCAAAGAAGACCTGATGCGCGAGTTCGAAAAAGCCGGCCTCGATGTCGACTGTGTCGACGTCACGATCGAACGCGCCGTGCCGAACAAGCCCACGATGAAGCAGCTCGGTGACAAGCCCGGCCTCGACTATGGCGCTTCGGTGAGCATTGGCGGAATGGAACTGTCCGCCACGGCGTTTGACGCCGGCGGCGCCGAAATGGGCAGCCTGACCTATGACTGGTTCGAAACCGACATCCGCAATGCGGGTCTGACGACCTGGGACGACGCGAAACGCGCCTCCGACCGGTTTGCCCGCAAGTTCGCCAAGAAACTGGCACACAGCAGGATGACCGGGGCGGAAAGCTGAAGCGGCGCCCCTTGGGAGCCGTGATCCTTTCTAGAGGACCAGTTCGCAGCGTTCATTCAGGCTGGGCCGGGCCACCGCGACGCGGGTGAGGCCCGGCAGGACCGGCGCAAGGTCCGCCGCTGCCCAGAGGCAGATGCGCTCCAGCGTCGGCACATCGAGGCCGTCGATTTCGTTCAGCAGCTTGTGATCCAGCTTTGCCGCCGTGGCCTCGAGCGATGCCGTTAGGTGCGAGAAATCCTCAACCCATTGTTCGCCCGGCTTGACCGTGCCCGAAACGGTCGCTTCCAGCTGGAAGGAATGGCCGTGGACATTGCGGTAGGGATGCCCCTCAGGCTTGCCGCCCATATAGTGCGCCGCCTCGAAATTCACCGATTTGGTGATCGCGAAAACGCGGCCTTCCGGTGTCAGGGAAGCCCGATCAGTTTGTGGGTTTGCAAGCTCAGTCGCCATTGGGGATGCTTCATACAATAGGTCGTTGCGGCCTGCAGGTTCCGGGCCGCGTTCGGATCGTCCTTCGGTTGCAGGAAAAAGTGCGTAAAGTCCAGTTGCGAGAACCGTTCCGGCTGCGCTTCGGGCTCGTCCTGCGGATAGACGAGTTTCAGCTCATTCCCGCTGGTCTGGACGAGCGGCGCATTCGCCTTGGGACTGACGCAGATCCAGTCGAGGCCCTCGGGCGCAGCGATCGTGCCATTGGTTTCGACGCCGACCTCGAAGCCTTCAGCCTTCAGCGCGGCGATCAGGGGCGCGTCAAGCTGGAGCAACGGCTCGCCGCCCGTGCAGACGACATAGGCGGGGCGCGCGGCGCCAGCTTCGGCTTCCCAGATGGCCTTCACATGTGCGGCGAGGTCTTCAGCTGTGCGGAACTTGCCGCCATTGATGCCGGTCGTGCCGACGAAATCGGTGTCGCAGAAACGGCAGACAGCCTTGTCGCGGTCGCGCTCAAGGCCAGACCAGAGGTTGCATCCGGCAAAACGCAGGAAGACGGCGGCGCGGCCTGTCTGCGCGCCTTCGCCCTGCAGCGTGTAATAGGCTTCCTTGACGGTCCAGGTCATGCAGCGGCCCGCCAGCGCTGCCAGCCCGATGCGCGCAGCTCACAAGCCGGGCACGTGCCGCAGCCATAGCCCCAGTCGTGCCGGTGCGTGCGGTCGCCGAGATAGCAGGTATGGGTCTCTTCGGTGACCAGGTCGACAAGCGCCTGCCCGCCGAGGCGGTCGGCCAAGGCCCAGGTCTCGGCCTTGTCGATATACATCAGCGGCGTCTCGATGCGGATGGCGGAATCGAGCCCCAGCTGGAGAGTCTGTTCCTGCGCTGCCAGCGTCGCCGCGCGGCAATCCGGATAGCCGGAATAATCGGTTTCGCACATGCCGCCGACAAGGACATCGATCCCCCGGCGGTAGGCGAGCGCGCCGGCCAGCGTGAAGAACAGAAGGTTGCGGCCGGGCACGAACGTGGACGGCAGGCCGGCCTTGGTTGTCTTAATGGCGACATCATCTGTCATGGCGCTGTGGCTGAGGCTTTTGAGAACGCTCGCATCCAGCATGTGGTCGGGACCGAGCCGCTCGCCCCATGCGGGAAAGCGGTCGCGAATCGCGGCCAGGAACCGGTCCCGGCAAGCCAGTTCGACCCTGTGACGCTGGCCGTAGTCGAAGCCGACCGTCTCGACACGCGCAAAGCGCGACAGGGCATCGGCGAGGCAGGTCGCAGAGTCCTGTCCGCCCGAGAATAGTACGAGTGCAGATAAGTGATTTTCAATCATCGACGGGCTGTATCAGCCCCTACGTAAAGGGCCAAGCCGCCAGCGTTACATTTATGACACCTGCGTCAGAACAAATGCATGACAGTCCGGTAAACATGTTGACAACACCCCCTCTCTCTATTTGTGATGGTCCGTGAAGTTGTCCCGTTAAAGAGGACACTCGGTCAATAATCACAATTCGCGGCCTGCCATCCCGACGGGCCCGAGGGGAGGAAAATTCAGAATGACACGGAAAACAGACTCGAAAACCGTCTTGTTCGCGAGTGCATCCGCACTCGCAATCGGACTGTTCGGCCAGACTGCCCTGGCCCAGGAAACGGAGGCCCCGGAAACGACCCGTACTCTGGCCACCGTCACGGTGACGACCCAGAAAATGGAGCAGTCGATCCAGGATGTTCCGATCGCCGTTTCGGCGTTCGATGAAGATGCCATCAATCGCCTTCAACTGACCGGCGGCGCCGACCTCGTGAAGGCCGTTCCGAACGTGTCGTTCACCAAGGGCAACTTCACGGGCAGCAACTTCAAGATCCGCGGTATCGGCAACGACGCCGTTGCGCAGTCTTCCGATGCCGGTGTGGGCATCCACCAGAACGACGTGCCGCTGGGCGCCAACTTCCTCTACGAGCAGGAATATTTCGACATTGAGCGCGTGGAAGTCCTGCGCGGTCCGCAGGGAACGCTCTACGGTCGTAACTCCACTGGCGGTGTTGTGAACATCATCACGCGCAAGCCCGTCTTCGGCGAGTTCCAGGCCGATGCCGCACTGACCTATGGCAACTACAACACGATCAAGGGCCAGGGCATGGTCAACCTGCCCGTCGGCGAGAAGCTCGCCCTTCGGGTTGCCGGTGCAATTACCCAGCGCGACGGCTACACCGACAACACGGTGACCAATAGCGACGTGAACGGCCGCGACCTCTGGTCGGTTCGTGCGACCTTGGGCTTCGAGCCATTCGAGAATTTCCGCGGCTGGCTGTCCTATGAGCACTTTGAAGAAGATGACGACCGCATCCGCGCCGGCAAGCAGCTGTGTAAGAAGGACCCGACCAAGACAAGCTTTGCCGGCATTCCGATTACCGGCCTTGATACGCTGATCACGTCCCTTGGCTGTCAGGAAGCGCCTCTCAGCCAAAGCTATGACCGGGTGAACTCCGCCGGTACGCTCGGCGGCGGCCTCGGAATCCTGGCCGGCCTTCTCAATGGCGATGCATTCACCGCGCCGCTTGACCGGAACCTTCGCCATATCGAATCGTCGCTCGATCCGGTTTACCAGGCTGAGCAGGACCTCCTGACCCTCAAGCTGGAACTCGATATCGGCGACAGCCTGAAGCTGACATCGCTGACGAGCAGCAACAAGACCAATCAGGTATCGGTCGACGACTATAACAAGATTGCCCCGACCATTGCGTTCAATACGGTCGGCAATCCGCTCGGCAACCCCGCGCTTGCCCCGGTATACCAGGCTCTCTTCCCCGGCGGTGTCGTGTCCGACCCGCAACTCGGTGTGTCGAACCTGTTCCGCACCTTCGATATTTCAGGCGGCAAGTCGGATACGACGACACAGGAATTCCGCCTGCAGTCCGACTATGAGGGTCCGTTCAACTTCAATCTCGGCATGATCTTTGTCGATGGCAACTCGATCAATCCGAAGGACAACAATGCCGGCTACTATGTGCTGTCGAACTCTCTGACGGCGCTCACCCAGCTGAACAATGCCCTCGGTGGCGCGATTTTCGGCGGCCTGACGCCGCTCGACACATCAAACCCTGACGATGACGGCAATGTGCTGAATTCAACGGAAGGCTTCGGACGCAACTATTTCCGTTCGCTCTCGCCTTACCGCCTGGATTCCAAGGCCTTCTTCGGCGAAGGCTATTATGACATCACGGACGAGCTGAAATTCACGCTCGGCCTGCGCTACACCAATGATGAAAAAGAACAGGACGTCGTGCCGTCCGCGCTGTTCACCCCGGTGACGGCACTGCCGGAAGCTGGTGTCCCGATCGGATTGCTCACCGCAGAATTCCAGGAGACAACCGGTCGTATCGGTCTTGACTGGTCGCCGACCCTGGCCGCGACCGATGACACGCTCATCTATGGTTTCTACTCGAAAGGCTACAAGGGCGGCGGTATCAACCCACCCCAGCCAGCCGGTGCCAACCTGTTCCCACAGACGTTCGATCCTGAATTCATCGACGCTTTCGAACTCGGTACCAAGAATACGTTTGCCAACAACACCCAGTCGCTCAACGTGACCGGCTTCTACTATGACTATCAGGGCTACCAGATCACCCAGATCGTCAACCGGACATCGGCAAACTTCAACGTCGACGCCAAGCTCACCGGTCTCGAAGTCGAGTACCTCTGGACTCCAGCCGACAACTGGCTGCTGACAGCAAACCTCGGCCTGCTGAACTCCGAACTGCAGGGAACGACCGGTATCGACGTGCTTGACCGGACGAACGGCAATCCGGACTTCGTGACCCTGAAGAACGCTTCGTCCTATTCGAACTGCGTCGTCTCGGCCCAGGGCTATGCCACCGTGCTTGGTGCCATCGCCGGAAGCGTCCTTGCTAATGGCGACTCGCGTGGCCTTTGCGCCGGTGCCTTTGCTGGCCAGGAAGCCGCATTCGGTCTCGGCGACGTGACTTACGTCGATGGTAATGGGAACACCCAGACGATCGGTGCGCTGACACCGTTTGATGGCATCTCGAAGGACCTCGATGGCAACAGCCTGCCGGGTGCGCCTGAAATGACCCTGAACCTCGCCGCCGAATACACGTTCAATGCCCTGAACAATACGAACTGGGACATGACCGTTCGCGGCGACTTCTACTACCAGGCTGACAGCTACAGCCGCGTCTTCAATACCCAACGCGACGAGCTGGACAGCTGGACCAACCTCAACCTCTCGCTTGTTCTGGCCAATGCCGAAACCGGCTGGGGTGTGGAAGCGTTCGCCAAGAACATCACCGACGAAGAGGTCATCACGGGTGCATACCTGACCGATGACAGCTCGGGCCTGTTCAGCAACGTGTTCCTGACCGAGCCAGCCCTGTACGGTATCACCGTGCGGAAATCCTGGTAGGTCAAACCAGACCCGGCGCGGGCTGAAAGATCCGCGTCGCACTACCACTGGGGGGCAGCTCGAAAGAGCTGCCCCTTTTTTGTTTGGTCCATCGGCCTCACCGGACTATCCTTGGCTGAGATATTCCAGAACAAGGACTTGAGCCCCCATGCGTCTTTCATATGCGAGCTTCGTGACCAGCCTGCTCCTGGTCGCCTGCGGCAGCGCCGCCGTGCAGACGCCCGATGTCATCGGCGACACCAAGGTGAAGCTGACACCGGTTGTCACAGAGGCAGAGTTTCCGTGGGGGCTGGCGATCTTGCCCAACGGCGACTTGTTGTTCACCGAAAAGGAAGGCGGCCTGAAGCGCGTGCCCGGCGGCGAAGGTGCGCCCGTGGTGGTCAGCGGCATGCCGGACGCCTTTACCGAGGGCCAGGGCGGCTATCTCGGCCTCACGCTGGACCCCGACTTTGCTGCCAACCGGCTGGTCTATATTTCCTACTCGAAGGGCGATGCTGCCGCCAATGGCGCTGCCATCATCCACGGTCGCCTCAGCGACGACGGCAATGCGCTTGAAGACGTGACGGAGATCTTCTGGGCAGACCGCCGCGACACGGCCTACCATTTCGGATCGCGCCTGCAGTTTGGCGCCGACGGCACGCTATATGCGACGCTGGGCGAAGGCTTCAAATACATGCAACAGGCGCAAGACCAAAAAGTGACGCACGGATCGATCATCCGGATCAATTCGGATGGAAGCATCCCTGCAGACAATCCGTTTGCCGACGGCGCCAACGGTCATCCGGCGGTCTGGTCGTATGGCCATCGTAACGCGCAGGGCCTCTACTACGATGTCGAGACCGACACGCTGTACGAAACCGAGCATGGCCCGAAGGGTGGCGACGAGCTCAACGTGATCCGGAAGGGCGCAAACTATGGCTGGCCCAAGATCACCTATGGCGTGAACTATGACGGCACGATCATCACCAGCCAGACCGAAGCCGAAGGCATGGAACAGCCGCTGACCTATTGGGTGCCGTCGATTGCCCCGTCAGGCCTGACCAAGCTGACCAGCGATGTCTATCCCGGCTGGAAAGGCGACCTGTTCACCGGCGGCATGAACGGCCCGGCCGGCCTGAAACTGGTGCGGATCGACATGGAGGACGGCAAGGTGGTCGGCCGCGAAGACCTGTTTGATGGCGAGTACCCGATACGCGACGTAATCCAGGGCCCGGACGGGCACCTTTATGTCGCCACCAAGGACATGGACGGCATCTTCCGCGTGGATGTGGCCGAGTAGACCCTAGTTTTTCACGTCCCGACGTGACCTGAGGGCGGCGGCCAGCGTGCCGTCGTCGAGATGGTCAAGCTCGCCCCCGACAGGCACGCCGTGGGCGAGCCGCGTGACCCCGGCGCCGGAACCTTCCAGCAGGTCGGCGACATAATGGGCCGTGGTCTGGCCGTCGACCGTGGCATTGAGGGCGAGGATGACCTCGCGGATACCGCCTGCCTGAACGCGCGACACGAGCGGGGCGATGTTGAGATCGTCGGGCCCGACACCGTCAATGGCCGAGAGGACGCCGCCGAGAACGTGATAGCGGCCGCGGAAGGCGCCGCCGCGCTCCAGCGCCCACAGGTCGGGCACGTCTTCCACGACGCAGATGATGCCATCGTCGCGGCCATCGGCCTGGCACACGGCGCAGGGCTGGATCGTGTCGTAATTTCCGCAAGTATGGCAGCGATCGATTTTCTCGCCCGCCTCGCGCAGCGCATCGGCCAGCGGCAGCAGGATCTGGTCCTTGCGCTTCAGCAGGAACAGGACGGCCCGCCGCGCCGAGCGCGGACCAAGGCCCGGCAGGCGCGCCATCAGTTCGATCAGGCGAAGGAGTTCAGGACCGGCAGAGCGTTGGGACATGGGTTGCGTTTCAGAAAGGCAGCTTGAAGCCGGGGAGCATACCGCCGCCGAGGCCTTGTGTGGCCGCCTTCATCGCTTCTTCCATGGCCTGGTCGAGGCGCTTGCGGGCGTCCGAATGAGCCGCCTTCAAGAGGTCTTCGAGGATTTCGGGATCGTCGCCCATCAGGGACGGATCAATGTCGACGGAGACCAGTTCGCCCTTGCCCTTGAGGCGCACCCGGACGAGGCCGGCACCGGCCACGCCATCCGCCTCGGTGGCCTCGATCTTTGCCTGGGCCTCCTGCATCTTGGCCTGCATTTCCTGGGCCTGCTGCATGATCTTGGCGAGGTCTTTCATCTTGGGCTTTCCTGTTTCTAGCGCCGGGCGTTGAGGCGGATGACATTGTCAGCCGGCGTGCCGGATTCAAGCGCCTGGGGCTCGATGACGTCAACTATGGTGGCGCCCGGCAGGGTTTTGAGCGCGGCGGCAATGGCCGGATGGGCAGCTGCGGCGGCATGGAGCTCCTCGCGCGTACGTATCTCGGACTGGCGAACCGTCTCGCCGCCGCCGGAGACCTGGGCCACGTTCCAGTCCATGCCGGTTTCGTGTTCGAGGAATTTCTTCAGGCGCGACAGAAGGCCGGCGGGCGACCCTGATTCGAGTTCGCATTCGAGATGGCCCGGGAGGACCTTGCCGGGGCGAACGAACTTTTCGAGTTCGACCTGGAGGTTCACTTCCCGCAATTCGTCGAGGCGGGCGATGATGTCTGCAAAGCTTGCGATGCCGCCGGGATGGTGCGGCGCCTCATGGGGAGCATCAGGCTTTCCCGGCGAAGCGCTGCCTCCGGCAGCCAGGAGACGGGCGGCCTCCTCCGGCGAGGGCAGGTTGCTGGCGGCAGCCAGGCGCAAGACGACCATGTTGAGCGCCGTCGCCGTGTCAGGTGCCGTCTGCAAGTCGTTGAAGCCGGACAGCAGGATCTGCCAGCAGCGGGACGCCTGAGCGGGCGTCAGCTTCTGCGCCATGGCCTGCGTGCGCGCGGCCCAGTCGGCCGGGCCGCCGGGATCATAGTCGCCGCCGGTCGCCTGCGCGACGGAGACGTCGGCGGCAATGTCCATCAGGTCTTTCAGGATCACGGCGGGGTCAGCCCCGGCATGGACCTGTTCGCGGATCTCGGTGAGAGCGTCTTTCGCATCACCATTGATCGCAAAGCCGAACGCATCGAGCAGGCGGCCCCGGTCGCCAAGGCCAAGCATGTCACGCACGTCCGCGCCGCTGACTTCAGCGCCATCCATGGTCTGGACGATGGCCTGGTCGAGGATCGAGAGCGCGTCGCGCACCGAGCCTTCGGCGGCGCGCGCGATGAGGGCGAGCCCCTCTTCGGAGACCTTGGCGCCTTCACGGTCGGCAATGCGTTTGAGGTGTACGGCGAGTTCAACAGAATCAAGGCGCTTCAGGTCAAACCGCTGGCAGCGCGACAGGACCGTAACCGGCACCTTGCGGATTTCCGTCGTGGCGAAGATGAATTTCACGTGCGGCGGCGGCTCTTCCAGCGTCTTCAGCAGCGCGTTGAACGCGGCCGTCGACAGCATGTGCACCTCATCGATGATGTAGACCTTGAAACGCGCCGAGACGGGCGCATAGCGGGCCCCGTCAAGCAGGTCACGCATGTCGGCGACGCCCGTGCGGGAGGCGGCATCGAGTTCCAGCACGTCCGGGTGGCGGCTGGCCATGATGGCATCGCAATGCTGGCCCGGCGGGTCGAGATGGATGGACGGGGCGTCGGCGCCTTCGCGGGTATAGTTCAGGCCGCGCGCGAGCAGGCGCGCAGTGGTCGTCTTGCCGACGCCGCGCACGCCGGTCAGCATGAAGGCATGGGCGATGCGGCCCGTGTCGAACGCGTTCGAGAGCGTGCGGACCATGGCCTCCTGGCCGATCAGGTCTGTGAACAGGCGCGGGCGGTATTTGCGGGCGAGGACCTGATAGGCCGCCGGCTTGGCGGACGGGTCCTCATCTCCGAACATGGAGAAGGTCTGGTCGTCGCGCTCGGGAGTGTCTTGCTCGCTCATTTCGGGCGACCTTAGCGGTTTCAGGACGGGCTGGGCAATGGCCTGTTGCGGCTGGGCGCCTAGACCTCAATCAAACGGGCGCGAATAGCGTTCTGCATGACCTCGTCAACGCCGAGCGTGTCAGTCAGATAGGCATCGACCGAGCCTGATTCGGCAACGATGGCGGCGACCGCCGTTTCGAGGTAGCGCACATGCACGCCGAGGAAGGGCCGGTAGACTTCGACATCATGGTGCTTGCCCAACATGTCGTTGAAATATTTCGCGGCGTCAGGAAGGAAGAGTGACACGTTTACGGCCTCGTTGGTAAGATCGTAGTCGGTGCGGATATCCTGATCACCGACGCCGAGCACATGGTGGGTCAGCGCGCAGAGGATGCCGGTGCGGTCCTTGCCGGCCGCACAGTTGACGACGCCCGCGGCGTCGCCTTCGAGACCGGCCAGCTCGCGGAACCAGTCGGAGAAGAGTTCGGCATGGTGGGGCTTGAACGGGGCAATCTTGTAGTAATTGTCCATCCAGCCATCGGCGGCGGCGGCATCGACTTCGACCTGGGTGAGGAAGCGCGTATGCGGCGCATCCATCTCGCGGCCGCCATCATTGGTGATCGTGTTCGGCGCCGACCATTTGCCCGGCTGCTTGTCGCGCTCGTCGGGACGGCGCAGGTCGGCCTGCAAGTGGATACCGAGATCGGCAATCCTCTGAAGGTCGGCATCGGAAGCTTCGGCATAGTGGCCGGAGCGGAAGAGCAGGCCCCGCTTTACATTGCCGCCATGACGAGAGGCGTAGCCGCCGAAATCACGGAAATTGCGGACGCCGTCGAGCGGAAAGATGCGATCATTCATAATCAGGGAGCTAGCGCGGGATCGCGGGGCCGTCCAGAGCGAATCCCCTGTGCCGTGCCTTTGCCCAAGGGCAATGGAACGGGCGACACGCCCGGAAATTGTTGTCCCTTGGCGCTTTGCAGCGTATTCAACCCCATGAGCCGATGAAGGAGAAACCCCATGGCCAATTTCCGTTCCGCCCTGCTCGCCGCCTGCCTCGTGATTGGCGCGCCTGTCCTGACGACCGCATGTTCCAGCCTGCCTGATGAGGTTAGCCGCCAGGACATCGATGCGCAGAGCCAGCAGGCCCTCAGCAAGCTGAAAGCCGACAATTCGGCGGCCCGCGCCATTGCCAACCAGTCGCGCGCCGTCCTGATCTTCCCGTCCATCGTGAAAGCCGGCCTTGGTGTCGGCGGTGCGTTTGGCGAAGGCGAAATGCGCAAGGGCGGTGTCGTGACCGACTATTACAGCACCTTCACCGGCTCGTGGGGCCTGCAGGCCGGCGCCCAGCAATACGGCTACGCCGTGTTCCTGATGAACGACAAGGCCGTGAAATATGTCGAGGATTCCGATGGCTGGGAAATCGGCGTCGGCCCGACAGTCGTACTGGTCAATGCCGGTGTGGCCGAGAACCTCTCGACCTCGACGCTGAAGGAAGACGCCTATGCCTTCATCTTCGACCAGAAGGGCCTGATGGCCGGTGTCAGCATCGAAGGCACGAAGATCACGAAGCTGAAGAAGTAGGCCCCATAAGCCCCCCACCTCCCGCCGCTCTTCGGCGGGAGGTGGATGCCTACCTGAACGGCGGTTCGTCGAAGGCGCGCAGTTTGCGGCTGTGCAGTTTGGCGCCCTTGTCGGCCGACAGGCGCTCCAGCGTTTCGATCCCGATACGGATGTGTTGGCCAATCGAGCGTTCGTAGAATCGGTTGGCCGCGCCGGGCAGCTTGATCTCGCCGTGCAGCGGCTTGTCAGATACGCAGAGCAGCACGCCATAGGGCACGCGCAGGCGATAGCCATTGGCGGCGATGGTGGCGCTTTCCATGTCGATGGCGATGGCGCGCGACTTGTTGAAGCGCCGGGCGGTGGCGGTGAAGCGCAGTTCCCAGTTGCGATCGTCCGTGGTGACCACGGTGCCGGTGCGCAGGCGGCGCTTGAGGGCATCGCCGCTTTCGCCGGTGACGCGGGCGGCGGCTTCCTGCAGCGCGACCTGGACTTCGGCGAGGGCCGGCACCGGGATTTCCGGCGGCAGGACCGCATCAAGCACATGGTCTTCGCGCAGGTAGGCATGGGCGAGCACATAATCGCCGATGGACTGGCTGTGGCGCAGGCCGCCGCAATGGCCGACCATGATCCAGACCTGCGGGCGCAAGACGGCAAGGTGGTCCGTGATCGTCTTGGCGTTGGACGGACCGACGCCGATATTGACCAGCGTGATGCCGGCGCCGTTCGGGGCGCGCAGGTGGTAGGCCGGCATCTGGAACCGGCGCCAGGGCGCCGCATCAATGTCGGCGCGCGACGTCTCGCTGACGTCGGTCACTTCGAGGCCGCCGGGGACCGACAGGGAGGTGTAATGGTTGTCCGTGCCGATCTGTTCCAGCGCCCAGTCGCAGAAGGCATCGACATAGCGGTGATAATTGGTGAACAGGACATAGTCCTGGAAGTGTTCGACCGGCGTGCCGGTATAGTGCTGGAGCCGCTTCAGCGAGAGGTCGACGCGCGGGGCATCGAACAGGGCGAGCGGGTGGGTTTCCATTGGCTCGAACAATTCGCCATCGGCCACTTCATCGCCGATATCGGCGAGTTCCGGGCTGGGGAACCAGCGGGCGAGTTCGGCCGGCGAAATCTCGTCGAGGCCTTCAGCCTGGCCCTGTTCCCAGACATAGGCATAGGGGATTTCCTGGGACGAACGTTCGACGACGACGTCAATGTCATAGTCGCGCATCAGCGGGGTGAGCTGTTCGATCAGGTAGGAGCGGAAAAAGTCCGGCCTTGTGAAGCTGGAAATGTAGGTACCGGCCTCCGACATCTTGCCGAAAGCGCGGCTGATCGGCGGCGGCGGGCCATCGGGATCATAGGTGAGACGGATCTGCGGATAGCAGAAGGCGCCGCTGTCACGCAGGTTGGTATCAGGCGGGGTGCCTTTGTGAAGGTAGAGATCAAGGGCGCCGGAAAGGGCCTCGACGGCATCGCTGTAGAGCGCCTCAAGGGCATCGACAACGGCTTTGGGTGTGGTGAGTTTCGTCATGCAGCCAGATGCCGGAAATGACGGGATACGTCAATTGGCGGGCGCCGGGAGACCCGCCCCTGCCCGCTTCCACACGCGTTCGTGCAATGTGTAGGCGACGGTCTGGACCATGGGCTCGATCACGCCGACACCGAGGGCGATGCGCCAGTTCCCCGTCAGCACGAAGGCCACCGTGACGGCGACCGTCAGGTGCATGAGACTGTAGGTACAGGTTTTCAGCATCGCTTGCCGCATTGTGGGGCTCCTGTTGGATAAGAGTCCATATATGCGAATCATTCTCAATTGCTAGTAACCAGTATGGCTACCGACTGCTATTGGTGAGGATTTAGGTCGGTCAGGACGTGTCGAGCCGGGCGGGCCCTGCCCCGAATGCCGCACCCGTGCTAGGATTCGGACGATCAGAAGCAGGGGAAAAAGCGCGATGACTGATGTGGCCCGGTGCGAGTGTGGCGAGGTGGAAGTCGTGGTTTCGGGGGAGCCGACAGGGGTGGTCATGTGCCATTGTCTCGATTGCCAGAAACGGACGGGATCCGTGTTCGGGATCGGCGCGTACTACCCGAAAAGCCAGGTGACGATCAGCGGAACGACCAAAGCCTTCACGCGCCCGACCGACGAAGGGCGGACCTTTACCAATCATTTCTGCCCAACCTGTGGGTCGACGCTGTACTGGATCGCCGAAAAACATCCGGACGGCGTGGGCGTGGCGGTCGGAAATTTTGCCGATCCGGGCTTTGGCGGACCAGTGCGGTCTGTCTGGGAGCAATCGCGGCATGACTGGGTGGTTGTGCCCGATGGCGCGCAGCATTTTCCCAAAGGCCGCGGGTGATTCGCACAGCACGTTGTAATCATGCGATTTGCAGCTTGGCCCACGGGGCCTGATCGACGCCCTGCCCCGTCACAAATGCATGGCGGACCTGACACTATCCTGATTTTTGGGCCTGTTTCAGACCAAGGATCAGGCAAGAACGCTCGCTTATCAGGCGAAACCGGTACAGGGCCGCGCTTTGACCGAAAATTCGCAAAACGACCGTTGCCATGCTGCGCTCGCGAGAACATTATTGCAGTGCAGCATGAGTTGGCTGTTCCCGGTTGGCCAATGCGTCGAGAGGCGGATTACGGGGGACAGTGATCACAAGGCTCAGCTGCGGGGGGAGTTTCCTGCCGGAATGTCCCGGCGCTAACTTCTAAAGGGCTATCCCATGTTGAAACCAATCGCATCGATCATGGCCGCGGCCATGATCCTGTCTCCGCTGGCCGTCGCCGGAGAGACGACTCCCATCACCGTGAACATCGCATATGACAAGGACATGCTGGCCACCAAGGCCGGCGCGGCCGAAGTCCTGAATGCCATCACGGACCAGGCAAAAGACGCTTGCACGAGCTATGTCCCTGTTTTCGGAGGCAATTATACCGACCGCAAATGCGTCAGAAGCATCGTCACGTCCGCTGTCTCGAAAATCCGGGAACAGCAGGCGTTTGAGGGCCTCGACGCGGCAGGCGAATTTGCCAGTTCAGGCGCGATGATCTTCGCCGACGCCGAACAACGCTAGGCCATTTCCTCCCGGTCTTGTGCGTTGGAGGGGCCGCCCACGGCCACGGGCGGCCCCTCACTTGACCCTGTCTCGTGGGCGTCACGACCGTCCGGATGCCAGCCGATGGTTTCGGGATTTACAAATATCAATTTTGATATATTATTACATTACAAGACCAGAAGACCGGCCTGCCATCAATCGGAGGAAATACGCATGCTGAATTCACCCGTCTCTCGCGCCCCGACCGCCGCCCTGGTGGCCTTGCCGGTTGCCTATGGCCTGTTCCTGCTGATGAATTCGCTGATCGATGTGAAGGAAGTGACGCTGGTGAAATCCGAAACGCGCATCCTCGGCACGTTCACGCCGCAGCTGCCGGATACGATCGGTGACATCCTCAAACGGCCGAAGCCGCAACCGATGGACGCCGCCGTGAAGCCACCGCCGCCACCGCAAATCTCGACAACGGCCAGCGATATCGACCTGCCCGTCATCCAGATTGCCGGCGCTGTGCCCGCATCCGTGCCGAGCCATGTGACCATGCCGACGATCAACCCCGTGGTCGTGTCCTCGCGGGGATACCAGGTGATCCGTGAGCCGATGCCGGTCTATCCGAGCAAGGCAGCAACGCGGGGCATTTCAGGCTCGTGCAATGTCGCCTTCGCGATTGATCCGCGCGGCAAGCCCTACAAGGTGTCGGCCATGTGCACCGACCCCGTATTCAAGAGCGAGGCCGAACGGTCTGTCCTGAAGGCCGAATTCGCACCGCAACTGGTCGACGGCCAGTTCGTGAGCGTGACGGGCCTCGAATACCCGCTGGAGTTCAAGCTGGCGAACTAGAACCTTCGCTGCCGGTTGAACCGAAACTAAAAACGTTCGAGGATACCACACTCCAAGGTTGTCGAAATCGTGCATTCCTCCTAATCTGTGTGGCAGTCAGGGGGGCTGGGGACGCATGCTGATTTTTCTCACTTTCGCCATTAGCAACGCACAAGTTGCAGAGGCCAGCCCGCCTATTCGCACACGACAGAGAGTCAGCTGAAGTGTTCAGGCGGATTCCCCTCGGATCAGTGATCATCCTTGCGCCCGTCGGGCTTGCACTGCTTGCCTTTCAGCTGATGGCGCCTTTCGCCATTGTCAGTTCTTCCGAACTCGGCCTCATAGGCGATCTGGTCCGACCCAATCCCTTCCCGAGAAATATACTCCTGTTCATGGGATTGCAGATTATTCAGGTCTTCGTGTGTTCGGCGTCGCTTATCGTGTCGATAAAAACTGTCCACTCACAAAACAGGGACAGTTTCCTGCCATTCCTGATTTTTTCCGTCGCGGGTGCCGTCATTATCTGCGGGCTCTTCATCCTGCTGCGAACCTATGGCCTGGTCGCGTACACTTTCACTCACGATTTCTTCGTCTCATTCTACAGCCAAACACCGATTGGCGAGTATTGGATCAACACAAAACTGTTGGGCCTCTCCGTCCTGGACTTGTCAGTTCTCACGCCCACTTGGTTCGGGGTCGTGGCAGTCATCTTCGCCGCGACGGCAAGCAGGACCGTGCTGGCCTATGAGCCGATGTATGAGCCAGATGAGTATGAGAATGCCGACGAAGCCTTGAGGAACAGGTCAGTAAAGATGATTGCTTACGGCCTTGCGGTTGTGTTGTGCTCGAGCGCACTGACGGCAACGATGTATTTTCATCTTCCCTCAATATTTCTGGACCAGGGCATGCATGCCCAAGCCGTGCAAAGCGGCGCCGAGGCGCAAGACGCAATTCTGACAGACTTGCTGGAAAATGTGCAGCAGTTTGGCGCGGATCTCAGTTTCTATTGGGCGCTGGTTTTCTCCCTTACCCTGATTGCTGCCGTCGGCCTGCCATTGGTTCGCATTTTCCTAAGCCAGAACGGCGGGGGAATGCCCGATGAGACCGAACTTGGGGGCATGATGCGGATCGGACGCTCACTGTTCGGAAACGCCGCCATGTCGGTGAGCCCGATCTTGGCAGCAATCATATCGCGGTCCCTGTCGATACCGGGTCTATCGTGATGAGCATTCAGACCGCACGCCGAGGAGCTTTCGTACATGGCTAAACTCGCAATCCTGGTTGGCCATACCGAGCATCAGCAAGGTGCTAAAGGTGTCAGACCAATTCAAATGCAAGAGTATGCTTGGAATCGCGACCTTGCCGCGAAGATGATCGAAGTGGCCGAGCACATCCCGGGTTTCGAAGCCCAAGTATTCCTGCGCGATCAAGGCGGAATTCGCGGCGCCTTCGATCGGATTAGGCAATGGGGCGCGGATGCATCTATGGAGCTGCACTTCAACTCCGCAACTCCTCGCGCAACAGGGTCGGAAACCCTGTATGAAACCGATGTGTCGAAGGGGCTGGCTCAGGCAGTCCATTCGGCGACGGTGAAGGTGCTCCAGTTGCGTGATCGAGGCATCAAGACTCCACATGCAGCCAGCGGTGGCCGAGGCGAGCAAAATCTCAAGCAGATGGGATTTCGGCCTTCGATCCTGACCGAGCCATTTTTTGGATCCAATCCGGAGGACGCCAATCGGGCGCACCGCAAGAAGACCGACCTTGCGAAGGCCCAGATCAAGGCCGCAGCCAACTATCTCATGAAGCCATTCGACAATGGCGACGACAAAGTCTGGACCGTTACCGCATCTTCACTGAACGTGCGCGGTGGACCGGGCACCGGGTTTGATACGCTTAGTTGGGGCCCACTAAAAGTCGGCGACGAAGTCCGACTGATCTCACGCGACAATAGCTGGCGTTTCATCCAACTTGGAGAGGATGAAACCCAACGCGGATACGTGCTTGCAAGCTTCCTGAAATGACAGGTCCCAGCGTGGAGCCTGAAGAAATCAATATCTGTTCCTATTCCGCCGGGACGGTTGCCGGCTTGCGTTTGTCGAAGTTTGACCAGACGCCGTCGTCGCCATGCCAGTCGCCGCGGGTGGCGCCCTTGGAATATTCGGTGGCGCGCTGTTCGAAGAAGTTCGCGTGCTCAACCCCGTTGAGGATTTCCGTCAGCCAGGGCAGCGGGTGCTTGGAGATGCCGTAGATTGGCTCGAGCTTCAGCTGGCCGAGGCGCCAGTCGGCGATGTAGCGGATATATTGCTTGATATCGTCGGGTGTCATGCCTTCGACTTCGCCGGCCTCGAAGGCCAGTTCAATGAACTTGTCTTCCAGCGCGATCACGGTGCGGCAGCATTCGCGGATCTTCTCGCGCAGCTCATCGTTCATGACACCAGTCTCGGCGCAGAAAGCGTGGAACAGCTTGATCATGCCTTCGCAGTGGAGCGACTCGTCGCGGATCGACCAGGTGACGATCTGGCCCATGCCCTTCATCTTGTTGAAGCGCGGGAAGTTCATCAGCATGGCGAAGCTGGCAAACAGCTGGAGACCTTCGGTGAAGGCGCCGAACACGGCCATGGAGACGGCGATGTCTTCATTCGTCTCGCAGCCGAACTGGCCGAGATAGTCATGCTTGGCGGCCATCTCCTGGTATTCCATGAAGGCCGAGAATTCGCTGTCGGGCATGCCGATCGTCTCGAGCAGCAGGGCGTAGGCGGCGATGTGGATCGTCTCCATGTTGGAGAAGCTGGCCAGCATCATGGACACCTCTGTCGGCTTGAACAGGGGCATGTAATTGGTCATGTAGTTCGCGCCGACCTCGACATCGGACTGCGTGAAGAAGCGGAAAATCTGGGTCAGCAGGTTGCGCTCGCCGTCAGACAGCTTGACCGCCCAGTCCTTGCAGTCCTCTCCCAATGGCACCTCTTCGGGCATCCAGTGGACCTGCTGCTGCTTCTTCCAGAAATCATAGGCCCACGGGTAGCGGAACGGCTTGTAGGCAAAGCTGGGGGTCAGCAGTCCTGGCAAATTCTTGGTTCCGTCAGCCATCGGGGCCTCCTTGGGTGTTCATGTCGATGTGTGGAGCAATATACACCACATATAGTGCTTCATTCAGGTTAATGCCGCAAGATGTTCCGGTAACCTCTGCGACACTTGTCCACAGGGATGCCCACAGGAAATGCGGCCGCGACGGATTTTCGGGCAATCTACGTTGAAGTCATCTTACGCCATTTGAAGGACCGAGTCCCATGCGCAGATTGCTTGCCATCGTTGCCCTGATCGCCTTCGGCCTGATATTCGAGGCGGAGGCCGAGGTATTCCGCGACGTGCCCTATGCCAGCCTGCCGGGAGTCGATCCCGAATCGCTGAGCCTCGATATTTATGTGCCCGACGGGGCCAGGAACGCGCCGGTACTGGTGATGGTGCATGGCGGGGGCTGGACGAAGGGCAATAAAACCAACGCCATCGGCGCCAGCCACGTGCCCTATTTCAACGATCAGGGCTTTGTCTATGTCTCGATCAATTACCGCCTGGCACCCGACGATCCCTTTCCGGCCTTCATGGCCGACACGGCTGCCGCGGTTGCCTTCGTGCACCGGGAGATCGGCCGGTATGGCGGCGACAAGGACAATATCTTCCTAATGGGCCATTCGGCGGGCGCGCACATATCGGCGCTGGTGTCGGTGGACGGGCGCTACCTGGCAGCCGAAGGGCTGACGCCGGCGGTGATACGAGGAACCGTGCTGCTCGACGGCGCGGCCTATGACATTCCGGGCCTTGCCCGGTTTGGCGGGCGCCGCCTGCCCCGACTCTACCGACCGGCCTTTGGCGATGACCGGGACGACTGGGTGGCAGCCTCGCCGACCTTGCAGGTGAAGGCGGGTACGCCGACGCCGCCCATGCTGGTCTTCTATGTCGACCGAAGGGGCGCGCCGGAGGCGTCCGAAGCGCTAGCGAAGGCGCTGCGCAAGGCGGGGCATGAAGCACGCACGGTCAAAGCCGCCGACCGCACGCACAAGACGATGAACCGCGGGCTCGGCGAGCCCGGCGATCCGTACGCGGCAATGATTACCGTCTTCCTGAACGACAATCGACGCTAGGACCTGCAGGCGAACGGTGCGCCGGAATCCTCGCTGAACGGCAACGAAATGCCTGACGCGCCGGCACCTGAACTCTCCGAATCGCCCCCAACATCCACGCCAGTGGGCAGTCTCAGGAAATCTCAACAGCTGAATTAGCAAATTAGTTAGACCATTCAGCATAGTAAACGATTATGATTGATATCGCTCTCACCACGATACCGGCAGGCTTTCCAGGCGTGCAGAACCGCGCTTGCGCATTCGGCATGCCGCGGGGGGCGCGAAAATGACAATCCTCCATGACCTGCAGCAGGTCTTCGATGTGCTGCCCTATCCCGTGTTTGTGAAGAATGCCCAACATCAGTGGATCTTTGCCAACAAGGCCTTTGATGAGCTGATGGGGAATGCTGACTATCTCGGGAAGGACGATCGCGACTTCTTCCCCGCCGACCAGGTCAAGGTTTTCTGGACGGAAGACCGGCGGGTCTTTGCCGGCGAGGAGAGCATCAACGAGGAAGAGATCGGCCCGGACACGTTCGCCCTGACCCGCAAGGTGCCGTTCAAACTGCCTGACGGGACAACCGGCCTTGTCGCCATCATCCTCGCCTCCGTCACGACGACGGAAACGCTGAATACGACCAAGGACAATTACGAGGCCGAGATCAAGGAAGCCGGTGTCCAGTTGCAGCGGTTACGCGAGACGTCGGCGCGACGCGCGCTGGAGCTTGAAGACCGCCTGTCGCTGGCCGAGATGAACCAGAAGATGGCCATGACCGTCGCGCAGACGGATCCCGCAACGGGCCTGAAAAACCGGCTCGGTTTCGAGCACGACCTGGCGGCTTCGGTGCAATCCTATGAGGCCAAGGGCAAGCGGTTCGGCCTGGCCATCGTCGATATCGACCGATTCAAGCAGATCAACGACCGTTACGGCCACCCGACCGGCGACCTGGTGTTGAAGACGGTTGGCCGGCGACTGACCGAATTGCCGGATGTCTTTACTGTCGCCCGATGGGGCGGCGATGAATTTGCGATTCTGACCGAGTTGCCGGAAATTGATGACAGCCGCATGCTCCAGGGCCTGGAAGAGGCTCGCCAATATGCTTTCAGACCCATCCGAGCTGCGGGCCGCAGGATCGAGATTTCCGGATCGGTCGGATTTTCAATCTTCTCCGAAGATGCGCACCATGCCGACGAACTGATGCGCAATGCCGATGTCGCCCTGATGATGGCGAAACGCAGAGGCAGGGGCATGGTGCAGGCGTTCGACGAGCAGATCAGCGAGGGCCTGTCGCGGCGTATGCAACTTGTGCGTGACTTGCCGGACGCGATTGCAAACGGTGATATCAGGCCCTTCTACCAGCCAATCATGGGAGCCGAGAACAGGAAGGTCCGTGCCGTCGAGGCCTTGTCCCGCTGGACCCACCCGAAATACGGACCGGTCGGCCCTGACGAATTCCTGGACCTTGCCCATGAGTGCGGGCTCGGCTCCGAACTGGATGCATCAATCCTGAACATTGCGTGTCGCGAGGTTTCCCCCTGGCTTGAGGACGGCACCATTGCCTACCTATCCTTGAACGTCACACCCATGGACATCGTTGCATCCGACTTTGCGGAGCGATTCCTGGCCAGCCTGGCGCGGACCGGAACCAATCCGAAAAACGTGTGCCTGGAGATTGTCGAATCCGCGATCATCGGCGACCTGGATGCGGCGCACGCCAATATCGAGCGCCTGAGCGATGCCGGCGTGATGATTGCGCTCGACGATTATGGCACGGGGTTCTCCAACTTGCGCGCCCTGCTGGACCTGCCTTTGGACAAGCTGAAGATCGACCGGTCCCTGATCCAGAGCATCGGGACGAACAACAAGATTGCCGACCTGCTGACATCGATCATGCAACTCGCCAAGACGCTGAAAGTCGGCGTCGTGGCCGAAGGCATCGAGACCAAACTGCAGTCGGCCTTTGTCACGTCTGCCGGTTGCGACCTGATGCAGGGCTACCTGTTCAGCCAGGCCTTGTCATATGACGCGATGAAGACGTGGCTGTCCACGGACCAGCAGAAGGTCGCCTGACACAACCGGATTCGTTGCCGGGCCAATGGCGTTCGGGGCGGGCAGGTCCAGCTTGAAACCCGGGAGAACGGCCGCCAGGTCGGCCAATGGCTCTTCGACGTCTGCCTCCAGCCTGAACTCAGCTGCGAGCGCGCGGCGAAAGAGCATGACAGTGAGAATGCACAGGCCGCCAACCGAGAAGCCGAGCGCCGTGTTGATGATTGTTTGACTTGCATGAAGCTCGGACAGTGATGTCCAGACAGTTGTCAGCGCGACGATGGTCGTGATCTCCATGATCAGGAGCGTCATGACCAGGGCTTTCAGGAAGCGGCCCATATGAGTTTTGATTTCCATGAGAACACCAGCAGGCGCTGGCACAGACACATTATCTGCCTGTCCTGCGAGACCCGCAAGACGGATTCTTCATGTGCCTAGTGGCCGGCACGGCAAGCTGCCGGAACGCCGATGTCGACCATCTGAAGGCCTTCATTGCAGAGCTCCAGACCGCCCTGCCACATCATGTGGAGCGCGACGTAGAGAATCACCGCGAGGCCGACAAAGGCGATCCAGCGGTGCCGCGCCAGGACGCGGGCGATGAAGGAAGAGGCAAGGCCCATGAGCAGGATGGACAGGCAGAGGCCGAACACGAGCACGATCGGGTGTTCTCGCGCCGCGCCCGCAACGCCGAGCACGTTGTCGAGCGACATGGAGACGTCGGCGAGGACGATCTGGGTGACTGCTGCACGCAGGCTCTTGCCGGAAGCCTGGCCTGCGACGCGGCCGTCGCCATCAAGGTCTGCGGCGGCAAGCGCCTCTTCGGCAGCGTGGGCGGCGCTGGCCTGAAGTTCGCGCCACATTTTCCACGCGACCCATAGCAGGAGGAGACCACCCGCGAACAGAAGGCCGACGACCAACATCAGTTCGGCGGCGATCAGCGCGAACACGATACGCATGACGGTTGCCGCAATGATGCCGATCAGGATGGCCTTGCCGCGCTGGTGGTTGGGCAGACCGGCAGCGGCCATGCCGATGACAACAGCATTGTCGCCAGCCAGAACCAGGTCAATTGCGATCACGGCGAAGAACGCCTGAACTATTTCGGGCGTCAGGAAATCGAGCGTCATGGCGGGAAGGTTTCCGGGCCGGGTATTCGGGCAATCATTGTCGGCCTGGACGTTCAGATGGGAAACTCCAGCATGCACGACAATGCCGCGCATGCTGAAAATCTCCCGGCTAGGAATCGGCCAGATTTGTCGTGATCTCGGTCGTCGTGGAATTGGCGATGAAGCAGAGCTCGTGCGCCGCATGGTGCAGGGATTCGATTTGCCCGGGCGACGGGGCCAGCCCTTCGTAGCTGACGACCGGGTTCAACGTGACCCGGGTGATTGCCAGTCGGCCCGCCGCGTTCGCCTCCAGCACACCGACAGCCTCATCTTCGTAGCTGTTTACGATGAAGCCCGCATCGCGCGCCTTGTGGAGATAAAACAACATGTGGCAGCTGGAGATTGACGCCACAAAGGCTTCTTCCGGATCGACATTCTCGGCGACGGCATAGGGCAGCGGCACGATGTCGGGCGATGCGGAGGCCGGCACTTTGAGGCCGCCATCGAATTCCCATTCATGCGCCCGGGAATGCTTATTGGCCTTGAAGTCATCGTCGCCGCGCGACCATCTGACGATGGCTGTATGTTTCCCCATGTCCGGTCTCCATGATGAGTGTGACGGGTAGCGCTGTTTAGCCGTACAAGAATGCAAACGCCAACCAGCATGAATCGGAATGCGGGCGCGGCGCGGCGAGTCTAAGCCCAGTTCGATAAATTTGCAGGAGGCAGAATGGACGCCGCAGACATCAACTGGTCCGCCGTTGAGACGGCACTGGACAGGCAGGGCTTTGCTTCGCTCGGCACATTGCTGGATACGGAGGCGCGGACCGCCCTATCGCGCGCCTTCGGAGATGACGGACAGTATCGCAGCCATGTGCACATGGCGCGGCACGGGTTCGGGCGAGGCGAGTACAAGTATTTCCGCTATCCCCTGCCCGCCCGGATCGCGAACCTGCGCGCCGCGCTGTATCCAGGGTGCGCCGCCATCGCCAATCGCTGGTCAGAGCGGATGCGACTGGATGTGCGCTATCCGGAGACCCATGCGGCGTTTCTTGAATCGTGCCGTGCGGCGGGTCAGGAGCGGCCAACGCCACTGATCCTGTCCTATCGCGAAGGCGATTATAATTGCCTGCATCAGGACCTTTATGGCGGGATCGTTTTTCCGTTGCAGGTCGTTATCCTTCTGAGCGAACCGGGCCAGGATTTTGACGGAGGTGAATTCGTGCTGACCGAACAGCGGCCAAGGATGCAGTCACGCGCGCATGTCGTGCCGATCCGCGCGGGCGAGGCGGTGGTGTTTGCGGTGAACGAACGGCCCGTGAAAGGCACGCGCGGCGACTATCGCGTGAAGATGCGCCATGGCGTCTCCACGCTGACGCGGGGCACGCGATTTGCGACGGGAATCATCTTCCATGATGCGACGTGATGGCTGACCTGTTGAGCAGATTGCGACCCGGTGAGGCCTGGCGTGGCGAGGACATCTTGCACCTGCCGGGCTTTGCCGATGCCCCCGCCCTATGGATAGCGCTGCAGCCCGTGCTGACGGCAGCGCCTTTCCGGCATCTGGTGACGCCGGGCGGCAAGACGATGTCGGTCGCGATGACAAATTGCGGTGAGGTCGGCTGGGTGTCGGACCGATCCGGCTATCGCTACGACCCGGTGGATCCGCTAACCGGGCAGCGATGGCCGGACATGCCGGATATATTCCGCGATGTGGCGCAGCGGGCAGCAGCGGCGTTCGGCGCTGCTGACTTCAATCCCGATGCCTGCCTGATCAATTGCTATGAAATCGGTGCCCGGCTGACAGCGCACCAGGACCGGGACGAGCAGGACCTTGGCCAGCCGGTCGTCTCCGTGTCGCTCGGCCTGCCAGGTCGGTTCTTTATCGGCGGCGCACAACGGACGGGGCTGAAACAGACGGTGCTGCTGGAACATGGCGACGCGTTGGTGTTCGGGCGCAGCGCACGGCTCGCCTATCATGGCGTTCTGCCAGTGAAGGCTGGCGTGCACGAGATGACGGGCACACGGCGCATCAGCCTGACGTTCAGAAAGGCGGGATAGCCCCGCTTCCCGACGACCTAATGGGCGACCGAAATGGAGAAGGCGCCGAAGCGCTGTGGCGTGATCTGGGAATCGAATTCCTCGGTGCGGTTCACATAAGTGAAGGCAAGCTGGACTTCGCGGTAATGGATCGCGAGACCGGCCTGGAGGTCGCCCACGAAATCCTTGCGGTCTTCGACGCGCGGGCCATCCCGGAACAGGTTCCCATCCAGGAACATGTCGCGACCGACGGCGCGGCCGCTGGCGCCGACGAAGAAATAGCCGCCCAGCGGATTCTCTTCGGTGCCGGGGATGAACTCGCCTGCCCCCGAGAGCGCCGGACGGATGCGCGGCGGACCAAAACTGGAATCAAGATCCCAGCCGATGCGGGCCGTCAGGCCGGAAGATGCATATGTGCGCACATTGCCGAGCGCGCCGCCGATATCGAAACCGAGATCAGTTTCGATGCCGAACGGTAGGGTGGGGCCCGGGAAACGGTGCAGGCGCTGGGCAATGATCTCGATGCCCGGTTCATCTCGCAACTGGTTGGGCCAGCCCTGCGCCTCGGCCACGCCGATGATACGGTGGAAATTGTTCTGGATGAACTCGCCACCGGCCGAGGGACCGACAATGCCAAGATTGACCTGAAGTGTGTCCTGCGTGTTGGCGCTGGCCGCGACGATGGTGCCTGATGCATAGAGCCAGGCCGCATATGGCCGGTCGGTCGGGTCCGGCACGGCGAGTGTCTTGTCTTCCGGTGTGAAGATCGTGTGGGACAAGGCGAACCCCTGACGCAATTCCTTGCGATCCAGGTTGAGGACCGGCAAGCGGTCAGCAATCCAGTCGAGCGCGGGGAAAACCTCGTCGGCACCGGACACGCGCTCGATACGCAATCCATTGGAATAATTGCGGTCCGTGCCGCCGCCAAACTTGTCGTTCTCCACCGTGAGCGAGACCACGGCAGGCTTCTTGACCTCCTGGCCATGAACCAGGGGCGCAATAAAAAGGGCCGCGACTAGCGCGGCCCGATAACGTGTCTGGGCCATCATCATGGCCGGGGCATTAGCACCTATCGGCGCATCGTGAAACTTACACCTGCGAAATCTTCCGTGTCGCTGATACTGCCGTTTCGGTCTTCATATTTCACTTCCCGGCGAATGTAGCTGAGCGACAGTTCGCCACCTGCCCTCTGGATCGACACGCCTGCCTGCATGTCGCCCACGGTGACCTGGTCAGTCAGGGACATGTCGTTGAGATTCGGGGCAAAACTCGAATTGCCGGCATCCCAGACAAGGGCTTCGCCATCGGCACCGGCGAAGATGTACCAACCTTGTGGCTGGCCGTCCTTGCCAAGAATGTTGAAGTCACGACCGATACGGACTTCACCGCCGACGCGCTGGCTTTGCAGCTCGCCTTCTTCGCGCACGGCGATGCGGGGCGCGACGCCGACATCAAAATTGAGTCCGGTCAATGCCATGGGCGCCGAGAAGGCAACTTCGGCCGCGATGTCTTTCTCGATCTGGGTCGCACCTGTCAGGCGGGCCTGTCCGCGCTCTGCCGCAATTGCGAGGAGTGCCGGACTGCCGGTCCAGGTGAGTTCGGGCAGGTCGGACGGAACAATACCGGGCGCGACACCGAAATTGGCCGGAGCTGCGCCATCGAATGCCGCAACCGGTGCTGGCAGGCTCCCCATCGCCGGGCCCGAAAACCGGGCAGGTGTACCGTCGATGACATGAATGGAGACCGTTTCGGCTGCATCGGGCTGCATCGGGCTCGCACCCAGCGCCGTCGGAACGGCCATCGTCATTCCGAGCGATGGTGGAACGGCCGGTTCGGACCGCACGAAATCATGTGGGGACGTCGAAACGCAGCCCTGGCAGGCCAGCGTCAACACTGTAGAGGCTACTGCGATTACCATACGCCTGATACCCTTCATGGTTCATCCTCGTAAGCTTCCGCTTATACTGAGAATTACACCCCAACGCGCTTAATGTAGCATAAAGGACACACCATTCCCAAACGCCTTTCACTCATCAAAGATTAATTCTGGTTGATGAAACGCTAACCTTCAGTTTTCGCTCCAGAACCCGAATTCATCGGGCTTTTTCTCGCAAGAAGCACGCCACACGGGACAGTTCCGCCGTTAACCTGTAGACGTTTTTGTTTGAATTGAGGCAATTGACACGTTGGGTGCCCGATGTTCAGGCAGCCGACTTTTCCACCTACAGCAGAAAAACGGCCAGCCCGAAAGGAGCCGGCCGCTTCATTGTTCCATTCCGGAATGACTGCCCCTACTGGCAGGCAAGACACTCGTCATAATCGGTGTTCGGCGTGTCCATCGCAGCGCCTTCAACCCGCTCTGACCCGGCAAAGGCAGCCCGCTGGACCGACTTGGACCGGCAGTAATAGAGCGACTTCAGGCCGCGTTCCCAAGCCGTCCAGTGCAACATGTGCAGGTCCCACTTGGATACGTCACCCTTGAGGAACAGGTTCAGCGACTGCGACTGGCAGATATAGGGCGTGCGATCGGCCGCAAGTTCGATGATCCAGCGCTGGTCGAGTTCGAAGGCCGTCTTGTAGACATTCTTCTCGTGCTCATCGAGACAATCGAGGTGCTGCACCGAGCCTTCATGTTCGAGTATCGAGGTCCAGACCTCATCATTGTTGAGGCCCTTCTGATCGAGCAGCGCTTCGAGCTGCTGGTTCTTGACGGTGAACGAACCGGACAACGTCTTGTGGGTGTAGACATTGGCCGGGATCGGCTCGATACCGGCCGACGTGCCGCCGCAGATGATCGAAATCGAGGCAGTCGGCGCAACGGCCATCTTGTGGCTGAAGCGGGCCATCATGCCGACATCGCGGGCGTCCTCGCACGGGCCGCGCTCCTTGGCGAGCTTGACCGAGGCAGCATCGGCGCCCTGGCGGATATGCTTGAACATCTTCTCGTTCCAGACCTTGGCCATGGCGCCTTCCATGGAAACGTTCATCGCCTGCAGGAAGGAGTGGAAGCCCATCAGGCCGAGACCGACCGAGCGTTCGCGCTTGGCCGAATAGACGGCCCGCGCCATTTCCGGCGGTGCGCGCTCGATGAAGTCTTCGAGCACGTTGTCGAGGAAGCGGAAAATATCTTCCAGGAAGTTCTCGTCCTTCGACCATTCCATGAACTTCTCGGCATTGACCGAGGAGAGGCAGCAGACAGCTGTCCGGTCCTGGCCGCGATGGTCGATACCGGTCGGCAGGGTGATTTCCGAACAGAGGTTCGACTGGGTCACCTTAAGGCCCAGCTTGCGCTGGTGGGCCGGCATGGAATTGTTCACGGTGTCGGTGAACAGGAGGTAGGGCTCGCCGGTCTGCATGCGCAGTTCGAGAATCTTCTGCCACAGCTTGCGGGCATTGATGGTGCGGACGACTTCGCCGGATTTCGGGCTGATCAGGCCGAAATCCTCGTCGGCGCGGACTGCTTCCATGAAGGCATCGGTGATGTTGATGCCGTGATGCAGGTTGAGGCTCTTGCGATTGAAGTCGCCGGACGCTTTCCGGATCTCGAGGAATTCTTCGATTTCAGGGTGGTGGCAGTCGAGATAGCAGGCAGCAGAGCCACGGCGCAGCGAGCCCTGGCTGATCGCGAGGGTAAGCGAGTCCATCACGCGGATGAAGGGAATGATACCGGAGGTTTGCCCATTCTGGCCGACCTTCTCACCGATCGAGCGGACATTGCCCCAATAGGTACCAATGCCGCCACCATTCGACGCGAGCCAGACATTCTCGGTCCAGGTCTCGACAATATCGTCAAGCGAATCGCCAACCTGGTTGAGGAAGCAGGAAATCGGCAGGCCGCGGGACGCGCCGCCATTCGACAGGACCGGCGTGGACGGCATGAACCAGAGCTTGGACATATAGTCGTAGAGGCGCTGGGCATGTTCGGAATCGTCTGCAAAGGCCGTGGACACACGGGCAAACATGTCCTGATAGGACTCCCCGGGCAGCAAATAGCGGTCTTTCAGCGTGGTCTTGCCGAAATCGGTGAGCAGGGCATCGCGGGAGGGATCGGTCTTCACCGGAGCGCCTTCGACCACGCGCAATTCCGCATCGGCACCGGCTTTTGGCTTGCCTTTACGCGGCGCGGATTTGGTCACAGACTTGGCTTCGGATGCAGACATGTGCAGCCCTCCAGTTTCATTGATATATATAGGAACTGAAGCCCCCGGTAGCCAGATATGGCCCCCAACTTCTCTCCTGACACAACATATAGTGTCGGAAGGTTAACATGCGGTCAACGGGGCTTTTCTTAAATCCGTCAAAAAGGGCGTGGAATTCCGGTTAACGGCGAGTTAAGGCGCTCCGAGATCGCCTGTCCAGACAGACGAATACGCTATCCACAATTCGTGCACCCGGCGACCCGCCTGACGGGAAATAAATTGTGCCGGACGAGAGAGGGAAAAGGCGGAGACAGGCGAACGACCCGGGCTGAAATCGTTGGGGCTGCTTCGTTCCCGACCTGACCCGATTGGCGAATGGCCCGTCCGCCACCTGCCTCCTCCGGGTTATATGCGCGGGGAGACCGCGAATCGCAAGAGCGCGAGTGAGTCGCCGAGGCCCCGCCCGCGAATTTATTGTCCGCGTCGGCAGGCCCGTGCTATTTCCTTGGTTCCAGACACGCAAAAAGGGGTGAGCAATGAAAATCCGGCACATTTTGATGGCGGGCGTGACCGTTCTGCTCGCAGCTGGCGGCGCCACTGCGAAAGAGGATGAGGCCCCTTCCAAGCGATTCACGGCGGACCGGGTGTTCGACATGGAATACGCATCCGATCCGCAAATCTCCCCGGATGGCAAGACGGTCGCCTATGTCCGCCATTCCATGGACCGGATGACCGACAAGGATACCGGCCAGATATGGATTCTCTCGCTGGCTGACGGCTCGAACCGCCCTCTGGTGACAGGCGGCGCAGGCGCTGGTGCGCCGCGCTGGTCGCCCGATGGCAGCCGGATCGTCTATTCAACGGCAACCGACGGCAAGCCGGAAGTGCGCGTCCTCTATCTCGACTCGGGCCGCAGCTTTCCGCTCGCACAATTCCTGGAAAGCCCGTCCGAAGTGGTCTGGTCGCCGGACGGCAAGCATGTCGCGTTCAGCATGTTCGTGAAGGGCGAGGCGCCCTCGTTCGCAAAAGCGCCAACCCCGCCGGAAGGCGCGAAATGGAATGACGGCGTGAAGGTCATCGACCGCCTGACGTTCCGCTTCGATGGTGAGGGCTACCTGAAGGATGGTGCAACGCAGGTATTCGTGCTGCCGGTCGATGGCGGAACGCCCCGCCAGGTCACATTCGGCAAGGCCGACATGACCGGACCGGAATGGCTGGACAATGATACGCTGCTGGTCTCGGGAAATACCGCAGAGGACCGCGACCTCGATCCGGTCGAAAGCGAAATCTACGCGGTGGAACTGGCCGACCTGTCGGTGACGCCGCTGACCAGCCGCGACGGGCCGGACGCCGGTCCTGTCGTCTCACCCGATGGCAAGACGATTGCCTATCGCGGCTTTGACGACAAGACACTGTCCTACCAGCAGGCCGATCTTTACCTGATGGATGCCGATGGATCGAATGCACGCCCGCTTGCAGCAGACTTCCCGGGTGAGATCGGGATGACCAAGTGGGCCCCGGATGGCAAGAGCCTCCTTGTCCTGTCGGAGGATCATGGCGTCCTGACGCTGTTCGACATCGACCTGAAGGGCAAGGTTTCGCAGGTCGTGACCGGTATTGGCGGCGGGTCGATCGGCAGGCCCTATGCCGATGGCAGCTTCTCGGTCAGCGGCGGCCGGAAACCGGTCGTCTCCTACATGGCAGGCTTTGCCGACCGCCCCGCCGAAGTGGGGGTCGTCGGCATGGACGGGAAGAACCCGAAAGTGCTGACCGCGCTCAATGCCGACGTGTTGCCCTATCTCGAAATGGCGAAGGTCGAGGAGATCAAGGTGACATCCAGCGCCGACGGCCGTGAGATCGAAGCCTGGGTGGCCTTCCCGCCGGATTTCAAGGCAGATGGCAGCTTCCCGATGATCCTGGAAATCCATGGCGGGCCATACGCGATGTACGGACCCTTCTTTGCCAGCGAGATCCAGCGCTATGCGGCAGAGGGTTATGTTACAGTCTGGTCGAACCCGCGCGGCTCGACCGGGTATGGCGAGGACTTCGCCCTGCTGATCGACAAGGCCTATCCGGGTAATGACTATGATGACCTGATGAGCGTTGTCGACGAGATGGTGGCACGCAAATATGCCAATCCGGAACGCCTGTTCGTGACCGGCGGGTCGGGCGGCGGCATCCTGACGGCATGGATCGTCACCAAGACGGACCGGTTTGCAGCAGCGGCATCAATCAAGCCGGTGATCAACTGGATGACGATGGCGCTGGCCGGCGATATCGCGCAGGTCGTGCGGCGTCACTGGATACGGGCCGAGCCCTGGTCGGACCCGGAAGCCTTCCTCAAGTTTTCGCCAATCCGCTATATCGACAAGGTTGTCACACCGACGATGATCATGGTGGGCGAGGAAGACTATCGCACCCCGGCCTGGGAGGCCGAGCAATTCTACACGGCGCTGAAAATGCGCGGCGTGGACACGGTCTATGTTCGGGTACCGGGTTCGCCGCACTATATCGCTTCGCGCCCCAGCCGCCTGATCGCCAAGACGGACAATATCATGGGCTGGTTCGCCAAATACGATCCAGCGAAGAAAGACGCAGCAACCGACGACAAGGAGGACTAGCGCCATGCCGGACCTCGATCTCATCCTGAACAGCCTCGAAGCCCTCGCCGAGCGCGAGGGCGACCCGGCACCTGCGATCTATGCACGTTTGTTCGCCGACCATCCGGAACTCGAAGCGCTGTTCTCCATGGACACCGATGGCGGCGTACGCGGCTCAATGCTGCAGCAATCGTTCGACTGCCTGATCGATGTGGCCGAGGGCGGCATCCTGGCACCGGTCATCCTCGGGGCCGAGCGCGTGAACCATGGCACCTATGGTGTACCGGACAACCTGTTCGACGCCTTTTTCAGCACGATCCGTGATTGCGTTCGCGACGCCATGGGCGCGGACTGGACGGCGGAAACGGACGCGGCCTGGTCACGCCTTCTGGCGCGCACGGCGACGCTTGTAGACGCCTAGGAGGTTGCAAGCGCCCCTTATGCGCCCCCCTCGCTAGGCAGTGGTTTGAACTTGTAGCGGAGGAATGCAGAATGATCCTGATCGGCATGTATGACAGCCCGTTTGTTCGGCGCGTGGGCATCGCGCTGCGCCTGTACGGCATCGCGTACGAACACCGCGCATGGTCCGTGTTCGGCGATGCCGGGAAGATCATGGCGTACAATCCGCTCGTGCGGGTGCCGACGCTGGTACTGGACGATGGCGAAGCCTTGATCGACAGCGCGGCCATACTCGATGCGCTGGACGACATGGTGGGACCTGAGCGGGCGATGGCGCCGCGATCCGGCGCTGCCCGCAGGGCGGTTCTGAAAACCTGCGCATTGGCCTCAGGCATGGCCGACAAGGCCGTGGCGCTGGTCTATGAACGCCATGTGCATGAACGGGCGAACCCGACATGGATCGAACGGTGTGCAGGACAGATTACACGGGCGATGAATGAGTTGGAAATTGCCCGCACCGCGCAGGCAACGCGGTTCTGGCAGGGTGACATGATCGGGCATGACGATGTCATGGTGTCATGCGCGGTCACGTTCATGCGCGATGCATTGGCGGATGATATCGACCTGTCACACTGGCAGGCGCTGAAACGTCATACCGACATGTGCGAGGACCTCTGGGAATTCCGCGAAGTCCTGATGAAGTTCAAGTTGGGCTAGACGCCTATTTCGGCAACAAGTCGAGGGCTTCCTGCGGAAATCTGGCAGGCTCGACGATCACATTCCGGGCCGCAGCGGTTTCGCCAATGATGGCACCTATCCGTTCCGGGGAATCAGCATTTTCTGCACGGATCTTCATCACGACCTCGTCGAAGAATGTCTCGAATTCACCAGGCGCAATTGCCAGAAGGAGCGTTGCCGGTTCGTCCGACGGATTCCAGAATGCATGCATATGCCCTCTCGGAAGCGCCGCAATCGTGCCCGGTGGCGCAGAGACCTGCTCGTCTTCATTCAGGAAGACGACATTGCCTTCCAGCACGATGAAGTATTCGTCCTCGTCAGCGTGTGTGTGGGGCGGAGCGCCCACGGAGCGCGCTGGCACCGTCAACTCCAGAAGGCTGACCTGGGACGGCGTATCGCCCTGCCCGACCATGACGCGTGTGATGTGCCCCGGGAATTCGATCGGCTCGGCCTCGCCGAGATGATGGAAGGAGGCCGCGTAGGCAGCCGGATCAGGCTTCGGGTCCTCAGCAGCCTGATCTGCACCTGAACAGGCCGCGAGCATGGCGGCGAACAGAACCGGATAAAGTGTACGCATGAATTACCTCCCCATTTTTCCCGATAAGACCAATAATGGACTCGACGGCGCAAATCAAATGTGGTGGCGGACGGATCAGGCCTTGGCGGCTTGTCCCGGTCGAGTACCGGTCCAGCGGTGGAAGGCGCGAGAGAATGATGAGGGATCCGAGAAGCCGACGAGGTAGGCTGTCTCGTTGACCGAGACTTTCTCGCCGGACAGGTAGTGCAGCGCCATCTGGTGGCGGAGGGAATCGAGCAGGGAGTTGAAACTTGTGCCTTCCGCCTTGAGCTGGCGGTAAAGGGTCTGGCGGCTGACACCCATACGCGCTGCAACATTGTCCATGGTGACATCGCCTGTGTGAAGGACAGGCAGCAGAATCGCCTCGACGCGCGCAGCAACGCTTTGCAATGCATCAAGCGATTTCATCAACTCGTCGGCCCGCGCGCTGAGCGAGCCGAACACGTAGCGCGGCGCCTTGGACAGGCGCAGTGTAAAGAAGGCCTCCGTGATTTCCATTGCGTTGCGACTGGTGCCGAAAGTCACCGGCACGCCAATTATGCGCTCATAGGCATCGGCATAGGCTGGCGCGGCGTGGGTGACTTCAGCAGAGCAATAAAGCGGGGTATCGGGAAAAAAGTACCGGGTGCCGCAGATGAACCTGCCAAGTGTCGACTCGGTGAGTTCGGGAAACTCGTTCGGGTTCTTGCGTGTGTCGATAATGAACGCGCGGCTGCCTTCCCGCGTGATGACGAACCGGTCGCCATCCGACGGCGCTGTCGTGTCGATGACCAGGCGGCCATAGCGGTTCATCTGGCGGAAGGCTTCGGGCATGTCCGGCGCCGCGTGGGTGATCAGGCCGACGATGGTCAGGTCGTTGAACCGAACCGTGGATCCGAACAGGAGCCCCAGAGTCGGTTCGCCGGACAATTCCTTGCCTGCGCGCATGAGCGTCTTGAAGGCCGCCAGCGGAACGCGTGTGTCCGCGTCGGCGAGGTCTGCCTCAGCAATGCCTGCGCGGGCGAGCAGAGCCTCACGCGGCGCGCCGTGGGATACGGCAAGATCGAGCAGCGCCGAGGCATAGCCGGCAGATACAGTCGCCCTGACCGTCATCGGGAAGCGGCCAAAATGTTACTGCGCGTCATGATTATGTCGCCAAGTGTCATGGGGAGAGGGTCACCCGTCCGGTAGCTTGTCGCAAGACCTAAAACGGCTGGAGTGAACCCGAAATGACCAACAGCGCCGCAATCGCGCGTTCGCGCGCCCTGATCGATCCGCGCAAGGCGTTGTCCTTTGCAGGGGCCGTATGGTTCACGGCGGCCGCGATCGGCCAACTGGCCTTCGTGCTCTATATCGCGGCTTTCTATTACATCTTGACGTTCCAGGGTGACTTCGAACGCATGGACGAACGTGTAATCCACGGCTTCGTCAGCGGCGACGTTCTGGGCAACGCCCTGTTCCTGTCTCATGTGCTGCTGGCCTTCTGGATTACCGCGAGCGGGCCGCTGCAATTCATCCCGCAGGTACGCAACCGGTTCCGAACCTTTCATCGCTGGAACGGACGCTTCTACCTCACCGTTGCCCTGCTCACGAGCTCCGGCGCCCTCATCCTCACCTACCTTCGCCCGAATCTCGGATCGCTTGCCTTGCTGGCCCTCAACACGGCAGATGGCGTGCTGATCATCGTGTTCGGATGCCTTGCCCTTCGGGCGGCCCTCAAGCGTCGCTTCGACGACCATCGGCGGTGGGCCCTGCGCATGTTCATTGCAGTCAGCGGTGTGTGGTTCTTCCGCCTAGGTTACGGGTTCTATTTCTTCATCACGGCGGGAGAAATGCCAGGATCACACAACCTGACGGGCCCGGCAGACATTGCCGTCGCCGGTACCTGGGTCGTCGCGCTGGCCGGACTGGAGCTATACCTGCTCGCCCAGAGAGGCCGGTCAGGCGCCCTCAAACTGACAGCAGCCGCGATGACGATCGCGGCTGCCGGAGCAGTTCTGGTGAGCAGCTATTTTGCCGCCCAGATGTTCTGGCTGCCGGCGTTGGCGGCCTAGTAGTCGGGGTTCGACTTGGCGTGGCGCTTGCGCTCGTGCGGGTCGAGAAAAATCTTGCGCAGGCGAATATTCTGCGGCGTGACCTCGACCAACTCGTCGTCCGCAATATAGGCGAGCGACTTTTCTAGAGTCATCTGGATTGGCGGCGTGAGGCGAACTGCCTCGTCGCTGCCGGAAGCGCGCATGTTGGTGAGTTTCTTGCCCTTGAGGACGTTCACTTCGAGATCATTGTCGCGCGTATGCTGGCCGATAATCATGCCGGCATAGACCTTGTCGCCCGGATTGATGATCATTGGGCCACGGTCTTCGAGGTTCCAAAGCGCGAAGGCGACAGCCTCGCCCTGCTCCATGGCGATCAGCACGCCGGTATGACGGCCCTGGATACGGCCCTTGTGTGGGGCGTATTCGTGGAAGACGCGGTTCATGATGGCAGTGCCGCGCGTGTCGGACAACAGCTCTCCCTGATAGCCGATCAGGCCACGTGTCGGCGCATGGAACACCATGCGCGTACGTCCAACGCCCGAGGGCCGCATGTCGAGCATGTCGGCTTTACGCTCGGACAGTTTTTGCACGACGATACCGGAATGATCGTCATCCACGTCGATGACGACTTCTTCGATCGGCTCGAGCTTCTCGCCATTCGGGCCTTCCTGCATCACAACCTGCGGACGCGAGACACCAAGCTCGAAGCCTTCGCGGCGCATGGTTTCGATGAGCACGGCGAGCTGGAGTTCGCCCCGGCCGGAGACGGTGAAGGCCTCGGCATCGGTAGCGCGGTCTACCTTGAGGGCGACGTTGCCTTCGGCCTCCTTGACGAGCCGGTCCCAGATGATCCGAGATGTAACCTTGGTGCCTTCAGTACCGGCAAGCGGCGAGTCGTTGACGCGGAACGTCATCGAGATGGTTGGCGGATCGATCGGCTGGGCTTCGATCGGGGTCGAAACCGATGGATCACAGAACGTGTCGGCGACGTTTGCTTTCGTCATGCCGGCGAGCGAAACAATGTCACCAGCCACGCCCTCATCGACCGGTACGCGCTCAAGGCCGCGGAAGGCGAGAACCTTTGACACGCGGCCCTGTTCGACCAGCGAGCCATCGCGTGCAAGGACCTTGATCTGCTGGTTCGGTTTTACCGTGCCGGACGTAATGCGCCCAGTCAGGATACGTCCGAGGAACGGGTCGGACGAGATTGTCGTGGCGAGCAGGCGGAACGGGCCTTCTTCGACTTTCGGGGTCGGCACATGGTCGACGACCATCTGGAACAGGGCGTCCATGTTGGTGGTCGGATTCTCGTAGTCGGTGTTCATCCAGCCCTGCTTGGCCGACCCGTAGAGGATCGGGAAGTCGAGCTGTTCGTCGCTGGCGTCGAGGTTCGCGAAGAGGTCGAACACTTCGTTGATGACTTCGTCGGGGCGGCGCTCTGGCTTGTCGATCTTGTTCACGGCCACGATGGGGCGCAGGCCGACTTTCAGCGCCTTGGAGACCACGAACTTGGTTTGCGGCATCGGGCCTTCGGATGCATCGACGAGCACAATGGCACCATCAACCATCTGGAGGATACGCTCGACCTCGCCGCCGAAATCGGCGTGGCCGGGCGTGTCGACGATATTGATGCGGTGGCCTTTCCACTCAACCGAGGTGGTCTTGGCGAGGATCGTGATGCCACGCTCGCGCTCGAGATCATTGGAGTCCATCGCGCGCTCGACGGTCTTCTCGTTCTCACGATAGGTGCCGGACTGTTTGAGCAGTTCATCGACCAGCGTGGTCTTGCCGTGGTCGACGTGGGCGATGATCGCAATATTGCGCATTTTCTCGATGGACTGGGACATAAGAACTATAGGCTTTCGGGAGGAGGAATTGGGTGTCTGGAGCGCGCCCTAGCCGAATATGCAGGTTTTGACTATGGGGTATGGGCAGGATCGCGTGTGGCGGTTAAGCAATTCCCTTCCCTCGCAAACCCGGTAGTGTCCCGATCCATGACAAATTCCAACGATATGCCGCTCGCGGCGAAGCCTCTCGACCGCGCGGCGCATCGTCGTACCGATGAAGCCTGGCTTGAAGCGGCCATGCAGCAGGACGACGTGCTGTTCTTCCTGATGCGCAAGGGCGAACCCTTCGTCGAAAAGAGCGGACTGTTCTGGATGGGTCCCGAAGCGCGCAAGCTATCGCCCGCTTCGCCAACGCTGTTCCTGGGCGAGGACAAGCAGGGCGCGCCGGTCTTCGCGCTCAATCTGCCCGACGGTTTCGACGTTGGTTCCTCGCTGATCGCAGGCGCCGGCGATTTCAGCGAATTCCGCATGGCCGTTGGCGCGATGGCCGAGATGGAAGCCAATCTTGTTTCAACCGCTCGCAGCCTGTTCCTGTGGCATGCCAGTCATGGCTTCTGCGCCAAATGCGGCGGACGGGTTGGCGTTGTCGATGCCGGATGGAAGAGCCAGTGCCCGGAATGCGGCGCCGAGCATTTCCCGCGCACCGATCCTGTTGCAATCATGCTGGCAGTGAAAGACGGCAAATGCCTGATCGGTCGCCAGGCGATGTGGCCCGCAGGGTTCATGTCGTGTCTCGCCGGCTTTTGCGAGCCGGGCGAAACGATCGAACAGGCGGCGGCCCGCGAGCTGTTCGAAGAGGCAGGCATCGTGTGCGACCCGGCAAACGCGGAATATGTCGCCTGCCAGCCCTGGCCGTTCGCCTCATCGCTCATGGTCGGGCTGATTCTCGAAGCCGAAACCCTCGAAATAACCGTCGATAAAACCGAGCTCGATGAAGCAAGATGGATCACGCGCGCCGAAGCACGCGAAATTCTTTCCGGCAAACATCCCGAGATTTTTTGCCCTCCCGCGATGGCAATTGCTCATCATATATTGAAGACTTGGGCTCTTCGGGACGACTAGTCGTATACGGACCATTGTTTCCGCTCGCGCCTCAGGTGAAAATCAAGAGTTGATTTCCCGCGAATCACAATATTATTGGCTCGCCACTGACAGGAGATCGGAAATGGCAATTGCAACGAAAAAGCCGGCCGCAAAAAAGCCGGCAGTGAAGAAACCAGCCGCTAAGACGGCAGCAAAAAAACCTGCTGCCAAACCGGCAACCAAGACTGCAACAAAGACCGCTGCGAAACCAGCGGCCAAAAAACCAGCCGTTAAGAAGCCGGCCGTCAAAAAGCCCGCTGCAAAAGCTGCTGCGAAACCAGCCGTGAAAAAAGCCGCTGCAAAGCCAGCCGCAAAAAAGCCTGCTGCAAAGAAGCCGGCCGCAAAAAAGAAATAAGTCTGAGGACGACAATTCGGAAAACGGGCGAGCCTGTCTCGCCCGTTTTTTTATACGTGAATGGCGCATGATGTCGGGAGAATGGAACCCCCGCACCCACTCCGAGTGCGGGGGCCATCCAGCCGGGCAGTCAATTAAGGGCTGCCCGCCCGACCGGACCGTTATCGGCCAGACCTAGAATTTCAGAACGTAGGCAACGTCGATCACGTCGATCGAGTCGTCATAGTCGAGATAGGTATAGCCGACGCGGATGCCCTGGTTGGGAGCGAAGTAATAGTCGCCGCCAACACCGAGCGCCGCAGCGTCGTCATCGGCCGAAGCGGACACGCCGCCAGCCGTGGCTTTGATCTCAGTGCTCACATAACCGATCCGGCCGAAAACATCGGCCTTTTCAGCGAATGGAATCCGACCGACGGCATATGCGCCGTAGGAGTTTTCCAGTTCAACGTTCGCATTGATACCGGCAATCGTCGTGGATTCATCAGCAACGCCGACGCCCGCTTCGATTTCTGCACCGAGGAATTCGTTGAAGTTGTAGCCTCCACGCAGCTGGATGGCGCCGAGGTCGGCATCGTCCGCGCTATAGTTGCCGTAGCCGATCGTACCGTAGAAGCCGGTATCCTGCGCGAAGGCAGGAGCAGCCGCGAAGGCAACAAGGGAAATGGCCGTGGTGAGTGCAAGTTTCATGGGAGGTATTCCTTTTGTTATCCCGTCTCCGGGAAACCGGAATCTAGCGATTGATTGCGGCAAATTGCATGAATTCGGATTTATGTTTGCGTGCGGAAAAAAAGTGTGTCCGCCGCGCAACGCGCCACAATACGGGTCTTGAGAAATCAGGAAAAAAGCAGGCGGCACGTCTCCGGAAAGGACACGTGCCGCAGGTAATTGGCGATTCAGATTTGTGGCGGAAACTGCCTTATTGGTTAAGCGCGGACCATTCCGTATCGGCTTTCGAAATGAAGCCCGGGATGTCGGCATTCCATTTACCCTGAATGTCGGAATTGTAATTCAGATAGAGCTTGCCATCGACAATCTTCCAGTGGCGGGCGTCCCCCTTTGCATACTTGCCGTCGGCCATCGCCCAGGCACAATAACCGCCATATTGCGGTACATAGGCGGTGGGATCGGCGATGAAGGCATCGCGGTGTCCCGCACTGGTGAACCGGAACGTTGCGCCCTTGTATTCGGCGGTGAAATCCTTCGAGCCTTTGGCGGGGACCCCGGTATCGAAATAGGCGACAGGATCATAACCCTGCAGGGCCGTCGTCGAGAACCGGCCGGTATAGATTGCCGGCTCTGCTGCGGCTGCAGGCACGAACGCCACGACGGGTGAGATGGCGATTGCAGCGGCAATGAGAAGGGGACGGAGTTTCATGGACGTTCTCTTGAGATTGCGTTGAGGTAAGTGGGGTCACCGGGGCCCGGGAGGACGTTCGAGGCGGAGTGGGAACAGCCCCGAAAAAAGACCCCGGCGACCGGGCAAAAACTCAGACGGGGTGGATCCGGGTTTTCGCAAACGCGTTTGGCGACGCTAGCTCCGTTACCGGCAAGATGGCGTCACGAATTCCGCCCAGGATGGCGAACAGGGTCTGGCGCCGCCCGATGAGAAGCGTCAGCGAACCCACCCAGACCGTTACAGCCATGGCGAACAGGCCACCACCATCATTGTTCGGATCGATACCGAGCGGCGTGAACAGGTGGAAGCTGACTGCCCCGCTCATGACGGCGACGGCAATCAGGGCGCCGAGCGTCTGGAGACGGCGGAACGCAGCAAACACGCCGAGTAGGAGGCAAGCCGACGCGACCAGTTCGGCCGAACCGATGACATACTGGCTGAACAGGCCAGTCTCCGCGAACAGTCCCCCTGCCCCAAAACTGCCAGCCCAGGCGTCCAGCCGGCCAAAGATGGCCTGCGTTTCGGGGGCATTGGTGAACTTGTAGCGCAAGCTGTCCAGGAACACGGCCGAGGCAATGAGGCTGAACACGTGCGGCGCGTAGGATTTGATCTTGTCGAACATTGTGAGCGTCCCTCTCAGGTTTCTGCGGGCAAGGTCTCATGTCGCGGTACTCGCGGGCAATGCAAACACCTGTGAGCCGGGCCCACGATTCCGTGAACGCGCAGCGTGCGTTACGTATGTATTGCCGACGTCAGTCGTCGTCTCCGGCGCATGCCCGGGTACAAGGCGCCCAGGCGAACGGCTTGTAGACCGCATTCAGCGGCGTTTCGGCCACATGGTTGGCATAATTCGACATCGTCTTGAGGGCGACGCCGAGAACCACACCCAGGATGGCCGCCTTATCCCAACCTGCATTCAGGAACACCGAGACATCCGTGTCCGACACGAAGCCGCGCTGTTGCGCCATGCGGCGGGTGAAGACGCGCAATGCTTCCAGCCGGGGAGCGGAGATAGTCTTGTTGTTGCGGATGGCATCTATGACTGACACATCGAGGCTTTCAGCTGCCGCTGCAGCCGAATGCGCGGCAACGCAGAAGTGGCAGGCGTTCTCGATGCTGACCGTCAGCTGAACGACCTGACGCTCCAGAGGCGAAAATCCCGCGTCTTCGAAAATGCGCGACAGGCAGAGATAGCCTTCAAGAGCGGCAGGATTCTCCGCCAGCACGCCCAGCATGTTCGGAATGACCCCGTTTGTGCGCTTCACCCGCTCAAGCAAGGACCGCACGGCGGGTGGCGCAGTCGTCTCGTCATGGATTTTCAGGTTGCTCATGAGGACAGCTTTCTCGATCAGGGACGGACGAGGCGGCAAATTCGCCCTGGTTGACCGAGTTTTAGGCGCTTTTGCCCTTCGCAGAACGCTGACACACCCCATATGCTTCATTCTGAATACGCATAGGAGGCCCGGGGGTGGACCGTATAGATGCCATGCGCCTGTTCATTCGCGTTGCGGATGCGGGCAGCTTTTCCAAAGCCGCAAGCGATCTTGGCCTCGGCCAGCCGACCGTTTCGCGGCGGATACAGGACCTTGAGGCAAGTCTCGACGCCGCCCTGTTCCTGCGTACGACACGGTCGCTGAGCCTGACAGAGGCTGGCGAACGGTTTTACAAGCGCGCAGGCGATATTCTCGCAGAGTTCGACGATGCTGAGGCGGAGGCGCGCGGCCTGGACCACGAGCCGGTAGGCCTGCTGCGCATTTCCTGTGTCTCATCCATGGCGCGCCTCGTGATCGGGCCGCGGATCGCGAGCTTCATGAAGCTCTATCCACATGTTCGCGTCGATGTGCTGACGGACGATACGTTCACAGACCTCGTTGGCGAAGGGGTCGACCTCGCGTTCAGGATCGGCACGCTGGTCGATTCCAGCCTGATGGCCAAGAAGGTGGGCGAAGCCCCCCGGGCGCTGTGGGCCGCACCCGGCTACCTCGAGGCCCGGGGCACTCCGCAGCATCCGCGTGACCTGGCACAGCATGATGCAGTCATGTTCCGACAGACTGCGACAACCGAGTGGGTACTGTCGCGCGACGGCGAGACTGTCAGCGTCAAGGTCGATGGACGGTTCAAGGCCTCGTCAGGAGACCTCCTGCTACAGGCAGCGCAGAATGGGCTCGGCCTGTTCCTGTCCGCCAGCTGGCTTGTTTCGGACTGCGTCAATGATGGCAGCCTTGTCCGCGTGATGCCCGAATGGACAGCGACGCCAAGTCCGATCCATTGCGTTTGGACGTCTGGCAAGCTGCGCGGCAAGGCCAAGCTTTTTGCCGAGCATGTTGCTGACGCGCTGCGGTTCGAAACGCAGACCTGCTAGAGGCCGACGGTCGGTTTCGCGGGAAACACGCCGAGGACTTTCAGTGACTGCGAAAAGAAGCCCAGCTCTTCAAGCGCGTTCTGGACGGGACGCTCGTCGGGATGGCCTTCGATTTCGGCATAGAACTGCGTCGCCGTGAACGAGCCGCCGATCTGGTAGCTCTCCAGCTTGGTCATGTTGATGCCGTTCGTCGCGAAGCCGCCCATGACCTTGTAAAGCGCAGCTGGAATGTTGCGGACCTCGAACAGGAAAGCGGTCTTGGCAGGTCCCTGCCCGGCTTCGATGTCAGACGGCTCGCGGGCCATGATAATGAACCGCGTCGTGTTGTGGGCAGCGTCCTCGATGTCTTCGGCCAGAATGTCGAGGCCATAGACCTTGGCAGCAAGGCGCGGCGCGATGGCCGCAATAGACCGATTACCCGCTTCAGCCACTTCGCGGGCCGCACCGGCGGTATCGGCGGCTGTTACCGGTTCGATATTGTGAGCTTTCAGGAAGTTGCGGCACTGGCCGAGACCCATGATGTGGGACCGGGCCTTCTTGATCTCCTCCAGTTTCACCCCCGGCAGGCCCATCAGCTGAAAGCGAATCGGCAGGTAGTGTTCGCCGACGATCTGAAGGCTGGTCGTGGGCAACAGATAGTGAATGTCACCGACACGCCCGGCGATCGTATTTTCGACCGGAATCATGGCGAGATCAGCGTCGCCCTTCTCGACGGCCGTAAAGCAGTCTTCAAAGGTGCGGCAGGGCAGCGGCGACAGGCGCGGATAGGCCTCGTTGCAGGCAATATGCGAATTTGCCCCCGGTTCTCCCTGATAAGCGATGTGATTGGCCATTCGGCGTCCTTTTTACCTGGTCTGCATGCGTCGGATCGCCGCGACGAAAGGAGAAGCGCGTCTTCGTCACAGCCTTTATGTTGTCTGCACTCCGTTAGCGTGCCAAAAGGCGCGCGCCAAGACACATGACCAGACAGATTCGAAGGAATACCCCAATGGGAGAACTCGGTGTCAACAAGATCCTAGGCGCATTGCTCGCCACTGCGCTCGGCCTGATGGGCCTGCACCAGCTTTCGGGCATCGTGTTCAGCCACGGTGAAGCAGAAGGCCATCACGGCGAGGAACACGCCGAGGCGACCTCTATGAGCGAACAGATGTGCGCGAAATACGCCTATTGCGTTCAGGTGGCCGATAGCGGCAGCACCAGCGCGCCGGTTGAAGAAGTATTCGACCTGGGTGCAGCGCTGGTCAGCGCAGACGCCTCA
This sequence comes from Hyphomonas sp. J20-32, assembly GCF_055808555.1. NCBI lineage: Bacteria > Pseudomonadati > Pseudomonadota > Alphaproteobacteria > Hyphomonadales > Hyphomonadaceae > Hyphomonas > Hyphomonas sp. J20-32. Next base: position 1,439,607 of record NZ_CM147873.1, on the reverse strand, counting down.
AAGGGCGAACGCACCTTCAAGGCCCAGTGCTCGACCTGCCACAACATTGCTGATGGCGGTGCCAACGGAACCGGCCCGAACCTGCATGGCGTGGTCGGTGCCGCCAAGACGGCTCATCCCGGCTTCGCCTACTCAGCCGCCCTCTCGGGCATCGGTGGCGACTGGACCTATGAAGAGCTCGATCACTGGCTCAATAATCCGGGCGCCTATGCACGTGGCACGTCCATGTCGTTCGCAGGCCTGCGTCGTGATTCGGACCGCGTGAACGTGATTGCCTATCTGGCGGCGAACTCGCCGAACGCACCTGCGCTCCCCGCGCCGCTTGCCGCCGCATCGGACGAGGCCGCTCCGGCTGAAGGCGACGTGGCACCTGCAGACGGCGAAACGGCACCTGCAGACGCCGCTGTGACGGAAGCTGTGGAAGGCGACGCGCCCGATGAAACAGCGCCAGAAGCCCCTGTTGAAGTCGCACCAGACACGACGGCGACCGAATCAGCTCCGATCGAAACGCCAGCCGCTGACGACGGCCACCACTAGGCGACGATTTCGGCCATCCAGCGAGGCACCTGTCCCGCGAGGCTACCAACATCAATACGCCGGGCCCCTATGGGCTCAGCGTAATGCGTTTTGATCCTGACGATTGCCTCGTCGAGCGGCTCGCGGGCGGCGGCCATGTGCCAGGCGTTGGTGTGCAGGACATGATAGCTGTCGGACATGATGCCGACATGGCCCTTCCAGAACACGAGGTCGCCGCGTTTCAGGGCGCCAGGCGCTGACCAGTCTGCGATGTCGTCCCCGGCCCAGGCGAACTGCATGTCACTGTCGCGCGGCAGCAGCACGCCCACAGTCTCGAAGGCTTGCTGGGTGAGGCCGCTGCAGTCGAGGCCGAGACTGTCGCGTCCGCCCCAAAGGTACGGCGTGTGGAGATAGCGCTCGGCGACGGAAACTGCGTCGGCTTCCCGCGTGTCCAGCGACGTGAGATGGCGCGTGTGGACCCAGCCAGCCTGCTTGCAATTGGCATAATCGCCATCAGTATCCGTGATCGTGACGCGGGCACCGAGGCTGAGCATGGCCTGCACTGGCGATTTCAGGTCCGGGCCAGCATAAGCGAATGTGCGCAGGGCCGACACTTTGTGGTCCGGCGACGTGATCGTCGGCGATAAGGCCTCTGACTGAATCCAGCCGACATAATGGTCACGGTGGCAGCGGACGTGGCTGAAAGCTCCCTGCTGGCCAAAAACATCGACAGTTTCGCCAAACAGGACCTGGGTTGAGAGAGGCGCTGTCACTGCGGGAACCTCGCGAAGGGCAGCTGCACCGACGACGACCTGAAAAGCCTTTGCCGACCCTGACGGGCGCGCCAACCGAATGTCTGTCAATTCAGGCAGAAGGCGAGCCTCGGGCTGCTACGCGCCTAGGCTGCTGCGGTGGATTTGCCGCCGCGCCGCGGCGCCAATGTATCATCACTCTCACCTGATGCTGCGGCAAGAACAAGGCCGGCAAAGGCCCGAAGGTAGGCCATTCCGGCCGGCGTACGCTCAATGAAGATATTTCGAAGGTCATTATCATCCTTGACGCGGCGGATGAAATCCAGCCGGGACAGGGTGTCGAGCGCACGGGTGACGGCGGGTTTCGCGATGTCGAGATGGTCTGCCAGGCCGCGCACGGTGTGTGGGCCGGGGGCAAGCGCGATCGTCATCAGGATCGCCTGCTGGCGGGCGGTCAGATCCGGCGCATCTGAGCGCACGGAGGCCGTCACCGCCCGACGCCAAAGTTCCAATCCGCCGCGTTCCGACAATTCCATCTACACATCCTCATGATTCGCCTCAGAAACGAATCTCGGGTGATTTGCGCAAAGCGTCTAGGCCTCGAAGGGAGACAAAGCGGCTTGCCCCTTCACATTGGCTGCAAAACACACGACATTGTGGTCATGGCCAATGCACAGACTCATGATCACATCCACGCCAATACGCCCTGCAGCCCGCAGGACGTGGACACGTTCCTGAACGATGCCGAAGCGCTGGTGGTGCGTCAGGGCGCCCGGATGACGCGTATCCGCCGCAAAGTGTTGCGCCTGCTGCTGGAAAGCGCCGAACCGGCCAAGGCCTACGATCTGCTGGCGAACCTCGATGGAGAAGGCTCGGCCAAGCCGCCTACGGTCTACCGGGCGCTCGATTTTCTCCAGGAAGCAGGCCTTGCCCACAAGATCGAAAGCCTCAACGCCTATGTCGCCTGCGGCCATACAAGCCACACTCATTCTGCCGTGTTCCTGATCTGCGACCAATGCGGCGGCGCGGAAGAATTGCACGCCGTCGCGACTAGCGATGCGTTGAAAGCTGAAACCGCTGCGGCAGGCTTCAAGATGACCCGCGCAGTCATCGAAGTGCGCGGCACATGCCGGGATTGTGCTGCGTGATTACACTTTGGAGGGGCAGTTGCAATCAATGGGATTGCGACGAGATGGGGCACATGAATGTGCGCCTCTATATCGAAAAGCAGATGGAAGGGCTCGCCTCTTTCAGCCATGAACTGGCGATGCCTCATGCGTTCCAGGACAATGCGCCCTCGACCATTGTGCCGGTGGACCAGCATGTGCGCTTCATCCGCGAAGTGCTGCCCGGACGGCCAATCAGCATGAATGGCTGTGTGGTGAGCGTCGGTGAGAACGACGCCGTGATCTACCAGGAGCTGCGCCACAAGGATGGAACCCTTTCGGCATCCTACCTCACGCGCGTGGCGCATATTGATACCAAGGCCCGGGAGACTTTCGCCTGGAGCACGCGTGCCCGCGCCGCACTGGAAGCGCATATCGATACGCCGCCCGCCGAAGCCGCCCCGCGCTCGTTCGACCCGAACGCGCCTGCGTTGGCGACCAGCGACATCCGGATCGAGACGGCGCGCGACCTGGGCATCCCGCTGATCGGCAAGGGCGCGGTACCGCAGCACCATCTCGACATGCACGGGCGCATGGCGCCGGCATGGATCATCGGCCGAATTTCTGACAGCGTGCCCAACCTTCTCTTCGACTGGCGCAAGCAAGTGGCTGAGGCCGCCGGCGGGCGCCGCATGGGGGCCGCCGTCCTCGAAAACAGGCTGCGCTACCATCGCTGGCCCAAGGCAGGCGACCTGTTCGAAATTCATACATCGCTGGGCGGAACGGCCGAGAAGACGCATTCGCTGGTTCACTGGGTGATGGACCCGGTAACTGGCCTGCCCTGGGCGACCAGCCAGGTTGTCGCAATCACGCTGGACCTGGACGCCCGCAAGGCGATCCCATCGCCACCGAAAATGCTGGAAGACCTCGAGCGGCTCGCACCGCGCGGACTGTCGCTCTAAAGGTATTCCGCCATGATTTCCGCGATACGGGGAATGTCTGCCTGCCGCAGGCCGGCAATATTGATTCGGCCTGATGCCGGCAGGTAGAGGCCGTGCTTCTCGCGCATCTCCTTCGCCGCCTCCGGCGATACCGGGATCTGGCTGAACATGCCGTTCTGCTCGGCCAGCGCGGCCAACCGGTTCGAACCGGTTTTCGCGACGAGCGCATCCGACAATGCCTTGCGCAGGCTGATCATGCGCTCACGCATCTCTGTCAGTTCCGCTTCCCATTCGGCGCGCAGGGCCGGGTCACCCAGAATCGTGGCGACGATGGCCGCGCCGTGCGCAGGCGGCATGGAATAGCTGGTGCGCGAAATGTCGGCCACATGGGTCATGACGGCGTCCGCAGCGCGCTTTGTATAGGCCTGTCCGAGGAAGCAGCCGGTACGTTCACGGTAGAGCCCGAAATTCTTTGAGCAGGAATAGGAGACCATCGAGTCTTCGGCGATCTTCAGGAAAAGCCGCGCGCCTTCCATGTCGCTTTCAAGCCCGCCGGCAAACCCGTGATAGGCAATGTCGAGCATGGGGATAACCCCGCGTTCGACAGTGAGCATGGCCAGGTCGATCCATTGCTGGACGCTGAGGTCGATCCCGGTCGGATTGTGGCACGGCCCCTGGATGATGATGCCGTCGCCACGCTTGGTCTTTGACAGGCTCGCCATCAGGCTTTCGAAATCGACACCGCCTGTTTCGGCGTCCGCATAGTCGTATTCCGCTACGGCGAGGCCGGTATTCTTCACAAGATTCGTGTGGTTCGGCCATGTCGGGCGGCTGAGCCAGACCGTCTTCACGCCGAGGCGTTTCATGAGGCCGACGCCAAGATAGAGCGCGCCGCAGCCGCCGGGCGTCGTCATCGAGATGAGACGGCCTTTCTCGATCAGGTGCGAACTGTCGCCGAAGACGAACCGCTCAATGGCGGCACAGAAATCCGGGTTTCCGCGAGGCCCCTCATAGACCTTGGTGGTCTGCTGCCCCAGGATAATCGCCTCGGCCTTGGCCACGGCAGACATGATCGGCGTGTGGCCGTCATCATCCTTGTAGACGCCGACACCGAGATCGAACTTATCGGTGCGCGGGTCGGCGCGATAGGCAGTCATGAGACCAAGCAGCGCGTCCGGTGGCAGCGCGGTGAGGGATTCGAATGCGGGGTTCATTTAATCGACCAGGGTTGCTTCGGTTTTGGCTTTCACTTCGTCCATCGTGACGCCGGGTGCAAGCTCGATGACTTTCAGGCCACCGGGCACAACGTCCATGACGCAGAGATCCGTGATGATACGATCGACCACGCCCTTTCCTGTGAGCGGCAGGGTGCATTCCTTCAGCACCTTGGTCTCGCCCTTCTTGTTGGCATGGTCCATCACGACGACGATGCGCTTGACACCGGCGACGAGGTCCATCGCGCCGCCCATGCCCTTGACCAGCTTGCCGGGGATCATCCAGTTCGCGATGTCGCCATTCTCGGCCACTTCCATCGCGCCGAGGATGGCAAGGTTGATATGGCCGCCGCGGATCATCGCGAAACTGGTCGCGCTGTCGAAAAAGCTCGAACGCGGCAGGGTCGTGATCGTCTGCTTGCCGGCATTGATGAGGTCCGGATCTTCCTCGCCTTCATACGGGAACGGACCCATGCCAAGCATGCCGTTTTCCGATTGCAGCGTCACGTCGACACCCTCGGGAATATAGTTCGCCACCAGCGTCGGAATGCCGATGCCGAGGTTCACATAAAAACCGTCTTCCAGTTCCTGTGCGGCGCGCGCCGCCATGTCATCACGTGTCCAGGGCATTACACAGCCTCCCGCTTGCGCACGGTGCGCTGTTCGATCCGTTTTTCGAATGTGCCCTGGAAGATGCGCTGCACGAAAATGCCGGGCAGATGGATTTCGTCCGGGTCGAGCGAGCCGGTCGGCACCAGTTCTTCGACTTCGGCGACCGTCACCTTGCCGGCCGTGGCCATCATCGGGTTGAAGTTGCGCGCCGTCTTGTTGAAGACCAGGTTGCCCTGCGCATCGCCCTTCTGGGCCTTGACGATGGAGAGATCGGCAACGAGGCCGGTCTCAAGGATATAGGTTTCGCCGTTGAATTCGCGGTGTTCCTTGCCGTCTGCGATCACCGTTCCGACACCGGTCTTGGTGTAGAAGCCGGGAATGCCCGCGCCCCCTGCCCGGCAGCGTTCGGCCAGCGTGCCCTGCGGATTGAATTCCAGTTCCAGCTCGCCGGAAAGATACTGGCGCTCGAACTCCTTGTTCTCGCCGACATAGGAGGAGATCATTTTCTTAATCTGCCGCGTTTCCAGCAGCAGGCCGAGACCGAAGCCGTCAACGCCCGCATTGTTGGAAACGGCCGTAATGCCCTTCACGCCCGTATCGCGCAGCGCTGCGATCAGGTTCTCCGGGATGCCGCAAAGGCCAAAGCCCCCGGCCATCACCATCATGCCGTCAAACGTCACCCCCTCGAGGGCCTCCGCCGCGTTCTTGTAAACCTTGTTTGCCATCAGGCCGAAGTCACCTTTTGCTCAATTGCGCCGAAAATCGAATGGCCGTCGCCATCCAGCATTTCAATCCGTACCACATCACCCGGCGACATGAAGGGGGTCAGGGGCTCTTTTTTCAACAGTTGTTGAATCATGCGGATTTCAGCAATGCAGGAATAGCCACGACCGCCCTCGCTGACCGGTTTTCCGGGCCCGCCATCCTTGCCCTTGTTGGACACGGTGCCCGATCCGATGACCGTTCCGGCGCTGAGCGGACGGGTTTTCGCGGCGTGGGCCACGAGCCGCGCGAGGCTGAACGTGGCATCCTCTGCAGCTTCGGCCCGGCCGAATGGCTCGCCATTGTAATCGACACGCAGCGGCAAGTGGACGAGGCTGTCTTTCCAGGCATTGCCGAGTTCGTCCGGCGTGACAGCGACGGGGCTGAAAGCGCTTGGCGGTTTCGACTGGAAGAATCCAAAGCCCTTGGCGAGTTCTCCCGGGATCAGGCCGCGCAGGGAAACGTCATTGCAGAGGAGAACGAGCTTGATGTGGGAAGCGGCGTCCTTCTCGGAGACACCGGCGGGCACATCATCGGTGATGACCGCGATCTCGCCTTCCATATCGCAGCCCCAGGCGACATCGCCAAGCGGGATGTCATCACGGGGCCCGAGGAAGGCATCCGAACCGCCCTGGTACATCAGCGGATCGTCATAGAAGCTTTCTGGAACCTCGGCGCCGCGCGCGGCGCGGACCAGTTCGACATGGTTGATATAGGCCGATCCGTCGGCCCACTGGTAGGCGCGCGGCAGCGGGCTTTCGCAATCATGCTCATGGAAGCGGAAGGTCGGGACGGAACCGAGTTCGAGCTGCTCTGCGAGCTGCGCGAGCTGCGGTGCATAGACGGCCCAATTGTCGAGCGCAGCCTGCAGTGTGGGAACGATGCGGGCGGCGTCGGTGCATTTGGTGAGGTCTTTCGAGACGACGACGAGCCGGCCATCGCGGGCGCCGTTCCTGAGGGTAGCGAGTTTCATCTAATGTCCAGTTCTCTCAAAGCGGCCTCATCCTGAGCGAAGTCGAAGGGCGGGGGACGCGGGGTTCCAGAATATCGTTTATGGCACACCGCCCGCCGCCCGTCCTTCGACTTCGCTCAGGATGAGCAGCTCAGGCGATCAATGATTTTCGGTCGCGATTTTCTCGTGCAGCCAAGCCGCGTGGCGCGGGGCCTTTTTCGTGCGGCTCCATTCTTCGAGCATCTCCGGCGCGACCCGCTTCAGTTCAGCCATCTGTTCCGGCGTGCCGGTATTGCAGGCGAGTTCGAGGCGATGGCCATTGGGATCGAAGAAATAGATTGAGCGGAAGATGCCGTGATTGGTCGGGCCGATCACATCGAGCCCGTGCGCCTCGGCGCGCGCCTTGGCGTTTAGCAGGTCGTCCATCGTCGCGACCTTGAAGGCGATATGCTGGACCCATTGCGGCGTGTTGTGATCGCGGTCCATGTCGGGCTGTTCGGGCAGCTCGAAGAAGGCGAGCACATTGCCGTTCCCGGCATCGAGGAAGATGTGCATGTAGGGGTCATAGGCCCCGGTCGAGGGCACATGATCCTCGGCGATGGCAAGCTGGAAATCCATTCCCAGAACGTCGTGATAGAACTCGACGGTCTGCTTGGCATCCTTGCAGCGATAGGCGACGTGGTGGACGCCCTGGAGGTTGGGCGCGTCCATCACACCTTCTCCTCAGTCTTCAGCACACCGCGCTCTACCTGATCGCGCTCGATGCTTTCAAACAGGGCCTTGAAATTGCCTTCGCCGAAGCCGTCCTTGTAGTCGCCCTTGCGCTGGATGAATTCGAAGAAGACCGGGCCGATTCTCGGCTCGGCAAAGATCTGCAGCAACAGGCGCGGATCGCCGCCCTCGGTCGTACCGTCGAGCAGGATGCCGCGCATCTTCAGCGCGTCCACAGGTTCGCCATGCCCGGGCAGGCGCTCATCCAGCATGGCGTAATAGGTCTCCGGCGGCGCGGTCATGAAGGGTACGCCCTTGGCTTTCAACTTGTCCCAGCAGGCCACAAGGTCATCGCAGATCAGGGCGATGTGCTGGATGCCTTCGCCGTTGAACTCGCGCAGGAATTCCTCGATCTGGCCGCCTCCGCTCTTGCCTTCCTCATTCAGCGGAATGCGGATCTTGCCATCCGGCGCGGTCAGCGCCTTGGACGTCAGGCCGGTATATTCGCCCTTGATGTCGAAGTACCGGATTTCGCGGAAATTGAAGAGCTTCTCGTAGAAATCCGCCCAGTATTTCATGCGGCCGCCATAGACATTGTGCGTCAGGTGATCGACCAGCTTGAAGCCTGCGCCTTTCGGGTTGCGGTCGACGCCCGGCAGGTAGTCGAAATCGATGTCATAGATCGACAGTTCGTCATGGCCGGTATCGTAGCGGTCGATCAGGTAGATGATCGAATTGCCGATGCCGCGAATTCCGGGGATGTGCAGTTCCATCGGGCCCGTCTTCATTTCGACCGGCTCGGCGCCCTGCTTCATCAGGTGGTCATAGGCCTTGCGGGCATCCTTCACGCGGAAACCCATGCCACAGGCCGAGGGGCCATGCTCGCGGCTGAAATACCAGGCCGGGGATTTGGGTTCGTAATTGGTGATCAGGTTGATGCCGCCCTGGCGCCAGAGCTCAACCTGCTTTGAGCGATGGCGGGCAACCTTGGTGAAGCCCATCGTCTCGAAGACGGGCTCTAGCACGCCTTTCTCGGGCGCAGAGAACTCGATGAACTCGAATCCGTCGAGCCCTGCGGGGTTGTCAAACAGGTCGGCCATGGTTCATTCCCTTTGCAATGGACTAATATAGTTTCATATGTAACTAATATTTGCCCAGAAGGCAAGCCTGAAACCGGATCCGATCAATGCCCGAACGTCCCTCGAATACCACGCTGCGCTTGCGCGAATTCCTGCCCTATCGCCTGTCGGTCCTGTCCAACACGGTGTCGCGCAAAATCGCAGACATGTATGACCGGGAATTCGGCCTTTCGATCTGGCAGTGGCGGGTGATGGCCGTGCTGGGTGAGAATGCCGGGATCACCGCAACGGAGATCGGACAGGTCACGGCCATGGACAAGGTGGCCGTCAGCCGGGCCGTCTCGGGCCTGATCGACAGCGGGCATGTGTCACGCAAGTCATCCCCCGATGATGGACGCCGCTCGATCCTCTCGCTCACTGCCAAGGGCAAGGGCGTCTATGACAAGATCGTGCCGATCGCACTGGGCGCCGAGCGCGCCCTTGTCGAGACACTGAGCACGACCGAGCGGGAACAGCTGGCGCGGCTGATGGAAAAGCTGGCCCGAACGGCCGAGCCGGACCGACCGCTCTGGTAGGCGTCAGCTGAGTGGCCAGAATATCGGGATCACGAACATGGACACGATGAACAGGAGAATGTTCAGCGGAAGGCCGACTTTTGTGAAATCGAGAAATTTGTAGCCGCCCGCCGTGTAGACCAGCGTGTTCGTCTGGTAGCCGATGGGCGTGGCGAAGCTGGCGCTGGCGGCAAACATGACGGCAACCACGAAGGGGCGCGGGTCGATACCAAGATGCGTACCGAAACCGATGGCGATGGGTGTCAGCAGGACCGCCGCCGCGTTGTTGCTGATGAATTCGGTCAGCGTGGACGTCACGAGGTAGAGCATAGCGAGCAGCGCGAGCGGGCCGAGATGGCCCATCGGCCCGGCGACACCGTCGATCAGGAGCTGGATCGCGCCTGTTTTTTCCATCGCCTGCCCCAGCGCCAGCATGCCAAAGATCAGCATGAGAATGTCCCAGCGAATGGCCTGGTACGCTTCCTGATGATCGAGACAGCCGAGCGCGACCACCGCCGTGGCGCCGATAATGGCGAGAGCTGCAATTGGCAGGACCTCGATGGCAGCGAGCCCCATCACGAGCAACACGGCAATGACCGCAACCCAGGCCTTGCCGCGCCGCACGGACCGGTCGCTGATGGCGGTGAGATTGTTCAGCGCCCCGTCTTCGAACATCTGGCGCATACCTGCGACCGGGCCTTCGACCAGAACCGTGTCGCCGACATCAAGGCGCATTTCGCCCAGCTGGTCTGCCATGTTCTCGCCGCGCCGGTGCACGGCCATGACATACACACCATACAGGCGGGCAAGGCCGAGCCCGACCAGGCGCCGTCCGATGAGGCGCGATTGCGGACCGATTACGCCCTCGGCGATAATGACTTCGCTTGTCTGGACAGGTTCGAAAGCTGCCCGTTCGTCCGCGGCGGCGCCGATTGCGACGTGGCCGAGTTCCTTCAGGCTGAGCATCTCGGAGACTGGCGAACGCAGAACGATCCGGTCACCGCCGCGCAGGACCAGTTTGCCGAGCGAAGCCTTCAGCGACACGCCTTCGCGGAGCACGTCTATGATCGAGAACCCGCGCTGGGCAGAAAAACCCGTCTCCGACAGGGGGCGTCCGATGAGAACCGAATCAATGGGGATCAGGATCTGCGCGATGAAGCGGCGCTCTTTCTGGTCCGGCAACATGCCGGCAAGCGTGTCCCGGTTGGGCAGGACCCACCAACCAATGACAACAAAATAAGCCATGCCTGCCAATGCCAGAATGGAACCCGCAGCCGTGATCTCGAACATGCCGAACGGCGCCAGGCCACCGCTTTGGGCGACGCCATCGACCAGCAGGTTGGTGGAGGTGCCGATCAGGGTAGTTGTGCCGCCGAAGATCGAAGCGAAGGAAAGCGGGATAAGGAGCTTGGAGGGTGATACGTTCAACGCCTTGGCAAGCCGGATAGCGACCGGGATCAACACAACGACGACCGGTGTATTGTTGATGAAGGCTGACAGGAAGATGACGGCCAGCATCATGACGAGGATCGCCAGAATGGCGGGCCAGCCTGTGGTTACATGGGTGACCCACCGCCCGGCCTGGTCAATGACGCCGGTTCGGTCGAGCGCTGCGGACATGACGAACATGGCCGCGATAGTCAGCGGCGCGGCATTCGAGAAGACGCCAAGGGTCTCCTTCACGCTCATGATGCCGGTCAGCATCAGCGTGCCCATGGCGAGAAGCGCAATCACGTCTGCAGGGAGCGACTCGCGGACAAAACCGAAGAAGACGACGGCAACAAGGAATAGCACGATGGCAATCTGCACCGGCGAAGACGTCAGGAACTCAACCATGCGCAAGCGCTCCAGGATATTTCGCGATTAGACCTGAAGTGCGTTCGTACGCAACGGGTCTCGCGCTGTGAGCACGCAAACGACCTTGCAGATTTTCTAATGTGAGATGCCTAGCTGGCCCGTCGCCGCCGCGCATACAATGAGCGCACGACCGGACCGTCTTCCTCGACGGTGAAGCCTTCGACCAGGCGCGCGATGAAGGCCGAGAACTGGTCGCGCACTTCATAGGGCGCTTCCATGGGCAGAAAATGGGACGTGCCGCGAATCTGCTTCATCATCAGGTTGGGATGCATCTGGATCAGCTGGGCGCGCACCTTGCCGCTGATGACGGAGTGCGAATTCGGGCGCAGGATGGCAATCGGGATGCGCTTTTTCTTCACCTTTCGCATCGCACGCCAAGGGCGGTTGCGTTGTGCTGCAAAAGTTGCGGCTTCGAATTTGGGCTCGCACAGCAGCCGCCATGTCTGTTCCTGACTGTCGGCGGGCTTTTGGTCCACTCGGTCGATACCATCGAGAAGGTAGTCGGCGAGGAAAGGCTCGCGCCAGCTGCTGAAGGCGCCGCGGCCAGTGTAGGAGTCCAGCGCGTCCCTGAACGACTTGAACACGGGTTTGCGCTTGCGGGCCTGCTTGGCCATGGCATTGCGCGCGATCAGCATGGAAACCGGCGGAAAGACGTGGTTCCAGAAATACACTTTGCGCGGCAGGATGACCGGATCGGCCAAGACAAGGCCCTTGACCAGGTCAGGCCGCTTGCCCGCGACCAGAAGGGCCACGCATCCACCCATGGAATGGCCGCCTAGGACGACGCCTTGCGGCGCTTCCTTCTCCAGCCACTCGATGACATCATCGCGAAACCTGTTCCACGACGCGAGCCTGCGGGGCTTCGCCGCGAGAGTCGAGCGACCGTGGCCACGCATGTCGAGTGCAGCGACGCGCGCCCGCAGGCCCAAAGGCGCGAGCAATGACTGGTAGGTCATGGCATTGAATCCGGTCGCATGCAGCCAGACAGCGGCATAAGGCTTGATCGGATCGCCAAATTCGATGCCGGCGATTTCGCCGCCCGATTTCAATTCACGCTTTATTCTGCGCATTAAGCACGGTTCCCGAATACACGGCGCAGGATTTCGCTGGTCCGCGCGACAGGATTTTCACGGATCTTCTTTTCTTCGTCTGCGACGTAGAGGAAAATGCCATCCAGACCGAGGCCGACGGCGTGATTTGTGAGGTCGCCCTGCAGGTTGCTGGTGACTCCGCCGAGACCATACTGGCTGGCGGATTGCTCAAGCGCCGTAAAGGCACCTGACTGGTCCAGCGACTGACGTACATAAGGCGTGAACGATGCCCGCAATTGGGTTTCAGTCCTGGCGCGCAGGAAGTCTGTCGCCGCCGTATCGCCACCGTTGAGGATTTGCAGTGCATCATTGATAGTGATCGACCGAACGGCGCCGAGGATGAGCGTCCTGGCTTCCGGCACGGCAGCTTCAGCCGCACGGTTCATGCGCAGCTCAAGGTCGTCGAGCGGGCCGCTCGCGCCGACGCGGGCAAGATTGGTCTGGATGTCTCGATAGGTCTTCGGGAGGGGAATACGGATGCGCGGATCACCGAAATAGCCGTCCGTTTTGCCAAGCTGGGCAGCCACGAGATTCGTGCCGACTGTCAGGGCTTCGCGCAGTCCGGCATCGATCTCGGCCTGCGTCAGTGCCCCCTGAGCCGTGGACGACCCCATGACGTCGCCCAATATCGCGCCGAAGTCGCCGGGCACACCGGGAACGCTGGTCGTCTCGCAACCCATCGGTAACAGCGCCAGCGCAAGCGCAAGCGCGCCAAACATCGCTCTTCTCATTGCCCTCTCCTCAAGTTTCCCGCCCGTACCACCCGCGGCGACCCTACAGGAGCCCCCCGACGAATAGAAGGGACATGCGCATCGGTGCGTCATCAAAGCCGGAGGTTACCGTCTTGTCATCACAAATAGGTTGACCACATTTGTAGTCTTATAATACGATTACGTGTGTAATCCATTCTTGGGAGAGAGTTGGGATGAAAGTATCCGCCGCAGAACTCGAAGTGCTCAGCATACTGTGGGAGAAGCCCGGTATCGCCGCAAGTGATGTCCATGAGGCGCTGTCCAATGACAAGGACTGGACCAGCCGCACTGTCAAGACACTCCTCTCCCGGCTCGTCGAAAAAGGCGCAGCCGTCACGCAAGAAGACGGACGACGCTATCTCTATTTCCCTGCCATCGACGAGGAAGCCTACAAGGCGACAGCTGCGGGTCAGTTTGTGGATCGTGTTTTCTCGGGCCGCGCAGCGCCGCTCGTGGCATATCTGGCTGATAGTCGCGGACTGACGCCTCAAGACATTGAAGAGCTCGAAAAACTCCTGGGGGACCTGAAGAAATGATCACCGAATTCCTCACGCCCGATCCGAAATCTGTCCTCGAGACAGTGCTTGCGGTCTCCGTCCTGATCATCCTCGTCCTTTTGGCCCGGAAGCCGATCGCCCGTGAGTTCGGCCCAGGCATTGCCTATGCTCTTTGGCTCGTTCCGCTCGCACGCCTGCTTTTGCCACCGCTGCCAAACAGCATGTCCTGGGTGAGCCTGCTGGGACTCGCGCCCAGTGTTGCACTTGCCGACGCCGCCACTGATCCGACTGCGCTGCGAAGTGAAATGCCGCTGTTTTTCGAAGCGCCGATCGCCGCCCTTGCGCCGGAGTCAGATGCTGCCAGCACCGTCTTCGTCAGGAACGGCACACCGATGGACTCACCTGTTATCGAAATGTTTTCGGGCACCGGCATGGGGACCGCGCTTGTCACGACCCTGCTTGGAATCTGGCTGATCGGTGGGCTCATCGTGCTTGCGCGCAATATGGCTGCGCAACACAGCTTCATGGCTGTCGTTCACCGGGAGCGCATGCCCGCTTCCGAGCGCCTGCAATCGCTTGCCGACCAGGTCGCACGGCAGGTGGGATTGAAGCGCACGCCGCAGATCGCCACCAGCATGATCTCGAATGGCCCTCTGGTGACCGGCCTGTTTCGCCCGATCGTGCTGTTACCTGCCTGGTTCGAAGATGATTATGACAATGCCCAGCAGCGCGCAGCACTCGCCCACGAGCTGACCCACGTCAAACGCGGCGACCTCTGGGCCCTGCAACTGGCCGAACTGTTTGTCGCCTGCCTGTGGTTCAATCCGCTCGCTTATGTGGCACGCCGGGCTTTCCGCACCGACCAGGAAGCCGCATGCGACAGCGACGTGCTGCGCTGCGGCGCCGCCAGCCCCCACGCTTACGGATCAACGCTGTTGAAGGCTGTGAGGATATCCGTGCCGGAACGCCTGCCGCTGGCCGCAAGCCTGCCCCTGACGCATTCCCTGAAAGAGCGTATGCGCCTGATGACCTATCCGGCACCGTCCAAACGACGCCGCCTTACCGGTCTTGGACTGGCTGCCGTGTTTGGATCAGCCGCACTCGTCGCCACTGCATCTGTCACAGCCAGTGCCGGGGAGCCGGAACAAGACCTCACGACGAGCATCACGATCAACAATTCCACGCTGTTCATTGATGGCGAGAAGGTTGAGGATCGGCAGTTCGTCTTGCTTGGCGAGCCGTTCCAGCATCCTGACCCGGAAGTTGACGATGAAATTCGCCGGCTCAGCCAGCGTATCAAGCTGGAGACGCGCAAGCTGCATGTACCACCACCTGTGCCACCGCTTCCGGCGATGCCGGCAATGCCCCCTATGCCGGCAACACCGGCCATTCCGCCCGTCCCCTCAGTTATGGAACTGAAAGGGGGGGACAATGCCACGAAACATGTCTTCATCTTCAAAGAAAATGAAGAGAACGCCGAGAAGACAGCCGCAGAGTGGGAAGCCTGGGCCCGGGAGTTTGAAGCGCGCACGTCCGACTGGGAGGCGCTTGTCGATCAACGCATGGCAGCTTGGGAAGTTAACCATGACGCCACCAGCGACGCGGCGAATCGCGAGATCGAGGCCCGAGTGAAATCATGGGCAAAGGAAATCGAGACCCGCGTAGACGCCGCTTATGGCAAAGATATTGAGAGTCGTTTTGGCGACGTGTCATCTTCGATCGAGACGCTCGCCGTGTCCTGCCGGGATATAGACCTGGCACCGGGTGAAACGCGGATACTGAGCAGCGAAACCCGTAATGGCAAAGCCCTCCATGTCGCCTGTGTACAGGGCGACGCCTCCCGGCTGAGGGCCCCGGAAACGCTGGCAACCATCGCAGCCAGCGACGCCCTGTGCGACGAGGAGAAACAGGCTTTCACCAGCCGCCTCGAAGCAAGCCGGAAGATCGAAATCAGCAAACACTGAGCGCGCAGCCACCCCCTATGGCTCGCCTTGGTGGCCTCGGCGTTTGACCTCCGCCGGGGCCAGTTGCTGTCTGGCAGCAATAGATGCTTTGCTGGAACGCTGTCGGCCTCTAGGGTGCAAGGCTCTCAATCAAGTCTGGATGGACGCGCATTATGAACGTCAAGATCGCCATCGTATCGCTGAGCCTGGCTGCGCTCGCGGCTTGCGCCTCGGTAGAACCGCAGCCCTGCACGGCTGAATGGGTCGACTACAAGACCGACAGGGTTCTCAAGAAATTCGCTTCCAATAATCGCGGCATGATCAACGACCTTCGTCGCCTGCAAGGCCCGGATGGCGAAGTCGACCCATTCGTCGCGATACAACTGGCGGCGAAGACCAAGCAAATCCAGAAATTCGCTGATACGTTCCAGACCATCGTGGTGCCTGAACTCGAAATGGCCGTTGACCAGTGCGGGAATGAAAAACTCGTTCCGGCCTTCACCGAATTCCTGCGCCGCGAAGGGGTAGGCGAAGAGACACTTGAATGGGTCGCTCCGCTGGTCGACCTGATGCAGGACATGCGCGAAGCCGACAGCACATCGGCACGCCGACTGTAAGCCTACGCTCAAGGTAGCCGACAAATGAAAACGCTGATCGTTGTCCCCGCCCGGTATGGCTCGACCCGGTTTCCCGGCAAGCCGCTGACGCTGATAGCCGGAAAAAGCATGGTCAGCCGCGTGGCGAGCATGGCGGGCAAGGCCGCCGCCGAACTGGACGACGCAGCACATGTTGTCGCCACGGATGACACGCGCATAGAGCAGCATTGCCGAGCGCTCGAAATTCCGGTCGTGATGACCGATCCTGCCCTGCCGTCTGGCAGCGACCGCGCCCTCGCAGCTGCGGATGCGCTCGGAGTCCAGCCCCAGGTCGTGGTCAACCTCCAGGGCGACTCGCCCTTCACGCCGCCCACCCAGATTATTGCCGTCGCGCAGGCCGCGATGACTTCGGGCGCAGATGCAGCGACGCCCTTTGTGCGCCTGACCTGGGGGGCGCTCGACGCCTTGCGGGCGCATAAACTGGATACGCCCTTTTCAGGCACCACGCTCACGCATGACGTGAACGGCCGGGCGCTCTGGTTCTCGAAAATCGTCCTGCCCGCCATGCGCAAGGAAGCTGCATTGCGTACTGCGAGCGACGTTTCTCCCGTATGCCGCCATATCGGTCTTTATGCGTTCAGGCTGGATGCCCTGCGCCGGTATGTCAGCTTGCCTGAGGGCTACTATGAACAGCTCGAAGGACTGGAACAATTGCGCCTGATCGAAAACGGCATGTCGATTCAGTGCGTCGAAGTGGTGCCTGACCAAATCGCCATCCCGGGCATTGATACGCCGGAGGATGTCGCGTTGGCAGAGCGACTGGTCGCGCAACACGGCGACCCGGCTGGAGACTGACGCATTGGCCCGTTTGATCATCGTCCGGCACGGCAATACGTTTGATGCGGGCGACACACCGACCCGCGTTGGCGCACGCACCGATATGGCCTTGTCGACTTCCGGCGTGCAGCAGGCGACCGCATTGGCGACGCACTTTCGCGACACAAAGTTCGCGGCGGCGTTCTGTTCGCCCTTGCTGCGTACGCGCGAAACCGCACGAACGATCCTCGCCGGACATGCGGGCGCACCGCCACTCCTCATACTGCCTTTCCTGACCGAGATCGATTACGGACCGGACGAGAACCAGACGGAAGCGGCGGTCATTGCCCGCATCGGCACGGCGGCGATTGAGGCCTGGGATGCAGACGCGACCCCGCCGCCAGGATGGCACGTCGATCCAGGCGCGCTGCGCGCAGCCTGGGCCGGGTTTCTGGCCCGAGCGGCGGACATCGATGGCGATGCCAACGTGCTGGTCGTCACAAGCAACGGTATCGCGCGCTTCTTGCCGGACGTGGTGAATGAATTGCCAGCCGGTCTCGAGCGCAAGCTGAAGACAGGGGCCTGGGGCAGCGTCGAGGTTGACCGTACCGGTGCCTGCATTCTCGATTGGAATGTGAGACCCTAAAAGAGGTCAGGCAACTTCGCGGGACTCATCTTCAGCGACCAATTCACTGGCACCGGAAATTGGCAGCGAAATCGCGACCGTCGTGCCTTCGCCTTCGATGGAAGAGAGGCTGAGATGGCCGCCATGCATTTCGGCAAATGACTTGGTCAGCGCCAGTCCAAGACCGGTGCCCTCATAGTTGCGGTCGCGCGAGCCGGAAACCTGCTCAAAGGGCTTGGCAAGGCGCGGCAGGTCTTCGGTCGGAATACCAATACCCGTGTCGGTGACACCGATATAGATGTCGGGACCACGTTGTTCGACGGCAACGGTTATGGTGCCGCCCGCATCGGTGAACTTGATGGCATTGGACAGGAGGTTCAGCACCATCTGGCGGATGGCCCTGTGGTCGGCATCGAGATCTGGCAGGCTGGGTTGGGCATCGAGGACAATGGCTATCCCCTTGTCCTCTGCCTTACGCCGGATCATGCGTACCGCCGCGTCCACCGGATCGACCGGGTCGATCGGTTGCGGATTAATGGTCATCTTGCCTGCCTCGATCTTCGCCATGTCGAGAATGTCATTGATCATATCAAGCAAGTGCTGGCCCGATGTCAGGATATCATGTGCGTAGCCCTTGTACCTCGCGTCGCCGAGTGGGCCATAAAGCTCATGCGCGAGGATTTCCGAAAATCCATTGATGGCATTGAGTGGCGTCCGCAGCTCGTGGCTCATATTGGCCAGGAAGGCAGACTTGGTGTGAGCCGCGTGTTCGGCCTTGGCTTTCTCCTCCGAATAGCGTCGCGCAAGTTCTCCGGCCCTGCCTTCGGAGCGCTCGAGATCGAGAACGGCCTTTCGCATGCTCTTTTTCTGACGTTTCAGTGCTTCCTCGTTCTCGACATTTTCCGTGACGTCGATGCCGACGGTGATCAGTCCACCATCCGGCGTCGCCCGCTCGACGACCTTGAGCCAACGATCTGTCTGCAACTCGATCAGCATTGTGCGCGAGTCTTCGCTTGACGGCTTCTCGCTGCGAATGGCGCCCGCACGCGCGATCAGTATCGTGTCGTGACCTATGCCCGGACGCAATGTGTCCTGCAGCCCGAAATCGAGGGCAAAGGCACGATTCCAGTAGAGCAGGCGCATGCGGTGGTCCCACAGGGCGAACGGGCCAGTGAAGCCTTCGATGGCCGCACGCAGGCGACGCTCAGCCGCCTTGACGCGATCCTCGGACTGTTTGCGCTCGGTGATGTCGAGCACGATCCCGCCGAAAAGAGTCGGCTGGCTGTTGGAGTCATTGGATACGCTACCGCGCATCTCGACCCAGATGGGAGGCTGTGCAACCGTCAGGAAACTGGTTTGTATCCATCCGATGCTACGCGCCTTCTCAAAGGTTTCGAGCATGCGCGCCTGATGCTCAGGATGAATCTGGACCAGCAATTCGCGCGCGTCGATCAGACCCGCGCCTTCCATGCCGAACAGTTCCGACGCCCCCTCACTGAGAAAGATGGATGTTCCGCCGGGTGACCATTCCCAATAGCCGGCCCGTGCTCCTCGCATAACCAGGCCCATAATCCTGTCGGCTTCATCGTCGCGGGTTTCTTCGATGATGGTGGCTGTTTCTTCCTGCGACAGGCGGTTCATCAGGCCAACGATCGCAAGGACCGGAGCAGCCAGGAGCAACGCAAAAATCAGGAGCCTGATGAGGTCATCCAGATTGAAGAGCGGGTGCAGGACCGATTCACAGAGTGCGACCGGGCTGCGATCAAGCGGCGCACAGGCCGTTGCAATGCGGTTGAGGCCGCCAGCCGCACGCAAACCAGGGCGGCCAATCTGGACGGCGCTGTCCATTGCTGCCAATGACGGGTCGCCTGTGCCGATGCGATTGTTGCCGGATACCAGCGTCAGCCGATGTCCGCTGGCCGAGACAGGTAGCCATGTGGCTGCGGGTGCAATCGCCAGCATAGGCGTGCCGGACTCGGGCGTCGAAACGAGCACGATGTCTCCCTGGCTGGAAACACCCAGGCGATGGCCGCTTTCAACGAGAACCGAAGCCGTTTCCGCCGCTTCGCCGAGGCGGCTGCCGGCGGGTGATTGCTGCGCATCCGTCAGGGACAACACAGTATCTACGCCAGGCGCCGCCGCTGTGATGGCCGAGCGTGACGATCCTGTATCTGTCACAAGACGGATGACCGTTTCTGCTGTGTCTGCCCGGCCTTCGATACGTCCGGCGATCGCACGCGTGTCCCCCTCAAGCGCAGAAAGCATGGCAATATCGGCGCTCTGGCGTTCTTCCCACGCCTTGAGGCCCAGCGCACCCGCCATCAGGATGATAATGACCAGAATGGTCCATTTCAGGCGTGCCGAAACCCTTGCCGACGCCTTGTCCGCAACCGTCAACCCTTCAGCAATGACGCGATCATCCGCCAAGGAGACTCCACTCTCTGCGCATTTGGCACACGTAACCATCTTCCGTTTTCAGCCGGAATCCTTGCACAAATGTTAATAACCTTAACAGAATTGTTAACTACGCGCTTGCGATCAGCCCAGGGCGCGCCCGACGATGTCGGCAGAATTCGGAGAGAGATTCGCATCCTGCAGTCGCTTTAGCGTCGCCTGGGCTGCGGCTCCGGCCTTGGGTTCAAGTACCCGCCATTGCTCGAATGCGGCCAGAAGCCGGGCCGCAAGGGCCGGGTTGGCTGCGTCAGCCCTGAGGATGATGTCCTCGACCGCGCGGTAGCCTGAGCCGTCCGGCGCGTGGAAAGCGGCAAGGTTGGCGGTTGAAAAGACACCGACCACCGCACGGACGCGGTTCGGGTTCTTCAGGTCGAAGTCCGGATGGGCGGCCAGTTCTGCAACCGTTGCTGCAGTTCCCTGCCCTGCCTGCACGGCGAACCACTTGTCCATGACGATCGGGTTATGCTTCCAGTTCTGTTCGAAGTCGGCGAGAGCCTTGTCGCGCTCGGGGCATTTGCCCTTCATGGTGAGGGCCCGCATGGCCGCGAGGCGCTCCGTCATGTTAGGCGCCTTGTCATACAGGGACAGCAGTTCTTGCGGCGCATCGGCAACTTCCGAAGCCCCCAGGAGGTTGATGAAGGCACCCCGTAGCGCACGGATCCCGGCCTGTTCGGCAGAGGGGCGGTAAGGGGTTGGTGAGGGGGCGGCAAGGGTGTCGGTGATGGTGGAGGCGAGGGCCCCGGAGAGGGCGGCCTGGAGGCGCCTGCGCGCGGAATGAAGCGCGACCGGGTCAGCCGGTTTGCGCTCGAGGAACAACTCGCCGACTTCCGGCAAGCGGGTCAGCAGCGCGGCAAAGGCCGGATCGTCGGACGCGTTCCGGATGGCCGTTGCGATGGCGGATACGAGGTCACCGTCCGGCTTGGCCTGGCTGCCTTCACACAGTTTGAGAATCTCCTCGGTGACGAGGGTCTGGACGCCTTCCCACTGATTGTAGGGGTCGGTCTCGGCAGTCACCAGGGCCAGGCGCTGGTCGCGGGTGAGGTCACGCTCAATACGGACCGGTGCGCTGAAATCGCGGTTGACCGAGAGGAGCGGACGGCCGCCCGGCGCCTTGCGCGTGACAGTGGTTTCCGGCGTATCGAGCACGACCATCCAGGCATCAGTGCCGCCCTTGCCGTCGAGCAGGGCGAGTTCGAGCGGGATCGGCACGGGCAGCTTGTCCGGCTGGCCGGGCGTCGGAGGCGTCTTCTGTGACAGGCGGACGGTCAGTTCACCGGCAGCCTCGTTCCAGCTTTCCGCAACCGTGACCTTCGGCGTGCCGGCCTGGGCGTACCAGCGCAGGAAAGGACCGAAATCCTTACCCGTCACCTCGGCGAAGCAGGCATAGAAATCCTCAATGGTCACGGCCTGGCCGTCATGGCGATCAAAATACAGGTCCATGCCCTTGCGATAGGCTTCCGGGCCTATGATGCGGCGGAGCATGCCAATCAGTTCGGCGCCCTTTTCGTAGACTGTGGCGGTGTAAAGATTGTCGATTGCCCCATAATTGGCGGGCCTGACCGCATGGGCCAGCGGACCGGCATCCTCGGCGAACTGGCGCGCGCGCAGGCGGATAACATCCTTGATGCGCTGCACCGACCGCGAACGCATGTCGGCCGAGAAGTTCTGGTCGCGGAAAACAGTGAGGCCTTCCTTCAGGCAAAGCTGGAACCAGTCGCGGCAAGTAATGCGGTTGCCGGTCCAGTTGTGGAAATACTCGTGGGCGACAATGCTTTCGATGGCTTCAAAGTCTGCGTCGGTCGCCGAGTCCTCGTCTGCAAGGACATAGGCAGAGTTGAAGACATTGAGGCCCTTGTTCTCCATCGCGCCGAAGTTGAAGTCGCGCACGGCAACAATGTTGAAAACACCGAGGTCGTATTCGCGACCGTAGGTTTCTTCGTCCCAGGTCATCGACCGTTTCAGGCTGTCCATCGCCCAGGCCGCACGCGGCGCATCGCCCTTGTCGACATGGATCGCGAGGTCGATCTGCTTGCCGCTCATGGTCGTGAACGTGTCACGGTAAATGTCATATTCCCCGGCGCAGAGCGCGAAGAGGTAGGACGGCTTCTTGTGGGGATCATCCCATGTCGCCGTGTGGCGCCCATTGCCGGCGTCCGTAACAGGGCCCGGCGTACCGTTCGACAGCATGATCGGACAGGCCGCCTTGTCAGCCGTGATCGTGACGAAGTACCGGCTCATCACATCCGGGCGGTCCGGGTAATAGGTGATGCGGCGGAAGCCGACCGATTCACATTGCGAGCAGAAACGCCCGCCGGACATGTAGAGACCGGACAGGGCCGTGTTTTTGGCAGGCGCAATTTCGACAAGCGTCTTGAGCTCAAACCTGTCCGGCACATTGGGAAGTATCAGCGCATTGTCTGTGACCGTGTAGTCGGACGGTGTCAGCGTGCGACCGTCCATCGCGATGGACACAAGCCTGAGCGCCTCGCCATCCAGGACGAGCGGCACATCGCCGCCCTTTTTCTTGCGTGAGATCCTGAGCGTCGCCGTGACCTTCGTCGCGTCAGGATCCAGTTCGAACGCCAGATCGACATGCTCGATGTCGAACGGATATGGCGTGTAGTCAGCGAGCTTGACGGCAACAGGGGTTTCAGTGCGCATGATGTCTCCGGATAGCGAGAGCGGGATAAAATCTCGATACGCGTCGGGAGGCACCGCGTCGAGAGCTGGCCTCACCCACATCGGGATGGACGGGGGCGGTTCCAAGGGGCAGACCGGGGCACAAACGCAGGAATTGCAGGACAAGGCGCGCACGACATGAACATTCTCTCGGCCCTGAACACTTTGCTCGCGCGGCGCCTCGCCGGACTGGCCGGCCTGTTGGTCGCCGCCGCAATTGCAATCCTGTCAGTCTTGCCGGGAGAGGACCTGCCGGAAGTTCACCTCAGCGACAAGGTGGAGCATGCCATCGCCTACGCCGTTCTGGCGGCCTTTATCTGCTTCTGGCTCGGTCGCCGCCGGATCATTGCGGGCATACTAGCCACGGTCGGATTTGGCGCTTTGCTGGAAATCGTCCAGGCCTTCGCCGGAACAGGACGTACGGCATCATTGCTGGATGAAGGAGCGAACCTGATCGGCGCCTGTCTTGGCGCCAGCCTGGCCTGGCTGGTGGCAAAAGCCGCGCGAACGCGCTGATTCCGCCTATTCGGCAGCGGTTTCGGCGATGTGCTCGTCGGTCTGGAAGACGTGTCGCAGGAAAAGGGCGCAGCGATCTGCCAATTGCCTGACCTCTACCGGCAGGTCTTTGGGGCGTTCGCTGGCGATATCGGCGAGCTTGCGCGCCACACGCAACAGGTCGGGCGTGTGCACGATCATGCGGGCCTGGTGTTCGATACGCTGGGGGTCGCGGTCATACTCGCTGCCGGTCACGCGCCAGCCGCCCCAGTCACCATCATCGGTGACGACGACCGGATAGGTACCCGGATTGGGATCCATGCCCAGCATGGCGTCGGCACGCCACTTGATGACCTTGCGGTCGATGCGCCACCGTTCGAGCACGAAATCGTCGTCTTCGTCGTCCGGACGCTGGAGCTTTTGCATCATCTGTTCGGACACAAGCTCGGCGCTTTCAAACCGGCGTCCCAGCCCGCAATCATACGTGATGCGCAACGGTTCATCGACGTCCTTCACCCATTGGGGAATGACCTGCTCGACAAGAGCCCAGGTGCCGACGGGCTTTACGAAAACCCGTTGCGACTTGTGAAAGAGTGCCTTGGCCATGATTTCAAACCCTGAAACTGATCCCCCAACATGCCTCAACCAGCTTTAGTTCGCCTGAAGCCGATCGGTGAAATTTGACCTACTGGCCATGAATCCGGACCAGAAGTTACGATTTCCGCTGGGTCACGGCTTTCCGCGCACGTAAAGGGCGCTATCCTGCGGCCATAGCAAAAGTGCGAGCCTCCACCGGGAGGCCAGGGAGCGAGATGCCATGAATTTTGATTTTTCCGAGGACCAGAAATTTCTCGCCAATGAGGCGCGAAAATTTCTCGAGGGCCAGTGCGGCATGGCCGAGGTTCGCGCCATTCTGAACGATGAGTCCAAGCCCTACAATGAAGGCGTCTGGAAAAAGGTCGTCGAGATGGGCTGGCTGGGCACGGCCATTCCGGAAGAGCATGGCGGCCTCGGGCTTGGCATGCTGGAAATGTGCGTTCTGGCCGAAGAGATGGGCCGTGTCCTGGCGCCGGTTCCATTCGCGTCGACCGCTTACTTCTTTACCGAAGCACTCAAGCTGGCGGGTTCCAAGTCGCAACAGGCCGACCTGTTCCCGAAGATCGTCTCGGGCGAAGTGGTCGGTTGCTACGCGGCCAGCGAAGGGCCGGGCAATCCCGATGCCGGATCGCTGCAAACCGTATTCGACGGCAAGACGGTGAGCGGCTTGAAGGTGCCGGTCACGGACGGCGACATTGCAACCCATGCAGTGGTCTTGGCCAAGGACGGCAAGGGCGCGAGCCTTGTACTCGTCGACCTCTCGGCCAAGGGTGTGAAGAAGAAGGTGCTCGCGACGCTCGACCCGACACGCAGCCATGCCGAGCTGACTTTCGACAAAGTGCCCGCCACCCTGCTCGGAAAATCCGGCGACGGTGCACGCCTCAATGATGCGCTGCTTGACCGGGTCGCCGTTCTGGTCGCGTTCGAACAGCTGGGCGGCGCTTCGCGCTGCCTCGAAATGGCGAAGGACTACGCCATGGAGCGTTACGCCTTCGGTCGCCCGATTGGCGGCAACCAGGCGATCAAGCACAAGCTGGCAGAGATGTATGTGAAGAACGAAGTCGCGCGGTCCAACTGCTTCTATGGTGCATGGGCCCTGTCGACCGATGCGCCGGAACTGCCGGAAGCGGCAGCCGCCGCCCGCGTGGCAGCGTCGGAAGCGTTCTGGTTCGCCTCGAAGGAAAACATCCAGACGCATGGCGGCATGGGCTTTACGTGGGAAGTCGACTGCCACCTCTTCTATCGCCGGGCCAAGCTCCTGGCCGTCCAGGCTGGCAGCCCCAAGGTGTGGAAAGAAAAACTCGTCCGCGCTCTCGAAACCAAGAACGCAGCGTAAGGGAAGGATCAAACTCATGGACTTCAACGACACAAAAGAAGAAGCCGCATTCCGCGCCGAGGCGCGCGCATTCCTGGACAAGCACCTCAAGCCGAAATCTGCCGGCCGGATGCCCTCCAGCCGCGACCGGGTGAACATGCTGGAAAAAGCCAAGGCGTGGCAGAAGGTGAAGGCGGAGAACAAGTTCGCCCAGATCACCTGGCCCAAGGAATGGGGCGGGCGCGGCGGCACCTCGATGCAATCCGTGATCTGGGGACAGGAAGAGTCCAAATATGATGCGCCAACCGGGCCGTTCGCCATTGGTCTTGGCATGTGTGTGCCAACCGTGATCGCGTTTGGCTCTGACGCCCACAAGGAACGCTATGTCCAGAAGGCCCTGATGGGCGAGGAAATCTGGTGCCAGCTTTTCTCCGAGCCTTCGGCCGGTTCCGACGTGGCAGGCCTGAAAACACGCGCGGTGAAAGACGGCGACGACTGGGTCATCAATGGCCAGAAGGTCTGGACCAGCGGCGCGCACTATTCCGACTATGGCATCGTTCTGGTGCGGACAGACCCGAAAGTGCCCAAGCACAAGGGCCTGACCATGTTCATCGTGAATATGAAACAGAAAGGCGTCGATGTGCGCCCGATCCACCAGGCATCGGGTGGCCGCGAATTCAACGAAGTCTACTTCACGGACGTACGCATCCCGGATTCAGACCGTCTCGGCGATGTCGGGGCCGGCTGGAAAGTGGCGCTCGTCACGCTGATGAACGAACGCCTTGCCGTCGGTGGCTCACCCGGACCGGACTGGGGCGAGATCATGGAATACGCCAAGACATCCGGCGCCATGAGCGACCAGGCATTCCGCGAAAAGCTCGCTGACTGGTATGTGGCCGCTCAGGGCTACAAGCTGACGAAGTTCCGCACGCAGACGGCGCTCTCACGCGGTCAGACACCGGGACCGGAAAACTCGATCGGCAAGATCATCACCGCCAACCATCTGCAGGATATCTGCAACTCGGCCATCGAGATGCAGGACCATTACGGCATCATCAACGATCCCGAGACGATGCCGGGCGACGGCATTTTCCAGCAGAGCTTCATGTGGGCCCCTGGCTTGCGTATTGCCGGCGGCACGGACGAGATCCTGAAGAACATTATCGCCGAGCGCGTCCTGGGACTCCCGCAGGATGTGCGCGTCGACAAGACGCTGCCGTTCGACGAGATGAAGGCAGGCTAAGCCCCGGCGTCAGGAAGCCGGCTTGGTAGCAACCGACTTCTCGGCGACGAACGCAGCGACATCACTGACACAGGCCCTGCCCGCATCGGTCAGGGCCTTTGCACGTGCGGCATTCCTCGAATCAAGTGCAACCGCGGTCGTCGATACATTCGTCTGGGCCAGAACCTTGCGGCTGCGGCCCTCCAAAAGCGTCGCCTCGATACGGCACCGGGCGGTTGTGCCTGACAGCGTGAAGTCCGAAATGCGCCAGGCGAGTTCATAGTCGGTCGGCGCGCCGGCGTCAGACGCGATGGCCACGCCGCCATCCCCACCGCCGAGCGTATCGAGCAGGGCCACCTGCATCATGCGGGTCGCGCTGTCTGTCCATTCAACGCCCTTCACGAGCCGCAGGGCGCCATCGCTGTCTTCAGCGGCAATGGCGCGGCCTCCGACCAGCCGCGAGGCTTCCGGTTCCCGGATGACGATGGACGCTTCCAGCGAGTGCATCGGTTCCATCGGACCGAACCGGTAAAGCCCTTCGGGGGCTTTCTTTTCGGGCAGGACCGACACGCAGGCCGACAGGCCTGCAGCAACGACCATCAAAACCAGGGCACGGACCATTAGCGGCCTCCTTCATATGGAGCAGGGTCGCCTGTGACGAAGCTCTGCGGATTTTGTTCGACTTCGCGGGCGATGCGGTCAAGCCGGTTGATCAGGAGGCGCAGGTCCTGGCTGGCGAGCTGGGCATCCTGGAATGCGCCCGTGGCCGGGCCTTCAATCGCTTCTGCAGCAGCTGTCATGGCGCGCGTTCCCTGTGCAACCGTCTCGTTGGCGGAATTCGTCACGTCGCGCACGTCACCGATCAGCTGGGTCAGATCATCGGCAAACGCGGCGATCTGAACGTCGGCGGTTTTGCCGAATTGTTCCAGCGAAGCAGAGGCAGCTTCAAACCGGATGCTGGCTTCGGAGACATCGGTCAGTGTTGCCGATGCCTGACCGATCAGGCCTTCATTCGCAGCAAGCTGCTGGCTGATTGATTCGACATTCCGGATCGTTGCGGAAATCGATGCGATGTTCTCGTCCGTCAGGACACGATTGACCTTGTCGATCGCAAGGTTGGCATTGCCCAGCACCTGGGCGCCGCCGGAAAAAATCTCGTCGAGCTGGGTGCGTTCAGCGCGGATGACGGGCACGGGTTCGCCTGGACGGGCCTCCAGCGGCTTGCCGGTGCCCGCAGTGATCTGCACGAAGGTCACGCCGGTAATACCGGCAAGCTGGATCGATGCGGTCGAGTCTTCCTTGATCGGGGTTTCGCGGTCGATGCGGATGCGGGCGCGCACTTTCGACGGGTCTGCCCGGTCGATCCGCACGGTGGACACTTCGCCGACCTTGATGCCGATATACCGGACGGCTGCGCCATCCTCGAGCGAGACGGGGCCCGCAAAGACAATGTCATATGCCTTGTAATCACGGCGAAATTCCGATTCTCCGAGCCACAGGACGAAACCTATGATCGCGGCAGCCGCGAGCAGGACGAAGGCGCCGATGAGGGCATAATTAGCGCGCGTTTCCATATCGGGTCTCCATTCTAGTGTCCCGTAGCGGCCCGGCCACGCGGCCCGCCAAAATATTCCTGCACCCACGGATGATCGACCGTGCGAAGTTCTTCAATCGTCCCGACCGCGAGCACGTGTTTCTCACCGAGCACCGCAATCCGGTCGCAGGTTGCATGCAGCGTATCGACATCATGCGTCACGAGGAAGACCGTCAGGCCGAGCGCCTGCTGCAGCTTGCGCACCAGGGCATCGAATCCCGACGCCGTGATCGGGTCGAGACCGGCGGTCGGTTCGTCCAGGAACAGGAGTTCCGGGTCGAGCGCGAGGGACCGGGCGAGAGCTGCGCGCTTGCGCATGCCGCCGGACAGGTCCGAGGGGTATTTCGCGCCCGCATCCGGCCCGAGGCCGGCCAAGCGGATCTTCATGTCGGCGAGTTCCTCGCGCAATTGCGGCCCCAGATTCGTGTGCTCTTTCATGGGCACTTCGACGTTCTCTCGCACGGTGAGGTTCGAGAACAAGGCGCCGTCCTGGAACATCACGCCCCAGCGGCGCTCAACGGCGGCGCGTTCAAACGGATCCAGCGTTTCAAGGCGGCGCCCAAACACTTCTATGCTTCCGGCGGCCGGCTGCTTCAGGCCGACAATGGCGCGCAGGAGGACCGACTTGCCGCAGCCCGACGGGCCGATAATGCCGATGATCTCGCCGCGGCAGATATCCAGGTCGAGATTCTCATGGACGACATGGCTGCCATAGGCCGTCTTGAGGCCCCGGATGCGGATGATGATGTCATCCGTCATATCCCCATCTCCATGTAGAAGACCGCGAACATGGCATCGAGCACGATAATGGCGAACAGGGCCTGCACCACCGACGTCGTCGTGGCATGGCCGAGCGACTGGACGCTGCCACCGACATTCAGGCCCTGGCGGCAGGCAATCAGCGCACACACGAAGCCGAAGACCGGCGCCTTGGACATGCCGACCCAGAACTGGTCGAGCGGCACGGACGTGCGCAACCGCTCGATGAACACCCCGGGATTGATATCGAGCGAGAGCCAGCCGACCATGATGCCGCCAGCAATACCGGCCAGCGTAGCAACAAAGGTGAGCACGGGCGTCATCGCCACCATGGCCAGAACGCGCGGAGCAACCAGCACGTCCATCGGCTTCAGGCCGAGGGTTTGCATGGCGTCGATTTCCTGGCGCATCTTCATGGTGCCGATCTGCGCGGTGAACGAGGAATTGGTACGGCCCGCCAGCACGATGCCGGTCAGCACAACGCCGAATTCACGCAGCTCGGAATAGCCGATCAGTTCCACCGTGTAGATCTGGAGGTCGAAATCGCTGAGCGTCGTAGCACCGATGAAGGCAACCACCATGCCGACAAAAAAGGACAGGAAAGCGATGATCGGCAGGGCGTCGAGGCCCGCCTCCTCCATCACCGAGACGATGGAGGTCCAGCGCAGTTTCCAGGGGCTGAGCAGGAGGCGCCCGCACGTGACGAGGGTCTCGCCGAGAAAGGCCAGCGTGGCGATGATTTCCGACACGACCTTGAGGAAACCCTCCCCCGTGCGCTCGAGCATGGCCATGACGCCGCCCGTCTGGACGGCTGGCGGCGGTGCCGGCGCGGAGACGGCGTGAACCTGTGCGATCAGGCTGCGCGCCGCCGGATGGTCTCCGATGATCTCTGCAGGGGCCTCGGTTCCCGGCATGGCTGCGCGCAGGGTGCGGTCGAGGACAAAGGCGCCAGCCGTGTCGAGCCGCCCGAGCCCCGTCACGTCGAGGCGCAGGGGCGCGCGGGGAGACAGATCGCGCAGGGCTTCGTCCACCCCGGGCACAGTCGCGACCGTCCAATCCCCGCTGACGCGGAGAATGGAACCTTCGTCGCCTTGATCAAGCGCGAAATCGGGAGGGACAGTGTTTGCCATCAGCGTGTAACTACCTGACTTGCCTAGCAAAACATGCTTAAGGCAAGGGCATTGGAAAAGATCAAATTTGATCGATCAGGATTGGCTATGAGCAATCGGCTTCTCGACATCACGCCCGTATCGTCGCCGCTGAAGGCTGCTTTTGCGATTTCGCGGGGGTCGAAGACAAGCGCCGAGACTGTACGGGTAAGGCTGCAGCAAGGCGGAACCGCCGGGTGGGGCGAATGCGTGCCCTACGGGCGCTATGGCGAGACGGTCGAGAGCGTGATGGCCACGATCGAAACCCTGCGCGAGGCCATCGAGAACGGCCTGACACGCGAAGACCTGCAGGCACAGATGCCGGCTGGCGCAGCGCGCTGCGCGGTCGACTGCGCGCTGTGGGACCTTGAGGCCAAGGCAAGCGGCACGCCAGTCTGGCAGCTGGCCGGCCTGCCCGAACCGAAGCCGGTGGAAACTGCGGTCACTGTCAGCCTGGACACGCCGGAGAAAATGGCCGAGGCGGCTCGCGAGATCCAGGGACGGTTGCTGAAACTGAAGCTTGGCGGGGCCGAAGACCTGGAACGGATCGAGGCGGTTCACGCGGCACGGCCCGACGCGCGGCTGATTCTTGATGCCAATGAGGGCATCGTTCCGGCCGAATTCCCGGCCATCACACGCGCGGCAGCCGACCTCGGCGTCGTTTTGATCGAGCAGCCCTTCCCGGCCGGCAAGGACGAAGCACTCGAACGACGACCCGGCCCGGTCGCAATCTGCGCCGACGAGAGTGCACATACGTCCGCCGAAATCCAGGACCTTGCCCGGCGCTATGACGCGGTCAACGTGAAACTCGACAAGGCTGGCGGCCTGACCGAGGCACTGGCCATGGTCCGTTCAGCTCGCGCAAGCGGCATGGGCGTGATGGTCGGCTGCATGGTGGCCGGTTCGATCTCGATGGCACCCGCCGTGCTGCTGGCCGGCCTGTGCGACGCGGCTGATCTCGACGGTCCACTCTGGCTGAAGGACGATGTCGCCGATGGCCTGACCTATCGCGATGGCTGGATCGACCCACCGTCGGCCGCGCTCTGGGGCTGATTTTCTTGACCGGCAATTAAACCGGCGTTAGCCCAAGCGCGACGCGGCCGGTGAACATTTGCTGGCGCTTTTCCGGCAGCGGGTGGAACTGGCCGGCATGGGCGTCGCGCAGCAGGCGTTCGATACCGGTCTTGCGCATGAATCCGGCGCCTCCGCACACTTCCAGCGCCTTCTCTGCGGCAGCGATCACGGCATTGGCACAGATTGTCTTGCGCGACATGACTTGGCTGGCCAGCGCTTCGCCCGGTATAAAGGCGAGATCGTCGCAAAGCGCGATCATGGAATCGACCGAGATCTGCGCGGTGACGAGCAGGTTTTCCAGTTCGCCAACCTGAAGCGCCGTGACCGGATCATCGGCGCGCGCCCTCGCCTTCTCGCGAGCCAGCGAAGCGGCAGATTCGGCCACGCCGACATAGACCGACATGATCAGCGGCAACGCCACCGTGACGATCACGCTGAACGCAGGGTGATAGGGTCCGCGCGGGCGCTTCAGGCCGACAGAGGCATCCGGTACGAACACATCGTTGAACCGGATAGTCTGCGAGCCGGTGGCCCGCATGCCCATGGCTTCCCAGTCACCGAGGAGTTCAACGCCTTCGGCCTTGAGCGAGACCGGGAAATGCAGGACCGAGGGGCCTTCGTCCGGGCAATCAAAGGCACAAGACGTGATCGCGATGTCGCCGCGCGGCGAGCCACTGCCGAACGGTTTCACGGCCTTGATGCGATAACCGCCTTCGACCTTGTGGGCCTCGCCATTGGAGTCGAGCCAGTCATTGGCGCCCGTGCTGACGAGAACCAGCTCGCCGTCGGCGACCTTTTCCAGCAGGGCCTTCCCGGCCTTGCCGTCTTCATGGTTCTTCCGGGCGGCCGAGACGAGATGCTGGTGCATCGATACCGCCAATGCCGTAGACGGACAATCATGAGCCAGGCGACGCAGGAAGGCACACATCTCGCGGTGCGAGACGCCTTCCCCACCGAGGTATTCCGGCACCTGTGCCGAGAATATTTTTCGCGCCTTCAAGGCATCGTAATTTTCATGGACGAATTCATCCTTGCATTCAAATCCGGCCGATCGGCCCGCAAATGCCGCGCCAAGCTCGGCAGCTGTATCCTGCATCATTGTGTCAAAGGGCATGGTCTTCTCCTTGGGACCGGAACCGGAGACACCACGCGGATGTGGCGTCTCCCTGTTGGGCTCAGGCGGTTTCTTCAGCCTTGGCACCGGCAGCCGCCATGGCGTGAACATCTGCAGCGCGCAGCAACTGGCCACCAATTCCCCAGTCGCCCTGCTCGACTTCGTTGATGCGGACCCAGGTAACGGACCGCAGGGCTTCGCCTTCAATCGCGACCATGGTCTCGGTGACTTTTTGAATGACGTCAGCCTTTTGCTTGGGTGTAAAGACGTCCTTTATGACATCGATCGTGACGAGAGGCATTTCGATTCTCCTGTTTTACGTGGCCGGATGATCCGGCGACAGGGGATAAATGCGCTGGTTTCTCATTGTGTTATAGTTCACGCGTTGAAGCGAAGCACTTCAGAATGTAAAGTAACCCACTTCAGAAGCTATCATGCCCGCCTGAAAGCGCCCTTGGGAGGTGCCTCATGAAATACGGACAATTTTGCCCGATTGCGAAAGCGACGGAGATACTCGGCGAAAAGTGGACGATCATGATCGTTCGCGAAATCCTGATGGGAGGGTCCCGGTTCAATGTATTGCAGCGCGGTCTCGGAGACATTTCCCCCGCCTTGCTGACCAGTCGCCTGAAGTCACTGGAAGAACAGGGAATGATCGTCCGGAAAAAGATCGCCGGCCAGAAAGGGTACGAATACTATCCGACGGAGGCCTGCAAGGCGCTGTTGCCAGTCTTGGTCTCGCTCGGCGAATGGGGCCTGTGCTGGGCGCGCCACAACGTTCTGGACGATGATCTCGACGTTGATTTCATGCTGCTTTACCTGGAGCGAAGCGTAGATCCATCGAAAATGATCGGCAGCGAAAACGTCATCCAGTTCAAATTCACGGACCTTGTCGAACAGCGCGATTATTGGCTGCTGATCAGGAACGACAATGTCGACCTTTGCCTGCAGAATCCCGGCAAGGACGTTAATGTGTACTTCACCTGCACCTTGCGCACCATGCATGATGTCTGGATGGGTGACCGGACCTATCGCGATGCGATCCAGTCCGGCGACCTCTATGTGCAGGGCGAACCGGCCTTGACGCGAAACATCAAGTCATGGTTGCGGCCAAGCATATTCGGGGAGTCAGAGCGAGCGACCCTGCCTTCCCCGCAGGCCTGACACTCCGCTCCTTGCCGTTCCGGAAGACGTTGCACGTCGCGAATGGCACTCCTAGAGTTTCCGCAAACAAGCGGAGGGAAGAACAGGCGATGGCGGACACTCAGGTTCAGGGATTCGTTCACGAAAAATTCGAAGGCGTACGCGACCAGTTCCAGACCCACCTGGACACGGGCGCTGATATCGGCGCGTCGTTCTGTGTCACGAAGGATGGCGAAACCGTTGTCGACCTCTGGGGCGGTTATGCCGACCCGGACAAGACCCGGCCGTGGGAAAAGGACACGATCGTCAACGTCTACTCGACCACCAAGACGATGACCGCGCTGACGGCCCTGTTGCTGGCCGACCGGGGCGAACTCGACTTTGATGCACCCGTCGCGAAATACTGGCCGGAATTTGCGGCGAACGGCAAAGCGGACATCAAGGTCAGCCACCTGATGAGCCATTCTGCCGGGTTGTCCGGGTGGAAGGAACAAATTAAAACCGAGGACCTGTATGACTGGGACAAGGCGACCAGCCTTCTCGCAGCGCAGGCCCCGTTCTGGGATCCGGGTACGGCGCCGGGCTATCACGCGATCACGCAAGGCTACCTGGTCGGCGAAGTGGTGCGGCGGATCGCGGGCAAGTCGCTCGGCACTGTGTTTCGCGAGGAAATCACCGGGCCACTGGGCGCCGATTTCCATATCGGCCTGCCCGCTTCCGACGATGCCCGCGTCGCCGACCTGAAACCGCCGGCAGTGACAAGCATAACCGGCGATGGCGAGCAAAGCTTTGTCCAGAAGAACATGACCAACAATCCCGGCATCGATGTCAGCGCGACGCGCACGCGCGCCTGGCGCGGCGCCGAGATTCCTGCCGCAGGCGGCACGAGCAACGCGCGCGCGGTCGCGACGATCCATACGATTCTCGCCAATGGTGGCATGGCAGGCGGCAAGCGCTTCATGAGCGAGGCTGGCTGCCGCAAGGCGCTTGAGGAACAGATCGAAGGCACCGACCTCGTGCTCGGCATCCCGGTACGCTATGGCCTCGGTTTCGGCTTGTCAGGGCCGCTGTCGCCTGCGCTCAACGAGCATTCCATGTTCTGGGGCGGTTATGGCGGATCGCTGGCACTGATCGACATGCAGTCACATACGACCATCGCTTATGCGATGAACCGCATGGAAGGCACGACGACAGGCGACATGCGCGCGATCAGCCTGGCGATGCAGGCCTGGCAGGGCCTGAATGCCTAGCTGGGTGAGGCGGCCTACTTGGCCCCGTCGAGGATATCCTTGAAGCCGCTCGGCGCGTGCGGCCCCATGAAGAGTTGCTCGAACGTGCCGATGCCTTCGGAACCGAGGCCATCCGGTCCTTCATGCCGGGCACGGACTATTTCCTGAATGTGCAGGTTCTCGGGCACCTGCCATGGCATATTCGCAGGCTCGAAATCCTCGCGGGCGATGGCGAGCTGGTCGCCGCGGAAGATGCCATGCTTGTACTTGTCATGGCCGTAACCGATCCCCTTCATCAGGAAGGTGCCCATGGGCTCGAACGTGACCTTGTGCGCGCGGCCCTGCACATCATTGGCCTCGAGCCAGGCACTGGCCATGCGGCGCGTACCGGGAGCGTAGTTGACGGTCATCTGGGCGTCGGAGAGATGCATGCCCTCGCCCTGTGCAACGCCGTCCGGCACGATAACGGCCCGCGTGTTCCACGGCGTTCCCGTCTCGTCATGATTGACGTGGTAGAACAAGGACAGGTTCGGGAAATTGGTCGGCGTCCAGATCCAGTAGAATTGCGGCTTCGGGGCCGGGATCAGGGGCTGGGGATCGGCGGCGCCGATGGGACGCACACCCCAAGACCGGTCACGGGTGCCGGTGAAGTCGTTGGGGCTGACCTTGATCGATTCATCATCGACGCGAACGCTGCCGGACCAGCGGCCGTTCTGGGTCATGCGGGTGAGGTCCATCATCATGCGCGGGCCGAGGCGGCGCGTGAAGCGGGGTTCTTCGATCGGGAAGGCCCGGCCTTCGAATTCAACGTCGAGCGCGAGGCCCTCGGTCTCCTCGAGACGCAGGCGGATCTTCTTCAGCGGCTCCACGACCTCGACAGAGAGCGGGCCGACATGGGTGTCCATCCGTTCCATATTGAGCGGGCGGGACAGGTAGACGCTCGACTGTTTGCCGTTGCGGAGTATGGAAACGGCCCCATCGATAATGTTGAGATGCGGGTAGACGCCCATTGCGGCAGCGAAGAATGTGGACCCGTCAGCGCTGTAGCCGTTGAAGAAGTAGCGGTCGTAGAAATTGCGGTCAGAGCCTGAATAGGCAACGGGTTCGGGGGTCTGGTGGATCGGGTATTCGTCACCGGCGCTGAGCATGGGATATCCTTCCTTGGCGTCACCTCTTGGCGGGTGATCAGTCGGCTTTAGGGTGGACGAAGCAGGCGGCCCCAGCAAGGGGTGACGCAAAGGGAGGCGATCAATTGACAACACGCATGACGGCTGACGAGGCCAATACGTTCCTCGCGGCGGCGTTCCCTAACACCGGCAATCGAAGCGAGGTTGTCCTGATGGAGGAAGGCCGCGCAAAGATGCGGCTGGTCGCCGACGAAACACATTTGCGGCCGGGCGGATACATTTCCGGACCGACCCAGATGAGCCTCGTCGATTCAGTTGCCTATATGGCCGTGATGACCTTTACCGGGCACGAGCCGATGACCGTGACGAGCAATCTGAGCATCAATTTCCTCAGGCCCTGTATCGGCGATGTAGTCGTGGCGGATGCAAGGGTGATGAAGATAGGACAGGCGCTGGCGGTGATGGATGTCGACGTGAGGATCGAGGGTGCTGAAAAACCGTCGAGCCATGCCGTGGTCACCTATGCCCTCCCCCGCAAGACGGAGACCGCGCAATGAACCGACTGGCGTTTGGCGCAGCCCTGGCCGGATTTTCCGGCGTGGCGCTGGGGGCATTCGGCGCGCACGGCCTAACACTCAGCGCCGAGGCAGCAGGCTGGTGGCAGACAGCGACCCTCTACGCGCTGGTCCATGCAGCGGCGGCGCTGGCGGTTGCGCTGTCGGATCGCACTGGCCTTGTACGAGGGGGCGGGTGGGCCTTCATGCTTGGCGTGCTGGTCTTTTCCGGCTGCCTCTATGCGATGGCCGTCGGTGCCCCGCGCTGGCTGGGCGCAATCGTGCCGCTGGGCGGGGTATCGTTTCTGGCTGGATGGGCGCTTGTCGCGGCAGGCGCGACGCGGCGCTAGGACGATTTGGAATTGAGCGAGGCGTACTTGTCGGCCAGGCCGTCAGCCGTCTTGCGGGCTGCATCAATCGTATCGGCAAAATCGGCGAGTTCGGCATCGATCGGCGCGGTGTCCATGTCCATGTCATCGCGGGCGGCAACCGTGCTGAGGGCGCCCTGGAAATTGCGGTAGGCCATCTGGGCACGCACAAGCGCGCGCTCGAAACTCATTACGTCGGCGCGGGTGGCGGAATCGCTGTCAGTGCTGCGGAGCATGATGTCTGCCTCACCGGAGACATTGGCCAGGCCTGACCGGGCCGACTGGGCGTCGGACGAAATGCGAGACAGGACGAGCGCAGGCGCATTCTTGTCTGCGCCGATGCGCGAGGCATAATCTTCGACCGTCGAGTCGCGTCCATTGATCAGCGTATCGGCAAGGCCGGCAAGACCGCCGGACGCCTGAACCCAGCCCGACTTGACGGCTTCGTCACAATAATCGCCTGAAACCTTGCGCAGGGCCGACTGGTTATGCGACAGCCCGCTGACAACTGTTGCCTGGCCCGGAACCATGGACACGGTTGCGCAACCGCCTAGAAGGCATAGGGAAACTGTCAGTATTACGCTACGCATCAATCGGCCACCTACACACCTGATCGGGTCCCCACCCGTAATAAGTCTTACGAATGGTAATTAGCCAAGTCCAGTCATTGTTCCCAGACTGGCTGCCAAATAGTGAAGAACGTATGAATAAACGCCAAACCCGCCGAACTTTGTATCCGAGGCACGAATCCCGGCGCAGCGGGCGCCTGCGCGTCTCTGATGTGCACGAAATCTACTGGGAGGAATCGGGAAATCCGGAAGGTGTACCAGTTGTTGCACTTCACGGCGGACCGGGCGGCGGCTCGAATCCCGAAATGAGACGGTTCTTCGACCCGGCGCGCTACAGGATCTTCCTGTTCGACCAGCGCGGATGCGGACGTTCGACGCCGCATTCGGAACTGCGCGAGAACACGACCTGGGACCTTGTCGACGACATGGAAAAGCTGCGCGAGCATGTCGGCGTGAACCAGTGGGTCGTTTTTGGCGGCTCGTGGGGCTCGACGCTGTCGCTCGCCTATGGCGTGACCCACACCGAACGGGTCCTCGGCATCGTCCTGCGCGGCGTGTTCCTTGTCTCGAAGGCCGAGATCAGCTGGTTCTACCAGTCCGGCGCCAGCCGCCTGTTCCCGGATTCCTTTGACCGCTATGTCGCCCCGATTCCCGACGCCGAACGCGGCGACCTGCTCAGTGCCTTCCACAAACGCCTGATCGGCAGCGACAAGACCGCCCGCATCGAGGCGGCCCGGGCCTGGGCCCGCTGGGAAGGCGAAACCCTGTCGATCAAGGGACCAGTAACGACGCCGCCGCGCTTCAACGAGGATGATTTCGTCGATGCCTTTGCGCGGATCGAATGCCACTATTTCATCAATCGCGGCTTCTTCGCGCATGATACCTGGCTGCTCGAGGAGGCCGCGCGTACCCTGCAGAACGTGCCGGGCGTCATCGTTCACGGCCGCTATGACGTGGTGACGCCGCTGTCGACGGCCTGGGCGCTGTCGAAGGCCTGGCCAAAAGCCGACCTGCACATCATTCCGGATGCCGGGCATTCCTCGATGGAACCGGGTATTGTCGATAAGTTGATACAGGCCACGGACGATATGGCCGAAAACTTCCTGCCCGCCGTCAAAGCCTGACGCCTGCGCCTGCGGCGCCTGTGAGGGCGCTTGGGGCGGGTATCGGTGTTGTGTGGTGGCGGTATGGGTCAGGTATGGGGCAATGGCAGCCCACAGGACCGTGTTCCCCGCGCAAGTTGGGCCGCGTCGCCTCGCTTGCGGATTTCCGAGCGTCGTTGCCCCTGCCTGCGCAGGGGACACGGAAAGCTGGTGCCGGCTGAGAGGGCGCGGCGCAGCCGATCCCGGACAGGCGCCCGGAAACAGCCCGAAGGATGCCCGGAGAGATCATCCGAGAGCTGGATAATTACCACCCGCCCGTTCCACATAACGCCCCATAGCATTTGGGAGCCGGGGCCGCCCGCCACCCTGAACCATGCCTTCAGGCGCTGGATGCGCCAGAAGATGAGCGGCCAGATTGGCAGCAGGTACCAGGGCAGGCCCGGCATCGGGGTGAGGAGGGAAAATGGTGGCATCGCGGCGCATTATACGCCGGGTACGGGAGGGGGTGGATAAGCCCCCCGGAACCAGTCTGTGCCACCAGGCCGCAGACCCCCACCCGACTTCCCTATTCAGGGGGAGGCAAGGTGGGGGTCAGGGTGCGGCAAAGGGGTGGCCGGGGCGTGGTTCGCCCTAGTCTGCAGGCATGACCGTGTTCGGACCAAGCAGCTTGGTCAGGACGCCGGGCAGCGGCACATTGTAGGTGTCCTGGATCTTGTCCATGAAGCCGAAGACCAGAATGATCGTGATGAAGGGCGGCACGAACCAGCGTACCAGGAAACGCCAGATATTCATGACCGTGCCTTCGCCCAGTTCCGAGGTCAGCATGTCGCGGCTGAGCACCCAGCCAGCGAACGTCACCGTCAGCAAGCCGCCGAGCGGCAGCAGGAGGCCCTCGGTCATGAAGTCCATGAAGTCGAGGTATTCGAGCGAGAAGACGTAAGCCGCGCCGATCATGAACATTGCGAAGCCGATGCCGAGCGCGGCACCGAAGCGCGTGACGCCCTGGCGCTCCTCGAGCCATGAGACGCTGACTTCCATCAGCGAAATCGCCGATGTGAACGCGGCGAAAAGCGCCAGCGCAAAGAAGACCGTGGCGAAGATTTCTCCGCCCGGGATGGCGCCGAACGCAACCGGCATGGAGACGAAGAACAGGCTGGGGCCGCCTGCCGGGTCAAGCCCGGCGGCAAACACGATCGGGAAGATGGCAAAGCCGGCAATCAGGGCCACCAGCGTGTCAGACCCGGCGACAATCAGCGAGGAACGCGGAATGTTCGTGTCTTTCGACAAGTAGGCCCCGTAGGTGACCATCAGGCCGACACCGACACCAATCGAGAAGAAGGCCTGGCCGATGGCGGCCAGGAACGTGCCGAAGCCGACATCTTCCCATTTGGGTTCAAGGATAAAGGCGGCGGCACGGGCCGTGTCGCCATTCGTTACGGCAAACCCGACAACAACGACCAGCATCAGGAAGAAAGCCGGCATCAGGATGGACGAAGCCCGCTCGATGCCGCCCTTGATGCCGCGTCCGACCACGAGCACGTTCGCGCCGATGAAACATGCCAGGAGAAAGAGGATGTACCATTTCGAGCGAAGCGGGTGTTCCCCCTGCCCGATCACGTCATTGAAGTTCTGGCCGGAGGCCGCGGCATCCATGCCCGCGAAACCGCCGAAGGACTGGATGAAGAAGGCCAGCAGCCACGCCGAAATCACGACATAGAATGTGCTGATGAAGAAGGCTGTCAGCGTGCCGATCCAGGTCGCGATGCCCCAGTTCTGGCTCTTGCTCTCCGCGCGGGCGAGCGACTGGATGCCTTCGATGGCCGACATGCCGGATTTACGGCCCATCGCATATTCCGCCATCAGGAGCGGCAACCCGATCATGAGGACACAGAGCAGGTAGATCAGGATGAAGGCGCCGCCGCCCTCTTCGCCTGCGGTGTAAGGAAACCGCCAGAAATTACCGAGCCCGACCGACGAGCCGACCGCCGCCATGATGAATCCGAAACGCGAACTCCACGTATCTGTCTTGCGACCGACGCCTGCCATATGTTGCCCTCTCCCCGGGGTAAATGTTTTCGCGCGACCCTAGCGTTCGCGGCATAAAAATCAATTCTGGGTTCTGCTAGCGGGTCAGATGAGCCCCGTCGAGGAGAGTTTTTCGTCCCGGTGCATGTGCGCCGACAGGATCAGGCCAAAGCAGGCCATGGTCGTGAGCATGGCTGTGCCGCCATACGAAATCAAAGGCAGGGGCATGCCGACAACCGGCAGGAGACCGATGACCATGCCGACATTGAAGACGATATAGAACGCAACTGTCGCCGCCGCACCGGCCGAGGCGAGGCGCCCGAACCAGCTTTGGGACTGGGAGGCCGAATGGATGGCCCAGCCGAGAATCACGGCGAAACCGAGCAGGAGTGTCGTTGTGCCGATGAACCCGAATTCCTCGCCGATCACTGTGAGAATGAAATCGGTATGTTGTTCGGGCACATAGTCCTGCTGGGACTGGATACCCTGGAGCCAGCCCTTGCCGTTGAACCCGCCCCCGCCGATCGCGATCAAGCCCTGTTCGATCTGGTAGCTCTCGCCCAGCGCATTGGTCGACTCGCCGGACAATTGGGCCAGGAACGTATCAACGCGCTCACGCTGGTAATCGGCCAGAATGAAATAGACGCCCGGCACGGCGGCGATGCCCGCAATCACACCGAACAGGATGACCCGCAGCGACAGGCCCGCGAGAAAAATTACTACGCCGCCCGATGCGACCAGCGCCAGCGTGGTGCCGAAATCCGGCTGCTTGAAGATCAGCGTTGCCGGTATCAGCATGATGACAAGCGCGCCGAGATGAATGAGGATTCGCCCGGATGTCGGCGTGATGACGCGATCATAATACCAGGCGAGCGCCATTGTCGTGGCCAGCTTGGCGAATTCGGACGGCTGGACCGCGACCGGGCCGATCTGCAGCCAGCGCTGGGCGCCGCCGCCCGTGACGCCCA
Organism: Hyphomonas sp. J20-32; assembly: GCF_055808555.1. NCBI lineage: Bacteria > Pseudomonadati > Pseudomonadota > Alphaproteobacteria > Hyphomonadales > Hyphomonadaceae > Hyphomonas > Hyphomonas sp. J20-32. The sequence continues at coordinate 1,398,694 of NZ_CM147873.1, read as the reverse complement.
TCACTTCGACCAGGATGAGCAGGAGGATGGTGAAGGCATAGGCCGGGATAGCCAGCGTGCGCCATAGCGACAGGGGCAACAGGGCCAGGATCAGCATCAAGACAAAGCTCATGCCGAAACGTGTCAGTTGCAGGAACCAGAGATCGGCTTCGCCCGGGTTGGTATGCGCCGAGGAATAGAGCATCGCGACGCCAGTGAGCGCCATGGCGACGATCAGGAGGATGAAGCCCCAGGGCAGTTTCGCAAGCTTGCCGAGCGCGCCGACATTCTCGAACGAGAGCGACCGGGCGGTGCGCGTGCGGGCCTCTCCGCGGCTGAAGCCGGTATAACCGTCGCGGCTCATGTCGGCTCTCCCGTTCCGGTCGGGGTAATCGACGCTGTTTGGCCATAGACCGGCTTGCGCCGGCTATCATTCTTGAGGGCGAAATGGAGGATGTCGCGTGCCAAAGGCGCGGCGGTCGACGAGCCACCTTCGCCATGTTCGACAACGACGGCGATGGCGTATTTCGGGTCGTCAGCCGGCGCATAGGCGACAAAGAGCGCATGGTCGCGCAATTCGCGCTCGATGTTGACGCCCTTGCGGATACCCTTGTCGCGTTCGGCTTTCGTGATGCGGCGGACCTGGGCGGTGCCGGTCTTACCGGCGAGACGCGGGCCGCCGAGGCCAAGGTCGCCTGAGCGATAGGCCGTGCCGCCGCCTTCAGACGTGACGCCATACATGCCGGCCTTCATGCGCTGCATGATCTCGGCATCAAGCGGCGCGTCGAGCACGCCATCTTCTTCAGACCTCGGGCCGAGGCCGACCAGTTTCGGCTTGAAACTGCGCCCTTCGGTGGCGATGCGCGCCGTCATCAGGGCGAGTTGCAGTGGGGTGACGCCGAGTTGGCCCTGGCCAATGCCGAAGTTCAGCGTTTCGCCTTCATACCATTGCTCGCCGAGGGCTTTTTGTTTCCATTCACGATCCGGTACGAGGCCACCGCGCGCGCCGGTCATGCCCAGCGTCCACGCCTCACCGAAACCGAACTTGCGGGCCGTGGCCGCGATCTGGTCGACACCGGTGCGCCGGGCAATCTCATAGAAATACACGTCGCACGAGCCCTTGATGGCACCATGCATGTCGACCGAGCCGTGGCCGCCGGGTTTCCAGCAGTGCCAGGTGCGGTTGCCGAAATGATAGTAGCGGTTGCAATGCACACGGTCGGTCGGCTTGACGGCGCCGGATTCAAGCGCGGCCGTGGCCACAACCATCTTGAAGGTCGAGCCCGGCGGATACACGCCGCCATGAGCGCGGGGATAGAGGGGCGAGCGCGGATTGTCGCGCAGCTCGGCATAGGCAGAGCCCGAAATGCCGTTGACGAAATCATTGGGATCGAAGGCCGGTGTGGAGACCATGGCCAGCACGTCGCCGGTTTCGACATCAAGCACCACGGCCGCGCCACTCTCTTCGCCGAAGCGTTCGATGGCGGCCCGTTGCAGGTCGGAATCGATGGTGACGAAGAGGTCCTTGCCCGGCACAGGCGCGAACTTCTCGTCGGGAATTTCCTCGATCACCCGCCCATGGGCATTGGTGACGAGCTTGCGGAAACCCGGCTTGCCGCGCAGCCATTCCTCGGCAAAACGCTCCATGCCCTGGCGGCCGGTGCGCATGTCGGGATGGCGGAACAGTTTTTCGAGGCGATTGGCTTCGTCTTCCACCATGCCGGCCGACAGGCGCGTGAGATCGTCCTGGCTGGCGCGGGCGACATAGCCCAGGACGTGGGCGAGGTCGCGACCGCGCGGATACGACCGGGTCAGGGCCATCTCGACCTGGATGCCGGGGATTTCCGCCGCATGGACGTTCATGCGGGCGAAGTCTTCATAGGTCAGTTCATTGGCCACGATGACCGGCACGAACCCGGCATTGCGTCGCCGACTGGCCGTGATTTCGCGCGAGATTTTCTCGATCCGCTCGTCCGGAAGGTCGATCAGCGCGGCAATCCTGGCAAGCGTGCCGGCTGGATCCTGCGTCTGTTCCGGCACGATCGACACGCGACCGGCCCGGCGATGGGAGGCCAGCGGCTTGCCGAAACGATCGAGGATGCGCCCGCGCTGGGGCGGCGCCAGGGCGAGCTTGATATGGTTGTCTTCGGCGGCCGCCTGGTATTTCTCGCGCTCCAGAACCTGGAGCTGGAAGAGACGCGCCACGAGACCGGCCCAGACGACACCGCCCGCACCGGCCGCGAGAACCACTCGGCGGCTGAAATCATCCTCGATGCTGCGCTTGGATTTCATGTCGCCTGCCCTACCGGCTGGCCGGGCGCGCGGCCGAGGTCGAACATCTTGTGCGCAATCGCGTAGATGATCCCCGTCGTCAGGAACCCCGCCACCAGCGGCGTGGCGCGCACGGCATGGTCCTCAAGGGCACTGGCCATCAGCCAGAGAACGAGGAACCCCGTGAAGAATTGCAGGACTGGCGCGATCACGGCGACGAGTGGCTCGTGCATGACATCGAACATGGAAGCGATCCAGGCGCTGAACCCGTAGACGACGAGATTGACGATCACGAAACAGCCGAGCGGCGCATTGAAGCTGATATCCTGGATCAGGCCGAAGATGATGAGAAACACCATGGGCCGCAGTGACAGGCCGACACGGCCCCAGCCGACGGCGCCCCAGAGCGCGGCATAGGGCCAGGCAATCGACAGGCCGAAAAGGGTTTTCGGCGTCAGGCCCAGCAGGCCGATCGCGGCAATGGCGAAGGCACCGAACAGGAGGCGGGGCGTGGGGCCGGTTTGCGACCAAAGGCTCTTGCTGGGGCGACCGGACTTGCGGCTGGCCATTATTGGCGCACCCCCTGGGCAGCACTGGCCTGGGCCGGACCATCTGGTGCGTCCGGTTCGGGAATATCTTCAATCGGCGCCGGCGTTTCGATCAGCGGCGGCGGCACCATCTGGACATAACCGCCCGACCGTTTGGTCATGCCGAACTTGACGCGCCAGTCGCCGCTGAGAAGACGCGCTTCACCAACCACGAGGCCGCGCGGGAAGGCCCCGCCTTCGGCAGATGTGAGAATGCGTTCGCCTTCGATGAAACCGCTGCGCTCGGGCAGGTCGGTCAGGCTGCCGAGACCATCGCGGCCACCGTAGAGGATCGCACGGACGCCGCTGACTTCGCCCATGATCGGGACGCGGCTGTTGAAGTCGGTAATCAGGAGGATGCGCGAGGAATATTCGCCGAGCTGGATGACGCGACCGACAAGGCCGCCTTCATTGAGCGCAATGGCGCCCGGATCGACGCCCTGTGCCCGGCCGGCATTGGCCAGCAGGGTCTGCGCGAAGGGGCCGTCGCTTTCGGCGGTCACGCGCGCGGTGACACCGCGCACCGGGGGTTCGCCCATCAGGTTGAGAATGTTTTCGTAGGCCTCAAGGCGTTCGGCCATGGAGATGGCAGCGGCCTTGTAGCGCGACAGTTCCCGTACTTCGGCCTCAAGGTCGCGGATGCGGCGTTCGCGTGCGGCCTGGCCGGAGATTCGGGCCCAGAGGCTGATACTGTCACTGCCGCCGAGCTGGTCGCCGGCGGCGGTGCGCACGGGGTCGAACGCGTGACGGATCTGCGGGGCTGACTGGGCGACAACGAGGGCGGCGGCGCCAAAAATGAAGACAAAGAGAATCAGACGCTTGGCTGAGCGTTTGCCGGGTTTCTGACCTGAGCGGCTTAGGCGCGCCATTCGCCCTGTTTCCTTGCCGTTTTTTCGGCCTGTTCCCTTAGACTTCCGGAGACAGGACCGTTTTCATTTTCGAGTAGTTTTCTAGCACATATCCACAACCGTTAACGACGCATTTCAGCGGATCGTCTGCGATCATCACGGGCAATTGTGCCTGCTCTCGTATGACCGTGTCGAGGTTGCGTAGCAGTGCGCCGCCGCCGGTCAGCACAATGCCGCGATCGACGATATCGGCGGCCAGTTCCGGCGGCATGGCCTCCAGCGCGATCTTCACGGCGTCGACGATGTCGGTGACCGGTTCACGCAGGGCTTCGGCAATCATCGCCTCGGTGATCTCGGTTTCCTTGGGTACGCCGTCCAGCGTGCCGCGGCCCCGAACGGTGAGGGCCATGCCCTCGCCGTTTTCCGGCGCCATCGCGGTGCCGATCTCTTTCTTGATGCGCTCGGCCGACATTTCGCCGATCAGGATCTTCTGCTCGCGGCGCAGATAGTTGACGATCGCCTGGTCCATCTTGTCGCCGCCGACGCGCACGGAACGCGAATAGACGATGCCGCCAAGCGACAGGACGGCCACTTCCGACGTGCCGCCACCAATATCGACGACCATCGAGCCGGCTGGCTCGTCAATCGGCAGGCCGGCCCCGATGGCCGCAGCCATGGGCTCTTCGATCAGTTCAACCTGGCGGGCGCCAGCGGCAAGGGCCGACTGGTGGATGGCGCGGCGCTCGACGCTGGTCGCGGAGCTGGGCACGCAGATGATGATGAGCGGCGACACGAAGGCGCGGCGATTGTGCACTTTGCGGATGAAGTGCTTGATCATTTCCTCGGCGACTTCGAAGTCGGCGATGACGCCATCGCGCATCGGGCGGATGGCTTCCATGTTCACCGGCGTCTTGCCGAGCATGTTCTTGGCCTGCTCGCCGACCGCGTAGACGATCTTGCGGCCGCCCTGGGTCATGTAGGCAACGACCGAGGGCTCGTCGAGCTTGACACCCTGGCCCTTCACATAAACCAGTGTGTTTGCCGTACCGAGGTCGATGGCCATGTCCGTGGACAACATGCCGAGGAGGCTACCAATCATGACGTCTACGCGCTCTTTCTGATGCGTAACGGACCTGCAGCCCGCTACAATTGTGCAATTCGATACACAGCCCCATACATCATGTGCCGTTAACACCCATTTAATGCAAGGCACGGCTGGCAGATAAACGGAACTCTGCGTACACCCATTGAAAATCAACGGTATTCATTGGAGTTTACCATCAGAACTGTAGTCTTTGCTGGCTCCAAACGGAACGCATCGTTCCGAAAAGGTAAACGAATTCCGGGCCCCTGTTAACGAATTCGGCTTTTTCGACTATCAAACGCCCCGTTCCGAATTCCGGCAAATATACAAAAAAGACGAAAAATCGCGGCCGCTGGCCCGATGAGCGCCAGATGAATGATCCGTTCGGCAAGGGTTCGGCAGGCGTGGTTCACAGAGGTGAGGCAGCACCGGCCTGGCCCAAACGGCGTACCTCCCACCCATCACGCGCCAACGGCTTGGTTACTCCCCCTGGCAAGCCCCAGCCGGTGCTGCTCTTCTTCAGGCGGGACTTGTGGACGGTGCAGGCTGTTTCGAGCTTTCCGCGTGAGCCCGGAACGTCGCCGGGTTGGCCATGACGGGAAACGCGATATGGGTTTCACCCCGGCCGTTGATCGACAGGTGCCCGAAACCGAAAATACGCCCGAGCACGCCTTGCCGGATCGAACTGCCCTCTATGGAATCGAGCGTGATTTCCTGCACGTGGGCCGAAAACAGGCCTTTTTTGAGCACGACACGCCGATCGGTTACGGCAAATTCCGTGGTGCGGAGACGTATTTGCTCTGAAATGAAAAATACGATCCCGAATATCACGACGCCGAGCAGGATCAGCGCGAGCCAGGCACGAAAGTGGGACAACCAGTGGAACTGGCCGCGATAACGGAGCGTTTCACCGTCATAGAGCCGCTTTTCAATATAGCCCGCCATGGTCCGCCCTCATGCGCCCCGGCCATCCAAGGCCGAACGCGGTAGCAGGTCAAGCAATCAGGCGGCGATGACGAATGTCGCGATGACCTTCTTGCGGCCGGTCTTGTCGAAATCCACGGTCAGCTTGTTGCCTTCGGAAAAGGCCACCTTGCCGTAGCCGAATTTGTCGTGGAAGACGCGGCTGCCGGTCTTGAACGTGTCCGGTCCCCCGGCCGTTGCCGTGAGGGGACCGGCATCCGATGGGGGCCGTGAGGGCGTGCGCGAGGCGTTCTCCTGCAGGCGCTTCCAGCCCGGGCTGTCATAGGACGAGCGCGCGCCAAGGTCTTCCATCGAGCCCGAAAACGCCTCTTCGCCGCCCGGCAGGCCGGAAAAGCCCGTCTCGCTCATCGCATCGACGTGCTCGTGGGGCAGTTCGTCAACGAAGCGGCTGGGCATGACGCTTTGCCAGCGGCCATATATCTGGCGGTTGGCGACGAAGGAGATATAGGCGCGGGCCCGGGCCCGTGTGATGCCGACATAGGCGAGGCGGCGTTCCTCCTCGAGGCCCTTGAGGCCGCTCTCATCGAGGCTGCGGCGCGACGGAAAGACTTCCTCCTCCCAGCCGGGAAGGAAGACCATCGGCCATTCGAGGCCCTTGGCGCCGTGCAGCGTGAGGATCTGGACCTGGTCCTCCCCTGTCCCGCCGCTGGACGCATCCATCACCAATTGCACGTGTTCGAGGAAGCCGGCGAGCGTATCGAACTCGCCCATGGCGCGAACGAGTTCCTTCAGGTTGTCGAGCCGGGTCTGGGCCTGCGGGCTGCGATCCTTCTGCAGCATGTCGGTATAGCCGGACTCTTCGAGGATCACCTCGGCCAGTTCGGTATGTGGCAGGCCATTCGCCAGCTTGTCGCGCCACATGTTGATATGGTCGATGAACTGGGTGAGCCCGCGCTTGGCGCCACCTTTGATCTCGTCTGTCTGCAGCACCATGGGCGTCAACGTGTACAGGCTGCGCCCGTCGGCGCGGGCATAGGCCTGCAGCTTGGCCAGCGTCGTGTTGCCGACGCCGCGCTTTGGCTCATTGACCACGCGCTCGAAGGCGAGGTCATCGTCGGGCGAACGGACGAGGCGGAGATAGGCCATGGCATCGCGGATTTCGGCGCGCTCGAAGAAGCGCGGGCCGCCGATCACGCGGTAAGGGATGCCCAGCATGATGAAGCGTTCCTCGAAAGCCCGCATCTGCCACGAGGCGCGCACCAGCACGGCACAATCATCATGCTTGCCGCCGCCCCGCACCCAGCTTTCGATATCGTCGGCAATGAGGCGGCTTTCCGCCTCGCCGTCCCACAGGCCGCGTACCTTGACCTTTTCGGCGTCGGCATCGTCAGACGGGCTGTCGTCGCCGACATAGAGCGTCTTTCCGAGACGACCCCGATTGTGGCTGATGACGCTGGAAGCGGCTGCGAGGATATGCCGGGTCGAGCGGTAGTTGCGCTCAAGCCGGATGACCTTGGCGCCTGCGAAATCCTTCTCGAAACGCAGGATATTGTCGACCTCTGCGCCGCGCCAGCCATAGATCGACTGGTCGTCATCGCCGACGCAGCAGATATTGTGGCTGCCCTGGGCCAGCATGCGCAGCCAGAGATACTGGGCGACGTTTGTATCCTGGTACTCGTCGACGAGGATGTATTTGAAGCGCGCGTGATAATCCTTCAGGACATCAGGGTTCTCGCGGAACAAGGTGATGTTGTGGACGAGCAGGTCGCCAAAATCGCAGGCGTTCAATACTTTCAGCCGGTTCTGGTAAATCTCGTAACAATTGATGCCCTTGCCGTCGGCGAACAGGTGGGCGTCTTCCGACGGCACGCGGTCTGGCGTGAGGGCCCGGTTCTTCCAGCCGTCTATGAGGCTGGCAAGGAAACGCGGCGTCCAGCGCTTGGGGTCGATATTCTCGGCCTGGATGATCTGCTTGCAGAGGCGGACCTGGTCGTCGGTATCGAGGATGGTGAAACTGGACTTCAGGCCAACCAGTTCGGCATGCTTGCGCAGGATCTGCGCGCTGATCGAGTGGAACGTGCCGAGCCAGCGCAGGCCCTCGCCATCCGGGCCGATCAGTTTCAGCGCGCGTTCGCGCATTTCACGGGCGGCCTTGTTGGTGAAGGTCACCGTCAAGGTCTGGCTGGGCCACGCCTTCTTGGTGGCGATGATGTGGGCGAGGCGCGTGGTGAGCACGCGCGTCTTGCCGGTGCCTGCACCCGCCAGCACGAGCAAAGGCCCGTCCGTGTGGAGCACGGCCTCGCGCTGTTCTGGGTTCAGGCCGGCAAGATAGGCGGCTTCGCCCGCTGCGGCTGGTGGACGCGCGGCAGCCATCTGGCTGATCGAGAGGCGATTCGGATTGGAACTCATGCAGAACATATAGCAGGGATTGGTGCGAAGGGCAGGTCTTGACTCAGGCCATCTGAGTTGCCCCGGCAGATTGCCGATGCCATACTCGCTCAGGTGGACAGGAAGGAGCCTGGAGGTGAGTACGTTCTTCTGGACAGCAAGCCTGTTCGCGGTGTTTTCGGTCGCAACAATAGGCCAGCTTCCGGGCCAAGAGGACGCGCAAACCCCGATAGAAAGACAGGTGGAGGCCGCAACGTCCGAAGCAAAACCGGACGCCAGGGACCAGGCGGATGCCTGGCTGAATGAGCGTGTCGAAACCTTGAGATCAAAGACGGACCGGACACAACAAGAGCAGGAATTGCTTGAAGAATTTGAAGGCAGGCTGCCTCAATCCAGCGGGACCAAGCTGTCGCCACTGTGACGGCCGCGCAACCGCGTGAGCCTGCGGTTTCCACGGCACGTTCCTGGGTGTTGGTCTGTCACGGCACCAAAGCGGAGAAACGCATGGCCAAGACCGTCGAAGAGATGATGGAAAGCATGAAAGCGGGCCTGCTGGCGAAGACCGGCAAGCGGCTGGAAGACTGGGTGAAGATCGTCAAGGCGAGCGGGATCGAGAAGCATGGCGAACAGGTGAAACTGCTCAAGACAGACCATGGCCTCGGGCACGGCCACGCCAATTTTGTCTGCCAGGCCGCGAAGGGCCGCATGGATGCCGACCCGGCCGACCTGCTGGAGGCACAATACAAGGGCAAGGAAACGCTGCGGCCGATCCATGACGCCATCGCCGCCTTTGCCGCGACGCTCGGCAAGGACGTCGAAGTATCGCCGAAGAAGACCAATGTCGCCCTTCGCCGGTCAAAGAATTTCGCCGTGATCGTTCCGGCGACCAAGTCGCGGATCGACCTGGGCATCAACCTCAAGGGCGAGCCGGGCAAAGGCCGCCTGCTGGAAGAAAAGCCCGGCACCATGTGTACGCACAAGGTGAGACTGGAGACGGTCGCGGATGTCGACGCCGAGGTGAAGGCCTGGCTGAAGGATGCCTACACGCGCGCTTGAAACCGCGAAAAAAATCACCCCGCCAAGGCGCCCGGAGAATTTCCGAAACGTCCGGCAGGGCGAGTTAAGGCGCGAGTGTGGCGCGCCTCAAAGGGAGGATCCGGCACAAGTTCCGGACGTACGGGCGCGGCCGAGCGGGACAGTCTACCGGGGAATAGCCTGCCCCAACTCAACGCAGCAATATGGCCACGTCCGCCCACCGTTTCGTGATGCGGACACTGGCATATTTCTCCCGCAGGTTCAAGATATTCCTCTCTCTAGTAGAGTGTTGCGAGCGACTTTGCGTCATAGTTCGTGAGCTCTGAAAGGCGCCCTTCGCGGACCTTTTTGGCCCAGTCCGGATCCTGCAGCAGGGCCCGGCCGACGGCTACGAGATCGAATTCGCCCTTGTCGAGACGCTCCTCGAGATCGTCGAGCTTGCGGACAGTCGCCCCTTCGCCGCGGAAAGCCTTCTCGAAATCGCCGGTAAGACCGACCGATCCGACCGTGATGACTGGCAGGCCGGTCAGCTTCTTCGCCCAGCCAGCGGCATTGAGGCCGTTCTCGCCGTCGACTTCCGGGAACTCGGCTTCCCAATAGCGGCGCTGCGAGGCGTGCAGGATGTCGACGCCCGCATCAACGAAGACCTTGAGGAACGCTTCGTATTCTGCCGGTGTGTGGGCAAGCTTCACAGTGTAATCCTGCTGTTTCCACTGCGAGAAGCGCAGGATGATCGGCATGTCCGGGCCGACCTGCTTGCGCGTTTCCCTAATGATGTCTGCGGCGAAGGTTGCACGCTCAGGCAGCGAGCCGCCGAAACGGTCGTCGCGCTTGTTCATCACGTCCCAGAAGAATTCGTCGATCAGGTAGCCGTGGGCACCATGAATCTCGATGGAATCAAAGCCGAGGCGGGCCGCTTCGCCGGCGGCATTGGCATAGGCCATGACCATGTCATCGACTTCGGCGCTGGTTGGCGCCTCGAAGACCTGTTTGCCGGAATGGGTGACGCCCGACGGGCTGTCGGTCGGCGCGTCCGGTTCGGGCCCGGTGCCGGGCTTGCGCATCATGCCCTGGTGCCAGAGCTGCGGTGCGACCAGGCCATTTTCGGCATGAACCTTCTCGACAACCCGTTTCCAGCCTGCGAGCGAATCGGGACGATAGAAGTTCGGCACGTTCGGGTCATTCGAGGCCCCGCCCCGCTTGACGGTCGTGCCTTCGGTGACGATCAGGCCGACATCGGCGGCAGCCCGGCGCGCATAATAGTCGGCGACATCCTCGCCCGGGACACCGCCCGGCGACTTGCTGCGGGTCATCGGCGCCATCACGATACGGTTGGGCAGATTGAGAGACTTGATCTTGAGTGGCTTGAATAGCGGGCTGGTCATGCGGGCGGGCTCCATTGAAATCAGGCACTCAAGTGGCGTCGGCGCACGCCCGCGTCAACCATTGACGCTAGGATGCGTTCAGGGCACCGGTTCATGACGGGTTCAGTCGGATCCGCCAGTGTGCTGGCAGGACAGGATCAGATACGGGGATGTTTCCATGCGCTTTTTCCTTTTGATTGCCTCTGCCGCGCTGCTCGCCGCCTGCCAGGCGCCGGGCTATGACTATGAGGCGCGCATCGCACCAAACTACCCGCAGGCAGCCGAATTCCGCGCCCCGGACGTCGGGCGTTTTCGCGGCCCCGGCAGCGATGTGGCCGAAGGCGAGCTGGAAGCGATGATCGCCGAGATCCGTCTCGACGGCATGCCCTGGTTCATGGCGGCACATGGACAGCCCGACAGCCTTTATGAGGGCCGTGTGGATATCGATGCCTGGGATGGCGAAGTCCGTTACGAGCGCGAGCGCCGCTGCGTCGAATATGACGGCCTGTTCGACTGCGAACGCCGCGCCATGGTGGAAACGGAATGCACGACCGAGTCTGTGGCTGTCTCGGTGACCACGACGCTGGTCGACCTGGCGAACAATCGCGATGTGTTCACGGCCACCCAGCCGGGCGGGTCAGCGCGGGAATCCTGTATCGACATTGCCGAATATCCCGATGACGGCCGCCACTCAGAAGGCGTCTACCGCGACCCGCGCCAGTCGAACTACAATCCCTACAATGCCCCGATCGGCATGGTGCATGACGCCGTCGTCGAAGCGGTGCGGCGCTTCCGCTATGACATCGCGCCCTATAACAAGACCGTGCGCGCCGAGATCATGACCGAAGGCCTGATCCCCGAGGAGCAGAACGACACGCGCTTCACGCTGGCGGTCGAGGCCACCAAGGGCGGCAATTTCATGGGCGCATGTGCGCAATGGGACGAGCTGGGGCGCGCCTATCCGCGGGCGCCGGCGGTGCTGCACAATCTGGGCGCCTGCGCCGAGGCGCGGGGCGACATGGAAACGGCGCAGCTGCGTTATGCCCGCGCGGCCGACCTGGCGCGGGGCATTCCCCTGCTGAAAGACAAGAAGGTCCGGCCGATATTCGACGCGCTGGAGCGCGTGTCGGGCCGCCGGGTTGATGAGCAATTGCTGGATGGGCCGAAGACGGCCCCGGCAGGCTCCTGACGCCTAGCCGCCGAACAGGGTGGCCAGCGTGACACCGGTTTCGCTGGCTTCCGCCGCGATGCCCCAGGCGATGCCGCCCGAGAAGGCGATGGTGCAAACGACGAACTTGATCAGGACGTTTTTCATCTGACGGTTTCTCCCGGTTTGGAACACTCTTGCAGGACAGAGTGCAAGCCGGGGGCCGCGCAGAAAGGTGTGGTTAACCCTGTTTCTCCGGGTCGCTGTCGAGACGGTGCCCGTCAGTGAGTTTGGTCAATTTCTCGGCCCGCTTTTCGTCCAGCGTCCGCTCCGCCTTGGTGCGACCGAACCTGGCGCGGTTCTCGCTGGCCGACTGCGCCTTGGCGGTGCGGGCCCGGGCCTTGCGGGCCTTGTTGAGATTGATCGGGGTCGTCATGGCGCCGACACTACTCAGCCAAACGCGGCCAGTCGAGCGTCGAGGCGCGCTTTCACCTCCGGCCATTCACGGTCGAGGATCGAGAAGACGACGGTGGAACGAATGACGCCATTTGGCAGGATGCGATTGTCGCGCAGGACGCCGTCCTGAACCGCGCCAAGCTTGCGGACGGCGGCCTGCGAGCGTTGGTTGCGCTGGTCGATATTGAACTGGACTCGGATGGCGCCCTGATCGAAGGCGTGGCCAAGCAACAGGCGCTTGGCGGCCGGATTGACCGTACCTCCCTGAAAGTCCGGATCATAGATCGTCATGCCGATCTCGACGTTTTTCGACGCGGCATCCGGACTGAGATAGGCGGTCATGCCAACAAAATCCCCGCCGGGCGTCAACACCGCGAACGGCAAAAGCGTTCCCGCATCGGTCCGCTGCCGGATATTTTCAATCCAGTACGCAATCCAGTCGTGCGGCGGGAAATAATAGGGCCACGTCGCCAGCGCTTCGCCCGACCGTTCGGCCATTGCACGCAGCGGCCCGGCATGCGTGCCCATATCGAAGGGCACGAGCCGGACATGGCCATCCGCCAGCGTGACGGGCGCGAGCTTCATTCCTTGTGGCTGTCGCGCCATTGTTCCATCGCCAGCGAGATGGCGAAGGTTTCGCGGTATTTCGGGCTGGAGGCCGGGCGTGGCGCGCGGGCCGACGTCATGGCCATGATCTCGGCCAGCTTGTTGTGCGCGGCGCCCGACTGGCCGGCACCGATATAGGCGTGCAGTTCGACAAGGGCGCTGGAGAGCGGATCATGCGCGCGGATGACGAAATAGGGCTCATCTTCAGCGAGCTTGCCGATGACATCGAATTCGGACGGGTTGGCCTTGGAGCCGACGGGAGGTTTGGCCATGGGGAATGCCTTTCTGGGCAGAAGTGATTCTCTATCGCGAGGATACGACGCGACATCACCGCTGTCAGGGCGTAGATTTCACTGGCTCCACTCTCGCCCTATACGCGCTTGAGGTCGCGCAGAATGACGCCGCGGTGATTGTGACTGACTAAGCCTTCGACGCTGTCACCGACTTCGAACTTTATGCCTTCCTCGATCGCCTGCCTGTCAGCCTGCGCAAATACGGACGTGTAGTTCTCCGAGCCATCCACGATTTCGACGAAGCACTTGCCCCGGCTCCACAGTTGGCGGACGAGGCCGCGACACGTTTTGCCCCGCAGGCAAACCAGATAGGCTGGCGGGTGCTTATGCGCCTTTGACCCCTTTTGGCTTGAGATGAAGAACACCTCGTCCCCTAGTTCAGGCAGCTCGGTATTGCAAACATTGGAATAGGAGAAATAGTATTCGGGCCCGGCCTGGCTCATGTTGCCGGACCCCGGAAGCACGATGCGCTCGGCAATGAATCCAAATCCGCCCGTTCCACCATTCTTCACTATACCCATCCGCCAGGGCCTTTCGCCCATCTCGTCGTTGATCGATTTTGACAGCACAAACCTCATATTAACCCGGCTTCGCAGGAACGGCCCGAACTGATCGCCGGACGGTCGGCCCGTCTCCTTCGCAACGACCCGGTCATTGCGGTCGACCAGCGCGGCAGGTTCGCTGTTTTCGATTTCCACCAGTTCGGTCTCGGTCGTTTCAAGCGACGCGCGCCGGCTCAACCCCTTCTTCTGGAGCGCATCGATCCGGTCGCGTCGCGTCCGGATCCACTGATCGTAATTGACGAACACATTCGACCAGACCCACTTGTTCAGGAGCACGGCCATGGCGATGGCACCTGTCGCGAATGCGACCCACGTGAAATAGTCGGGCAGCGGCGTGCCGAGCAGGCGATCATCGTTGAAAGAGTCAATCTCGCGCAAATAGGCCATCATTGCGGACACAAGCGTGAAAAATGAAAAGATCACGCTCTGCCTGTCCATCAAGGTGGCATGAAGATTTGGCGTGTTGAAAACACGCTCCTTGTCCTTGATCTGCCGCGTCAACTGGCCAATCTGCTTTACGCGATTGCGCTCCCGAAATCCCGCCAGGCCCCACCGTGACAAGAGTATTCCCGAAAAGATACCGACTATGATGGCAAGCGCATTCAGGATGAACCCACTGTTGTCCTGAACAAGACGCGCCGCCGTACCAGCGTACGATTCGATTTGCTCCAACGCCATGCCCCCCAAGGTCGCCTACCCTACCTTAGTGGGAATTTTTCCAATCTCTATCTTTTTTTGCCGGAAGGATGCTGACCCAAGTCTCTCTAGCTCGACGACACGATCCCGCCATCGCACGGCACGGTATGGCCCGTGATATAGGCCGATGCCTTTGACGACAGGAAGATGGCGAGGCCGGCGACATCGCTGGGCGCGCCGACGCGGCCCGACGGGTTGCGGCTGGCGACCGAGTCCCAGTCGACGCCTTCAGTCTCGCCCTTGAAGCCGACGCCGGTCGACAGCATCCAGGTCGGGAACGGGCCCGGGGCAATGCCATTGACGAGGATGTGCTCGCCGGCGAGATGCGCGCCCATGAATCGCGTCAGGTGGATCACGGCGGCCTTTGACGTGCCATAGGCAAAACCGCTCATCGGGGACGTGTGCATGCCGTCAATCGAGGCGATGTTGATGACCCGGGCGGGGTCGGATGCACTGGCAGACTTGCGCAGCAGCGGCATCAGTTTCTGGGTGAGGAAGAAGACGCCCTTGACGTTGACGTCCATCACCTTGTCCCAGCCGGATTCCGGGAAGTCTTCCAGCGTTGCGCCCCAGGCCACACCGGCATTGTTGACCAGAACGTCGATCTTGTCTTCACGCTTGGCGATCTCGTCGGCGAGGTGATTGATGCCGAGCATCGTGCCCACGTCAGACGGGATGGCATAGATTTCGCCGCCATACTGGTCCTTCAGCCGCTCGACTGTCTCCTCGCAGGCCTTGGCCTTGCGCGACGAGATGATGACCTTGGCGCCCTGGCTGAGAAAGCCCGCCGCGATCATCTCGCCGATGCCGCGTGACCCGCCGGTGATGACGACCGTCTTGCCTTCGACCGAAAACAAATTGCTGAAATCCATGCTCACTCTGTGTCTCCTCCTTGAACGCCCGCCGTTCTGGCGGACAGCTGGCAGCAACACAAGTGCATCCGGCGTCAGGAAGGCTTGCGGTAGACGGAAACATGCATCCCGCTCGTGGCGCTGAACGGTTCGCGATGCCAGCCGCCCCAGCGGTGTTCCCGTTCCAGTCCGGCCAGGTTTGCCATCAGGTCGATCTCCTGCGGCCAGGCATAGCGCATCTTCAATGGCACCAGCCTCGTGCCATTCGCCGTGATGCGAACGCGTTGATAGTCGATCACCTGCTCGGTGGGGTCGTGCGTCTTCGCTTCGAACCAGAGCGAGTTGAAGCCGACCTGCATGGTGCGGAGGCTCTGATTGTCATGGTAGTGGGAGAAGTCAGGGACGAATGTCTCGACAAGGAAAGCGCCGCCCGGCGCCAGCCTGTCCGCGACATTTCGAAAGCATCGCACCTGATCGGCCTGGCTGGTCAGGTTGAACAGCGTGTTGAAGACGAGAAAGACGAAATCGAACGGCCCCTCAATGCCGACATCGGCCATGTCGCCGATGACGACCGGAATGTCCGCCCCGCCCGGTTTTTCGCGCAGCTTCGCGACCATGGCCGGAGAGCCTTCGATCCCCGAAATGTCATGGCCGCGCTCAACCAGTGGCAAGGCGACACGGCCCGTGCCGATGGCAAGCTCGAGAATCCGGCCCTCGCCGGCGAGCCCGGCGATCAGGGCAACCGACTCTTCAGTCGTACCCGGATCATGCAGCGCATCATAATCGTCTGCGTTGAGCTCACCAAACGTGGCAGGACCAAATTCCATCAACCAAACCTCTTCAAGTTCACCCCGGCGAGATCATCTTCTCGGGTCGCACGATCGCGTCGAAATCTTCTGCCGGGATGCCGTCCTTGATGGCTTCTTCACGCAGGGTCGTGCCGTTCTTGTGAGCGGTCTTGGCGATCTTGGCGGCGCGGTCGTAACCGAACTTTTCCTTCAGCGGGGTGACCAGCATGAGCGAGTTCTCAAGGCCGCGCTTGATATTGTCGAGGCGCGGCTCGATGCCGACCACGCAATTATCGGTGAAGCTGATGGCGGCATCGGCCAGCAGCCGCGTCGACTGGAGGAAGTTGTAGGCCATCATCGGGTTGAACACGTTGAGCTCGAAATGGCCCTGGCTGCCAGCAAAGCCGATGGCGGCATTGTTGCCGTGGATATGGGCGCAGACCTGCGTGAGGGCCTCGCACTGGGTCGGGTTGACCTTGCCGGGCATGATGGACGAGCCGGGCTCATTCTCCGGCAGGGCCAGCTCGCCAAGGCCCGAGCGCGGGCCAGAGCCGAGGAAGCGAATGTCATTGGCAATCTTGAAGCAGCTCATCGCCACCGTATTGATCGCACCATGCGTGAACACCATCGCGTCATGAGCGGCGAGTGCCTCGAACTTGTTCGGGGCGGACGTGAAGGCGAGGCCGGTGATGGCGGCGATCTTCCCGGCCACCTTGTCGGCAAAGCCGACCGGTGAGGCGAGGCCGGTGCCAACGGCCGTGCCACCCTGCGCCAGCTGCATCAGCATGGGCAATGTGGACTCAATGCGCGCGATGCCGTTCTCGACCTGCTGGGCATAGCCGGAAAACTCCTGGCCGAGCGTGACGGGTGTCGCGTCCTGCGTATGCGTGCGACCGATCTTGATTATGTCGGCCCAGGCCTTCGCCTTGGTGTGAAGCGCGGTGTGGAGATGCTTCAGCGCAGGCAGCAGGCGGTGCGTCACTTCCTCGGCAGCGGCAATGTGCATCGCAGTCGGGAAGCAATCGTTCGACGACTGGCTCATGTTGACATGGTCGTTCGGGTGGACCGGCTTTTTCGCGCCCATTTCGCCGCCCAGCATTTCGATGGCGCGGTTCGAGATGACTTCATTGGCGTTCATGTTGGACTGCGTGCCCGAGCCCGTCTGCCAGACGACGAGGGGGAAATGGTCGTCCAGCTTGCCGGCGATCACTTCCTCTGCCGCCGCGACGATGGTCTTGCCGAGCTCCTTGTCGAGCTTGCCGAGGTCCATATTGGCCTCAGCGGCAGCCTTCTTGACGATGCCGAGCGCGCGGATGATCGGCTCAGGCTGTTTCTCCCAACCGATCTTGAAATTGCCGAGACTGCGTTCGGCCTGTGCGCCCCAATAGCGGTCGGACGCGACCTCAACAGGGCCCATCGTGTCGGATTCGGTGCGGGTGGGGGTCTTGGCCATTAAAAGGGGCTCCGTGAAATTCGCTGGATTGTTGCTGGGCGCGGTTTAGCATGCGGGCAGAACTGGGCAAGGTGGCCAGCGGAATGGACGAACGTCTCGAAATTCACCGGAAGCGGTACAGCGAGTCCATCATGCTGTTCCTGCTCGGCCTCGCCATGGTGGTTGGCATTGTCGTTCTGGTCCGGGTGCCGGCAGCCGCACTCGGCAGCGGGCTGGCGGGCGGGTTGCTCAAGACGCTGCTTGCCATGGCGCTGGCCGGCCTTGCCCTGCTGATCTACTGGCGCGTCCAGCAGGCGCTGTCGGCCGTGCCGGAAATGGTGATCGACGGGCGCGGCATCCTGATGCGTGTCGGCGGGCGCGAACAATTGCTGGCCTGGGACGATATTGTCGGCCTGCGCGTCGACACGGTGCGCGGCGGCCGCGCGCTGCATGTCAGCCCGGCGCCAGACCTTGTCCTCGGCCAGAGTGTCGGGCGCCTCGTCGGATGGATGGAGATCATCATCACCAAGGGCACGATCAGCGTCGACTTTCATGAGGTCGTCAATTTCGTGAAACGCGTCGCCCCGCCCCACCTTGCCGCGCAATTGTGACGGCCCCACCAAAATGGCTGGCAAAGCGGGCGGCGCCCGATAACATGGCGCCATGATCGAAAAACTGTCCGACCCGACCGTCCTGTTCGCTCTCGCGATTGCCTTTTCCCTGGGTTTCATGGTGCGCGGCCGGGGGCGCAACGCGCTTTCGCCGACACCGATGACACCGGAAGACATTGCCGGGGCCCTGGACCGCGTGACCGTATCGCGCTGGATGGAAATCGACGCCGAGATCGATGCGCGCCGGAAGATTGCCGCAATCAAGCTGCTGCGCACGGCGACCGGGCTTGGCCTGAAAGAGTCCAAGGAAGCCATCGAGGCCCGCATGGCCGAACGCGGGATGGGGCGGCGTTGAACGAAAATTGGGTCCAGTCCGGAAAGGTGCGTGCACGCATCACTGAGATGGGCGCGCTGGAAGTGCGCTGCCACGGTCTGACGACGCAGACGAAATATTACAAGGGCCTGCTGAAGGAATTTTTCCGCAAGGACTTCCCGCCGCTCAGGCCCGGCTATGGCGATTACAGCGTGCACATTGTCATGGAATATACCGGAGAGGCGCCGTGGATGGACCTCGACAACCTGGCCAAGGCCCTGCTCGACAGCCTGACCGGTAACGTGTTCGAGGATGACCACCAGGTCGCGCGCCTGCTGGTCGAGCGCCGCGTCGGCGAGCGCGAAGGCATCTGGCTGAGCGCCGAGGCGATAGAGTGATCAGCTGAAGTGACTCAGGCTTCCACCACCAGCTTCTCCAGACCACGGAAGAAAGGCAGCGCACGCCAGACCAGGTCCTGCGCCGGCAGGGACATGTCCGGATAGCGTTCGAACAGTTTCTGGTAGACGCGCCGCGCTTCGATGCGCGCCAGCGGTGCGCCGATGCAGATATGCGGGCCGCCGCCAAAGGCAACATGGCTGGGGCGCTTGACGGTAATGTCGAAGGCATCGGGCGCGTCGAATGTCGCCGCGTCGCGATTGGCCGAGGCGAGCGAGCAGAACACGGCCTGGCGCGCCTTCATCGGGCAGCCGGCAACGTCCTGGTCTTCAGCGAGAATGCGCGAGGTGGCCGACACCGGCGCCTCGTAGCGCAGCACTTCCTCGACCGCCTGCCCGCCAAGGGCCGGATTGGCCTTGAGCGCGGCAAGCTGGTCCGGATGGTTCAGGAACAGCCAGACGCCGTTGCCGATCAGGTCTGTCGTCGTCAGGTTGCCGCCGACGAGCAAGGCCTGCAGGTTCAGGCGCAACTCGTCATCGCTCATGTCGGCTTCACCGCTCGCCAGCAACTGGACCATGTCGGAGATCAGGTCGTCGCGCGGGTCTGCACGCCGGGCGGTCATCAGTTCGGTAAAGTAGGCGTCGAGCGCCTCGGCACCGCTCATCAGGCGCGCGGTTTCGTCGTCCGTTCGCATGGGATTGAGGCCGAGGATCACGTCTTCAGACCACTGCCGGAAATCAGCGAGCCGGCTCTCGTCCACGCCGAGGATGCGGGCAATCACGAGGACCGGGATCGGCACGGCAATCGCTTCCATCAGGTCGAAGGCGCCTTCAGCCGGGGCCGCTGCAATCGTGTCGTCGATGATCGCTTCGATGTCCGGCTTCATCTTGTTGATGCGGGCATAAAAGGCCTTGGCCAGCGGCTGGCGGATGCGGGCATGGTCCGGATCGTCGAGGAAGAGGATGCTTGTGCGCCGGCCGTCCGGATCGTCGTCATCGACCAGCCGCCGGGGCAGCGAGCCTTCTTCCGCCTTGACCGGCAGGCGCACATGGCTGCGATCGTTCACCAGGCCGCGCACATCGTCATAGCGCGTCAGCAACCAGGTCTTCGCCATTTCGTCGCGCATGACCGGGCAGGCCTCGCGAAGCGCCTTAAGCGGTGTATGGGGATCGTTGCGCGCTTCGGGTACGAAAGCCGAAATCTCGATGATGCCCTGGGGCACTTTCACCGGGCTGGTATCGTCTGCCATCTGATTCCTCCTGGAATTCTTGTTTTCCGGAGAATACCACAAGCTGGCGAACTTGGCGTTGGTGCCGTTGCGTCAGCCCAGCCGCTTGAACGGCATCGGGATGGCCGTGGCCGTCGCCTTGGCGACCAGTTCACCTTTCGGGCCGAAACATTCGGCTTCCATGAAAGCAGCCGACCTGCCGAGCTTCAGGATACGGGCCTCGACATGGGCCGGGCCCGGCATCAGGCGGCGCAGGAAGCTGGTCTTCATTTCCAGTGTCGGCGCGGTCATCGTGACGTTCGACGCGATGATGACGCAGGTGCTCATGGCTTCGTCGAGCATGGCGGAAATGAATCCGCCCTGCACGGCGCCCGTGGGATTGGCGAACATTTGCGGCACGTCGAAATCCATGCGGATGCGCATCGCATCCTGCTCGACTTCGGCCAGCGTCATCCCGAGCGTGTCGGAACAGGGCGGCCGTTTCTTCGAGCCCTGGAAGCGGGCCAGCATGTCAGCGTCGCTGATGCGGGGCTTGTCTGTCTCTGCCAAGATCCCGGCGGCCTATTTGCGCCGGAAGGCGTCGAGATTGACGACCGTGCCTTCTTCGGCGGGAGCAGTATCCTGCGCCGGGGCTTCGAAAGCGGCAGCGGGCGCGATGACGGCCTCGTCCTTGTTGGTGTTCTCGAAGGTCAGGCCGAAATTCACGGACGGATCGACGAAACGCGTGATGGCGGCATAGGGCACGAACAGGTGCTGCGGCACGCCGGAGAATTTCAGGATGATCTCGAAATGGCCCTCGTTGACTTCGAGGTCCCAGAACTGGTGCTGCACGACAATCGTCATGTCTTCCGGGAAGCGCTCGATCAGATAGTCGGCGACCTTCACGCCCGGCGCCTTGGTGCGGAACGTGATGTAGAAATGGTGGTCGCCCGGCAGTCCGCCATTCGCGAGCGCGCGCTTCAGCGATTCGCGAACGACGCCGCGCATGGCAGCCTGGGTGAGCGCGTCATATCCGATGTAGTCCGTCATGTTCGCCGTATCGCCCTCAATCGTGATTGTTGGTTATCTTTGCATACACTATGCGCGGTGCCATCTGCCCGCAACGGGCTTCGCACGGCAGGCGAGGAATATTTTACACCTCGCCTTGTCGCCTCATCGGAGAGGTGAGGGACGCGCGTTCTGCAATAGTGCAAGCAGCGCGGAGCCTGCGTCCCGGACGCTGGCCATGACACCGACCTGCGTATAGTCTCGCTGCAAAAACATGCCGTCACGAGGGAGGGACACGGGCGATGCAGATGCCGGATCAGGGACGCGACTGGAACGAGGTCAAAGCCGAGATGATTGCGCGCGGGGGCGGCGATGCAGCCTGGCGCGATGGCCGCACGGCCGTCTATGTCTTCAATGCCGGTGAAGACATCTCGCGCATCCAGCATGAAGCCTATGGACTCTACATGGCCGAGAACGGGCTCGGCCCCCTCGCCTTCCCGAGCCTGGCGCAGATGGAGAAGGAAGTCATCGCCATGGGCCTCGGCCTGTTGCACGGGCCGGAAGGCGCAACCGGGGCCATGACCTCGGGCGGCACCGATTCGATCACGATGGCGATCAAGACCGCGCGCGATCATGCCCGTGCCAAAGGCATGCCGCGCGAGGGCGCAAACATCGTGCTCGCCCAGTCGGCCCACCTCGCCTTCGACAAGGCGGCTCACCTGATGGATATCGAGATCCGCCGCGTGCCGTTGAAGACGGACGGCTCGTATGAAGCCGACCCGGACGCGATGGGCGCAGCCTGCGACGCTGCAACGATCATGATGGTCGGCTCGGCGCCGAGCTTTCCGCACGGCATCATCGACCCGATTGCCGCGCTCGGCGAAGTCGCTGAGAAGAAGAATGTCTGGCTGCATGTCGATGCCTGCGTCGGCGGCTATTTCGCGCCCTTCGCCCGCATGAACGGCGTGCCGGTGCCGCCTTTCGATTTCGAGGTGCCGCAGGTCCACTCGATGAGCGCCGACCTGCACAAGTATGGCTATTGCGCCAAGGGCGCCTCGACCGTGCTGTTCCGCTCCGAGGAACTCTACCAGTACATGCCCTTCGACATGGCCGGCTGGTCCGGCGCGCCGATGAAGACACCGACGCTTGCCGGTACGCGCCCCGGCGGGGCGATCTCTGCCGCATGGGCGGTGATGAACACGCTCGGCGTTGCGGGCTATCGCGAGAAACAGGGCCTGGTTTGCGCCACGCGCGAGCGGATCGAAGAGGGGGTCAAGCGCCTCGGCTTCGAGGTGCTCGGCAATCCGATGCTCGGCCTGATGGCCTTCCGTCACCCGGACCACCACGCCTTTGCGATCTATGGCGAAATCTACCGGCGTGGCTGGTTCACATCGGTCACCAAGGAGCCGCCCAGCCTGCACCTGATGCTGTCACCCAAGCATGCCGATGTTGCCGATGCCTATCTGGCAGACCTCGAAGCGAGCCTGTCCACCGTCGCCGGCGGCAAGGCCGGGCCGAAGGTGGAAGCCCGGTATAGCTGACGCCAGAAGAATCGTTCTTGTGCGACCGTAAATTGGCTCTATCCTCTGGTGATCGGCATTTCGCCGGAAAGATTTCCAGACATGATTTTTGACCGGGTGAAATCGCTCGACGCCATTCTGGCCACAGCTGAAAAAAAATCGCTTCATCGTTCGCTGGGTGCCTTCCAGCTGACCATGCTCGGCATCGGCGCGATTATCGGCACGGGTATTTTCGTGCTGACGGCTGCCGCCGCCCAGAAGGCCGGCCCAGGGATGATGTTTTCATTCGTGATTGCCGGGTTCGTCTGCGCCGTTGCAGCGCTCTGCTATTCCGAACTCGCCTCCATGGTGCCGGTATCAGGCTCGGCTTATACATATACCTATGCGGTTCTGGGCGAACTTCTGGCCTGGATGGTCGGGTGGGCCCTGATCCTTGAATATGCCGTTGCCGCCTCTGCCGTCTGTGTCGGCTGGTCGGGCTACGTGATGGGATTGATACACGATACGACCGGGATGGGATTACCCGATTTCCTGAGTAGCGGACCGGCATGGGGCCTGAGCGGTTTCGTGCCGACAGTGGATTTCAGCCATGGCGTGATCAACCTGCCCGCCATCATCGTCGCTGGCGCCGTCACCTGGCTGCTGGTCCTCGGCACGAGCGAAAGCGCCTCGGTCAATGCCGTTCTGGTGGCCATCAAGGTCGTGGCACTGACGGCATTCATTGCGCTCAGCCTGCCGCTGCTGAAGGGAGAGAATTTTTCGCCCCTCCTGCCGACGGGAATTCTGGGGCATGACGGATTGGGCGTGATTGGTGCAGCAGCATCGATCTTCTTCGCCTATGTCGGTTTTGACGCCGTATCGACCGCAGCCGAAGAGACCAAGAATCCCCAGCGCAATGTGCCGATCGGCCTGATCGGTTCATTGGCGATCTGTACGATATTCTACCTGCTCGTCGCAGCTGGCGTTGTCGGAACCGTCGGCGCGCAGCCGGTCCGCGATGCGGCCGGCATGGTCTTGTCGCCGGACGGCGTAGGATTCGCCAATCGCTGTGCCGAGTTGTCGGCGCAGGGCGCAGCGCCCATCGTCTGTTCCAAGGAAGCCCTCGCCGAGACGCTGCGGCTGATCAATTTCCCGCTGATCGGCAACCTTGTCGGCCTTGCCGCCTCGATCGCCCTGCCCTCCGTAATCCTGATGATGATCTACGGCCAGACGCGCATCTTTTTCGTCATGGCGCGCGACGGCCTGTTGCCGGAAAGCCTGGCAGACGTCCATCCCAAGTACCGCACGCCATGGAAGATGACGATCTTCACCGGCATCTGCGTTGCGATTGCGGGTGCGTTCTTCCCGGTTGGCCAGCTGGCCGACATTTCCAACTCGGGCACGCTGTTTGCCTTTTTCATGGTGGCGCTCGCCGTCATGATCCTGCGGCGGACCGACCCTGGCCGGCACCGGCCGTTCCGCACGCCACTGGTCTGGATCATTGCGCCCATTGCGGCGGCGGGGTGCCTGGGCCTCTACCTCAACCTGCCCCTGGTCGCGAAGATGGTCCTGCCTGTCTGGGGGACTGTCGGCCTCGCGATCTATTTCCTCTACAGCCGCAACCACAGCCATCTCGGACGCGGAGCGGTGGAAATTCACGAACTCGATCCGGACACGCCGCCACAACCGGTGCCGCCGATCGACTGACAATCGGCGGCTCCCTGCGGCATGCCTTGTTCGCAGTGACACCTTGATGCAGTCTCCGGGAAGCCCCAGCCATCCGGAGACCTTCCATGCGCCTTATCACGACCAGTCTCGCCGCCCTCGCCCTCACCGCCTGCGTCCACGCCCAGACGCCAAGCGACACGGCGGTGCTGGACAGTATCGATGCGCGCTATGACGACACCGCCGCCCTGGCACAGCAGATCTGGGACTGGGCCGAGGTCGGTTACCAGGAAGAAAAATCCTCCGGCCTGCTGCAGTCCAAGCTGAGCGAGGCAGGCTTTACGGTGGAAGCCGGTGTTGCCGGCATCCCCACGGCCTTCATCGCCAGCTATGGCTCGGGCGGCCCGGTAATTGCCGTGCTCGCCGAATTCGATGCCCTGCCGGGCATCAATCAGGACGCCAGCGCCAGCCGCTCCCCCATCGACGGCAAAACTGCGGGTCATGCCTGCGGCCACAACCTGTTCGGCGCGGGCTCTGTCGGTGCCGCGCTGGCCATCCGCGACTGGCTGGAACAGACCGGTACGCCGGGCACGATCCGGCTGTACGGCACGCCCGCTGAAGAAGGGGGCAGCGGCAAGGTCTACATGGTGCGCGAGGGCCTGTTCGACGATGTCGATATCGCCTTGCACTGGCATGGCGACGACCAGAATTCCGCCGCCGCGCAAACCTCGCTCGCCAACCGCTCGGCCAAGTTCCGCTTCTATGGCGTATCGGCCCATGCAGCCGGGGCCCCGGAACGCGGGCGCTCGGCCCTCGATGGCGTGGAATCGTTCAACTACATGGTCAACATGATGCACGAACACGTGCCGCAGGATGCACGCATCCACTATGTCATTACATCGGGCGGCGTCGCCCCGAACGTGGTGCCGGACTTTGCTGAAGTCTTCTACTATGCGCGCCACCCGAGCGCCGAGGGCGTGAAGGAAATATGGGCACGTATGGAAGACGCGGCGCGCGGCGCGGCGATGGGCACAGGTACGCGTGTCGAATGGGAAGTGATCCACGGCAACAATCCGCTTCTGGTCAACGAAACGCTCGCCAAGATGATGGATGCCAAGCTGCGACAGGTCGGCGGCGTGGACTACAATGCCGAAGAAAAAGCCTTCGCTGAGGAAATCTACAAGAGCTTCGCCAAACCCGACCTGCCCCTGGGCAGCGAGAAAGAGGTGCAGCCTTTCGAAGTCTCGCTTGGTTATGGCTCAACGGATGTGGGTGATGTGTCCTTCGCCGTGCCGACCGTCGGCCTGCGCGCGGCAACATGGGTGCCCGGCACCGCCGCCCATAGCTGGCAGGCCGTTGCCGCCAGCGGCATGTCGATCGGCTACAAGGGCGCGCAGGTGGCGGCCAAGACGCTGACGCTCGCCGCTATCGAGCTTTACGAGAACCCGAAATTGCGCAAGGCAGCCCGCGCCGAATTCGACGCGGCACGCGGCGAGGATTACGAATACACATCGCTGCTGGGCGACCGGGACCCGCCGCTCGATTACCGCAAATAGGAGAAAAGTGGAGGCTTCTGTTGCCAGGCGCCTCCGGGCCCCGCCTAGGGAGCTGAATCCCTAGGAGTTAAAGCGGTAATCCGCGCACAGCTTACGCTGCGAGCAGTTCACCTTCAGCAAAGTTGTCATTTGCAACTATGTTGATTTGGGCTTCTGAGGGGGCCCAATCCGGCGAAGGCATCGTCTTTACACGTCCGTCGATCCTATTTCGGCCCCGTCAGAAACAGGCGAAGGTGAAACGCCTGAACCTGCTTTTGGTGGAGCCGCCGGGTACCGCCCCCGGGTCCGAACCGCTTATTACACGCGCGTTTATCGCCATAGTCCGAAGACAGGTTCTATATAGGTGACATGCGCTCCCGATTAAAGGCCTTTACGCCGCGCGCGGGAATTTTCCCACAATCATATTGACAGGCAAACCAATATACATAGCATGTTATGTATATTGGGGGGGGTGCGTCATGCCCGACATATTGCAAGACCTTGGATACCTCGCCCTGGGAAGCCGCCTGAAACGGCTGGCCGAACGGCTGCAGGCAGACGCATCACTGATTTTCGAACAGAATTGCTTTGTTACCCAGCCGAGCCACTTCCCCCTGCTCGCGGCCCTCGACCGGTATGGGCCGTTGACGGTCAGCGAAGCGGTATCCGCGCTGGGCGTCAGCCAGCCCGCCGTCACGCGCAGCCTGGTCGGCCTGGTCGATCTCGGCCTTGCCGAGACAACCGTGTCGGACACCGACCGACGCCAGAAATCCATATCGTTGACCCCGGCCGGGGGCGACGCCGTCGCCCGCATGAAACAGGATGTCTGGCCGCATGTCGCCCGGGCAGCGGAGGAACTCGCCGCAGGTCCCGATACCGACCTGCTGGCGCAGATCGACCGGCTCGAAGCCGCCTTCGACACCAAATCCCTGTCAGAGCGGGCCGCCGACGGACATGCCATCGTGGAATATACCGACAGTCTTGCCGACACCTTCTACCGGATCAACGAGGAATGGATTTCCGAGATGTTCGTGCTGGAAGACAATGACCGGAACATCCTGTCCAATCCACGCGAACTGATCGTGGACAAGGGCGGCGCGGTCCTGTTCGTCTCGACCGGCGGTCTCGGCATTGTCGGCACCTGCGCGCTGATGCCGATGGGCGATGGCCGTTTCGAACTGACCAAGATGGGCGTCCTCAAGTCCGCCCGCGGGCGCAAGTCAGGCGAGTTCCTGCTCGCCGCCGCCCTCGAGCGCGCGCGGCAGATGGAAATGGACAGCCTTTACCTGCTGACCAACCGCAAGTGCGCGGCGGCCATCCACCTCTACGAGAAGTTCGGCTTCACGCATGACCCGGACATTCTGGATTCCCACGGCAAGCGGTATGAACGCTGCGACGTCGCCATGTCGTATCCACTGGTGCCCGCACCCGCGCGCCAGGCTGGCCCTACTGCTTGATCCGCAATTGCGTGATCGACCGCGCGATCGACTGATAAGCAGCAGTCAGCTCGTCGCCGTTCGCCGCACTGAACGCATAGGCCGGGCTTGTCGCGCAATACTCAAGAATGGTCCGCCCATCGCCTGTCTTCTGCACGCTGCTGGGCACCTGGAAGCCAACTGTATAGACTTGGATCTTCGACGGTGACGCTTTCATCGTGTCACACAGGTCTTGCGCCTGACGGAAAGAGCTCTTTGTCGCCGTGGGGTGGTTGGTGTTGAAGTCGCCGTCCGTCATCAGGATGACGGCCTTGACGACCTGTTTGGTATTGTAGGGCAGCGGCTCGGACGCTGTCGGCCAGATCGCCGACCAGTTGGGTGAGACAAGGTACCAGCCCCAGGCGAGGCCGATATGGCCGGCTGTGCCGCCATTGGCTGTGAGGGCCTGCACGTGGGCCTTGAGGGCCGCCTTGTCGTCGGTGAGCGGCACGGGCCCGGAGGCGCGACAGCCCGCATAACTCATGTTGTAGGCGCCCTTGGACGAATTCCCACCGCCGGATTCGATTTCCTGCTGGCCGTTGCGCTTGTTGTAATTTCCGGTCGACCAGTTCCAGCGCGGATTACCTGCGCCAATCCAGCGGAGAGACCCAGGCGCGGCATCGGTCGCCGCATCGCCGCCCGTGCGCTCATAAACGCACGTGTCGGCAATGTTCGCGTTCTCGATAGGACGGCGGGCAGCGTTCCAGTCGCCGGTACAATTCCCGCCCGGGCAGTTTTCCTGCTCATAGTAGAAGAACCGTTTGCCCGTGGCCGCGTCGATCATGCGTGCGCCGTTATAGGTGTCGTAGTTGCTTTGCGCTGCCGAATTGGAACCTTCAGCCGCAAGAGTTCTGGAGCCGCGTGACACTGTCGAAATAGGCGCCAGCGTTCACGGCGTTATTGTAGGTGGTGATCGCCAGGCGCACCGAACCCGTATCGGGCGCATCATCGGGCAGCAATTCATCGAAGGCCACTTCGGCGGCCGACTTCAGCAGGCTGAGCCTGTTCTGGCTGTTCATTGAACCGGACACGTCGAACACGAAGGCTACGTCCGCCTTGCCAATGGCATAGGTCGATGTCGACGCAACGCCGAAAGAGATCTTTTCGAACCCCATCAGGTCGGAAATGAAGGTCGGCTGGTCGCAGGAGATCACGCCGTGAATGTCCTTGTTGTCCGGATTGAACGACACCGTCACGGGAGAGCAGACGATCTGTCCGCCCTGCTCTTCGACAAGCGCCGCCGTGTAGCGCTTGACGTCCTCCCTGACGGCTTCTTCTGTGCCACCGCCCTGGCGCAACAACGCGCCGGCCAGCACGGCTGAATCGAGCGCGTACTGGACCTTGTTCTTCTGCCGGACCGTGTACTGGAAATCGACGGCCACACCACCCAGCGCCAGCACCGCTGGCACGAACAGGGCACACATGATGGCAACATTGCCGCGCTGCGACAGGCGCCAGGTTTTGAATATCTTGCCTATGTTCATCGGTTTCAGCCTCATGGCCATGCCCATCGGCGGGCGATCCTAGCGCGTGATGCGCAAATCAGAGATCGATTGAGCGATTGCCGTATACGCGTCCGTCAGCTCCTCGCCATTGGACGGCGTGAACGCGTGGCCTGCATCGGTCGCGCAATAGTCCAGGATTGTCTCTCCGCCCGGTGTCGTCGCGACATTACCCGGAACCTGGAAGCCGACCGTATAGATCTGCACATTGTACGGCTGTTCTTTCATCGCGTCACAGAATTCCATTGCCAGCTCGATCGAGCTTTCGGAAATGGACGGGTGGGTCCGGTTGAACTCGCCGTCCGTCATCAGGATGATCGCCTTGGCCGTGTCCGGCTCGTCCCATGGCCACGGATGTGAAGCCGTCGGCCAGAGCGAATTCCAGTTGGGCGAGATCAGGTACCAGCCCCATGCAATGCCGAGATGCCCAGCGGTGCCTCCGCCCGCGTGCAGGTCGTCAACATATGCCTTCAGCGCCGCCTTGTTTTCAGTGAGCGGAAGTGGCGAGGAGTTTTCGCACTTGGTCGGCGACACGTCGAAGGCGCCCTTGGACGAGTTGGCGCCACCATACTCGATTTCATAGGCGCCATTCTTCTTGTTATTGTTGCTCGTGTTCCAGTTCCACAGCGGGTTGCCCGCAATCATGGAATCCTCGGCGCCCGTTCCGCCCGCCTCATCGGTGAACGCATTCGCGCCGACTCTCTCGGAAACGCAGGTATTGTCGCCGATATTCGTCTCGAACCAGCGCCGCTTCGGCGTGATGGTCCAGTTGCTGCTGTAGTAGCAGTTCGAGCTGCAATTGGCCTGTTCGTAATAGAAGAACCGCTTGCCGGTGGACTGGTCTATCAGTACCCGGTTGTTATAGTTATTGTACCGGCTTTCCGCCGAATTGCTGCCAGACGCCGCGTCGGTGCCCAGCGTGATCTTTCGTGTCACGTCGTCGAAATAGTCCCCCGCATTGACGTTCGTATTGTATGTGGTCAGGGCAACCCGGATCGTGCCGTCGAGTTCGCGGCCATCGGGCAGCAATTCGTCAAACGCGATTTTTGCCGATGTCTTGAGATTGTCCAGCCGGTTGTCGGAATTCATTGATCCGGAGACGTCGAAAATGAACGCCACATCGACATTGCCGATACCATAGGTCGTGCCGGACCGGACCTGGAAATACAGTTTGTCGCGATGCAGCAACTGGGTCAACGTCGTCGCCTGCGCACAGCGGATCTCCGCCTCGATGTCTTGCGTCCCGTCCAGGAAAGTGAGTTCCGGGTCCGCACAACTCAGGCCACCGCCCTGCACACTCACAAGCGCCTCGACATAATCATGCACGAGCGTTCTGATCTGCTCCTGCGAACTGCCGGCCTGCATCGCCTTGGAACCTGCGATCACCGCGCTGTCGATGACAGCCTGTACCTTGTTCTTTTCGGTCAGCGTCGCCTGCACATCGATCGCAATGCCCGCAATGGCCAGGATTGGCAGGATGGCGATAGCTGCGACGACCGCAACATTCCCGCGCTTGTCCGTGCCATAGCGGCCGACAATTGCGTCGTTTGAGCTACTGGGCATGATATTCGCCTCGTCAACGGTCCTTCGGGTGGGTCCTGGATACGAGGATGAACGACATTGCTTTTTGCACCGTTAGATCGGCTTCCCCAGTTCGCCAGATTGCAGCAAGACCCGATTAACCAGGCAGCAGCGTGTTGTCAGCGAACCGGGGGAGCCATTTCTCTAATAGGTGATCCGCAGGTCGGAGATGGACTTGGCGATCAGCTTGTAAGCGTCCTTCAATTGCTGGCCATTTTCCGGCTTGAACGCGTGGCCCGCACTCGTGGCACAATAGTTCAGGATGTCCTGGCCTTCCTTGGGGGCCTGGAAAGCGACCGTGTAGATGACGACATGCTCGGCCTTTGCGGCATCGCAGATTGCCTTGGCCTGCGCAAACGAATCTCCCTGGCCGCTTGAGAAGTACGAGTTGAACTCGCCGTCCGTCATCATGATCAGGGCCTTGGCGGAATCCGGTTCGTCATAGTCCAGGGGCCTGGACGCCGTCGGCCAGATGTTTTCCCACTTCGGATCGATCAGGTACCAGCCCCAGGCAACACCCATGTGCCCGGCCGTGCCGCCAAAATCGTTCAGGCCGTTCACATAGGCCTTCAGGTCTGACCGACTGTCAGTCAGCGGAAGCGGCCCGATACTGTTGCAGGTTTCTTCGCTCCACTTCTCGGTCGACGTGTTGAACTTGGCCTCAGCCGCCTCGATCCACGCATTCGCGCCCGGCGCAGCATCCGTGAATGCATTTGCACCGATGCGCTCCTTCACGCACTTGTTGGTGATCGTTTTCGTCGCGACCATGGGGGTCACGACGTCCTTGTACGTCTTGCACTGCCCATTGCTCTTGTAGGCAATACAGACTTTCGTCGTCTTGTTGTAATTGACGGTATAGGAGCGCGTGACGTTCTTGTTCGTCACAGCCTTGAAGTAGCTGCCGGCATTGACCATCGTGTCATAAGAGGTCATGGCGAGCCGAACGTCGTCCAGCTTCGCCGTATCGTATGTCGCCGGCAGCAGCGCATCGATGGCGTCCTTGGCCGCGATCTTCAGGTCGGCCATCTTGCCATTATTTCCCATCGAGCCCGAGACGTCGAACACGAAGGCCACATCGACCTTGCCGATACCGTAAGTCGATCCGGAACGAACCCGGAAGTCCATCTTCCGCTGGCCGATCACGTTCGACAATGTGGTCGGCTGGGAACAGAAGATCGACGCATTGATATCCTGTGCGTCATCCTTGTATTCGAGCGCGACGCTCGTGCAATCGAGGCTTGCGCTCTGTTGCTTCAGCAGGGCCGACACATAGGCGTCGACATCTTTTGCGACGTCTTCGCGGCTTGAGCCTTCCTGCATGGCGCGTGCGCCGAAGATCACCGCACTGTCGATGACGGCCTGGACCTTGTTCTTCTGGGTCAGTGTCATCTGGGTGTCGATGGCCACACCCACGATCGCCAGGATCGGGATGAGCGCCAGGGCAAAGATGATGGCGATATTGCCGCCAGTATCGGCACGCCAACGAATAGAACAGAAATTCACAACAGCGCGCTTCAACTTTGTCTCCAGTTCAGAACAAAACGCTATGCCAATAAATGTATGTCATGGGATTCACCTCGATCTCCGCCGCTCTAGTACGTGATCCGAAGATCAGAGATCGATTGGGCGATCATCAGGTAGGCGTCCTTCAGCTGCTGGCCATCTTCCGGACTGAAAGCGTGGTCGGCACTCGTGGCGCAATAATTCAGGATTTCCTGACCTTGTGCCGGCGCCTGGAACGCCACCGTATAGATGACGATGTGCTCGAGCTTTGCGGCATCGCAGAGCTTCTTGGCCTGATCGAACGAATTGCCCTGTCCGCTCGAGAAATAAGAGTTGAACTCACCATCCGTCATCATGATGATCGCCTTGGCCGCGTCGGGCTCGTCATAGGGCAACGGCTTGGACGCAGACGGCCAGACGCTATCCCATTTGGGATCGATCAGGTACCAGCCCCAGGCCACACCCATATGGCCGGCCGTGCTGCGGAAATCGTTCAATCGGGCGATATAAGCCCTCAGGTTTCCCCGATTGTCCGTCAACGGAAGCGGGCCGATATTGTTGCAGGTTTCCTCCGTCCAGCGGTCTCTGGACCTGTCATAATACGCTTCGGCAGCTTCGAGCCATGCGCCCGGGCCTGGATCCTCGTCCGTGAACGCATGCGAACCAACGCGTTCCTTGACGCACGTATTCGTGATCGTCTTGGTGGTCAGCGCCGGAACCGTTTCGTATTCCCTGCACCTGCCACGACGCCACCTGAGGCAGACATTCGTCTCCTTGTCGTAGGTGGCGGTGTAGGTTCGCGTCTTGTTTTCATTCGTGACGGCTTTGAAATAACCACCCGCATTGACCATTGTGTCATAGCTCGTCATCGCAAGACGCACGTCATCCGACTTGGCAGTATCGTACGCTGGCGGCAGCAATGTCTCGACAGCCTCAAGAGCCGCGACCTTCAGGTCGTCCATCTTGCCGCTATTACCCATCGAACCCGAGACGTCGAACACGAAGGCAACTTCAACCTTGCCGATGCCATAGGTCGAACCGGACCCGACGCGAAAGTCCATTTTGCTCTGGCCAAAGAGGTTCGACAGCGTTGTAGGCTGCGAGCAAAAGATCGATGCATTGATATCCTGGGAATCGTCCTCGTATTCGAGGGAGATACCCGCGCAGTCGAGCGAGGCACTTTGCTGTTTCAGCAGGGCCTTCACGTAGGCATTGACGTCCTTGGCGACTTCCTCGCGGCTTGCGCCTTCCTGCATGGCGCGCGCGCCGAAGATCACTGCGCTGTCGACGACGGCCTGGACCTTGTTTTTCTGGGTCAGGGTCATCTGCGTGTCGACGGCAACGCCGACGATCGAGAGGATCGGAATAACGGACAGCGCAAAGATGATCGCGGCATTGCCCCGCGTATCGGTACGCCAGCGACTGGTCAGGCCTTGGACAAGATTTTTCATCGTGCTGTACCTCCCCCCCTCTGGATTGGTCGTAGATACAAGCACCATATATTTCATAAGATTCATTCAATTTGGTTCGGGCCTGCGCGGAAAATTGGTTATCTCCTGCAAGATCGTGTTAATGATTCTGGCTAACGAATCGCGCAAACGAGGCCCGCATGAGACAGTATCTCGACCTCCTGTCAGACATTCTGGAACATGGTTCCGAGCGGTCAGATCGCACTGGAACCGGCACAAAGGCCGTGTTTGGCCGCCAGATTCGCTTTGATCTCGCAGACGGGTTTCCCATGGTTACGACCAAGAAACTCCACCTGCGCTCGATCATCATCGAACTGCTTTGGTTTCTGAAGGGCGACACGAATATCCGCTATCTTAAGGATAACGGCGTCTCGATCTGGGATGACTGGGCCGATGAGAACGGCGATCTCGGGCCTGTTTATGGCAAGCAGTGGCGCAGCTGGGCTGCGCCGGATGGCCGTGTGATCGACCAGATCCAGTGGGTCCTTGATGAAATCCGCACCAATCCGAACTCCCGCCGCCTGATCGTTTCGGCCTGGAATCCGGCCGACGTGAATGACATGGCCCTGCCACCCTGCCACTGCCTGTTCCAGTTCAATGTCATGGACGGCAAGCTGAACTGCCAGCTATACCAGCGTTCGGCCGACATCTTCCTCGGCGTACCGTTCAACATCGCATCCTATGCCCTGTTAACGCTGATGATGGCGCGCGCAACCGGCCTTGAGGCCGGGGAGTTCGTCCACACGTTCGGGGATGCGCACCTCTACCTGAACCATGTCGAGCAGGCGAAACTGCAGCTCAGCCGGGAGCCGCGTCCCCTGCCCTCCATCACCTTGAACCCTGACAAGACAGACCTGTTCGGCTGGGAGTATGGAGACTTCAAGGTCGAGAACTACACGCCCCATGCCCATATCAAGGCACCGGTCGCGGTCTAGCCCCGCCTAGAAAAGGAAACGGATGCCCGCACGGATGTTGCATCCGGGCATCGGCACACGGTCCTTCAGGACAGACGTCGCCGCGCGCACTTCCGCGTCACCGATATTCCGTGCCTCGATAAACAATTTCGTGCCCTCGCGGCCCGCTCCATAGCGCGCAATATCGAGATCGGCATGCACGTCGGCGGTGACATAGCCGTCGGTCGGCAGCAGGGCCGTGCCGGGGGAATCCTGATCGCCGGCCCAGGTCAATTTCACACCCAGCGCAAGGGCGCCCCAGTCGGCTTCGGCCCCGGCATTCAGCGTTACGGGCGGCACATACGGCACGTCGCTGCCGTCATCGAATTCGGCGGTCACAAGATCCAGCCCGGCGTCGAATTTCCAGTCTGCCCGGAACGGGCCTTCCAGCCATTGGTATTCGGCAAAGACTTCGCCGCCCGTGAAGCGCGCGTCCTGCTGCTCGAAATTGAACACAGGCAGGTCGTCCAGTACGGCGCCTGTCGGGGCAAGATAGATGAAGTCGGCAAAGTCTGTGAGGAAGACGGTGACGCCGAAGCTTGCGATATCGCTCTCCCAACGTGCGCTGCCTTCGAGGTTCAGGCCGCGTTCCTTGCCGAGCGTCCTGTCGCCCACTTCGTATTGTTCCGTGGCGAGGTGTGGCCCGTCGGCAAACAGCTCGCTCTGGTTCGGCGCGCGCTCGGCCCAGGACGCCTGTGCCCCGAGGAACCAACCGGATGCCCAGTGTTGGTGAATGCCGGCTGACGCGCTGATCAGGTCGAAACGCGCCTTGCCGGCGACCTCATTGTCGAGGTCGACCCGCTCTGCGCGAATACCGCCCTCGATACCAAGGCCAGTGTCGAAGTCCTGGGTCTCGTAGAGGAAGACACCGAAACTCGTCGTGTCAGTCGGCGAGATGAATGCTTCGTCGCCAATCGCGTCGAGCGAACTGTCA
The DNA here is from genome assembly GCF_055808555.1 of Hyphomonas sp. J20-32. Taxonomy (NCBI): domain Bacteria; kingdom Pseudomonadati; phylum Pseudomonadota; class Alphaproteobacteria; order Hyphomonadales; family Hyphomonadaceae; genus Hyphomonas; species Hyphomonas sp. J20-32. The sequence goes on along the minus strand of NZ_CM147873.1, from coordinate 1,363,731 downwards.
GCATATTGGATACCCGCCTCGCCTTCCAGCGGGCCCAAAACGTGCCCGGCTTCGATGCGCCCTTCAAAGCCATTGGTCTTGAAGATGGTACCGGGCTCTCCGGGGGCCTCGAACTCGGTATGCTCATAATCGGCCACCGAACCGGCAGCTGTGACTTTCGTGAGGAAACCATTGTCCACGTTCAGCCCGCCGCGAATGTCGTAGCGAGTCTGCGTGAGATCGATGAAGGCGGTCTCTTCGAGCGGCAGCCCGTACTGGGAACCCTGCTGGCGCACGGCAGCGCCGAGAAATCCCGTCTCGCCGATCCAGGACAGGCCGCCTGCGACGGATTGGGTCTGCACGAACGAATTCGGCAACTCGCCGTCCGGTCCGGCCGGATCACCTGTCAGCGCTCGCGACCGCCCGGACTCGGCCGGCACCGGAATGTCGTAATTGCCGAAGTCGCGTGTCGACGCGGTCAGCGTGGCCACGACCGGTCCGTTAACCGCCTGAACCCGCGCGCCGCCCTCGGTGCCGTCATTGACACTGTTGGTTGCGGCATAGGCTTCGCCGGCAAATGCTCTTTTCGGCAGGTCTTCCATGATCAGGCCGTCAATCACGTTGACCACGCCGCCAATGGCCTGTCCGCCATAAACCAGGGCCGCCGGACCGCGCAGTATTTCGACCTTTTGCGCATCGATGCCGTCAGCGGCCACCTGGTGATCAGGGCTCGCGGCGGACACATCGATCACACCGATTCCATTGGTCAGGACCTGGACACGCTCGGCGCCGAGGCCGCGCAGGACAGGCCGGCTCGCGCCCTGCCCGAACGCGGTGGACGCGACACCGGGTTGGCGATCCAGCGTGTCGCCCAGAGTCGAGGCGAGGGCCTCGACAATCTCCTTGCGGTCGAGCGCAGCCACATTGCTGACCAGTTCGCCTGCCGTCCGTTGCGGTCCGGGCAGGGTGACGATGACGGTTTGCTCAATGCGAACTTCGTCCTCGGCGTGGTCTTGGGCAGTCGCCATTCCGGCGACAAGCGGCGCGACAGCCGCAGCAGCAAGCAGGTATTTCATGGGAGGAAACCTGTTAATGTTATAGAATAACGTCTCCTTCTTTTATCGCCCGGGCCCTGCGTGTCAATTGCTCAAAGCGCCGAACTGGCGCAAATTTCTTCCCCAACGGCATGCAGCCGTCATTTTCTGGGAGGGAAAACCATGAAAATCTTTGCCGCCGAGCTTGTCGGCACACTCACCCTTGTCCTGTTCGGCTGTGGCGCCGCCGTACTTGCCGGAGAGCAAGTCGGACAACTCGGCATCGCTTTCGCCTTTGGTCTTGCCATCGTGGCAATGGCCTATGGCATCGGCCCGATCTCGGGATGCCACGTCAATCCGGCCGTCAGCTTCGGCGCCTTCATCGCCGGGCGCATGGATGGCAAGACGATGCTGACCTATTGGGTCGCGCAATTCATCGGCGCCACGATCGGTGCCGGCATCCTCTTCCTCATTGCCAGCGGCAAGGCTGACTATGACGTCGCCATCAACGGCCTTGGCCAGAACGGCTGGGGTCCCGGTTATCTCGGCGAATACAGCCTGGCAGCAGCAATCGTTTTTGAGATTGTTGCAACCTTCCTGTTCCTGGTGGTGATCCTCGGGTCGACGCAGACGGGCGCCCCGACTGCCATGGCAGGCCTGTCGATTGGCCTGACGCTGACCGCAATCCACATCGTCGGCATCCAGGTGACCGGCGTATCCGTCAATCCGGCGCGCAGTTTCGGTCCGGCGCTGTTTGCCGGCGGACCGGCCATGTCACAGCTCTGGCTGTTCCTCGTCGCTCCCCTGGTCGGCGCGGGCCTCGCAGGCATGAAATGCCGGATGGGCCTTCTCGACCAGGACGCCGCCTGACGGTTCAGGCCTCGGCCGGGTCCACCAGGCCGAGGTCTTCCCGTCGCCGGATGATCGTCGACACAATCACGGCGCCCACCATCTTGCCGATCACGAACACGATCCAGTTGGCGACATGCAGGGAATTGCCGGGCTCGGCGCCGAACTCGATCTGCTTGGCCAGGTCAGCGCCATATAGGAACACGGTCGTGTCAACAGGCGCTGCAAACGCACTCGACAACAGGATCCGCGTCGACAGCCGGTACTTCGTGAACGTGAACATCAGCCAGTCGACGCCTTCGGAAATCGCAAAGGCAATGCCGCTCGCCAGCGCGATGACCGGCCAAGCATAATAGAAGGACCAGGCCACGGCCATCGCCATGACAGCCAGCACGCGGTGGCCCATTTCGCGCTGCACGAAGTCGCGGATCACGAACACCATGCCGGTCACCATTGTCATCGGGTGCAGTGAAATCCCCTGGGTCCATGTGGCGCTTTTCTCGACAATCTGGAATTCCGGAATCACGCCGAACGACCAGTTCAAAAAAGGTATCAAAGCGACATACATCAAGGCCCAGGCACGTCCCTTGAGCATGTAAATCGCGGTGAATGTCAGCGCCAGCGCAACCACTACCTGAACGAACTGACCGGGATTACCGTTGGAAATGATTGATATAAACGAATTGATCACGCCTGAACCCCATGTTGCGGTTCGTCACGCATAGCTGACAAATCCGGTTGCTTCGACCCCAAAACAATGTGTTCCACATGCTTAACAAGGCTAGGCAGAAACGCCGCGTGACAACGAACTTCCAGAAGGGTTGCCCGTCCCACCATGCATAGTGACGTAAAACTCAGTCTCATCGTGGCCCGCGGCCGCAACAATGTGATCGGCGCGGCCGGGCAATTGCCATGGCGCCTGAAGAGCGACCTGATGTTTTTCAAGAAAGTCACATTGGGAAATCCGGTCATCATGGGTCGAAAGACCTGGGAGAGCCTCCCGAAACGTCCTTTGCCTGACCGCGAGAATATCGTGATGACCCGCGACTGGACCTATGACGCGCCCGGCGCGCGGGTCTATTCCAGCTTTTCACCCGCCGTGAACGCGGCCAAGGCCATCGCCGCACGTGAAGGCAAGCGCGAAGTCTTCGTGATCGGCGGCGAAGCGATCTACCAGCTCGCCCTGCCGCTGGCAGACCTTGTCTATGTCACCGAAGTCGATGCGGCTCCGGAAGGCGACGCTCATTTCCCGGTGCTCGCTGAATCTGAATGGCACGAAGAGACTGCCGAGCATTTCGAGATCAGCAAAGGCAACGACCACGCCTTCACCATCCGCAAGCTCGAACGGGTCCACGCTTCCAGTCCGGCCAACGCGGACGCCTGATACCCGCCCGACCCCCTTCCCACACCCTTACCGCCCCCTTTCGCTCCCCTCGCGGAACCCGTTGCCGGTACCCTGCGGCGCACCTAATGTGCCTCCAAAACAAGGAGGAACGCGCATGGATTTCGAACTCTTGGCCAGCGGACTCGGCTTTCCCGAAGGCCCCGTCGTCATGTCCGACGGCAGCATCATCATCGTCGAAATCCAGAAGGGTGCCATCTCACGCCACTGGGGCGGTGGAAAATCCGAAACCATTGCGACCCCAGGCGGCGGCCCCAACGGCCTCGCCATCGGCCCCGACGGCGCACTATGGTGCTGTAATAATGGCGGTTTCCTCTATCACGAAGTCGATGGCCTGCTGATCCCCGGCAATTGCCCGGATGACTATTCCGGTGGACGGATCGAGCGGATCGACCTTTCAACCGGCAAGGTCGAGCGCGTGCTCGACACGGTCGACGGCCATCCGCTGAAAGGCCCCAATGACCTTGTCTTCGACAAGGCCGGGAACCTCTATTTCACCGACCACGGCAAGACCTATTCGCGCCACCGCGATTTCGGCGGCCTGTTTTTCCTCGCCAAGGGTGCGTCCGAGGCGAAGGAACTCGATTTCCATTATTCCTCACCCAATGGCGTCGGCCTCTCGCCGGATGAACAGACGGTGTTCATGGCCGACACGATGACCGGTCGCATGTGGGCCTTCGACCTGGCCGCGCCCGGCGAAATCAAGCCCGCCTCGCCCTTCAATGGCGGCCGTGTCGTTGCGACGATGCCGGGCCTGCAATATTTTGACAGTCTCGCCATGACGGCGGCCGGCAATGTCTGCGTCGCCACAATCCTGAATGGCGGCATCACCACGATCACGCCGCAGGGCGATTTCAGCCACACGGCCTTCCCTGACATGCTAGTCACCAATATCGCGTTTGGCGGAGACGACATGAAGGACGCCTACCTGACGCTGTCCAGCACGGGCCAATTGGTCAAGTGCCGCTGGCCGGAACCGGGCCTCGTGCTGAACTTCAACGCCTGACCGCGTCAGTCCTCGAAGACGATCTCGGGAGCAGGCTTGGTCTCCAGCGTATCGAGGCCGACGGCCACGGTGCGCGCCAATGCGTGAAAGATGCGGGCAGGCTCACCCTCGACCAGCGCGGCAGGCATCCCGGTGTCGCCTCCTTCACGTATGGCCTGCAGCATGGGGATCTGGCCCAGCAATGGCAGGCCCAATGCCTGCGCCATCGCCGCACCGCCGCCCTCGCCCATCAGGTGATGGCGATTGCCTGCAGGGTCTTCGAACCAGCTCATCGTCTCGACAATGCCGAGCACGGGCACGGCTGTCTTGGTGAACATGGCGGCGCCGCGCCGCACATCCGCGAGAGCGACTTCCTGCGGCGTGGTGACAATGATTGCCGCTGTCACCGGCACGCGCTGCGCAATCGCCAGCTGTGCATCCCCCGTACCGGGCGGTGTATCGATGACCAGAACGTCCAGTTCGCCCCATTCGGCATCATTCAGCATCTGCGTGATTGCCGACATGACAATCGGCCCGCGCCAGATCATCGGGGCGTCCGGATCCGACAGGTAGCCAATCGACAGGGTCTTCATGCCATGCGCACTGACCGGCACCAGTTTCTTCGATTCAGCTGTCGCGGGCTGCGCCTCCTGCATGCCCAGCATGGTGGGGATCGACGGTCCATAGACATCGGCATCGAGCAGGCCGACTTTCATGCCCGTCCTGGCCATGGCCGCAGCAAGGTTCACCGCAACGGTCGACTTGCCGACCCCGCCCTTGGCGCTCGCCACCACCAGGATGCGCGCTATCCCGGGAATGGGCGGAATGGCGGAAGCCTGTGTCGGCGCGCCTTGTTGCATCGCCTCATCCGAGAGGCGCGCACCCTTTGATACCCGGCGCGGGGCCGGCTCCAGCTTCACTTTTGGCAGTGCCTTCTGCGCTGTCAGAATACTCGTTACGGCATGTACGCCAGCGACAAGTTCAGCCCGTCCTTCGGCTTCGATCCGGCGTGCCTCAGCTCCCGCCGTATCGGTTGGATCGGCCAGCAACACGAGGATAACCCGGCCCGTTTCATCCACGTCGACCGACTCCAGCCAATCCGGTGCGCCAAGCGCATCACGGACCTGACCGGCCAGTTTCCGGCGGGATTTTTCCTTTGAACCAAACACTCGTAGAGACCCCTGCGTCCTTGATGCCCTGAAAGAGGCATGCACATATCACTCAAAGACCTATATAGAAGCCTACAAAGCAAAACAGGAGGGGCTATGCCCTGGGATGACAAGACTAAATCCAGCGGCCCATGGGGCGGCGGATCGGACGATGAGTCCAGTAAGGAGGGCGGCTCGCCCTGGACGCGCCCTGGCGGCGGCTCCGGCAATGGCGACCTCGAACAACAGATGAAGCGCATGCAGGAGCGATTCCGCAAGCGTTCAGGCGGTGGCGGTGGTGGCGGCGGACGTCGTCGCGGCGGCGGCGGCCCGAATTTCGGTCCGCTCGGCTTCGTCGTTCTGATTGGTATTGCCGTTCTGGGCTGGCTCTCGACCAGTGTGGTCATGGTCGATCCGACGCAGCAGGCGGCCGTATTCCGTTTCGGCAAATGGCAGACGAATTTCGGCCCCGGCCTGCATTTCCACCTGCCTGCCCCCATCGAGGAGCACGTTCTGGTGGAGGTCGAGAATCGCAAGGAAACCAAGATCGGCAAAAATCTCGAAGAGAGCCTGATGCTGACGCAGGACGAGAATATCGTCGACATCCAGTTCTCGGTCTTCTGGAAAGTGGATTCCGAGCACCCGGAAAACTTCATCCTCAACGTCAAGCAGCCCTCAGAGGCTGTCGAGCAGGTTGCCGAATCGGTGATGCGCGAAGTGGTCGGCAAAACACGCCTGCAAAGCGTGATCACGACCGAACGCGACGTCGTGCAGCAGGAAGTGGCCAAACAGGTCCAGGCGCTGCTGAACGATTACCGCGCCGGTATCGAAATCCTGGCCGTCACGATCGACCGGTCGGATCCACCAAAGCAGGTGATCGAGGCCTTCAACGACGTGAACGTCGCCGAACAGGACGCCGAGACAAATATCAACCAGGCAACCCAGTTCGCCAATGAAGTTGTCCCGCAAGCCCGCGGTACCGGCCAGCGTATCCTGCAGGAAGCGGAAGCCTATCGCGATCAGGTCCTGGCCGACGCGCAAGGTGAAGCCTCACGCTTCGAGCAGATCTATACCGAGTATCGCAAGGCCCCGCGCGTGACGCGCGAACGCATGTACCTTGAAACCATGGAACGGGTGCTGGAACGCTCCGACAAGCTGATCCTCGATCAGGACTCAGGCGCCGTTCCCTACCTGCCGCTGGAACGAACCCAGCCCAAACCCCGCGGAGGGCAATAATAATGCGTGCTTTTGGATGGCTAATCATCATCGTGACCGGCATTTTCCTGATGGTCATGATGAATTCGTTTTTTGTAGTCCGTCAGGACGAGCAGGCCCTTATGCTGCAGGTTGGCGAGCCCAAGCAGGTGTATAACGCACCGGGCCAGGACCAGGCCGGCCTCTATTTCAAGCTGCCCTTGTTCCAGCAGGTCGAAAAACTCGACAAGAAGAATATCGGTCTTGATATCGAGAATATCGAAGTGCTGGCATCAGACCAGCGGCGGCTATCTGTCGATGCCTTCGTGCGCTGGCGCATCAAGGACCCGCTGAAATTCTACCAGCGTTTCCGCACCGAAACGGCGGCCGCCCGCCAGCTCAACCAGATCACCAACTCGACCATTCGCGAAGCCCTTGGCGACGTGCCCGTGCCAGAAATCATTTCCGGCCAGCGCTCGCAACTGATGGACCGGATCCGGATCAAGGTGAACCAGCAGCTGAGCGATGACGGCATCGACATTATCGACGTCCGCATCCGCCAGGCTGACCTGCCTCAGGAAGTCGCCCAAGGCGTTTACAGCCGGATGCAGTCGGCCCGTCTCCAGGAAGCCCAGCGCATCCGCGCCGAGGGCGAGGAAAAGGCCCGCCTGATCCGCGCCCAGGCCAGCCGCGAAAAAACGGTGATCGAAGCCCAGGCTCGCGAGCAGGCCGAGATCATTCGTGGTGAAGGCGATGCAAAGTCGACGGAAGTCTATGCCAATGCCTATAACAGGGACCCGGAATTCTTCCGGTTCCAGCGTGCCCTGATTGCCTGTGACAAGTCCATTCAGGAAGGCACGCAGGTAATTGTCAGCCCGCAAGGCCTTGGAATCTGCGACGAGTTCATCGAAGCGGCCCGCGCCAATGGCGGCAGCCGCTAGGACGCAAGATACGTGTCGACACTCTGTTTGATACTGGCTGCGGCCGGAATCTGGTTCTTTGTGGAGGGGGCGATCTATGCGATCGCCCCCGACTTCATGCGGCGCATGGCAGTCCGCCTCTCGGAAATGTCGAGCCGCGATGTGGCCTTTGCCGGACTGGCATCAGCCGTCGTCGGTGCTGCCTTGCTTGTCTTCGCAGTCAGAGGCGTCTGAACCTGTTGCAACAAGGGCGCAAAGCGCCATACTGAACAGGCAACGTACAATATTCGACTCTCAGGAGCGTTCTGCCTCATGCGCATTTCGGCACTCGCCGCCCTCGGTTTCATTGCCGCCTTTGCCCTGCCTGTTTCAGCCCAGGGCAGCCTGTCACGGCCCCTTGATGGCCTGGACCAGAAAGTGCAGCCGCAGAACTTTCGCGACCTTTCCAAACGTCTGATGCCGGCTGTCGTGAATATTTCGACCCAGCAGACGATTGCGCCCAATGGCCTGCCGACGTTTCCGGAAGGCTCGCCCATGGAACGCTTCAACGAGTTCTTTGGTCGTGACGAGGACGGATTCCAGCGCCAGGGATCGCTCGGCTCAGGCTTCGTGATCAGTCCCGACGGGATCATCATCACCAACAATCACGTCATCGACAATGCCGATGAGATCGAGATCAATTTCTCCGATGGCCGCGTGCTCGAAGCCAAGCTTGTGGGCCGCGACCGCGATACCGATCTCGCCGTTCTGAAAGTTTCCAGCCGGACACCGCTGCCCTATGTCGACCTGGCCGACAGCGACCGCGCCGAAGTCGGCGACTGGGTGATTGCCATCGGCAATCCGTTCGGATTTGGCGGATCGGTTTCGGCCGGTATCATCTCGGCCCGCAACCGCGACCTGAACTCCGGGCGCTCGGATGATTTCATCCAGACCGATGCCGCTATCAACCGGGGCAATTCCGGCGGCCCCCTCTTCAATCTCGGTGGCGAAGTCGTCGGCGTGAATACCGCCATCATCTCGCCCACCGGCGGCTCGGTCGGTATCGGCTTCTCGGTTCCGGCCAATCTGGTGAAGCGCATTTCGAAACAGCTGATCGAACATGGCAAGGTGCGCCGGTCGTGGCTGGGCGTGAATGTGCAGGATGCCGACGCAGCCCTGGTCAAGGCCTACAAGGCCAAGGGCAAGGGCGGCGTCATCGTCACACGCATCACGAATGACGGCCCCGCCGACAAGGCCAAATTGGAAGTCGGCGATCTCGTGCTCAGCTTCGACGGCAAGGCGATTGCCAGCGTCCGCGAAATGACGCGCCTGATCTCGGACGCGCCGATTGGCAAGACGGTGGCACTGTCGATCATTCGAGACGGCAAGGCGCGCAATGTGTCGGTCACGCTCGGCGAACTAGAAGACGATGATGATCCGGCTGGCGCCAGCGCACTGCCTGACATGCCCGCCAGCAGCAATGATCTCGGCGCCGAACTCCAAAGCATCGACGATGACATCCGCCGCCGTTTCGGCATTCCCAAGGATGTCGAAGGGGTCGTGGTCACCAGTGTCAGCGCGCGCGGCCGCGCCTTCGGCAAGCTCAGCCGGGGCGATGTAATCGTCGAGGTGAACTTCGCCAAGGTTTCGACGGTCACCGACACGGTCAATCGCGTCGAGACTGCCATGACCACCCCGCACCAGCCCCTGCTCCTGCGCGTGAAACGCCGGGGCGATGCCGGCTGGTTCGACCAGTTCCTGTCAATCGAGCTTGCCAAATAGCGCCTAGGTGTCGACGAACTCGTCTGCCGTGTAGCCCTGGAAGAACAGGGCAGCCGTAAGGTCGGTATAGTTGATGGCAGCCGTAGCCTGTTCGGCAACGATGGGCTTGGCCCGGTAGGCAATGCCAAGGCCTGCCGCGCGGATCATGTCGAGATCATTCGCGCCGTCGCCAAGCGCCAGCACGTCGTCTCGCCGGAGGTCATGCGCCGCCGCCGCTTCGTCCAAGGCGGTGAGCTTTGCTTCGCGACCAAGGATCGGCCTGCCGACGTCGCCAACAAGGACGGCGCCATCGTCTGTCAGCGTGTTGCCCCGATGGGCATCAAAACCGGATGCCTCCGCCACGCGCGACGTGAAGAAAGTAAACCCACCCGATACCAGCAGTGCATGCGCGCCATGCGCCTTCATCGTTGCCGTTAGCGTGCGCGCACCGGGATTGAGCGTGATGCGTTCGCGGTAGGCTGCCTCAAGTGCTGACAGTTCCAGCCCCTTGAGCATCGCCACCCGCGTCGTCAGCGCGCCTTCGAAGTCGAGCTCCCCGCGCATCGCGCGTTCTGTGATCGCCGAGACCTCAGCCTTGAGGCCGGCAAAATCCGCCAGCTCGTCAAGGCATTCCTGGCCAATGATGGTTGAATCCATGTCGGAGATCAGGAGACGCTTTCGCCGGTTGGCGGCTGGCAAGACAGAGACGTCTGCCTCCAGTGCCTTCACGCCGGCGCGAACAGTTTCGACCTGATCCTTGCCGCTTACCTCGAACACGTACTCGCAGGCCCGCCAAGGGCCCGCCTCCGACAGAATCCGCAGCTGCATTTCACCCACGCCTGCCGCAACGAGAATCTCCCCCAGTTGCACAGAAAGCTCAGCATGTGCTGGCTGTGCCACGGCTGTAGCAGCAAGGAAATTGCGGGAATTATGCAGGTTCTGGGTCATGTTTTCAGTCTCTTGGTGTCTTTCCACGCGCCCGACAAGCCCTTAGGTCTAGTGCATGCATCCGGCTATCCTCATTCACGGTCCCACCGCCAGCGGCAAGACCGCTCTCGCCATTGCCGTCGCCCGGCGATTGGGCGGAGAAGTCATCAACGCTGATTCCATGCAGGTTTACAGGGACCTTCAGGTTATTAGCGCCCGCCCCGACGAAACCGAAATGGACGGGGTCGAACACCATCTCTTCGGTCATATAGATGCCGCCACGCGTTATTCCACCGGCGACTGGCTGGAAGAGGTCCGCCGCGAAATCAAGCGGCTTGAGCTGAAAGGCAAGCGCGCCATACTTGTTGGCGGCACAGGCCTGTACCTGCTGGCCCTGACACAGGGCCTGTCGAACATCCCGCCGGTTCCGGAGGATATCCGGGCCGATGTCCGGGCCATCGCCGAAGCTGAAGGCGCCGAAGGCTTGCGTGACCGGCTGGCGCCGGTCGATCCTGAAACAGCTGAGCGGCTCGGCACGGGCGACCGCCAGCGCCTTTCACGCGCCTATGAAGTCTGGCTCGCGACGGGGCGCCCGATCAGTGACTTTCATGACGAGCGCCAACCGCCTGTCCTGCAGGAAGGTGAATGGATCGGCTTCGCGCTCACCCCGCCGCGAGCCCGCCTCTACCAGAAAATCGATCGCCGCTTCGAAGGCATGCTGATGCAAGGCGCCATGGACGAGGCGCGTGCGCTGATGGAACGTGGCCTCGATCCCGAACTTCCCGCCATGAAAGCCCACGGCATGCCCTGGCTGACAGCCTTTGCCCGCGGTGAGATCAGCGCGGAACTGGCCGCAGAAAATGCAAAGCGAGACACAAGGCGCTATGCAAAAAGGCAGTTCACCTGGATCGGCAGGCAATTCCCCTTCTGGCCGCGCATTCCTTCGCCTGAACCAGAAAATCGCCTTAGGGTCATTCATGCCCTTTACAGGGAGATTGACAGCGCCCAAGAGGCAGATTATTCCTAAGTCCGACGTTGGAGGAAACGCACCGTGCGCAAACCACTGGTACTCGTTATTAGGCATCCGTAGTCGGCTGACCATTCAGCCGATTGCGGATGCGCGCACAAAAGGGTCTCCTCCGGGGGCCCTTTTTTAATTTCAGCCTCAGCCCGTTCCATCCCAGATTTCCGAGAGCCCTCATGACCATAGCCACCAAGCCCAAGACGCGCGCCGCCAGCCCGGCCCCGACTGAACCCCGCATCATGACCGGGGCCCAGATCGTTATCGAGGCCTTGCGCGAACAGGGCGTAGACTCGCTCTTCGGCTATCCGGGCGGCGCCGTTCTGCCGATTTATGATGCGCTGTTTGCTGCGCCGGACCTCCGGCACATCCTGGTTCGCCATGAGCAGGGCGCCGGCCATGCCGCCGAGGGCTATGCCCGCTCGACCGGCAAGCCGGGCGTTGCCCTTGTTACCTCCGGTCCCGGCGCAACCAATATGGTCACCCCGATCACGGATGCGATGATGGATTCCATCCCCATGGTTGTCCTGTGCGGCCAGGTTCCCACGCATCTCATAGGCACGGACGCCTTCCAGGAATGCGACACGACCGGCATCACGCGTAGCTGCTCCAAGCACAACTATCTCGTCACCGACGTGAACGACCTGGCACGCGCCATCCATGAGGCTTTCCTGATTGCGACGTCCGGCCGGCCTGGCCCGGTCGTGATCGACATCCCGAAAGACGTCCAGTTCGCCACCGGCACCTATATCGGCAAGGAAGGCGTCCGCAAGCCGACCTACAACCCGCGCACAATTCCCCAACCCGAAGCCGTTTCGGCTGTTGTGGACCTGATCATGGCGTCCCGGCGCCCGGTCTTCTACACGGGCGGTGGTGTCATCAATTCAGGTCCCCGCGCTTCCAAGCTGCTTCGCGAATTGCAAGCGGCAACCGGCATCCCGGTCACATCCACTCTGATGGGGCTTGGCGCCTTTGCGGCCTCTCACCCTGACTGGCTCGGAATGGTCGGCATGCATGGCAGTTTCGAGGCCAACAATGCCATGCACGACTGCGACCTCATGATTTGCGTCGGAGCCCGCTTCGACGACCGGGTCACGGGCCGGATCGATGCCTTCTCGCCGAATTCCAAGAAAGTCCACATCGATATCGACCCGTCTTCGATCAACAAGATCGTACGCGTCGACGTGCCTGTTCTCGGCGATTGCGCAGCCACGCTGCAAGCGATCCTGAAGGAGCTTGGCGCCCGCAAGGGCAAGAAGCCGAATCTCGCCGACTGGCAGAAGCAGATTGCCACCTGGCGGGCTCGTGACTGTTTCGCCTACACCAACTCTGACGCCGTGATTAAACCGCAATACGCAGTCCAGCGCCTCTACGAGCTCACCAAGGACCGGGAGACCTATATCTCCACCGAAGTCGGCCAGCACCAGATGTGGGCCGCCCAGTTCTTCCATTTCGAGGAGCCCAATCACTGGATGACCAGCGGCGGCCTCGGCACGATGGGCTATGGCCTGCCCGCTGCCGTCGGAATACAGGTCGCCCATCCGAAAGCGCTCGTTATCGACATTGCGGGTGAAGCCTCGATCCAGATGGTAATGCAGGAATTTTCCACAGCCGTTCAACACCGCCTGCCGGTCAAGGTGTTCATCATGAACAATGAGTGGATGGGCATGGTGCGCCAGTGGCAGGAATTGCTGCATGGCGAGCGCTATTCTCACTCCTATTCGGAAAGCATGCCGGACTTTGTTAAACTGGCCGAGGCGCTGGGCGGCCACGGCATACATTGCGACAAGCCGCAGGAACTCGATGCGAAGATCCAGGAAATGATCGACCATGATGGTCCGGTCCTGTTTGATTGCCGCGTCGAAAAGGCTGAAAACTGCCTGCCGATGATTCCGTCGGGGTCTGCTCATAATGAGATGATCCTTGGGGAGATAACTGGTAACGAGGTCAGTGACGCCGGGAAGAAGCTGGTATAGCAGCCGGACAGGCATCGGGTTTTGGGACGGGTAATGTAATGAGTATGAGCGAAATCTTCGCCCTGCTGCGCGAACACCTTGATGTGGTGATCGCGATCGCCTCAGCGCTGGTCGCCCTTGTCAGCGCGGTCGCCGCGCGCGCAGAAACGCGGCATCAGCGCCGCCTCCAGACAGAACGCCTGCGCCAGAGCATCGATTCAGCCAGCCTCGAATGGGGCAACCACGCGATCGACGCGCTCGGCCGCGCGGCCATGTTTGCACGCACCCGCCATCTGCAGGCCAATGACGCGACCTTCGCCGGTGGCAAGACCAGCCTGCTGATCGGCTTGTCCGCCCTCGTCGAACGCGGTCGCATGTTCTTCCCGAATCTCAATGCCGACAACAAGGGCGCGGACAAGGACGGTGCCTATCGCGGCCACCGCCCGCCCATCCTCGATGCCATCATGTGGGCCTATTTCGAACTTGACGCCATGAAACGCGAAGGCGGCCCGACGGGCGACAACAGCGCAGAATTCATTGACGATTGCCGCCGCCTTATGGTGTCGGAACTGCAGGCACACCTTGATCCTCGCCGCCTCGACAAGGTGGTCGAACGTTATGACGACCAGACCCAGGAAAACCGGCGCGACGCCATTGACCGCGCTGCGGCTCTGAAGGCCCGCCTTGAAACTCGCAGGCCGGGACTTGTGCTCGACGCAACCCGGGCACCGGACACGCAATCGGAGACAATGCAATGAGCGACGGCACAATCGCAGACACACCCGTCGGCCCGAAGTCGGCCTATTTCCTGTCGCATGCTGACGAAGCTGTCGAACGGCGTACGCTTGCCGTTCTCGTTGACAACGAACCCGGTGTCCTCGCGCGCGTCGTCGGCCTGTTTTCGGGCCGTGGTTACAACATCGACAGTCTCACGGTTGCCGAAGTCGATGCCAGCCAGCATCGCTCGCGCATTACCATCGTCACCCAAGGCACGCCGCATATCCTGGAACAGATCGAAGCGCAGCTGCTACGTATCGTTCCTGTCGGCGAAGTGATCGACATCACGAAATCGAAGCGCGGCATTGAGCGCGAATTGTCCCTCATCAAGGTTGCAGGCACCGGTGAAGTACGCGTCGAGGCACTTCGCATTGCGGAGATTTTCCGCGCCCGCGTCATCGATACGACAAATGAAAGCTTCATTTTCGAACTGACCGGCGCCTCTGACAAGATCAGCCAATTCATCGACCTGATGCGCCCGCTCGGCCTGGTGGAAGTCAGCCGGACCGGTGTGCTCTCGATCAAACGCGGAAAGGAACAGGGATGAAGGCATTCCGATTTCTTCTCCTCTGCGGCCTCCTTTGTGCTGGTGCCGCCAGCGCGGTTGAAGACGCGCCTGAAAGTTGCCGGCCCAAAGTGGCGGGCACGGCGCTGGCGCTTGCCGGTGAAGCTGAAAAGGCCCAGATGCAATGCGACATCGATCGCGCCGATCATCTCGTGGCGCGGTCCGCCCGCCTGCAGCCCACCACACGGAACCCGGCAATCCGCATCGTCGACACCGCATCGCCCAGCGGCGCAGCTTACATTTACGATGTCATCGGTGCGGCACCGTCCTACTGGCTCGAGGCACGCTCGGTGCCAAGCGAAGACAATGAGCGCAGCCGAGTCCCTGTTTGCAAGCTGAGCACCGGCCTGCCCGATGATGTCGCCAAGCGCTTGGTGACGATGCTGGCCACGGTCGGATCGAAGGACATTCCGGACTATGGTCGCCGCGAAGAGGTTTCGATCAACCCGGACGGATCGCGCCGCGTCGTCCTGCTGCTCGATACACATGACATTGTCACAACGATCGAAACGCCCGGTCAGACCCTTCATTTCTCTCGTCATGCAAAAGCGTCCGACGAAATCGCCCGGATCAACCAGATGATCATAGGCGTTGCCAATTTCAGCGATGGCTGGACCTGCAACGCCAACTGAACCTTATCCTATCAACCCCACCCTAGAGCGGAGCTTTTTGAAGCCAATGAAAGTTTATTACGAGCAGGACGCGGACCTTTCCCTGATCCAGAAAAAGAAGGTCGCCGTCATCGGCTATGGTAGCCAAGGCCATGCGCACGTCCTGAACGCACGCGATAGCGGCGTCAAAGACATTGTCGTCGGCCTGCAGGAAAACTCCGCCAGCCGCGCCAAGTGCAAGGCCGAAGGCCTGAAGGTCATGACTCCGGCCGAAGCCACAAAATGGGCTGATGTCGTGATGATCCTCATTCCGGACGAACTTCAGGCTGTCGTCTGGGCAAACGAAATCGAGCCGCACACGCGCGAAGGCCAGCACATCATGTTCGGCCACGGGTTCAACATTCACTACAACCTGATCCGTCCGAAGGCCGGGGTCGACATTTCCCTGTCCGCGCCCAAGGGCCCGGGCCACACACTGCGTGCACAATACCAGATGGGCTTCGGCCTGCCGGGCCTCATCGCCATCCACCAGGATGCGTCCGGCACCGCCAAGGATGTTGCCCTCTCCTATTCGAAGGCCATCGGCAACACGCGGGCCGGCGTCATCGAGACATCGTTCCGTGAGGAGACAGAAACGGACCTCTTCGGCGAACAGGCTGTGCTCTGCGGCGGCATCGTCGAACTGATCAAGGCCGGCTTTGAAACCTTGGTCGAAGCCGGGTACGCGCCGGAAATGGCCTATTTCGAATGCCTGCACGAAACCAAGCTGATCGTTGACCTGATCTATGAAGGCGGCATCGCCAACATGAACTACTCGATCTCGAACACCGCCGAATACGGTGAATACGTTTCCGGACCGCGCGTTGTGAATGCGGAGACCAAGGCCGAGATGAAACGCGTCCTGACCGATATCCAGGATGGCACGTTCGCCCGCAACTGGGTGCTCGAAAACCAGGCCGGCGCTCCAAGCTTCCACGCCAAGCGCGCCCGCATGAACGACCATCTGATCGAGGAAGTTGGAGAGAAATTGCGCGGTATGATGCACTGGGCGCAGAATGACCGCCTGGTCGACAAGGCCCGCAACTAGGACTGCGAATACACGATCGGCATGCCGGATTGTCTATCCATCCGGCATGCCGCCTGCGGCCCTGTTCAGGTCCACCGGGCCTTCTATCCCCGCCATCTTGCCTTTCATCGAATGCTGCCAGATGGCGTAGGGCATGCCCGGCGCGCCATCGACGCTCCGTATCCAGAGCGGGTAATTGTCGAAGTATCCGGCGATCCAGTCTGAATGAAATTCCTTCGTCGCGTAAAGCACGGGGCGCGCGCCATACTCGGCTTCCAGCCTGTCGAGAAATTCCTTCATCTCTGCCCGTGTACCTTCCGCGTCACGAAACGGCGCACAATTGTGAGCATATTCGAGGTCGACGGCCGGTGGCAGCGTGCCGTCGCGCACTTCGACCGACTGGATGAAATTGTCCGCCTGTTCCTTCGCCGGCTTGCACAGGATGTAGAAATGGTAGGCGCCGACATCGTATCCGCGCCGTGTCGCCTCGATCCAGTTCACCTGAAAGTCGGGATCCTTCCAGTCGCGTCCCTCGGTGGCCTTGAGATACACGAATTCGATGCCTTCCGTGTCGAGCGCGTCCCAATCCACGCGCCCATTGTGGTGCGACAGGTCGATCCCCCGTGCGCCCGGCGGCAGTAGACCCGGATCGGGCGTCCTCGTCTGCGCCGGCGTGCAGGCGACCAGTACCAGAAACGCCAAAAACAAGGGGAATCGCAGGTTCATACTATCCAGTCTGGCATGCAAACATGGCTTCGTCGCGGCCAAAGCGTTGCAGTCCAGAGACTCAACCTGCGACAGGCTTCCAAGCGGGAAAATTCGCCTATGGCATGTATTTTGCTTCGATTTATCCGAAATGCAGTCACCCAGGGATCGGACAAATGGCCAATCAACCTTCACAATCGCGTGCCTCCCGGCCGCAGAATGGTAACTTCCTTACGGCAGGCTCCGTGCTTGAAGGGAAAATGACATTCTCAGGTCCGACCATGGTGTCGGCCCATCTCAAGGGCGACATTTCCACCGACAGTCTCCTCTTCATCGAAGCCGGCGCCGTCATCGAAGGCAATGTCACTGGCACGGTCATCATCGTCCACGGAGAGATCAAGGGGTCCGTCAATGCCAGTGAAATGATCGAGGCCTGGCCGGGTTGCCGGCTTGAAGGCCGGGCCTTTGCTCCAAGCATGCGGGTTGACGAAGGCGCGAGCATTCTCGCTGATCTCCTGATAGCCCCAACCTGCCCTGCCGACTGGTTGTCCCCTGTCGAGACTGAGACCGTTCACGCTCCGGCCACACAGCCGGCGCCTGTGGCGCGCCCGGCGGCGCTACCGCCATTCGTCAACACGATGTTCGGCCAACCTGACGAAACCGCCACAGGAAGCTAAGGCGTCAGCGTCCCGCGCCGTCCTTCAGCCGCTCCCACGTATCGTCATTCGGGTCATAGGCCGCCAGGCCGGTGATCCGGTCACAGGCCCATTTGTATCCCGTGTCGCAGGCCGACTGGAGCACACGCGTGCCTTCGGCGACATTCTTGGGCCCGCCCTTCCCCGCGAACATCATGTTGCCATAGCCGGCACAGCCGCTCACTTCGCCCAGGTCACACGACTTTTTGTACAGGCGCCGGGACTCGGCCAAGTCCTGCTCCATGCCGAGGCCCTTGGTGGCGAGATAAGCCAGCGCCGCACATCCGTCCGCGTCTTCGCCCGTGCACGCCTTGCGATAGGCTTTTGCGGCGGCCTCATAGTCCTGCATGCCGCCCCAGCCCTTGCGATAATAGTCGCCCAGCTTGGTGCAGGCTGCGTAGTCCTTCGTGGCGCAATCGCGAATGGCGTCCGACCGCCCCGCCCGATCCCTGGCAAGGTTTTCTGTCGCCTGCTCGACCGCGATTTCTGCTTGCGATCTTTCAACCTGCTGGCCCTGCGCAAGGGCTGGTGTTGCTGTCAGGCTCGCGGCTGTCATGAATATCAGGCTGGCAAGAAGGCGCATGGGATCACTCTCTGAATGATAATGTGTAACACCCATCATATACGCCTCACCCCGTTGGCGTCCACGTGGCGTGCTGCTTAAGAAATCGTAACCCACCCTTGCCGCCACACCATCATCGGCGCAAACTCCGCTCAACATGCAATATCTTCGGGAGACATAAGGCACATGGCCGCACAGGACCAGCTACCCATCGGATCGGGCTTCAATGCCAAATCGACCGCTCGAGAGGTGCTGGAAGGCATCGATCTGACGGGCAAGAACATCATCGTCACCGGGGGATATTCGGGCATCGGGATTGAAACTGTCCGCGCGCTTGCCGGCGCGGGGGCGCGTGTTACCGTTCCGGCACGGCGGGTCCATGTAGCTGAAGAAGCATTGGCGGACGTCGCAGGCGAAATCGAAATCGCCGCGATGGACCTTGCCGATCTCAAAAGTATCGAAAAATTCACGCGCGAGTATGATGAGACCAAGCGCGGGCTCGACATCCTGGTCAACAATGCCGGCATCATGGCCTGCCCCGAAGGCCGCGTCGGTCCCGGCTGGGAACGCCAATTCGGAACGAACCATCTCGGCCACATGGCGATGAGCCTGGCGCTCGCGCCATCCATGCAACGCGCGGACTCGGCGCGTGTCGTCGCGCTGTCCTCGATCGGTCACGCCCGTTCTGACATCCATTGGAACGACCCGCACTTCAACAACACGCCTTATGACAAATGGGACGCCTACGGGCAGGCCAAATCGGCCAATGCCCTCTTCGCTCTCGGCGTGGACCATCGCGGCCGGGACGTTGGCGTCCGGGCCTTCTCCGTGCATCCCGGAGGTATTTTCACGCCGCTGCAGCGCCACCTTTCAGACGAAGAGATGGTCGCGCTCGGATGGAAGGCTGCCGACGGCACGATTCCGCCGCAGGTCCAGGAACGCTTCAAGTCACCGGAGCAAGGCGCTGCCACCAGCGTCTGGGCCGCAACTTCGCCCAAGCTCGCGAGTCGCGGCGGCGTCTATTGCGAAGACTGCGACATCGCCCAGCTCGCCACGGCTGACAGCGAACGCTGGGAACACGCCCGCCCGTGGATTTGTGACGACGAGAAGGCTGAACGCCTTTGGACGATGAGTGAGAAAATGCTGGCTGACGCCTGAACCCAGGCGCTTTGGAGGAAACAAGATGAAATACCTGTTCACCGCCCTGCTCGCCTCCGGCCTTGCGGCATCCTGCACCACGCCGCCACCTCCCTCCGAACCGGCGAGCTTGGTTGACGCGGACAGTGCTGCGCCCGAACCAAAATCAGCAAGTGTTGCCGAATCCGCTCCCACCCCTTTCGACTATGCCAGCGTGTTCGGGCAGGATGACCGGCCCGCAGCCGACTATGAGCAGTATGCGGTCCGCAAATCGGAACAGGTTCTCGCCTTCACCGGCATCGCACCCGGTATGACAGTCGTCGACATGGAAGCGGGCGGCGGTGTCTATACGGAACTCTTCTCGCGTATCGTCGGCGACGCGGGCACGGTCTACATGCAGAACCCGGCCGCGTTCGATGCCTTTCTCGGCGACGCCGTCGCGACCCGGGTCGATGGGCGACTCTCCAATGTGGTCAAGGTCAAGTCTCCTTTCGATGACCTGTCAGCCGTGGCGGATGGCACCGCCGACAGGGTCACATGGCTGCTAGGCCCGCACGAACTCTGGTACACACCAGATGGAGCCGAACCCGGTGCCCTCGGCGATCCCGACGCTACTTTCGCCGAAATCGCCCGCGTCACCAGGCCGGGCGGATCTTTCATCGTGCTCGATCACATGGCACCCGTGGGCGCTCCGGCTACAACCGGAGGCGACACGCACCGCATCGACAAAGCCATCGTCATATCCCTCGCTGAAGCCCATGGTTTTCGCCTCGCCGAGGAGAGCGACCTGTTCGCCAACCCGGACGATGACGGAACCGTGAATGTTTTCGACCCTTCAGTTCGTCGCAAAACTGACCGCTTTCTCCTCAGGTTCGAAAAGAACCCGTCCCCGGATCGGTAGCGGAAACAACGCCGCTCCGGCTTCCGGTCAGCCCGTTCGTTGTGGCTTCGCAAGTATTAACGGCGCCCGGAAAAATCTTTATGCCCTCTTCAGGTCACCTGAACGCCAATAAAGTAGTTTCCTCCGATTAGCCGTGGAGGGACAGCTGTTGAATCCCAAGGGATTCTTGACCAGGTGGGTGCGCGCACGAATGCACCCGAAATTGGAGTCGGGTACCGACGCCCTGCGCGTGGCTATTGGATCAACGCTGATCGTTCTGGCGATAATCGCGCTCGGCGAGTTGACCATATCCACTATCATGGGCACGAATCTGTGGCTTGATCTGGCGCGCGGCATGTTCATCGGCACACTGATCGCGTTTCCGACCTTGCTCTACAATGCGATTGTCCTGCGCCAGAATGTCATCCTGCAGCGCAAGTATCGCAGCGCCTATCGCGTGGCGACGCGCAATGCCGAGGACATTATCGGCAAGAACCAGGAACTGGAGGCCGCGCAGATGCGGCTTGCCGAGCTCGCCAATTCCGATTTCCTGACCGGTCTCGCAAATCGCCGCCGGTTCGAGCAGTCTTTCGCAGACGCCTTTGGCGCAGCCGGCCTTGGCGGTGCCCCCTTCACGCTGATCCTGCTAGATCTCGACAATTTCAAGCAGGTCAATGACGTCCACGGCCACGATGCTGGCGACGCCGTCCTTCAACACGTTGCAGTGCGTATCCGCAAGGCGATCGGCGATCGCCCCGGATTCGGCGCCCGCCTGGGCGGCGATGAATTCGCGATCCTGCTGTGGGAAACCTTCGATGGCGCCGATGCCGCTGCGTTTGCCGCAGAACTCCAGGATTCGCTTGCCCTGCCACATGTCTATTTCGGCAAGCCCCTTGTGGCGCGATCAAGCATCAGTCTTGGCTTCTATTCTGCCGCATTCGATGCGGCCTCGGAAATGTTTGTGGCGACGGACAAGGCGCTGATGAGCCACAAGCACAGCGGCCGGGTCGGTATAGCCCTCGCTGGCACAGTCGACGACCTGTCCCTGGCCAGCTGAGCCAGGCTCAGGCGCGGGCTTCCGCCAGCATAAGTTCCGGCGTGCCACCATGCACCACCGCCTGCGCCGGCAACCAGCACGTGACTTCCAGCCCGCCGCCTTCGACCGGTTTCATTCCAACGGTTCCGCCATGCAGGTCGACGAAATGTTTCACCAGCGCAAGTCCAAGACCCGCACCGCGCTGGTCGCCTGAAACGAAACTGTCAAAGCTCGTCGCACGCTTGTCTGCCTCCAGCCCCCTGCCATTGTCGCGCACCGACAGGGTGACCATATCGCCAATCCGCTGTGCCGAGACCACGATCTCGCCACCAGATTCCGTGAAGCGGAGCGAGTTGGAGATGAGGTTGAACAATACCTGCCGGATACGGCGCTGGTCAGCGCGAATGACGCCCAGCTTACCCGTCACATCGGCGCGAACCGTGATTTCCGTATCCTCGGCCTTCGACACGACCATCTCTATGCTTTCCTCAATGACGTCCTGCAACTGGACATCTTCGAGGTCGAGATCCATCCGGCCGGCCTCGATCATTGCAAGGTCGAGAATATTTTCGATCAGTTTCGACAAGTGGTCCGAGGCCGAGAGGATCGCGCTGACATAGTCTGACTGGCGGTCGGTCAATTCGCCATTGCGCTGCGTCTCCAGCAGTTCGGCATAACCAAAGATCACGGTCAGCGGGGACCGCAGCTGGTAGCTGACATTGCGGACGAATTCCGTCTTCAGACGGTCGGCAGCTTCGAACGCCTCTGCGCGGTCGCGCAAGGCGGACTCGACTCGGCGAGTGGCAGTGACATCGGCAAATGCGATCAACGTGTTTCCATCCGGCAACGGATGGGTCAGGTAGGTCAGGATCGATCCGTCAGAGCGTCGCATCTCGCCGGTTGTCGACTGGCGCGCCCGTGCGGACGGATCCGTTATGTGGGCCTTGATTGCATCCCAAATCTCGACATCGTGAAACAGTGGCACGCACGCCTCGATCACGACGGAATAATCCGGCTGGTCCTTCAGCAAATCGTGCGACAGGCCCCACAGGCGCTCGAAAGCGTGGTTGAACAGCTTGAGCCGCCCGTCGCCGCCGAACACGGCGACCGCTTCGTGCAGGTTATCGAGCGTCGAGGTTTGGGTTTTCACGATCGCATTGAATTTGGTCTTGAGATCAAGCTCGCCGGTAATGTCCTTGAACAACAATAACAGCCCGCCCATCGGGTGACGCTGACGCGTCACCGACAGAGTCCGGTCATCCGGCAGCGACCAGATGTCTTCCTTCACCCCGTCAATATCGAGATAGTAGGACAGCTCCTCGGCGCGCCATTCGGCATAGTTCGTCCGCGCGGGCAATTTGCGGCGCTCGCGCAGCCGGTCCAGCAACTGGCCATGGTTTGGCCGGTCGAGCAGGAAGCTCTCGTCGAGATCCCACATGTCGCGGAACGCCTTGTTGTAGAAACTCAGCTTGCGATCGGCACCAAAGATCGCGACGGCATCAGCGACATGGTTCAACGTTTCGTCATGTGCCCGGACATGACGGTTGAGTTCATCGCGCGCATTTTCCTGTGCTGTCACATCAAAAGCCATGGCCCCGGCCCCGCCAGACAGCGGGAACGTCAGAACACGCATCGCGCGGCGTTCGCCCTTGATGACCATATGGCGCGTCTCGTCGATATCGGCGCCTTCGGAAATCGTCTTGCGAGCCTGTTCGGAAGCAGCCTGGTCGAGCATCAGCTGGCGGTCGAGCACGCGGTCCAGATTGATGCCGTCAACCGCTTCGATATAGGCCGGGTTCACCCATTGCAGCTTGCCCATGCCCGACACACGCCAAGCCGGGAACGGCGACTTGCCGAGCATGTCCAGGAACGCCGTCGGATCGCGCGCGATCACCTGGCGGGCCTCTTCCAGCTTGCCGCGGGCGGAACTCTCTTCGAGCCCCTTGATCGTCGTATCGGTTACCCAAACCACAGCCCGCGCGCCAGCCGTGCGGCCATCTGCTTCGAGGAAACGGCCCGACGGCCCAATAATTGTCAGGGAAAATGCTTGTCCGGTCTCGCGCAGTTCGCGCAAGCGTATGCGCAGCGTCGTATCCTGCCCGGCGCTGTCGCGCGCTTCGAGGTCTGCGAGGCCCTCGATGATACGAACGGCCGGATCCACCGAAATGGCATCGTCAGTAAAGCTGAGCAGGCCGGCTAGGGCTACGGGCGATCCATAGAGTTCCGGCGCAACAATCTCGTCGCCATCCGCTTCCAGGGCCTCGCCCTGCCAGACGAGAATCACTCCCGGGTGTGCGCCGAGCACAGACCTGTGTTCGGCCAGCGCGGTTTCAAGCTCTGCAGACCGGTCGCGAAACTTGCGCGCAGCGCCGCGTGCCCCGTCCGAAACCCGTAGTGCCCATAACAGGGCCGCCAGGCCCAGCGAAGCTGCGCCAGCGGACATGATGATCGGCACCTGGTCTGCACTTATCGCCATAGTCTTCCTATTCCATCGCCTGAATCAGCCACCTTTCGGGCAGCCTCAAGAAGTTAACGGAATGCTCTCATTCCATTAAGGCGGCGTTAACGAGACGGTAAGACGCGCACTCAACCCATGCAAGGTAACTGAAACGTCATGTTGCAAATAAACCACAGCGGCATAGTCTGCCCGTCTGGTCACTCTCCGGGAACCGCTCATGCGTCCACGCTATCTGGCATCCACCCTGACTGCGCTTGCCTGGCTCGCCGCGCCATGCCTGGCGCAGAGCGTCGGCGCAACTGAGACGGCAAGCCTGGTTGAATCGGACGTTCAGGATGGCGAGGCCATCGACGATATCGTGCGCCTGCCCGGCCAGAGCCGCCTCAAGCCGGATGCCCCGCATGGACGGCACACATCAGGCCGGCTCGTCCCGGGTGGCGGCCTGATCGTAAGCTTCGACGCCAATGATGATGGCCACGTCACGCCGGACGAACTCCGGACGGGCGCGGTAGCGGCATTCACACTGGCTGATGCCAATTCTGACGGATCATTGAGCGCCCTAGAGCAGCAGGACTGGGCCAACAACCTGCCGACACGCGATGATACACTGGCCAATCCCGTCCGGTTCGATCCCAATCTCGACCGCGTGGTCAGCGTCGGGGAATTTGTTTCCGTGGTCGCCCAGCTGACCGCCGACCACGCTGATCCGGATGGGAACATCTACCTGTCCAAGCTTGCCGCGCCTGAGCCCAGGGAACCCGGCAAGCGCCTGTGGACCGACGTCAACGATGAGAATGTCCCGATCCGGCGTTAGCTCCGCGAACAGTATCGGAATCCCTGCAGGATCAACAGATATCGTCGTCCTGGCCCTGTTCCCCAAAACCGTCGGCTATCAGGCTGGCGATCGCTGTCACGGCTTCGGGCGCTTCCGGGCCTTCTGCGCGCAGCTCGATTTCGCAGCCCATGTGCGCCACCAGCATCAGCAGGTCCATGATCGAACGCGCGTCCGCGCTTTCGGCCTCATGGTGGACGGTGACATTGGCATCAAACTCGCCTGCAAGCCGCGACAGCCGCGCCGAGGCCCGTGCGTGCAGGCCCTTCCGGTTCACGATCATCACGCGCTGGGTCGCCGTTGTCGTCGCTGGCTGCACTAGGACGACTTCGCCAGCAGGTCGGATGCGATACTGATATATTTTCGGCCCGCTTCGGCGGCGACTTTCGCAGCCTCCGCCATCGACATCTCGTTGCGCACTTCAGCGAGCTTGATCAGCATGGGTAGATTGACCCCCGAAAGGACTTCGATCTTGCCGGCGCCCATGACAGACATGGCCAGGTTGGATGGGGTGCCGCCGAACATGTCCGTCAGGATGATAACCCCTCGCCCGCGGTCGCAGGACTTGGCCGTTTCGCGGATCTGGTCGCGGCGCGCCTCGATATCATCCTCAACTTCAATGGATATCGAACGAAAGCAGGGCTGCTCGCCGACCACATGTTCTGTGGCGGCGACGAGTTCACGAGCAAGCTTGCCGTGGCTGACGACAACGATGCCGATCATGCCGGAACCTTCCAGGGCCATTCTTAACGAACTTGTCATGCTGCCACGCATCGGCGCGGCGTCAACCCTGATTCAACCGTTGCGCAGGCTGGCCGCCACGTCAGGCGTCGGCCAGTCCCAGCACGTCATCCATGCCGTACAGGCCCGGCTTGCGGCCTTTCACCCAGGCTGCGGCCTGCATGGCGCCATGGGCAAACACCGCCCTGTCGAGCGCCTGATGGCTGAGGGTCACGATTTCCATGTCGGAGCCAAGGCTGACCGAATGCTCGCCGATCACATCGCCCATGCGGCGCACTGAAAAGCCGATCCGGCCGGGCACGCGGGCGCTGTCCGGGCCGTCGTAGGGCGGACTCCGAAGCGCGTCCAATGTCGCACCCCGTCCTTCCGCTGCTGCATCCCCCAGCATCAATGCCGTCCCTGAAGGGGCATCCACCTTGCGCCGATGGTGCGTTTCCAGGATTTCGATATCCCATCCATCACCCAGACGGCTCGCCGCCATTCTGGTGAGGGCCTGCAGCAGGTTGACGCCGACGGAGAAATTCCCCGCCTTGACGATTGCCAGCCGCTCGGCCGCCCGGGCAACTTCTTCCTCCTGGACGACACTCAACCCGGTCGTACCGATCACCACGCCGCTGACGCGCGTATGCTTCAGCGCGTCGAGCGACGCCAGCGTCGCCGCCGGACGCGTAAAATCGATCCAGACATCCGCATTCGCGGCCGCCGCGACAGGGTCGGTCACGGGCCGGATCCCCAGCGACTGGCGTCCCGCCAGTTCGCCGATATCCCGGTCGAACGGCCCACTTCCCGGCGCCTCTGTCCCGCCCACGACTGACAGGCCAGCATCGATTGCACCTGCCACGAGCTGGCGGCCCATCCGCCCGGCAACACCGGCAATGGCAACACTCAGCGCGGCCTGGATTGTTGTGTCAGTCATCTCGGTCCTTCCGGATAAGCGAGCCAGCTAGCCTCTTAACACGCCGCCTGCGCCTTTGGCGACCGAAGCCACGACACGGTCCATGAGCCCCTGGATGTCCTCGTCCTTGAGTTTCTCACGCGGCTGGATCGTCACTTCGAACGCCACTGACTTCTTGCCGTCCGGCACGCCCTTGCCCTGATAGACGTCGAACACGTCCACCGCGACGATCAGCTGCTTGTCGGTGCCCACGGCATATTTCACCAGGTCGCCGGCCGGAACGGATTCGTCGACGAGGAACGCGAGGTCACGCCGGATTGGCGTCAGGTCGGCACGTTGCAGAACCGGCTTGGTCTTGGTCGGCCTGACCTTCATCTGCGGCAGGGCATTCAGGTTCAGTTCGAACCCGAACATCGGTCCGTCAACACCCAGCGCTTTCAGCACGCCCGGATGGATCGCCCCGAAATGACCAACCGTTACTTTCGGCCCGAGCTTCAGGCAGGCTGCCTGCCCCGGATGCCAGTGTGGCTGCGTCGGCGCGCCCACCTGGAAGCGCTCACCCGGCTGGCCCAGCGCATCCAGCACCGCGAACAGGTCGGCCTTCGCCGCGTAGGAATCATAGGCATGTGGCGTGCCCTGCCAGTGGCGCTGGCCGGCGGGGCGCACAACGCCGGACACAACCGTGCGCTGGTCCTTCGGACCGTCGCCCAGATAGATCGGCCCGACTTCGAACAGGCGCGCACCGGGCTCACCATGATTGGCGGCCCGCTGCGCGGCCACAGCCAGGTTACCGATAATCGAGGGGCGCATCTGGTTGAGTTCGCTCGCCACCGGGTTCGCAACCGCCAGCGCCGGGTCGTGCTTGGCGAACAGCGCCGCATGATCCTTCGCCATGAAGCTCCATGTCACCGCCTCAAGGAAACCGCGCGCCGCCATCACGCGGCGGGACACGCGCACGCGTTCCTGGATTGGCGTCGTGATCGCGCGGCGCCCGCCGGCCGGTTCCGGCAACGATGTCACCGGCAGCGAATCGTAGCCGATAAGCCGGGCAATCTCCTCGACCAGGTCGGCCGACTGTTCCATGTCGAAGCGGAAACTTGGCGGCAACAGGTACCAGGCATCACCCGCATCCTCGATATCGAACTCAAGGTCCTTGATGATCCGCCGCATCTCCGGCAGCTTCACAACAAGGCCGGTCAGGCGTTCGACGTCAGCCGGATAAAAGGTCACCTTGTCGATACGTGCCGGGATCGATCCGGCGACATTGAGTTTCGACGCCGTGCCGCCGCCATGTTCCAGGATCAGTTCCAGCGCGAGGTTGACCCCGTCAACGCAGCTCTGCGGATCGACGCCGCGTTCGAAACGGTAACGCGCATCCGAATGGATGCCCGTCGCGCGGCCCGTACGTGCGGTGCGCAGAGGATCGAACCAGGCGCTTTCAATGAACACGTCGACGGTCTCGTTCGACACCGCGGTCGATGCGCCGCCCATGACGCCGCCCAGGCCGATCACGCCACTACTGTCGGCGATGACGCACATTTCCGGCGTCACCTTGTATGTCTTGCCATCCAGCGCTTCGAGTTTTTCGCCCGCCTTGCCGAGGCGCGCGACGACCGGGCCGCTCAGCTTCGACGCATCATAGGCGTGCAGCGGCCGTGCACGGTCGAGCGAGATGTAATTCGTCACGTCCACCAACAGCGATTTCGGCTGGATGCCGACCGCCTTGAGGCGCGCTTGCATCCAGTCCGGTGACGGACCGTTCGTCACATCGCGGATCATCGCGCCAGCGAACATCGGGCAGGCATCGGGCGCTTCCAGCTTGATCTCGACCGGGCAATCATAACTGCCAGGCACTTTCTTCGCGTCGGACCGGATGAACCGGCCTGCACCGGCCGCCGCCAGGTCGCGCGCAATGCCCTGCACGCCGAGCCAGTCCGGCCGGTTCGGCGTTACTTCGAAATCGATCACCGGATCGTTCAGGCCCAGCGCCTCTGCCGCTGGCATGCCGAGCGGCAGGGAATCATCAAGATCGGCAATACCGTCATGGTCCTCACCGGCATTCAGTTCCTTTGTGGAACACATCATGCCATGGCTCTCGACGCCGCGAATGGCGCGCGGCTTCTTGTCGAGCGCGAATTCAAGCCCCGGAATATAGGTGCCGAGCCCCGCATAAATCGCCGTCATCCCGGCCCGCGCATTCGGCGCACCGCACACGATCTGCTTCGTGCCATCGACTGTCTCGACCGTGCACACGCGCAGCTTGTCCGCATCAGGATGCGGAACAGCCTCAGTCACCTTGCAGACCGTGAAGTCTTTCAGGGTCTCGTTCGGGTCGACAACCTCTTCGACCTCAAGCCCTGCTTTCAGCATGAGCGCAAGAATCTCGTCCAGTCCGGCCTTGGTCGCGAGGTGGTCGGTTAGCCAGGAAAGGGTGAACTTCATGGTTTCGTTGCTTTCACGGGTTTGGGCGGCGCATAGGACGCCAACAATGCATTGGATGTCGCCTCAAGGGCGCGGCAGGATTTCACAGGCTCGGGCCGCTTCTGATCGTCCAGCGTGCTGGAAATCCAGCAATCCTCAAGAATCGAACAATAGCAGACGAAAACGACTGCGCTTTCCTCTTCGCCGGACACGAACTGCGTCAGGCGGCGTTGCAGCGCCACGCGGCTCTCATCTGTCGAATCCCACGACGCCTTGATCGCGTTGATGGTCGTCCCCTGCCGGATGACCCGACCGTCAAGGGAACGGAAAGCGGTGTACGGTTCGCCGACGTTCAACGCCACCATATAGTCGACAAGTTCATAGAAATCGGTCGTCGCCGGCTGGCCCGGTATGGTGATCGTGAAACTGTCGATCAGCGCCGGGCCGACGCCGGCATTCTCCACAGCGATGGCATAACTGACGGAATCGCCATTGAAATCGGTCTCGTGCGTCAGCTGGATCATGGGCCAGACTTCTGCCTGCTGCTGGCCGCGCATGACCTGCGTCTGGCTCCAGCCAATGAACAGCGCCACCACGCTGGTAATCACCGCGCAGACAGCAATCAGCATTTCCGCCTTGTTGCCCTGTCCCATCATTGCCCCCGGCCTAGCTCAGTCCGCCACTGACCGACGGTGTCGTCCATGGTGCGAAACCGTAATGGCGCGTCCATTGCGGGTCGGCCTCGAAATAGGGGCGCAGGTCCGGCATGCCGTATTTCAGCATGGCAAGGCGATCGACGCCCATGCCGAAGGCAAAGCCCTGGTGAACCGCCGGGTCGAGCCCGCAATTGCGCAGCACGTTCGGGTGCACCATGCCGCAGCCCAGCACTTCCAGCCAGTCGGTGCCCTTGCCCACTTCCACCATGCCGCCTTCGCGCAGGCATTGCACGTCCATCTCGGCAGACGGCTCGGTGAACGGAAAGAAGTGCGGGCGGAAGCGCGAGACCACATCATCAACCTCGAAAAAGGCTTTCACGAAATCGATCAGGCAGCCTTTCAGGTGGCCCATATGAATGCCTTCCGCGATGACCAGTCCTTCGACCTGGTGGAACATCGGCGTATGCGTCGCGTCCCAGTCATTGCGGTACACCCGGCCCGGCACGAGAATGCGCAGCGGCGGCTTCTCATTCATCATGGTGCGGATCTGCACGGGACTGGTATGGGTGCGCAGCACTTTGGGCGTGCCGCCTTCGGGCGCATCCAGGAAAAACGTGTCATGCATCTCGCGCGCCGGGTGGCCTTCGGGGAAGTTCAGCGCGGTGAAATTGTGCCAGTCGTCTTCAATGTCCGGGCCTTCGGCCACGGTGAAGCCCATGTCGCCGAAGATCGCCGCGATCTCCTCGAACACCTGCATCACCGGGTGCAGCGACCCTGCACGGGGGCCGGGGGCTGGCGGCAGCGTCAGGTCGACCTTTTCCGTCGCCAGCTGGGCTTCCAGTGCTTCGGCTTCCAGTTCGGCCTTGCGGGCGCGCACCGCCTCGTCGACCGTCACTTTCAGCGCGTTCAGTTTCGGCCCGTTTTCCTTGCGCTCTTCCGGACTCATCTTGCCGAGGCTGCTCATCAGGCCGGACACGCGGCCCTTCTTGCCCAGTTCGGCCACCCGCACCGCATCCAGCGCGTCCAGGCTCGCCGCCGCGCCAATCGCCGCAAGGGCCTCTTTCTCTATCGTTTTGATATCAGACAAGGTTCCAGCCTCTGTTCAGGATCACGCGCGCTTTCTAGTCGCTTCGGGACAACATGCAAACGCCCAAAGGAAAAGCCCGGCTTTGCGGGCCGGGCTCTCCACTGTGCAGCATGTCGGTGCGGCTTAGGCGAGCGCGGCTTTCGCCTGCTTGACCAGCACGCCAAATGCGTCGGGCTCGCGGATGGCGAGGTCGGACATGACCTTGCGGTCGACTTCGATGCCAGCCTTGGTCAGGCCGTCGATGAAGCGGCTATATGTGAGTTCGTCATCATGAATGCGCACAGCGGCGTTGATGCGCTGGATCCAGAGCGAACGGAACTTCCGCTTTTTGACCTTGCGGCCAACATAGGCGTACTCGCCGGCTTTCCAGACAGCGGCATGCGCGTTCGAGAACGTGTTCTTCGAACGGTTGCGGAAGCCTTTGGCCTGCTTGATGATTTTCTTGTGGCGGGCGTGGGCCGGCACTTTATTGCGTGAACGGGGCATGGTGGCCTCCTAAGTCAAGATCTTGGGGAAAACGGGAAAAGCTTACAGGCCGTAAGGCAGGAACTTCTTCACAACGCGTGCAACGTCAGAATGCGAGGCAACCTTGGTGCCGCGGTTCTGACGAATATACTTGGCATTGTGGCTGCTGAGGCGGTGGCGCTTGCCAACGACACCATGCTTCAGTTTCCCGGAAGCTGTGATCTTGAACCGCTTGGCAGCGGCTTTCTTGGTCTTCATCTTCGGCATTTCGTGTCTCCTTGTATGAGCTCTCACCCGCAGGCGGCCCGTGGTCGTTCATGAACAGAGGGGCATGCCGTTCGCCCGCACCGCTCGGAAGTGGCGGCTTATGGCGGATCAGGAGAAGAGAATCAAGACGTCTTCTGTTCAGATTGCAGGCGTTTTTCCAGCGCATGCCTGCGCGCCTGCCGCTCGGCCCGCCGTTTCGGCATGCCCAGCCCGACCCAAGCCCGCCACACGAAGACAGGCAGAGCCAAAATCACGAGAATGAGGGTAACTTTCATCGGTTCGTCTCCATGAAGTTGAATACCAGCTTCCCGGCAGGTTTCCAACGCCGCTCTGGTGCCGGCCCCGGCAGCGGAGGGACCGGGCTCGCGACCCTGTTGGCCTGCGTTCAATCATAGTGAAGCGACGCGGCTCCGTGCCCTCCGCCCGCCACACAAAGAAAAACCGGAGGGCTTGAGGCCCGTCCGGTCTTTCGTTTTGCTCTCAAGGAAGCGGCTCTCAGCGCGGTGCCAGCACCATGGTCATCTGGCGGCCTTCGAGCTTCGGTTCGGTTTCCACTTTCGTGGTTTCCTCGAACTGGGATCTCACCCGCTCGAGCAATTGCATGCCGAGATGCTGGTGCGCCATTTCGCGGCCCCGGAAGCGCAGGGTGACCTTCACCTTGTCGCCGTCCTCGAAGAAACGCTGCATCGCGCGCGCCTTGACCTCATAGTCATGCGTGTCGATGTTCGGGCGCATCTTGATCTCTTTGAGTTCGCTGGAGCGCTGCTTCTTCTTGGCAGCGGCCTTCTTCTTGCGCTCTTCAAAGCGAAGTTTGCCATAATCGAGGATTTTCACGACCGGGACTTCCTGGTCGGGGGAAACTTCCACAAGGTCCATGCTCGCCTCGCGCGCCGCATCGAGGGCTGCTGCGAGGGGCATCACGCCCTGCTTTTCGCCGTTCTCATCAATCAGGAGAACCTTGGCGGCGGTAATGTCATCATTGGTGCGGGGGCCAACCTGTTTCTGCGGTCCACCCTGGTCTGGTCTGCGAGCTATAGCCTGTCTCCTTTGTGGCTGTTCATAAGCGTTGGGAATATGCCAGTCGTTGGCCCGTTCCACAAGGCGCTTCGGTTGTGCCCTATCGTGGGTGAAGTCAAGCGGCCAACAGCCCAAGCGCCCGTACGGACTGCCAAACGTCATCAACGCTCAGCTCTTTCAGTGTCGGCGCCGAGTTGATGATGACCGGCGCTTTCGGGCCGCGCGGGGCCGAATGGTCCGGATCGCTCTCGGTCAGGGCGAACAGGGCGATGCCCGGTGCACCCGCCAGGGTCGCCATATGCATCGGGCCGGTATCGTTGCCCACGACGAACAGCGCCTTCTCGGCCAGAGTCACGATCTGGAACAGGTCGGTCCGCGTCACCAGGTTCTTCACCCGGGGCTCGCGGCGCGCGATATTATGCGCCAGTGGCCCTTCCGCCTTGCCGCCGATGATCACCGGCATGATGCCCGCATCGGCAATCCGCGTCGCCAGTTCGGCATAATTCTCTTCCGGCCAGCGCTTGGCCTCCCGGTGCTCAGACGCACCCGGAATCAACAGCATGTAGGGCTCGGTTAACGCGAAATAGGCTGGCTGCAGGCGCGGTGTATCGCCCAGCTTGTGACGTACCCAGGACAGGTCCGGGAAAGGCGCGCTATTGCCCAGCCATCGTCCGCCCGGCGCCACACCCGCCACTTCAAGCTGCTCGGCCAGCCGGTCGATCGAGTGCATCTTCGCGCGGTCGGCATTGTCGTGAAAGAACGCTGCTTTCTCATGGTGACCCGACCAGAGCGGCGCCTTGCCCGACCGGCTCAGTGCCGTGAAATAGTTCTTTGTCCGGCCGCTGGTCTGGAAATCATAGATGATGTCATAATTCATCTTGCGGATGCGCTGGATCAGCGCGCCGGTGGCCTTCATGCCTTCCGGCCGGCCATCGGTCTCGATCCGGTCAACATAGGGGCAGAGTTTCGCGAATTCTTCGAAGAAAGGCGTTGTCAGGAGCGTGATCCGTGCCGACGGATGGGCCTCGCGTACAGCCTTCATCGCACCCAGCGCCAGCACGAAGTCGCCCAGTGCGCTCAGCTTGATAACGAGCACTTCCCTGGCTTTGGCGCCGGGGTTAACCGGGCTCATCGGTGAGTTTGTTTTCGCCATCCCTGCGTATCGGGTCCCTACTCCAGCAATCGCTTATAGACATTAAGCGTCGCCGCCTGAAGCCCCTGCTTGGAGAAATGCGCCCGCACATGCGCCTGGCCCGATTTTCCCATGCCCGCCCGGGCAGACGGCCCGATGTCGAGAAACGCCCGGATCGCCCCTGCCAGCGCCGCCGGATCACCAGGGTCCGCCCGTGCGCCGGTCACGCCCTCGATCACGGTTTCGCGCCCGCCGCCATGATCGGCCACGATCACGGGGCGCCCCATGGCGGAGGCTTCGACCGCTACGCGCCCGAAGGCTTCGGGCCGGGTCGACGGCGTCAGCACGATATCCGCGGCCAGGCACGCGGCCGGCATGTCCCGTTCATGTTCCGCCAGGATGACCGTGCCGCCGAGCTTGTAGTTCAGGATCGCGTCTTCCAGCTTGGTGACATAGGCCGCGCGCCCTTGCGGATCGCCTGCCAGGACAAGGACGAGACGCTTGAGTTCAGGCACTGACATCATTCCGAGCGCTTCGATGGCCACGAGCTGGCCTTTCCATTCCGTCAACCGGCCTGGCAAGAGGAGCGTCACGCGCGGGTCATTCGCGATGCC
This sequence comes from Hyphomonas sp. J20-32, assembly GCF_055808555.1. Taxonomy (NCBI): domain Bacteria; kingdom Pseudomonadati; phylum Pseudomonadota; class Alphaproteobacteria; order Hyphomonadales; family Hyphomonadaceae; genus Hyphomonas; species Hyphomonas sp. J20-32. The sequence continues at coordinate 1,329,958 of NZ_CM147873.1, read as the reverse complement.
CCATCGCTGCCTGACTGCCTCGATCCGCGACGGCGTCACCGCTACAGGATCGAACACGGCAAGGTCCACGCCGCGCGGGATCGTGACAATCCTGTCTTCTGCTATCCCGTGCTCGGCATGCACATGCGCTGCGATCCACGCCGAGTTGGCAATCACGAGATCGCCCTTCGCCATGACGGAATTATAGGCCTTCTTCAGCCGGGTCTTCCCCGAATAAGCGCCATGATAAGTGGTCACGAAGGGCACACCCGCCGCCTTCGCGGCCCAATAGGCACTCCAGGCTGGCGCGCGCGACCGGGCATGCACAAGACTGACCCCCTCGCGCGCGATCAGGCCCTGCAGTTTGCGCTGGTTCAGTTTGAGAATGACAGGGTTTTTCGATTTGGCGTCCATCCGGAACAATTCGCCGCCCAGTGCCGTAAATTCATCTTCCAGCCGGCCGCCCCGGCTTGCCAGCAAGGCGCGGCCTCCGGCGGCGATGATCGCCTCAGTCACTTCCAGCACGGTACGTTCCACGCCCCCGGCTGAGAGTTCTGGCGCCACCTGCAGGATGGTCTTGCCGGTCATGTCCGGGAAATCGTCCAAAGCTGTTCTTGCCCCTCGCTCGCTTGACAGGGGAAACAGATGAAGGAACGGAAGGACGATGACAACGACCTATTTCACCAGCGCCGAAGGCAGGCGCCTCGCCTTTCGCCACAATCGCGCCAGCACGGGCAAATTGACCTTCGTCTGGATGTGCGGCTTCAAGTCCGACATCAGCGGCACCAAGGTGCTCCGGCTCGAAGACTGGGCGGCTCGCACCGGCCACGGTTTCCTCGCCTTCGACTATTCCGGTCATGGCCAGTCAGACGGCGCGTTCGAGGACGGCACGGTCAGCCAGTGGCGCGCCGATGCACTGGCCGCCATCGACAACCAGACAGACGGCCCGCTGGTCATCGTCGGCTCCAGCATGGGTGGCTGGATGGCGCTGCTCGCCGCCCTGGCCCGCCCCGAGCGCGTGAAGGGCCTCGTCCTGATCGCCCCGGCGCCGGATTTTACCGAAAAGCTGATGTGGCCCGAATTTTCAGCCGAGGCCCAGGCAGAGATCATGGAACAGGGCTTCACGCTCCGCCCGTCAGACTATGACGAACCTTATACGATCACGCGCTCCCTGATCGAGGACGGCCGCCAGTGGCAGATCCTCGACAAGCCCATTGCCTTCGATGGCCCGGTTCGCATCCTCCAGGGCATGCAGGATTTCGACGTGCCATGGACCCATGCCGCACGCCTCGTCGACACGATGACCGCCGACGACCTCACAATCACCCTGGTCAAGGATGGCGACCACCGCCTCAGCCGCGAGCAGGACATCGTCCGCCTGCTCGCAACCTGTGACGAGGTGGCAGCAACGCTCGCCTAGATGCGCGACCCGTCAATCGTGATATCGGACTTGCGCCAGATGATGTCGAACTTGGCCTTGGCCTCAGCAGCCTCGGCCGTCTTGCCTTGCTTTTCCAGGGACTTCATCAGGCCTGACATGGACCAGCCGTTACGCGGATAGTCGACAAGGTCCTTACGATAGACCGCTTCAGCCTCGGCGAACCGGCCCGCCGCAATATAGGCTTCGCCCAACGATTGCCGCGTCGGGTAATACCAGAAGGGTGGCTCGGTATAAGGCAGCGAATCCTGCGCATCGACCGCTGCCGAGAAATGCGCAATCGCTTCGTCGTGACGCGCTTCGACACTGGCAATCTCACCCAGAAGCAATTCGTCTGCGATCGTCAGCAACGTGCTGGCCGGATAGTCGGCCGTATCGAGGAAACTGATCTGGACACTGCCTTTCAGTGCAGCAAGCTTTTCGCGCTCCTCATTTGCCGTTTCGGTATAGCCTGTCCGCGCGGCCGCAACGCCACGCGCATAGTGCCAGATCGCGTTCGAGTAATCGAGCTGCTCGGGGGGCTGCTCCACCGCCAGAATACTCTCCCACTGCCCGAACTGCACCAGCGCCAGCATTGGAACTGTCTTGAAAAATTCGATGGTCGGGAATTGCTCGATCTGTTCCAGCCGCACATTGTCGGCCAGCTTCTGCGCCGTGCTGATCGCCATCTCGCGCTGGCCCGCCATGCTGGAAGCCGCCCAAAGGAAATGGATATTGTGCGGATAGTAGAGCGCCGGATAAAAGCCCTGCGCATTGCATTGGGCGATATAATCCTCGTCCACCTTGGCCGCCCGAATATTGGCGGTCGCCGCATCGTCATACCGTCCGACGCGCCAGTATATATGCGCCGGCATGTGCACAAGATGGCCAGACCCCGGAACCAGGTTGGCCAGCATGTCTGCCTCATCTTCCGCCCTCCCCGGATTGTTCGAGGCTTCAACCGCGTGGATATAAAGGTGCAGCGCCAGCGGATGGTCCGGCGAGCGCTCTATGATGCGCTCCAAAGTCGCGATGACTTCCGCTGTCTCGGGCTTCGGCTCGCCGTCCGCCGACCAGTAATCCCACGGCATCGTGTTCATCCAGGCTTCGGCATACATCGCCGCCGCGTCGTCATCATCAGGATGCTCGGCCACATAGGCGCCCATCGCCTCGGCATAGGCCACGTCCAGGGGTTCTCGTGAGATTGAGGCGTCGCCATTGTAGCGCGTCGCCAGCGCTTCGATCAGCGCCTGCTCGTCCGGGCTGGCCGTGCCTTTCAGGGCAAGCGCCTTGTTGATCGCAGCAAACGCCGCGACGCGTTCGGCTTCCGACATCACGGCCTTGCCCTTGCTGGTGACATTGATGTTCGGGCCTGTCGCCAGCGCTTCGCCCCAGAAACACATCGCGCAGTCCGGGTCGAGTTTTTGCGCCGCCCGGAACGAGCGGATACTTTCAGCGTGGTTGAAGCCAAATGCCAGCACCATGCCCTGGTCGAAGTATTTTTGTGCATCCGGGCTCGATGTCGAAATTTCTCGATGGAAATCGCCCATGCCCTCGAACAGCGGCGCGCCTGCCATCGTGGCGACATCGACCGGTGTCTCCGTGGCCACGGTGGTATCGGCTGGCACGGCCGTATCCGCCAGATTGTCAGTGCCATGGTGGCGCTCCTGGAAATGCGCACAGCCCGTGAGTGCGATGGCGCTCACGGCCATCAGGATATGTCTGCTTGTCATGTTTCGTCCCCTCGTCGCGGGACTTGCCCATCCGTTTGGACGCAAGCCCGTCTGTTTATCCGTCTCCCCTATCACATATTCCCCTTCGGGTTGACCCCATCGACCTTCTGCAGGGTGCCGCTGAGGCAATGCACCCGGTTACAAATGCGTAAGCTGCCGACTGACCTGCGCCTGACGACCGTTCAAGTCCCACATCAATCCAGCTTGAAGGTTTCCCCAAAATGACTTTTCCCCTTGTCCGCCCCGCAACCGCAGGTGCCTGCCTTGCCGCTATCCTGCTCACTGTCGGCTGCGCATCCGGTCGCCAGCCAGCGCGTCCCTCCGGCGACATGCAGGCTGGTCGCCCCGGCGTTCAAGGCGGCAAGATCGCCCGACCGGTTTCGCTACTCTTCGCCGGCATGGACCAGAACCAGGACCATGTCGTCGATGCGGGCGAGCTGAGTGACGGCATCGCGCATGACTGGAAGGGCTTTGGATTAAGCGGCCGGTCGGGTGTCTCGGCCCTGTCGCTCGCTGAATGGTCCGCTTACGCCCTCGGCGACGCCGACGCCCTGCCCAATCACATTGCCTTCGACGCGAACTTTGACGGTCAGGTCACCGAGGCGGAATTCCGCGCCCGGCTCACCAGCGAATTTGCCCAACTCGACAAGGATCATGACCAGCGCCTCACGCGGGCCGAACTTTTGATCGACGCGCCGGCCCGCTCTCAGTCGCGCGAGATGATGCAGGGCGGAATGGCCCAAGGTGGCATACGCCCCGGCGGCGGAAGCCGTCCGCCCCGCTGACCCGCCCAAAAAGCAGCCTCGATCCGCGAAGGGCTGGTCCCTGTCCAGGGCCGCCTCATTCAATTAACGGAATGTATACGCAATACTTGGAATTCGCTTGAAATCTTCCCTTCAGAACTAACCATAAATAGCTGTTTTTGTGGAATAAATTCCGTGTGGGGCAAAGGCTCCGCTTTGTTTGGTTATCGCGGAAGTCTTCCATGCGTTTCGTCAGCAGATTCCTCAGCCTGCTCGTGGTTGTCGTCGTTTCCCTGTCCTTCCCGTCGGACGCTCAGGTGATTCCGGTCGGCAATCTTGATGGCCGGATCGAAATTGGTGGAGCCATCGCAATTGCCGATTCCGTCAAATCTGGCACGAGTCTCGACGATGTCCTGCGGGCCGACAGCGACGTGTTTTTCCAGCCCAGCGTTAAGCATGTCTATCATTCAATGGGTAAAGCTGCCGAAGTCTGGGCAAGGGCAGAACTGGTCAATGACAGCCCGGCCGACATGCGCGGTAAGCTCGTCATCCGTTTTCCCTACTTGCAGTCTGTCGAGGTTTTCCTCGTGGACGCAGACGGAAAGGTGACAAAGGGGCATGCTGGGGCGAGCGTCTCCCTGTCAGGCAATGCCCTACCCGGCCCCTTTCCGGCCTATGAAATCAGCATTCCCGCCGGGCAGTCGCGCACGCTGCTTGTCCATGCACGCTCCAACACGTTGATCACGCTGCCCATCTGGCTCCATTCGAGCGCCGACTACCAGGTCTGGTCGCAATGGAGCACAGCCACCTACACGTTTCTGATTGGCATCATCTTCACGTTCACGGCTTTTGCCTGGTCGATCGCGCGCAGGTCCCGCGAACTGTCCTATCGACTGTATTTCTGGTTCTGCGTCGTGGCGATCTTCTACATCGTGTTTTCGACAGGAATCGGAAAAGCGTTCCTCTGGCCGCACAGCGAACTGAATACGCTGTCGCTGACCTATGCCCTGCAAGGCGCCGTCATGGCACTGGGAGCGCTGTTCATCGCGGCTTTCCTCGATATCCGCACCCATTGGCCTGCTTTTTTCATGGTCATCAAGGGATTCGTGGTGATTGCAGTGATCTCCTGCTTCTATGCCCTGCTACCGGGAAAGATCTCGCGTCTTGCCTATATGGTCTGTACAGGCCTGAGCCCTATACTGGTCTTGGCGGGTGTCTGGGTGCTCCATCGTCGCCAGATTGCCGGTGCAGGCGCCGTCCTGATGGCCTGGTCTCCGTCCTTGATGGCCACGGTCTGGCTCTACCTTCGCCTGTTCGACATCACGCCTTATTTCGAGGTCAATCACTATATCGTGCCGATCGGTCTGGGCCTCACCGTGCTGCAATTCAGCTGGGCAATCAGCAACCGCGTGAGGGAAACGGAAGCCAACGCATTAACCGACGCGCTGACCGGCCTGCCGAACCGTCGCCAGCTCTATTCCACAGTTTCCCATCGCGCGCCCCGCGACGAGCCGCCCTGCACGGCTGTGCTCGCGATCGATCTCGATGGTTTCAAGGCCATCAACGACACCTATGGTCACGATGCAGGCGACGCCGTGCTCCAGACGATAGCCGAACGTCTTACCAAGCTCAGCCTCGGCCGCGCAAAAGCCTTCCGCACGGGTGGCGACGAATTCATCGTCCTCTATTCCGAACTGGATGGACGCGCTGACATCCAGGCCTTCGGCGAACAGTGTATTTCGCGGATTCACCGGCCCATCCCGTACGGCTCAAAGGAGCTGCGGGTTGGCGCGAGTGTCGGGATCGCCTTTGTGCAGACCCTCGAGGAATTCAAAACCGGCATCCACCGGGCTGATTCCGCGCTTTACCACGCCAAGCGTGCAGGCAAAGGCACCGTCCGCCTGTTTGATGAACGTCAGGCACCGATCGGCCATGAAACTTTCCAGCCTGCCATTGTCGAATCCTGAGCTCAGGCCCCGGCCTGCTCACCGGCAAGAATACCGGACAGGCCTTCCCGGTACGACGGAAATTCCGGACGCCACCCCAGCGCCGCCTTGGCGCGCGCATTCGACACCCGTTTGCATTCGGCATAAAAGCTCCGCGCCATCGGGCTGAGACCAGCGTCATCAATGGCCGTTTCAGGCGGTGGCTCAATCGCCAGCAACTCCGCGGCAAACGCCGTCACGTCCTGCGGCGGCGCGGGTTCGTCGTCACAGAGATGGAACACGCCGGCCAGCGCCGGTCTCGACAGCAGGGCCTCCAGTCCGCGCGCGATATCGTCGACATGGACACGGCTGAACACCTGCCCCGGTTTCACCACGCGCGTCGCGGTGCCATCGCGCAACCGCTCAAAGGGTGACCGGCCCGGACCATAGATGCCCGGCAGGCGCACGATCCGAGCCGCGCCGCCCGTCGCGTCCTGCCATTGCCGCTCGGCCAGCACCCGCGCCTTCGCGCGAGCCGATCCCGGATTGACCGGACTCCATTCCATCGCCCAGCCGCCGCCAAGATCGCCATAGACGCCCGTCGTCGAAAGATAGGTGACTGAGGCCGCCTCGCCCGCCCGCTTTCCCATCGCGCGGGCCGCCGGGCAGCCGTCTGCGTCAGGCGGGAGCGTGACCAGCCAATGCGCGCCGGGCGCTGGACCGACCTCCCCCTCGCCGCCCCATTGCAGCGCCCTCACCCCCGGCCCGAAATCCGCATCCCTTGCCCGGCTGGTACCCTCGATCTGCCATCCTGCCGCGACGAGGCGCGGTGCCAAGCGACGGGCTGAATAGCCCATGCCGAAGACAAAAAGCAGAGATGGCGGAACTGTCATTTGCACTGGGCCCCTGACTGATGACTATAGGCACCACTACAGGTCCGGGAGCCCATTATCCATGTCTATACTCGCCTTTGCTGCAGTCTCGTTCGCCTTTCTGCAAAGCGCCAGCGCCGACTTCGCCCAACGCGAGGCGACGCGCCTCGACACCTGTATCGCGCGTATCGATGAAAACCCGGAAGACGCGTATGAAGATGCCCTTGCCTGGAGCTTCGAAGGCAACCGCCCCGGCGCCCGTCAGTGCGTTGCGCTCTCGCTGATCGCCCTCGGCCAGGAGGCTGAAGGCGCCGCGCGGCTTGAAGACCTGGCCAATGCCACCGACGGTGGCACGCTCGAACAGCGCGCGCTCTACCTCACCCAGGCCGGCAATGCCTGGCTTGTGGCCGGCGCGCCGGAAGCGGCGATCCTGACGATCACCAATGCCCTGAAAATCATGCCCGATGATCCGAACCTGCTGGTCGACCGCGCCAGCGCCCATCTCATGCTGGAACATTGGCTTGAAGCCATAACCGATCTCGATGCGGCGCTTTCAGCTGCTCCGGGTCTCGCTGCCGCCCACCAGCTGCGCGCCGAAGCCCGTCTCAACACCGGCGACCTCGACATGGCCCTCGCCGATGTCAAAGCTGCCATGCAGGCCGAGCCGGACAATATCGACACGCTGGTCCTGCGCGGCCGCGTCCGTGAAGCCATCCGCCTGTCGGAAGTCCGGATGGTCCCACCTCAGGCGGAATAGACGTGCTGTTTCTAATGGGCTGACCAATCCAAGTTAATCCGTTGCGGACGCAGATTCGCGACGATAGAAAGGTCAACCTGTGGCAGAAACTCCAAGGCATCGACCATGCAAGACTCAGATCCATTTGCTGATGCGGCGAGTCTTCCAGACGAACTGATCGATGTGCTGGATTTAGCTCAATCTGATGAAGAGGTGCACTTCGTCCGAGTTATAAACTTTCACGGGGACATTCTGAACGGGGGCCTGGACCAAGCGTTCTTCAATCACAAACTGGAAATATCCGATGTGATCCAGTCCTACCGAGAACTGAGCATGCATCCCATTGCAACGCTTCTAGTCACAGCACGAAAGCAGGTGACGATTAGTCGGTTCTGGCGCGGCCTATTCAGTCGGCCCGAAAGCGATTTCGACAGCTTATATTTGGCAATGACCTACAATTTTCCCTACGCCTGCAATGACTTGCAGGACGACGCAGAGTTTCCCGAAACTGGTATTGAAAATGATTGGGTCGACAGGTTGGCCCTCAAATATGCCCGACGTAATCGCGTCTACTTTTCTGCATTGCAGGCTGCATATGACCGAGAGCGGGCCGATAAAAGTTGATCACCCGTAACGCGCCTGCAGCATCGCCCAGACGGCCCGCAGACCTGTCGGCGCGCCGCCTTCCGGCCGACCGTATTTTCCCTTGCGCCAGGCCCAGACATCAAAGTGCGCCCAGCTCTTCGCCGTGACGAACTGTTTCAGGAACAGCGCCGCCGTGATCGATCCGGCTTGGCGCCCGCCGGAATTGACCAGATCGGCAATCGGGCTTTTCAGGTCCGACAGGTAAGGGTCCCACAACGGCATACGCCACACGGGGTCACCGCTCGTTTTTGAACCCGCCAAAACATCCGCAGCGAGGTCGTCGTCATCGGTGTAGATCGGTGCGAGATCCTGCCCTAGCGCCACGCGCGCCGCCCCCGTCAGCGTTGCAAAATCGATCAGCAGGTCCGGCTCACCTTCGCAGGCCCGCGCCAGCGCGTCCGCCAGGATAAGACGCCCCTCCGCATCGGTATTGTCGATCTCGACCGTCAGGCCCTTGCGGCTTGCCAGAATGTCGCCCGGCCGGAACGCATTGCCGGCAATCGCATTTTCCACAGCGGGAACGTAGAGCTTCAGGTGCACCTTCAGACCGGCACCCATGACCAGTTCCGAGAGGGCAATGACATGCGCTGAACCGCCCATGTCCTTCTTCATGATCCGCATCCCGTCACCGCCCTTGATGTTCAGGCCGCCGGAATCGAACGTCACGCCCTTGCCGACGAGCGCCAGCTTGGGATGGCTCGGATCGCCCCATTCCAGTTCCAGGAAGCGCGGCGCAAACGTCGCGGCGTTGCCCACCGCGTGCACCAGCGGATAGTTGGCCGCCAGCAGGTCATCGCCCACAGTGGCGGTCAGCTTGGCGCCGTACAGCCCGGCCAAGGCCGCGACCTCTCCCTGCAGCTCTTCCGGCCCCATGTCGCTCGCGGGCGTGTTGACCAGGTCGCGCAGGTGCGCGGCCGCGTCGGCTTCACGCGACAGAGCGCCGGAATCCTCTCCGGATGGAATCACCAGCCGTGGCGGCTTCGCCTTGTCCTTCAGGTATCGGTCGAACCGGTAGGCGCCATCGGCCCAGCCAGCCGCGATCTGCGCAAAGCCCAGCCCACCATCGGTTGCCACCTGGTAGTCGCCCTCAGGCAGCTTTGCCGAGATGGCAGCCACGCCCAGCGCATCGCGTCCATTGCCCAGTCCCGCCAGAACATGGCTCAGCTTTCCGTCCTTGCCTGCCTGCAGCACAAGCTGCCCCGCTGCGCCGGTGAACCCCTGCCCCTTCGCCAGCGCCCGCGCGCCAGCAAACGGATCGTCCGCCAGCTTTTCAAAGCCGGAAGCCGTGAACAGGTGGATCGCGGCCGGTTTGGCCCCCTTGGCGGTAAAGCTCTTGTGCATTTCGTGTGGCTCTCCGGGCAAATTGTTAATCAGACGGCCGGTATTGTTAACCGAACCTTGACCTCGATCAGGCCAGAATCGGGCCCGAATGCACCTGATACATACTTGGAGCCAGCCCATGTCCAGAGCCAAAACGTCACTGGCGGTCCTCGCGCTCGTCCTTGCGGCGGCGGCGACAAGCTGCGCCAGCACGGCGACGAAAGAGGAAAAGGCCGCGAATGCCGAATTGCAGCGGGCCATGGAAGAAGCCCTGAAGCCAGCCAGCCCGGAAGAAGTGGCTGCGGCCAACCGCGCCGACCCGCTGACCAAAGCCAATTTCTGGTCGAAGGAACATGCCAAGGATCCGGAGAATCTCGAAACCGCTATCACGTTCGGCAATGCCCTGCGCGACATTGGCAGCGATGATCGCGCGATCGACGTCCTGTCCCAGGTTCTGGTTATCCACCCGGACAGTGCCGAGCTTCTCATGGTGCTTGGACGGGCCCTGTCGACCCGGCAGGATTATCGCGCCGCTGTGCAGGCGTTCAGCCAAGCCGGTACGTTGGAACCCGACCGGGCAGCAGCCTGGGGCGCGCTCGGCACGGCGCTCGACCAGCTCGACCGGCACGCAGACGCGCAGCAAGCCTACCAGCGCGCGCTCGTTATTGAGCCCAATCGCACCTCGACACTGGCCAATTATGGTCTTTCACTCGCCCTCTCCGGCGACCTTGTCGGCGCAGAAGAGAAATTGCGGCTCGCCGATGCCCAACCTGACACCACAACGCGGATCAAGGAAAACCTTGCCCTCGTCCTCGGCCTGCAGGGCAAGTATGACGAGATGAAAGCTGCGAGCGGCGCCAACGCCCCCAGAAGCATCGTCGATCAGAATGTCGAACTGCTGCGCGAAATGATACAACCGACCCGCACATGGGAGGCGCTCGCCGAGCGCGCTGAAATGGGCAAGATTCCCGCGTCGCCTGCATCATCGAACCGGCTCGGACCAGATGCCGAGCGCGCGGCCGCCGCAACGTCCACGCCTGTAACGGACGAACCTGCAACCGTCACGACACCCGAGAACGACACGGGCCTGCGCCTGCGAAAGTCCGACTGACCTTCCACCCAAAAAAATCAGCGACCGCCTCGCCACCGCAAGGCAGGCACTCGGTGCCGTCCGTCAGGAAACGCCGCAAACTCCACGCTTCAGAAAAGGGAAGTTCCCACCTGCATGTTGGCGGGTGAGCATTCGCAATGCGTGTTCACCCTGCGCTAGCCGAAATCGCTTGTGGGCATTTCGATGTTCATCTCGAATACATTCGACGCCGTTTCATCGCCAGCCTTCATCGACTTGTACTGGATGTAGGCTGGGCCGAGCACGACGAGGAACAAGACCGGCAGAAAGAACAGGATCATCGGGACAGTCAGTTTTGCCGGAAGCGCTGCGGCCTTTTTCTCCGCGGCAGACATCCGCATTTCGCGGTTTTCCCTGGCCATCACGCGCAGCGCGTCACCCAACGGCGTACCATAGCGTTCAGCTTGCGACAGTGCCATGCACACCGCTTTCACGCCCTCATGTCCTGTACGACCCGCGAGGTTGTCATACGCTAAACGACGATCGGGAAGATAGGAGAGTTCCGCGACCGTCAGTCCGAATTCTTCAGCCAATTCCGGCGAGGCAGTGCCAATCTCCTGGCTCACCTTGTTGAAGCCGAGCTCGATTGACATGCCGGCCTCGACGCAGATCAGCAGCATGTCGAGAGAATCCGGAAAACCGAGCATGATCGACTTCTGGCGCTTGGATGCAAGGTTCGAGACATACATGTTCGGTGCATAGAAGCCAGCCGCCATGCCGAAAGCGAGCGAGCCGTATTTCAATACCGGGCTGAAGCCATGGTCGTTGATGAAGAAGATATAGATAAAGGTCAGGAACAGGCCGACAAAGGGCAGCGCCATTCGCGCAAAATAGAAGGCCGAAATCGGGCCCGGCCCACGCAGGCCGGCCTGGTTCATGAGCTTGACAACGTTGGGGTCTTCCAACGCTTTCGCCAGGTTAAGCTTGGATGAGACTGTGCCCATCATGCTCTTGTCTTCCCGCCGCAGCCCCCTTGTCTCGAGCGCCGCGCGGCTTTGCTTGCGCAGCTTTTCGCGCTGGTTCGAAACGGCTTTGAGACGCGTTTCGAGTTTGTCACCCTTCAGGTAGGGCAAAAAGACTGTAACGAAGGTCGCAAACACGGCTGCTGCAACGAGATAGGCCGCCAGCGTTTCCGGGCGAGTGAGTGACAGAATGAAATCATACATAATCCGTCACCCTACATATCAAAGTTGATCATTTTTTTCATCGTAAGGATGCCCATGGTCATCATCGTTGCCGCGATTGTCAGGATGACATGTCCCGTCTCGGTGATGAACAGTTGCATGATGTAGCTGGGCGTCGTCAGGTACACCATTAAGCCAACCGCAAACGGAAGCGCCCCGATGATCATGCCTGAGGCTTTGGCTTCGGACGACAACGCGTTGACCTTCTCGCGCATCATCTTGCGCGAACGGATCACAGTCGACAGGTTGCCCAGCGCCTCCGAGAGATTACCCCCTGCCTTGGCCTGGATCAGCAGCACAATGACGAAGAAGTTGATCTCCTGGAGGGGAACGCGCTTGTAGAACGAGTTCAGCGAACGCTCGAGGCCAGCACCCATTGCCAGGTTGTCGGCCAGCGAACTGAATTCGGCGCCCAAAGGATCGGGGCTTTCCTTGGCAATGATGCGAATACATTCGTTGAGCGGAAGGCCAGTTTTTACACCCCGCACGATGATATCCAGAGCGTCGGCGAACTGGTTGATCATCTTTTTGTGACGACGCTTGGTCAGCACGCCCAGAAACAGGCGCGGCAGCCACAAGGTGCCTGCAACGAACGCGCTGCCGATCATGACGGGCTTGCTCTTCAACGACATGCCGAAGACCACCAGTCCGTCCGCACCCGACAGGTAGATCAGGACCGCACAAAGCGTACCCAGGACCAATGAGCCGATCCAGAAGGCGGAAACGGGAAGATCCAGGCCAGCCTGCGCGAGCTTTGAACCGATGTCGCGCGGTGTGATCGACTTGCGGCGTTCCTTGTCCTGCTTGCGCAGGTTGTCGAGCATTTCCTGTGTCTTGGCGCGGCGTTTGGAATTTTCGTCATGAACCTTGCCACCACGAGCCTTGCCGGTGGCAGCCCCTGCACCGATGGCCTTGGCGCGCTTGCGCGCCGCGTCCGCGTCACCGCTCGTGAACGCCAGACCGATGCCTGCAAGCGCGATAAACGCCAGCCCGGCAACGGCATAGACCATCATGTTGTTGTCCATGGATCAGCTCCCGAGCCCGTCAAGTGCGGCTGCGAGCTCGCGCTCAAGATTGTAATATGAAGCACGCTCCCAGAAGCGCGGGCGTCCAATACCGGTGCCGCGGTGGGCCCCGATGATCTTGCCGTCAGCGTCTTCGCCATCCATCTCGAACTTCAGGACATCCTGAAGCACAATCGTATCCCCTTCCATGCCCATCACCTCTGTGATGCACATGATGCGGCGCGAACCGTCACGCAGGCGCGAAGCCTGGACAACGACGTCGATGGAGCCGACGATCATTTCCCGGATTGTCTTTGCTGGCAGCGAGAAGCCACCCATCGTGATCATGGACTCCACACGACTGAGCGCTTCGCGCGGACTGTTGGCGTGCAACGTGCCCATCGAGCCGTCGTGACCGGTGTTCATGGCCTGAAGGAGGTCAAATGCTTCCGGTCCACGCACCTCGCCCACGATGATCCGTTCCGGACGCATGCGCAGGCAGTTCTTCACGAGCTCGCGCATCGTTATCTCGCCTGAACCTTCGATGTTCGGCGGTCGGGTTTCCAGACGCACGACGTGCGGCTGCTGCAACTGCAGTTCGGCGGAGTCTTCACAGGTGATCACCCGCTCGCCAGGCTCGATGAACGCTGTCAGGCAGTTGAGAAGTGTCGTCTTGCCCGAACCCGTACCGCCGGAGATCAGGACGTTGCAACGTGAGTGGCCGATAATGCGAAGGACTTCAGCGCCCGCTTCACTGATCGATCCAAAATTGACCAGGTCCTGAAGCTGAAGCTTGTCTTTCTTGAACTTACGAATGGTGAGCGTTGGGCCGTCGATAGCAAGAGGCGGCGCGATAACGTTCACGCGCGAACCGTCAAGCAGGCGCGCGTCACAGATTGGCGAACTTTCGTCGACACGGCGGCCAACCTGGCTCACGATGCGCTGGCAGATATTCATCAACTGGGCATTGTCACGGAACCGGATATTGGTGCGTTCGATCTTCCCGTTGACCTCGATATAGGTCGTGTCCGCACCATTGACCATGATATCGGCGATGTCATCGCGCGCAAGCAATGGCTCCAGCGGGCCATAGCCGAGAACATCATTGCAGATGTCATCGAGCAATTGTTCTTGCTCGGAGATCGACATCACTACATTCTTGATACTGATGATTTCAACCACAATATCGCGAATTTCTTCGCGCGCGCTCTCGGCATCAAGCTGGGCAAGCTGCGACAGGTCGATCGTGTCGATCAGGGCGTTGAAGATCGTCGTCTTGGTGGCGTAATACTGTTCCGATTGCTGGTTCACCTTGCGAACCGGCTCGGGTTTGGGCTCAGGCTTCTTGGCCTTGACGGGCTGCGACGATAGCGGCTTCGGAGCCCCCCTCACCGGCACCGGATCAGGCACTTTAGGCTTGACGGCCTGGGGGCGCGGCTGCGCTACAGGAGCTGCCGGCTTTGGCGCCGCCGGCGCTGTAACTGCTGGAGATCCTGTGCGTTTGCCGAAGGCCATTTACGGGCCCTTTCCCTTGAGTTCTATTTGCCGAGGAGTTTTTTGAATATCGACTTCGCTGGCTGCGCGACGGCCCTGCCCGTCAGCACGGAAGCCAAGTGGTCGATAGCCATCGACGGTCGCGATGTTGCATCCGTTTCCGAGATCATCTGGCCATTGTTTGCTGCCGTACCAAAGAGCTCTGGTTCAAACGGCAAGATGATTTCCGGCTCGACGCCGATAGCCGCCGCGAAATCCTTCACCGGAATTTCAGGCCGCTTCGGTACACCGCTCATGTTCAGCACGAGACGCGGCGGATTGTCGTTGGGCCGCTGGCCCTTGAGCTGGTCGATGAAATTCTTGCCGTTGCGCAGCGACGCCAGGTCCGGCTGGCAGACAATGATGACCTCATCGGAGGCGACAAGCGTGCGCTGCACCCACCGGCTCCACGTGTGCGGCAGGTCCAGAACCATATAAGGCACATTGCGCCGGACGCTCTCGATGACCGTGCTGAAAGCGTCGTCCGGAATGTCCATGATCTGGTTGATCGTTGCGGGCGCCGTGAAAAGTGACAGGCGGTCGGTCGCCTTTGCCAGGAGCCGCTCGATGACGGCATCGTCGGCCCGTTCGGGGGCCAGAAGCGCATCAGCGATCGTCTGCGGCGTGTCTTGGTTGAAGTCGAGCGCAGTCGTTCCGAATGACAGATCGAGGTCGACCAGTGTCGTGTTGACGCGCGCATTTTCCGCCAGGGCCCAAGCCAGGTTGTGGGCTATGGTTGAAGACCCTACCCCGCCTTTCGCACCAATCACCGAGATCTGCTTGCCAACGAAGGGCCGGTCGGGATCGACGAAAAGATTGGAAATCGAGCGGATGATCTGAATCGGGTCAAACGGCGGCACGAGGTATTCGCTGACCCCGCGCGCGACCAATTGACGGTAAAGCTTGATATCGTTGACGGCACCGACAACCATGACCTGCACGTTTTCATCGCAATGCTCAGCCAGCGCATCGATTTCGGCCAACACCTGCTGCGCCAAAGCGGACGATTCGACCATCAAAAGGTTCGGGGTCGGATTTTGCTCCATATAAGCCGTTGCTGCCGCGATGCCGCCGGGAATCGATTCCAGCGTGGCGCGGCCCATGCGGCGGTCGCGCGAGCACACCTCCATCAGGTCGCGGGTTTCCTCACGCTCGTAGAATACCTTGATCGAGATTGCAGGCAGCGGCACATCGCCGCCGTTCCGGTCAGGCATCGTGAAGATCGACTGGTCCGCTGCCACCTGTTTCTGCTCAGGCACATCAACCGGATCGACACTGTGTTCATCCATCAGGGCGCTAAACGCATCATTGGCCGGTGCAGCGAGTTCGTCGACAGGGGTTTCTTCCGCGAAGACATCTTCGAAGTCAGAATCGAAATCGTCTTCAAAGAGCGCTTTTTCGTTCGACATTGTACTTTCGTCCTTCTATTCGGCAGCCAGCTATTACTTGACCGCGTCAGATATCGTTCCGGATTCGTCCGATGAGCGGGCGGACGCCGTAGTTTCACCGTCGCGGAATTTCTGCAGGATCACTTCTCGGCGCATCATGTCGCCCTCGGCGAGTTCACGCTGGCCCAGAAGATCAGCCGGGTCTGCGATCATGGCAGCAAGGTTTGTCCGGATAGCGCAGCCGAGGCTGGGCATTTCATTGTTCGAACGGATGTCGGACACGTCGTATTCGGCCATGGACTTGCAGTCCGGCTTGATCGCGTCATAAACTTGGAAGGCCAGGATCATCGGCTCGGACTTGTCCGAACCCGCACCGTGACTGCTTCCGGCAATTTCTTCATACTCGACGCCGTTCTGCCAGGCGATCTCGCGCGCCGCAGCAACCGCCGATACGGCCAGTTGCGAATTGTCGCTGGTCTCCGGAAGGGACATGATCAGCGGTCCGTGGCCCTTCGATCGATAGGTGCGGACAAAGGTCTCAATCCTGGCGCGGTCCTTCAGCGAAAGCTCGCTGGCAACCGGGCTGATGTCCACTTCAAGGAATTCGGTACGCTTCGACACGCCGATCGCATTGCGATCAAGCGCTGTGCCCTCAAGATACGCTTTCGGCACTGCCGTTGGCGCATGGCTCGCACAGCCGGCGAGGCCGCTCAGGCAAAAGCCAGCGGCGAACAGGGCATGCGTTGGTTTAAGAAACGGGTTCATCCTGACGTCCCTCACTCTTCAATAAAGCCCACGGGGGAGCGGTAATTCTCGGCATCCACCGGTGCGCCGTCCTTGCCGTATTGTTCATTCAGCTTGCCAAAGAAGATCGACTTGGCGTCCGAGGCGTTGGCATATCCATCGGCCGGCGTCCGCAGCTGGTTCTTCTGGGTCGGATCGACCAGGTAAGGCGTCACGATGACGACCAGTTCGGACTCGTCCTGGAGAAAATCACGCGACTGGAACAGGGCCCCGAGGATCGGCAATTTCTTGAGCCCCGGAATCTGGTCAAGCGTCTGGCGTGTCTTGGACTGGATCAGGCCGGCCATCATCATCGAACCGCCTGACGGTAGTTCGATCACGGATTCTGCCCGGCGAACCGACAGGGCCGGGATCGTGATACCGGCCAGCGTGATCAGGTTGCCGTCTGGATCGATGGCCGTCTGCGAGGCGCCCTGATAGGCACCCTGATTGGTGAGTTCCGATACTTCGGTCGACACCTTGAGCGAAATCCGGCCCTCGGAGAGGACAACAGGTGTGAAGCCAAGGCCTACACCATAGGGCTTGAATTCGATCGACACGCGACCGCTATTGTCCTGCCCTACCGGCACGGGAAATTCGCCGCCCGCGAGGAACTTGGCGCTTTCGCCGGAAATGGCGACAATATTCGGCTCGGCGAGCGTTTTGACGACACCAATGCGTTCCAGCGCATCAATCGTGGCACCCACGCTCGACTGCAGGTCGGACCCCACATAATTGGAATATGTCAGGGAGCCGCCGAGACCACCAAGTGCCTGGCCCTGGATCGGAAAGCTGTTACTGGCGCTAAGCGAGCCCTGGAACGTCTGCGGCAGGCCGGGCACAAGACCGGTCGTGCCGGTGGATTCCGGAACGCCGTCGCCGTTCGTGTCCGCAAACAATTGTTTTTCGACCAGTCTGGCCATATCGCCAAAGGCCGGCGTGCCGGACAGGTTGATACCGAGTTGCTTGATCGCTGTGCGCTGCATTTCGACAATGCGCACTTCCAGCATGACCTGGTCCTTGGCCGCGATCTGGATCATGTTGACGATCTGCATATCGTCACCGGCCCCGAGGAACGCCGAAACGAGCCGCTTCACCTGGTCGGACTGCGCCATGTCGTCGACAGTACCCGTCATCAGGACGTTTCCATTGATCCCTTCGATATTGACGCGCGCATCCGGCACATGCCGTTCGATCAGCTTGTGAAGGCTGGTCATGTCGGTTTCGACACTGATTTCCAGGTTCAGGAGCTGGTTGCCGTCGCGGTCGAATACGAAGGCGTTTGTCTGTCCGTAGGCGACACCCCGAAAAATGATCCGCTTGGCCGTCTGCACCACCGCATCGGCGATGGCAGGGTTCGTGATGACGACGTCTGCGGCCGGCGCATCGAGGTCGACAATCATGGACTTGCTCAATCCAAGCGTAACCCGCTGCGAAACGTTCGCTTCGCCAGGTCCGGTAATCGTGGTTCCCATGTCATTGGGGGCCGCATGCGCGAAAAGCGGCAATGCCGCCACGAGCGCCATCACCAGGCAGTTCCGAAACGGGCGGGACATGTTCATCATCAGCTTCCCCCAAGCCCGGCCGATGTGGCCTGGCCGTTGCGGTAAATCATGATGCCACCGGCACCAGATCCGCCATTCCCACTCAACATGTCGGTGCGTGATTCGCGGCCCATGCCGTCTCCGGCATCCGACCACGGGCGCAATGACAGCGACAGCGTTCCCATGCGCTGTGACAGCGCCACCAGTTCGGCCTCTTTCGCCGACACTTCCAGCGTCGCCGTGTTGCCGATCTGGGAAGACCCGCCATTCTCATCAGGCTTGAAGACCTGATCGATCGCCAGCACACGCACATTCTTGATAATTGTCGTGGTTGCCGGGCGCTCGGTGACCATCTGTTCAGTCTGCACCTGCACTTCATGCGTGAGGATCACATCGACCTTGTCATTCGGCAGGATAAAACCACCCGACGCCGACTCCGTCGAAATCTCGACAGAAATCGCGCGCATTCCTGGCGCCAGCAAAGCTGCCATCAGGCTCGAATCTGATGCCTGCACCAATTTTCCAGGCAGGATCGGTTCGCGAT
The DNA here is from genome assembly GCF_055808555.1 of Hyphomonas sp. J20-32. NCBI lineage: Bacteria > Pseudomonadati > Pseudomonadota > Alphaproteobacteria > Hyphomonadales > Hyphomonadaceae > Hyphomonas > Hyphomonas sp. J20-32. The sequence goes on along the minus strand of NZ_CM147873.1, from coordinate 1,311,479 downwards.
TGAAGATTGGAATTCGAACAATTGCGCCAGCCATCTTCTCGATGCCATCTGGATGGTCGGCCTCAGTAAGGTACCCCTCGACAATGTTCAGTTCCGGCCAGGGAGCCCATTCGAAATCGCTCGTCGCCAGGCGATCACCGATCGCCAGGTCCCGCCGGGCAACCAGAACTTTCACCTCGGAAACCTGCTTGGTCTGGATCTCTGTCTGCAGCTCGGTAACAGTCTGCGTCACTGTCGTCGGCGCCGACATGTTGCGAACGAGAAACGCGGCGGCCATCGCTGCCAGGGCAGCTCCGAACAGAATGATAAGACGCATCGGCGACATTGGGCGCCACTCCCTTGTGATGACTAAACCCGGCGGACAACTGCAACTAAGCTGAAACCCCATCCAAATCGGATACTTCCATGATCTGGACTAAGGCTTGGTTAACTGAATAGACTGATTTGGCTTAATAAGTTGGCAAGGAATGGCGACGCTGGCGCAGCGACGAGCACACCTGCTGCAATCGCGACTCCATAAGGAACGCCAGCATTTTCTTCGAATGGTGCACGGATAAGTCCCGGCAGTGCCGCCGCAGGCATAAGGCGGCGGACAGACAGGATAAGCAGGGCAAAGGCTCCGCCTGCGAGCGCCATAATAAAGAGAAAGGTAAAACCGGCGCCTGGCCCCAGCCACAGCATCACGGCGGGAATCATCTTGGCGTCCCCTCCCCCGAAAATATTGAAGGCGAACAGACCAAAAGCCACCATGAAAGCAAGCGCGGCGACCATCAGGTGCCCCCCGATAATTTCCATCGGTACGCCGGAGATCGCGGCTGCAGGAACAAACAGGCCCGCAAGAGTAAGGTTCAGCCAGTTCGGAATCGTCAGACGGTTGACATCATGCATGGCAGCAAACAGGCAAAGGGCCAGGAACACGCCCCCCAGGATGTTCAGAATCATTCGTCCGCTCCTTCATTCTTCAATTCGGCCGCACCGTGACGGAAAAGACTGAAGGAAGTTTTTAATTCTGCGCTGCGCTCCCGGGCCCGCCCCGCGAAGTACAGGGACAAAAGAAAAGGCCGCCAGGTTTCCCCGGCGGCCCTTCTGCGAACCGAATAAATTCGGCCGACGAATTATTGAGCGTTGTCAAGAGCCGTCGAAACGGTCGTGAACGTCGTGTTGGCGCTGTTACCGAGGGCGGTAACGCCACCGATGATAGCAACAGCGATCAGAGCAGCGATCAGGCCGTATTCGATAGCCGTGGCACCAGACTCATCTTTAAGAAAACGTGCAAACATTGGAAACTCCCATCATGCGTTGAATAAGCCCCGAACATTTTTTTCTTCCCGGGACATCGCTGAAACTACAGAACTATTCTCAATATCGCGTTACAGAATAAAGATAATCCGTGAAGGTAAATCAGGGTTTTGTTTACTCTCGCCCAACGTGCAAATCGTCAAAGTCGCCCTTATCGTGTGATCTTGGATTTATCTGATCGCCGCGTAATTAGGAAAAGGGCAACCTTCTTCAGCGAAGAATCCCTCGAAGCTGAATCTGGAGCCTGAGAAATGAACATATTGGCCAAGTCGTGTGCACTGGCACTGGCAGGATCCCTGGTCGCCGTGACTGCTGCGGCCGGTCAATTGTCAGTCGAAGCCAACAAGACCATCCCCGTTCGCGTTTCAGGATCTGCGGCGAGCATTGTGCTTGGAAACAAGAATGTCGCCGACGTCGCCGTTCACGACGAACACCTCATTTTCATCACAGGCAAAACGTTCGGCACGACCAACCTCATGATCTTCAACAAGGCTGGCGACCAGATTTATTCGACCGAAGTGGTTGTCACGATCAATTCGTCAAATCTGGTGACCGTGAATCGCTCGGGCCAGAATTTCACCTACGATTGTGCCCCCGAATGCCGTTCGGTCATGAGCATAGGCGACCAGGCCGACTATTTCGATTCCCTGCTCACGCAGCAAAAAGCTGCCCAGGAATTGAATAGTGGCAACTAGGTCGCCATCGCTTTCGGACATTGCAACGATAATTTTGCCGAAAGCGGACGTTTGCTTTTTTGGGGCCGACAGCTCCCCCCTCGGATGCCAGTTCGATCAAATTTCACACATCCGGTAAATCGGGTGCAAACCCAGGTCTGGTATCTGGTGATGCTGAGACAATCGTCTGTTTGAGGTTTGAAAATGTTCAGCTTCCGCTTCGGCATCCTCGGTTCGCGCCTTCAGGCTTCCTGGAGTGCGTATGCCCACGACCGGCGCGGTGCAGCGGCCGTCGAATTTGCCATGGTCGCCATTCCGTTTTTTCTGCTGATTTTCGGCTTGCTCGAAGTCTGCCTCATGTTTCTCGTATCGACCGTACTTGAACACTCCGTCGCAGATGCGTCCCGGCAAATCCGCACGGGTCAGGCCCAGGAAAGCGGATTTAACGAGGTAAATTTCCGAGCGTCGGTCTGCAGCAGCTTTTATGGCCTGCTCGATTGCGACGAGAAGCTGCACATCGACGTCAAGTCACTTGATGAATTCGGTGCCGCCAGCTTCGATCTCCCGATTGATATGGACGGCAATTTCGACGAAGCCGGCTTTACGTACGAACCGGGCGGCCCCAACGAAATCGTGGCCGTACGCGTTTTCTACGAATGGCGGCTCATGACACCTTTCATTACAGCGCCTCTGTCGAACATGGCCGGTTCAAAATACCTCGTGCAGGCAAATGCCGTGTTCCGCAACGAACCCTTTGGAGACTAGCCCATGCCCCGCAAGTCCCTTTTTTCCCGGATCAATCGCCGCCTGAAATGGCGTGGCATACAGGGCCTGCACTACAATGAGCAGGGTGTGTCGGCGGTGGAGTTTGCCATCATCGCGCCGGTCATGGTCCTGATCTATTTCGGCTGTATCGAGCTCAGCTTCCTCATGCGCATGGACCGCCGGGTCACATCCACCAGCGCCAGCCTTGGCGACCTGACTGCTCGTCTGGCGACCGTGACAGATGACGATATGGGCGAAATGTTCGCGGCAGCAAAGGTGATGATGCAACCCTATGATGCAAGCGCGGCCAACCTCCGGATCACGAGTATCGTCGATAATGGCGACGGGGTTGCGCGCGTTGCCTGGTCAGACGCCTACAATATCACCGCTTATACCCAGGGCGCCGCGATGACGGTTCCTTCCGGCATAATCCCCTCCCCCGGATCGGTGATCCTCGCCGAAGTTGAGTACACGTTCAAAAGTCCCTTCGGCTACGTTCTGAAGACCGAAAAGACGGTCGATGACAAATTTTACCTGCGTCCGCGCCGCGTGAATGAAATCAGCCGAACGCATGACGCCGACGACGATGGCACGTCATTCGGGCCGACAAGCTAGCGGGCTTGAGCCGCACGAAAGCTGCGGGACCAGACGCGAAGGTACATTGCAAGTCGGCACCTTGTCAGGCAGCCGGCTTGTCACTTGCGCGGATTGTGGTCAGCATCGCGAGCCCCAGGAAGAACAATAGCGCAATGGCGGACATGCCGACGCGCTGGTCCTGGGACCATTTGGTAAAATACTCGATCAGCAACGGGCCCATCCAGACCGTAATGGTGCCTGCAATCGCGAACAGCCCGAAGAATTCCCCGCGCATGTGGGCCGGGGCAACATGCACGACCATCGACCGGCTGGACGAGATATTTGCCGTGGCGAACACGGCGATGAGCGCATACTGGAACAGGTAGGTTAGGTCGGACAGCGAACTGAAATAGCGCCAGTTCAGAACCTGGAAATTGTCGATCAGGCCATAGAAGATCGAATCGCGCGTTACCGACAGGCCGAAGAACAGGATCAGGACAATGCCGGTCAATTCGAAGATCAGGGCATTCTTCGGGCCCATCCGGCGATCGAGCCAACCTCCGAAAATACCGCCCACAACGGCCCACATCGACGCCCAGATAGCGCAAATCGTCAACTCGATCAGGCCCCAACCGAGGAAGAGGCTGACATAGACAGCTCCCACGGCGAGCAGCGCCGCCATGCCATCGGCATATAGCGTCCGCGCGATCAGGAACTTGAATGCCTCGCGGTGCTCGCTGGCCCGTTTGACCGTGTTGATCACACCCCGGATGCCATCACGGAACGCAGGAACGATCGGCGTCCCCTTCACGCCAGTGTCTTTCGAGTAGCGGAAGAACGGATAGATCATCAGCACGATCCAGACCCCGCAAATCGGCCCTGCAATACGGAACTGCTCGTACTTGGATGAGTCGATACCGAATGCCGCCTGCTTGAACGGCCAGCCGATCGCGTCGGGCAAGGCGAATAGCAGGACGAGCGCAATGAACATCAATGTGGCCCCGGCATTGCCAAGCGCCAGGCCGAGACCGGAGACACCCGGAAGGGCCTCGGGTCGGGCCGCATCCGACAACATCGAATTGTGAGCCACTTCGCTGTAGGTATAGGCAACATAAGCGAGAATCAGCAGGCCCATGATCATGGACGTCGACAGGCCCGCGCCGCCCGGCATGGCCCACCAGAGCAGGCAACTGGATGCGGCAATGATGCCCAGGTTGACGAACAGGAAGGGTTTGCGTTTCAGGCCCCGGTCAAAGGCTGCGCCAAGGAAGGGGGCCGTCAATGCCGCGATCACCCCGGCCCATTTCGTTACAGATGCGACGGTGGCCTGCCCTTGCGCCCCTGCCACGGCGCGGGCCTTTTCGGTCGACATTCCATCCAGCGCGCCACTGGACAGAAGGTCGCCGCCGATGATGTCCCGGGCGAAATAGGGTGCGAAGATATAGATTACGATCAGGATGTAATACGGATTGCGGGCCCATTCGAACCAGGCCCAGGCAAGTCCCGTCTTGCCGGTGGCGCCGCCTTCCCCGATATACCGGCCGTCGTGACGGGCCTTTTCTATCTCGGCCATCTGGCCCTCAGCCGCCGGCAAGGACGGGTCTGCGTAATCGCTCATATGCTGGTCTCCCGGTGCGTTCTATCCGACGCTCAGGCGCAACCGTGCGATATTCCGCAGCGCGAGGAAAGGCCTTTGCGCCCCTCCGGCTGGCTTGGCGTCGGGGAAACCCGAAGCGGCCTAGAGCTTGGCTGCCAGCTCGCCGGCATATTTGGTGATGTCGCCTGCCCCGAGACAGACAACCATGCCGCCTGGCTTGGCAATGCCCCGGATGGATTCTGGCAAATCATCCAGCGAAGCCAGCACATGCGCGCCCCGGTGGCCGTGCCGCTTGATACTGGCGACCAGGGTCTCGTGCGTGATGCCCTCAATCGGCGCTTCGCCCGCTTCATACACCGGCGCGACGAACACTTCGTCGGCTGCATCGAAGCAGCGCGAAAAGTCTTCAAACAGGTCACGCAGGCGCGTGTAGCGGTGCGGCTGGCAGATGGCGATCAGCTGGCCCTGTCCGAGCATTGAACGTGCCGCCTTCAGGACGGCCGCGATCTCGACCGGATGGTGGCCGTAATCGTCGATGATCCGCACTGCGCCCTTGCCGTCCCCTGCCGGCGCCCATTCCCCCACCGTCGTGAACCGCCGCTTGACCCCGCCGAAGCCCGCCAGTGACGCCCGGATCTGGTCGTCGGTTGCACCAAGCTCCAGCGCCACGGTGATTGCCGCCAGCGCGTTCTGCACATTATGCTCGCCAGCCATCGGCAGCGTCAGGTCCTTGATCACGCGCGGCGTGGCCGAGCCCGGACGCCGCAGGGCCACATCAAAGTGTGCGCCGTCGAGGTCAGTCTGCAGGTTCACCGCCCGGACATCGGCCTGCCGGTTGAATCCGTAGCTGATACGTCGCCGGTCGGTGACGCGGGCCGCCAGGTCCTGCACTTCGGGATGGTCGGTGCAGAGCACGGCGAACCCGTAAAAGGGGAGGTTTTCCACAAAGGTATCAAAGGCTTCGCGCAGCTTTTCCATAGAGCCGTAATGGTCCATGTGCTCCGGATCGATATTCGTCACGATGGCGCAGGTCGGATGCAGTTTGGCAAACGTCCCGTCGCTCTCGTCGCTTTCCACGACCATCCAGTCGCTCTCGCCCGCTTTATAGTTCGACCCATAAGCATGGATGATCCCGCCATTGATCACCGTCGGATCGATGCCGCAGCCGTCCAGCAGGCACGCCACCATACTCGTCGTTGTCGTCTTGCCATGCGTGCCGGCAACGCAAACCGTGTATTTCAGGCGCGTTATCTCGGCCAGCATATTGGACCGGCGCACAACGGGAATCCCTGCTGCCCGCGCGGCCAGCACTTCCGGATTGTCCTTCCTGATAGCCGACGAGATGATGACCGTGCCCGCGCCTTTCACGTTCTCGCCCTTGTGCCCGATGAAGACTTTTGCGCCTTTTTCCTGCAGTCGCTGCACATTGGCGCTTTCGGAAATGTCCGAGCCCTGCACCTGGTAGCCCATGGTCAGCATCACATCTGCAATGCCCGACATGCCGATACCGCCAATGCCCACGATATGGGCCGGGCCGAGGTCGAAAGGGGTGGGCGAAGTCATGATTAAATCTCCGGATCAGCCCAGCGATGTAACCGAATCCGGTCCGGCTTCATAGCTCTGCGACGCGCTCGGCCATGTCGGCGAGATCGCTGGCCGCGTTGACCTTGCCGACAGACCTGGCCGCGGCTGCACGCTGGCGCAGGTCGTCGCCATGCTCCAGTCGCACCGCAATCAGGCTGCCCAGCAGCTTCGGGTAAAGGTTGCTCTCCAGGATCACGTCGGCCGCCTCGACATCGGTCAGCGCCTCTGCATTCGCCGACTGATGGTCATCCATGGCAATCGCCAGTGGAATCAGGATCGACGGCCGCCCGACAACCGCCAGTTCGCTCACCGTACCGGCGCCTGACCGGGCCACGACAAGGTGGGCCGAAGCAAGGCGTTCCGGCATGTCAGCAAAAAAAGGTGCTAGATCGGCATCGACCTGCGCGCGCCGGTAGATATTGCGCACGCCTTCCATTTGCTCCGCCCGCACCTGTTGCACCACCTTGAGGCGCCCGCGCAAAGAGGCCGGAAAATAGTCGGCAATCGCGATCGGAACCGTATCGCCTATGATGCTGGAGCCCTGGCTGCCGCCGGTCACCAACAGGACCAGTTTGCCGTCGGTGGGCGGATAGGGCATGTCGCGCATAGCGACAATCGGTGCGCGCACCGGATTGCCAATGGGCATATGGGCCGCGCCATGCGGCAGGAAGTCGAGCCGGTTGAATCCGCTGGCGACCAGCTTGGCATGTTGGGCGAACTGCCGGTTCACACGGCCCAGCACAGCGTTCTGCTCGTGAATAATGATCGGCACGTTCCGCTTCTTCGCAGCAGCCAGTGCAGGATACGCTGGATAACCTCCGAACCCTGCGACAAGCGCCGGCTTGGACTCGTCAATCAGGCGGACCGCCCGATTGATACCCGCCTTGATTTTCATCGCCGCCGCCGGAAGTGTCCATGGCTTGCGGAAGTTCGGCGATGCGGCTTTCACCTCTTCTTTCCACTCGGCCGGAAAGTCGCTGGCATAGCGCAAGCCGCGATGGTCGGAGATCAATCCCACCTTCCATCCGCGCTCGCGCATTTCATCGGCAAAGGCGCGCGCCGGGAACATGTGTCCGCCGGTGCCACCTGCCGCAATTATCACCAGTTTTCCGGTGTTTACTTCACCCATACCTGCCTCTTGTGCGCGTACCTTGTCCGCGCACAAGGGCCAGTGCAAGCCCGAGTGTCAATCCTGTGCCGATCATCGAAGAGCCGCCATATGATACAAAAGGCAGTGTCATCCCCTTTGGGGGGATGAGCGCAACATTCACAGCGATGTTGATAGCGGCCTGAAGGCCGAACAGCGAAAACAGTCCGGCAGCGGCCGCCCGGGAATAATCGTCGTCCAGCCGGGCCGCCGCGCGGAAGCCGCGAAGCACCATCAGAGAGAAAACGGCCAGCAGGACAATCGCCGCCACCAGCCCGAATTCCTCGACCATTACGGAGAAGATGAAATCGGTGTGCGCGTCCGGCAGGCTCGCCTTGACCTGCCCCTCCCCCGGTCCAACGCCGAACAGGCCGCCACGCCCGATGGCCTCGGCCGCCTTGTCGATCTGGTAAGTGTCATAAGCTGATGGATCGACGAAACTGTTCACGCGCGCGCGCACATGTGGCAGCAGCGCATAGAGCAGGCCCGCCAGCGATACGCCGCCACCCGCGAAAGCGGCAGCCCATTTCCATGGCAGGCCGCTGATGAAGAACGTTATGACGAAGGCCGCAGTCAGCAGCGCCGCCTGGCCCACGTCCGGTTGCAGCAGCAGCAATCCCAGCGTCACGGCATAGAAAACGAATGCAATCACCGCCCAGGGCCCGCTCGGATAGGTCTCCCGCTGGGCCAGCAACCAACCGCTCAATACGATCAACGCCGGTTTGATCATCTCGCTCGGCTGCAGGGAGAAACCCGCAATGCGCAGCCAGCGCTGCGCCCCCTTGGCTTCGTGGCCAAACACAAGAATCCAAATCATCAGCAGCAATGCCGTGAAAAACACGAATGCCGCCAGCCGCCGCGCCCACGCCTGGTCGAGCATGCTGACGCCGACCAGGATGACGACCGCAGACGCGGCAAATGCCGCCTGGCGCATGACAAAGAAATATTCGTTTTCGTAGCCGATGCGGATCGCGGCCGACGGACCTGCCGCCAGTGACATCAACAGGCCAATGGCAATCAGGAAAAACGCGCCGCCCATCAGCCCCCAGTCCACCGTGCGGCGCCATTCGGTCAGCCGCGACGTGTCGGACCGGGCAAACTGCAAGGCGGTGGGCGCTGGGTTCAAGCCGTCACCCTTATCTCGTTCGGCATCATCGCATGGATGATCGAGCGAAAGACATCGCCGCGATGTTCGAAGTCGTGGAACTGGTCAAAACTGGCGCAGGCTGGCGACAGCAGAACGATGGGATTGGCTTCTCCCGAAGCCCTCGCATCATGCAGGGCCGCTTCGACAGCTTTCTCAAGCGTGCCGCATTTCTGCAGCGCGACCTTTCCCTTCAGTGTCGCCGCGAAGGCGTTTTCGGCGTCGCCGATAAGGTAGGCCTTGGCCACGTTCGGAAACAGCGGTTCCAGCGGCTCGATTCCCTCTGCCTTCGGCACCCCGCCAGCGATCCAGTAGACATTCTTGAAAGCACGCAACGCCTGCTCGGCAGCCTGCGCATTGGTCGCCTTGGAATCATTGATGAAGCGCACGCCGTCCACTTCCCCGACAGTTTCCAGTCGGTGAGGCAGGCCTGGAAAAGACTTGAGCCCGGCCATGATGATGTGCTGCTCGATGCCGAGTGCCCGACACGCAGCATAGGCCGCCGCAGCGTTCTGGTGATTGTGCTTGCCGGGCAAAGAGGGACAATCGGCCAGGTTGCCGATCAGTTCGGCCTTGCCCGACTGGTTGTCGTACAGCTTCCCGTCAATCGCGCTGACGCCCCGCCCCAGGGTGTAGGTGGACGACGCATGAACCACACGGCCCTGGCCATGTCCAGCCAGCCCGATGGCGATCGACTGGGTGATCACGTCATCGAAACCGACAATCGCCACGTCACCCTTCTGCTGGTTCTGGAAAATCCGCATCTTGGCAGCCTGATACCCTTCCATGCCGCCATGACGGTCGAGATGGTCCGGACTGATGTTCAGCAACACGGCGATATCGCAGTGGAGGCTCTTCACCAGGTCGAGCTGGTAGGATGAAAGTTCCAGCACATAGACGGCGTTGGCATGAAGGGCAGCAAGGTCCAGCACGCCGGTACCGATATTGCCGCCGATACGCGCATCACGGCCAGCCTGCTTCAGGATATGCCCGATCAGCGCCGTCGTGGTCGATTTTCCGTTTGTCCCGGTGATGCCGATAATCTTCGGCCGGCCACGTTCCGGCAGCGACTGAACGGCGCGCGCAAAGAGTTCCATGTCGCCAACAACCGGCACGCCGGTCATTTCGGCCATGCGCACGATCCGGTGCGGCGCCGGATACTTGTAGGGAATGCCTGGCGACAGGACGAGCGCAGCGAAGGTTTGCCAGTCGCGCTTGTTGATATCCGACAGTGTCAAACCGGCGGCTTCGGCCTTGTTGCGGATTTCCTCATTATCATCCCACGCATGCACGCGTGCGCCGCCAGCCTTCAGCGCTTTTGCTGCGCTGAGGCCTGTCCGGCCAAGGCCGAACACGGCGACATCCCGTCCTGCGTATTCTGTAATGGGGATCATGGTGTTGCGGTTACCTCAGCTTCAATGTTGCGAGGCCCGCGAGGGCGAACAGGACCGACAGGATCCAGAAGCGCGCGACAACGCGCGTTTCCGGCCAGTTCTTTTTCTGGAAGTGATGGTGCAGCGGCGCCATCAGGAAGATGCGCTTGCCTTCACCGGTCATGCGTTTGGTGATCTTGAACCAGCCGACCTGCAGCATCACCGAAAGTGCTTCGATCACGAACAGGCCGCCAATGACGACCAGTGCGAACTCGTGCTTGGTTGCGACCGCTACAATTCCCAGCATGCCGCCAAGGCCGAGCGAACCGGTATCGCCCATGAACACTTTGGCCGGATAGGCATTGTACCAGAGGAAGCCCATGCCAGCACCGATCATGGCGCCCAGCAGGACAGCTATCTCACCCGCGCCGGGCGCAAACTGGATGCCGAGATATTCGGCGAAAACGAAGTTGCCCGTCAGGTAGGCGATCATCGCATAGGCGGCGGCAGCGAACGTCATCGGCACGATCGCCAGGCCGTCGAGACCGTCAGTGAAGTTCACCGCATTGGCGCTGCCGACGACGACGATCATGCCGAACAGGATGAAGAAGCCGCCCAGCGGCAGGAAGTAATTGTTCACGAAGGGCACAGCGACGCCGCCCGAAAAGGCAGGGTCGGCTGGCTTCACCGACGTTGTCGGCGCCAGGTCTGCTATGTGTTGGGCGAGACCGTTCAGCGGCCCCCACTCGGCATGCCCGGCCGGTGTGTGGGCCCCGTGCAGGCCCATGATGAACGCGCACGCAACCGCCGCAATGCCAAAGCCGATCAGCAGGCGCGCCTTCGCGGAGACGCCTTCGGCGCTCTGCTTCGTCACCTTGGCATAATCGTCGAGAAATCCGAGCAACGCGTAGGACAGTGTCACGAACAGCACGACCCAGACGTACGGATTGGTGAGATTGCCCCAGAGCAGCACGCCGACCAGCAGGCCGATCCAGATCAGAACGCCGCCCATCGTGGGCGTGCCCTGCTTCGACATCTGCGCTTCCAGCGACAGGTCGCGAATCGGTTGGCCCTTGCCTTGCCGGGCCCGGAGCATGTTGATGATCGCGTCACCAAAAACCACTGTCACCAGGAACGCCGTCACAACGGCAGCGCCGGCACGAAACGTGATATAGTTCAGTAGGTTGAAGAAACCGCTATCCGCGGCCAGCCATTCGTACAGCATCACCTGACCTCTGCAGCGTCTTCGTCGCTGCTATCCATCTTGCCCAAACCAGCCGCTGCACTTCGTTGGCGCAAGCGGTCTGCAATAAGTCCCATTCCGGAGGCATTCGATCCTTTGAGCAATAGCACGTCGCCATCTCTCACTGCGTTTAGCAGTGCATTCCACAGCTCATCTGCCTTGGGGGCCCATACCTGCTGCAGGCTCGGCGGCAGGGCCTCTGACAGGTGAGTCATTTTGTCACCCGCGAGGAAAACGCCTTCAGCACCGCTCGCGACGACATCCGGCGCAAGTCCGGCATGTTCGCGCGCTGACTCCTCGCCGATTTCCAGCATTTCGCCGAGCGCAACAAGGCGGCGGCCGCCCTTTCGCTGCGCCAGCGCCGAGAGGGCAGCGCGCATGCTGGCCGGGTTCGCATTATAGGCATCGTCGACAAGCGTGAGATGACCGCCCTGCGGCAGCGCAATCTGTTCCACCGTGCCGCGCCCGGGAGGTGGAGCATAGCCGGACAGCGCCTCGGCACAGTCGGCAATGGAGAGACCCGTCTGGCTTGCAGCGAGAAGTGCAGCGGCTGCGTTCAGCGCCCAATGCTTGCCCACGGCCGCAATTTCCAGTTCCGCACGCTGACCGATCACGTCGATGCTGATGCGGCTGGTGACACCATTTGTTTCGTATCCCGTCACCCGCGCGGTGGCATCTTCCGCCATTCCGAAAGTCTCGAGGTTTCCTGTCGGGCAAAGCGCCCGCGCACGGGCGGACAGCTGATCGAGGAAGACATCGTCGGCGGGCAGGATGAATGTTCCGCCCGCTTCCATGCCAGCGAAGATATCGGCCTTCTCATTGGCGACGGCTTCGAGACTGCCAAGGCCTTCAAGGTGCGCGCCGGCAATACAGGTCACAATAGCGATATGCGGGCGCACCATTTGGCTGCGCGGCGCAATCTCGCCCGGCGTCGACATGCCGATCTCGAACACAGCGCGTTCGGTATTTTCCGGCATCCGCGCCAACGTCAGTGGCACGCCCCAGTGATTGTTGAAACTCTTGACGTTCCAGTGCGCCGGGCCGGCGGCGCGATAGATCCGCGCCAGCATTTCCTTGACGCTCGTCTTGCCCACGCTGCCGGTCACCGCCGTGCGGATCGCGCCGGACCGGGCCCGCGCCGCGATCCCCATCATTTCCAACGCTACCAGCGTGTCATCGACCAGCATCACAGGTCCGCCCGTGACGGGTTTCGACACAAGCGCGCCTGCGGCGCCCGCCTTGAAGGCGGCCGCAACAAAGTCATGCCCGTCGCGCTGGTCGTGCAGTGCCACGAACAGGTCGCCCGGCACCAGCGTCCGCGTATCGATAGAGATCGTGCCCGACACCCAGAACGGGTCGCTTGCCGTGCCGCCGGTTGCCAGCGCGATTTCTTCAGAGGTCCAGAGAAGCTGGCTCATGCGTCCTCCCCTGCCAGCGCCGAGAGCGCCGTGTCCTGGTCGGAAAACGGGATCACCGTCTTGCCGACGATCTGGCCTGTCTCGTGCCCCTTGCCGGCGACCACCAGCGTATCGCCTTTTTTCAATTCCGCGATCACGGTCCGGATCGCCGCTTCCCGGTCGCCGATCTCGCGTGCGCCCGGCGCGCCCGCGAGCACAGCCTTGCGGATGGCAGCGGCGTCTTCCGTACGGGGATTGTCGTCGGTAACAATGACATCGTCGGCCTGGCGCGTGGCGATCTCGCCCATGATCGGGCGCTTTCTCGCGTCGCGGTCGCCACCGCAGCCGAAAATAACCTTCAGGCGCCCCGCCGTGTGCGGCCGCACAGCGCGCAGCAGGACATCCAGCCCGTCCGGCGTGTGCGCATAATCCACGAACACCCCTGCCCCGGCGGGTGTCTTGCCAACCAGTTCGAGGCGTCCTTTCACGGGCTGCAGGTGCGTCAGGCCATCGGCCACCTGTTCAAATGTCAGGCCCAGCGACAGGGCAATCGCCGCCGCAGCCAGCGCGTTCAGCGCCTGGAATTCGCCGATCAGCGGCAGCTCCAGCGGCTTCTGCTCAACGTCGCGCCAGAACAGGTGCAGTACCTGCCCGGTCGCCCGCGGCATGATTTCGTCGATCCACAGGTCCTCGCCGCGCCAGCCGAACGAAACGATCTGGAGCCCGGCTTCCTTCGCAGCTGCCTCGAACACGTCGCGATGGTCGCTGTCGGCATTCACGATGGCCGGCATGTCCTTGCGTCCAAGCTGGCGGAACAGGCGCAGCTTGGCGTCAAGATAGGCTTCCATCGTGGCATGGTAATCAAGATGGTCTTGCGTGAAATTCAGGAACGCGACCGCCGCCAGGTCAACGCCATCCAGGCGGTACTGTTCAAGACCGTGGCTGGAGGCTTCCATGGCGCAATGCGTCACGCCCTGACGCACGAGTTCGCGCAGCGTTTCATAAATCGTCACCGGGTCCGGCGTCGTGTGGCCGACATCGATCTTGCCGCCTGGGCCAATCGCCCCGAGCGTGCCCATCGAGGCGGCGCCCAGCCCTGCACGGGTCCAGATCTGGCGAAGGAAGTCCACGGTGGATGACTTTCCGTTCGTGCCAGTAATCGCCACCACCGTTTCCGGCTGGGATGCGTAGAAACGCTTGGCCGCAAGGGCCAGCGCAAGGCGCGGCTCATCGGCGATCACATGCGGCACCGGCACTTTTTCGACGCCGCCATCGGACAGGATCGCCGCCGCCCCGGCCTCGACGGCCTGCGGAACGAACAAGCGCCCATCTGACGCCGTGCCCTTCAGGGCGGCGAACAGGAAGCCCGGCTGCACCTTGCGGCTGTCTGCCGTCATGCCGGTGATCTCGGTGTCGCCATCTTCGGCGAGGGGAAACAGGTCTTTCAGCTTCACAGGGAACTCCTCTCATCAGATGCAGAGCGGAGATCAGCGCCAGCAGGCCGGGCACCTTCGAAGCGCGGGGCGAGCCCGAGCAGAGGCGCGACACGTTCGATGATGCGTCCGGCTGTCGGCGCTGCGTTCAGCGCAGCCGTATCGCCGCGCTCCGCCCCTGCTTTGGGTTCATCCAATGTCACGATCAGGGCATATTGCGGGCGGTCATAAGGAAAGATGGCCGCAAAGCTCGTCACGTTGCGTGTGTCGTCATATCCGCCGGGCACCGGCTTTTCCGCTGTTCCGGTCTTGCCGGCAACGCCATAGCCAGCGACGTCGGCCCGCTTGCCCGTGCCGTTCACCACCGCTTCGCGCATCATCACATTGACCATGTCGGCCGTCAGGGCCGACATCACCCGCACCGGGGCCACCTTGCGCGTCTCGTCCATGACCAGCGTCGGGCTGGCCCGCTCGCCGCCATTGGCAAAGGCCGAGAACGCGTCGAGGAACGACATCGGGGTCACTGCGATTCCGTGGCCGTAGGACACAGTCGCCGCCGACAGGTCGTCAAACCGTTCGGGCAGGATCGGCTTTGCACTGCCGGCCAATTCGATCGGCGCCCGTTCCATCAGGCCCAGCCCTTCAAGAAAGGCCTTCTGGCGGCGGGGACCCAGCTTGGTATTGATATGTACCGTACCCAGATTCGAGCTTTCCGAGATGATACGGGTGACGCTGGCTGGTCCGCCGATCGGATGCAGGTCGTGAATCTGGTAGCCGCGGATTTCCATTGGCGCCTGCACATCGAACAGGTCCGTCGGCTTGATCGCGCCGGCTTCCAGCGCAGCGGCCACCGTGAACGGCTTGAACACAGATCCCAACTCGTAGACCGCGCCGGTTGCCCGGTTCAGCTGGGCCGTGTCATCCGGCTTGAGTTCCCGCGCCCGGTTGGCGTCGACTGGCGGCCAGCTGGCCATGGCGCGCACTTCCCCGGAATGGGCATCCATCAGGATCACGGCGCCGCCCTGTATGTCGTGCTCGGCAGCAGCGGCTGACAGCTCCGATTCCACTGCTGACTGGACGCTATTGTCGATGGTCAGGCGCACGGGCTCGCCGCCGGCGCTCAACCGGGTCTCCAGCGCGTATTCGATGCCCCCAATGCCCCTGCCGTCGACATTGGTATAGCCGAGCAGGTGACCGGCCAGCGTTCCGCGCGGATAGGCCCGGCGGCTCTCTTCCTCGAAGCGCAGGCCCTCCAGGCCGAGGTCGAACACGGCCTTGCGCTGACGCGGTGTCAGGCCGCGTTTGACATAAACGAACTCGCGCGATTGGTTCGCCAGGCTTGTGGCCAGGTCGGCGACCTTGATATCCGGAAACACGCTTTTCAGTGATTGGGCAACGTCGCCGGCATCCCATATCAGTTTCGGATTGGCGACCAGCGAATAGGCGGTCACCGACGTCGCCAGGAGTTCGCCGTTGCGATCGACAATATCGGCCCGCACCGGCGCATCGACACTGGCAATGCTTTGTGCGCGGACAGGCGTGGATGAGATCGCAAGATAGCCGCCCTTGCCCGCCAGGATGACGAACAGGGCGCTGAGGCCTAGTCCTACAAGCCGTGTCCGGTCGCGGGCGCCTTCAGTCACTTTGCACCCTCCGCCTGTTCGGGTTCAGGCACCGCGCCGGGTTTGACCGGCAAGCCGACAACTTCGTCGAGATCGGATTCACCGGCAATCTGGTCAGGGCGCGGCGGCGCCATGCCCAGTTCGCCACGGGCATATTCCTCGATCCATTCACGCCGGCTCATATGAGACAATTCGGTCTCCAGCAGCGCTTTTTCGTGCCGCGCATCCTCGATCTGGGCTTCGACCGCCATGATTTCGGACGCCGTATCCTTGGCGCCGTATTTGGCCCGGTACAGGCTCACGATCAGCAAGCCCACAACCAGGATTCCGAACAGGAAAGCACGTCGGCTCATGCCACATCCTCCAGGTCCGACAGGGGCGGCAGGTTCATGCCGTCGCTGGCGTCTTCCTCGATCGCGGGCGCGCTGGTACGGATCGCGGCCCGCAGCTTGGCCGAGCGTGCGCGCGGATTGCCTTCCACTTCCTTATCAGATGGAACAATTGCCTTGGAAACAGCCAGTTCGAACGTCGATTCCGGCCCTTTTGCCATCAGCGGCATGTGACGCGAGCCCCCGCCCTGCTTGCCCGCCCGGTCTCGTAACCATTGCTTCACCATACGGTCTTCCAGCGAGTGGAATGCCACGATCACCAGCCGACCGCCGGGACGCAGGATACGTTCGGCAGCGCACAGGGCGCGGGCCAGCTCGCCCAGCTCGTCATTCACGTACATGCGGATGGCCTGGAAAGTGAGGGTCGCCGGATGGGTGCGCGCGCCCCGGCGCCCGCCAACGGCCACTTCGACAGCATCGGCGAGGTCAGCCGTCGTTTCAAAGCGCTGCTGGGCCCGGCGCTGCACAATATGGCGCGCGATGCGTCGCGCCTGCCGCTCTTCGCCAAGTCGGAAGATGATATTGGCCAGGTCGCGTTCGGACATCGTGTTGACCACATCGGCAGCCGTCGGCCCGGCGGCGCCCATGCGCATGTCCAGCGGGCCGTCCTTCATGAAGGAAAAGCCGCGGTCGCCCTCGTCGATCTGAAAACTCGAAACGCCGATATCAAGCACGACACCGTCGACTGTCGAATGCCCGGCATTGATCACCAGCGCGTCCATTTCGCCGAACCGGCCGAGCAACGGCGTCAGGCGCGGCGTCTCTGCGGCGAGCTTTTCGGCACGTTGGATTGCGTCGAGGTCGCGATCGATCGCCAGCACGCTGCATTTCGCAGCCTGCAGGATGGCCCGCGTATAGCCGCCGCCGCCGAAGGTGCCGTCGACAATCAGGTCGCCGTCCTGCGGCGCAAGCCAGGCGAGGACTTCATCCATCATCACCGGCTTGTGACCCGATGCCGGAGGACGCGCAGATGTGTGACGTGCACTCATCAGCCTTCGCTCCCGTCGACCAGTTTGGGGCCCATGTAGTGTCCGGCGCCCTGCTGGTGCAGGACTTCGGTATAGGCCCGCCCAAAGGCGGCCAGCGTTTCGGGCTCGGCTGCGGCCGCTTCCATGGCCGCATTGAAGGCGGCATGCTTTTCAGGGTTCCATATCTGGAAACTGTCCATGTTGCCCGCGAACTTGATCCGGTCGGTCAGCTCGGCGGCCTTGCAGAGATCTTCGGGCAGCTTGATCCGCCCGGTCTCGTCCATCTTCAGGTCAGCAGAGCCCGCAATGATACGGGTGACCAGCGCCTTGCGGACTTCGGATTGCGGGGCCAGGCGCGTCAGGGTCGCCCGGTACATCGCCATCAGGGCTTCGCCACCGCCCTCGAGACAGCCTGATCCGTCCAGCGCCGGCCAGAGGAAAATCCGGGTGCCACCGCCAAGCGCAGCGCGAAAGGGCGCGGGGATGGAAACCCGGCCTTTTGCATCAATAGCGCTCTCGTAGGTGGAAACAAACACCCGCCAACCCTGTAATTATTATGCCTAAACCCCAGCATGGGTAAACCATGTGTAAATTTGGAATATCATGGGTTAGGATGGGTCTCAATGGGCTGACTGGGTGAATCGAAATATCCACAGCCGGGTCAGTTTGGAACATAAAACGCACGCAGCAGGAACATGATGGAACATCGCCATGGGCTGGCATGGGAGCGGCGTAATTTGTTCTACTGAATCAGTAAGTTACCAACGAGTGTTGTAGCGATGCATCGCGCGTTGAAGTTGACTGGAAAAACGCACCAATCGAACTGACATTACATCAAATCAATGTCGGAACGCGCCTGAGATCATCATCTGCTTTTCTGAATCCTTGAGTCGGGCCATGTCGGAACCGCTCGAATACAGGGCCTCCTCAAGAGGAACACCCCCGACGCTCTGCCCAGCCAGGTACAATCTCAGACGCTGCTTCTGGATTGCCGGAAAACGAAAGCGGGCCAGCGGCCGGGCTCTTCGAGGAACAATTTGCCGGCGCCGGATGCAAGGCGGCGCGACCTGCGGTTCCGGGACAGCCTGGAAGCCGGGATGACAAATCCCGACGGGCGCGTCCCAAAAGAAAAATTGATATTCAAGGAAAAAAATATAGATACGCTCTATGGCAATACCGACCCTCAGACAGCTCCAGTTTCTCACCGCGCTCGGCGATACGGGCTCGTTCTCACGCGCCGCCGAAGCCTGCTGCGTCACCCAGCCGACCCTGTCTGCCGGTATCAAGGACCTTGAAGAATTGCTGGGTGTCCGGCTCGCAGATCGCGAAGCGCGCGGCGCGCGCCTGACCCATGCCGGAGAACTCGCCGTCGCTCGCGCCAGCGCCCTGCTCGCTGACACCCACGCCCTCGTCCAGGCCGTCCAGAGTGCCGGCGCGCTGCTGACCGGCCCGTTCCATCTCGGCGCCATCCCGACCATTGCCCCCTTCGTCCTGCCTCAGGCTGTTCGGTCGCTGGGCGACGCCTATCCAGACCTCAAGCTCTACCTGCACGAAGACAAGACGACCCGCCTCATCGACCAGCTGCGCACCCGCACGCTGGACGCAGCACTGATCGGCCTGCCCTGGGACGCGCCGGGCATAGAGACCCTGCCCCTGTTCGACGATGAATTCCTGTTCGCCTCGTCCACCAGCCACCCGCTGGCGAAGAAAAACGGCCTTTCTCCGGAAGATCTGGCCGGCGAAGACATCCTTCTGCTGGAAGACGGCCATTGCCTGCGCGACCATGCCCTGTCCATCTGCCGCCTGAAGACCGGCAGCCATGCCGGACAGGTCGCAGCAACGTCGCTCGGTACCCTGGTCAACATGGTGGCCGGCGGGCTCGGCGTCTCCCTCCTCCCCCGGCTTGCGATGGATCATGGCCTCGCCATCGGCCATGACGTCGCCGTACGCGAATTCACCACGCCCGTCATCGGCCGCCAGGTCGGCATCGCCTGGAAGGCCGGCAGCCCCCGCGAAGCCGACGCCCGCGAGATCGGCAAAATGATCAAGGCGGCGCTGGTCTAGCTGGATCGCAGCCCCCCGAAAACGGAAAAGCCCCGAAGCGCATTGCACTTCGGGGCTCCCGATCATTGCCTGTTCCGGCGTTTATCCCGCTTCGCGTTCGTTGCGAACGTCGAGATCGTATTCGCGCACCTTGCGGTAAAGCGTCGAGCGGCCGATGCCGAGGCGGCGTGAGACTTCGCTCATATGCCCGTCATAGAACTCGATCGCATATTGCAGGATGTCCTGCTCGATATCCGTCAGTGTACGCAATTCGCCATGCGCGTCCGTTATGCTGACCGGGCTATTGCCCACCGCAACAGGACCTGAATCATTGGCCGCCTTCGGTGCGGTCGGCACCGCATTGGCCGCCACCGGTGCCGCCGGCAGGCTGGCAAGGTCGGGCATCTGGCCGGAGATTTGCGGGAAGTCCTGTGGTTGCAGGAGGTCGCCCTCGCACAGCACCACGGCGCGGAAGACGGCATTCTCCAGCTGGCGCACATTGCCCGGCCAGTCAAAAGCGTACAGCATTTTCAGCGTGTCATCAGCCAGGCCAGACACTTTCGCGCCTTCGCTCGCATTGAAACGTGTCACGAAATGCTCGACCAGCGCCGGGATATCGTCGCGACGTTCGCGCAAGCTCGGCATGTCCACAGGGTAGACGTTCAACCGGTAGAAAAGGTCTTCGCGGAACGTGCCTTCAGCGACCTGCGCAGCCAGGTCGCGATTGGTCGCCGAAATGATGCGCACATCAACCTTGGTCGGGCGGCGCGAGCCAACGGCATCCACCTCCCCTTCCTGCAGGGCTCGGAGCAGTTTCACCTGGGCATCGAGCGGCAGCTCACCCACTTCATCGAGGAACAGCGTACCGCCATCGGCCTCGACAAACTTGCCCGGCGCCTTCGAAACGGCACCGGTAAAGGCGCCTTTCTCATGGCCGAACAGGATCGACTCGACGAGGTTTTCGGGGATCGCGCCGCAGTTGACGGTCACGAATGGCTTGCCCGCTCGGTTCGAGGCGCCCTGGATACACCGGGCGACAACTTCCTTGCCGACGCCGCTTTCACCGAGGATCAGGACCGGGATGTCGGAGGCGGCTGCCCGCTCGGCGAGACGGACTACCTGGCGCATCGGCGCCGCAGAGGCAATCATGTCCTCGAAGCTCATGCCGCCATCGGCCTTGCGCGACAGGCGTTTCACTTCACCGGTCAGCGACTGCATCTTGAGGGCATTGCGGATGGAGACAACAACGCGCTCCGGATTGGCCGGCTTGACGATGAAGTCCACGGCGCCGCGGCGCATCGACTGGACGATCGTGTCGATACCGCTTGTCGCGGTCAGCATGATCACCGGCAGGTCGGGGCGCTTGTTCGCCAGGCGCTCGAGCGTGTCGAGACCCGACAGGCCCGGCATGGTCAGGTCGAGCAGCACGACATCGACGCCGTCCTTGGCATCGGCGGCCACCGCAATCCCGGTCTCGCCGTCCGGCGCCGTGCGGCAGGCAAAACCCGCCTTCTCCACGGCGGCCTGTAGCAGGCGGCGCTGTGTCGGATCGTCATCAATAACCAGAACGGTCTTCGCCATCATCTTACCCTTGTGCGTAGCCGGAGGGTATTTTACCCACCGAGCCTGAATTCAATGGCGCAATATGAAACAGCAACGTCCCACATCGCGACGACCCGTTATGACACAGCGGGATGAGGTTCCGGTGTACGCAATCGGTGAAATTTCAGGTGAATTTCTGAGGCGTCGCCTCAGTGCGGGGAAGGCTCCGCCGCCACCAGCCGGTCGAAGTCGGCCTCGTCCAGCCGCTGCGTGAATCGCACGCCGACAAGATCGTTTTTCTGCCAGCGCTTCTCGCAGACGAGGCGGAGCGAAACAGAGCCGCCGCGCCCATGGACGAAGAGGTAGAACTCGCCGGGCAGGTCCGGCAGGATTGCGCCCTCGCCAAAGGACAGTTTCGCGCCGGCCTGGGACATGTCGACAATGGACACGTCGCGGGAGGCGCTGAGATCAGGCCACACCATGCGCCCCGGCCGATACGACCGGACGCGCAGCTCGCTGCGCCGGAGTTCCATCTGGACCCGGGTCAGACCGGCCTGCAATTTGGACGCAAATCTGTTCATGCGCGTATCTATGCGCTCACCCGGTAAACGGATTGCAAATGGAAAGCACGCATTTCAACACAGGGCCCGGCCGCGCGCCCGCCATGCGAACATCGATTGAGCTTGCACTGGAACTGTGCAATAAAGCGCTCATCGACTTCGAAATTGTGTCGGATAACTCGCAACTAAGGCCGTGCTCTAGCGCCGCTGCAAGACCGACTTCTCCCCCGCAAGACCCGAGATTGATCACGTGCGCGCAACTCCGCATGCCCGTGAATTTTTAAGACCAGGTAAGATCTATGTCTACAGGAACTGTTAAGTGGTTCAACAGCCAAAAAGGCTTTGGCTTCATTCAACCCGACGCCGGCGGCGCTGATGTGTTCGTTCACATCTCCGCAGTCGAGCGCGCTGGCATGGCCACGCTCAACGATGGCCAAAAGGTCAACTACGAGCTGGAAAAAGATGCCCGCAGCGGCAAGATGTCTGCTGGCCAGCTGTCAGCGGCCTAAAGCCTTTTAAGGCCCCGCGTACGCCGCGAGAGCCACACATTCCCGAAAGCCCCCGCACCTCACCCGTGCGGGGGTTTTTTCTTGGTCAGCAGGCAGCCTGCCATCCGTCAGGCGCGGTAGAATCGCCAGGCGCGGCGCAGGTCGAAATCGCCCAGGTTGCCGTCGTCCTTGTGCTCCCAGTCATAGATGAAATGTCCGGAATTCAGGTCGGGCGTGAACATGCGCTCCACCTCGAAACCCGCCTCGCTGGCCAGCCGCTCGACATAGAAAGGTGACGGCCGGCACGCCGCACCGTGGATCGATTCCTCGATCACGTCCTTGCGGCCTTCGAAATACACGATCTTCTGCGGATCGAGCGAGTCGCACACGACGGTCTCCATCACGATCTCGTCGGTCATGCCGAAACAGATGGCGAGATGCTCATCGACATTGCCCAGATGGTAGAGCAGGCCGAGGTGCAGGATCAGGTCGAACTGCCCGTAATGGGAAAAATCCTGCTCCAGGTCGAATTGTTCGATCCGCAGGTTCGGTACTTTGCGGTGCTTCAGCAGCGCCATGTCGATCGTCTCCTGGCGCCCTTCCAGGCACGTCACATCCGCGCCGAGTTCGGCAAAGAAGGCGCCGATCTCGCAAAGGCCTGCCCCCAGTTCCAGAACTCTCTTGCCCTTGAACCAGTCGAGCCCGTACAGGCGGATCAGTGTGTCGATCCGCTTCGTGCGCCATTCCGGATAGCTGGTGTCGAACAGGGCGTCCTTGCGGAAATGGGCGTGCAGCGCGACGTGCCGGTCGATCGGCGACAGGTGGGAGACCATCTCGATTTGCTGCAGGCGCGCGAAATCACGTTTGGATTCGTCCATGCGCCACGGCAGGCTGCGGATGTCCTTCATCGCCCGAACGATTTTTTTCAACATGTCTGTCTTCCCCCTGGGCGCGGCTGGAATAGCGCCGCACAATTGAATGCCCTTCCCCGCTTGTTACACCAGAATACCAGCAAATGCTGCGCCAAAACGGCCTCTTGCCCGGTTTTGTCCCACGCCGGCCCGTTCCCTATTCCGGCAGGTCGCTCACCGGCTGGCCGGTCTGGCGCCGCGTCTCGAAATGATTTTCGAAGGCAATCGCCAGGCACGCCCCGATGATCAGCACCGCCCCGGCCCACACGCGCCAGCCCGGCATCTCGGCAAAGAACACGATCCCGAACAGCGCGCTCCAGATCAGCGCGGTATATTCCAGCGGCGCCAGCAATTGCGCCTTTGCCCGCGCATAGGCCAGCGTCATCAGGAACCAGACCGAATAGCCGAGCACGCCCAGCAGGCCGAACACCGGCAGGTCGCCCATATCCACCGGCCCCGCCACGCCGAACAAAACCGGCGCCATGCACAGCGCCGGCACGGCATTGGTGAACAGGGCAATCGTCGTTGCGTCTTCGCGCACCGCGCGCAGGCGCAGCAACACCAGGATCACCGCATAGATCGTCGCCGAGGCAAAGCACGCCGCCAGCCCCAGCCAGCGCCCGTCTCCGACAGTCCCCTCTCCGCCGCCGCTGATCGCAAAGGCGGCCCCGGCAAACCCGACCAGCGTGATCAGGAAGGCCCGCGCCGACACGAATTCCCCGAGCACGATCCGCGCCACGAAGGGCACCATCAATGCGGCGGTGAACCCGATAATCGTCGCCTCGGCCAGCGCCAGCCGCGTCAGCGCAAAGAAGAACAGCACCGCGCCGACCAGCTGCAACGCCCCGCGCATCGTATGGAACCAGATCGCCTCGCGCGATGGCACCGGACGGCGCTGCCACAGGAACACCGCCAGCGCCAGCAGGCCGCCGAACAGGAACCGCCACGCCACCAGGTGCATCAGGCCCGCCGTCGGCGCCGCCCCCTTCACGATCGCATCAATCCCCGACCCCATGCCCACAGCCAGCACGGCGATCAGGAGAGGATGAGAGAGAAGACGGTCGAACATCCGCGATGGCTAGGCGGGAGTTGCGGCAGTGTCCAGTGTCTACGGGGCTTCTCGCGCTCAGGAATTGCTTAGCAACTACTGCTCGCTGCCTTGATCTTCACGAGAGCGCTGGCAAACGACCTTAAACGCTTGGCGCCAGTTGACGCGCAAGCGTCGAGTGAATGTGTTTTTACTGCAAGCAATCTATGCCGCTTTGAAAACGGTATCGCGATGGTATTCTAGATACGCCGAAAGCGGCCGAAACTTTCCAGGTGCGCTAGCTTTCTTGCCTTCAAATAGTGCGCGTAGATTACTCGGCAGCATCAGCATCGGCGAGCAAACCACTGATAGATCGTTATTCAACGTAATAAATCCCGCATCGAATGCGCGGTCGTGCAGTGAATTCAAGCAAATACCGTTTCGGGGATCTAGGCGCAGTTTCTCGTTCACTCGCCACGGAACAATGTGGCTCGCGATCAGAAGCTCAGGCTGGCTCACTCCGGTGATGGCGCACCGTGACTCATACGCAGACAGCACCATAGTGCGAAAGGCAGCTTGATTCTTGCGGACTTTCACCGTCCGCAAAACTTCCTTGCCCTCCCGAAATTCGGTTGGTTCGGAATCGTCTTCTTCTGGCAGTTCCCAAGCCCCTTCGGCTTGTCTGATAGATCGAGCCATCTGAAGAAAAGATTCTGGGTCGGCAAAGAATTCATCCCACGTTTCGCGATCTGCCTTGGTGGCGCCTTCCAGGCCTTTGCGGTCCAATGCGTCATCCAGAGATGCATAGTTTCCTAGTTTCATCGCAATGGAACTGGGTGTTCGCTCCAGATGCGAAGCGAGCTCGACGACGTCCGGATTCGTTTTGTGCATCCTGCCAAACGGAATGCGTGAATAAAGCTCGAGCGCGAGTACTTGGTCACGACGTGTCCAAAGTTTGCGCTCAGCCACGGCTACCACCGGAAACTCTTGAAGCCTCCTGCGTCACATTCTTCAAGGTCATACTTCTCCCCAATCCGTTCAACCCAGCTAGCCGAATCCTCTCCCGTATTCCAATCTCTTTGCATCTCTTCAAGAGAGAAACCTCCCATGACGTGATCGATCCCGAACCGCGCAAGGAATTTGCGGTCGACCTCAACGAGCCATTTCTCAAAACTCATCCGAGCCACCCTCAGCAACGACAAATGAAGGACAACTTACACTACACTCATACACAAACAAACCAAGAACAACTTAGGCTGTTCTCTGCCTCGCGCCACATTCGCGAGCCTAGTCTAGCGCTTTTCGATCCAGCCCCAGACCCCTCTTCGACGCCCCATCCGCACTCACGCTGCACGGGGCCGTCCTGAAAGGCCTCTTTGAGGCAACTAAACCGCCATGCGGTTTTCGCCCGGCAGTGCGCGCGGCACGTTGAGTTGCCGCCTGAGTTCGGTTTCACGCAGCGACTCCGAGAAATAATGGCCCTGCGCCTCCGGGCAGCCCGCCGCCCGCAGCAGCTCTGCCTGGCGCTCGGTTTCCACGCCTTCGGCCAGCACCGAAAAACCCAGTTGCCCGGCCAGCTGGATGATGCCCTGGATGATCTTCATGCTGCCCCGGTCGCGCGCCATGTCGCGGATGATCGAATTGTCGATCTTCAGCCGCGACAGTGGCAGCAGCCGAAGCTGGGCCAGCGAGGACTGGGCCGTGCCGAAATCGTCGATGGACAGCTGCACGCCCATGTATTTCAGCGCCTGCAGGGTCTCGATCGCCACAGCGGACCGTTCGAGCGTGGGACTATTGGTGATCTCCAGTTCCAGCCGGGTCGGCGCCAGCCCCGTATCGGCCAGGATGGATTCCACTAGGCCGGAAAAGGCCGGGTCCATGATCTGGGCCGTGGCCACGTTCACCGAGACGCGTGCGAGCCTGCCCGACGCTGCGGCCGGCCAGTCTGTCGCCGCCCTGCAGGCCTTGATCAGGACCTGCTTGCCCAGCTCGTTGATCAGCCCGGAAGATTCGGCGATGTGAACGAACTGGCGCGGAGGAATGACGCCGAAATCAGGGTCCTCCCATCGCGCGAGCGCTTCATACCCCGTCGGCTCGGACGTTTCGAGATCGACAATCGGCTGGAACGCCAGGCTCAGGCCATCCTCGGCGAGCGCGTTGCGAAGCCGCAATTCGAGTTGTTTCTGGTGTTCGGAATCGGTTTCCGTCTTCAGGTCGTAGAAGCAGTAACCGCCCTGTCCGGCCTCCTTGGCCCGGGAGAGGGCAACGTCCACGCACGTGAGCAGGCTGTTGACGGTCCGGGCATCGCGCGGCGCTACCGCAAGACCGATCGACGCGCGGATCCGCAGTGTCAGGGGCCCGGCCGTGTAGGGCTCGGCGAGCATTTCATTGAGTTCTCTCGCGAGCGCCTCGAGCGCGGCGTCGCTGATCGTGCCCTTGCAGACAACGATGAACTCGTCGCCGCCAATGCGCGCGGCCCAGCCCCTTGCCCCGAGGGTCCTCGTGATCCTGCCGGCCACCTGCTTCAGCAACATGTCCCCGGCATCATGGCCATAGGTGTCGTTGATACTCTTGAACCCGTCGAGGTCAATCGACAGGACACAGAGGGATTTTCCGGACGCAAGGCAGATGGCCATCTGCTTGGTCATGCGGTGGTTGAAGGCATGGCGGTGGACCAGCCCCGTCAGGGCGTCCCTTTCCGCCAGGCTGCGGATTTTTTCCTGTTCGGCAACCCGCTCTGTCACGTCCATGCCGACGCCCCTGTATCCGGTAATCGCACCGTCCGGCCCGATGCTTGGCATGGCCGACAGTTCCAGCTTGTAGTGGCGTCCCTTATGGTCGGTGAAGTCGGCCAGGATGCCCTCGTAGGGGCGGGCGGCCCGCAGCGCACGGTGCATGGCCTCGTCATGGCTCGGGCTGAAGCCGAGAATATCCGCATAATGGCTGCCGACAAAGGCGTCCGGCTCGAAACTGAGGCTCGGCGCCAGGCGCCCGCCGACATAGATGAACAGGCCGTCGAGATCGGCTTCCCAGAAAAGGTCAGCCGCAATTTCGGAGAAGTCCGTAATCCGGCTGATCGCCGCATCCTTCGTGGCGTTGGCGTCCTCAAGCTCACGGATCGCCTCGCGGGTCCGGCGGTGCGACGGCCAGAAAATGAACAGGGCCTCGAATATGAGCAGCGCAACGGCAGCCGCCAGCGAAGCGGTCTCGAACGTCTTCAACTGCTTGGAATTGCGCTCGGCTGCGGCCTCATGGGCACTCACAGCCGCTTCTAGATCGTCCATCAGCGAGCCCGATGCGAGCGCGGTCATCCGCTGCAGCGCTTCGTCCGTGTCGTCCGGCTCGCCATGGGCAACGATAAGCGCGTCGCGCTCATAGGCCGTACAGAGACTGTCGAGGCTCTTGCCGTCCACTTGCGAGAAATAGGCGTTGGACAGGTCGTGCACCCTGCGGGCCTCGTCCCGGAGCGTCTCATGAGCCGTGGTAAAATTGGCCGTCGCCTCGACGAGCGCGTCCCGTGTTGCGTCCGACGGGTTATCCGCCTGCTGAGAGGCCAGGTAGAGGATACGCTGGCTCAGCATGCGCTGGCGGCCGCTCTGATTGATCATCGACGCATCTTCATTCGACGCGTTCAGTGCCAATACCGATGCCGTGTGCGACAGGGCGAGGAACACGCCGATCAGGCTCAGCGCCACGAGATAGCGCCGCCAGATGCGCTGTGGGTTGATTGCCCCGGCTTCGGGGATGTTTGAAGTTTGCTCATCCGACATGCCGGAATCCCTCATCAATACAATGCCCCACGAAACCCTATTTTGAGTGGAATAGTTAATTCCCGTTTAGGCTGACTGACATTTCTGCAGCGGTTGCAACCGCCCTCCCACAGCGCACAAACCAAGAACACCCTAGACACTCCCCTCGCCCGCCTCCATATCTGGGCGCATGGCCCGCTCCTCCTCCAAATCCTCCGCCAAAGGCGTCTCCGAAGCCCCGTCCGTGTTCACCCTGGACGGGCCAGCACGCGGCGCGATGGAGACGCTCGCCCCGTCGATCTGGACGCCGCACAGGCCCGACCGCGCCTGGGACAAGCTCGAAGGCGGCATCCCCTTCCGCGTGCAGGCCGACTATGAGCCCGCCGGCGACCAGAAGACCGCCATCCCCGAACTCGTCGAGGGCATCCAGTCCGGCGAGCGCGACCAGGTCCTGCTCGGCGCCACCGGCACCGGCAAGACCTTCACCATGGCCAAGATCATCGAGGCGACCCAGCGCCCGGCCCTCATCCTCGCCCCCAACAAGACGCTCGCCGCCCAGCTCTATGGCGAGTTCAAGTCCTTCTTCCCGGACAATGCGGTCGAGTATTTCGTTTCCTACTACGACTATTACCAGCCGGAGGCCTACGTGCCCCGCGCCGACCTCTATATCGAGAAGGAATCCTCCATCAACGAGGCCATCGACCGGATGCGCCACTCGGCCACCCGCGCCGTGCTCGAGCGCGACGACGTCATCATCGTCGCCTCGGTCTCCTGCATCTACGGCATCGGCTCGGTGGAAACGTACACGAGCATGACGTTCAAGCTCGCCCCCGGCGACCGCATCGGCCCGCGCGCCGTCGCCGAACGCCTCGTCGCCAACCAGTACACGCGCAACGACATCGCCTTCACGCGCGGCACGTTCCGCATCAAGGGCGACGTCGTCGACATCTTCCCCGCCCACTACGAGGACCGCGCCTGGAAGCTCTCCTTCTTCGGCGACGAGCTGGAGACGATCACCGAGTTCGATCCCCTCACCGGCGCGAAGATCCAGTCCCTGCCCGCGATCAAGATCTACGCCAACAGCCACTATGTCACGCCCCGCCCGACGCTCCAGCAGGCCGCCGAGAAGATCAAGGCCGAGCTGAAACAGACCATCGCCCATTTCGAACAGCACGGGAAACTGCTCGAGGCCCAGCGCATCCAGCAGCGCTGCCAGTATGACATCGAAATGCTGCAGGCCACCGGCAGCTGCAACGGCATCGAGAACTATTCCCGCTACCTCACCGGCCGCAAGCCCGGCGAGCCGCCGCCCACCATGTTCGAATACCTGCCCGACAATGCCCTCGTCTTCTGCGACGAGAGCCACCAGACCGTCCCGCAGATCGGCGCCATGTACAAGGGCGACTTCTCCCGCAAGTCGACCCTGGCCGAATACGGCTTCCGCCTGCCCTCCTGCCTCGACAACCGCCCGCTCAAGTTCGCCGAATGGGACGCCATGCGCCCGCAGACCATCCATGTCTCCGCCACGCCCGGCAGCTGGGAGCTCGAGCGCACCGGCGGCGTGTTCACCGAACAGGTCATCCGCCCCACCGGCCTGGTCGACCCGCCGGTCGAGGTCCGCCCCGTCTCGAAAGACGGCGCCAACCAGGTCGACGATGTCATGGCCGAGGTGAAGGCCGTCGCGGCGCGCGGCTTCCGCTCGCTGATCACGACGCTGACCAAGAAAATGTCGGAAGACCTCACCGAATTCCTCCACGAGAACGGCGTGCGCGTGCGCTACATGCACTCCGACATCGACACGATCGAGCGTATCGAGATCATCCGCGACCTCCGCCTCGGCGTGTTCGACGTCCTCGTCGGCATCAACCTCCTGCGCGAAGGCCTCGACATTCCCGAATGCGCCTTTGTCGGCATCCTCGATGCCGACAAGGAAGGCTTCCTGCGCTCCGAGACCAGCCTCGTGCAGACCATCGGCCGCGCCGCGCGCAATTCCGAGGCCCGCGTCGTCCTCTATGCCGACCGCATCACCGGCTCGATGGAGCGCGCCATGGAGGAAACCTCCCGCCGCCGCGCCAAGCAGGAGGCGCACAACCTGGAACACGGCATCACGCCAACCACGATCATCCGCGGCGTGCAGGACATCCTTGGCGAGCTCGGCGAAAAGCCCGGCACCAAGTCCCGCGCCCGCCGCGACCGCGACAAGGGCCTCGCCGAAGAAAAATCCTTGCCACTTGCCGGGGAACCCGGCCACAATCTCAAATCAGTGATTGCGGATACAGAAAAGCGGATGCGCGAAGCCGCCGCCAACCTGGAATTCGAACAGGCCGCCACGCTCAGGGACGAGCTGAAGCGGTTGAGAGAAGCCGACCTCGGCCTGAATTAATCCAGTGGATCAATTCAGAGGTCGGCTGATTTGGGGTTGGGCTTTTGACGCATCGAAATTTGGCTATCATTGTCAATCGAAGCGCCGCGGAAAATCAGGAGAATTGGGTTGAAAAACAACGAACGTGATATCGCATTTTACGAAATGGTATTTCGACCGTCGGCTCCCACAGCAACACCCATCCACGATACGAATGACCTTTTTACCGTCATTTCCGACGCGGTGAATTCCGAGTTCGGACGCAAAAAGATCAAACTGTCAGGCGTGGAACACACGATAGAACTGTTGGAATTCAATCCAACTTACAGCGGAAACTTCGCGGTCGGCTATATCGGCATATCTGACAGCACTGTGCCTGTTCCAGCGCGCCGTCACAGAAATACGAAAGCGATCAAATTCGCTCCGAAGGGCAGTGATGAGGACGACGAATTCGGCTGTCACTTCTTCATTAGTCGTACTCCACATCCCAACGGCAAGTACACATTTTACCTTGAGCGAATGACCAAACTCGGAGCAAGCAACGTTCAGGCTCTTTTCCGGCATATATTCAGTTCCCAGCATGAGAGCGTGAAGGAAAAGGGCGGTATTGGACTGTTCGCCGGCCCCCATAAGAAAGGAAAAAACAAGGACGTCGGTTACGGCATCATCGTTGATCTCGTGGGAATTCCATCTGACAAAGCCGCAACAATTGTCAATCAGCGCCTGATCACGGGCATCACTTTGGTGAGCGAAGACACGAAGGCTCCTTTCGGGGGAAAAAAATATCTCCGTGCGCGAAAGCAAGACCTCAGAGTGCAGCTGGATTTGCAGGCCGCCTCAAACGTAGTCGATCTATTTGACGACCTGAAAGGGGCATTCAAGTCAGAAGCATCAAAGTGGAAGACGGCGCGTCTTCAGTTCGACTCTCCAACCGAGGGGAAAGGCTCCATTTCTCTCGATACGGCGACCGGAAGCATCTTAGAAGACCGCTTTATAAAAAAGGTGACAATTACGGCGATTTCGCCTCAACTGCCCACAAGCTCGGGTCAAATCGCTGCACATTTTGCCTCTAAAGTGTTGTCCAATCCGCAGATAAAGTGAATAGAACAAAAACAGAACATGTGGTAGACTGTTATCATGCTTCCATGGCTCACGTACCCGCGTATAAATCACTTCACAGTTAAGCTGTATTCCCTCGTTGTGCCCGCAATTCTCACATTGATTGCCGCGATTTGGTACTTCCAAGCGGACAGCAAACCATCGCTTCTGGGCAACTTGAGCCTTTCGAGTTTTGTGTTCTCTGTATTCTCTCTTTTACCAGGGTTTTTGATTGCTGCTCTTTCTGCGGCAGCGACATTCGGCAATCCCCACGTCGATGAGGATATTGGCGACGAGAACACAAAAATGCCGATCAAAATTGATGGCAAAGTGGAGTGGGACACCCCGTCTAAACGTCAGATTGCCATTTATCTTTTCTACTTTTTGCTTATCAACAGCATTGCGGTCGTTCTACTATCGGGCGCAGGTACTTTTTTGTTTCAAAGCCCAATCGGTAGCTCAGTCGGAAATACGTACGGCATCGGCCATGGCATTTATTTTGTTTTGTTGTTCTTTCTTTCTTCGGTCACTTTGTCTTCGTTGGTTCACGGACTCACATTTTTTGTCGAGCGCCTAACAAGCTTGGACTAGCAAGCATATGCCGAATTGAGCCGAGTTAAACCCGCCAACCTTTCGGTTCATACGAGGCCCCCCAACATGTCCAAGCGAATACCGCTTCCACCCGCCATTAGACAATTGGTCGAGGCGAGGAACGCGCTCCGGGCGCATTACAATTCTATCGATTTGAAATTCACCCTCGATGGCAACCTTGTTGGCGACCTCGGCGAAGCGCTTGCGGCCGAGATTTTCGGCCTCACACTGGTTGGCAGATCGTCCGAAGGCATTGATGGTATCGCACCGGATGGACGCACCGTTCAAGTGAAGGCCAGCGGCACAAAAAGAGGCCCTGTGTTTCGCCAAGTGGCCACGAAGGCGGATCACCTGTTATTCTTCCACTTCGACTATGACGACTGTTCCGCTGAACTGGTTTTCAATGGACCCGAGAACACCATTCTCGCCTTCATGCCTAAAGTTTGGAACGGGCAACGCATGGCCTCGATCACAAAAGTTCGTTCGGCTGACAAGGCGGTCCAAGACAGCCAACGCCTCGAACCAAAGAGATGAGCTCTTAATTGGGGCAGGTTAGGCCGGAGCCAAACGTTTCATGGCAGGATTCAATCACTACCCTTGGTGCAATTGCGGCTGGTGCGTCCATTCCCGCGGCCGATACACATCGCCGGCAGACGCCCTTCGGACCTACAAGCATGAAGCCTCCCTGAGGATACTCCAGACCAGCGGCGCAGAGCGAAGCTGGGCCGCTTGTTTTGTTGATCCAAATGCGACTTGCCCCGAGTGCGGCGCGCAAGTCTTCTACTATCAAAACGCCCTTGGAAGTCGTGTATTCTTTGATGAGCTTGGTTACCCATGGCCGAAACACCCATGCACGAACCCTTCTGAAAAACAGCTCGACAACGGTTGGGTCAAATCAGTCAATATCAAACCAAGAAAAGCGGGCGAGTCGGCAAAAATACTTGATGCCTTGCGAACCGTCGGTCTCGATTGGGTCAGCCAATATGTTGACCAATACAAACGACGACCTGTTCCGCTATATGTCGTTCAAGAGATCGTGCTTTTCAAAAGCGACAATCTTATGAAACTCCGGTTGTGCGCCAGCCTATCGGAACCCACTGGCGAGGATTCTATTCGGTACATCAAATACACATCCCAAAAACTTCGAGCCGAAAGCGGTGATATCGTGGCGTTTGATGGCAAGATTGTCAGTGTACTGAACCGCGAAAACTTCAGGTCTCGGGATTTTGTAGCCACGCGCATGTTGGAAGCAGATTTTTTGAAAGCCCAACAACTATAGAGTACGGATAGTGGTTCCCCCTACCCCGCTGCACCCCTCTACCCCGCCTCCACCTCACGCCGCTCCCACACGGCCCGCGCGCGTTCCATGAGTTCGCGCTCCTCTTCCGGTGAGAGCTTCGGCTTGTCGTCCCAATAGCCGATGCGCGTCGCGGGGCGCCGCTCGGCTGCAGGCGCGCGCCCGCCCGGCGGGTCCAGCCACCAGGCCTTGCGATAGAAGGCGTCCGCACGGTGGGCGGCCAAAGGCGGCTGGCCCTGCGGGCGATAGCGCGCATACAGGTCGCGGCGCAGGGCATGGAAGGCCTCGCCCTGCCCGGCCTCTTCCAGTTCCCACACATAGTCCCGGATCTCGTCGAACGCCGCGAAGACATGGTCGCCCGCCATCCAGGCCATGCGCGTATGGGCGTCCCAGCCGTCATATTCCGGCGGGTCGGCATAATCGGCGTCCGTCCACACGCGTTCGCGCCCCTGCACCGGCGCGGCAAAATTCATCAGGCTCAGCAGGCGCCGCGCCTTGCGCATGTCGGCCTCGGCTTCCGGGATGTGGCCGGCCTCCAGCAGCGCGCCGACGCGGGCGCGGGCCATGTCCACTTCGCGCTCCACCGGCGAGGCGCCCGCGTCCAGCCCCGCCTCGCGCACCGTGTCTTCCGCCGCCCGGCGCACCCGCTCGGCCTCCATCTCCGCTGCGGCCGCCGCCTCGGCCCTGGCCTTCAGGTCTGTCTTGCGGAAGCCGTCGGCCAGCGCCCAGTCCGACAGCGTGGTTGGCGGGATGTTCAGACGCGCGGCAATCGCGGCCAGGGGTTCGCCCGCCTCCGCCGCCTCCCGCGCCAGCTGCCTCAGGGCGGAAAGCGTACGGGCAGTGCGGCGGTAACGGCGGGGGCGGGCTGTCTCTGTCATGGCCCGGACTATACGCCCACCGGCCCTGCGGTCGGAGAGAGGGCGCGCTCTCCCACACCCTTCCCCCCCTCCGCGTCCCCGGCGAAAGCCGGGGCCTCAGGCCATCTAGTCCGGTCCCTGCCGCAAGAGACCCCGGCCTGCGCCGGGGAAACGGACCCGTCTGTCCCCCGCTCCGTGCACATACCACCGCCTCCGGGCCCTCTCCGTGCACAATCCGGGCTTTTTCCGGGCACCTGTTCGTGGTTCGTATGCGTGTGCAGCGCAACAATTTCACCACCGTCGCAAATCTGTGGAATTCCTCCCCCTGAGAGCGAAAAAATCATGGACAGGGACTCGACTCAGGCGAGTTTTGGTGAGATCGTTTCGGTAAGCCAACGACCTCGGCGCGGGAGCACAATCCGCGACAGAACGATGGCCCAGCACATCGCACCCGGAGACCCCGGGCCAATAGCCAGGCCGTGAGAGCGGCGGACGTGAAGGGCAAGGGTAAGGCGACGGGACAAAGCCAAGCGATGTCCATCTTTGGGGGAGCTAGACCCCTGGATTTGGTGCCCTATGCCGCGACCGGGGCGCGATCCGAAACGCGGCCACTAAAGGCAAATCCCTCGGGATGGCCGGCAGTGAGACCAGAACTTTGCCCCTGGGTAATGACTGGTCGAGGTGATGGTTCGGGCGCTCTTCGGAGCGACCAGCCGGAGCCAGGGCGACGTACGGAACCGCTCAAACGGAACCGACCGAGCCCCGTGTCAGTTGATGACCGACGACGAGTGCTAGCACATAGTCTCGGTAGTCTGATTCGATGACGCAGGAAAGGCGCGTGCCCTAGGGACCGCGCCTTTTTTGCTGTCTGGAACAGGCCCGCCGGAACCGGCCGCCCCTCCCCCCGCGTCACGGCTTGCGGCGCGGCCTTCCGGCACTAAGTTCCTTTTAAGAACGTTATTAGGAGCCCGCCCATGGATTACCTCGTCCCCGAAGACCAGCTCTCCCCTGCCGCCTTCACCGCGCGCGGCAACGGCAAGCTGCCGGGCCATCTCGGCATCATCGTCACCACGCTGGAGCGCCACCTCGTCGAGGGCCATTTCGAGATTGCCGCCACGCACCATGCGCCCAATGGCTTCCTCCATGCCGGCGGCCTCGTCACCCTCGCCGACACGCTCTGCGGCTATGGCACCATGGCCAACCTGCCCGCAGGCGCGACAGGTTTCACCACGATCGAACTGAAATCGAACTTCTTTTCCACCGCCCTCGAAGGCCGCGTCCAGGCCCGCGCCACGCCGGTCCATACCGGCGGCACGACGCAGGTCTGGGATTGCGAAATCACGCACACGGCCACCGGCAAGCGCATGGCCCTGTTCCGCTGCTCGCAGCTGGTGCTGCGCCCTAAAGGCTGACCCAGGCGCCTGCCGCCAGGTACATCGCCACCGCCAGCCCGCCCGCGGCCAGCGCATAGGGCAGCTGCGTGCGCACATGCTCGATATGGTCACAGCCCGCCGCCAGCGAGGCGATGATCGTCGTGTCGGAGATCGGCGAGCAATGGTCGCCGAACACGCCGCCGCCCAGCACCGCCGCCAGCGCCAGCGAGGGCGGAATGCCCAGCGCCATGGCCAGCGGCATCGCGATCGGGATCATGATGCCATAGGTGCCCCAGCTCGTGCCGGTCATGAAGGCCGTCACCCCCGCCACCACGAACACAACGGCCGGCACGATGATCGGCGACACGAAAGCCGCCGCCACGCCGGCCATGTAGGCGCCCGTGCCCAGCTCGCGCAGGCTGTCGCCCAGCGCGATCGACAGGAACAGGATCGCCACGACCGGCACCATTTCGGCAATCCCGGCAAAGCCGCGCGCCTGCAGCCCGCCCGCCGGGAAGGCCTTGCCGATGGCCAGCACCACGCCCGCCACCAGCATCGCCAGGCACACCGCCCACAGGATCGACTGGCTGCCATTGCCGGCCAGGATATTGCCGCCGCCGGTCCACGCCATGAAGCCGAGCGCGCTGCCGATCATGGTCAGCAGCGGCAGCCACATATAGACCGACCGCGTCGGCGCCACCGGCTCCTCATCTTCCGCCAGCACGTCCCGGTCCAGGCCCGCCGTCTTCATCGGTCCGAACACGCGGCCCGTGAACACCGTCAGGTACACCCCCGCCAGCGTCAGCAGCGCATAGAAATTCCACGGGATCGTCCCGGCCACGACGCCGATCGGGCTCTCGAATCCATACGGCTCGACCAGGCCCAGCGCATACGCGCCCCAGCCGTTCAGCAGGATCAGCGCGCTGACCGGCGCCGAGGTGGAATCGATGATATAGGCGAGGCGTTCGCGCGACAGGCCGTGCGCGTCGAACAGGCGCTGGCCCAGCACGCCGCTGCTCAACAGGCTTACATTGGTCTCCACGAAGATCGCCGTGCCCGCCAGCGCCGGCGCCAGCGCCGCCCGCCGCGGCGTCGAAACAAGCCCGCGCTTCATCAGGCCGCTCACCACGGCCTCCACGCCGCCGCTGTCGCGCATCCACGCGATCAGCGCCCCGATCAGCAGGCAGAAAAGCAGGACACGCGCATTGCCCTCGCTCGCGAAAACCGCCGCCGCCCGGTCAATGCTGCCCAACGCCCCCATGCCCGGATGGAACCCCGAAATCAGCGTCTCCGAAGCCAGCAGCGCCAACCCCAATGCCGCATACACATTGCGCGTCAGCATGGCGACGATGATCGCCATGACCGGCGGCAGGACAGTCAGGATTTCCAGGGCTCAGCCTCCCAAATCAGCAAGCCGCCAGACTAGGCCAATTCGGCGCCAAAAGCCCAGCGCAACCTGCCATTCAGCGTGAAAGTGTCGAAATTATTCGATCCGGCGCAAGGTCTTGTAAGTGCTTGTGTCTTATAGTGAACCAAATCAACCGGCACCGGGGACGCCACGATGAACGAAATAGAACGTCGATTCTGGTTCGAACAGATCCGCGCCACCCTGATCATCCTGGTCATGGCCGTCAGCATGTCCCTGCTGATCACGTGGTTCAGCACCGCGCATCTCGACGTGTCGGCGCGCAAGCACATGATCGTGCTATCCTTCGTAATCCCATTGCTCGTCACGCCCCTCGGGATGGGCTACATGATCCGCCAGAACGTGCGCTACCTGAACTTCCATCGCCCGGTTCAGCACCATGCCAATAGCGACGACCTGACAGGCCTCGCCAACCGGCGCAGATTCACGGTTCAGGCTTCCGCGCGCCTCGCCGCCGCCGCTGCCACGCAGCAAACGCTCGGACTCATCGTGGTCGACATCGACTGGTTCAAGCGCGTCAATGACAATCATGGCCACGAAGCGGGCGACGAAACGCTCTGCCACATCGCCCAGACGCTGCTGCATGCGGCGCCGCATGGCGCCCTTGTTGCGCGCCTTGGCGGCGAGGAATTTACTGTCATGTGCGATGTCGATAGCGAACTGGATCTCAGCCGCATCGCAGAAGCCCTGCGCAAGGCAACGGAAGCGGCGGGCTTCTACTATCGCGGCGAGAAAATCCACGTCACGATCAGCCTCGGCCTGACGCTCGCCCAGCCGGGCGACACCCTCTCCACGCTGCTCTCCCGCGCCGACCACGCCCTCTACGACGCCAAGCGCCACGGTCGGAACCGGTTCATGCTGGCCGCCTAGCTGAAAAATAGCAGTTCCGTCGGCCTGCAAGTCCCCCGCAAGCGGGGCTGTATCGCAGAAGTACATCAAATTTTACCGTTTCGGAGCAAGTTTAGGTAAGCCGGCACGAGTTATTCTATGTGCCCCTAAATAATATATCTGAATTGCGTCCCAATGAACGACCCGAAAAGCAAATTTTGGCGCCAGCAGATCCGCATGGCCATGACGGTGACCAGCCTCGCGATCATCGTCTCCATGGGCCTCGATTGGCTTTCAGATACCGACTTGAAATCCGCCGAGGTTCGCCAATCGCTTGTGATGTCGTTCATCATCCCGTTGATCGTCGCCCCGCCGGCGCTCGCCTACGTGATCCGGCAAAATCTGCGCCATCTCAACCTCCACCTCCAGGTCCAGCACTTCGCAAATAGCGACGATCTCACCGGCCTCGCCAACCGGCGCTGTTTCACCCGCCATGTAACCGAGCGCCTCGCTGGCGCCGGGCAAGGAGTGACCGGTCTCATCCTGGTCGACATCGATTGGTTCAAGCGCGTCAATGACACGTACGGACATGAAGCAGGCGACGAGGTGCTCTGCCATATCGCCCGGACGCTGGAGCATGCCGTACCAGACGATGCCATCGTGGCGCGCCTTGGCGGTGAAGAATTCACGATCCTGTGCGACGTTGCCAGCGCGGACGAACTCAGCCGTATCGCCGAGGCCGTGCGCCGGGCCACCGAAGCGACCCGCCTGCTCTATCGCGGCAAGGCGATTCACGTCACGATCAGCCTCGGTCTCACGCTGGCCCGGCCCGGCGACACGCTCTCCACCCTGCTCTCGCGCGCCGACCGCGCCCTCTACGATGCCAAGAACCACGGCCGCAACCAGGTCGCGCTGGCTGCCTAGGGGCAGCCTTTGTCGCCGGCCCTGCCGCAACGACTCCCGTCGCGCCTGAATGCGAGTTCAACGCACTGCAATCGCGCCCAAGAAAAAGCCGCCTGCATGTTTGTGCAGGCGGCTTCCTTCCCAACCTCCCGGAGAATCCCCCCCGGTTGTGGTAGAAGTCTTTTCTAGAAGCTCAGGGGCGAGTCTTCCGGTGTCTCTGGCTCGGCCTCAGGCTCCGGCATGTTTTCGATGAGCGTCGCGTCTTCAGGCTGTGGCGCGGCCGAAGCCGTGTTGCAGCAGCGGACCTGCATTTCCAGGACGCGCTCGTTGAAGCGGCACTTCTCGTCATTGATTTCACGCAGGAAAGACAGGCGCCCGGCGCGCGTCGTGTAGCGCGTCTGGGTACAGCTGGTCAGCTTGTAGCCCGGACGGCATGTGCCGGTGTCGGTTTTCTGAATGGTGCGGGTCTCGCAAACCACTTCGTCACTCTTGGCGAGTGCGGCATCGGCGCGCTGCATCGCTTCGTCGGCCGTTGCCTGTGCGCGGGCGGCCGCATCAGAAGCACTGTCGGCCACGCCGCGCGCTTCCGACAGGCGCATGTCGGTATCTGACAGCGCGGTCGTCTGCCCGTCGATTTCGACCTTCAGCCGGCAGACGTTTTCCTGCGCCTTGTCAGGATTGGCGCAATAGTCGGCGACGCTCATTTCCTGCGGTATCAGATTCTGGCAGCCAGCCAGCGCGAGGGCCAGCACAGCGCCGGCCGTTAGTCTTAAAACACCCATGTCCATCTCCCGTGTGTCCCGGTTCTCCGGGCATTAACCCCTTCCGGGGCCGGGGGGTCAACGCCGCTCGCGTCTTACGGGAATCAGGCTTTGAGCTTGTAACCGGTCTTGAACATCCACCAGACGGCGCCGGTAGACAGCACAGACAGCACGCCGGTCACCATCACCCCGGTCATCACGGAAGAGTTTGCAACGCCGATGAAACCATAGCGGAACCCGTCAATCATGTAGAAAAACGGATCCAGGTGCGCCAATGTCAGGAACGGCTCCTTCATCACCTTGATGTCGTAAAACGTGCCTGACAGGAAGGTCAGAGGCACGATCACGAAGTTCGTCACGGCGGACAGGTGATCGAACTTGTCGGCCCATATGCCGCCCATGGCGCCCAGCGCACCCAGGATGATCGCCGCCGTCAGGCTGAACCAGACAATCGGCCAGACATGCACCACCGTCAGGTCGGCCAGGCCGCTCAGCTGGATACCAATCCCCGAGATCACGGCCACGATCACGCCGCGGGTAATCGCCCCGCCCAGGAAGCCGGCCGTCAGCTCCAGCGGCGACAGTGGCGGCATCAGGAAATCGACATGGGTCGAGTTGAACTTGGCTTGCACCAGGCTCGAACTCGTATTCTGGAAGGCGTTCTGGAGGATCGCCATGATGATCAGGCCGGGCGCGAGGAAGTCATTATAGTTCAGTCCGTCAAAGTCGCCTGTCAGGCGCCCCCGGTCGCCAAAGGCCAGCTTGAACACGGTCATGAACAGCAATGTCGTCACGACCGGCGCGAACACGGTCTGCATCCACACTTTCAGGAACCGGCCGATTTCGCGTTTATACAGTGTCCACAAGCCCAGCCCGTTCACCGCGCCATACTGGCGGATAACCCTGAAACCAGATTCTGAACTGGAAGAAACGGTGGAATTCGGGCTGGCGGGTTTGGCGTCTGAGCTGATGTCTGTCATGCAGGTTATCTAATGTGCCACGCGCGGATGAGCGAGAGGCAATTCGCGACTTTTTTGCCTTTGCCCGGATTTTGGGCCCGCATGCAAAAAGTGCGACTCACAAGACACAAGATATGGAAAGCCTGTGGAAAGCCATGTCTGCATGTTGTGTTTCGTTTCGGTCCTGATACGATATCTAGGTGCTGAGAGCGATGGCGCGTAACTGCTATCACAACATGTAGAGGCTGACGGGACCGTGTATGGGCCCCTGAACCTGGAGCTGGGAGACCTAAATCCATGTCATGGACTGATGAACGGGTAGATGTGCTCAAGAAACTTTGGGCGGAAGGCCATTCGGCCTCGCAGATCGCCAAGCAATTGGGCGGTGTGACCCGCAACGCCGTGATCGGCAAGGTGCATCGCCTTGGCCTGTCCGGGCGCGCGACGCCGTCGCGCCCCGTCAAGCGCCCGCCACGCCTGGCCCGGCCAAAGCCGCGCGTGATGCCGGACGGTTCGGTCACGATGCCGACGCCGGCCGTCACCACGCCGATCGAGCAGTCCAGGCCTGTCGAGCGCACGGCGATGATCGCGCCCCTGCCACCGCTGAAACTGGCCGATGGTGGCGCTGCAACCATCCTCACCTTGCGCGATTCCATGTGCAAATGGCCAATCGGTGATCCGGCCGATCCGAAGTTCGCCTTCTGCGGTCGCAAGTCCGACTGCGGCCCCTATTGCAGCGAGCATGCGAAAGTGGCGTTCCAGCCCGCCCGCAAGCGCGACACCAAGAAGAACCAGTACGACTATGTGCGTCGCATCGCTGGCTGATTGCAGCCGGTAACCCCAGCGACGAACAGGAAAGCCCCCGGAGTTATTCTTCGGGGGCTTTTTCCATATCGGCCGCCACGCCTGCGGCCTGTGATGGCGTATCACCTGCCGCGGCAGTTTCGATGCGAACCCGAAGCGCATCCGAGGATTTGACGTGCAGGTCCTGTTGCGGGAACGGGATTTCGATACCGTGCCGCTCGAGGGCGGAATGGATCGCCCAATTATAGTCCGCAACGACCTTGGACGGCTTCTTCACCGCCTCCTCCGTCAGCCAGACGACAAGCTCGAAGTCGAGACTGGACTCCCCGAACCCCACCAGCCAGACCTGCGGCATGCGCGGGCCCATATTCTCCAGCGTCCACTTGACCTCGGCAGCGGCTTCCATGCCGGCCTGGCGCACCAGCTCCTTGTCCGTGCCATAGGCCACGCCGAACTTGATATGCGTGCGCCGGCGCGCCTCGCGCAGGGTCCAGTTGATCACCTGCGCCTTGATGAATTCCTCGTTCGGCACAAGGATATCGACATTGTCATTGGTGGTGATCACCGTGGACCGGATGTTGATTTCATTGACCAGTCCGGTCACGCCCGATTGCAGCTCGATAAAGTCGCCCACTTTCACTGATTTCTCGATCAGGATGATCACGCCCGAGATAAAATTCGAGAAGATCGACTGCAGGCCGAAGCCGATGCCGACGCCGAGGGCACCGGTAAAGATCGTCAGCGCGCCCAGGTTCACGCCAACCGTCTGCAGCGCGATGGCAATGGCAGCCACCATCAGCAGGATATTGGCCACTTGCCCGAGCAGCCCGGCCATCGACGGATTGAGCCGTTTGGTCGACCTGAGCCGCGTCTGGGTCGCGGCACCAGCGATACGCCCCAGCCAGAGCGCCAGGATCGCAATCGCCACACTGCTCAATATGGTCCAGACAGACGGCGAATGCTTGCCCACCGGGATGTGGAAATCGTTCAGCGCCGTCACGGTCGGCTCGAGCCAGCGCAGGATGTAAAGCGCGGCGATGGTCCATGAACTGAGCGCAATTGCCCGGGACAGGAAGCTCTTGCGCATGTTCGATGTGAGCAGGCGGATAATGATCCATGCATTCAGCAAGCTGGCCACGATGCGCAGGCCGTCATTCGGCAATTTCGCCATATGGAAACCAGCCACCGCGGCCCAGATGAAGACGACGCTGATCAATGGCCACATGACATTGGCCAGCGAAATGTAGACCCGCGTGAGCGCGTCCGTCCGGCCACGCTCCTGGGCAGCGGCAATCAGGCGCTTGTAGGGAATGCGCGAGAGCAGCCAGCCGACAATGCCGGCGGCGATGACCACGCCAGCCTGCCACAGCGTTGCAATCGACCACGCCTGCTCGAGAATCCCTTCGAACCAGACCTGCAAACTGTCGAAGATCGTCCCGACCTGTTGGGCCACCGCCTCGGTGTCGATTTCGATATCGTCAGGATTCATGGTTCGCCCTCAAAGCCACTTCATCAGCTTGAATAACATGAACTCGATCCCGACGATCACCGCAAGGATCACAACGGTTATCCAGAATGCGCCACTGGAATTCACACCCGGCATGCCGCCGACATTGATTCCCAGAAGCCCGGTCACAAACCCCAGTGGCAGGAATATCGCCGCGATGATCGAGAATACGAACATTGTGCGGTTCATCTCGGTCGCGGCGCGATTGTTCAGGTCGTCCTGTAACACGAGTGCGCTTTCCTTCGACACGTCGAGGTCCTCCAGGTATCGGCTGAGCCGGTCAATCGTCTCGCGGATCGTGTTCCGGTGGGCGTTCGACATCCATTCAGGCGGGTCACGCTGCAATTGCAACAATGCCTCATATTGCGGCGAAAGGTACCGCTTGAACGCGAGGCAGGTGCGCCGGATTCCACCGATCTCGCCCAGCAGGTCCTCGGGCCGCGCATCTGCCGCATCGGCCTCCAGCTCGTCGATTCGCTCGTTCATGTCGGCAATCGCGCTGTTTATCTTGCCAACCAGTTCCTTGGTCAGCGAAATCACCAGGTCACCGGCGGTTCCAGGCCCGGTTCCCGTCTCCTGCAACCGGGCGAGCACGTCGCGCGGCGTCAACAACCGGCGTCGGCGCAACGTCACCACGCGCGTCTTTTCTGCCCATACCTGCATCGCAATCATATCTTCCGGTTCATCACCCGGATTGAAATTGATTCCGCGCAGGACGGCCACCAGCCCGTCGCCCTCGCGGAATACGCGCGGCCGTGTCTCATTCGAGATCAAAACGTCGATCGTGGCTTCCGAGACTGGCAGCGCTTTACGCATCCAGTCGGCAGCGCCGTCCGCCGTGCGGTCCAGGTGCAGCCACAGGACTTCCCCGTCATGTGCCGGTTGCCATGTCTGAACTGAATCCCATGTGATCGTGCGGCACCCGCCCTTCCCGTCGAGCACGCATCCGAAAACAAGCAAAGGGTGTGGCTCCGGTTGCGCCGTGCCTGTGGGAATTTCAACAGTCATGCGCCACCCTATCCTGTTTGCCGTTGCGACCGAACCCTAACGCATGGACGCACGCGAACGCAGCGGGAATTTGCGGCAAGACCGGCGAACTTGCCGACGCCGCAGGCCACGTCTAGGTTTCAGGCATAATCGAATCTGACGCTGTCGCATTCCGTGACGCCAGCGACTTCAACGCCGCGACCACAGGATACGCACATGACGCTCCAGCCCGCTCTCTGCCTCGCACTCGGCCTGATCGGCCTGACTGCCTGTTCCTCGCCGCAATCGTCTGAAGCCCCTGCTCCCGCGACCACCCAAACAGCGCTTCAGGGGACTTGGCGCTCGGTCGACGACGCCAAGAGCATGATGACCATCCGCGATACGACCGTCACGGAAAGCTATCTCGGCGAAGAGCCGAGCGTTTCCACGCTCACCGTCGTGACCAACTGCAACGACCAGGTGCCTGATCCGGCCGGCCAGTCGTTCACTTTCGAAGACGAGGCGGTCGGCGTGCGCTGCTTCACCCTGCTCGACGCGACCGGCGACTTCATTTCCTACAGTTACGCCGCGCGTGGCAACACGCTCGCCTTCAATCGCGTCCCGGACTGAGCCCGCCCTTGCCCGGGGCGTCGATCCGGGCATAATCAGCAGGGTCACATTCCCCGCGAGCTTGTTGCCATGCCCCGTATTGCCGCCCAGATTCTTCTTGCCGCCATGCTGTCGGCTCGGGCCGGAGCCGACGTGGTTGCTGCAGCGCCGGACCACTACGAACTGAAACAGGAGGCCGTCTCGGCTCTCACCCCCGGCGAACTGTGGGACCGCCTGATCCATCCGGAATTCTGGTGGCACCCGGACCATACGTATTCCGGTGCGTCCGATCACCTGTCGCTCGACCCGAAAGCCGGCGGGCTCTGGAAGGAAACATGGGACGATGGTTCCGTCGCCCATGGCATCGTCCTGTCCGTACTGGACGGTGAAATGCTGCGTCTCGACGCCCCGTTCGGCCCGCTGCAGGACAAGGCCGTCACGGTGATCTGGACCATATCGCTCGCCCCTGAAGGCAAGGGCACCCGCGTGACCTTCTCCGAGACCGCGAACGGCACTGAAGCCAGCGCCCTCGACCAGCTCG
The DNA here is from genome assembly GCF_055808555.1 of Hyphomonas sp. J20-32. Taxonomy (NCBI): domain Bacteria; kingdom Pseudomonadati; phylum Pseudomonadota; class Alphaproteobacteria; order Hyphomonadales; family Hyphomonadaceae; genus Hyphomonas; species Hyphomonas sp. J20-32. The sequence continues at coordinate 1,267,066 of NZ_CM147873.1, read as the reverse complement.
CCCCCGCCGTCGACCAGGTGAAGACCGAAGCCATCAGGCGACTGGCGAGCGGCGACTAGGTTTCTCGTTTACGAGGGCCGCGCTGCCGGCAGCCATATGCCAAAGGCGCTGCCCTTGCCGAGGCGCGTCTCGACGGCGAGGCCGCCACGATGGCGGGCCATGATATGCTTGACGATGGCTAGGCCGAGGCCCGTGCCGGTGATCTTGCCGCCCCGGCTCTGGTCGGCGCGGTAGAAGCGCTCGCCGAGACGCGGCAGGTGCTCGCGCTCGATGCCCGGGCCTTCATCTTCGACGCGCAACCAGACAGAGGCATCCGGCGTGCCGGGACGGCCCGACGCAGGCAACAACGTCATCCGCTCGGCTTCGCGCCAGCCCTGCGCCGCCTGTGTACGCGCCTCACTCATGCTGCCGGCAGGCCCGAACGATACGGTCACCTTGCCGCCCGGTTCCGTATATTTCAGCGCATTGGTCAGCAGGTTTTCGACCACCTGCACGATCTCGTCCCGGTGGGCCACGACCGGCATGTCGTCCTTGGCCCCTTCCAGTTCCAGCGTGACATTGCGGTCCCGGGCAATCGGTTGCAGCGCGTCGGTGGCATCGAGCACGATCCGGGCGAAGTCTTCGCGCTCACTCGGCGCGACATGTTCGGAAAACTCGATCCGCGACAGCGACAGCAGGTCCGCGATCAGCCGGCTCATCCGTTCGGACTCCCCCGCCATGATGTCGAGGAACCGGTCCCACGAGGCCTTGTCGTCCTTGGCCGGGCCGCGCATCGTCTCGATGAAGCCCGACAGGGCCGTCAGCGGCGTGCGCAATTCATGGCTGGCATTGGCCAGGAAATCGGACCGCGCCCGCGCCGCCCGGCGAACCGGCGTCAGGTCTTCCAGGACGACCAGCGTGTGAATGGCGCCCACGGGCCGCGAAACGTGGGCCCGCCAGGTCTCGTCCGGTGCGCTCTCCACGTTCACCGATACGGCCTCGCCGGCCGAGTTGAGGCGCATCTCCTCGATCGCCGACAACAGGGCCGGTGAACGGATCACGGTACTGGTGCGCGGATTGATGCGCCCTTCAAGGCGAAGGACCAGGTCAGCCGCCGCATTGAAGGTCACGATACGCCCTTCCGCATCGACTTCGAAGGCTGGCAGCGGCAGGGCGCTCAGCAATTGCCGGGAATCCAGTCCGCCCGCACGCTCCGCCACGCCGACCGCAGGCGCTTGCCTGCTGACAGGCAGGAACGCGGCCGTACCGGCATAATAAGCGATGGCGACCGAAGCCAGCATCGCCAGCGCGGCCAGCGCCACGACCGGGCTCAGTTCGCCCGTCACGGCCAGAAGCGCCAGGACGCCGGTGAAGCACAGGCCGAGCATGATGAAATCACGCGCCCGGCGGCTCACCGCATCGCGCCGCGCTTTCGGCGTTTCAACTGGATCGGTCTGGCTCATCCCGTCTCCCGGCACAGGTGCGGGATGTTGCCCGGACCGCATTCATGGCAAGTTGTCGCCACCTCAGACGGCGCTACAGCGGCACCGCGAGATTGCCAAGCCCCCTTGGCTTGTTCCGGCGTGTCGGCCCCTTCCATGACACATTCGCAATAATTATTGAAATTCGATAATTTCTCGTTGACAGTCGACTAGGCCCATCGTAACCCGGAGCGGGCAAAATCGGGAGCCTCACCAGCGGCATGAAACGTTCAATTCTCCTCCTAGGCACGGCAATTGTTGCAGCGTGCGCCTCTTCGCCCGCGTCAACCGGCCGCTGGGCGGGCCAACCAGTGGAATTTTTTACCAAAACGGCGAATGCGCCCGACGAATGGGCCACACGCGGTGTTGCCGGCGTCGCGCCCAGCGGCGACTGGCTCAGCCAGTTCAATGACCCGCTCATGGTCGGTCTCGTCAACGAAGCCCTCACCAATAGCCCGACGCTGGAATCCCGCGCCGCCCTCGTGCGCGCGGCGGAAGCCTCGACCCGGGTGGCCCGCGCCCAGCGCCGGCCCAGCGTCAGCGCATCGGCCTCGGCTGGCGTGACGTCCACCGAGAATACGTTCGGCGGCAGCTCTGACCGAAATACAGACGGCATCTATGGCGTCGGGCTCGATGCCAGCTGGGAACTCGATCTCTGGAACCGCCTCGGGTCCGGTATCGGTGCCGCCGAAGCCGACTATGCGGCCAGCCAGGCGGACTTTGCTGCGGCCGAACTCTCGATTGCGGCCCAGACAGCGATTGCCTGGATCAATCTCAATGAAGCCCTCGCGCAGGAACGCGTCGCCGTGCTCACTTACGAGGCTCGCGACCGGGTCCGTACGCTGACCGAGCGCCGCTTCCAGCGCGGCCTGGCCGACGCGCTCGACGTGCGAACCGCCCGCAGCACAGTGGCCCAGGCCGAAGCCTCGATCGCCGCGCGCCGTCAGTTCACCGGCGAAACCGCCCGCCGGCTCGAAACGCTGGTTGGACGCTATCCATCGGCTGAACTGGACGCCCCCGCCGAAATCCCGACGCTCGAAGTCATCGTGCCCGAAGGCAATCCGGCCCTCCTCCTGTCGCGCCGTCCGGACATTGCCGGCGCCGAAGCCCGCATTGCTGCCGCTGGTTTGCGCGCCGAACAGGCCCGCCTCGCCATGCTGCCATCGCTGCGCCTCACGGCCTCGGCCTCGACCAACACAACCGAATTCTCTGATGCGTTCGATCCCGAAAAGATCGCGGCCAACCTCATCGCCGGCCTCGTCCAGCCGCTCTTCACCGGCGGCCGCCTCGACGCCCAGCGCGACGCTGCCGTCGCACAGGCTGAAGCGGCGGTCGCAAATTACGCTGCCGCAGCGCTCGACGCCTGGCGCGAAGTCGAGAATGCACTGGCTGCCGATATCCTGCTCGCCAAACAGGAAGACGCCCAGGTCCGCGCCGTTGAAGAAGCCCGCCTCGCCGAAGACCTGGCCGAACGTCAGTACACGAGCGGTACAGTCACGATCTTCAACCTGATCGATTCCCAGACCCGACGCCTGACCGCCGAAAGCCAGCTTGTCTCGGCCCGCGCCAACCGCGCATCCAATCGCGTTGCCTATCACCTTGCCCTTGGCGGCGGCCTACCCACGGGCACATCGGGCGGACAATATGATACAATGAACATTGACACTGACACCGCCGCCGGCGGCAGGAGCTAGTACTTATGGGTCGTCTCGTTTCCATCCTCGCCCCGATCGCGATCATCATCGTAGTCGGCATCGGCGGCAGCTTGGTGCTCAACATGATCAAGCCTGAACCGGAAAAGGCGGATGAGGCCCACGCCGGTCTCAATGTCTTTGCCGAAGCCATCTATCGCGACGACCTCCACCTGACGGTCGCGGCGCAGGGCGAAGTGCGCCCACGCCGCGAAATCATCGTTGCGCCGCAAATTTCCGGTCGCGTCTCATATGTCGCGCCTGACTTCATCGATGGCGGCTTCATCAAGAAGGGCCAGCTCCTTGTCCGCGTCGAAGCTGCCGATTACGAACTCGCGGTCGTACGGGCCCGGTCCGGCGTCGCCAGCGCCGAGCAGCGCCTTGCCCGCGAGCTGGCCGAAGCCGAACTTGCCGTACAGGACATTCAGGATCTCGGCCTTGAGAACGCCTCTCCCCTCGCCCGCCGCGAACCGCAGCTTGCCGAAGCCCGCGCTGGCCTCGACGGTGCCAAGGCGCAACTGAAGGATGCTGAACTCGCGCTCAACCGCACGGCCGTTTATGCGCCCTTTGACGGACGCGTCCGCGAACGCAGTGTCGATATCGGCCAGGTCGTCGCCGCCGGTTCAGCGCTTGGCCGTATCTTCGCCAATGACGTTGTCGAAGTGTCCCTGCCGCTCGATGACGGCGAGATGGGCCGCCTCGGCCTGCCGCTTGCCTTCGCCGCATCGGCGAACCAGCCGGGCCCGAAAGTCACGTTCACCGCTACCGTCGCCGGCCAGCCCCGGACATGGACGGGCGAGGTCGTCCGTACTGCCGCGGCCGTCAACTCGAAGACCCGCCAGATCAACGTCATCGCCGAACTGAAAGACCCCTATGGTGCCGGCGCTGACGGCGACGCGCCGATGGCGCCGGGCCTGTTCGTGAATGCCACGATCGAAGGTGACACGATACCGGACGTTCTGGTCGCGCCGCGCGGTTCTTTGCGCGGCGAGGACAAGCTGTTCATTGGGAATGCCGCAGAAGGCAAGCTGTCGATCCGCACCGTCGATCTCGTCTACTCGGATGCCGGGGGGGCCTATGTGCGTTCGGGCGTCGAAGAAGGCGAACTGGCGATCACCAGCCCCGTGCAGGCACCGTTCGACGGCATGAGCATCACCGTCATGGAACGGCTCGAGGATGGTGCCGTCAAGGTCCACGAGCCCGACAAGGCATCGGATACGGGCGACGCCACCGGCGCGCCCGCAACCGTAGCCGTCACCGGAGCAGAGGGTAATCCACAATGAGCGGAATCGTCGCCTGGTTTGCCCGCAACGCCGTCGCCGCCAACCTGCTGATGATTGTCGCCTTTGTCGGCGGCATCTTCGGCTACACGCGCATGGAACAGGAAATGTTCCCGGTCGTGAACGTTACAGGCGCGTCCGTGTCAGTCGCCTGGAACGGCGCCTCCCCGCAGGATGTCGAGGAACAGATCGTCACCCGTATTGAAGAGGCCGTTGCCGACCTCAACGGCCTGGACCGCATCACTTCGATTGCCAGTGAAGGCTTCGGCGTGGTCAACATCAAGGGCCGCGACGACGTCGACATGGAGATTTTCGTCAAGGACGTCGAGCGCCGGGTCAACCAGATCAACAACCTGCCCCAAGCCGCCTTCCAGCCACAGATCCAGCGCTGGGAACAGCGCAACCGGTTCATTGGTTTCGCCATCCACGGAGAGGTTGATCCCCGCACGCTGAAGCGCGTTGCAGACAATGTCCGCGACGAATTCGCCAAGCTGCCGGGCGGCGAACTCGCCGAATTGCAGGGCACGCTGGACGAGCAGGTCAGTATCGAAGTTTCCGAACAGGCCCTGCGCCGCTTCGGCCTCAGCTTCAGCGACGTCGCCAACGCCATCCGCCAGTCCTCCCTCAACTCGTCGGGCGGGCGTATCGAAAGCTCGACCGGCGACGTCAACATAACGGCGCGGCAGCTGGCCGACACCGCCGAACAGTTCAACAAGATCATCATCCGCCAGACGACCGAGGAAGGCACTGTCTACGTCTCCGATGTCGCCAATGTCATTGATGGCTTTGTCAGCGACAAGCTGAAGGCGACATTCGACAACGAACCGACAGCCTTCGTGATGATCCCCTCCCCCGACGACATGGACATCGTCGCCTACACGGACGGCTTCAAGGACTTCGTCGAGCGCGCCAACGATCCGGCCAACGGCATCCTGCCGGAAGCCGTCAAGATCGACATTCTCTGGGACGACTCCGAGGGCTTCAAGGCGCGCATGGACCTGATCACCCAGTCGGCCCTCAGCGGCGCCGTTTTGGTCATGCTGGTGCTGATCCTGTTCCTGCGCCCGATGGTGGCGCTCTGGGTCACTATCGGCATTTTCACCGCCTTTGCCGGCGGCATCATGCTGCTGCCCTATTTCGGTGTCTCCTGGAACATCCTGTCGACCTTCGCCGTGCTGTTGGTGATCGGCGTGATCGTGGACGACGCGATCGTCGTCGGCGAGAACATACACAGGGAAGTCGAGAGCGGCCGGCGTGAAGGCATGGATGCAGCCATCGTCGGAACGCAGCTTGTGCTCAAGCCGATCATATTCGGTGTCCTGACCACGATCATCGCCTTCCTGCCCTGGGCCTTCATCACCGGCCCGACGCGCATGTTCACGCAGCAGATCACGTTCGTCGTCGTGGCTGCGCTCCTCTTCTCGATCGTCGAGTGCATGCTGATCCTGCCCAGCCACTTGTCGCACATGAAGAAGCAAAAATTCGACGGCCCCGCCGGCAGGTTCCTCAGGTTGCAGCGCCGCATTGCCGACAGCCTGCTCTGGTTCGCCAACAACCTTTACAAGCCGGTGCTCGAACTGGCCCTGCGGTTTCGCTATGCGACAGTGGCCCTGTTCTTCTGCCTGTTCGGCCTCGCCGCCCAGATGCAGTCTCTGGGCATCGTCCCCTTCCAGTTCATGCCGGAAATCGAAGCCGACCTTATCCAGGTCAATATCGAGATGCCCGAGGGCACGCCCTATGAACGCCTGCTTCAGGTCCGCGACCAGCTTCAGGCCGGCATCGACGGCCTGAAAGACGCAACGCGCGAAGAATATCCGGACCTGAAAGACGGCCTCGTCGTGCAGGCCTCCGTTGTCGCGTCCGGTCGCAACGTACGGGCCTGGGTTGGTCTCGCTCCGCCTGAAGTGCGCCCGATCACGGTCCGCTCCAAGGACATATCCGAACGCATGCGCGACATGGTCGGCGATATTCAGGACGCGCAGGAAATCAGCTTCGACTTCACGTTCAACGAGGATGATACGGGTGTGCGATTTGCGCTCAATCACCCGGACCTCGCGCGGCTGCGCCTGGCCGCAGCGGAAGTGAAGGAGCATCTGGCCACCTATTCCAGCGCCTATGACATCGGCGACAACCTGTCCTCCTCCGCCGAGGAAATCCGCATCACGATGAAGCCCGGCGCCGAAACGCTCGGCATCACGCTCAACGATGTCTCACGCCAGTTGCGCCAGGCCTATTATGGCGAAGAGGTTCAGCGCCTGCCGCGCGACGGGGAAGATGTCCGCGTCATGGTCCGCCTGCCGGAAGACGCCCGGTCCGATCTCGACAGCATCAACAGCCTGAAGCTGCGCACGGCCGACGGCCGTGAGATCCCGGTCACCCAGGTCGCCGATTTCGAATACGCGCCCGGCATCAACCGCATCATCCGGCGCAACCGCACCCGTTCGGTCTCGGTCTATGCCGAAATCAAGGGCGAAGGCGGTCGCGGCCAGGTCATGGGCGCCATGGAAAAGGATTTCTGGCCGACCTTCCAGAAACACTTCCCGGACGTCCAGCGCGGCGAAGCCGGCGGCTTCGAGGAAGAGCAGAAATTCTTCGCCGAGATCGGCCGCCTCATCGTCATCGCCATCGGCACCATGTACATCCTGCTGGCCGTGGCTTTCCGCTCCTATTCCCAGCCGCTCCTGCTGATGATGGCCCTGCCCTTCGCCTATTGTGGCGCGATTTTCGGGCTCGCCATCTTCAACACGCCGATGGCCATGTTCGCCTTCTTCGGCATTGCCGCCGCCGCTGGCGTCGTCATCAACGACAACCTCGTGCTGATCGACTATGTCAACCGACGGCGCGACGAAGGCGCCGGCGCGATCCAGGCCCTCGTGGACGCGGGCGTGTCCCGCTTCCGCCCCATCCTGCTCACCTCCGTCACCACGTTCGTCGGTATCCTGCCGCTGCTCGCCGTGCGCTCGGTGCAGGCCCAGTTCCTGAAACCGATGATCGTATCGCTCGCCTGCGCGGTGGCCTTCGCCATCTTCGTGTCCCTGCTCATGGTACCGGCCCTCTATGCCGTCGGTGTCGAGATCGGGCGGATCTTCCGCTGGACCTGGGGCGGCAAGCCGTTCCGCCAGATCGGCGAGACCTATTCCGGCGAAGTGACGGTCGACGAGGACGAACTCATCGGCACCAGCCGGGGCGACGACCTTGGCGGCCTTGCTCCCGCCGAATGAAGACGTGATTTAACCAGGGTGCGTCCCTCTTCGTCCATGACAGGCAGGAAGAGCGATACGTCCGTGAATTTGGAGAAAGACAGATGAAACATCTCATGCTGGGCGCAGCTGCGATCGCGCTCCTCACGGCTTGCGGGCCGGGCAAGCACAAGGCGGAAACGACCGCCGCCGAAGCCCCCGCACCAGTGATCAACGCTGACGGCAAATACGTGACCGCCGAAGGCCTGGAACTCTCCACGCCCGACACCTGGGGCACATGGGGCATCAACCTCGACAATGTGAAGGCCGACGTGAATCCCGGCGACGATTTCTTCGCCTATGTGAACGGCAAGTGGCTCGACAGTTTCGAAATCCCGAGCGACCGGACCCGCTACGGCTCGTTCACCCTGCTCGCTGAAAAGTCAGAGCAGCGTGTGCGCAAGATCATCGAGGAACTGGCCGCCGCCAAGCCGGACCCGGCCACGCTCGAAGGCAAGGTCGCCACGATCTATAATGCCTACCTCGACACCGGCGCCATCGAGGCCCGCGGCCTTGCCCCGGCCCAGCCCTATCTCGACCGGATCAAGGCCATGGAGACCCGCGAAGACCTCGCGAAAGTCTTCGCCGCCAATGGCTTCACAGTGCCTGTCGGCGGCTGGGTCGATGTCGATTCCAAGCAGACCGACCAGTACATTTTCTACATCACCCAGGCCGGTCTCGGCATGGGAGACCGTGATTACTACCTCGTAGACAATGACAAGAACACCGAGCTGCGCGCCGCCTACAAGGCCATGCTCGCCTCCCTGCTCGGCGCAGCCGGCTATGACGACGCGGATGCCGCCGCCGACAAGGTGATCGCCGTCGAGACCGAGATTGCCAAAGCCCATTGGGACCGCGCAGCCGGCCGCAACCGCAACCTGACCTATAACAAGGTGACCAAGGACGAACTCATCGCCCTTGGCGGCGCTTTCCCGACCGCCACGCTGATCGACGCGATGGACCTCGGCGACCAGGCCGAATTTGTCGTGCGCCAGGTCACGCCCACGGCAGAAGAGATTGCCGAGAACGGCCTTGATGCCGACCAGCTGGAAAAAGTGTCCGGCGGCGGCGTGCCCGGCCTGTTCAAGGTCATGCAAACCGCGCCGATGGACCAGTGGAAGGCCTATCTCACCGCCCACCTCCTGATCGACACGGCCGACGTCCTGCCCGCCAGCATCGACGACACCGTATTCGAATTCTACGGCAAGACCCTCAGCGGCCAGGAAGAACAGCGCGAACGCTGGAAGCGCGGCGTCGATGCGGTCGAGAACTCGGTCGGCGAAGCCGTCGGCAAGGTCTATGCCGCCCGCTACTTCCCGGCCGAGAACAAGGCCGAGATGGACCAGCTGGTCGCCAATCTCCGCGTCGCCCTGTCGGAAAACCTTGAAACCCTCGACTGGATGGGCGCGGCCACCAAGGCGGAAGCCGAAGCCAAGCTGAACCAGTTCACGCCGAAGATCGGCTATCCGGAAAAGTTCGAAACCTATGACAGCCTTGTCGTCAGCGATGATGCGTTCGCCAACCAGATGGCTGTCAACGCCTGGGCCTACCAGGACATGCTGTCCGACCTCGGCCAGCCGATCGACCGCACGGAATGGGGCATGCTGCCCCAGACCGTGAACGCTTATTATTCGCCGAACCGCAACGAGATCGTGTTCCCGGCCGCCATCCTGCAGCCGCCCTTCTTCAATCTCAGCGCCGATCCGGCCGTCAATTACGGCGCCATCGGCGGCGTGATCGGCCACGAGATCGGCCACGGCTTTGACGACCAGGGATCGAAGTCCGATGGCACCGGCATGCTGCGCAACTGGTGGACGGCTGAGGACGAGGCCAATTTCAAGGCCAAGACCGGCGCGCTCGTCGCCCAGTACAACGCCTTCTGCCCCTATGACGAGGGCGAGACCTGCGTCAACGGCGCGCTGACCCTGGGCGAGAATATCGGCGACCTGGGTGGCCTTTCGATGGCCTACAAGGCCTATCACCTCAGCCTCGGCGGCAAGGAAGACAAGGTGATCGACGGCCTCACCGGCGACCAGCGCTTCTTCATGTCCTGGGCCCAGGTGTGGCGTGCGAAATACCGCGAAGAGGCCTCGCGCCGCCAGATGCTGACCGATCCGCACTCGCCTCCGAACTACCGGGTCAACGGCATCGTGCGCAATTTTGATGCATGGTACACGGCGTTTGACGTCACGCCGGACAGCGAGCTCTACCTCCCGCCGGAACAGCGTATCAAAATCTGGTAATCTTGTTACCTGTAGTTGATATTGCAGAAAGCGGCGCCTCGAGCGCCGCTTTTTTTGCCTGTTTTCCGGTGCATTTAAGGGCGCGGTTAATTGTTGGCGTGTTAGTTGCAGGCCCGTGGGCATGATGGACCGGTTTGGCCCACATGCAATTGAACGAGTGAAATTTGATGTCCCTTCTGACCCGTATGTTCAAATCCAAACAACCTGCTGCGCCTGCGCATGAGCGGATCGAGCATGCTGTTGCGCCAGAACATGACACGCCACGCCCCCTGCGCGGTGCATCCTATCGCGAAGCCTCGGTCACCTATGAATCGGGTTACACACGCAAGGGCATCGTGCTCGATTATACGCAAACCGGCGTGCGCGTACGATTCCCCACGAATGAGATCATGCCCCCGGTCGTCACGATCAATGCCAGGGCCGTCAATGTCAGCGGTCCGGCCCGCGTGATCTGGCAACACGGCTCCGAAGTCGGCCTCGCCCTGCTCTGATCCGTCCACCCCGGCCAGCGACCACATTCCCGTTTTACGAGAGTCTCCTTGGCATTTACGCCTTTTAGGCGTTGTATGGTGCACCTGTTCCACACTTGAACAAGGAGGTCCTCCATGGCCATCATGAAATCCGAACAGATTCTCGCCGAGTTCACGAAATCCTTCGAGGATGCGATCCAGAACGCCGTCAGCCGCTTTTCCAAGACGGTCCGCGGCCTCGCTTCGGCCAATGTCAACAACATGTCGACCACCGTGAAGAACGGCAAGATCGTGACCTATCGCGTCAACCTGCAGATGACATTCGAGATCGAACCGCCTGTCACCAAGGCCAAGAAGTCGAAATAGTCACGCCCGGCACCAGCCCCACAGGCTAGAGCCTGACCTCGCGCGTCACGCCGATCGCGCCGAGAAAGTCCGTGTCGTGACTGACCACGACCAGCGCGCCGTCAAAGCCCGACAACGCGTCTTCGAGCAGCTCAATTGCTGCCAGGTCGAGATGGTTGGTCGGTTCGTCCAGCAATAACAGCCAGGGCGGCTCGGCCCGCGCAAACACGCAGGCCATGCCCGCTCGCAACCGTTCGCCGCCGCTCAGCGTGCCGGCTGGTTGCAGCGCGGCCGTATTGCGGAACGCAAACCGCGCCAATGCCGCCCGCGCCGCATTCTCGCTCAGGTCCGGGTTCAGCCGCCGCAAATTGTCCAGCACGCTTTCCTCGGGTGCCAGCAGGCCGACATGCTGGTCCAGCATGGCCACGCGGTCCGTCAGGCGGCGCACCTCGCCTGCCTCCGGCTCGGCCTCCCCCATGATCAGGCGCAGCAGCGTCGTCTTGCCGGACCCGTTCGCGCCACAGACGGCGATCCGCTCCGGTCCGCGCACGTCCAGCGACAGCGGCCCGAACAGGTGCCGTCCCGCGCGGGTCATTGCCACATCGCGCAGGGCCAGCAGGTCCCGGCTCGGCGGCAAGCCCGTTTGCGGCAGGTCGATATGCAGCGGCGTTTCCACCTCCACCCGCGCGCGCGCCGTCTCGAAAGCCTCACGCCCCGCTCCGGCCAGCCGATCGGCGGCATCGCTGCCGCGCGCCCGCGTCGCTTCGGCCCGTTGCTTGCGCGCATCCAGCAGCATTTTCGGCGCGTCGCCCCTGGCCCGGGTCGCGCGGCCTCTTTTGTCCCGCCGGTCCTGTTTCTCGCTTGCTTCCTGCGCCGCGCGTTCGGCCCGCTTCAGCTCGCTGCCCGCCCGGTCCAGTTCGGCTTCCGCCCGCGCCCGCGCCGCATCCCGCGCCGCCTTGAAGTCGCTCCAGCCGCCGCCGAACACGGTCACGCCCACCGGGGTCAGTTCGACAATCCGGTCGACGCGTTCCAGCAGTGCCCGGTCATGGCTCGCCACCACGACCCCGCCGGTCCAGCGCGCCAGCAGGTCAGCGATGGCCGTGCGTCCGTCCGCATCCAGATTGTTGGTCGGCTCGTCCAGCAGCAGAACGTCCGGTGCCGCCATCAGCAGGCGCGCCAGCGTCACCCGCGTGCGCTCGCCGCCGCTCAGCGTGCCGAGGCGACGCGCGAGGTCCATATCCGGCAGGCCCGTCCCTGCCAGGGCCTCGGCAAGGCGCGCCTCCAGCGTCCAGTCCGCTGCAGCGGCGTCGGAGACACTCCCCTCCCCCGCTTCGAGCCGTTTCAGGCAGGCGAGCCCTGCCACCACGCCCAGCGCCTCGGCCACGGTGAGGGTCTCATCGGGCACCTGCACCAGCCGCCCCACCGTCCCGGCGCGATGCACCGTTCCGCTGGCTGGGGCCAAGTCCCCCGCGATCAGGTTCAGCAGCGTGGACTTGCCACAGCCATTGCGCCCGACAAGGCCGATCCTTTCCTGTCCGACAGACAGGGTCAGGCCATCGAACAAGGTGCGGGCATCAGGCGTGGAAAGGGAAACGGAATTCAGCGTGATAAACGCAGGCATGGGAAGACACTTTCAAAGACGTGGAGTTGCAGCGAGGGGTCAGCGTGCAAGATCCATCTTTCGTGTCCTTCCGTAGGCGTTGGTATCGAGGCGCCCTTCTATAAAGGCGCGCCCGGCGATGCAAGGGTGCGGGCCCGAAAAATCCCCTTCAAGACGGCTTCCCCGCCCAAGCCTCCGAAAAGAAGACCATCCGTGTAAAATTGGTGCGAAATCCCAAGAGCGAGATGTCCCTTCTATTGAGCCACAGAGCAACAGAAAAGCCAAATTTTTTAACGCGAAGGTTGCGGCCACGCCTCTTGAATTATGAGATCGTATGCGCCATTCAACGAGAACGGGCGGGGGCTGATCATGAGAATTTTATGGAGCGCATTAGGAACGATCACCGGTGCAATGTCAGTATCGTCACTTCTAATGCAACACAGCGATTTAAGCCTTAGCGGCATTATCTTGGATTTTGTTGATTATTATCAACAAGTCTCATCCTTTGTATTCGGTTCGATACCATCAATTATCGGTATACATGTACCTCAGTGGCTCTGCGACGCTTGGACCTTAAGCTTTGTTTTGACTGCCGCCACTTTCAGAATGATTCACTATGACTATAGAACGCGCGGAATTCTGGAATACCATCATCGTCCCCCCCTCCACCTATACGTGTTGCAATCCTTGACATTTTTGGGTGTTTTCAATGCGCTCATTTATTGCATTCCCATGATCAAGCGCAGCCCCATAAAGCGAACAGATCCGAGAACCGAAGAAAAAGTACCAGCACCCTGTTACAGGTTCGCCGGATACTACTTTCTCAAATCTGATGCCTATTGGTTCGGGACGCTCTTTTCTATAGTCGGCCTCGCAATCTTATTTTTCATCAGTTCCGCATACGGACCCTCTTCGTGAAATCGATGATCGCATCATCGATTCGGATCTATTCATCTACAAAACTATAGGATCAGGCATGCCCGACGCATATGTGACAGTTGCAACGACATCATCCAAAGAAGCAGTCTTTGATGTCATTAGTGGGATCTTTAGAGATTCTTTTGCCCGATCGATACTGTTCGCAAACTACATGGCGCCGCGAACATTGGACGGAGCTGATATTTCGAGAAATGCGGAAATAGAAGCTCTCGTGCAAAATGGAAGAAATGATCTCTGGGTTCGGGGGCGCATTGAAGGCTTCAGCAGAGAAGTTTTTGCAATAAGGTTCTTTTTTGAAAGCACCGCGTATCATTTAGGGGGCGATATTACCCAGCCCAAAGTCGAAAAAAATCGTAAGGCAGAATTTGTCTTCCTTTGCAAAGACGGTAGGGGCAGTCGATGCGATCTTGAAATAGGCGTTGATCTGGGAAAGCGAATGTTTGGCGGCGTAAGCCCTCACGCTATGGTTCTGGAAGTTATTGAGTTTTTGAAATCTCAGGGCCTGCCTTTAGATAGCTAGCCACCCTATTTTTGAGTATTTTTCTGGTTTGATTGGCATCACACCATGCGGTCGAAAATGACAACGGACTGACATGCGGGGCGCTGTATTTTACCCTCACCTCCTGTCCCCTCAACAAAGCGACCCCGCAAAACTTATCCCCCCCTTCCCGCGCGCCCTTATACTCCCCGCATGACCCGCGCCGAGATCACCGCCCTCCTTGCCTGCTTCCCGATCTGGATGCGGCCTTTTGTGTGGGTGCAGCTGATGGTCCTGAAACGCTGGCAGATGCGCCATCGGCGTGAGCTGATGATCGCGGTCTGCCATGTTACCGGCCGCCTGCGGGTTGTCCGCATGGGCGACGCGCCGCGCGACCCGTCCGTTTACCATTACGCGGCCCCGGCCAGGCCGGCCTGGCAGCGCGCCTGCGACATTGCGCACGCCGCGCGTGGCGCCGCCCTGCCCGTCCGTCTCCGCGATTCCACTTTTCCCGCTTTTGGCAAACCATCTTGCCTGAATTCTGCCGCGCCTGCCGCCCCGGACACGTCCTAGGGAGGCGCCAGCGCAAAATCATGCCTTCCATCGCCGCGCCCTTTCCAGGGGTTGCGGCCGCCCGTGCTTGACCGAGCGGAACCGTGACACGCGCACGGTCTTGACGACCGCCGCGTCAGGGCGCCTAAGTGTTCGCAACTGCAAAAAAATGCGAACTGGAAGGAACCCCAATGTCAGAACAAGATCCCGTCGTCATCGTCGGCATGGCCCGCACCCCGATGGGTGGCCTGCTGGGCGACCTCGCCAGCCTCAGCGCCAACGAACTCGGCGCCATCGCCGTGAAGGCCGCTGTCGCCGAGGCGAAGCTGAAGCCCGGCGAAGCCAATGAGATCATCATGGGCAACTGCCTTCCCGCAGGCCAGGGCCAGGCCCCGGCCCGCCAGGCCGGTTTCAAGGCCGGTGAAGACAAGGGCCTCGAAGCGGTCACCATCAACAAGATGTGCGGTTCCGGCATGCAGGCCGCCGTCATGGGCCGCAATGCCATCATGGCGGGCGACGCCAACATCGTCATCGTCGGCGGCATGGAATCCATGACCAACGCGCCCCACCTGCTCAATGCCCGCAAGGGCCACAAGTACGGCAGCATGAACGCGGAAGACCACATGGCCCTCGACGGCCTGTCCGACGCCTATTCCAAGGGTCCGATGGGCCTGTTCGCCGACAAGATTGCCGGCGAATACCAGTTCACGCGTGAACAGCAGGACGCCTATGCGCTCGAAACGCTGACCCGCGCCCAGAACGCCACCAAGAACGGCAAGTTCAAGCGCGAGATCGCCCCGGTCACCGTGAAGGGCCGCAAGGGCGACACGATTGTCGACACGGACGAGCTGCCCCGCACCGCCATGCCGGACAAGATCCCGACCCTGCGCCCGGCCTTCTCGAAAGACGGCACGGTCACGGCGGCCAACGCCTCGGCCATTTCCGACGGTGCAGCGGCCATGGTCCTGATGCGCGAATCCGAAGCCAAGAAGCGCGGCCTGAAGCCGATCGCCCGGATCGTGTCCTCGTCCAGCCACGCCCACGAGCCGGAATATTTCACCACCGCGCCTGTGCCTGCCATGAAAAAGGCCCTCGAAAAGGCCGGCTGGAAAATCGAGGATGTCGACCTCTGGGAAGTCAACGAAGCCTTCGCGGTCGTGCCGATGATCGCCATGAAAGAACTCGGCATCAGCCATGACAAGCTGAACGTGAATGGCGGCGCCTGCGCCATGGGCCACCCGATCGGCGCCTCCGGCGCCCGCGTCATCATCACCCTGCTCGCCGCCATGGAAGACCGCGGCGTCAAGAAGGGCATGGCGTCGCTCTGCATCGGCGGCGGCGAAGGCATCGCGATGGCTCTGGAACGCCTCTAGTCTTCCATTGTCCCGCCTGAACATGGACCCGGACAGTGCACCGCATTGTCCGGGTCTTTTGTTTTGCAGGCCCGTCCGCTCCTGACAGGAAGCCCCGCCCATGCCCCTCTGCAACCGCGTTGACCCCTTCGGCCAGATCCACGCCGTAGCCGATCGCGGCCTGTTCATGGGCAATCGCGGCGGCTGTATCCACCGGCCCGACCAGACGCTGAAACCGCGCCACTGGACCAGCCAGCGCTGGATCATCTGTGTGCTGGACTTCAAGGGCCGCCAACGCCCGCTGATGCAGCCGGGCCTCTATACCGAACTCTTCTTCCTCGATGAGGCGACCGCCCTCGCCGGCGGCCACCGCCCCTGCTACGAATGCCGCCGCCCGGACGCGCTCGCCTTCCGCGCCGCACTGGACAAGGCGGGCCGCGTATCCGCGAAGGCGCCTGTCGGCCATGTCGACGCCTTGGTCGCCGGCGAGATCCAGTCCGTCATGAAGGGTGAATGTGCCCGCGAAACGATGACCCCCTCCACACTGCCCGACGGGGCGTTCTTCACACTGGGCGGCAAGGCGTTTCTCAAATGGGGGAACTCGGCCCGGGCCTGGTCCTTCGCTGGCTATGGCGCCCCCTCGCCCCTGCCCGCCCGCGCCACGCGCCTCACTCCGCGCGCCACCTGCGCCGCCCTTGCCGCAGGCTACCGGCCCGCGCTCCACCCCTCCGCCAAACGATGAGGTTTCCCGCATGACAGACGACCGTATCCACGCCCATTTCATCGAACAGGCCGGATGGTGCCACGACCTCGGCTCCGCCTTTACGGCCCAGCTCCTGATCGCCATGGCCGCCGACCTGCGCAGCGGTGGGATCGTCCACGAACTCATCGGCACATGGCCCACCGATCCGCGGCGCGATGCCCTCGGCCTCCGCCTCGCCGGCGCCCTGCACCACGCATCCCTCAACGGCACCGCGCCCCGGCTCACCACCCTCTATCCCGCCGCCAATCCCGGCTGGACCATGGAACACGTCTGGCCCGTCGCCCGCGACTATCTCGCCAGTCACAAGGACCTTGTGCCGGCCTTCATCCAGTCCCCGCCCCAAACCAACGAGACCCGCCGCTGCATCGCCCTCCTGCCCGCTTTCCTTGAACTCGCCGCAACATTCGACGGCCCCATGGATCTGCTCGAGCTCGGCGCCAGCGCCGGCCTCAACCAGAACTGGGATCGCTACTCCTATCGCACCGCCAGCTGGCAGCGCCGCGGAACTTCTGGTGTCCTCATCGAGACCGACTGGACCGGACCGCCCCCTCAGCACCTCTCTGCCACCCCCGTCATCCGGTCCCGCGCCGCCTGTGATCTCGGCCCCCTCGACCTGTCAGATCCCGTTCAGGCGCTCAGGCTCAGGTCCTATGTCTGGCCGGACCAGCCCGCACGCCTCGCCCGCCTCGACGCCGCCATGGCGCTGGCCCGCGACACCGGTGTGAAAGTCGACCAGGCCGACGCGGCCGAATGGCTGGAAGCCAAACTTGCCAATCGCCGCAATGATGGAATGACCGTCATCTATCACTCGGTTTTCCTGATCTATCCGCCAGCGGAGACCCGCCAGCGCATCGAGCGCGCCATCGAAGCCGCCGGCGCCAGCGCGACGCCCGAGGCGCCTATCTCCTGGGTTTGCTATGAACCCGAACCCCTGTTCGGCGGCGAACCGGCCTCCGGCATGATGCGCACACGCCTGCAAACATGGCCCGGCAGCGCAGCACGCTTCCTCAACCAGTCCGACGGACACGTCACATCTGTTAGAATGCTGGACGGATAGGTCTCAGGAGGATTTCAACCGGTCACTGACAAGGCTCAGCGGCAACGCCGTCGTCCGCTTCGACACACGCACCACGATGCGCGACTGCACGTCCGACACCAGCGCCGAACCCAGCAACTTGTCACGCAGGAAATTGTCATAGGCATGCATGTCGGTCGTCACCACATGGATCATATAGTCGACCGCCCCGGTCACGGTCATGCACTCGATCACTTCCGACCAGTTCTGCACGATCGCCTCAAAGGCCTCGAGATTTTCCCGGCTCGGCAGCGCCAGTTTCACGCTGGCCATCACTTCGAAGTTCAGGCCGAGGGCAAAATTGTCCAGCAGCGTAACGCGACCCGTGATGAAACCGGCCTCTTCCATGCGCTTGATCCGGCGCCAGCAAGGCGACGAAGACAGCCCAACCCGGTCGGCAATGTCGGCGACTGACAGACTCGCATCGCGTTGGATAATGTCGAGGATGCGGGCATCAATCGTATCAATTTCTTGGGCCAATTTTCTTTGATACTCCATGTTTCGAGGCATATTATACCCCGAATTACACGGAATGGCGCAAGAAAGGCAAGCTATTTCACGCGATTTGCCCAATAATCTACCAAACTGCTATTCAGGATGGCACATCGATGAAACACCGTGAAGTCACGCTGGACGACAAATACGAGCTTGTCGAGGGAAATGCTTTCATGACAGGCATTCAGGCGCTCGTGCGCCTGCCGCTTGACCGCAAGCGCCTCGACCGGGCAGCTGGCGTCAACACGGCCGGCTTCATTTCCGGCTATCGCGGCTCGCCGCTGGGCGGATACGATCAGCAATTGCGGGCGGTCCAGGGCCTGCTCGACTCCCATGACATCCAGTTCTGGGAAGGCCTGAACGAAGATCTCGGCGCCACAGCTGTCTGGGGCAGCCAGCAACTCGGCCTGTTCCCCGGCGCGCGTTTCGACGGCCTGTTCGGCATCTGGTACGGCAAGGCGCCCGGTGTCGACCGCACGGGCGACGTGTTCAAGCACGCCAACGCCGCCGGCACATCGGCCCTTGGCGGCGTCCTCGCGATCATCGGCGACGACCATAATTGCAAATCCTCGACCCTGCCGTCGCAGTCGGAATTCGCCATGGCAGATGCCGAAATTCCTGTGCTCAATCCCGCCTCGATCCAGGACGTGCTCGATTATGGCATCCACGGCTGGAACATGAGCCGCTACAGCGGCGCATGGACCGGCCTCGTCGCCCTCGCCGACACGATGGATTCCGGCGCCGTGGTCAGCATCGATCTCGATCGCTTCAGCTTTATCGCACCGTCCTTCCACCTGCCGGACGCCGGCGTCCACATGCGCCGGGGCGATACCCCGCTCGACAAGGAAGCGCGCCTGCGCCAGTTCAAGCTGCCCGCCGCGCAGGCCTATGTCCGCGCCAACCGGCTCGACCATGTCATCCTGCCCTCGCCCAAGCCGCGCATCGGCGTCATTGTCACCGGCCAGGCCGCGCGCGACGTGTTCGAAGCCCTCGCCGCCATCGGCCTGACGCCCGAAGAGGCCGGCCGTCTTGGCCTCACCATCTTCAAGGTCGCCATGCCCTGGCCGCTGGAACCGGAAGGCGTCCGCGAATTCTGCGCCGGTCTCGAACGCGTCGTCGTCATCGAGCACAAGCGTCCGCTGATCGAGGACCAGCTGAAATCAGCGCTCTACGACCTGCCGGACAACAAGCGTCCGGTCATCGAAGGCAAGCGTACGGCCGAGGGCAAGCCGCTCCTCTCCAACGTCGCCTCGATCACCATTCCCGAAATGGCCGCCGCCCTGATGAAGATCATCCCCTCAGGCTGGGACACGACCCGCGCCGATGCCTATTTCGACCGCGTCGGCCGGGCCGGTGAAGCCGCGCGCACGAATGCGTCGCCGACCGTCCGCAGCCCGCACTTCTGTTCCGGTTGCCCGCACAACACCTCGACCACCGTGCCGGATGGCTCGCGCGCACTCGCCGGTATCGGCTGCCATTACATGGCCAATTTCATGCCCGACCGGAAAACGGACATGACCAGCCAGATGGGCGGCGAAGGCATTGCCTGGGTCGGCCAGCACTGGGCCACCGATGAAGACCATGTCTTCGTCAATCTCGGCGACGGCACCTATTCCCACTCCGGCAGCCTCGCGATCCGCGCCGCCGTCACCTCCGGCGCGAAGATGACCTACAAGATCCTCTACAATGACGCCGTCGCCATGACCGGCGGCCAGCATGTCGAATCTGGCCAGACCCCGGCCCAGATCGCGCAGCAGGTCGAAGCCGAAGGCGTCCAGACCATCGTCATCGTCACCGAAGACCCGACCCGCTATGCCGGCGTGAAAAACCTGCCCCGCCGCGTTAAAATCTTTGACCGCGAAGACCTCGAAGACGTGCAGGTTATGTTGCGCGGCACGCCCGGCGTCTCGGTGATGATCTATGACCAGATGTGCGCCACCGAGAAACGCCGCCGGTCCAAGCGCGGAATCATCGCGCCCGACCGTGTGCGCGTGATCATAAACCAGGAAGTCTGCGAAGGCTGCGGCGACTGTTCGCTGAAATCAAACTGCCTGTCGGTCGAACCGGTCGAAACAGAACTCGGTCGCAAGCGCCGCATCAACCAGTCGACCTGCAATACAGATCTCTCCTGCCTTACCGGCTTCTGCCCCAGCTTCGTCACGGTGAAAGACGGCGAGCCTGCCTGGACCGGCGAAGTCCGCCGCGAATTCGATGCGTCCGGCCTGCCCCTGCCCGAGACGCCCAGCCTGGCCGAACCCTGGAACGTGCTGTTCACCGGCGTCGGCGGCACCGGCGTGACGACTGTTGCAGCCGTCCTCGCCATGGCGGCGCACGTGGATGGCAATGCCGCTTCCTCGCTCGACATGACGGGCCTTGCCCAGAAGGGTGGCCCCGTCCTCTCGCACATCCGCTTCGCCCGTGAACCGGAAACCATTTCCACAGGCCGCGTGCCCCCTGCCAGCGCAGATCTCATCATCGCCTGCGACCTTGTCGTGGCGGCGGGCGGTGACGCATTGCTGCTGATGGATCCAGCCCGAACGGCTGCCTATGCCAACTCGGACGTCACCCCGACCAGCGAATTCATCCGCAACCGGTCGAAGCGGTTCGAGAGCGACCTTCTCGCCGCGCGTGTGAAACGCCAGGCACGGGACTTCGGCGCCTTCGACGCCGAGGCGCTCGCCGTCGGTTATCTTCACGACGCGATCTATACGAACATGATCATGGTCGGTTACGCTTGGCAGAAAGGCGCCGTGCCTGTCTCGCTGCGCGGCCTCTACCGCGCGATCCGCCTCAACGGCACCAAGGTCGATGACAACATGGCCGCGTTCAATATTGGCCGTATCGCCGCAGCCGCGCCCGAACGCCTCGTCGCACAGCACGATCCGCGCGGGCATCTGGAACCGAAGACTCTGGACGAACTGATCGACGATCGCGCCGCCCGCCTCGTTGCCTACCAGAATGAATCCTATGCCCAGCAATATCGTGACGCCGTCACCCGCGTGCGCACGGCCGAGGAAGCCGCTGGCCTGGGAGACAAACTCTCCCGCGCCGCCGCGACCTATGCCTACAAGCTGATGGCCTACAAGGACGAGTACGAAGTCGCCCGCCTCTACACAAATGGTGACTTTGCCAAACAGCTCGCCAGCCAGTTCAAGGGCGGCAAGCTGCGCTTCTGGCTCGCCCCGCCGATCCTCTCGCAAAAGGACAGCCACGGACACCTGAAGAAAAAGCATTTCGGCGGCTGGATGATGCTGGGCTTCAAAATCCTGACACGCCTGAAAGGCCTGCGTGAAACCCCGTTCGACCTGTTCGGCCGCACCGAAGAACGCAAGATGGAACGCGCCCTGCGCGACACGTATTTTGAAACGCTGGAGACGCTGGCATCAGGCCTGACGGCGAAGAACCACACCCTCGCCGTGGCCATTGCAGAAATCCCGGACGACATCCGGGGTTACGGTCACGTCAAGGATGCCGCCGTCGCCACGGCAAGCGAAAAGGAAGCCGGCCTCTGGAAAGGCTGGCCCACGGGCGACATGCCGAAGGTGAAAACCACGCTGATCGCCGCAGAATAGTCATGAAGCCAGCGCATGGGTGCAGGGTCCGCAGAAAACCCTATGGAGAATACCCATGCGCCGTCTGACTATCGCCGCCCTTGCCGCACTGGGCGCCCTTGCCGCCTGCCAGCAACCGGCTGCGCCTGCGACAGATGCGGACACAGCCGATGCGCCGAACGAACCGGCTCAATATGTCCTTCCGAAGGAGGAGGTCCAACCTGTGCCCATGGCGGTGACGAATATCGAAACGGCAGAAACGCTTGCCCGCGGCAACAATCTCTTCGCCTGGTCGCTCTATGACGCGCTGGACGGCAAACCGGGAAATGTCTTCGTCTCGCCTGCTTCGGTGAGCGGCGCCTTTGCCCTGCTCTATCCGGGCGCGGCCGGCGAGACAGCCGATCACATGGCCACGCTGTTCGGCTATGACGCGGTGCCGCACGAAATCTTCCCGGCCGCCCAGTACACGCTCGATCAGGCGATTGTCGCCGATACGGAAAAGGCGAAGCTGACCATCGCCAATGCCGTCTGGCTGCGCCAGGGGTCCACATTGCGGGCGCCCTACCGCGCTGCGGTGGAAGGCGTGATGAAGGCAAAGGTCGCACTGGTGGACTTCACACAGCCTGCCGCCGCAGCCCGCCTGATCAATGACTGGGTGGAGGCCCACACCAACAACAAGATCAGGAACCTGATCCCGGCCAGCGCCATCAAGCCGCAGGCGACCGAGCTGATCCTCACCAATGCCGTCTGGTTCAAGGCCGACTGGAAAAGCCCCTTCAAGGCGGAAGCGACCAGCGACCAGCCCTTCCACGCGCCGGATGGCGAGATCACCGCGAAGCTGATGAACCAGACGCTGAGAAAGGCGCGTCACCTCTCGCGCGACGGCTATGCCGCGCTCGACCTCGACTACATGGGCGACGACTACGCCCTCACCGTGATCCTGCCGGACGCTCAGGACGGCCTGAACGGTGTTGCGGAAGCCATGGCGCCGGAAAGCTTCATCAACCTCCTCACCGACATGGATGCGGCGGCGGAGAAGCGCGTACATGTCGTCCTGCCCAAGGTGAAGATCGAGGGGGACTACCAGCTCAATGACGTGATGATCGGCCTCGGACTTGGCAACGCCTTCACGGCCGATGCGGATTTTTCCGGCCTGATCGAAGGCGCAGGCCCAGGTGATCTCGTGATCAGCCAGGTACTGCACAAGACCTTCCTCGAGATCGACGAAAAAGGCACCGAGGCAGCCGCTGCCACCGCGATCATCATGGAGCGCACGGCCATCATGGTGCCGGACGAAGAGCCGGTCGAGTTCCGCGCCGACCACCCGTTCCTAATTGCCTTGCGCCACAAGCCGACGGGCACGGTGATGTTCGTCGGCAGGATCGAGGAGCCTGCGCCAGCTGGGTAAGACGCCCGCCTAGTCCACTGCGGTGACTTCGACGTCGACGATACGGCCCTTTTTCTCGATCTTCTTGAGCTCCCGCTCAAGATACTTGACCTTGACCGTCTTGCGCACATGCTTGGTGCGGCCTGTACGCGTCTTCAGCGTTACGTGCAGCCTGGCCATCTCGTCAGGCCCGTCCAATAGGTCTCCCGTTGTCCGTACAGCTGTGCCGCCGACATAGACGACGCTCTTGCCAGCCACTTTCGTGGCGCCCACAGCCAAGCCGACCGGGACTGTCACGACTTTCGAAGCGACACACGCCGAGGCCATCAGCAAGACAGGCACGAGCAGGAGTATTTTCAACCGGGCCATAAGCAGGCTCCTCTTCTGTCCCGGTCAGGCTAGGGGATTCGTCGCCAGCCGCCAGTTACAGACTCAGTCACGCGCCAGGGCGTCATCGATCAGCGTGGCGGTCTCCGCGACACCATACAGCGCCGCAAAGCTGCCGAAGCGCGGCCCCTGCTCCTGCCCGAGCAGGACTTCATAGAGCGCCTTGAACCATTCGCGCAGGTTCTGGAAGCCGTGATCCTTGCCGATGGAAAACGTCAGCGTCTGCAGGTTTTCCGGCGTCGGCTCTTCATCAAAGGCTTTCAGCCGCGCCGAGAGATCCGCCATGGCCGAACGCTCCTGCTCGGTTGGCCCACGGAACACTTTCGCCGGCAGGACGAAGTCGCGGTAATAGCGCATCGCATAACCGGCAAGGCTGTCGAGCAGCGGATGCGTTTCAGCCGAGGCTTCCGGCGCATAACGCGAGATGAAGCCCCAGAGCTGGCTCTTGTCCTCGGGATTGGCCACCGCCACGAGATTCAGGAGCAGCGCAAAGCTGACAGGCACGTCCGCCTTCGGGGGATTGCCCGAATGGATATGCCAGACCGGGTTTTCCAGCTGGCGCGCGGGCTCTTCGTCCGGATATTTCTCGAGGAAGGTCAGGTATTCGTCGACCGCTTTCGGGATCACGTCGAAATACAGCTTCTTGGCCACGCGCGGCTTCTGGAACTGGAACAGCGACAGGCTCTCGTCCGGTGCATAGGCGAGCCATTCCTCCACGGAGATGCCGTTGCCCTTGGACTTGGAAATCTTCTCGCCCTTCTCGTCGAGGAAAAGCTCGTAGACATATTGTTCCGGCGGGCGGTGGCCGAGGATTTTGGCAATCCGGGAATAGATCGGCGCATTGGCCTGATGATCCTTGCCGAACATTTCGAAGTCGACTCCAAGCGCGGCCCACCGCATGCCGAAATCCGGCTTCCACTGCATCTTCACATGCCCGCCTGTGACCGGCAGCGTCACCTCGGCGCCGTCTTCGTCCTCGAAGGTCACTTCCCCCTTGGCCGCGTCGACATGTTTCATCGGCACATAGAGGACCCTGCCCGAGGTCGGCGAGATCGGCAGGAAAGGCGAATAGGTTGCCTGGCGCTCAGCGCCCAGCGTCGGCAGCATCACGGCCATGATCTCGTCGAACTTTTCCGCAGCCCGGCGCAGCATCGGATCGAACCGACCGGACTTGTAGCATTCCGTCGCCGAGACGAATTCGTACTGGAAGCCGAACTGGTCGAGGAAGGCGCAAAGACGCGCATTCATGTGTGCACCATAGGAAGCGTGCGTGCCGAACGGGTCCGGCACCGACGTCAGCGGCTGTTGCAGGAATTCTTCGAGGCTTTCCGGGTTCGGCACGGTGGGCGGCACCTTGCGCATGCCGTCCATGTCGTCGGAAATACAGATCAGCCGCGTCGGGATTTTCCCGCCCGTCAGCACTTCGAATGCGTGCCGCACCATGGTCGTGCGCACCACTTCCCCGAACGTGCCGATATGCGGCAGGCCCGACGGGCCGTAGCCAGTCTCGAATATGACCGGATCGCCTGCCGCGCGCTGGCCCGCCTTGACCTGCTGGTCGACCCGTTTCTCCAGCGCGCGCGCCAGTTCAAACGGCCAGGCCTTGGCAGAATGGGCAAGTGTCGAAAAGTCAGTCATGGCATGCGTGTCCGGTTGGGATTACAAGCGCACAGCCTGTAGTCACACGCCCGTCGGGGGTCAACTCGCAGGCAGGCGCAGGTAACCGAACACGGCGTAACAGACGCGCGCCTTGATCGCCTTGAGGTCTGTCTCGCCGCGCAGACAGGCCTTGTCGGTAATGCCCTGAACCAAGGCAAGGATATCATGGGTTGCCGTCTTCAGGTCGAAGGGTGTCTGCAGCTGCCGTGACGCCATCAATTCGTAGACGACGTTGAATATGCCTGCACGCACATCCTGCAGGTTTTCATCGAGCGCCAGGCGCCCCTCCTCCATGTCAAGCAGGCGGGAAAGTTCGGGCCGGTCGGTATGGTGGGCGACCGACACCTCGACCAGTTCCGCGATAGCCACGTTCACGGGCGCTCCGGCGACCCGCGCAGCCGTCTCCTGCATGCGGCACAGGAAGCGCTGCGAGTCTGCGAGGACGAGCGCGGCCGTCACCGCTTCCTTGTTGGGGAAGTACTGATAGAGCGACCCGACGCTCACGCCGGCCGTCTCAGCGATCCCGTTGGTCGTGTAACCGGCCATGCCGTCCGTCTCCAGAATGCGAGCCGCCGCCTCGAGTATGGCATCGACGGTCTGAACCGACCGTGCCTGAACCGGCGGTTTTCTTGGGATGATGGACGCGGTTCGGGACATGGCACCAATGCGAGTAGCAAAACATGAGCAATAGCTCGTATTATTCTCCTGCGCCAGAACAAGAGGAGATTCCAGACATGCCATTCGACAGCACGCTTCCACGCGATGGCCTGAACGATCCCGATGTCGCCGAGACGCTCGACCGCCTGCACAGGGATGCACGCGGAGACAGGCGGGTTTTTGCCCGCGCCCTGCCTGCAATCGCGTTGGGTTACCTGCGCGGCCGCAGCGTATTTGAATCCGCCGAACCTTTCCTGGCCGACGCCTACATCCCCGTTTCACCCGAGCTCGGGCGCCTCATGTACCAGATTGCCTGCGCGATGAACGCCCGCAATATCGTCGAGTTCGGTTCGTCATTCGGGATTTCATCCATCTACCTTGCCGCCGCTGCACGCAAGAATGACGGCCGGTTCACAGGCACCGAAATGCTGCCGCGCAAGCACCTGGTCGCGGAGTCCAACCTTGTCTCCGCCGGCCTCAAGCGCTGGGCCGATATCCGCGAAGGCGACGCGATGGAAAGCCTCGCACCGCTCGACGGCCCGGTCGATTTCGTTTTCCTCGATGGATGGAAGGAACTGTATATTCCGATCCTGCAACTGCTGGAGCCGAAACTGTCGGACGGCGCAATCATCTTTGCCGACAATATCAATTCGTTCCGGAAAACCCTGAAACCCTTCGTCGACCATGTCAGCGATCCCCGCAACGGCTACGAGACGACAATTATTCCGCTTGGCAGCGGCGTGTCGATCTCGACATGGAGCGGGCAGGCCGCCACCTGAGGCGCCACAAAACGCGCTTGACAATCATTCGCAGATTGATGCAAATGGTTCTCATGATCATCTGCATCTGCAACCGTATCAATTGTTCCAGCGTCCGCGCCGCAGTCGATGCCGGTGCGCGCAGCCCCAAGGCGGTTCAGGCCCATCATGGCTGCAAGTTCAATTGCGGAAAATGCAGCTGCTCGATCGGCGAGATCATTTCCCGGGAAATGGACCTCAAGGCGCCATCACCGGCCCTCGTCGCCGCCGAATAAGCTTTCTGTTTGAGACTGCGTTTCAGCACGCGGTGAGACTGTGTCTCACTTGCAGATGAACTTGTTTTTATTCGACAATTTCTTGCCAATGCCGCCGCATTCACCTATCCCGCGAGCATACGTATTTACCACGAGCAGGAGAGCCCCATGAAAGGCGACACCAAGGTCATCGAGTTCCTGAACCTTTGCCTCAAGAACGAACTGACAGCGATCAACCAGTACTTCCTGCACGCCCGCATGCTCAAGGACTGGGGTGTCAGCAAGCTGGCCGAGCATGAGCACAAGGAATCGATCGAGGAGATGCATCATGCCGACTGGCTGATCGAGCGCATCCTGTTCCTGGGCGGCCTGCCAAACCTTCAGGACCTCGGAAAGCTCCAGATCGGCGAGAGCGTACATGAAATTCTCGAGTGCGACATGAAGATGGAAATGACCGCCATCCCGCTGCTGCGCGATGCCATGGAGCATTCGGAAAAGGTCCGCGACTATGGCAGCCGCGACCTGTTCGGCAAGATCCTCAACAATGAGGAAGAGCATGTCGATTACCTGGAAACCCAGTTCGACCTGATCGAACGCATCGGGATCGAGCGCTACACGATGCTGCAGTCGGAAGCCAACGGCAGCTAGGGATGAAGCCGGCCTGAACGAGGCCGGCTTCCAATCACCTGAACAGAGGCAGGTCTAGTTGAACGTGTCAGTCGGATTGAGGCGCGCATGGATCGGCCATTTCGCAAAGGCGAGATAGGCGAACGCGATCAAGTTCACGAGCGGTACGAGCATCAGGAGCGACCACGCGCCATTAAAGCCCGCCTTGCTCCATATCTTCCAGTAGCAGACGATAAAGAAAATGATCATTGCCAGATAGATGACGCCTACAATGGCAATGGCAGCTGAATTTCCGGACTCCATGGTTCTCTCCCTTTTTCCCGAGCCGGATCAAACCAATTTTTTTCGGTTTTGCCAACGATAGATGGTCCAATTGCGATTCAGCCCTCAGGCAGTTGGGCCATGCCGGGAACAGGACAGGCCGTTGTACCGGAAAAGCCGCGTCGTCGGATCAGAGACCCAGGGGGCGGAAAGAGACCGCCTGCGCCATGGCCCATTCATTCGCCAGCGCCGTGCTTTCCGGGGCATCAAGCAACACGTTTTTCTCGAGCAGGTCATAGGCCCTGTGCGCCGGCTTGACGATATCTTCCGTCACCCGGTGCATGATGTGGCGCGGCGTCAGCTCGGCCGGATGTTCGCATCCCGCCGCACCGACCACTTCCATCAGGGCCTTGATCGTATTGCGATGGTAATTGTAGACGCGCTCTGCCTTGTCGGCGACCACAAGGCCGCGCTGGCGGCCCTTGTCCGTGGTCGCAATACCCGTCGGGCAGGTATTCTTGTGGCAGTGCAGCGACTGGATGCAGCCCAGTGAAAACATGAAACCGCGCGCCGTGTTCACCCAGTCTGCTCCAAGCGCCATGGACGATGCCAGCGCAAACGCGCTCGTCTGCTTGCCCGAACAGGCAAGGCGCACATGATCCTTCAGCCCTGAGCCGATCAGGGCGTTTCGCGTCAGCACCAGTCCCTGGCGCAGCGGCGCGCCGATATGATCCAGGAATTCCGCAGGCGCCGCGCCGGTGCCGCCTTCGCCGCCATCGACGACCATGAAGTCGGTCCGGATGCCGGTCTCCAGCATCGCCTTGCACAGCGCTAGAATCTCCCAGCGATTGCCGACGCAGAACTTGATGCCGACGGGCTTGCCGCCAGACAGGTCGCGCAGGCGCGCGACGAATTCCATCATCTCGATCGGCGTGGAGAACGCCGAATGCCCTGGCGGTGAGAAACAGGTCTCGCCAATCGGGATGCCCCGCGTGGCGGCAATCTCCGCCGTCACCTTGGCGCCGGGCAGCACGCCACCATGGCCCGGCTTGGCGCCCTGGCTGAGCTTGATCTCGATCATCTTGATCTGGGGGTCTCTCGCGACGTCGGCAAATCGCGCCGCATCAAACGTGCCGTCGCTTGCGCGGCAGCCGAAATAGCCTGAACCGATTTCCCAGACGAGATCGGCGCCGCCGGCACGGTGGTATGGCGACACGCCGCCCTCGCCCGTATCGTGATAGAAGCCGCCCTTCTTCGCGCCGGTCGACAGCGCCTCGATCGCATGCGCCCCAAGCGAACCGAAACTCATCGCGGAAATATTGAACACGCTGGCCGAATAAGGTAGCGCCGTTCCGGGCGCGCCGACGCTGACGCGCGGACATTCCTCCGCCGTATGCTTGGCAGCGATCGAATGCGCGAGCCATTCATAAGGCGGCTTGTCGATATCGAGCTGGCTTCCGAACGGTTCGACCGACGACACATCCTTTGCACGCCGATAGACCAGTGCGCGCTGCTCGTGATTGAACGGGCGTCCTTCTGTATCGCTCTCTACGATGTACGACCGGAAGAAGGGGCGCAGCTCCTCGGCGATCCATCTGATGTGCGCAAGGATCGGAAAGTTGCGCCACAAAGAGTGTCGGCGCTGAATGAGATCGTAGAGCCCAAGCAAGGCCAGGGGTGTTGCTATCCCTCCGCCAATCACTTGCCAGGTCGCCAGGCGCTGGCCCGCCATCAGCGCAAGAACAAAACTGATTGTGGAAAGGAGTGTGAGTCCGAAAGGCAATAGCCGCGTCATTGCGTTTTCCTGTGCTGCGGGAATAGGTTGAACAGTTGCAATCCTATCCCGCCTTGGGTGTGCTTCAAGGGATGTTATGCGGTGGCCTCTCCAACCGCCCCGTCCTGGAAACGCCAACCAGATGAATCGCGCAGTCTATGAAGAGGCCGTATAGACGCGTCGGCGCCAGCAAGCAGATTGCCCAAGCAACGCTTTCAAAATGGTGGCAGTCACCGCCTCGAAAATCGGCGGCGAGACAGTCTCCATCACGCATGCCGACATCGACTCACTCAACCTGCCGTCGGACGAACCAAAACAAATCATTTCTGCAAGAGTCTGCACCATCCTTGCAACCAGCGACAAATAATTACTTCCGTTTACTGATCTTATGAGAATGCAGCCCGCGCTTTAATACAGCGTGCGGGGTTGCCGACCTGTGGAAATCACGATTTAAGCACGACACGTATCTAGAGATTCGTGTAGTCAGTTTGCGTAAGACAGAAACCGCCCGCTTCCGGGCCCATTGAGGAGACAATCCCATGGCAAAAGCAACCAAGCCAAAAACCAAGAAACCAGCCGCTGCCAAGAAGGCCGCGCCCGCACCGAAAATCGCTGCGCCAGCCAAGGCGCCAACAGCGAAAGAAGTGCTGATGGAAAAATACGTCACCGACCTGAAAACAAAAGTTGGTGAAGCCCGCCCTGACATGGCGCTGCTCGAAGCTGCCGTGAAAGCGTCCGGTCCAACCATCTACAAGTCGGACTCGGCAACCATCGCCGCTTCCGACAAGGAAGAACTCGCCCGCGTGCGCAAGGGCTTCGTCGCCAAGAAGCTCGGCGTCACGGATGAGGCCAAGGCTGACGGCGCTATCGCCGACGCCATCGCCAAGTACGGCAAGTCGGTTCGCGCCAAGCACCGCCCGGTGATGTACTATCTCATCGCCAAGGCGCTGAAGAAGGGTTCAGTCCTCAAGGGCTAATCTTTCAATCCGCTTGCGGATAAAAATAAAGCCGGGCTCAGCATCGCTGGCCCGGCTTTTTCATGTCTGGTTTCTGAATCGAATCAGAAGCCCTGCAGGCGCGCATAGCGGTCGCGATGCCAGCTGGCACCGCCATACAGCGCTTCCTGCACGCGGGCGCGTTTCATGTAGAGTCCGGGATCGGCCACGTCCGTCATGCCGATGCCGCCATGCATCTGGACGCATTCGTTCGACACGAGATGCACGAGTTCACTGGCCTTCGCCTTGGCAAGGCTTGCCAGTTCGGCGACGTCGCCCGTGCCGGAATCGACCGCCGCCAGCGCTGCAGCAACGCAGGAACGTGTCATCTCGAGCTCGGTGAACATTTTCGCCGCGCGATGCTGCATCGATTGGAACGAGCCGATCAACTGGCCGAACTGCTTGCGGCTCTGCAGGTATTCGAGCGTCATCTCGAACGCCGCTGCCGACGAGCCGAGCATTTCAGCCGCCATGCCGATGGCGGCGCGGTCCAGCACGGGCTCAAGCACGTCGGCGCCTTGGTCGACCGGGCCGAGCACAGCGCCTTCGCCGACCATGACATCGTCAAGGGTCACGTGGGCGGCGCCGTGGGAGTCGACAGTTGTCAGCTCCTGGACGGTGACACCCTTCGCCTTGGCGGGCACGAGGAACAGCGTGATGCCGTGACGGTCTCCTGCTTCGCCGAACGTCCGCGCGACGACAATGAACATCTCCGCATCGTGGCCGCCGGGTACAAAGCGCTTCATGCCGTTCAGCGTGTAGCCCTGCCCATTGCTCTCGGCTTCGGTCGCCACGTTGAGCGGCGAGAAGTGGGCCGACTCGTCGAGCGCCAGCGCAAAGGTCACCTCGCCCGCTGCAATCTTTGGCAGCCACTCGGCCTGCTGCGCCTTGCTGCCGCCCAGCTGGATGGCGGAGGCAGCGATCAGCGCGGTCTGCAACAGCGGTGTCGCAGCCAGCGTGCGGCCCTGCGCCTCGAGGATCTGGCCAAGGCCGACAAGGCCGAAATGTTCGCCGCCCGGCTCATCCGGAATGATGACGCCGAAGAAGCCGAGCTCGGCCAGCTTCTTGCGCGCGGCTGCATCGCGGCCGTTGGCCCCCTTGTCGCGCAAGGCGCGCAAATGGGTCACCGGCAGTTCATCCCGCACGAATGCGAGGGCCGTGTCGCGCAGCATTTCCTGGTCTTCAGTGAGTACGAAAGTCATGTCTATTGATGGTCCTTCAGGCCGAGTACGCGCTTGGCGACGACATTGAGGTTGATTTCGCTTGTGCCGCCTTCGATCGAGTTGCCTTTCGAACGCAGCCAGCCGCGCGTTGCCTTCATGGCGCTCTCGTCAAAGCCCTCCCCTTCCCAGCCGAGCCCTTCCGAGCCCAGCGCTTCGATCAGGAGTTCGTGGCGATCCTGGTTCATCTTGGCAGCACCATATTTCAGGATGGACGCCGTATGGCCCACCTGCTGGCCGGCTTTCGCCTGCTCGGTCTGGCGCTGGACAGTCAGGTTGAACGCCTTCGCATACATCTTGTGGTCAGCGATGCGTCCGCGCAGGTCGCCATCGGCGATGCGGCCTTCACTGTCGGTGCCGACATGCATCTTGGCATATTCTTCCGGGCCGAGAATGCCGGACCCGCCCGTGCCGCCAAAGCCACCGGCCGAGATCGACGAGCGCTCGAATTGCAGCAGGCGCTTGGCAATTTCCCAGCCGCCATTCACGCGGCCAACCAACTGGTCCTTGGGAACCTTCACATCGGTAAAGAAGGTTTCGCAGAAAGGAGACGAGCCGGAGATCAGCAGGATCGGACGCGCTTCAACGCCCGGGCTTTCCATGTCGAACAGGATAAAGCTGATGCCTTCATGCTTGGTCGAGGTGTCGGTGCGCACAAGGCAGAAAATCCAGTCGGCCTGGTCGGCATAGGATGTCCACACTTTCTGGCCGTTGATCAGGTAATGGTCGCCCTTGTCCTCGCAGCGCGTCTGCAGGCCGGCGAGGTCCGATCCGGCGCCCGGCTCGGAATAACCCTGGCACCAGCGCGTCTTGCCTTTGACGATGTCCGGCAGGAAGCGCTTCTTCTGCTCCTCATTGCCGAACTCGAGCAAGGCCGGACCGAACATCCACAGGCCGAAGGAGAACAGCGCCGGGCGCGCCCGGATGCGGCGCAACTCTTCCTGCAGCACGCGGTTCTGGTCCTTGGTCAGGCCGC
This sequence comes from Hyphomonas sp. J20-32, assembly GCF_055808555.1. NCBI lineage: Bacteria > Pseudomonadati > Pseudomonadota > Alphaproteobacteria > Hyphomonadales > Hyphomonadaceae > Hyphomonas > Hyphomonas sp. J20-32. The sequence goes on along the minus strand of NZ_CM147873.1, from coordinate 1,234,578 downwards.
CGCCGCCATAGGCCGCGGGCCATTCAGGCGCCGTCCAGCCCTTCTCGCCCATCCGGTCGAGCCATATCTTGGATTCCGGGTTCTTGAACTCGCCGCGCTTGCCGCCCCAGACGATTTCATCGTCTGCCATGGGTGTGCGCATGGAGGGCGGGCAATTCGCCTCCAGCCAGTCACGCACTTCGGCGCGAAATGCGTCCAGGTCTTCGGTGACGTCATAGGCCATTGGAACGGCTCCTTAATTGTCAGGCATTGTCTCTGGGATGACCCTAAATCTCTGCAGCACCCACGCCAAGCCTGACGCCGGGTAAAACTTTCGGCAGGCCATTCAGGACAACGGAGCGCCATGCGGCGTCTTCGCCCAGAAGTGCGGGGCATGACACAAACCGTACAGCGCCCGCGCCATCGCCACTGATTGCAGGGGCCAGTAAAGCGGCGCCGTCAGCGCCACGGCCAACCGCCGCCTGCCCGGGTGCGCAGGCGCCGCGAATCCCGTAGCCACCCCGGCCAGGTACGACACCGCCATCACGCCGGTTCCGAGCGGGCCAAGCGATATGCCCGGCATAAACGCGCACAGCAGGCACCACAGGGCCCACGGGCCATGCACCAGCGCCGACAGGATCGCTGCGCCGAGGGTCAGCTGCATGGACACGAAACCGGCGAAGCCCATTTCCCGCATCGATGCGGCTGGCGTGCGCATCAGGACGAACCAGGTCTGCAGGAAACCTTTCAGCCAGCGTGACCGCTGGGCCAGCCAGACGCCCAATTGCTCCGGCGGCGCCTCCAGCGTGGGCGGCGCAATCATTCCCACCCGCGCGCCGCGACGGGCCAGCCGCAGTCCGAGATCGGCATCCTCGGTCACGTTCCACGCGTCCCATCCCCCCGCCTCGACCAGCTTCGTCCGATGGAAATGATTGCTCGTACCGCCAAGCGCGATGGGCAGGCCAAGACGCGAGAGCGCGGGCAGGATGCGCCCGAACTGGATCGCATACTCAAGCGCCCATTGCCCCGACAGCCATCCGCCCCTTTCTGGCACCCCCACGAGGGGTGCCTGCACGCAGGCCAGGCTGGATAGTCCCCGCGCGAAAGCCGCCACCGCCGCGCGCAATTGTCGGGGGTCGGGGCGGTCTTCGGCATCATACACGACAACATAAGTGCCCCGGGCGCGCGCCAGCCCATAATTGAGCGCACGCGGCTTGGTGCGCGGCAGGCCGGGCGGCAGCACGATGAGTTCCGTCCCGTCCGGCCAGTCTTGGTCAAGCAGCGCGTCGCGTGTCGCCGTGTCGCCGGTTTCGATCAGCAGTTTGAGGTCGATCCTGTCGGACGGGTAGTCGAGCGCGAGGATGGCCCGCGAAAGCTGCGCTGCGCTGTCGGCTTCATCCTTCAGGGCAACGAGGATTGTATAGACAGGCAGCAGCAGGTCGGCGGCGAGCGGGCGCTGTCGCTTGCACGCCAGCACGCAACCAAGAACGACAAGCCCGATCCGGAACAGGAGAATCGCGCCGAACAGGACCAACCCGACCCACAGTGCCATCTGGATGATGAGAGCAGGCGCCATGAGAAGGGATACGCCGACCATGACCGACAGGCGGCGCATTATACCTGCTTGCTCAGCCGGCAGGACTGTCATGGCGGATTGTCCGGGAAAGGCCCGGCTGAAACCGAGCGCTGCATGTTCGGCAAGGGCAGCATCAGGCTCCGGCAGGGAAAATGCCCCTCGCCGGATTTGCCTTTCCCGTTCGAGAGAAAAGAACCCATCCGCACCCATGCGAGCAGAAAAGACCTGTGGATAACTTGAGGCCACAAACTACAGGTTGAAATTGTTTCGATGTCGAAACAATCCATGCGGCGGCGCCGTTCGTTGCCGCCCTGATGCAAAAAAAGCTTGAGCGTTTGTTTAAATGTTCTATGTTTGTTCCATGCCTGATCTGCATGTTGTCTGGTTCAAGCGGGACCTCAGGGTCCACGATCACGCGCCCCTCCTCGCGGCTGTGGCGAGCGGCGCACCAGTCGTGCCGCTCTATGTCTTCGAGCCGGGGTTCTGGGCGCAACCGGAGCATTCGCGGCGCCAGTTCGATTTCCTCATGGAAAGCCTCCAGAGCCTGGATGAAGCCCTCAAGGCGCGCGGGTCCGCCCTCTGCCTCCGGGTCGGCGAGGCGACTCAGGTCTTTGCCGAACTCCACAGGCAGCACGGCATTGCCGCGATCCACGCACACGAGGAAACCGGCCCGCAATGGACCTTCGAGCGCGACCGCGCGGTCCAGCGCTGGGCCGTGCAGGCCGGCGTGGCCCTGCGCGAGCACCCGCAAAACGGCGTCATCCGGCGCCAGGCCAGCGGCGACGGCTGGGCGCGGTGCTGGGAATCCCAGATGCTCGCATCACGTGTCAAAGCCCCGGACATGCTGCCGCCGCCCGGCATATCGGCTGGCGAATGGCCCATTGCCGAGGATTTCCGCCTGCCCCCGGATCCCTGCCCCAAACGGCAGCCAGGCGGGCGCGCGGAAGGCGTCGAACTTCTGCGCTCGTTCATCGCTGCGCGCGGCCGGCGCTACCGGACAGCGATGTCCAGCCCGCAATCGGCCGAGGGTGCGTGTTCGCGCCTGTCGCCACACTTCGCCTTTGGCACTGTGTCGATCCGCGAGGCCTATCAGGCCGCAACGCGCGCGAGGGCAGACCTGGAACTTGATGGTGATTTAACGTTTGCCGCCTCCCTCGACAGTTTTCTGTCCCGGTTGCAATGGCATTGCCGGTTCATCCAGAAACTCGATGACCAGACATCGATCGCGGGACGTAACCTGCTGGCCGCGCCTGATGGCCTGCGCGATGTCGTGGCCGACGGGGATCCGCGCCTCGAAGCCTGGATCAATGGCCGCACCGGGTTTCCCTTCCTTGATGCCTGCATGCGTTCGCTCAACCAGACCGGCTGGCTGAACCATCGCATGCGCGCGATGGTGATGGCGTTTGCCGCGCAGCACCTCTGGATGGACTGGCGCCAGCCTGCGGCGCGCCTTGCAGCCCTGTTCACGGATTTCGAGGCCGGGATCCATTACCCGCAGGCCCAATCGCACGCAGGCGCAGCCGGATCCGGCATCCCGCGCATCTACAATCCGGTGAAGCAATCGCTCGACCATGACCGCGATGGCGACTTCATCCGCCGCTGGGTGCCGGAACTGGCCGCGCTGCCGGCCGCCCATATCCATGCGCCCTGGGACGCGCCCAAGTCCGAACTGGCAAAAGCCGGCATCGTTCTGGGCCAGACCTATCCGATGCGGATCGTCGATCACATGGCAGCCGCCCGCGAAGCGCGTGACCGGCTCTATTCCGGCAAGGCCTCCCACGCCAGGCAGGACAGAACCGTCAGCAGTAGGCGGGCAACCAGGCCGCCGCAGCAGGGCAAGGCGCCCCCAAGGGCTGTCCCGCGCCAGCTCGCTTTCGACCTTCAAATGCCCGGATCGGCAGAATTGGTGCGATCACCAGCCATTTGACGGCAACGCCCCCGAATTTTTTCCAACATGAATCGGAGTTAACGGGCCTTGCAAGGCCGTTTCATGTTACCATATCGAATAACAACGAGGCCTAAGACCCGAATTTTCCTCGATTTTATTATTTTTCGATAAATTCTTATTGCTTTTCGATAATAACAGTCCTATCTTGAGTGTGTCGACGGCGGAATGGTTCGCCCGAGACATTCAGACCAAGCAAGAAGGACTAGAAGAAAATGACCCCCCGCGCCCGTCTCAACGACGTCGAAACGCCTGCCCCTGCCGCCACGATGGCCAATGCCATCCTGACCGGTTCGGCAACGGCCCGGTCCATACCGGCCAATGATGTCAGCTTTGGGGGTCGGCCCGGCTTGCTCGTTCGCCGTCGTCGTCGCCTCGCCCGCCGCGAAGCCCGCTGACACGTCTGCACCCACCCGGCGCTGCGCCGCCTGCCCCCTGGGCCCGCAGCGCCGGTCTCCTCCCGAAAAGCAAAAAAGGACCAAAGAGATGAAACGCCCCCTTATCGCCGCCGCCCTCGCCGCCTCCCTGCTCGCCACGCCGGCCTTTGCCGCAAGCGACCAGTTCGAAATGGCCGTCAAATTTGACCGTGCCGCCGCCGCAAGCACCGAAGGTGCGCAGGTGGAGTACACGAAAATCCGCGAGGAAGTGTCCCAACGCTGCGCTGCAGAACACGAGAACTTCTCTGTCGGTCGCGACTTTGCGACCACGCTCTGCACGGCCCGGACGATGAACAAGGTCGTGAAAGCGATCGACAGCCCCGAGCTCAGCAAGGTTCACGCCGCCAGAAAGGCTGGCTGAACACTTACAGGAGCTGCGCCTTCCGGCGAACGCCGCCTCTCCCCTGACTCGCTCGCCTGTGGCTCCTGACGCCATCCTGTCCCCTCCAAGGCAGGATGGCGTTTAAGCTTTTCAAGGTCAGGCCGGATCGGCTTCGCGGAAATCGCGCGCCCGCATCACATCGGCCAGTTTGAAATGAACCGGCAGGAACGCGCCATCATCGTCGGATTCGAAAAGGGCGGCGCAAGCCGTCGGAAACTTCTCTGTGAGCCTTTCCGCGCCCACGTGATCGTGGCTGCCGCCTTCCCGCAGGAGGCTGAGCGCAAAATCGTGCAGGCCGGGATTGTGCCCGATCACCATGAGTGTCGAGGCGCCGTCATTCTGGCGTACCGCGTCGGCAATGCCGCGCATGCCGGAAAGATACAGCGCCTCCATTGGCCGCACGCGTTCGCCTTCCACTACCTTGGCCACTTCCGAACAGGTCTCGCGCGCCCGGCGCGCAGTCGACACGAGAATGCGTTCGGGGCTCCAGCCCAGCTTAACGATCTCCTCAGCGACCCGGCGCGCATCGGCATGCCCCTGGTCGGTCAATGCACGGCCGAAATCGTCGATGCCTTCGGCCCAGGCCTCGGTCTTGGCATGACGCATCAGGATCAGGCGTTTCATGGGCGCTTTTTGCTCGCTCTGCCGGGACCATTAGAAAAACTTATCGACACCTTGAGGTGTCTCGCATTGGTTCTGTAGTCCTTAGGCACCATTTTCGCTCCAGAAATCAAGTGACAGGAGTTTGAATTATGAGCCTTCTTATTGGCGATGTTGCCCCCGACTTTGAAGCCGACACGACAGAAGGCCGGATAAAATTTCACGAATGGGCCGGCAAGGACTGGGTTGTCTTCTTCTCCCATCCGGCAGATTTCACACCCGTTTGCACAACCGAGCTCGGCTACACAGCCAAGCTGAAGGACGAATTCGCCCGGCGCGGTGCCAAGGCGCTGGTCGTATCTGTCGACAGCGTGGAGGATCACAAGCGCTGGATCAAGGATATCGAAGAGACCCAGAATGCCAGCGTGCAGTTCCCGATCATCGCCGACACCGGACGCAAGGTGGCGACGCTCTACAACATGATCCACCCGAATGCCGACGCAAAGGTCACCGTGCGGGCGGTCTATGTCATCGACCCGAACAAGAAGATCCGCGCCTCGATCGTCTACCCGCCCAGCGCCGGACGCAATTTCGACGAGGTGCTCCGCCTCATCGACAGCCTCCAGCTGACCGACAATCACAAAGTGGCGACGCCCGTGAACTGGCGCGACGGCGAGGACGTGATCATCGTGCCGTCGCTGACCGATCCGGACGAGATCAGGCGCCTCTTCCCGAAAGGCCACAAAACGGTGAAGCCCTACCTCCGCTACACCGCCCAGCCCGGCAAATAGACCTGCGCCCGTTTCCGGCCCCTGCCGGTCGGAATGTCATCCTGAATCCCGTCCCGCCGCCGCCAACCCGGAATGGCGCGGGGCGGGGTTTTCGGTGTGTCGACCGGGATTTGATTTGACTCCTGCCGGGCCGGGACAGACCTTCACGCAAGAACGGAGGGACCCCGATGGTCGAGAAATTGACTCTCTATACCAACCCGATGTCGCGCGGACGCATCGCGCGCTGGATGCTGGAGGAGACCGGCGCGGACTATGACACGCGCCTGTTCAAGTTCGGCGACGCCACGCACTCGCCCGCGTTCCTTGCGATCAACCCGATGGGCAAGGTCCCGGCGATCACTCATGGCGACAAGGTCGTCACCGAATGCGCCGCGATCTGCGCCTATCTCGCCGAAGCCTTTCCTGATGCCGGGCTCGCGCCGACTCCTGACGAGCGCGCGGACTATTACCGCTGGCTGTTCTTCGCGGCCGGCCCGGTCGAGGCCGCGGTCGTCAACAGGTCTCTGGGCGTCGAGATACCCGCCGACAAGAAGGGCATGGTCGGTTATGGCGATTTCGACCTGATGCGCGCGACGCTGATCTCTGCGGTTGCCGACCGGCCCTATATCTGCGGCGACCGGTTCACGGCAGCCGATGTCTATGTCGGCTCACAGGTCGGCTGGGGCCTGCAGTTCGGGTCCATCCCGTCCAGCCCCGAGCTCACGGCCTATTCCGAACGTGTCTATGCGCGGGACGCTTTCAAGCGCGCCGCGGCCAAGGATGATGCGGCCATGGCGGAGGTGACCTGACCCCGCTCCCCTTCCCTGCCAGCTTGACGCCTCGTGGCGCCTCACCGCTAGTAGGAAAAAATTCGGGAGGCATACATGGGAAAGCTGACACGGCGCGTCCTGCTTGGCGCAGGAGCAGCGGCCCTCGCCGGAGCCGCCTATGGCGTGCACAGATTGCGCAAGCGGCCGGGGCCGGCTCCACTCGGGTTTGAGCTCACCGACGAAGAGCGCGCGCGCGGCGTGGCCTTCCTGACGGCCAACCCTGCAATCGATGCCCACGCCCATCCGGGCCAGACCTTCGTGCGCGGTGCCAGCGGCCTGCCGCCCCTGCTGCAGGTCTATTCGGCCAAGGGCAGTTTCGAGAGGCGAACCGTGGGCGACATGGCCGAGGGTGGCCTCGCCGCCTCCAGCTTCGCCGTCGTGGCCGACTTCAACGTCCTCGACCTGTCGAAGGAAAAGGGGCTGATCGAACGCCGTCCGTTCAAGCCGGGCGAGGCCTGGGCGAGCTACAAGACCCAGATCGCCAACCTCAAACGGCTCGCCAGCGACGGTCTGGTGGCAGCCATGTCCGCTCCGGGCGAAATGGACGCCGTGCGCGCCTCCGGCAAGCCGGGTGCGATCTGGACGGTCGAAGGCGCCGATTTCCTGGAGGGATCAAGCGAGCGGCTGCAGGAAGCCCATGCAGACGGCGTGCGCTCGATCACGTTGATGCACTACCGTGCCAATGAAATCAGCGAGCCGATGACAGCCGCAGCCCATGACAGCGCCCTGTCGGCGGCCGGCGCAACCATCGTGCGCGAGATGAACCGGCTCGGCATGCTGATCGATCTCGCGCACATGCCGGAAACAGCGGCCCGCCGCGTACTGGAAATCTCCGACAGGCCGGTGATGGTCTCGCACACCCATATCAGCACCCCGGATCTGGCCCATCCGCGTTTCATTTCAGCCGCGCTTGCCAATGAAGTGGCCGCCTCCGGCGGCCTGATCGGCGCCTGGCCAAGCGGTATCGGCATCAGCACGCTTGCCGGATATGCTGACCGGATCTTCCAGCTGATCGACGCGGTCGGCATTGACCATGTCTGCATGGGAACTGACATGGACGCCAACTACCAACCCGTCTTCGACGACTACCGGCGCCTGCCCGACCTGGCCGGGTTGCTGCTGAAGCGTGGCCTCGGCGAACGGGAGGCGGCACAATTCTTCGGCGGCAACCTGATGCGTGTCTGGCAGCAGAGTCTGGCCTCTTGAGTTCTGCCGCCGGAAAGGGCTAAGAGAATCGCCATGACAGACACACTTCCCGACCGCCTGAGCGTCAATCCGAAAAGCCCCTTCTACAACGAGGCCTTGCTGCTGCGCGGCATCGGCGTGCGTTTCAAGGGCGAAGAGAAGACCAATGTCGAGGAGTATTGTCTCTCCGAAGGCTGGATCCGCGTGGCCGCCGGCAAGGCGGTTGATCGCAAGGGCAATCCGCTCACCATGCTGCTCAAGGGCACGGTCGAAGTCTGGATCAAGGACGAGGAGTCCGACGAAGCCTGAATCAGGCTGCGCCTTTCGGCGTGATCGTCCAGCACAGCCCGTCCGCCGTCTCCGAGACGTCAACATCCATGAAAGCCCGGCAGGAATTCACCGCCCCCCGCCACAGCTCGGTCCAGCACGCCAGCAGCTGGCTGCGTTGGTCGCCGTCCAGGCCGCGTACGATCCTGAGGCCGCGATGATGCAACACTGCCTGCCCCGCCTCGCCGCCTGCGGCCACAGCCACCTCGTCGCCCATGCCGCCAAACATGGCGGCCAGCATGTGCGCCGCCTCAACCGGGCCGCCATCGGCACCGCCCACGGCATCGGCCATATGCCGGTACTGCTGCAGGCCGGTTAGCCGGGCGGCGAGTTTCGCCAGCTCAAGCGCCCGCTCCGCCCCCAGCACATTGACCAGTTCGCGCACGCCATTGCGGATATACTCTACCGCATAGTTCCGGTTCGCCTTGGCGAGACGGACAGCGTCCCACTCGCCTGCCGGCGGCGCAGGCTGCTGCGCCGGGTCATAAGGCGGCGGGGCCTCGCCGGGCGCAAACTGCAACCGCTCGTCCTCGCTAAGATCATGGTCATATTCGCGGAAATAGCCGCACAGGCCGAACTGGCCGGTCATGTCTTCCGAGACGCAGACGAAGCCGAGACGCGGATTCTCGAGCGAAACACCGTTCTGCGCGTACCACCCCTTCAGGAATCCCCGGCTCGCCTCGACCGGCACGCCGCAGATCGCCGGGCCGTCATACATCCAGCGCGGATAGCGAAACCGGACCCAGGCCTTGGTGTCCGACTCTTCCATGTATTCGACGGATACCCCGCCCATACTGTTCGACAGCACGTGATAACGCGCGCAGGCGACTGCGTCCGGCAGGTCGTCCAGTCCAAGCTTGCGGAAACTGGAGAGGAACTTCTCCTCATGCTGGCGCCGGAACAGGCGGAACATCCATTCGCCGACAATGGCTGGCCCTTCGCGCGTGGCGACCATCAGCTCGAGCCCGAGCAGGTATTGGTGATGCAGGTCGGCCTGCGCCGCAATCGCCTTGAGGTCCTCAGCAGGGGCCGTATCGGGCATCGTTCGGCCGGCCTCCCGGTGGCTAGAGTGCGAGTTCCATCTTGCCGTTCACGAGGCGGGTATAGTCATCGACCAGCGAGTGGCTGATCTCTGCCGGCTTGTAGGTATGCGCGCCGATTTCCGCGACTGGCGTGATTTCGGCGGCGCTGCCGGTGATGAAGCACTCAGAAAAAGTCGCCAGTTCGTCCGGCATGATGGCGCGTTCGATGACTTCGATCTGGCGGGCCTTGGCCAGCTTGATCGCGGTCTGGCGCGTCAGCCCGTTGAGGAAACAGTCCGGTGTCGGTGTGTGCAGCGCATTGTCACGTACGAAGAAGATGTTCGCGCCTGTCGCCTCGGCCACCTGGCCGCGATAATCAAGCATCAGCGCGTCGGCATAGCCGGCTTTCTCGGCCGCATGCTTGGACAGGGTGCAGATCATGTAGAGGCCAGCCGCCTTCGCATGGCAGGGCGCCGTGTCCGGAGCCGGACGACGCCATTCGGCATGCGTCATCCGGATGCCCTTCATCTTGTCGGCAAAATAGTCGCCCCACGACCAGACCGCCACGGCGAGGTGGATCGTGTTGTTCTGGGCCGAAACGCCCATCATTTCAGACCCGCGCCAGGCAATCGCCCGGATGTAGGCGCTCTCGAGCCCGGATTTGGCCAGCGCCTCGCGCTTGGCCTCTTCCAGCTGCTCAACGGTGAACGGAATCTCGAAACCCATGATGCGCGCAGAATTGTGCAGGCGTTTCGAATGGTCGAGCGAGCGGAATATCCTGCCGCCATAGGCGCGCTCGCCTTCGAAGACTGCCGAGGCATAATGCAATGCGTGCGTCAGGAGATGTACCTTCGTATCCCGCCACGGGACGAACTCGCCATCCATCCAGATGTACCCGTCACGGTCGTCATAGGGGATACTTGCCATGGATTTCAGCGCTCCTCGCTTGCACTTTTTATGTATTCGCGTTCATTTCAGACTATGGCCCCTGACGTCAACCTGAACCGACCCTTCGATCCTCGCCTTTTCCTGATGGATCAGGAGCTGGACCGAGGCGTCGGCCTCCTGATGGCGGGAGGGCGCGAACTCATGTCTGCCGCAGAAACAGCCCGCAGGAAAGCAGGGCTGAGCAAGCCAGAGATGCAAATACTCATATCCATCCGCTACGAGCCTGGCAGGACAGTCAGCGAAATGCGAGATTCGCTTGGCATGACCGTGCCGACCTTTGCGCGACTGATCGGTGGATTGGACACGCGCGGCCTGATCGCGCGCGAGCGTGAAGAGCGCGACGGACGCCGCCGGACCCTCGTCCTGTCGGACGCCGGAGTGACCCTGACAACGCCGATCGCCATCGTGTTGCGCGAACGCCTGCGCCTTGCCTTCCGGGCCGCGGGGCCCGACGCGGTGGCGGGCATGCGTCTCGCGCTCGAAGCACTGGCCAGGTGAGGCGGCAATGACTGACCCGGCCCACATCCTTGTCGTCGACGACGACGACCGTATCCGCGACCTGCTGAAGCGCTTCCTGTCACGTGAGGGCTATCGGGTCACCACGGCCAGCGACGCGGCCGCCGCGCGCCGCCTGTTGGCCACCATGACATTCGACCTCGCGATTCTCGACGTCATGATGCCCGGCGAGGACGGCCTGTCGCTGCTCGCCGCCATCCGCGAAGGACGCCAGAAGGAAACCCCGGTCATGCTTCTCACCGCGCGCGGCCAGGCCAGCGACCGGATCGCGGGACTGAAAACCGGCGCCGACGACTATTTGCCCAAGCCGTTCGAACCGGAAGAACTGGCCCTGCGCTGCGCCGCCATCCTGCGGCGGTCATACAAGGACGTGCCGCCCGAAGAAGTCGAGATGTCCGGCCTCGTCTTCAATGCCGCCCGCGGAGAATTGCGTGAAGGCGACAAGCGCATTCGCCTGACAGACGCAGAGCTGCAATTGCTGACCGTCCTTGCCGCCAATGCGGGCGAGCCGGTTGGCCGCGAAGACCTCGCCGCGCTCACCTCGGCCGGCATGGAGCGGTCGGTCGATGTGCAGGTGACCCGCTTGCGCCGCAAGATCGAGCCCAACCCGCGTGAGCCCATCCACATCCAGACCGTGCGGGGCGTCGGCTACCGCCTGATGCCGGACTGAGGCGCGCATGATTCGCCTCCGGGATATCACGCCGCGCGGGCTCTACGCCCGCAGCCTCCTCATGGTGGTGGCGCCGGTCGTGCTCATCCTCGCCCTGATGACCTGGTATTATTATGACAGCCACCTCGCCGAGGTGAACCGCAAGCTGGCCCAGTCCATTGCCCGCGATGCCGCACTGATCCAGTCCTATTGCGATGAGCGGCCCGACTCGCCGATCACGCGCGAGCGTCTCGAGGGCAACCTCGACATGCGTTTCGCCTGCGACCATGTGGATCCGCCATCTGGCGGGCCGCGCCTGGTGCGCAATTTCGCTTACGGCCAAACGCTGACAGAAGAACTGGCAACCCGGCTTGGCGTCCCCGTGGACGTGAGCATCGACCCCGCCTCGATGCTGCATTTCCGGTTCCCGTCAGGCAGCGACACGGTCGAAATCCTGATCGAGCGAAAACGCGCGCTGACCGTGAACTCCCACTTCTTCATCGTCTGGGTGATTGCGTCTTCCCTCCTGATGCTCGCCCTCGCCGTCGCCTTCCTCAACCAGCAGGTCCGCTCCATCCTGCGCCTGTCGGATGCCGCACGCGCGTTCGGCCGCGGCCGGGAGGCGCCTGGCTTCCGGCCCTCGGGCGCGACCGAAGTGCGGGACGCCGCCCGCGCATTGCTGGACATGAAAAGCCGGCTCACCGCCTTCGCTGACCAGCGCACCGCGATGCTGGCAGGCGTCAGCCACGACCTGCGGACCCCACTGACCCGCCTGAAACTCTCCCTCGCCATGATGGACCAGACCGACGATCTCAGCGCGGCCCAGTCAGACCTCGACGACATGGCGATGATGCTGGACGAATACCTCACCTTTGCGCGCGGCGAGGAAGGCGACGAGCCTCTGCCGCTCGACCTCGCCCGGCTGGTCCGCGACGCTGCCTCTGGCTTCGGCCAGCACGTGGTCGTTATTGGCCCGGATGCCATCGACGTGACAGGGCGGCCGCTAGCCCTGAAGCGCGCCGTCAACAATCTCATTTCCAATGCCGTGAAGTATGCAACCGAGGTCCGCGTGACGCTGGTCGACGGTCCACACGCCGCCGAAATCCACGTCGACGACAACGGTCCCGGCATCCCGCCAGCGCGCCGGGAGGAGGCGTTCCGGCCATTTTCCCGTCTCGACGAGGCCCGGACGCAAAATGCTTCCGGCACCGGACTGGGACTGACACTTGCGCGTGACACCGCAAGAGCGCATGGAGGCGATCTGCGACTGTCAGACAGTGCGCTGGGCGGCCTGCGAGCCAGTCTCCGCCTTCCGCACTGACTGGGCGTTCTCCAGGCGCGCCTCATAATTCTTGAACTCGATCTGTCCGGAGTCCCCATGACGAATTCTGCTGCCAAACTGATTATCCGCACCGCGACCCCGGCTGACGTGGACGCCATGATCGACGTATCGGAGCGCATTTATGGCGCCGGCATGGGCTATACGCGCGACAATTTGCTCGGCCACATCAATCGCTTCCCCGAAGGCCAGTTCATCGCCGAGTACGAAGGCAGGATTGTGGGTCACTGCGCAACCTTCATGATCGACTCCAAGATCGCCTTTGCACCCCACACATGGAACGAGATAACCGGCGTCGCGTTTGCGGCGCGGCACGATCCTGAAGGCGACGTCCTTTATGGCATGGATGTCGGCGTCGACCCGGACTTCCGCCGCCTGCGAATCGGCCAGCGCTTCTATCGTGTCCGCCAGGAACTTTGCCAGAATCTCGAACTCAAGGGCATCGTCTTCGGCGGCCGCATGCCCGGCTACGCCCGCAAGGCTAAGGAATACCCAAACCCTGAAGATTATGTCGCCGCCGTCGTCGCCTCGAAACTCAAGGACCAGGTCATCACCTTCCAGCTGCGCCAGGGTTTCGAACCAATCGGTGTGCTGAAGGACTACCTCATCGGCGACGCGCCATCAATGAACCACGCCACGCACATGTTCTGGAAGAACCCGCTGGCACAGGACGAGATCAAGGCGAAGCCAAGCCTTGGCGGCACCAACCTTCCCGAAAGCGTTCGCATCACGACCGTGCAGTTCCAGATGCGCAAGATCCAGTCGATCGACGAATTCGAGACACAGGTCGAATATTTCGTCGATATCGCATCGGACTACCGGTCCGACTTTGTTGTGTTCCCGGAACTTTTCACGTTGCAGCTCCTGTCGCTCGAGCACAAGCCGCTCGCGCCGATCGAGGCAATCACGAAGATTTCCGAATACACATCCCGCTATGTCGCGTTCATGGAGAAGCTCGCTGTCTCCTACAATATCAACATCATCGGCGGGTCGCACCCAAGCCGGATGGAGAATGGCGACATCTTCAACATATCCTACGTCTTCCTGCGCGACGGCTCGGTCCACACGCAGCAGAAGCTCCACCCGACCCCGTCCGAGCGGCGCTGGTGGAACATTCGCGGCGGGTCAGGCAACACGGTTATTCAGACTGATTGCGGGCCGATCGGCGTCATGATCTGCTATGACAGCGAGTTCCCGGAACAGGCGCGTCACCTCGTCGACCAGGGCGCACTGATCCTGTTCGTGCCTTTCTGCACCGACGAGCGGCGCGGCTATCTGCGCGTGCGCTATTGCTGCCAGGCGCGCGCCGTCGAAAACCAGTGCTATGTCGTCATGTCCGGCGTGGTGGGCAATCTTCCCAATGTCGAGAACATGGACATCCACTATGCTGAAAGCTGTATCCTGACACCGTCGGACTTCCCCTTCTCCCGCGACGGCGTGGCAGCAGATACGCCAGCCAATACCGAAACCGTTGCGCTGGCCGATCTGTCCCTGTCGGATTTGCTGACGGCGCGGCAATCGGGCGCCGTCCAGAATCTCAAGGACCGGCGGTTCGATCTTTACCAGGTCGCATGGAACAAAGGGGGGTGACGCAGCGGAATTGCCCCCCGCGGTTTTACGATCCCTACACACATTAGGCCTAATCCTGTGTCCAGACGACCTCTGGGCAGGTACAAATGACCGACACTCCCTTGATACCGCCTGCGGAAGCTTGGCGTGCACTTGATCAATTGCAGGTCGGATTCGTCGTATTCACGCCAGACAACGGCTTGTTCTTCGCCAACAAGATGACCCGCTCGCACTGGCCGATCCTCTATGCCAGCATGGATGACGGCGCCAGTCTCCAGGATGCTGTAGGACAGCAGATTCGCCATCTTTTTCCGCGTCTCAACGAGGCCACGTTCCAGGTGCGTCAGTCCCTGGTAATGGATGCCATCCGGAAGTGCCAAGACCTCGACATGGTCACCGCCACGGGCCGGCACGTCGTGACCAGTTATTCGCGTCTCGACAACGACTATGTCATCGGCGTCGCGCATGATGTAACAGACATCGTGAAACGCCAGGTATCGTTGAAACATGCCCGTCGGGATGCCCTGACGGCCAGCGAGGCAAAATCGGAATTCCTGGCCACGATGAGCCACGAAATCCGTACACCACTGAATGGCATCATCGGCATGTCGGAGGCGCTCCAGCACAAGGCGCTTCGCCAGGACGAGCGCGAAATGGTCGACATGGTTGTCGAGAGTTCGCACACACTCCTGGTATTGCTCAACGATATTCTCGACATGTCAAAGATCGAGGCGGGCCGGCTGGATATTGCCCCCGTCGTCGAGAACGTCCGTGAACGCGTCTCGTGGATCAAACGCACCTACGCCCCCATTGCCCGCAAGAAAGGCCTCACCCTTGAGGTCGCGTTTGACCCCAAGCTGCCGAAATTCCTGGCGCTGGACACGAAGCGCGTGCGCCAGTGCATCGACAACCTCGTTTTCAACGCGCTCAAATTCACGTCACAAGGTGGTGTCACAATCGCCGTGATGGCTGGCGACATGTCGCGTGACGGCCGTGTCGGCGTGACCGTGCATGTCTGCGATACAGGCATCGGCATTTCCGAAGAAGAGCGGGCAAGACTGTTCCAGAATTTTGAGCAAGGCAGCGAAACAACGAGCCGCAAGTTTGGTGGATCGGGACTGGGGCTGGCCATTTCCCGCCGGCTGGCCAGGTTGATGGGCGGGGATATCACCTGCACCAGCAAGCCGGGCGAAGGGTCTGTGTTCTCATTCTCATTCGAAGCCCGCCTCGCTGACGCACCTTCGCAAGCAACCCCGCCACCGAAATCGTCCCGCGGCCGGATGGTCACCAGTCTGCGAGGACTCCGGGCCCTCGTCGTCGACGACAATGAGATAAACCGGCGCGTCGCCCGCGCTGCGCTGGAACCGCGCGGCCTCACAGTGGTCGACGCGGCCAGTGGCAAGGAGGCCCTCGATATATTGGCAAACGATCCAGTGGATTTCGTGCTCCTGGACGTGCACATGCCGGACATGAGCGGGCCGGAGACGCTCAAGCACATTCGCCAAAGCCAGGCGCCATGGTCCGTGGTGCCGGTCATCGCGCTCACAGCCGACGCGATGGCGGGTGACCGCGAGCGCTACATCAGGATGGGCATGGACGATTATATTTCCAAGCCGATACTCGAGCGCGAATTGCTCATTGTCCTGTCGCGTATCCAGAGCAAGTTACGCACCCGGTCGAGCCTGCGCGCGCCTGCAATCGGCGATATCGCCCACGATGCGACAGTCGGCGTGAATCTGCAGAAACTTTTCGTAGTCGCGTCCGATTCCTGACGGATCATCCGAGCTTGGCAGCAAGCGCATCCATGAACCGGGCCAGTTCCACGTCCTTGGCCGACACGCCATCAACGTCATGCGTCGTGAGAGTCACTTCGACCTTGTTGTAGACATTGAACCATTCCGGATGATGATCCATCGCCTCGGCCTTGAGGGCGACAGCCGACATGAATCCCCAGGCGGTCTTGAAATCGGAAAACTTGAACGTCTTCCCGATCGTGTCGCGTTCGCCCGATCCGGCCGTCCAGCCCTTGATCTGTTGAAGCGCCGCGTCAGCGCCGATCTTGCTTGCCATCAGTCTAGTCCTCTCCATCGAGCCCGAGCACGAAATAGACCCAGCGCCCATCCTCGGCGATGGCCGTGCGCATGCCGGGATATCCCTTCCCTGCCCGTATCAGGTCGATGCCGTCTTCACCAATCAGTTCCCTGAGCCGCTTGCGGTCCTGAAAAGACATTTTCTCCGGAATGAGATCCGCGGCGTCGCGGGCCGCGAGGTCCGGCCAGATATACCAGCGCTCACCATCGACCATCCTGACGCCAGCCGGCTCGGCAAGCAGTTCGCGCAGCTTGAGGTTCGGGTCGAGGCCCGTGCGGCGGAGCAGGTCCCAGAAATCCCTGTGAGGCTGACCGCTGAAATTCGAGATGAAGCCGTCGCTTTTGGCCGCCGTGCGCGCCAGCCCGCCTAATGAGCCTGCCCTCGCATATTTTAACAGGGCGTCGCGCGTCTCCGAAACGTCTTCGGTAATCTCGACAGGTTCAGGCGCGACAGGCGGCTGCGTCAGGCTCTCATCGGGTATGGCCTGAATCGGCTCTTCGCCGCTCCGGCCGCAGGCGGCCAGGCCCAGCGCCATCGCCGCGAGGAGGGCGCTACGCCAGCGCATAGCCGGTCACGGCTTCAAGGTCAGCCAATAGCTGGTCTTCACCGAGCACCTTGATCGTTGTCATGCCCATCTGGCGCGCAGGCTTCAGGTTGATGCCGAGATCGTCGAGATAGACACAGTCTTCCGGCGCAACATCCAGCGCCTCGCACATCAGCGCATAGATGCGCGGGTCTGGCTTGCGGATGCCCAGTTTGGAGCTTTCGATGACATGGTCGAACCGGGCGAAAACCTTTTCCAGCTCGGCGGCCTTCTCGCTGTCATTCGTCATCGAGGCGCCTTTGCCGATCGGCGCATTGTTCGTGATACAGCCGACCTTGCCTTTCACCTTGCAGGCGTCCAGCGCAGCCACGACGCGCGGGCGCAGGGAGCCGGACAGGAGGGACAACACGTCGCGGCCTGGCACTTCATGCCCCAGGGCCTGCGATTCCGAGCGGAACATGCCGTCAAATCCGGCCGCGTCGACTTCGCTGCGCTCCAGCAAGGCCCAGGCGTTTTCCAGCGGATTCACTGCATTTACCGAGCGGATGAAGTCCTTTGGCAGGCCGTTTTCCTCCTCATAACGCGTGAAGGCATCGAAGGGAGAGGAGGTAAAAACGCCCCCGAAATCCCAGATTACTGCTTTGAATGTCTTTTCCATGCGGCAGCTTTAGCCTTCCTCAAATCGAGTTTCAAACCTTGAACATTGCTTGGCCGTATCTAGGGTGCCCGTCAATCACATGGAAAACGCGGAGGATAGGCGATCATGGGTGTGCTTGACGGCAAAACAGTACTCATCACAGGCGGCGGCAACGGTATCGGGCGCGAGACGGCGCTGCTGGCGGCGCGCGAAGGCGCCAAGGTCGTGGTCAACGACCTCGGCGGCAGCCTGACAGGCGGAGACTCGGGTGATGCAGGCCCGGCCGAAAAGGTCGCTGCTGAAATCCGGGCGGCTGGCGGCGAGGCCGTATCAAACTCCGAAAGCGTGACCGATATGCGCGCCGTAGAAGGCATGGTCGAACAGGCCAAGGACACGTTCGGCTCGCTCGACGCCATCATCAACCCGGCCGGCATCCTGCGCGACGGCATGTTCCACAAGATGAGTGAAGACGACTGGGACAGCGTCATCGACGTGCACCTGCGCGGCAGTTTCAACGTCACCCGCGCCGCCATCGAGCTGTTCCGCGAGAAGGAAAACGGTGCCTTTGTGCTGTTCACGTCCACGTCCGGCATTATCGGCAATATCGGCCAGGCCAATTATGCCGCCGCCAAGATGGGAATCGCCGGCCTGTCGCGGATTATCGCCATGGAAGGCGAGCGCAAGAATGTCCGCTCCAATGTCATCGCACCGTTCGCCTGGACCCGCATGATCGCCTCAATCCCGGTCAAGGACGAGGCAGGCGCCCAGCGCGTGGAGCGGATCAAGAATTCCATGCGTGCCGACCAGGTCGCCCAACTGGCCGTCGCCCTCTGCGCCGACAAGTCCAAGCATGTCAGCGGCCAGATTTTCATCGTGCGCGGCAATGAAGTGATCCTGTGCGACCAGCCCCGGCCGGTCAAATCGCTCGCCCGCATGGAGGGCTGGACACCTGACAGCCTGATCGAGAACGCCTTCCCCGCCATGCAGGGCAGCTTTACCGACCTCGGCGCATCGGCCAGCGTATTCCCCTACGACCCGGTCTAGTCACCCCCAGGCGCGGCCCGCCCTATTGCGGCGGGTCGTCGGCCGAGGGTTCCGGTTCCAGCCCCAGATCGTTCCGCGGGCGCAGGTCCACAGGGCCCGTCACCTCTGGTTCGGATTCCGGCTCTGAACGGGGCGCGGGCGCATTGTCGTCGACAAACAGCGGATCAGCGTCCTCAATGGCCTCAGGCGCGGGCCGGGCAAACGACTCCTCCGCCGCATCCAGCACCCGGTTCAGCGGATCGTCACCTGCAACAGGTGTGTCGCCTCCGGTCTCGTCAGGCAGCGGTTCGGGCTCGGGCGGCAGGTCTGGCATGCGTTCAGGCGGCGGCGGTGCAGGCTCGCCCTTCACAGGCGGCAGTGGCGCCGGGCGCTTGTCGCCGAACACGCATGCATCGAGGCCCTGATGGCGCACCACGCGCATGCGCGCCTGCAACGACCCGGCACGTTTGGTCACATAAGGGCCCGGCGGGTCGACGCGCCACTTGTTCGGGCTCGGCAACACTGCCGCCAGCAGGGCGGCCTCGCGCTCTGTCAGTTGCGACGCCGGTTTGCCAAACCGGGCCTGCGCAGCAGCCTCCGCGCCGAAGATGCCGTCGCCCCATTCGGCAACATTGAGATAGACTTCCATCACGCGGCGCTTGCCCCAGACATGATCGATGAACGTCGCCATCCACATGTCACCGATCTTTCGGGGCGCGCCGCCGCCATTCCAGAAGAACACGTTCTTCGCGGTCTGCTGTGTAATCGTGGACGCGCCGCGCGCCTTCTTCCCGCTCTGGTATTCGTCGATCGCCTTCCGGATCGCTTCAGTGTCGATGCCGCTATGCTCGCAATATCGCGTATCCTCAGCCGCAATCACCGCGCTGACCAGGTAAGGCGAGATATCCTCGATCGGCGTCATCGTGCGGCGCAGGTGCTCACCGCCGGTCGCCCGCTGGACCATCAGGATCGTGCCCGGCACGGGCAGGAAGATCAGCAGCGCCGCATAGACGTGCAGGCCGACGAACAGCCCCGCAAGGAACCGCACCAGCCGGACGAACCACACCCTTACCGGCCCCTTGCCGCTCGCTTGCCGCCCTTTTCGATTGGTCATGCCGCCTCGTCCCATTCCGCCAAAACGCCCGGATCGGTCTCGCCATCCCGCCGCGCGGCCTTCTCTGCCTCAAATCGGTCAGGATCAAGACGCGCCAGCGCCCAGACAGCCGCCCCGCGCACTTCCGGCGCGGCATCGTCCAGCAACGCCAGTGCAGACGGAACAAGGCATAGGTCTCCCGAATTGCCAATCGCGACGCACACATTGCGGACAAACCGGTTACGACCGCTCCGCTTGATCGGAGACCCGGAAAACACGTCCCGGAAGGCGCCGTCGTCCAGCGCGGCGAGTTCATCCAGTCCCGGCGCCTTCAGTTCCGCCCGCGCATGCAGCGCCGCTTCGGACGCGGCCTCGGCAAACTTGTTCCAGGGGCAGACGGCGAGACAGTCGTCACAGCCATAGATCCGGTTCCCCATCGCCGCACGGAACGCGCGGGGGATCGGCCCGGCATGCTCGATCGTGAGATAGGAGATACAGCGGCGCGCATCGAGCTGGTAAGGCGCCGGGAAAGCCTGCGTCGGGCAGGCATCGAGACAGGCCCGGCACGAGCCGCAATGGTCGGTCTCCGTCGCGTCCGGCACCAGTGCTGCATCCGTCAGCATGACGCCGAGAAAGAACCAGGAACCGAGTTCGCGGCTGACAAGGTTCGTATGCTTGCCCTGCCAGCCCATACCGGCCTTCGCGGCCAAAGGCTTTTCCATCAGCGGTGCGGTATCGACGAAGACTTTCACCTCCGCGCCGGTTCTGGCCACGAAAGCCCGCGCAAGCTGCTTCAGGCGCGACTTCAACAGGTCGTGATAGTCCTTCCCCCGCGCATAGACGGAGATATTGCCGAGACTGCGTTTCGCCAGCATCTCCATGGGGTCGAGGCCCGGCCCATAGTTCAGGGCGACAACCACTGCCGATTTCGCGCCGGCCCACATGGCCGTCGGCGCCTTGCGGCGCTCAAGTGTGGTCTTCATCCATTCCATCTGGCCGTGGCGGCCTTCTGTCACGAACGTCTCTAACCGCTCGCCCGCTGCCCAAGCCTCATCCGCACGCGTGATGCGCACGCTGTCGAACCCAATCGTGCCACCGGTGTCTTTAATGAAGGATTCCGGTGAACCGGCCAGAGGATCAGAAGTCGAGGTCGGCATAGTGCGCCACGGGCCGCGTGCCCTCTATCCGGTCGCTGAGGAGCGGCCGGAAACTGGGGCGCGATTTGATCCTTGCATACCAGGTCTTCAGCTCCGGCACCGCATCCCACTCGACATCGCCGAAATAATCATAGGCTGACAGGTGCGCGGCCGCCGACAGGTCGGCGAGCGACAGTGTACGCCCGGCCAGGTAACCGTTCTGCTCGACCATGCCATTGAGAAAGGTCAGCCGCCCGCGCAGCGCATGCGCGCCGCGACGCAGTTTTTCGGAATCCGGCTGACGGTCGCGCCGCACCCATTGCATGACGCGCTCGGTCAGCAGCTTGTCGGTCACTTCTTCACAACCGGCCTCCACCCAGGCCCAGAGTCGGCGCGCTTCTGCCCGCTCGTTCCGGTCTTCCGGCAACAATGTCGGTGTTGGCACCATCTCTTCCATCTGCTCGCAGATAGCGCGCGTACCGCATGCAAAAGCCTTTCCCGCAGGTCCCGTTTCCACCAGGGCCGGAGCGACGGCGCCATGTGCGAGTGCGGACACATCCGGATGCGGCGCCCACGGAGTCGACTCGAACAATTCGAATGCTTCGCCCTTCTCGCCGAGCACGAGGCGCACCAGCCGTCCGGCGGGATCGAGGGGCCAATGATAGAGCCGTTTCATGATGGCGTTCACTCATAGCAGGCTTATCGCGCCTGTTAAGCAAAGCCTTTGCGGCTGCCGTCACCTGCGCTCCGGCCCTGTGTATAGCCTGCCAGCCCTTACCGGCCCATGAATTGTCGGACCGCATCAGCCGAAAGCGTGAATTTGGCAAATGACCAGTCCTTGCCCTTGGTCAGCGTCCCAAGCGTGGCGACCAGTTGCCGGCGCATTTCCGCGCGTTCGGCAAGCCAGGCATCGACACCGCCCCCGGCAAGCGCTTCCTGTGCAGCAGCAGCCTGGATGCGAACGAGTTCACTGACCAGGCG
The DNA here is from genome assembly GCF_055808555.1 of Hyphomonas sp. J20-32. Classification (NCBI taxonomy): domain Bacteria; kingdom Pseudomonadati; phylum Pseudomonadota; class Alphaproteobacteria; order Hyphomonadales; family Hyphomonadaceae; genus Hyphomonas; species Hyphomonas sp. J20-32. The sequence continues at coordinate 1,212,999 of NZ_CM147873.1, read as the reverse complement.
GCGCCCTGCGATCCGGTCCCAATAGCCCGCTTTAGCAAGGCCTTCGCGGGCCGACGCCCGCAACCGGTCGAGGCGGAGCGCATCGCCGATGGCATAGAAGGCGGCGCCAGCACTGGACACATCCGCAGATGCCGCCTTCGCCAGATCGATGACGACCAGGCCCTGCGAGAAGTGGCTCATCACGGCTGTCCACCGCGCCAGCGCGTCCGGCGCACCGCGCTTGACGAGGGCACGCGCCGCACGCTCGATCCGGGCTGCCGGGAACGGCGAGTGGATGGCGCCGAGGGCAGTCTTGAACGCGTTCAGCGGCGCATGTGTCCGGGCGACCGCGTCGCCGACCGTCACGCCCGGCATGCTGCGAATATACCAGGCTGCGGCCTCGTTCATCGCCTGCATTGCCTGAATGCGCATGTCGATCTGGACATCCGAGCCGACCTTGGTGTCGAGGGCGTCGACTTCGCGGCGGAACGCATCGAAATCGAGTACAGCACGTGATGCTTCAAGGCCGCGAACAATCGCGGCATTGTCGGCGCCGGTCATTTCGCGCAGGCGCAACAGGGGCACGGGCCCGGCCATGTCGAGCGAGCGGTTGGCAATAACGGTTGCGATGATTTCCCGCTTGAGGCGGTGATTGCGAATCGCGTCTTCATACGAGTTCGATCGGCGTGGTGAAGTATGACTTCAGCACGCTTTCGAAATACGGATCATCCGGAATATCCGACGCAACGACATCGTCGATCAATACGATCTTCGACCAGGCCAGCAACACGGCCAGCTCCGGACGGGTCAGCCAGGCGCCGGCCTCCTGCCGCAAAAGCATGTGGGCCGTGCTCGGCAGGCCCTCTAGCGCCCGGTTGAGCACGCCGCGCTCTTCCAGATAGACCATCAGGCGCTCCAGAGCGTCATGATCGCCAGCGGCATTCGCTTCCGCCAGGCTCAACGCGCCGGTCTGGTCATAGTTGTGTCGCAGGACATGCGCCGCAACATCGTCGGTCATCTCGGCCAGGAGCGCATTGCGATCCTTCGCCTTCAGCGAACCGATCCGGATGGCCTCGGCGGCCAGGATCTTGATGTTCACCTCGTGGTCGGAACTGTCGACGCCGGCGGAATTGTCGATGGCATCGGTATTGATATGCCCCTTGCCCTGCGCGAATTCGATCCGGCCGGCTTGTGTCAGCCCGAGATTGGCGCCCTCGCCGATCACCTTGGCCCGCAAGTCGCATGCGTCGACGCGGATGGCATCGCTCGACCGGTCGCCCACTTCGGCATGCGTCTCGGTGCTCGCCTTCACATAGGTCCCGATGCCGCCGAACCAGAGCAGGTCCGTTTCAGCCTTGAGCAGGGCGTGGATCAGTTCGTCAGGTGTCACCGCATCCTTCGTCAGGCCTGTCACGGCCTTGGCTTCATCGCTCAGCATGATCGATTTGGCCGACCGTTCGAAAACGCCGCCGCCCTGCGAGATCAGCTTTGTGTCATAGTCCGCCCAGGACGAGCCTGCGAGGTCGAACAGGCGCTGTCGCTCGGCCAGGTTCTTCTTCGAATTGCCCGGATCGGGATCAAGGAAGATGTGCATATGGTTGAAGGCTGCAACGAGGCGAATCTCCGGCGACAGCAACATGCCATTGCCAAAGACATCGCCGCTCATGTCCCCGACGCCGATCACCGTGAATGGTTCGGTCTGGATGTCCCTGCCCATTTCGCGGAAGTGACGCTTGACCGCCTCCCACGCGCCCCGGGCCGTGATGCCCATCTTCTTGTGGTCATATCCGACCGACCCGCCCGATGCGAATGCATCGCCCAGCCAGAAGCCGTGCGCCTCGCTGATCGCGTTCGCCGTGTCGGAGAACGTCGCCGTGCCCTTGTCGGCCGCAACCACGAGATAAGGGTCTTCGCCGTCCCAGATCACTGTCTGGTCCGGATGGATGACCTTGGCGCCGTCAAGGTTGTCGGTGAGGCCGAGCAGCGCCGTGATGAACTGTTTGTAGGCGTCGCGTCCGCTTTCGAACCAGGCATTGCGGTTTGACCGGTCGGCGAGTTGCTTGGGGAAAAATCCGCCCTTTGACCCGACAGGAACGATTACCGCATTCTTGACCTGCTGGGCTTTCACAAGACCCAGCACCTCGGTGCGGTAGTCCGACGGCCGGTCCGACCAGCGCAGGCCGCCGCGCGCGACCGGGCCGAAGCGCAAGTGTACGCCCTCGACCTGAGGACTCGAGGTGAAAATCTCGCGATACGGCTTCGGCTCGGGCAGGTCTTCCAGTTCGCGGCTGGCGACCTTGAAGCTGATGAATGCATGCAGGTGGCCGTCTTCATCTGCCTGGTAGAAATTGGTCCGCTGGATTGCGCAAATGAGGTCGGTCAGACGACGGAGAACCTGGTCCTCTGCCAATGCTGACACGTCGCGCAGTGCCGTCTCGATTGACGCGCGAATGCCCTTCTCCCTGTCACGGCGGACGTCAAGGCTGTCATGCGCAGCCGGATCAAACCGGGCCGCGAACAGATCAAGCAGAAGGCGCGTGGTCTTCGGATGGGCCGCGAGGGCGCGCTCCTGTATCTCCTGTGGCTGCTCAAGCCCCGACTGGCGGCGATAGGCCGCCAATGCCCGCATGAGGGCGGCTTCGCGCCAGCTTGCACCAGCCGAAAGAACAAGCCTGTTGAAGCCGTCATTCTCGGCCAGCCCGCTCCAGACTGCGACAAAGGCATCCTCGAACCCTTTGGCCAGTGCGTCCAGGTCGACGGTTTCCCCGCCCACAGACCGCATCGACAGCGAATGGACCCAATATATCTCCGGCGCGTCTGCTGCCGGTTTCTCGGATGGCCGGATCGGATAGCCCGTTTCGAAATTCACGAACAGGCCCATATGCTCGAACACCGGGACACATCGTGACAACGGAATAGCACCCTCGCGGGCATAGATCTTCACGCGTATCTTGTCGCCATCGTCGCCGTCCGACCGGAAGGCGCGGGCAAGTATGGGCGTATTGAAATGCAGGCCCGCCATGGCAGTGACGTCGCGCAGCGCCTCTTCTGGCGGGAATGCTTCTCGGTAGGCTGCATTGAAGGCACCAATAAAGGCACGTGCGCCTTCCCGGTCTGCTTCGGCCAGCGGGCTTGCCATCAGGGCCTGCCGGAATCCCTGGTCCCAGGTCCGGGCGAGTTCGGCAATTTCACGTTCCAGCTCGTCCGGATCGGGCTGGGGATGATTGCGGTCAATCGAGATTTCGAAATGCACGCGCGCCAGCGGCCCGGTGTCGAAATAGGGCTGGAACTTCACCAGTGTCCCCGCATAGGCGCGCGTCAGGACGTCCGCGATGCGCAGGCGCAGCGCGGTGTCATAGGCCTCACGCGGCACAAACACGATAGCGGTCACGAACCGGTCGAATTCGTCGCGACGCAGGAACACGCGCGTGCGCGGGCGCCCCACCAGGTGCAATGCGCCGACAATCATCGGTGCCAGGAACCGGGAATGGGTTTGGAACAATTCGTCGCGCGGCCAGGTTTCAAGCAGGTTGGCGACGGTCTTCTCTGTGTGGCCCCCCGGTGCCGCGCCGGACGCTTCGATCACTTTCTTGACCCGCCGGCGAACGAACGGGATCGACCGCGCCGTCTCGTCATAGGCTTCAGCGGTAAACAGGCCGAGGAAACGCACTTCCCCGTTCACCTTGCCATCGGCATCATACTTCTTGATGCCGATATAGTCGCAGTTGACCCGGCGGTGCACACGGCTGACCAGCGTCGATTTCGCAACGAACATGGGGAAAGGTTCAGCCAGCAGCTCGCTGATTTCAGGCGTCAGGACAAGTGGTTCGCTATCGCGGGACAGCACGTTCAACTGCTCGTCGCGCAGGATGCCGAGATTGGAACCTTCGATCATGATCGGCTCTTCGGGCAACACTTTGCCCTTCGCATCCGTCTCGAAATGGTATTCGCGGCAACCGAGGAAGACGAAATGATCTTCAAGCAGCCACTCGAGGAAAGCGATCGTTTCGCGCATGTCGTCTTCAGCGTGATTCTTGAGATGCGAGATGCCCTCGATCTCAGCCTTCATGCGCGCCTTCATTGGCTCGAAGTCGCCGACCACTTCTCGGGTCGAGTCCTGCGTCTTGCGTACGCCCTGGACCAGCTTTTTTGCCTCGGCGTCTGTCATCAGCGGCAAGTGGATCTGGATGACGGAAACACAGCGGCCGTCATCCATGTTCACGATCGGGTGGAACAGGGTCTTGACCTCATGTCCGGCGGCCGCGCACTCGCCCAGGAGCGAATTGACCAGGAACGGCATGTCCGGACCGACCGCCTCGAGCACCGTCCGTTGCAGGGGAGCGCTTTCCCCTTCCGGCGCGATCAGGACACGCGCGTCCTGCACGTCCGGCGCAACGCTGCTGGCCCATTTCCACAGGCCCGTCGTCAGCTTGCGGACGTCGCCCTCGGTCAGGCCGGTCAGGTCTTCATTGCGGGATTCCTGTTTGACCTGCGCCAGTACTTGCTGAAGCGGGTCTGCCTTGGAAAGCGGTGGGGACATGTGAAATGGCTCGCTCGGCGATTGCGGAAACTCGGTCCGGTTTACCGTGCGCCGTGAGGCCCTACAATGGCTTGTTTCAATTGAAACTGATTAGCTGGCCGAAGTGCCCGCCCGAATATAGGCGGGCCCGCCGAACGGGGACGTGTCCGACGGGCCCTACAGGCGTTCCGCAGGCTGGGTGGGGGGACGCACGCGGAGGCCTGATCTTGTAATTGAGCCCTGCTACAGGAAAGCAGGGAAAACCGGTGGCAAAATTACTTTCCAAATCCTGAAGAATTCACTGACCTGAAAATTCTACTTTCACGATTTTGCGGAATGCCACATTTCAAATGCTTTCGCCATGATCTTTGGCAGTTGCAACTGCAACCTTTTGCCCGCCCTTTCCTTGCGGATTTCCGTCCGACGACAGGAGGATCGCGATCCACCGCGTGCCGTCTGATTGCGCAAACAGTATCATCATCAACACAGTCAGCGGTGCCGACAGGAACATGCCGGGAATACCCCACAGGACTCCCCAGATCGCGAGCGCCAGCAAAACCACGAGAGAAGAAAGATTCAGGGATTCCCCCATCATCCGCGGCTGGATGAAATTCCCGATCGAGAATTGCCAGAAACTGACGACGCCAAACACGATGGCAGCGTAGATATAGGTATCCTGCGGAGACGCGCCCGGAATCCAGGCCGGCACTTCGGGTTGGACAAGGGCGAAGAGGGGCGGCACCAGCGCCGCCACGATCGATCCGACGGTCGGGATATAGTTCAGCACGAAGATGAGCGCCGACAGGAACAGCGCATTTTGCACGCCGAGCAGCAGAAGGGACACATAGCTCAACGCCGTTATCAGCGCCGAAATAACCGTCTGGGTCCAGAGATATGTCTCGATGCTGCGGCGCGCCTCATCGCCGATCTCGCGAACCTGCCCCCGCTGTTCGAACTCGGGAAAGATATTGTCCAGCTTCTTGGTCCAGCCCGACTGGGCGATGAACAGGAAGGCGACATAGATGAAAATCACGACCAGGTCGCCCGACAGGTCGCCTGTCGCATTTGCAATCGTCGCGAAGAATTTCTGCCCCTGGGCATTGAACAGCAGATGGGTCAGTGTCGGCGCATCGCTCATATTGACCAGGCCATAGGCGTCGCGAATCAGTGCGTTGATCTTTTCTTCATACTCGGCCGCGTCGCGCCCGAACTGCGACATGCCATGGGCCATCAGCGCGATGAAGCCGACAAAGCCGCCAAGCACGGTCAGGACCGCAATACCCCGGGCGGCGCCGCGGCGCATTGTACGCGACCAGTTGTCGATCACGGTGGCAAAGCCCTCGATCACGAGGAACAGGAACACGGCCATCGCGAATGTCGCCAGAATGCCGCGTCCAACGTAGAGGAAGGCCACGATCACGCCCGTGGCGATGATCCAGATGCCGGTCTTGGTTGCGCGGTCCATACAGCCTCCCCAGAAGCTGACACAGGGTGGAAGCAGCCTCGCCCTGCGTCAAGATATGCTTGCACCTGCTTTTGCACACCAGATGCCAAGCTCAGTCGCCCCCTTGCCGAATCCTGTGAAATCACTAGCGTTCCGGCGGCATCAGGGGAGATTTGGCCAGTATGACGGATTCACTTTTTATCGGTGGCGCAGACGCAGACGGGTCCGGTACGCCGAACACCGCTCAGGAATTGCTGCTGAAAGTGGCCAACCGTCATGGCCTCGTCGCCGGTGCGACCGGCACCGGCAAGACCGTGACCCTGCAGATCCTCGCCCAGGGCTTCTCCGATGCGGGTGTCCCGGTCTTTTGCGCCGACGTGAAGGGCGACCTCTCAGGCATCTGTGTTCCCGGAAGTTCCAACCATAAGTTGCACGAAAAACTGGTCGCGCGCGCCAACCTGATCGGCCTCGATGATTTCGGCTATGGTGCCGCCCCTACCATTTTCTGGGATGTGTTCGGTGAGAACGGACACCCGATCCGCGCCACGATTTCGGAAATGGGCCCCCTCCTCCTGTCACGCCTGATGGGCCTGACGGATGCCCAGGAAGGCGTGCTCAACATCGCGTTCGAATACGCCGATGATAACGGCCTCCTGCTGCTCGACCTGAAAGACCTGCGCAAACTGCTGGTCCACTTGTCCCAGAAGGATGTGCGCGACGAGATCAGCCAGGAATACGGCAATGTCGCCGCTGCCTCGCTCGGCGCGGTCCAGCGAAACCTCCTCGTACTCGAACGCGAGGGCGCCGAGCATTTCTTCGGCGAGCCCGCGCTGGAACTGAACGACCTGATGCGTACGACCCAGGACGGGCGCGGCTACATCAACGTCCTCGACGCTACCAGGCTGATCAACAGCCCGAAACTCTATTCCACCTTCCTCCTCTGGTTATTGTCGGAACTGTTCGAGCGCCTCCCGGAAGTCGGCGACCCGGACAAACCAAAGCTCGTCTTCTTCTTCGACGAGGCCCACCTCCTGTTCAACGACGCGCCGCCCGCCCTGATGCAGAAGATCGAACAGGTCGTCCGCCTCATCCGCTCGAAGGGCGTCGGCGTCTTCTTCGTCACCCAGAACCCGCGCGACCTGCCCGAAAGCGTGCTGGCCCAGCTCGGCAACCGCATGCAGCACGCCCTGCGTGCCTATACACCGGCCGAACGCAAGGGCGTGCGCGCCGCCGCCGACTCCTTCCGGCCCAACCCGGCCTTCGACACCGAGGAAGTCATCACCCAGCTCGGCACCGGCGAGGCTCTCGTCTCGACGCTCGACACCAAGAGCGCGCCGTCCATGGTCCAGCGCACGATGATCCGCCCGCCATCATCACGGCTCGGCCCGGCGACACCTGCCGAACGCGCAGCGGTTCAGAAGTCCAGCCCCTTTGCCGGCAAGTATGAAGAGGCCATCGACCGCGAGTCCGCCTACGAAATCCTTGAGGAAAAGGAAGCCGAGGCTGCCGAACAGGCTGAAAAACTGGCCGCGAAGGAAGCCAAGGCCAAGGCCGCGCTCGAAAAGAAGAAATCCCGTACGAGGTCCACCCGGTCCCGGCGCCAGACACCGCTCGAAGCGGCCGGAAAGCAGGCGGCCCGCACCGCCACGCGCGAATTCACCCGATACATATTGCGTGGCATCCTGGGCGGCATGAAGCGATAGGCCTGCGCCTGTCCTTGATGAATTCCCTGTTACACCCCAGATTTCCTTTGCGTCAGGACTTGCCGGTGACGCGTGCGTCACCTATAGTCGGGCAAGAACCATAGGCATCAAAGGGAGGCTCCGGCCCATGAAAGACTATCTCAAATTTTACATCAATGGTGAGTGGGTCGACCCGGTGGAGCCCCGCACGCTCGACGTCGAGAATCCGGCCACCGAAGAGCCCTTTGCGCGCATCTCGCTCGGCTCGAAAGCCGATGTCGACAAGGCCGTCGCCGCCGCCAAGGCCGCGTTCCCGTCCTTCTCGCAAACCACCGTCGAATACCGCGCCGACCTGCTCGACAAGATCACGGCCGGCATCCAGAAGCGCATGCCGGAACTGGCCAGCGCCATCTCCGACGAAATGGGCGCCCCGATGTGGCTCGCCAACGCTGCGCAGGTTCCTGCCGGCATGGGCCATTTTGCCACAACGGCTGCCATCCTTCGGGCCTATGAGTGGGAAGAGCTGAAAGGCACGACCCTGCTGCGCAAGGAGCCAATCGGCGTCTGCGGTTTCATCACGCCATGGAACTGGCCCCTCAACCAGATCGCCTGCAAGGTTGCGCCAGCCCTCGCAGCCGGTTGCACCATGGTCCTCAAGCCATCTGAAATCGCGCCGCTCGATGCGCTGATCTTCGCCGAAATCCTGCATGAAGCCGGCGTGCCGAAAGGCGTGTTCAACCTCGTCAACGGCGACGGCCCGAATGTCGGTGCCGTTCTGTCGGCCCATCCCGATGTCGACATGATGAGCTTCACCGGTTCGACCCGCGCAGGCGTGCTCGTCGCGCAGGCTGCAGCCCCGACCGTCAAGCGCGTGGCCCAGGAACTCGGTGGCAAGTCGCCGAACATCGTCCTGCCCACCGCCGACCTGAAAAAGGCTGTTGCAGGCGGCGTCATGCAGATGATGACCAATACCGGCCAGTCCTGTAATGCCCCGTCGCGCATGTTCGTCCAGAAGGGCCAGCAGGATGAGGCCATTGCCATCGCCAAGGCCGCCGCTGAATTGGTCAAGGTCATGATGCCCGGCGAAGCGACGCCCGGCGCCATCGGCCCGATCTCGAACGGTAACCAGTTCCAGAAGGTGCAGGACCTGATCGAGACCGGCATCAAGGAAGGCGCCACGCTCGTTGCCGGCGGACCAGGTCGCCCCGAGGGCTTCAACAAGGGCTACTTCACCCGCCCGACCGTGTTTGCGAACGTCACCAACCAGATGACCATCGCGCGCGAGGAAATCTTTGGCCCGGTGCTCTGCATCCTGCCTTATGACACCGTGGAGGACGCCATCGAAATGGCGAACGATACCGTCTACGGACTCGCTGGCTATGTTCAGGGCCCGGACAAGGAAGCCCATGAAGTGGCCAACCGCATCCGCGCCGGCCAGATTCTCGTCAATGGCGCAAGCCCGGACTTCACGGCACCGTTCGGCGGCTACGGCCAGTCCGGCAATGGCCGCGAATGGGGCGAACTCGGCTTCGAGGAATTCCTCGAAGTGAAAGCCGTCATCGGCTACAAGGCCGCCTGATCCGGATATCCGGACGGCAAAACAGATTCAGGGCGGCCCGCAGGGCCGCCCTTTTTCTTTGCCGTGAAAAGGTTCAGGGACGGCTGTCGATCCGGAACACGTCGCCGATAATGGAGATAATGTAGAGATTGCCGTCATTGTCTTCGCCAAAGCTGGCAATGCTCGCCAATGTACCGGCATCGGGCACGAGCGAGGGATTCAGCCGGTCGAAATTGCCCGCGGACACGGTCTGGCCAATCACCAGGTTGTCCACCGGGACAGCCCAGATATTGCCGATCACGAAATCGGCAAAGACATAGGCGTCTTTGATCCGTTCGATATTGCCGCGATAGACATAGCCGCCGGTGATCGACTCGCCCCGTGCCGGCCCGTCGCCATGCACATATTCGGCGACCGGATCGGTCAGCCCCGCGCTGTCGGGCGCTTCAAAATCCTGAGTCCCTTCCTGGTCGTCCCAGCCAAAATTTGTGCCGGCATCACTCATGCGCAGGCGGTCGATTTCCTCGACTGCGTTCTGCCCCACATCGCCGATGAACAGGTCGCCAGTCACCCGGTCAAAGCTCGCCCGCCACGGATTGCGCAGGCCCAGCGCAAAAATTTCCTCGCGTCCGGCGGCGGCAGAAAACGCATTGCCCGGCGGTATCGCATAGTCACGCGACGTGTCCGCCGGATAGTCGTCACCGCTGACATCGATCCGCAGCATCTTCCCCAGCAGGGAATTCGGGTCCTGAGCATTTTCGTTCGGGTCGCCGCTTCCGCCGCCATCCCCTGTCGCGACGAACAGCAGCCCGTCGGCGGCAAAGCCTATCCATCCGCCATTATGATTGGTCGCCGGTTGGGCAAAGGTCAGGATCACGTCTGCCGTGGACGGATCGGCTTGTGTCGCCGATCCGGAAAACATCTCGTAGCGACGGACTTCCGTATCGCCCGACAGGTTCGTCATGTTGATGTAGAAGGTTCCGTCCGTGGCAAAATCCGGCGAAAAGGCAATCCCCAGCAAGCCGCCTTCGCCCGCCGCAGTCGTCTCGCCGGACACGTCGAGAAAATCGACTGGGTCGATCGTGCCTGTCTGCGGATCGAGAATGCGTATGCGGCCCTGTTTCTCCAGGACGATCACCTGCGCCGTGCCCGGCAATCCGGCCAGGTAGAGCGGCTGGGAAAACCCGGCGCCGACACGCGTCAGCATCAGGTCCTCGAACACGTCACGCACCGTGATCTGCAGGTTCAGCCGCGCTGACAGCCCGCCGGGGTCGCGCGCCTCCAGCGTGACCTCGTAGACATTGTCACCGTTCGCGTCAGCGGGCGCCTCGAAGTCGAGCGGAGTCGACACCCGTATGGTACGCGATGGAATGTCGATATCGAACGCCGCCTCGTCGCCACCCGGAACGATCGAGATCGTCACGCTGTTTCCGTCAGGATCAGACGCTGCAAAAGTGTAGAGCGTGCCACTCGTATTCTCGTCGACCGTCACCTGCGCCGAGGATGAGAAGATCGGCGCCAGGTTGACCGGTGGCGATCCGCCGTCGCTGCCTCCACCACACGCCGCCAGGACAACGGGGGCCCAGACCAGTGCCTGCCTGAATAGTCGAATACCGCGTGTTTTCATGTCTGGCCGTCACTTCGTTGCTTTGGCGATTGGCTCCGTTCCCGAGGCTAGTTCGCGAAATCGTGATTGTCATATGACAAAAGTGACAGCCGGAAACCGCGCTAATCGATTGGCGTTCCATGACGATGGACCTAAACTTAGCGAAACAGATGTCCTCAGGAGGAACGTCCCATGCCCATATTCAGGATCGCCGCCGGATTTGCAGCGCTCGCCATGCTCGTGGCGTGCACGACAGCCACGCCCTACCAGGCGGCGCTCGACACCGAGCGCGGCTATTCCGAACAGCAAATCGAGTCCAACCGTTTCCATGTCCAGTTTGCAGGCAACAGCCTGACAGACCGCAAGACGGTGGAGACCTACATGCTCTATCGTGCGGCCGAGCTCACCAAGCAGAATGGCTTTGACCATTTCCGCGTCGTGCACAGGGCCACCGATGCCGACAGCCGCGTCGTGCCGACCGGAACAGGCTATTCGCCTTTCTACGACAATTTCTATCTCGACTATCGTTATTTCGGTCCGCGCGCGTCCTACTTCTATGACCCCTACCGGCGCTGGGCCTACCCGCGCTCGTTCTACGCGTCCCGCTTCGGCTATTACGACCCCTTCTGGGACGGTCCGCAGGAATACCGCGAAATCACCAGCTATGTGGCGTCAGCCGAAATCATCATGGGCAAGGGCCCGAAACCGGATGACCCGGCCTATTTCGACGCCGACCAGGTGATCTTCAATCTCGGCAGCCAGATCCAGCGCCCAGAAGCCTGATCCGGTTGCTCTCCGTCTTCAAACGCCGCCCTGCAAGGGCGGCGTTTTTGCAACAGCTCGTTTTTTCAAGGTCTCGCCCCTAGGCAAGCGGCAAGGCTTGGCCCAGATAGGAAGGCTTCCCCACACCGCACCTGACAGGAAAGGCGGGCCGATGGCTGACACCGAACCCTCCGCCATTCCACCTTCCGGAATCCTGCCCGGCGCGAAGCGCCCGGTGCCGGGGCGCAGCGAACTTGTCGTCATGATTGCCGGCCTGATGGCGCTCAATGCCTTCGGCATCGACATCATGCTGCCTGCACTCAACGAGATCGCCCACGCCGTCGGGCTCACCGCGGCCGGCATGGAGAGCGACAACCGCCAGCAGATGATCATCTTCTCCTACGTGCTCGGCTTTGGCGCACCGCAAATCGTGTGGGGACCGATCTCCGACCGTTTCGGCCGGCGCGGTCCCCTCTTCGTCGCGATCACGGGTTATATCGTCACCGCCTTTGCCTGTGTCGTCATGCGTGATTTCCAGGCCCTCCTGATCATGCGCTTCCTGCAGGGCGTGTTTGCGTCCGGTGGTCGGCTTGTCGCCGTGTCGGTCGTGCGCGACCTCTTTGCCGGCCGCCAGATGGCACGCTTCATGTCGCTGGTGATGACCATCTTCATGGTCGTGCCCATCCTCGCGCCGGGTCTCGGCCAGATCATCCTGTTCGTTGCGCCATGGGAAGCCACCTTCCTGGTCCTCGCCCTGTTCGGCATCATCATGCTGGTCTGGACCTGGTTGCGCCTTCCCGAAACGCTGCCGGAACCGGCGCGCCAGCCGCTCAATGCCCGCCAGGTGTTCCGCGCTTATGGCCAGATCGTCAAATCACGGGTCACCTTCGGATACATGTGCGCCTCCGGGATCATCTTCGGGGCGCTGTTCTCTTTCATCGCCTCATCGGAACAGATCTTCCGGGAAGTCTTCGACCAGAAGGAAACCTTTGCGCTCTGGTTCGCCGGGATCGCGGGCACGCTCGCCTGCGCCAATTTCCTGAACTCGCGCATTGTCGAGAAAGTCGGCATGCGCCGGATCAGCCAGACGGCCCTGTTCACCTTCACGATCGTTTCCGGCCTGCTCTCGGCGCTGTCCTACTTCCTCGGAGAGAGCCTCTACATGTTCTTCCCGCTGTTCGCGCTTTGCTTCGGGTGCTTCGGCCTGATGGGATCGAATTTCAGCGCGCTCGCCATGGAGCCGCTCGGCAGCATCGCGGGCACGGCGTCAGCCGCCTACGGCTTTGCCACGACAACCGTCTCCAGCTTGATCGGCATGGCCATTTCCAGCCAGTATAATGGCTCGACCATTCCGATCACGTTGGGCTTCATGTGCCTCGGCCTGACATCGCTCGTGATCATCCTCATCACCGAGCAGGGCAAGCTGTTCAGCTCGCGCTGACCCGGCGGCGCGTTTTCGCGCCTGTCTCGCGCACCTTGGCGAGCGGGCGCACCTGACGTTCAAGATGTTCGATGATCATGCCGGCAATATCCTTGCCGGTCGCATTCTCGATGCCCTGCAGCCCGGGGGAGGAATTCACTTCCAGAACTTTCGGTCCCTCGTCAGTCTTCAGCAGGTCCACGCCCGCTACTCGCAGGCCCAGGACCTTGGCCGCGTCGCGCGCGACGTCCCGCTCGGCGCGTGACAGTTTCACGGCGCTTGCCGTGCCGCCCCTGTGCAGGTTCGAGCGGAACTCGCCCTTGGCCGCCTGGCGTTTCATGCCGCCGACCACCTTGTTGCCGATGACGAAACAGCGCGTGTCGGCGCCGGCCGCCTCCTGCACGAATTCCTGCACCAGGAAGTTCGCATCCAGACCCCGGAACGCATCGACCAGGCTCTCGGCGGCCTTGCGCGTTTCGGCCAGTACAACGCCCTTGCCCTGTGTTGACGACAGCAGCTTGACCACGACCGGCGCGCCACCCGCCAGCGAGATCAGGTCTTTCGTATCCTTCGGGCTGTGCGCAAAGGCGGTGATCGGCATGCCGATCTTTGCGCGGGCCAGCAATTGATGGGCCAGGAGCTTGTCGCGTGACCGTCCGATCGCCCCTGCCCCGTTCAGGCAGAACGCGCCGGTATTGGTGAACTGGCGCAGCACCGCCATGCCATAGTCCGTGATCGACGCACCGATGCGCGGGATCACGGCGTCGAAGCGCGCCAGCGCCTTGCCGTCATAATGCACTTCCGGATCCAGCGTGCCGATCTGCATGTAACAGCGCGCCGTATCGATCATCTCCAGCACGTGGCCGCGCGCCTCGGCAGCCTCCAACAGGCGTTTGGACGAATAATTGTCCGGCTCGCGTGTCAGCAACGCGATCCGCAGGGGCCGCTTGACCGGCGTACGCCTGGGCAGTCCGGAATAGCCTGCATAGTCCAGTACGGGCTGGCTGAAGGACGCATTCGGGTTGACGATCATGTCCGGCTGGATCGCGCCGCGCCCGAACAGCATGCGGTAGGTCATGTTCTCGCGGTTTGTCAGCGTCAGCTGGATCGGCCAGCGCCGCCCGCCCATCTCGGCCTCTGTCTCGATCACGTAACGCAACTCGGTTTCGCCGTTCGAACTCGTCACCTCGCGCCGGTCGATCACCCGCGCCGAGCAGGTAATCTCGAGGCTCGGATCGGCCGGGTTCGGCTGGATCAGGAACCGCACCTGCGGTTTTGTGTTCGGCCCGAACGGCTCGATCACGCTGGCATGCAGCGCCGATGTCTTGGCGCCGGTGTCCACCTTGGCCTTGATCGCAGGCAGGCCGAGGTCCGGCAACGCCAGCCATTCTTCCCAACCGAGTTCAAACTGTCCCATGCCGGCTCCCGCTCAGGCTGCATTGCAAGAATGCGCGCCCTTAGCCAGCTTGTGCGGTCCCGTCCAGCAGCAGAAAGCTGCAAAGCTAGGCCGTCGCCAGCCAGGCCTTCTCGGCCACTTTCACCACGTCGCCCATGATGCCCGTGATCTTGAAGTCCTTCGGCGTGTAGATGCGCGCAACGCCCATCTGGCGCAGCGCCCTTGCATCTTCCGGCGGGATGATGCCACCGACAACCAGCGGCACGTTCTCCAGCCCCTGCTTGCGCATCTCGGCTATCGTCTCGCGCACGAGGTCGAGATGGCTGCCTGACAGGATGGAAAGCCCGATGACATGCGCCTTGGCCGCCTTGGCTTGCGCCGCGATCTCGGCCGGCGTGAAGCGAATGCCTTCATACACGACATCCATGCCCACTTCGCGCCCGCGCGCGGCAATCTGTTCGGCGCCGTTCGAATGCCCGTCGAGTCCCGGCTTGCCGAGCACATAGGTGAGCCGCCGTCCCAGCGCCTCCGAGACGCGGTCGACATCGGCTTTTACCGCCGCAATCTCTTCGTCGCCGTCGCCGCTGATAACCATGGCCACGCCCGTCGGTGCACGGAATTCGCCGAACACGTCTCGCATCGCCGTGCCCCATTCGCCCGTCGTCACGCCTGCCTTGGCGCAGGCAATCGAGGGCTCCATGATATTCACGTCGCTTGCCGCCGCCGCTTTCAGGTTCGCCAGCGCCGCCTCGACCGCGGCCGGGTCCCGCTTTGCGCGCCACGCTTTCAGGTCGCGCACCTGCGCGGTCTCTTCGGCCGGATCGACCGTCATGATCGCACCGTCGCCGACGCCCAGCGGGCTTTCCTCGGTCGACGTGTATTTGTTCACGCCGACCACGCTCAGAGAGCCGTTCTCGATCGCCTTGATCCGGTCGATATGCGCGCCGACAAGGCTTTCCTTCATATGGGTGATGGCATTGGTTGCCCCGCCGAGCGCGTCGATCTCAGCCAGCGTGGCGCGGGCCTTGTTCTTCAATTCCTCGGTCTTGCCGTCGATCACATGGCTGCCGTCGAAAATGTCCTCGAATTCCAGCAGGTCCGTCTCGTAGGCCAGGATTTGCTGCAGGCGCAGGCTCCATTGCTGGTCCCATGGACGCGGCAGGCCCATGGCCTCGTTCCAGGCCGGCAATTGCAGCGCGCGGCAGCGGGCCCGCTTCGACAGGGTCACTGCCAGCGCCTCGATCAGGATGCGATAGACATTGTTCTCCGGCTGCGGCTCGGTCAGTCCCAGCGAATTCACCTGCACGCCGTAGCGGAACAGCAGCGCCTTCGGGTCGGTCACGCCATAACGTTCCCGGCCGATCTCTTCCCACAGGTCCACGAAGGCGCGCATCTTACAGAGTTCCGTAACGAAACGCACGCCGGCATTCACGAAGAAGGAAATCCGCCCGAACACGGTTTCAAAGTCTGATTCCGGAACTTGCCCGCCGGCTTTCACCCGGTCGAGCACGGCAATGGCCGTCGCCAGTGCATAGGCCAGCTCCTGTTCCGGCGTCGCGCCCGCTTCCTGCAGGTGATAGGAGCAGACATTCATCGGATTCCACTTGGGCACTTCAGTATAGCACCAGCTCACCATGTCCGAGATCAGCCGCATCGAGGGTTCCGGCGGGAACACATAGGTGCCGCGTGACAGGTATTCCTTGACGATATCGTTCTGCGTCGTGCCGCGCAGCTTGTGTCGGTCGTCGCCGCGCTCGTCGGCCAGCGCCACATACATCGCCAGCATCCAGGCTGCCGGGGCATTGATCGTCATCGACGTGTTCATCTCTTCCAGCGGCAGCTGGTCGAACAATAGCGCCATGTCGCCCATATGCTTGACCGGCACGCCGACCTTGCCCACTTCGCCGCGCGCCAGGATATGGTCGGCGTCATAGGCGGTCTGCGTCGGCAGGTCGAAGGCGATGGACAGGCCCGTCTGGCCCTTGGCCAAATTGCCCCGGTAGAGTTCGTTGGATTTCTGCGCCGTTGAGTGGCCCGCATAGGTGCGGAAAATCCATGGCCGGTCAGGCGCGTGCTGGATCGGCTTTTGTGTGTCGGCCATGCCGGGGCTCCCCTTTTATTGTTGCGGCGCAACATGCCGTGTGGCGGTCCGGAGCGCAAGCGTCAGACCGCGCCCTTGTGCTGGCCCGCATGCATGGCCACATCGGAACACACCCGCCACACCCTTGCCATCCCCCGGATACGCCCTCCTGACCCCGCCATCTTCCCCCCTCCAGACGGCCCTGTCCCTGCGCCTCGCCACCCTGCTCGCCTTCCCGTTCGGCGTCGTCCTGGTCGCCCTGATGCAGCGCAGCGCCTTGATGATCGCGCTGCTGGCCGCCGCCATGGTCAGCGTCAGCCTCATCGAACGTATCCGTCTCGCCCGCCTCACCGGGACGGTCGCCCCGCTCACGCTGGCTGGCCTCCTGCCCGGTTTCGCCGTGCGCCTTGGCGGCCTCGCCGGCCTGTTCATTGTCCTTCTGGGCATTCTCGCCCTGTTCCGCGACACGTCCCTCGCGCGCGGCCTTGGCCTTGAAGACGTGGCCATCCTTGTCGGCGTCACCGGGTTTGCCCTCGCTGCCAATGCAATCAGCGCCCGGCTCGCGACAACCGAAGTCAGCAGCGTGCTGTCCACCCTGAACGCATCGTTCCGTGAGGCCAATCCTGATGCGGGTATTGCAGATGGCGAGAT
Source organism: Hyphomonas sp. J20-32 (assembly GCF_055808555.1). NCBI lineage: Bacteria > Pseudomonadati > Pseudomonadota > Alphaproteobacteria > Hyphomonadales > Hyphomonadaceae > Hyphomonas > Hyphomonas sp. J20-32. The sequence continues at coordinate 1,195,902 of NZ_CM147873.1, read as the reverse complement.
CATCGAGGGCGAGTTCTACGACCCCGAATCAGGGCCTGATTCTTCCCCTCGCCGCTGACGCAGACCTGATGTATATACCGCCGGGAATCTGGCGGAGCACACTTCAGATGACTGAATTCATTGGATTTTTAGCGGCAATCCTGACCACGGTCTCGTTCGTGCCGCAGGCCGTTCACATCCTGCGCACCCGCGAAACCGGCGGCATCTCCCTCGTCATGTACGTGCTGTTCACCACCGGCATCGCCGCCTGGCTCGCCTATGGCATCCTGATTGCCAGCCTGCCGGTCATCCTGTCGAACCTGGTGACCATCGTGCTCGCCGGAACGATCCTCACCCTCAAGGCCCGCGCTGTCCTGTCCGCGCGCCACCCCGTACTTCAGCCCATCGTCCAGGGCGCCACTGCCGCGACGTCGGCGCCCATCGCCTGATAATACAGCCTCTGGATCTGGCGCGTTACCGGCCCGGGCTTGCCGCTGCCGATCACCTTGCCGTCGATCGCAATCACCGGCGCGATCATCGCTCCCGCAGACGACGTGAACGCCTCCTTCGCGCCCAGCGCCTCGTCAGGCGTGAAAGCCCGCTCCACGAGGTGCAGCCCTGAGCCTTCGAGCAGGTCCAGCACACCGGCCCGCGTGATGCCCGGCAGGATGGATGGCGACAGGTCCCGCGTCACTAGCTGTCCCTCGCCATCCACAATCCAGGCATTGGCCGAGGCAGCCTCGGTCACGAACCCGTCCTCCACCATGAACGCCGTGTCGGCGCCGGCCTCGCGCGCCGTGCGATAGGCCAGCGCCTGCGACAGCAGTTGCGTCGTCTTCATGTCGCGCCGTTTCCAGCGCGTATCGTCGAGGAAGATCGCCTTGATGCCATCGCGCGCCGTCTCGCCGATCAGCGGACGGGCGTCAGCATACAGGAACACGGTCGGCTCGAATTCGTCAGGCCCGGCGAAGTCGCGCAGGCCATAGGCCCCCGCCGTGACCTGCAAATAGATCAGGCCTTCGGTCAGTTTGTTATACTCGATCAGGTCGCGATGAATCTTGCCCCAGCCTTCCCCCGACAGGGGGGCCGGAATGCCAATTCCCGCCAGCGTACGGGCGAGGCGCGACATATGGCCCCCGAAATCGACGAGGTGCCCGTCATAAACAGCCGTCACTTCATAGGCCGCATGGGCAAACAGGAAACCCCGGTCAAAGGGCGATATCCGAGCGTCTGCTGCAGAACAGAAGGCGCCATTGAGGTAGGCCGTGGTGCATATTGTCATTTTTGTCACGCTTGTGAGGTTGCGTTATTGTGCGCCGCAACAAATGCCTTGCATCCTTGCGGGCGTGAAGCCAAGGTGCCGCGACCCGGGGGCTTTGTGAAGACACGCAATAAACGTGCGCACACGGTCCCCTGAAGAGAATTTGGAGGATTGGTATTTCAATTATGGGCAGAGAACAGAAAGACATTTACGCACTGGGCGAGATTCCACCGGAATTCCACGTCCCGAAAATGATGCACGCGTGGGCCATCCGCCGCGAGCGCCACGGTCGTCCGTCGACCGCGATGCAGCTCGAACAGGTCCCCGTGCCCGACATCGATTCCGACGAAGTCCTCGTCCTCGTGATGGCGGCAGGCGTCAACTATAACGGCATCTGGGCCGGTCTCGGCGAGCCGGTCTCGCCGTTCGACATCCACAAACAGGACTATCACATTGCCGGGTCCGATGCCGCCGGCATCGTCTGGGCCGTGGGCCGCAAGGTCACCCGCGTGAAGCCCGGCGACGAAGTCGTCATCCACTGCAACCAGGATGATGGCGACGACGAGGAGTGCAATGGCGGCGACCCGATGTTCTCGCCGTCCCAGCGCATCTGGGGCTATGAGACGCCAGACGGTTCCTTCGCCCAGTTCTGCCGCGTCCAGGCCCGCCAGTGCATGCCGCGCCCGAAACACCTGACCTGGGAAGAAAGCGCCTGCTACATGCTGACGCTGGCAACCGCCTATCGCATGCTGTTCGGCCACCGCCCGCACATCGTGAAGCCGGCCGACAATGTGCTCGTCTGGGGCGCCTCGGGCGGACTTGGCAGTTTCGGCGTCCAGCTCTGTGCGGTGACCGGCGCCAATGCCATCGGCGTCGTCTCCAGCGATGACAAGATTGATCACGTCCTCGGCCTCGGCGCCAAGGGTGTGCTCAACCGCAAGAACTTCAATTGCTGGGGCCAGCTGCCCACGGTTAACGGGCCGGAATTCGGCGACTACATGAAGGAATCGCGCAAGTTCGGCAAAGCCATCTGGGAAATCACCAACAAGCAGGATGTCGACATCGTGTTCGAACATCCGGGCGAAAGCACGTTCCCGGTCTCGGTCTTCGTAGTCAAGCGCGGCGGCATGGTCGTCATCTGCGCCGGCACGACCGGCTTCAACCTCACCATGGACGCCCGCTTCCTCTGGATGCGCCAGAAGCGCGTACAGGGCAGCCACTTCGCCCACCTGAAACAGGCGAGCGCCGCGAACCAGCTGGTCATCAACCGGCGTATCGATCCCGGCATGTCGGAAGTCTTCCCGTGGGACCAGATTCCGGCGGCCCACGACAAGATGCTCGACAACAAGCACCTGCCCGGCAACATGGCCGTCCTCGTCACCAGCCCGAAACCCGGCCTGCGGACAGTCGAAGACGTGCTGGCGGTGACAGGGCAGGCTTAGGCCGGTCCTTCCCTACCAGGCGGCTCGCACCTCCTGCGCAGGCAGGGGCGGCTTGCCGAGTCGCCGCCCCAAAATCCGAAGTCCCGGCGAAAGCCGGGGCCTCATGCCATCGGAGAAAGGAACTCGCCTCCCGCCCCCCTCTCCCTTCGGGCTTGCGAGGATCAGCAATCGCACCGCGATTGCCCGAGCAAGGGCCGGGGGTGAGGGGTCACAGGACACCCCGCAAACCCCGCTCTCGCCGCGACTTCCGCTACCCCTCATCCCCAACCCTTCTCCCAAGGGAGAAGGGCGTCTCTCTCCCCCACCCAATCCAACCCATACGCCGCTCGCGCTATACTGCCCTCCATGAGCAGTGCGCCCGCCTTCATCCAACACGGCCTCGAACAGGCACGGCTGGCGCTGTGGGCGGTGATCAACATGACCAATGCCCACCTGCGCCCGCTCACCTTGAGGCGTAGCCTGAAGCAGAAGGCAATGGGGCGGCTGAAGCAGCTGGAAGTGATCGTACGGCGCCTGCTGACCCTGATGGCGCTGGCGCTGGAACTGGCCCCGGTGCGCCCGCGCCTCACCCCTGCCACCCCCATGCCGCTCCCCGAGGGCACCGAGATCATCACCTTCCCGGCCCAGCGCCGTTTTGCCCTGTCGGGAAGGGTGCAGCCGGAGGTCGATCCCGAAGCCTCCGTGCTGTTTCCGGGCAGTATCCGGGCCTCCGGCCCGGTCCCCGCCGCGCCTTTCCTCGCGCGCGTCAGCGCCCTCTACAAAGTGCTGGAAGCGCCAGACCTCTATGCCAGACGCCTCGCGCGCAGCCTCGCCCGGCAGCAGGAACGCGGCGACCCGAAACCGGTCGCCCTGCCGATGGCATCGGCCTGGCGCCTCCGCCCCGAACTCGGCGCCATTGCCTCGGCCCTGCCGGGCCTGCTGAACGCGGCGCTGGAAAAGTGGGACAATTCAAGCTGAGTTCCCACGTCAATCAGACAGGCATGCCGGGCACCGGGCGGGGTGCCCGGTCGCAGGCATTGGTCTCAGGCCGCCTCCTTGGCGACGCTGACGAAGCGATCGACCGCGCCTTCCAGAGAGTCCCTGACCGGCGTGCCCGCGAGAATTTCGTTGGCGATGGCCTCCAGCCTGAAGGCGGCGTCCGACACGTCCTTGAAGCCCAGGCTTCCGGACGTTCCGGCCACGGAGTGTGCAAGCGCCGCAACCGCGCGCGCGCGGGTCACCGGCGAACTGATGCGCAACAGCGCGCCGAGCTTGCCGGGAAGCTCCAGGATATCGCGGCGGCAGTCTTCCTTCAGGGCCGCAATCTTGGCATCCGCGCCGGCCGATCGCTCGGCGGTTTCCTTGCCATGTTTACGCAGCAGGCGTTCGATCAATCCGTTCAGGCGCACCATGTCGACAGGCTTGGCGAAATGTGCGTCCATCCCGGCTTCAAAACATTCGTCCGCCTGATTGGCCAGTGCATTGGCCGTGAGCGCCACGATCGGAAGGCGGCCTGCAGGCCCATGCATTTCCCGGATACGGCGGGTGGCGGTCAGGCCGTCCATTTCCGGCATCTGCACGTCCATCAGGATGATGTCATACAGCGTGCCTTCAAGCAGCGAGAGGATCGCATCTGGGGCCGAAGCGAAACTTGTCACCTCATGCCCGGCTTTGTGCAGGCCGATTTCGATCAGGGCCCGGTTCATCTCGACATCGTCGACGACCATGATACGCGCCGCTGCCGGCGCGCGGCGGTCTTCGACCAGGTCGGGGGCTTCGACGCGGCCTGTGCGCCTGTCCGGAATGTAGGGCAAGGTCAGGATTGCGTTCGTTCCCTCGCCCACCTGGCTGACAATCTCCAGTTCACCGTCCATCAACAATGCCAGCGACCGGCTGATCGACAAGCCGAGGCCGGTGCCGCCGAAGCGCCGGGTGATCGAGCTGTCGGCCTGGGAAAAGCCGGTAAAGATATGGTCGACCTTGTCGGCTGGAATACCCGGCCCGGTATCGGCGACGATTATGCAAAGCCGCCCGTCCCGAAGCCTGGCGTCCAATCGGACTTGCCCAGCCTCGGTGAATTTGGCCGCATTGCCGACAATGTTCGTGAGGATCTGGCGAATACGGGTTTCGTCCCCCACCACCGCTGCAGCAATCTCAGGCGCGACATGGCAGGAGATTTTGACCTTCGGATTCGGTCGCGCCGCCGCGATCAGATTCACGATATCCTCGGTCACCGCGCGAAGATCAAAGGGCCGGTTTTCCACCTCCATATGTCCGGCATCGATCTTGGAGAAATCGAGAATGTCGTTGATGATGTCGAGCAGCGTCCGGCCTGCCGACGAAATGCGTTGGACATAGGTCAACTGGTCGTCCGTCAAGGCGGTCGTCTTGAGAATGTCGGTGAAACCCAGGACGCCATTCAATGGCGTGCGAATCTCGTGACTCATGTTGGACAGGAATTCCGTTCGGGCGACCGCGGCCGTCTCCGCCAGCAGGCGCGCCTCGGCCAGCGCTTTTTCGCGCTCATGACGCTCGCTGACATCACGATAGGTCGACACAACCTCGACCGGATTGCCGTCGGCATCGCGGATGACCTGGGGCTTGCCTTCCAGCCAGATGGTGGAACCGTCAGCGAGGCGGACCCTGAACTCGCGCTGCACACTTTGGTCGACCTGCTTGCCCGTGAAAAGACCCGTCGTGAGCGACACAGCGAACTCTCGGTCTTCGGGAACCACGAAATCGACCGTCCGCTTGCCAATGGCCTCGTCCGGAGGCGCGATCACGGATGCCGAAGGCGACGCGTAACTGATCACGCCATCGAGGCCGAACTTGAGCACGATATCGGTCGAATGTTCCGCCAGGAGGCGATACTGCTCCTCCTTTGCCGCCATGGCTGTATAGAGATCGTGTTCCTGCGTGATGTCCTTGAACACGCCGAAAATGCGCTCGACCGAACCAGTCGGCCCAATCTGGCATCTCGCGATCGACCTTACCCGGCGTTCTGCTCCGTCAGAGCGCCGTACGATCGTCCCCTCGAAGTTCCAGTCATCGCCACTTTCCATGTGCTGATCGATCAGGCCCGCGACACGCTCGCGGTCGCCTTCGACATAGAAATCCAACGCGCCATCCAGCATGGGATCGAACGTCTCGGGCGTCACGCCGTGAATACGATAGACTTCCGGCGACCAGTGGACTTCCCCCGAGTCGGAATGCAGGGTCCAGTGGCCGACCTGCGAGATTTCATCTGCCATTTCGGCCTCTGCCAGGAGAACCTTTTCGCGCGCAGATCGCTCCAGGACGCGGCGCTTGGATTGGCGCAGGCGATGGGTCAGGCGACGCCGCTGGGATACCGACGCGCCAAGTGCCAGGGCCATGAAAGAGTTGGCCGCGAGAAACGCCTGCAGCACGAGCACATGAACCACAACGTCACCGGCAGTCAGTCTGGTGGGGCCCATATCCATCACGGTAAAGCCGATCGAGATGACCGTCACTGCCAGCAAGCCTACTGCAGCGCCGCGCACGCCATGGCGGAACGTGATCGGCACGAGAACAGGCGGAACAAGAAACATAAGCGGATAAGTCGACTGGGAAAACACGGCGAAAGTGACCGCGATGACAAGCGCCATATCCGAAGCCGAGTGCCAGCTGAGCCGCTGCCGCCCGTCGTCGCTATTCCTGGTTATCAATACGGAGATAAGCGGGGTGAACAGAATCAAACCGAGAAAGTCAGACAGGAACCACAGGATGGCATCCAGCATCGGAACGGGCGCGCCCGTCATGACGAAGCCCGCTACGGCAATTGGTGTCGATACAGAGCATGCCAGAACCGAGGCGCCGATCAAACTCATTATCCCGGACTTCTGGATGACCGTCCGGTTCGAGTACCGGTAGAGAATGAGCGCGACGATCAGCACTTCCAGACTGTTCGCCATCGTCAGCACGACACAACGCAGCAAAGGATCGCCAGCATACATGTTGGCCGCAAAATTTCCGATGATGAGGCAGCCGAACAGCGAAGGCCAGCGCGACTTTGGCCATCTCAACAACACCATCAGGAGAACGGCATTCACCGGCCAGACGGCCGCAACGTCGCCGGTGCCGCGCGTAAACTTGATTGCGGCTGCCGCCAGCGTGAAGGATGCCAGCGTCAGGAGAATATGCACGACGACCGTATTACGCAGGATGCTCGAGATGCGCCCTCCGGCACTCGGATGGGGCTTTTCCGATGCAGTAAGTGTCATGCTTCCAGGCCTTTTGAACCGGTTCCTGAAAGACCTTATTCACTATACACTTTACGATATCTTACTCTGGGTGTGCAGGCACTTCCGTTATCTTGTTGGTCGGATTCAATCGCGGGTTTCCACCCACGGCTGATCAGGCTTTCAACATCGCGTATAACTCATCCTTGAGGACAAGCCGACGCTTGCGCAGCTCCGTCTCGTGGGTTTCGCTTGCAGGCTGGACGCCGGTCTCGTGCCGGTGAATGTGGCGATTCACGTCATGATACTCGTCAGCCAGGCGCGCGAAATGCGCATTTGTCGTTTTGAGTTCGTGGATTTTGTCGGTCGCTTCGGGAAATTCCGCGGCAAGTTCGTGAGGCGTGTTGGACATGGTTTGTGGTTTCCTGTGGCATGATTTGCAGCCTCCATCAGGCCAAATGCCACCTCCCCTGTCACTAAGGGAGTCTGCGTAGGAACTGTTCAGCGCAGCTGGTAATAAGTCGTATAGGCCATGGCGCCTTTTGTCTCGGCGATGACGCGCTTCAGGTCCGCATAGGATGTGAGGGTGCATTCAGCATCCAATTGGAGTTCATTGATCGTGTCGATCGGCAGGTCGTCGCAATCAGGCAGCTTCATGAACAGGCGCGCGCCGATGATCTTGCCGACCGCGTAATTGTAGACATAACCGCCATCGACACTCTCTTCCGGTGTTGCAACCTGCATCAGGAATTCGTCCGAACCGTCATCAAGCCGCGCAAATACAAGCCAGAGTTCCTCGTCCAGCCAATAGCCATTCGCCTCCTGGCGGATGGCATAACCGTCATCGATGCCTTCGGTTCTGGAGCGGTCCCAACGAGTCGGATCGTCGCTATTCTGGATATAGGTCTCGGCGACAGTATATGCGCCAAGCGGCAGGACCGCATCTTCCGCCGGGATCAATGCTTCATACGAGCCAAAGGCGCAGCCGACAGCCAGGGTACAAAGCGCTGCGGCAAGAAAGGTTTTCAAACGAAGCATCCCGGGTCTCCCAGTAATCGCGCGTCAAAATCAGCTAACGCTGGCCGCGGCCTGAAATCAATACCCGGATCAACCCGGCAGTCAGGCTTCGAACGGGTCGCGCATCAGGATGACGTCTTCCCGCTCAGGCGAGGTCGAGACCAGGGCGCAGGGCTTGCCGACCAGTTCTTCCAGGCGGCGGACATATTTCACCGCCTCGGCCGGCAGGTCGGCCCAGCTGCGGGCGCCTGCGGTCGAACCTTTCCAGCCCGGGATCGTCTCGTAAACCGGCTCGACCGCCGCCTGGTCCGTCAGGCCGGCTGGGTAATAGTCGATTTCCTTGCCGTTCAGGCGATAGGCGATGCAAACCTTGATCTCGTCGAAGCCATCGAGCACGTCGAGCTTGGTCAGGGCGAGGCCGTTGACGCCGCTGGTGGCGCAGGCCTGGCGGACCATGACGCTGTCGAACCAGCCGCAACGGCGGGCCCGACCGGTGTTCACGCCGACTTCCTTGCCGATGCGGCCAAGCCGCTCGCCGATTTCGTCGTTCAGTTCCGTTGGGAATGGACCAGCCCCAACCCGCGTCGTGTAAGCCTTGGCGAGGCCAAGCACGTAGGATATCGCGCCCGGACCAACGCCTGAGCCTGCAGAGGCATTGCCAGCGACGACATTGGAGGATGTCACGAACGGATAGGTGCCGTGGTCGACATCCAGCATCACGCCTTGGGCGCCCTCGAACAGGATGCGCCGGCCGCGCCGGACCTGCTCGTCGAGCAGTTTCCAGACTGGCTGGGCATAAGCGAGTATCTGCGGCGCAATCTTTAGCAGGTCGGCCTTCAGCTGCGCACCATCCGGCTCCGGCAGGTCGAGGCCGATGCGCAGCGGACGGTGATGGGCCAGCAGGCGCTCGATCTTCATGTCGAGGGCGGCGGGGTCTGCCAGATCGGCTACGCGGATGGCACGGCGCCCGACGCGGTCTTCATAGGCCGGGCCGATGCCACGTTTGGTCGTCCCGATCTGGGCGGCGCCAAGAGCCCCTTCCCGCGCCGCATCGATATCCTTGTGCCAGGGAAGGATCAGCGAGGCATTGTCGGCGAGGATCAGGTTTTCGGAAGTCACTTCGACGCCCTGCGCGCGGATGCCATCAATTTCCGTCAGCATGTGCCACGGATCGACGACAACGCCATTGCCGATGACCGAGAGCTTGCCACCGCGCACGAGGCCAGAGGGCAGCAGCGCAAGCTTGAACACTTTGCCGTCAATGACCAGCGTATGGCCGGCATTGTGACCGCCCTGGAAACGCACCACGACATCGGCCCGGCTCGACAGCCAGTCGACAATCTTGCCCTTGCCTTCATCGCCCCACTGGGCGCCTACGACGACGACACCTGACATATCCTGCTCCCGTGTTCAGCCGCCGCGACAAGGGCAGGAGTCTGCCCGGAAATGCAAGGGGCAGACTCCGTTTTCACAGATGATTTGTACCGCTTTGGTCCTACTTGACGAGGTCATAGTCCTTGAGATCGACATTTGCCACGGCATCGGCATAGGCGCGCGTATGACCAGACCAGTTCTGGGTGATGCGGCCGCCTTCGGTCTTGTACCAGCTGTTGCAAGCCGGGTCGGCCCAGACTGTCTTGCCAAGACGCGCCTGCAGGTCCTTGTTGAACTTGTCCTGCACCGCCCGTTTGGGGGCCATGGCGACCGCACCGGCTTGGTCCAGCTTGGCGAGTGCCTGGATCGTGTATTCGACCTGCCGCTCGAGCATGAACGTGATCGAATTGTGCCCGAGATTTGTGTTCGGCCCGTAGAGGACAAAGAAGTTCGGGAAATCGGCGACCGTGATGCCGAGATAGGCTTCGGGTCCATCGGCCCACGCCTCTTCAATCGTCGTACCCCCCTGCCCGATCACGTCCACCGACCAATGCCAGCCGGTTGTTTCGAAGCCAGTAGCAAAGACAAGAATGTCATACTCGTGCAGCACGCCGTCCTTGGTGCGAATGCCTTCAGGCACGATCTCGGCAATGCCGTCGGTGATCAGGTCGACATTGTCGCGCATTAGCGTCGGATAGAAATCGTCCGCGATCAGGATGCGCCGGCAACCGACGGGATAGTCGGGGGTCAGTTTCTTGCGCAGTTCCGCATCCGGCACCTGGGCATTCAAATGGTCAGTCGCCTGGCGCGTGAAGAAAGCGCGCCCTTCGGGCGTCCATTCGAACGCCTGCCAGAAGAAATAGTCGGCATTCTCGTAGATGATTTTCCGGTTGATTGCCGCAAACTCCGCCGCCTTTTCCGGGACCGTGACCATCAGCGCCATTTCCTCGGGCGTGATCTCGCGGTCGTTGCGCGGAATCATCCAGTTGGCCGAACGCTGGAACACGCCGACATTGGAGGCTTCAAGCGCGACTTGCGGAATCAGTTGCACAGCGCTCGCCGCCGAACCTACGACGCCCACACGCTTGCCCTTCAAGTCGACCGAATGGTCCCAGCTGGCCGAATGCATTTTTGGCCCGGCAAATGAATCGAGACCGGGAATGTCCGGCCAGAATGGACGGTTGAGCTGGCCAAGCGCGCCGATCACGGCGTCCGCTTCAATCTTGCGGCCCTTCGTCGTCGTCACCGTCCATTTGTGGCTGGCATCGTCCCAAACGGCTGACTCGGCCCCCTCATTCAGGTGCAGGTTCGGGCGCAGCTGGAAGCGGTCGGTGACCTCCTCGGCATAGGCCTGGATCTCTTCCTGCTGGGGATAGAGGCGTGTCCAGGCCATGGATTGGGCAAAGGACAGCTGGTAGAGCGCCACCTGCACGTCGCAGGCGCAGCCGGGATAAGTATTCGCGGCCCACGTGCCGCCGACACGGTCGCCCTGTTCCAGCAGGGTGAAATCATATCCGGCTTCCTGCAACTTGATGGCAGCGGTGAGGCCACCGAGGCCGGCACCGATCACGACAACATGCTTGTCTGGCATCACTTCCTCCTGAATTTTCAGGAGAGAGTGGCAGGAACCGTATTCAGCGCAAGGGGTATCGCAACGCCAAGGCTTAGCTCAATCCTAGTGACCGAACGCGTAAATGACCCGGATGCCAAGATTGTCCATGCCCTGATTGCGGCCACTGCCGAGGATCTGGCCATGACTGAGATGCTCATACAGGATCTGGCCGCCCCAGCGGTCATTGAAGCTGTAATTCAGGGCGAACGACGTGCGGAACAGATCGCGTGAACCAAGCAGCACGTTTTCTTCGGTAAAGGCATCCCCGCGCGGGTCTCCCTGCGGGAATGGGCTTTCAAGCGTGCCGTCATGGATCGCATAGCCTTCGCCTGCTTCGAGCGACCAGTTCTCGGCAAAATCCCAGTTCCAGACCAGGCCCACGGCCCCGAAACTTGTCTGGCCGGCCGTGTTCCCGCTGCCCATCACATAAGGACGCGGCGACCAGATGATGGACAGGAAGTCCGGGGACTTGAAAACGAGTTCGCCATTGATGTTCGGCCCGTCTTCCTTGTTGGCGTTGTTGCAGTCCTGAACGCAGATATTGTGCTGGGTGACGCCGAACCGTGCCTCATCCAGAATGTCGGCAGAAGACGTGCCCGCCATCGCAAGGACGGCAGAGAGGCTTAGAATGGCGCGGTGCATGAGTGATTCCCCTGATCGGTGTATTTGACCTGACCAAAGGCCTAAACACCGCGCCGTCAACCCGGTTCCGTCAAGCCTTGCCACGAACCCAGCGAAGGGTGGCATCAGCGACACGCTTTCCAAACTGTTCTGCGGTTTCAAGGTCAAAGCGGTCAGGGGTCTGTTCGGCCGGCAGGTCGCTCAACGACTGCACGCCGAGGCCAAGCGTGAAGCTCGCCCGATTGTGCACGGCATTGATATCCTTGGTCGAGGCATTGTAGCCGGGCATCATCCCTGTACCGACCCAGACCATGCCGTGCTGCGCGGCCAGCGTCGCAAACTGCGACAGGGTCTCGGACTTGTCGCCTGAGAGCGAACCGGAATTGGTAAAGCCTGCCGCGATCTTGTCTTTCCAGGCCTGCGTGAACCACGGCTTGGAACTGGCATCCTGGAATTGCTTAAACACGGCTGAGGCCGAGCCCATATAGGTGGGCGCACCGAAGACAATAGCATCGGCCGCTGCCAGTTCGTCCCACGGGCCGGTTTCGGGGCTGGTCAGGTCGTCCGCCTTGTAGAGCGTCACCTCTGCGCCATCAGCGCTGGCCGCGCCGATGCGGACATGTTCTGCGACCTTGGCGGTGTGGCCATAGCCGGAATGATAAACGATTGCGATCTTTGCCATGTGAGGCTCCTGTTCTGACTGGAGCCCCGCAAATGGGAGCGGGCCGCCTTATCGGCAGCCCGCCCTGTCTGCATAGGAATTATGCGCTCGGCGAAAATTAGAAAGTCAGAACCTTGGCGTAGCGCACCTGGGGCAGGCCTTCGAGCTTGGTCATGAGCGAATCGGCGGGCACAGAATCGATACCGATCAGCGCGATGGCTTCGCCGCCCGCTTCGGTGCGCCCGAGGTGGAAAGTGGCGATGTTGACCTTCGCTTCACCCAGCATCTGGCCGAGCGCGCCGATAAAGCCTGGTTTGTCGAGATTGTTGACGTAAAGCGTGACCGGCGAGAAATCGCCTTCCAGTGCCATGCCCTTCACCTCAACAATGCGCGGCTGTCCCGCGATCAGCGTGCCGGCAAGCGTCCGCCAGCCGCCTTCGGGAGCATTCTTCGTCGCCTTGGTCTTTACCTTGACGCGGATCAGGCTGTCATAGACCGGGCTGTCTTCCGTCTTCGTCTCGGTGAGCTTCACACCCGAGTCGGCGAGGATCGCCGGAGCGGAGACCATGTTCACGTCGCCGCGCGACGCGCGCAGCAGGCCCGCGAGCAGCGCTGCCGTCAGCGGCTTGCGGTTGAGGTCTGCGACCTCGCCCTCATATTCGATGACGACCTCTTCATAGCCGAAGTCTGAAATCTGGCCGGCAAACGAGCCAAGCTTTTCGGCAAGGCCAGCGAACGGCTTGATGCGCGGGGCTTCCTCGGCGGTGATCGACGGCATGTTGAGCGCATTGGTGACGGCGCCGGAGAGGAGATAGTCCGACATCTGTTCGGCCACCTGCAGGGCAACGTTTTCCTGCGCTTCGTTCGTGGCTGCGCCAAGGTGAGGCGTAGCGACAAAATTCTTCTTGCCGAACAGGACGTTTTCCTTGGCCGGCTCGACCGCAAACACGTCGAAGGCGGCGCCGGCCAGATGACCACTTTCCAGCATCTCGGCGACGGCTTCCTCATCGACAAGTCCGCCGCGCGCACAGTTGACCAGGATCAGGCCCTTCTTCGTCTTGGCGAGATTTTCGCGAGAGAGGACATTGCGGGTCTGGTCAGTCAGCGGCACGTGCAGCGTGATGACGTCGGCGCGCTTGAGCAATTCGTCCAGTTCGACTTTCTCGACGCCCAGCTCGACAGCCCGCTCCTCGGTCAGGAATGGGTCGTACGCGACGACTTTCATCTTGAGGCCGATGGCGCGCTCAGCTACGCGGCTGCCAATATTGCCGCAACCGATCAGGCCGAGCGTCTTGTAGCTGACTTCGATACCCATATAGCCGGATTTGGGCCATTTGCCGTCTTGCGTCTCGGCATTGGCAGCCGGGATCTGGCGGGCGGCGGCGAACATCATGGCGATGGCGTGCTCGGCCGTGGTGATGGCATTGCCGAAGGGTGTGTTCATCACGACGACGCCATTGGCGGTGGCCGCCTTGATGTCGATATTGTCGACGCCGATACCAGCGCGGCCGATGACTTTCAGGTTCGTGGCCGCGGCGATCACGTCTGCATTCGGCTTGCAGGCGGACCGGACGACGAGGCCGTCATAGTCCGGGATTTCCTTGATCAGGTCTTCCGTATTCAGACCGACCTTGGTGACGGTTTCGATGCCGCGCGCATGGAAGATTTCAACGGCGGCGGGGGAGAGCTTATCTCCGATAAGAACTTTGGGCATTGGTCTAATTTTCTCTTTTCAGTATTTTCAGGAGTTCTGACATGACGCCGTCAGGCGTAAATTCGGGAATGTCTGCAGCAAGAGCTACTCTTGCGACGTCTTCAATTTGGCTTCGAAAATTCAGAGCTTCAGATTCTTCCGCGCAACCTACAACGTTCTTCAGAAGATCGCCGGGATACATATCGCCTTCCAGCCAAGGGTCCGACATCAATCGTCCGAGGGCCACGGGAAGCAGATGCTTCAGATGGATCCGCTGACCGACCAGGAACCGAACACCTTCGTTGGTGAGCATCGATACATCAGTTTTGACGTATTTCGCACACTTTCGAACAAGTGGGGTCGCATCCGACTCGGGGTCGGGCCAGCGTGAGCCAGAAAGCTCTTCGAGCGTTGCCATCGGTATCCCTCAGAGCGCGGCGGCTTCTTCGGCGAAGGCCCAGTCGAGCCACGGCGTCAGGGCCGCAACATTCGACGGCTCAACCGAACCGCCGCACCAGATGCGCAGGCCCGGAGGGGCCTTGGCATAACCGGCTGCATCAAAGCAGGCGTTTTCCTTTTCGAGGCGCTTCATCATGCGCTTGACGAAATCACGCTGGCCGTCCTCGTTCATGCCGGCGACACGCGGATCGACGATTCTGAACGTCACGCCCGTGTTCGAGCGCACAGAAGCGTCAGGGCAGAGGAAGTCGACCCAAGCCGTTTTCGCCGCCCAGTCGGTGAGGATGGCGAGGCTTTCATTGGAGCGCTTCTGGAGCCCCTTCCAGCCGCCAAGGCTTTCACACCAGTCGAGCGCCTGCAGATAGTCTTCGACGCACAGCATGCTGGGCGTGTTGATCGTCGCGCCTTCGAACAGGGCCTCGTCGAGTTTTCCACCCTTGGTCATGCGGAAGATTTTCGGCAGTGGCCGGTCCGGTGTGTAGCTTTCGAGACGGGCGACGGCGCGCGGGCTGAGGATCAGCATGCCGTGCGCGGCTTCCCCGCCAAGGCATTTCTGCCAGCTATAGGTCACGACATCGAGCTTTTCCCACTCAATGTCCTGTGCAAAGGCGGCCGAGGTCGCATCGCAGATCACGACGCGGTCGGGGTTGGGCTTGATCCAGTCAGCGTTCGGCACGCGCACGCCGGACGTGGTGCCGTTCCATGTGAAGATGATGTCGGCATCGTCGCGCGCCTTGGCGAAGTCCGGCAGGACGCCATAGTCGCCGACATAGGTGTTGCAGTCCTTCAGCTTCAGCTGCTTGGTCGCATCCGTCACCCAGTCCTGGCCGAAGCTTTCCCAGGCGAACACGTCGACCGGCTTCGGGCCGAGCATCGACCACATGCACATCTCGACCGCGCCCGTATCAGAGGCTGGCACGATGGCAACGCGATAGTCGGCCGGGATGCCGAGGATCGCCTTGGAGCGATCGATTGCGGCCTTCAGCTTCTTCTTCGCATCGCCGGAACGGTGCGAACGACCGAGGGCGGCGGTTTCGAGTTTTTGAAGGGAAAATCCGGGACGCTTGGCGGTCGGACCGGACGAAAAATGCGGGCATGCTGGCAGCACGCCGGGTTTGGCGGTGGTCGTCATCTGTTTTACTCCTATCCTCACAGATAGGCTGCATGCCGTTGGGGGCATGTGGCCCGCCGCGTCATTCGCATATTTCCGGGAGCCGCGCAAATGACATTGTTGCATCGCCCTCGAGCGAATGGTTCACTCGGGCCATGAGCATGACCATCCAGCCCCTCACCGGCACACTCGGCGCGGAAATCCACGGCGTGGACCTGACAAAGGACCTGTCGAACTCCGAGTTCGACGCCGTCCACCAGGCCTTTCTCGACCACAAGGTCATCGTCCTGCGCGGCCAGCACGGCATGACGCCGGACCAGCACAAGGCCTTCGCCCGCCGTTTCGGGACGCTGAACATCCACCCTTATGTGAAAGGCATGGACGGCCACCCGGAACTGCTCGAGATCATCAAGGAACCCGACGAAAAGACCAATTTCGGCGGCGGCTGGCATTCCGACATGAGCTTCCTGGAACAGCCGGCGCTAGGCTCCATCCTGCACGCCTTGGAAGTGCCGCCCTATGGCGGTGACACGCTGTTTGCCGACCAGCAGGCGGCCTATGACCGCCTCTCCCCCGGGCTGCAAAAGACGCTGGGCGGGATGACCGCCATCCATACGGCCAGCAAGGAATATGGAGCGGACGGCTATTCTGCTGCCGTGCGCCAGTCGATGGACGCCACCGCCGCGCCCGACGCACCGGAATACGAGCATCCCGTCATACGCACGCACCCGGAAACCGGTCGCAAGGGCCTTTTCATCAATCCCGCCTTCACGCTGCGCTTTGCCGGGTGGAGCCGCAAGGAAAGCCGGCCCCTGCTGAATTACCTGTTCGACCTGTCGAAGGAAGAGCGCAACACGTGCCGCGTGCGCTGGCAGGCCGGCGACGTCACCATGTGGGATAATCGCTGCGTTTGGCACTATGCCCTCAACGACTATCACGGCCACCGCCGCCACATGCGCCGGGCCACGGTGGATGGCGACCGGCCGCGCTAGGCCAGCGCGTTCAGCACGCCCCAGGCAATCAGGGCCTGCCCGCCGAAATAGAGCGTCCACACTGCGAGAGACGAGACGGTGCCAGCTGGCTGGTCCGCCGGCTTGCGGAAGAGCTGCAGCGAAAGGATCAAGTCGGAGACGATGAACATCACTGCGCCCAGCGTGACCGGCCAGTAGACAGGGTCAAGGCGCAGGGCCGCTGCGCCCATCATCAGGATCACCGCCGTATAGGCAAAGACCGGCCAGCGCATGGCCCCCAGCCAGGGCGACAGCCAGCGCGCAAAGCCCACACCGGCGAATACGAGGACAATTTGCGCAGATGTATTCAAAATCCCGCGGGGCGCTGCTTCCAGCCCCCAGAACAGGGCCACGTAGGCCACATGGGCCAGGAAAAACGCCGCCATTCCGGGCTTCAGCCAGCGCTCGCCTTCCAGGGCGAGGAAAGCATCCCCGGCAGAACTGAGGGCCAGTCCGGCCACAAGCAGCACCGGGCCGCCCGCCAGGTAGGCCCAGAGCGCCAGAAGGGCCGTCGAACCGGTCTTGACCAGCAAGGCGACAGGCCCCTTCCCGCGATAGCAGAACGCCGCGCCGTAAACCAAGCCGAGCGCAAGCGCGCCGAAAAGTGTCATCTGTGCCCCGCCCATGTGACTAATCCTGATCCTTCACCGGTTCGGGCAGGCGCAGCAGGCGCCTTGCCATGCGCCGGTGGCGCTCTTTCACGTGCATGCCGACCACGCCGAGCGCAGTGGCCAGAACGGTGGCGTCATCGGTAAATCCCAGCCCGACAATCATGTCCGGCAGGAGATCGGCGGGCATCACGAAATAGGCAACGGCCGCAAACAGAACGGCCTTCGCCTTCATCGGCGTCAGCGGATCGCGCGCCGCATACCATGCGGCGACCAGGTCGTCTGCGAACGGGACCCGGCTGATCACACGCATCAGCTTTGGCACCAAGCCGCGCGCCATGCGTTCATTGCGCTCGATGGACTTGGGCAGGAAGGTGCCATCCTTGCCGCGAACCGTATTTATAATTTCCGCCGCGTCAGTCATTGCGAACTCCTCAGACCATTATAGACACAGTGCCAGTCTCACGAAAACCAGGGAGGGCAGTGGCCCATGAAACTCGATTCCAGCATATCCGCCGTCATTACAGGCGGCGCATCCGGCCTCGGCGCCGCAACCGCCCGCAAGCTTGCGGGCATGGGCGTGAAAGTCGCCCTGTTCGATCTCAATGCCGAAAAGGGCGAAGCGCTCGCCAAGGAACTCGGCGGCGTCTTCTGCAACGTCAACGTCACCGACGAAGCGTCGGTCGATGCCGGCTTTGCCAAGTCCCGCGCCGCCATTGGCCAGGAGCGCATCCTGGTCAATTGCGCCGGCACCGGCAATGCCATCAAGACGGCCAGCCGCGACAAGAAGACGGGCGAGATCAGCCACTTCCCGCTCGACAAGTTCGACCTGATTATCCAGATCAACCTCGTCGGAACCTTCCGCTGCATCGCAAAATCGGCCGCCGGCATGATGACGCTCGACCCGATCGACGGTGAACGCGGCGCGATCGTGAACACGGCCTCCGTGGCCGCAGAGGATGGCCAGATCGGCCAGGCATCCTATTCAGCCTCCAAGGGCGGCGTTGTCGGCATGACCCTGCCAATCGCACGCGATCTCAGCCGCGAACTCATTCGCGTCAACACGATCCTGCCCGGCATCTTCGATACGCCGCTGCTGGCCGGCGCACCTGAGCCTGTTCGCCAGGCGCTGGGCGCACAGGTCCCGCACCCGGCCCGCCTCGGCAATCCGGACGAGTATGCCTCGCTGGCCGTGGAAATGTGCCGCAACGGCTATTTCAATGGTGAGGACGTCCGCCTTGACGGCGCGATCCGCATGGCGCCCCGCTGAGCCCTGCCAGGCAATCCTGCGTTTTGAGAAGCCCGCTCATGTTGAGCGGGCTTTTTCATGTGGTCAGTTTTTCTGACCAAAGCACCAAGCGGAAGCATGCTCCGCGCAAGGCAGGAAAACGCCTAGGCTGCCTCGGCCGTTTCTCCAGTTTCCGAAGTTTCCTCGGCTTCAGAGATCAGGGCGTCCGTTTCGCTTTCGATCCGGCGGTTGATGCCACCGATTTCCCTCAAGGCCCCCGCCGTCAATTGCTGAAAGACCTGCAAGTCGTTGAGCAATTTGTCAGCCCGGTCTTCCACGAGCGTATGGCGGGCGCACTCAACCTTGCAAATTATCCGCATCACTTCGAGCCCGGCGGTCAGGCGATTCATTTCCAGGTATGAGTGGCGGAATCCACCAATCTTCGTTGCAATGTCCTGCAGACTGGCCGTGGCCTTGGTGATGTATGCCGTACGCTGGCTGCTCAGCGCGTCCATTTCCGCAGCACTTTCGGCAGAGTCTGCTTCGGCTGAAAATAGGTCGACCAGTTCATGTTGAACCTGGGCTGTCCCGATGAGGAAATAACTGTCACGGATCGCACGCTCGACCTCTTCGGCAGCGGTCACGAATTGCCCGAGAATGTCGCGCATTTCGTCGGAGAGGACCGCATAATTGTCGGAAATCACGCTGATCGCTGCGCCGTCCTGGCCGAGCTGCGAGGCAAGGATATGAAAATTGATCGGCACCATCTCGTTTTTCTTGTAGGCCGCGATGATGCGGGCGGAATGCTGCAGTACGTTTTGTGCGGACGCCAGAAGCGTTTCGAAATGAGCGAGCGTCGGATCTTCCCGCAGGCCCAGCTCGATATTCCGTGCAGCGAGCTCCTTTCCCAGCGCGGCGGCCATGAAGGCCTCATAGGAATCGAAGCCAAGATCACCAAGGCGCCGCAATAGGCGGCTGGCGCTGTCGGCGGGCTCCAGATTGTCGCGGCGCTCTTCGGCCGACAGCTCGGAGTAGACCTGCTGGATCGTGCGGAACAGGTTGCTGCTCGGGCGCAAACGGACAGACAAGTAGCCGCCATCCATTGGCGTCACGATGGCAAAGACCCAATAGTAGCGACCATCCTTGGCGCGGTTTTTCACATAGGCCCCGATGGGCGCGCCTGACTTGATTGTCTGCCACAAGGCATGGAAGACGGCCCGTGGCGTATCCGGATGCCGCACAATCTTGTGCGGCTTGTTCAGCAACTCCTCCCAGGAATAGACGCTGACTCGCTGGAAAACACTGTTCCCGAACTGGATGATGCCCGCCGGATCCGTGCGGGAGAAAAACAGTTCCTCAAATCCGAATGGCACTTCATTGGAATCAGAAAAACG
Organism: Hyphomonas sp. J20-32; assembly: GCF_055808555.1. Classification (NCBI taxonomy): domain Bacteria; kingdom Pseudomonadati; phylum Pseudomonadota; class Alphaproteobacteria; order Hyphomonadales; family Hyphomonadaceae; genus Hyphomonas; species Hyphomonas sp. J20-32. The sequence continues at coordinate 1,176,254 of NZ_CM147873.1, read as the reverse complement.
TTCAGTCATTTGATTGCGCCCCCGCGTTCGTTCCTGCAGCAAATCCTACAGAATGCCCCCCTGTGCGCTTTTGAACTTCAACCGTTAACCACTCGTCAATTTGAAGGGGCAGCACCCGCGGCAGCTCGCCACATCCGTAATTCTACCTAGTCTAGGCAACCATCTTCTTCCGGGATGGACGCGGGGTGGTTTATGCCCCGCGTCCGTCATCATCGGCTATTGTTCGCCCTTGCGCTGCTTGACGTCTTCTTCGCCAGCGGTTGAACGATCTGATTCATCAAAAACGATCTCAGCCTCCTCACCCTTGCCATAGGCGCGGGATTTCTTGGCAAGCGCAGACATCGAGTCCTGCATCCGGCCCTGGCCGACTGCCATGGTTTTCGACGCGCTCATTCCCACGGCATCCGCATCGCCAAAGCTCGCAAACTCCGCCCCCAGAAAGACAACTTCCCAGCCATTCGCCTTGGCTCGGTCGAGTGCAGCCTTGGCGCCGTCACGCGTGATCTCTTTTGATGAGTTCTCGTGGCCATCCGTCATGATCACGATAACAGCCTTCTCGGGCTTGTCCGCTTCGGCCAGCGACACCATTCGCCCGATCGCATCGAACAGCGGAGTCATGCCGCGCGGATTGGCTTCGTCATTGGTGACGTCGGTCCAGTTCTCCGACGTCACATCCTTGCGCAACACGTCGAATTGCAGGGATTCCTGATAGTCGAAGACGGCGAGCGTCACGGTCGTCTTGATGTCGGCGCCTTCGATTTCTCCTTCGTCAGCCTCGCCGACGCTGGCGGCATAGGCGTTCACAGAGCCGAGTGCCTCATCCCAGATATCGCTCATGGACCCCGTGCGATCGAGCAGGATGTAGGAGTGTATCGAGCCCGCGGTGGCGGCAGGGTCGGGTGCCTGCTTGGCGGCGGCCGGCAGGACCATGGCCAGGCCGAGGCCAGTCATGGCAAGTGTCAGGAGTGTGGATTTCATCGGGGCGTCCCTTCCCTGTTATATCGGCTCCCCAGCCATTGGTGCGGGCAAACATTGCCGACAAATAGGGCGGGCCTGTGGCCGCCCTGCGCCGAAGCCAAGAAAAAGCCCGCCTTTTGAAAGGCGGGCTGGTTCATCTCGAGTTCAGGAAGTGATCAGGCGAACTGCGGCGCGATCTTCAGGTTCTTCACCCAGCCGATTTTTTCAAACACGAGCAGGATCGTACCGTTGTAGTCGACGATACGGTTCCAGACGCCTTTCCGCGGACGGTGCAATGCACTTTGCGGCGCCTCGTGATGGTGGTCGTGGAAGGCTTCGCCGCCTGTGAGCAGGGCCATCAGGTGATCGGCCCAGACCGGTGTCTTGAGGTGGCCCAGCACGTTGATGCCATAGACCGTCGCGTGGAACTGGATGGCACGACCGATGACGACGCTGGCATGGATAATCGCCGTCAGCACGAGTGACCCGCCTGACGCCCAGACGATCAGGTAGATCGCTGCAGGAATCACAAGGTGCACGACAAGGCTGATTTCATTGTAGAACCGGTCCATCCAGACGATTATGGGCTGGTCTTTCAGCCACATCGCGATCGGGCGATCGGTGTCTTTCTTGTCGCGCCATAGAATCCAGCCAACCCAGGCCCAGCGCTTCGATTCGAAAGGATTGTGCGGGTCGCCGGGTTCATCGGCAAAACGGTGGTGCTGGGAATGGTAATTGACCCAGTCCTTCACGTTGCCCTGCATGGCCAGCATCAGGTTCATCATCGTCAGGAATTGCGCAGGCGCTTTGAGCTCGCCAGCGCGATGCTGGAGGATGCGGTGCAAGGGGCCGATGCCGGCATTGCACATGAATACGGACAGGGCGATGACACCGAAAGCGAGCGGGAAATACCACCAGTGCAGCGTCAGCTCGCTGAGCACAATGCCGAGCACGACCATGGTCGTGAACAGCGCAATGCCGAGAGCCGGGTATCCAAAGGCGGAAAAGAAACTTGCCCCATTGAACGTCTTCCACGTTTTCGGGATGGCCAGCGAACGAGGTATCATGTGTGTTGTCTCCCAATCGGCCGGCGGGCCAGTGCATTCTGCAAGGCATTCTCAGGCCGGGCCGATTAACACTTACTTAAGGCCCGCGACCCCTTCAGGGAAGGTGGAATATTCAGCGCTGACACGGGTGTGATGCATGGGGGTGACGGGCGTGCAGAGTTTCGGGTAAGTCTGCGGTTCGTGTTCAACGAGGGGTCACGTGATCATGGCCGATTCACGCGAAGAATTTCTTCTGCAGAAGATATCCCGACAATTGGGATCCCTGCTCGATGATGCGAGCCAGGACTCGAGCGAGCAGAAGAGCCAGTGTCCGCTCGACGAGACCTGCGCTGCCTCGGACGAATACAGCCTGACGCTTTACCTCGAGCGCGGAAAATACCATTGCAGGAATTGCGGGGCGCAAGGTTCCTTCGAGGAACTTGCCGAGAAATTGGCTTCCCTACCCCAACAGCGCTTTCGGGGACCCCCGGCACGCGACGAACCTGAACCCCAGCCGATCCACACAGATGAATTCGCGGTAGAAAAGCGCGTGCAACGCAACACCTCCGTATCAACGGAACCCAGAGTTCTTACGCTCCAGACCGAGCACCGCGTTCCCCCGCCCCCTCCCCGCCCGCACCGCAATCTGGGTGAACGGATCATCATCACCCTGCTTGCGTTCGTGTTCCTTGGCGCAGGGCTCAGTGCAGCGGGTCTGTCAGGCTTTGCCAATTACCAGGCATTCTCCAGCTCGGTGGCCGATCCGCTGCAGGCCGGGATCTGGGGCTGGACCGGGGTGATCGCGGCGGTGATCTCGTTCGGCGGCTTCACCTTCTTCTACTGGCACACGGCCAATAAGCGCATGAAAGAAGGCGTGCGCGCCCTCCTCTTCGCCCTGGCAGGGGCTGGCACCAGCATCCTCGGCACGCAGATGTATATCGCCGCCAACAACCAGGCCTCCGAAGCAGAGATCACCACGGCAGGGTCCAACCGCGCCCTGCTGGAACAGCAGCTTGGCGATTGGCGGGTCCAGCTCGCCGGAATTCCGCCGGAGACGCGGTCGGTCGAAGGGCTTGAGGCGTACATTTCCGAAGTCGAACGCGTCGGCCGTACCGAACAGAAACCCTATCGGGACGCCCAGAACGAGCTCGGTCTCGCCCGCCGACGTGATGACCTGCAAGCCAAGATCGAAGCGGCCAATGCAGAACTGCTCGGCAACGGCCAAGGCGACATCCTGATTGAGGCGCAGGCGCGCGCGGCGATCCCGAGTTGGTTCTTCGCCGGTATGCTAGAACTGTTCTCAAGCCAGGGCACGAGCATCGGGCTTGTTGCCCTGCTGATCCTCTATACGAAACGGCGCCATGAAGCCGAAGCCCTTGCCTGACGCCTCATCCAGCGGCTTCTGCCTGCTTCACCCGCTCTTCGCGCAGCGCCTTCCTGCGCACCTTGCCCGCATCATCGCGCAGCGGGTCACGGACCCATTCGAACGAGCGCGGAATCTTGTAACGAACGAGTCGATCCGAAAGATGCGCAAGCAATGCCGCCTCGCTGGGCGCACCGTCAGGATAGTCGACAATCGCGTGCAGGCGGGCGCCCAGGTCCTCGTCCGGCAGGCCGATCACCGCAGATGAGCGTACGCCCGGAAAGGCGTCGAGCGCGGCTTCCACTTCCGCCGGATAGATGTTTGCGCCACCTGACAGGACCATGTCCGACAGGCGGTCGGAGAGATACAGGAAGCCATCCGCGTCCATCCAGCCAAGGTCACCAAGGCTTTCCCAGCCGCCGTCAATGACTTTGGCCTCAGCGCCGAGATAGGCATAAGTCGTACCGGGCCCTGAATGCGGACGCATATAAACCTCGCCAACCTCGCCGGGGGGAAGCGTTTGGCCATCTTCGCCGACGATCTTCATTTCGCATGTATCGACAGGCCGACCGACCGAGCCGCGATGGGTCAGCCAGTCTGTTCCCTGAATTGTGGTCGATCCCTGCCCTTCGGTGCCGCCATACAGTTCCCAGATCACTTCTGCGCCGAGCCAGTCGATAAAGGCTTCTTTCAGCCATGCCGGACAGGGCGCCGCAAGATGCCAGACCGCCCGGAGGCTGGACACGTCATATTTCGTGCGTACCTCTTCCGGCAGGGCCCAGATGCGCCGCATCATCGTTGGTACCAGATAGACGATATCGACACCCATCGTCTCGATCCGCTCGAGCACCTGTTCGGCATCGAACCGCGTGCTGATGACGACCGTACACCCCTTGAACAGGGCGATCATGGCCCAGAGAAACGGGCCATTGTGATAGAGCGGGCCCGGAATCAGCATCGTGCCCTGGTTGGAAATCTCCAGATAGGGCTCATCGGGGTCCCAGGCCGCGGGCAGCTTGGAAACGATCAGTTTCGGACGTCCGGTCGATCCACCCGACGTCATGGCCTTGAAGGATGCCGCTGTCCGCTCGGGCAATTGTGAATCGGACAGGCTCGCATCGGGCATGAACCCCATATTCAGGCAGGGCGTGGGTGCATACTCATCCGCCTCCACCCCCACGACCAATGCCGGCTTGCCGAGTTCAATAATCTGGTCGCGTTCGAACTTTGGCAGTTTGGCGGAGATCGGCTGCGGCGTGGCCCCGAGTTTCCATGTGGCAAGGCACGCCTCGATAAACTCGCAGCCATTGGGAAGCGCGATGGTGACAAAATCGTCGGCCTCAACCCCCAGCGCCTGATAGGCGCGGGCGAGCCGGTTGGTTCTAGCCTCCAGTTCGGCCCATGTGCGCCGGTCGCCCATATGGTCGAGAGCGACCCGGTCCGGCTGTTGCTGCGCCCAGTGCGCCACGATGCGTGAAAGGGAAATTGCCGTCATGTGAATCCTGCCCTGATCCCGAAGCCTGTTGTTCCGGTTCTCGTTTTGGCAAACGTGCCATATGCGCCCCAGCGCGTCATCAGGAACCTGATGCGACATGGCGCCTTGAATGGAGAGGACGGGCATGCCGCCAATTTGTGCGGCCTACGGTGGAAAAAGCACCCCGAAACCAAGCTGAAACAGCCGGAAAACCGTCCGCGCCAACATAAACAGCTTCATTAAAGCAAAATTCACCACATTTCCCCTAAAGCATTTCACAGCCGCAAATTTGGTGGTTTTCGGGATCGTTTTTCCTGAATTCCGCCAGCGCCTCGAAATATGGAACGTTTTTTTATGTCAGATGATCTCGCTACTTCCACGTTTACCCTGGATTTCGACCTTGGACCCAAAGCGGTTGACGATCTTCGGGGGGCTTTGCTGGAAAGACGCGGCGATCCAATTCAGATCGACGGGAGCCAGGTGGCGCAGATCGGCGGAGGCTGCCTGCAGCTTTTGCTGAGCGCGCAAATGACCTGGGCGCTGGACGGCAAGCCTTTCCAGGTCACGTCGCCCTCGGCTGAACTGACCGATGCGCTTGCTTTCACCGGTCTTGCCGAAACACTTTCAAATGAAACAGGAGCCAGCGCATGAGTCTCAGGATTTTGGCGGTCGACGATTCTCGCACGATGAGGGACATGATTCGTCTTGCCCTGGTGGACGCCGGATTCGATGTTCATTTGGCTGAAGATGGCGTGCACGGACTGGAAGTCCTGGCTGACGCAAACCCCCAGGTAATCATCACCGACATCAATATGCCCCGCCTCGATGGATTCGGATTCATTGAAGCCGTACGGGCGCGGGATGATTTCGGCAGCGTCCCGATTCTGACGCTGACAACGGAAAGTGCTCCCGAGCTGAAGCAGCGCGCGCGAGATGCCGGTGCGACCGGTTGGATCGTCAAGCCTTTCAACAAAGAAAAACTGATCAGCGTCATTCATCGCGTTGCCGCCTGATAACAGCTGACCCGAGGACATTTCATGGACCCGATGGACGAAATTCGCGAGACATTCTTTCTGGAATGCGAGGAACTGCTTCAAGATGTCGAAGCTGGACTTACAGCGATAGACGACGGTGACCGCGATCCCGAGAAGGTGAATTCCATCTTCCGGGCTGTCCACTCGATCAAAGGCGGCGCGGGTGCGTTCGCCCTGGACGACCTCGTGCGATTTGCGCACAAATTCGAAACGACAATGGATGAAGTTCGCGCCGGCAGGCTTGAACCCACGCCTGAATTGATTGCGGTTTTCCTGCGCGCTGCAGATGTGCTGACGGACCTCGTCGCCGCCGCGCAATCTGGTGACTCGGTTGATGGCGACCACGTCGATCAACTCATCACGGAGTTGGAAAGCTTCGTTGAGGTCGACGAAGACGCTGTAAACGTTGAAGATATCGAATTCAAACCGATCGCTCTCGATTTCAGCATGGATTTTAGTGCTATCGCGGGCGCTCCGGCGGCCGACGAAGAGGAAGCCGGCTGGCGCATCGATTTCGCGCCGCACGCCGGACTTTATGCTCGCGGGAACGATCCCTTGCGTCTTCTCAGAGCGTTGCAAAAGCTCGGTGAAGGCACGGTCTCCTGCGATTCGGAAAACCTCCCCCTTCTCGACGATATCGCTCCTGAATCCAGCTATCTGAAATGGACGATAACGCTTCCGGGAAGTGTCGAAGAAGAAGCCATTCGGGAAATCTTCGAATTTGTCGAAGATGATTGCGATTTGCTCATCGAACGCGTGAAACCGGAAGCCGAAGCCGAGACAACAGTTGTGGAAGACGCGGAATCGTCCGACGTCCCACCAGCGGTCGTCGCATCCGAGCAGAGTGCGGAAGAAGGTGATCAGCCCTCCCCTCCCCCTGCTTCCGACGAAGTTGCAACGCCTCCTTCCGCTTCAGCCGAAACCGCTGCTCCGCCGGCAGAACAAGCTGCAGCCTCCAATTCAGACGAAACTGTCGCCAAAGACACTGCGCGCGCGCCTAAGGCCACTGTTCGGGTCGAGCTGGATCGTGTCGACAGACTGATCAACCTGGTCGGCGAGCTTGTCATCAACCAATCCATGCTGTCCCAGGCCGTCGCCGACGCCGGCTTTCCGCCCAATTCTTCGCTTGCAGGTGGCCTTGATGAATTCAAGCAACTGACGCGCGACGTGCAGGAAAGCGTCATGATGATCCGGGCACAGCCCGTTAAGCCGCTGTTCCAGCGCATGTCCCGCATCGTACGGGAAGCCTCCAACGCTACTGGCAAATCGGTGCGCCTCGTGACTGAAGGCGATGCTACCGAAGTCGACAAGACCGTTATCGAGCGCTTGTCTGACCCTCTCACGCACATGATCCGAAATGCGGTCGACCATGGCCTCGAATCCCCCGAGAAGCGGGAAGCGGCAGGCAAGCCTGCAGAAGGTATTGTCCGATTGACGGCCATGCACCGCTCCGGGCGCGTTGTTATTGAAGTGACCGATGACGGCGCTGGCATCAATCGTCCCAAGGTAAAACAGATCGCCATCGACAAGGGGCTGATTTCCCCAGACGCCCAATTGTCGGACGGAGATATCGACAACCTTTTGTTTATGCCAGGTTTTTCCACGGCAACGGAGATTTCGAACCTGTCTGGCCGCGGTGTCGGCATGGACGTGGTCAAGAAATCCATTCAGGCACTTGGCGGTCGGGTATCGATCGTCTCGACACCCGGTGAGGGGTCCACCTTCATCATCAGCCTTCCCCTCACTCTCGCCATTCTGGAAGGAATGGTTGTAAAGATCGACGGGCAGACCACTATCATTCCGCTCACCGACATTGTCGAAACCCTCAAACCAAAGGCCGAGGATATCCACGATTTCTCGACCGAAGGCCGGGTTGTCTATGTCCGGGGCGAATTCCTGCCGCTCGTGGATGTCGGTGCCGCACTTGGCTATCGTAAGCCACTCGCAAAGATCGACAATCAAATCGTCATTCTGACCGAAACCGACGATAGCGCCCTCAGTGCCCTTCTGGTCGACGAGATCTTCGACCAGCGCCAGGTGGTCATCAAGGGGCTCGAAGAGAATTATGGTGCAGTACCCGGCATCGCAGCTGCAACCATTCTGGGAGATGGGCAAATCGCCCTGATCCTCGATGTGGGCCGGATCGTTTCTAACAAGGGGACGTCACCCGACGTGTCCCAAGCCGCCTGATCGGAGAATTCAAGATGTCGGATCAAAAAGAAAACCCCCACATGGGTGAAAACAAGTTCATTTCGTTCAAGATTGACGATCAGGCATTCTGCGTCGACATCATGGCAGTGCGCGAAATTCGTTGCTGGGCAAAGCCGACACCGATCCCCCACGCCCCTCACTATGTGAATGGCATCATCAACCTTCGCGGCACGGTCTTGCCGATCATCGACCTCGGCGCCCGCCTGGGCATGGCGACGACGACACCGACGGTCTCCACCGTGACGATCGTTGTACAGATCGCCGACCAGATGATCGGATTGATGGTCGATGCAGTATCCGACATCCTTTCGCTGAAAGATGATGTCCTGCTGCCGACACCAGACATCGCGACAGAAACCTCCAAGAGCTTTTTCAAGGGCGTCGCTGCGCTTGAGGGAAGCATGATTCGTGTTATCGATCTTGCGACGCTGGCGCCAGCGAGCATCGAGAGAGCCGCAGCATGATCGCGAGCCCCCGTCCTGGTGCCTCACAGTCCAATGACCACCGTATAGAAGCCCTCGGGATGAAGGAATTCCGCCGGGTGGCGGATGCACTGTTCACGGATGCCGGAATCACCCTGCCCGATTCCAAGATGACGCTGGTACACTCTCGTTTGTCGAAGCGTCTTCGGGCGCTCAAGATGAACCGATTTGAAGCTTATTGCGACTATATCGAGAGCTCGGAAGGCGCGATAGAGCGCCGCGAACTTCTGACGGCCCTGACCACGAACGTGACTCGGTTCTTCCGGGAGCCGCACCATTTCGACGACCTCAAGACCAGGATTCTTCCTGACCTGATCAAACGCGCCAAGCGCGGAGAGCGTATCCGGATTTGGTCAGCAGGCTGCTCAAGTGGCGAAGAGCCCTACACAATCGCCATGTGCCTCCTCTCGCTTGTCCAGGATACAGCCGGTCTCGATATCCGCATCCTGGCAACCGACATCGACCCGAATATCCTGCAGCGTGCCCGGCTGGGCATCTACAATGAGCAGCAGATGAAAGGGTTGCCCCTCGAATTGCGCAAAAAGTATTTTAACCGCGTCGAAACAGACCGCACAGGGGATCACTACCAGGTCTCCGACACGCTCAAAAAACTCATTTCCTACAAGGAACTGAACCTGACGAAGCGTTGGCCCCTGAAGGGCCCCTTCGATGTCATTTTCTGTCGCAATGTGGTGATCTATTTCAACGAACCCACTGCCCAGAAAGTCTGGAGCGCTTATGCTTCAGTCCTCTCACCAGGCGCCTATTTGCTGGTCGGCCATTCCGAACGCGTATCCGGTCCCGCAATGGCGCTGTTCGATACGGCGGGCGTGACCACCTATCGGCGTATCAAAGCTTAGCAGAACGCACAGCCTAACTATACCTGAAACAAATTCGGAGCGAAAAAGTGTCACTGAAAGAAAATCTTAGAGTTCTGGTCGTGGACGATATGGCCACCAGCCGAGGCGTCCTGGTCAATGGACTGGAAGGTTTCGGGTTGAAGAACGTTTTCTCCGAAAACAGCGGCGATGAAGCCTTGAGCTTCCTGATGAAAAACCCCGTACACCTCGTTGTGTCTGACTATAACATGCCCGGCATGAATGGACTTGGCCTGTTGAAAGCCATCCGATCGACCGCCCAATTGCAGGGAATCGGCTTCATTCTCGTCTCCGGCACGACCGATTCGTCTATCGTCTCTGAAGGCCAGCGCAATGGAATGAACAACTTCCTGCCCAAGCCGGTCACGCCTGAGAGCCTGAGAAAGACCGTTGAAGCGGTTGTTGGGAAGATATAGCCCATGAGCGCACTCGCACAGTCTTCCGACACTGAAAATGAAGTTGCCGCGACTGACCTCATGGGCCGTCTCGCACGCATCCTGCGAGACCTCCAGGAAACCTGCATGGGCCTTCAGGACGGTTTGGGAGACGGCTTGAACTCGACCTATCCCCTCTCCTCTTCCCTCGGTAGCCAGCTTCAGGAAATTGACCGGGTCACCCAGACAATGGGAGAACTCGCCGCATTCATGTCGGCCCTGGATACCGGGCAGTCTGACAACGAGCTCCACATATTACACGCGCTGAGTCAGGTAAGACTGCATTCTGTTCGCGAACGCCTTGAGGCACAGGCCGCGCCTGATGGTGACACGCCACCAACGGAAGACATTGAGCTCTTCTGAATGTATCGGGGCCGGCCTGAACTCGCCCCCCCTCCCCTCTTCCCTGGACAGCCTGCTTTTCAGAAATGTTGCGCCATCCAGACAGTATCGCTCGCGCGACAGTGACGTCGGCCTTGGGCACCTGTGTGTCCAACGCGCGGCGCGATATCAAGCGTGCGATCCGCCAGGCGAGACTCTATCCAATTTGCTCACGACTCGGCGCGCACGCGGCGCCTGACGGCAACCCGGAACTGGCGACAGCGATCCAACCCGACCAAATAGAAGTGCGGTCGCCATGCGCGACTTGAATCTCGGCTTGACCCAGGCAGATCAGAACAGTTCGACGTCCATGTCGGTTTGTGACGGGGGTGGCGCCACTTTGGCCGGCTTCGGCACGCTCACCGTCGAGGCGGCACCAAGCAGGAGCTGCTGCGCTTCCCCGGTATGCGGCTTGAACCTGATCCGCCGGGCCTGCGTGCCACCCAGGCTTTCGCCCGTGAGGGCGATGCCGTCGTCCCTGATAAAAGATCGCGCAAAGTCCGCATTCCGCGCCCCGACGTCCGACAGGCCTTCAATCATGCGTGCACCGCCGAAAAGCTTCGCCCTCAGCCGCGTCTTGATTGCACCGCGCTTGAGAAGGTCGTTGATCAGCAATTCCATTGCGTGAAGGCCGAAGACCACTTCGGCACCGCTTGAGCATTCGCGGGCTGGAAGCAGGAAATGGTTCATGCCCCCGATACGCAAGTCAGGATCATGCAGGCAGACCGCAACACAGGAGCCAAGGATCGTCGTGAACATGGCGTCCGGGTCTCCAGACGTGGCGTATTCGCCCTGAATGATGTTTCTGTGCCCCGGCCGGCTGAGGGAAGAGGGTTTTGATCGTGAAAGAGTCATCGGCGGTCCTCACACCGGTCGAGAATCGCACCTGCGATCATTCCCAACGGCAATTGTTGCTGGATGCCCCCCAATTCGTATGCGACCTTTGGCATGCCGTAGACGACCGACGTCCTCTCATCCTGCCCGATCATGGCACCGCCACTATCGCGAATGGCCTTGGCGCCAACGGCCCCGTCACGTCCCATCCCGGTCAGGATTACCCCGACCACCTTCTCTCCGAGGACTGCTGCCGAATGGAACAGTTCATCGACAGACGGACAATGGCCGTTGACCAGGCCTCCTTCTGTCAGGGAACATGTCTTCCGGTGGCGTCCTGAAAGCGTCAGGTGGCGCGAACCGCCTGGCGCAAGATAAATCTGGCCGGTTTCCAGTGGCGCACCATCGGTGGCCTCGCAGACCCTCGGCGCGCAATTCTGGTCCAGCCGTGCGGCGAAGCTTCGGGTAAAACCACCCGGCATGTGCTGTGTAATGAGCGTGGGCGGGCAATTTTCCGGAAACGACCCGATCAGCCGCATCAGTGCATCAACACCCCCTGTCGAGGATCCTATCACCACCACATTGCCATTTGGCTTGAACGCGTTTGGCCGCGCTGGAGCCTGGACCTTAGGGGGTAGCGCGTCAGTGCGCGCTTGCGCGGCTGCCTTGATCTTCTCGGGCAGCTCCAGGAATGCTGCGCCTGCGGTATTGCTGGTTGGCTTTCCGATGCAATCGACGGCTCCCAGAGCGAGCGCTTCGATTGCCTTTTCCGCCCCTGTGTTTGTCAGCGATGAAACCATGATTACCGGCATGGGACGCAGCCGCATCAGCTTCTCGAGAAATTCCATCCCGCTCATCCGGGGCATCTCGACGTCAAGTGTAATCACGTCCGGCGACAACGCTTTGATGGCTTCACGTGCCTCAAAGGGGTCTGCCGCTTCGCCTACGACCAGGATATCTTTGTCAGTCCGCAAGACCTGCTTGATGATCGCGCGGATGGTTGGGGAATCATCAACGATCAGGACTCGGATTGGCATACCTTGGAAGCCTCGGCAAATTCAGAAAAAATAGGGGCCCGAGCGGACCGGAAGCCCCGGTTCCGCTCGGGCATAAGGCTAGAAGTTTTCCCAATCGTTATCGTTTTCTTCCAATTCGAGCTTCAGCGCACTGGAACCCTGCGTTGCGGCAAAGGCAGCTACTTTCTTTTGCTGCTGGGCAACCGGATTTGCTTTCGGCGCGTGGCCTTTGGCAGCCGCCGGCTTGGACGGCGATCCGCCGGTCAGCTTGAACTTGGCCATCAGGCGGACCAGCTCTTCGGCATCCTGGGTCAGCGTTGCGCTAGCAGCCGTTGATTCTTCAACCATTGCCGCGTTTTGCTGCGTGACCTGATCCAGCTGGTTCACAGCGGAGTTGATTTCCGTGAGACCCATGGCCTGTTCCTGGGCCGCAGACGAAATCTCTGCCACCGCTGCGCTGACTTTCGCCACCGATTCGATGATTTCGCGGAGTGCCTGACCTGTCTGACCAACGTTTTCAACGCCGTTCGCAACGTTCTTCGAGCTCTGCGAAATGTGCGTCTTGATTTCCTTGGCAGCCTCGGACGAGCGCTGGGCAAGGGCCCGGACCTCAGATGCAACCACGGCAAATCCGCGCCCTGCATCCCCTGCCCGTGCCGCCTCGACACCAGCGTTCAGTGCCAGAAGATTGGTCTGGAATGCGATATCGTCGATCACACCAATGATCTGCGAGATCTGGTCAGAGGACTGCTCGATGCTGCTCATTGCCTTGACAGCTTCGCTGACGATATTCCCGCTGTCCTCGGCACTCTTGCGAGTGGCGGAAACAAGAACATTGGCTTTCTTGGCACCATCGGCCGTCGAATTGACGCTCGATGTCATCTGCTCGAGTGCCGCAGCCGTTTCTTCAAGCGTAGCCGCCTGGTTTTCAGTCCGGCGCGACAGGTCGTCTGCCGCCTGGCTGATTTCACGGGCGCTATCGCCAATCTGGCCTGCGTTCACGATGACCGAACCAAAGGAATCTTCGAGATTCGCCATGGTGTCGTTAAAGTCGCTGCGAAGCTGCTCATAGTCGGCCGAGAAGGGCGTGTTGAGCCGGTAGGTCAGGTCGCCTGCTGACAGTTTGCCAAGGGCCTTGCCAAGATCGTCAACGATCCGTGCCTGCTCTTGCTTCATCTGGTGCGCATGCTGCAGCTGGCTTCTGAACTGGTCGAGGATGCGGGCCATGTCGCCGATTTCGTCACCGCGGCTAAGTGCCGGAACAACGGTGTCGAACTTGTCTTCGGCGATCTCGGTCATGGCGCCGCCAATACCGGTCAACGGGCGGGTGATCGACCGCGAGAAGAGGAAGCCGACAAAGGCGATCACGATGGCAGCGATGCCAATCTGGATCATCATCTTGTTGCGCATCTCGATCGCAGGTTCCATCAGTTCAGCGATGTCCTGCTCTGCCAGAAGGGCCATTTTCACGCCGCCGATCGAGACAGGCTCGTACGCTGCCAGCGCTGGCTGGTTTTTGATGCTCGCGACCTTGGTCACGCCGTAATTGCCTTTCAGCGCCTCCTCGACAGCGTGATTGTCGACCTTTGTCGCGAGAATGTCGTTTTCCTTGGTGTGCAGCGAATCATTGCGCATGAGGTGGTCGGCACCAATGAGCATTGCTTCACCGGTTTCACCGAGACCAGGCGTGTGCTGCATCAGGTGGTTCAGGCTGCCAGCATCCATCTTGAAAGCCAGGACTCCGATAAAGTTGCCGGAATGATCCTTGATCGCGACCGCCTTGAAGCTCGCTGCATCGCCATTGCTTGGCCCATAGGCTGCCAGGTCGAAGAAGGTCGTTTTGCCGGAGCTCGCATTGGCGCGCGCACCTTCGAATGCCTGGCCCAGGTCTGAACTGGCCCACTGCCCCGAAACGAAATTGGTCGCGAAATCGGATTCCTTGGCAACCGAGTAGACGAGGTTACCGGCCCGATCGAACAGGAAGACATCGTAATAGCCCTGCTCGTCCACCATTGAGCGGAAGTAAGGATGGTACTTCTTGTGAACGTCGCTGTATTCCGAATTGTCGCCGGCATAGTCGAGTCGCGCCTTGGCGCCGGCAGGATTTGGGTTTTTCTGAACATACCAGTTCTGCAGGTAGGATGATGGATCGCCTGCAATGCCCGACCAAGCGGCAGAAAACTCGGCGACCGCCTCATGCACTGCCGGGTTTTCGCTCTGCGAAACCAGGTCCTTCTCGGCGCTCTCGTACCAGATGGCGATCGACTCTTCATGCGCCTTCAAACTCGCCATCAGCCGGGTTTCGGCCTGATGTTCGATTGCCGAACTCGCATCCCTGTATGAAAGCTCAGCCGTGACAACCGCAGTTATCAAGCTGAGCGCGACAATCGCCAGCGGCAATTTCCAGGATAGTTTCATTCTGCTTACGAACTTCATCGATTGCACTCCGCGTATCGAGACCAAATCATCGTTTCATATTCGCAAGCAGTCATTCGACGACATGCGAGGCGTCCTGCAGGGCCTCAGCATTTCAGCTGTGAACCTAACATTTCGTCCACCTATGAAGAATGTGGTGAATATTGATTTAACAAAACTGCAGCTGGAAAATCGCTGGTTTCGCAGAAGAAATTTCGCGCATCCACATGATTTTATTGTATATTTTTTGTATTTATTATGACGGACTGGTTTTTTGCCAAGCTTGCTTGACTGCAAATAAGGGTCCTACGGACCGCGTCTGATTGAAATTTATACTTCCAAAAATTGCAGGACTGTCATCGAGCCGACTCACAAGAATCAATGAAAACAGCCTGCATTTCTGCACTTGTTGCCCACACAGAATTCACCCTGTTGGGGAATACAACTAAAATGCATCTCTATGCTTGAGCGGCCAAGTAAGTACGCGCGACATCATTTGACGAATTATCGCCGTATCCACCCCTGAACTCCGGGATAACGAACCGGGTCAGGCAATATGTGATCCCGCCTGAAACCTGGAACCCGGCGTTTCGGTCTGAAACCCTGTCCTTATGGCGCACCCGAAGAGATTCGAACTCCTGACCCCCAGATTCGTAGTCTGGTGCTCTATCCAGCTGAGCTACGGGTGCCTGCCTAAAGAAGGCGGACACATACAGGCAGGTTTCCGCCCTTGCAAGCCTGTCTGACACGGGTTTCTGGGTAAAACTGCACTCAGGGCACCGAGGCTGCGGCCTCAGCATCGACCGTGCTGCGAACCCAGTCGGTGAAGGCAGCGACTCTTGTATAGATTCCGGGGCTTTCCGCCCGGCCGCAGCCAAGGCCCCAGCTGACGATTCCGACCTGGACCGGCTTGCCCGTACTGCCATGGCGGACTAGCGGGCCGCCGCTGTCACCCTGGCAGGAATCGCTGAAGCCATCGCCTGCGCAAATCTGTGTTCCGGGACGGATGGTGACGTGGCCATGGGTGTCTTCAAGGCCATATTCACTGATCAGATGGGCGATTTGGGACATGCAGGCTGCGCCGCTCACGCCAGGCACCCTGCCCTCCTGCAAGCGCATCCTGGGAGCGCTGAGGTGACGGCCGGAGCGGCTGACTGCCCGCTCACCGGTGCCGTCTTCTTCGGTGTTGCCATAGCCGGCAACATAGAACACGTCGTCATCCTCGCCTTCATCCGCCACGGCCTGGAGCGTGGCGACGGGGCCGGTCCATGTCCCCGCGATGCGCAGGAGCGCGATGTCATTGCCGGTCTCGGGGTGGCCTGGTCGATAGTCGGGATGGATGACGATCCGACTGACAGGGAAGACTGATCCGGCTGCCATGCGGCGCAGGTCGCTATTGCCGATAACGAGAATGATCGGCCCGAACCGGACCAGGTTCCCTTCCGCGTCGGGGACATATTGCACCGCGCGACCGACGGCCTCGACCCGGGCCGTCTCGACACAGTGCGCGGCCGTCAGGGCCCATGTCTCGCTGATCATCGTGGCGCCGCACTCATGATAGAGTCCGCTGCCCTGTATTGACTGCAGGGAGGCGATGCCTGGCCAGTCCTCGGCATTGGCATCAACGCCGCCGATTACCTGCCTGGCGGCGGCGGGCGTCGCCACCATCCATAGGGCAAGGACGGCCAGCATGGCCGACTTGAAAATCACCGATGGGCGCAGTCCGACCTGTTGCATGATCATTCGTCCCTTGAACCATGATCATAACCCGGGTTGGGCTTCGGGCCAATTCAGGCCGCGCCAAGGGAGTGGTCAGGGGGCAGCAGGGGCCGTGTTGCGGCGGATGCCCGTGGTAGTGGATATCCAGTCGGCATAGGCCGAGACACGCATATAGACCCCGGGACTGTCTGCCCGGCCACAACCGAGGCCCCAGCTCACTACGCCAACCTGAACCGGCACCGCGTCGGTTCCGCGCTGCACCAGCGGGCCGCCGCTGTCGCCCTGGCAGGAGTTTGAATAGCCGGTACCAGCGCAGAGCTGCAATTCGGGTGACACGGTAACGCCGGAATAGTCCACGCCGTAGCCATAATCCTTGATCAGGCCCTCAATTTGGGTCTTGCAGGTCTCAGCGGCGACGGGGGGCACGAAGCCCTCCTGCAGGACCATCATGGGGGCGCTGAGGTGGCGGCCGGTCCGGCTGAAGGCTTCCTGTCCAGCCGCCTCCTCGCCGATCTTGCCATAGCCAGCGACGACGAGTTCGGACCAGGGCTCGGCCATCGCGCCGGCATCGCCCGTCAGGCCATCGATCCGGGACACGGGGCCGGTCCAGAGACCGTCAATATTGAGGAGGGCGAGGTCATGGCCACGTTCGGGCCTGCCGCGTTTGTAGTCGGGATGAACGACGATGCCCTTGACCAAGAATACGGTGCCCTTCTTCACGCGTCGCAGGTCCCCTGCCCCGATGGTGACGGTGATGGGCCCGAAGCGAACAAGCTGGCCGTCTTCATCAGGCACGTACTGGATGGCGCGCCGGCCGTTTTCGATACGAGCCGTCTCGACACAATGCGCGGCGGTCAGGGCCCAGCTTTCGGAAATCATGGTGGCGCCGCACTCATGGTAGATGTCGCGGCCCTGGACCGACTGCATCGAAGCCATGCCCGGCCAGTCGGCAGGATCGGCATCTCTGCCCGCCACGACACAGGCCGTGGCCAGCGCCAGCGTGCCGAGCGCGAGGCCCCATCTGGCGAATGGTTTCATGACATCCCTCCCTTTGTCTTGCCGGCAGTATACACGCCCCGGGCGATGGCGCGCGCCAATGTGCTGGCGGCAAGTTCACCGATGCGAGCGACCGTTGCCGGGGCCGGATCGGCGAGGGGGCGCTTGCCCGTGGCCAGCACGAACACCGCATCGCCGTCAAATGGCGCGAAGACAGGCCGGATGGCGCGCGAGAAACCCGACAGGGCCATCTGGGCCACGCGTTTGGCCTGGTCTGGCGTCAGGGTGGCATCGGTGGCGATACAGGCGATGGTCGTGTTCTGCCCGAGACCGGGATTCATCTTTGCCGCGCCCCAGTCTTCCGGGTCCATGGCGAAATCGGCTGGCGGACGGGCGCCGCCAAACTCGCCATCAATCTCGTACGGCCAGGCCCAGAAGGCATCTGTGTCGGGCATGTAGACCGATCCATAGCAATTGACCGCTGCGAGCGCACCGATCGTGACCTTGTCCTTCATGACGATGCTCGCCGAGCCCGTTCCACCGAGATGCGCCCCGGCAGCGGCGCCGAAGCCTGCCCCTGCCCGACCCAGCTTGAACGTGCCCGACGCCGTGTCATAGGCCTTGCGGCCCAGCGCGGCATAGGGCGAGACGTCTCCCCAGTCCTTGTTGCCGCCATTGGCAAGGTCATAGAGGATAGCCGAGGGCACGATGGGCGATTTCGGCACGCTGGGCAGGTCGATCAGGCCGAATCCGCGCCCTGCCTTTTTCAGGCCCGCCGCCACGCCGTCCGCGGCGGCAAGGCCGAATGCGCTGCCTCCGGACAGGACGATCGCATCCACTGCATCGACCAGGGTGCCACCGGCGAGCAAGTCTGTTTCGCGCGTTCCGGGACCACCACCGGCGACACAGACAGCCGCAACGACCGGATTGTCGGCGAGAATCACCGTGGTGCCCGTGCGCACGGAAATATCTTCTGCCTGCCCAATTTTGATGCCGGGGACGTCCGTTATCAGGTTCTTTGCACCCGGCTTTGCCATCATGTCTGCCTTTGTCTTTTCATTCCTGCACCCATCTCATAAGGTCAGCCGCACACTGCGCCAAGCAAAGGGTTTTTCATGTTTCGCCGTTCCTACATTTCCTCGCGTTCCGCGACGCTGCCCTTCGTGGCGCTTGCGGGCCTCGCGCTCGCGGCCTGCGCGCCCGCAAAAGACACTGTGTCATCGACGGCGGAGGCTGCCCGCGAGGCGGCTGAGACAGCCGAAACATTGAGCCCGCCGCTGGGCGACCTGAGCTGGACCAAGGGGGCCATGGTCGCTGCTGCCAACCCGCTGGCGGTCGAGGCCGGGCTGGAAGTGATGCGCAACGGTGGCAACGCCATCGATGCGGCCATTGCCGTTCATGCCGTGCTGGGCCTTGTCGAACCGGAAAGTTCCGGCCTCGGTGGCGGCGCGTTCATGGTCTATTACGACCGCGCCAGGGACGAGATCACTGTCTTCGACGGTCGCGAAATGGCCCCGGCCTCCACGACGCCCGAACATTTCATCAAGGACGGCGAGGTGATGGGATTCATCGAGGCCTGGCAATCGGGCCGGTCGGTGGGCGT
Source organism: Hyphomonas sp. J20-32 (assembly GCF_055808555.1). NCBI lineage: Bacteria > Pseudomonadati > Pseudomonadota > Alphaproteobacteria > Hyphomonadales > Hyphomonadaceae > Hyphomonas > Hyphomonas sp. J20-32. The sequence goes on along the minus strand of NZ_CM147873.1, from coordinate 1,157,411 downwards.
GCCGGGCCAGGTTGCGCTCTACAAGGCTGCCCATGACGCAGCCGGAACCGGCGACTGGGCCGCGAATTTCGCGCCTGCCATCAAGCTTGCTGAAGAGGGCTTCGAGGTCGGGAAGAAGCTGCACGAGGCACTGGCGTCAGAGCGCTTGCGCTCATTCATCAACCTTGACGACAACCCGGTCACCGCCGCCTATTTCTATCCGGATGGTGCGCCCTTGGCCGTCGGCTTTGTGCGCGACAATCCCGACTATGCCGCCACACTGAAAGCCATCGCAGCTGAAGGCCCCAGCGCCTTCTACAAAGGCGACATTGCGGCCGGCATCGTTGAGGCCACGAATGCGGGCCCCGAAGGGGGCAACATGACGCTGGAAGACCTGTCCAATTACACGGTCAAGACACGACCGGCCGTCTGCGGCATGCTGCCAACCGGCTACAGGATCTGCTCCGCGCCGCCGCCGAGCTCCGGCGGGATCGCCCAGAACGAGATCATGGGCCTTTATGACCAGATGAAGCCCGGCCCGAACATGCGCGTCAGCGAGGACTATTTCCTCAGGATTTTCGTCGACGCCCAGCGCCTGGCCTATGCCGACCGCGACTATTATGTCGCCGATGCCGACAAGGTGACCGTGCCAACAGCAGACCTGATCAATCCGGACTATATCAAGGTGCGCGCAAAAGAAGCCTTCGCACCGGATGCACACGCGACGCCGGGTGATCCGGGCATCGCCCTCGGCCGCGACCCGATGATCGGCATGTGGGGCCAGGACAAGACAGAGCACCAGCCGGGAACGACGCATATCTCGATCATTGACACCGACGGCAACGCCGTGTCGATGACGGCGACGGTGGAAGCCGCCTTTGGCTCGTCGCGCATGACGCACGGATTCCTGCTGAACAACCAGCTGACCGACTTCTCGCGTGCCCCGACCGCAGGCGGCCAGCCGGTGGCGAACGCCCCGGCCTCTGGCAAGCGCCCGCGCAGTTCGATGTCGCCGACGCTGGTGTTCGATGAGGGCGGCGACCTGTTCATGGTGACCGGTTCGCCGGGCGGCAATTCGATCATTGCCTATGTCGCCAAGACGCTTGTCGGCGTCCTGGAATGGGGACTGACGGCACAGGAATCGGTCGACCTGCCCAACATCATTGCCCGCGGCGATACGGTCGGCGTCGAGGTCGACCGGGCTGATGGCCTCCAGAAGGCGGAAACGCTCCGCCAGATGGGGTACAATGTCGAAGAGCGGACCGGCGAGAATTCCGGGCTGCACGTCATCGTGGTGCGCGACAACGGCCTTGAAGGCGCTGCCGATCCCCGCCGGGAAGGCATCGCGAAAGCGCTGGAATAGTCCGGGACCAACTGCCTTGCCCGCGCCCATCACTGGACGTCGTTCAGGATGAGCGCTTCGGACGAAACCTGATGCGGTGAACCATGGCCAAGCTCTATTTTTCCTATGCTGCGATGAATGCAGGCAAGTCGACGATCCTGCTGCAGGCGGCGCACAATTACCGCGAGCGCGGCATGGACGTGCTGATGCTGACGTCGGCGCTGTATCGCGATGACAGTGACGGGCATATTTCCTCGCGCATCGGGATCAGTTCCGAGGCGACGCTTTATTCCGACACGGTCGACCTGTTCGCCCTGGTGCAGGATGTCATGGCCAAGGGGCGACTCGACGCGATCTTTGTCGACGAGGCACAATTCCTGACCAAGAAGCAGGTGTGGCAACTGGCCCGTGTGACTGACTACCTGCACGTGCCTGTGCTGGCCTATGGATTGCGGACCGATTTCCAGGGCGAGCTGTTCGAAGGGTCTGCGGCGCTGCTGGCGATTGCCGACAATTTGCGCGAGATACGCACGATCTGCGAATGCGGCAGCAAGGCGACCATGGTCGTCCGCCTCGGACCGGACGGCAAGGCACTGACGGAGGGCGATCAGGTCAGCATCGAGAAAGCGACCTACCTGTCCCTCTGCCGGCGCCACTGGGAAGAACGCATGGGGCGCTTCCCAGTGGGCTGAAGCGGACCACCCTAGGCGCTGGCGGCCTTGCCTGGGACAGGCATGCCGGGGATGAGGCCGGGCGTCGTGCGGCGGTAGGCTTCGTAATCTTCGCCCAGGTCAGCGACCAAGGTCTTTTCCTCGAAGTGAATGCCAATCGCGATGTAGACCGTGAAGGCAATTGTCAGGACCAGCCGGCTGACAGTCAGGTGAGGGATCGCCCAAAGCGACACGATCATGCCGGTCATCATCGGATGGCGTACGAGCTTGTAGAGAAGCGGCGTACGGAACGTATTCTCCTTTGACTCGGTATGGTCGATCTGTTGCCAGGCCTGTTGCAGGCCGAACAGGTGGAAATGATTGATCAGGAATGTTGCGAACAGGGTGAGCGCCCAGCCGAAGAAGTAGATTGCCAGCAGGCCGTTCCCGGCGAGCGTGCCGGAGATATCCCAGATCGTGGTCGGCAACGGCACCCAGAATGCGACAAGGCCGACGGTCATTATCGCGACGAAGATCAGGTAGGTGCTCCGTTCAATCCGCGCCGGCATGTATTGGGTCCACCAGGCCTTGAAGCCGGGACTTGCCATGAACGTGTGCTGGGCGCCCCAGATCGCGATGAGGGCAACATTCCACGCAATGGCCGGAAGGCCTGTCAGGCCGGGCGCGAATGGCGAACCTGTATTGACTGTGACCGGCACGTAGAGGTCGGCGATGAAAAGAATGAGCAAGACGAGTGCTGCGACACCTATGGCGTAGCAGGCGAGGCTGTAAAAGACGGCAATGAACCGAACCATTGGTATTCTCCCTTTTTGTATGCTTCCGGACAACCCGGCGATTTTTCGGACATCGCATTCGAGTGATGATTTCGGTAGTTCGGGAAATGAAGCATTGCGCTTCATGTTCTGAAGTATCGCACTTCACTTACGCGCGTCGAAAGCTTGCCCTGCCTCGCCGAGGCAGCCGGACGCCCGAGGAATCACATCCGGTTTTCTGTAGTCGGACCAGCACTTTTCTTACAGGAATCCTGAATTTGTTGCGCCGCAACCACACTTTCGTCCGATCGATTTTCCCGAAGCATAATTGTCGTATTTCAGAAGAAGAAGTGTCGCGCGCTTGTCATGGTCGCGGCCTATGCGGTGCCCATTCTTTTCAGGGGGCTACCATGAATATGCGATACAAAACTCTACTTCTATCGACCGCGCTGGCATCGATCAGCCTGTGCCTCTCGGCACCTGCTTCTGCCCAATCGACAGATGAAGACGCCGACGCCCGGCTCGACACAGTGCTCGTTGTTGGCCAGCGTGCAATGATGGAAAGCGCCATTGCACGCCAGCGCGCCTCTGACACTGTCGAAAGCGTTGTTACGCGCGACGCCATCGGCCAGTTCCCGGACCAGAACGTTGCCGAATCCACGCGCCGCCTCACGGGCGTCAACATCCTCGACGACCAGGGCGAAGGCCGGTTCATCTCCGTACGCGGACTTGATCCAAGCCTGAATGCCGCATCGGTCAACGGTGTGCGCCTGCCATCGCCAGAAGCTGACACGCGCGCCGTTGCGCTGGACGTTGTGGCCTCTGAGCTTGTTGAATCCATCCAGGTCAAGAAAACGCTGACACCCGATATGGACGCCGACACGATCGGCGCCTCCATCGAAATCAACACGACCAAGGCATTTGACCGCGACGACCTGTTTGTCAGCGCCAAAGCCGAAGGGTCCTACAATGACCTGTCGGGCGAAACGTCGCCGAAAGCCTCGATCGACTTCTCGATCCCGATGTCCGACAGGTTCGGAATTGCGGGCGGCCTGTCCTTCTACAATCGCAAAACTTCGACCGACAACATGGAAATGGACGGGTGGGACGAAGACGGCGGCGTCGTGTATGCGGACACGGTCGAGTATCGTGACTATGACGTGGAGCGCGAACGTATCGGCGCATCCCTGTCCTTCGACTGGAAAGTCGGCGATGCAACCGAGCTCTATGCCCGCGGCATCTTCAGCAAGTTCGACGACACAGAGAAACGTGGCCGCCTGACATTCGAGATGGATGAGGCGCCATCAAGCGCATCGGGCGATACCGTGACGTTTGACGATGCCGACGGCGAAATTGTCGTCCAGCGCGACCTGAAAGACCGGTACGAGAGCCAGATCATCCAGTCCTACCAGGTCGGAGGCGAAACTGACCTCGACACCTGGAAGTTCGACTACAAGATCGCGTATTCCGAAGCCGAAGAACACGAATACAAAACCCAGGACCCGACCCGTTTCGAACAGAAATTCGATGGCGACGGACTGGTCGCCATGTTCGACTACTCGAACCTCGAAACGACCAAATTTGCGATCATGTCGGGTGAAGGCCTGTTCCTGGACGCGTCGGGATATGAATTCGACAAGCTGGAAATTGTGGACGGCCTGACGACCGACAAGGAATGGTCCGGCAAGTTCGATGCGACACGCCGCTTCAACCTGGCGTCGGGTGAGTTCGACCTGAAAATGGGCATCAAGGCGCGATTGCGCGAGAAGGACTTCAACCTGATCGACGAGGTCTACAAGGACTTCAACGGCGCCGATGGCTACACGCTTGCCGATGTCGCAGGTGGACAGACCTATGGCCTGGCCGATCTCGGCCCGCTGCCGGACCTTGGCAAGGTGCGCGCGTTCAATCGCGCCCATGCGAGCGACTTCGAGCTCGACGCCTTCGACACCGAGTTCGAGGCTGCGGCAGCCTATTTCGATGTTCAGGAAGACATCTTTGCGGCCTATGTGCAGGGCCGCTACGAATCCGGACCGCTGACAGTGATTGGCGGCGTGCGCGTCGAGCAGACGCAGGACGACCTCAAGGGAAACACGCTGGAAACGGTCGAGGAAGACGCCACTTATAATGGCGTGGTCGTGACCGAAGACACAAACTTCATCACGCCGATTTCGATCTCGAACGACTACACGGACTGGCTGCCAAGCGTGAACGTCAAATATGAGCTTGCCCCCGATATCATCGTACGCGGCGGCGTGTTCGCCAGTATCGTACGCCCCGGCATCGGCGCCCTGGCCCCCCGGTTCCTGGTCGAACAGAATGACGACAACGAGCGCGAAGGCGAATTCGGCAATCCGGACCTCGATCCCTATCACGCCTGGAATGGCGACATCAGCGCGGAATACTATTTCGCGCCGGGCGGCGTGCTCCAGGTCGGCGCCTTCTACAAGGACGTCCAGGACTTCATCGTTGAACAGAACTTTGATGAGCCGGGCACCTATCGCGGCATCGCCTATGACGAGGCCAAGATCCGGATCAATGGCGATACGGCGAAGGTGAAGGGTGTGGAATTCAACTACCAGCAGGCGCTGGACTTCCTGCCCGGCCTGCTTGACGGAACGCTGGTTGGCTTCAACTACACCTATACCGATGCCGAAGGCGACGTGCCGGACGGCAATGGCGGCCTGCGCTCCATCCCGCTGCCAGCGGCCTCGAAACATACGTACAACGCCATGCTGGGCTATGAAAAAGGCGGCTTCTCCGGACGGATTACCGCGTCCTATCGTGATGAATACCTGGATGAACTCGGCGACGATGCGGAATCGGACCGTTATGTGAAGGATCACCTCCAGATCGACGCATCGGCGAAGTATCGCTTCAATGACCGCGTGCAGGGCTTCATCGAGTGGGTCAATCTCAACGACGAGCCCTATCTCGCCTTCCAGAAGGGTCCGGAGGGCAACCGCCTGCTGCAATTCGAAACCTATTCCTGGACAGCGAAGGCCGGCGTGCGCCTGACCTATTAAGGCCTCGCCCCTGACTGCCCTTGCGCTCCGGTCTGGCGACCGGGGCGCCTCGTTCAACACATGTGGAGACTGACATGACCCCCACCCGCCTTGTCCTCGCCGGTACCGCCGCCTTGATCCTTGCTGCCTGCGCCAGTGTACCGGACGTGCCGGTTGCCAGGGTCATGGCCAGCGCAGAAACGGTTCCGGCTGGCTCGACGGGCGACAGCGCCGACGACCCGGCCATATGGCGTCATCCGAGCGATGCAGCGCAATCCCTGATCCTCGGCACGAACAAGCAGGAAGGCCTGGTCGTGTTCGCGCTGGACGGATCGGAACGCCAGCGCCTGCCGATCGGACCGATCAACAATGTCGATGTGCGCCACGATCCCGGATCGGCCTATGACATCGCGGTTGCCAGCAACGACACTCAGGGCATTTCAGTGTTTTTGATCGATCGCAGCGCCGGCGAAGTGAAACACGTCAATGATGTGCCAACCGGCAAGACCGAACCCTATGGCATCTGCCTCGGGAAAAATGACAGCATGGGACTGGCCGGCGTTACCTACAAGGATGGTACGGTCGAGCTTTGGCAACTGGACGGCGACGCAGGCAGCGTGACGGGAACGCTGGCGCGCAGCGTTAAGCTGGCGACGCAGCTTGAAGGCTGCGTGTTCGATGAAGCCAATGACGCACTGGTCATCGGTGAAGAGGGCCACGGCGTCTGGAGCCTCGCCTACAAGGATGCCGCTTCGGTTCCCGTGGAGATCGACACGATTGCCGCCCAAAACGGACTGGTGGCTGATGTCGAGGGCGTCTCGATCTGGCGCGGCAAGGACGGCAAGGGCTGGATTGTCGCATCGGCGCAGGCCGCTGACCGCTATGTCGTGTACGAACGCCAGGCGCCGCATGCCGTGATGGGCGTTTTCACACTTATTGCCAACACAGCGGCCGGAATCGACAAAGTAACGCATACGGATGGACTGGATGTATTCTCGGGCGCCCTGCCCGGCTATCCGCGCGGCCTGCTTGTGGTGCAGGACGATGGCAACCCGAACAAGGAGCAGGACCAGAATTTCAAGCTGGTCGACTGGTCATCTGTCGAGACGGCCCTTGGTTTACCCGTGCTTGTTGCCGAATAGACACAGACCGCCCGGTCTTCCTCCCTATTCCTGCCGCATTTGCGCGCGACGATTCAAGACACTGGGGAAACGAAGGAGACTTCCCGTGGGCGCGAAGCGGAATGCCATTCTTGGAATCATCACGATTGCCGCCTTTGTCGGCTGCGGCCTGCTGGCGAGCGCCGAGGCGCAGGAAGCCCCGGACTCCTTCATCGACTATGACGGCTTCGTTGGCCTCAGCGGGGAACTTGCCGCCTATCGCCAGACGCGGCTTGTGGACCTTGATACATTCAATGCGATGAAGGCCGAACCCGGAACGATCCTGCTGGATACGCGCAGCTCGGAGGCCTTCCACATGGGCCATATCGAAGGCGCCGTTAACCTCAATTTCTCAGACTTCACCGACGCGAAACTGGCCAAGGTTTTGGGCGACAAATCCACGCGCATCCTGATCTATTGCAACAATAATTTCACCGACAATGTCGCGCCGGTCATGGTGAAACGCATCCAGCTGGCGCTGAATGTGCCGACATTCATCAATCTCTACGGCTATGGATACGAGAATATCTATGAGCTGAAAGGCGCCCATTCGATCAGGGATTCCGACATTCACTGGGGGTCAGACTGGCCGGAAATGGCCGAGGTTGCGACCGTTCAGGAAAACTAAACTGCCCATCTGCTACCTTGCTTTTGCGGGTGCGAGGCTTCATTTGCGGCGCTGTACCTGATTAGCAGACCCCGTGAAGAGGCCCGCCCATGACCGCCGATGCATCCGCAGCAGCTGCTGCCGCGCCGAGAGTGAACCCGAACGCGCCGACCGAGGAAACCGTCCTCAGCGTCGAGCATTATACAGACAGGCTGTTCCGCTTCCGCATCACACGCCCGCAGAGCTTTCGGTTTCGCACCGGCGAGTTCGTGATGATCGGCCTGCCGAAGGAAGACGGCAAGCCGCTGCTGCGCGCCTATTCCATTGCGTCTCCGGCCTGGGACGAGGAACTGGAATTCTATTCGATCAAGGTGCCGGACGGCCCGCTGACATCGCGCCTGCAATCGATCCAGCCGGGCGACAAGGTGTTGCTGGGCAAGAAGCCGACTGGCACGCTGGTGTTGGATGCGCTGACCCTTGGCAAGCGGCTTTACATGTTCTCCACCGGCACGGGCTTTGCGCCTTTCGCCAGCCTGGTACGCGATCCGGAAACCTATGAACGCTATGACGAAGTTATCGTCACGCATACGTGCCGTGAAGTCGACGAGCTGACCTATTCGCGCAATCTCGTGAACGATCTCGTCAATGACCCGCTGGTCGGCGAAATGGTCGAAGGCAAGTTGCGCCTCTATACGAGCACGACGCGCGAAACCTCTAACTGCATGGGCCGTATCACCACGCTGATCGAGACCGGCAAACTGTTCGAGGATCTCGGCGTGCCAAAACTCGACCCCTCCACCGACCGGGCGATGATCTGCGGTTCGATGCAGATGACGCAGGACCTGAAGGCGCTGATGATGGCTCATGGCCTGACCGAAGGCTCGAACGCGGCGCCGGCCGAGTTCGTGATCGAGAAAGCCTTCGCAGGCTGACCTGCGTTCGCTATTGCGCCCACACGATAAATCCTGACACCGACGTCATGTATTGACATCGCCCGCCTGCCCCGTGTCCACTCGCCTTCAAAACGAGGGGAGACGGTATGGCGGTTTCACGCAGGACGATGCTTCTGGCAGGCGGCGCAGTCGTGGCCGGCGGTGTCGCCATTCCGACAGGACAGCACCTGGCCTGGGGCGGACGGGACTTCACGCGGCCTGATTACAATCCGGATTATCCCGACGCGCCTGTGGGCGAGGAAAGCTGGATGAACTGGTCCGGCGTGGAGCGCGCGACACCGCAGGCGATCAACCTGCCCACGAGCGAGGATGAACTGAGCGCCCTGATTACCGGTACGGCCGGACGGGTCCGCCCGTTCGGCAGCGGGCATTCCTTTTCAGGCCTCGTGCCGAGCGAAGGCATGATGGTGGATGTCAGCCGCCTGACGGGTATGCAGTCAATCGACCCTGAAGGGCTTGCCGTTTTCGGCGCAGGCACTCGCCTGTTCCAGATGGCGACTGAACTCGCCGATGTCGGACGCGCATTGCCGAACCTGCCGGATATCGACGTGCAGACACTGGCCGGATCCTTCTCCACGGCGACTCATGGCACGGGCGTGACGCTGACGGCGCTGCACGACCATATTGCCGGCTTCCGGATGGTGACGGCGAGCGGCGAGATCCTGGATGTGACACCGGAAAGCCATGCGGACCTGTTCGCGGCGGGGCGCGTATCGCTCGGCGCGCTGGGCGTGATCACGCAATACACGCTTCGCACGGTGCCCGCGTTCAACCTGCGCCGAACTGTCTGGGTCGAGCGGATCGAGACGCTGATCGAGCGGGCCGAGGAACTGGCCCAGCAGCACCGCAATTTCGAATTCTACTATTTCCCGCACACAGGCTATGCGGCGGGCATCAGCCACGACCTGCACGAGGGCCCGATCACGGGCAAGGGCGAGACCGAGGACGATTCCACGCTGGAAGAGCTGAAAGCCCTGCGCAACTCGGTCGGCTGGTCGCCCTGGCTGCGGCGCAAGATTATCGGCGCGGCCCTGCCCAAGGGCGTGGTCGAGGATGTCAGCGACAATTCCTACAAGCTGCTGGCGACGACGCGGCCGATCAAATTCAACGAGATGGAATACCACCTGCCCCGCGCGAACGGGCTGAAAGGCCTCAAGGAAGTGATCGCGAAACTCGAACAGCGCAAGGACGTGTTCTTCCCCATGGAAGTGCGCTTCATCGCACCGGACAATGCGTGGTTGAGCCCGTTCAATGACGGGCCGCGCGTGTCGATCGCGATCCACGCCGCGGTGGACGAACCGTATGATTATTTCTTCTCCGATATCGAACCGATCCATCGCGCGAATGGCGGGCGCCCGCACTGGGGCAAGCACCATTCGCTGGGGCGGGACGAACTCAGCGCCCTCTATCCGAAGCTCGGGGACTTCATGGACCTGCGGCGCGCGATGGACCCTGAGGGAAAGTTCCTGAACCCGCACCTTGCCAAGCTGTTCGGGGAGCCGTTCGATGCTTGAGCTTTCCCGCCGCAACCTGATCCTGGGCGGTGCCGCCCTAGCCGGAGTGACTGCACTGATGATGAAACCCGGAGACAAGAGCGGGCCGCGCGATGCCTATTTCCTGGACGTGCAGAAAGCGCTTATCGCGGCCGGGATCGCGATGCCGACCATGGTGGTGGACCGGGCGCGGCTCAACGCCAATATCGACACGCTGAAAGGCTTCCTGCCGCCGGGCATGGGTTACCGGATCGTGGCGAAGTCCCTGCCCTCGCTGGGCCTGATCGACCATATCCGCAAACGGACCGGCACCGACCGGCTGATGACGTTCAACCTGCCCATGCTGCTGGACATTTCGCAGGCGATGCCGGAGGCAAGCCAGCTGCTGGGCAAGCCCCTGCCGGTTCAGGCGGCGCGGCAATATTTCGAACAGCTACCGCTGGAAGTGTCGGGCGCGGCGGACAATATCCAGTGGCTGGTCGATACGCCCGAGCGGGTGGCGCAGTATGCGGCGTTGGCAGACGCTTTCGGACGGGACCTTGCGCTGAACGTGGAGCTGGATGTCGGCCTGCACCGGGGCGGCGTGGTGCCCGGCGAAGTACTTGGCGCGATGCTGGCCGCGACCCAGGCGCACCCACGCCTCCGCTTTGCGGGCTTCATGGGATATGATCCGCACATCCCGTCGCTGCCGACGGCCATGGGCTGGCGCGAACGGGCCATGAAGGGCGTGCGCAAGACCTATGCCGAGGCGCTCAAGCAGGCGGGCAACGTGTTCGGCGCCGACGCGATGGCGGGCATAACGCGCAATGCAGCGGGCAGCCCGACCTACCGAACCTATCAGGATACGGAGATTGCCAGCGAAGTCTCGGCAGGCTCGTGCCTCGTCAAGCCGACGCATTTCGATACCGAGCTGCTGGAGCCGCACGTGCCGGCAAGTTTCATCGCGACGCCGGTGATCAAGTCCCTGCCTGTCACGCACATGCCAGGCCTGGAATTTGCCGACGGGGCAACACGGGCGTGGAACCCGAACGCGTCGAAGACCGTATTCATCTATGGCGGCAACTGGCTGGCCGACCCGGTCGACCCGCCGGGCCTGGAATACAACAAGACGTTCGGGCGCTCGTCGAACCAGGAAATGCTGAATGGCGGGCCGGAGCTGGAGATCAGCCCGGACGAATTCGTCTTCCTGCGCCCGCACCAGAGCGAGGCCGTGTTCCTGCAATTCGGCGACATCGCGGTGTATGAAGACGGCGCCATCGTGGAGCGCTGGCCCGTGTTTGATTATTCGGCTTGATGGGTGCGTGGGGAGAGGGGTGTTCGAATCCTCTCCGGTGCGCCATTCCCCAATTAGGCGAGCGGCGTGTCAGAGATTTCTCCTGTCTCTTCGAGGTAAGCACGTAGGAGTTCTCATCTTCAACTACCCCAGTGTGCCACGGGCCACTTACTCGCAAGAGTGTTTCTATTTAAATTTGCAATTTCTCTCCCTTAAGCTAGGATTTTGGTGAGCTGAGGAGGGAACGATCCATGAGATGTAATTGGTTGGCGACTAGCTTTATTCCACTGCTGTTGACTGCTTGTGCCGGTGCCACCTTCCATAAGGTCGAAGATGACGGGACCTTGGCAACAGAAGACATTGGCCTGCACTACTACATGCCGGTTCCCCACCTTCTCGTTCAACGTCCGGGTAACAAAGAGGGAGCCACTACAACCTCCATAATCTATCTGCCGGACATCAGCCAAGAGTATGCAATAAAGTACAAGAGCGGTGTCGGTAGCGGTAAAATGGAAGTTACGCTGTCAAACGGAATGATAGCGAGCTTCAACCAAGAAACCGATAGCAAGATTCCGGAAACCCTAGCCAATCTCGCAGCGCCGATTAGCGGTGTTGCTACGGCCGCTGCGAGCTTTGCAGCAGGTGACCTTTCCGACGCCCAGGCGAAACTCATCCGCAAGCGAATCGACGCTGGTTTACTTGACCCTGCGGCGCTGGCAGGAACCAATCCGCGGATTCCATTTGTTAACGCTTGCCCACCAAATTCAGCCAAAATCAGTGTAGATAGCCCGTATAATGATCAAATTTCTCCAGCTCGAGTCTCGGACATAATCGATGCAGCAAATCATCTCGCCTGCGCCAGCGAATTGCTGGACGATCAAGCGCTTTTTCCAAAGAAAGCCGGAGACGCCGCTGCAACCGCAAGACGACTTCCAACCATTCTAGCCGACTTGTCCGAAGAGGATCGCGTTTCTCTTGCTGCAACCCTGGGCATAGACGGTAGCCCCGAAGCCGCTTTTCTGAGAGCGGTCTCTAAACCATTTGCAGATTTCGACGCAGGACAATCTCCAGACGCACAAAAGATTGAAGACACCCTACATCGAGCGGTTAGCCTGCTCAACGATGCGGCCAATGCGATAGAGCCGCCAAAACCAAAGAAAACGCTCCCTACCTTTGAACTCTATCGTATTGTTATGGACGCGGGACACACGGCATATCGTCCTGTTGGAAATTTTGAGAGTTTATGCTCGAATCCTGCCCTGAAGCCTTCATTGAAAAATATCTGTTCGCCGTGATTATTCGTTCAAATTACGACGCTGAATAATAATTTGAAATAGTGCCCCCTTTCACCCTCTCCGGTGCGTCATGGAAACGGTGTGATGTGATTTTGCGACCCACCGCTCTTGCTAACATTACAAAAAATTGTGGCGGCTTGGGGCTGTTTCCTGTGTTCGTTGCCTCGACAAGCGGGGGTGGATGGGGTGAGCTGATCGTCATTGTACAGTTCTTGTAAAGTAACGGAGGCCCCGCCATGAAAGTGGGCAGTAGCGTATTTTCCGCAGCCATGTTCCTGGCGCTTGGCGCGTGTGTCAGTGCACCGCCTGATCTCAAGGACAACCAGATCGTGCCCGGCCAGCGAGTCAGCAATGTCGAGCTCGGCATGTCATTGTCCAGCCTGTTATCGCTGCAGGGCAAGCCGAGCCGGACGATCCCGATCGCGCATACGAATGCCACGTCCTACACGTTTGACGGGTTGACCGTGGCCGCCGACGACAAGGTCTATTGGATCATCGCGCATGATCCGCGCTTCTTCACGGACCGGGGCGTGTCGATGGGCTCGGAGCAGATCTTTGCGCGCGGGACCTATGGCAAGCCGAAATGCGTCGTCACGCGCGATGACGTCACTGTCTATGATTATGGCAACATCTATTTCGAGGTGGACAATGCGACCGGCAAGGTCGGCCAGATCGGCGTCCAGCGCAGCACACAGACCTGCGACGGGCCGTCCTAGCAGCGCCACAGGCCTGCCTGCTTTCGCGGCCTTTCCTGCCAGCCTGAAGCACCTCCGCCTTCCCCCGGATTGCGGGGGAAGCGGCCATGCATGAGTTGCTTTTCTCCACGCCGACGCTGTCAGGACGAATCCAGCAACGCGATCTGGAGACAGGCTTCGTTGTGGATGTCGCGCAAGGCCTCGCGCTCGCTTTCGGGCACGCGGCGCAACCTTGCGGCGGGTGGCAGGGTGGCGAGGCGGTAGCGGGGCGCTGAGGGCGTGGCGCGGGTGCGGGCGAGGTGACGCGTCATGCGGGCGATGTGGATGGCAGGATCGTCATAGACATCGCGCAGGGCCGCCAGACGGCGCACGAGCGGCTGGCTGGGCACCAGTTCGTCGGCGCGCGGCAGGTATTCCCATGGCTCGGGCGGCGGCAAGGGCAGGTCAAGACGGAGGATGCGCGGGCGCGGGCCGCCTTTCAGGCGGCGCGGGGGTGGCGCGGTGGGGGTACGGGGCGCAGGATCAGCAAGGCGGAAGGCAGGAAGGGTGAGGCAAGGGCGTGGTGCGGGTGTGCCGTGCGGTACAGGCGTCGCTGCAACCTGCACGGCGCGCTGCCGGACATCCGGCAACGGACGCTCCAGCACCATCAGCACAAGCAGGCGGCGTGTCAGCGCTTCAAAACGGGCGAGGTCTGCGCCGAGGCGCGCGCGGACCGGGCGCAGCAGGAAGGGCTTGCAAGCCAGCCGGCCAAGGCCGAGCGACCGCGCGATCTCGTGCACCATGTAGTCGGCGCGCCGCCATGCAACCATGACCAGCGACTGGAGCGGGGTGGACGGCATCAGGTTCATGCCGGCAATGATGCCACAGGTTCCGGTGCGGTCGGAAAGGGACCGCTCTTTCCGACAAAACCTGAACGCTGGATTCAGATGCTGCGATGCGGCTCTGAATGGGCCCATTCGGCCAGCAGGGTGCGCAGGGCAGACACGAAGGCGAGCGGCTGGTCGAGCATGACATGGTGGCGCGCATGCGGGATGGAGATGAACGGCACCTGGTGGCCGAGCAGCTTTCGCATGTAGTCTCCAATATCGTCCGGCATCAGCGCGCTTTCCTCACCGCGAATGATGGCGATCCGGCATTTCGCCGCCTTCAGCATGTCCCCCGGGGCGTCGTTCGGCTCGAAATGGGTCCAGATCGTCGGGTCGAATTTCCAGGTCCAGCCGCCATCGGCCTTTTTCAGACTCCAGCGGGCGATATAGTCCATGGCATAATGGTTTTCGCACAGCTGCGGCGGCGCGAGACGGAAGCGCCCGAGGGCGCTGGCAAGGTCGGCATAGACCTTGTTCGGGCGGCCGGAGCGCGGCGGTCCCTGGTGCGGGCGTTCGGGCGGATTTACGGGACTGTCGACAATGACCATGCCGGTGAAGCGTTCGCCATGTTCGGCGCCCGTAACGAGCGTGACGAAACCGCCAAAGGAATGGGCGACGATGATCGGCTTCACGTCTGCCTCGAACAGGCCGGCATCCTCGGCGACGGCAATCTGTTCGGAGCTGAATGTCGCCATGTCATAGGCGTCGCGCCAGTCGCTTTCGCCCATGCCGGAAAAGGTGAGCGCGGCGACGTTGTAGTGTTCGGCAAAATAGGGGGCGATGAAATCCCACCAATGCGCATGGGCGCCATTGCCATGGACAAGAAGAAGGCCGGGCTTGCCCCGCTGGCCCCAGCGCTGGTAGCGGACCTGCGCGCCTTTCACCTCGACCGAACACAACTCATAGGGCGTGGCCACAGCCTGCTGGAACCAGGCCGGGGCGGGAGGCACGGCGCCATTATATTCCAGCAGCGGGCCGCCCTCGGACGGCATTTCCGCCGGCTGGTCGCGCACAATCCCTTCGGGGCCTGAACTCATGGCTTGTCCTCTTTACCTGACGCCCCTGTCATAAATACAGGACCGGTTAAGACAAGCCTGACGCTGGGGACGTTACTGGTACTTCACGGAGCAGCCATAGGGCTTGGAACTGGGCACGGCGACGGCCTCGCCCGCAGCGACGCTGTCGAGGGCTGCGCGGACATAATTCGTGGCACCCTCTATATCGGCGACGCGAGCGGATGGCGCGGAATCGATGGCGCCTTCATAGGCCAGGGTGCCACCGGGACCGATGACGAACATGTGGGGTGTGGTCTTGGCGCCGTAGAGATGGCCGATCTCTCCGGTCGGGTCGAGCAGGACATGGCTGGGCATGGCATCACGAACCGCCGTCAGTTCATTGGCCTCTTCGCCGGTGACATGCCCCTGCTTTCCGGGAGCGGAGGAAATGACAGAAAGCCAGACGACATCATCGGCGCCGGCATAGGATTGCAGGGCCTGCATGTTTCCGGGCGGCGTCGCGTAATGTTTCTGGACGAAGGGGCAGCCGTCATTGGTCCATTCGAGGACCACGGTCTGTCCGGAAAAATCGGAGAGGGAAACCGTGTCCCCGTTCGAATTGGTGCCCGCGAAACCGGGCGCGGGCTGGCCGGGCGTAACGAGGGGGCTGGCATCGGCGGTGGAAGCGATGAGCGCGCCGGCTGTCAGGGCGACAGCAGCGGCCATGCCGGCAGCGAGTGAAAGATTACGGCGGCTGAACATGGGCAGTCTCCTACGTGCGCTCCCCCTTGCCTCGTATTCAACTCAAGATGCGTCCAGAAGTCCAATCACAAGGTCTTTAGACAGGATTTCGGGCAGTATCTCCGGTTCGGTCGCGCCAGCCGGATACCAGAGATACATCGGCACGCCGGCGCGTTCTCGCAGTTTCAGTTCGGCGGCGATGACCGGGTCCTTGCGGGTGAAGTCAGCGACGAGGAAGGCGACCCCGGCCTCGGCGAAGGCCTCCTGCACGGCTGTTGTCTTGAGCGTGCTGAGCTTGTTGAGCTGGCAGGAGGCGCACCATGTGGCGGTGAAATCGACAAAGACCGGGCGGCCTTCGGCGGTGAGTTCTGCGACACGTTCGGGGCTCCAGGCCTCGGTCGCGTATTTGGCGGCATAGGCCGTGGGCGTGCCTTCCGTGCCGCCGGGAACCGTGGCGCGCAGGGCCGGCCAGGCGAAGCCGGCAATCAGGACGAGCACGGCGGCAGCGCGGGCCGGGGCGCCGCCCCGGCTGGCAAGCCAGATGGCGAAGGCGATGCCGGTGGCGCCTGCAAGTGTCCAGGCCACTGCGCCATGGCCAGCCAGCGCCCCGAGCACCGAGAGCAGCCATGCCGCGGTCAGGAACATCGGGAAAGCGAAGAATTGTTTCAGCGTTTCCATCCACTTGCCAGGCTTCGGCAGGAAGCGTTGCAGGCCAGGCACGAAGCTGAGCAGGAGGAAAGGCAGGGCGAGACCGAAACCCATGGCGAGGAAGACGGCGAAAACGGCCGGGGCCGGCTGGCTCATGACAGCGCCGAGTGCGACGCCAAGGAATGGCCCAACGCAGGGCGCTCCGACAACGGCGGCGAGGACACCCGTGAAGAAAGCCCCGGCGGCGCCGTTGCGGCTGGCCAGGCTGCTTCCCGTGTTCTGGATCGAACTGCCGAGCTCGAACATGCCAATCAGCCAGAGGCCGATGACGAACATGATCAGCGCGAGAATGGCAACGGAGGGAGCATTCTGGAGCTGGAAGCCGAGCGTGGCCGTGCCGGTGGCCGCCCGCACGGCGATGATGACAGCCGCCAGCACCGCGAAGGAGACGAGGACGCCGCCCGTGTACCAGACGCCGTGGCTGCGCAGCTCGTTCGCGTGACCGCTGGCGGCAGCCGAGACCATGCCCATGGCCTTGATCGACAGGACCGGCAGGACGCAGGGCATCAGGTTGAGGATGAGGCCGCCGACAAACGCAAGCAGCGCGAGGGTGAGGAGGCCCGTCGTACTGCCCCCTGCCCGGGACGTGCCGGAGCGCGCCCCGGCGAGACCGGCCGTGTTTTCGAAGACAGGACCCTGTTGGGCGGAGAGCTCAAAACCCTGACGTGTTCCATCATTTTTTTCAATTACAAGTACGCCTTCAAGCGGGCCGTCCGGCCGGCCTGCACCTGCAGGCGTGAGCGAGAGCGTGGCACCGTCGGGGCCGAAACTGGCGGGCTGACCCGCCGGATGGCTGATCTCGTGAGCGAAGGGGAAGAAGCGCAGGGCTGCGTCAGTGGTAAGGCCGGGCCCGCCGCGCAGGCTGAGCTTCCAGGGAGAAGCGGAAGTGTCGAGCCGCGCTTCGCCGGCAAAATCGGTCGGAGTCCTGGCGATCCAGTCGGCAATCATTGTGCCATGCGCCGGGTGGGGCGTGGCGTCTCCGACATCCAGCATGAGCGACACGTCAGCGCTTTCCGGCACGCAGATGTCTTCACAGATGAGATAGTCGGCGAGGACGTCGAGCCGGACCTTGCCGCTGGCCGCCGCCGGGATCATCAGCGAGAAGGGCAGGATGACCTGGTCACTGTACCCATAATCCATGATCTCGCCGTCGACGACGGGCAGGAGCTCTGGAATGGGCCAGATGAAGTCGCCAATGGCACCTGCGGGAATATTACTGGTATCGCGATGAACAAGCTGTGGCGGCAGGCCCGCATCGCCGGCATTGCGCCAGTAGACATGCCAGTCGGGATCGAGATCCAGCTTCAATGCGGCCATGACGGTTTCGCCCGGCAGGACGCTGGTACGCTCAGCGATCAGTTCGACGCGGGCATGGCCACCATCAACCGGGACGGCAAGCGCGGGCCCTGCGGCGCCGAAGACGAGCGCTGCGAGCAGGCTGCAAAGGAGACGGATCATACTGGAGCTTTCATCGGGTCAGCTGTCCATATGCCTGCGATTGGCCGTAGAATGAAGGCCCTCGCTCATTCGTGAACAGTACGCGAGCGGGTCTGCCGCAAAACGAAAAAGGCGGCCCCGCAAGGAGCCGCCTTTGAAATCCCGAAACCGGATGGATCAGACAGCGGCCTGTTCGGCCGGCTGCATGCGCACGGCACGCTGGATGATTTTTGGCCAGTTGAGCAGCGAGACGAGGTGGGCATAGCAGGCACCCACAGCGCCATTGTTGCGCAGCTCGAGATACTTCGAATCCGGCAGCCCGTTCAGGCGCTCTTCGGAAATCGCGTAGTAGTCGGCAATCTTCTGCTGGTCGCCGGTCGGATTGCCCTGCGCATCACGCGGCTGGAAGGCGACCGATTTCTGTTCCATCAGGTCGAGGTCGATCAGCATTTTCACGAAATCCGCCGTGGCGCGGCGCTGGCGCTCGAATTCCTTGCAGAATTCAATCGCGTCATTGGTGAATTTCGACGGCTGGCCATTCTCGAAGAAAGGCACTTCCGGCTGGTTCGTCACCATGGGTGCGGCGCGATCGACGCAGAGAACGAGGCGATCGGAGGAATCGTCTGCGGCGAATACGAACGGATAACGGCGCACGAAGGCGGGCACATAATGGTCATCCGACACACGGCCCTGCGCATCGACGAACAGGTTCTGGCCCTGGCGGACGCCCATGACGGCGACCGGGGTGCGGTCCTTGCCGACGAAAATGATCGGATAGGACGCGGCTGCGAGGCCGAATTCGGTGACCGTGACAGGCACGGCATGCGCCTGGCGCAGGAAGCCGAAAGGCTCGGAAATCTGTTTGACGCCGAGGCCGCCGTGATCTTCCGGCGACAATGGCTGGGGCTGTTGGTAGAAGAGAACCTGGCCTGTCAGCGGCGAGACGCCACCGGCGGGCGGTGTTGCAGGGGGGTTGTTCACGTGTCTGCTCCTGAATTGTTGGCGGGAGCGTTAGCGGAAATAGGGACTGGCCACAACACCCGAACCGGCTTGAACTACACTAAAGACAAGGTGAAAAATACGTCATGTTCATCCAGACGCTGATCCGTTCCAATCCGGGCCTGCCCTTGCGGCTGGCGGCGCTTGCAATGACGGTTTTCGTGACGAGCTGTGCGCCACCTGTCGATGATGCCGGAACGCCGCGCCGCATTGCCCGCCAGGTCGACCAGTTGATGACCACGCTGGCGCAGACCGAACTGGCGCGCGACCCGGAACTGGCCACGCAGCTGGGCCTGACGGAAAAGACCGTCGGTTATGAATTCAATCGCTACCTGACCGACCGGTCGCAGGCGACCTATGAGCGGGTGCGCGTATCGCGGCTGGAAATGCTGCAGGCGCTGGCCGAGGCGCCCAAGCCGGCCGCCGGCAGCCCGCAGGCGCGCCACCTGGAAACGCTGATCCAGGCCTATGAGACGGCCGAGAGCCTGTTCGTGGCGGGCCACGGGCAAACCGGGCTCGGCATTGCCTATCCCTATGTCGCCGACCAGATGCGCGGCGCGTACCTGGACGTGCCTGACCTGATGACGCGGTCGCACCCGGTTCGGACGGCGCAGGACGCGCGCAATTTCGTGTCGCGCCTGGCGGCGTTTCCCGACGCGATCGACGACGAGCGCCGCCGCCTGAACGCGGATGCGATGGCGGGCGTGATTGCGCCCGACTTCATCCTGCGGCGCATGGCGGTGCTGGCGACAGAGATGGGCGCTGGCCCGGCCGAGGAGCACATCCTTGTGGTCACGCTGGACAGCCTGCTCGGCGGCCCGGAGGACCTGAGTGCAGAGGAACGCGATGCGCTTTCCGCCCGTGCCCGGGAACTGGTCGAGACGGGCATCCTGCCAGCCTATGAACGCTTTGCCGACGATTTGATGACATTGGCCGCGAGGGCCCCGTCGGAGCCGGGCGTCTGGCAATTGCCGGAGGGCAATGCCTATTATGACGCGGCGCTGGCGGCCTATACGTATGACGGTGTGAGTGCCGTGGAGCTGCATGCGCTGGGCCAGCGCGAAGTGATAGCGCTGACCGACCAGCTGAATGTGGCGCTGGCGGAAGCCGGCCTTGTCGAGGGCAGTGTTGCCGAACGGCTGCAGGCACTCGCCGCCCTGCCCGACCAGATCTATGCGGACGATGAATTGGGCCGCGAAGCCCTGCTGGAACGGATGCGGCAGCTGGAGCAGAAGGCAGAGTCCGCGCTGGGGCGCGAGATTCCCAGCCTGCCGAAGACACGCGTGGCGATTCGGGCCGTGCCCGACTTCCTTGAGGGATCCGCGCCGGCAGCCTTCTACAGTGCCGCCCCGGCTAACGGAACGGCGCCCGGCCTGTTCGAGATCAACCTGTCGGACATGGGCGACTGGCCGGACTTTGCGCTGGCCACGCTGGTCTATCATGAGACCCTGCCCGGCCATCACCTGGAAAGCGCGGTCGCTGCCGAGCGTGCAAACCTGCCGCTGGCCCGTCAGATGATCTGGAACGTCGCCTATGGCGAAGGCTGGGGCGCCTATGCCGAGACACTGGCCGACGACATGGGCCTCTATACGGACGATCCGCTGGGCCGGATCGGCTACCTGCAATCGATGCTGTTCCGCGCCGCGCGGGTCGTAACCGACACCGGCATCCACCGCATGAAATGGAACCGCCAGCAGGCCGTGGACTATCTCACCCGCGTTACCGGCCAGCCGGAAGCGGCGATGGCGCAGGAAGTGGACCGCTATGCCGTCTGGCCGGGCCAGGCGGCCGCCTATTGGGTCGGGCGCCAACGCATCCTCGACCTGCGCGAGCGGGCCGAGCGCGTGCTGGGGCCGAAATTCGACCGTGCGGCCTTCCATGAAGTGATCCTGACGGGCGGTCCGCGCCCGCTCGACATTCTCGAGACAGACATCGAGCAATGGTATGGCGCGCAGGTCGACCCGGACGAATAAGGCCCGGAAATCTTCAAACAATCCGAAGTCTGCCCTAATCCCGCCACGTCGCCTGCGCCATTCTGCTGGCAAGGACGCTTATCGGAGGGACGACCATGAGACTTCACGGATTGATACTGGCCAGTGTGGCCGCAACGGCGCTGCTGGCAGGATGCACGACGGACAGTGGCACGACGGACGCAACCGTCGCTGACGCCAAGCCGGTAGCGCCGTCGGCACCGCCTCCCCCTCCGCCTCCTCCACCGCCCATGGCCGAATCGGAACGGGCGCTTCAGGACATCGTCGTGACGGGGAGCCGGAAGGATTCCGCCCGGCAGATGGCGGGTGCGGTGCCGGCGCCCGTCATCATGGTGCAACCGGAACCGGAATTCCGCGACCAGTATGAGGATGTCGAGTCCAACCCGGTGAAGCTGACCAGCGAAGAGCCAGTCTCGACCTTCTCGATTGATGTCGACACGGCGTCTTACGCCAATGTGCGCCGGTTCCTGAAGGGCGGCAGCCTTCCGCCCAAGGACGCCGTGCGGATCGAGGAACTGATCAATTATTTCGACTATACCTATCCGCAGCCGAAGGCGGGCAGCGATCCGTTTTCCACGCAGGTGACCATGATGCCGTCGCCCTTCAATGCGGGACGCGACCTGATCCAGGTCGGCATCCAGGGCCGTGACATCGACCGCGACGCCCGACCGCCGATCAACCTGACCCTGCTGGTGGACGTGTCGGGATCGATGCAGTCGGAAGACAAGCTGCCGCTGGCCCGGCAGGCGATGAAGCTGATGCTGGAAGAGATGGACCCGGCCGATACGGTGGCCATCGTGGTCTATGCCGGCGCGGCGGGCGAAGTGCTGGCGCCGACGCCGGTGAGCGACAAGCGCAAGATCGTCGCGGCGCTGGAAGACTTGCGGGCCGGTGGCTCGACAGCCGGCGGCGAAGGCCTGCGACTGGCCTATTCCCTCGCCGAGCAGGGCCTAAAGAAGGATGCCGTCAACCGCGTGATGCTGCTGACCGATGGCGACTTCAATGTCGGCATATCCGACCCCGAACAGATGGAAGACTTTGTCTCGCGCAAGCGGGAGACCGGCATCTATCTCTCCGTGCTCGGCTTCGGGCGCGGCAATTACAATGATGCGATGATGCAGAAAATCGCCCAGAAGGGTAACGGCACGGCGGCCTATATCGATACGCTGAGCGAGGCACGCAAAGTGCTGGCCGACGACCTGTCGGGCAACATTTTCCCGATTGCCGACGATGTGAAGATCCAGGTCGAGTTCAATCCGGCAAGAATCGCTGAATATCGCCTGATCGGCTACGAAACGCGCATGCTGGAACGGGCCGACTTCAACAATGACAAGGTGGATGCCGGGGACATTGGCGCGGGCACGAGCGTGACGGCGATCTATGAAGTGACGCAAACCGGCTCGGACGCAACGCAGATCGACCCGCTTCGCTATGGCGAGGCGGCGGCGGCCGGCAGCACGAAAGGCGAATATGCCTTCGTCAAACTGCGCTACAAGGCGCCGGGCGCGGACACGTCAAAACTGCTAACCTATGCCGTGACCGACGCGAACCGCGTGGCGAGCGTCGACGCCGCGCCGGAATGGGCGCGCTTTGCGACCGCTGTGGCCGGGTTTGGGGAAATGCTGAAGGGTGGAGAGGCCCTTGGCACCGGTTTCGGGTGGGAGGCAATCCGGAAACTGGGGTCTGGCGCCAAGGGCAAGGACGAGTTCGGCTATCGCGCCGAATTTATCGAACTGACCCGGCTGGCCGAGACGGCTGATGCGCAGGCAACGCTCAACCGGCCCAGCCAGGGGGAATAGGCCTCAGGCGGCGATCTTGCGGGAGTGATCGGTGAAACAGACGGTCGAGAAGCCTTCCTCGATGTCGTTTACCATCAGCTTGCGCGCCGCCCCGTCGAATTCATGGGCGAGGAAGACCGCGTTGGCGCCGTAGCGCTCGGCCTCCGCCAAGGCCCAGATGGGCTGGAGGTCGTGCGGGCGGCCCGACAGTTCGACGACCCGGATGAGGCGCCATCCATAGGCGTCCGGCGCCGCGAAGATGACCACGCCCGGGCTGCGCGCCCATGGGCCGTCCGGTGCCACGCGATTGAATTCCCAAGCCTTGCCAGACCGTCCCCGAAAACTAACTGTGATACCCATGTTCCTGCTCCGTTCTCTGTTCCTGTTCCTAATATGTTCCAAAAGAACGCGCAAGAAAATTTTAGTTAACAGCAGGTTAACCATTCGGCTGGAATTGACTGGACCTATTTAACGACGGTGAAACGGCGCGTGTCGAAAACGCGCAGGACCTGTTTGAGTTCGCGGCCCCGGCGCAGGACCTGTCCGGCCGAGCCATAGACGGCATACTGCCCCTGACGGTTGGCCAGCGCCGGTTCCTTCTCGATCCGCCAGGTCGGGTTCTCGGCATGGCGGCGGTAGATCGCAAAAATGGCGACGTCGCGTTCCATGCCAATGGCATAGTCGCGCGCCTCTCCCGCAATGACGAGGCGGCCATAGACATCGAGGATGGGCTGCATCTCAGCTTTCTGGAACGCGACCTTCGGTTCAGGCGCCAGCTTGCGCGAAAACGTATCCGTCATGTCATCCTTCCGGGTTCCCGCATGGGGCGAGCCCGCGAATCCGCAGTCGCCTAACGGCATTGTAATTCAAATGGGGCGAAATCACCGCAATTTGGCCTTGCGTGCGACACCGGTGCTCGCCATCTTCTAACTGTCGGGCGGAGGTGTATACCAAGCACCCCGGACCCATCAGCCCCCCCAGCCCCCTGGGGCGCTTGATCAGCTTTCGCTCGACACCTTCCCCCTCCAAATCAGCGCTCCTGTCCGCGTCCGGATGGATTTGCATCCGGCTTCAGCGCCTTGATGACGTCGAGCACGGGCGCCAGGACCCGCCCGGCATTGCGGCCAAGGCCAGAGGCCTGTTGCAGCCGCCTGGAAATATAGGCGTCGAGGTCTGCCTCACCAGGGGCGTCGAGCCAGTACATGACAATGCCGGGAATCACCGCCGCCAGAAGGCCGCGCTTGGAATAGCGGTTGTAGTCGGTCGCCGTATCGCCCGCTGCGGTCCAGACCATGTCGGCGACCGACCAGGCGCGCTGGACGGCCGGGCCGGCACTCCAGGGCAGGAAGCCGCGGGCGGCGGCGCGGCGCACGGCCTCGCGATTCGGGGCGAGAACGGCCAGCCAGGCGAGGACGCCGCGCTTCACCTTGTCGGGCACGCGCAGGGCCGAGAGGTCCTGAGCAGCCAGAACGGCCGTCGCCTCGGTCTCTGCAGCGGCAAAAAAGGCCTCGATCAGGTCGATCACGCCATGCGGGGCCGCGAGCGCCTGTTCACCTTCGCTTAGCCCGGCCTCGCTGGCGGCAAGGCTGGCAGCGGCATCGGTCCAGCCATCAAAGGCGACATGGGGCAAGAGGGCTTCCAGCCACCTGGAGCGCAAGACATCGGATGGCGTATGTGTCATAATACATCTTTGCATCATTTAAGGGGCTTGGCCAAATCGCTTCTTGCGTGATATAGGCGCCCCTTCATGGCCATACAGGCCGCACAAGTTAAGTCGGGGCGACGCCCCTAACCCAATGGAGAAGACCCATCGTACAGATCGTCGTCCGCGATAACAATGTCGAGCAGGCCCTGCGCGCGTTGAAGAAAAAGATGCAGCGCGAAGGTCTCTTCCGCGAAATGAAGGCCCGTCAGGCTTTCGAAAAGCCATCCGAGAAAAAAGCCCGCCAGCGCGCCGAAGCCGTGCGCCGCGCGCGCAAGCTGGCCCGCAAGCGCGCCCAGCGCGAAGGCATCGTGTAGGCTTTACGGTCTTATCGAACTGAAAAAAGCCCCGTCAGAGCGATCTGGCGGGGCTTTTTCGTTGGGGCCGGCGAGTTTACGACTGAGTAACTGACATTTCCGGAGACATCACTATTCAAGGCCGGGACTGTATCTGAGCACGCCGGATGGTTTGGTGCCATCGAATGCCAGCCATTGGACGATCCGGGCAGGAAGATTGCGGTAGGACAATCGACCGTCACCGACGAAGCCGAACCTGGAATAATAGGCTGGATCGCCGATAAGCACGCAGCCGCTCGCACTCATCTGCTTCAGGCGCACGATACCTTCGTTGATCAGGGCGCTGCCTATCCCAGTGCGCTGCGACTGAGGCCAAACCGAAACAGGTCCCAAACCGTACCAGCCTGCGAAACAGTCGTCGAAGAAGACCGGAGAGAACGCGACATGCCCAACTGGTTCGGCGTCGCTGATTGCAACCAGAGACAGCGTCAGGTCCCCGTCGCTGCGAAGTTTTTCGATGCACTCGGCCTCATTGCCTTCGCTGAACGGCATTGGCGCGAAGGCGGCGCGCGTTATTCGTTCTATTGCCGCACTGTCGCTGGGCTTTTCTGCTCTGATCTCCATCATCCAAGAAGTAGCATTGGCGTCAGGCAAGGAACAGGCGGTCGTCATTCGGCTGGATTTTTTCGACTTCGCCCAGAATGAGCCCCTCCTCCGGGGTCAACCCGCCTTGCCCTTGAACATGCGTTTGAAAACGCCGCCAAGGTCACCGATGCCCGCGCCGTGGACTGCGCCGGCCCGGTAAACCTTGGTAGCGAGCCAGAGGATGGCCAGGGCGGTCAGCGCCATGAGCATCATCTGGGCCACAATTTCCCACACGGGCGGATCGTGCGGCATGCGCAAGATCAAGAGGAAGGGCGTAAACACCGGAATCCATGACGCGATGTCGACAATCGGCGAGCCGGGATCCTGGAAGGCGATGAAAATCGCGAACATGGGCAGCATCAGCAAGATCATCATCGGGCTGAGCAGGGTCTGGGCTTCCTGGATCGTGTCGCAGAGCGAGCCCAGCGCCATGAAGATCATGCCATACATGACATAGCCGAGCAGGAAGCTGATCAGGCCCGGAACGATGATGGACGGGTTGGCGAAGGCTGCGAAGAAGGGCGACAGCAGGCTGGCGCCGCCGGGGATCTGGCTGGTGGCGAACAAGGAGACCCCGAACGCGAACAGGCCCCAGGACAGCATCATCGTGGACGTGACCGCGAACACGGCAAGCAGCTTGCCAGCGAGCAGTTCCGGCAGCTTCACCGAGGTCAGCAGCGTATCGAAAATCTTGTTCGAGCGCTCTTCAATCGTACCCATCAGCAGGTACTGGATGATCGAGAAGATCATCAGCCAGAGGAAATAGGCGAGGCCGCCCGCGACGAAGACCGGCGCGCGGTCGGCCATGGTGACCGCCGAACCGGTCGTGGTCTGGTCGGCCACGGTGCGGATGCGGTGGGCGGGCACCTGCAGGGCATTGGCGTCGATCCTGTCGAGGAAATCAGGACCGAGGCCCGCCTCGGACAGGGCCTGCTGGCGCGCGAGGCGGCGCATGGCATTGGCCGCCGTGGCGCGCAGGGCGCCGACATTGACGTCATCGCTCCAGTATTCGAGATCCTTGCCGTCAGCCGACGGAATGAAGACGGCAAAGAGCGGCTTGTCGCCGAGCGGACCGGAGACGAGGCGCTGGCCCATCAGGTAGGGGCGCAATTCGTCGATGGAGCCTGCCGGGGCCGGCACGCGGATGAACTTGCGCGGCGGCGCGGCATTGCCGGACTGGAGCGCGGCGTGCTGCTCGGGCGACAGGTCGATGCTGGCGGCAAGGTCGCGTGCCTGCTGGCTGGCTTCTTCATCGTCCAGCGCAAACTCGGCCTCAATGGCGTCGGCATACACGGCGGCAGGTTCGACCACGGCGTAATAGCGCACCGGCGAGGACTTGGCCGCGAAGATGGCAAAGGCGCCACCGATGATCATGAACAGCGGCACGGCGGCTAGGCTGAGCCAGAAGCCCCAGGCCCGGACATAGCCGAGATAGTCGCGCCGGAAGATGAGGTAGATATTGCGCATCAGGCCGCCTCCCCCGCTTCGGATTCGCTGAGGGCGGCAGCGTCGGCCTCTCCCACCAGCGACACAAAGACATCCCGCAGGCGCGCCTCTTCCGGCGCGAAGCCGACAATCGGGGCGCCGGCCTCAATGGCAGCGCGCAGGGCATCCTGCG
The DNA here is from genome assembly GCF_055808555.1 of Hyphomonas sp. J20-32. NCBI lineage: Bacteria > Pseudomonadati > Pseudomonadota > Alphaproteobacteria > Hyphomonadales > Hyphomonadaceae > Hyphomonas > Hyphomonas sp. J20-32. The sequence goes on along the minus strand of NZ_CM147873.1, from coordinate 1,130,410 downwards.
CGTCGGTGCCGCGCGGCAGGGCGATCCGCCAGGCGTCGCCCGGGCCTTTTTCGGGCGCACGGTGGGCTTCGAAACCTTTCGGTTCAAGCGCTGTGGCCAGGTCAAAGCCTTCGGCCACGGAAATGCGGGCGCCCCGGCCGAGCGAGGAAAAGGCCTCGTCCAGCGTGCCGTCGAAAACCTTCCGTCCACGCGCCATCATGACGATGCGGTCGCACAGGCGTTCGGCATGTTCCATGACATGGGTGGAGAAGAGGATCGTCGCGCCGCGCGCGTGTTCGGCGCGGATCAGGTCTTCGAGGACCTGCTGGTTGACCGGGTCGAGGCCGGAGAAGGGCTCGTCAAGGATCAGGAAATCCGGGCGGTGGGCGAGCGTGGAGAGGATCTGCACCTTTTGCGCCATGCCCTTGGACAGTTTGGAGATGCGCGTCGACTTGAAATCGCCGAGCCCGGCCGTGTCGAGCAGTTCATTGGCCCGCGTACGCGCGTCGTGTGCGGAGAGGCCCTTGAGGCGGGTAAAATGCTCGATCGAACTGCGCGGTGTCATCTTCTTGTAGAGGCCGCGCTCTTCGGGGAGGAAGCCGACGCGCTTGAGCGTGGCAATCTCGGGGGGCTTTCCGAACAGGCTGACACTGCCGGAATCGGGCTGCATCACGCCGAGCGCCATGCGCAGGCTGGTCGACTTGCCGGCGCCGTTGGGCCCGAGGAAACCGATAATGCCGCCTTCGGGCACTTCGAGCGACAGGGCGCTCACCGCCGTGAAGGCGCCGAAGCGCTTTGTCGCCTGCGTCATGATCAGGGGCGGCATGCTCATGAAAGCCTCCTCGGCGTCAGGGAGCGCGTCGGTCGTAGCGATTCCCGATAAGAAGACATGTGTTTCGCCCGGAACGCCTTGCCAAGCCCTTAAAGGCGACGCAGCATAATCCAATGAAAACGGATACTGCCCCTTCAGTGCGCGGCTGCCTCCACCTCACCCGGAAGGACATTGTGAGCGAGCGGCGTCATGTCCTGCTCGAGCGCAACCGCCTGCTGGCCCGTATCGAGGCGGCGCTGGCGCGGATGGAGGAAGGCCGTTTCGGCTATTGCACGCAATGCTGTGGGCCGATCCCGATGGACCGCCTCGAAGCCGACCCCGCGATGGCGCGGTGTCCGGAGTGTCGTGAAGCCTGTTAGGCCGGAACGTGCGCTAGAGCACGGCCCCGAAAAGCCAGATGAATCCCTGCACGACAAGTGCGAGGACGATCAGCAGGACCATCGTGGCCATCCAGCGGCCACCGAGATTCAGGAAAATTCCAGCCGCAAACCCGAGAACGGCCATCAGGCCGAGCGAGATCATCCAGTTCATGCCGATGGCAACAGCGAGCACTGCATAGCCAACAGCGAGGATGATCATCAGGCCGCCCCAGGTGCTGCCAACGATGAAACCGTGCCAGGTGTCTTCCTGTGCCTTGATGTCCATTTCGCCGTGATGGTATTCGCTCGTCGCCATGAGGCTTCTCCGTGACTCGTATCTGCACGCCGTATTAGCGAAGGCGCGACAAGGGTCAAGCGCGGCAAAGCGCGCGCCCGTTCAGTTCAGGTCGCGCTTGGGCTTGGCCTGTTTGGGTCGTTTGGGCGTAAATGCGCGCGGCAATGGCGCGGCCGGCACGCCTTCTTCCGCGAGTGCGGCCGATTCTTCGGCTGTCGTCGCGCCCCAGATCGGGCGATCTTCGGTCTCGCCATAATACATGGCGCGCGCCTCGTCGGCGAAATCATTGCCGACATAGTCGAAGTTCTTGTCGACATGCTCGCGGGCCTTTTCGGCAAATTCCTCGACCAACCGCTCGGCATCGGACCGGGCAGCCGCCTTTTTCGGCGACTTTACCGAAGGGGCCATGATCTGCTTGGCAACGCTTGCGCCGCCGCAGTCCGGGCAAGTCACCAACCGCTTACCTGACTGGGTGTCGAACGCTGCAGACGAGGCAAACCAGGCCTCAAAATCGTGTTCGCAATCACCGCAGATGAGCGCGTACCGGATCATCCGCGCCTCAGGCCGCCAGCAGCGCGTCGAGCTTGCCTGCGCGCTCAAGCGCCATCATGTCGTCGCACCCGCCGACATGGGTGTCGCCGATGAAAATCTGGGGGAATGTGCGTCCGCCGCCCGAACGCTCGATCATTTCGGCTTTCTTGGTGGCATCCATTCCGGCATCGATTTCGGTCAGGTCGACCTTCTTGCCCTTCAGGAGGGCAAGGGCGCGGCTGCAATACGGGCAGAACGCACGAGTGTAGATGGTGACCTTGGGCATAGAGGCAGGCTCCTTAAAGCAATGAGTTCATTTGCTTATATGGTAATATCTGTTTCCCGGACAACGCGCGCCAACACAAGCACGTCCACATTGGCTGCACCTGCCTGTTTCAGCGCACGCGTGCAGGCCGACAGTGTCGCACCAGTCGTTAACACATCGTCGACAAGCAGGACCCGGCAGCCCGAAATCCGTGTCGTTGCGGGCTTCGATACGGTAAACGCGCCAGCCACATTGCGGCGCCGGGCACGGGCAGAGAGGCCGGCCTGGCTAGGTGTACGCCGCGTACGCTTTATCGCATCCACCAGCATGGGTGTGCCGGACTGGTCCGAAATCGCCCCGGCCAGCCAGGCGGACTGGTTGAATCCCCTGCGAACGAGCCGGGCATAGTGAAGTGGAACGGGCACGATGAGGTCAGCCTCGTCGACGAGCGCGCGCCCCGCTTGCAGCATCCAGCCCGCCAGGGTTTCGAGCCCGTCACGGCGCCCCGACCGCTTGAGGTCGAGCACCGGGCGCCGGGAAGCGGCATCATAGACCATGGCCGCACGGGCGCGGGCCCAGCGCGGCGGCCGGGCGATGCAGGGCGCACAAGTCGCGCCCGGGCCGAGATCGAAGCCGAGCGGTCTGCCGCAGGTGTCGCAGACCGGGCCCGTGAGGAAGTGGATCTGGCCGAATTCCTCCGGCGCAAGCGGGCCTTTACCGACACCGCGCTGGCCGGAAACCAGTGATCGCGGCGGCCAGAGAAAGTCTGCAATCGCCCGCAGAAAGCCCTTTGCGCGGGCCGGACGCCGGTCCATATCGCCTTGCATGAGCCCTCCTGCCCCTCCCAAAGCCCCGCCGCGCCTGTTCGACCGCGAGCTGTTGGTGCGCCGCCGTGACACTGCGGCGCCGCGCTTTGAGGAATATTCCTTCCTGAAGGGGCGCGTGTCGAGAGACCTGGTCGACCGGCTGGACGACACATCGCATGCGTTCAGGTCGGGGCTGGAGCTTGGCGGGCATGATGGCGGGGTAACCGGCCTGCTGCAGGGGAGCGACAAGGTGGCGGCGATGCGGGCGACAGACCCGTCGCCGGGCATGGTCGCGCAGGCTCGCGCGCGCGGCCTGCAAGCCGAGGTCGCCGACGAGGAAGCCCTGCCTTATGAGCCGGCCAGTTTCGACCTCGTTGTTTCGGCGCTGTCGCTGCACTGGGTCAACGACCTGCCGGGGGCACTGGTACAGGTGCGCCGGGTGCTGGAACCGGACGGCCTGTTCCTGGGCGCGTTGCTGGGCGCCGGAACGCTGGCAGAGCTGCGAACCTGCCTGACCGAAGCCGAGAGCGAGCTTTCGGGCGGGCTGGCACCGCGCCTGTCTCCGCTGCCAGCCTTGTCGGACATGGCGGCCCTGATGCAGCGGGCCGGCTTTGCCTTGCCCGTGGTCGACCGGGAAAGTGTGACGGTGCGCTATGACAGCGTGTTCGGCCTGCTGGCAGACCTCAAGGGCATGGGTGAGCGGGCCTCGTTCACGCGGGGCATAGGGCAACCCCTGCCCCGGCGCGTATTGATGCGGATGGCCGAGCTCTATGCCGAACGGTTCAGCGATCCGGACGGGCGCGTTCGGGCGACATTCGAGATCGTGTATCTGTCAGGCTGGTCGCCCGCGCCGAGCCAGCCGAAACCGCTGAAGCCGGGCAGCGCCAAGGTCAGCCTTGCGGATGCTGTCCGAAGGCAGGGTGGGGAAAGCTGAACGGTAAAGTCCGGATCAGGAGCCCTTGGCGGTTTCCAGAGCGGCAGACGTATCATCGAATGAACCCGACGTGGCTGCACCGACAGCACCGATGCCGCCAATGATGGCCAAGGCCATAACACCGAGAATCAGGCCATATTCCAGCGCTGTGGCCCCGCGCTGATCAGCAGCGAAACGTACAAGCAGAGTCTTCAGTGTCATCTCAGACCCTCCAAGGTCCCATTCTTAAGAGCACATCGAACAGAGGAATATCTGCCGCTGGCGCCGGATAGTCGTGCAGGGCAGATGGTGCGACCCAATTGAAGGACTGGCCTTCTCTGGGATTCACATCGCCTGTCCAAACCCGACAGCGAAACAATGGCATGAGTAGGTGAAAATTCGGATAATGGTGACTGGCAAATGTGAGCGGTTCGAGATGGGACTCCTCAACCATGATCGACAATTCCTCGTGCAGCTCACGAACGAGCGCATGTTCCGGCGTTTCACCCGTCTCGACCTTGCCGCCGGGAAATTCCCAGAGGCCCGCCATGGACTTGCCTTCCGGGCGCTGGGCCAGCAGGATTTCGCCCCTGTCATTGTAGAGCGCCGCCGCAACGACCAGCACGAGCGGATGCGTCATGTCCGGTAGGCGCCGTTAATATCGACATAGCCGTGGGTCAGGTCGCAGGTCCACACGGTTGCCGCATGCGCGTCGACGCCAAGATCGACCCGGATGGTGAATTCCGGTCTGGCGAACACGGCACTGGCGGCAGCCTCGTCATAGTCAGGCGCACGGGCGCCGCCTTTTGCGACCTGCACATCGTCAAACCAGATTGCGAGTTCTTCCAGCACGACGGGTTCCAGCGACTTGCCGACGGCCATGACGACGCGCCCCCAATTGGCATCGCCTGCCGCCATCGCAGTCTTGATCAGAGGGGAATTGGCAATCTCGCAGGCCACAACCTTCGCGGAGAGTTGCGAAGCGGCCCCTTCAACACGGACCGTGACGAACTTGCTGGCCCCTTCCCCGTCCTTGACGACCTGCAGGGCGAGGTCGAGGCAAGTGGCGTGGAGGGCCGCAGCGAAGGCCGGGAAGCGTTCATCGTCACGCGTTTCGATGACGGGTTCGCCCGTGGCACCTGTGGCAAAGACCATCAGCGTGTCGGAGGTCGATGTATCGCCGTCCACCGTGATGGAATTGAAGGTTTCGTCCGTGATGTCTTCAAGCAGGTCCTGCAGCAGGTCTGCATCGACCGCGGCATCGGTGAAAACATAGGATAGCATCGTCGCCATGTTGGGGGCGATCATGCCCGAGCCCTTGGCGATGCCGGCAAAGGCCGTTGGCACGCCCGCGAGGTCCACGGTGCGGCCGGACGCCTTGGGATAGGTGTCCGTCGTCATGAACGCGCGGGCACAGGCCTGCCAGTCCGGCGCGCCGAGACGGCCCACGAGTTCCGGCACGATGGACCCGACAAAATTCGGGTCTGCCAGCGGCTCGCCGATCACCCCCGTCGCGGCGAGGAAACAGGCGTTGCGGTCGACACCGAGCGTCTCGGTGAGCGCTTTCAGGGTGGCATTGTTCTTTTCGACCCCCTTGGGGCCGGTAAAGGCATTGGAATTGCCGGAATGTGCGATCAGTGCTCGCGCCTTGCCGGCCCCTTCACCCAGGGCTTCGCGGCACCAGAGCACATCAGCCGACGCTGTGCGTGATACCGTGTAGACTCCGGCGCAGGTCGTGCCTTCGTCAAAGACGAACAGGAACACGTCATCGCGCGTAATACCGCGACGGGCATAGAAGCCGCGCGAGCCTGTCGCGGCGCGTACGCCCCTGACGACCGGCAGTGTGGGAAAGCTGGCGGGTGCAAACGGGGACGGCTTGAGGTTCACAATTCATTTCCTTCGGGGGCATCGGCGGCAATATCGTCCGGTGGGACGGCGTCCTCATCCAGCGAGAGCGGTGTGGCGGGCGGACTGGCTGCGCCGGGGCCGCCTTGCTGAATGACCGCCTGGGTGCGCAATTCGCGCAGGATCTTGCTGATCTGGTTCAATGTCAGGAAGGTGACAATTTCAGGCCGCATCTCCTCGCGCGTCTTGGGCGCGCGGGTGCGGCGGTTCTTTACCTTGAGAATGTGCCAGCCATCGGCGCTGAGGAAGGGTTTTGAAACCTCGCCTTCTGGCGTGTCGGCAATCATGACCGGGAACGGTTCCATCTGGTCGTTCGGCGAGACATAGCCGAGGTTGCCGTTTTCCATGCGCGTGGCTGAATCCCTGGAATGCGTCCGCGCCATGCTTTCGAAGCTCGCGCCGTCCTGAATCTCGTCATAGACCGCCCGGGCTTCTTCTTCCGACCCGAACAGGATGTGCGCGATCGACACCTCGTCATTCGACTGCTGCAGGCTGACCTGTTCGGCATACATCTTGTCGATCCGGGCGTCGGTGACCTCACGGGCGACCAGGTCTTCGACGAGGAGATTGCCAAGGATGCGCTCGCGCGCCATGTGGAGGCGGCGTTTCGCCGCTGAGTCCTGGTCGATTCCGCGCCGGATCGCCTCCTGCGCCATCAGTTTCTGGTCAATCAGCTGGTCGAGCACGGTCTTATAGTCCTGGCTCTTGTGGTCGAGCGCCTGGCCTGCAGGGATCAGGCCCCGCGCCACGGCCTCCAGTTCGACGTCGCTGACATAGATTTTCTCACCATTGACGGACGCCGCTGCGGCTCCGTCAACCTGGACCGGAACCTCGGCTTCGTCGACATTGCCGCAGGCACACAGCGCAAGCAGCGCCGCGCCGCAGGCCAGCCGCGTCAGGGCAGCCGTATTTGCCTTGAAAAACAGCACCATTATCTCCCGTGATCGCTGAAGGCGTCGCATTGACACCCCATGGCCGCGTTCTTAAGTCTGACCCTCACTCTGGTCGAGACCTCCCGACCAGTGTAAGCGCTGCGGAAGACCCCGCAAATGTCCTGCCATACGTCGCTGACAGGATTAAGTGTTTTGTTTGCCCAGATCGATTGGTGCCTCCTGATATGCTTTCCGTAGCCCGCAAGATTTTTGGTTCCGCCAACGACCGCAAGCTGAAACCCCTCCGCGCCCGCGTCAACCGGATCAACGCCCTTGAGCCGATGATGGAAGCCCTGTCCGATCAGGCGCTGAAAGCCAAGACCGTGGAGTTCCGCAAGCGGCTCGCCGATGGCGCCACCCTGGACAGCCTGCTGGAAGAAGCCTTTGCGGTCGTGCGCGAAGCGTCGCGCCGGGCCTTGGGCATGCGCCATTTCGACGTCCAGATGATGGGCGGCATGATCCTGCATTCCGGTGCAATCGCGGAAATGCGCACCGGTGAAGGCAAGACGCTGGTAGCCACGCTGGCGGTTTACCTGAACGCGCTTGAAGGCAAGGGCGTGCACGTCATCACGGTGAACGACTACCTGGCCCGCCGTGACGCCGAATGGATGAGCGGTATTTACGGCTTCCTCGGCATGACCACCGGCATCATCGTGCACGGCGTGACCGACGAGGAACGCAAGGCCGCCTATGCAGCCGACATCACCTACGGCACGAACAACGAGTTCGGGTTCGACTACCTGCGCGACAACATGAAATATTCGCTCGAGCAGATGGCCCAGCGCAGCCATCATTTTGCGATCGTCGATGAAGTCGACTCGATCCTGATCGATGAAGCCCGTACGCCGCTGATCATTTCCGGCCCGACAGACGACCGCTCGGAACTTTATATTGCGCTCGACAATCTGATGCCGCGCCTTGAAGCGGACGATTTCGAACTCGACGAGAAACAGCGCTCGGTCACCTATACCGAATTCGGGACCGAAAAGATCGAGAACTGGCTGACCGAGCTCGGCCTGCTGGAAGGCTCGATGTGGGAGCCGTCGAACATCTCGTTCGTGCACCACGCCAATCAGGCACTGCGCGCCCATAAACTGTACCAGCGCGACAAGGATTATATCGTCAAGGACGACCAGGTGATGCTCATTGACGAGTTCACCGGCCGCATGATGGAAGGCCGCCGCCTGTCGGAAGGCCTGCACCAGGCCATCGAGGCCAAGGAACGCGTCGACATCAAGCCCGAGAACCAGACGCTCGCCTCGATCACGTTCCAGAACTATTTCCGCCTCTACAAGAAGCTGGCCGGCATGACCGGCACGGCGCTGACCGAGGCGTCGGAATTCCACGACATCTACAAGCTGGAAGTCGTCGACCTGCCGACCAACAAGGAAATCAAGCGGATCGACGAGGATGACGTCGTCTACCGGACGGCCGCAGCGAAATACAAGGAGATCGTCAAGGAGGTGAAGGAGTGCCAGGCCAAGGGCCAGCCGATCCTGCTGGGCACCGCCTCGATCGAGAAATCCGAGATTCTCTCCAGCCTGCTGACCGCCGCCAAGATTCCGCACAAGGTGCTGAACGCGCGGCATCACGAACAGGAAGCCTTCATCGTCGCCAATGCCGGTGTGCCCGGCGCGATCACGGTTGCCACCAACATGGCTGGCCGGGGTACCGACATCCAGCTTGGCGGCAATTTCGAGATGCGTGTCGAGCAGGAAAAAGAGGCCAAGGAGAAGGAACTCGGCCGCGAACTGACCGAGAGCGAGCTGTCGATGCTGACCTCGCAGATCAAGGCCGACATCGAGGTCAAGAAGAAGCGCGCACTCGATGCGGGCGGTCTCTACGTGCTCGGCACCGAGCGCCATGAAAGCCGCCGCATCGACAACCAGCTGCGCGGCCGGACGGGGCGCCAGGGCGACCCGGGCAAGTCCAAGTTCTACATTTCGATCGAAGACGACCTGATGCGCATCTTTGCCGCCGAACGCATGGACGCCGTTATGCGCCGCCTCGGCATCAAGGAAGACGAAGGCATCACCCATCCCTGGATGAACAAGGCGATGGAAACTTCGCAGCGCAAGATCGAGGAACGCAATTTCGAGATCCGCAAGAACGTCCTGAAGTATGACGACGTCATCAACGACCAGCGCAAGGCGATGTTCGAGCAGCGCATGGAATTCATGCGCGCCGATGACGTCTCCGAGACTATTGCAGAAATGCGCGATCATGTGATCGAAGCGCTGGTTCTGCGCACGATGCCGGAAAAGGCCTATGCGGAACAATGGGACATTGCCGGGCTCAAGGAGGCCCTGCAGTCCGATCTCGCGCTCGACCTGCCGATTGCCGAATGGGCCGCCGAGGAAGGCGTTGCCAACCAGGAAATCGCCGGTCGTATCCGCGACCATGTCGCCAAGGCCTATGAAAACCTGTCGACCCAGGTGGGCGAAGAGCAGATGCACCGGATCGAGAAACAGGTCCTTCTGCAGGTCCTCGACCTGCGCTGGCGCGAACACCTGCAGCAGATCGACCAGCTGCGTTCGGTGATCCACCTGCGCTCATACGGCCAGCGCGACCCGCTGAACGAATTCAAGGAAGAGGCGTTCAACCTTTTCTACAGCCTGCTGAACGAGCTGCGTGCAACCGTGACCCGGTCGCTGATGCATATCCGCGTGCAGGCCCCTGAACCGCGCCGTCCTGCCCCACCGCAGCAAGTGCGCGAAATGCACCTCGATCCGGATACGGGCGTCAACGAAATGGCGCCGGACGAACCGGCAGGCAATACCGGCCCCGGCCCGGCCCTGTTCCAGGCCGAGGACGACTGGTCGAACACGCCGCGCAATTCGGCCTGCCCGTGTGGCTCAGGCAAGAAGTACAAGCATTGCCACGGCGCCCTGACACCCCAGCGGGCCTAGGGAGGCAGCTCAACTACCCGAACACGTGAGGCCCGGCTTCCAGAGTGGAGGCCGGGCCTCTCGATTCAGGCGTAGGAGAGGACTTCGTATTCGACATTGTCATAGTCGTGGAAATAGAAGCGGCTGCCGGGATCATAGGTCTGGTGGGAATGGGTGACGAAACCGGCATCGAGGACGCGGCGTTCGGCAGCGGCAAGGTCATCGACGATCACGCCGACATGGTTGAGGCCGCCCTGGACATTGTAGGAAATCTGGTCCGGCTCATCCGTTTCGCCGGGTGAGTAGAGGGCGATATAGGCATTGTCCGTACCGACATGAGCCGTCTGGCCATTGTTGATCGACGGGCCTTTCCAGCGCACGTGCCAGCCGAAGATGCGCTCCAGCATGCGGGCTGTGCGGTCGACATCGCTGACGGTGATATTGACGTGTTCGAGTGTGCCTGTGGTCATGGCTGTAGTCCTTTTTCGAGGGACGGAAATGGCCCGTCCTGTTGCTGATGGACCCTTTCGTAATTCCTCAACCTTACTTGAGGTCAAGGAGTTTTTTTGCTATTTGCCAATTCATGAAAACAACCGACCTCATACCCATCGGACAGCTGGCATCGCGCACGGGCGTGTCGGTGTCGGCAATCCGCTTCTACGAGGACAAGGGCCTGATCCGGGCGATGCGCAATGCTGGCGGCCAGCGCCGCTTCCTGCGCTCCGACGTGCGGCGCCTGTCCTTCGTGATGATTGCGCAACAGCTCGGCTTTTCGATAACGGAGATTGGCGAGCTGCTGTCCGGCCTGCCGCAGGAGCGCACGCCGACCAAGGGCGACTGGTCGAAGATCAGCGCCCTGTTCCGCGAACGGCTGGACAAACAGATCGAGACGCTGGAGCTGATGCGCGACCGGCTCGACGTGTGCATCGGCTGCGGCTGCCTGTCGCTGTCGAACTGCGCTTTGTACAATCCCGAGGACCGGGCGGCGCAGCTGGGCCCCGGCCCGCGCTTCCTGATGGAACGCGACGGCGCGGCAAAGGCGGCCGAAGCCTAAAGCATTCTGCTCCGGATTCTTGCGGGTTGCGGCGTGTTCCCGAAAACCGGTGTCCACTTTCCGGCACGCCGCTTCAGCCGCGTCCCTTGCGCTTGTTGCAGACGGCATGCGCCAGCTGGAGGTTTGCTTCCTTGTCCGGCCCGCCGCGCGCGAGGGCGTGGATATGGTCAAACGTCGGGCGCTGCTTCTTCCACACCGTGGCATGGCCGACCGTGAACCGGGTCGACGGCATCGGTTTGCCGCACAGGGCGCAGTTGCCGCCCTGTGCCTGCCAGAGGCGCTGGAACAGTTTCGTGGCAGGCGGTGCGAACTCCTGGCTCACAGGCCTTCGGGCACCTTCCACCCGCGCCGCGCGCAGGCGGCGAGCACCGTGTTGCGCAACAGGCAGGCAATCGTCATCGGGCCGACGCCGCCCGGCACGGGCGTGATATGGGCGGCGACGGGCTCGCAATCGGCAAAGTCGGCATCGCCGACAAGGCGCGTCTTGCCTTCACCCTTTTCCGGGGCCGGAACACGGTTGATGCCGACATCAATGATCGTCGCGCCGGGCTTCAGCCAGTCGCCCTTGACCATGTTCGGACGCCCCACGGCTGGCACGAGAATATCGGCCGTTCGGCAGACAGCCGGCAAGTCGGCCGTGCGGCTGTGCGCGATGGTGACCGTACAGTTCTCGGCGAGGAACAGGAGCGCGGCCGGTTTGCCGACGAGAATAGACCGACCGATCACGACGACATGCTTGCCGGACAGATCCTCGCCGAGCGCGCTTTTCGCGAGAATGACACAGCCAACCGGTGTACAGGAGCGCAGGCCCGGCTTGCCCAGCACGAGGCGCCCGGCTGACACTTCCGTCAGGCCGTCGACGTCCTTGTCCGGGTCGATGCATTCGATGGCGCGATGCTCGTCGAGGCCCTTGGGCAAGGGCAGCTGAAGCAGGATCCCGTCAATGCTGTCATCGGCATTGAGGCGGGCAATCAGGTCTTCGATCTCGGCCTGCGTGGCAGTGGCGGGCAGCTGGTGATGGACCGAGACCATGCCGGCCTCTTCGGTGAGGCGTACCTTGGAGCGGACATAGACCTGGCTGGCAGGATCGTCGCCGACCAGGACGACCGCGAGGGCTGGCTGCCCCGGAAGCGCTGACACGGCCCTGGCGACTTTCGCCCGCACGTCCGCAGCCACACCGGTTCCGTCGATCCGTTTTGCACTCATTCCCGCATCATCCCTGCCAGCACGTCCGCCATGCTCGGCGGCCCGTCGATTTCAACGCCTTTTAAACGGTTCTTGCCGCCCGTCACCACCCTGACGGCAGACTTCGGAACGCCAAGATGTTTTGCGATGAGTTTTTCGACAGCCGCGTTGGCCTTGCCGTCTTCAGGAACGGCGCGCACACGCACCTTGAGATAGGTGCGCCCGGCGGCATCGGTTTCGGGGCCTTCGATCCGGTCGGCCGAGGCGTTCGGCTGCACGCGGACCGTGAGCCGATGCATGCGCTAGAACGGCGCGATCGTGTAGCCGTAGCGAACAACCAGCCGCTGGAGGAAGAAGATGATCAGGAGCACCGCCATTGGCGTCAGGTCGAGGCCGCCGAGCGGCGGGATGATCCGGCGGATCGGCGCATAGACCGGCTCGGTGATCCGTTCGAGCCCGCCCCAGATGTTGCGGACGGTGGGATTGTGAATGGACAATACCTTGAATGCCACCAGCCAGGACATCACGGCCTGGACGATAATGATCCATGTCGCAATGTTCAGGAGAAACAAAAGGACATCCAGTATCGCGCGCATTGATAAGTCTCCGGAAACAGCGTGGCTTCAAACTGTCACTTAGGGTGTGTTGGCAAGGGGATGCAAGGTCGTCACTGTCGCTTTACCCTGCGACATGGTTTGCATCGGGCCGGGGCCGGACTAGCTCTGGAACATGCCACGGGAGGGCATACGGGCATGACAGAGACTGAAAAACCCCTTCGCCCGCTGACCCGTCTTCAACAGGGCATGATCGCGCTGGCCATGGTCGCCATGGGCGCCGGCATGACGATCAACTTCGTGGTCGTGGCGCCACTGGCCCGCAAGGCCGGGCTCGCCGAGATCGAGGTTGCGGGCATCCTGACCCTTTCGTCAGCACTCTATGCGCTGATGATCCCGGTCTGGGGCCGCATCGCCGACCGGATCGGGCGCAAGCGCGTGATGGTATTCTCCCTGATGGCCATGGGTTTCATGAACATGGCCTTCCTGTTCGCGCTCAGCGCCGCATTGGCTGGCCTCGTCACCGGCCTGATGGCATTCTTCCTGCTCGCCTTCGTGCGGCTCTGGTTCGGCCTGCTCGCGCCGGGCCTGCAGCCGGCTTCGATGGCGGCCATGACGGATGCAACGACAACGATGACCCGCGCGGGCGGCCTCGGCATGCTGGGCGCGGCGATGAGCGTCGGCTCGATCCTTGGCCCGGCAGGCGCTGCTGTTCTGGCCCCGTTTGGCGCCCTCGTGCCTCTCTGGGGCACGATCATTCTCAATATCGCCGTCGGGATCATTCTCGCCTTTGTCCTGCCGCGCAGCCGCAATCGCGTGCGCGAAACCGTCCGGCCGACGCCGCTATCTCTGAGGGACAGGCGCGTCGTGCCGCACCTTGTATTCCTGTTCATCTATTTCATGGCCATCGGCATGATCCAGCAGACCATCGGCTGGTTCATCGAGGACCGGTATGGTTTCGTCGACACGGCGGCGCATACGGCCGGCGAAATTGCCGTGCGCCATACGGGCATCATCTTCTCCTGCCTCGCGGTGGCGATGATCATCGTCCAGTTCGGCTATATCGTGCCGCGTCGGCCCGACCCGCGGAAAATCCTCCCTATCGGGCTCGGGCTGGTCGCACTCGGCTATGTCTGCGCCGACATGTTCCACCCGTTCTGGGCCCTGTGCGCCAGCTTCTTTCTTGCCGGGATCGGCGGCGCGCTGGCCGTACCCTCGGCGAATGCGCTGGGCAGCCTGTCAGTGGAACGCCATGAGCAGGGCTCAGCAGCGGCCTTGCTGGCCGCTGCACCGCCGGCGGGTTTCGTGTTCGGTCCGCTGATCGGCGCCGGGCTCTACTCCCTGGCCGCGCCGCTGACGCTGTACGCTTCAGCGACCGTGATGGCGGTCCTGTCGGTCTACGCTTTTATCGTGACGGCGCGCCGCCCGATCAGCCCATGATGAAGGCGTTGAGCTTGTTGCCGTCCGGGTCGCGAAAATAGGCGGCATAGAACCCGCTGTCGCCGCGCGGCCCCGGCGGGCCTTCATCGGTTCCGCCATTGGTAAGCGCGATCTTGTAGAGGCGGTGGACCTGTTCCTTGTCCTTCGCCTGGAGCGCGACCATCGTGCCATTGCCCACCGTTGCCGGCTTGCCGTCGAAGGGCAGCGTTGCCGCCACGCCCGCCTGGCCGTCCGGCGTGCCCCAGGCGATGAACGTATCGAATTCCATCATGCGCGGCGTGCCCATTTCAGCGGCAATCGCATCGTAGAATCTGGCTGCCCGGGCGAGGTCGCTCACCCCCAGTGTTACATATCCAATCATGTCCTTCTCCCCATTTGAGGAAAAGAACATAACATGAACACACTCCAGCGGGCAATCCCCTAGAGGGCAGATATGCCGCCATCGACCTTGAGTTCGGCGCCGGTCACCAGTTTGGATTCGTCCGAGGCGAGATAAAGCACAGCATAGGCGATATCGTCAGGCTCACCGACCTTTCCGAGTGGGATCTGACGGCCGAGCTTTTCGAGCGCCTTTTCCTCGCCGAACATTTCCTTGGTGCGGTCGAGGATCGGCGTGTTGATGAACACCGGGTGGACCGAGTTCGAGCGGATCTGCCCGCCGGTCTTGGCACAATGCAGGGCGATGGATTTCGACAGGTGGCGCACAGCGGCCTTGGCCGTGTTGTAGGCGACATAATTGCCGCTCGCGATGATGCCGGCGATGGACGAGATATTGACGATCGAGCCGAGGCCATGGTCCCGCATCAAAGGAATCGCATACTTGCAGCCGAGGAAGATGGAATCGACGTCGACCGTCTGGACCTTCTTGAACATGTCATAGGTCTCGTCTTCGACGCTGCCGAGCGAGCCGATGCCGGCATTGTTGACCAGGATGTTGAGGCCGCCCATCGCGTCATGCGCCGCTTTCAGCACGTCCTGCCACTGGGCCTCGTCGGTGACGTCATGCTGGAAGGCAAAGGCGGTGCCCGCGCCATGTGCGGCATTGATTTCGGCAGCAACCTTTTCGGCGCCAGCGCCGTTCACATCCGTCAGCGTAACCTTTGCGCCTTCCTTGGCGAGCATCTTGCCGATGGCTTCGCCGAGGCCCTGTGCGCCGCCGGTGACGAGTGCCATTTTTCCCTGAACCCTGCCCATACCTGTTTCCTCTCGGTTTTTTCTGTGACGTCCTCCCTAGCAGGCGAAAGTTGCAGGGGCCAATGCCAATCTTTCCGGATTCACGCTTGATAGTGGACGCATTCGGGCCGATCCTTGACGCCATGACGAGGGATGCGGGTCCTGACCGGGCAGAAGCCCATTTCCACCTGTTCGACACGGCCATCGGCCCGTGCGGCCTGGCGTGGAATTCTGCGGGCCTCGTCCAGGTCCAGCTGCCAGAGGCCAATGAAGCCGCAACCGAGACCCGGCTCGGTCGAGTCGCGTCGGCGACATGGACCGACACGCTGCCCCGGTCGATCCAGAATTGCGCAGGGTGCATGCGCGCCTATTTCGACGGCGAGGCCATCGACTTCACCGATGTCGCACTCGACATGGGCCGGGCGAGCGCCTTCAACGCGAAGGTCTATACCGCCCTGCGCAAGGTCGGCTGGGGGCAGACGACCACCTATGGCACGCTGGCGAAATCGCTCGGCGATCCGCACGCCGCGCGGGCGATCGGGGCCGCTATGGGCAAGAATCCCTGGCCGCTGGTCGTGCCCTGCCACCGGGTGCTGGCCGCCTCCGGCAAGATTGGTGGCTTTTCGGCCTTTGGCGGACGGGCAACCAAGCGGCACATGCTGCAGCTGGAACGTGCCGATGCAGATGGGGCGGCGCCGACGCTGCCCGGCCTGTTCGACTGAAATCACGCCTTGCCGCGCTGTTCCTTGCGCTGCACTTCCCAGCGGCGCCGCAGGGTCGCGATCCGCTCCGGGAAGCGGCCGAGCATCTCGGCCTTGCGCACGCGGTCGGTGCGGAAATGGCGGAAATCCTGGCGCAGCTCGCACCACGCGCCAATGAGACGAACCTCATCCCAATAGGCGAGCAGGAAAGGCCAGATGACACGGCGGGTGACATTGCCGGCCTCATCGGCATAGTCGATGGCCAGCTTGTTCTGTCCACGGATCGCCCCCCTCACCAGCGCCACATCGAAATTGTCTTTCGGGCGCCGGCGGTAGCTGACGGGCACAAGGCCGGAATCGACAATCACGGGCTGCAGCTCGCGCGGTACGGCAACCGTCAGTTTGGCGATCAGGTCACGCGCGCCCCGAGACAGGGCCTCATCCCCGCGAGCGGCCACCCATTGGGCACCAAGCACGGCGGCTTCCAGTTCGTCGGCCGTCAGCATGAGCGGTGGCATGTCGTATCCATCCTCCAGCACGTAGCCGGTGCCGGCTTCGCCGCGGATCGGCACGCGCTGGGCGATCAGCTCGGCCATGTCGCGGTACAGCGTACGCAGGGAAACCTCGAGCTCTTCGGCCAATGCCTGGCCGGTGACTGGCGCGCGATGGCGGCGCAGGACCTGGATGATCTGGAACAGGCGTTCGGTGCGTCTCATGATTTCTCGACCCTACTGCCACACTGCTGACACCATGCTGTCAGCAGGCCTCGCGTATCAAGCCTCTATCGCAACCACGATATGGAGACAGACAATGATCACGCTTTACGGATGGGGCCCCATGTTCGACTGCCCCTCGCCCAGCCCCTATGTGATGAAATCGGACATCCAGCTGCAAATGCTCGGGCTGGAGTTCAACCGCGCCATCGCAGACCTCGACGCCGTATCCAAGCACAAGGCGCCCTATGTCATGGATGGCGACGTCCTGATCCAGGACAGCAATTTCATCCGCAGGCATTTCGAGAACAAGCTGGGTCGGTCACTGGCCGCAGGCCTGAGTGACGAGGACAGCGTAACCAGCTGGGCGCTGGAGCGGATGGCGGAAGACCATCTGACCACGATCATGGCGATGGAACGCTGGCTGAAGGACGACAATTTCTTCAAAGGGCCTGCCGCCTTCTTCAGCGACGTACCCGAACCCGCCCGGGCCAGCGTGATGCAGGACGTCCGCGACAGTATGACTGCAACACAAATGGCACGCGGCATGGCCCGGCATACGGAAAGCGAACGCATGCAACTCGCGGCGTGGGACCTCCAGGCCATCGCCATCCAGCTTGCCGGACAGGATTTCCTGTTTGGAGATTCACCGACCGTGGCTGATGCCAGCGTATCGGCCGTCCTGATCTCCTGCGCGACCGAGTATTTTGATACACCCCTGTCAGGCCTTGTGCGCGATCATACAAATCTCGTGAGCTATATGGACCGGATGAAGTCGCGGTATTTTGCGAAGAGCCTCTGGCCCGTGCCGGAAATGGCCTGACCGGCACCATCAAGCAGGGAGGGCGCATGGGCGTCCTTCCTGTCTTCTCACCCGCATTCAATCAAATTTGCAACGTCCCGTTCAGCCAGCATATACCGTCGCCGTGTTAGCCATACTGGATGCTCCGCAAGCTCATTGCCTCGCTGATTGCCCTCTATGCCATCGCCTTCGCGTTTGGCGCTTTGGCGGCTGTGCGCTGGCCATCGATCATGATGGTCGTCAGCTGGATGGTGCAGGACGATATCGCGAACGGCCTCGACGCTGTCGACTGGCGCGCGCTCGGCATTGCCTATGGCGCGCCCTACCTGCTCGCTGCACTCAGCTTCTATTGCTCGTCCGTCATGATTTCCGGCCGCCGCCGCGGCGGTGTGCTCTGGTACATCATGGGCCTCTGCGCCGGGTTCCCGACCGTCTATCTTGTCAGCTTCGAGGATGGCTGGTGGCAGGATCCGAGCATCGCTGAAGGCGCCGTGGCCGGTGCCGGCATCGGCGCTGTGCTGCTGCTGAGCGCCGTCTACGAACTTCGCAAGCGGGCGCCTGTCCGCGTGACAAGACCCGAGGCCGTTGATCCGGTCGCAGTCGCGCCCGACCCTGCCCCTGCCACCCCCGTACCACCCCCGCAGCCCGAACCAGCCACTACCGTCATACGCCCTCGCGCCACACCGCCGAAACCCGTGTTTGTTCCCGCCGCCATTGCCCGCCAGCGCGCAAGTTTCGCCGCCCATGGCCGCCGCATGAACGCAAAACGCCATGAACAGCGCACCATCCGCCTGTTCTGATTAGCGATTGCCGACACTCCCGCTTCGGCCTAGCCTGAGGCAGAGGCCAAGGGAGGCACGATCGAATGAATTCCAGAATGCTAGCCGCCGCCGCGCTGTCCTTGCTGTCCGCGTGGCTGTTGTGGCAAGGCCTGTCGGCCGTGATCGTGATAACCGGTCGTGGCAGCCCGTTGAGCGACGCACTGCTGCAACCCCCGACCAGCCTGATTCGCATCCTCGGCACGTCAGTCATATTGATTGGCGGCCTCCTCGCCCTGGCGCGGCGCGCTGGCGGCGCGCTGGTCGCTGCAATCGGCACGTTCCTGTTCCTCCTGCTGCCGGTCCTGATGGCTGCATCAGGTGCCGATTCGGCCATGTGGACCGACGAGGCGGTTTTCTCCGCCTGCCTGATCGCCCTGACAATTGCGCTTTTGGCCATCAGGCGGCAGAAAGCCTGAAGGCGCTTCAGCCGCCGCATTGATTTCGTAACCAAAATGCCTAGGTTGCAGGCACTCGCCCTAGAGGCTCCTTCAGCAAGGCAGAAAATCCCATGTCAGAGACCTATGATGTCGTCATTATCGGTGGCGGCCCCGGCGGCTACAATTGCGCCATTCGCGCCGGACAACTCGGTCTCAAGACCGCCTGTATCGAGATGCGCGACACCCTCGGTGGCACGTGCCTGAACGTCGGCTGCATTCCGTCCAAGGCCCTGCTGCACGCTTCGCAGATGTACGCATCGGCGCAGAACGACTTTGCCGGCATGGGCATCAAGGTCGGCAAGCTGGAACTCGACCTGGCAACAATGATGGCGCAGAAAGAGGAAGCGGTGGACGGCCTGACCAAGGGCGTCGAATTCCTGCTCAAGAAGAACAAGGTCGACCATATCCGCGGCAAGGGAAAGATTCTCGGCAAGGGAAAGGTCGAAGTCACCGCCGCGGACGGCAAGAAGACCGTGCTCGACACGAAGAACATCGTCATCGCTACGGGCTCGGAACCAACCAGCCTGCCCGGCATCGAGATCGACGAGGAGCGGGTTGTCACCAATACGGGCGCACTGTCGCTGACTGCCGTGCCGAAACGCCTGGTGCTGATCGGCGCAGGCGTGATCGGGCTCGAGATGGGGTCGGTCTGGGCGCGGCTGGGTTCGGAAGTCACGGTTGTCGAATATCTCGACCGCATCCTGCCGCCCGCCGACGCGGAAGTCGCCAAGGAAGCCCAGAAGACATTCAAGAAACAGGGCCTCGAATTCCGCCTGGGCATGAAAGTGACTGGCGTCGAGAAACTGAAAAGCAAGCTCAAGCTCAGCATGGAACCTGCCAAGGGCGGTGACAGCGAGACGATCGACGCCGATGTCGTGATTGTTGCGGTTGGGCGCCGCCCGTATACGGATGGACTTGGCCTCGACAGTATCGGCGTCAGCCCGGACAAGCGCGGCGTGATCCAGCCTGTGGATGGCCATTTCAAGGTGGCGGACGGCGTCTGGGCCGTCGGTGACTGCATTCCGGGCCCGATGCTGGCACACAAGGCCGAGGATGACGGCACAGCGGTTGCCGAACTGATCGCCGGCAAGGCCGGCCATGTCGATTACAATCTCGTGCCAAGCGTCGTGTACACGAATCCGGAGATCGCCTGGGTCGGCCAGAACGAAGAAGAACTGAAAGCCGCCGGCGTTGACTATGTGAAGGGCAAGTTCCCCTTCATGGCTAATTCGCGCGCGCGCACCAACCATGAAACAGTGGGCTTCGTGAAAATCCTTGCCGAAAAAGGCACGGACAGGATTCTCGGCGCACACATGATCGGCGTCGGAGTCGGCGAGATGATCGCCGAGATCTGCGTTGCCATGGAATTCGGCGCTGCGTCGGAAGACATCGCCCGCACCAGCCACGCCCACCCGACCTTGTCGGAAGCCGTTCGTCAGGCCGCCATGGGTGTCGAAGGCTGGACGATGCAAATGTAGTCGGATTATGCTCCCGGCATGTACACGCATGCCGGAGCCGGTTGGAACATCAGGCCGTTCGTCAGGAACGACCGTGTACCGTGCTTGCGCATTTTCCGGGACTGTTTGCGCGCCTTTCCCTGGCGGGGCGAATGGCAAGCCTTTTTGCCTGCACTGCAAAACGCCTTTGCCAGCGCGCGCGTGCTGGTCGCTGTCGAACCGTCAGCCGGTGTGATCGGTTTCCTCACGCTGAACGTCTCAACCGGCTATGTAGACCACCTCTTCGTGCACGAGGACTGGCGCCTGTGCGGGGTCGGGCGCGGTCTGCTCGACGTCGCCCGGAGCGAAGCGGGACAATCGCTGACGCTCGACGTCGACACGCAGAACATGGCAGCGCGTCACGCCTATGAGAAACTGGGATGGCGGGTGATGGCCGACGCAAAGCCATCGCGGTCCGGCACGCAGGTTCGCCTCATCAGCCCCTGACCCGCGGCCGCCTATTCCGCTGCCCGCATGAGGGCCTGCATCCGGTCGAGCCATGCAACCCAGCCCGCCCTGCCCTCATCGGTGAGGAAAACCCGTGTCTGGGGCCGCTTGCCGACAAAACGCTTCTCGATGCGGACATAACCGGCCTCTTCAAGCTTGCGCAGATGGGTCGACAGGTTGCCGTCAGTGGCACCGACCTTGGCTTTCAACTCGCCAAAGACAGCCGGGCTGACCGAGGACAGGTAGGCCATGATGCCGAGCCGCAGGCGTCCATGGATGACATCGTCAATATCAGTATGATCAAAGGGGTTGTCGATACTCATGGCGGATCAGACGGTTTCCGAAGGTTCGCCGCGCAAGAGCACGACCCCCGGGAGGCATACGGTGAGAAAGGCAACACCGGCGCCGAGCAGCCAGAGGATGTTGGAACCCATCAGGAAAACCGCAATGGCGACGCTGGCAATCGCGCCCCAGCCGGCCATTGCCAGCACCTTGTTTCCGGCGATCAGACCAGAGGTAAGCTGCGATAATCCATACACACCGAGCACGAGCGGCACGGACCAGACAAAGGCTTCGCTGGCCTGGCCATCAGCAAACGAGCGCAGGATCGCACCCGAAAAATAAGCACACAGGGTGATGCCGGCGCCGGTCCAGACCAGACCCGACACCTTGTTTCCGATTGATTCAGCGCCGGGCTTGCTCGTCGGGAAGGTCATCTGCAGCAGCTTGTATCCCCCGAAGCCGAGAATCCCGTAGGCGCTCCACATCCAGGCGAACGCGATTGGTTGCAGGCTCATCAGGCCTTCTGAAATCGCGTAGTGGCCAACATAGGCGAGTGTCGTCAGGCCGCCCCACCAGGAAAGGAAGCGCCCGCCAAGTAGGGGCGCGTTGCGGCCTGCCTCAGCCATGTCTCGCAAATAGGTAAGGTCGTCCGACAGGGATTGATGGCTCATTTCTCGTGTCCTTAATTCACTTTGCATTTCAAAGTAATTTGTTTTCAGTCAATGTCAATCCGGCCTCGGCCCCACCAGGTACCCCGGACCCTCGCCATGGAAGAAAAACCCCGTTAAGCGGGGACATGACCGAGACGCCTGCCGCAGATCCCGAAACCCTTTATGCTGCACCCGCCAGATGGGTCGCCACCGGCGCCGGGGCGCAAGGCAACCTGTTCCTCACCGGGCGCGCGGGCACCGGCAAGACCACGATGCTGCGCAAGTTCCTCGCTGGCGCAGGCGACAAGGCCGTCGTTCTGGCGCCCACCGGCGTCGCGGCCATGAACGCAGGCGGGCAGACGATCCATTCCTTTTTCAAACTGCCGCCGCGCCTGATCGAGCCCACCGATATCAAACGGCTGCGTTCGACCCGGCTGATCAAGGCCGTAGAAACCGTGATCATCGACGAGATTTCGATGGTGCGCTCCGATATGCTGGATGCGATTGACCGCAGCCTGAAACTGAACCGCATGTCGAAACGCCCGTTCGGCGGTGTGCGGATGATCTTGTCGGGCGACCTACACCAGCTGCCTCCGGTCGTTTCCAATAGCGAAGCGCCGATCCTTCAGCAGCGCTATGGCGGCAGCTATTTCTTCAATGCCCCGGCTTTCAAGGAAGCCGAGTTTGCATTGCTGGCGCTGAAACACGTGTTCCGGCAGGAAGACCCGCGGTTTCTTGCCTTGCTGGGCGCCTTGCGGACGGGCCGGGTCACGCCGATGGACGAGGCTGTATTGCGGGGCGTCGTCTCGTCGCGCAGCGCAGTCGATGCCTCCGAGACGCATGTCGTGCTGACGCCGAACAATGCCAATGCCTATCGCATCAACCAGGCGCGGCTCGAAGGCCTGACCGCTCGGTCAAAGACGTTCGCCGCAGATGTACAGGGGCAGTTTGACGAAAAATCCTACCCGACCGAGGCCGACCTCGAACTGAAGGAAGGTGCTCGGGTCATGTTGATCCGGAACGACCCCGAAGGCCGCTGGGTCAACGGATCCCTGGCAATTGTAGAAGGCTTTTCAGGTCAAACGGTGATCGTGTCGATCGAGGGGCGAGCCTATGAAATCGAGCCGACCGCCTGGGAGAAATATCGCTACGAACTCGACCCCGAAACCAAGAAGGTGAAGCGTGAAGTAGTCGGCACGTTCAAGCAGGTGCCGCTGCGCCTTGCCTATGCCGTGACCATCCACAAGGCGCAGGGCCTGACGCTGGACAAGGTGTTCATTGATTTCGACAGCGGCATGTTCGCCCATGGGCAAGCCTATGTTGCCTTTTCCCGCGCGCGCACGCTGGAAGGGCTGGAAATCAGTCGTGAACTGCGCCCCCGCGATCTCGTGCTGGACCGCGAGGCATTTGCATTCGGAAAGCTCGATACCATCGAGGACACCGACGCCTATCTCCTGGCCAAGTTCGCCAAGGAAGACAGCACGCTGATCTGACGCGAGCGGGACCCTAGGCGAAGACTTCCGAATAGGATGCCTGGCCGGCGGCGCGGGCGCATACCATCGTGCCAGCCATCATGTCATGCACGCCTTTGCGGTCAGCGCGGAACAACCCGAGCAGGTATCCCGCATAGAACGGGATGATATTGACCGCGAAACGCCCCAGCGTGTTGCGCATGATGACGCTGCCCAGGCCAGGCTTGCCGCCATCCTTGCTGGTGACAATCGCGCCGACCATCAGCTTGCCCAGAGTGGCCTGCATGGCCGAACCTTCCATGGCGATACCGTAGACAGCCTGGGCAATGAAAATGAGCAGACCGGCCTTGATGAACTCGAGATTGGCATTGGTTGCCTCGAACGAGCGCGGCTCCGCCGTAGCCAGTGTTTCAAGGGCGCCATTCAGCGAGGGCATGAGAATCATGGCCATGGGAACCACGATGAGAAGCTCATCGACGATGCGGGCGACGATGCGACGGCCGAACACGGGCTTGCCCGCAGGTTTTCCGGCAGAACCATACGAGGGCTGCGGCGTACTGGACGGCATGGGAAAGGACGACGATGTTTCCGAAGCGCGCATGCCGCGTTCGGCTTCAAGGAAGGCGCGCGCTTCCGGCGACAGATCGCCCGATGGATGCGCAGGCATTGCGAATACGCCAGCCGATGAAGATGAGGCCCGGCGCTTGCCAAAGGCTGGCGCCCGGCCTGATCCAGCGTTCTTTTTGCCAAAAGTCGCCATACGGTGTCCCTCCGTTTGGCGCCTTGTTTACACGAGAGGTTTTAGTATCCCATGGACTGGAATGGGCCAATTTTGCGAACAGCGTTAACAGAATCGGTCAGGCGAGCTTGCGGATTTCATCGGCGAGCTGACGATCATTGTCAGTGACGATCTTTTCGAGCACGTGAACGCGTTCCTTCAGCCGCTCGATGTCGGTTTGCATACGCGCGACGTCCTTCTCGGACGCAGCATCAGCCTGCCTGTTCTGCTTCATCTGGAAGTAATTCTTCAGCACGCCCGCACCGACGGAAATCAGCACGATGATCACAACCATTTCGAACGGGTTCATTGGGCGGGTCCTCTCACTATATCGTTTTTCGATATATGGGCAGATTTCCGCCCGATGCAAGGGCCATTATCGCCCCGTCGAGCCGAATCCGCCAGCCCCCCGGTCGGTTTCGTCAAGGCTTCCGACCGATTTCCAGTCGAGCTGCGTGACGGGCGCCAGCACGAGCTGGGCAATCCTTTCGCCCCGCGCGATGGTGAAAGGCGCATCGCCGAGATTGACCAGGATGACCTTGATCTCGCCGCGATAGTCACTGTCGATCGTGCCGGGCGTATTGAGGCAGGTAAGGCCATGCTTGGCAGCGAGGCCCGAGCGCGGACGCACCTGGATCTCATACCCTTCCGGAATCGCGACGCTGAGGCCCGTGGGCACCATGGCGCGGTGTCCGGGCATCAGGACCATGGGATCGGCCTCAGGAACGGCGGCGCGTACATCCATCCCGGCAGACCCGGTTGTCTCATAAGCGGGCAGGTCGAGTCCCTCGAAATGAGGCAACGGGCAGACATTTACGGCAACTTTTTTCATGACCGCAGGCGTGTTTGAGTCGCGCGGCCGAGTCAAGCCAGTGGGCGGGCTAGATACACGACTTCCTTCGTATCGTCAGCATAGCTTCGCCGGCCGATCTCCTGGAAACCGAGGCGCTGATGGAAGCGCAGCGAGCCGGGATTGGGCGGGCGCAAGTTCACTTCGCAGGTGATCCACGGCGTCTTGCCAGCATAGGCGTCGAAGGCAGCCGCATACAGCGCAGCGCCTACACCTTGGCCACGGCCCGTTTCAGCAATCGCGATCCGGTCGACATAGATGAAATCATCGCCCCAGGCTTCCAGCCAGCGCAGATTAGCGCTGGTATATTCCATCGTGCCGGGCGGAAGCAGGTTGATGAAGCCGAGCAGATTTCCCGCCTCGTCGACAGCGACGCGGGCATCGCTGAGGCCCAGCCATTTTCCGAGCGATTCCTGCGTCTCATCCCCCACGCCGGGCACGCCCGCCTGGTTGATGACATGGAGGGCCTGCAGGTCGGTCGGGTCATAGGGACGAATGATCATGGCGGGCGAGTGCGTCAGCCGCGCGCGCGAGTCAATGTGCGTTCCTACTCCGCCGCAAGGCGGACGCCGCCATCGTCGCCCGTCAGTTCGGCAGCGATCCTGCGCGCAAGGCGGCTGGCCACCTCGTCCTTGCCCATGCGGGGCCAGCGCTCAGCATCGTCATGCGAAATCAGCACGACTTCGTTTTCAGCGCCACCCATGACATCCCCGGACACGTCATTGGCGACAATCCAGTCGCAACCCTTACGGTCGAGCTTGGCACGAGCAAAGTCTTCAACATCGTGCGTCTCGGCGGCAAAGCCGATGACGAGACGCGGGCGATGCTTGCGCTTGTTGGACAGGGTTTTGAGAATGTCCGGATTTTCGGCGAGTTCCATGGAAGGCGCCTCGCTGCCGGCGCCCTTGATCTTGAGCTTCTTGGTGGCGGCTCGCGCCGGGCGCCAGTCCGCAACAGCCGCGACTGATACGAACACGTCGGCAGGCAAGGCCTCCTCGCAAGCCTTCAGCATCTGGCGCGCAGTCTCGACATTCAGCAGCGTCACACCACGCGGCGGCGAGAGCGAAACAGGGCCGGACACGAGCGTGACGCGAGCCCCCTGTGCAGCCAAGGCAGCGGCAATGGCATAGCCCTGACGGCCGGAGGAGTGATTTGAAAGAAAACGGACTGGATCGAGCGGCTCTCGCGTCGGCCCGGCTGTGACGAGCGCATGAAAGCCCGTCAGGGCGCCGTGGCCCTGGCCTTCAAGCTGCGCTTCGATGGCTGCAATGATGGCAGGCAGTTCCGGCAGGCGGCCGGGACCGAACTCGCCGCAGGCCATGGCGCCTTCGTCGGGCTCCATCACGGTAACGCCATCAGCGCGCAGCTGCGCGACATTGCGGATCGTTGCCGCATGCTGCCACATGCGCACATTCATGGCGGGCACCATGAGCACCGGCTTGTCGGTGGCCAGCAGCATGGTGGACGCTAGGTCATTGGCAAGGCCTGCATTGGCCTTTGCCATCAGGTCGGCCGTGGCCGGGCAGACAACGACAAGGTCGGCCGAACGCGAAAGCTGGATGTGGCCCATCTCGGCTTCCTCATCCAAGTCGAAGAGTTCGGTATAGGCCTTGTCGCCGGACAGGGCGGATACCGAGAGCGGTGTCACGAATTCCTGGCCTGCCCTCGTCACGATGCAGCGGCTGGCAATGCCACGCCGGCCCAGCTCGCGGATCAGCTCAAGGCTTTTGTAGGCGGCAATGCCGCCGCCGATGACAAGGAGGATGCGCTTCTGTTCCATGGACCTTCAAATAGGTTGCTGGCGCCTTCTTAGCGCAAAATCCTTGCACAAACCCGACAAAAGCCCGTGAAAGCGCAGCTACCGGTAAAGATTTGGGGCAATTCAGTCAGGATTCCGGTGTGCCCGGACCGCGCGGACCGACTGCGGCGCATAGACGATCACGGTCTTGTAGGGATTGCGCGGCGGCTTCTTGAGCCGGATCACGGTCTTTGCGGTGAGTGACGGATCAGCATTGTCGGTGCCTGCCCTGCCGGTTGGCGTGACTGAAGCGCCGCGGAACACGCGGATGCTGCTGGAGGCGCCTTCGCGCCGGGGTGAGACGGTAATGATCCGAGCCTGACTGGCCGCTGCCGGGTCCGTGCGGCCCGATCCGCCCTTCAGGTCTGGTGCTGACCAGACAGCTGATTGCGGGAACAGGCCGGCATGATCGACCGTCGGTCCAACGCGGATAAGGTCGCGCGCCAGCGCCTCTGGCGCCAGCAAGATGAGGCTCGCAGCGGCAAACAGGAATGGCTTCATGACGCGTCCCTTCCGACTCGGAAAGGCAAAGCCTACGGCATTCGTTAACGCGGATTAAGGACTTACACCCTGTGCGGGAGTGAAGCCTGCACATTACGCCATCGAAGGCCGGTCAGCTGAGGCTGGCGACACCGGCATAGGCGATCAATGCGAGGATGGTGACGAGGCCGAACCATCCCCACCAGGGGGCGAAGCGGTCGCGAGGGGGCGGTGCGGGCGTGGCAGGGCCGTCGAGCGAGGCCTCGAAACGGTCCATGACGTCTGGCAGCCGTTTCAGCCTGTTGGTCACTTCGCGCAGGTTGGCGCTGACAAGGCGCGCCGCACCCTCGGGCCCGAAACTGCGGCGCACCCACGCGCCGACCACAGGCTCAGACGCGTTCCAGATATTGTGTGACGGATCAATCGCCCGGGCGACGCCCTCGACCTGGACCATCGTCTTCTGGAGCAGGACGAGTTCCGGCCGCATCGCCATGCCGAACGTGTGCGTATAGTCGAACAGCTGCAGGAGCACGCGGCCCATGGAGACTTCTTCGGCCGGCTTGCCGTGAACCGGCTCGCCAATCGAGCGCAGGGCCTGGGCAAAGTCGCCGACGGACTGGCTGGGCGGCACATAACCCGCCTCAAAGTGGACTTCCGCGATACGCGTATAGTCGCGCTTCAGGAAACCCCACAGGATTTCGGCGAGGAAGCGTCGCTCGGTCATGCCGATGCGGCCGATAATGCCGAAATCGACAAGCGCGACCTTGCCTTCCGGCGTGATGATGATGTTGCCTTCGTGCATGTCTGCATGGAAGACGCCGTGCTCGATGGCATGGGTCAGGAACCCGCGCGTGATGTCATTGGCGAGCGCAGCCCGGTCGATGGCGGGATTGGCCAGCGCCTCAGGGTCAGTCAGCGGAATGCCTTCGACCCAGTCGGTCGTGAGCACGCGCCGGCCGGTGCGATCCCAGTCAACTTTGGGGACCTGGAAATAGCCGCTCTTCTCGCTGAGCTCGCGCATTTCGTCGGCCCCGCCTGCTTCGAGGCGAAGGTCGGTCTCGCGCATCATGGCCGCAGCGATCGTCTCGGTGAATGCGACCGGCTTCAGGCGGCGGCTGTCGACGGATACGCCTTCAATCGTGCGCGCCGCCCGCTTCATGGCGGACAGTTCGCGGATCAGCTGGCCTTCAATGCCGGGGCGCAGGATTTTCACCGCGCGGGATCCGCCCGCCGTCTCCATCCTGTGGACCTGCGCCAGCGACGCGGCGGCAATCGGCGGTCCGAGTTCCGGGAAGAGACGGTTTGCCTCCTCCAGCCCGAATTCCTCGACCAACGCTGCGCGGGCGAGCTTGTCCGAGAAAGGCGGCAGCTTGTCCTTGAGGCGGCTGAGATCGGTCGTCACGTCCGAACCGAACACGTCCGGGCGCGTCGCCAGGAACTGGCCGAGCTTGATATAGGCAGGCCCGAGTTTCTCTAGGGCGCGGGCGAGGCGTTCGCCGGGTCGTCCCCGCGCGCCACCACCGAATACGCGCAAAACGCCGCCCGCAATCCGCGCAGGAACCGGCAGGCGCGACTGGTACGCATCCGGGAGAATCACGTCATGCCGGGCAAGAGAGGTGCCCGCCCGCATCAGGCGCAGGTAGTCGGACAGGGCATTCGGCATCGCTAGACCGCCCAGCCGAAGTGAAGGGCTGCGATACCGCCGGAAAAATTGGTCACAGACACGCGGGAAAAACCCACGCCTTCCATTTCCGCACGGAATGTCTCCTGATCCGGGAACTGACGAATGGATTCTACGAGATACTGGTAGCTCTCCCTGTCGCCCGCAACGAGGCTGCCGAGGCGCGGGATCACATTATAGCTGTAGGTGTCATAGGCGGCCTGAAGGGCAGGCGCCGTCATATGGCTGAACTCGAGCACGCCGAGTCGGCCACCGGGCTTCAGCACGCGGCGGAATTCCCTGAGGCCAGCAACCCGGTCGGCGAAATTGCGGATGCCGAACGAGACGGTGACGGCATCAAACGTGCGGTCGGGGTATGGCAGGTTCTGGCCATCGGCGCAGACCCAGTCGAGCCGGCCTTCCCATTTCGCATTGTCGGCACGCGCCTTGCCGGCCTCCAGCATCGCATCATTGATGTCGCAGACAATGGCCGTGGCCTTGTCTGACACGCCACGCCGCTTGCCGGCCTTGTCGGCCAGTTCCAGGAAGGCCCGCGCAAGCTCGCCCGTGCCGCCCGCCACATCCAGGTGGCGCTCGCCCGGTTGCGGGTTCAGCTTGTTCATCGCGTCATGCTTCCAGAGGCGGTGCACGCCAGCCGACATGAGATCGTTCATCAGGTCGTAGCGCGAGGCGACCGAGCGGAACACGCCCTTGACCCGGGCGACCTTCTCGGCCTCCGTCACCTCTTCGAACCCGAAGGAGACCTTGCGCTCTGTTTTCGTCTCTGACATGCGCGCCACCATAGTTGCCCTGACTGCCATAGGCTATATGCGATAAGAATGCCTGAATTACCCGAAGTCGAGACAGTTCGCCGCGGACTTGCCCCTGTCATGGAGGGCCAGACGATCCTGTCCCTGCTGCAGAACCGGCCCGATCTCCGCTTCCCCTTCCCCGACCGCTTTGCCGAGCGCGTCAGCGGCGCGCGGATCGAACGGCTCGGGCGCCGCGCGAAATTCCTAACGGCCGATCTCTCGACAGGCGAAGTGCTGGTCATGCATCTTGGCATGACGGGGCGATTCACCGTCGGCGGCGGAACGACGGCGGACTTCCACCATGAGACCGGCGAGGATGCGCGCCACGACCATGTCGTCTTCCACATGGAGGACGGTCACACCGTTACCTACAATGACCCGCGCCGTTTCGGTTTCATGGAGCTGTGGCCCGCCGCGACGTTCGAATCCTATCCGCGCCTGAAGGCGATGGGCCCGGAGCCCCTGTCGAACGGGTTCTCGGCGGCTTACCTGGACGCCGCGCTGAAGGGCAAGGCGACTCCCATCAAGGCGGCCCTGCTGGACCAATCCATCATCGCGGGCCTCGGCAATATCTATGTCTGCGAGGCGCTTTACCGGGCGGGAATATCGCCGAAGCGAAAATCCTCCAGCATTCCAGGCCAGCGTGCCGCGCGGCTGGCGCCGGCGATCAACCAGGTGATTGCCGAAGCGATCGATGCGGGCGGATCGTCGATTTCCGACTTTGCCAGCGCCAGCGGCGAGCTCGGTTATTTCCAGCACCGGTTCGATGTTTATGACCGCGAACACAAGCCCTGCAAGACGTGCGGGGCCAATGTGAAACGGATCGTGCAGTCCGGGCGGTCGAGCTTTTACTGCAGCACCTGCCAGCGCTAGCGGCCCGGCTTCAGGCCCAGCCGCCAGAGCGGTGCGCCGAGCCCGCCTGAGACCATCGCCGCCAGAACCTGCGGGCCGGGCCAGATGCGGCTGACGGGCGCAGCCAGCCAGTCGCGCAGCCAGGGCAGGACACGTGAGTCCGACTGGTAGACCGGCGTGAACAGGAAACTCATCAATTGGAACAGGCGCACATGGCTCGCGCGCATGCGGGCATAGTCAGCCAGCGCCTCTCGGGCATCCGGCTTGCTGCCAATGGCCCGGGCGAGCGCACAGGCATCGAGCAGGGCCATGTTGGCGCCCTGCCCCAATTGCGGGCTGGCGGCGTGCCAGCTGTCGCCGAGGTGGACCAAGCGGCCCGACACGGCGGGCCAGTGCGTCCGGTGGCTGTAGCGGGCAAAGGTGAGGTCGGTGTGGGTCTTGAGGGGGGCCAGGAGGGGCTCGGTCTCCGGCCAGAGCGAGAGCGCGGCATCGCGCCAATGGTTGAGCGGAGCTGCCCGCCAGGCATCATGCCGGTCGCCACGAATGGACCAGAAATAGGTGACGGTCTTCGGCTGGCCGTCGGCAACGCTGCCAGACGGCATGACACCAGCCATGCGGCTGGCGGCCTCGTAGCGCTGTTCGAGCGCGTCGTTGCGGAACGGTCCGGACCTCGGCCAGGGCAGCGTGGCCCAGAGCGCGCCATAAGGCAGGTCCCGGCGCGGCGATGAGGCCAGAACCGACCGCACACCGAGGGCGTCGACGACCACATCGAACGGCCCGTGTACGCCGCCGCCGGAATCGATGAGTGTCGCATCGTTCGGATTGGCTGCCGTGATACGGGTCGATGGCACGAGGCGCGCGCCGGCGGCGAGCGCTGCGACATGGACGAGATTGAACAATGTTGGGCGCTGGATCGAAACGCCCATCAGGCCGGACCGGAGCGACCCGTAGCGCACATCCAGCACCGTGCGACCGGACGGATTCGAGCGGCCATAGAGGCGGCGGATGGGCGCGCCAAGCAATTCGGCCCCTGCCCGCAGGCCGAGTTCGTTCAAGACCGTGAGCCCTGTCTCCTGCAGGATCAGGCCCGAGCCGACTGGCCCGGCGGTCTCGAACTGGTCGAACACGGTGACGCGGTGGCCTTCCCGGGCAAGGAATGCCGCAGCTGCCAGCCCGCCAATGCCGGCGCCCGCAATTCCGATGCTGAGCGGCGTCGCCAAATCCTATCGCCTCCCTTTAGCGCCGCGCCCTTGGCATAGGTGCCACCCTAGGCGAGTGTTGCTGGCAGCAGCAAGAGGATGACAGGCCATGGCAGGTGCAGCACTAATAGTCGGCGCGGGCGATGCGACGGGCGGCGCGATTGCGCGGGCCTTCGCGAAAGAGGGCCTGACGGCTTGCGTGACACGCCGGGCACGGCGTCTCGACCAGCTGGAAGAATTGGTGGCGAGCATCGAAGCCGACGGCGGCAAGGGCCGGGCGTTCGGTGTCGATGCACGCGACGAGGACCAGACCGTCGCCCTGTTCGACCAGATCGAGGCGGAGGTCGGCCCGCTGGAAGTCTGCGTGTTCAATATCGGGGCGAATGTCCGCTTCCCGATCCGCGAGATGACGACGCGGGTCTACCAGAAGGTCTGGGAGATGGCGGCGTTTTCAGGATTCCTGGCCGGGCGCGAGGCGGCACGTGTGATGGTGCCGCGCGGGCGAGGCACGGTAATCTTCACAGGCGCGACAGCAGGCGTGCGCGGCGGCGCTGGGTTCTCGGCATTCGCAGGCGCCAAGCATGCGCTACGTGCGCTCGGCCAGAGCATGGCGCGCGAACTCGGCCCTCAGGGCATCCATGTCGCGCATGTCGTGATCGACGGTGCGATCGACAGCCAGTTCATTCGCGACAACCTGCCGGATGCGGCTGACCGCAAGGAACGCGACGGCCTGTTGCTGCCGGACGAGATCGCCAAGAACTATGTCTGGCTGCACGGCCAGCACCGGTCGGCCTGGACCCATGAAATGGATCTCAGGCCTTGGTGCGAGACTTGGTAGCGATAGCGGCCTAGAAGACCGCCTTCACTTCGGGCTCATCCATCATCTGCTGGCGCACCAGCGGGATCGGCGGACCGCCATAGGACAGGAATTCGTCGTGGAAGGCCTTCCAGCCCGAACGCGGATCGTCGGGGAAGTGTTTCGCCGTCCAGTCCTCGCGCAGCTTGCGGATCATGAGCTTGCCCATCGTATAGTTGAGATAGGCCGGGTCATAGGTACCGCGCGCGGCCTGCTGGGTAGAATTCCCTGCATCCTGATAGCATTCGTTGCGGAAGAGGTCGTAGCTCTCCTCGACCGTCATGCCCTCGGCATGGAGGCCGATGGCAGAGAGGTAGCGACAATCGCGCAAGAGGGCGTTGGAGAGCTGGCCGATATGAGTTTCCGGATCGCCGTCATGCAGGCCCGCATCGAACATCATCTCTTCGGTATAGTGCGCCCAACCCTCGGCGAAGGCATAGCCGACGAAGAGCTTGCCGAGTACGGACTCTGCCCGGTTCGAATGCAGGAAATTCAGGAAGTGGCCGGGCCAGACCTCGTGCACGCTGGTGCCGAGCAGGTCCATCTTGCCGGGGATGTAGGCGGCGCGGGTCGCCTCGTCCCAGGACGGGTCCGGCGGTGAGATATAATATACCGATGGCAGGCCGGTTTCGTAAGGCCCCGGGATATCGATATAGGCCGAGTTTTGCCGGTTATAGGGAGGCGACTCTTCGACGAGCGCCTGCTCGGTGCCCGGAATGGACACGATGTCGTTCTCAACGAGGAAAGCGCGCAGTTCAGGCAATTGTTCGCGAGCTTCCTCCACCGGGCCGATTGCAGGCTTGTTGGCACCCATCTTGGCCATGCAATCGCCGAGGCCGAGTCCCGGCGCATAGACGGTGCAAGCGGCCTTCAGCGCGTCCTGGTTGCGCTTCAGGTCAGCCTGGCCGATGGCCTTCAATTCTGCGAGCGGAACGTCGACCGCTTCGGTGAGGCGGACCATGTCGGAGAACTTCTCGGCGCCCAGGGCAAAGCCGTCCGGCGTGGCCGGGACAGAGCCGATATGATCGGAAAGGTGCTGCATGGCGCTGGCCGCCTTGGCAGCGGCGACGTCGAACTCGGCCTGCAGGGATTCATCTGTCACCTCGGCAAAAGCGGCCTTGGCATCGCCGGAATAATAGTCGGCAAAGCCGCTGAACCCGGCCTGGCCATATTTCAGGTAGGTTTCCGGCAGCGGCAGTCCGAGGTTCGCCTCGATCTGCGCGGCGGCGGCCGGCACGTTCTTCGCGTATTTGATGAAGGCTTTCATTCGCGTTTCTGCGTCGGCATAGGGCCGGGCGATGTAGACGTTCGGGTCGAGCGCGCCGACATAAAAGTCGGGGTTCCTGTGCGGCCAGTCGGCCTCGGTCAGCCAGAACAGCTCCCCCTGCAGGACGTGGATCAGGTAGGTGCGCTCGTACTTGTCGCTGTCGGAAAGGGCATCTGCGTCAAGCGCTTCGGCCGCTTCGATCGCCTGCTGGCGCTGGTCGATGGCGAGTTTCAGCCCGGCGGGCGACCAGTCGGGCAGCTGGCCGTCGAATTCGTGCCGGCCCTGGTAGATGGCGAAATCCGGATTGATCGGGAAATAGGACTCGAGAAAGTCGGACAGGTAGGCGCCCCAGGCCGTGCTCGTGTCGATGGCCATGGGGTCGGCATCAATGCGGGGCGGGGTCGGCGGCGTGTCCGGCGGTCCGGGCAGCTCGACATAGAGGTCCGGTTCCTGGCCCAGTTGCGCGCTCGTGCAGCCTGTCGCAGCGAGCGCCGCGAGCGAGACCGCCATCATCAATCCGTGAATTTTCATGGGACTTCCCTTTGAAAGGCAACGCACGATATGCGTGATGTTGTTACATTGGCACGGTCCCGCCGGGGCCCGCCAGTCACAATTTTAAATATTCTGCAGCCTGCCTGAGCCTGCCTGCGCGCGCCTAGACCATGCCGCCATCGGTCGGCAGGCCGAACAGGATGCGGCCGGTCAGTTCCCACGTCGAAGGGGCCGTCACGATATGCTGTGTCATGGCGTGAGCATCGCGGAAACGGCGTTGCAGGTCCGAGGATTCAAACAAGGCGGCGCCGCCGCCAAGGTCGTACAGCGTGCGACAGATATCGGCGCCTGTGCGCGTCATGTGGG
This sequence comes from Hyphomonas sp. J20-32, assembly GCF_055808555.1. Lineage (NCBI taxonomy): Bacteria > Pseudomonadati > Pseudomonadota > Alphaproteobacteria > Hyphomonadales > Hyphomonadaceae > Hyphomonas > Hyphomonas sp. J20-32. The sequence continues at coordinate 1,096,068 of NZ_CM147873.1, read as the reverse complement.
TGCAGGCCATGCGCAGGGCTGCGCGCCGTTCCATCGGGATGGCGCCCTCCCCTGTCGCGACCGTCCATGTCTGGTCGATCTCATCGAAGAGATAGGCGCGGGCCGCGCGCCAGGCAGCTTCGCACTTGGCGAAATCGGCCTGCATGGTCTGGCGTTCGGCGAGGGTCTTGGACGAGCCCTGCGATTTCTTGGCCGTGGCAAGCGCGGCGAAGGCATCCAGCGAGCCGCGCGCATTGCCGAGAGCAACCGCGCAGACGCCAAGCGACAGGAGTCCAAAGGCCGGGAACTTGAACAGGGGGCCCTTTTCATGTGGCTGGTCAGCCACCAGCGAAACCGACCGGCCTTTGGGCACAAGGATGTCCTTCACTTCGAAGTCGCCCGAACCCGTGCCCTTCAGGCCCATGACATGCCACGTGTCGAGCAGGGTCGCATCTGATGCTGGGAAAACCATCATGCGCGCATCCGGCGCGCCGGAAGGCAGGCGCTTCATTTCGCCATTTTCCCAGATCGTGCAGCCGCCGCAGAGCCAGGTGCAATTGGCCGAGCCCGAGCCCCACTGCCAGCGGCCGGTCACGCGATAATGGTCGCCTTCCATCACCGCCTTGCCCATGGGCGCGAAGACGCCGCCGGTGATGATGCCCGGATCGGAATAGATCTCGCCTGCCATGGCCGGGTCCATATAGGCGGCGTTCATGGCGGTCGTGGCCCCGATCATGGCGCACCAGCCAGCGCTGGCATTGGCAGTCGCCACCGCTTCAACGGTTTCAACAAAATCGTGCGGTGCCAGCTCCAGCCCGCCAAGGCTTTTCGGCGTGATCATGCGGAACATGCCAGCCGCCGCCATTTTCGCGGCAAGGTCTGCCGGCAGACGGCGGACCTCCTCCATCTCGGCGGCGCGCGCCGCGAGTTCCGGCGCGAGGGAACGGACGTTGGCGAGGAGGCTGGCAGGCATGTGTGTATCAAGCATGCGTGAAGCCTAGACCGGAAACCCGGCGCGTCAAAGCGTCAGTTCGTCGTGGTATTTTGTCGGAGCTGCATGACGCCAGGACAGGGTCAGCGCGGAGCGGAGCGTGGCTTCATCGCATGCCGAAAGCCGGATCGACGTTGCGCCCTTGTCGCCCCATTTGTTCGCCACCTTGAAAAAGATATCCGGTTCGGCGCCGACCAGCATGGCCTGTTCCTCGGGCGTCAGGAAGACGTTGCAAGTCTCCGTGTCACCCGCCAGCGTGCAGAACATCTTGCCCTTCGGAACGTCGACGCGGAAGCCCGCCCGGTCGAAGTGCGGTTTCTCGAGGGCATGCGGGAAGCTGAGTGTGACAGCTCGGAACTGATCGATCGTGATCATTTGCTTGCTCCCCGCTCCCAGACATAACGCACGTCGGGTTCAGCTTCTTCATTGCGGGTGCCGTCGGTCAATTCCACCGCGCGGAATCCGTGCCGCTCGTAGAAATCACGGGCCACGGCGTTGCGCTGGAATGCCCACAATTGCAGGGCTGGCGCGCTGTCCATGGCCCGGAACAGCAAGACTGACCCCAGGCCGGACCGCCATGCATCTGGCGCGACATAGAGGTGATCGAGCCAGTCGCCCTTGCCTGCGCTGAAGGCAACTGGGGTGGAATTGATCAACACAACTTCGGTATGACAGGTTGGCAGGACCTGATCGCGAAAGAAAGCGAGGTCTTCCTCAGGCGAGTGCACGACGGCCAGCCAGGGCATCGCCTTTGCCCTCGCTTCCCTGTGAATGCGGGCTATGGCCGATACATGTTCTGGCATGGCCGACCGAATGTCAGGGTCGCCAGTCATATGCGCACCTCACAGCGACAAGGCCCCGAGGACGACAGCCGTCAGGAGCGCCGCCATTAGGATCACAAAATAGATGCTGTCGAGCGTCAGCGTTCGCACGACAGAGCCGAACTGGCCGCGCCCATAGACCACGCGGTTCAGGCGATAGAGGTAGACATTCGAGTAAACCAGCAGCCCAAGGAAGACCCAGCCGAAGCCGATAAAGGGTGCCAGCAGCGCGCCTATGGCCATCGCGAAGAACATCGCCGAGTGGAAATGCAGCGAGACGACCAGATGGTCAAAGAACAGGAATTGCCGCCGCCAAGCATAGAGCAGGGCCAGCAGGCAGGCATAGACCGGCAACAGAACGAACATCATCCGGGGAATCCAGCGCTGGGTCTGCTCGGCAAGCCGGCCCGGCTCGTCCATGACTTCGGCAAAGCGTGCGGCCTCCGGGTCGCCGTTCTCTCCGGCCTCCCGGATTGCGTCGAGCGCCTCTTGCGGCATGAAGCCAGCCCGTTCTTCTGCCGGGGCTGACGGGGCGCCGTCCTCCCCTTCCGGTACCGGAGGCGTGACAAGGCCCGGAACGTCGCCGCGCAACAGGTCCTCAGCCTTCCCGAGACCCTGGATCGAAGACTGGTATTGCTCCTCGGTCATGTCGCCGTCCTTGTAGGACTGCTCTATCCCTGCACGGGCTTCCTCAAAACTCTGCGCGGCCTTCGGGGAAAACGCGATGCGCTGGCCCATCAAGAGCGGCAGGAGCACGAAAAAGACCAGTGATGCGAAGACATAGAGGCGGAAGGGCGGAATGAAGCGCGCGCGCTGGCCGTCAAGATAGGCGCGCGTCATCCGGCCAGGGTGGAGCAGGAGGTCGGGCAGTGTGCGCGCAACGCGGCCATCGAGCGAGAACAGCGTTTCAACGCTTTCCCCGAGCAACGCCCAGAAGGGTCGCCTGAGGCTCTGGGTGCTCTGCCCGCAATTCGGGCAATAATTGCCTTCAAGCGCCTTGCCGCAATTCAGGCAGTTTGTGTCGTGCGGGCCACCCTTCCCGTCCGCGAGTCCAGCGGCGGCGTCTGCGGCGGCGTGCGCCATGGCCCCGTCGACGGCCTCCCCCAGCGAATCGCTCATGTTCGTCCCTCCAAAGCCTATCGAAAGACCAGCGGCTTCTTTGCCATGAACCGGCGTGTAGCTGCATCATATCGCAGGGTCTGGCCGAGGGGAGCAAGCCCGTAGGTTTGCGCGCGGAGGAATGTCATGAGGCCCTTGCGCCTGCCGGCATCCTTCAGGGCCTCCGGGTTGAGCGTCTCGCCGATGACAACAGGCAGGGCCGTACCCATGCGGCGTTTCACTTCGCGGAAAACGAGCGCAAGGCGCAGTTCCAGCGACATATGGCTCGCCAGCTGGAACAGGCGGGAATTCTGGCCCTCGAAATAGACTGGCGTCACGCTCGCGCCGGAATGCGTGATGAGCTTGGCGGTGAACGGCTTCCATTCATCGTCGACCGCGGTGCGGTCGAACGGGCGCGGGGTGGTGGCGACGCCGCCGCCGGGAAAGACGATGACGCAGCCGCCCGCCTTCACATGATCGAGCGCCGCCTTGCGCATGGTGACATTGGCGGCGAGGGCCTCTTTCGTGCCGGAGAAATCAACGGGCAAGATGTAGGGCCGCGCCTCGGGCACGCCGTCGAGCGCGGAATTGGTGAGGACCTTGAAATCCATCCGGCGCAGGCTGGTGAGCCAGCAGATGACCAGGCCATCGAGTACGCCGAAGGGGTGGTTGGCTACGATCACCAGCGGGCCCGTGCGCGGGATTTCGGCCAGGCGCGAGGCGGAGAACTGCACGTCGAGATCGAGCAGGCGCATGGCGGCCTCGAAGAAGGGCACGTCATGGGCGAGATGATCGCGATAGTGTTCGTAGAGTTTCTTGATCTTTGGCTGGCCGGACATGCGCTCAACCGTGCGGATGAGGCGCCGTTTCAGCGGATCGTCGAAATAGGAAGCGTAGGAGAGTTCGGGAGACGTCTGGGTCGGCGCCTGTGTCATTCTGTATTCTTTCGCCTGCTGAGCTGCTCAAGCTCCCACTTTTCCTTTTCCTCCCAGCGGCGGCGCCTGACGACGTGAACCTCCCATGCGGCGCGCACGATAAACACCCCGCCCGTCAGCACTAGTGCAACAACGAAGACGAATAAAACGATGCCAATCATACCTGTCCCCTACAGCCTCAGCATCCGCGCCAGATTGTTCTTCTGGATATCCGATGACCCGCCGACGATGGGCATGCCGAGGAGGTCGCGGACATTGCGTTCGATGTCATAGGCATCCGACAGGCCATAGGCGCCGATGACCTGTTGGCAGGCGAGGCCGATCTCGACGCCGGTATCGGCGACGAAGAGCTTGGCCATGGCGGTTTCGACGCTGCATGGCTGGTGCTCGCTGGCGAGCCAAGCGGCGTGGTAGAGCATGTGGCGGCAGGCCGCGAGCCTGGTGCGCGCGGTGACGAGCTTGTGGGCAATCGCCTGGTGCTTCGAGATCGGCTTGCCGAACTGGGTGCGTTCCTGCGCATAGACCCAGGCTTCTTCCAGCGCGGCGCGGGCGATGCCAAAAGCGACGGCGGTAATCTCGATCTTCTCGACATCGAGCGCGCGGCCAGCGAGGGCCTCCCAACCCTTGTTCCATTTCTCGGGGCCACCGACGATGGCGCTGGCCGGCAGGCGCACGTCATCAAGGAAGACATCCATGGACGCCGTGTAGCGCAGGTTCACGTGCTCGATGGGCTGCATCGAGACGCCCGGCGCATTGGTCGGCACAAGGACGAAGGTGAGATTGCCGTGACGGTCTTCCGGTCCGCCGGAGCGGCAGAGGCAGTAGATATAATCCGACCAGTCGGCGCCCGTGCACCAGCGTTTGGCACCATTGATGACGATATCGTCACCATCATGCTCGACACGCGTCTCGACGCTCGGCAGGTCGCCGCCAACATTGGGTTCCGACAGGCCGTAGCAAAGGAACATCTCGCCGCGCGCCAGCTTGGGCAGCAGCGCTTCCTTCTGCTCCTTCGACCCGTTCTCGGAGATGTTGAGGCCACCATAGAAGGCGGCATGGATGAACGGGCCTGCCATGCTGGGACCGCCCTGGCAAAGCTCATCGATCACGGCGGCAGCGGCATAGATGTCCTCGCCCTGCCCGCCATATTCTTCCGGGATGGTGAGGCCGATCAGGCCCATGGCCGCGAGTTCCTTGAACAGGCTCCGGTCCCACGTATGAGCCTTGTCCCATTCGCGGCGCTTCTCGCGCGGCATCTTGTCGGCCACCCAGCGCGAGAGCTGGCGGCGCAGTTCGGTGACGTGGTCCGGCTCGGGGGAAAAACTGTTCATGTCGGAATCCTAGAATGATTGTCCCGCGCGCGGAAGCCCGCTCAGCATTCGCTATCCGTGCCGATCAGCGCCGCGTCAAACGGCGTCGTCTGGTAAACCTGGTTGATCCAGTTGCCGAACAGGAGATGGGCGTGGCTGCGCCAGCGGTTGAGTGGCCGGGCGCTCGGGTCGTCATTCGGGAAATAGGCATGTGGCAGCCTGACAGGCTTTCCGGCGGATAGATCGCGTTCATACTCTTCTTTCAGCGAGGTGGAATCGTATTCGATATGGTTGAAGCAATAGAGATTGCGCTGGGCCGGTTCCGACAGGAGGCACGGCCCGGTCACGTCTGATTCCATCAGCAGCTTCAATTCCGGGGCATTTGCGATGTCCTCTGCGCGCACTTCGGTCCAGCGGCTGACCGGAATCTGGAAATCGTCGGAGAAGCCGGAGAGGAAGGGTGAGGCGGGCTCAAGATTGCGATGACGGTAGACGCCGAACGCCTTCTCGGCCAGCACGTGCTTGGGCACGCCGTGCAGGTGCCAGGCCGCCGCCATGGCGCCCCAACAGATGAAGAAGCTGGAATGGACGTTGGTGCGTGTCCAGTCGAGTATCTCGGTGAGCTCATCCCAATAGCCGACCTGCTCAAACGGCAGGGTCTCGATCGGGGCGCCGGTGACGATGAAGCCGTCGAACTTTCGATCGCGCACGTCGGCCCAATCCTGGTAGAAACTGATCAGGTGTTCTTCCGGCGTGTTCTTCGGCGTGTGGCCGCCGACCATCACGAGGGTCAGCTCCACTTGCAGCGGCGAGGCCCCGATCAGGCGTGCGATTTGCGCCTCGGTACGGATCTTGTTCGGCATCAGGTTCAACAGGCCGATCTGCAGCGGGCGGATGTCCTGACGGATGGCATCCGTCTCACTCATGACAGACACGCCTTCGCGCACCAGCACGTCGCGGGCGGGCAGTGTATCGGGAATCCTGATAGGCATCGCCGTTCTCCAATCCTACTCACATCGCATGAAAGGGAGGCGGCGGCAGGAACCTGCTGGCATGTCCGCGCGGCCTTTTAGCGACTTGTTTAACGTGGCTGCAAGCCGACCGGCCAAATCACCACGAAAACGCAGATAGCGCCGCAAAAGCGGCGCGTCAATTTCCCTCTGCTCAGTCGCCTGTCAGCTTGGGCGCGCGTTTGTCCTTGAAAGCCGCCACGGCCTCGCGCCTGTCACCCAGGTAATTGGACACGCTTTCCCAGCCGATGCTGGCATCCATGAGCTGGGCGGCCAGCGCGCGCAACGGGATATTTGCGGTCGTCTTGGTCCAGCGCACGGCCCATTTGGGGTTCGCCTGCAGCTTGGCGACGAGTTCTGCGACCTTGGCGTCGAGCTCGGCAGCCGGCACGGCATAGTTGATGAGGCCGAGGCGTTCGGCCTCCTTCGCGCTCAGGAGATCGCCCGTCATCAGCAATTCCTTGGCCTTGGCAAAACCGATCAGCTGCGGCCAGATCAGCGCGCCGCCGTCACCGGCGACAAGGCCGACCTTCACATGCGGATCACCGATTTTCGCAGTCTCGTCGGCAATGATGATATCGCAGAGAAGCGCGATGGTCGCGCCGAGGCCGGCCGCCGCGCCGTTCATTCGGCAGAGGATGGGCTTTTCCATGTTCAGCAGCGTGGTGACGATCTGCTTGGCGTCCCAGCCAATGGCGCGGAAGCGTTCAGGATGATTGATCTGCTCCTCGAACCAATCGAAATCCCCGCCTGCACAGAAGGCGCGGCCCTTGGCGGTGAGGATGATGATGTCGCTCTCGCTGTCGCGCTGCAGGCAGTTGAACACGAGCGCAAGTTCGGTGTGCATCTGCTCGTCAACGCCGTTGACCGGATGGTCCGACGTGATGGCAGCAGTCAGGACGCGTCCGTCACGGGAAAAGGTGAAGCGCTCCCATTTATCCTGCGTGATGTCATATGGCGTGCTCATGTGTCGTCTCCCACTTTCACCACGCGGCGCCCGAGATTTTCGCCCCGGAACAGGCCGCAAAAGGCTTCCGGCATTTTGTCGATGCCTTCGAAGCGTTCTTCATTGCTCTTCAAGTTCCCGCTCGCCAGCAGGCCCGCCATGGTCTGCAGCGCTTCGGGAAATTCGCGGGCGAAATCGAACACGACGAGGCCCTGCATGTTTACGCGGTGGGTGATGAAGGGCTTGGTATTGACGATGCCCGGCGTCTGTTCCGGCGTCAGGTTATAGTCGGCAACCTGGCCGGAAATGCAGATGCGTCCGTTCATGGCCATCAGCGGCAACACGCGGTTGACCATGTCATTGCCGACATTGTCGAAAAGGACATCGACACCCTTGGGAAACTGTTCGGCGATGGCAGTGGTGAGGTCGGCTGCCGTCTTGTAATTGATCGCGGCATCGAAGCCTGCCTCATCCGTCAGGAAGGCACACTTGGCATCGGAGCCAGCAATGCCCACCACTTTCGACGCGCCCCAGGCCTTGGCGAGCTGGCCTGCCGTCGCGCCGACCGGCCCTGCCGCCGATGTGACCAGCACGGCGTCGCCTTCCTTGAACTTCGCGACCGTCTTCATCCCGAACCAGGCCGTCAGGCCGGGTACGCCGAGCACGCCGATCCAGGCGCTGAGCGGCACAGGCGCATCCGGCACCTTGCCAATGAAGCCCCTGCCCGACTGGATCGAATGCGTCTTCCAGCCACCGGCACAGAACACTTTCGTGCCGACCGGGAACGCCTCGTTCTGGCTGGCATCCACAATGCCGACGCTGAAACCGTCAATCGGTTTGCCGAGCGGCAGGGCCATCGCATAGGAATCGCCACCCGACAGGCGCGAGCGCGTGCCGGGATCGACCGAACACCAGACATGCGCCACGCGGAACTGGCCTTCCTTCGGCTCTGGCAGCGGCGCACTCTCGAGCCTGAAATCTTCCGGAACCGGGGGGCCGTCGCAATAGCGGGCCAGCACGATCTGCTGCATCTCGGTCATGGGTGTCTGGTCCTCCGGCATTTTTCCCGCACTCTAGGGCGCGCCGCGCGCAAGTCACGCGCTGACGCTGCGCAAGCCCTTGCCCTTCCCGGCAATCAGCCGTCTTCTGGGAAAAACTCCGGAGGAAACATCATGGCCGCAAAGCCCGTTCGCACCCGTATCACCGACATGCTGGGGATCGAGAAACCGATCATCCAGGCCGCCATGGGCTGGATTGCCCGTTCGCACCTATCGTCTGCCGTCTCCAATGCCGGCGGCATGGGCATCATCGAAACCTCGTCGGGCGAACTGGATGCGATCCGCGAGGAAATCCTCAAGATGCGCGACCTCACCGACAAGCCGTTCGGCGTGAACGTGGCGCAAGCCTTCGTGCGCGATCCGAACATTGTCGATTTCATCATCCAGCAGGGCATCAAGTTCGTCACCACGTCTGCGGGCGACCCGATGAAGTATACAAGCTTGCTGAAGGAGGCAGGCCTCACCGTGTTCCACGTCGTGCCAAGCCTGCAGGGCGCGCTGCGTGCCATTGAGGCCGGCGTTGACGGCCTGATCGTGGAAGGCGGCGAAGGCGGCGGGTTCAAGAACCCGAAGGATGTCGCCTCCATGGTGCTGATCCCGCTCGTCTGCGAGCAGGTGAACGTGCCGGTCGTGGCCGCTGGCGGCATCACCGATGGCCGCACGATGGCCGCAGCCTTTGCGCTCGGCGCGGAAGGCGTTCTGATGGGCACGCGCATCCTGTCATCGGCCGAAAGCCCGGTTCACCAGAACTGGAAGGACGCCATCGTCGAGGCCGAGGCCACCGATACGGTGTTCCTCAACCGGTCAGGCCCGGGCCCTGCCCTGCGCGCCTTGCGAACGGAGCGCACGACCCGACTCGAGACGGAAGGCAGCCCGAATATATTCGGAGAATTCGCCGATACGCAGGCGGTTTATTTCGGCGGCAATCTCGAAGCCGGGATCGCCCTGACGGGCCAGGTCGCCGGGCGCATCCATTCGGTCAAACCCGTCGCGCAGATCTTCGAGGAAACGATTGCGGAATATCACGAAACGATTGCGCGGCTCGCGCGCTGAGTGGTTTCGAATGTCGCCCGAAAGCTGGTTTTTGCCCCGTATCCACGTTAGACGGGGTTAAATCCAGCCTGAGGACCCTTCATGACCACAAAACATTTCCTGCTCGGCACCGCTGCCGCGCTCGCCCTTACCTTGTCGGCCTGCGGCAAGAAACCAGCGGATGACTCGGGTAAAGCCGAAGTGACCCAGCCCGCCACTGCCGAACTGCCGGAAATCCTGGTCAGCGATGCCGAGCTCGTCGGCAACCCGTTCCGGAGCGACTGGACGTCCGAATATGGCGTGCCGCCGTTCAGCCAGATCACCGACGCGCACTACCTGCCCGCCACGAAAAAGGCCCTGCTGGAACTGCGCGAAGAAATTGCAGGCATCGTCAACAATCCTGACGCCCCGACCTTCGACAATACGATCGTTGCGCTCGACCAGGCCGGCGGCTCGCTCAACAAGGTATTTCTGACCTTCAACAACATCACCAATACTGACACGAACGACACGCTCAGCGATCTGGAAGCTGAAATCTATCCGATGCTGACGCGCGAAACCGACGCGATCAATTTCAATCCCGATCTCTTCAAGCGCGTTCAGGCCGTCTATGCCGAGCGTGACCGGCTGGGTCTCGACGAGCAGGACGCGCGCTTGCTGGAACTCACCAATCGCAACTTCGTGCGCAATGGCGCGGCGCTCAGCCCGGACGTCAAAGCGGAAGTGGCCAGGATCAATGAGGAACTGTCCGCGCTGACAACCGCGTTCGGCAAGAACCTTCTCCTGTCGACCAAGGCGTTCAAACTGGAAATCACCGACGAGGCCCAACTCGCCGGCCTGCCGGATGATTTCAAGAACGCGATCAAGGTCGAGGGTGAAAACAAATGGGTCCTGACAGTCGACCGCGCTGTCTACGAGACCTTCATGACGCAAGGCGAGAACCGCGACCTGCGCAAGCAGATGTTCGATGGCTACCGCCTGCGGGCGTCGTCCGGCGAATATGACAACGGCCCGATCCTCATCAAGATCGCCCAGCTGCGCGCCAAACGGGCCGAACTGATGGGCTATGCGTCCCACGCGGCCTACCAGCTCGAAACACGCATGGCGAAGACTCCGGCACAGGCCGAAGAATTCCTCGCACGCGTCCTCAAGCCCGGCCTTGAACGCGCCACCGAAGAGCGCGCCGACATGCAGGCCATGATCGGCGACGAATTCACGCTCGAGGGCCAGGACTGGTGGTTCTATGCCGAGAAGGTGCGTCAGGCGAAATACGCCTTCGATGGCGAAGTGCTGAAGCCGTATTTCGAATTGGGCGCGGTGCGTCAGGGCGCATTCGATGTGGCCACGAAACTGTTCAATATCAGCTTCACCCCCGTCGAAGCCGAAAAATGGAATCCGGTCGTCCAGTCATTTGACGTGAAGGACCTGGAGACGGGCGAACATCTCGGCCTGTTCATGACCGACATGTATTCGCGTGATTCCAAACGCGGCGGTGCGTGGATGTCGTCGTTCCGCGACACGTCGAATGTCGGCGAGAATATCCGCCCGATCATCACCAACAACCTGAACGTGACCCCGCCGGCCAAGGGTGAACCGACGCTGATGTCGTACGACCAGGTCGAGACCCTGTTCCACGAATTCGGCCATGGCCTGCATGGACTGCTGACGCAGATCAAGTATTCGACCTTTTCTGGTGTCGACGGCCCGCGCGATTACACTGAATTCCCGGCCCAGCTGCTGGAACATTGGGCCGGCGATCCGGAAGTGTTGGGCCAGTATGCCAGGCACTACAAGACGGGCGAGATCATCCCGCAGGACCTTGTCGACAAGATGAACGCGGCCTCGAACTTCAACCAGGGTTTCAAGACGACCGAATTCATCGCCGCCTCCCTGCTCGACCTGCGCTGGCACATGTTGTCGTCGGAAGAAGCCGCGAAGATTACCGATGCGCGCGCCTTCGAACAAAAGGTTCTGGAAGAATATGGAGTCCTGCCGGAGATCGAACCGCGCTATCGGTCGCAATATTTCAGCCATATCTTTGCCGGTGGATACTCGGCCGGTTATTATGCCTATCTCTGGTCCGAAATTCTGGATGCGGATGGCTTTATGGCGTTCAAGCAGACCGGCGACATCTACAACCCCGAACTCTCGGCCAAGCTCAAGAAATGGGTGTACGAATCCGGCGGCCTGCGCGAGGCTGACGAACTCTATCGAAATTTCAGGGGGGCCGACCCGACGATCGAGCCACTGCTCGAGAACCGCGGGTTCGCAGAGGAAAAACCCAGCGAGGGCTGATCCGCTCACGCCGCAAACAAAAAAAGCCCGCCGGCGAGACCGGCGGGCTTTTTTATTCAGTATAAAGCGGTCTCAGATCGGGGATTCGACCGATTCCTTGCAGATGATCGCCTTGACTGCCTCAACCGTATCGGCTTCGCGCAACGCGTCCCGCACCGGGGCCTGACGGAAGACCCGGCTGACTTGCGCCAGGGCTCGCAAATGGTCGGCTCCGGCTGACAATGGCGCCAGCAGCATGAAGATCAGATCACAGGGCCGGTCGTCGATGGCCTCGAAGTCCACGCCTGTTGCAAGGCGCATGAACCCGCCGATGGGGGCGTGAATACCCGCCACCCGCGCATGCGGGATCGCGACGCCTTCACCCACGCCGGTCGAGCCGAGGCGTTCACGCTCCATCACCGAGTCTTCAATGTCGCGTGCCGATATTCCCGTCACGCGACTGAGTTCTTCAGACATCGCATGTAGCGCCTGCTTCCGGCTTGTCGCCTCGTAACAAGGGATGATGATCCCACCTTTTAGCAGGGAGCTCAGATCGGTTGCCATATACGCTGCTTCCGTGTGCGGGCTTCAGTTCCTGGGTGAATCGGCCGGATCGACCCAGCCGATATGCCCGTCCGGGCGGCGGTAGACCATATTCAGGCCATCATGGCCAGCATTCCTGAACATCAAAGCCGGGACATCCTGTAGTTCCAGCTGCATGACAGCTTCGGATACCGACATCTTGCGAATGTTAACGGAGGTTTCTGCCACCGTGAGCGGCACGTCCGACACGTCGACAATTTCGTCATCAAGTTCATCCACATCCGCCGCCTGTCCATTCAGCGTCAGTACCGCGCCGGTCGCGATTTCAGACGGCAGTGGCGCAACCGGATTGGCGTGATGGTCCTTCAGGCGGCGCTTGTACCGGCGCACCCGCTTTTCCATCTTGTCGAGACTGTCTTCCAGGGCGGCGTAAGGATCTGTCGCCTTTCCAGTGGATTGCAGCACGATGCCGGATGGGAGGTGCACGTTGCAGTCAACTTCGACGAGATGACCGTGCTGCGAGACGAACACGCTCGCCTCCCCTGTTCGATTGAAGTATTTACTGACCGCCGCCTCGAGCCCGTCTTCGATGCGGCTCCTGAGAGCCTCGCCGAGATCCATATGCTTGCCAGTAATTTGTATCTGCACGAGCGGTCTCCTTTGCTATTCGAGATTTCCGAGTATGGCGCAGAATTGCCCGGGACGCGAATCGATTTCCCGGATCTGTCACAAGCTTAACAGTGAGCGCTCACCTGATCGGTGCCTCAGGCATCTGGCTTTCCGGGCCTTTTGCCATAGCCGTGCTTTTTCAGAAGGCCCCGGAACTGGTGATAGGTCAGGCCCAGCGTCTCGGCCGCCCGGCCCTGATGGCCTTGGCTGGCCGCAAGGGCTTCATCAACGAGGCGCAGTTCGAGCCGATTGATCTCGGCATTGAAATCGATCGGCCCATGCAGGGCGGATGTTTCAGTGGTCAGGGGCTCGCGGAGGTCGGCTTCCGCAGGCTTGGCAGCGCCCGGCCGCCAGGGTGAGGCGAACGGATCAAGCGCGGCCGGGTCAAACCTGACAGGCTCGTCCGGCGCCGCCAGCATGGAGCGGTGCGCAAGCCGCTGGGCAAAATTGCGCAACTCGCGCACGTTTCCCGGCCAGTCATGCCCCTCGATGGCAGCAATGGTCGAGGGGGCAAAACCGGGGAAATCCTGCGCCATCTCGATGGCGATCCGGCGGGCGAAGAAATCTGCCAGCAAGCTGGCATCGCCCGGCCGCGCCCGCAGCGGGGGCAGCGTGATGACATCAAAGGCCAACCGGTCCAGCAGGTCGGCGCGGAATTCACCCCGCTCCACCATATCGGGCAAGTGCATGTTGGTGGCCGCGACGATGCGCACGTTTGTCGTCAGCACGCGCGATCCGCCCAGGCGCTGGAATTCGCCATACTCGACAATGCGGAGAAGCTTTTCCTGCACCTGCTGGCTCGCCGTCGCGATCTCATCGAGGAAGATGGTGCCACCATCGGCTAGCTCAAACCGTCCCTTGCGTTGCTCGGTCGCTCCAGTGAACGCCCCGCGCTCATGCCCGAACAGTTCGGAATCCAACAATTGCTCTGAAAGCGCTGCACAATTGACCTTCACAAACGGCCCCTCCCAGCGCTTCGACAGGAAGTGCAGGCGCTCGCCGATCAATTCCTTGCCGGTGCCGCGCTCGCCAATCACGAGGATGGGGCGCTCAAGCGGTGCCACACGGGAAACGTGTTCCTGCGCGCTAAGCCAGGCCGGAGCCTCTCCGATAAGCTGTGTGGATTCGCCAATCATAAGGTCATTTTAGCCAATCAGACTTGTTAAATCGACTAATTTATTAGTGCAAATCACCACTAATTATCTACCACATCTCATAGAAATTCTTTTATTTTGAATAATTACAACGCTGTATAAAATTAATTTTCACTTGGCACGGTCCTTGAAATGATACTGGCACTCAGAGCGACGGGGCGTCGCAACCAACAAGAAGGACAAGGCCCAAGATGGACGACCGCAACTACCGAACAGAAGCTCGCAGTGACGCAGGCCGTTTTGGCCGCTGGCTGTCGACCCGCCCTGCCGAGAGCTGGATGTTTTTCGGCTTCGGCGTCCTCCTCGGCGGCCTCTTCTTTTAATCCTCCTCCCAGACAAACACGAAAGGATACCCCATGGGTCTCTTCTCCCGCCTCGGTGACATCATCAACTCCAACATCAACGCGATGCTGGACGGTGCTGAAAACCCCGAAAAAATCGCCCGCCTGATCATCCAGGAAATGGAAGACACGCTGGTCGAAGTCCGCACAGCCGCCGCCCGCGCCATGGCCGACAAGAAAGAAATGGAACGCGAAATCGTTCATTTCTCGCAAGCCCGTGATGAATGGGCCGCCAAGGCCGAGCTCGCCATCGACAAGGGTCGTGAAGACCTCGCTCGCGGCGCCCTGATCGCCAAGCAGAAGGCCGATGGTGAAATCACCCACCGCAAGGCCGCGATGGACGCTGCCGAAGAAGCCTTCGAAAAGCGCCAGGAAGATCTCGCCAAGCTGCAAGCCAAGCTCGACGAGGCAAAAGCCAAGCACCGCTCGCTGATGATGCGCCGGGAAGCCGCCGAGCAACGCATCCGCGTCCGCAGCCAGGTCTATGACGGCCGGGTCGATGATGCGCTTGCCCGCTACAACACGATCGAACGCAAGGTCGACGAAATGGAAGCCTATGCCGACACGATCAAGGGCCGTGAGCCGACCCTCGAAGCCGAGTTCGCAGCACTGGAGCGCAACGAGAGCGTCGAGAAGGAACTCGAAGCCCTCAAGGCCAAGCGTTCGAAATCGTCTTCGAAATCCTCGAAATCGGAGGCCTGATCCATGTTATTCTCGATTATCTGCCTCTTCGGCTTCCTGGCGGTCATCTGTACGCCCGGACTGATCGCACAGGCCCGCGCCGAACGTCAGGAGACCTAATTCATGGACGAAAGCATCATCGCCTTGATGGCCATCCTCAGTATCTTCGTCATCCTGCCTGGCATGACGTTCCACTATATTTCCCAGTGGAGACGCCAGAAAACACTCCAGCCAGATGACGAACGGATGATGGAAGACCTCTGGCGATCAGCAAAGGCAATGGAACGCCGTCTCGCAACGCTCGAGGCCCTCCTCGACCACAACGACGACACCAGGGAGCGCGCCGCGCCACCGCGCCGCTCTCGCTCAACTTTTGACGATTAAGGACACAATGCCCATGACCCGCTCCTATTCTGACCATGACAGCGCGGAATACCGGTCGCCCAACCCGAAACGCTACTATCGCTCACGCAATGACAAGGTCATTGCCGGCGTCTGCGGCGGCCTCGCCGAACGCTTCGGCTGGGAACCCATCCTCGTCCGCATCCTGTTCGTGCTGGCCACCCTGTTCATGTTCGGCCCGGTTTCGATCATCATTTACCTGACGATCTGGATCATCACGCCGCGCACGCCGTTTGGCGGCCACCCGATGACGCCCGAGGAAGACGCTTTCTGGCGGGGCGTGTCAGACCGGCCCCGCGCCACGTTCGGACACCTGAAATACACGTTCATGGACCTCGACGAACGCCTGCAATCCATCGAGCGCAAGGTCACGTCCGACGAGTGGCGCTTGCGCAAGGAATTCCGCGATCTCGAACGCGGCAATTAGAACCCTCAACTGAAACCACGATCAAACCCGACAAAGGAACGGACCGATGAGCAAGGGGACACTGCTTTACAACAATTGGCTACTCGGAGGCGTAGCCGTCCTGATCGTCCTGGCGATCGTCGCGATCGCCAGCCTGCAAGGCGGCATGGCACTGGAAATGGGCGGGCTGGAAATGACACTCGCACCGCACGAGAATGGCGGCCTGCAGCTGTCCTTCGTGAGAGCGGCCTAGGCCTCGCCGCGCTTCAGGGCCCGCAAGATCAGGCGCATCGGGCTGACCGCCGCAAGGGCGGCAGCTTCTGCCGGGGCCGGGCCGCCAAGCATCTGGGTCGCCAGGATACCGCCCGCCCAGGGCCCCCAGGTGAAACCCCGCGCGCCAAACCCGTTCACCATGTAAATGCCCGGTATGACAGGGGCGTCCGCATCCGCAGGGCGCCCTTTTTTGACTCCGTCGAACCGGCCGAGGGCTGCCGCATGGTCTGGCACCGCCCCGATCAGGGGCAGGCGGTCAGCCGTGGTCGCCCGCAGGGCCGCCCGCGAAAGGGGCGTATATTCGCGGGCGTCCCGCACCCACCAGGGCGACAGTCTGTCGAGGCCTTCGGCATTCTCGGCGCTGGCGCCAGCGGAAGTTTCCGGCAGGCCGCCGTCGAATCGCGCGAACGTGGCGCCCCACAGGCGATCCGGACCGTCGGCGAGCGCGTAGGTTCCGCGCGTCACGGCATCGGGGTCGGCAATGGCGGCGCCGCCTATCCATTCCACCTGCCCCAGCCGCGCCTCCAGGCCCAGCCATGGCAACGGGTCCATGGTCGCCATGGCAGTTGCCAGGATGACGGCATCAAACACCTCGCCGTTCACTTCGCGCTTTGAGAGGTCGATTTTCGCCTTTTCCCCCAGCCGCAAGGTGGCGCCCGCGAGCAGGGCCGGAATCAGCTCGGCCGGTCGCAGGATCAGGGCCTGCTTGTGTAGCAGGCCGCCTCCGCTCATCGCCTCGAGGTCTTCCAGCGGCAGTGGTGGATCGGCGAGGAGTTTGGTGAAACGGTCCGTTTCGGCCGGGTCTTTCGGAAGCTGGCGCACATCTGTTTCGGTGACGCCGGGCAGGCCGCGATAGGTGTCACGAGCCGCGATATAGGCATCGACCAGCAGGCGGGCCTGAACCGTGTCGGCCGCGTCCAGGCGTGGCATCAACAGGGCCAGCGGGTTTCCGCTGGCCCCGGACGCGGGGTCTGGCGCGGTGTCGAATACGGTGACGTCCGCCCCGGCATCAATCAGGGCGCGGGCGGCCCCGGCGCCGGCAATGCCTGCACCGATGACGGCGACGCGGCGCACGCCGGGTGCGGCAGGAGTGATGGCATGGGGGTCGGGCGCAGGTGGCAAGGGTGTGGTCAGGGTGGCCTCGAGCCGTTCCCGCTTGCGGCCATGGCCCGGCAGGCGGCTCACCTCGAACCCGGCCCCGGCGAGGCCGCGGCGGACGGCGCCTGCCACGGTGAACGTGCCCAGCCGGGCGCCGGGCACAGACCGCGCGGCGATTTCAGGATAGATCCAGTCGCCCCACATCTCCTCGTTCTTGGCGGGGCTGAATCCGTCGAGGAACCAGGCGTCGGCCCGGAAATGCGCGGCGGGAAGCGTTTCGCGAATGTTTCCGTGATGCAGGGTCAGCGAGATGCCGGCATCGGGCCAGACCATGCGGCGCACACCTTTGGCCGGGCCGGACCAACGTGCGATCATGAGCGCGGCGATCTCTTCCAGTTCAGGCCAGCTGTCGAGCGCGCGCACCGCGTCTTCCGGCAGGAGCGGAAAGGCTTCGAAACTGACAAAGTGCAGCCGCGCCGTCGGCGAAGGTCGATGGGTTTCCCACATTTGCCAGAGGGCGAGGAAGTTGAGGCCTGTACCAAAACCCGTTTCGCCAACGGTGAACACTTCCCTGCCCTGCCAGGCATCAGGCAGTCCGCAGCCCGCGAGGAAGACCGCACGCGATTCCGCGAGCCCGTCGCCGGCAGTGAAATAGACATCGTCATGGGCTCGGGCAACGGGGGTGCCGTCCTCGCGCCAGTCGATATCGGGAGGAGTCAGCAGGCGGGCCATTTTTGTTTACTCGCGGGCGTTCGGCGGCGGGATGCCTGTCAGCGGCGACGTGAATTGCCGATCAGGTCGCCAAGCGCCATGATTGTGGCCCGGCCGACTTGCGTCACGGTCGGCTTGCGCCGGTGCACATGGCCGACAAAGTCGCCGCAATTGGAGCCTGCCAGGCGGTAAGATGCGCCGAGCGCGCGCCGGGCGCGAGCTTCCGCCGCGATCGGATGATCGGCTTCGCTATTCCGGTGAACCTTGATCGACCGGCCATCCGCGAACGCATCCAGGGACTGTTCGGTCACGCCGTCATGCTTGCGCGAATTCGAGATCACCGTGCCGCTGGTCGTGGCCACGCCATAATGCCTCAATACGCCGCCAAACCGTATGGATACGACGTCGCCGGGCGAGACATGCCCGTGGGGTCCAAGATGCTTTTTCATATGCCCAGCCTAACCGATTTGCGGGCCTTGGGCCAAGGGAATTCCCTGCGGCAGGGCGGTCAGCTTTTTACGGCTATAAAAGCAGGCCCCACCTCACTATATCAGCCTGACGGAGTAGTCCCATGACCGACATTACGATCACCCTTGAAGACCGCCCGACGGGCGGCCGCTATGTGGCCATTGTGAACGGGCATGAGGCCGAGATGACGTTCTCCAAGGCCGGCACGAGCAAGATCATTATCGACCATACCGGCGTTCCGAAGGAATTGGCTGGCATGGGTGTCGGCGTGGCACTGGTGAAACGCGCGGTGGAAGACGCGCGCAGGAACGGCGTCAGGATCATCCCCCTCTGCCCCTTCGCCAAGGCCCAGATCGAAAAACACAAGGAATGGCAGGACGTACTGGCATGAACAACGGAATGATCCATCATGACGCCGCCAAGCGCCGATACAGTCTCGTGATTGAGGGCATGGAGGCCTACCTGACTTATGAAAGGCCCCGCAACGGGCTCATCCACATCACCCACACGATCGTTCCCGACAAAATCGGCGGGCGCGGGATCGGCAAACGACTGGTCAAGCGTGCGGTGGAGGACGCAATTGCATTCGGCGACAAGGTGTCGTCGTCCTGCTGGTACGCAACCGCGCTGATCGAGAAGACCCCCGCCTGGGCGGCGCTACTCGTATGACCGAGCCGTTCTGGAAGACCATCCCGCTCGACAAGATGAATGTAGCGCAATGGGAATCCCTTTGCGATGGCTGCGCAAAATGCTGCCTGCTCAAGCTGGAAGACGAAGACACCGGCGAGATCGCCTATACGAAACTGCATTGCACGCTTCTGGATGCCGGCACGTGCCAGTGTTCGGACTATGCCAATCGCAAGGCCAAGGTGCCAGATTGCGTGAAATTGACCCCGGCGGGCATCGAGGAAATCAACTGGATGCCGAAGACCTGCGCCTACCGGCTGGTCATGGACGGCAAAGACCTGCCCGACTGGCACCATCTTGTCTGCGGCGACCGGGAGCGCGTACACGAGAGTGGCAATTCTGTGCGTGGACGAACGGTTTCGGAAGACACCATATTCGAAGACGACATGGAAGACTTCATCGTCGACTGGGACGAGGACGCGGCCTAGGTGCGCCGCCCGGCTCCGGCGGGCGCTGGCATGACAGGCGCGGTCACCCAGCGCACGATGGCAATCGCGCCGTCATCGACAATTGCCCGATAGAGCCTTGCCGCCCAATGATCCGCCTTCAGCATCCTTGCCTCGCGGAACAAGGCGTAGACCAGCGACATCGCCATGATGGTCGCGACACTGCTGATCAGCAGCGCCAGGTTTCCCGGCGCCGACCGGTCTTCGATGTGGACCAGGTAGAGGAATGTATTGCCGAACGCGAAGGTGAAGAGGCTGGTCCGCCCGAACACCATCCAGATCGAGTTCGACGCGATCTTTGCCTTGCGGCGGATCCAGCCGAACACGTCGATGAACACGATCGTCGCCGCCACGCCGGTGAGCAGGTAGAGCGGGTGGTTCGCATTGCGCAGGTAGGCCCGCACGTCGGGCAACGCGATATTGTAATCCCCGGCCCACAGCCAGGCTGCGCACACCAGGACCAGCGCAATGAACACGCTGCGCACGCCCCAACCAGGGCCAGACAGCATCAGTTCCCGGCCCTGCCTGGCTGCCATCACCTTTCCCATCACCATGCCGGCCACGACGAAGCCGAAGCCATGCAGGATGGAGGGCGCGCTGTGATTGATCATGTTGCCGCCATAAAGGAAGGACGAGAAATTCTCAGCGCCGGTGAACGTGCCCATCGGGCCAAGGTTCGAAAAGATCGGGAAGGCCGCGTGAATGGCGCCGGCAACAAGCACAAGTGGCCACAGGCCGATCCGCACGCTGACAAGGATCATAAGGGGCGCAAGCACCAGCATGACCGCGTAGAAACGCAGGATGTCGGTGTAATAGGTATCGGTGAAGAAGATCGAGCAGCGCACCCAATAGGCGAAAGACAATTGCCAGGCGATGCACATCACGGCGCAGGACAGGGCATAGAGGGCCCAACACTGCAATGCGCGCGACCAGAGCCGTTGTGTGATCGCAACGCTTTGGCCCGCTGCGAATTTCCGCGCATAGACCAATTGGAGCATGGTGCCAAAGAGGCAGAAAAAGACCGGCGCAGAGACCGCAAGGAACATCCTGAGGCCGACAATCGCCGGGCCCGCGTCGCGCAGGTTGGATGCCGTGAGGGCGTGTCCGACCATGACGAAGAAAATGGCAATCGACCGCGCCAGATCTATTCCAAGATACCGCATTAACCCTGCCCCGCCCTGATTTTGCAAGCCTCGCACCCATTGCAAGTTCCGGGCCTGCGCGCCTGCAACGCGTCCTTAAGAGGTCGGTGCCAGACTTGGTGGATGGAAACCCTGGCCGCCTTCCTCGCGCACCTGACGCATGAACGCCGCATGGCGGCCAAAACTGTCGAGGCCTATGGCTCTGATCTCAGCGGTTTTTTCAATTTCCTGCGCGTGCACCTCGGCGAGGAGCCGACGCCGAAAGCGCTGGGCCGCCTGAAAGCGAGAGACATCCGCGCGCACCTCGCCCAGCGCCGCCGCGACGGCCTGTCGGACGCGTCGATTGCGCGGCTGATGTCGTCGATCAAGGCGCTGTATCGCTGGCTGGGCCGTGCCCACGATATCGAAAATGCGGAGATCGCCTACCTGCAGGGGCCCAAACGCAAGGCCCGCCTGCCCCGGCCGGTGTCCATTGAGGCGGCGAAGGACATGATCTTCGAAGCAGAAACAGACCCGGATTCGCCCGCTTGGATCGGCGCGCGCGATGCGGCCGTGCTGAGCCTGCTCTATGGCAGCGGCCTGCGGATTTCCGAGGCGCTGGGCCTGACGGGCGCCGACCTGCCGGCGCCCGAGCGCCTGCGCATCAGCGGCAAGGGCGGCAAGGTGCGGATCGTGCCCCTGATCCCGGCCGTGCGAGAGGCAATGGATGCCTATGGCGCGCTCTGTCCTTATGCGCTGACAAAATCAGGGCCCTTGTTCCGGGGGGCCAAGGGCGGCGCGCTGAACCCGCGCCTGATCCAGGGGCTGGTGCAGAAGCTGCGCGGCGTGCTTGGCCTGCCCGACACGGCGACACCCCACGCCCTGCGCCATGCCTTTGCCACGCATCTTCTGGCGGCCGGGGCCGACCTGCGTGCCATCCAGACTTTGCTCGGGCACGCCTCATTGTCGACGACCCAGGTCTACACAGGTGTCGATGCGAGCCGATTGCGCGAAGTTCATGCCGCCGCGCACCCACGGGCCTAGACAGGGTTAATCAGGGGGCCAGCTGGGCGGTCAGGGCGTCGGCCAGCAGCCAGCCTGACGGGGTCAGCGACAGGGTCGTGCCATCGAAGCGCACCCAGCCTTCGGCGATGAAGGCGTCGATCTTGTCGCGTGGCACGGGCTGGCTGGAAAGCGCCTCGATGCGTTGCACATCGATGCCCTCGATCGAACGCAGCCCCATGGCGATCAGCTCGCGCGCGATATCCAGCGGATACAGCGTGGACGCACCGCCCCAGCCGGACCCGAGCGCGACGACATTGGCAATATAGGCTTCCGGCCGCCGCTCCGCTTCGCTCGCATAGCGCTTGCCGCCAACGCTGACCCGGCCATGCGCGCCGGGGCCGACGCCGATCCAGTCGCCGCCATGCCAGTAAATCTGGTTGTGGCGCGACCGGAATTCCGGCCCGGCAGCATGGTTGGACACTTCGTAAGCAGGCAGGCCGGCCTTGCCGGTGATCTCTTGTGTCAGCTCATAAAGGTCTGCCTGCGCGTCCGGGTCCATCGGGATGAGTTCGTTGCGTTCGACCGCCTTGCCGAACGCCGTGCGCTGCTCAATCGTCAGTTCGTAGAGCGAAAGGTGCGGCGCGCCGAGCGCGAGCGCATCGCCGAGTTCGTCGCCCCATTCATCGATGGACTGGCTTGGGCGGGCATAGATGAAATCGATCGAGACATTCGGGAAAACATGCAGGGCCCGCGCAACGGCGGCACGTGCCGCGACAGCGTCATGGTCGCGTCCGAGAAAGGCCAGCGCATTGTCGCGCAGGGACTGGACGCCGATGGACAGACGGTTGACGCCGGCCGCCTCCAGGCCGCGCAAGTCAGCCCGCAACACGTCGTTCGGGTTGGCTTCCAGCGTGATCTCAGCCCCCGGCTTGATGCCAAAAACCTCGTCGGCAGTCTCCAGGAGGCCCGCTATCTCGTCCGGCTTCAGCAGCGAGGGCGTGCCGCCCCCGAAATAGACCGTATCGAGCGCGCCATGCTCCGGCATGCGTGGGCGGTGAATGCGAATGTCGTCCGAGATCGCCTTGAGCAGCGGTTCGGTCGACCGGGTCTTGGCTGCGTACACATTGAAATCGCAGTAGGGACATATTTTCGAACAGTACGGCCAATGGACGTAGAGCCCGAATCCATATTGTGGACCGAAGGGTGCCATTTGCTCTGCCATCAAAGCAGGGCCGCCTTGAGCTTGGCGACGGCTGCAGCCCGGTGGCTCATGCCATGCTTTCTGGCCGGGTCCATTTCGCCGAACGTGATTGTCTCGCCGTCGGCGACAAACATCGGGTCATAGCCAAACCCCTTGTCTCCACGCGGCGGCCAGACCAGCTGGCCATGCACTTCGCCTTCGAAAACTTCCTCATGCCCGTCGGGCCAGACGACCGCCAATGCGCAGACAAATTTCGCGGACCGGTCCGCGGCGCCAATCTCCTGCAATTCCGCTTCGACCTTTTCCATGGCGCGGTAAAAATCGCGGGGTTCGCCGGCCCAGCGGGCCGAATAGATGCCCGGTGCGCCGCCCAGCGCGGTGACCGACAGGCCACTATCATCCGACAGGGCCGGCGCTCCGGTCGCCTGCATGGCCGCGCGCGCCTTCAGCAACGCATTTCCCGAAAACGTGTGTTCTGTCTCCTCGGGTTCATCGAGATCCAGCTCCAGCGCCGAAACAACAGTGAATCCAAGGGGTTCAAACAGGTCTTTCAGTTCGACAACCTTGCCCTTGTTATGGGTTGCGGCAACGAGTCGACCGGGCGTGAGCGTGCGAGCTGTAATTTTTTTCACCTGTTTCTGAAATGGTTCCATTCTTGCTTTACCTGCAAATACCTATATCGTTAAACGGTAAGGGTATGCGATTTTGCGGTACGCGTACCTAGCCCATAGACCATGAGTGCAACACGGTGAAGAGACAGGCATGAGCAAACAGGCAAGAAACTCGGTGGCTGCGATCATGACGGTGCTTGTGACCATCGTCATGTGGATGACAGCGATCATCGGGATCGTGTTCCTCGCCAGCGTCGGCGCAGCCATCTTCGCTCATCACAATGGTGGCTCAATCGACGCGCTGAACATTTCCGTCACCGATGGCACCGACAGCCTGCCCGCCCTGATCGCCGGCCTGATTGGCGGCCTCGTCGTGATCCCGGCCATCATCTATGTCTGCGTCCTGCTGCGCCGCATCCTGGCGACGCTGGCCGACGGCGACCCGTTCGTGCCCGAAAACGCCACCCGCCTCAGCCGCGTGGCAGCAACCATTGCCGTCACCCAGCTGCTGCGCATTGCCGTGGCGGTCGTCGTCGGATTGAGCTTCGACCACGCCAGTTTCGGACTCAATCTGGACCTGATCCCCTGGGCGTCGGTCGCGGCACTTTTCATTCTGTCCCAAGTCTTCCGCGAAGGCACACGCCTGCGCGACGAAGAAAAAATGACCATATAGGAGGGTAGAAGATGTCTATTCGTGTAACCCTCGACCGTGTGCTTCTGGACCGCCGCATGTCCCTGACAGAGCTGTCGGAACGTGTCGGCGTCACGTTGGCCAACCTGTCCATCCTGAAAACCGGCAAGGCCAAGGCCGTGCGCTTTTCGACACTTGAGGCCCTGTGCCGCGAACTCGACTGCCAGCCGGGCGACCTGCTCGTGTTCGACGAGGAAGGCGAGGAAGGCCGACGACGGGTTGCCGCCGAATAGGCTCCGCAACGGGAACCAGCCACCTGCCCCCACGTAGAGGCCGTATGAAACTTGCTCCTGTCGCTCTCGCCGCCTGTCTCAGCCTGCTCGCCGCATGCGGAGGCAGCAATTCGGAAGTCGGCGAATTCAAGAACGACTGGCTCGGCAACGAGATCAAGGTCAAGTCGCTGACCGACCCGAAAATCGACGGCGTGATCTGCCATCTCGCCTTTTTTGATCGCGGCGTCTGGGACCGGATCGGCAAGGGCAACTGGTTCGAAAATCCGTCCAACTCCTCGATATCGTGCCTGCAGACCGGGCCGGTGACAATCCGCGATATCGACCTCGACCGGTCCGGCGAAGAAGTCTTCGACCAGAACCAGAGCCTCGTCTTCAAGCAGCTCGCCGTGCGGCGCATCTATGATGCCGACAGCGACAGCCTGATCTATGTCTCGTTCAGCCGGAAACCCATAGACGGTTCAGCCAAGATGAGCCTGTCTACCGTGCCGCTCTTCGATCGCGACGTGACGTGGGAACACGGCAAGCCGGCCGAATAGGTCCACCTGTGCAGCCGTTGGGCTGCGTCAATTTATAACATGCATATGATATGCATGTTTTGTTGATCGACGGGCGCAAACCGCCTATATGTGCCGCGCGGTCGCCGGCACCCCCGGTCCGGCGCGTTGAAAGGCAGCTACCATGACGAAACCCAGTTTTGCAGCAAAGCTCATTGGCGGCCTTGCTGTCGGCGCCGTGTTTGCCACATTCGTCGTGATGGGGCTGGTATGGCTGCTCAGCCGGTCCTCCATGGGCGCTGACATGTCCGGTCATGGCTGGGTCGCCCTGCTTGCCGGAACCGCGGTTTCATTCATCGTAGCAGGCGTCCTGACAACCGTACTCGTCCTTGGGCGGAGGAATGGATTCGATGAAGGCGCTCACGAAATTACGTGGGACACGCGACACTCCGATGAGGCCTAGGCACCATGCGTCTCAATATGCAGACCGATTTTGCGCTGCGGACGCTGATGCATTTGGCCGTCAACACTGATCGCCGTGTCACGATTGCCGACATTTCGGATACGTTCGGCGTTTCGAAGAACCATTTGATGAAAGTGGTGCAGGCCCTCGGCCATGAAGGCGTCATCGCGACCGAGCGCGGACGCAAAGGCGGCCTCAGCCTGGCCCGCCCGGCCTCCGATATCAGCATTGGCGACGTGGTGCGCCGCATGGAAGGCCGCACAGCGCTCGTGGAGTGTTTTCCCGGCGGAGCGGGTGGATGCCGAATTTCGCCGGCCTGCCGACTTCGCAGCGCGCTGGCCGAAGCCCTTGAAGCCTTCTTCCGTGCTCTGGATTCCTATTCCATCGCCGATCTGGTGAACGGCAATGCCTCGCTGCACGAAATGATTGCGATTGGAGAAACAGCATGAACCATGTCTTGCGAACCGCTGAGGAACGCCGCCGCGAGATCCAGCAAAATGCCCAACGCATGGGCATCAATGACGCATACATTTCCGAACTGGTCGAAACCTTCTACACCCGTGTCCGCAGCGACGAGACGCTTGGCCCGATCTTCGACACCGAGATCGGCGACAATTGGGGACCGCACCTCGCCCGCATGAAGGATTTCTGGGCGTCGGTGGCGATGAATGCCGGGCGCTATAATGGCAAGCCGGTGCCCGCGCACCAGAAGCTGGCCAACGTGACGCCTGCTCATTTCCAGATATGGCTGGGCCTGTTCCGGCAGACCCTCGAAGAGACTGCGCCGACGCCTGAAGCCGTTCCTTTTTTCCTGGAGCGCGCGACACGCATCGCGCAGAGCCTGCAGCTGGCCATGTTCAGCCTGCCAGGCCTGCCGCCCCGCAACTAGGCCAGCGCGGCGCGCTGTGCAGCGAACAATTCGTTGCAGCCCTGCTCGGCAAGGCGCAGCATCTCGTCGAGCTCCTTGCGGCTGAGCGGGCGTTCCTCGCCGGTGCCCTGCACTTCGATGAATCCGCCATCGGAACTCATCACGACATTCATGTCGGCTTCGCCTTCGCTGTCTTCTGGATAATCGACATCCAGAACCGGGAAGTCCTGGTAGACGCCGACGGAAATGGCGGCGGCCTGCTTCTGGATCGGATCCGCCTTGATGACGCCTTCCGACTTCAGGTAGTTGCAGGCCATCGCCAGGGCGACAAAGCCGCCCGTGATCGAGGCCGTGCGCGTGCCGCCATCGGCCTGCAGCACGTCGCAGTCGATGGTGATCTGGTTTTCGCCAAGTGCGGTAAGGTCCATGACCGAGCGCAGGCTGCGCCCGATCAGGCGCTGGATTTCCTGCGTCCGGCCGGACTGCTTTCCGGCAGCCGCTTCTCGGCGGCCCCGTGTATGCGTTGCGCGCGGCAGCATGCCGTATTCCGCTGTCACCCAACCGGCGCCCTTGCCCTTCATCCAGCCCGGCACGCTCTTCTCCCAGCTGGCCGTGCACAGGACATGTGTGTTGCCGAATTTCGCGAGGCACGAGCCTTCGGCATAGCGCGTTACGCTGGTCTCGAGCGTTATCTCACGCAACTGGTCGAACGCGCGTCCGGATGGGCGGATAAGCTGGGTCATGGCGGGGTCCTCTTTTCTGCCCCGCCTGATTGCGGGTTTTGACGGCGCTGTCTACACCAGAGGGACATCAGGGAACCAAGAGGGGGCCTCATGGCCAGTGATATCGAGATCGCCCGGGCGGCGACAAAGAAGCCTGTTACCGAAATTGGCGCGAAGCTCGGCATCTCTTCAGGCGACCTCATCCCCTATGGTCATGACAAGGCGAAGATCGCCGGGCGCTACCTCGCCAACCTCGGCACGAAACCGGATGGCAAGCTCGTGTTGGTGACCGCGATCAGCCCGACAGCCGCCGGCGAAGGCAAGACCACGACCAGCGTCGGCCTCGCCGATGCGATGAACCGGATCGGGTCCGATACCTTGCTCTGCCTGCGCGAGCCTTCGCTCGGTCCCTGTTTCGGCATGAAGGGCGGGGCTGCCGGCGGCGGCTACGCGCAAGTCGTGCCGATGGAGGACATCAACCTCCACTTCACCGGCGACTTCCATGCCATCACGTCAGCGCACAACCTCTTGGCCGCCATGATCGACAACCATATCCATTGGGGCAGTCCCAGCGGGCTTGAACCCTCGCGTGTCACCTGGCGCCGCGCGCTCGACATGAATGACCGCAACCTACGCGAGATCGTGACCGGCCTTGGCGGACCGGGCAATGGCGCGGCGATGGAGAGCGGCTTCGACATCACCGTCGCCTCCGAGATCATGGCGATCCTCTGCCTCGCGACCGATGCGACCGATCTTGAGCAACGCCTCGACCGCATCATCGTCGGCTATCGCCGCGACCGCACCGCCGTCACCTGCGCAGACATCAAGGCAACAGGCGCGATGATGGCTTTGCTCAAGGACGCGCTGTTGCCCAACCTCGTCCAGACGCTGGAGAACAATCCCTGCCTCATCCATGGCGGCCCGTTCGCCAATATCGCGCATGGCTGCAATTCGGTGATTGCGACGAAGGCCGCCCTCAAGATGGCCGACTATGTCGTGACCGAAGCCGGGTTTGGCGCAGACCTTGGTGCGGAAAAATTCTTCGACATCAAATGCCGTCAGTCGGGCCTCCAGCCTGATGCGGCCGTGCTCGTCGCCACGGTCAAGGCGCTCAAGATGCATGGCGGCCTCGCCAAGGACCAACTCGGTATCGAAAACCTCGATGCCCTCAAGGCGGGCTTTTCAAATCTCGGGCGTCACATCGAAAACCTGCAGCAATTCGGCCTGCCGGTAGTCGTCGCCATCAACCGGTTCACCCAGGATACGCCTGCCGAGATCGCCGCGATCGAAGCCTTCTGCGCCAAGGCCGGCGTGCCCGTCGCGCTCTGCACGCATTGGGCCGATGGCGGCGCCGGCGCCGAAGCCCTCGCCCGGATCGTGACGGCGACGCTTGCGGAGAAACCCTCAGACTTCCGAACGCTCTATCCGGATGCGACACCCCTCTTCGACAAGATCGAGACCGTCGCCAAGCGGATCTATCGCGCCGATCATGTCGAAGCGCCGCGCGCCGTGCGCGACCAGCTGGCGCGCTGGGAGGCCGACGGCTTCGGCCACCTGCCCGTCTGCATCGCCAAGACGCAGTACAGTTTTTCCACGGATCCCGCCCTGACCGGCGCTCCTGAGGGCCATACTGTGCGCCTGCGCGAAGTGCGCCTGTCGGCCGGGGCAGGCTTTGTAGTCGCAATTTGCGGGGACATCATGACCATGCCCGGCCTGCCCCGCCACCCGGCTGCCGAGACCATCCATCTCAATGCCGACGGCCTGATCGAAGGCCTGTTCTGAGCACCCACCCCAACGGGCTAGTCCTTCGACTTCGCTTAGGATGAGCGCTTCAGACAGGCGTTGACTCATATTAGCAAAAACGCTAATTAGCGTATATGCAAAACACCATCTTCAAGGCCCTGGCTCATCCGGCGCGCCGACAGGTCCTCGCCCTCCTGCGCAAGGGTCCGCGCCTGGCGGGTGACCTTGCGGCGGAATTCGAGTTCGAGCTGGCCGACCATGAGCCGGCATCTGGCCGTGCTGAAGGATGCCGACCTGATCACGGCCGAGCGCCAGGGCAACCAGATCCTCTACCGTGTGAACACGAGTGTGCTCGAAGATGCCGCCACGGCCCTGCTTGGCCTGATCGGCAGCGACAATGGCGACGACGAGCTGAAGGAGGCCGCAGAATGAAACCCTATATCCGTACCGGACTGGCTTGGGCCGCGGTCATGGTCGCCGTGTCGTGCGGCATTGTCATATATGCAAGCGGTTTGCTGCCCGAGAGCAACCAGATTCCGCTTCATTTCGGCGCTGATGGCATGCCGGACCGGTTCGGCAACAAGTCTGACGCCCTGATGGTCCTGTGGCTGTTGCCCTGCGTGACAGCGGCGATTTCCGCGATCCTGGCGGTAGCGCCCTTTCTGGATCCGCGAAAACAGAACGTGGCGGTCGGACGCAAGGCCTATCTCGTCACCTGGATCGCCGTGACGACGCTGATGACCCTGGTGACCGCAGGCGTTGCCTTCGGCATGGTGAAAGGCGCCGGTCAGCCTTTTGACACATCGGGCATGGTGCGCTGGATCATTGCGGGCACCGCTATCCTGTTCATCGTCATGGGCAATTACCTGCCCAAGACGCGGTCGAGTTTCATCTTCGGTGTGCGCACGCCCTGGACCCTGTCATCTGATATCGCATGGGAAAAAACCCACCGCCTTGCCGGTCCGCTTTTCATCATTGCAGGCGTCCTGGGCCTGATTGGCGCGTTCGTCTTCAGCGGCCTCTTCCTCGCCCTGCAATTGACCGCGCTGGTACTGAGCGTCGTGCTCGTCCTGTTCGTCTACTCCTATTTCGCCTGGCGCAGCGCTGATGACCGCGACGATGGGACGAACCTCACTGTCTGAACCCCTATTGTACAGGGGCCACGGCGCCCCTAATCAATACACATGCCCCTGACGCCCGACAGCCAGTCCCTGATGCAGCGCCTCGACCAGCGCTCGCGCGACATCTTCAAGCAGATCGTCGAAGGCTACCTGACGACCGGCGAACCGGTCGGCTCGCGCACCCTGTCGAAGGGCGTGATCGCGCTCTCGCCGGCGTCTATCCGCAATGTCATGGCCGACCTGACCGATCTCGGCCTGCTCGATGCCCCGCATGTTTCTGCGGGCCGCGCTCCCACCCATCGCGGCCTTCGCCTGTTCGTCGACGGCTTCCTAGAAATCGGCGAGCCGTCCAGCAGCGACAAGCGCGAGATCGACGAGCGCCTGCGCGGCGCAGGCGGCGACCTGCAGGCCGTGCTCGGCGAAGCATCGAACATCCTGTCCGGCCTGACCGGCGGGGCAGGGCTCGTGGCCTCGCCTTCGCGCGAAACAGCGGTCCGCCACGTTGAATTCGTGCCTTTGGCCAGCGGCGAAGCGCTGTGCGTTCTGGTCACCGAGGATGGCGACATCGAGAACCGGCTGGTCAAGGTTCCGGACGGCCTGCCTGCCACGACACTGATCGAGGCCGGCAACTATCTCTCCACCCGCATGAAAGGCCGCACGCTGGCCGAAGCCGCCGTCGACGTGCGCGAGGAGATCAGGTCGCACAGGGCCGCACTGGATGCGACGGCGGCGTCCCTTGTCGAAGCCGGCCTCGTCCAGTGGAGCGGAGACGCACCGGGGCGGGGCCGCTCGCTGATCATACGCGGCCGCGCCAACCTGCTCGAAGACGCCAAGGCAGCCGAAGACCTGGATCGTGTACGCCAACTGTTCAACGAGCTTGAACGCCAGCAAAGCCTGCTCGATATCCTCGATACGACACGTGAGGCCGATGGCGTGCGCCTGTTCATCGGTGCGGAGAACCAGCTTTTTCCGCTCTCGGGTTCAAGTGTGATCGTGGCCCCCTATATGGGCGGGGCGAAACATGTCATTGGCGCGCTTGGCGTGATCGGCCCGACACGGCTGAACTATGCCCGCGTCATACCGATGGTGGATTATACCGCAAAGGTGATCGGCGAAATCCTCGCCGCCCGGCGCGCAAAGGATGGGAAGTGATGAACGACGAGACCAAGACCGGCCAGAACGCCGACATCGATCCAAACGCCTCACGGGCAGAGCTGAAATCAGCCGCCGACGAGATGCTCAAGAACGCCCGCGCCCAGGCGGCCGAAAGCATGGAAGCCGAGGCTGACTCGGAAATCTCGCCGGAACAGGAAGCGATGCGCCTGAAGATCGAGGCCGAGGAACTGCGCGAGCAGTTGCTGCGCACACTGGCCGATCTCGACAATACGCGCAAACGCGCCGAACGGCAGGTCTCCGATGCCCGCGTCTACGCCATCGAACGTTTCGCCGGTGACCTGCTCAGCGTCTCCGACAACCTGGCCCGCGCCCTTGCCGCCCTGCCGGATGACGACCGCGCCAACCTGTCTGATGCCGGCAACAACCTGCTCAGCGGCATCGAGATGACCGCCAAGGAACTGGAAACCGCGCTCGGCCGCCATGGCGTCAAACCCATCGACGCCGCGCCCGGATCGGCCTTCGACCCGAACCTGCACCAAGCCGTGGCCCAAGTGCCGTCAGAGCATCCATCCGGCACCATCGCCTCGCTGTTCCAGCCCGGCTGGAAAATCGGCGACCGCACATTGCGCGCCGCGATGGTGGCGGTGAGCGCGGGGAACGCGAACTAAAATAGTTGCCGGCGGCACCTACGCCTTGACGAAAACGTCGCTGCCGATCCGTGTGGCAGCCCAGAGGAATTCGGCTTCGTTTTCCTCCTTCACGTCAGCGCCGTGCAGGAATTGCGCCTCGATCCGGGGATTGCCTTTCTCGCCCGTCATCTGGCCGACCCATGCGATGACCGTTCCGTACTTTTCGTAGCTGCACGTGAACGCGATCCGGTCGCCATTGGCCCAGCCGACAACCGGCACTTTCATCACGCCCTCGTCGGCAACACCGGAATTGAAGGTTCCCGATAGCGACGCGCCATCCTGTTTCAGTTCAAGCACCGATTTGCGCGCGCTGACCCATTTTCCCGAAAATCCCACCACGTATCCTCCCGATTGAAACAAACGCATCGCGCCCGCATGGCGCGGGCCGTTGCAACCTGCTTCAACTATCGGGCATCCGCCGCCAGCCGGGCTTGACCTCAATCAACCTGGCCCGGACGCACCAGTTTCCACGCCGTCACCGTGCCCGGCTGCCAGTTCGGGACAATCACGGTGTCGCCGAATATCTTGAGGTCGTTCTGGAAGGTTGGCGTTTCGTCGCCTGTCGTATCAAGCAGGGTCGTCACGGCGCCGTCGTCAGCCACATAATGGACCTGCCCGGGCCATGACGAGACAAGGTATCCCCCGCCCGGCACGAGGCCGATACCATCCGCATTGCTCATGCCGGTCGCGATCTCGGCGATGGTTCCGTCGGAGGTGACGCTGAACAGCGACCCTGTCTCCATGGTCGAAACCAGCAGTCGGTCGCCATCCCCCAGAACGCCATTGATGCCGCCGAAGCGCGCGTCCTCGAGCCAGAGCGTGGCCACTCCATCCTTGATGCGGTGAATACGACCCGTGCCGGAATCGGAAACATAGACAGCGCCATTCCATGCGGTAACGCCATTGAGGAAGACGGCGCCGTCGACCGGAATCTTCTTCCCAAGGCCGCCCTTCCCGGCATCGAACACCATCACGGCGTCGATGTCGGAGGCATAAAGCTTGCCGCCCTGGATCGCGAGGCCCTTCGGCCCGTTGGTCTTCGATGCCCAATACATCTCGATCAGCTCGCCGTCGGGCGATATCATGGAGATGAAACCGTCGCCGTTCTTCGCGTCGCCGTCATCAATCCCGACATTCGAGACGAGATAGTTCCCGTCCGGCGCGCGGACCACGCTTTCCGGCGCCGAGAACCCGTCAGCGATCCAGAGCGGTTCAAGCGTCGGGACAGCCGCAATCCTTGCCGGTGCCGCCGCGCAGGCGGCCAGGATGGCGAAAGCAGGAAAGGCGAGAAAGCGCAGCATAGGTCATGTCTCCCTGGATGGTCGTGTCCGCCATCTGGTGGGCGGTTGGGTCCACTATGCCGATATCCGTCTACAGGACCAGCCCGGCCGCCTCCGCCTGGTCAATATCGTCGATACGCAGGAGCACGCCGCAGGCATCGTCGCGGGCCTTGATCCGGTTCATGTCCCGTTTGGGCGTGCTTTCAAATGCGCGAAGCGCGTCCACCGCGCCGCAGAGGCCCTTGCCTTCAACCAGTGCCATGAAGCGCTCCGGCGTATGCGTGCCATAGGGCGAAATCAGCCGGTACAGGCCGTCGCTCATCAAGCAGATCATGTCCCCCGCTTCCACGGCCATTTCCAGCGTCTTAAGGTTCGCGGCCGCGCGCGGGTCAAGACCGAAACAGGTGCGATTGCCATTTGAGCGCCGCCGGTCGTTCTGCAGGTGCGCAAGCCGTTCTTCCGGAGACACGGCCAGCAGGCGACGGGCCGTCACGGTTTCATCGTCCGCCTTGCCCGGCGACCCGATCACCGTCACGCCAGCGCCGCGCCGCAACAGCGCCATGCAGTCGCCAAGCCAGGCAAACTCGGCCCGGCCATTGGCAACATGCATCCACATGCCGGATGCAATGGGCCGGGCTTCGCCGGGCAGGTCGTCAAGCGGGATGCGGGTTTCCTTTTCCGCACGGGCGCGAACGTCTGTCAGGACTTCCGCAAAATGGGTTTCCGGCGTGTCGCCGGGAGACGGCGGCGCCATCAGGCGCGTGCTGAGCGCTGCGGCGATCCATGCCGCGCCGCTCTCGGCCTCCGGGAAGGGCTTCAGGTCTGTGACATCGGTTGCCCCGTCGAGCGCCCATGCTGTCCCGGCAGCCTCGTCAAAGCCGAACCGGTCGTCGCCCGTCCTGCCAGGCGTGCCGGGATCGTTCACGGTCTCCAAAACCGACACGCGCGAGGCAATGAGTCCCGAGACTCCGGACATTTCATCACCCATGGGGACGCCCTCGCAGCTGTGTCGTTTGGGTGATGATGCTCCGATGGCGCCACTGCGGCAACCGGCAGGCCCCGTCAAATCGCCCATTTCGGGTTGCAATTCGGTAATGGCTGCGAGAATGGCTTTCACGACTGTGTTGATACTGGTTAAACCCCGTGTAAAAGCGCCGCATCACCCCTTGAGCGGGGGGATCGGCTCACCATATCGCATCTGAACAGGCGAACGGCTTTAAATTCCGTCCCCGCCGTCTCATATGAACCCTTGAGAGCCACTGGCTTCCGGGGCTGCTGAGCAGACCGAACCCAAACAAGGCCCGTGGCGGCTAACAGAAGAGAGACATGCAATGAGCAAGATTATCGGTATCGACCTTGGGACCACGAACTCCTGCGTCGCCGTCATGGAAGGCGGAACGGCGAAAGTCATCGAAAACGCCGAAGGCCAGCGCACCACGCCGTCCGTCGTCGCCTTTACGGAAAGCGGCGAACGCCTGATCGGGCAGCCTGCCAAGCGCCAGGCTGTCACCAACCCCGATTTCACCTATTACGCCATCAAGCGCCTGATCGGCCGCACGTACAACGATCCCACCGCCCAGAAAGACAAGGCCATGTCGCCCTTCGGCATCGTCGAAGGCAAGGCAGGCGATGCCTGGGTCAAGGGTCGCGACCAGGACTATTCCCCGCAGGAAATTTCCGCCTTCATTCTCACCAAGATGAAGGAAACGGCTGAAGACTATCTCGGCACGCCGGTGACACAGGCCGTCATCACGGTGCCTGCCTACTTCAACGACGCCCAGCGTCAGGCCACGAAAGACGCCGGCAAGATTGCCGGCCTTGAAGTCCTGCGCATCATCAACGAGCCGACGGCTGCAGCCCTCGCCTACGGTCTCGACAAGGGTGAGAACAAGACAATCGCCGTGTACGACCTTG
Source organism: Hyphomonas sp. J20-32 (assembly GCF_055808555.1). Taxonomy (NCBI): domain Bacteria; kingdom Pseudomonadati; phylum Pseudomonadota; class Alphaproteobacteria; order Hyphomonadales; family Hyphomonadaceae; genus Hyphomonas; species Hyphomonas sp. J20-32. The sequence goes on along the minus strand of NZ_CM147873.1, from coordinate 1,061,463 downwards.
GTGGTGGTACATTCGACGTCTCGCTGCTCGAAATCGGTGACGGCGTGTTCGAAGTGCTCTCGACCAATGGTGACACGTTCCTCGGCGGTGAAGACTTCGATCTTCGCATCGTCGACTTCCTCGCTGGCGAGTTCAAGAAGGATCAGGGCATCGACCTGAAGGCCGACAAGCTCGCGCTCCAGCGCCTCAAGGAAGAAGCCGAGAAAGCCAAGAAGGAACTGTCGTCTGCCAACCAGTACGAGGTGAACCTGCCCTTCATCACCGCTGATGCGACCGGCCCGAAACACCTCAATATCAAACTGACCCGCGCCAAGCTGGAAAGCCTTGTCGAAGACCTCGTCAAGCGCACCATCGATCCGTGCCAGAAGGCCCTGAAAGATGCCGGCAAGACCGCGTCTGACATTGATGAAGTCGTCCTCGTCGGCGGCATGACCCGCATGCCCGCCGTGCAGGAAGCGGTGAAGAAATTCTTCAATCGCGAGCCCCACAAGGGCGTGAACCCGGATGAAGTCGTGGCGCTTGGCGCAGCGATCCAGGGCGGCGTGCTGCAAGGCGACGTGAAGGACGTGGTCCTGCTCGACGTGACCCCGCTCTCGCTCGGCATCGAAACGCTGGGCGGCGTGTTCACGCGTCTCATCGACCGCAACACGACGATCCCGACCAAGAAAAGCCAGATCTTCTCGACCGCTGACGACAATCAGGGTGCTGTGACGATCAAGGTCGCCCAGGGCGAGCGCGAAATGGCCGCTGACAACAAGCAGCTCGGCCAGTTCAATCTCGAAGGCATCCCGCCGGCCCCGCGCGGCCTGCCGCAAATCGAGGTCACGTTCGACATCGACGCCAACGGCATCGTGTCAGTCTCGGCCAAGGACAAGGCCACCGGCAAGGAACAGCAGATCACCATCCAGGCGGATGGCGGCCTGACGGACGAGGACATCAAGAAAATGATGGCCGACGCCGAAGCCAATGCCGGCGCCGACAAGGCCCGTCGTGAGCTCGTCGAAGCCAAGAACAATTCCGAAGCGCTGATTCACCAGACTGAAAAGCAGGTGGAAGAGCATGGCGACAAGGTCTCTGCTGAAGTGAAAGCCGAAATCGAAAAAGCCGTTGAAGAGCTGAAAGCCGCGCGTGAAACCGACAATGTCGGTGACATACAGGCCAAGCACCAGGCCCTGATGACCGCCGCCATGAAGCTTGGCGAGGCGATCTATGCCAACCAGCAGGAAGCTGAGGCCCATGCGGATGCATCCGCTGATGCGGCAGCCGACAGCGACGATGTCGTCGATGCCGACTTCGAGGAAGTCGACGACGCCAAGAGCGCCTGACCCCTTTGAATCCCCCAGAATCGAAAAACCCGCCGGAGCGATCCGGCGGGTTTTTTATTGTTCGTTGGCGTCAATTGGCGCGGCGGGCCGGCAGAACGGCGTCGCAGAAGCGCGCGCCCAGATAGTTGCCACGCTGCCAGCGCTTCTCGCAGGCGCGCGTCACCGGCACCCCCGTATTGGAATTGGTGATCACAAGATGAAACCTGTCCGGTACCCGCCAGGCCTCCTGCACTTGCAGCTTCACACCCAGCTCGGACATGTCGCGGATCATCGCATCGAACGAGCTGGACTTCTCGTTGATGACGATGCGGCCCGCCTTGAGCACGCGTTGACGGCGGACGCGCCGCTGCTCTTCACCCGTCGGAGGCCCGGCAAAATCAGCTCTGGATGCAAACTTGTCGGCCATAGGCAAACCAATCCACGCGGCCGCCGGACGATTCCGGCGGGACACGCTTCTTGTCGATGCCGCATGGTTAACAGATCGCGAAAGCGACTGCCTACATCGTCACCACGACCTTGCCCATCGCCTTGCGATCCATCAGCTCGCGGATCGCGTCTGCGGCCTTGTCGATCGGGTAGGAACTCGAGACGTGCGGGCGGATCTTGCCCTCGGCATACAGCTTGAACATGTCGGCGCAATTGGCGGCATGGCCTTTCGGGTTTCGTGCCACGGCAGCGCCCCAGAAAACGCCGCGAATGTCGCAGCTTTTCAGCAGGGTCAGGTTCAGCGGGATTTTCGGGATACCGGCCGGGAAGCCGATCACGAGATAGCGCCCCTCCCAGTTCATCGCGCGAACGCTTGGCTCGGCATAGTCGCCGCCGACCGCATCATAGATGATGTCCACGCCGCCGCCACCGGCTTCCTTGATGTCTTCGGAGAGTTGTTTCTGCTGGGCCCGGTCCAGGCTGCCCGTCGGATAGATCAGGCCCTTGTCAGCGCCCTTGGACAGGCAGAAATCCACCTTTTCCTGTGTTGAGCAGGCCGCGATGACCGTGAGGCCCATCGCCTTGCCCAGCTCGACGGCAGCAATGCCGACGCCGCCAGCTGCGCCAAGCACAAGCAGGGTCTCGCCCGGTTTCGGATCGCCCCGGTCCTTCAGGGCATAATAGCTCGTGCCATAGGTCAGGATGAACGCCGAGGCCTCGTCGAAGGGCATGGTGTCCGGAATTTTCATCACGCCGTGCGCGGCGGCCACCGCATATTCGGCCATGCCGCCACTGCCGGTCGATCCCAGCACCCGGTCACCCGGTTTCACATGGGTCACGCCCTCGCCGACGGCCTTGACGATGCCAGCCACTTCGCCGCCCGGGCTGAACGGCCGTGGCGGCTTGAACTGGTAGAGATCCTGGATCATCAGCACGTCGGGAAAGTTCACCCCGCAGGCCTTCACCTCGATCAGGACCTGATTCTTGCCGGCTTCCGGCATGGCGACATCCTCGACCACGAGTGTTTCCGGCCCGCCCACTTCTTTTGACAGCACAGCTTTCATGTTCCGGCTTTCCTTACCTTGTTGTTTCTTCTGCCAGAAGGTAGCGGTGTGGCTGGCATAATCCAAGTGTGACGTAAGGGAGATCGGCAGAATGGCGAGCAAATGGGCCCTCGTCCTGCACGGCGGCGCCGGGCCAATCTTCGGCCAGGACTATTCGGCGCAGGAAAAACACATCGCAAGCCTCCTGAAGGATGGCGGCAAGCGGCTCGCCAATGGTGACGCGGCCCTTGATGTGGTCGAATCCCTGGTCGCAGCGATGGAGGCATCCGGCCTCTACCTTGCCGGCAAGGGCGCCGCCCCGAACACGGCGGACGAATATGAACTCGATGCCGCAATCATGGATGGTCGCACGCGCAATGCCGGGGCTGTCGGGGCCATTCAAGGCGTGCGCAGCCCGATTGCGGCCGCCCGGCTTGTCATGGAACGCACCCCCAATGTCTTCCTCGTGGGCGCAGGCGCCAAACGCCTGACCGATGCGGCCGGTCTTGCCACAATCGACGACCCGGATGCCTATTATGAGCCGATCGACGAGCGCACCCGCCAGGTCGGGGCGCCGGATGTCGGCACGGTCGGCGCCGTCGCCCTCGACCTTTATGGTGATATGTCCGCCGCGACCTCGACCGCCGGGATCATGAACAAGACGCCGGGCCGCGTCGGCGACACGCCGGTGATCGGCGCCGGCACCTGGGCCGATGAACGTTGCGCCATTTCCTGCACCGGGCTCGGCGAATATTTCATCCGCGCCAATGCCGCCGCTGACGTTTCCGCCCGCATCCGCTATGGCGGGTCCGGTCTCGAGCCTGCCGTTCAGGGCGCTCTGAACGACGTCAAACGCCTCGGCGGCGAAGGCGGCATGATCGCCGTCTCGGCCAATGGCGACATGACCGCCTTGTTCAATTCAGGCGGCATGAAGCGCGGCATGACCGATTCCGATGGCCGGTTCGAGGTCGCGACGTTCCTGTGACACCGCTGTTCTGGATATTGCTGGGGCTCGGCCTCTTCGCCTTCGTTCTGGCTGTGCAGATGCGGATGATCATTTCGGTCGCCCTGCGCCGCGCGCTTGCGGCCAGGTTCGGCGGCCTGCCGACTGACACGGCCTATCGCCTCGCCGTGGTCGACGCGGCCGCGCCCACACCTGTCAGCGAAGCCGCCCTGCACCTCGCCCAAACCTATCCCAATCCCCTCTCGCACCTGCGCCTCGCCCGGCGCACCTGCCTCATCGCGCCGCTCTTCATCCTGCTTGTCCTCGCAGCGGGGCGGCTCGTTCTCGGAGTAGTCTGACATGCGTGGATATTTCTCGATCGGTTCGGAACGCATTTCGAAGCCGATGAACCTCGGGGCCCTGATGCGCACGGCCAATGCCTTCGGAGCCAGTTACGTCTTCTCGATCGATGCAGACCACCGCCTGCGAGACGCCTATCAGGCCGACACATCGAAGTCCGCCGGACAGATCCCGTATTACCAATGGGAAACGATCGACGAGATGCAGATGCCAAGGGGCTGCCAACTGGTCGGGATCGAACTTACTGACGACGCAGTCATGCTGCCGACCTTCCGCCACCCGCCCCAGGCCGCCTACATTCTCGGCCCGGAAAAGGGAAACCTGTCAGACGAGACTCTCGCGCGTTGCGCCCATGTCGTGAAAATCCCCACCAAGTTCTGCATCAATGTCAGCCTGGCCGGGGCGCTCGTGATGTATGACCGCCACCTATCGATGGGCGGCTATGCGCCACGACCGATCATGCCCGGCGGCGTTGGCGGGGATGGAAAGCCTGCCGACCACGGGCGGGGCTGAATCTCAAGTTACAGGACAAGTCGCCACACTTCTGATACCGTTCCGGCCCGAAACCTATTCGGGGGGGGGCAGTCCAATGCCTAACGAGATCACTTGGCCGGTGAAGGCACGTGAGCTTCACAGTCATCATTTCGATTCAACCATCTGGAACGATTTCAAGTTCCGCGATGACGACATCGTCATATCAACCTATGGCAAGGCCGGCACGAGCTGGACCCAGCAGATGATTGCCCAGATGATGTTCGGCGGCGACCCGGAACTGGCGGTTGCCGAAATGTCGCCCTGGCTCGACCTGCGCGTGCCTCCCAAGCAGGTGAAACTTCCGGAAGTCGAAGCCCAGACCCATCGCCGGTTCATGAAGACCCACCTGCCTGTCGATGCGCTCGTCTTCTCGCCGAAGGCCAAATATATCTATATCGGCCGCGATGGCCGGGATGTTGTCTGGAGCCTCTACAATCATCACGCCAATGCCAATGACCTCTGGTATGATGCGCTGAACAACACGCCGGGCCGCGTCGGCCCGCCGATCGACCGGCCACCCGAAGACATCCACCAGTACTGGCGGGACTGGATGGACAAGGACGGTTTCCCATTCTGGTCGTACTGGGAGAATGTTCGTAGCTGGTGGGCGATCCGTGACCTGCCGAATGTCATGATGATCCACTTCGCCGACCTGAAACGCGACATGCCGGGCGAAATGCGCAAGATTGCCGCCTTTCTCGATATCGAAATCGACGAGACGCGCTGGGACACGATTGTGGAATATTGCTCATTCGACTGGATGAAGGCGAATGCCACAAAGAGCGTTCCCCTCGGCGGCGCCTTCTGGGATGCGGGCGCCGAAGTCTTCATCAACAAGGGCGTCAATGGACGCTGGAAAGATACGCTGACGGCCGACGACAATGCCCGGTACGAAGCCATGGCGAGATCGGAACTCGGCAACGCCTGTGCGCGATGGCTGGAGACCGGACAGCTGGCCTGACGGGGTTCCGGCGCGCCGGTTACCGTCCGAGCAGGCGCTGGACCACGCCTAGGACGCCGGTCAGGCGAATGGCCCCGCTGCGAACAATCAGGGCGAAGCAGACCTCCCCTGAATCGCCAACCGGCCTGTGGGTATCTTCAGGTCCTTTCACCGCCAGGTCGCCCGGACCAAAACTGCCCGACGCGTCTGAGTACCCGCCAGTGACGATCAGGGTGAATTCCTGTCCGCCGTGCGTATGGCGCGGAATGGCAGCGTCAGGCTGGATACGATAGAGCTCCACCTCCATCTGGCTGCCGACATCCAGGGAAATACGGCGAATGCCGGGCGCCGCCCTGCTCCACTCCGCACGGCCCCCGGAGACGTCGATTGCTTGCCGCAACGGTGCGGGTAGCCGGTCCATCTCATCGTCCTCGTCCGGCGCAGTCACGGGTTCCGCTGCGGCGGATGCCTCCAGCATATCTATTTGTGCCATCGCACTTTCCAATGCGCCGGCGCGCATCGGCACCGGACCCGTCATTTCAAGAAAGGCGCCTGACAGGGCCTCGCTCTGCGCCACAGCGTCTCGTGAATCGGCGCGCAACGCGCCTTGTGTTTCGACAAGCAAGGCAAGGCCTGCATCAAGCGTGCCCGCCGCATAGGCGCTGTAGAGTTCGCTGAACGGGAAGTCATCATTCCGACGGGTCATGCGGCAGCTCCAGATGATGGCGCGAGGGTGTTATTCAGTGTCATCAAGGCCTCCCCGAAGGCGGGCCAGCGCCAGCCGTATGCGGCTTTTTACCGTTCCGAGCGGAAGGCCATGGGACCGGGCGATTTCCGAATGCGAGAGGCCGTCATAGAAGGCTGCCTGCAACAGCACCAGCTGTTCATCGGGCAGCACAGCGAGCTGGGCGCGCACCCGCTCTTCCATCTGCATCCGGGACACGGCACTGTCGGGTTGCTCGGCTTCGGCCGGGCGCAGCATCGGGTCGTCCGGCTCCAGCGGCGGCTTCGACGTGCGCCTCTGGACATCGATCCGGCGGTTTCGGGCAACCCGGAAGATCCAGGTCGACACAGATGCCTGCGTGCGGTCATACATTCCGGCCTTGCGCCAGACCGTCATCATCACGTCCTGCGTCAGTTCTTCCGCCTCTGACTCAGCAGCTCCCAGACGCAACATGTAGGCTTTCAGGCGCGGGGCGAAAAACGCGAACAGTTCAGCGAAGGCCTCACGCGATTTTTTTGCCGCGATACGCTCCATGCAGTCAGCGTGGCGTTCACGCTGCGCCACATCAGCTGTGCGGGAAATCGTTGCGCTCAAGTCTGGTCCCCTCGGCCCATCCGGCAAACACTATCCGTTGTGGATTGTCAGGGCGCAACCACACGGTCTGCGATTCCGCTTGAATGCGATCGCTGCAATACCGTCGTAGTTTGGCCTTAACTCTGATGGCATAAGAACGAGCCTGAAGCTGCCACGGGGATTACGTAAGAACTATGCGATATCAAATGCTGCGCCACAATCGATTCGCCGCACTGGCCGCACTGGCTGCCATCACGATCCCGTGTGCCTACGCCGAACCCACGGCCATAGGGCGCTATAATGACTGGTCGGTCTTCACCGATTCCAGCGGCGGCGAAACGGTTTGCTATGCGGCAACCACCGCAACCGACAAGGCCCCACGTTCGGCCAATCATGGCGAAGTCTGGTACTATGTTACCAGTTGGAAGTCGGGGCGCGCGCGCAACCAGCCGAGCCTGAAGGTTGGCTTCGACTTGCGCGAGGACATGGCTGCGAAAGCCAGTATTGGCCGCTCGTCCTGGACGCTGTTCTCGGTCGGGCCGGAAGCCTTTGCCGATGATTCCGATGACCGGCGCATTGTCGACGCCCTCAAGAAGGGCTCCGAACTCCGCGTCGAAGCCGTCTCCTCACGCAACACGCAGGTTGCCTATCACTTCTCCCTGAAGGGATCGGCCGCCGCCATCGACAAGGCTGCCGCCATCTGCCGCTAGTCGAGCGCGGGCATGCCGAACTGGCCGGGCCTGCGCCCTTCGGCCGTTGCATAAGGCGCCAGTATTTTCGGAAGGTCAGCAGCATAGTTGCCACTTGTTTCCAGTGGCCCGGCGAGGCGGACCGTACGCTTGCCATAGTCGAGCACAGACATCAGCAACGGCACCCCGGCCGAATGCGCAATATGGTAATAGCCGCTCTTCCAGTCTGTATTGCGTGATCGGGTGCCTTCCGGCGCGACGGCCAGGAACAGGCTGTCTGCGGCATCAAATGCGACCCGCATCTGTGACACGACATCATTCGATGTCGACCGCTCCACCGGCACGCAGCCACTGCGCTTCACCAGCCAGCCCAATGGCCCTTTGGTCAGGGATTTCTTGCCCATATAGCTGAGCTTCACCCGGTACCAGCCTGCGACGGCCAGCATGTCGAACCCGTCCCAGTTGGACGTATGCGGCGCGGCGACGATGACCATTTTCTTGTTCGGCGGCCAGTCATCGAGCAGGCGCCAGCCGCCCAGCCACAGGTAAAACCCGCACAGTACATGCACGATCTCAGACCCGATCCCGCGATAGGGCGCCGGGCGGCCAAACCGCGTCGCACCAGGATTCGAGAGAGGCTCCGGATTCGGCATCGCGACACGTTCCACACTTAGGCGCCGATTGGCCAGAGCCAATGTGGCTCCGTCTGCTTTTATCGTCTAAGCAGGATGCTGTGCCCGCACGGAGGCTTGGCCCATGAATATCGGTTTCGTCCTGTTCCCGAATGTCACCCAGCTCGATTTTACCGGGCCACTGCAGGTCCTGCACCGTATGCCCGGCGCCACCACGCACATCCTGTCAAAGACGCTGGACCCCGTTCCCAGCGACTGCGGCCTGTCGCTGGTGCCAACCGGCACATTTGCCAGGGCACCCGCCCTCGACATGATCGTCGTGCCCGGCGGTTTCGGCGTGGTCGAGGCGATTGGCGACGCCGAGACACTGGATTTCGTCCGTTCGGCCGGCACCGCCGCCACCTATGTCACCTCCGTCTGCACCGGCGCCTTCCTGCTCGGCGCAGCCGGCCTGCTCGACGGCAGGAAGGCGACCACGCACTGGGCATACACGTCGCTCCTGCCGCTGGTGGGGGCCACATACGCGCCCGGTCGCTGGGTTCAGGACGGCACCACCTATACAGGCGGCGGCGTGACGGCTGGCATCGACTTCGCGTTCGGCATCATGGCCGATGTCTGCGGCCGGCAGGTCGCCGAGGCGATCCAGCTCGCCTTGGAGTACGATCCCGCACCGCCGACCAATACCGGCCATCCCTCCCGCGCCAGTGACAAGTTGATGGCCATGATGGCCACGCGCTATGGCGATCCGGTAGAGGCCATGCGCGCTGCCGTTGCCGGCTAGGCGCAAAAGAAAACGCCCGCCAGCACGAGACTGACGGGCGTCATAATGTCAGCCTTTTCAGGCCCCCGATCAGCTTTCGGTGATCGGTGTCAGGATGATCTCGACACGGCGGTTGGCGCGGCGGCCAGCTTCGGTCGAGTTGTCGGCGATCGGCTGGGTTTCACCCATGCCATAGGCCTGCAGGCGAACCGGTGTGACGCCTTGGTTGATCAGGTACGTCTTGACCGAATTCGCACGGCGCTCGGACAGGGCCTGGTTGTAGGCGTCGTCACCGTCAGAGCTGGCATGGCCGATAATGTCCACGGCGGTCGACGGATAGTTGACCAGCGTCGTCGAGACATCGTTCAGCGACGCGTAGAAACCGGGAAGAATTTCGGCGCTGTTGACGTTGAACGTCACGTTCGACGGCATGGTTAGGGCAATCTGGTCGCCATTACGAGCGACTTCGATGCCTGTTCCAGCCGTGGCGGCGCGCAGCTCGCGCTCCTGCTTGTCCATGTAGGCCCCGGCGGACGCACCCGCGATCGCACCGACGGCTGCGCCGATGGCTGCGTTGCGGCCGTCGTCGCCACCTGCCAGCGTACCAAGGCCGGCACCGGCGATGGCGCCTGCGGCGGTGCCGATCATGACGCGGTTGCTGGGGCCTGTTTCACAGGCTGCGGGGATCATGGCAAGCGCGACAGCGCCAAGAATGAGATATCTCATGGAGGTCCTCCGGATTGTGGGCGTCATTTCTCAGTCAGCCCCGTTGATAGCGTTGATTACGCGTAAGCGGGGCTTTCGGATAAACGTGTGGCGAATTGATGGCCGCCTCATTCACGTCGCGTTCACGATGCCCTGCCCTCGGCGGTTCCTGCACCGAGCACCCCATGCTATAGCGCATTTTCATGGCCACCACACTTGATCTTTCGCAACGCCCCAGCCCGCAACACGGACCCAGATCCCTGGCCGGCATGCCCCTGCCTGCGCTCAAGGCAGAGCTGGAAGCCATGGGGCTCGACCCGAAAAAGGCCTCGATGCGCGCGAAACAGATCTCGCGCTGGAGCCAGTATTTCGGCGCCACCGGCTTTGGTGACATGACCGATATCGGCAAGGATTTGCGGGCGCAGCTGGCCGAGCGCTATACGCTGGACCGCCCGGCAATCGCCGACCACCAGGTCTCCAGCGACGGCACCCAGAAATGGCTTGCCCGTTTCGCGCCCGGCGTCGAAGGCGAAAGCGTCTACATTCCCGGCGTCGGTATGAATGGCGGCGCGCTTTGCGTGTCCTCTCAGGTCGGTTGCACGCTCAATTGCACCTTTTGCCATACCGGCACACAGGCCCTTGTGCGCAATCTCACCGCACAGGAAATCACCGCCCAGGTGATGATCGCCCGCGACGCGCTCGGCGAGTGGCCGTCTTCCATCGAAGACCGGAAGCTGACCAATATCGTCTTCATGGGCATGGGAGAGCCGCTCTACAATCTCGACAATGTCGCGGCTGCCATCGACATGATTTCCGACGGCGACGGCATCTCCATCGGCCGGCGCCGTATAACTGTCTCCACGGCCGGCGTCGCCCCGAAGCTCCAGGAACTGGGCGAGCGCACCAATGCCATGCTGGCCATCTCGCTTCACGCCACCAATGACGACCTGCGCAACGAACTCGTGCCGATCAATCGGAAGTACGACCTGAAAACCCTGTTCGAGGCGATCCGCGCCTATCCGGGCAGCGGCAACTCGCGCCGGGTGACGTTCGAATACGTCATGCTGAAAGGCATCAACGACACCCCGTCAGAGGCGCACAACCTGGTCCGCCTGCTGAAGGGCGTGCCGGCCAAGATCAACCTGATCCCGTTCAATCCGTGGCCAGGCAGCCCGTATGAATGTTCCGACTGGGAGACGATCGAAGCCTTCGCCGAAATCGTCAACCGGGCCGGCTATGCCAGCCCCATCCGCACGCCGCGCGGCCGCGATATCGCTGCTGCTTGCGGCCAGCTGCGTTCGGAAAGCGTCAAGAAATCGGCTGCCGAAAAGCGCCGCGAAGCGCTTGCAGCAGACGCCCAGGTCGGCGCGGTCGACTAGTTCAGGCCCGCGCGGCCGCTCGCTGGACCAGTTCCAGGATCGCCTCATGCTTTGGCAGTTCGCTCCGGCTCTTGGCAACAATCGGGCTCATGTCCGGCACTTGGACCGGTCTTGAAACCGGGCCATCTACATATTTCATGCCGTGCAGGATGAATTCATAGCTATCCTGCGCAAACAGCCTGTCCGCCCCCGGAAAGTCGAACTGGGTTGGCGAGCGCCGCCTCCATAATTCCAGTCGATCACGCAAATCGTCAACGACGGCTTCATCAGCCGTTGCCGCCCGCCAGAACGGCGTGTCCCGGCGCTTCGAGGTCACATAGTGAAGATTGAGGAAGCCCAGTATCTCGTCATAGAGCTCGTCAATGATGCGGTTGTAGTATCGCGCGGTCGTCTGCGGCGCGACGCTGAAATCCTCCAACATGGTGGCAATGGCAAGCCCCGCGAATTCGATCAGGTATAGGCCGGAAGATTCCAGCGGCTCCAGGAAACCGTCCGACAGGCCGACCGCAACGCAATTGCCCTTCCAGCTGACCTGCCGCTTGCCGCTCGTGAAGCGGATGTGGCGTGCGTCGAGCTTGTCGCTGTGCTCGCCTTCGTAACGACGCAGCGCCGCCTCGGCGGCATCTTCGCTGAGAAAGGCGCTGGAATAGACGTAACCAATGCCGCGCCGGTTCTGAAGGTTGATGTCCCATTGCCAGCCGGCGTCTCGTGCCGTGGCCAGCGTATAGGTCAGGATTTGCTCGGGCTTGTACACGTCATACGGCACACGCATCGTCACGGCACGGTCACACAGGAGGTGTTTGGCAAAGGACTTCATTTGCACACCCAGCGCCTGCCCCAGCAGCGCCGACCGGAAACCGGTGCAATCGACATAAAGGTCGGCCGTCAACGCCTCCCCCTGGTCTGTGTGAACCGCCGAAGTCAATCCTTCCGGTGAGACTGTCACATCGGTGACATTGCAAAGCTTGTGCTGGATACCCCGGTCACGCCCGAATTCGGCGAGCCGGTTGGCGAGCTTGATGGCATCAAGGTGATACGCATAGGGAAAGCTTGCCTGGTATTGCGGGTGGCGCGGCGACTTCGGCGAGATGTTGTGCTCGGCCAGTTGCGTCAGCGCGGAAAAACTATGATCGAAAGGCAGCTTGTTCTGCGCTGTCCAGCGGCTGGCCGCCCCATCTGTCTGGGGCCGCCGCCGCCGGTCGAACGGGTGGTCATAGGTTTCGCCCAGGTTCCAGTCCTTGAACCGGATCAGCGTCTTGAAGGTCGCCTCGGCCGAAATCAGGACGTCCTGCTCCGGCAATCCGATATCGTTCAATGTGCGCCGGATTGACGGCACTGTTGCCTCGCCAACGCCAATGGAGGGAATGTCGGGCGACTCGACCAGCGTGATCTGCGTCTTGCGGCCCGCCCGCTGGCAATGCGCATTGAGCAGGTTGGCCGTAATCCAGCCCGCGCTTCCGCCGCCCACTACCACAATTGACTGAACCATGCCCAACCCTTGAAATGCCGCTTTCCTGTCTGTTTTGACAGGATCATTGATGGGGTCAATTGCAGGCCGCAAAGCCACACCCTGACACGATGTCTGCCTGCCATGGGCCGCGCTAGCGCAGCTTCGAAATCTTCAGCTTGTCGATCTTGGCGCGCGTCTGGATCGATTCTTCCGTGCGTGTCATCGCCTTGCTGATCGCCTTCAGGCTCATGCCCTTGCCTGCCAGAAGGTGCAGCTTCTGGATCTCGTCGGTCGTCCATGCCTGTCGGTGGCGTTGGAATTTCTCTGCCATGCGCGTGTCCTTGCCGTGTCCGCCAATTCAGCGGTCTTGAAGCGTCAGACTAACCCATGACAGGCCGCTTCGCGATGCCTTGTCTGCCGATAGCCGGGCCCCGGCTAAACGACCCGCCGCAAGGCCCCATCGCGACCGGCCGGAACCGGCTCGGCCGAGGATGTGTCTTCGGCAGCCCGTTCACGCCTTTTCAGGATTCCATCTACAACAAGGTCGTCAGGCCGCTTTGGCCGGCTGAACAGGTAACCCTGCAGTTCCGAGCATCCCTCAGCCTTGAGCGCGTCGGCCTGCACGGCTGTTTCCACGCCCTCTGCCGTCGTGCGCATGCCCAGGCTGTGTGCCAGGCCGACCACGGACCGGACGATGGCAGCACACTCCTCGCTCGATTCCATTTTCTGCACGAACGACTTGTCGATCTTGATCTTGTCGAACGGAAACATTCGCAGAAGGCTCAGCGAGGAATACCCCGTTCCGAAATCGTCGAGCGAGATCGTGACGCCCAGATTGTGCAGAGCGTTCAGCATGCTGAGGCTCTCTTCGGTGTCGTCAAACAGCGCCGTCTCGGTGATTTCGAAATCGACACGCTTTGGATCGATGCCGGTCTGTGCCAGCGCATGGGTCACGGTTGTCACCAACGACCTGTTCCTGACCTGCAGCGGCGAAAGATTTATCGAGATCCTGACTTTTTCATCCCATGTCGCGGCTTCGCGAAGCGCTTCGCGGATAATCCAGTCGCCCACAGTCGTGATCATCCCGGCCTGCTCAAGGATCGGCACGAACAGGTCGGGGCCGACTGAACCTCGCTTTGGATGATTCCACCGGATGAGCGTTTCGAACGACCCGAACCGGCCCGACTTGGCATGCACGATCGGCTGGAAGTTCAGGCTGAACTCATTGTTGGCAAGCGCATGACGCAAGTCGGTTTCCAATGCGATGCGCTCGCCGGCATCGTCATTCAGGTCTGACTCGAAGAAACAGACCGTGTCACGTCCCGCCGCTTTCGATGCCAGCAACGCCAGGTCGGCAAATTTGAGCAACTCGGCGGATTGTACGGAATGTTCCGGACACATGGCGATACCCAGGCTCACGCTCGACTGGGCATGCGCGCCATCAATATCGACAGGTTCAGACAGCACTTGCTGGATCGTGACGGCCAGCGACATGGCTTCGCCGCGCCCTGAAATGTCCTGCTGCAGGACGACAAATTCATCGCCGCCAAAACGGGCGACCACGTCATTCGGGCCCACCAGTTGGCGCAACCGTTCTGCCGTTGCCTTGAGATAGGCGTCACCGGCCGTGTGGCCATAGACGTCATTGATCGTCTTGAATCGATCAACATCGAGGGCATGGATAGCGAATTGCGAACCCGATTCCATCGATCCGCTTACGGCAGTCTTGAGCGATTCCAGCAGCATCTCCCGCTTGGGCACGCCTGTCAGGGTGTCGTAATGTGCAAGATCGTGAATCTGCTTTTCAGCCCGGCGCTTCTCGGTGATGTCAGAGGCGACGCCCCGATAGCCTTCAAACACCCCTTGGTCATTAAGCACGGGCTTGGCAGACACGCTCCACCAGAACGTGCCCGCTGGCAGCAATACAGGCAGGATAAGATTGTTGAATTCACCATTGACGGCCAGCGCTGCGTTCAGGCGGCCCAGGTCTTCCCGGCCCTCAAGGTTCGTGGCGTCAAAAAAGTTCGTGATGTGCTGCTGGTCGAGATCGGCCACCGAGATGCCGCACCGTTTGGAGAAGACTTCGGACGGATTGAGCAGGCGATGCGCCGCGTCCAGTTCCCATAGGCTGTCTGAAGCCGCCTGTTCGAACTCGTTGAGCAGCAGGCTGATCAAGCTGGCTTTTTTCTTGAGAAGGCCAGCCTGTTCTTTCAGTTCGACCTGCTGCAGCCAGGCTGCGACATAGTTGCCATAGTTCCAGAAAATTGCCCGTACGGACACCAATGTAAAACAGGCGGTGAGCGAAAGCAGGGCGATCTGCTCGCTGCTAGGGGCGGATCTGAGCAGGCCGATCAATAACCCGCTGGCCATGGCCAGCACGAATCCGACGGCGGCCGCTGGCAGGGTAGACAGCATGTAGGCAGCGCCCGTCATCATGCCCGCGCTGACGCAAAGGATGACTGCGACATCGTACCCGCTTCCGTTCGGCAGGAACAGGAGCGGGCACAAGGCCCATGCCCAGCCAACCAGTGCCGATTCGACGATCGGGCGATACAGCGCCTGCACGGGACTTGGCCGGGCGGGCCTCTTGAACCGCACTACGCGCAGGCTGGCGCGCATGCCGAACAGCGCCGTAGCCACCATGACGGCAGACCATATTACCAATTCCCGAGAAGGCGCGTGGAAGGACAGGTAAGTGACGAGAATCGCTGCATTCACCGTGCTGGCGACAATCCCGAAAGGTAACAGCGCCTTATATGTGTGGATTTGCATGCCGCGAATATAGTCGGCATGTTCGGGCGTCATACGGGAACGGCCCGATCCCATTTCCAGGATAGTCGCAATATTCAAGTTCACGGCATTTACTCCACAAATGCACAACCTGCCGACCATCCTGGACTCGAGCAGAACGATAATAGATACTGGCTGGAATAAAAAATTCGTTTAAACAGAAGGCAAATACGGCCCGATACTGCTAAAATATTCTGGAAGCTACGATATGCAGCCCTCGGCTGCTGCCTGTCTGGTATTCGCCACGAAGCCTCTCTAGACTCGATCAATGATGCTCCCGCGCGCCGTCTCTTCTTCAATTGCTGCCCTCGCGGTGGCCTTCGCCACGGCCTGTTCGCCGCCGCCCGCGCACGCCTGCAATCCGGTCAGTTTCGACGGGGCGCCCTACACGGTGTGCAGGTTCGCCGTGGCCAGCGCCGACATTCGCCTCTTCCTCAACGGCCCGGATGGCGTCCCCTATGGCCAGTTCGACCGTCTCGCCGAACAGCTCGAATCGGACGGCAAGACGCTCGCCTTCGCCATGAATGGCGGCATGTACCATGACGACCGTCGCGCCGTCGGCCTGTTTGTCGAGGAAGGCAACCAGGTCGCTCCGCTGGTCAGGTCCGCCGGTCCCGGCAATTTCGGCATGTTGCCCAATGGTGTATTCTGGATCGAGGGGCCTGTAGCAGGCATTGCAGAAACCAGCATTTACGACGCCCGCTTTCCCGCCGCACCACCGCGCTTTGCCACGCAGTCCGGCCCGATGCTGGTGCTCGACGGCAAACTCCATCCGGACTTCAACGAGAATGGACCCAGCCGCAAGCGGCGCAACGGCGTCGGCCTCAGCGCCGACGGCCGGCATGTCTATTTCGCGATCAGCGACGCGCCGGTAAATTTCCACAGTTTCGCCCGCCTGTTCCGCGACCGTCTCGGCACGCCGAACGCGCTCTATCTCGATGGCGTCGTCTCGCGTCTCTACGCGGCAGACCTCCAGCGCGACGAGGCCGGGCTCGACATGGGCCCCATCGTTGCGGTCGTGGAATCGCGCACCGAAGCGCCCTGACACATTTCGGCCTCGCCCCGGTCTTATGGTACATCAAACACCGGCACGGGAGCACGAACCATGATCGCTGACACGGTATGCGTTATCTTCGGAATCTATGCCCTGGCCGCCGGGCTCGGCATGGTGATCGAACCGGGCCGCGCAACCCGCGTGCTCGACGAGTTCGATACCAGCCCGGCGCTCGTCTATGTCACCGGCGCCTTCATGTTCTTTCTCGGCGCCGCCGTGCTTGCCCTCGTCGACGATTTCGCCACGGTCACGCGCGGCATCACCACCCTGCTCGCTGCCAGCATGATCGTGGAGAGCCTGCTGATGCTGGCCTGGCCGAAACCGATCTTCGCACTCGCCCGCTGGATGGTGCCCGAAGACGACCATGTACGCGGCTTCGGCCTTGTCACCATGGCCTTCGGTCTGGTCATCGCGGTGCTGGGCATCGTATAGGGCCCTGAAACCGTTTCAGGAGCGCCCATGCCCAACGCCCCCCTCACCCTCTACGGCCTGAAGAATTGCGACACATGCAAGAAGGCCATGACCGCCCTCACGGCGTCAGGCCGCAAGGTCGCCTTTGTCGATATCCGCGCCGAAGCCGACCTGCCCGCGCTTGTCCCCGCCTGGCTGAAAGCCGTCGGCGCAGAGAAACTGGTCAACCGCCGTTCGACGACATGGCGCGGCCTCACGCCCGCACAGCAGGCCACCGCCCTCGGCGACGGCGCTGCCGCCCTGCTGATTGAAAATCCCACGCTGGTCAAACGCCCCGTCATCGATACGGGCGCAGAAACCATTGTCGGCTGGGACAAGGCGGCCCAGCAGGCGCTCGGCGCCTGACGGCTCAGCGCCGACGGCGCGGGTTCTTGTAGAGGTCGTCTTCGCGGTGATCGAGTTCCGGCTTCAGCCGGCCGCCATGCACCTTTTCTGTCAGCTGGCGGACATGGCGCCGCGCCGCCCCATTGAACTTCAGCATGGCGCAGAACAGCTGCAGCACGGCTTCCAGCCTGGCATTGGCATGCGCGCTGTCCAGCGTCACTTTCCACGCCCCGCCCAAATTGATGATGCGGCTGTCGAGCTGGCCGATCTTGCGGCCCTTCTGGTCATACAGAGTGTAGTCCGAACCAATGCAGACAATGTTCCGGCGCAGCTTGTAAAAGCGCGGCCCGTTCTTCGTCTGCAGGAAGAAGGAATATTTCTCGGGGAAGAGCGGCCAGTGATGGGCCGAGCGTTCGAGCTGGATCAGCTGGTCGTGCCGCGCCAGGTTGATCGAATAGGCCGGCACGGGCAGGCCGCCCGCGCCCAGTGACAGCTGCATCGAGCGCCCGATCAGCATCTCTATCGTGCCGCGCCAGTGCAGGTCTTCGGAGAACAGCTTGATCACCAGCCGCCGTTTGAAATCCTTGTTCCGCTTCCACATCTCCTGGCGATAGGCGATCAGCGCCTCGCGCTTCCCGTTCACGACCGTCTGGCCGTAAATCTCCATGTCCTTGGTGAACTGGTCGGACGCCGCCTCGTTCTGGGTGCGTTTCATGATGCCGATTTCGGCCGTATTCAAATCGGTGGCCCAGAAATCCACCTTGAACTTGCGGGTCTTCACGGGCGCTTTCGTGCGCGGCGTCAGTTCATCCGCCACAAGGGGAACATGCAGCGGCGCATGCGCAGATCCATCAGCCATGATCGTCGCCTCCTTCCGTAACGGAATCAGATGCGGCCCTTGATGGTCATCAGGTGTCAGGATTTGGTTAACCGGACTGCGTCCGGTGTTAACCTGTGCGCAGTCCCGATGCATGACAGCGTGGGTCTCAGTCCTGTTTCATCATGGCTTCGAGACGCAACAGGGCGCTCTCCCAGCCTTCCTGCACACCGTCCAGCAAGTCCGCACCGTCCAGCGCCGCTGTTTGCAGGGTCAGCACGAGCCGCGTTCCCTGCCCCTCCGGCATGAACTCCGCGGAGACCAGGCAGGCGCCTTCGAGCGCCTCCATGGATGCAATGATCTCGGTATAGACGATCCGCCTGTCTGCCACGATGTCGTGATAACGACCGCGCACCACAGCGATGGCCTGTTCACCCATCATGCACGTGCTGACATCTTCTCCGCCGACAGAGAAATCTGCAGCGTCAATACGCAGGTCGATTTCATCGGATGGCGACCCCCATATCCGGCGCTTTTCCGGATCAGCCCAGGCATCGAACACCCGTGCCGGGCCGGCCGGGTAGGCCTTTTCTATGGTCACTGTGCCGTGGCGGATCGTGTCATGGCTCATGTCGGGTTTCCTTCTGTGTCAGTCGCGTCAAGATAGTCGCCCAGCCGGTCAAGCCGCGCCGCCCATGCCTGCTGGTAGCGGGTAATCCATGCATCCAGCTCGGCCAGCCGCGCGGTTTCCAGCCGGCACCGCCGCACGCGGCCTTCCTTGCGGGTTGTCACGAGGCCAGCCGATTCCAGCACGCGAACATGTTGCAGGAAGCTCGGCAGCGCCATGTCATAGGGTTCGGCCAGTTCGGCGACACTCGCCTCGCCTAGGCTCAGTTGCGCGATCACGCCGCGCCGCGTGGCATCGGCCAGCGCATGGAAGCCACGATCAAGGGCGATTGGGTCAGGCGAAGGATACTTAGGCATACGCCTATCTATTGGGCCCGGCCCGCCCTGTCAATACACTTAGGTAATTGCCTTAGTGTTGTCCGCATGCATGCCACTTTCTTTTGGCCTCCAAACCGCCTATTCTTTGTCCATCCGAGGGGTGTCCGGCATGGTGCCGGGCTGAGAGTTACCCTTTGAACCTGATCCGGCTCATACCGGCGCGAGGGACGGAGAATAGAATGACGCTCGACGCGTTCACGGCCTTCTGCACCTCCCTCCCCCACGCGACCTATGTCTGCCAGTGGGGCGGCTCCCATGTCTGGAAGATTGGCGGCAAGGTCTTCGTCATTGCCAGCGCTGAGGACGGCCAGCTGACCGACGCCTCGTTCAAGGTCACGACCATCGCGTTCGACATCCTGAAAGACCAGCCCGGCTGCCGGGGCGCGCCCTACATGGCCTCGCGCGGCATGAAATGGATCCAGCGCACCAGCGACGCCTCCATGTCCGACGCAGACCTCCTCACCTATATCCGCGACAGCTACCGCCTGGTCGCCGCGGGCCTCACCAAGAAACTGCAAAAAGAGCTGGGCCTTGTCCCCGCCCTGCCCAAAGGATTCCCCCAATGAACAAGCCCGCCGACCAGTCCCAGTTCGAGACCCCGAAAGTCACCACAGGCGCCCTCCCCGCCAGCCGCAAGGTCTATACCCATCCGCCGCAGGCGCCCGACATCGCCGTGCCCCATCGCGAGATCGACCTGCACCCGAGCGCCAATGAGCCGCCCGTGCCGGTCTACGACACGTCCGGCCCCTATACAGACCCGTCGGTCACCATCGACGTCGAAAAAGGCCTCGCCCGCGACCGCCGCGACTGGGTGCTCGCCCGCGGCGGCGTCGAGGAATACGAGGGCCGCCATGTCCGGCCGGAAGACAATGGCGGCGCGGCGGGCAAGCATCTCGCCCGCGAATTCCCCGTCCGCCACCGCCCCCTGCGCGGCCTGCCCGGCCATCCCGTCACGCAATACGAATTCGCCAAGGCCGGCGTCATCACCAAGGAAATGGTCTATGTCGCCACGCGCGAGAACATGGGCCGCGCCAGGGCCCATGAAGACGCCGCCGCCACCATTGCCGACGGCCAGTCCTTCGGCGCCCATATCCCGGAATTCATCACGCCGGAATTCGTCCGTGACGAGATCGCCGCCGGGCGCGCCATCATCCCGTCCAACATCAACCATGCCGAGCTCGAGCCGCAGATCATCGGCCGCAACTTCCTCGTCAAGATCAACGCAAACATCGGCAACTCCGCCGTCACCTCATCCGTGGAGGAAGAAGTCGACAAGATGGTCTGGGCGATCCGCTGGGGCGCCGACAATGTCATGGACCTCTCGACGGGCCGCAACATCCACAACACGCGCGAATGGATCCTGCGCAATTCCCCCGTCCCCATCGGCACCGTGCCGATCTACCAGGCGCTGGAAAAGGTGAACGGCGTCGCCGAAGACCTGACATGGGAAATCTACCGCGACACGCTGATCGAACAGGCGGAGCAAGGCGTCGACTATTTCACCATCCATGCCGGCGTCCGTCTCGCCTACATCCACCTCACCGCCAATCGCGTCACCGGCATTGTCAGCCGCGGCGGCTCGATCATGGCGAAATGGATGCTCGCCCACCACACGGAAAGCTTCCTCTACACCCATTTCGAGGAGATCTGCGACATCATGCGCACGTATGACGTCTCCTTCTCCCTCGGCGACGGCCTGCGCCCCGGCGCCGGGGCAGACGCCAATGACGCCGCCCAGTTCGCCGAACTCGAAACCCTCGGCGAGCTGACCAAGGTGGCCTGGGCCAAAGGCTGCCAGGTCATGATCGAAGGGCCCGGCCACGTGCCGATGCACAAGATCAAGATCAACATGGACAAGCAGCTGCGAGAATGCGGCGAGGCGCCCTTCTACACGCTCGGCCCCCTCACGACAGACATCGCCCCCGGCTATGACCATATCACCTCCGGCATCGGCGCCGCGATGATCGGCTGGTTCGGCACGGCCATGCTCTGCTATGTGACGCCCAAGGAGCATCTCGGCCTGCCAGACCGCGACGACGTCAAGGTCGGCGTCATCACCTACAAGCTCGCCGCCCATGCGGCCGACCTCGCCAAGGGCCACCCGACCGCCCATTTGCGCGACGATGCCGTCTCCCGCGCCCGCTTCGATTTCCGCTGGGAAGACCAGTTCAACCTCGCGCTGGACCCCGAAACCGCGCGCGACTTCCACGACCAGACCCTGCCGAAAGACGCCCACAAGGTCGCCCATTTCTGCTCCATGTGCGGCCCGAAATTCTGCTCCATGAAGATCACCGCGGAAGTGCGCGAATACGCGGCCGGCATGTCAGACAACGAGAAAGCCGACATGGAAAAACAAGCCGCCGCCGCCCGCGCAGGCATGGCGGAGAAGAGCAAGGAATTCATGGACAAGGGCGGGGAGATTTATGTGGGGGACAAGTAAAGTTGTCACTAGCTGATGTAAACTGGGTGGAGCCGATGATCTCGGCAGCATTCTCTGGGGGAGCAATCTTATTGCTCTTTCTGATTCGGGGTGTCTTGGAATTGAGAGTTTGGCCGCGGATCGTGATGCTATTGTCTCCAATATCGACGCAAGGTATCGAATTCAAAAAGCATCCCAGACTCGAGGGAAGTTGGAACCACGAGTACAAAACTGATCGGGGCGCGGGAAGTCAGCCAGAAATCACGAACTTCTCGAAGCGCATGTATCGCTTCTCTGACTATGTTTACTCCGCATTCGAAGCTGACGGCGCGAGCTACTACATCATAGGAAAAATCGAAGACGGATACATTACCGGTGACTGGAGAGCGCAACGACTAAAATTGAACTCGTATTCGGGCAGCTTCCAATTCAAAATCATAGACGAAAATAAACTTGAAGGGCGTTGGATCGGATTCTCAAAATCTCAAAATGCGATACGACACGGAACATGGTCTTGGAATCGCCGCACATAATGGGCGCTGTTGCCGGTTCAGAGCGATAAGCGATTTGCTCGCATCAAGAGAACAAAAATTCGGCTAGCCTCAATTCTTGCCTTTTGGCAGCGGCTGCTTTTTCATGTCGTTTATTGCTTCGAGCAGCTTGATCGTGACCTCTCCCGATAGATCATCGGAATTGTATCGAACTTCGAATAGTCCTTGTAGATTTGAAGGAAGCTTCACGCCCTCCCTCACAAGCAAAATGAATCTCCGACCGTAAAGCGCCATAGCGGCTCCGATCTCAATCAGGACGTTTCCGTTGATAGCATTTACTTCATTAGCAGCACTGTCGAGCAACTTCTGTTCAGAATCAACGTGAATGATGGCGGCTCCGCACGAGCGCATATCGTCCATAACCTTGTCGGGGACAGGTTTTGATACAGACTGATTCTCGACAGAGACAACCGGAACCAGCTCCCCAAAGCCAAGCAGCTTTTTTATCATGCCGATGAAGGCCTGATTTGTTCCGTGCGTCACAAAAACTCGACGAAGGACTTCGTCGGAGCGATTATCCGTTGGCAAACCACCGACTCTTTGCGCAGGCACCTCCGCTAACTCCTGATCCTCAAGTATCTCTCCGTTATCGGCCTGTTCCTGTTCTTGGACAATTGGACCACGGACATCAGATGACAAATCGATATAGACCTTTCCCTTGATCTCCTTAGTCAGACCATACTGCTTTGCACTTTCAACGATCAGAGACAAAACACCCTCGGTCCTATCTTGAGGAACTCCCATCTCGGCAAGCACATTCTGAGCGATTTTCGCAGGAGGAAGCGACGAACCATTGTACTTTGAGAGGAACTCATCGATTACACGGGGTTTCCGCAACGCCTCTCGGAGAGCCGCATAATCGTCGCCCTCCGAGGTTGGCCTGGTGGCTCGACGACCTAGCTCAGTCAATCCAATTTCTGGTGCATTGGGACCACCAGTCGTCAATCCATAAGCTATCGCAGCACCTGCAATACTACGGAATGGTCCAGATGTTGGCGTCATGTCCAACCCGGCCGCTACATTTAATGGAGTCGTGGGTTCGCTCGCATAATTGTCAGCGATACACTCAGCGATTCTGAGCGCCTGCTTCAAAGTTTGTCCCGGTACGTCTTTTTGCGAAATTAGCGTACGTTTAGCGGCGGATTTTGCCATCTTAAGTGCCTCAAAATTAAGATCATTAGCTTTGTTCTATAGAGTCACATGGGAGACAAACGCCAAATATAAACCCCTAAGACTCTATTATATATCAAGTATTTTTTTGATCGCTGTGCACATCACATTCACCAACTTCTTGTGTAATCCGAAATCGCAATCTTTGATTGTATTTTAGCGACACAGCGCGATAGATTGCAAGAGCTTAGCGTTGGTTGCATTTCGCGAATTGCGGCCAATGATGCCAAGTCGAAAGAACAGCAATCGTTGCGGCATGGGGATTTTGTACATGTGTTTAGAGAGTATCGGTCATTGGTCGGCCATCGGCTCATTTGCTTTGGCGTTGGTCGCCTCGACTTACGCCGCCGTCGAGTACGCACGCATGAAAGGAAAACGCCTTTGCAAACGAAGGGCATTGGAAGAATACTTAAGCATCTCCTTCGATCAACGTGGCTCGAACCAGCAGGGAACGCATACGATTCTGCATTGCAAGAGCGAGCTGAGCCTAACTGAAGACGAAATTACAGACATCGTGTTCTTTAGTCCGAAAGTGCGCTTCTTTGGGGTTGTTGACCCTAAAACAAAAAAGATCGTGGACCTCCTGGTTGGCGACGTGCGCTGCAAGCCAAAGCAAGCGTAGGGTGGGTTAAGCAAAGCGATACCCACCGTTCGCCCTCGCCTCACACACCGATCTCCCCCTCCGCACACCCCCCTCCCCCCGATGACCCCTGCGAACGCAGGGGTCCATGGACTGGCGTTTCAGCCAAGGCGCGAAGGGAAAGTCCGGTCCATGGATACCTGCCTGCGCAGGTATCTTCGGAAGAGAGCAAGCCCCGGCTGCACCAAAACTGCAAATCGTAACGCACCCTTCCGGGACATGACCTGCGAAACGCCCGCCCCTTGCCCCTCCCGCACCACGCCTTAGGCTAACCCTTCCACAATGGGAGGACACGGAATGATTCGGAAATTTGCGATGGCGGCGGCGGTGACGGGCGCGCTGATGGCGGGGACGGCGCCGGCGGCCCATGCGGGCGTTGACGAATATATCGGCGAGATCATGACGGTCGGGTTCAATTACTGCCCGCGCAGCACGCTGGAGGCCGATGGCCGCCTCCTGCCGATTGCCGAGAATACCGCCCTGTTCTCTCTCCTTGGCACGATGTATGGCGGCGACGGGCGCACCACCTTCGCCCTGCCGGACCTGCGCGGACGCACCATTGTCGGCGCGGGCCAGGGCCCCGGCCTCACCGAACGCCGGCAGGGCGAGCGGGGCGGCAGCGAGACGGCCAGCGCGGCCGCCGCCCTCGCGGTTGATGGCGAAGGGGATGGCTCCGGCAATGCCTCGGCCGGCAATAACATGCCGCCCTATCTCGCCCTCAAGCACTGCATCGTGACGCAAGGCATCTATCCGTCGCGGAACTGAGCATGCCCCTCGCCCCCTTCCATCTCGCCTTCCCGGTGCACGACCTTGCCGCCGCCCGCGCCTTCTATGGCGGCCTGCTCGGCTGCGCCGAGGGGCGCAGTTCTGACGACTGGGTGGATTTCGACTTTCACGGCCACCAGATCGTCGCGCATCTCGCGCCCGATCAGTGCACCCCCACCGGCACCAGTGCCGTTGATGGCCATGGCGTGCCCGTGCGCCATTTCGGCCTCGTCCTGCCAATGGCAGACTGGCAGGCGATGGCCGCGCGCCTTGAAGGCCAGGTCGATTTCCTGATTGCGCCCTATGTCCGCTTCAAGGGCCAGCCCGGCGAGCAGGCAACCATGTTCTTCCACGACCCCAGCGGCAACGCCATCGAGCTGAAAGCCTTCGCCGACATCGGCCAGCTGTTCGCGAGATAGGAGCCTTCCGTTGACAGACCGCCCCCTGGACGATTTTGAAACCCGCACACTGGACAATATCGCCACGCATGGCTGGTCCGCGCTGCATGTCTTCGATCCAGACGGGCTTGGGGCAGAATTCTCCTATTCCGTCGGTTTCACCCAAACGCTGGGCACGCCGGAATTCATCGTCTTCGGCCTGCCGAAAGACCTGAGGCATTACATGCTCTCGGAAGTCTTCCGCCAGATCAAGGCGGGCTGCACGGCCGAGCTCGGCCAGCGCTGGCATGACCTGATCGAGGGCTTTGACTGTATCGGCATGGCGGCGACCGATCCGGAACTGTTCACCGAATATGCAACTTCCGCCAACTGGTTCTGGCGCCATCAGGGCCATGCCGGCCATCCGGATGTGATCCAGCTGGTCTGGCCCGGCAGCAAGGACGGCCTCTTCCCGTGGGACGATGGCTGCTCGCCCGACGTGATCGCCGCCCAACCCAAACTCTGGGCCTAGGCGGGCTCCCCTTCCCTGTCCCGCACACGCTCCCCCATCACGCCGTTCGCGCGGCGCGCCTTGACGCATTCGAAGCTGCCCGCCCGGAAGGCGCGGCAGGCTTCGGGCCGGTTCTCATACACGCCGCACACGGCCTTTCCGCCGCCAATCTGGAGGTGCACGCACCGGCCGCAGTCGAACGCCACATAGGTCTGCCCGCCCTCGGCAAACAGGCTGCCCGCTGGCAGGGCGCGTGACGCGTCCCATGCCGACAGGGCGAGATAGCGCGGGTTCCGGCTGAAACAGCAGGCGCCGCAGGACACACAGTCAAATGCCGGGTCAGTCATGGTGGGGAATATCGCTCCGCCGCCCGTTTGCGACTGTCTCATCGGTCGGCGGCAGCGGCGATCTACGCCTGCCCGTCCCGCCCGGCAAGCGGGATTCGCTCTTGCCTTTCCGCACCCCCCTAGGCCTCGCGTATACTGCGCGCCATGAACCCCGCGACGCGCCATCGCATCTTCTCTGCTGTGCCCATATGGCTGTGGCCTTATGTCTGGCTGCAGCTCTGGGGCCTGCAGCGCTGGATCAGGGCCAGCGGGCGCGGCCTGCTGATCGCCGTCTGCCCGCGCAGCGGCCATGTCTACATTACCGCCATGGCCGATGTCCCGGCGCCCGAGGGGGCCTATAGCTATACGCCGCCAAAGCAATTTGCGTGGGCGCGCCTCGCCGTGGCCGAGGCGCCGTGCCCCGGCGCGGCCTGTCCGGGCATTTCCCGTGCACGTTTCGTAGACCGGCCACGCCCGGCCCACACCCTTGCCCCACCCTTCGCCGACACGTCTTAGGGACGCACCACGCCCCAGCCACACGCCTGCCGCCGCAGCCCCACCGGGCCTGCGGCCGCCCGTGCTGGGGCACGCCTCACCTTAAATCTCGGACATGTTGGCCCGCGCGCCTTGACCCCGCGCCCGGCGCAACGCGTCATCGCGGCCATGACCGAGAGCGAACTCTCCGCCGCCACGCGCCGCCTGCTCGCCGATATCGACACGCATGGCTGGCACAGCCAGCACGTGTTCGATCCTGAACTGGCCGAGCCGAATTTCACCTATTCCGTCGGCTTCACGCAGACGCTGGACGCGCCGGAATTCATCGTCTTCGGTCTCCACCGCGATGTCATGCACGCCATGCTGGCCGAGGTCTTCCGCCAGATAAAGGCAGGCCGGAAAGTCGAAGGCGACCAGCGCTGGCACGGCCTCTGCGAGGATTTCGACTGTATCGGCAGGAAGGCCGCGCATGAGGCCCTGTTCACGAAATACGCCGCCCGCGCCAACTGGTTCTGGAAACGCTGCGGCCAGCCCGGCCACCCCGCCCTCATCCAGCTCGTCTGGCCCGGCCTGCTGGACGGCCTCTACCCCTGGGACGCAGGCTGCGCGCCCGCCGTGATCGCCGCCCAACCCCGGCTCTGGGCCTGACCGCACCCTTGCGCCCTCGCCGCCGCGCGCTAGGCTGGCGCCATGATCCTGTATGACTATCCCGGCGGGCCCAACCCGCGCCGCGTCCGCATCTTCCTCGCCGAGAAGGGCCTCACCGTGCCCATGGAAACCGTGGACATTCTCAAGCGCCGCAACCGCCAGCCCGATTTCCTCGAGAAGAATCCCACCGGCGGCATTCCCATCCTCGAGCTGGATGACGGCACCTGCATTTCGGAAAGCGTCGCCATCTGCCGCTATTTCGAGGAATTGCACCCCGAGCCGCCGCTTTTCGGCACCGGCGCGAAAGAGCGCACCGTGATCGAGATGTGGCTGCGCCGGGTGGAGCTGAACCTGATGGTGCCCATCGGCATGGTCTGGGTCCACGGCCATCCGCTGACGGCCAAGCTGATCCGGCAGATTCCCGAAGCCGCCGCACAAAACCGCGTGCGCACCGCCATGGGCTACCGGCTGCTGAACGACCAGCTGGCCGACAATGAATTCATCGCCGGCAATGCCTATAGCGTGGTCGATGCCGTGGCCCTGGCCACCTATGATTTCGGCGCCGGCCTCGTCGGCGTGCCCCCCGAAGACGGCCTCCCCCACCTCGCCCGCTGGCACGCCGCCGTCAGCGCCCGCCCCAGCGCAGCGGCCTGACGCGCCGGCTTATCCTCCCCCTTTCAAAATCGTGTAGAATGCGCGGCACAAGAAAAAGGCGCCACCGGGATCCGGTGACGCCTGATTGTTTGCGCAGGAAGGCGTGCCTCAGGCCGGGTTCGGCTCCGGGTCGCCAAGGCCGGCATCGCCCTTGGGCTTGCGGCGCTTGCCGATCACCGGGACGGCTGAGGCCGGGCCGGTATCATCGTCGCCGAGATCGGGCCGGGTCGGCTTGTTGCCTTTCAGCAGTTCGGCGATCTCGTCGCCGGTCAGCGTTTCGTATTCCAGCAGGCCGGTGGCAATCGCTTCCCACTGGTCGCGGCTGACTGTCATGATGTGGCGGGCCTCGTCCATGCCGGTCTGGATCAGCTTGCGGACTTCTTCCTCGATCTTGCGGGACGTTTCTTCCGACACATGGCTGGATTGCATCAGCTGCTGGCCGAGGAACACGTCGCCCTGGTCGGAGCCATAGTCCACGGGGCCGACATTGTCGGCAAAGCCCCAGCGCGTCACCATCGCCCTGGCAAGGCGGGTTGCCTGCTGGATGTCAGAGGCCGCACCGGCGGTAACATTGTCATGGCCGAATTTCAGTTCCTCGGCGACGCGTCCACCCATCATGATGGCCAGGCGGCTGGTCATCTCGATCTTGGACATGGACAGCTTGTCGTCTTCCGGCAGCTGCATCACCATGCCGAGGGCCCGGCCGCGCGGAATGATCGTCGCCTTGTGCACCGGATCGGCCGAGGGCACTTTCATCGCCACGATGGCGTGGCCGGCTTCGTGCCATGCCGTCAGCTCTTTTTCCTTTTCGGACATCACCATCGAGCGGCGCTCAGGCCCCATCAGGACCTTGTCCTTGGCGTCTTCGAATTCCTGCATGGCGACAACGCGCTTGCCACGACGGGCTGCCAGCAGGGCGGCCTCGTTGACAAGGTTGGCCAGGTCGGCGCCCGAAAAGCCGGGCGTGCCGCGCGCAATCGTCTTGGTGTCGACATCCTTGGCCAGCGGCACATTGCGCATGTGGACGCGCAGGATTTTCTCGCGGCCGATAATGTCGGGGTTGCCGACCGTGATCTGGCGATCGAAACGGCCGGGGCGCAGCAGGGCCGGGTCCAGCACGTCAGGCCGGTTGGTCGCAGCCACAAGGATGATGCCTTCATTGGCCTCGAATCCGTCCATCTCGACCAGCAACTGGTTCAGCGTCTGCTCGCGTTCGTCATTGCCACCTCCGAGGCCTGCGCCGCGCGAGCGGCCGACCGCGTCGATCTCGTCAATGAAGATGATGCAAGGGGCCGAACGCTTGGCCTGCTCGAACATGTCGCGCACGCGGCTGGCACCGACGCCGACGAACATTTCGACAAAGTCCGAACCGGAAATCGTGAAGAAGGGAACGCCGGCTTCGCCGGCCACAGCGCGGGCCAGAAGCGTCTTGCCGGTGCCGGGCGGGCCAACCAGCAGCGCGCCTTTCGGGATCTTGCCGCCGAGGCGCTGGAATTTCGACGGGTCCTGCAGGAATTCGACGATCTCCTGCAGTTCTTCCTTGGCCTCGTCCACGCCGGCGACGTCGTCAAACGTCACCCGGCCATGCTTTTCGGTCAGCAGGCGGGCGCGCGACTTGCCGAAGCTCATCGCGCCGCGGCCGCCGCCGCCCTGCATCTGGCGCATCATGAAGAAGACAAAGCCGACGATCAGCAGGATTGGCAGGATCGAGAAGATCAGAGAAGCGAAATTGTTGCGGCCGCTGTCAGCGTCGATCGTGAACGGCACGCCCTCTGCCACGAGGATGCCCTGGGTTTCCATGTCGAGGCCGCGCAATTCGCTGACCAGCGTACGGTCATCGGTCGTCTTCACGACGATCTGCTGGTCGCCAAGCGTTGCCTCGATCACTTCGCCGCCGTCAATCAGCTTGTAGATTTCGGACAGTTTTGCCTTGTCGGCATGGTCTGCTTCAGAGGTCCCGCCCATGGCGACGGCCATGCCGATGACAAGCAGGGCGATGGCCCCCCAGATGGCAAGATTGCGCACGTTCATATTCGGTCTCTCAATTTATCAGTGTTCCTGATCCCTAACATAGGAGCAGCGTCGCACAAAAACGACTCCTTTCCGCTTAACAAGCAGCAATTGTCACGGCTGGCCGAGCAGAAGGTCTCGCAAATCGCCCAACCGCCGGATCAGCAATGGATCCAGGCCATCCAGCCCCACCTCCGGCACAAGATGAACAAATGGGCCCGTCCGCGTAACCTTTGCGCCGCCCAGTGTCGCACCTGCAAACGCCCGCGAAGCCCGCACCCGGTCAGCCAGCGATTGCAGGTTTTCCCGCCTTGGCGGTGTCTCCCGGCCGGTCACGGCCTGAATCAGGATGCCCATCCCGCGCGCGGCGCTTTCCGGGCCAAGCATGGTCATATCTGCTTCGATATATGCCGCGCCGGACACGCGAACATGGTCGCGCAGCCAACGCCCCAGGCGAACATCCTCAATCGCACGCAGTGCGGCGAGGTCCGTCAGGCACCGCGCAATCCGCGTATGAAGCCCCGGAGAGGCGGCCAGCAATTGCCGCATCCGCACCCGCTCATAGGCCGGATTTTCATTTGTCGGGTCCTCCGCCCAGCCTGTGCCTCGCGATTTCAGCACTTGCCGCAAGTCATCGCGGCGCGCGGCCAGCAGCGGCCGGGCGATCCGGACGCCCGCCCCTTCCGGCCAGACAGGCGACGGTGAGACAGCCTGCATGCCGGCCAGCCCATACCAGGTCGATCCTTGCCGGGCCCGCATCAGGAAGGTCTCGGCCTGGTCGTCGGCCGTGTGCCCCGTCAACAGGATCGCGCCGCCTCGAGCCTTCAGCGCGCGCGCCAGCGCCGCATGCCGCGCCCGCCGGGCGGCGGACTGGCGGGCGACCGGATTGTCCCAATATAGAGTTTGATGGCGAACCCCGAGCGCGCGACAAATCTCGCCAACCCGCGCGGCCTCGCGCGCAGACGCTTCGCGCAGGCGGTGATCAAATGTGAATGCCATCAGGTCGCGCCCCCGCGCCTGAGCCCAGTCATGCGCGAGATGAAGAAGCGCAAGGGAATTGCTGCCGCCGGACACGGCGACTCCGACAGGGCCGGTCCCTGCCCGGCACAGCCGGTCAAAGGCTGCGAATTTGGGCGTTTGGGTTTCTAGTTGTCGCACCCGGACTTGGTCCGCTCGACCGCCGACAGGTCGCGCGTCACACCCGATGCGTTCGGATAGCGTTTCGGCAGCGTGTCGAGCGCGAGGCAGGCCTTCTCCTTGTCACCGACGAGGCGCATGGCCCGGGCCAGTTTCACCAGCGCATCAGGTGCGCGCGGATCGTTCGGGAATGACCGGATCATCGTCGTATAGGCAGCGCCGCTGTCAGCAAAAGCCTTCTGCTGGTACAGCGTCTCGCCCAGCCAGTAATGCGCTTCGCCGGCTTGCGGGTCGTTGCCGAACTTCTCGAGGAACAGGCGGAAGGCAGCCTCTGCGCCGGCATAGTCAAACTGGATCAGTTTCGATTTGGCGGCGGCAAACAACGGGCCGGCCTCACCCGGCAGATTGCTGGCCGAGATGGTCCCCAGCGATCCGGACGGCAGGTTCAGTCCGGCTTCGGATGGATTGTTCGAGACGGGTGTCGATGACGGACTCATGCCGGACGCGCTGTTGGCCAGGCCGGTCGCGGACGCTTCACTCGTCGGTGTGATCAGCCGTGTGGGACCGGCATTGCCGAGGCTGCCGGATTGCGGCGAGGCGGGTGAGGCGACGGAATAGTCGCCGCCCTGCGCCGAACCGGGATAGGCGGATTCCTGCTCAGCGGCAGGATCGGAAAAGTCGGCGTCTTCGCCACGGCGCGCTTCAAGTGCGGCCAGGGTCCGGCCCTGCGCGCTGATCTGCTTGCGCAGTTCGCCGATACTGTCGGAGAGCGATTCATTGTCGCGCTGGAGGGCCTCGTTCTGGTCACGCGCCTGGGAGAGTTGGTATTCCATGGTTTCGACCCGCCCGGTCAGGGTCATGATGTCGCCGAGCAGGTTGTTCACCTGGACCTTCAGGTCCGCATTTTGCTGGCGAACCGTGGTCACCTGCGAAGCGAGGTCCGAACTGGTGACACCTTGCGTTATAGGCGCACTGCGCTGCGCCACGGCAGGTGCGGCGGCGAGCATGAGGCAGGCGAGGGCGAGAGCCGGGGCTTTGAACATGAATGCAATATCTCCGCGCAGTTTGGTCGGGACCATACAAAAACAGCCGGGGCCAAATTAAGGCACCCGGCTGCGTATTGTAGACCGTTCAGCAGATCAGCTTAGCTGGTCGAGCCGGAAACGATTTGCGTGAAACCGTTACGGTTGAGGGCCCAGGACTGCTCGTCGCTGCCAGCAGCGATCGGGCGTTCCTTGCCGTACGAGATCGTGTCGATCCGCGATGGATCAACGCCGAGGCTTACGAGATAGTCTTTCACGACCGACGCGCGGCGTTCGCCGAGCGCAAGGTTGTACTCGCGCGTGCCGCGCTCATCGCAGTTACCGGCGACGAGGATGCGGACAGCGGGGTAGGAAGCCAGCCAGGCAGCCTGACGCTTCAGGATTTCCTGGTCGTCGGCATCAAGGCGGTAGGCGTTGAGGTCGTAATAGACGCGCTCACCAACATTGACGCGGAAATCGTCGAGCGAACCAGCCAGCGGGCCGGTAGGCTTCACGACTTCTTCGACAACGGGTGGCTTCGGCGCAGGCGTCGGTTCGACGACTTCAACAGGCGCAGCAGGCTCAACGACGGGCGCTGGCTTGGATGCACAGGCGCCGAGCGCGAGCAGTACGGCAGTTGCGGCGGTAAGTTTCAGTGACGTTTTCATTGCTAAGACTTCCCTGGATGTCCTTAGAGCGATATTGACGCCTTACGGCGGGCGTTTTGTCAACGTGATGACGACTAGCGCGTAAGTGATTCCATATTCTGACGGAAATCGGGCGACAATCGGGCGGTGACTTAACCGAGCGTCGTTTTGCACAAATTTGTCGTCATGTCTCCATAAAGCGACGCCCCCGGACCATTCCAGGGGCGTTTAACTGCTAATTTTATTGCAGAAGCGGCGACCAGGCCGGGTCTGACGCGTCGGTTTGGGTCGGCAAACGCTGTTCATTGCGTCCGGAGAGGTCAACCGACCAGAGTTGCGGCCCTGCGCCGGGACGTGATTCGCGGAAATAAACGATCACGCGGCCGTTTGGCGACCAGTCCGGGCCTTCATCGAGATAGGCCTCGGTCAGCAGGCGCTCGCCTTTGCCGTCAATCCCGATCACGCCGATATAGAACCGGCTGCCGGACTGCTTTGTAAACGCCACGAGATCGCCGCGCGGGCTCCAGACGGGCGTGGAATAGCTGCCCTTGCCGAACGTGATCCGGCAGGCCGAATCCCGGCCGCCCGACGGGCAGGAACGCGGGCTGCCATCGGCATTCATGATGTAGAGCTGCGGGCTGCCGCCGCGATCGGAGGTGAACACGATGGAGTTGCCGTCCGGCGACATTGACGGCGATGTGTCGATGGCCGGATGGTCGGTCAGCCGGCGCGATTCCCGGGTCCGCAGGTTCATGATGTAAATGTCGGAATTGCCGCGTTCGGCTTGCGTCATCAGCACGCTCTGGCCATCACGCGAGAAGCGCGGGGCAAAGGTCATGCCCGGGAAATTGCCCAGCAGTTCCTGGCGGCCCGTCTCGATATTGAAGAGATAGACCCGCGGCTTGCCGCCTTCATAGGACATGTAGGTGATTTCTTGCGCCGAAGGCGAGAAACGCGGCGTCAGAACCGTGTTGCGGCCGGGCGTCAGGTATTGCTGGTTGGCGCCGTCGCTATCCATGATCGCGAGGCGCTTCACACGGGCGAGTTTCGGGCCGGTCTCGGCGATATAGACCATGCGCGTATCGAAATACGGGTCTTCCCCGGTCAGGCGCTGGTAGATCGAGTCGGCGATCTTGTGCGAGATTCGGCGCCAGTTGTCCGGCGTCGTGGTCAGGCGGCGGCCCGGCTGGCCATTGATGCGCATGACTTCGCCGGCATAGACGTCCCACAGGCGGAACGAAACGGCGATCTTGCCGTCCGGCAGCTCTTCATAGGCACCGACGACAAGGCCGTCCGTCTTGATGATCTTCCAGTCGGCAAAGCGCGGCTGGACACTGATATCGAGATCCTTCTGGATGAAGGAGGCCGGGTTCTGCATCTCGAACAGGCCGGTCGAGGCAAGGTCGGCGCGTACGACATCGCTTATCTGCTTGGCCATCGCAGCGTCGGCCCCGGAAATCTGGAAGTCCGGAATGGCGAGCGGTGTCGGCGTGAAATTGCCGTCGGTGACCCGCACCTGCAGCTGCGCCGCAGCCGGAAGCGCAAGACTGGTGGCCAGCAGGAACGCTGTCGCCAGCGCTGTCAGGATACGTTTCATTCGATAGTCTCCTTGAAACTTGGGGGGACGGTCAGTTCTCCGGCCCGATTGTCACGTCGATTTCCTGCCATTGGTCGTAATCGTCCGCAGGCAATTTATATGGGGCACACTTGCGCACTGCCCGCAGGGCGAGGTCAACCGGAATACCCGACCTGCCGATGGGCCGCGACTTCGGCAAGACAAGTTCAGCCGAGTTCGACAGGCTGCCGTCGCGCGCCAGTTTCAGGCGCACCACGACATTGATCTGGTCTTCCTTGGGCAGGTCGTCGATCCCGTTCCAGCAATAACCGATCTGGCGACGGACGGCCGCCTGCAGCGAGGCGGTATTGCCGGTCCGGTCGCCCGCGCCCTTGCGCGGTTGCTGGGCATCGGCCAGCACGGGCTTCTGGATACGTGGCGGTTCCTGCGCCGGGGGCGCCTTGCGCTCGTTCTGGGCCTTGGTTTTCAGCACATCCTCGAAATCATTGAGGAAATCGAGGTCGTCGGACGCCGCTTTGGGTTTCGTCTTTTCGACCAGTTTCGGCTCTTTTTTCGGTTCCGGCTTTTTCTTCTCTGGCTCCGGCGCCTTGACGGGCTCCGGTTCGGCCTTCTCGTCTTCAACGACAATGTCATCCTCGCTCGGTTCCTCGGCGCGGGTGTCATTGGCGTCAACTTCGTCAGCCGTCAGGTCTTTCTGGTCGTCCGGCTCGGCCTCTTCCTCGGGGGCCTCCTCCGGCACCGGTTCGGCTTCAGGCTCCGGTTCGGCCTTCGGGATCGCGCTTACGTTCGTCACGAGGCCGATGTCGAGAAACTCGATCGGCACGTCGATCGCGCTCGCACATTCCGGCAGGCGCATCATGATGTCGACCGGACCGAGGCCCGGCTCGTCACGTTCGAGCTTTGCGATGGCCTTGTCACACTCCGATTTCTGGTTCGGCCATGACATCACCGCCAGCGCGAGCACGCTCGCGTGGAGAAGGGCCGAAAGGGTGAAACCGCGGAGCATGGGTTCTGAAGGCCCCCGCTATTTCTTCTGTTCGGTGACGAAGGCGAGGCGCGTATAACCGGCCGCACGCACTTCGGACGTCACTTCCATGATCCTGCCATAAGGGACGGACTCGTCGGCGCGCAGGTACATCTGCTGCTCGTAGCCCTCGCCGATGATGGCGGCAAGCTTGGCGCCAAGTTCGTCCACGGTCACTTCCGTATTCTGAATATATACCGACCCGTCGGCCTTCACCGTGATCGCCAGCGGCGCATCGTTCGGCTCCGTCTTGATCGGCCCGGACCGTGTTTTTGGCAGGGCGACATCCTCGCCGCGCACCAGCAGGGGTGCCGTGATCATGAACACGATCAGCAGCACCAGCATGACGTCGACGAACGGCGTGACGTTGATTTCGGCGTTCAGCGCCCGGCGCCCGCGCCGCCCGCCCTTGCCGCCAGATCCGAGGATCAGTCCCATGGCCTAGTCCCTCGCGGCGTCGGACGCGCGGCGCGACAGGCGCACCAGGACATCCTGCGAAAACGTGTCGAGCTGATCGCCGAACCTGGTCAGGTCGCCGGTGAACTTGTTGTAGAAAATAACTGCCGGAATGGCCGCCACCAGGCCCATGCCGGTGGCGAACAGGGCTTCGGCGATCGGGCCGGCCACGGTACCGAGGCTGGTATCCTGCTGGGCCGCGATGTTGAGAAAGGCGTTCATGATGCCCCAGACCGTGCCGAACAGGCCGATAAAGGGCGAGGCCGATCCGATGGTTGCCAGCACGCCGAGACCAGTTCCGGCCTTGCCGATTTCACGATCGACCGTCGCTCGCATGGATCGCTCCGCACGGTTGACGAGCGCAGCCGATTCGCCCGGTTGCGATTGCCCGCGCTTGGCATCCGACCATTCGCGCGCAGCCGACGCAAACACGCGGCTGGCCGCGTCGCCGGCAACCTGGCCGGGGCGCATGTCAAAATCCTCGGTACGACCGCTCCAGAACGCATCCTCGAACTGCTTGGCCTTCTTGCGGGCGCCGCCGAGCGAGAATGTCTTTTCAGCGATCACCATCCACGACCAGACAGAAGCGGCCAGCAGGCACAACAGTACCAGTTTGACGATCGGGTCTGCATCGAAAATCAGTGAGAGTAGCGAGAAGTCACTATTGCTGGCGGCCGTGCCAATCGCTTCGGATTCCATGAGATTCCCTGCTCCTTGAAGTCTGCGGGCAGCACGTGCTCCGCATATGAGTCTGTGCCGTCGGCGCGGAGCCTCGGCGTCTGCCCCTGTTTCACTGCCAAATCTGGCGGAAACACGGCAGGCACGCGAGTTTCCGCAGCTGGTTAACCGATAGCGGCGTTTGGTTAAGGATTAGTGGCTGACGGCCATGTTCGCTGCGCTGCAGCAATGACGCCTGAAGCCGGCTAGAGAATCGGTGCGGCGAGGCGCAGGACATTCTCCTTCATGCGCCGCCAGTTCGATCGTGTCGCCCAGGCTTCGGGATCGATATAGGTGCATCGGTCGAGATAACGTTCGCGCATCTGGTCCAGGACATCGGATACGTCCTTGTCATAGGCGATCAGGGTCAGTTCGAGATTCAGGTAGAAGCTGCGTGTGTCCATATTGACCGTGCCCACCATCGAAATCGTATCATCGATCAGGACACATTTCGTGTGCAGCAAGCCGTCGGAATAGCGGGCGATGTTGATACCGGCCTGCAGCAATTCTTCGAAAACGGACTCGCTGGCATATTGGGCGAGTTTCGAATCAATCTTTTCCGGCACGATCACATCCACGGCAACACCGCGTTTGCGCGCCGCCTTGAGCGCCAGTGTCAGCGTCTCGTCGGGAATGAAATAAGGCGTGATGATCGACACCCGCCGGTGCGCGGCAAAGATCGCCGAAACCACCCATTCATGGATCGGGCTGTCGCGCGTTTCAGGGCCGGACGGCAACAGTTGCAACGCCACGTCCCCGGCCGGCGGTGCGTCAGGCCGATCGGTCGGCAGGTCGCGCAGGGCCTCCCGGTCAACGTCCAGGCCAACGCAGTCGAATATGTAATCGGCATTGAACACGCAGCCGAGCGAATCGACGATCCGCCCCTCCAGCCGGAACATCGTGTCGACCCACTCGCCGACCGACTTGTTCTTCTTGAAGAATTTCGGGTCCACCAGGTTGAAGCTGCCGATATAGCCAATTGACTGGTCGATCGCGATCAGCTTGCGATGATTGCGCAGGTCAGAGCGTTGCGACAACGACTTGACCAGTCCGACAGGCAGCGACGGCTCGACATCCACGCCAGCGCTGCGCAGGCGCTGCAGCCAGCTGGACCGGAACAGGGCCTTGCTGCCGAAACTGTCTGCCAGGAGGTTGCAGTCGACCCCGCGCCGGGAAGCGCGCACCAGCGCCTCCATCACGGCGGTCACGCGCCCCTCGGGTTCGACAATGTAGAATTCAAGGAAACATGTCTTGGTCGCCTGGTCGATATCAGCGACAATCCGGTCGAGTATGTTGCCCGCGTCTTCAAGCAGTTCCAGCTTGTTGTCGTGTGTCACCGGGAAACCGGAATGAGTCGCCACGCTCTGGCTGAGCGCCCGCATTGTGTGCGAGGCGTCCAGTGCCACGTCCTGCAACGGGTCTTCGGCAATGCCATACTTGCGCGAATAGAATTGCCGGATGCGCGCGCCCTGGCTGAGGCGCTTGCGTCCCATCCGATGATCTCCGAACAGGAAAAAGAAAAAGATGCCAATATAGGGCAAGGAGAACAGGATGATGATCCAGGCGAGCGTCGTGCTCACCGCCAGCTTGCGATAAAGCAGCCGTATCGTCAGGGCGACCGAGATCAGGATATGGAGGGCAAATACCAGTGAACTTGGTAACAAGGCAGTCCCCTTCGACCCGTACTGTCGAATGCCGGCTGGAACACGCGGCTCCAAACGCCATATGAGCAGCATGAGCCACTCACTCGAGATTCTGACCTGGAACATCCAGGCCGCTATTGGCACGACCAGGTATTCGCAATACCTGACCCGCGCGCATCATCAGGTATTCAATACCAGCGCCAAGCGGTCCACGCTGGAAAAAATCGCGGAAATCGTCAAAACCTATGACGTTGTCTGCCTCCAGGAGGTCGACCTGGGGGGGCGACGGTCCGGTTTTACCTGCCAGGCCGAGCAGATCGCGACCCTGTCGGGCCATTCGCATGTCGCTGTTCAGCGCAACCGGACGATTCCAGGCATCTCGCTACACGGCAACGCCATTCTCAGTCGGTACGCCCTGTCTGATATCCATGATTTCAAGCTGCCGGGGCGTGTGAAGGGCCGCGGCTGCCTGATCGCCAATGTGCAGGTGGGACGGGGGATATCGGTGGCAAACCTACACCTCAGCCTCGGCCGGGACGATCAGGCGACCCAGCTTGAGGCGATTGGCGAGCACCTGCCGCGCAGGAACCCCTTCCTGGTCGTCGGGGACTTCAACTGTACGCATAGTTCCACTCATCTCGAAACATTTGCCACGGCCAACAAGGCGCAAATCGCCAATCATCCGCAATTGCCGACCTTCCCCTCCTGGCGCCCGCAGCGCGATCTCGACCATATCGTCTATTCGGACCGGGTAAGCCTTGAGCACCGGCGCAGTCTTGCCCTGCAACTGTCCGACCACCTGCCCGTTTCGGCCGAAATCCGTTTCTGATCCAGCCTGGAGGCAATTCCAGCCTTCAACCACGCCAGACGAACGCTTCCAGGTGTTCGGCCACTTCACGTATGGGACGACGAAGCCGCCCGTCGGAATGGATCATCACCGCGGTGATCTCGGCTTCGGAAATCAACTGGCCGTCTCGCAGGCAGGCCTGTTCGAACCGGATGCGCGGTCCGTCCATGCCGAGATAACGCGTGCGGATGTGCAGCAGGTCATCCACCTTGGCCGGGCGCTTGTAGCTGACATTCACATTGGTCAACGTGAAGGCCGCCGGGTCTTCGCGCTCCAGCAGCGACTGGTGCGAAATGCCCGCATCGCGCAAATGGTCCGACCGTCCGCGCTCGAAGAAGCGAAGGTAATTGGCGTGGTAGACCATGCCGGTGAAATCTGTGTCTTCGTAATAGACGCGCACCGTGATCCAGTGCTGGCGGTCTGCATCGAAATTCTTGTCGTCGAGTGTCGGCTGGGTCATGCCCTCCGCGTTAGCAGATCACCCCTGCGGCGTCATCCCGGCTGGCGGACGCACCCAACCCGTGCCACCCCCTTGCCCCATGCCTGCACGCCCCGGCCTCACCTCCATTCTGCGCGGCCTGCGCGGACGCTGCCCGGCCTGCGGCAAGGGCCGCCTGTTTACCGGCTACCTCCGGCAGGCGCCTGCCTGTTCCCATTGCGGCGAACCGACTGGCCAGATCCGCGCCGAGGATGGCCCGCCCTGGCTGACCGTGTTGATTCTCGGGCCTTTTCTTGCCCCGCTCACGTTCCTCGTTTCAATGAAAACAGCCTTGCCGCCCTGGTTCAGCCTGCCCGCGTTGGGCACCGGCGTCGTCGCCGCCGTGCTCCTGCTGCTGCCTCGCGTGAAAGGCGCCTTCATCGGCCTCCTTTGGCGAATGCAGAAGGGCGAATAGCTATTTCTCGGTGAACAGGCCGGACTGCGCGCCGCCCGGCACAGGCAGGCCAAGCCGCTCATAGGCCAATGGCGCCGCAGTGCGCCCGCGCGGGGTGCGGGCGACATAGCCCTTCTGCATCAGGTAGGGCTCGATCACGTCTTCGACCGCATCGCGCGCCTCTGACAGGGCCGCTGCCAGCGTCTCGACGCCCACGGGCCCGCCCGCATAGGTGTGCACCAATGCGTGCAGGTAGCGCCGGTCGAGCGCATCGAGGCCGTCTGCGTCGATTTCCAGCCGTTTCAGCGCCCGCGCCGCGGCAGGACTGTCGATCTTCGCGCCCTCGGCCTCGGCAAAGTCGCGTACCCGGCGCAGCAGCCGCAGCGCGATGCGCGGCGTGCCCCTTGCCCGGCTGGCAATCTCGACGGCGCCTTCCTCGGTAATCGCCGCGCCCAGCTTGCGCGCCGCCGCCAATACGATCCGCGCCAGTTCTTCCGGCTCGTAGAATTCGAGCCGCAGCGGAATGCCGAACCGGTCGCGCAGCGGCGTCGCCAACAGGCCCGCCCGCGTCGTTGCCCCCACCAGCGTGAAGGGCGACAGGTCGAGCCGCACCGAGCGCGCCGACGGCCCCTCGCCGATCACGATATCGAGGGCATAGTCTTCCATCGCCGGATAGAGGATTTCCTCGACCACGGCCGGGAGGCGGTGGATCTCGTCAATGAACAACACATCGTTGGGCTCAAGATTGGTCAGGATCGCGGCGAGGTCGCCCGCCTTGGCGATCACCGGCCCGGACGTCGCCCGGAAGCCGACCCCCATTTCCCGCGCCAGGATCTGCGCCAGCGTCGTCTTGCCGAGGCCCGGCGGACCGAACAGCAGCACATGATCCAGCGCTTCCGAGCGACCGCGGGCCGCCTCGACATAGACTTTCAGGTTCGACTTCGCCTTGCGTTGGCCGACATAGTCGTCAAACGTCTGCGGGCGCAGCGCACGGTCCAGCGCGTCGCCGCCCTGCGCGTTCGGATCGGAGAGCTCCCCCTCGCGGCTCACCGGCTAAGTTCCTTCAGCGCCGCTTTCACCAGCGGGCCAACGTCAGCGTCACCCGCCGCCTGCGCAGCAGCCGCAACGGCGCGTGCCGCGTCGCTCTGGCCATAGCCAAGGTTAACCAGAGCCGAGATCGCCTCGCCGCGCGGCCCGGTTTTTGCGGCCACCGGCGCCCTCGCCATGCCGGCCGCATTGGCCGCATCGAATTTGCCAAACCGGCCCATGGGCGGCGCCTTGCCGCCAAGCTCCCCGACGATGCGCTCGGCCAGTTTCTTGCCGACGCCCTTGGCGCGCTCCAGCACGGCGGCATCGCCGAGCGCAATCGCGTCCATCAATTCAGCTGGCGTGATCGCATCGAGAATCGCCATCGCCGCCTTGCCCGCCACGCCATGCACGTCCTGCAGGCGCACGAACCAGGCGCGTTCCTCGTCGGTGCCGAAGGCATAGAGCGTGATCGCCGCTTCGGTGACTTTCGTTTCGACATGCAGCACGGCATTCTCGCCCGCATGCACACGGGCCAGCAGCCGCGTGCCCGCCTGGCAGACATAGCCGACGCCGTTGACGTCAATCAGCAGATGATCGAGGCCGAGCGCCGCAATCGTTCCGGTCAGGCGTCCGATGATCATGCCGCCCCCCGCTTCAACTCCAGCGGCAGGTGGTGCGCCGCGCAGATCGCGCAGGCAAGCGCGTCCGCCGCATCAGCCTTCATTTCTCCGGCGCGCGGCAAAAGGCGTTTGACCATGAACATGACCTGATCCTTGTCTGCCGTGCCGGTGCCGACCACCGACAGCTTGATCTTGCGCGGGGCAAACTCGGCAACCGGCAGGCTCGCCAGCGACAGGGCGGCCATGGCGGCGCCGCGTGCCTGGCCCAGTTTCAGCGCCGAGCGCGGGTTTGCATTCACAAGGGTTTCCTCAATTCCGGCCGCATGCGGCGCATGTTCGCGTGCAATCTCGGCGACGGCGGTAAAGATGCCGGCCAGCCGGGCCGCCATTTCCAGCCCCGTATCCACGGAGATGACCCCATGCGCCACATGCGCAAGGCGGGCGCCGGTCTGCTCGACCACGCCCCAGCCGGTATGGCGGAGGCCCGGATCAATCCCGAGAATGCGAATCGTCGCTGTCATCGGCCCTACCCTATCAGGCGTCGAGGTTAATGACAGCTTGCATTTTCCCCATTTGTTCCAGCTTTCCCGCAGCAGGGCAAATTAGCTCATCCACTTCAGCACACGCGGCTCGATGGGGTTGGCGAAGTCGCGGCCTTCGCTGCGGGCCTCGGTCCATTCGCGCTTCAGGCGCTGGTACCATTTGGCCTGCACGTCGATATCGTCGATCCACAGCATCGCCTTCTGGTGCGCCATCCCCTGGTTCTGCAGGTCGACCATGTCGCCGTCCTGGCGCAGGAATTTCTTCGCCATCTGGATGGCGATGGGTACGGCAAGGTGCAACAGCGGCGCGCCG
Organism: Hyphomonas sp. J20-32; assembly: GCF_055808555.1. Lineage (NCBI taxonomy): Bacteria > Pseudomonadati > Pseudomonadota > Alphaproteobacteria > Hyphomonadales > Hyphomonadaceae > Hyphomonas > Hyphomonas sp. J20-32. Next base: position 1,019,508 of record NZ_CM147873.1, on the reverse strand, counting down.
GTCCACCAAGTGAACTGGGTGATGCGCGTGCGCTTGGGCGCTTCCGGCGTCAGGCAGGTCAGCGTCAGCAGGCGCGCGGTTTCGTTGGAAATGATCTCCCAGCGAAAGCCCGGCAGCTGGAAGCGGATCTCGGTTTCGACATTGCCGCCGAACACCCAGCGGTAAAGGAGGGAGTTCGACGATGGCCGGTGCCGGTCAATCGCCCAGCCGCGCGGCGCCGGAATGAACTGCTTCTCTTTCAGCTTCAGGCCGACTGACGGCGGGCGCCACCACCACTGGTTATGCACGAAGGGCACATGCGCCGGGTCCATCAGGCCGACCACGGCATCGTCCATATGCGCGTTGAACACGTCGTGGATGACGAAACCCGGCTTGTCCGGCAGCGGGCCGAATTCCGGCGGCGGCACGGCTGGCGGGGCGTCGAGGCGCGGATTGTCCGCCACGTAGATGTAGACCGCGCCATTCGCTTCATGGATGGGATAGCGGCGCACCTTCACCTTTGACGGGTCGTAGGCGCTGCCTTCGGTCAGGCTCGGCATCAGCTTGCACACGCCGTCCGTGCCGAAGCGCCAGCCATGATAGGGGCATTGCAGCGCCCATTCGCCGTCTGTCTCGAGTTGCTGGCCTGCAGAGAGGGGCACCAGCCGGTGCGGGCAGATATCGCGCAGCGCAAACGCCTCGCCCGCCGGCGTGCGGCCCACGACGACCGGCTCGCCCAGCATCATGATACGGTGCTGCTGGCCCTTTTTCAGCTCGCTCGATGGCGCGGCAAGGTACCAGCTGTCCGTCAGGAACCCGTCATCGGTGATGCCTGTCCTGGTCTGGGGAGGGGTCTGTGTGTCTGCCATGGGCCGCCTTATGGCGCAGGATTGACCGTGACGTCGAGACTCCAGGTGTCGCTGGGCGGTTCATTCTCTTCCCACGGGCGGTGCTCGACCAGGTGGAGCGTTGCCTTGCCGGTCGCGACGGCTGCCAGGTCGAACGAGAGATAGTGGTTGCCGCCGGTCACGCCGGGCTGGTTCTGGAATTCCGGATCGGTCGGGCGCGTGTTCTCACCAACCATTTCGAGGAAACCGGGCTGGTCCAGGATTTCCCAGATATAGCCGGCTGTGGGAATGCTCTCGAGTTCGATGCGCAGTGTCTGGCCCACATGCATTTCAATCTGCCCGCCATTTTGATCAGCCCCCGCATACAGCATGCCCTCCGGCAATTTTGTCACGGGGTCTGCCGCCGGGCCGGTGCAGGCTGCAAGCACGGGGCCTGCAAGGACGGCGATGAACAGGGAACGCAGCATGTGAAATCCTCCATCATGCCTTCTCAATAGCAGGAATTGGGCAGCGCGCCATTACATCACGTTGCGGGTCAGTTCCGGATCGCGCCTTCGAACGTCACCGAAGCGCCACCGGCCCGGAAATAGTCGGCCCAGAAGGCCCGGAGCCGCGCGTCCAGTTCCGGGTCGAGCGGCGGGCGGCCCGGATTGTGCGAGCGGCCGAAGCCGACAATCCTTACGTCCGCGCCTTGCACAGCCGGCAGGTAGCGAAACTTCTCCGCCAGCGCCATCGCGGCATCCGGCTCCATCGACCTGAATTCAGACCACGGAACGGCCTGGCTGTTTTCCAGCATGTCGGAGAAAATATAGACATGGTTGAACGGCTGGCCACCGGGGGGCGCCTGCGTCCATTGGGCAATCGTCGACATGATGGCCGAATGGTCGGCCGAGGCCGATCCCTGAACGGCCGGGGCCAGCGTTTGCGCCAGGCTGCCCATGAACTGGCGTTCGTCGGCCAGGGCCTTCATGCTGCTGCATCCACCAAGCATGGAATCGAGCGCGCCCTGCCCTTCGGGACAGCCCGGCTTGCACGCATTTATCAGGCGGGCCGACTGTGTGTAATGCTCGTCGATTGTTGCCAGCACGATGCGGTCGCCGGGACCCAGCTGGTCGACAACCGTGCCGATACTTTCGGTGATGACCGCGCGGTCCGTGTCGTCATAAGGCGTGGTCTGGTCGATCAGGAACAGGGACGCAGTCTGCCCGAACGCGCAATAGCCTGCAGCCTGCGCGCCCGACGGCGCCTCATCCGACGCACCCGAACACCCTGTCAGGACCAGAGCGACTGCCAGCAGGACCCGCTTCATTCAGGCGCCGAGCCTGCGCATCTGGTTGGCAAACCGCCGCTTTTCATTGGCTTCCTCGTCGGCACGCTTGGCGCGCAGTTGGGCTGCCTGCTTTTCGAGTTTGCGCTTCTGGCGGTCGACCCGTTCAAAATCGGGATGCTGGTCGTGGCAGAAATAGGCCGCCGATACGCCGACAGCGACAACCGCCAGGTTGATCAGCATGAATATCCAGCCATCGAGGCCGAGACCGGACTTCAGTGCGATGATCGCCGCGCCGCCATATTGCTGGCTCTCGAGCGCCTGGCCAAAGCCCATTTCAGGCTGCGTGATGAAGGCCAGGTATCCCTGCCTCAGGATCGAGACGCCATAAGCCAGCGCCACGATCAGGGCGATGACGAGGGCGATCTGAGCGGCTTCGCCCCACCAGTTCTTGCGCCGCGCATTGTAGCCGAACCGGCACATGATCATGCCCAGCCGGTGGGCCAGCGAAACCAGCAGGCCGCCGACAAGGAAGGAGACCAGCAGGGCCACGGCCGGGCTTTCCTGGAAAAAGAGCTCGAAACTGAACCGGTTGATCGGCACTTCGGCGATGGCGAGCGCGACCATGAAGGGCCAGTAGAACCAGCCGGAGGAATAGCGCGGCTGGCGCTGTTCGGAGGCCTGAATCTCGTCCCAGGTTTCATTCGTACGCTGAAGCTGGTCGCGAAGACTGTCCTGCCGCGGGCTCCAGCGGGTTTCGACCGCTTCCATCCGGCGCGAGAACTGGCGCTCGAGGACGTCGGCTTCCGCTTTGGCGGAGGCCGGGACGTCGGGGATATGCTCTGGGTCGGAAATGGGTGTCGGCGTCAGGTTTGGCTGACCTGGAAAGACTTGAAGGGAGGAAGAGGAACGCCCCGTATTATCAGTGCTCATAAGACACGAATCCCAAGTTTTGCCGCCCGCCAACACCTTCGCCACCAATATGTTTGCGCGAACCATGTGGCAGCTTCAAGGCGAAATGCCAGCGGCGCCTGCAATGCAGGCTGCGACCGCTGATCCGGCATGCCGCCCAAGCCCACTTCCCGTTCGCGAAAAGCGCCGCTATATGCGGCCCATGACCCCACGCGACAAAATCCGCAATTTCTCGATCATTGCCCATATCGACCATGGCAAGTCGACGCTCGCCGACCGCCTGATCCAGGCCTGCGGCGGGCTGACCGACCGTGAAATGTCCCAGCAAGTGCTCGATACGATGGATATCGAGAAAGAGCGCGGCATCACGATCAAGGCCCAGACCGTGCGCCTCAGCTACACCGCGCAGGATGGCGAAACCTATACGCTGAACCTGATGGACACGCCGGGCCATGTCGACTTTGCCTATGAAGTCAGCCGCTGCCTTGCCGCCTGCGAAGGCTCGCTGCTCGTCGTCGATGCCAGCCAGGGCGTCGAGGCCCAGACGCTGGCCAACGTCTACCAGGCCATCGACCAGAACCATGACATCGTGCCCGTCCTCAACAAGGTCGACCTGCCGGCGGCCGACGTCCAGCGCGTCAAGGACCAGATCGAGGACGTGATCGGCCTTGATGCCTCCGACGCGGTCGAAACCTCGGCCAAGACCGGCCTCGGCATTCCCGACGTGCTCGAAGCCATCGTCAAGCGCCTGCCGCCGCCGCGCGACGGCGACGCCACCAAGCCGCTCAAGGCCGCGCTGGTCGACGCCTATTACGACCCCTATCTCGGCGTCGTCGTCATCGTCCGCGTGCATGACGGCGTGCTGAAGCCGAAACAGTCTATCCGCATGATGCGCACCGGCGGCGTCTACGAGATCGACAAGATCGGCACGTTCAACCCGAAACTCACTGAAACCGACGCGCTCGGACCGGGCGAGGTCGGCTATTTCGTCGCCTCCATCAAGGAAGTCGGCGAAACGGCGGTCGGCGACACGATCACCGAGGACAAGCGCCCGTGCGAGAAGGCCCTGCCAGGCTATAAGGAAGTCCAGCCGGTCGTCTTCTGCGGCCTGTTCCCGATGGATGCCGGCGACTTTGACGACCTGCGCGCCGCCATGTCCAAGCTGCGCCTCAACGATGCCAGCTTCACCTGGGAGATGGAAACCAGTGCCGCGCTCGGCATGGGCTTCCGCTGCGGTTTCCTTGGCCTCCTCCACCTCGAAATCATCCAGGAACGCCTCAGCCGCGAGTTCGACCTTGACCTGATCGCGACGGCGCCCAGCGTGGTCTACGAGATTACCATGACCGACGGCACCGAGATCGAGCTGCACAACCCGGCCGACATGCCGGACGTGGTCAAGGTCGCCGAAATCCGCGAGCCGTGGATCAATGCCACGATCTACACGCCCGACGAATATCTCGGCGCGATCCTGAAACTCTGCCAGGACCGCCGCGGCATCCAGAAAGAGCTGTCCTATGTCGGCGGCCGGGCGATGGTGAAATACGAACTGCCGCTCAACGAGGTCGTGTTCGACTTCTATGACCGCCTGAAATCGATCAGCCGCGGCTATGCCAGCTTCGACTATGAGATCGTCGGCCACCGCGCCGAGAATCTCGTGAAGCTGCAGATCCTCGTCAACGAGGAGCCCGTCGACGCCCTCGCCATGCTGGTCCACCGCGACCGCGCCGAAAGCCGGGGCCGCCAGATGTGCGAACGGCTGAAAGACCTGATCCCGCGCCAGATGTTCAAGATCCCGGTCCAGGCCGCGATCGGCGGGCGCGTCGTCGCCCGCGAGACCATCTCGGCCATGCGCAAGGACGTGACCGCCAAATGCTATGGCGGCGATGCGACCCGCAAGAAAAAGCTTCTGGAAAAACAGAAGAAGGGCAAGCAGCGCATGCGCCAGTTCGGCAAGGTCGAGATTCCGCAGGAAGCCTTTGTCGCGGCGCTGCGGATGGATAACGATTAGGGTCCTTTCGAGGCGCTCACCCTGAGTTTCTCTTCCCCCTTCTCCCTCCGGGAGAAGGGTTGGGGATGAGGGGTGATGGCGTCGCTGCGAGCGCAAGTGTTTGTGGCCGGTCCCGTGTCCCCTCACCCCTACCCCTCTCCCAAGGGAGAGGGGGTGAACCTGCGTCCGCACACTCCGCAGAATGCCCGGCCGCTGGTCTGACAAGCCTGTCGAAGTCAGCTTGAATTGTCCCACTTTTCGAGGGCCGCATTGAGCAGGCCCGGCAGGGCCGTGGCGACGGCGCCGAGTTCGGGGCGAAGCCGCCAGGCGCTGGCCATGGGCATTGCGACCGGTTTCGGATCGCCGCGCGTCTGCTGGCGGGCGAGGCTGCGCGCAAGGCGTTTGGCGTGGACGTCTGGCGCTTCGAGCACCTTGTAGAGGGCGCTGACGCGGGCGAGGAAGGGTGCGGCGGGTACCGGGCCGGAAGCCCGGACACACCCCGGAAACAGCCCGGAGGCTTCGGGGTCGACGGCAGGCTGCACCCGTCCCGACAGGGCGAAACGGTACGGGGCCGGGAAGGTGACGGTCTCGGTGCCCTCGGGGAGCGGTGCGGGGGTGGCCGGGGTGAGGCCGGTCCGTGGGCGCACCGCTGGCAGGGTGAGCGCCAGCGCCATCAGGGTCAGCAGGCGCCGCACGATGATTTCGAGTTGTTTCAGCCGTCCCGAGGCCTTTTGCTTGAGGCTGCGCCGCAAGGTGAGGGGGCGCAGGTGCGCGTTCGTCATGTTGATCACCGCCCACAGCGCGAGCCGCGCCTGTTCGAGGCCGTGATGGATCAAGTCAGGCGGATGGCTCATGCGGCGCAGTATAGCGCAGGTGGGGTATGGGTTGGATAAGGTGGGGGAGAGAGGGGGCGAGTGGTGGGTATCGCGATACTCAACCCACCCAACGCTCGCTTTAATCCTGCCGTGAGCCCAATTCCACGACGTTCTCAAAGCAAGACGCCAACTTTTCTTCTAGCTTTTCACCTTGAATGACGATGCTGAAGCCTACGTCTCGGGGCACTCCGTGAACCTCGTAATGGTCGACGAGAACGACGGCTTCGGCTCCATCTGGCCAAAAAAGGACCGAGTCGTGCAGCGATTTTGCTGCCTCGAGAAGCTGCAAAAATGTGGCCGATTCAATTCTGGCAGAGCCGACGTAACCGTATTCGTCAAAGCTGATAAAGCCGCCGTGCAAGTCAGTAATTTCGTCACAACAAGATAGGATTTCACGCGCGCGAGCTTCGTTGGTGTGTGCTGCAACCAAGCCTGGACTGTCATTGAAGTCCGACCGCCGAACATAAGCAATAGGTGGTTCCTTATCGATATCGAACTGATCGAGCGTCAGGTTCATGTTAAAAGCCGCATTGACATTTTCAACGATGGAATTGCCGACGCTTTCTCGCTTTTCAGCATTTTCCTTAGCTTCGGCAAGCCGCGTCCGGCGCTCTTTCAACGCCCGAATGCGATCTTGTTCTGCTGCATCTTCGCTCACGTTCTAAACGACTCCTTGTCTGGATCAAAGCGAGCGTAGGGTGCATTAAGCGTAGCGCAATGCACCATCCTGTATCAGCCGCAAAGACGGTGCATTGCGGCCGGTGGCCTTAATGCACCCTACATGCTGCTTGAGGCTGCGCCGCAAGGTGAGCGAGCGCAGGTGGGCATTGGTCATGTTGATCACGGCCCAGAGCGCGAGGCGCGGCGACCGGACGCCCCCTTCTCCCTTGGGAGAAGGGTTGGGGATGAGGGGTAGCGGAAGTCGCGGCACGGGCAGTGTTTGCGGGGTGTCCGGTGACCCCTCACCCCCGGCCCCTCTCCCAAGGGAGAGGGGGGCGCGAGAGGCGCGTTCCTTTCTCCGATGGCATGAGATCCCGGCTTTCGCCGGGACTGCGGACGTGGGGTGGTGTTGAGAGGAGCGCTCACCCTGAGCGAAGTCGAAGGGCGGGCGCGGGCTTCCCAATCTCCCCGTCCGGGCTTACATGCCTCCCATGTCCCACCCCCTCACCATCCTCGGCATTGAATCCTCTTGCGACGAGACGGCTGCGGCCGTGCTGCGGCTGGAGGATGGGCGCGTGACGCTGCTGGCGGACGTGATCCACACGCAGCTGGAAGAGCATGCGCCGTATCAGGGCGTCGTGCCGGAGATTGCGGCGCGGGCGCATGCGGAGATTGCCGACAAGACAGTGGCGGCCGCCATGAAGGATGCGGGCCTTTCCTATGCAGACCTCGACGGCGTCGCCGCCACATCCGGCCCGGGCCTGATTGGCGGCGTGCTGGTGGGCATGATGACCGGCAAGGCGATTGCGCAGGCGGCGGGGAAGCCGTTTATCGCGGTCAACCATCTGGAAGGGCATGCGCTGAGCCCGAGGCTCGGCGGCGATTGCCCCTTCCCTTACCTGCTGCTGCTGGTGTCGGGCGGGCACTGCCAGTTCCTGGAGGTGCGCGGGCTGGGCGACTACAAGCGGCTCGGCTCGACGATTGACGATGCAGTGGGCGAGGCGTTCGACAAGACGGCCAAATTGCTGGGCCTCGGCTTTCCGGGCGGCCCGGCGGTGGAGCGGCTGGCGAAGGCCGGCGACCCCAAGGCGTTCAGCTTCCCGCGTCCGCTGATGAACCGGCCCGGCCTCGACATGAGCTTTGCCGGCCTGAAGACTGCTGTTGCCCGCGCCGCCGCCGAAGAACCGCTGACCGAGCAGCGCCTCGCAGACCTGTGCGCCAGTTTCCAGGCCGCCGTCTGCGACGTGCTGGGCGGCAAGGCGCAGCGCGCACTTGAGGCGTTTGATCCGGGTGAGGGGGAGAGTATCCGCTTCGTCGTGGCGGGGGGGGTGGCCTCCAACCAGGCCATTCGCGCGGCGCTGGAGGCGGAAGCGGCGGCGGCAGGGGGGCAGCTGGTTGCGCCGCCCTTGCGGCACTGCACGGACAATGCCGCGATGATCGCCCTTGTCGGGGCCGAGCGGATGGCCGCCGGCCTGATCGAGGGGATCGGGGACCTTGGCGCCGGGGCGAGACCCCGGTGGCCGCTGGATGAAGCGTCGGCGACGCTGGATCCGGCTTATGCCACGGGGCTCAAGGGCGCCAAGGCCTGATCAGGCACCACTAGACTGCAAATTCAGCAAGGGCGAGCGTGGCTGCGAAGATGGCAACCGCGAAGGGCACGGCTGCGATCAGGGCAAAAAGGGATTGGCGGGCTTCAGTTTTCGAGATGGTCATTGGATTGCTCTTCAGGGGTCTTCTGGAAGGCACCATAGTCTTCCATGACCTTCATATAGCAGGCCCTGAAAAATAATCAATGAACAATTTCGATTTTATTCAGCGTTTAGGTTTTCTCATCGATCCGGCGTCCTGGCGCCGCACGACAGCGCCGCCAGCAGGAGATCGAGCACACCGCCCAGTTCCCGCTGCAGTTTCGGCAGGGACAGGGCCGAGAAAAGCTGCGGAAAACGGAATTTCATCAACGCAGACTGCATGAATTCAGCGGTTTCCTCCGGCCGCTCGAGCGCGCGGAATTCACCGGCCTGGATGCCATCGTTCAGGATCTGCACCAGGTACACGCGTTCCTGGGCCATCTGTTCGTTGAAATAGAGCGGGCGTTCCTGTTTGAGCACATTGGCCACTTCAAGGATTTTCGCATCCTCTTCAATGGCGCTGAACGTGCGCTCCAGACTCATCTCGAAAAACTCGCGAAGCCTTGAAGATGCTGATGTTTTCTTGCGGGCAATCGCAGCATAATCCTCGAAAACCTTGGCGTTGAACTTGCGCGCCATGGCCTCGGCAATATCGATCTTGGAGGCAAAGAAGCGGTAGATATTGCCGGCCGACATGCTGCAGTCGCGGGCAATTTCCGACATCGTCGTCTTGCCGTAACCATAGTGATGGATGCGCTCCATGGCGGCGTCCAGGATCTGCTCGCGGGTATCGGTCGTGTCATTCATGCGAAAACCATACTACTAATTCCTGAAGGATCAATGATTCATTCAGCTCACATTTGCCGCAACCGGCGAGGCGGTAGGCAACATTCGGGCAGTATGCCATAGCGGTCCACACACTCAACCAGGTCGCGAGGAGACGATCATGCCCCTGTTCTGCCTACACTGTCTCGACAAAAAGGATGGCGGCGCCGCGCTGCGCGCCAAGGCCCGGCCCGCGCATCTTGAATGGGCCGTGAGCCTGGGAGACGCGGTCCGCATGGCCGGGCCGCTGCTGGCCGAGGACGGCGAGACGATGATCGGGTCGCTTTTCCTGGTGCAGGCTGACAGCCTTGCCGCCGCCAAGGCCATTTCAGCGGAAGACCCCTATTCCAAGGCCGGCGTGTTCGGCCATGTTCACATCCAGGAGACCCGCTGGGCCATCGGCCAGGGCAAGCCGGCATGAGGCAGCTCGTCCTCGGCAACCTGAACTATTCCAGCTGGTCGATCCGGCCGCTGCTGGTGGCTCGCCATGTCGGCCTGCCGGTGGAAGAGGTGATCGTGCCGCTGGATTTCCCGGAGACGAATGCACGGCTGAAGGCGATCAGCCCGACCGCCAAGGTGCCGCTGCTGATCTGGGACGACCAGGCGGTGTGGGAAAGCCTCGCCATCACCGAATGGATCGCCGAATGGGCAGCGCCCGGAAAGGTCTGGCCGGAGGATGCCGGTGCCCGCGCCGTGGCCCGCGCCGCTGCCTCGGAAATGCATGCCGGCTTTCAGGCCCTGCGCAGCCTCTGCCCGATGGATATCCGCGCGCGGCATGCCACACCGGAGATGACTGACGGATTGAAGGCCGACATCGCCCGCGTCGATAGCCTCTGGTGCGACCTGCGCGAGCGCTTCGGCAAGGGCGGGCCGTTCCTGTTCGGGCAGTGGAGCGCTGCCGACGCATTCTACACGCCCGTCGTCACCCGTTTCCGCACCTATGGCCTTCCGCTGACCCCCATTGCGCAGGCCTATGCCGACGCGGTGCTGGCGGACGAAAAATTCCTGGTTCTGGAAAAGCAGGCCGAGGCGGAACCCTGGTGGATCAAGTATGGCCCGGACGGCCGGTCCAGCGGATATCTCAAGCCGGCAGGCTGAACAGGTCGTAGCCGAGATCGTGCCGGAACAGGGTCTTGGCCTGTGTCCGGTACAGGTCCATGGCCTCGCCCGTGAACAGGTCGGCAAGCGAGGTCTTGCGGTTCTGCAGCACGTTCGGCTCGGCGTCCGGATCGGTGTGCTTGGCCATCTCTTCCTTCGTGCCCGCCGCTAGCGCCGCGTCGATGGCAGCCGGCGCCAGGTCCAGCGACCAGTGCGCGGCAACCGCTTCAAGAACCGCCCGGGCATCCTTCAGCGTGTCTTCGTAATGGACGGTGAGAATCCGGCCGGGCGCCCCGGCGCAGACGTCGCCCCAGCGGTTCCAGAACCGGGCGAGCCAGTAGATGTCGCACCGGTATTTCCTGCCGCCCGGATCGCCCTTCAGATAGGTCAGCCAGTCGACCTGGATATCGTATTCCCATTTCGCGTGATGGCTGGCGAGGATGGCCATCGGATGGCGCACGGCGAGCACGTAGGGCGGCAGGTGCGCCATGCGCCGGGCCCAGCCCCAGTCGGCCAGGCGGTGGGGGATGGTATGGCTGAAGGCGAGGCGGGGGATGTCCGGGAAGGCCGGCTTGTCCTTGGGCCAGCCGATATAGGGCCGCACCGCATTCTCGGAGAAATATTCCGGCCGCGCGATGCCGTGCGTGTCGGCAATCGCAATCGCCAGCATGTATTTCAGCCAGTGCGTGCCGGAATTCTTCGACGTCACCAGCATGCCGTCAAAGGCACCGTGGCGCAGAACGGAATAATTGTTCCAGTTATCGTTGCGAACGCGGGCGCGGTAGGCGGCAGGCAGGGTCTCGGTCATGGGTCGCCCCTAGCGCCAGACATGGCATCGCGCAACCGAGACCGGCATCATGTCTTGAGGCCGGCCCGGTCGCGGTACACTTGCAGCAGGGCCAGCTGGTCGCGCGTGGGCGTGCCTTCCGCCTCGGATACCGCCTCAAGCATGCCGTCGAGATCGACCACTTCCTTCGGGCCGAGATAGCGGTCGCCGACAATTTTCTGGCTGAGGCGGCGCATGGTTTCCTGCGGCAGCGGCGCCTTGTTCGTGACCCATGCCGCATGCGCAACCAGTTCGTGGGCTTCGTCCTGCGAGAAACTGAAATGGCGCATGATTTCGCCGGAGATGGCATCGCTTTGCCGATCGGTCAGCGGGCCGCCGCGGGCGCGGGCGACTTCCATCATCATGATGGCGGCGGCTTCGCGGGGGTCGTCAATCAGGTCGAGGCCGTTGCGGCCCGCCCGGTACTTGAAGGCAAGGCGCCGGGGCAGGTTGGCGGCAGACCGCGCAAGGTCGACTGCTTCGCGCGCGCCGTCGCGGGCCATGCGCAACCGCCACGACCAGACGCCGATGGCCACCAGGATGCCGAGAATACCGATCAGGAACTGCATGGAAAAAGTGTAGCGCGCCCCAACGGGACGCGCCACACCTATTGGACTCTTGGTCGTTACTGACCGCCGCCTGCAGGGTCTGCGCTGGCATGGGCCTGAGCGAGGACATAGGCCCGGATCGCTTCCGATTCCTCAGGCGTCAGGAATTCGGCGAAGGACACCATTCCGTTGGCGGCAAGGTTGCCGTCAAGCACAACGCCCTTCCAGGCTTCGGCATTGCCCGTGATCGCCGACCAGCGCAGGTCTGGCAGCACGCCGGAACTGGCCGCCAGCGCACCATGGCAGACCATGCAATTGCGGGAGAAGGCAACGGCGCCCTGCGCAATCATCGCTTCGTCGCCAAACGCTTCCGCCTTGGCCGTCCGCTCGATCGGCGTGAAATCGGCGTCGGCAATCAGGCCGGTGCCGCCCACCTTGAACGTGACCACTTTGCCCACGGTCGAGGGAACGGCAGCGTCGTAAGCATAGCCGGCGGTGAGCGCGAACGCGCTGCCCCAGCCGGTCGTGATCGTCACGTATTGCTCGCCGTCAATCAGATAGGTGCCGGGGCCCGATGCGGCGCCTGACTTGACGTTCTGGCTCCACAGCTTTTCGCCGGTTTCGGCATTGTAGGCGACAAAGTCGCCATTCAGCTTGCCCTGGAAGACGAGGTTGCCCGCCGTCGACAGGACGCCGCCATTCCAGGCATTCTCATGCTCGACGGTCCAGCGGGGTTCCTGCTTGACCGGATCCCACGCAATCAGGCGGCCCTTGAGGGTGGAGCGGAGGAACTTGGCGACGTCGGGCGGTGCAATCGGCGGAATGCCCGAGGAGAAGTCGGCGCCGGTGTTCCAGCCAATCGTCTTGGTGCCGAACCGGGGATCTTCCGCATAGGCCTGCGGAATTTCCTGCGCCGGGATATAGGCAAGCTTGGTCGCCGGGCTGTAAGCCATTGGCTGCCAGTTATGCGCGCCAAGCGGCCCCGGAAGTTGCTGGTGAGGCTCCTTGCCATAGCGGGCTGCGGCCACTTCCATCGGCCGGCCATTCTCGTCGAGACCGGTTGCCCAGTTCAGCGGCACGAAGGCATCGCCCGAAAGGAACTCGCCGGTAGCGGCATCCAGGACGTAGAAGAACCCGTTCTTGGGCGCCTGCATGGCGACGCGGCGCGACGCGCCATTCTCGCCGAGCGGCAGGTCGGCCAGGATGATCGACTGGGTGGCCGTGTAATCCCAGTTGTCGCCGGGCGTGGTCTGGAAGTGCCATTTGTATTCGCCCGTCTCGGCATCGACCGCGACGACCGAGGACAGGAACAGGTTGTCGCCGCCAGCGGGATCACGGAACGTACGGTTCCATGGCGAGCCGTTGCCGACACCGAAAATGACCTGGTCGTTGACGGTATCGTAAACGATGGAATCCCAGACGGTGCCGCCGCCGCCATCGGTGACCCAGGCACCTTCGTCGCCCCAGGTGACATTACCGACGGTTTCGAACGCCTTGTCGGAGGCCTCATTGTCAGGTTGCTTTTTCGGGTTCGGCACCGTGTAGAAGCGCCACAGTTTCTTGCCGGTGGCCGCATCATAGGCTGTCAGGTAGCCACGAACGCCCAGTTCGGCGCCGCCATTGCCGATCAGCACCTTGCCGTTGACCACACGCGGAGCGCCGGTGATCGTGTAGGGCTTGGCCTGGTCGACGGTCACCGTGCTCCAGATCCGTTCACCCGTTTTCGCATTCAGCGCTTCGAGTCGACCGTCGATGACACCGACATAGACCTTGCCATCCAGAACAGCGACACCTCGGTTGACCACATCGCAGCAGGCTTTCACGCCGACGGCGCGGTCGACGTCCGGATCATAGGTCCACAGCGCGTCGCCCGTCTTGGCATCCAGCGCATAGACGACGGACCAGGCGGACGTGACATACATGACGCCATCGACAACGATGGGCGTGGCTTCAACACCGCGATTTGTGTCGAGGTCATGCGTCCAGGCAACACCGAGGCGACCAACGTTTTCGGTATTGATTCCAGTCAGCGTCGAGAACCGCTGCTCATCATAGGTGCCGCCATAGGTGAGCCATTCAGCTCCGCCGCTGGCCGTTGCAATGCGGTTCGTGTCGACAGCAGCGAAAGCTGCCTCAGCAGGCTTCTCGGCCTCTTGCGCCTTTTCTTTCGGGGCACAGCCCGCGAGCAGCGCCAAAGCGCCTCCCGCCATGATAAATGAACGCCAATGGGTCATGGCCTGTTATCTCCCCTCGGTTTGAGCATGGCGGTCTGGCGCCGCTTTTTGTTGATTGCGGATGATGCTAGCCGTTCGCCGACAATTGTCGAGGTCTCTCGCTAGGTCAGTTGCCCGCCAAAGTGCCGGATCGTTCGGCGACACCGCTGAGCGCGGTGAGGTCAGCCTGCGCGGCGTCGATCGCATCACTGATTGCCGATTTCCATTCGGCGAGATTACCTGCCGATACCGCAGCTTGCGGGAAATTCACGGACCGGGACGCGTTCACAACGCCGCCTTCAAGGTGATTGCCGCGCCTGACAAAGCCGGCAAGGGCATCTTGCGCACCGCTGCCCTGCGCGCCGTAGCCCGGTACCAGGAACAGGCATTTCGGCGCCAGTTGCCGCAGCTTGCGCGCCTCGTCAGGCCCGGTTGCACCCGCGACCAGCATGAGGCTCGACCAGCCGCTTGCTCCTTCGAGGCGACCGATTGCGGGCTGAAGGGCTTCGACAACCCGCGCATAAAGGGGCGCGCCGCCCATGTCCTGCGTCTGGAAATCGGCCGATCCGGGATTGGAGGTGCGCGCCAGGACAACCACGCCTTTGCCATGGGATTCAGCTGCCGACAGGAACGGCTCGAGTGTATCCATGCCCATGTAAGGGTTTACGGTGACGGCATCACAGGGAAACGGTGCCGCCTTGCCGAGATAGGCCTGCGCATACCCTTCTGCCGTCGATCCGATGTCACCGCGCTTGGCATCTGCGATCACGATCAGGCCGGCATCGCGCGCCACATTGCAGACGCGCTGCAATGCGCGCATGCCATCGGGACCGAGACGCTCGAACAGGCCAACCTGCGGCTTGATGATTCCGGCCCGTCCGGCAACCTGCCCGACAATGGCTTCACCCCAGCGCGCCAACCCGTCCGCCGTGTCGCCGCCGAACAATGCGGGCACCCGCCCTGCGTGAGGGTCTATGCCCACGCAGAGCGGACCCAATGTGCGGGCGGCGGTGACAAGGCGACTGGCAAAATCGCTCATGGCCGCACCTGGCAGGCGACTTTCACCACCTGCAGCCGGCGACGGGCATTGTCGGATTGCGGACCATACGTGTTCACGGTGAACGCCTCATGTGGGCCTTCGACGGTCGAGACGTCGAGACTGGTAAGAAAAGCCTCAACCGAGGACGGCGCAGCGGTGTATATCCGGCCGCGGCGCGGGCTTTCGGCAACAATGACGCCGCGCACGCCGCCATCCTTGTCGAAGACCGGACCGCCCGATATGCCGCCAAGTGTGCCCGTCAGGCCCTGGGTGCGCCCGATCTCTGCCCAGGCGAGGATCGGCTCGGCGCCGTTGCGGCGCCCGCGCGTGATCAGTTTCGATCGCGACAGCAGCTTGGTTGCCACTTCACCGGGCCGCCCCTGAGGATAGCCGACATGATAGCCCTCGTCGCCGACACGCAGCGTCGATCCCAGCGCGAGTTTCACAGAAGCCGGGCTGCGGCCCGTCGAAATGAGGGCGAGGTCGTGGTCTGGGTCGACCGTAACCCGCGCCGCCGGGACGTACTGGTCGGGCGCAACCAGAAGCCCGACGCTATTGCAACCTTCAACCACGTGGCGTGCCGTGATCCAGTCGCCGGAATTGTTGACCGCAAAAGCCGTTCCGATGCCATCTTTCGGGGAGTCGACCTGGACCAGTATCTGCTCGTCCAGGATGGACGGCGGCGGCAATGTCGGGCCGTCCGACTCCAGGACTGTGGGAGGCGATTCAGGCGCATCGGCATTGTGCTCGTTGGCAAACAACGTCCAGACGACGACGCCGAATACCAGAAGGTACAGAACCCAATCAAACGACCTCATTTGTGCGCGTGTCTCCTCAACTCAAAACCTTTGCAGGGCCGGGTCCCACAAACCGGCTGCCAGAATAAGCGCCGACGAAATCTTTGCGGCAATCAGCACGATTGCTGCGCCGGCCTGATCCTGCTCGATCCGCTGCGGAATGTCGCGCAGCACCACATCTACAAGGCGATACACGATCAACTGGAGCAACAGGGCGATCACGCCCCATATCAGCAGGTCCAGAAGGGAAACGCTCGATGCCAGCGTCGAAGCGATCGGTATTGCCAGTCCGGTTATCGCGCCGGCCAGCGCGAGGCCTGCCGAGGCATTGCCGTCTTTTACCAGTGCAAGTTCTTTCCAAGGCGTCAGCAACACGTAGATAGTGCTTGCGACAAGCAGCATGGCACCTGCAGATGTTGTCCAGACCAGAAAGCGCGGAAACGCCTCTACAAAAGCACCGATTTCACCGTCCATTGAACCCGCCTATCTTGAACACATATTGCCGTGGGCCCTCCCGAGGCCGTCCTTATCCCTAAACACAGCGCGCCTGCGCCTCAAGGAGACATCACCATGCTGAGCGGAAAAACTGCACTCGTCACCGGCTCGACGAGCGGTATCGGGAAGGCGATTGCAACCCGCCTTGCACGCGAAGGATGCAATGTCGTGCTCAACGGATTTGGTGACGAAGCCGCAATAGAAGCGGACAGATCCAGCCTGGCAAAGGCATTCGGTGTGAAGGTCGGATACTCGGGCGCCGACCTCACCAACCCGGATGCGATTGAGGGCATGATGGGCTATGTCGCGCGCGATTTCGGCGGAGCCGACATTCTCGTCAACAATGCCGGCGTCCAGCACGTCGCCCCGATCGAGGACTTTCCTGTCGCAAAATGGGATCTCATTATCGCGCTCAACCTGACAGCCGCGTTCCATACGACGCGAATGGCCCTGCCCGGCATGAAGGAAAAGGGCTGGGGCCGAAATCCTGAACACTGGCAGCGCCCACGCCAAGGTCGCTTCGCCCTTCAAGTCTGCCTATGTGACGGCCAAGCACGGGCTGGCCGGCCTGACCAAGGTGACGGCGCTTGAAGGGGCGAAATACGGCGTGCGCTGCAACCTGGTCTGCCCCGGCTACGTCCATACCCCGCTCGTGGACGGCCAGATCGCCGATACGGCCAAGGCGCGCGGAATGACCCGGGAGCAAGTCATCGAAGATGTGATCCTGAAAGCCCAGCCGACCAAGGAATTCGTCACGGCGGAACAGGTCGCAGGCTTTGTCGCCTTCCTTTGTTCGCCCGACGCCGACCAGATCAACGGTGCCGACCTGTCGATCGATGGCGGCTGGACGGCCCAATAGGCTTTGACGCCTACTCTTCCAGCACTTCGGTGAGACAGGCGGCGATCGTCTCGCTCGTGTCCTCATGGGTGAAGAACGTCTTCAGCTTCCAGTCCTTGTCCATCAGGTAGAGCAGGCTGGTATGGTCCATCGTGTAGCCGGCCGTGCTGCTTGGGTCATCGATGCGGGAATAGTCTGCAATGAAGGATTCGGCGGCAGCGCGGACCTGGTCCGGCGTGCCGGTCAGGCCGACGAGATTCGTCGGAAATGCAGCCGTCGTTACATATTGGGCAAGGGCTTCTGGCGTGTCGCGTTCGGGATCGACCGAGATCAGGAGCGTCTGCGGCGGTTCCATGCCTGCGGGCAGCATCTTGTAGGCGCGCGCGATGCTGACCAGCGTCATCGGACAAACGTCCGGGCAATAGGTGAAGCCGAAATAGATCAGCGACGGGCGGCCCTTGAACGTGTCCTCGGTAACCGTTTCGCCAGTGTGCGAGACGAGCGAAATGGGTCCGCCGATTTCCGGATAGGCGCGGCTGAGACACCCTGATTTGACCCCGCCGGATTGGGGTTTCGCCGCTGTTGTCGCGCTATCGGACGGGGGTGCCGCGGGGCTGCAGGCAGTGGCGGCAAGGGCGCCGAAGGCGGCGATGAGGGTGCGGTAGGGGAATGTCATGTTCGCGATATGCCGGAAACAGCCCGCTTGGCGCAAGCGCCACGCTGCCGCATAAGCACGTCCATGGACGATATTACCCGCGATTCCCGCTACGGGCTGGACGACGCTGTCTTCACGCTGGCGCCCGAGGGGCTCGGCTCGGCCCAGTCGGCACTGGGACGGACGCGGCTGCGCACATTCATCACGCTGCGCTGGCTGGCCGTGGCCGGGCAGACGGCGGCTGTCCTGTTCGTCGCCTTCGTGCTGGGCTTTGAAATGCCGCTGGCGCTGTGCCTGGCAATCATTGCCGCGTCGGCCTGGCTGAACGTGTTTCTCGCCTTCGCCTTCCAGAGCCAGCGCCTGACACGTGGCTGGGAGGCCAGCCTGCAACTGGCCTTCGACACGCTGCAACTGGCGGCACTGATCACGGTGACCGGCGGCCTGTCGAACCCTTTCCTGCTGATGCTGCTGGCGCCGGTGACCGTGGCGGCATTGTCTGTCTCGCAGGCGCGGGCAACGATGATTGCGGTTCTGGCGCTCGCGTCGGCGGCGATGATGCCATTCTTCTCGCTGCCTTTGCCCTGGGTGGGCGGTGCCGCGATCAGCCTGCCGCCGCTATTCCAGTGGGGCCAGTTTACCGCGCTCGTCGTGGGCCTGATCTTCTTTTCCCTGTCGGCTGTCCGGGTCAGCCAGGATGAGGCCCGGCTGGTGCGGGCCCTCGATGCGGCCAGTGTGGTGATGGCGCGCGAACAGAAGCTGTCGGCACTGGGCGCCATGTCGGCGATGACCACGCACGAGCTTGGCACGCCGCTGGCCACCATTCACCTTGTGTCCAAGGAACTGCTCGCCGAAATCGGGACGGACAATCCCCATAGCGAGGACATTCGCCTGATCGCCGAGCAGGCCGACCGCTGCCGCGCGATCCTCGCCACCATCCGCGAAGCGCGCGAGGCGACCGATATCGTGCATGCGCTGATGCCGCTCGACGCGCTGGTCGACGAGGCCGCTGCGCCGTTCAAGGGGCTGGGCGTCGATCTCGTCGTACGCGCGGTCCCCGGCGAACGAGGCGAGCCGAAAGCGCCGATCCTCAATCGCAGCCCGGAAATCCTGCACGCGCTGGGCGCCTTTATCGAGAACGCGGTGAGCTTTGCCGACACGCGCGTGACGGCGGTTGCGTCATGGACGGACGACCAGGTGATTATCACGATCACCGATGACGGGCCGGGATTTGCCGCCGAAGTGATGCCCAAACTGGGCGAGCCCTACGTCTCCCAGCGCAGCGAGGCCCAGTTGGGCGGTGGCGACATGGGGCTTGGCTTCTTTATCGCCAAAACCCTGATCGAACGCACAGGCGGGCGCATCGCGACACGCAACCGGACCCCGCCCAAGCGCGGCGCCGTTGTGCAGGCCCTCTGGCCAAGAGCAGCTCTAGAGGCTTCTAAAGTGGCTTAGGGCGTGCCAAAGGCCTATACTGGATTGGAATCACGAGAAGGAATGCGGCCATGGACCGCCCGGTGTCTGTAAACGTGCACGAGAGCCTCAAGGATGTGGAAGACCGCTCCTGCCTTGTCATGGATGATGACGGCCCGTTCGTTCAACGCATGGCGCGGGCCTTGGCCCAGCGCGGGTTCGTTGTTTCGGCTGTTTCGACGGTCAGCGAAGGCAAGGATATTGCCCGCCTGAACCCACCCGCCTTTGCCGTGCTGGACCTGCGCCTCGAAGATGGCAGCGGCCTCGACGTGGTCGATATGCTGCAAAAACACCGCCCGGAGGCGCGCGCCGTGATCCTGACCGGCTACGGCGCGATTGCGACGGCCGTGGCGGCCGTGAAGGCCGGCGCCGTCGATTACCTGTCGAAACCTGCCGATGTCGACGACATCATCCGCGCCCTGACCGCCTCGAAAGACGAGAAGCCAGCGCCACCGGAAAACCCGATGTCGGCCGACCGGGTGCGCTGGGAGCATATCCAGCGCGTCTATGAGTTGTGCAATCACAATGTCTCGGAAACGGCCCGGCGCCTGAACATGCATCGCCGGACCCTTCAGCGTATCCTGGCGAAACGCGCGCCGCGATAGGCAGACCAGGTGTCACGGTCCGCTCATCCCGGCGAATGCGGGCCTGTAAACCACTGATCCTTATTCCCCCGGGCACCCGCCTGTATCGAAACGGATGGCCCGGAAATTGACCGGGTCGCCATTTGAATAGTTGAGTGCATAGTGCGGCTGGGACTCGGTGATGCAGAGGCCCTGCCTTTCCGCTTCTGCGCGCAGCGTGGCGACCGTTTCCGTAATCGCGGGCTCGGCTTTCCTGTCCTCGAAATTGACGAGATAGACGACCGGGTAGGCCGCCGGGTCTGCGGGCAGGTCGAGCGGCGTTTCCGGCGGGTGCAGGTTCTGCGTGCCGAGGGTGAGGATATAGCTCGGCTCGGCATATCCGAGGGCAAGAACGCGGGCCGGCGCCGAGGTGTTGCAATTGGCATCGTCTCCCGGCACGCCGCAGACGTCCTCGAGCGCGGCGCGGGCGGTTTCAGTCGGCTGCAGCCAGACCTGGCTGGGCAGCATGAAGATGCGGATATGCCAGCCGACGGCGACGCTGGCGGCAATGGCGAACAGGATGGCCAGCCCGTCGCGGCGCCGGGCAAACTCGATAATCGCCAGGCCAACCAGCAGGAAGCCAAGCCACCACAGCCAGAGCGGGAAGCTGCGATAGGATGTCCATGCCTCGAGCACCTGGCTGGACGCGGCCGTGGTAAAGTCTGCCGCGGTTTCTTCCATGTAGAAGATCGCGACGCCGGTGAACGAAACAGCGAGCAACAGGATCGCACCTATGGCGAACAGGACGAGCGAAATCCAGCGGCTGACCGGCATGCGCACGCCGTCCATCAACTGCACTGCCGCGTAGCCGCACAGGAGGCCGATCGCGGGGTAAGCGGGCAGGATGTAGTGGCTGAGCAGCGTGGGCATCAGTTCGAAGAAGGCGTAGGTGAGCGCCGCCCAGGCAACGAGGAAGCGTATGGCGCGGGTCTCGTCCGTCAGGCCGTCAATGCCGATCGGCCAGCGGTGTTTCCAGTCGTCGCGGCCGGATATGTACCAGAACACGGCGAGCAGGACCGCCGGGAAGGCCGGCAGGGTTTTCAGCGTGGAAAGGGTCGCCAGAGTCCTGGCGACGAGTCCGGAGCCTTCAGGGCGCGGAAGGAGCGGCAGGGCATAAAGAAGGATCGTCAGGAATGCGAACACAATGGCAGTGATCGCCGCCGATTCGCGCAGCCATTTCCATCCGAGGTCTCCTCGCGGCTTCAGGCGTTTCCAGGCGGCAACGCAGCCCGGAACAAGCATCAGCGTGGCCGGGAAGAACCAGGCAGGCATGTGCGTGAGGTGGTAGAACGGCCAGCCGCCATGGCCTTCGGAGGCGCCGGTGAACTTGTCTTTCAAATCCTTGCCGACGGCGCCCTTGATGAATTCCCCGCCCGTCGCGGCCTGGATCCACAGGAACCAGGGCAGAACGAGCGCAACGAAAATCACCGGGCCGGGCCACCAGAGGAGAACACGCCACCAGTCGCCTCCCTTGCCGCCAGCCGACTTTGTCCAGACCCATGCGCCGAGACCCGCATAGGCCGCGACCATCGGGCCGACCGGGCCCTTGATGAGGAAGACGAGCCCCATGGCCGTCCAGAACAGGAGCGCCATGCGTTTGGACTGGTCACCCCGCATATAGAGCCGGGCGAGGGCGCCGATGCTGAGCGTGGTCAGGAACACGAGCACGCCGTCTGTCTTGGAAATATGCGCCTCGCTGGTGAGGAGGAGTGTCGCGCCGAACAGGGCCGCACCGACGAAACTCGCGCGGCGTCCGATCAGCGGGATGCCGCACCAGAAACAGGCGAGCGTAGCCAGCGCCGCGCCAAGCCAGCTGGGCACGCGGTAGGTCCAGATCTGCTTGGCGTCGGCGCCGGTGAACAGGGCGGTTGAACCAGCCTGCAACCAGTGAATCCCGGCGGGCTTCTTGTTACGCAGCTCGTCCTGGTAGCGCAGGCGAATATAGTCACCCGATTCCAGCATCTGCTTGGAGGCCTGCGCGAAGCGGCTTTCGTCGCGGTCGAGCGCGGGAAGGTTGAACACGCCGGGCGCGGCGGCCCCGAACGTGATCACGAAAAGCAGGACCCAAGCTTTCCAGCCGGACGAGATACGGTCGAGAAATGTCATGGCTTTGCCTTCTAGCGGGTCGCGTTGGGCGCGTCTTGTGGTTTTGGGCAGGAATCAGGACCAGATGAGGTAAGGTCTCGCTTTTACGGCCCTGCCTCGTTATGAGGCGTGGTTCGTTTTCCTCGCAAGCCCGAAGGCGCGTAGATTTGGCCAGTTCCCTTGAATTCTCTGTCGTCGTGCCCGTGCACAATGAAGCCGGCAATGTCGAGACGCTGATCGAAGAGATCGCGCGGGCACTGGACGGGCGCGCCTTTGAGATGGTGTTTGTCGACGACGCCTCGACCGACGATACGCGGGCCGTGCTGTCCGAGCTGAAATCACGTTTCCCGATGCTCAGGGTCCTGGGGCACCGCAAGAATGCCGGGCAAAGCCGGGCAATCCGGTCGGGCATCCTGGCGGCACGGGCGCCGGTTATCGGCACGCTGGACGGTGACGGGCAGAACGACCCGGCTGACCTGCCAGACCTTTACCGCGCCCTGACCCGCGCAGATGCCCCCAGCGACCTGAAAATGGTGATGGGCCGCCGGGCCAGCCGCAAGGACACGCCATGGAAACGGTTCGGATCACGTTTCGCCAACAATATCCGCCAGCGCCTGCTGAAGGACAATTGCGACGATAGCGGATGCGGCACCAAGGCACTCTATCGCGACGCCTATATCTCCCTTCCCTATTTCGACCACATGCACCGTTACATTCCGGCCATGATGCGGGCGGAGGGCTACAAGGTGGAATTCCGGGACGTGAACCATCGCCCACGCGCTTCGGGCAAATCGAACTATACCAATTTCGGCCGCCTGAACGATGCGCTGACAGACCTGCGCGGCGTGATGTGGCTGATCCGCCGCCGGCGTCATCCCGGCGGCACAGACGAAATCTAGGCGCCGATCACTTCGCGCACGAAAGCAGCCCGCGTTTCAGCGTCCGCCAGCGGCATCTCGACCAGATCGTATCCCAGATTTTCATAGGCGATGCGTACCAGCGCGCCGAAAGCCTGCGCGCCCGTAAAATCGAGCGTGCGTTCGCCATCCTGCATGTAGATGGCCTGCCAGGCCGGAAACCAGAAGACGCTGCGTATGGCGGGCCGGGCTTCGATGGCGCGCAGGATGGGACGTTTGTCCAGTTGCCAATAGTCGGCATAGGCCAGCAGGTCGGGAAGACCCCGATCAAATATGACAGAGCCGGGCAATAACAGGGCGTCGTCATGCTCCCGCATCGCCTGCTCCAGCATCAGCTGCACAAACAAGGCCGGGTTGCGGTCGCCGGTGCCCTGCCCGTCCACGCGGCGCTGGTGCGCCAATACGCGGCGCGCAGGCTCGGCCACGGTTGCGAGCCTACCGGCCAAATGCGACAGGACCGTTGTCTTGCCGCTTCCGGGCGGGCCGGTAAGAATGTGAAAATCGGGCATGCCTGTCTCCTCGAAACCGGGGTTCCTGACCCGAAACCGCCGCATTTGCCGCTATTCTGGAACGTCAGGACCTGCTGCCTGCCTGCATTGGGGAAATCTTCTCGCGTCGCCGCGATCAATACGGTAAACCTCGTGTTAACTCAGCCGGACGACGGGTGGTGATGATATGAACAAGACAAAGATCGCGCTTGCGGGAGCTGCGGTCGCAAAGATGGAACGCCAGAAGCGTGAGAAACAGGCTTCGAACGACTCGAATGAAAAGGGGTACATGATGCGCGCAATTTTCGGGATCTTTCCGCTGCTGGTCATTCCGGTGGCCCTCTACAACCTTCTGGCCCTCGGCTTTGGCGGCGCGGTCGAGACCGTGAACGCGCAAGGCGAACTGGTGCGGGCGACGAGCGCGCCCATCCTTCAGCTGCTCAACGGCCCGTTCATGCACCTGCCGATGATTTCCGGCGTCGACTGGATGCTGACCAAGGGCGACGCGATCCTGTTGCTGGCCGTCGTGTTCCTGTTCCTGGAAATCCTGAAATCAACCAGCACCGGCACTTCGACAATCATCAATCACGCCGTGTCGATGATGCTGTTCATCGCCTGCCTGATCCAGTTCCTGCTATTGCCGAACTTCGCGACCTCGACCTTTTTCATCCTGATGTCGATGACATTGCTGGACGTGCTGGCCGGCGTGGTCGTGACCATCGTGTCGGCACGGCGCGACTTTGGCGTGGCCGGGGACGTTTAAGCCTCAAGGCACGCTGCTGGAACTAAAACGCCTGCCTCGATACCGGGGCAGGCGTTTTCCGTTGGCGCCTGGACCGCCTAGTCTTTTTTCGCGAGGTCGGCGAGCTGGTCCTGGATGGCCTGCATCTGGGCCTGCATGGCGGCGAGGGCCTCGGCCTGGAAGTCGAGGATCGGGTTTGCCGGGGCCGGTTTCTCGGTTTGGGACGCCTTGTAGAGCGTCGGCATGAACATTTTCATGCCCTGTTCGAACATGGCCATGTTGCGCTTGGCCTGTTTTTCGAAGGCAGACATCGGATTGGCGGCCTTGCGCCATTCCTTCTGCGTGTCGGCGAAACTGTTCATCGACATGTCGAGGAAGGCCGGCAGGAAGGTCTGGGCGCCGCCGCCATAGAAGCCGATCAGCTGGCGCAGGAAGTTCAATGGCAGCGCGCCTTCGCCCTTTGTTTCCTGCTCGAAAATGATCTGCGTGAGCACCTGGCGCGTCAGATCATCGCCTGTCTTGGCGTCACGAACCTCGAAATCACGGCCCTCGCGGACGAGGTCGGACAGGTGATCGAGCGTCACGTAGGACGAGGTGGATGTGTCGTAAAGACGACGATTCGCGTATTTCTTGATGATGATCGTTGAAGACGATCCATTTTGCTTGGCCATATCCTGCCCTCTGTTCTCCGAAACGGAGAAGCAATTTTTGTGCTATGCAGCAATGTTTGCACAGAATTTGCGTGTGACCAATGTCCTAGTTGAAGTCTCAGGCCCATGAAGGCTACGAGTGGACGCAACTTAACGCCGGAGGAAAACAGGCATGACGAAAACAGTACTGGTCACAGGGGGCACGCGGGGCATCGGGCATGCCATCAGCGTGGCAATGAAAGCAAAAGGCTTCAAGGTTGCGGCCAATTATGGCGGCAATGATGAAGCGGCCAAAAAGTTCGAAGCGGAAACCGGCATCAAGACCTACAAGTTCGACGTCGCCGACTATGACGCTGTCGGCAAGGGCCTGGCCGCCGTCGAAGCCGATCTCGGCCCGGTCGACATTGTGATCAACAATGCCGGCATCACGCGCGATGCGCCGTTCCACAAGATGTCGCTCGACCAGTGGCAGCAGGTGATCGATGTCGACCTGACTTCGGCCTTCAACGTGACCCGCCAGGTCTGGGACGGCATGCGCGAGCGCGGCTTCGGCCGGGTGATCAATATCTCCTCGATCAACGGGCAGAAGGGCCAGTTCGGCCAGGCAAACTATTCAGCCGCCAAGGCGGGCCTGATCGGCTTCACCAAGGCGCTCGCCCAGGAAGGCGCCAAGAAGGGCGTCACAGTGAACGTGGTCTGCCCGGGCTATATCGATACGGAAATGCTGCAGGCCGTGCCGGAGAAAGTGCTTGAGGGCATTATCGCGACCATCCCGGTCGGCCGTCTCGGCAAGGCCGAAGAGATTGCTTCGATGTGCGCCTATCTTGCCAGCGACGAAGCCGCCTTCATCACCGGCGCCACGATGACGGTGAACGGCGCGCAATATATCGCGGGCTAGACCGAACGCATCACGCGCAACAGGAAGAACCGGACCGGCCCCGCGCTGTCCGGTTTTTCTTTGCCTGAAAGCACCGTCAGGGCCGCGGGCGCCAGCCGGGCGGGGCGAGTTCGAACCCCTTGAATTCGAATCCCGGCGCGACAGTGCAACTGACCAGCGTCCAAGCGCCAAGCGTTTCGGCGGTTTGCCAATGGTGCGCGGGAACGAGCACTTGCGGGCGCTGGTCGGCGCGCAGGTCTGGCCCCAGCTGGAAGGCACTCGCACCATTCCCGTCTGGCGGCGACAGTGTCAGGGTAAGCGGGCCGCCGGCATGCCAGAACCAGGCTTCGTCTGCATCGACCCGGTGCCAGGCCGACACTTCGTCCGCCTGCAGCAGGAAGTAGATGGCGGTGGAGGCAGGCCGGTAGCCGTGCATGGCGGGAGCGCGAAAGGTTTCGGCATAGTGGCCGCCTTCCGGGTGCGGCTTCAGGCCGAGCATCCGGATAATCTCGTTGGCGCCAAGGTCTCCCGAAATGGCGTCCATCAGAACCGGTCCTTGCGGCCACGGATTTCGGCGAAGGTCGCCACCGCGTCGCCGGGATGGCCCATGGCGGCCTGAAGGGCAGCGTCGTCGGCGCGCAGGAAGGGATTGGTGGCCAGTTCGCGCGAGAGCCGGGTGGGGACGGTCCACTCATTACGGGCGCGCTTGTCGGTGATCTCATTCACATAAGCGGCGAGCGCCGCGTTTCCGGGATCGACCGTGACGGCAAATTTCGCGTTCGAGGCCGTGTATTCATGGGCGCAGTAAAGCGCGGTCTCGGGCGGCAGGCCCTTCAGCCGCTCCAGGCTTTGCCACATCATTTCCGGATTGCCTTCGAATACGCGTCCGCAACCGAGCGCAAATACGGCATCGCCGACAAAGGCGGTGGATTCTGTTGGCAGATGATAGGCGATATGGCCCAGCGTATGGCCGGGCACATCGATGACCTTAGCTTCGATATTTCCGAGCTTGACCACGTCGCCGGTCTTCACCGCACGGTCGATGCCGGGAATTTTCTCCGCTTCGCCAGCAGGCCCGGTAATGGTGCACCCTGTTGCTTCCTTGATGGCGAAGTTGCCGCCAGCATGGTCAGGATGCCAGTGCGTGTTCCAGACCTGCGTGATCGTCCAGCCCTTCGCGGCGGCCTCGGCGAGGTATTTCTGCGCGTCGGGCGTATCGATGGCGGCCGTTTCGCCCGTGGTGGAATCATGCGCGAGGAACCCGTAATTATCGTTCAGGCAGGGAAACTGATGTATCTGGAACATGTTCTAGGGTCTCCATTGCCGTTACGGGTCGTTACAAGACCTTGATCTAACACAGGGAAGTCGATGCGTCAGGATGCCGTCACGCTACAACGATTCTATGCGTCCCCGTTAGGGAGCGCGGCGTCGCGCATCCTGTCGGCCAAACTCATCGACCTGTGGGGCGATGCGAACAATCTCTCCCTGCTGGGGCTTGGCTACGCCCTGCCGGTGCTCGATACGTTCGGTGACCATCCGAGCCGCAGCGTGGCAGCTGTCCCATTCGATCATGGACCGGTGAACTGGGACCCGACAGGACGGGGCAATGCCGCCGTATCCGTGGGCGACCTGCGCCTGCCCTTTCCGGACGGCATGTTCGACCGGGTAATCGTGCTTCACGGACTGGAAGAAACTGGCGATCCGCGCGCCTACCTGCGCGAAGTCTGGCGCGTCATGTCGCCGGAGGGGCGCATTGTCCTGGCCGCCTCGAACCGCGCAGGGCTCTGGTCGCGGGCAACGCGGACACCATTCGGCCAGGGACGGCCCTGGAGCCGGGCCCAGCTGATGAACCTGCTCTCGGTTGGGCTGTTCCAGGTCACGGCCAGTTCGAGCGCGTTGTACATGCCGCCGGTTTCAACAGGCCTGGTAACGGCTGCCGCCGAAGGCTGGGACGCCATCGGTCGCCTGATCACGCCTGGTCTGGGCGGGGTCGTTCTGGTGGAAGCCGTCAAGCGATTGTATGCCTCTCCGGGAGGCGGCGCCGTGGCGCCGGTTGTGGAGCGCGCGCGCATAACCAAGCCTGCAACAGGCTCCGGGCGCGAAAGGCATTGACGCGAGCGATGCGACGGGTACGTTCGCAGGTGCACAAATCAGAAGGCCGGTCGACCATGAAACTCGTGACAGCAATCTTCAAGCCCAGCCGCCTCGACGCGGTGATCGACGCGCTGTCCGAAGCGGGCGCAACCGGGCTGACCGTCTCGGAGGTGCGCGGCTATGGCCGCCAGCAGGGCAAGACGGAAGTCTATCGCGGCGCCGAATATGAAGTCCGTCTCCTGCCGAAGGTGCGGGTCGAGGTCGCCTGCGCGGACGTGGATGTGGATCGTTTCTCGGATGCAATCATCTCCGCAGCGAACACGGGCACGATTGGTGACGGCAAGATATTCGTCCACACGGTCGACTCGGTGGTCCGGATTCGGACAGGCGAGCGCGACGAGCAGGCCCTGACTGGCTGACCGGCGCCAAGGCGCCGGAAATCATGACAAATCGCGCGTTAACGCGCGCGGCCATATTTGGTCGCGCGCCGAAAGCGTTCGTCCACTTGAGGACAGTAACACTGGCGGCCTAACTTGAGGACCGGGTTCTCTACCATGCCCCATTCATTTCACCCTTCCATGCACCGGGCGCGCTCATGAGCGGGCTGTCGGCTATCCTTATTGCAAACGTCGCGCTGGCCCTGCTAGCAGCGCTGATCCTGTGGCAAGGCTCCCAGCATGCCGAACAGCTGCGCATTGTCCGCAAGCAGTTCAGCAAGTTGTCCTCGACAGATCCCATCACCGACCTGCCCAACCGCGCAACCCTTCATGACCGGTTGAACGATGCGCTAAAATCTGAAGATTCGGACTCCGCACTCATGGTCATCGAGCTTGACGGGTTCAAGGTCGTCAATGACACGTTGGGGCATGAAACCGGCGACGAATTGCTGCGAGCGGTGGCCATGCGGATGTCGAGCTGCCTGCATCAAACCGACGTTCTCGCGCGCGTGGGCAACGGCGAATTCGCCGCACTGATCATGCGGGACGATGCCGAGATCCGCGCGACCCAAACAGCCCAATCCATCGACAAGGCAATGGACGCACCGTTCCGCATCCGCGACGACGTCATCAACGTGAAGGCCAGCATCGGTATCGCGCCAGCCAGCAAGGATGACACGCCAGCCACGGAAATCCTTCGCCGCGCGGATGTTGCGATGTTCGCCGCCAAGAGCGAAAAACAGGATAGTATTCGTGTCTACTCGCCAGCGATGGATGAAGTGCTGCAACTGCGCCGCACGATCAATTCGGAACTCGACCTGGCACTGATGAATAACCAGCTCCAGCTTGTCTACCAGCCCCTCGTGTGCGCCCGAACCGGCAAGGTCATGAGCGCAGAAGCGCTGATGCGCTGGCCGGGCAAGCAAGGCCAGGCGGGATCGCCGGGTGTGTTCATTCCGATTGCTGAGGAAAGTGGCCTGATTTCGAAACTCGGCGCCTGGGCGCTTGACCAGGCCATGCAGGAAATCACCCGCCAGAAGACCATCCCGATCGCCGTCAATGTCTCGCCGATCCAGTTCCGCGTCGATGGGTTCGCCAGCAGCGTCGAAGCCGCCCTTGAGCGCCATGGCATCGACCCGTCATTGCTGCATATCGAGATCACGGAAGGGGTGCTGATTTCCCATACGGGCGAAGCCCAACGCACGATGAAGCGTCTGCGTGAAATGGGCGTGCAGGTCCTGCTCGACGATTTCGGCACAGGTTACTCTTCGCTGAGCTACCTGCAGCAATTCGAGTTCGACGGACTGAAGATCGACAGGGCTTTCATCCAGCAGCTCGATATTGGTCCGACCGGACGGCAATTGCTGAAATCGATCATCGCGCTTGGCCACAGCCTTAATATGAAGGTTGTCGCCGAGGGCGTCGAAACAGAAGACCAGGCCGCCATCCTGCAATTGCTGGCCTGTGACTTCCTGCAGGGTTATGCACTGGGCCGTCCCGACGCGGCCGACAAGCTGCACGGTGTCACGCGCCCGGAGGAATTGCTGGGCAACCTGCACCGCAATGGCGGCTGGAGCGCGGCGAACTAGCGATCCTTGATGTCTGAGGCGGTGACCTGTTCGGCGCCGTGGTGAAGCTGCAAATTAAGCAGCACCGCCTTGGCGACCGGCAGGAGGACCAGGCACAGGCCGACAAGCACGATGCACAGCGCAGCAAAGGCGAAGACCTTTGCCAGGCCAGGAAGCGGGCTCATCGGCAGCAGGAACAGGAACGGGGCGAGCAGAACGAGCACGCCGAAACCGACAAAGAAGGCAGGCCCGTCCGCCGTGTCGGCGGCTGTCATGTCGCGGCCGCAAACCGGACAAGCGGAATTGAGCTTCAAATAGCCCGAGAACAGCTTGCCTTTTCCGCAATTGCCGCAGCGCAGGCGCAGGCCGGCCAGGATGGGCGTGGTTTTTGCCATGTCAGTCTCCGTCGTAAGGGCATATGTAATGCCTCACCGACGCGAAACAGCCGCGCCAAACAGTCGCTGCCAACCACCCACGGCGCCGAACCGTTCGGATTAACTTCAAACGACCCTTGACCTTGGCCTTCGCTTTGCACACCAGAGCAGCGCAGATTGCCTGAACAAGAGTGCGTTGAATGTCCGACCCTGTATTCCCCTCGATTGCGATTGTCGGTGCCGGCCTGATCGGTGCTTCGATTGCCCGCGCCGCCGCCGAATATGGTGCAGCAGGATCTGTCGTTCTCTATGATGCCAGCAATGATGTGCGTGACCGGGCGAATGGGCTGGGCTTGGGCACAGTTGCGGATACGCTGGCGGCCAGCATCGCAAATGCCGATTGCGTATTCCTGTGCGTGCCTGTCGGTGCCCTCAGCGATGTCGCAGCGGCCGCTGTTCCGCACATGAAGACAGGCGCCATCCTGACCGATGTCGGTTCGGTGAAGGGCGAAGCGGCCGCGGCCCTGACGGCTGCGGGTGACGGACGCGTCCATATCATACCGGGCCACCCGATTGCGGGCACCGAACAATCCGGCCCGGAAGCCGGGTTCGCATCCCTGTTCCGCGGCGCCTGGCACATCCTGACCCCAAGCGACGATGCCTCGCCTGACTATCTGTCTGCAGTCGATGCGCTAACCCGTTTTTGGCAGGCGCTGGGCGCCAAGGTCGAGACGATGGACGTGGCCCGGCATGACCGTGTCCTGGCCATCACCAGCCACCTGCCCCACCTTATCGCGTTCAACATTGTCGCTACTGCATTCGACATGGAGACGGTTGAACAGGGCGAAGTGGTCAAGTATTCGGCCGGCGGCTTTCGTGACTTCACGCGCATTGCAGCCTCGGATCCGGTCATGTGGCGCGACGTGTTCCTGACCAACAAGGACGCGGTACTCGAGTGCCTCGGCCGGTTCTCCGAAGACCTCGCTGCGCTGCAACGGGCCATCCGCTGGGGGGACGGAGACATGCTGATGCGCGAATTCACCCGCGCCCGGACGATCCGCAAGGCGATCATTGATGCCGGTCAGGATTCCGGCGCCGTGAACTTCGGACGCAACCCGGTGGCAACCCATGAGCCGGAGAAATGAAAACCATCTCGCTGACCCCTGAGCGCCGCGATGCTTTGTGCCGTCTGGTCCAGCAGAAATTCCAGACCGAATTCGACGAAACGCTGAGTGAATTCCGCGCCGGGGAGATTGTCGACTTGATGCTGAGCGCGATGGGTCCGGCCGTGTACAATCAGGCGGTGCAGGATGTCCGGGCACATTTGCAGGGCAAGCTGGACGACCTTGATGGCGAGGTTTGGGTCGAAGACGGCGCCTGACCGGCTCACGGCCTTGTGTGTTTTACGTGTCCGGGCCGGTTGCTAGGCAACTCATATGAGACAAATGAATCACGCCCTCTCCCGCCGCGCCCTTTTGCTGTCCGGGTCTGCTGCCGTTGCGGTCGCCGCTTGTTCCTCCGCCGGCGCGGACAAGCCGCAACCATCCGAAGCCGAGAGCGCTGATGACGCCTACGCGGGCACTGAATGGCGCGCGCTGAGCGAAGACGACTGGCGCGCGCGCCTGTCACCGGCGGCATTTTCGGTGCTGCGCAAGGCAGATACCGAACGCGCATTCACCTCCCCCCTGAACACAGAAAAACGCGCGGGCACCTATCATTGCGCTGGGTGCGACTTGCCGCTGTTTGCTTCCGACAAGAAATTCGACAGCGGCACTGGCTGGCCGAGCTTTTACGATGTCATGCCGGGCGCGATCATGACGAGCCTGGACCGCAAGCTGATCTATACCCGCACCGAATACCACTGCGCCCGTTGCCTTGGGCACCAGGGACATGTGTTCGACGATGGCCCGGCCCCGACAGGGCAGCGCTGGTGCAATAATGGCGTGGCGCTGACCTTCAGGCCGGCCTGACCCTATTCGATGATTTCCATACCTTCGGGAATGACGATCGGTGCTGACGCAACGGCGACGTTCTGCTCGACCTGTTCGCCGGGGCCGTTTTCACGCCGCTCATAAGCCTGGACCAGAGACAGGTAGGGCGAAACGTGCGCCCAGCCGTGATCTGCCGTGTTCTCGACAATCTCGAAGTGCAGGTGGAAGGTCGTCGCCGAGCCGCCGAAATCGTTCGACACAAATCCGAGTGACTGGCCCGCCGTGACGGCATCGCCGGTCTTCACCTTGAGCTTTGCCATGTTCAGGTGGAGGTATTTGTAGATGCGGCCACCAGCACGCAGGCTGATCGAATAGGACCCGACATTCGAGATGACGCCATCCTCGACGGCGACCACTTCGTGCAGTGTGCGATCGGCCTTTGCTGTGGACCGCATGGTGTTGCACTGGGCCGGAGTGCCGACACGGATATCCTGGCCCTGATGGATCTTTTGCGCCGGGCAGTAGGGCGATCCGCGATTGGCGCTGCGAGTTTCGCAGAAATTGTCACGCCATGGGTAGGCATAGTTGCGCGGATCGCACTGGTCGCCGCCGCCTACGCCGCCGCCAAAGGTGAAGACCTGCGATTGCAGATAGGTCGGCGCCGTCGCGATCGGGAAAACCATGTCGGGGACATGGACGATCTGGTCGCCGGAGCCCTGACCGGTACCGGGGATCAGCGCGCCGGGAGCAAAAAAGCTGAACA
The DNA here is from genome assembly GCF_055808555.1 of Hyphomonas sp. J20-32. Taxonomy (NCBI): domain Bacteria; kingdom Pseudomonadati; phylum Pseudomonadota; class Alphaproteobacteria; order Hyphomonadales; family Hyphomonadaceae; genus Hyphomonas; species Hyphomonas sp. J20-32. The sequence continues at coordinate 986,999 of NZ_CM147873.1, read as the reverse complement.
CCGGATCGGGCGCCGGTTCAGGAACGGGGGGTGTGACCGGGTCGGCAGGGGGTGTTGCAGGTGTATCGGCGGTGCCGTCTGCAGGTGGTGTGGGGTCGGTCGGTGTGTCGGAGGAACCAGGCGTGTCGGTCGCATCCGGCAGGTTATCTGCCGGGTCGCTGACCGGGGGCGTATCGGCGGGGACGTCCGCACCGGTATCCGGCGGCGTCGCCGGGTCGTCCGCCGAGACAGGGTCGGTCGTAGGCGTGCCGGGATCGGTCGGCGTGTCGGGCGTGGTATCTCCCGTGTCGCCGTAGGGGTTGTCGACAGGCGAAGCCGGCGGCGGCGGACCGGGCGCGCCGGGGGGAATTGCCGGGCCGGGTTCGGGGGTGCTCGGTGGCGGACCGCCGTCCCCCGGGAAGCGGATGAAGTCGCACCCGGCAAGACCGGTCAGCGCGACGGCCGCCAGGATGAACGAAGCCTTTTTCAGCATCAACGTGTCCCCGCGATGACCAGTTTACGAGCGATTTCGAGCGCCACGTCCTCTCCGATACAGGTGGGCGAAGCCCCCGTGGCATTCTTGCATTCAAACTCGATGAGATAGTCTGCACCATAGCGCGAGAACGCGACCTGTGCGCCGGACGCCGTGGCGACGAAGGCCGGTTCCGTATCGGCGGACGTATCGCCAGCTTCACGAGCGCCGACGACTTCGTTCGAACCGTTGACGACAATGTCATAGTCGACACCGGGATAGGTGGCGAAATAGCCGTCGCTCATCGGCTGGAACTTGACGCCGCCCTCGGCCGATTGCGGCACGACGATGCCGGTAGGCAGCAGGACAGGCACAGGGGCACCTTCTGCGCCGGACTGGACCTGGAAGGTTCCGGCTCCGCGGTCTTCGCTGGATACAGAGGCCATGTCGCGCCGGGCGGCTTCCCAATCAATCGTGGCCGTGCTGGCAACAGCTTCCGGTCGCACCGGCATGCCGGGATCTGCAGGCGGGGTGTCGGCCGGGGTGTCCGGGGCCGACGCGACCGTTGTGTCAGAGGCCGGGTCTGGCCCCTTCAGACGGTCGCATCCGGTCAGGGCAAAAGCCAATACGGCCGCAAGGGCGAGCATGCCAGACGTGTTCATTATCAGTCTTCCTTTCCGGGATGGGCGATATAGTCGGGATCAGCATAGGCGACGCCGTCGACGGCCATGATTTTCTCCTGCACCGCACGGACTGCCGCACGAGTTGGCTCCACGCCCGGGGGCATTTGATAGGCAAGCCTGATTTCGCCGGAATAGCTGGCACCGACGAGAACAAAATCCCCCAGCGCCGGTGTTCGCCGGACATAGTCAGCGAAAGCCTGCTCGGCAGCAGCCGGGTCGCGCTTGTAGAGGCGTGCCACCGAATCGATTTCCGGCGCCCCCTTGATACGCACGATGAAGGTGACCTCGACGCCGGTTGCCTGCGCAGTGATGACGCTTTGCGGCACCTGTGCAGGCTGAACGGCAGGACCGTCAGGTGGAGGACTGTCTTCAGGGGAAAGCGGCGCAGGCGCATCGGGAACCGTCCCGATCAGGGGATTGGCGTCCCGGTCGACACGGGCGTCGGGCAGTGAGGCCGACACCGCATCCGACACGCCGGACAAGGTGACGCTCGGCTGATCGCCGTTGTCAGGTGACCCGGCCAGGACAAACAGGCCGGTCGCCCCCGCAAGCAAAGTGAGACCTGCCAGACCGAGCGGGCCACCAAAATGAAACGGGGTGCGAATGCCTGCCATGCCTATTGAGTCCCTCCCCCTGTGCTCAGCGGCGGTACGTTTGCGAGATTCAGCAAGCCGCCGCACGGTCGCGCGCACATGCCGGAACTGCCGGGGATCGGCGTCGTGCCGGGGTAAAGGGTACAGGAACCCGCACACTGGAGCGGTTCTCGCGTATCAAGCGCCGCGATCAGCGTGGCCTTGAGCTCTGCCGGTGTCGCGTCAGGCTGGCGCGCCTTGAGTAGCGCAAGCGCGGCCGAGACATGCGGAGCTGCCATGCTGGTGCCCTGCTCGTATGCATAGAAGCAGGTGTCGACACCTTCACCCGTGACCGGATCGTAGCAATTGGTCGCTGCCTTGGTCGACAGGACTCCGTCCGGACGGCCATCGCCATTATCGTCGCGGGTCAGGTCGCCGCCCGGCGCGATAACCGTGACGTTGTCACCGAAGTTCGAATAAGGCGCGATCTGGCCACGGGCATCGCCTGCCGCCACCGTGATAACATTCTGGCAGCCGCCGGGGGCATAGAACTGCGTCGAGACGCGGGCATTGCCGGCTGCAGACACGACGATCACGCCGCGATCCGTGACCGAGTCGATGGCATCCTGAAGTGAGGCGGGGCAGAACTCGAACAGGCCGATGGACAGGTTGATGATGTCCGCCGGATTGTCGTTCCAGACCTCGTTGCCAAGCGCATCTTCGCCTGGGATCAGGCCGCCGGCCCAGCGAATGGCATCGTTGATGTCCGACAGGCGACCACCGCATTTGCCAAGCGCCCGCACAGGTACAATCTTCACGTTCCAGGCACCGCCAGCCACACCGGTCCCGTTGTTGGAGGCAGCCGCACCGATCGTGCCGGCGACGTGGGTGCCATGGAACGTATCGGCGGCGAAGGGCTGTGTGGGATCACACATATCACCCGGATCGTTCGCATCATTGTCGCGTCCATCGCCGTCATTGCCCATGCGCGGATCGGACACCATGTCCCAGCCGGCCGCCACGTTCGGCGAATCCTTGATGTCCGGATGCTGCATCTGCAGGCCGGTATCGACCACGGCCACGACGACCTGGTCCGAGCCTTCATTGGCCTGATGCGTCCAGAAATCCTGGAAACCCGCGCCACCGGCCGATTCGCCATCACCCGTGCCATTGTTCTGCAAATTCCATTGCAGGCTCCACAGCGGGTCATTGGGCGTTATGTCGGTCAGCGTGACAGGCGTTACCGGCGTGTCGCCGGGAACCGTGCCCGCAGAGGGAGTCGTTCCGGGATCAGTAGGGCGCGGACGCCGCACGAACTGGTTCTCGAAAATGAAATCCTTCTCGACATATTCGAACTGACCGGAGGCGCGCAGGTCTTTCACGATACATTCGGTTGCCATCGCCGCATTCGACTGGATGGTCACGAGATCGGCCGTATCAGGGCAGCCTTCGCCGGCATCGACCGCGAGAAAGCTTGCCTGCAGCTTGGCAGCGGCGTCTTCCGGGCTAAAGCGCGTCGGGTCAGCACCATCCGAACCGATCTGGATCACCATCTGGCCTTCGCGCGAAAGGGCGACCTGGCCGTCCATGCCGTATTTTGACAGCGTATCCAGCATGACGGAATTGGCATCCTGCTGCTTACGGATCGCGTCACCCGTAATCAGCGACCGGCGGGCCAGTTTCTTGGCGGCAACGCGACGTGTCTCCGGGACTGCTTCCATCGAGCGAGGGGCGAGGCTGCGCGTGCGCGGCTTCGGCGCAGGCTGTTGGGCTGCCGTGCGTTCCAGCTCCTTGGTCGCCTTGGCGATTTGTTCCTGCGATTCCTGGGGCGCATTCGGGTCCAGCTTGACTGTCGGCATGAGGCGCGCGGGCCGGACCAGGCCCCGGGCTTCGGCTGGCGCAGGCGCGGCGACCGGCGCTTCGGCTTCGCCAGCTGCTGCAGCGGGCGCTTCTTCAACCATCGCCATTTCAGGTTCGACTTCCTCGAACAGTTCGTCGTCTTCCATCATCAGCGCGTCTTCTTCGTCGAAGGCGACAGGCTGGATATCCTTCGGCTTGGCGATGATCGAGCCGATGGCGAACATGGCCTTTTCGCTTTCCGCCTGGAACGCAATTTCATTGACCAACGTGCCGGCAACGGCGCGGTCCATGACGGAGGCGGCAAGTAATGTCTGGTCGGCGCCGGGTTCGACAACCGCGCGGCCGCTAATCTGGTCGAGTGTGGCATCTGCCAGTTCACGGGCGCGCTCAAGCCGTGTTCCCTGCTGGTCGCAGGCCGCAAGCACGAGCAAGCTGGCCATAGCAGCACCCAAGGCGAGTCTCGTGGTTTTCCTGGTGAGGTTCGGCAGCATGTCAGAATGTCCCCTTACAATTGCCAACGTAGCCCCCGGTCCCCTAAATTAACCGTGTGTTTAGATTATGACGAGGCCTCCCACATGTCCAATGCTAACGCGCAGCGCCGTGTCGTTGTGCTTACCGGTGCGGGAATATCCGCCGAAAGCGGCCTCGGCACGTTCCGCGATGTGGACGGCATCTGGACCAAATACCCGCTTGAGGATCTTGCCACGCCGGAGGGATTTGCCCGCAATCCGGCCTTCGTGCATGGATTTTACAATGCACGGCGGGCGCAGCTGAAAACGTCCGAGCCGAATGCGGCCCATCTGGCCCTTGCGCAATTGGAGGCGGCCATGCAGGCCTCCGGAAGGCACTTCACGCTGGTTACGCAGAATGTCGATCATCTGCACGAACAGGCCGGCAGCCAGAACGTCCTGCACATGCATGGCGAACTGCTGAAGATCCGGTGCGGGGCCTGTGGGGCCGTCGAGACGTGGCCGGGCGATATCAGCGTGGCGACACCCTGCCCGACCTGTGAGGCCGTCGGTCTGATGCGACCCCACGTTGTGTGGTTCGGAGAAATGCCACTTCACATGGAAGAAATCGAAGCGGATATCTCGCAAGCCGACCTGTTCGTGTCGATCGGCACCAGTGGCAATGTCTACCCGGCTGCAGGCTTCGTTCAGATGGCCCGGCGTGCCGGCGCCCGGACGCTGGAACTCAATCTGGAGCCATCAGACGGGGCGAACTTTTTCAGCGAGGCGCGCTATGGCAAGGCAAGTGACGTGGTGCCGGAATGGGCCAGCGAGCTTGTGGCCCTGACCTGATCACCAGGCCCTGAGCAGAGCGCGGCGAATTGCCTATCCTGCCTTACCGGTCCGGGCTCCATCAAGCCAGCGTATCGCTCAAGCGAATTTTTTCGCACAACTTATATAAGATAACCCCAGCGAAACATTTTATTCCTACTATCAAGTTCACATGTCTGGGGGGACACGGGAACATTGCTTAGCTATTTGCCACCGCAGGTCGACAACCTGAGAACTGAAATTCTGCACAGGTACCAGATTCTCAACGGATCTGAGCCCTATGACGCCAACCAGATTTCGCGCACCGTCGGTCTGGTCTTCGATGTTCCGATCGTGGTCATAGCGCTCAATGAACGCTACAGGCACTGGTATCGTTCCAGTCAGGGCGTTGCAGCCGGTTCCCTGAATCAGATTCTCGCTTTCTGCGCACAGGCGAACCTGTCGAGTTCTACGTTTGTTGTACCGGATATCGGAGAAGACGCCTTTTTCCGCCGAGATTCGGCGCTGAACGATACAGCCAACATTGTCTTCTTTGCTGGCGCCCCGCTGGCTGATCCCGATGGCAAGAGATTCGGAACCCTTTGCCTGATCGATCACACGGCGCGAAACCTGAGTGCCGAGCAAGTAAGGATTCTCGACAGCTTCGCGCAGCTGGTCAGCCGGGACATATGTGTTCGAAGCGCAGGCCGATACGCGGTTCGCGACCTGATCGGCCTGGAGGAGGAAAAGTGTTTCCTGTTTGACCTTGCGATGACAGACCCCCTGACCAAGGCGCTCAATCGCAGGGCTTTTTTCCGCTTTGCCGAACAGGAAGTCCTGCGGTCCAAACGGCACGGACTGGGGGTCTCCGTCCTGATGATCGATATCGACCACTTCAAGGCCGTAAATGACACGCACGGACACAAGGTGGGCGACAACGTTCTGACACAACTGGTGGCCGCCATATCCGAAGGGACGCGCGACGTGGACCTTGTCGGCCGCCTTGGCGGCGAAGAATTCGCGATCATCCTGCCCGAAACGGGCCTGGACCAGGCCGCGATCCTGGCCCAGCGCCTGCGCAAATCGATCAGCCATCTGTCTTTTTCAGGCGAGGCATGCGAGTTCAAGGTTTCGGTCAGCATCGGAATAAGCATGCCGGAAATGACCGACCTGGATATTCTCCCGGCCCTTGAGCGGGCTGACAAGGCGCTCTACGCCGCCAAGCGGAACGGTCGAGACCGGGCTGTAACCATCCCGCCACCCGTTCCCGTCAAGGCATCTGGTTCAGATTCCGAATGGGTCCTGAGGCGCGCCTCATAAGCCGGCTTCAGGTAAAGTCCCCCTGATGCGCCGCGCTATTTCTTCATGCGCTTCAGACGGTCCTCTGAATCGAACGCTCGCTTCAGGACATCATGGGCGCTGCGAAGCTCTGACTCCTTTTCCATCACCGTCGCGCGCAGCGATTCGATATCGTGGATCAGTTTATTGGCGTGACCATGCTGCAGTGAGAGCAGAAATGTTCCGGGCTCGCCATGCGGAGTATCCAGCTCCCGAAGCGCCTGTTCGAGACGCGCCGCTTCAGCGCCGACCCGATCACGTTCCTGTTGCGCCAGATGGAAATCCTGTTCCGCCTTCTGACGTTTGAGCGAAACGATCTTTTGCAGGTCTGGTTTGCGTCTGGCCATGGTGTTCTCACATATGCTTGCGCACGCTTTCCACAAAGTTGATGGCGGCGGCCACGGCTGCGAAATGTTCGGGGTGAATCTCCTCGTCTATGTCCACGAGTTTGTAGATTGAGCGCGTCGATGGCGGATCGCGATGTATCGGCACGTTGTTGGCAATCGCGATTTCCCGAATTTTCGCGGCAAGGTGATCCACGCCCTTTGCCACGCAAACCGGCGCCCGGTTGTCATCTGGATTCCATTTGAGTGCCACGGCATAATGCTGCGGGTTGACCATCACGACGGTCGCATCCTTGACATTCTGAAGTTGCTGGCCCTGCGTTATCTTGGCACCGGCCTGGCGCCGCTGCTGTTTCAGCTGCGGGTCACCTTCGCTCTGCTTCATTTCCTTTTTCATCTCTTCACGGGACATTTTCAGCTTGTTCTCATGAAGGCGGCGCTGCAGCGGCAGGTCGAGAGCAGCCAGCACGAGCTGGAACAGGAGGAACCACATGATCAGCTTGAGCGCCTGATTGAATGTGAATGACGCAAAATGCCCAAGCTCAATGGCGCTGCTGGCATAATAGTCTGTCGCCAGCTGGAACAGGAACACAACCGCAATGATACCCGCGAATCCCAGCTTGACCGTGTCCTTGAGGAAGTCCGTGAGGCCCCTCGTTCCGTAGCGCTTCTTGAGGTTTTCGATGGGCGAAAGCTTTTTCATGTCCATCTGGATTTTCTTGAACGAAAACGAGATCGACCGCTGAACGACAAGCGCCACCAAAACGACGGCGGCCATAATCAGAAACAGAACAGAGAAGCGCACCAGCAAACTGCTGAGCCAGCTCCTTGTCTGACCGCCCCCGTCCGTGAACACATCATCTGCGTAACCATCCACGTGGTAGAGGAATCCCGAGAAGTCATCGAAAACCGAATTGCCGACAACGCCCTGCAACACGATTCCTGCGCCCAGAATGCCCGCGATCAGGGCAAACGCGTTCGCCTCCTTTGACTGAGGAACGTTACCCTCGTCGCGCGCCTGCTGGCGCTTCGCATCGGTGGCGTCAAATTCCTTTTCGCCGCTATCGGGTTCCTGATCGGCCATGCGCTACCCTACATCCATCCCACGATCTGGACGACGCGGTCTTTCCATACAACCAGCAGCCCGATGGCAGACAAGGCAAACAAGATCGTGCCCCCTCCGATCATGAGCGGCGCACCGACAAAAGCGACCATCAATTGCGGCAAGGCCTTATTGATGAAACCAAGGCAGATATTGTACAGCAAATTGACGGCAACGAATGGCCAAGCCAGCAGGACGGCAAAGCCCACGGCCGAGAAACTTCGCTGGATGAGCAGGTCCCAATCGAGCGCTGACAGTGCGCCGACTGGAATGTCGTTATACAAACGCATCAGAGACGCGATGGCGTTCAGATGGAAATCCGCCGTCAGCAAGATCGCGGTGCCGGCCATTGAAAGCATGCTTGCCGTGAGGCTTTGGGCGTCGCGCTCGAGGGCAACCCCGAGAAGCTGTGAGAGGCCGATCGACTGCGAAATAATCGTGCCTGCGATGCTGAGCATCCAAACGGATACACGCAAGATGGCCCCGAGGCAGAACCCTATTGTAATCTCGCTCAGCAATAACGCGCCATAGCCGGACAAGGGCGACAGGGACGGGACGGCGACAACACCTGTACTCGCAAGCGCCATGGCGATGGCCAGCAGCACCATCAGGCGCATTTGCACCGGCACGACCTGCTCGCCGATTCCCGGCATGAAAAAGATGACGAAGGAGAGCCGCGCCACGACCAAAAAAAACATCGCCAGCAGGGGCGTCAGCGGGCCCGCCAGTGATGCAAGGTCTGCCATCAGACAACGCCGATAATGTACGGCTTGGTTTTTGCGGTGATCTCTTCGTAGGCCAGAACCGAATTGCGGATGCCTTTGCTCGCGAGCACGGTTTGCAGGAAGCGCCTGCGCCGCGATGAGGTCGCCACAGACGCGATCACGCCTTTTTTCGCAGCGTCGTTCAGTTTCGATTGCACTTCATTGGTCAGCTCGCCAAACATTTCGGGCGGCAGTGCGATGTCGCTGCTGCCATTCTCATTGTTGACCTCATATTGGGTGAACTTCTGCTCCCAGTCTGTCGACAGCTGGACCAGCGGCAGGCGACCCTGCTCATCCTGGAGGCGGTCCACGATCTGGAATGCGAGACGCTGCCTCACAAGCTCGACAATTCGCGGCAGGCCCGGCGACGTGCCTTTGACTTCGGCAATCGCCTCGATGATCAGGAACAGGTTGCGGATCGAAACGCGTTCCTCGAGCAACAAGCGCACGACTGACAGCAGCATTTCGGGCGTAACTTTCGCCGGGATATACTCGTCCAGGAAGCGGCGGTTGGCAGCAGCCCGGTCGCTGTCGCTGACCGTCGTCAAGGCATCGAGCGTATCGAGCATGACCATTCGGGTAAAGACCAGCGAGAAGTTGGACTGGATAACTTCGAGCATGTGAGTTGCGAGAACCTCGATCGGCTCGACGACGGGAATGCCGGCTGCGGCCAGTTCCTGCTTCTTGCTGTTGGGCAGCCAGCGGGCAGCGGCCTTGTAGACTGGCTCCTTGACCTTTTCACCCTGCAATTGCGGCGACTGGTCGTCTTCCATGAGCGCAAGGATGGAGCCCGGACGTAGCAAGCCGGAATCAAGCCGAACGCCCTGGATGCGGATCCGGTATTCGTTCCGCTTCAGGGTCGGATTGTCCGTCATCCGGATCGCCGGCAGGACGAAGCCATATTCTTCTGCAATATACCGGCGGATCTTGTGAATCCGGCTTTCGAACCCGTTCTCGCCGAGAAGAACGAGGTTCACCAGATCGGGCGCCACTTCCAGGTGGATCTCGTCGGAATGGATCGAATCACCAAACTTTACAGGCTCGTCCACTTCCGGCTCAGGGTGCTGCTCGGCCGCTGCCTCCGCTTCGCGGCCCTTCCGCCGGACAAGGACCGACGCCGTCGCAAAGCCCGCCGACGCCAGCATGAATGGCACGAAAGGCAGGCCGGGAAACAGCGCGAACACGAACAGGATTCCGGCGACGATCATCAGCGCTGCCACGTTACTGCCAAGCTGTGCCACGAGTGCGAGGTCGATTGCGCCTTCCTCACGTCCCTTCGACAGGAGCAGGGCGGATGCCACAGACACGATGACTGCGGGAACCTGCGACACAAGACCGTCGCCGACCGTAAGAATGGAGTAATTGCTCAGGGCTTCGGAGAAGCTCAGATGATGGACGGTCAGGCCAATGCCGATTCCGGCAACAAGGTTCAGGGCCGTGATCAGCAGGCCGGCAATGGCATCGCCCTTGACGAATTTCGATGCACCATCGAGGGAGCCGAGGAATGCGGCTTCTTCCTGTTCCTTCTGGCGCCGCTTCTTCGCCTCTTCGTGCGTGATGGCGCCTACGGCAAGGTCGGAGTCGATTGCCAACTGTTTGCCAGGCATGGCGTCGAGCGCAAACCGCGCACCAACTTCGGCCATGCGCCCGGCACCCTTGGTGATAACCATGAAGTTGACGATGACGAGAACACTGAACACGACCAGGCCAACGAAAAGATTGCCGCCCATGATGAACATGGCGAAGCCCTCGATGACCCCGCCCGCTGCCTGGGTTCCTGTATGGCCTTCACCGATGATCAGCTTTGTCGAGGAGACGTTCAGCGCCAGGCGCAGGATCAGGGAGGCGAGGAGCACACTGGGGAAGGACGAGAAATCCAGCGGCCGCTCAATGAACACCGAGGTCGCAAAGATCAGGATTGCGAAGGCGAACGACATGGTCAGCCCGACATCCATCACCCATGCGGGGATCGGCAGGATCATCACGAGGATGACCAGCATCAAGCCTATGGCCAGCAGCGAAGTTGGCCGGGCCAGACCAAAGTTTTTTGATGTCTCCACGGGGCGACCTATTGGGAAATGAGCGGCAGTACCGAATTATTGAACAGGTCGACACAGATCCTGGTCATGTATCCGAGCGAAAGAAAAAACACGATGATTACCGCCAGGATCTTCGGGATGAAGGTCAGGGTGACTTCCTGGATGGACGTTAGTGCCTGCAGCAGGCCAATGGCAAAACCGACGACCAGCGTGACCGCCAGAATCGGCATTGCCATCATCGCCGCGGCCCAGATATGAGCGCGCAATACCTCGAAGATTTCTGCTTCGGACATAACGCTCTCCCGGCCTCAAACAGGCATTCTCAGCAGTTCCTGATAGGCTTCGACGACCTTGTCCCGGATGGTGACAGCGGCATCCAGCATCATTTCGGCATTTGCCAGCGCAGTCACCATGGCATGGGGATCTGCCCCCGAAACGGCCGTTTGCATCGCGGCATTTTCAGCCTGTTGCATGGCTGCGCGGAAATCCTGCACCCCTTCGGCAACGAGATTCTTGCCAGCACCGGCCTTTCCCACATCCTTGGCGGTATCCGCCGGTCGCGTGGTATTCAGGGCCGTGTAGGCATTGAAACTTACTGTAGACATGATTTCACATTGCCTCTCTAGCGACGCAGGATATCAAGCAGGGATGTGTACATCGAACGCGCCTGCTGGAACGCGTTGAGATTAGCCTCATAGGTGCGATTGGCGCCCCGCAGGTCGGCCATCTCCATGATCAGGGACACGTTCGACATCGTCACATAGCCGTCCTGGTCAGCCATGGGGTGGGACGGATTATAGTCACGCTGACCGGGGGTCTCGTCGAGTATCTGCTTCATCGCCGCGAATTGGTCGGCCGATGTGCCCTGTGGCTCGATGAGGAGCATTTTTTTCTGGTAGCCGGGCGTATCGACATTGGAGATGTTCTCGGCCGCAACGGTGATTCGCTGCGTCTCAAGCTGCATCCCAGAAACGGCCTGCTGCATAATGGCCTTGAGAGGATTCATCGTCTTCTTCCCTTAGCTTCTCTTGCCCATTGCCGTGCGCAACAGGTTGAGCGATTTCGTATAGACAGTCAGTGCGAGCTGGTGCTGGTTCATCGCATCGGCTGAATTGAGCATTTCCTGCTCAAGGCTGACCGTGTTGCCATTCGGCGATCCGACCGTGTCCGTTTCGATTGTCCGGAACGCCATCGACATCCCGTCTGGCGAATTTCCTGAGGCTGCGCGAGCCATGAAACTTTCGAACGATTCGAGCTTGGTAGCCTTGTAGCCGGGCTGGTCAGCATGCGCGATGTTGGTCGCACTGACTTTCTGGCTTTCTGCCGCATGGCGCGCCATGGCGCCGAGAACCTGAAACATTGGAAGTTCGGATAGCATGATCGATTCACTTTAGTTAACCGCATCACAAGGTTTGATAATATATGTTAAAGAAAGGGTTAATTACATGTGAAGGACTGTTTCCATGCAGATGGTCGCATCCACATCATCATTGAAGCTGTTTCGGCTCTGGGGCACCGTCACGGATGTGGCGCCGGGCGTGATCAAGATCGCCGGAATCAGCGAACTTGCGGGCGTTGGAAACGAAATTATCATTGAAAAACAGGGTTTAAAGGTTCTTGGTGAAATCCTGACCGTATCAGGTGACAGCGTGACGGCGCTCCTGTTTTCGCCCTGCGACGCCATCCGTATCGGTGACGCCGTGCAGATCGAGCAGGAAGCCAGGATTGAGCCTGGGGACCATTGGCTGGGGCAGATCATTAACTATCGCGGCGACTTGACGAGCGGCGACAGCCCTCCGGCATCGGGGTCGACAGCGTCGCGCAGACTGTTGGCAGCACCGTTGCCTGCGCACGCCCGGCGGGGAATTGGACCGCGTCTCGCTTCCGGGTGGATGGTCACCGATACGGTGCTGCCCATTTGTCGCGGACAGCGACTGGGACTGTTTGCGGGTTCGGGCGTGGGGAAATCCACATTTCTCGGATCACTGGCCGCCGGCATGGACGCCGACAGGGTGGTCATCGCACTGATCGGCGAGCGCAGCCGGGAAGTGAACGAATTTGTTCGCAACATTCTTCCTGAGTCGATCATGTCGAAGACAGTCGTCGTAGCAGCGACTGCCAGCGAGCCTCCCGGCGCGAAGAAGCGAGCGGCCTATTGCGCGATGGCCGCTGCAGAGCATTTCCGCGACCAGGGCCTGAACGTATTGTTCCTGTTCGATTCCATCACCCGGTTCGCGGAGGCACATCGCGAAACCGCCCTTCTTGCGGGCGAAACCCCGGCCCTCAATGCTTTTCCGCCGTCAACTGTCCGCGTCATTGCCGAACTCGCAGAACGGACCGGGCCGGGCACAGACGGCAAGGGCGACATCACAGCGATCTATTCTGTGCTTGTCGCCGGGTCTGATATGGAAGAGCCCGTCGCCGACATGATCCGCGGCATTCTCGACGGCCACATCATCCTGGAGCGTGAAATTGCAGAACGCGGCCGTTATCCGGCCATCGATATACTGCGCAGCGTTTCGCGCAGCTTGCCACACGCAGCAACCGAGGACGAAAACGTGCTCATTCGCGAATGCCGCCGGATGTTTGCGCTATACGAGGAGATTGCGCCGATGCTGCGGGCAAACCTCTACGAATTCGGCAAGGATGCCGAAGCCGACAGGGCAATTGCGCTCTATTCCCTTCTCGATAATTTTGCCGCGACGCCGAATGATCAGGGCATCGAAGCTGCATTTGAGCGGCTTCGCGAAATACTCCGAACTGAAAGGAGCCTGGCTGCGCAAGCCCTGCCTGCCACGCCGATAGAGGAGGAATCAGAGCAGGCTTAGGAACAGGTTCTGACTACCCAAGCTGCCGAGACCGCCATTGCTGTAGCCCAAAAGCGTCAGTGCAGAAGATGCTGGCGAATAACTGGCTGCATTCTGCGAAATGGATTCCATGACATGAAAGCGCTGGATGACCTTGTCGATATTCTCGGCAGATGTCAGCTCGGACATGTGCTTGATTCCCAAAGTGCTCTGGAGGCGCTCCTTCAGGATCTCAGCCTGACGCTCAAGCGTCAGCTTGCGGATATCTGTCGGCAGGTTGGTCGCGCCTTCCAGCAGGGTTCGCGTCGGCACGTCGCCGAGAATCCGGAACAGAATTGTATTTTCGCTTGAGCCGGTTCCGGCAATGCTACCGATACTGGACCTGTAGTTCAGGCTGAGTCGCATATTGTCATCGACTTCGCCGACAGCCGCTTCAAAAGAGTTGGCTTCAAATTGCGCGGCCATTGTCGTCAGTGCGGCAGGGGTCAGGGAAATTTTCCCATCCACGGGATTCAGGGCCTTGGCGAACGCGGTGTATTTCGAGTTGTTGAGCCGCGCGAGAAATGTGCTCTCCGGATCCACTGATTCTTCCAGCACCTTGTCGATGAAACCGCGCTTCCACTCTTCACCGCCAAGATCGAACGCCGTCAGCGCCACGCGAAGCAGGCGCCGATCGTCGAGAAAGCTCTCGACGGACACTGGTTCGGAAAACTTGTCTACGAGATAGTCCCGGTCAAGACGAATTTGCGGAGACTTGGAATGGCTCTCCAGCTGGCGGTCATAGGTCGCCTCGAGGAATTTCCATCCTCCATTGCCGGTCAGGGGGATGACGGGCTGAAACATCCGTCAGGCGACTTTCGTATCTACCGCGAGTGCACCAGACTTGTTGGCACGGGCCAGAAGCTGGTCCTCGATGACCATGATCTGCTTGAGGTGACAGAGCGCGGAATAATAGTTGCCCCGACTGACCATCGAGCGAAGCGCCGGAATGAGTTCCGCGTTGATCGGTTTGAAAATATCCAGCAGTTTGGCACATTCGTCGTCAATCGCCGGTAATGTCCCCAGCTCTTCAAGGTCGCCTGTAATGAGCAACTGAACGGCGTAATAAATCTGCTTGCAGGGTGTGTTGACGTCTTCCGGCCGCAAGGCATCGCGGCAGCGCAGCACCCTAACATCACTATCCGTGATACGGATACGCGCGGGCTTGTCGCCATTTTCCAGGACGGCGCCATTGACGATAAAACGTTCACCGGGAGCGATTTTGAGTACGAGTCCAGACATCAGGCAGCCTCACCTTGCAGCTCGGGTTGGGCCGGGCCGGCCAGTCCCGCAATGATGGGCTTGTTGATCTCGATCAGGTCGGCGATCTCGCCGTCGCCCGAGAGAATCTGCATGCTGGATTTTTGTACGAATTTCGAAAGCTGGAGGAGGTTGGCCTTGAGCTCGTCCGGCAACGCATTGGCCGGGTTCATCAGGTCAGTCGCTAGCAGCGTCCACAATTGCTGGTTTCGGTAAATGGCATCGGCCTTGGCAGAGGCTTCCGGAGACTCGGAATTGGCAACGGCTTCAAGCGCTTCAGTGATCTGAACAAAGAGGGCATGCTCGATGCCTTTATCACTGCCCGTGCGCTGTTGGACCTGACCGTAAGCCTTATATGCCAAATTATGCAAAACGCCCTCCTGGCGACAAAGAAAAAATGGCCCGGGCGCATCATGCATCCGGGCCACCGATTAGTATTAACGGAACAGTGACAGCAGTGCCTGCGGTCCCTGGTTAGCAATCGAGAGCGCCTGAACGCCGAGCTGCTGCTGAACCTGCAGAGCCTGGAGTTTAGCAGATGCTGCTTCCATGTCGGCGTCGGTGAGGCCACCGATACCCGAGGTCATTGCATCAATCAGTGTCGAGACGAACTCGCCCTGGCTTTCAAGGCGCTTCTGCGACGAACCGAGAGCAGCAGCAGCGTCAATCGACGTCTGCAGCAGGCCTTCGATGGCCGTCAGGGCAGCGGTTGCACCAGCATCAGTCGTCACATCGATGGACGCCAGGTTGCCAAGGCCACCCGTCTGGACGCCAGCCGTACCACCTGTTGCCGATCCGGACGTGATCGCAAGAGCGCCACCGGAATCGTTGTTGATGGTGATGACTTCACCGACACGCGACACCGAGTAGTTCGAATCGCCCGTCGCTGCGAGGAAGGTCGACATCTGGTTAGCAAGGTTGGCAGCAACCGAGCTCAAGCTGTCGTCTGCGCCTGCAACATACTCAAACGTACGCTGGCCAAGGCTGTTGGTCGCGGCCGAGTCGTCGAGAATGAGGCGATAGCTGTGGCCATCGGCAACGGATGCAATCGTGACAGTCTGGGCAGCACCATCAGCCACTGAGTCGCCGGTGCCGGCATTCGTGCCGCCGTTGTCGATGATCGACACATCGGTAACACCCGTGCCACCGTATACTGCCGCCGTGCCCGAGTTCGTCAGCGACAGGTCCTGACGCTCAACAGCGATGAAGGATGCAGCAACGCCGCCGGACGAACGGTCAAGCGAGGCCAGGAAGTTGACGTCTGCCGTCGAGTTACCGTCAAGCAGGTTCAAGCCGTTGAACTGGGCAGCGCCGACGTAGGTTTCGATACCTTTGGTCAGCTCGCTGATGTCCGTCTGGATCTTGGTACGGTCAACGTTGCTCTGCTGGGCCGACACGATCAGCTGCTTGATTTCCTGCAGGCTCTCGGTGACTTTTTCCGAAGCCGACCGGGCCACACCAACGGTCGAAGAACCGAGGTTCAGCGAGTCGGAAATGGCCTTGAAGCTTTCGACGTCTGTCGACATGACCGTGGAGATAGCCCAGATCGAAGCGTTGTCCTTGGCGGACGACACTTTCTTACCGGTCGAGATCTCGTTCTGGACGGTCGCAAGGTTTTTGTTGATGTTGCGAAGGGTGTCGAGCGCGAGCATCGCGCTGTTGTTTGTAAGAATACTGGACACAGTTTGTTACCTCTAAAATGTTCTCCGCGACCTGGTCGCAGAATTGATCAAACACGCGTCGTCCTGACAGCGGTAAAACCGCCAACCAATCTTGGTTGTTAAGGTGATCCTTAGGTGTCCATTGTGTAGATTAAGTTAATTGGTCAGGCTTTTCTGCGGAACTGACCCGTAACCTCTGTGAAAGGAATTTTACTGCCGTCCTGGGTGTAGGATCCGACATATACACTGCCATGCATCGTCTCGAGTCTTTCGATCGCATGGCGTAGCCCGTTTCGGACGGCTTCGAAGTGAACGGAGTTCTCCTTCGACAAGCGTACAATCGTTTCTATGTGCGCACGATGCTCGCTCGTGAGCGAGGCAGGCTCCCGGCTTGCGAGATAGGTCTCGAGGTCCTGCATGGCCCCCATCTTCTCTTCGACAAGCGAAGCCACTTCCCGCGCGCGTCCGGTCAACAGCAACTCTTTCTCGCTGAGCAGTATCTCCTTCAGACGGGTGGTCTGAACGCTGAAATCATTGTCATTCACGTTGTTTTGTCCATGCGTGGCTGAGGAACTAGGGTGATGTTTCGTTCAACGGCTTCAGCCAGGCCTAGCGGATGTGTCGCAGCAATATCTTTCGCGACGGCCTCAACCACATACCGGGAAAATGCGGAAGCCGCCTCTCCTCCGCCCTGCTCAAATGCCTTGTCCAGCCCGGCATGGCTGAGCATCTCAGCCCAGAGCATCTGCTCGAACCTTTGCCCGATATCAGATATTTCATCGCGTCCGAGATTCCGGATGTCAGGGCGATGCTCGGGCGCCAATGCCGGCGCGCCAATAGAGGGAAAAGACGCTGGTCCTGTCATTCAACACTCCGCGGTCAAACAAAACTGAAAAAGTGAACGAAATCGCTTCGATTATTAACGCACTTTTTACGCGGCGTGGTTTTTATTCGGTTAACGCTTAACCCAACGGGTAAAAAATGGCATTCACCCTCGAAACGATTTTTTCAAGCCGGCCGGCACGCCAATCGCCTGAATCCGACAACAAGCAACCGAGCCCGAGTGGCAAGGGCGCTGATTTTGCGAAAAGCCTTTCAGGGCTGGAGACAGACCAGGGCGACAGCGATGAACCCGACTTGCTCAGCCGGCCGGATGCCGGACAGGTTTCTGCAGCGGCCATCCTGATCAACTCCCAGCCGGCCGGCGACTCTCCTCCAGGCGATACGCTGGCAACTATAGACAACGCCGCACTACTGGCCTCAGACAGCCAGGCCGTGCCAACCGTCGACGTGCCCGAAACTCCGGCTGTCCCGCTGGCCACAGATACAGTCGACGCGCCTGAAGGCGCCCCCCGACAAGCGGCGACCGATGCCACCGAATTGCCCGAGCTAACGCTTGAACAAGCCGCGCCTGAAACGACCGAGATACCTGAAGCGCGCCTTGAGCAACTGGCTGACCGACCGGACAGGCCACCGGAAGACCTCGCTACCCTAGACGGGTCAGGTTCAGATAGTCGTGCCAACGCCGTGACACCAGCCGCTTCGGAGCCGGCACCAGCTCCGGCCAAGGCGGCGCCACCGCCGGATGCGGGCACAGATAGGCCCCCAGAGGCCGATATTGCCGGACAACCAAGAACCGCCGATCCCGCGTCTCAAGCGGCGCTCGCAAGCGCGGTCGCCCCTGCGGCAGCAAGTGCCGAGCCGACGTCCAGGACTTCGGACAAATCAGGTGCGGTTACATCCACGCCTTCCACATCCAAGGCGTCTACGCTGGTCGGCGAAGCGGTTTCCCCCAAGGGCGACAAGCCAGCCAGGAAATCGGCCCACGGCGATATCCAGACGGGCGATACTGATCAGCTGACGTCGGCCGCGCGGGCGCCAACGCCAGGCGCGGCCACAGAGCCTGCCACAAGCGCGAAGGCTGTTACGCCACAGGACATGGCAATTTCGACACAACCGGGACTGGCGCAGGCGCCAAACACACAGGCGCCAGCCTCTCCCGTTCTTGGCGCGATGACCGCGACCCACAGCCTGATTTCCGCCTCACCCGCGCAAGTCGTCGAGATAATTTCTGATTCGATCGCCGCTCCGGAGGACCGGAAGGACAGGATCATGATCCAGCTCGACCCGCCAGAGCTCGGCCGCATATCGATCGACTTCAAGTTCGATGCAAACGGGCTTCAGCACGTGACCGTTACCGGCGAAACGCCGGAAGCGCTTCGCCAGCTGCGCGCAATGCACTTTGAACTGGTCAACGCGCTCGAGCGGCAAGGCTTGTCGAGTCAGAACATGTCGTTTCAACAGCACCAACAGGCCCAGCAGGATCCGGGCAAACAGGCCGCAAATGCCGCCCGGATCGACGGTGACGCCGCTTCTGATAAAGATCTGGCCGCAACCGCCATGGTCGCTGCACAGAATTCCCGAACCCGCGCCGCGACAGGCGGCGGTCTCAATATCAAGTTATAAGGGTAACATCCATGACCAGCATTTCACCCGCCGGAAGCACCCCAGCCAACGTTGCGACCGCACCAACCGAGCAGCCCGCTATCGGCGCAGAGTTCAACAGCTTCCTCAAACTGCTGACAGCCCAGCTGCGCAACCAGGATCCGCTGGCCCCTCTCGATTCGACACAGTTCGTCGAGCAATTGGCGACCTTCTCCTCGCTTGAACAAAGCGTCAAATCCAATAGCAGCCTCGACACTATCGCTGCCAAGATGAGTGACCTCTATGCCATCGCCGCAAGCCAATGGATCGGGCAAACAGTTTCAGTTGAGACGTCATGGGTCCCATTCTCCAGCGAAGCGGTAGACTTTACCGTCGGCATTCCTGAAGAAGCTGACCAGGCCGTTCTTGCCATCAAGAATGACGCTGGCGAAGTCGTGTGGACCGAGGCGCTCGATCCGGATGCTGAAGAATATAGCTGGGACGGACGCAATCAGGACACTGGCGAAATTTCCCCTGAGGGCCAGTATCAATTCGGTGTCGAAATCTATCGTAACAACGAATATTACGGAACGATTGCACCGCAGTTCATAACCAGCTGATCGGCCACCCTAGAGATTTTGCTTGGCCATATCCACAATCAGCACGTTCCGGATGCCATCCGGCAAGATCCTCTGAAGGTTCAAAAGCACGGTCGCCCGGATCGATTCGTAATTCTCTAGCGTCGCGATGGAATCGAGCGTGTTGCCGTCATTGCTGAGTTCGATCAGCGTTGTCATGACATTGTCGCGAATCTTGGGTTCCATGGAAAACAGCTTGTTCGACCCACCGGCATCGATTTCGAGATTGATATTCAGGATTACCAGGCTTGTAACCTTGTTGTCCTGCATGATGGGAACAACGAATTCGCGGCTGAACTTGAAGTATTCGACACCCGACGATGACGCGCCATAAGAGTCGCCGCCATGCGAATCCTTCTTGGCGTGGCTGTCTTTTTTGCCGTGACTGTCTTTCTTGCCATGGCTGTCCTTGGATGCCTCGTCGGATCCGTGCCCGCCTTTTTCCTTCTTGGCCTCATGAGATTTTTCCTTCGCATGGCCGTCCTTGCCAGACGATGCGCCGGAGCTGCTTTTGAGAAAGCTTCCACCAATACCGCCAATAACGATACAAACGACGACAACCACGGCAGCAATGATGTTCTTCATGAGGATATCCTAGAAAGGCAGGACTTTGTCGAGAAGCCGGGGAACCATCTTGCGCCCGTTCGCTCCTGTCGTGTCGCCCTCGTTGACATAAGAAAGGCGCGCATCGGCGATTTTCTCATATGAAACCGTGTTCGTTCTGGTGATGTCCTGCGCGCGAATGACGCCAGCGACACTCAAATAACGAACCTCTTTACCAACTCGTGTTTGCTGGTAGCCCTGGATGACGAGGTTGCCATTCGGCTCCAGACCGACAACACGTGCCGCAAGCGTGAACGCGATCTTTTCGGCACGGTTGATTGCTCCGCTCCCGCTGAGGCTGGAGTTTCGATTGAAGTCGACCGCAGGAGAAACGTTCGCTGATCCGGGCAAGGCGTTGTTGATGACGCTCGGCAGGCCGAACAGGGCATCCACACTGAAGTCCTCGGCGGTAGATCGGTCCCGGGAGAGCGAACTCTTCAGGCTGGCCTGGTCGTTCATTTCCACGACGACAGTCAGCAGGTCCCCGACTTCCTTGGCCCGCCGCATGCTGAGCAGCGCATTAGGCGAGGTCGCCCACAGGGATGGATTCGGATCACGGTCTGTATCCAGTTCGGCAACGGGTGTTGCCCACTCCGAATAGACAGCGTGTTCAACTGCAGGCCCGGAATGTGATCCGCTTGCACAGGCCGTCAGGGCCGTCGCGAGAATTGTCGTTGAGAATAAGATTTTCATTGTGCCAACACCCATCCACCTTCCTGAACGATCCCTTGCACCAATTGCCGCGAGTCCGGATTGAGCACACTCACCGTTTCGCTGAGACCCGCCTCGCCCATCGCCCGGCCTGTCGTGGTGATTTCAAGCGCTCCATTGATATACTTCAGCGTGACAACCTGGTTGCGCTTCACCAGCATGGGTGGGCGCGTATTGTCGGCGGTTATCGTCTGACCGGCATAGATCGTGCGGCGCACTTCGCGCCCCACGAGCGGTTCACCGGCGCCAGCCGCCGATCCGGCATCAGTCACGGCATTGGCTGCCGAGACCCGATCGCCAGCGCGAATGACTTCTGCGGCGACAAGCGACGACGCGTCGGTGACTACCGCGATGGCACCAAGTCCAAGTGCGACCAGCATGATCATGTCTGCTACCTCAGCCGTGTTGTGGCAGCGAGCATTTCATCGGAAGCAGTGATCACTTTCGAGTTCAGCTCATAACCGCGTTGCGCCTCGATAAGGTCTGAAATTTCCTTGACCACATCGACGCCGGATTCTTCGAGATACCCCTGCCTGAGAAAGCCAGCCCCTTCGGTTCCCGCAACCACTTGCGTGGGGGTTCCGGATGCAGCGGTTTCCCGGAACATATTGTCGCCAACAGCTTCCAGGCCCTTTTCATTGACAAACCGCACAAGCTGAATTGCACCGATAGCCTGGCCTGCAGGCTGGTTGTCAAAATAGGCGACGACTTCGCCATCGCGGCTGATCGAAATGCTCTGCGCATCATTGGGGATCGTGATGCCGTCGGCCAGAGGATAGCCGTCCATGGTGACCATCTCCCCTTCCGGGCTCCGATTGAGCTTGCCGTCACGCGTGTAAGCCGACTCTCCAGATGGCAGGATGACTTCCAGGAACCCTGCACCATCGATACCAATATCAAGCTCTGATCCTGTCTCGCGCATGGAGCCTTGCGTGATCTCCATGGAAACGGTTGACGGCCTGACACCCGTACCGATCTGGATACCCGCTGGCACAACCGTTCCTACCTGGGACGTGATCGTGCCCGGGGTCAGGTATTGCTGGTACATCAGGTCGGAGAATTCAGCGACGCGCGGCCGATAAGCTGCCGTACTCATGTTGGCGATGTTGTTTGAGATGACGTCGACACGCAGCTGCTGCGCGGCCATTCCTGTCGCGGCGATCTGTAGTGATTTCATGTTCGTCTCCTTCGTTCAGTTTTCGCGATTATCGTTCGCGAACGGTGGATATGAGTTGTCCTACACGCTGGTCTTCTCGCTCGAGGAGCGTTTGTCCGGCTTCATAGGCGCGCTGCACTTCAATCATCCGGGCGACTTCAAGGACCGGTGACACGTTGGATTGCTCCAATGCGCCCTGAACCACGTTGAAGTCTGTGGCATTCCTGAAACCATCCGGCGCCGAAAAATAGGTGTTCGAATCGCGCATGAGAGCACCGTCTGCGGTCACGATGCCGATCTGCTCAAGCTGTTCTCCATTGGCCGAAATCGTGCCATCGCCCGAGATCGAAATCTGGCTCACTTCCGGGGGAATGACGATCGGGCCTCCTCCGGCTCCGAGCACGTTGTTTCCAATCATGTCAATCAGCGTGCCGTCCGCCGAAAGCTGGAAATGGCCCGCCCGGGTCAGGCGCGGTCCCTGCGGCGTTTCAACCGTGAAGAAGCCGTCGCCCTGGACCGCAAGATCAAACTGGCCGCCTGTGGTTTTCAAGCCGCCCTGTTCCATTTCGAAGGCATGTCCGGCAAGCGCGCCCATCGAAAGCGACAGCTCTCCTGGCCCGGAATTCACGAGAAATTCCGCGAATATCGCCCGGTCGGACTTGTAACCGGTGGTGCTCGAGTTCGCGAGATTGTTGGAAACAACCTGCATTTCCTGCATGAGGCCATGCTGGCGCGCGAGGGTGGCGTAAATCGCATTGGACATCAGTTGCTTCCTCCTGAGGATGACGCAGGTGTGGAATTGAGCAAGTCGACCACACGGGAGATCGGCATCGCCTCCATTGGCGGACCTTCGCCCCGGGCCACTTGTTTCAAGCTAACCACGCGCCCGACACGTAGCTCGTGCTCGTCGCCTGTCAGTTGGCTGGCGGCGTCGTAAATCCTGTCTGACACGATCCAGTGACCCGACACGGCATCCTGTTCGATCAGCGCCAGAATTGTCGCAGGCTCGAGCGGCAAACGTTTCTCGATCTTGTTGAGCAGGTCTACTTTTTGCTCCTTGATCGCACTTTTTGCTGCAAGCAGGTTAATCCGCTCATTTCGAGGATGCGCGTCGGCAAGCGCATAGACCGCCGGGTAGTCCTGGCGCCGAAACGCGAGGCTCGCCACCTGCGGCGTCATGTCTTCATTCGATATCGATTTGGTCGACAGGTCACCGGCCATCGCCCCAAATCCAAAATGGATGGCGCGTTCTGTTGCCTTGTTGAACAGGCGGTCCCTGCTCGGTTCGTTTTCGAGCAACTCGGCGCCGCCCGCCAAAGCGCTGATCGCCGCAAGATTGCGCAGAGGGTCATCTCCGTCCAGGTCGCGATCGAGGCTCGATACGAGTTGACGCCTCACCTCTGCCTGGGCTTCCGGATTTTGGAGTGCCGGCATTTCCGCAAGCTTCATAATTGGCTCGTAGCGGGACCGGGCGCTCAATTCCTCAAGCGCAAACTGAAGGCTGGCCGCGAGGTGTTTGTCGTTGGTGTTGTCCTGCCCGAATTTTTGCATCAGGTCGCCAAGCAGGATTTCTTCGTATGCAGGATCCATCGGTCTTTTTCGGCGCAACATGGCTGCCAAAGCCGGTTCCTGAAACTGGGGGTGACTGAGGAAAGCGACAACTGTCCGCTCTGCAGCAGAATCCCCGCTATCCAGATTGACCAGGGCACTCACAAACTGCAGTTCCGAAGAGTTTGCCACCTGCTCGTCGCTAAAGTCCGCGATCAGCTTTCGCGTCAGCGCCTTCTCGCCGAGACGCTCGAGTTCGGGAATGCTGAGAGCGGCGTAGTCGATCCGCAACTGGAGAGGAAGCAAGCGGAATCCCGTGAGACCATCCTCCAGACTCTGAATTCCCTCGCTTTGTCCGGCGACGAGTTGGGCAAGGGCCAGCCAAAGCCCTGCATCCTTCTGGCAGGAGGCCATCTCCCGGAAGAAGCCTACATCGGGCTTGGTCCGGTTTTCCATGAGCATTGCCAGTTTCCGGTAGGGTGTAAACTCCGCGCCCGGCGTTCGCTTGAGACTCATGATCGCTTCGGGGTACAGGCCGAGAGCGATATACGCCTTGGCCATTTCACTGAGCGCGAGAGGCAAGACCACACCATTCGTTGAGGCGCCCACTTTCTCCCGAATCGAATACAGTTCCTGGTAGCGTCCGATCTCCTGCAAGCTCGTCAAGTCGAGCGCGTAGGGGCCGTCGCAGGCACTGTAGCGCTCCTCGGCAACGGGCGCCTGATCCGGTACTGTGTTCTCCTTCGGCGCCGTCACGTGATGTTCGGATTTGGACGGCCCGGCAGGTTCCGCTTGCTTGTCGCCCGCTGGCGTCAACAAGCCCTCGCTGATGGCACCACGTACGAAAGAATCGAGATCGGACGAGAGGTCCGATTTGCGTGCCGATTTCTCCGCTCCTGCTGAATCCGGCTCAACCGCCATCGCCTGGGGAACCAGGCAGACGCTGAGAAAGAGGATCCAGAGGTAGTGTTTCATGCCGCCTTTTTCGCCTCACGTAACGCCTGCTCAACTTCATCGAACGACGGCCGAACCCGAGCTGGCGCATGACGCCGCGCGACTTCCACACAAATACTGACCGGATTGAGGTGCAGGTTGGAGACAAGGATCTCGCCGATCATTGTGTAGAAGGCATGTTCTTCGGTGCGAACCCCCTTCACCTTGGTGGCAAATGGCCCGACGACCCCGTACGCGAGAAACACGCCGAGGAAAGTACCAACAAGCGCGCCGCCGATCATGCCACCAAGAATTTCCGGCGGCTTGTCAATTGACGCCATCGTTTTGATAACCCCCAGAACGGCAGCAACAATCCCTAGCGCCGGAAGCGCATCTGCCATGTTTTGAAGGGCGTGCGATCCGTGAAGGTTGTTCTCAGCGAGCTGCTCAATCTGTTTCTGCAAGAGCTCCTCAACCTGGTGCACGTTGTCGAAATTCATGATCATTGAACGGAGGGTGTCGCAGATAAGCTCAATCGCGTAGTGGTCCTTGAGAATTTTTGGATACCTGGAGAAGATGCTCGACTCCTCGGGAGATTCGATATGCCCTTCCAGCTCAACCGGATTCTGCTTCATCAGGTTGAGCAATTCGTGCATCAGGCACAGCAGGTCCTGGTAATCCGACTTCTTCCACTTGACGCCTTTGAAGACCGCCACCACGTCGCCGCCAGTGTGCTTGATCGTGTTCATGTCATTGCCAACAAGGAATGCGCCCACTGCGGCGCCACCGATCATCATCATTTCGAATGGCAGGGAATGGGTAATAATACCCATCTTGCCCCCGGCAAGTATGTACCCGCCGAAGACCATGGCCAACGTGACGATCAGGCCCAAAATTGCGTTCACTAAAAAACTCCCTTGATCCCCACCCGCGATTGGCGGCGACCTCAATGCCTATCTTAATGCCTTGACGAAACTCTCGGATACCGGCGCATGTAGCTTTACCGCACGCTGCCGTTCCCAAACTCCGAGTTCCCCGGTTCCAATATCCACACTTCCGTGCACGGTTTCTGTGCTGAGCGACAAACGACCTGCATCTGCGTTGACCAACGGCAGAACATCGCCGACTTCCAGCCGCGAACAGTCGCCAATCGTCAGTGTCATCCTGTCCAGAACTGCATCGAGCGAAATGGTTGACGCCCTTACGCTGTCGCTAAGGGATTTGGGGCTCTGCGAGCAGGCGTGGGCCTTGCGATCAGCAGCCTGACGCACATCGTTTCGCGCATATGTAAGCAGATAGTCGACCTCAAACAGGCATTTGAGCAACGATTCCTGCCCATCGAGCGTGAGAGTCACCCCGACCTCCAGGTATCGGCATGTCGCTGCGAGCCCACCGGCAGTTGCTCCGGCGTCGGACTGCGGATCTTCGCGGGCATACACGTCGTGTTCGGTCATGCCGTTCGCCAATTTCTGCCAAAGCGCCACCGTCGGCTGCTCACTCAGCAGCTTGAGAAACAGCGGCGAGGCTTCTTCGAAACTTGACGGATCCTGACGCAGACGCTTAGCAGCACACCGGATCGCGCATGGAGCATCGAAGGCAATGGCGCATAGTCCCGGCGACACATCTGAGGCAAAAAACAAGGTAAACGGATTTTCAGCCATCTCGGCAGCAGCCCGTCCGCCGACAACCCGGCGACTGGTCAAACTCGGCTGGGTTTCAAGGTCGAACGTGTCCATTGCCCAGTCTGACGTCTTGGACAGCAATTGCGCCCAAAACCCCTGCATCTGCAGGATCGACGGGGGCACACCGGCCCCGGAATCAATCTTTTTTCGCAGGACCGCAGACACGAATCACCTATCGTTGAAGTATTGTTAATCCCTTCCAATTGGTGTCCGATCCATTGAAAAAGCATTAACACAACGGCCTAAACTTAAGCTTTGGATAAGCAATGATCCTTCATGGCTTTTTGGTAGGCATGGCTCATCAAATAATCTGGTGGGCCCTATGGAAATCCAACAAGCTGCAGTCGTACAACCCATCATCATCAAGCGGCGACGTGTCGTTAAGGGTGATGGACACCATGGCGGTGCCTGGAAAGTCGCGTACGCTGACTTCGTGACAGCCATGATGGCCTTCTTCCTGCTCATGTGGCTGTTGAACGCGACGACCGAAGAGCAGCGCAAGGGCCTGGCGGACTATTTCAGCCCCACGATTCCGATTTCCAGGAATTCGGGCGGCGGCTCGGAAAGCCTGAACGGCTCGTCCATCATGAGCGAAGAGACCTTTGCCAAGATGGGCACTGGCGCAGCGTTGCACCCCAGCGCCGCCGCGTTCGAAGGGAAGGAAGCGACGAAAGCCCAGAACGCCGAAAATGAGAGCGCCATCTCCAAGGAGTTGGAGACGTTGAAACAATCGTTGACCGAGGAGGGCAGCCGCCTGTCGGAGCACATGCTTATCAAGATGTCCCCGGAAGGCATCGTCCTGGAGATTACCGATTCTGAAGACGCACCGCTGTTCCCTGTCGGGCAAAGCGTGCCGTCCACGCTGTTGAGCGACATGCTCGACCTTGTCGCCAATTCCTTCGCCACGTTCGAAAACAACATCAAGATTGTTGGACATACCGACAGCTTGAGCTACCGGAACGGTGCGACCTATGACAACTGGAACCTGTCTTCCGACAGAGCAAATGCCGCGCGCAAATTGCTCTTGGACTCGAACCTCGACCCGAACCGCATTCTCGAGGTTTCCGGGAAGGCTGACACCGATCCTCTGGTTGAAGACAGTCCGTCCGCAGCCCAAAACCGCCGGATATCAATTACAATACTAACTCGTTAATCCTGCTTGGGCAAAGAGTTATCCGCTCATTAACTATCTGATCCTAGTTTTGGGCGCACTACTTTGCAGGAGCAACCAAAATGAGTATCTCATCGGCCTTGAATGCGGGAGTGATGGGGTTGAATGTCAACTCCGCCCGCCTCGCAACGATTTCTGACAATATCGCGAACGCGTCTACATCGGGCTACAAGCGTAGCCAGGTCGATTTTTCCAGCATGGTTCTCCAGCAACGCTCGTCAGCATATTCTGCTGGCGGCGTTCGCGTGAACACATTCAAGGACATTGCAGCCACCGGTTCATTGATCTCGACCGGTAGCGCAACGGATATTGCCGTTGGCGGTCGTGGACTGTTCCCGGTGACGAATGAAAGCGGCCTGGAACTGACACCGTCAGATCGCGATCTCCAGCTTCTGCCAACTGGCTCATTCTATGCCGACCAAAACGGCAACCTGCGCACACAAAGTGGCCTGTTCCTGCTGGGTTGGCCCGCAGACGCCTCCGGCGACATCGGAAACGTCAGCCGCAACAGTGGTGTCCACCTGACGCCTGTCAACATCGCAACATCCCAGTTCACCGCAACGGCGACCACCGGCATCGATCTTGGTATCAACCTTCCTGCGGATGCGACCATCGCCGGCGCGACAACGGGCGACTACAATCTCCCGGTTGAATATTTCGACAATCTCGGCCGCGCGAACTCGCTGACATTCCAATTCTCGCCGACCGTCCCGGCGCTCGGCGCAAGTAACGAGTGGGTCGTCGATATTTTCGATAGCGCAGGCGCTACGCCAACCGTTTCGATTGGTACTGTCGACATTACCTTCAGTGACACCACGACCTCCGGCGGTCGCATAGCGACTGCCGCCGCCAGCAATGGCGCGACCTACAATGCCGCGACGGGCAAAGTGTCACTGACCCTGCCGCATGGACCGGTTGAGGTATATATCGGCAAGCCGAATGACAGCGCGGGTGTAACCCAGCTGGCTGCGCCGTTCTCGCCAACCGCCGTCTCCAAAGACGGTGCGCCGATCGGCGACCTCAGCTCGGTTGAAATCGATGGCAACGGGTACCTCCAGGCCGTCTACGATACAGGCCTGCGCCGGACACTCTACCAGATCCCTGTCGGCGATGTGCCCAACATGAACGGCCTCAACGCCCTTGATTCACAAGCCTTCTCGGTCTCCGCTTCGAGCGGCAGCCTGTACCTTTGGGACGCTGGCTCCGGCCCCGTTGGCAGCATTTCCGGGTTCTCTCTCATGGAATCCACAACCGACATCGCGGCCGAACTCACGGACCTGATTGAAACGCAGCGGGCATATTCGTCCAACGCGAAAATCGTCCAGACGGTCGACGAAATGCTGCAGGAAACCACTAACCTCAAGCGTTGATATCCAGTATCGAAAGGCGCCCGGCTAAGTGTCCCTGTCCAATGCCATAAACGTCGCCCGCACCGGCCTTCAGGCGAGCAGTCTGAGGGCCGACACGGTTGCGACCAATGTCGCGAACGCGTCAACGGCGGGATACGTGCGCCGTTCGCTGGTGCTGTCCGAGAACATCGTCGCAGGCGGCTCCGCTGGCGTACGGTCCGACGGCATTGTCCGGAACCAGAACGAAGCGTTGACGGTAGAGCGGCGCGGCCTGTCCAGCGATCTGGCGCAGGCCGATTTGCTCACATCGACCTGGAAGACAATTTCCGTGCAGGTCGGCGATACCGAAAATGGAGACGGCCTGTTCAAGGCTTTCTCGGAGTTCGAATCAGCGCTTTCAAATCTCGCATTGTCCCCGGAATCGGGTGCGGACGCGTCAGTGGTCGTAAATTCAGCCAAGTCAATTGCACAGGAGTTTCACGACCTGTCCAATATGACGATTGCCCTGCGGACGGAAGCGGATCGGGAGATCGCGCGCGGCGTCGACACGGTCAATGCCGCACTGAAGACTATCGAAAAGCTGAATGGCAGTATCGCCAAGAGCAACCGGACATCGAACGAAGCGGCCGGTTTGATCGACGAACGCAACCGTGTCCTCGACACAATCTCCCAATACCTGCCAGTCCAGGCGGTGCCCCGGGATTACGGGACGGTTGATATCGTCACGCCCGAAGGCGTGTACCTATTGTCGGGAACAACAGCCCGGCAAATCGAATTCAACACCTCGAACGCATTTGGTCCTGACCAAACGCTCGCAAACGGGGGGCTGTCCGGCCTCACCGTTGAGGGCATAGATATCACGCCCGGCTCATCCTCCTATGGCGCGGTGTCCAGCGGCCTGTTTGGCGGGCTCTTCACGTTGAGAGACCAGGACCTGCCTGCCTTCAGCGACCAATTGGATACGTTGGCCGGAGACCTGATCACACGCCTGTCGGACGATGCGATCGATCCGACGAAAACGCCAGGCGAACAAGGCCTGTTTGTCGACGCGGCAGGCACAGGAGCGCCCGGCCTGGCCGCCCGCATTGCGGTCAATCCTGTCGTCGACCCAGCACAAGGCGGCGCGACCTGGCGCCTGCGCGACGGACTTGGCGCGGTCGCGCCCGGATTTGCAGGTGATTCGACCATTCTGAACAATTTGTTCGGGGCATTCACGGCAGTGTCTCCGATCAATTCGAACGGAATCCAGGGCGTCTTCACATCTACGGAAATGATCGCCCAGTTCGCTTCCCTCGCCGGACAGAAGCGTGTTCAAAATGAGAGCGTACTGTCCTCGACATCGTCTCAGCACACCTTGCTTCTGGAAGCCGAACATTCCCAGAATGGTGTCGATATCGATGCCCAGATGCAGGAAATGCTGCTCGTTGAGCAAGCCTATGCCGCCAACGCCCGGGTCATCGAAGTCGCGAGCCAGATGATCAGCCGGTTGATGGAGATCTGATATGTTACGCATTCCATCCTTCACCAACCTCACGGCGTCCAGCCTCAGGCAGGAAACGATCGCGCTGCGTGAACGCCTTACGACCACGACCGAGGAAGCTGTCACAGGGCGGTACAAGGACCTCACGCAACATCTTTCCGGCCGTATCAACCAGGCAATGCTTGGCAAGAAGGCACTTGATGGCGTGGCCCTGGAACGCTCACAGCTGACCCTCCGCGGCAGTCGCCTCGAAATGACACAAACGAGCCTCACCGTTATTCAGGAGCGAACAAGCGGCCTGTCCGCCCGCATGCAGGCTGCATTGGGCTCCGAAGACCAGGCTGCCCGCAACGCAACCGCGCGCGATTCCAAGGCAACACTGGAAGAAACCTTTTCCGCTCTCAACACGCGTTACGGCGAGCGATTCCTTTTCGCTGGCAATGCAACAGCCACGCCGCCCCTCGCATCGCCCGAAGATCTGCTGGCAGACATTCGACTAATCGCGGCAACCGCGACCGACGCTGCAGACTTCGCCACGCAACTGGACACGTACTTCAATACGCCCACCGGCGGGTGGCGCCAGAACATATACAGCGGCACGGAAACTTCGTCCGATCCTGATGCGGTCACCGGCGCCGATCCCGGTCTCATCAATATCGTTTCGGGCCTGGTCGTCATGGCCTTGTCCGGGCCCGACGAACTCCTTCCACTCCTTGATGGAAACAGCCAGATCGTCGCCTTGGCGGCGACCCGCCTGAGCGACGGGCAGACCGCCTTGACCAACAAACGTTCTGACGTTGGGGTCATCCAGGCCAAAGTGGAGCGATCAAAGGAAGCGCTGGGCGTCGAGGAAACTGTTCTGACCGCAGCGTTCAATGAAATGACCGCTCGCGACCAATATGAAGCGGCATCGGAACTGCGCGAACTGGAAAGCAATCTCGATGCGTCCTATCTGCTGACCTCACGGTTGGCCAATCTCAGCTTGCTGAATTACCTGAGGTAACGCCATGAAGTGGTCCACACGGCTCATAGCCCTTCTTGCAGCGGTCCTTGTCGCCCTCCCCGCGCCAGCCATGGCGCAGCCCCGCATTCGCGACATCGTGGATGTGGAGGGCGTGCGCGGGAACGACCTTGTGGGCTATGGCATTGTCGTGGGCCTGAACGGCACGGGCAATTCGGTCAAGAATTCCCCGTTCACCGAAGACTCACTCTCCTACATGCTCGAGCGCCTTGGCGTTAACGTGCAGGGCGAAGACATCAAGCCGAAGAACGTCGCGGCCGTTCTTGTGACAGCTACCTTTCCATCCTTCGCGCGTAACGGGTCGACGATCGATGTGACCGTCGCGTCGATCGGTGATGCAAAGAGCCTGAAGGGTGGAACGCTGATCCTTACCCCAATGAAGGGCGCGGACAACGAGGTCTATGCTGTCGCTCAGGGTAGCATTGTTGTCAGTGGCATCGACGTTCAGGCCGCCGGCGCCAGCGTTTCGCGCGGATCGCCGACAACGGGCGGCGTACCCAACGGCGCAAGGATCGAGCGGGAAATCAATTACGCATTCAACAAGCGCGAATCGGTGACCCTGGCCCTTCGCAGTCCGGACTTCACCACGGCTGCTCGCATCGAGGATACAATCAACAATGCTGTCGGCGCCAAGATCGCATCCATGCGAGACTCCGGCACCGTGGACCTGGACCTGCAAACGATATCGGATTCTCCTGCGCGCGTGCTGGCCAGCATTGAAAACCTGATGGTCCCGGTCGCCACACCAGCGCGTATCGTCATCGACGAAAAATCGGGCACGATCGTGCTCGGAGAAGATGTCACGATTTCGAAAGTGGCGATCGCACAAGGCAACATTTCGATCAAGATCGTCGAAACGCCTGTCGCATCCCAGCCTAACGCCTTCGCCGGGGGGGAAACTCTTGCCCTGCCCCGGTCACAGATCACCATCGGCCAGACCGGCAGCGGCCATATCGCGCTGATGCAGCCGAATGTATCGCTGTCTCAACTGATTGCGGGCCTGAACGCCCTTGGCGTGTCGCCCCAGGAGATGGCCGACATCATCCGGGCAATGAAAGCCGCAGGGGCGATTCACGCAGACCTGGTCGTCCGCTGATCGCTTTGCTTCGGAAAAGGCAGCATCCTGCCTGGCGTCAGGCCGCTGCGGACGTGTCCTCGGTCTGGATGTTGACGAGCTGAATCTGGCCGGCGCGTTTCATTTTCATCAGCAGGGCCAGGAAGTCCCGCTGAACCGTGTCGATCTGCGTTTGTGGCATGTCGCCCATTTCAGACATCTGGTCGCGAAGCTTGTCGGCCAGGCGTGGCGAAATGTTCTTGAGCAGGAATTCGGACACGGCATCATTGCTGCCCCTCAGGCTGGCAACGAGCTTGAGCGTCGTCTCTTCATCCAGTTCGCGGAAAACATTCGGGACCACCGTTGGCGGCAGCATGTTAGGAAGCCCCTCAATCGTGAACAATGACTGCTGGATTTGCTTGTACTTGTCCTCATACTTCCCTTCGAGGAACTTGGTCAGCTCGTCGCGCTTCTGGGCCGGGATCAAGCTGAGCAGTTCGCCGATATCTGCCAGATGCTCATTGCTTCCGCCAATCTCGTCCTGCGTCGCATTCAGGAATTCCAGTTCGATCATCCGCGCGAGCACCTGATCGATGCCGGGATCATCAGCCTGGCTTTCAACCATGAACCCCATTGCCGGCCCGAGCTTGTCACCTTCCATGTGATTGAGAATTTCCGAAGCGATCGAGACGTCAAGTTTGCGCAGGATCAGCGCGATTATGTTCGGAGTCAGTCCTTCAAGATAGGCGGCAACCTTTTTCGGGTCGCTCTTTGCAAGCCGCTCCCAGGGGGATTCGTTCGTCGCCATCGCCATCATCATCGGAATTTCAACGGGCTCATCCCCGAGGATCGAGCTCAGGCGGTCAGATTCCAGCACGCCTGAAAGCACCTCACGGGCCTTCTCCCTGCCGCCCCGCAATGCGCCGCTGGTCCTGCGAAGATGCGACAGGAAATCGACAACGATCATGATCATCTCGTCGCGGCCGACAAATGACATGTTTTGCAGCGCTTCCGCGATCTTCGCCATTGCGGCGTTGTCCAGCTTTTCGACAACGGGCTTGGCCGCGCTTTCACCCAGCATGGTGATGATCACGGCCGCGCGCTGCGATGGCGTAATCGTCGATTTGACGGCAGCTTTACCCCCCGGCTCCGTTCCGCGCGGCGTCAAATTTGCGCCCAGGTCTGGTCTGGATTGCCCACTCATCCCGTATATCCTCTCAACACCGCTTCGGTGATCTTCAGCCAACCATCTGCCAAAATGAAAAACCCAAGCTTAAAGGGCAATGAAACAACCGTCGGCGGCACCATCATCATGCCCACTGCCATCAGAACCGAAGCGACGACCAGGTCAATCACCATGAAGGGCAGAAAAATCACAAACCCGATCTGGAAGGCGTGTTTGACTTCAGACAACATGAAGGCCGTGGCCAAAAGCGAGAAGGATGGCGCTTCTCCAGCCGGCACGGGGCGGTTCACAGCGTCGCCCAGGACATCGATCGTTGTCGGTTCAACACGCCGCATCATGAATTCGCGGAACGGGTCGGTCGTCTGAACCCATGCCTGCTCTTCGGTCAGGACACCATCCATATAGGGGGAGATTCCGGTGTCCCACGCCGTCATGAAGACAGGCTCCATGATGAAGAATGTAAGGAACATGGCCAGCGCCATGATCATCATGTTCGGCGGGGCCTGTGGCACGCCGATAGCCTGACGCATGAACGAAAAGACAATGACCATGAATGGCAGGCAGGTCACCATCATGGCGATTGCCGGCACCAGGCTCAAAACCGACACGAGCAGGAATAGCTGAATGGTCGAGCGGCTAAGACCGCCACTGGCGCCGTTCAATACATCATTCAGGCCTGGAACAGGTTCTACAGGTACGCCTTGCGCGTGTGCGACAGACACAAGGCATGCCGCCGCAGCAAACAGGAATACAAGAAAACGGGTTGCGCCGCCGATCCTAGCCAATGGCATCGCCGGCCTGCTCTTCCAGTTCGGTGATCTTCACCCCGAGCGTTCCGTCCTCTGTTTCGACAAGCTCGCCTCGGGCGATGATCTTGTTGTCGATTGCCAGTTCCACCGGATCGTCGATGCGCGACGTCAGTGGCACCACGGATTCCGGTCGCAGCTCCAGGATATCCGAGACGCTCAGGCGTGCCTGGCCGATCGACACGGTCAACATGACTTGCACGTCGAAAATCGACCGGCGATACTTGTTCGCATCTGAATCGTCCCGGCGTTCAACACCGGCTGGCGCCTGAGGGATCTCTTCGGGATTGGACATTCGTCTACTCTTCAATCGTGGCTGGGGATGGTTCCAACTGGTCGAGGCATGCCTTCAGCAAGCCGTCAAAATCGAATGCGAGGCCCCCTGTTTCCCATGAAACGAGGACCTGATCATCGTCGGGCGTTTCAGCCGGGACAACGGCGCAGCGTTCGGACAGGGAAGCGTTTTTCTCGACGACTTCCCGAAGTTTCTCCAGCAGCGCAGGCTGCGCGCGGATTTCGACGGCCGGAGCCATTGCCGGAACCATGCCCGGCAAGTGGCGCCCGATCTCTTCGGCGAGGAACTGTCTGGACAGTTCGGGAAACAACCTGGACGCAATCGACTGCGTCACGCTGACGACCTGTTCGCGGGAGTCCCGCTCCAGCCGTTCGATCGTGTCAGACAGAGCCGTCAGCATGATCTCGATCTCGGCGAATTCCGGAACGCGTCCCGATGCGTCCTCACCGGACTCAGGTTCGGCTTGCGGAGCAAAGGCCAGAACATCTTGAGCCGGCTCCAAGACGACTTCTTCAACAGGCATCTGGCCCAACAGCAATCGGCGAGAATTGGATGCCGGCGGCGGTGCAGCGCTATCGAAACGGGGCAGGTTGGAGAAGAACGCCTCACTCATTGACCGCGGCCTTCCGGTCCTCGTTCAGCCATTCCTGAAGGATGGCAGCGGCGTCATCCTGGCGTCCCATCGTATAATCCTTGAGCGAGACGAACGGATCGGGCCCTCCGGCGCCTCCACCAGAGGCGAAGAAATCATCGCCCGCAGCGCCGGACTGCGCATTGCCATTCTGGCTGAGCAGGGGACGGATCACGCCGAACGCCAGGACGATGACGACAAGGCCAAGGACGAGGATCTTCACACCTGACCAGAGATAGCGCTCCATCAGCTGCTCGACCAGGCCGGGCGCTTCCACCATTTCGGTCACTTCGGGCAGCTGGAACGGCATGATCTCCACCGTCAGGTCATCTCCCCGGCTCGTATCAAGACCGGCGCCTGAAATGATCAGCTTCTTGAAGTCCTCAATGATCTGTTCCGTCGCTGTCGCCGCATCGGCGGCGGCCGGGTCGACGCCCAGAACCTGGTCATTGAGGAGAACGGCGATCGAAATCCGCTCAACCGCACCGGGCAGTATCTCGGTCTGCGTCCGCGTTTCGTTAATTTCGTACGACACGTTTTCAGACGAATTCCGGGCCGTACTGTTGGAGGAACCGCCTGCTTGCCCGCCCTCCTGCGGCAGGTTGCTGGCTGCTGTAATGCCAGTCGCAGAGCCGCCGCTGGATTCACTGACATCGCCACTGGAGCGATTACGAACTACCCGCGAATCCGGATCGAACATGATGGCGGACGTTGTCTGGCGCTGGTGGCTGACATCGACCGATACCGAAACGCGTGCATTGTTGGGCCCGACGCGCGCCTCCAGCAGGCGCAGGATTTTCTGTTCGAGCGCGCCTTCCTGCGTTTCCGCCTTAACGCCCGGCTGTTCGGCAGAATTGATGCCGGGGCCTGCGAGAATGCCCTTCCGCGAGTCGATCACGGCGACTTCATCCGGGCTCAAACCCGAAACCGCCAGCGCGACGAGATACTGGATCGCCTGCGCCTGTCCGCCGGAGAGGTCCCGGGACGCGGCAAACGTGACAGAAGCCGTCTGCTTGGGTTCAGAGCGCGCAAACCCCGAGCGAAGGCTCGCGCCGATGTGAACGCGGACAGACTGGACGCCCGGAATGGCCAGGATCGTGCGGGAAAGCTCACCCTCTTTGGCCCGCCAGTATGCGGCGTTGTACATCTCGGATGTCACCGAAAACCCATTCACCTGGTCGAGCAGCTCGTATCCCTGGACCGATTGCTGCGGCAGGCCTGATTTTGCCAGCGAGAACCGGACGGAATCGCGATCGTTCTGGGCCACGAAAATGGCATCGCCCCGGATTTCGTACTGGGTTCCGCGTTTCTCGAGTTCATCAATGATTTCGCCGGTGCTGGCCGGCTCGAGACCCGAGTACAGCAAGGTCATCGGCTGCTGCATGGCGCCCCGCACCAGGAAGGTCATGGCGAGCACGACGCCCAGTGTGGCAAACGCCAACATTAGTTGTCGCTGCAATGGCAGCGCTCTCAAAGTAGCGATGAAACTCATGACCCGGCAATTCCGTTTACGGCAGCATTACTGCAATGGTTAAAATTATGCGGGTAATTGTTAACGGTTCCTTTACCCCAACATTTGTTTAACAGGGCGGTGGGGTTTTAAGTCTGAATCGGGTTCACATGGCGAAGGACAAGGGCGGAAAAGCTGCGGATGACGCGGCACCTGATTCGGCAGCTGCCGAAGCGAAATCCGGTGGCGGGATACTCGGCCTCGCACTGCTGGCTGTTGGCGCGATCGCCAGTTCGTTCGCGACGGTCTATTTCCTCTCGCCCGCTCCGGCTGCCGAAGTGGCCGTGTGCGAAACGGAAGAATCAGCTACGCATGCGGAACCAGCCATCAACCCGAACCAGACTTACGTCGAATTGCGGGATATCCTCATTACGATCGGAAGCGCCCCTGCGACGCGTTACCTCAAGATGAAAGTCGCCATCATCACGGACAGCGAAGACATGTCGACGGTGAGCAACGCGGAACCCGTGCTGATCGATGCTTTCACAAATTACCTTCGCGCTGTTGAAATCAGCGATTTCGAGAATCCCGGGTTCTATTCTCACATGCGGGATCAGCTGGACCGTCGCTCACAGCTCGTTCTGGGCGGCAGCGTGTCCGATGGTGTCCTGATCACCGAATTCCTGTTGAGGTGAGATGATGAATTTTGAACCCACAGATATTGCCATTGTCCTGGTTTCGTTTGCAGCCTGCGTTTACTGCTTCGTGCTCAATCGGCGCCTGAAGGCGCTGCAAAACACAAAGGACGGCCTGGGCGCGACCATCATGGCCATGTCGAAATCCATCGCGGCCATGTCGAACTCGACTCAGGAGACGCGGTCTCATGTCGGGGAGATGGCCGTTCGCCTGTCGAGCCTGCTGCAGGACGCCAACCAGACCTGCGAACGGCTCGAAACCCTGCAGGGCTCGCTGGAAGCCACCCAGAAAAATGCGGTCGATCAGGTGACGGCGACGCAAACAGAGCTGGGCATCATGATGCGGATCATCCTGGACCAGTCGAAGACCCGGATCATGGAAATGACGACCCTGATGCAGCGGCTTCGGGATTTGACCGACGCGGCAGGCGACATGCCGGAGGCCGCCACGCCAGTTCAGGCCAAGCAAAAAGCCGTTCCGCACCGGGTGGGTTAGTGTCATGAAAACACTCGACAAGCGCGGATCCTACGTTCTCCTGTCTCTCGGATTCCTTTTTGCGATCGGCGCGGCCGTTCGGTTCCTGCCCAGCAGCTTTGCGATCGCGAGCGAGACGCTTCCCGGCGAACATTCCGAAACGGAAGGCGTTGATGATGCCGCCGATGCATCGACGGCGGCGGTGAAAGTCGAACCGATCAACCAGGTCTGTTTCACGGAGGAAACGGCTGCAGCGCTGGCGGCCGAACAAAGGGTCATGGAAGCCCAGTTCGACGAACTGACGAACCAGGAATTGTCGCTCCAGGCGCGCCAGCAGGAGCTGGACCGCCGGGCGGCTGACCTCGACGCGCTGCAAAAGACGCTCGCCGCGCGCTGGAAGGAAATGCAGACCACCTCGGACGAAGACGTGGTCCATCTCGCCCGGATGTACGGCTCGATGAAACCGGACCAGGCAGCCGCGATTTTCAACCAGATGGACCCCGAATTTGCCGGCAGTTTCCTGCAACTCATGCGCAGTGAGCAGGCGGGCCTGATTATGGCCAGCATGGAAGCACGCAAGGCCTATGAAGTGAGCCTGAAACTGGCCGAGATGAACGAAGACATCCGCCAGACGGAAAAGTCGAACTGAACCGGCGAGCCACGCTGCAGCGCAACGCTGCCTAATCCCTCGAAATTTTGGTGATCCCGGCGCGATTCGAACGCACGACCTACAGATTAGGAATCTGTTGCTCTATCCTGCTGAGCTACGGGACCACGGGGTGAGCCTATACGGCATGACGGGGCGGGATTGAAGCCTTTCCGGTGGTTTTCGGGCGGGCGCAGCGTGCTATGACAGGGCGGGGCGACGGCAGGGTGCGGGCGCCAGCGCTGGAGGGTCCGAGTGTGGCATGGGGGTGGCAGGGCCTGCTGACGGCGCTCGCGG
Source organism: Hyphomonas sp. J20-32 (assembly GCF_055808555.1). NCBI lineage: Bacteria > Pseudomonadati > Pseudomonadota > Alphaproteobacteria > Hyphomonadales > Hyphomonadaceae > Hyphomonas > Hyphomonas sp. J20-32. The sequence goes on along the minus strand of NZ_CM147873.1, from coordinate 948,569 downwards.
CGCTGGCTGCTTGCGGCGCGCCCGACCCGCTGGCCGATACCCAGCCTGGCGAGCATGGCCGCGTGGTGCGCGTCATCGATGGCGACGCGCTGGTGCTGGACACCGGGCAGAGCGTGCGCCTGGTTGGCATCGAGGCGCCGGCGGGACCCTACAAGGACCGCGCGGGCGCGCCCTATTTCAAGGAGTCGCGGCGGATGCTGGAGGACATGGCGCTGGGGCGCGAGGTGCAGCTGTTCTATGCCGGGCTGACCCGCGACCGGTACGACCGGGCGTTGGCGCATGTGGTGACGACCGACGCGCTGGGACCGGACCTGTGGCTGAACCGGGAAATGGTGGCGCGCGGCGGGGCGCGGGTGCGCGTGTATCCGGATACGGCGGGGGCGAACGACCTGTTGCTGGCGCCGGAGGCCGAAGCGCGGGCGGCGGAACGGGGCCTGTGGGGGACAAGGGCCTACCGGATACCAGTGGCGACCGACCTGCCGGAACCATTCGAGAAATTCCAGCTGGTGGAAGGCGAGGTCACGGCGCGGCTCAGCACGGACGAGCAGGGTGCGTCTTGCGAACTTGGCCTCGCCGGGTCGGCGCTGACGCTGGAAATCAAGCGGAGCGCGGCGGCGCTCTGCCAGGTTCAGGCAGGCACGCCTGTGCGGGCGCGTGGCTATGTCTATGGCGGCAAGCTGGAAATTGCCCATGCCCTGAACCTGGAGACGCTGGACCGCGAATAGGCGGTAGGCATTCACAAGCGCCGCGGTTTGCCCGATACAGGAGAAGACGCATCCAGCCGGGAGACACGCAATGGTGGGCACTTATATCCTGATCGGCCTTGGAATCCTGATCCTCGCCGCAGTCATACTGATCTATAACTGCCTCGTTGCGAAGAACCAGATGGTCAAGAATGGCTGGGCCGATATCGACGTCCAGCTGAAACGCCGGACCGACCTCATCCCGCGCCTTGTCGACACGGTGAAGGGTTATGCGGCGCATGAAAAGAGCCTGTTCGAGGATGTCGTCGCCAAGCGCGGCGCAGCACTGGCGGCGGGCGACGACCCGCAGGTGCGCGGGGCCGCCGAGTCGGCGCTGTCGCAGCCCGTGGCGCGCCTCGTGGCCGTGGCCGAGGCCTACCCGGACCTCAAGGCGAACCAGAACTTCCTCGACCTGCAGAACGAACTGTCGGACACCGAAAGCAAGATCGAGATGGCGCGGCGCTTCTTCAATGGCGCGGTGCGCGAACTGAACACGGCGGTGCAGAGCTTTCCGGCGAACGTGATGGCCGACCTGTTCGGCTTCCGGACAAGCGCCTTCTTCGAAATCGAAACGGCTGACCGCGCCCTGCCCCCGGTCGACTTCAAGGGGGAATAGGCCGTGCTGATGCGTCCCCTGATCGTCCTCTTCCTTGCCCTGACCCTGGCGATGGGGGCCCTGGCCGACGAGCGGATCAACCGGTTCGATGTCGACATCGATGTCCAGACGAACGGCGATATCATCGTGAACGAAGCGCTGACGGTCACGTCCGAGGGCAACCAGATCCGGCGGGGCATCCTTCGTCTCCTTCCACGCTACTATTCCGATGACGGGGCCAAGCTGCCTTATGCGTACAGGATCCTGAGCGTTACCCGCGACGGAGCGCGCGAACCCTATGCGACCTCGACGATGGACAATGCGCTGGAAGTGCGGATCGGCGATGCGGATGTATTCCTGCAGAACGGCCAGCACATCTATGAGATCAGGTATCGCGTGAAAAACCAGGTGCGTTATTTCCCGACGCATGACGAGGTCTACTGGAATGCGACCGGCAATTACTGGGACTTCCCGATCGATGCGGCGACCGCGACCGTGACCTTCCCGGCGGGTGCCCGGTTCACCGATTACCAGGCCTATACGGGCGGGCTCGGCGAAAGCGGCTCGGATTATACCGACAGCATGACGGGCAGCACGCTAGCCTTCAGCACGACCCGGACGCTGCGATCAGGCGAAGGCCTGACGGTGGCGGTGGGCGTCGAGAAAGGCCTGATCGACCCGCCGTCGAGCGCCGACCAGACGCGCCGGTGGTGGCAGCGCAATGGCTCGCTGGCGATCCTGCTCGCCTCGCTGCTGGGCGTGTTCGGATTCTCGTGGCGCAATTTCAACAAGGTCGGGCGCGACCCGGTGAAGGGACCTGTGTTCCCGCGCTATGAGCCGCCGGCGGGATATTCGCCCGCCGCTGTGCACCACATCTATTATCGCTCACTGTCGGGTCACAAGGCGCTGATCGCGACGCTAATGAACCTGGCCATCAAGGGGCACCTGACCATCGAGGCGGGGAAGAAGAAGGAAACCACGCTGACCCGCACGCCAGACGCAGAAAAGCCCGTCAGGCTGACGCCCGAGGACCTGAAACTGGAAACCGGGCTGTTCCGCTACGATACCGCGCAGACGCTGACATTCGGCAAGACATACGATGCCAAGTTCACGGCGGCCTATATGGCGTTTCGCGCCGCCCTCTCCCGGGCTTATGGCAGTGCCTATTTCAAATGGAACGCGCTCTATACCGTGATGGCGGTGGTGCTCACGATCGGGGCCGTTATCCTGGCGATCACGCAGGCCACGATCTGGTCCTGGTGGCATACGGCCACAATCCTGGCGCTGGCGGCGCTGAATGGCTGGTTCATGTACCTGATGCCGGCACCGACCCGGAAAGGCCAGGCCGTGCGCACCGAGATCGAGGGCTTCAAGCTCTACATGGAAACGGCCGAGAAGCTGCAGCTGAACGCCGTGGAAGTCGGCAGTGAAGCGCCGCCGCCGATGACGACCGAACGGTACGAAACCTTCCTGCCCTATGCCGTGGCGCTGGGCGTGGAAAAACCGTGGACGAAGCATTTCGAGCGGCTGATCCCGGAAGAGGCCGCCGCCTACAATCCCGGCTGGACAAACATGTCATCCGGCGGATTCCGCAATATCGGCGAGATGACCAGCGGCATGGTCAACACGATGAGTTCTGGCGTGTCGAGCGCCATGCCCCAGAGCTCCAGCTCGTCGGGGTCCGGCGGTGGCGGCTCCTCGGGTGGCGGCGGCGGCGGCGGGGGTGGCGGCGGCTGGTAGCGGCTTGACCCGCCTTGGCCTGCGGGCGTAGTTTCGCAAAAGAACAATTCCAGAACGGAAGGCCTGCTCGCCATGCGTGACGGCAACTCATTCGACCTTGATGCGAGCCTGCCGCAGACGCGGGCGGGCGAGATTGCGCGCGGCACGCTGCGGCTGCTGGCGGGACTCGGCTATTTCGGCGTGACGGAAATGACGCTGGCGAACAATCGCCGGGCGGACATTGCCGCCGTCGGCCCGGCCGGCGAGATCGCCATGGTGGAGATCAAGTCGTCGGTGGCCGATTTCCGGGCGGACTCGAAATGGCCTGACTACATGCCTTTCTGCGACCGGTTCTATTTCGCCGTGATGGCGGACTTCCCGCAGGACCTGATCCCCGAGACGGCGGGCCTGATCGTGGCCGATGCCTTTGGCGGGGCGGTGATACGCGAGGCCCTGGTCGACAAGCTGGCGGGGGCACGCCGCAAGGCCGTGATGCTGCGCTTTGCCCGTCTTGCCGCCGGCCGCCTGCAGGCCGGGCAGGATGCGGGCTGGACGGCGGCACAAGTCTCGCATACCTGACGCCCCAGATGAGCCACGCCTATCCCCTTGCCCGTACTGTCACCGAAGCGCTGGATCCCGGCGCCAGGGCCGCGCGCACGCGCGCCGATGCCGAGGCGATCGCAGGCGGCATGAAGGTGGAATCGCTGCATACCGAATGGCTGAACCTGAGCGAGGCCGACGCCGACGCCCAGATAGCGGCCAATGCGGGCGGCATCGCGCACGGCTTCCTGCAGCGCTACGAGGACGACAAGGGCGCCCCTGTCGTGGCCGTGACCTATTGGCGGCTGGTGGAAGAAGTGAAGGCGAAGAAGGCCGCAAAAGCGCCCAAGCCTGAACCGGAGCCCAAACCAAAAGAGGCCGACCATACCGACGACCTCTATTTCCGCTCGGGCCGGACCAAGCCGTCACGGCGCAAGCGCTGGGTCGACCCGCGCCAGATGGACCTGTTCATCGAGGCAGAGTCCTAGGCCTCGACGAGGCTCCAGCCGCCCTTGCCGGCGAGCTTGCGGACGATCAGGTAGAGTAGCAGGCCGACCGGGCCGAACATCAGCGTGAAAAAGAGGCAGGCCACGAGCGCGAGGTGGGGCACGTTGCGACGTGCCGCATCGCGCGCTTGCCAGGCACCGACGAAAAGATCGAACACGAGATAATGCGACCAGCCGACGAGGATGCCGAGCGGATGGGAGAAGAGCTGGGACACGCCGGCGGCGCTGGTGAAACTGCCGCCCTCGGCGCCCATGCCGAAGAAAAGCGTCATCGACAGGGTGACGATATAAAACACGCCGAGCGCAAGCGGGTAAAGGCCGGAATGCACGAGCATCTTCGTAATGTTCGAGCGCGGCAGCACAGCGAGCAACAGCCACGCCGGCATGACGCTGAGATTGATGAGCGTGTACAGGGTTTCGTATGTCATGCCTGTCCCCTCCCTTTTGAGCCATCCTGACCCGGCCGCGACGCGGGCGCAAGGCATTCGCGCCTGCACGTGCGGCGCCTCTGGCGGGCGCTTTCGGGGGGGGACGGATTTTCAGGGCTGGGGGATGGGTCAGGTATACGGCAGGGGGAGGCATTCAACGCGTCCGCAGTCCCGGCGCATGCCGGGACCTCGTGCGGCAAGACCGGACCGAAGGGAGAGAGGCCCCGGCCTACGCCGGGGACACGGATTTATTGCCTCATCGCCGCTGAGGGCGCGCGCCAGCCGAACCGAGACCCGCGCACGAACATGCGACGCACCGGGCGCATCCTCGACCCAGCGGACATGGACATTGCCATATCGGTCTGCACCGATCAGCAGGCCCCGGCCCGTCGCCTGGCGCCAGCGCTCGATGGCGCGCAACTGCCACCACAGCCACGGCCAGAACAGGACCATGACATGGGCATAGAGGGGCGCGTGAAGCGGGTTCATGCCGCCCATTATACTCCGGGACCGGAGGGGTGGGACAAGTTTTCGGGAAAGCGCGTGGGGGCAATGGTTTCCGGGCGACCTAGGCCCGGACAAGCAACCGGGACTAGACCAGCCCCGGCGCGAACTGGACAAACACGTAGGCGCCATAAGCTAGGAGCATTGCGGCTGCCGGTATTCGGCCGATGTTCCGGGCAAACACGAGGGCGACACCAAACAGGACGGCGATGGCCAGCATGACCGGAATGTCAAAGCGCAGGAACTGGTCGGCCACCGGTATTGGCGTGATCAGGCTGGCAATCCCCAGAATGCCGAGAATGTTGAAAATATTGGAGCCGACGATGTTTCCGAGCGCGACATCGGTCTTGCCGCGGTAAGCTGCCAGGACGGATGTCGCGAGCTCGGGCAGGCTGGTGCCCACGGCAACGATCGTCAGGCCGATAACGGCTTCTGATATGCCCGATTGCCGGGCGATGGCGCTGGCGCCGTCGACCAGCCAGCCGGCCCCGAGGAACAGGACCACGAAACCGCCGAGCAAGCTCGCGGCCGCGAGTGCGATGTTGCCTGCCGGGCGGCCTGTCTCCTGCTCGGTGCTGGCGCTCGGCGCGGCACGTTCCTGAAGAAAGGCGAACACGAGATAGGCGATCAGGGCAATGACGAGGGCGCCACCGGCCAGGCGGGATACAAGGCCAAAGGCGGCCAGCGCAAACAGCGCCACAGACGCCGCGATCATGACGAGCGCATCCCGCTTGACCGACGGGCTCCAGCCTGCCGGCGGGCGCACGAACGCCGCCAGTGCCACGATCAGGATCACATTGGCGATGTTCGATCCGACGACATTACCGATGGCGATTCCCGGCTGCCCGCCAAGGGCTGCTTTCACGGACACGAGCAGTTCGGGCAGCGACGTGCCGAACCCGACAATCGTCAGGCCGATCAGCAGTTCCGATATGCCGATGTTGCGCGAAATCGTTACGGCACCGCGCAGCAGAAGCTCGCCGCCGAAAAACAGCCCGCACAAGCCTGCGGCAATCAATAATAGCTCGAAACCCATGGTCGACCCCGTTCTGGACGGCCTTCATGTCCTTCCGGATCTTGTTCGAATTGTGATTTTGGACTCCGCACACTGAGAGTATTTTTTTGCAGGCCGGCCTTGAAACCGTGCTGCCGGATACATGCCCGTCCCCCGGAGCCTGCCGCATTGGATGGTGCCGCATGGCATTGGCGGCCCTCAGCCTGCGGCGGCTTGCCTCGTGGTGATGGCTTGCGCCGGGCGGGCAATCGGGCTGGAGTGAGGGATGGACACGCCTCCCGAAACCGCCCCGATACCTGAACCAACACCGCCGAAACACCTTTCCAACCGGGACCTTTATGTCCTGTCGGTGGCGACGGCCGTGGTGACGGCGAACGCCTATTACATCCACCCGATTATCTCACGTGTGGCTGACGATTTCGGCATCAGCCATGCGATGATCGGCATGGTGCCTGCCTTTAACCAGATCGCGCTGGCGCTGGGCATATTGCTGTTGCTGCCGCTGGGCGACTGGGTCAGCAACCGGCGGCTGGTCTCGGTGTTCGTGGCCGGCCAGTTCCTGTCTGTGGCCCTGATGGCCTTCGCGCGGGACTATTGGCTGTTCGTGGCAGGCTCGACCGTGCTCGGCTTTTTCACCATCGCGCCCTATTTGTTGCCGACCTATGTGTCGAAACGCGTGGCGCCCGGAGACCTTGGCCGGGCAACCGCGATCCTGACGACCGGGATTATCGGCGGCATATTGCTGGCGCGGGCGGGGGCGGGCGTGCTGGGCCAGTATCTCGGCTGGCGCAGCGTGTATTTCGTCGCCGCCACGCTGATGCTGGCCGTGAGCATTGCCCTGCCCCTGATCATGGAGAAGCGCGATTCCCGCACCGTGGCCGCGCCGGGACAGAGCTATGCCGGGCTGCTCCTGTCGATCGGGCCGATCGTGCGCCGGAACCCTGAAATCCTGCTGTCGGGCACGATCCAGGCGCTGGGCTTCGGCATCTTCCTGTCGGTCTGGATGGGTCTTGGCCTGCACCTGACCAGCCCGGCCATGGGATACGGCGTCGATGTGGTCGGCTATCTTGCGCTGTTTTCGGTGTTCAACCTGCTCACAACCCCACGCCTTGGCGCCTGGGCCGACCGGGTGGGGCCGAAGCGCGCGCGCCTGACCGTGGCGACCACACAGCTGGCCGGCGTGGCACTGCTGTTCTTTTTCGGGCACAGCCTGTGGCTGTTGATGATCCCCATCGTGATCATGAATGTTGGCGGGCCGCTGATCGATATCTGCAACCGCATGACCTTCCTGAACAAGGCACCGGAGATCCGCACGCGCCTGATGACCGTCTATATCGTGATGATGTTCATTGGCGGCGGCGCGGCCAGCTGGGCCGGGACAGCGGCCTATGACCGGGCCGGCTGGCACGGCAACGCCCTGCTGGCGCTGGGCATGGCGGTGTGCCTGTGGGCGCTGTGCGCGCTGAGCGCGCGGGGGACGAAGAAGGACGCGAAGGCGTGACGCCGCTGGCGGGCCGCTTGCTGGCGCTTGCCACTGAGGCGGTCGATTCGGGCGCGCGGGTCATCTTCATTGCCGGGCCGCAGGGTGTCGGCAAGTCGACCGCCATGGCGGCGCTGACAGAGGCGATCTCCGGATCGGTCGCGCTCGCGCTGGACGACTTTTACCTGACACGCGCCGAACGGGAGGCGCTTGCCCGCGACGTGCATCCCCTGTTCGCAACGCGCGGGCCGCCGGGCACGCATGACATTGCCTTGCTGAGGGAGACGCTGACGCGCCTGATGGCGGCCGGGCCGGATGAGCGCATTCGCGTGCCGGTCTTTGACAAGGCCGCTGATGACAGGCGCGCGCCGGACGACTGGACCGTGGTGCAGGGCGCGCCGCGCGTGATCTTCTTGGAGGGCTGGCTACTCGGCGTGACCGCAGACCCGGCAGCGGCAGAGGCGCCGCCGCTCAACGCGGTGGAGGCGGAAGATCCGGATGGCACATGGCGAGCGTACCAGGAGGCACAACTGGCCGGGCCGTATGCGCGCCTCTGGGACATGGCGGATGCGTTTCTCTATCTCGATGCGCCCGGCTTTGCGGCGGTGCAGGACTGGCGGATCGAACAGGAAGAAACGACGCGGGGCCTTGCGCCCGGCACGCTGGACGATGCCCGACGCGACTGGGTGGCCCGTTTCATTCTGCACTACCAGCGGCTGACCGAGCGCCTGCTGGCGGGGGAGCGACGGCCCGGCGCGGCGATTGCCGTGGACCGCTTCCGGCAGCCGGTGTGAAAGCAACCGTTAGCCCTTGCAAGGGGTGCGTCTACCCATCCGGATTGAGATCGTTCTTTATCCAGTGCGCCCTCGATGGTTCGCCAAGAATATCATAGCTGCATTCAGCGCTGATCATCCGGATATGCCTGATTTCCGGCCGGTCCCGCCCTCGCCACTCCGGCAGCTGCTCTTTCCAGGGTGATGCGATTATTTCCAGCAGGGGGAAGAAGCTCGGTTTGCCCTCTTCAAATCGCGGTGCATCCGACCAGTTGGCATGCAATCCGCCAAAAAGATCAACGTCCACGTCGGCGTCAACGGCGACCCCAAGCAGGTGGTCAAATTCGATCCGCAGGGCTGAGAGCCCTTCAACTACCGGCCGAGCGTCGGTCAATACTTTCCGAAGCCGCGGGTTGGTTTCGTCAATTTGCACCGAGCCGGGCTCAAGCAGTTTCTCGGGCACAAGGTCGAAAAAGCCCTGCTTGCCATCAATGCTAGCGCGGATATTGCGCAGCGGCGCCGGAATGTCCCCGAACTCTGTAACGCGAATGATCTTCATGACATTGCCTCCGGGCCATGATCGAAGAGCATTCCAACCAGAAATCTAGACCCGCGCTTTTACGGCCTCGGCAACCGCGTCGGCGGTGATGCCGAAATGCTTGTAGAGTTCCTTGTAGGGGGCGCTTGCGCCGAAACTATTCATGCCGACAAAGCCGCCATCATGGCCGATCCAGCGGTCCCAGCCGAAGCGGACGCCGGCTTCGACCGCCACGCGGGGCACGTCGCCGCCGAGGGTGGCCTGCTGGTATTTCGCGTCCTGCGCTTCGAAGAGTTCCATGCACGGCATTGAGACGACGCGGACCTTCACGCCATCTTTCGCCAGCTGGTCCTGCGCGGCGAGGGCGATCTCGACTTCCGAGCCGGTGGCGATGATCACGGCCTGGGCCTTGCCCTTGCAGTCTGACAGGACGTAGCCGCCCTTGGCGGAAAGGTTTTCGTCGTCATGCGTGGTGCGGGCAGGCTTCAGGCCCTGGCGGGTGAGCGCCATCGTGGCGGGGCCTATGTCATTCTCGAGGGCGAGTTCCCAGCACTCGGCCGTCTCGACGCCGTCCGCCGGGCGGAAGACGTGCATGTTGGGCATGGCGCGCAGGCTGGCGACATGTTCGACCGGCTGGTGCGTGGGGCCGTCTTCGCCGAGGCCGATGGAATCATGGGTCATCACATGGATGACGCGCGTGCCCATCAGGGCGCCGAGACGGATCGCGGCGCGGCTGTAATCGGCGAATACAAGGAAGGTGCCCGAATAGGGAATGATGCCGCCATGCAGGGCCATGCCGTTCATCGCGGCGGCCATGGCATGTTCGCGCACGCCGTAATGGATATAGCGGCCGCCCCAAGTGTCGGGGGTGAGGGCCGTGGTGTGCGAGGTCTGGGTATTGTTCGAGCCGGTAAGGTCTGCCGAGCCGCCGATCATTTCGGGCACGAGGCCGGTAATGACTTCCAGCGCGGCGCCGCTCCACTGGCGGGTGGCCTTGGTCTCGCCGCCTTCGACGACGGCCTTCTTGTGCTTGACCAGCGCCTTGCCGAGATTCTTGGGCAGGCGGCCGGCGATGGCGGCATTGAACTCGCCCTTTTTCGGGGAGGCGGTGAGGCGCTTTTTCCAGGCGTCGCGCTCCGGCTTGCCGCGGGCACCGGCTTTCGCCCATGCCTCTTCAATGGCCGCAGGCACTTCGAACGGCGCATGCGGCCAGCCGATATTCTCGCGGATGCCGGCAATCTCGTCGGGGCCATAGGGGCCGCCATGCGCCTTGCCGGTGCCGGCGAGCTTGGGCGCGCCGAAGCCGATGATGGTTTTCACGGCGAGGAAGACGGGCTTTTTCTGGGTCTGGGCCCATTTCAGCGCGGCGGCGACGTCTTTCTCGTCATGGCCGTCGACCTTGCGGGTGACCCAGCCGGAGGCCTCGAATCGGGCGCACTGGTCTGTATTGTCGGTCAGGCCGATGCCGCCATCAATGGTGACGGCATTGTCGTCGAACAGGACGATCAGGCGGTTGAGCTTCAGGTGCCCGGCCAGCGTGATCGCTTCCTGGCTGATGCCTTCCATGAGGCAGCCGTCGCCAGCGATGACATAGGTCTTGTGGTCGACAAGGTCGTCGCCGAAGCGGGCATTGAGGTGGCGTTCGGCGATGGCCATGCCGACGGCGGTGGCAATGCCCTGGCCGAGCGGGCCGGTCGTGGTTTCAACGCCGACAGTGTGGAAATTCTCCGGGTGGCCGGGCGTGGAGGCGCCCATCTGGCGGAAATTGCGGATATCGTCGCGGCTGACCGATTTGTAACCGGTAAGGTGGAGCAGCGAATAGACCAGCATCGAGCCGTGCCCGGCGGACAGGACGAAGCGGTCGCGGTCGGCCCAGGTCGGATCGGTGGGATCGTATTTCAGGAATTTGCGGAACAGGACCGTGGCCGCATCGGCCATGCCAAGCGGCAATCCGACATGGCCAGACTTGGCCGCCTCTACCGCATCCATCGACAGGGCGCGTATGGCGTTCGCCATATCCCGGTTCGTCACAGCCATTCTGCTATCTCCAAAAGCCTTCAAACGTCGTAGGCCAGACTCCTGCCACAACGTCAAGCCGCTTGGCGGATGGCTGCAATACCGTTAGTTCATTGATGATATGACCGATCTCGACCCATCTGCCCGCCGCCTTGATGCGGCCCTGTCGCGCCTCGAGGGCGCGCTCGACTCGCTGATGTCGCGAACAGGCGACCCGGCGGTGATGCGCGCGGAACTGGCCGCACTGGCCGAAGACCGCGCCCGCATGGCCGAAGAGCTGGACGGCTCACTCGCCCGCGAGGAGGAATTGCAGGCCCTGGCCGACGAAGCGAGCGAGGCCCTTGGCGCCGCCATCGAAGAGGTCCGCGCAGCCCTCGGCAAGGATGGCGGACACGTGCAGGAAGAGCCGGAATAGATGGCGAAAGCGGACATTACCCTGCGCGGCCGGGCCTATTCCGTCGCCTGCGCGCCCGGGCAGGAGACCCGTATCCAGAAGCTGTCGGAACAGCTGAACGCGCGGGTGGACCAGATTGCCGGGGCGGTGGGCGACATTGGCGAGGAACGCCTGCTGCTGATTGCGGCGCTGGCCCTGCTGGACGAGCTGGACGCCTCGCGGCGCGCCGTTCCCGGCATTGCCGACACAGAGAAAAAAGTAGCTCAAATGCTGTCGAAAGCCGCCGAACGGATCGAGGCGCTGGCGGCGCGGATCGAGGGCGGGCACTGAGGCCGGGCGCGCCGCGACCCTTTGCGCATGGCCGTTTGCGGATTCCGGGCCCATATTGGCCGCTGACACAGCCGGAAAGGCGCCAAACATGCAACTCTTCCTGTCCATCGCCTTCTATATCGGTATCGCGGCCCTCGTGATCGTCCTCGGCTTCGGCATCGCCAACCTCGCCCGGACGGACGAGAACCAGGCCAGCCGCTCGAACAAACTGATGCGCCTGCGCATTTTCGTGCAGGCCATCGTGATCGCCATTCTCGTGGCGCTCGGCCTGTTTGCCGGGGCATTCAAGATCGGCTTCTAGGAGACCCCATGGTCAAGCTCGACAAGATTTACACCAAGGCTGGCGACAAGGGCAAAACCCGCCTGTCGACCGGGGAGCCGCTCGACAAGTGGCACCCGCGCGTGGCCGCCTATGGCACCGTGGACGAGGTGAACGCGGCGCTGGGCGTGGCGGCGCTGCATGCCGAGGGCGAGATGCTGGCGGCGCTGCGCCGGGTGCAGAACGACCTGTTCGACCTTGGCGCGGACCTCGCGACGCCCGACCGCGGCGACAAGCTGGAATGGACGCCGCTGCGCATTGTCGAGGCGCAGGTCAAGCGCCTCGAGACCGAGATCGACGCGATGAACGTGAATATCGCGCCGCTGGACAGTTTCATCCTGCCGGGGGGCAGCCCGCTCGCCGCGCAGCTGCATGTCGCCCGCACCCTTTGCCGCCGGGCCGAGCGCCAGATCGCCGAACTGTTCGGTCTGGAGGATGAAGTGGTGAGCGCCGAGGCGCTGGCCTATGCCAACCGCCTGTCGGACTGGCTGTTCGTGATCGGCCGCGTGGCGAACAATAATGGCAGGGATGATATCAAGTGGGTGCCGGGGGCGAACCGGTAGCGGAGCACGCAATACGCGCCAACATACCTGTTTTCGGCGTCAGAGCGGGACGCGCAACCACCAGACCCGCGCGCGGGCTTCAGATTCAGCAGTTTCCGCAGAATCGTAGATACCGCAACTCGGCCCGAGCAAACCCCAATCACCATTCTTGGCGCTCTGGTGCTTGTATGTATAGGACCCATCCGATCGTTTAACGATGTGGATTCTATTGCTCCCTCGTTCCAACAGTTTCACTGATCGGTCTTCCATGAAGTGAAGTATCAACGATCACAGACCTATGGCTAGCCAGAACAGGCCAGAAACAAATGCCGCTCTTGGCTAAAGCGCCCAAATTCCTACTTCCGCATCGCGTCGCGTGTGTCGGCCATCAGGGCGAAGAGGCCGAGGACGGGGGTGACGACGCCGTCGTCACGATACTCCCGGTAGAGAGAATCGACATTGACGGCGATGCGCTCGGCGTCGCCCCAGCTGGCATAATCGCCGAGCGCAATATCGAGCGCGGCTTCGCGCACTTCCATCCCGGCATCGAAGCGCTTGCGAGCCTCGGCATCTATATAGGCGAGGTATTCGGCGACGCGGCGCACGCCTGCCTTGTCCGTGATCGGACCATGCCCGGGCACGATGACATCGACATCCATGTCGCAGATCCTGTCACAGGCGCGGATCCAGTTCGATACCGGCCCGGCCCACATCAGCGGCGTGCCGTCGATGAACAGGATGTCGCCGGTGAACACGGCGCGGTCTGACGGCACATGCACGAGCACGTCGCCTGCCGTATGCGCCGGGCCGACCTCGATCAGCTCCACCGCCTTGTCGCCGACCTTGAGGTCGAGCTGGCCGGAAAAGGTGCGTGTGGGGGCGCGTTCCCTGACTCCGGCAAAATCGAACATGCCGAAAATCTCGGAGAAATAGGCGCCCGCCGCACCCATGTTGGGGGCCATTTGCAGCAATTGGGCGAGCAAGGCCGGATTGACGTCTTCCATCTCGCGGGCGCTGGCCTCCGACGCGATGATCTCGGCATGCTGGCAGCAGCCATTGCCGTGCGTATGGTCGCCATTGGCATGCGTGTTGACGATCACGCCGATATCGTCCGGCGCGAGGCCGGTGGCGTCGCCCATGGCCTTCAGCATGTCGGCAGTCAGCTTCATGTCGAACAATGTGTCGACCAGCAGCGACTGGTCGCCATCGACGATCAGGCCCGCATTCGACCAGCCCCAGCCGCCATCCGGCTGCAGCCAGGCATAGAGGCCATTGCCGATGTCTTTCAGGCCGTGTGAATAGTTCCAGCGCCCTGCCATCGCGCGTCCTCCTGATTTTTCCAGTATCAAGGCAGGCTTGGCGCCTGCGCGCAAGGTCAGAAGCGTTCGAGCAGGCGGCGCAGGTATTCGCGCTCTTCCTCATCCTCGGCGTCATTGTAGCGGCGGCGCAACTCGTCGAGAATGTCCTTGGCGCGCTGGCGTTCGCCGGCGTCGGGGATGTCGACATTCTCGCCATTGCTGCCGCCGCCCGAGGCATTGCGGCCAAACGGATCGGTCGCATTGCCGGGGTCGCCTTCGCCCGTGCGCGCCGCGCGGACTTCGTCGAGCGCCTTGGCAAGGCTGCTGGACTGTTCCGACAGGAGTTGGGTGGCAAGTTCCTGGTTGCGGGCGGCGCGGCGCTCATTGCCCTGCGCCAGCGCATCCTCGGCGCGGCGCTGGGCGCGGCGGATATCTTCGAGCGCATCCGGGTCGATACGGCCTTCGAGCGCGTTCTCGCCGGACTCGCCGCCCTGGCCGAGGCCTTTCTCGCGGGCGAGCTTCTCGACGAGTTCGCCGAGGCGGGCCTGGCGTTCGGCAAGCGTTTGTTCGGACGGGCGCCTGCCGGGGCCGGAGCCGGTTTCGGTATTCTCCGCCGAGTCGGTTTCACCCGACCCCGTGCCGGGCGTCTCGCCGGCCTGCGAGCCGTTGCCCGCCTGCTGGCTGCCCGATGCGTCGTCGCCGCCCGGCTGGCCTTGCTGCTGGCCCGGCTGGGTGCCTGCCTGCTGGCCGGGCTCCGTGCCCTCGCCCGGTTGTTCGCCGGGGCGTTCGCCGCGCTCCTGCGCCAGCGTGTCGTCGTTCAACTGGCGCTGTTCGCGCAGGATATCCGACAAGCGTTTCATCGCATCGGTGAGTTCCTGCTCTTCCGGCGGCAGGTCTTCGTTCTCGGCCTGCTCTCCGGGCATGCCCGGCATGCCCTTGCCCGCGCCGCCGCCCTTCTGGAATTCGAGGTTCTGCAACATGTTGGTGATGTCGGAAAGCAGCTGGCGGGCCTGGTCGGTGGCACCGGTCTCGGTCAGGTCCTGCAGGGCCTGCAGCATGTCCTCGAAATCCTGTCCGCCGAGATTCGGCCCGCTGGCGGAAGCCTGCCCGTCTTCGTTCGAGGGCGGCGCTTCCCCGCCATTGGCCATGGCTTCGGCCATCTTGGCGGCAAGGTAATTGTTCGCTGCGTCGCGGAACGCTTCCATGCGGCGCTTGATTTCATCTTCCGAAGCGCCGTCGCGCAGGGCCTGTTCGAGCGCCCGGCGGGCCGCTTCGAGGCGGCGCAGGGCATCGGCGGCACTGCCATATTCCGATTTCAGCGCGAGCGCCCAGAGCAACGGATCGATCGCGTCTGCCTCTTCCTTGGTACTGGCGGCAGACAGGACGCCCTGCGCCGTGCGGAAGGTCAGGAAGGCCGCGATGTTCGGCATGTAGCGCTCACCCTGCAGGGTGACCGCATCCAGCATCAGGGCGGCCTTCTGGACACCCGGCGGGGCGGCGGCGAGCCGGTTGGCGGCATTGGTGTTGAGGGCGTCCTGCTGCAGGGTCTGGTCGTTCTTCGGCAGCGCGGCATAGGCGCCGGGCTCGCGCAGGACGGTGACGCGCACTTCCTGCGCCACCCTTGCGATGGGTTCGAGGAAGAGTTTTTCCGGCAGGATGAAGGGCACGGTCTCGCTGGTGCCCTCCTGCCCGGCCCCATCGGTGGCGACCAGACGGACATTGACCGGAAGGCCTGCCCAGCGGTGGCGGGTGAGGTCAAGCTGGACCGTATCGGACCCTTGCGTCGGCGACACGCCCGGCAGCGGCACGGGGACACGGTCTTCAGCGTCCGGTGCGGCGGGGTTGGGGTCGCGCAGAGAGATGGCGAGCTCCAGCCGGGTCACGCCATAATCGTCGGTAGCGCCCCAAGTGAACACGATCCGGTCCTGCGTCCCGATTGACGGGATCGCGACGAATTTCACGGTCGGCGGATCGTCCGGCGAAGCCAGCAGGCGCCATGCGGCGCGCTCGCCCCACCATCGCACGGAAAGGCGCGTGTCTTCCATCACCTTCGCCTTGGCCTCATACGCGCCGTCCGGCGTTGCCAGGAAAGCTTGGGCACGGGTCTTGCGGCCCTTCATGACGAGGCGCGGGGCGGAGTGGGCCTGGGTGCGCAGGGTGACTTCCGAGCCCTTGGGCACGCGCACGCCATCAAGGCCGGGCTTCAGGAAGATCGGCGCACGGCCGGTATGTTCGGGCGGTGTGATCCAGGCTTCGACCACCATGTCGTCGGCGCCCATCAGCGCGCCATAATCCGGCGAGAAGGCCCGCAGAACGCGGCCCGGCGCATCGCTCCACGCGATGATCGCAATGGCGGCCAGCGCGGCGGGCAGGATGACGCGGAGGACATAGGGGTCAAGCGCTTTCCAGGCGGCACGCAGAGAGGGCGGGCGCAGGTTGCCAAGTTCGGCCAGCAGGCGGTCGCGATGGTGGCGCCACAGGCGCTGGGCACCGCGCGACGGGTCGGCAGGCCGGTCCGTCAGCGAGGTCAGCGGGCGCAGGTCCGACTGGCGGTCGAGCGCGTCGCGCGCAAAGGTGCGGCTGACCGGCCGGTAGCGCCGGAGGCCCCGGATCAGCAGGAGGGCGCCGCCGAGGAAGAAGACCAGCGTCATGACGGCGCCGATGGCCGGCTGGAGCCGGTCGAACACGCCCGCCAGCGCCATGGCGAAGAACAGGCTGACAAAGACGAATAGCGGCCAGAATGCGCGGCCAAGCGCCAACAGCGTCAGTTTCCGCCATGTCGCGGAAACCTTGGCGTCGATCGCCTTCATGCCGTTCGGGTCAGCCAATCGGGTACCTGCTCCAACTCTACCATTTCATCGAAGGTCGGACGCCTCCGCACGATGTCGAACTTTTCGCCGTGCACCAGCACTTCCGGCACAAGCGGCCTGGCATTGTAAGCCGAAGACAGGACCGCGCCATAGGCCCCCGCTGACATGAATGCGAGCCGGTCGCCGGGCGCGACGGCCGGCAACTGGCGCCCGACGGCGAACTTGTCGGTCGACTCGCAGATCGGGCCGACCACGTCATAGGTGGCCTGTCCGGCATCCGGGCCCGGCTCGGCCAGCGGCAGGATGTCATGGTGGGCATCATAGAGCGCCGGGCGCATCAGGTCGTTCATGCCGGCATCGAGGATCAGGAAGGTGCGGTCAGGCGCCGGCTTTTCGTAGAGGGCCGTGGTCAGCAGGACACCGGCATTTCCCGCGATCACGCGGCCGGGCTCGAGGATGACCTGAACGCCGAGACCATCCGTGACTTCGGCGATCATCCGGGCATAGGCCGAGGGCGGGGCGGGCGTATCGCCCGCCTTGTAGGGGATGCCGAGACCGCCGCCGACATCGATGCGGCTGATCGTGTGGCCGGATGCGCGCAGGCGCTGGGTGAGGCCGACAATCTTTTCGAAGGCCGCGCGCATCGGCACGAGGTCGCCGATCTGGCTGCCGATATGCACGTCGACGCCGACA
This sequence comes from Hyphomonas sp. J20-32, assembly GCF_055808555.1. Taxonomy (NCBI): domain Bacteria; kingdom Pseudomonadati; phylum Pseudomonadota; class Alphaproteobacteria; order Hyphomonadales; family Hyphomonadaceae; genus Hyphomonas; species Hyphomonas sp. J20-32. The sequence goes on along the minus strand of NZ_CM147873.1, from coordinate 931,326 downwards.
ACGGCGATGCCGGGCAGGGTCGCTGCTTCCGCATAGAGGGCTTCGGCCTCGCTCCACGGGATGCCGAACTTGTCGCCCTTCTTGCCGGTGGAGATGTTGGGGTGTCCGCCGGCGGCGACGTCCGGGTTCACGCGCAGGGCAATCGGTGCGGTCTTGCCGAGCGCGCTGGCAACGGCTGAGAGAAGGCGAAGCTCGCCGGCGCTTTCGACATTGAACTGGTGGATGCCCTTGGCGAGCGCCAGGTCCATTTCGGGCGCGGTCTTGCCGACACCGGAAAACACGATCCGGCTGGCTGGAATGCCCGCCTTCAGGGCGCGCTGCAGTTCACCGCCGCTGACCACGTCGGCACCGCAGCCCTCTTTCGCCAGTGTCGACAGGACGGCGAGATTGCCATTGGCCTTGACCGAATAAGCGATCAGGCAGTCCTGGCCCTCGAAGGCCTCGGCAATGACGCGCGCGTGGCGGGTGAGCGTGGCGGAGGAATAGACATAGCAGGGCGTTCCGACCGTGTCCGCGATGGCAGCGAGGTCGACGCCTTCGCAATGGAGGCTTCCGCCCTGGTAGGTAAAATGATGCATGCGAGTTCGTTCTATTCCACTTCACCGAGGCCGCCATCATCGACGGGAATGGTGGGCAGGGTATCCGGCACGATGCCGCCCCATTGATTGATACGCTCGCCATCCGGGTTCTCCGGCACTACCGGTACCGCGAGCGGCAGAACCGGCGAGGCGGGCGCGGTGACCCTGTAGGGACCTGACTGGCAGGCCGCGAGCAGGAACGCGCCTGCCCCGATCCGCCAGGAACGCGCGAGCGGCCTCAGCACGATCAGTTTCCGTCGGCCCCGCCGAGCAATTCGTCGTCGGCATCGTCGGTTCCGGCGGATTCGCGCTCAGGCAGCGGCGGCAGGTCGGATTCGGCTTCGCCCGGCAAGTCAGCCGGTTCCGCTGCCGAGTCCGGTTCACCCCACAGGGGCGCCGGGCGCTTCAGGTCGCCGGTCAGGCCACAGGCTGAGAGGGTGCTCGCGGCCAGCAGCGCCGCAGCGAGCAAAAGGGGACGTTTCATCGTGTTACTCCAGTCGCAGTCTCTGTTTCCACTGTGCCACTTGTTCGGCGACGCGAACAGGGCTTGTGGCCCCATAAGATGTCCGGGATGAGGCAGACGCCTCAACTGTCAGCACATCATAGACCGCCTTCGAAATACCTGCATGCACGCCCTGCATGTCGACCAGGGCAAGATCGGCGAGATCGCAGGATTTCGCCTCGGCTTCCGCCACCAGCGCGCCCGTGATGTGGTGCGCCTCGCGGAAAGGCAGGCCGAGCTCGCGCACGAGCCAGTCGGCGAGGTCTGTGGCCGTGGAAAAGCCCTTTGCCGCAGCCGCCCGCATGGCGTCCGGCTTGAACCGGATCGTCTCGATCATGCCGGTCATGGCGCGAACACAGAGATTGAACGTGTCGAAGGCTTCGAAAGTGAGGCGCTTGTCGTCCTGCAGGTCCTTGGCATAGGCGAGCGGCAGGGCCTTGATGGCGCCCTGAAGCGCGCTGTAATTCGCGGTGACCAGCGCCGCCTTGGCGCGCACGAGTTCAGCCGCGTCGGGATTGCGTTTCTGCGGCATGATCGAACTGCCGGTCGACCATGCGTCGGTCAGGGTCGCAAAGCCGAATTGCGGGCTGGTCCAGAGCACGATTTCCTCGGCAAGGCGCGAGAGATGTGTCGCGGCGATCGAGAGACCGGCGAGGGCTTCGAGGGCGAAATCGCGCGAGGCGACGGCGTCGAGCGAATTCGCCATGGGCCGGGCAAAACCGAGGGCTTCAGCCGTCATGTCGCGGTCGATGGGAAACCCGGTGCCGGCAAGTGCGGCAGCGCCGAGCGGGCTTTCATTCAGGCGCACGGCGCAGTCTGCGAGCCGCGAGCGGTCGCGCGAGGCCATTTCGACATAGGCGAGCAGGTGGTGGCCGAGAGTGACCGGCTGGGCAGTCTGGAGATGGGTAAAGCCCGGCATGATGGTGGCGGCATGCTCGTCAGCGCGCCTGACCAGCGCAGCCTGCAGGCCAGCGACCAGCGCCCCTGCCCCGTCGAGCGCGCTGCGCGTCCAGAGCCGGAAGTCGGTGACAACCTGGTCGTTGCGCGAACGGGCCGTGTGCAGGCGCCCTGCGGGCGCTCCGATCAGCTCCTTCAGGCGCGCCTCGACATTCATGTGAATGTCTTCCAGTTCGCGGCGATACGGGAAGCTGCCATCGCGCAGCTCGCCCAGCACGCCGTCGAGTCCGGACTGGATCGCCTCGTTATCGTCCTGGGAGATGATGCCCATTTCGGCCAGCATGTCAGCATGGGCGCGGCTTCCGGCGATGTCTTCCTCGGCCATGCGCCGGTCCACATCCAGCGAGCAATTGATCTCGTCCATGATCTCGGACGGGGTCGCGGCAAAGCGTCCTCCCCACATTGTCTGGCCTTTGCCCTGGTTCATTGCCATATCCTTTTTCCGACGCGAGGAGACCGTCCCTGATGACCCGCCTAGCTTTTATCGGCCTCTTCTTGGTCGCCCTTGTCGCAATTGTCTATGTGCTGATCAGCGCAGCGGGCGGAAAGCCGCCGTCCAATCCGCTTGAACGCTACGCCACGGGCGACATGACGAAGCTGAGTTTCGCGTCCGCTGGCGAGCCGCAACCGACCGACAACCTGTTCGCCGCCGATGGCACACCGGTGACGCTGGCAGCCTGGAAGGGCAAGACCGTGCTGGTGAATTTCTGGGCGACATGGTGCGCGCCGTGCGAACGTGAAATGCCGTCGCTAGGCGCCCTGCAGGCGGCACGCGGCGGCGACCGGTTCGAAGTGGTCGCCATCAGCGTCGATGGCAGCGAGGACAAGGACTATGCCGTCAAACGGCTTGGTGAGCTTGGCGCGGCCAATATTTCCTTCCATATCGCACCGCCGGAAGACTACGAGATCGTCTATGGCGCGGGGGTCAAAGGCTTCCCCACCAGCATCCTTTACGGGCCGGACGGCAAGGAAATCGCCCGGCTGGCGGGCGATGCCGACTGGTCGTCCCTCGAAGCGATCAGCTTTATCGATGCGGTCCTAGCGAAGGTCGGATAATTCCAGTTTCACGCGGGAGACCTGTGCGGCAATCTCGCTGACGGGTGCCGGCGTGCTGTCCGCGAGGGGGCCAGTCGCTGGCCACATGCGCACCAGCAGTTCGAGTTCCATGACCAGAGGCTCTGATTCCGGCGTGCCGAGGCGTTTGGCAATGTCGCGGGCGACGACGGAGAAGCCATAGGCGTCCTGGTATTCCCCGGCATTGTCGATCACGCCGTTCACGACGCCGACCTTGTATTCCTCGATACACGTATCCATCAGGAAATCGATCTGGCCGACCGGATCGGCATTGGCGTTTTCCTGCAGCAGCTTGATATTGGCTTCAGCAGCGTCGAGCTGGGGCGCAATCTCTTCAGCCGATTTTCCTGCTTCGAGTTCGGCAGACACTTTCTCGAAGATCGCCGCGTCGAATCCGAGGGCGTCGATGCCGGCGCGTTCGGCGGCATGGGTTTCGGACACGGGGTGGAGCAGGTGACGCGCGGCCTGTTCGGGCGCGCCAGCACGGTAGAGCGCGAGGCCTGCCTCGACATGGCCGGACATGAAGGCGATCCGCTTGTCGACAGGCAGGGTGGCCATGTCGGCATGGCCTGCCATCGCACCGCCTTCACCGCCGCCCTCACCGCCTTCACCAGCAGGAGACGCCTGGGGCGATGATACACTGGCCACAGGCGCGCCGGCCTCACCAGCTTCGCCGCCAGGTCCGCCACAGGCGACGAGGCCCGTTGTCCCGAGCAGGGCGGCGCCGAGGCCGAGACCGATCCAGCGTTTTGGGGTGTATGTCATTGTCGCAGCTCCGGAGTTTCGATTGCGCCCGGAACCTACGCCCGATACGCTGGTTACTGCAAGTCATTCTCAATAGGATTTCGGGATTTTTACAGTTCATGTTCCTCACGATTGCCAGCCTGCTGAGCCCGCGCGACCTGGCGCGTATCCGGACGAAAGCCGAGGCGCTGGACTGGGTCGACGGCACACGGACAGCCGGGGGCCGGGCGAGGAGCGTGAAGCACAACCAGCAGGCCAATCTCAGGTCAGTGCCGGGAGAGGCCCTTCATGACTTCCTGATGCAGGCGATTTCAGGCCATCCGGTTCTCAATGCCGCGGCCCAGCCCGCCCGGTTTTCACGCCTCATGCTCAGCCGCACAGGGCCCGGCGACTATTACGGGCGGCATGTCGACAATGCCCGCGTGGGATCAGGCGAGGACCGGGTGCGCACGGACATGTCGTTCACGCTCTTCCTCAGCGACCCGGAGAGCTATGACGGTGGCGAACTCGTGGTGGAATCGCACGGCGGCGCCCATGCGGCCAAGCCTGCGGCGGGCGATCTCGTGCTCTATCCGTCGGGTGACATCCATGAAGTGCGCCCGGTGACACGCGGCGAGCGGCTTGCCTGTGTCGGCTGGATCGAATGCGCCGTGCGCGACCCGCAGGCGCGCGAAACCCTGTTCGAGCTAGAGAATTTGCGCGCTGCGCTGGCGGCGAAACTGGCCGCCGACGATCCGGAGCACCTCGTCCTCGACAAGGTGATCGCCAACCTTGTCAGGCGCTGGTCGGACGACTGAGACTCAGAATGCGACAGGCGCTTTTGCCTGACGGGCGCACCAGTCAGGCTTGCGGTCGCCGCCGTCATAATCCCAGGCCCTGTGGGTGCCTTGAGCGATCAGTGTGAGCGCAACGTCCATGCCGTCAACTTCAAGATCAACCACCATGCGGCCATAACGGTCCGGCCCGTATTCCTGCGCAACCCTGACCGTCTTGCCGCGCGTCAGATCAACGGCGGCTTGCTTGGCTTCATAGCCCTGGATCCGCTCGGATTCGCACTTGGCACCGCCACGCTGCTTCATGCTGCCGGTTTCCGGGGAATCGACATCGTGGAGGCGGAATTTCGTGCCGTCCGGCAGGCGGCCACTGTCGCCGTCAGACCAGTAGACGGCCGCCGGCCCGTCGGTTGCCGCCTGCGCAGCGAGGGCCACAATGCCGGCGCCGGACGCCAGGACGAGCGCTGCAACCAGCCAGGGCGGAGCCGTGAACTTGCGTGCCATGAAAGCCTCCTCGAATGAGGGGGCGAATCTGGGCCGCAGGGGTTAAGCAGGGATTAAGGCCGGGCGCGCCAGCCGGCATTCACCCGGCGTGGCATGGAGGTGATTTGGAGGTGGCACGACCGCCTAGCGTGTCGGGACGGGGAATTCGCCGGAATAGTCGTAGAAGCCCTTGCCGACTTTCTTGCCGACCCAGCCGGCCTCGACATATTTCACCAGAAGCGGACACGGCCGGTACTTGGTATCGGCAAGGCCGTCATGCAGGACCTGCATGATCGAGAGGCAGGTATCGAGGCCGATGAAGTCTGCCAGCGTCAGCGGGCCCATCGGATGGTTGGCGCCGAGGCGCATGGCCGTGTCGATCGATTCCACCGTGCCGACGCCTTCGTACAGCGTGTAGACGGCTTCGTTGATCATCGGCACGAGGATGCGGTTGACGATGAAAGCCGGATAATCCTCGGCATTGGTCGTGGTCTTGTCGAGACGGCCGGCAAAGGTGATGGCGGTTTCGTACGTGTCCTGGCTGGTGGCGAGGCCGCGGATCACTTCCATCAGTTTCATCAGCGGCACCGGGTTCATGAAGTGCATGCCGATGAACTTGTCGGGCCGGTCGGTGACCGAGGCGAGGCGTGTGACCGAAATGGACGACGTATTGGTGGCGAGATAGGTGTGGGCCGGAACGATCTCGCAGATCGAGCGGAAGATATGTTCCTTGATTTCGCGCTTTTCCGTGGCCGCTTCGATGACGATATCAGCCGCCTCGTGAGCCTTGATGGAGGCGGAGGTCTTGATCCGCTTGAGGCCGGACTTCATGGCCTCGTCGGTGATCATGTTGCGCAGGACCTGGCGATGCATGTTGCCTTCGATCGTGGCGACGCCCTTGGTGAGCGCCTCGTCGGAAATATCGGTCATGATCACGTCATAGCCGGCCAGGGCCGCGACATGCGCGATGCCATTGCCCATCTGGCCTGCGCCAATAATGCCTACCGTTTTCAGCTCTGCCATGTGCGTTTCGTCCTGAACGTGCAAGTTTTGTTACATCACGCTCTTATCCTTTTTGTGCAGTGCGTCAAAGCGCAAGCTTAATTGCGCAGATCGGCCTGCGTTGCGCGGCGTGTGTGGCGTGCGGGGCACAGGCGCAAAAAAGCCCGGCGCACGGGCCGGGCTTTTCGAAATGCGTTGTGTATCAGGCGCCTAGAGGGCGTCTGTCAGTTCCGGAACGGCGACGAAGAGGTCTGCCACGAGACCATAGTCGGACACCTGGAAGATCGGGGCTTCCTCGTCCTTGTTGATGGCAACAATGATCTTGGAATCCTTCATGCCGGCCAGGTGCTGGATCGCGCCGGAAATGCCGACGGCGATGTAGAGCTCCGGCGCAACGATCTTGCCGGTCTGGCCGACCTGGTAATCGTTGGGCGCGTAACCGGCGTCGACGGCGGCGCGCGAAGCGCCGACAGCGGCACCGAGCTTGTCAGCGAGTGGCACGATGAGGCGGTTGAATTCCTCAGCCGAACCGAGGGCCCGGCCGCCGGAAACGACGCGCTTGGCACCGGTAAGTTCGGGACGATCCGATTTCACCATTTCTTCCGAGACGAATTCCGACTTGAACGGGCCGGACGGCGCGGCGGCGTCTTCAATCGACGCCGAACCATCATTGCCGGCGGCCGCGAAGGCCGTGCCGCGCACGGTGATGACTTTCTTGGCGTCGGCCGATTTGACCGTCATGATCGCGTTGCCGGCATAGATCGGACGCACGAACGTGCTCTGGTCGACAACATCGATGATCTCGGACAGTTGCATCACGTCGAGCTTGGCGGCGATGCGCGGCGCGATGTTCTTGCCGGTGGTCGAGGCGGCGATGAAGACGGCGTCATAGTTTGCCATCAGCGGCACGACGAGCGCTTCCATGGCTTCAGCGGTCTGCTTGCGCAGGGTCTCGCCTTCGGCCTTCAGGACCTTGCGGACACCGGACACCTTGGCCGCTTCCGGGGCCACAGCGCCGGCGTTTTCGCCCGCGACGAGAAGATCGATGTCGCCGCCGAATTTCGCAGCAGCGGTGACAACCTTGTGGGTCGCGTCCGACAGGCCGCCATGATGATGTTCAGCAATTACGAGTACGGCCATTACACAGCTCCTGCGGTCTTGAGTTTGGCAACCAGCGTCGCGACGTCTTCGACCTTCTCGCCCGCTTCGCGCACGGCGGGCTCGGTGACGGAGACAACGGTGAGACGCGGCGAGATGTCGACGCCATAATCTTCCGGCGATTTCTCGTCGATCGGCTTCTTCTTCGCCTTCATGATGTTCGGCAGCGAGGCGTAGCGCGGCTCGTTGAGGCGAAGGTCGACCGTGACAACGGCTGGCAGCGCCAGCGAGACGGTCTGCAGGCCGCCATCGACTTCGCGCGTGACTGTCAGCTTGTCGCCCTCTTTTTCCAGCTTGTAGGCGAACGTGCCCTGCGGCCAGTCGAGCAATGCCGCCAGCATCTGGCCGGTCTGGTTCGAATCGTCGTCAATGGCCTGCTTGCCGAGGATGACCAGGTCGGGCTTCTCTTCGGCGACGACCTTGGCGAGCAGCTTGGCGACAGCCAGCGGCTCGACGGTGGCGTCGGTCTTGATCAGGATGCCGCGATCAGCGCCCATGGCGAGCGAGGTGCGCAGCGTTTCCTGGGCCTGCTGGGGCCCGATCGAGACAACCACGATCTCGGTGACCGTGCCGGCCTCTTTCATCCGAACGGCCTCTTCGACGGAAATCTCGTCGAACGGGTTCATGGACATCTTGACGTTGGCGAGGTCGACCCCGGTCTTGTCCGGCTTGACGCGGACCTTCACGTTATAGTCGATCACGCGTTTGACGGGCACGAGGACCTTCATGCGGTGCTCCCTTATGGTTTCGGAGGTTTGACGTATTGGCCGCGTGACTAAACGTCCGCCGCGAAAGACGCAAGGTTTACGTTGACGTTCAGGTCAATTTGGCGCGCTTTTCCTTTCGCGCCTAGCCGTCGGCCCCCTTCGCCATCAGCTCGGCAAGGGCCTTGCCGGTGGCGGCGCCTTTCAGGAAGCCGAGCGTTCCTGTAGCCATGAGTTCCTCGCCAGCCGCCACCAGAGCGCCATAGGCCGTGTTGGACAAGGCCGAGCCCATGCTGACGCGTTTCACTCCCAGCGTCTCAAGCTCCGCCATCGGCACGAAGCCGCTGCGCGGGCCCATCAGCACATTGACCGGACGGTCGACGGACGCGAGGACGGACCTGATATCGTCCATGGTCTTCAGGCCGGGCGCGTAGAGCACATGGGCGCCAGCTTCCTGATAGGCCTGCAGGCGGGCAATCGCGTCGGCGAGATCCCCGTTCCCGGTGAAGAAGTTTTCGGCCCGGGCGGTGACGAGGAAGGGAAATGGCAGCGCATTGGCGGCCTCGACAGCGGCGCGGACGCGATCAACAGCCGCTGCAATCTCGTACTGCGGATTGCCCGCATCGCCGGTGAAATCCTCGATCGAGCCGCCAACAAGGCCGGCTTCCGCGCCCAGCCGGATCGTCTCGGCGCAGGTATCCGGCCCGTCGCCGAAGCCGTTCTCGAGGTCAGCCGTCAGCGGCAGGGGCGTGGCTGCACAGAGCTGGCGGACATGGGCGAGCTTGAGATCGCGGGTGATATGATAGTCGGCAACGCCTGTGCTGGCGGCAAAGCCCGCGCTGGTCGAAGCAAGCGCCTTGAAGCCGAGCCCGGCAAGGATTCGAGCCGAACCCACGTCCCAGGGGTTTGGCAACACAAACATGCCCGGGCGGTCATGCAGGGCCTTGAAGGCAAAAGCCTTGTCTTTTTGCGGTGTCATTCGCGTCCCTCCATCTGCGAACCCATTTGTTCACATGGACGCCAACGCGCAAGCCACCCGAAACTTGCGATTCCGGACGGCGCCTATTCCGGCGGTTCGAGATTGCGCGCCAGCACGTCACCGGAGAGGTAGAGCGAGCCACAGATCAGGATACGATCCGCACCGGTGGCCGCCGCTGCCGTGATGGCCGAATTGAGACTGTCGCAGACGGAGACATTCAGCCCGGCCGTGCGGGCCGCTTCGGCCAGGTCATGCGGCTCGGCGCCGCGATGGCCGGGCGCATTGGGCAACGTGAAGACGTCAGGCTTCAGGTGCCGGAACGGCAGGAAGAATCCGGTCGCGTCTTTCGAGGCGAGCATGGCCGTGACGAGGACCGTCTTGCCGGGCAGGTGCTTGAGGTGGCGCGCAATCGCCCTCGCCGCATGCGGATTGTGGCCGCCATCCAGCCAGACTTCCGCGTCGGGGGCGAGCGCCGTGACCGGGCCGGGCTTGAGGCGCTGCATGCGCGCGGGCCATGTCGCCGTGCGCGCGCCTTTGAAGATTGCGGCCTGGTCGATCCGGGTCGAGTCGCCGAACAGCTGCATCGCCATCGCAGCGAGGGCGGCATTGCCGCGCTGGTGCTCGCCGATCAGGGAAATGTCCTGCGGCATGGCATCGATGAAATGCGCCTTCAGGCGGTAGAGCGGGGCGTCGAGCCGGGCGGCCTCTTTCGCGATCACCTCGTCGCAGACCTTGCGCTGGATGGCGGTGAGGACCGGTCGGTGCGGGCGGATGATGCCGGCCTTTTCGCCCGCGATCTTGCGGATATCGGAGCCGAGGAAGGCCTTGTGGTCGAAGTCCACCGGCGTGATCACGCAGAGCGCCGGTTCCTCGATCACATTGGTCGCGTCATAGCGCCCGCCAAGGCCGACTTCGAGGATCAGCAGGTCTGCCGGGACTTCGCTGAAGGCCAGCAAGGCCGCTGCCGTGGTCGCCTCGAAATGCGTGATCTGGAGGCCCGTCAGGGCTTCGAACGTGCGGTCGAGCCAGGCGATCAGGCGCGCGTCGTCGACTATCTCGCCGGCCAGCCGGATGCGCTCGTTGAAGCGCACCAGATGCGGCGAGGTGAAGACATGGACCTTGAGACCTGCCGCTTCGGCCATGGCGCGCATGAAGGCCGAGGTCGACCCCTTGCCATTGGTGCCTGCAACATGGATGACCGGCGGCAGCCGGTCCTGCGGACGGCCAAGCGCCTCGAGCGCCGCCTCGACCCGCCCGAGCGAAAGCTCGATTGTTTCTGGATAGAGCCCTTCGAAACGCTTCAGCGCTGCGGCAAGGGCCGCACTGTCTCCGATCAAGCAGACTTGCCCTTGGACACCGGCGGTTTAGGCGCGTGGGTTTTCGGCTGGCTGAGCGGCGTTATGGAGAAATCCTCCCGCCGTCGGGAATTGGGCATGAGATGTGTCAGTATCCGCGCGAGCGTCGCCTTCAGCTTGCGCCGGTCGACAACGATATCGACCTGGCCTTTTTCACGCAGGAATTCCGACCGCTGGAAGCCCTTGGGCAGGCTTTCGCGGATCGTCTGCTCGATCACGCGCGGACCGGAGAAGGCGATCATGGCGCCCGGCTCGGCGACGTGAATGTCGCCCAGCATCGCGTAGGAGGCCGAGACGCCGCCCGATGTCGGGTCGGTCAGCACGACAATATAGGGCAGCTTGGCATCGGCCAGCTCATTCACGGCCAGCGTGGTGCGCGGCATCTGCATCAGGCTGAGCGTGCCTTCCTGCATGCGGGCGCCGCCGGACGCGGTGCAGACGACAAAAGCCGCCTTGCGGGCGAGTGCCATCTGGGCCGCCGTGACGAAGCCTTCGCCAGCGGCCATGCCGAGCGAGCCGCCCATGAAGTCGAAATCCTGGACAAGGACGACGGTCGGCACGCCGCCGATCTTGCCATAGGCGGCAACCATGCAATCGTCCTGGATCAGGGGCGCGCCGCCATGCTCGGTCTCGCGCTTTTCGCGGGCGGCGATCTTGGCCTTGGCCGCCTTGATGCGTGCCGGATAAGGCTTGTCGTCCTTGAATTTCAGAGGGTCCGTCGGCACAGCCGGCAGGGCCAGCGGCTCCCAGCGCTCGTCGTCGAACAGGAGGCGGCAGCGGGTGCGCGGGCTGATGCGCATGTGTGCGCCGGCGGGCGTGACCCACCAGCTTTCTTCCAGATCGGCCCTGTAGACGAGTTCACCGGACGCCGGGCATTTGACCCAGAGGTCGTCGGGCGTTTCTTTCTTGGCGAGCATGGTTTTCAGGCCCGGCGGGGTGACCTTGGTAATCCAGTTCATGCCTCAACTCCTTAAGACCGTAACAGTCCCTACGCTTTGGCGACTGCAGCCATCGCTGCGGTCAATTCCCCTGCAAGTGCGCCCATTCCCCGCGGCGCTTCAGAATGATCACCCGATTCGTGGGCTGACCGGGCATGCTCCACGAAAGCGGAGCCAACGACAACCCCGTCGGCGATTTTAGCCATTTCTACAGCCTGTGCACCATTTTTCACCCCGAATCCAACACATACCGGCAGTCCTGATACACGCCGCACCATTTCGACATTCCCGGCAATCGCCTTCGGATCGGCAGAACCGGCACCTGTAACACCGGTTACAGCAACGAAATAGATGAATCCCGAGGCGCCTTCGGCCACCTTGGCCATGCGGGCCTCATGCGTAGTCGGCGTGGCGAGGCGGATGACGGAAAGATCATGCTTGGCATACTCGTCGCGCAGGACCTGGTCTTCTTCCGGCGGCAGGTCGACAAGGATCGTGCCGTCGATGCCAGCCGCATGGGCGGCCTCGGCAAAGGCGCCGTAGCCGAGCGAATGGACCGGGTTGGCATAGCCCATCAGGATCAGCGGCGTGTCCTGGTCGGTCTCGCGGAAACGGGCGGCCAGCGCCAGCACATCGACCAGCTTCGTATGATTGGCAAGCGAGCGGAGGCCCGCAAGCTGGATGGCCGGACCATCGGCCATCGGGTCGGTAAAAGGCGCACCGAGTTCGATAATGTCAGCGCCATTGTCGCGCAGCGCGCACATGGACTGGAAGCTTGTTTCCAGGTCCGGGTCGCCGGCCATCAGGTAGGCGACGAGCGCTGCGCGGTGTTCGGCCTTAACCTTGTCAAAGCGCGCGGTTATTCGGGAAGTGGGCATTCAGGTATCCGTATTCTCGTTGACCCAGGCCGCGTAGGAGGCTGAGGCATGGGCACAGGGCAGGGCGACGATGGCCGGCACGTCATAGGGATGGATGTCGCCTACCAGCGCCTCGATATCATTCCAGCGCGATTCCGGCGCCTTCATCCAGAGAACGAACTCGAAGGCATGTTCGACGACGCCCTTCCAGCGATAGGTCGAGGTCACCGGTCCTTCCAGGTTGGCGCAAGCCGCGAAACGTTTTTCGACAGCGGCGTCGGCAATCTCTTCGGCAACGCGGCGCGAGGGGCAGGTAATGCGGATGAGGAGGAGATTGGTCATTGTGTGAATCCGCAACTGGTTGATCGATCGAGATTGAAGGTGATCATATCTATTTCGTCGGATTCCGGAGTGCCACAGGCACCGGACGTGTCAAACAGCACTCCGCGTTGGCTACTTGCCTCAATATTGCTGTCGCATATGTTTTGATCCGGGTCGGCCAGAGCCACAAGACGCTCGAACTCCGCGTCCAGGCCGTCAGCCTTTCCGTCGGTCCGCAGGAGGCAACCGTCGAATAGGCTCGCCGAAGGCCCCGATTTTGGGTCGAAACTCCCTGCCCGGCAGGGTGAACGAAATGCGAAACCCTCGCTCGGAGAGAACCGGACGGCATTTTCGGCCGCGTTTTCTGCTCCTGCAAATTCCGGCAGGAACGAGATGGCTAACATGATTGCGCCTAGTCGCAGCCTCACATGTCCACTCCCAGCGCCTTGGCCACGCTGAACACGTCCTTGTCGCCGCGGCCGCAGAGATTCATGATCAGGAGGCCGTCCTTGTCCATGCCGTCGATTACATCACCGAGGCGGGCAATGGCGTGGGCGGGTTCGAGCGCCGGGATGATTCCCTCAAGCTGAGTACATAACTGGAATGCAGCGAGCGCCTCGTCGTCAGTACAAGATAGATACTCAGCCCGGCCCGTATCGCGCAAGAAGGCATGCTCCGGCCCGATGCCCGGATAGTCCAGCCCGGCGCTGATCGAGTGTGCGTCAAGGATCTGGCCGTCATCGGTCTGCAGCAGGTAGGTGCGGTTACCGTGCAGGATGCCGGGCTTACCGCCATTGAGGGCCGCGGCATGTTCGCCGGTCTCGATGCCATGACCGGCAGCCTCGACGCCAATCAGGCGGACGCCCTCGTCATCGATGAAGGGATGGAACAGGCCGATCGCATTCGAGCCGCCGCCGATACAGGCCATGACCGCGTCCGGCAGGCGGCCCTCGCGCTCAAGGATCTGCGCGCGGGCCTCGATGCCGATGATGCTCTGGAAGTCGCGGACCATTTCCGGATAGGGGTGCGGGCCCGCCGCCGTGCCAATACAGTAGAACGTGTCGTCGACATTCGTCACCCAGTCGCGCAGGGCCTCGTTCATGGCGTCCTTCAGCGTGCCCGTGCCCGAGGATACCGGCACGATCTCGGCGCCGAGCAGGCGCATGCGGAATACGTTCGGCTTCTGGCGCTCAACGTCTGTCTCGCCCATGAAGACCACGCATTTCAGGCCGAAGCGGGCGCAGATCGTCGCCGTCGCCACGCCGTGCTGGCCGGCGCCGGTCTCGGCAATGATGCGCGTCTTGCCCATGCGCATGGCGAGCAGCACTTGCCCGAGGCAATTATTGATCTTGTGCGCGCCGGTATGGTTGAGCTCGTCGCGCTTGAAATAGATTTTCGCACCGCCGAAATGGTTGGTCAGGCGTTCGGCGAAATAGAGCGGCGACGGGCGACCGACATAGTGGGCCCACATGTCATCCATCTGCGCCTTGAAGGCCGGGTCGAGCTTGGCGGCGCGGTATTCCTTTTCGAGGTCGAGGATCAGCGGCATCAGCGTTTCGGCGACATAGCGTCCGCCGAACTCACCGAAACGGCCATTGGCGTCCGGCCATTTGTCCCAGGTATTGCGCAAGTCCATTTCTCAAGCCTCTTTGGCGGCGCGGAGAAAGGCCCGCACCAGCTCCCTGTCCTTTAACCCCCGTACCCGCTCGACGCCAGAGGCGACATCGACGGCTGTCGCACCTGTCGCGGCAATGGCTGCAGCGACATTGTCCGGGGTGAGGCCGCCGGCCAGCATCCAGGGCTTCGGCGCCTGCCAGCCTTCAAGGATCGCCCAGTCGAACGTCTGGCCATGACCGCCCGTGCGATTGGCGCCCTCGGGCGGCTTGGCGTCGATCAGCAACCGGTCAGCGGCCGTGTAGGCACGGGCATTGTCAAGGTGAACACGGGCCGAGACGCCGAGCGCCTTCCAGACCTCAAGACCAGTACGCGCCTTGATGCCGGCCAACCGTTCGGGCGTCTCGGCGCCGTGTAATTGCAGCACGGGAAAGCCTACAGCCGCGACCGCGTCGATCTCGGCATCGCTCGCATCCACCAGAAGCGCCACGGGCACCGCTTTGCCGACCTGCATAAGAAGGCTGGCCGCTGCCTCGGGCGTCACCTGTCGGGGGCTGCCTGAAGCGAAATTAAAGCCGATCCAATCGGCGCCTTCGCGGGCCGCAAAGCCGACAAGGTCCGGGTCGGTCAGTCCGCAGATCTTCACACTCACCATGGACGGGCAGGTGCGGGATAGCAGCGCCCGCGTCAAGCCAAGCTTGCCGACGCCCGGGCTTGCCTAGTCGTTGGAGGCGCGCTTGTACGCAACCGGCAGGTCTGGATCGGGACTGGCATGGCCTTGCGCCAACTCGATGAGTTTCCTGAGTTTTTGCAATTGCGGCCCGAGGGAGGTGTTTTCCGCAGGCGGTCTTGCCAGCCTGCATCCGCTGTATGGCCACAGGTTTTCACACGTCTCATGGCACGCCGGTTGCGCCAGATATCAACATCCGGTCAATTGCGATGCGGATTATCTGCCAACGCGCACATCAGGCTATTTAACAACAACTCCAATGCGAAGATCAGAAGCCTTGCTGGAACGGACAACTAGCGACAGAATAGTTCATGCAATCATTTTGTTGATGAAGCCAATAACAAGCTCAACCGCCTGTAATTCTGAATCGCCATAGATTTTTGAATTGAAAGTACCGTCTGAGCCCTCAATGCTGAATGTGCATTCCCACATTGACTTGTCGGGCATTAAAACCGGTGCGCTGATACTGACCTCCGCGCCTTCCGCTGCTCCGATATTCATCATGTCTTTGCTTTGTGGCTCCAGCTTGAATTTTAGCATGCGGCGCTCTCTTGTATCGGTTCCCGATCGGCTGGATGCATCCCGCTAGAGAGCGACTCTAAAATGGGCTGCAATCTCTCAAACATCGGGCAAAATCCTCCATAGCCTCGGAATAACATGGCCTTCTCAGGCCGTACGGTAAGCCAGCGCAAGCGCTTGACAGCATTTGATATGTTCTTTCACAATTTCGCTTGCATGCTTCATATGGACTTGGGCAGGAGCCTTGGAAACTGTTATCGCACGCTGCCGGACCGCCGAATTCATTCTGTAGCAATCGAACGTAAGCGTCGTACTCGCTTTGCAAGTTGGTCCCGTTGCCACCGAAGGATGGATTTTCGCAATCCTCAGCATTCACCGACAGGCAACCAACGGACTGCGCTTGCGCGGTGCCGCCTAAGATTAAGCAGCCCAACAACAGAAGAGAAAATAAGCGAAGCAATTTGCATTTCCCCTAAAATCAACCACGCATCGTATATCGAAATATACCTTAAGACGATTTTTTTCTAATTTAAAGGGTTTTTTAATTCACGTTTTGCCGAAATACATCGACGCACCGGGCTTGCACGTTTTTTACCATTCGGCTGCCGGTTTCCATGCTGCGGCCAGGCTGGCGGTGAGACAGGGATTCGAACCCTGGAGACTATTGCTAGCCTACACACTTTCCAGGCGTGCGCCTTCGACCACTCGGCCACCTCACCATCGCTCGCGCGAAGCCAAGCCCCTTAGCGGAACGCACACGCGCTCGCAAGACTGTGATTGCCGTTAACGGGATACGACCCCATATTCGGCGCTGATGAAGGAGCCCGCTCATGTTGTTCTCGAAAAAGCCCGCCACGATCCCCGATGCCGCCAGCGCCCTGCCGGGCCGCCCGGTCGCCATCCCGACAGCGCGCGAGCATTTCGTGTTCCACCGCGACATCCAGGGCCCGGTGCCCGACGGATTCGAGACCGCCATTTTCGGCTTGGGCTGTTTCTGGGGCGCCGAACGCAAGTTCTGGCAGCAGGATGGCGTCTGGATGACAGCGGTGGGCTATGCCGGCGGCCCGACCCCGAATCCGACCTATGAAGAAGTCTGCAGCGGCCGGACCGGGCATACGGAAGTCGTACGCGTCGTCTTCGATCCGGCGATAGTCAGCTTTGGCGACCTCGTGAAACTGTTCCTGGAGAGCCACGACCCGACACAGGGCATGCGCCAGGGCAATGATATCGGCACGCAATACCGGTCGGCGATCTACACGACCTCTGACGCACAGGCCGAAACGGCCCGCGACATGGCGGCGGCCTATCAGGGCGCCCTCGCCAAGGCCGGGCACAGCGGCGCGATCACGACCGAGATCGGGCCTCTGGGGCCATTCTATTATGCCGAGGATTATCACCAGCAATACCTCGCCAAGAATCCGGCAGGCTATTGCGGCATTGGCGGCACGGGCGTGTCCTGCCCAACCGGACTGGCAGTCTGAGGGATTAGGATCCGAAATTCATCGAAAACCGCTTGCGGGTCTCGATCATGGTTTGCGCCTTGAACATGGCGTCAGACGCCGTCTGGGCCTTCTGGATCGATGGATCGCCACGCAGGGCTTCGACGACCTGCGACAGGTGCGAGATGGCTTCCTGCACGATCTTCTGGTCGAACTTCTTTTCGGCCCGCGCCAGCAGGGCCCGGCCGAGGTCCATGCGCGCCTGCGAAACGCGCATCGGGTCGGACGTATTGGTCACCGCGCCAAGATGTGTCCGGCGCAGCGAAATCACACGGTCCAGTGTTTCCAGGTCGCCGGTTGTTTCGGCGACATGCACGCCCGAGGCACAGAAATCGGCTTCGATCTCGCTGCGCACGATCTGGGAGACATTCGCGCTGTCGGCCAGCATCCGGTCGAGCGCCTCGGCCAGCAATTTCATCTTTTCCGGCCTGAACGCCTGCGGATTCGCCAGCGCCGGCTGCAGCTGCTTGGCCAGGAGATAGGCCGCGACCTGTGGCACCTGGCCGGCGCGCGATGCGGGGCGTCCGGGCAGGCCGATGCTGAAGGCGCGCGCTTCGTCGGGCCTGAGACCACCGCCGCGCGACAGGCCCTGCACGACGAGGCCGCCATCACCCTTGTCGACACGGCTGGCCCAGACCAGCATGTCCGCATCGGCTGCGGCCAGCCGGCGGCGCGCCTGCGCCAGGATTTTCTGATCATTGTTGCCCGCGATCCGGCCGGTCGCCGCGATGCGGAAAGGGGCGCCGAAATTGAACTCGGCCAGATGCTCGCCCAGGGCCGACATCAGCCATTTGCCGGTGCGCCCTGCCCCCGGGCCGGCCGACCGGGCGAGCAGGATGCGATAGCCCGGCTCCTTGCTGCGCCGGAACGCGCGTGCGCCGGCTGCATTGTGCAGCCGCGTCATCAGTGCGCGGACGCCCGAAAGGAAAAGGAACAGGAGACCGAGGCAAAGCAGCATCGCCATCGCGAACCCGAAAGTCGCGAATTCATGGGCGCTGAGCACATGCGTCTCGACCCAGTCTTCTGCCGTCGTGAACCAGCCAGTTTCCAGCATGGCATTTGACCTCTCTTGCGCATTGGCGATACGAGCCTTGAAGATCGCTGGCAACAGGGAATGACTGTTATTACGGGTGATCCCGCGCTAGCATTGGTCATTCGGCTGGCATGGGAGGGCAGGTGACATGACAGGTTTTGTCACGCGGTTCGCGCCGTCTCCGACCGGTCACCTGCATCTTGGACATGCCGCTTCAGCCTTTCATGTATGGGACGCATCACGGGCAGCAGGCGGTAAGGTCCTGCTGCGCATCGAGGATATCGACCAGACACGCTGCCGCCCCGAATACGAAGCCTCGATCCTGTCAGACCTTGCATGGCTCGGGCTCGACTGGTCCGGCCCGGTGCGCCGCCAGTCGGAACATTTCGATGACTATGCCCGCGTCCTCGACGATCTGGATGCGCGCGGCCTGGTCTATCGCTGCTTCAAGACACGGCGGGAGATTGCCGCCGCCCTGCCGGCAGGCTCAGATCCGGACGATGCCCCCTATATTGGCAAGCCCGTCTCGCCCGAAGTGGAAAGGGAACGCCTTGCGCGCGGCCACGCGTTTGCCTGGCGCCTGTCGCTGTGCGCGGCACGTGACGCGCTCGGGCCACGTTACAAGACCCTGGCCTTCACCGAGGAGACACCGAACGGTGCCCGCACGGTGCAGGCGAACCCATGTGCCTTCGGCGATGTTGTCCTCGCGCGCAAGGACACACCGGCCAGCTATCACCTGGCCTGCTGCCATGACGATGCGTTGCAGGGTGTCAGCCATGTCATCCGCGGCGAGGACATACGCGAAATGACGAGCGTGCACGTCCTGCTCCAGGCCCTGATGGACTGGCCGACCCCGCTTTACCGTTTCCATCCGCTCCTGCTCGGACCCGACGGGAAAAAGCTGTCGAAACGGGCCGGCGACAAGGGGCTCCGCGCCTATCGCGAAGAGGGCATGACGCCAGACGACGTTCGCGCCATGACGACCGCCGCCTGACGCTGCGCGCTGAAAACCTGTCCCCATCGACTGAATTCGCACCGACTGAATCGAAACTGCCACAAAACTCGTCTATCAACGCGGCAAATGAATCGTTCGGGAATCCACGCCATGCGCACATCCATCGCCGCCCTGCTGACGGGCCTCGCCCTCGTTTCCACAGCCTGCACCACCACCCAGCCGGCCATGCCGGACGTGGTCGACGCGCCGACGGCGCCGCAGCGCGCCGGCCTCCTGCCGCAGCAATCCGGCGACAGCTATTACCAGTCTGCCGCCGCTGCCGTGCAGGCACGGATCGACCAGCGTGGCCTGAAACCGGCGAAGAACGTGATCCTGTTCATTGGCGACGGCATGAGCATCCCGACCATCACCGCCGCCCGCATCCATGCCGGCCAGAAGCGCGGTGTGGACGGAGAATCCTTCCATCTGACGATGGAAACGCTGCCGAACGTGGCGCTGTCGAAAACTTATAGCCATGACTTCCAGGTCTCCGACTCGGCCTCGACGGCCACCGCGATGGTCACTGGCGCCAAGGTCAATTCACGGACACTCGGTGTGCTGAAGGAGGCCAGCTATAACAATTGCGCCAGCGTTGAAGGCAATCGTACCGATTCTCTGTTCGACCTTGCCGAACGCGAAGGCCTCGCGACCGGTATCGTCTCGACCGCCCGCCTCACCCATGCCACGCCCGCCGCGACCTATTCGGAAACGCCGAACCGCGACTGGGAAGACGATGCCGACCTCAAGGGCGGCGATGCCGGCGACTGCAGGGACATTGCCCGCCAGCTGATCGAGTGGCCCGAGGGCGACGGATTCGAAGTGGCCCTCGGCGGCGGCAGGATGCCGTTCACCACGGTCGACGAAGCCGACGCGGAAGACGAAGGCCATACTGGCGGGCGCAAGGACGGCCGAGACCTGACCGCCGAATGGGTCGCCAAAGGTCCCGATCACAAATACATCACCGACCAGGCCGGATTCGATGCCGTGGACTTCGCATCCGATGTCAAAGTGCTCGGCCTGTTCGAGGCCTCGCACATGGAGTTCGACATGGATCGCGGCGCCGACACCGGCAAGGAGCCGTCGATCACTGACCTGACACGGGCCGCAATTACCCGCTTGTCGCGAGACCCTGACGGCTATGTCCTGATGGTCGAAGGCGGCCGGATCGACCACGCCCACCACGGCGTCAATGCCGCTCGCGCCTTGGACGAGACCGATGCGTTCGACCAGGCCGTCGCTGCCGCGCTCGACATGACCTGCCGGGACGACACGCTGATCATCGTCACGGCCGACCATTCCCACACGATGACAATTTCCGGCTACCCCAAGCGCGGCAATCCGATCCTCGGCAAGGTGGATGCCGGCCTCGACGACAGCCACATGAACGCGCAGGACGGCAAGCCCTACAGCACGCTCTCCTATGCCAACGGGCCGACGGCCTGCCGCATGAAGGACGGTGAACCCGATTGCACCCGCGAAGACCTGTCCGACGTCGACACGACCGCCCAGGATTTCCGCCAGCCTTCCCTCGTTTTCATGGGCTCCGAAACCCATGGCGGCGACGATGTGGCCATCTTCGCCACAGGCCCCGGATCGGAACTCATCTCCGGCGTGATGGAGCAGAACGAGATCTTCCATGTCATGGGCCGCGCCTCCGGTCTTGTCGCAACGGAGTAGACGCGCGTGCCCAAGATCGATCCTGCGAAGGTTCCCGTCCGTACCGGCACGAACTATCCCGCCCCCCATGCCGCCGCCGTTCAGGCCCGCCAATGGCAGGGGGTCGGCGATGCCGGGCTGCTGACAGCGCTCGGCGTCAATCTCTGCACGATCCCGCCCGGCGTGTGGTCCAGCCAGATGCACGTCCACACGCATGAGGACGAGTTCGTCATCGTGCTGTCAGGCATGGCGCGGGTGGTCACCGATTGCGGCGAGTATACGCTGGGGCCGGGCGAGATGGCGGCCTTCCCGGCGGATGGCGAGGCGCACCACCTGCGCAATGAGGGGCCTGAGCCGCTTGTCTTCCTTGTCGCCAGCAGCCGTGATTCCCAGGATGGCTGCCTCTATCCCGGCATCGACATGAAAGTCGGACCGGACAACATCTATCTCCACGAAGACGGCACGCCCTATTGATCCGTTCCGCCAGCCTTACGTAGCGGCCGGGCTGTTCAAGACCCGGTCTCTGCGCAATGGTAGCAGTTGAGACCGCAGCGCCAGCGAACGAGCGCGCGGCCAACCCGGAGGAAGTCCCATGAAAGCTGCTGTCATGCGCGCGCCGAATGCGCCGCTCTCGATCGAAGAGGTCACAATCTCCAAGCCCGGCCCGCGCGAAGTGCTGGTCCGCCTTGGCGCTGTCGGCGTCTGCCATTCCGACGTGCACTTCTGGGATGGCGCCTTCCCGACCGAGATGCCGGTCATCCTCGGCCATGAGAGCGCAGGCGTGGTCGAGCAGGTCGGCTCCATGGTCAGCGCCGTGAAGCCAGGCGACCATGTCGTCTCGATCTTGTCGCCCTTCTGCGGCACCTGCGAATATTGCCTGACCGGGCACATGTCTGTCTGCCACACCGTCAACGGCGAACAGTTCAAGCGCACGCCAACGGAGGCCCCGCGCCTGTCCATCGGCAAGGAAAAGGTCTCCCAGTTCCTCAACCTCTCCTCCTTTGCCGAGCAAATCCTCGTGCACGAAAACACGCTCTGCGTGATCGACAAGGAGATGCCGATGGACCGCGCCTGCCTGATCGGCTGCGGCGTGATCACCGGCGTCGGCTCTGTCTTCCATGCCGCGCAGGTCGAGCCCGGCTCGACCGTGGCCGTTCTCGGCTGCGGCGGGGTTGGCCTGTCGGCGATCAATGGCGCGGCAATTGCCGGGGCGTCGCGCATCATCGCGGTCGACCTGTCGGACGAGAAACTCGCCATGGCGAAGAAATTCGGCGCCACCGATTTCGTGAACCCGAAAAACGGCGATCCTGTGGAACAGGTAAAAGAGCTGACCAAGGGCGGCGTGCATTATGCTTTTGAATGCGTCGGCCTGAAGCAGACGGCCGAACAGGGCTACATGATGATGCGCCCGCGCGGCGTGATGACCGTGATCGGCATGATCCCGCCGGGCGTGAATATCGAGATTCCCGGCATCGAACTTCTGGTCACGGAAAAGCGCCTTCAGGGCGCGGTCATGGGGTCAAACCGGTTCCGGGTCGATTTCCCACGCCTCGTCGAACTCTACAAGCAGGGCCGCCTGCACCTCGATGATCTCGTCTCCGACCGGATCGGCCTCGACGGCCTGACCGGCGCGCTGCAGAACCTGAAGGACAACAAGGGGTCTGTCGCCCGGCAGGTGGTCGTGTTCGACTAGGCAAGCCCGAACCGGGCCGGTTCCCGACCGATCAGGTCTTCCAGCAAGGGCATGCCCTCTCGCAGGCCCTTGGCCAGCTGCTTTGAGACGACCCCGCCGAAGAACAGGGGCGCGCTCGCTTTGCCTGCCCAGTGAAGCTCGCAGCCGTCGGCGGTATCAATAACGTGGTAGTCTTCCACCGCAGCCGATACCGGCAGGGTCGATTTCTCGAAGCGGAAGGCCATGCGCTTGCCCTCTTCCCAAAGGAAGAAGGTCTCCTCGACAATTTGGTCGCCGATCTCGACCGTGCGGGTCGTGCCGACGCCGAAGGGCTTGGGGCTCGTCCAGGTCACATTGGTGATTGGCAACCATTCAGTCCAGGCGTTCGCATCGCGCAGTGCGGCCCAGACAGCCGAGGAGGGGAAGGGAAATGCGTGCACCACATGCAGCTTTGGACTGACCGTCGCGAGATAGTCTTCGCCGACCTGTTTGTGCGGTTTCAATGTTTTGGCCATTCCGCCATCCTCGCTGAGCTGTGATGTTCAACTCAGGAGAACGGACTTTTCCATATCGTGAAACCCCTCACGCCACGGCAGTCGGAGGGTTCCGCTCGTCCGGGGCTGCTGTCGCGGCCCTAGTCCCTGAGCAGCTCGTTCACGCCGGTCTTCGAGCGGGTCTGGGCATCGACCGTTTTCACGATGACGGCGCAGGCGAGGCTTGGCCCGCCATTCTTGTCCGGCAGCGTGCCTGGCACGACGACCGAGTAAGGCGGCACATGGCCATAGGTGATGGCGCCGGTCTTGCGGTCGACGATCTTGGTCGACTGGGTGATGAACACGCCCATGGCGATCACCGAGCCTTCGCCCACGACCACGCCCTCGACCACTTCCGAGCGCGCGCCGATGAAGCAATTGTCCTCGATGATGGTCGGGTTGGCCTGCAGCGGTTCCAGCACGCCGCCAATGCCGGTGCCGGCCGAGATATGGCAGTTGGCACCGACCTGCGCACACGAGCCGACAGACGCCCACGTGTCGATCATCGTGCCTTCGCCGACATAGGCGCCAATGTTCACGTAGGACGGCATCAGCACGGCATTCTTCGCGATGAAGGCGCCCCGGCGCACGGCCGCAGGCGGCACGGCGCGGAAACCGGCTTCGCGGAATTCGGTCTCGCCCCAGCCTTCGAACTTCGATGGCACCTTGTCCCACCAGTTGCCGCCGCCCGGCACGCCGGCAATCATGCCATTGGCATTCAGGCGGAACGACAGGAGCACGGCCTTTTTCAGCCACTGGTGCACGGTCCAGCTGCCATCGGCCCCTTTGCTGGCGACGCGTGCCTCGCCCCGGTCGAGCAGGTCGAGCGCGGCATCGACAACTTCGCGTACTTCGCCCTTCGTATCGGTCGAAAGCGTGTCGCGGCTTTCCCAGGCGCGGTCGATTACGTCGGCAAGGGCGTGGGTCATGTCTGGGTCTCCGGGGGGCAGGCAGGCTTGAGTGTGTCCAGCGCCGCTTCAAGGAAGGCAGCGAGGTCGCCCGTCACATAGTCGATGTGGCCGAGCCCGTCATCCCCCAACAGGTCCTGCAGGTTCGCAGGGCGCGCCTCGATCGGCTCGTGGCTCCAGTCTTTTTCCGAATGCACGAGCACCGTGGTAAAACCGGCTTCCTTGGCGGGGGCGAGGTTGCGGGCGATATCCTCGAAGAAGATCGCCTCGGTCGGCTCGACATCGTGCAGCTTGCTGAACGCGGCATAGGAAGCGGGCCGGGGCTTGGGCGCATAGGACGCGTCGTCAATCCCGAAGCTGCCATTGAAGACATGGGCCAGGCCCATTTTCTCTGTGACGCGTTCGGCATGGCGCCGCGACCCGTTCGTGTAGACGAACTTGCGGCCGGGTAGCGCCTCGAGGACCCTGCGAAGCAGCGGCAGATCCGGAAGGGGTGATAAGTCTATTTCATGAACGTAGTGCAGGAAGTCAGATGGGTCTATTTTGTGTACTTCCATAAGGCCTGACAGTGTCGTGCCATGCTCGGCATAGTATTTTTTCTGGATGACGCGGGCATCTCCGCGCGGCAGGTTGAGCAGCCGCGACACAAAGTCCGTCATCCGCGTGTCGATCTCGGCGAAGAGGTCGCATTCGGCTGGATACAGCGTGTTGTCGAGATCGAACACCCAATCGCGGACGTGCCCGAAACTGCCGAACGGCGTCAAATGAACGCCTGCATGCCTATCGCTCATTCGCGCTGGCCTTTGCGAAGTCGCGCTCGAAGAATTCGAACACCAGCTTGCGGTCGACAGGCGCCGGCGTCGCGGCGAACAGGGCCGTGCGATAGGCCGATGCTTCGCAATCGTCACGGCCGACAATCGCGAACTTGGAGCGCCCGACACAAAACGCATCAGACGCCTTGGCCAGCGTCCGCAGCTTGTCGCCATCTTCCATCTCGCCATACACGAAATGGTCCGACCCGCTCAGCGGCCGGTCGATCACACGCGAACAGCCCCCCGCCTCGAGCAGCCACCAGCCCCGGCTTTCCCAGCCTTCCGAGCCGCGCCGCGCAATCGCGCTCCAGATCCGGTTCTTGGTGCGATTGCACACGGTGAATCCGACAGCACGGCCACGATCCTTGGCGACCTGCTCCAGGAAATCGATCAGGTCGGATTCCGATGTTGTCGCGGGCAGGCCATTCTTTTTCAGGAATTCGCTGATCGCGGCGCGGGTCTTGTGGCCGATATTGCCATCGATCACGCCGGACACGACGCCAGCTTCCTCCAGCAGGCGCTGGATCCCGGCGGCCCTTGCCCGCTTGGAATCGTAATTGTCGATCTCGGTGAACGGCGTGACCCAGCGGGTCCGCCGTGTGATTTCAACCGCCCTGAAACCGCGCGCCTCGAGCCCCATGGCCGCGCATTCCGGCGGGCTCTCCAGCGAAAAACTGCCTGTTGGATCGACGCAAAGATCGGTATTGCCGCCCCATTCACGTACGCCGCCGCGGTGGGCCGAAGACGTGCGGGCATAAACAAAGTGGAATTTCGGCTCCAGCGGGCCCGGCAAGGCGAGCTTGCAATTGCCCGGTTGCAGCTTGATCCAGCCTTCGACCGTGATGCCGGCGCCTTCGGGCCGGCCGATCGCCGCCTCGATGACAAAGCTGGTCCGATTGCACAGTGACCAGCCGTCCGCGCCTTCCTGCGCCTGGGCCGTGCTGCCGAATGCGATGAAGGCGCCAAGCGCGCCGAGAATTTTAAGAAACGAGCGTACCTGCGCCATGTTCTGTGAATAGCTCCATGAGGAGAGCGTGCGGCGCACGCCCATCAAGTATCACAGCCGCCCCGACACCATGATTTACGGAATGCGCGGCCGTTTCAAGCTTGGGAATCATACCACCTGCAGCTGTGCCATCTGCGATCAGCTCCGGAATGCGCCCCACGGGGATCTCGCGGATCAGGTTTTTCTGCTTGTCGAGCACGCCAGCCACGTCCGTCAGCAACAGCAGGCGGCTCGCGCCCAGCGCCGCTGCCAGCGCCCCGGCGGCCGTATCGGCATTGATATTGTAGCGCGCGCCGTCATGGCCGACACCGACGGGTGCCACGACCGGGATCAGCTGCGCGTCATTACGCAGGATCGCGTCCAGCACAGTCGTATCGATCGCACATGGTTCGCCGACAAAGCCGAGATCGAGAACCTGTTCGATATGGCTGTCAGGATCCTTGGTGGTCTTGGTCGCCTTTTCGGCGCGGATCAGGTTTCCGTCTGAGCCCGACAGGCCAACTGCCTTGCCGCCCGCCTGGTTGATCGCCCGCACGATGGATTTGTTGATCGGGCCGGACAGGACCATTTCAACGACTTCCATCGTATCTTCGTCGGTGACGCGCAGGCCGCCCTTGAATTCGGACACGATACCCAGCTTTTCCAGCAGCTTGCCGATCTGCGGTCCGCCGCCATGCACGATAACCGGATGGATGCCGAGCGCCTTCAGCAGCACGACATCGCGCGCAAAACCTGCGGCGAGCGCAGGGTCGACCATGGCATGGCCGCCATATTTCACGACAATCGTCTGGCCGGCATAACGCTGGATATAGGGCAGGGCCTCCGACAGCGTCTTCGCCGTGAACCGGGCTTGTGCAACAGGGTCTGTCATCGGGACTGGCGCCATCCTTCGCGATCAATGCGTGTGGGCCAGCCTCATAAGGCGGTTTTCAGTCCAGCGAAACCCTTCCCTTCGGTCCCGCGCCTTCATTCATATTTGGAATAGTGCTTGGCGGTCGACAGGATTCCACACTGTCCGGTCAGGTAGATCGTATCATATCCGTGCTCTCCATCCCTGAGGTTCGCCATTGTCAGGTTGCCGTCCTTGTTGCCGACGCAGCCCGACGTGGTCTTGAACTTCACGTGATAGGTACAGGTGTTCAGCACCCGCATTTTCACCTTCTGGCCACTTTGCCCGATTGCCAGCATATCCTTCTTGTGCGTCTTCTTGACGGCTTGGCAGCCATTGTCGTTAGCCCTCTGCTTCACGTTGACCTTCGTGACAATGACGCTGGCATCATTGTAAAAATACGCATCGACGCAATGCGGAGTCCCGGGTTCGCAAAAATTCATCTCGTCCGCATACGCCGCAGCCGTCATTGATGCACATGCCATGGCCGTTGCCGCGATCAGGTTTTTGTATCCGTTCATCATGAGAATCCTTGTCTTGAACAGGGGCCGGACAGGCCCGTTATGAGCCCATCCGGCAGCTATCGCGACCGAGGGTGAGTGGCACGACAGCGTACCCGAACCGTACAACCGGCCGGCGGCCCGTTCCATTACATGGAAGGTAATGCCGAAATACGGACAGTGACGGCAGGCCGGCTACCCGCTAGGCTGGCGAAAAGTCACTCTGGCGGGGAAGACACCATGAAACGTATCCTGACGGGCGCTGGCGCGCTCCTGCTTGTCGTGCTGGTTGGCGCCGGCATATTCCTGTGGGATCCGCTGCCCGCCAATCCGCCCGCCAGCGAACTGGCCGCCGGGGCTGCCAACTATGACGCCGAGGTGATCCGCGACGAGTTCGGCGTGCCGCATGTGCATGGGGCCCGCGACACGGACGCCGCCTTCGGCCTCGCCTATGCCCATGCCGAGGATGATTTCGAAACGATCCAGGAAACCGTCGCGGCGGGCAGGGGCGTGATGGCGCATTATCGCGGCAAGGATGCGGCCCCGCTCGACTATATCGTCGCCCTGCTCGGCGTCTGGGACACGATGGACGCCCGCTATGCCACCGACGTACCTGACGACGTCAAAGCCATGGCCGAGGCCTATGCCACCGGCCTCAACCTCTATGCGTCCGAACACCCTGAGGCGACATGGCGCGGCCTCGCCCCGTTCACCGCCGAGGATGTCGTCGCTGGTTTCATCTTCAAGACGCCCTTCTTCTACGGCCTTGACGAAACGCTGCTTCACCTCTTCGGCGAAGACTATACCCAGGCCATCGCGCTCGACCCTGCAGCGGGCCGCAAGGCTTTCCTGGTCGGCCCGAAGACAATGGCAGAGCGCGGCTCGAACGGCATCGCCGTCTCGGCCAGCCGGGCGGGCGACCATGTCACCCGGCTCGTGATCAATTCCCACCAGCCGCTGACCGGCCCCGTCGCCTGGTACGAAGCGCAGATATCCTCCGACGAGGGCCTCGACATTACCGGCGGCATCTTCCCCGGCACGCCGGTCATCCTGCACGGGTTCAACAAGGATCTTGGCTGGGCCAACACGGTGAGCGCGCAGGACCTCGCCGACACTTATGTCCTTACCGTCAACCCGGACAATGCGAACCAGTACAAGCTGGACGGCGAATGGGTCGAGTTCGACGAGACGACTGCCACACTCCACGTCAGGCTGCTGGGCCCCTTTGCCCTCAAGGTGAAACGCAAGGTGCTCCGTTCGGCCCACGGCCCGGTTATCGAAGCGAAACACGGCACCTACGCCATCCGCTTCGCCGGCATGGGCGAGATCCGCCAACTCGAACAATATTACCGCCTGAACAAGGCCGCCGACATGGACGGGTTCATGACCGCCATGTCGCTCAACGCCCTTCCCAGCATCAATTATATCTATGCCGACAGGCAAGCCAACGTCGCCTTCATCCACAATGCGCAATACCCCGCCCGCGATGATGCATGGGACTGGTCGGGCGACATGCCCGGCGACCGCTCCGACCTGATCTGGCAGGGTTATCGTCCATGGAGTGACGTGCCGAAACTGGTCAATCCCGTGTCCGGCCTCGTCTTCAATTCCAACAATACGCCCTACAGCGCTACGGACGGCCCGGACAACCTCCGCCCCGAAGACTTCCCCCAGTCCATGGGCCTGCAGACCAACCAGTCGAACCGCTCGCTGCGCATGATCGAACTGACTGACGGCAAGACCCCGATCAATCAACCGGACCTCCTCGCCCTGAAATTCGACACCGCCTATGCCAAGGGCTCCGAAGCGGCAGATCTGATCGCCCGGGTGCTCGAGATCGACTGGAGCCAGGAGCCGGAAATGGCCGAGGCCGCCAGACGCCTCGCTGCCTGGGACCGGAAGATGAATGCCGACAGCCGCTATGCAGCCCTCGGCGGCCTGACCGTGCTGCGCGAGGTCACCGCGAAATACACCCACCTGCCCGCCCCGAAGGCGGAAACTGCTTTCCGCGAGGCGGTCGAATGGCTGACCGTCCACCATGGCCGGATCGACCCGGAATGGGGCGAGGTCAACCGGCTGGTGCGCGGCAAGACCAGCCTGCCGATCAGCGGCGGCCCAGACACGCTGCGCGCCGTCTACCCGGCCGGCATGGGCGATGATGGCGAACTGCACATGACCGCTGGCGATACATGGATCGCGCTGGTCGAATGGGACGCAGCCGGCCACCAGAAAGCCCGCGTCATCAGCCCCTATGGCAGCGCCACGCTCGACAAGGCCTCACCCCACTATGCCGACCAGGCGCCCCTCTTCGCCGCTGAAGAATGGCGCAAAGCCCACCTGACGCGCGAGGATGTGGTCGCCAACGCGACGCGGACCTATCATCCGGGGAGGGATTAATCTGATCCGGTTTGGTTGAGAGGTAGCGTCCACTTGCGGCGTCGGATGAGACCTGAGGTTAGTCACCGCCCTGCCGGGAGTAGCGAGGAAAGGACAGGATTCGAACCTGCGGTCGGGTTTCCCACGACGAGCGCCCCAGTTAAGGGTGCGCCCACCTTCAGCCACTCAGTCACCGATCCTCTAGAATAATTGTAGTTTAAATCAGAAATGTCTGCAATCGGCGTCGTAGGGGACGTAAACGAGCGGCTTAAGTCGCCGTGAAACGGACATTGGAAAGTGAATCGGTTCTGCTAATGAACGCAGGTCGGCGATGAGCTGTAGACCTAGATGATGTTAGGAATGAGCATTTGCGTAACGAATCGAAAAAGAACCAATTGGCGGCAGCGATTGCGTCTGGAACGAAGTCGATTTGGCAAGGCGCGCAAGCAAGATTTTCTCATGAGGAAATTTATGCTTTTGTTCTAACGACTTGGTCCGACGCAAGCTCAATTGGAGCATCAGTCAGCACGGTCGAAAATTTTGAACGACTATACAAAGAACATCGATACTCAATTCCCAATAGTCGAGCCGCAGCTGGACTTAAATGGGGATGGAATGAGTGGCGTGATCGGGAATTGATCAGCGGCGCATTGGGGTTCCATGAAGCTGACCAAATGTTAGATGAATTTAGAAATGGAGCGTCAGGAGCTACGCGTTCATTGACCGATCAATTCCAGCCTTGGTTCGGTGGGTACAGAAAACTCGTTACATCCGCCATGTACGATGCTCTGCAATCGCTCGTGCAAACGGGATTGTTTGAGGAACGCTCGTCAAAGCCGATTCTCGTGTACATGGGCATCTATGACGACTACGGAAAAACAACCCTGAAGTCTGCAAAGTCCTTAAACGCAAAAGCAACATGGAATCTGTATGAGGCCGAGTTCAGGAGAGCATTCGGATTTTAACCTTGCTTCGACCGGTTGAAGCCGTCAATAGAACGCAGCCATCCACTCTGCGACCTTTTATCGCCGCATCTAAGTCGCTCGCTTTACGTCTGCTCCTGACCCACGAGAGACACCCGGACCGAGGACACACAGTCCCGTCCTCACCGCCCCCTTGCCACACCCCTGCCGCCCCGCGCCCGGTCCGCATCTGCCCCCCTATGCGTACCTTTCCTTTCTTTCGCCCGGCATTCACGCTGCTAAGCTTGAAAGAAAATGTTCTGGGAGGGACGCATGGAGCCGACGACAAGGCATCTGCCGGCCGTCAACACGGTTGGCCTGACCGCGCCGTTTGGCTGGCTCGCTGGCGGCTGGGCCGACTTTCGCAAGGCGCTCTGGCCGTGCCTGCCTAGAAACGCGTGCGGAGCGTAAACCGCGCATTCAGCGGCGCACCGGGGGAAATGTTGTTGTCATTGTGTGCGGCCGGGAAATAGTCCTCGTCCAGCACATTCTCGATATTCAGCTGCAGCGCCGTGCCATTGCGCATCGTGTAGAAAATGCCCGCATCCACCCTTGTGTATTCCGGCACAGTTACGGCGTTGCTGGCGGATGCGAACTGTTCGTCCTGATAGGTGACGCCAAGGCCGAACCCGAGTTGCGACGACACGTCATAGCGGTTCCAGACCGAGAACATATGCGCCGGGACCTGGCCGCGAGTTGATCCGTCTTCAAGCTCCGCATCGAGATAACTATACCCGATATCCACACGCCAGCGATCGGTTGCCTGGCCGCCAAGCTGGATTTCGAACCCTTGTGTTTCCGACGTCGTTACAAAACTGTCTTCACCATCCGCCGTGCGCTCGGTTGTATCCCGGTCAAGCTTGAACACGGCCGTCGTCAGGCTGAGGTTGGGCCGTATATCCCACTTGATGCCGATCTCCTGATTGTTGAACGCCTCTGGCGCGAGCTGCGAACTGGCATCCGTCAATTCCAGGAACTGGTCGCCTGACCGCGGCAGGAATGATTTGCTATAGCTCGCATAGGCCGACACGTTGTCCATCGGCTTGTAGATGATGCCAATACGCGGCGAAATCTCTTCATCGGTCCGGCTGAACCGCGCCGTGTTCTGAATGTCATTCACATCAATGTCGAACTGGTCGAACCGAACCCCGGCAATCAATTTGAAATGCTGGCCAATATCGACCTGGTCCTGGGCATAGAGGGACAGGACCTGGACATCGGACCGGCGGTTGCGAACCGCGCTCGAAAACGCAAAGGCCGGCAAGGCCAGCGGCCGGGTCAGTGCGATGGTGGTCTGATCATCATTGGTGTCGGAAAACACATTGTCGTTCCGCGCATTGGCGGACTGCTGGTCGGCATATTCGGCGCCGATCAGCAGCGTGTGGACAAGGCCGCCCGTCGCAAATTCAGAGACCAGGTTGGTCTGCAGGATCAGGTTCTCACGCGCCGTTTTATCCTGGTACCCGTCCAGGGTCACTGTATCGGCAACAGCGTCGAAGCTCGCCGCATAGATGTTCTGGTACATCTTGTCATAGTCGGCATATTGAAGCGTCGTATTGATCGACAGCGAGTCCGAAAAACGGTGGTCCAGGCGCGCCTTGGCGATATTGGCCTGCAGGGTTGTCCGGTTCCGGTCCGGGCTGCCGAAGAAGAAAGTGTCATAGTCCGCAAGCGGCGCGCCCGATCCGTCCGATGGCACGCCCCGGTCGACAACCCGGTCATCGTCCACAAACTCGTAGGACAGGAGCAGGCTTGTATCCGGGCTCAACCGGGTGGCAAATGTCGGATTGATTGCAAACCGGTCGCCACCGAACTGGTCGCGGTGATTGTTCAGCAATTCGGCGAACGCATTCAGGCGAACGGCCGAGGCCGCACCAATCGCCGTATTGTAATCAATGGCGCCTGACATCTCTCCAAACGTATCGGCACTGACGGACAGGCTGGTAATATCGGCATCAAAATCGGGCCGCTTGGTCGCGCGGTTCACGACGCCGCCGCCGCCGCCACGGCCGAAGATCATCGCATTCGATCCGCGCAGGATTTCGACCTGCTCGACATTATACAGTGGCCGGAAATACTGCACATCGTCACGCAAGCCATCGATAAAAAAGTCTGCCGTCGAATTCTGGCCGCGTATCGTGATCTGGTCACGGTGGCCTTCACCCTGTCCAATCGACGCGCCGGGAGTATAACGCAAAACATCGCCCATATCGGTGAAGGCCTGCTCGGCAATCTGATCGCTCGTCACAACGGAGAGGCTTTGCGGCACATCGACAATCGGTGTTTGCGTCTTGGTGCCACTGAATTTCTCATTGGACAGGTAGGTGCCATGAACAGCAATCGTGTCCATCACCCGGGTTTCATCCACCTCCCTGCCGCCTTCATCTGCCAGGGCAGGAGACGCTGTGAGGGCAGACAGGGCCAGGGCACTGGCAGTTAGGAAACGCATGAGATGGCAAACCTTGCAATTGAGAATGAGTTACATGCGCGCTCATGTCACGATGGCGAATGGCTTGCAAGGTTGATGAGAATGGTTTGCAACAATGTCGCAGGGCCCGTCCCGGTGCCCGCCGCCATCGGACCGTCTATGCGTAACTTCCCTTACTTTCGCGCCGGGTTCACACTGCTAGGCTTGAATAAAAATGTTCTGGGAGGGACGCATGGAGCCGAC
Organism: Hyphomonas sp. J20-32; assembly: GCF_055808555.1. Classification (NCBI taxonomy): domain Bacteria; kingdom Pseudomonadati; phylum Pseudomonadota; class Alphaproteobacteria; order Hyphomonadales; family Hyphomonadaceae; genus Hyphomonas; species Hyphomonas sp. J20-32. The sequence goes on along the minus strand of NZ_CM147873.1, from coordinate 898,527 downwards.
GACAACGACAACTCTGCCGGCCGTCAACACGATTGGCCTGACCGCGCCGTTCGGCTGGCTGGCGGGCGGCTGGTCAGACTTTACCAGGGCCCTGTGGCCGTGCCTGGTCTACGGCGCTATCCTTGTGGCGCTCAGCGTCGGCCTGACGGCCGCGCTCTATTCCGTGGGCGCGCTGAAATGGCTGTTCGTGCTGGCAGCCGGTTTCATGCTCGTCGCTCCGATGCTTGCGATGGGACTGTACAATACCGGGCGCATGCTGGAGCGGGGCGAACGTCCGCGTGTCGGCAGCATCCTGTTCGTGCGCTCCGCCTTCCGGCAAGACCTGATGTATCTCGGGCTCGCGCTGTTCCTCGTTTACTCCTTCTGGGTCGAGGCATCGCAGATCGTCTATGGCCTGTCGACTTACCGGGTCCACAAGACGCTGCCCGAGTTCGTGAACTTCATGCTGACCAGCCCTGAGGGCCACAACATGGTCATGGTCGGCACCGCCATCGGCGGCGTGATCGCCTTCATGGCCTATTCCCTCGTCGTCGTGTCCGCCCCGATGCTGCTGAACGAAAAGACCAATGTCTTCATCGCGACGATCACCAGCGTACGCACGATCGCGCAGAACTTCCTGCCCATGCTGGTCTGGGCCATGCTGATCGTGATCCTGACCGTGCTCGGCATCGCCACCGGCTTTCTCGGCCTGATCGTCACCTTCCCCGTCATCGGCCTCGCCAGCTGGCGCGCCTATCGCGAACTCGTGCCATCGTCACACGGCGACATGGCCGAGGCGGAATAGGCGCTCCGCTTGCGGCGCCAAAGCGGACGTCACCGCGCGATGGATAACCAAGGCCACCGCGATTGATAGTCCAACGCCTTTACCCGAAAAAGATCCGGCTTCGGGTTTGCGGGGTTCATTCGCAGCACGCCGTCCGACAATTCGGACAGGCCATATGGCGCATAGAGTTCACGCGTGCTCACTTCGATGCCGACACAGGTGCATGAAATGAGAAACTGATCGATGCCGTCGCGGGAATGCTTGAGCGGCGCTATCGGGCTTCCAAAGCGCTGTTCATACCAAAGGTGGACACGTGCTTGATTTCTGATTTCTACGCGGTCCGCCAGCGGGCCGAGAGGCTTTGCAGCGCTTTCAATCACGCAATTTTCTGCCTCCCATGATACGTCACCATCATAGTAGAAAACATCGAAATCCCGGACGTTCTGAAGATCAGGTTGGTTGGATTTCCGGTTCCAGATCGGCTGAAACAAACATCCAGCCGTCAGATAGCAGTCGGGGAGCTTCAACTGCTCCATCGCCGCAAGGATCTCTGCATTTTCCGGGATAGACGTGACAATATCTCGAAAAGTGTTCTCGGTGAGCATCCCGGACAATCGCACATTTCACTCCAGTCTGCGATGTCCGCTGCTGACGAAAGACAGACGTCCGGAATGGGGGGCAGGCTCGCGCGCTTCCACCCCCTCCCGGCCTGCGCGTATAATGTGCCGCGATGCCCAGCGTCTCCCTCCTCGCCCCCATGCCCGGCCTGCCCTGGTACCTGCTGCCCCTCTGGCCGCTGGTCTTCTGGCGCATCCAGCGCCTGAAGGCATGGTTCCGCGCGGCAGGCGGACCGGGCAGCCAGATGCTCTGGGGCGTGATGCGGAATGGGCGGGTCGTGGTCATCCGGCTGTCGGATGATTTATCCGGGCATCGTCCGTGTACTTTTCGGGCGCCTGTGTCCAGGCGGTTGAAACGCGTCCTCATTCCCGAAACAAATCTCCCGTGTCCCCTGCGCAGGCAGGGGCGGCGATTCCCGGGTCCCGGCGCGCGCCCACCCGCGCCCCTGCCTGCGCAGGGGACACAGGTTCATCAGGTCCCGGTCCCCGACACCTGACACGTACCGCGACCGTACAACACCCCTACCGCCCCCTCAGGACAGCTGAACCCCCCCAAGCGCCCTCACAGGCGCCGCAGGCGCTGGATTAAAGCAGCGAAGCGATTTCGGCGCGCAGTTCGGGAATGCCCCAGCCCTTTTCGGATGAGGTCACCAGCACCAGCGGGTGCGCCGCGCCGTGCTTTTTCAGCCTGGTCTCGATATCCGCCTGCAGCGCATCGACCTCGCCCTTGTTGAGCTTGTCGACCTTGGTCAGCAGGACCTGGTAGGTCACCGCCGAGCCGTCCAGCATGGCCATGACCTCTTCGTCCGTGTCCATCAGGCCGCGGCGGCCATCGACCAGAAGGAACACCCGGCGCAGGCTTGGGCGACCGCGCAGGTAGGAGCGGGTCAGCTTCATCCAGGCCTCGGCCTGCGTCCGGCTGACCTTGGCATAGCCAAAGCCCGGCAGGTCGACGAGATAGAGCTGGCCGGGGCCGACATCGAAATAATTGAGTTCGCGCGTGCGGCCGGGCTCGGATGAGGAGCGCGCCAGCTTGTTGCGTCCGGTCAGGGCATTGATCAGGCTCGACTTGCCGACATTCGAGCGCCCGGCAAAACAGACTTCCGTGCGGTCGGCGGGCGGCAGGCCCTTGAGGTCGACCACGCCCATGACGAATTCCACCGGGCCGGCGAACAATAGCCGCCCGGTTTCGATCTGGTCTTCACTCGGGGCGGGACGCGTGTCCATGGATCAGTCCGCCGGCGCTTTCTCGCGGCCCAGAAGGCGCGAGATCGTCTTGCCAAGCTCGGTGTCGACCCCGTTGCGGCGCATGATGAAATATTGCTGCGCAAAGGACAGGATATTGCTCCACACCCAGTACATCACCAGGCCGGCCGCAAAGCCGCCGAACACGAACATGAATACGATCGGCATGGCCCGGATCACCATTTTCTGCGTCGCATCGGTCGGTGCCGGGCTGAGGCTCTGAAGGGCCGCCATCGTCACGCCGTAGAGCAGCGGCAGGATTCCGATGCCGATGATCATGCCGATCACGGGAATGGCCTTGATGTCGGACGCCGCCCAGGGCAGCAGGCCGAACAGGTTGCCGATCGCGGTCGGGTCCGGCGCCGAGAGGTCTTTCAGGAACATGAACGGCGTCTGGCGCATTTCCAGCGTCACATAGAGCGTCTTGTAGAGCGCGTAGAAGATCGGGATGGTGAACAGGATCGGGACACAGCCGCCAATCGGGTTGGCGCCTTCCTGCTTGTACAGCTTCATGATTTCCTGCTGCTTGCGCTGGGGATCGGCCGCAAAGCGCTCGTTCAGCTCCTTCATCGGCTCCTGCAGCTTCTTCATCTTGGCCATGGACTTGTAGCTCTGGTTGAACAGCGGCACGAGCGGCAGCTTGATCAGGACCGTGAAGGCAAGGATCGCCCAGCCGAACGAACCGACCACGCCGGACAGCCATTCCAGCGCATAAAAGAAGGGCTTGGTCAGGAAGAAGGCCCAGCCCCAGTCGATGGCATCAACCATGCGCGGGATACCGTCCTTGTTCTGGTAGTCCTGCAGGACTTCGAAACGCTTGGCGCCGGCGAAGAGGCGGTTCTGGGTCGTCTGGCTCGCGCCGGGCGCCAGCGTGAATGCCTCGCTCTCGGTGCGCACTTCCAGCGGGCCGTCGGTGGCAATCGACTTCTTGTTGACGATCCCGTTGAACGGGCGGTCCTGCTGCGGCACCAGCGCGCCCATCCAGTATTTGTCCGTCAGGCCCCACCAGCCGCCCTGCGTGGACGGGAATGTGCCCTCGCTGGTTTCCCCGTCAATTTTCTTGAGAGCCAGGAGCGGTTTGTATTTCTTCATGCGCAACTTGCCGTCGACGACCCCCATCAGGCCCATATGGGCAAGACCACCGGCGGCTGCAGAGCCGGGATCGGTCAATTCGAGGAAGCCCTTGAAGTCGCCGTGCCGCTCGACCGAGCCAATGGCGCGAACCGTGCGTTCGGCATCGCCGGTATTGGTCAGCGTATCGTCAAACGAGAACATGTAATTCTCGTCGACCGAAATCGTCCGGTCGATGGTCAGGCCCGGCGTTTCAAGCCGCAGCTTGATCGGCGAGGACGGCGTCAGGCTGCCCAGGCCGACCTGCACCCAGGGCGAATTGCGGCCCGCGATGAGCGACGATCCGTCGGCCCAATAATAGGTGGCGAAATATCCGTAATCCGTCGCTTCCGGACGGAACAGCCGTACTTCCTGCGTCTTTTCCACGGTCAGGTAGTGCTTGCGCAGGCTGAGATCGTCGATCCGCGAACCGGCGAGGCGGATCGACCCGTCAACGGAATCGCCGTCAAACTTCACGCGGCCCGGCCCGGAAATCGCTTCCTCGACGGTCTTGGTCGCGGCAATTGCCGGAATATTGCTCAGCTCGCTCGCGCTCACGCCGGGCTGTTCGTCGGCCTTGATCGCGGCCTGCTGGGCCTCGAAGCGTTTCTGCGCGGGCTCCATGAAGACTTTCTGGTAGCCGAACACGAAGGCAACCATCAAAGCCATCGCGATCAGGAAATTGCGCTGGTCTTGCTTTTCCATGGAATTTTGTCCCGGAGGTTTCTGGGCGCCACCTCGCAGATCGAGGGGGCACGGTCAATCAGCGGCGAGGCTTATCAGCGCGCTTTCCATATCGTCAAGCAAACGCGCCCACGCAATGTCAGCGGTGGCATCCCGCGCGATGAAAACATAGTCGGTTCCCGGGCGTCCCAGCCGGGGCAGCAGCAGGCGGGTGGCTTCCCGCAGCCGGCGCTTCGCCCGGTTGCGCACGACCGCATTGCCGACCTTCTTGGTCGCCGTGAAGCCCGCACCGATATGGCTGCCTGGCGCTTCGCCGGTGCGCTTGCGCGCCTGGACAACGAGGGATTTTCGCCGTTCGGCCTTGCCGCCACGCACAAAAAGGAATTGAGGCCGCTTCGCCAGGCGAACGACCTCAATCGGATTGTCTTGATTGTCTTGCGGCATGTGCAGTTCCCGGCCTTCCAGGCAGGGGGAACATGTGTCTCGCGCTAGGCGGACAGTTCCTTGCGGCCTTTTGCCCGGCGGCGTGCCAGAACCTTGCGGCCATTCTTGGTCGCCATGCGAAGGCGGAAACCATGGGTACGCTTGCGGCGCAGGTTGCTTGGCTGGAATGTACGTTTCATGGGTCTGCTCTAAGGCTGATGTGTCTCGGAAAGAGGGGCCAATACAGGCGACAGGTGTGAAGGTCAAGGCGGGCAAGCACAGTCTGGCTGGTCCGGACCGCATATTTTTCCGGCGCGCGGGTTCCGCTGGAAGCCCTGCCGCCTGCAATCTCTTTACAGGAAGCGAGAGTCTTGATCAATTTGGATCGATCCGGCAGCCAGATTCAAAGGATATTCATGCGTTTCCTGCGGCCTGCCCTTCTTTGCCTCTTCGCCGCGTCTGCCCTGCCTGCTGCCTTTGCCCAGGCCATTGACTATGACCGCCTTGACCAGCGCCTGACCCGGCTCGCCGCCGGAGAGGACATGGTCGGCCTCGCGGTGGCGGTCATCGAAGACGGCGAGATCCGCTTTGCGAAGGGGTATGGCTACACGGAAATCGGCGGCGCGCCCGTAACGGACGAAACGGTTTTCCGCTGGGCCTCCCTGTCAAAGGGCGTCGCGGCCAGCCAGATCGCCATCCTGGCCGGACAGGCCCGGCTCAACCTTTCTGACACGGTGGCGAAATTCAAGACCTCGCTGCGACTGCCCGGCGGCGGCGAGACACGGGCCACGCTGGAAGATGTCCTTTCGCATCGGCTGGGCATCGTTTCCAACGCCTATGACACGACGCTGGAAGACGGCCGCGACCCGGCCCAGATCCGCGAGAGCCTGCGCAGCCTGAAAACGATCTGCCAGATTGGCGAATGCCATACTTACCAAAACGTCGCCTTCGACACGGTCGCGGAAGTCGTCGAACAGGTGACGCAGTCAAAATATGCCGATGCCATCGATGAATCACTGTTCAAGCCTCTTGGCATGGTCACCGCCAGCATTGGCCGTGTTGGCCTTGAAGCTTCTTCCTCCTGGGCCCGCCCCTACACGAAACGCGAGAGGGATGCCGGCCCGCCCCGGCCCAAGACAGTGAATGACGATTACTACCGCGTGCCGGCGGCTGGCGGCGTCAATGGCTCAATCCGCGACCTCGCCCTCTATGCCCGCGCGCAGATGGGGCTGGCGCCCGACGTGCTCAGCGACACCGCACTGGAAATGATGCAGACTCCGCGCATCTATACCAGCCGCGAACAATCCGGCCTCACCCGGCGCTACAAGGGCCATATGAAAGATGCCCGCTACGCGCTTGGCTGGCGTGTCTACAAATATGGCGACACCGGAATCCGCGTTATCGGCCACCGCGGCGCGGTCGAAGGCTATCGTTCGCTGATCCTGTTCGATCCCGAACGCGACACCGGCGTCGTGGCGCTCTGGAATTCAAGTTCGCGCCTGCCTGTCGGCATCGAGTTCGAGGTCATGGACATGGCCTACAACCTGCCGCCGCAGGACTGGATGGAACTCGACACGGACCGCGCCGGCGGCGGCAAATAGGGCCCGCAAGTCAGGCCTCGTCTTCGGGCACCATCTTTTCCAGCCACCATCTGTTATACTGCCAGATCGCCTTTTCCAGCGGCGACAGCCGGCCCTGACGCGTGATCGGGGCGTTCAGGCCCTTCCAGACCGTATCATTCGCGCCAATGTCTTCCTGATGGATCGCGTCGACCATATGGCTGATCTCGTCTGCGATCTGATCGAACCCTTCAAAACCGGCATACACGCCAGGGACACAGATGTGGATCTTCAGCCTCAGCCTTCCGGCCGCTTCCGGGAAGACCTGGTACCAGGTGACAACGCTGCCCTGCACGCCCAGCAGGAAGTGCGGGTAAAGCACGCTGGCGAACAGGTCGCGCGCCTGCCAGTCCTCAAGTCCCTCGACCGGCGGCAATCCGGGCGGCAGCTCGGCATGGGCTGCCGGCATGTGAAGGATGGACCAGGGCCCGTCATTGTCGGGCACGCAGGAATCGCGCGCATGATAGGCAGGCTCGAACGTCTCCGGATGAACCGCAATGTGGTGGTAGGCTTCCATGAAGTTCTCGACGAGGACTTTCCAGTTCCAGTCGCTGTCATATTCCAGCGTGCGGACAACGGCCATGTCCTCAAGCCGGAACTTCTCGAAATAGGTCTCGAACGTCTTGACCTGCGGGGCGAAGGGCGCGGCATCCGGGTCGAAATTGGCGAGGATGAAACCTTTCCATATCTCGGTACGCACCTGCGGCAGGCGGCAATCCGCTTCCGCGAAGTCGTCCGCACCATCCATCAGGGGAGCGCGAACGAGCTGGCCTGCCGTGTCATAGCTCCAGGCATGATAGGGGCAGGTGAAGAGCTTCCGGTTACCGTTGCCCTCGGCAACCTGCGCAGCGCGATGCAGGCAAGTGCGTGACATGACCCGGACCTCGCCATCCTGACCGTGCACGATCATGATCGGCTGGCCCATCAGGTCCATCGACAGATAATCGCCCGGCTGCGCTACCTGGTCGATACGTGCAAGCGGCAGCCAGCTCTTGCGAAAGATCCGGTCCGTTTCCCGTTCGAAGACGTCGTCCCGGATGTAAGCGTTGGGTGGGAGCGTGAATGCCTGCTCCAGAGGCAATCCCACGCGTTCCAGTTCATCGGCCGTGAGGCCCGCCAGCATATCTGTCATGTTGATCCTCCCGCGACAAAAATGACACATGCGTCAACTTTTGTCGAATGCAGGGCCGGAACTAGCGTACATCCTCGACAAAAGGTGACGCATGTGTCACCTTTTTGCCGCGACGGGAGGATCCGGAATGACATTCATCTTGAAGACCATCTTCCAGTATGGCGCGCTTGTATTTGCGTTCGGCTTCATCGCGCCCCTGACAATGCAGATCATCACGCGCGCCGGGATTGACCTGCCCTTCGGACTGACGCCGCTTGTGGCCGGCCTCAGTCTGGCCGTTGTCTGGGGCGGGATCGCCCAGTACCGGGGTCGCTGGGTATGACTGACATGCCGCTAGGCAATTCCGACGCCGACCTGATGCGCCGCGAACGCGAGATCGCCCGGCGGCATATTGGCAAGTTCCCCTGGCTGTCCGTCACCTGGGCCCTTCTAAACCTTGCGGTCTGGCTGTCGCTGTGGCCACTCGTTCTCACCGGCACGCTATCGGTCTGGATCGCGTTCCCGATTGCCACGCTGAACGTGATGCTGTGCTACCTGCCCTCGCACGAGGCCCAGCACGACATCATCGCCCGGCCTGGCGACCGCCTGCGCTGGCTCAATGAACTGGTCGGCCATGTCTCGACCATTCCGCTCGTATTGCCCTACCGGGTCGCCCGCCTGACCCATCTGGAGCATCACAAGCACACCAATGACCCGGACCTCGACCCGGACTATGGCACGCACGCCTCCGGCCCGCTCGCCGCGATCTGGAACAGTCTCCAGGCCCGCCAGCCCGGCGTCCAGAATGCCTATGGCGAAACCCTTCAGCGGATCGGGCGACCGGACGTCATGCTGGACGCGGCGCTGGCGACACTCGCTTACTATACCATCCTGTTTGCGATGGCCTGGAGCGGTCATGCGATCGAGGCCGCGCTCCTGTGGTGGCTGCCCCGGCATATCGGGCAGACCTATATCGTCTACTATCTCAGCTGGGCCCCGCATCATCCCGCCAAGGAAACGGGGCGTTACCGCAACACGCGCGGCTTCCGGGCCGCTTTCGGGAATATCGCTTCGATGGGCATGCAATATCATATTGTCCACCACCTGCACCCGCGCATCCCGCTGATCCGCACGCCGCGTGCCTTCCACGAGATGCGCGACGTGCTGGAGGCCCGCGACTGCCGCCTCGAAAACATCTAGGGTCACACAGCCGATCACGGGCGTTTGATCGCGCCTGCCACAAGCGTTACAGGCAAAGGTCGCGCTGACAGGATATATCTCGGTCTTCAATCGAAGGCCCGAATCCATGCCGCTATCCCGAGTCCTGCTTGCCGCCGCGCTGATGGCGATGCCGCTTGCCTTGCCGGCGCAGGCAAGGGATCTAGCGTCCGGCATCAAGGAAGACCCAAGCATGGCCAAGGCCCAGCACGCCCAATGGACGCGCCTCCTGGCGAAGTACGTCCACACGTCTGACAATGGCGCTAATCGGATCGACTATGGCGCCCTGAAAGCCAATGCGGCCGACCGCGCAGCGCTCGACGCCTATATCGACCGCTTCGCGGAGATGGACCTCTCCGGCACGAATGACGCCGCCTTCGCCGCGTGGGCCAATCTCTACAATGCCGTGACGGTCCGCTACGTCGTCGAGAAATACCCGCTCGGCTCGATCAAGGACGGATATTTCTTCGGCGGCCCGTGGAAAAAGATCATGGTCACCGTCGGCGGCGGGAAAGTCTCCCTCGACGATATCGAGCACAAGATCCTGCGACCGAAATTCCATGAGCCGCGCGTTCACTATGCCATCAATTGCGCCGCCATCAGCTGCCCGAACCTGATGGCAAAAGCCTGGGAGCCGGCGACGCTGGATACCGATCTCGACGCAGCGGCCCGCGCTTATGTCAACGATCCGCGCGGCGTGAACGTGACCGACAGGGGCCTCGTCGTCTCATCCATCTATGACTGGTTTGCCGCCGATTTCGGCGGTTCGAAACAAGCTGTCATCGACCATTTGCTGAAATACGCCGATACTGGCCTCGCCAAGCAGATCCGCGCCAACCCGAAGATCCGCTCCTTTGATTATGACTGGTCCCTCAATGACTCCGAATGACGCCCCGGCGCCCAAGCCGACCCCGCTCGCGATCCGTCTCTGGCCGCTCTACGTGATCGGCGCCGGCATTCTTGCCGCATGGGCCTTCGGCCTGTTCGACTATCTTTCGCTCGAAACCCTGCGCACCCGGCAGGACGCCTTGCGTGGTTTCGTCAGCGACCATCTCTTCGTGGCCGTCGCCGCCTATGTCCTGATCTACGCCGCCGCGACCCTGTTCATGGTCCCGGGCGCGCTCTGGATCACGATCGCAGGCGGCTTCCTGTTCGGCCTGATTGGCGGCACGCCTGCGACGATTGCGGGCGCGACCCTCGGCGCAAGTCTCCTTTTCTTTGCCGCACGCACGTCGCTAGGTGCAGCGCTGCACGAACGGGCCGGGCCCTTTGTCAAAAAGATGGAGCGCGGCTTCCAGGAGGATGCGCTTTCCTACATGTTCGCCTTGCGTTTCCTGCCGATCGTCCCGTTCCCGGTCGCCAATATCGCGCCCGCAATCCTTGGAGCAAAGTATCGCGAGTATGCGATCACGACCGCACTCGGCATCATTCCCGGCGTCCTCGCCTATACGTGGATCGGCGCGGGCCTCGGCGCGACCTTTGCCGCCGGCGAGGACCCCAACATTGCCAGTATCGCAAGAAACATGGCGCCAGCCGTTGTCGTCCTGGGCGTGGTGTCGCTGCTCCCGGTCGCCTACAAGAAACTCTTCTCAAAGAAAGCCGCCAGGCTCGAAGGGACAAACTGATGCACGATACGAAACTTGCGGTGACAGATGACAAGGCCGACCTCGTCGTCATCGGCGCCGGGTCCGGCGGCCTCTCCGCCGCAGCCGGTGCGGCCATGTTCGGCCTCAAGGTCGTGCTCTACGAAAAGCACGAAATGGGCGGCGATTGCCTGAACTATGGCTGTGTTCCATCCAAGGCCCTGCTCAGCGCCGCGAAGGCCGCCCAATCGGCCCGTGACGCCGGCAAGTTGGGCGTCAATGTCTCCGCACCAACGACTGACTGGGCAGCGGTGAAGGCTCATGTCCGTCACGCGATTGATACGATTGCCCCGGTCGACAGCCAGGAACGGTTCGAAGGCCTCGGCGTCACCGTCATCCGCGAAGCGGCCAGCTTCGCCGACCCGCGCACGATCACCTCCGCCACGACCCGCACCCGCGCCCGCCGAATCGTCATCGCCACCGGGTCGACCGCCTTCATCCCACCCATCGAAGGGCTCGCATCGGCGCCCTACCTCACCAACGAAACCATCTTCGCGATGCCGGACTTCCCGGAGCATCTGGTCATCCTGGGCGGAGGTCCCATCGGCATGGAAATGGCGCAGGCCTTTACCCGGCTAGGCGCGAAAACCACCGTGATTGAAATGGGCCGCGCGCTCGGCAAGTCCGATCCCGCGCATGCGGCCGTAGCCCTCGGCGCCCTGCGCGAGGAGGGCGTGACCGTTCTCGAAGGCCACAAGGCCGTACGCGTCTCTTCCGAAGACGGACATATCAGGGTGCATGCAGAACATGAAGGTGTCACCAGAACGATCGAAGGCAGCCACCTGCTCGTCGCCGTCGGCCGGCGAACCATGCTGGACGGTCTCAATCTCGACGCCGGTCGGGTCGATCATGACCGCAAGGGCGTCATTGTCGGCGACAATCTCCGTTCGCGCAGCAATCCGCGTGTCTGGGCCCTTGGCGATGCGGCAGGCCGTGAGCAATTCACCCATGTTGCCGGCTGGCACGCCTCGGTCTTCGCCCGCCGGGCCTTCTTCAAGCAGGGCACCAAGGCCAGCAGCCTGCCAATCCCAGCAGTGACCTATACGTCGCCGGAAGTCGCCCAGATCGGCCTGACCGAAGCGGAAGCCCGCGAGAAGTTCGGCGACAGTGTCGCAACTTCGTCGTTTGCATTCCACGAGAACGACCGCGCGATCGCCGAAGGCAAGACGCTGGGCGAAACCAAGCTCGTGATTCGCAAGGGTGCGCTTCTGGGTGCCTCCATTGTCGGGGAAGGTGCGGGCGACATCCTGCAGCTCATCAGCGTCGCCATGTCCAACGGGCTCAAGGTGCAAGACCTCACCAATTTCATCTCGCCTTATCCGACACGGGCCGAAATCGTGAAGCGCGCGGCCTCGGCCCACTTCACCGAAGCCCTCACCGGCAAGTCAGCCCGGCGCCTTGTCGGCTTGCTCCAGCGCATCCCGTAAGCTAGTTCAGCGCGGGTGAGCGACGAGACCCGGACCGCCCTTTCACGCGACCTGCCCGCACCTGCGCTCTCGCGCTGGTTCGAAAGCCTGTCCTTTCGCCTGTTCGCGCTGACAATCGCCTCGATCCTTCTGGTCGAAGGCCTGATCTTCGTGCCGAGCGCGTCGGGCTTTCGCAATGCCTGGCTGCAGGAACGCGTGCAGGCCGCCCGAACAGCCGCCCTGGCGCTGGATGCCGCACCCTCGCGCAGCGTGTCGGACGAACTCTCCGACGAACTCCTGATGAGCGCCGAAGTGCTCGCTGTGACAGAAATCGAAGACGACATGCGCGTGCAGCTCCTGCCGGCGCAGCAGGCGATCACTGGCCAGATGCACGGGCTTGACCTGCGCGGCTCGACCATGGTCAGCCGTTCGTTCTCCGCGATGGGTGCCTTCTTTGCGCCTGACGACCGCATCCTGGTCATCCTCGCCGACGGCTCGGCGCCGGGCCGCGTCATGGAGATCGTTGTGCCCCAGGCACCCCTCAAGGCCGCAATGCTGGCTTATGCCCGCCGGATCGCCGCGCTCTCGCTCCTGATCGCCTTTGTCGCGGCCACCATCATCTATGTCATGCTCCACTTCCTCGTCGTCCGGCCCATGCGCCGTGTCACGCTAAGCGCGGAACAGTTCCGCGACGACCCGGGCGCCTGGACCCGGCGCCTGCCGCCCACCCGCCGCCGCGACGAGATCGGACGGGCACAGAATGCCCTCGCCGACATGGAAGAAACCGTAGCGACAAGTTTCCGCAACCGGGCCCACCTCGCCGAACTCGGCGCGGCCGTCGCCAAGATCAATCATGACCTGCGCAATTCACTGGCTTCGGCGCAACTCGTCTCCGATGTCCTCGCCCGCTCGGAAGACCCGCGCGTGCAGAAGGCCGCGCCGCGCCTTGAGCGCGCACTCGAACGGGCGATCAGCCTTGCCACGCAAACGCTCGATTATGGCAAGGCCACACCGCAGGCTGCGCGACTGGAACCGGTCGCGCTCCATGCGGTGCTCGACGAATCCGCCGCCGAGGCGCTGGCCACACATCCAGGCGTCGACTGGGGCAACGAGGTGCCGGCGACCGTCAAGGTGAACGCCGACCCGGACCACCTTCACCGGATCGCAAGCAACCTCATCCGCAACGCCGCCGAAGCCATGGCGGCACAAAACGAGGGCGGATCGCGCATCACCGCCTCCCTGTCTCCGCTCGGGCTTGAACTGGCCGACACCGGACCGGGCCTGCCGGACTCGGCCCGCGCGAACCTGTTCAAGCCCTTTGCCGGAAGTTCGCGCAGCAGCGGCACCGGCCTCGGCCTCGTGATTGCCCGCGAACTCGCGCAAGGCATGGGCGGCGACCTGGTGCTGGCCACTACGGGTCCAGACGGTACGGTGTTCCGGCTCAGCCTGCCTGGGCTCGGCGCGTGAGCGGTTACGCGCCGCCTCAAGGCAAGCCCAGCTACATCCATATCGACCCCGACCTTGTCGTCATCGACAAGCCTGCCGAACTGCTCTCCGTACCCGGACGGGGCCCGGAAAAGGCCGACTGCGCGATATCTCGCGTTCAAGCCGACTACCCCGAAGCGCTGACCGTCCACCGTCTCGACATGTCGACCAGCGGGCTGCTTGTGTTTGCGCGGTCGAAACAGGCCCAACGGCGGCTGTCGATCCAGTTCGAAAAAGGCGTGATCGCGAAATCCTATGTCGCAGAAGTCTGGGGCGCGCCCGTTCCGGATTCCGGCGTCATCGACTTGCCGCTCGGACAGGACTGGCCCAACCGTCCGCGCCAGAAGGTCGATCATGCCAAAGGCAAACCCAGCCAGACTCAATACCAGGCAATTGGCACGCATGATCATGGCGCCCGCCTCGCGCTGACCCCGCTTACCGGCCGCACTCACCAGCTGCGCCTTCACCTGGCGGCCATCGGCCACCCCATTCTCGGCGACGATATCTATGCCCATGCCGACGCGCTGGCAGCAGCGCCCCGGCTGCACCTGCACGCTACGCGGCTTGAACTCATGCACCCCACCAGCAATGATCGCCTCCGGTTTGAATGTGTGTGCCCGTTCTGAATCCCATGCGCCCTTGACCTCACCCGTCTTTTTGTATATCGTTTTTCGATAATAGAGGGCCACGCCATGCACGCTGAAATCGTCCGCCTGTCGCTTCATCATGTCGATATCAAGATCGTGTCGGGCGATCGCATGCACGTCCTGCAATGGCGCCGGAACCTGCTCTGGGATGAAGTCCTGCTGAACGGCACTCGACAAGCGGCCAGCCACGGCCTCTGGGGCCGCGAGAACGTCTACGGACTGGTATTTGGCCGCGACCTTGACGGGTCCGGCGGCGAACAGGTGATGCTGCTGATCGATCCCGGTGTCGGCTATTCCAGCTGGACGACCAGCGAGCAGCGCCTGAAAGGCGTCCGCCTTGAAGGCAAGGACGGCCCGCTCGTCTCCTATGGCACGCTTGATCCCAAATCGCTCGAAAAGCCCGCGACCTTCTCCGACTGGATGAAGAAGACGATGGGCATCGACTGGGGCATGGGCACAGACCGCCCTAACTGAGCCTTTTCTTTGTTCGGCCTTCATGCGCACGCGCCGTCGCTGGCGCGTCCGGCCAGTCATGCTTGGGATAGCGCCCGCGCATGTCCTTCGCCATGTCGCGATAGCCATTCTCCCAGAAGCGCGGCAGGTCCTGCGTTGTCGCGGCGGGCTTCATGCCCGGCGACAGCAATTCCACCGTCACCGGCACCCGGCCCGATGCAACCGATGGATGGGTGCTGAGCCCGTAAAAGGCCTGGGCCCGCGCCGAAACCAGCGGGGCGCGCGGATCGACATAGTCGACCGACGCCGTCTGGCCCGAGGGTAGCGTCAGCGACCGCGGCGCATGCAGGCGCAGTGCATCCTGCAACTGCCAGTCAAGGGAATCGACAAGCGCGTCGCGCACATTGCCGTCGCTTGGCACACGAGCGCCCTGGCGTTTCAGCAATGGCATCAGCCAATGCTCGGCAGTCTCCTGCAAGCTCGCTTTCGTCAGGCCTGCTGGCTCGACGAGGCCTGCACGCTCGAGCACGCCCAGCCGCCCCAGCGTCTCGTCCACGACATGGCCCGCGCCAATCGCGCCAAAGCCTTCCGCCAACACGGCCTCCAGCATCGCCCTTGCGGCAACTTTTGGGGCCGGCTTCGGCAAGGGTGCTTCCGACAGGACGATTGCCCCCATTGCCTTCACACGGCGCGCCGTAAACCGCGCCGTTTTCGAATCGAACTCTGCACGTTCTTCGGTTGTTACCTTGCCCAGGGCCAGTACGTCCGTTTCGCTGAGCGGCGCGGCCAGCGTGATCCGCGCCTGCCCGCTCGCACCGCCAAGGTCTGCGACGACAAGCCACTCGGATTTGGCGAGGCCGTCCGTTTCCGGCAAGCTGGCGGCCCGGCCCGAGGCCATCAGGTAGACGCCCGCACTGCCGGGCCGTGCCCGCGCAATCTGGTCAGGCCAGGCCTTGGCCAAAAGGTGGGCGATGTCGCCCTGCGGGGCGGCGCCCTTTCCCCAGCTCCTTGCCTGCTGCTGCAGGGTCCGCGCGCGCGGAGACCTGTCCGCCCGGAACCGCGCCAGCCGGTCGCGTATGTCGGCAGAATTCCCGCCAATGCCGCGCTCCCCTGCCAGCGCTGCAATTTCGGCCGCCAGCGCACGTTCCCCCGCCGATCCGGCCCCGGCCACCAGTGCGGCCAGGCGTGGCGACAAGGGCAGCCCCGCCATCTCGGCCCCGAGCGGGGTCAGCCCCCCGCTGTCATCCAGCGCGCCGAGCTGCACCAGCATGTCGGTTGCCGCTCTCACTTTCCCGGCTGGCGGCACATCAAGCCAGGTGAGATTGCCTGCGTCGCGCTCGCCCCATTCGGCCAGCGCCAGCACGAGGCCGGACAGGTCACTGCTGAGAATTTCCGGTTGCGGCGCCGCAACCAGACCGCGCGTCGCCGCCTCGTCCCACAAGCGATAGCAGACGCCTGGCGCCGTACGCCCTGCCCTGCCCCGCCGCTGGTCAACGGATGCGCGCGAGGCCTTCACCGTGGTCAGGCGCTGGCCAAGGCCACCTGCATCGTCTTCGGCAACCCGCGCGAGCCCGCTGTCGATCACGATGGTCACGCCTTCGATGGTCAGCGCGCTTTCGGCTATGTCGGTGGCCAGCACGATCTTGCGCGTGCCCGCCGGTGCCGGGGAGACTGCCGCGTCCTGCTCGGCGGGAGACAAGGCGCCGAATAGCGGCGCCACCACACAATCTGCAGGCAAGTCTCCGAGCCGTTCGGCGACCCGGGATATCTCACGCGCACCGGGCAGGAATGCCAGCACGGATCCTTTCTCCTCCCGCAGCGCCCGGCGGACTGCTGCTGCCATCCGGTCCTCGGTCCTGTCAGTCGACCGCCCGAGATACCGGGTCTCGACCTCGAACTGGCGCCCGGCGCTCTCGATTACAGGCGCGTCAATCGCAGCGGCGACCCGGCCCGTGTCCAGCGTCGCCGACATGACCAGTATCCGCAGGTCCTCGCTGAGCACGCCTTGGGCTTCCAGCGCCAATGCCAGGCCCAGATCGGCATTGAGGCGCCGCTCGTGGAATTCATCGAAGATCACGGCCCCGACACCCTTCAGCTCAGGATCGGACAGGATACGCCTTGTGAACAGGCCATCCGTGATGACCTCGATGCGCGTGGCGGCTGAAACCTTGCGGTCCACCCGCGTTGTCAGGCCGACAGTCTGGCCCAATTGCTCGCCAAGGCTCTGGGCCATGCGCATCGCGGCCATCCGGGCCGCCACCCGGCGCGGTTCCAGCAGCAGGATACGCCCGGTGACGGTTTCCGGCATGCCGATCAGCCCCGCGAGCGCAAGCGGCACGCGCGTGGTCTTGCCCGCGCCCGGCGGAGCGGCCAGTACAAGGCGCCGCCCATCGCGCAGCGCCGAACAGACTTCGGCCAGCACGTCGTCGATGGGCAGGGGGGCGATATCGGCGCTCATGCGGCGCAGACATACGGTGCCACACGCAACAAGGGCAACGACTATTGCATGGGCAGCCTGCCGCCGGGCAAGGCAATCGCTGTCTCGGCATTTGCGTTCCCCGCAAAGCCAACCTACCGTCCCCGCTTCAGAATCGATGGGAGTGTCGAATGGGCTGGTGGTTTCAGATAGATTTGTGGAAGCGCGTCATCTCGGCGCTTGTCCTTGGCCTGGTTATCGGACTGGGAATGCGGGCCAGTTTGGGCGCCGATACGGCCAGCGCCATCGCCAATGACAATATCAAATGGATCGGAGACCTGTTCCTGCGCCTGATCCGCATGCTCATCGTGCCGCTGGTCTTTTTCACCCTCGTTTCCGGTGTGATTGCCATGGGCGATCCGAAGCGGCTCGGCTCCCTCGGCATCAAGACTCTCGGGCTCTATTTCGGAACCACGGCAATTGCAGTGACGCTCGGCCTGATCATGGGGACGATTTTCCAACCCGGCGCCAGCCTGAATGCCGAGTCCTTTGCCAGCATCGATACCAGCTTCATGGAGCAGGCCACCGACAAGGCCGAATCGGCAGGCGGGATCATTGACCGCCTGCTCCAGATCGTGCCGACAAATCCGATCCAGGGCCTCGCCGAAGGCGATATCCTGCAGATCATCTTCTTCGCCATCCTTTTCGGAATCGGGATCCTTCTGGCCGGAGAGGCAGGCAAGCCTGTGGCAAACTTCTTCGATAGCGCCTCCGAGGTAATGACCAAGGTGACCGAGTTTGTCATGGAGACAGCTCCTGTCGGCGTGCTTGCCCTGATGATCTGGATCATGGCAACGCAAGGCCTTGGTGTACTGCAGAGCCTCGGCACGCTGACCATTGCGCTCTATCTCACATGTGTCATCCACATTGTGGTCACCTATGGCGGCATCATCAAGGGGCTGTTGCGCCTGCCGCTGATCCCGTTTTTCCGGGGCATCACAGATGCGCAGGCCGTGGCCTATTCGACGGCGTCCTCCAGTGCCACCCTGCCGGTCACGATCACCTGCGCCGAGGAAAACCTTGGCATCGACAAGGCGGTTGCCGCCTCCGTCCTGCCGCTCGGAGCGACGATCAACATGGACGGAACAGCGGTTTATATCGGCATGGTGGCCCTGTTCGGGGCACAGGCGCTCGGCGTGGATGTGACACTTGGCCAGTATGTACTCGTCGCGCTGATGGCGACGCTGGTTTCAATTGGCGCAGCAGGCATTCCCAGCGCCGGCCTCATTCTTTCGGGCGCAGCCCTTGAACAGGTCGGCATCCCCCAAGCCATGGCCTGGGCGATCATCGGCTTCATCCTGCCTTTCGACCGGCTGCTCGACATGATGCGCACGTTGACCAACGTTTCCGGCGATACGGCCGTCGCAACTGCTGTCGCCAAATGGGAGGGCGAGCTCGACGAAGTCGTCTTCCGTGCCCGCGACCGTTTCTGAGTCGTCTACCTCTGGTCATGCTGCGTTCACCTCAAGGATGGTTTTACGCCGTTCAAGCAAAAACGGGAGACTAGAACGATGGCTGGAACCAACCTTTTCGACATGCTCACACAGGCCAGCGGCGGGGCTGCTGTTCAGCAAGTCAGCAAGCAAACGGGCCTCGCGCCTGACCAGACCCAGATGGCAATCAAGGCATTGTTGCCTGCCATCGCGGCAGGACTGCAACGCAATGTCGGCCAAAAGGGCGGACTGGAATCGCTGCTCGGCGCCCTTCAAAACGGCCAGCATGCGCAGTATCTCGACCAGCCTGATTCCCTTTCACGGCCCGAAGCCATCACGGATGGCAACGCCATTCTCGGTCACCTGCTCGGCTCCAAGGAAACCAGTCGCGCTGTGGCGGGTCAGGCTGCCCAGAAAACCGGGATCTCCCCGGATGTCCTGAAAATGGTCCTTCCCATGGTCGCCTCGATGGCGATGGCCTCGCTGTCGAAACAGGCCAAGAAGCCTGACGTCATGTCGGCCTTTGCAGGCATGCTCGGCGGCGCCCAGCCACAACCGGCACAGGCCGGACTTGGTGGCCTGCTGGGCGGGTTGCTCGGCGGTGAAAAGAAGCAACAGGCCGCGCCACAAGGCGCGCTTGGCATGTTGGGTGGCCTGCTGGACGCCGACGGCGACGGCAGCCCGATGGATGACATTTTCCAGATGGTCATGAAACGGAAGTAATGCCCTTGGTGGACCGCGCCGCAACTCGTTACCTTGCGTTCGGCGCGGCCTGCCTTTTCCTGTTTGCGGCGATGGCCCTTGGCGTGGCCGGCGCCTGGGACGTCATCACGCTTGATCTGGCCATAGCCGATTGGGTGGCAGGCTGGCGCAACCCGGCACTGACCGACGCCATGCTCGCCATCACATCGCTCGGCGATGGCGCCTATCTCAAACCCATGGGCGTACTCGTGGTGATCGCCCAGACCACGCAACGGGCTTGGCGCCCGGCTGCGGCCACCGCGACCGCATTCCTGTTGCTGCCCCTGCTGGTCAATCTCATCAAGTCCGGCGCGGCACGCTCCCGTCCGACAATCGATCTCTATGCCGGAGCCGATGGATTCAGCTTTCCCAGCGGACATGCGGCAAACGCCACCTTGATCTATGGCGCCCTGGCCTTGCTGGTGTTCCGGTCGCTGAAGGGCCCCACGCGATGGATCGCGACGGCGGTGCTTGCACTGCTCGCCGTCCTGGTCGCCGCCTCGCGCGTCTATGTCGGCGCACACTGGCCAAGTGACGCGCTGTCCGGGCTTGCCCTTGGCGGGCTGTTCTTGACCGGACTTGCCTGGGTCCTGGCACACCCGTCCCACCCCCCTGCCACTCCCCGCACCACACACCTCGTACTGGCCTGTTTCGCTCTTACCGCCCCCCTCTATGCATGGTACGCACTGCCCTTTGCGCACACGTTTTACGAGGCGCTCTCCTAGGCCCGGAACGCGATGCTAACCCGCCGGAAAATTCTCTCCCTCGCGATTCCCATCGTGCTGGCCCAGGCCGCTACAGCGACGACCGGTATTGTCGATACTGCCGCCATGGGCCGGTTCGGCGACAAGGCAGACCTCGCCGCCGTCGCCATCGCTGCCGTCGCATACAGCTTTATCTATTGGGGTTTCGGCTTCCTGCGCATGTCGACCACGGGCCTCTCGGCACAGGCCAATGGCCGCGGTGACAGGCCCGAAGTCCGCGCCATCCTGCTGCGCGCCCTGCTCCTCGGCGGCGCGATCGGGGCGGGCCTTTTCCTGCTGTCACCCTTGCTCAGGTGGCTCACATTCGCAGCCTTTGCAGGAACAACCGAAGTCGAATCGCTGGCCGCCGGCTATTTCAACGCCCGCATCTTCGGCGCCCCCGCCTATCTCATG
Source organism: Hyphomonas sp. J20-32 (assembly GCF_055808555.1). NCBI lineage: Bacteria > Pseudomonadati > Pseudomonadota > Alphaproteobacteria > Hyphomonadales > Hyphomonadaceae > Hyphomonas > Hyphomonas sp. J20-32. The sequence continues at coordinate 878,296 of NZ_CM147873.1, read as the reverse complement.
GGCCTCGCCATATCCGGCTGGCTGCTGGGCACTGGAAAGACCGGACAGATGCTCGCCATGCAGGTCGTGCTTAACAGCGTGAACGTCGTACTGGACGTTTGGTTCGTCGCCGTTCTGGACCTTGGCCCGACAGGGATCGGCGCAGGCACGGCGATTGCCGAATGGACCGCGCTCGTGTTCGGCCTTGTCCTTGTGCGCAAGGGCTTCCGGTCACCCGCGCGCCTTGCCGATCCGGCCAAGCTGTCCGCGCTCTTTTCTGCCAATCGCGACATCATGATCCGCACACTGGCGCTGGTGTTCTGTTTCGGCTGGTTCGTGCGCTCCGGTACGCTGATCAGCACGGCCGCCACGGCGGGGAATGAAGTCCTGCTGCAATTCATCACGGTTGCCGCCTTCGTGCTCGACGGATTTGCCTTCGTTGCCGAGAAGGAAGCGGGCGAAGCCTATGGCGCGTCCGACGGCAAACGGCTGGCGCGGGCCATGCGGCTGACGTCTGAATTTGCATTCGGCTTCGGCGCCGTGTTTGCCCTTGCCTATTTCATCGGTGGCGGCTGGGTGATCGAAGCGTTCATCGCCGATCCTGAGGCGCGCCAGGCGGCCCTGGATTTCCTGCCCTATTGCGCCGCCGTTCCCCTGCTGGGCGTCACCGCTTGGCAACTGGACGGATTGTTCCTCGGCACCACGCAAGGCAAGGCGCTGCGCACGGCGGGTGTCATCTCGGCCCTGCTTTACCTTGCGACGGACATGATGCTGCGTCCTGCCTTCGGCAATGCGGGCGTCTGGGCGGCGTTCCTGACGATGTATGTCTATCGCGCTGCGGCGCTCGGCTGGTTCGTGCCGGGCCTGTTCAGAGGTCTTGCCCGACCGCCTGTTCCAGCGACGTAAAGCCATCCGCCTTCAGCAAGGCGGCCAGCTCACTGTGGATATCCGCCACGAGGCCGGGGCCGGAATAGACGAGCGCCGAGTAGAGCTGCACGGCATTCGCGCCGGCACGGATTTTCGCATAGGCGTCGGCCGCACTGGAAATACCGCCTGCGCCAATCAGGTCGAATTCACCCTTCAGCGCCTTCGCGAAGGCTTTCAGTATGTCTGTCGACGGACCCATCAGCGGGGCGCCCGACAGGCCGCCGGCCTGACCACGGTGGCGGCTTGTCAGGCTGTCAGGCCGGGCGAGCGTCGTGTTTGACACGATCAGGCCGGACAGCCAGGCGCCCTCCTTGCGCACCACGCCGGTAATGTCGCGAATGGCCTCTGCATCAAGATCCGGCGCAACCTTGAGAAAGACCGGCTTGCCGGATCGGTCGGCCGCGCCGCAGGCAGACAGCAGCGCCTGAAGCGAGGCCTTGTCCTGCAGGCCCCGCAATCCGGGCGTATTGGGCGACGAGATATTCACCGTGACGTAAGCGGCATGTGGCGCAACGGCCTCGATGCCCTTCACATAGTCGGCGATACGGTCCGTGCTGTCCTTGTTGGCGCCGACATTGGCGCCGAGCGGCACGGGCGCGCGATATTTCGACAGGCGCCGGACAAAATAGTCGAGACCGTAATTGTTGAAACCCATCCGGTTGATCACGGCCCGGTCTTCACTGAGGCGAAACAGGCGCGGCTTGGGGTTTCCGGGCTGCGGCCGGGGCGTGACCGTGCCGCATTCGATGAAACCGAAACCGAACCGGGCCATGGCTGAAGGCACTTCGCAATTCTTGTCGAAGCCTGCAGCCAGACCGACAGGGCCCGCGAGTTTCAGCCCGGACTTCGGCAGCATCGTTGCCAGAACAGGATCGAATCCCGGCGCGCGGATCGGCACGCCCAGGCCCTTTTCAAGGGCCTTTATCGTGGCGGTGTGGGCCGCTTCCGGTGGCAGCAGTTTCACCAGCGCTACGCCCAGATCCGTAAGGCCCATCTAGAAATCCTCCGGCAGGACGGGGGTGCCGCGGGAATCCTGCGCAAGGACCCATTGGCGGCAGGCGCGCTTGATTTCGAGACCGCCATAGAGATGAGGGAACAGGATGCCGCCCCGGCTGGGTTCCCATTTCAGGGGCGGAAGATCAGCGATCGCGAACTCGAGCAGGACCACGTCCTCCTGGCCCGCATAGTGCAGTTTCGCCGTTTCGGCGACGGTGTCGCGCGAGGAGAGGTGGACATAGCCATCTGTCCGGTCGAGTGCTGTCGCCGTCGCGCCAGCGGCTTTGGCCGTCTCCCAATCGGGCTGTGTCAGCAGCTTGTAGACATGTGTGTGAGTCATGTCGGGCGTTTCAGCAGGCTTTGGGCCGCGCGGCAACTCGTGGCTTGAGTCCCGGACGCATTGTGCGATCCTTTGGCTGTCGTGCTGGAAGGGAATGGACCATGGCCGAGGACATTGCCGATCACGCCTTCCTCAATGTCCGGCTGGAGAACGGGCGGACCGTGGAGGAAGAGCTGCGACGGCTCGGCGTGTTTTCGCGGATGCTGGACTCGCAGTTTTCGGTCCTGGGCGTCCGGTTCGGCGTGGATTCGCTACTCGGTCTCATACCGGTCGCCGGCGACGTTGCCACGGGAATAGCGGGCACCTATGCGCTGTTCACGGCGATGCGGCTGAAGCTGCACCCGATGGCGGTGGTTCAGATCGGATGGAACCTGCTATTCGATACCGCCATTGGCGCGATCCCGGTCCTCGGCGATGTTTTCGACTTCTTCTTCAAGTCAAACACCAAGAATTTCAGGGTGATAGAAAAGCACCTTACCCGCAAGGCACAACGCCATGCCCGACAGAAGGCCGCGTCCCGGGCCTGAGATCAGGTGAGCGGCAAGGCGCTGGTATCCGTCGCCCGCGCGAGAACCCAGCCGCCTTCCGGGGCCTCGCACGCCGCGAACCGGCCACGCTCCTGCCCGGGAAAGGCGTAGGCAATATCGCGGCACATGACCGAGACTTTCATCGGGACAACGTCAGAGACGAGCCGGACAACGGAATCGGTCGGCTGGGCCGTATATTCGATGGTTCGCACCGTCGGCTTGCTGGCTTCACGCGTTGTCGACCGCTCGATCAGGATGGTCAGGTCACGGCCATCCGGGGTTTTCAGGATCTGGGTAGTGCCGTCGGCCTGAGTGTCGACGAGGCGCAGGAAATCCGTCTTCAGGGTATTTAGCATATTGGAATCAAGGGTTTGCGCGGCAGTGAGTTCGGTGCGCTCGGCCACGAACTCGTCCACGTTGCGCGCCGTGACAGGAACGGGCGCGGGAGCGGTGTTGAAGGGGCGTACCGTGGGGGTGGCGCGGGTGTAGGACGGGGGCGGGACGGGGCGGGTGACGGGGGCGCTGAGGGCAGCAAGGACGATGCCGGAACCCGCAGGCTTGAGCGTGGCGGGCGGGGGAACGGCGCCCGTATGCGCGACCATCTGACGGGTGCGGCGCGGGGTGGGTGAGGAGGTGGCAAGACCAGTGTTGGTGGTGGGAACCGCGACGCTGGCCGTGAGGGCAGCGAGGCGCGTTTCCTCAGCCGCCGCAGCGGCGGCGAGACGCCGTTTCTGGTTCTCGACGGCGAGTGCGGCGAGGCGCTTCTGTTCGGCCTTCGCGTCGGCCTTGGCTTTCAGGTCTGCGAGGCGGCGGGCCTCGGTTTCGGCCTCGGCGAGGCGGCGTGTTTCGAGATCGGCGAGGCGCCTGGCCTCGGCGGCGGCGGCAGCGTCCTGCTCGGCCTTGACATTGGCGAGCCGGACCTTTTCCGCCTCGGCCACGCGGGCCGCTTCGGCTTCGGCGAGCCGGGTCTTTTCACGTTCGGCAGCGGCGAGGCGGGCCTGTTCGGCCTCGGCCGCCTGCTCAGCGGATTCAGCGACGCGGCGGGCTTCAGCGTCGGCAATGGCGCTGGCCGCGCGGAGCCTTGCCTGTTCGGCCTCGGCGGCGGCGGCTTCACGCTGGGCCGTCTCATAGGCCGCCTTGTTGGCGGCGAGCCGGTCGGCGAGGCCGCGATAATCGAACCATGGTGTGGCCGCAGCCCCTTCCGGCGTGGACGCTGCTGCCATGGCAACAGGCGAGGCCGCGCCGCCGCCGGGCGTGAGCGACGGGGGCAGTTTGGCCAGCGGGCCGGAGTCGGCCTCCTTGCCGCTATTCAGCGCGCTTTCGGCCGCCATGACCGACAGGCCGGCCAAGCCGAGCACGGCGAGACCGGCAAAGGCAAATTGGGACATATCGGCGAGGCGATTGCCGCCCTCATCATCCCCATCGCCGCCGCTGCCCGACAGGACGCCGCCCTTGCCATTCTTGCCGAGCGCGAGGAAGCCCGGATCGGCCGAGACGGCGCGCAATGGGCGGATCGGTCCGCGCGGCGGCGGATTGGCGGTCCGGGGCCGCGTCTGCGCCTGGTTTTCGATACCGGAAATGATGGCCAGCGTGGATTGCGGGCGCACGCCGTCGCGGGCGCGCAGGCGCGCGCGGAACGGCATGTCGAGATTGGCCCGCGCTTCCGCCCGTCGGCCAGCGTCCTGCGCGGCGCGCACCGTGTGGCGCACGCTGTCCGGAATCATCGGCTGGACCGGCTGCGGCTTGATGAAGTCCTTGGTGAACATCTGGGCGGTCTGACGCCCGGCAGGGCGCTCCTGAATTGAAAGGTGTGGGCCATTTATAGCGGCTTAAGGCTTCTTTAACCATAGGAAATGGCCCGGCGCCCGGCTTGTCACTGCCTGCTTCTGTCCTTAATGCAACACTGCTTGACCCTATGCACAATAAAGGTGCCCGCCCATGCCTGCCAAAGCCGCCCCGAAGAAAGTCGTCCTCGCCTATTCCGGCGGTCTCGACACGTCGATCATCCTGAAATGGCTGCAGACCGAGTTCGGCGCCGAAGTGGTGACCTTCACGGCCGACCTTGGCCAGGGCGAGGAACTGGAACCGGCCCGCAAGAAGGCGCTGGCCGCCGGGGTGAAGCCGGAAAACATTTTCATCGAGGATGTGCGCGAGGAATTCGTGCGCGATTTCGTGTTCCCGATGTTCCGCGCCAATGCCGTGTATGAGGGCGTCTACCTGCTGGGCACCAGCATCGCACGGCCGCTGATCGCCAAGCGCCAGATCGAGATTGCCGACATGGTGGGCGCCGATGCGGTGTGTCATGGCGCGACCGGCAAGGGCAATGACCAGGTGCGCTTCGAGCTTGGCTATTACGGCCTGAATCCGGACATCAAGGTGATTGCGCCGTGGCGGGACTGGGACTTCAAGTCCCGCACGGACCTCCTGAAATTCGCCGAACAGCACGGCATCGAAATCGCCAAGGACAAGCGCGGCGAGGCACCGTTCTCGGTGGATGCAAACCTGCTGCACTCCTCGTCCGAGGGCAAAGTTTTGGAAGACCCGGCGGTGGAAGCGCCGGAATTCGTGCACATGCGGACGATCAGCCCGGAAGAGGCGCCGGACAAGCCCGAGACCATCACGATCGGTTTCGAGCGCGGCGATGCCTGCGCGATCAATGGCGAGGCGATGAGCCCCGCCACGATCCTCACGACGCTGAACGCCTATGGCAAGAAGCATGGCATCGGCCGGCTCGACCTGCTGGAAAACCGGTTCGTGGGCATGAAGTCGCGCGGCATTTATGAAACGCCCGGCGGCACGATCCTGCTGGTGGCGCACCGGGGCATCGAACAGGCCACGCTCGACCGCGGCGCAAGCCACCTGAAAGACGAGCTGATGCCGAAATATGCCGAGCTGATCTATAACGGCTTCTGGTGGAGCCCGGAGCGCGAAATGCTGCAGGCCGCCATCGACCATTCCCAGCGCTGGGTGACCGGCGAGGTGACGATCAAGCTTTACAAGGGCCAGGCCTACCTGACGGGCCGCTCGTCACCTTATTCTCTGTACTCGGAAAAGATCGTCACCTTCGAGGACGATCACGGCGCCTATGACCAGAAGGATGCGGAAGGCTTTATCAAGCTGAATGCGTTGCGGCTCAGGCTGCTGGCGGGACGGGACCGGAAGTTCGGGAAGAACTGATTAAAGACTGCTCTCTCTTATCTGACCGGACCTATCTCAGCATTTATAACAGTGGCTTCTATTATCGCCGTGATTTACCCATTGCAGATGGCAGACCGGGATTGGCAAATTTGTTTCGACGCCATGTTCGCAGCCCCAAATGTCCCTCGCGGTCTGGCCGATTTGACGTGGAGACAGCAGTTTCTCGAGTTTGGAAGGGCGTTAAACCCGTTCACCGCGTATTTCGTAATTCCGGTTGGGCTGAGCTTTAATCCGTTCGTATTGGGCGCATACAACGCTCGATTATTTCGAACCAGGTGCATCTGGCTACTTGGCCTTATGCTTACCTGTTCGGTAAGCATTTATATTTCTGGCCGATTGGACGCTTCGACGTGGCACGATTGTGACCGCAAGGGCACTGAATTGGCGATCCTCATAATTCCGCTTTTTATTTGTGCAGTAGCCGGATGGATCGCTTGTGTAACTTTTTTGATTGCGAAGGTCACCAATTGGCTCAGCACACGTAGGACGGGGTGAGCACGATACCCACCACCTGCATCCGCCGTTTAACCTGCCCGGCGAGATACACTTTGCTAACCCACCCTACGATTTCCTCCCGCTCTCTCGGCGCGCGTCATCCCGGAATTTGCGCGCGCAAATATCCGGGACCCAGTTTGGTGCACGCGCGCAGACCATAGGTCCCGGACAAGCCCTGCGGGCTTTCCGGGATGACGTGCCCGGCGTATCTCAAAACCGCCATACGGTGGTCATTTCCCAGCCGGTCGGCTCATCGCCCTCATATTCACAGGAGTCCACAATGCCGGATTTCAGGCGCATCTCCCGGACCGCACGCATTTCTTCCTCGGTCGTGCCTGCTGGAAACGTGCTCACTTCCCTGATCGATTTGGCCATTTTATTCTTCCTTTCTTCTATGGGCTGGGTTGGGTCAGTTTTTCGATCGCGGTCTGCCAGGCGTCGAATGCGGCATCGTCATTCGAGACGGCCAGCTGATTGAAGATGAACTTAAGAATGTTGCGGCTGTCCGCTTCGTTCTGGGTCGCGAATCCGGTCGGGAACCGCGCGTCAAGAACTGTGATTGCAGCCGGCGGTATCGCCGCTGGCGGAGCAGCAATCAGGCCCTGCATCTGGCTCTCCGTCAGCTGGTCCAATGCCTGGTAAATGTTGGTCTGAACCACTTGCGTATTCTGGATCAGTCGTTTGCTGGGTGTCAGCTGTAGTTTGATTTCAAAGTCGGCATCGGCTTTTTGCTGTCCGGCATCGGCTGTGATCGCCGCCAGTGCGCCAGGCACCGATCCTGCAACATAATAGGCTTCCAGATCAGACAGGGCGACCGCCAAAGGATACTCGTCATCGCTCAGCTTCAAGCGTTTGAGGATTTCTGCGCGCACCTTTGTCCGCTGGGCGCGCATCATGGCGATGACGGCATTCTGTGTCTTGTCACGGTAGACATTCGAGTCGACGGAGGCGCTGGTTGCGTCGAAGGCACCTGAAACCCCCGACAGGATCTGGCTGGTTTGCCCCGCGCTCGTCAGAGAGCCCGCCATCCCGAGGGCCGATTTGAATGTGTCCCCGCCGACGAGCAAGGTCGAACGCTGGGAAAACATGGATTTCTCGAATTCTGCAAAGCGAATGTCGATGATCTGCATACGCGCAGTAATCGCCTCGTCACGGTAACTCATCTTGTCTGTGGCAGGCAGATTATACACCCTGATCATCTCCTCCATGGTGTATTTTGCGCTTAGCGTTGACACGGCCTCTTGAGCCGTCCCGTCGCGCTTTGGATAACCTTGCAAAGACGTGCAACCTGTTATTGCCAGAATCGCTGCAAGGCAGGCTGCTGTCATGAGGCGTTTACGAAGCATTTTGGGTGTTCCTTTTCCTACGGCCGCTTTGCGAGCGTCCGGTCGCCCGGCGGGAGCAACCACTATCGCAGGATAACGCCTAGGTGTTGCAGGCGATGTGACCGCGATCACGGATGCGGAAAATGCAAGGATGGCTCACGCGGAGTGATGCCACCCGCTCACTCTCCCGTATGATCTGCGCGGCAGGATACGCTTCGCTATCCCACCCTGCGGGACCTCTTCAGACGCTCCGAGCACGTCATCTCGGAATTAGCGCGAGCAAATATCCGGGGTGCCGTCTCTCAAGCGGAAGCGCTGGGTCCCGGACAAGCCCTGCGGGCTTTCCGGGATGACGGGAGGGGGATAGGCTGAGCCCATGAAATCCCACGCGATCACCTATTGGACAACACCGCCGATCTCGGTGATGACGTATTGGGTGCACCGGGCGCTGGATGGGGAGAGCGTTTCGCGCGCGACGCGGTTCGATCCGCCACGGCCGGGGCCGGTGGGCGGCAAGGGCTGGCCGGTGTTGACTGTGGCGGTGGACGGGGTGGAGCTGGTGTTCACGTCACTGGCCGAACTCGACACCTATGTCGATGTCATGTCGCGAAAGCCCCCGCCCTCGAGCCGCGCGCTGTCACGCGCCTTTCCGATTGGACCGAACTCGCACTGGCTGAGCCGGTTACCGAAAAAGGCAAAGTCCGTGAAGCACCGCGAGACGGCGGTGAAATACTTGCGCGAGATACGCGGCGAGTTTGCGGCGGTGGCGGAGCGCTCCGGATAAGCCGCTTTTCAAACGCTGCTTCTATTTGAGGCTCTCGACAATCTTGAGCGCCGATTGCCAGCGGGCGGCGTCTTCCGTGGGCGCACTGGCGCGGGCGGCAATGTCTGTCAGCGCCTTTTCAAGGCCGAGGCGGCGGACAGTCGTCATCGCGATAGAGAAATCCTCCGTATCGCAATAGTCGGCGCGGGGCGTGCCGAATATCCAGGCCGTGCCGGACTTGATTTCCTGCTTGCCAAGAATGCAGCGCTGTTCCGGCTCGAGGCTGAGCCAGGTGATGGCCTGGAAGTCTGAGAAGGCGGCACCGAAAATGTCCGTATGACCGAGGCCGCCATTGGAGCCCTGCGTCGTGTCGACCGTGTTGAGACCGGCGAGCAGGACCGGCTCTGTGGCATCCCCTGCACGGCGGCCCGAGCCGTTGAAGCGGCGCGAGGCCTGGAGCGCGCGATCCTTCGAGCTGGCATAGAGGGTCATGTCCTTGGCGAGTCCGTCGACGCGGCTCATCAGGGTGATGAACTCTTCGGCATCGACATCGGGCGAGGCGAACACGACCTGGTCGAAGGGCTTGGGCACGGCGCGCTCGTCGTCGGCCATTTCCTGCAGGGCCCGGACGAGGAATTCATTGCCCATGGAATGGGCGACGATGTTGACCCGTTCCGCGCCGGTCTGCTCGGTGAGCACGTGGAGGAAGTGCTCGAGATCGTCGATTGTCTGTTGCGTGATCTGCTTGCGGTCGGCCTTGTAGCCGAAAATGCTGCCGGCCGAGGGCCAGGAATAGAGCACGGGCGCGCCGTCGATCTCGAGGTCGACTGCGAGCTGGGCGGTGCGTTCCACGGCGGTGGGGAAATCATTATTGTAGCCGTGGATGAAGATGAAGATTTCGCGGCGCTGCGACCGGGCGAGCTCGATCCGCACATTGGCGAGGAATTCCGCCATGCTTGCGTCAAGCCTCATGTCGCCGAGGATGACGTATTTTGCCGGGTTGGGGCGCCGGTCGAAGGTGAACAGGCCGGGCTTGGGAATTTCGCCGAGCGCACGGTTGCGTGGCACCGAGACCATCACGCTGCCGGTCTGCAGCGGGGCGGACTTGCCGCCAAAATAGGTTTTCGCGTCGAGCACGGGGCGGCCATCGACGCGTTTCAGCCTGCCGCCTTGCGGCGCGCGATTGGTGCCGAAGAAGACGCGGACGAGGTCGAAATCCGGTTCGACGCCGCCGATGGCGCTGGCCGATTCGCTGGCGACGGCGACGGGACGCTCGCGCGCGCGTTCGACGCTCTGGATCAGGGCGGCGTTGACCTGGAGGCCGGTAATGTCGGTGATGCGGGCCGTATCGAGGCCATTTTCCACGGCGAAGGCGAGGAGCGGGGCGAGACGGGGATGATCGGCGCCCAGATGGATGCGGACGAGGCGGGCGGCGCTGGCGATCTCCTCGGTGGCCCGGGCCGTATCACCGGCCCCGAGGGCGATCTCCGCCATGCGGGCGCGCAGGTCGATCTGGTAGGCGAAATTGGGCGGGGTTTCGGCGCTCGCGGTGGTGAGGACGCGGTGATAGGCGGCCAGGGCCGCCTCGGCCTGGCCGGCCTCGGCCAGGATATCGCCAAGATCGGTGCGCAGGTCGCCTGTGACATCCGGATCGGCCAGCAGGTCGCGGGCGAGGGCGACTTCCTGTGCGGTATCGCCAGCCGCCTGTGCATCGCCCAGCAGGACGAGCCGGTCGGGCGCGGGCTTTGAGGCGCAGGCGGCGAGGAGGACGGCCAGCCCGGCCAGCATGAGCGTCGTCAATGGCGTGCGGATGAAGTGTTTCGGCATCTGACCTGTCCCCTGTTTGCGCCATACCACCCTAGCATGAAGGCAGAAATATGGGACAGGCCCCGTGCCTAGGATTTGGGACCCTTGACCGCCTGCAGCGTGGTCGTTTTCACGTCGCGCCCCAAGCCGACCTTGCGGCCGCCATAGCTGGGCGCGCCGCTGGCCGCGCCGGAAACCGCGCCGCGCACGGTGCGCTCGGTGAGCGGCGGAATGGCCATGGCCTTGGGATTGGGGGCGTTCTCGTCGAACAGGCTGGCCAGCTGTTCGGTCATCGCGCCGCCAAGCTGTTCGGCGTCGACAATGGTCACGGCGCGCTTGTAATAGCGGGTGACGTCGTGGCCGATGCCAATGGCGATGAGTTCGATCGGGCTGCGGGTCTCGATCTCCTCGATGACCTGGCGCAGGTGGCGTTCGAGATAGTTGCCGATGTTGACGTTGAGCGTGGAATCGTCGACCGGCGCACCGTCGGAAATCACCATCAGGATCTTGCGCTGCTCGGTCCGGGCCAGCAGGCGGTCGTGCGCCCAGAGCAGGGCCTCGCCGTCGATATTCTCTTTCAGCAGGCCTTCGCGCATCATTAGGCCGAGATTCTTGCGCGCCCGGCGCCACGGGGCGTCGGCCTGCTTGTAGACGATGTGGCGGATATCGTTGAGGCGGCCGGGGCCGTTCGGCTTGCCGGCGCGGACCCAGTCTTCGCGGGCGAGGCCGCCCTTCCACGCCTTGGTGGTGAAGCCGAGGATCTCGGTCTTGACGCCGCAGCGCTCAAGCGTGCGGGCGAGGATGTCGGCGCACAGGGCCGCGACCATGATCGGGCGCCCGCGCATGGAACCGGAATTGTCGAGCAGGAGCGTGACAACCGTGTCGCGGAAATTGCTGTCGTCTTCCTGTTTGAAGCTGAGCGGTGCGGTCGGATCGGTGATGACGCGAGTGAGGCGGGCCGTGTCGAGCACGCCTTCTTCGAGGTCGAAGCTCCAGGAGCGGTTCTGCTGGGCCATCAGGCGGCGCTGCAGCTTGTTGGCGAGCTTGGAGACGGCGCCCTGCAGGCCCTGAAGCTGGTGGTCGAGATAGGCACGCAGGCGGGTCAGCTCTTCCGGGTCGCACAGGTCGGGCGCCTGGGCCACTTCGTCATGCGCGCGGGTAAAGACGTTGTAGGTGAAGCGGTCACGCTCGTCGCCGTCGCGGAAATTGGGGCGCAGGGGCTTTGAGCCGTCGTCGCTGTCATCGGCGTCGTCGTCGGCTTCGAGGTCGACATCCTGGTCGACGCTGACATTGGTTTCTTCGCCGTCGATTTCCTCGCTGTCGCCCGCTTCCATCTGCTCCGAGGAGGCGCCCATCGGCTCTTCGGATTCCTGGTCCTGCTCGCCTTGCTGGGACTGCTCGTCCTCGCTGTCCTGTTCCTGCTGCTCGTCTTCGGACCGGGCATCGTCGCCCGGCTGGTCGCCGGCGGTGAGGTCGCGGATCATTTCGCGAATGGTCTTGGCGAAACCCGGCTGGTCGTGCAGCTGGGCGATCAGCCTGTCGAGCGCGCCGCCCGTGTCCGCCTCGACCCGTTCGCGCCAGACATCGGCCACGCGCGCAGCGGCTTCCGGCAGCGGGCGACCGGTCAGCTTTTCGCGCAGCAGGAATTCGAGCGCCGGGGCGAGAACCGCCTCGGGTTCCTCGGCGCCGATCGCAAAATCGCCTGACTTGCAACGGAATTCGAGGACGGCGTCGAGATTGATGGCGGTGCCGCGCATGGCATTGGCGCCGAGGCTTTCGATGCGGGCGTGCTCGGCAGCGTCATAGACCTTGCGGGACAGGTCTCCCTGTGGCCGGTTCTGGATGTGTGCGACTTCGTCATGATGCGCGCGCCGCAAGGCAATGGCGTCGGCCTCGCCACGAATGCGAGCGGCCACGGGTGCCGGCACGTCAATCGGCGGCGGGCGAAGGACGATCCGCTCGCCATCAGCGCCCGCATCATTGCCAAAACCGACTTCAACGTCGCGGTCCGCAGTCATCGCCTTGGTCGTCGCGGCGAGCGCCTGCTTGAAGAGTTCCTGCGGGGTGGTTTCGGTCTTGGCCATGACGATCACTTAGCGCGCGAGATCGCATTTGCGAAGAGGGATGCCGGGTTGCCGCAGCGCTACTCCGGACGCAGCGCGCTTCCTGCCCGCTCGGCCCCTGCACGCCGAGCACCCATTGCCTTCACCAGTCCCGCCCATTCCCTGAATGGAAACACCAGCAGTTTCAATACATTATCACCCGGATTTCCGGAAAACCCGGTCGGGAGCGCCTTGGCAGGCCCCGGCATGTGATAGGTTCCGAACGCCAGATCGAGAAAGGGAAAGAAGAGCGCGAAATTCTTGTTGTAAGCATCCGCGCGATCGACATGGTGCCAGCGGTGGAAGCGTGGTCCGGCAATGACATGGCGAAGCGGGCCGTGTGACCAATCCAGGTTTGAATGGACGTAGTATTGGTGAGCCTCACGCAGCAATCCCAGGAATGCGACATCACTGATCGACAAGCCGCAAAAATGAGCGACGATCGCGCCGGTTGGAATAAGCAGGACCCATTCAAGGATATGGGCGCGATTTGCGGACAGGAAATGCATGTCCGTATCGGAATGGTGAACGGCATGCATCGGCCAGAGCCAGGCGCTGGCATGCGACAGCCGGTGCATGGTATAATTTGCCAGATCAAAAACCAGCAGCGCCATGACGGCACGTACAAGCCATGGCGCATCTTGCCATGCCTGCGCCGGCACGTGCGGCACGTCCTTGAGCAGGCTCAGCAGAAAGGCCGTGGCTGCCAACGGAACAGCCAACGCCGCCATGTTGAATGCCACAATGGCCAGATTGACAGCGCCGCTGCGGCGCAGGGAATCGCGCCAGTCCAACGCACTGCGACCGGCCTTGAGCCAGGCCAGCACTGTGAACGCCGCGAAGAAGCACAGGATGAGTTGTGCCTTCTCGGACAAAAGCATCATCACTGAGTGAGCATATTCCGACATATGCCCGGATCGCACATCAGCGTGAAATCCGGGTTAACCGGGTTCGCAATTATTCCCGGCCATGAATTACCGTGCCCGGCTTCAACGGATCATCGCCCGGTCAAACAGCTCTAGCGTTCGCTGGAACGCAAGGGCATCGGCCTGAGGATTGTAGTCATCCGAGCCGCGCCGGGCAAAGCCATGGCCGGCCTCATAGACATGGACAGGAACATCGTGGCGCGCGGCCATGAAGGCTTCGACGCCCGCCATTGGAATATGGGCATCGTCGCGCCCGAAATGGGCTATCGACGGACAGTTTGGTTCAACATCCTTAAATGTGGGCAAAAGGCTGCCATAATAGGCCGCCGACGCGGCAAGCCCGCTGAGCCGGCAAGCCGCAAGATAGGCAATCGACCCGCCATAGCAAAATCCGGTGATGAACACAGGACGTTCCAGCGCGTCCACGCAGGCACCGATATCCGACATGGCAGCGTCCAACCCGTTGGCCCGCGCATAACCCCCGCCTTCCGCGATGGCTTCCGCAGAATGGTCTTCGCGGGCAAAGCCGGGTTTCTGGCGATCGAACATTGAGGGCATGAGCACTTCATATCCTTCGGCGGCAAAGCGCTTTGCCGCATCGAGCATGAAGGAATTGATGCCAAAAATTTCCTGAACGAGGATCAGGCCGCCCTTGCGCGCGCCCTTCGGTTCGACGCGCATGGCGCCAAACTCAAAGCCGTCATGGCTTTTCAGGGTCAGCCTGATTGGATTCATGTCTTTCGTCTTCAGGCAACCTTCACCATGAGGGCGCTTTCCGGCAGTTCCTCGGCAAAGCAGCGTTGGTACATTTCAGCGACCAGAGGACGTTCAAGTTCGTCGCACTTGTTGAGGAACGTCATGCGGAACGCATGGCCGAGATTGCCGAAGATAGCAAAATTCTCTGCCCATGTAATTACCGTCCGCGGACTCATCACGGTGGACAGGTCGCCGGCCATGAAGGCGTTGCGGGTGAGGTCGGCCAGCGTCACCATCTTGGCCAGCGTGTCATCATCCACACCGGTCGCCTTGGACTTCACGATTTCGACCTCGGCATCATGTTCCAGATAGTTCAGCGTGGTGACGATGCTCCAGCGGTCCATCTGGCCCTGGTTGAGCTGCTGCGTACCATGATAGAGGCCTGTCGTGTCGCCGAGGCCGACCGTATTGGTTGTGGCGAACAGGCGGAAATGCGGGTTTGGCGCAATGACGCGGTTCTGGTCGAGCAGGGTCAGCTTGCCGCTGGCCTCCAGCACGCGCTGGATCACGAACATCACATCAGGGCGGCCCGCATCGTATTCGTCGAAACAGATGGCAACCGGACGCTGCAGCGCCCAGGGCAGGATGCCTTCGCGGAATTCGGTGATCTGCTTGCCATCCTTCAGGACGATCGCATCCTTGCCGACCATGTCGATCCGGCTGACATGGCTGTCGAGGTTGACCCGGATCATCGGCCAGTTGAGGCGGGCCGCAATCTGCTCGATATGGGTCGACTTGCCTGTGCCGTGATAGCCCTGGACCATGACGCGGCGATTGTGTTCGAAGCCAGCGAGGACCGCCATCGTGGTCTGCGGATCGAACCGGTAGGCAGGGTCGATTTCAGGCACGTATTCGGTGCGTTTCTTGAAGCCGTGGACCGTCATTGTCGTGTCGAGGCCGAAAACCTTCTTCACGTTGATCTTTTCAGTCGGCTTCATGCCTTCAAGGGCATCGGTATCGCTCATTACAGTCATGGAGTTCTGTCTCGTCGGGGAGGATTTATCGTTTCAGACTAGGTTCTAGCACGCGAAGCGCCGACGCCTAGTGCGACGTAGGGTAAAACGCATTCCGGGTTCCAGGCCCGGCGAACGGCTTGACCCAGTCCAATCTGGTCCGTTAGCTCGCCTCATGCGTGAATTCGTTCTTCATGGTACGCCCGGATGGGGCTCAGCGCTGGTTGAAGCGCAGCTCGATTTCTATGGACTCGACTATCGGTTTGAGCTGGTGGGCGACCTGTTCAGGGACGCATCCGCGCGCGCGAAACTGGAAGGCGTGAACCCTCTGGCCCAGGTTCCCACGCTGGTCTTGCCCGGCGGCGAAGTCATGACAGAGAGCGCGGCCATCACGCTCTGGCTTGCGGCGCATACCGGTCGGGACGATCTTGTGCCGGGACCGGGAGCGCCCGAACAGGCGGCGTTCCTGCGCTGGCTGGTGTTCCTGGTGACCAATATCTACCCGACCTTCACCTATGCCGATGATCCCTCACGCTTTGTCAGCGTTGAAGCAGCGCGGGCGCCGTTCAAGGCGGCTGTGAATGACTATGGCAAACGGCTCTGGGCAATTGTCGAGGGAGAAGCCGGTGCACCCTGGTTCCTCGGTGAGCGGTTCTCGGCCATCGACCTTTATATCGGCGTGATGCGCCACTGGCGGCCCAACCCGGACTGGTTCGCGGCCCATGCGCCGAAACTGAATGCCATCGCCCTCAAGGCGCAGGCCTTGAAACCGCTTGAGGGATTCTGGCAGCGGAACTTCCCCGAAACCTAGTCTTCTGCGCGCCAGACAACCTCTCCGCCGATCATCGTGAGCAGCGGTTTGGCTTCGAGAATCTCCGCCTCGGGAATTGTCATCAGGTCGCGGTCGAACACGGTGAAGTCGGCGAGCTTGCCGGGCTCGATCGTGCCGAGATCGTCTTCCTCGAACGCTGCATAGGCCGCAGCCGAGGTGAACAGGGCCAGCGCTTCTTCGCGCGTCAGCGCCTGTTCGGGATGCCAGCCTTCGCCGGATTCACCCTTGAGGCTCTTGCGCGAAACGGCGGCGTAGAACTCGATCAGGGGCGAGCCGACTTCGACCGGAGCGTCCGAGCCGCCCGCAATCACCGTTCCGTTTTCGAGCAATGTCTTCCAGGCATAGGCCCCGGCGAGACGGTCCATTCCGAGGCGCGCGGGCGCAAAGAAGAGGTCCCCAATGGCGTGCGAGGGCTGCATGGAGGCAATCAGGCCATCGGCGCTGGCGCGCATCAGGTCTTCCACCGCAAAAATCTGGGCATGTTCGATGCGCCAGCGATGGGACGCGTCATAGCCGCCTGCCTCAACGGCTTCGAGGATGCGGCGATTGGCGAGGTCTCCGATGGCATGGATGGCAAGCTGTACCTTAGCTGTGTCGGCGCGGGCCATGATGGCGGCAAGGTCATCCGGCTCCATCAGGGCGAGGCCGGACGTGTCGGGCCGGTCGCTATAGGGCTTGACCAGCAGGGCGCCCCGGCTGCCCAGGGCACCGTCCATGTAGATTTTCACCGCGCGATTGGTGATCGTGTCGGTTTCCATTTCACGATTGGCCGCGATCTCGAAACCTTCGGCGTCGAGCGCGTTGTAAAGCCGGATCGGCAGGCGGCCTTGCGCGTCGAGTTCGGCCATCAGCGGGATCTCTGCCGGCGCCACGCTCATATTGTGGCCGCCCGTCCAGCCGCGCGAGGCATAGAGTTTTGCGCCGGTTTCAAGCGCGACCTTGAGGCCGTCTGTGTCGGGCACGGTGATCAGGGGTGCGACAAGCCCCATCGCGTTGTCGATGAGGAGGCCGTTGGGGGTGCCGTCCGGACCACGCTCGATGCGGCCACCTTCAGGATCAGGTGTCTCCTTTGTGATCCCGGCGGCCGCGAGCGTGGCCGCGTTCACCACCATGGCATGCCCGTCGGAGCGTTGGAGAATGACCTTGTGCCCCGGACTGACCGTGTCGAGATCGGCGGCCGTGGGCATGCGGGCCTCGGGCCAACCGGTTTCGATCCAGCCGCGCCCGTAGACAACAGAGCCCGGCGCCTTGTCCTGCAGTTCTGCCTCGAGCCGTGTCAGCAGCTCTTCAATCGATGCCGTGCCTTCGAGATTGAGCGTCAGTTCGCGCTGGCCAACGCCGAGCAGGTGGACATGGGAATCGGTGAAGCCGGGAAACATGACCCCGCCCCTGAGATCGATCAGGTTGACCTCGTCTTCACTCCAGTCGGCGGACATTGGCGGAACAGTGGCCTGGATGCGCCCGTCCGGACCGACGATGACGGCCTCGACGGTCGGCTGGTCCGGGTTGCCGGTATAGATCGTGCCACCAGAAATAACCGTGATTTCCGGGGCGACGACAGCCTCGGGCGCGGGCGCGGCAGGGGCGCCGCAGGCGGCCAGCAGGAGGGTGGCAAGGGCGAGGCAGGGGGTGCGCATGGGGCATGCCTTCCGGTCAGGTTTGGATGCTTCGACCTGAAAGCCCCCCCGCCGCGCTGTCAAGGCTCGAAGGAGAAGACGTCCTCGAAAGGCACGCCGAACGCAAAAGCTATGCGAAACGCCAGCTCAAGTGACGGGGCATATTTCTCCTGCTCGATGGCAATGATGGTCTGGCGCGTGGCGCCCACCGCCTCGGCGAGCTGCGACTGGGTCATGCCATGCTCTCCCGTGCGCAGCGCCTTGATACGGTTCCGGACTTTACCCTTGGCCATGATCAGACCCTGTACAGGACGAGCGTGGCGGCCATCTTCACCATGTGTGCGGCAAACAGCAGGGCGAGCAGGGTAAACACGACGCCGCTGGTCGAGATGATATCGAGTGGCGCAAAGGGCGAGCCGGTAAAGGCGCCCTGCAGGATGAGCTGGAGCACCAGCACATTGACCAAAGCGACGAGGAACCAGTGCGAGATGAGTTCGGCGCGGCGCTCGATCATCTGGTCGCGCTCGTCTTCAAACTCGGCGCTGGCCGCAGCCGCGCCGCTCAGCATGGTCGCGCCAATGGCGGCCCCGGTCGTCACGACGATTTCCCCAATGATCATGCCGATGGTGGCGATGACATAGGTGGTGAGCATATGGCCCGCCGGCACGTCCACAACCTGCCAGCCGTCAAGGAACCGCATCTGGATGAACCAGAGGACGATGCCGGCAATGATGAAGGATCCGAGAGCGCGAATTTCCGTACGTGACATGATCTTTCCTTTCCCAGCCATGTAAGATATGTTTTACATAGGGACGGGATCGGAAAGTGTCAAACATATTTGACATTTTTGGGCCAGCCTGGAATATTGCGCGCAAACAAAAACGCGCCCCCGAGGGAGCGCGTTTTTCGGTTTGCCGGTCGCCGGAAGGCGATCAGGCGTCGGCAGCGACCGCTTTCTTGGCGATATCGCGCTTGATGCGGAGAGCCTTGGTGGACAGCTTGTCGTCCTTGGCTTTGGCCAGGAAGCCGTCGAGGCCGCCAAGCTTGTCCACGGTGCGCAGGGCTTTCGCCGCGATGCGCATCTTGAACTTCTGGTCGAGGGCTTCGGAATGAAGCGTCACGTCGATCAGGTTGGGCAGGAAGCGACGCTTGGTCTTGACCTGGGAGTGGCTGACCAGGTGGCCAACGATCGGCTTGGTGCCGGTAAGTTCACATTCGCGGGACATGGCCTCGCTCCGATTGCATGTTCAGGGTTGTCTCGAAGGCGCGTCGTTACAAGGCAGGAGGCCCTCATGTCAACTCCGAAGCCACAGGCAGGCGCACAGTTTTACAGCCCCGTGTCATGCCCTGTCACGAATATTGACTGCAACCGCGTTGTTGAATGGGGCATTATGGGGGCAATCTTGTTCAGGCGCCGTTGGCGACCCATCCTTATATAGGGGATGACAAGGACCAGTTCCGAAGGATTTTACCTGATGAAACGCGCTATCCTGCTTGCTTCCGGACTGGCCCTAGCTGTGGCCGGCATTGCCGTGGCCGATACGGCAAACCGCGCCAGTACGCCCTCAACCGCCCTGCTGGCCAATGTGAAGGCGGGCACCCCGACACGCATGATCTATGAACTGGAGGCGAAAGCCTATGTCCTGTTCATACCGGCGACTGGCCGGGCGAGCTTCGATGTCGCGATGCAGCCGGACAATTACCTGATCAATTCGCGGGTCAAGGTGACCGGTATTGCCGACTGGTTCGTGAATTATGACATGGTGCTGCAGGCATCGGGCTATACGCGCGGCAATGAGCTGAAGACCTATTCCTATGTCTCGCAGAACCGCGACGGGAAGAAGAACCGCAAGGTGAACCTCACCATCGGGCCGGACAGTTTCAAGATGAAGGCCGAGCCCGAGTTCGGGAATCTCGGTGACCCGGCCGCGACGACGCAGCAGGTGTTGAAAACCAATGACCCGATCACGGCGCTGATCACGTTTGCGCTGGAAACGCGCGCACCGGGCGCCGATCCCTGCGGCGGGCCGATCCGCATTTTCGACGGGCGCCAGCTGACTTACCTGCACCTCAAGAATGCCGGCATGAAGCATGTGAAGTCTGACGCCTGGTCGGGCGAGGCGATAGAATGCCACGTCACGATGGAAAAAGTGGCAGGCTACAAGAAAGGCGAGTCCAACAAGGACAACCTTTCGGGCATCGACGGGCCATTGCGCATGTGGCTGGCCCCGCTGGAGAACGGTGTGACGGTTCCAGTGAAGATCCAGGCCGATACCGACAAGATCGGCAAGATCACGTTGCAGGCAAAAAAACTGCGTTTCGAACCGATTGTGATGGAAGAAGCCGCCGCCACTCCGGGGGGCGGCTGACCTAGCCGCGATCATCCTCGGGCAATTGGCGCAAGGCCGCCAATAGCCCTGCCATGTCATCCGGGATCGGGGCCTCGAAATGGAGCGTTTCGCCCGTGACCGGATGGTCGAAGCCCAGAATGGCAGCATGCAACGCCTGGCGCTCGAACGCGCGGGCCGCCGCTTTTGCGGCCTCATACTTCTCACCAGAGCCCCAGGCGGTAATGCCTTTTGACCGGCCATAGACCGGATCGCCGATCAGGCTGGCGCCAACATGGCTCATGTGGACGCGGATCTGGTGCGTGCGGCCGGTTTCCAGCGTGCACTTGATGAGTGCGGCGGCGGGCAGGCCGGTACCCTTGTCGCGCAGGCCGAAGGTTTCCAGCGCCTTGTAATGGGTGATCGCATGGCGACCATGCGTGCCATCGGGGTTGCGGACCACGGCCATTTTCTTGCGGTCGCCCGTGGCCCGGGCAATCGGTTCGTCGATCGTGCCAGCCAGGGGCCGCGGCGCGCCGCGCGTCACCGCGAGATAAGCGCGCTCGATATCATGTTCGGCAAACAAGTTGGAGAGGCCGACATGGGCAGCCTCGGTCTTGGCAGCAACCATGACACCGGTAGTAAGCTTGTCGAGGCGGTGGACAATGCCGGGCCGCTCCACGCCGCCGATGCCGGGCAATTGTCCCTCGCAATGATGGAGCAGGGCGTTGACCAGCGTGCCATCCCAGCTGCCGGGCGCCGGATGGACGGCCATGCCGGACGGCTTGTTGATGATGATGAGGTGTTCGTCCTCGAACAGGATATCGAGCGGGATGTCTTCCGGTTGCGGCACGGCGGGCACCGGGGCGGGCAGCGCCAAAGTGTAGACGCTGCCGACAACGACCGCCTTGCGGGGATCGTCCGTTGCCGCGCCGTCGATGGTCACGGCGCCCTCCTTGATCAGGGACTTGGCGCGTGAGCGTGACAGTGCTTCGGCCTTGTCGGCCAGGAAGCTGTCCAGTCGCAGTCCGGCGTCTTCGGGGCGGGCAGTGAATGTGATCTTTTCCATTATCCGGCCTTATAGACGTGAAGTGGTCTGCGCGTCATGGTGCTGTCGTAGTCGCAATTTATAAGCGGCACGAACCCACGGAGGATACCATGAGCGCAGTTACCAGACGCGGCCTGCTCGGCGCCGCTGCTACCGGAGCCCTTAGCCTTGCGGCGTGTGCGACGCCAGCCACAAGCGCACTGGCCCCGGCCGCCGCGGCTTATGAAGGCGAGGTCGAATTCGGCCACGGCGTCGCCTCGGGTGATCCGCTGCCGACCAAGGTGATCCTCTGGACACGCGTCACGCCGAAGACCGGCGCAGGCCCAATCCCGGTCCGCTATGATGTCTATGGCGAGAGCGATGCTACGACGCCGCTCGTGTCCGGACTGGTAACCGCAGACGCGTCCCGCGACTTTTGCGTGAAGGTCGATGTGAAGGGTCTCAGCCCGGCAACAGCGTACCTCTACCGCTTCACGGCGCTGACCAGCGGGGGCGAGATCACCTCGCCGGACGGACGCACCCGAACGACGGCAGCCACTGGCAACGCACCGGTGAAGCTGGGAGTGGCGTCCTGCGCAAACTGGCAGTTCGGCGTGTTCAATGCCTACAAGGCGCTGGCCGCCGAGCCCGGTCTCGACGCGATCGTGTTCCTTGGCGACTATCTCTATGAATACGGCATAGACGGCTATGGCGCGGAAACCGCGCAGGCCCTCGACCGCCTGCATGATCCGATTACGGAGGTCGTCACCCTCGGCGATTACCGGATGCGCCACGCCCAGTACAAGTCCGACCCAGACCTCCAGGCGGCGCATGCGGCAGCGCCCTGGATCTGCACATGGGACGATCATGAAAGCGCCAATGACAGTTACAGGACCGGCGCCCAGAACCACAATCCGGAAGAGGGCGAAGGCGACTGGTCGGACCGCAAGCAGGCCGCATTGCAGGCCTATTTCGAATGGATGCCGATGCGCGAGCCGGAATCCGGAGATATTACCTCGGCGGTCTGGCGCAGCTTCAGCTTCGGCGATGTGGCCACGATCTACGCGACCGAAACGCGCCTGACGGGCCGATCGCCGACCATCGGCTGGCCTGACGTGATCAGCGCAACGACCGACCCGGACGAAATCGCCGCACAGGCCATGGCCCACATGGCTGTCATGAATGATCCTGCCCGCACGATGATGGGCGCGGCGCAGGAATCCTGGCTGGGCGAAACCATGGCCAGGTCAGTGCAGGCCGGGAAGACCTGGCAGGTGCTGGCCAACCAGGTGGTGATGGCGCGCGTTGCCATGCCAAAGCTTCAGGAAACGCTGACGCCGGAACAAATCTCCGATCTCGACCATCCCTTCGTGCGATCCATGATCGGTTTCTCGGCGCTTGGCCTGCCGATGAATCTTGATGCCTGGGATGGCTACCCCGCCGCACGCGAGCGGCTGTATGACAGCGTTCAGGCGGCAGGCGGGCGTCTCGTGACGCTGGCTGGCGACACGCACACGGCATGGGCCAACACGCTCTATGACGCTGAAGGCGCCCGGGTGGGCGTGGAATTCGGCTGCACCTCGATCACGTCACCGGGAACAGGCAACTATCTTCCCAACGTACCCGATCTGGGTGAGCAGTTCGCAGACGCCAATACGGAAGTTGAATGGCATGACCCGTTCGGCCACGGCTATACGATCGTCACGCTGACGCCGGACCGGGTCAGCGGCGAGTTCGTCAAGGTTTCGACAGTGCTTGAATCGGATTACACGGCAGAGCGCGTCGCAACATTTGCAGCCGTTCCGGAAGGCAAAGGCGTATCAGCCCTCAGCAAAGCCTGAGATCGACTAGTCGAGCAAACCTGAAAGGGCCCTGCGGCCCCCGTCGAGCCGCAGCGCTTCGCCCGTTATGAACGCTGCTTCCGGAGACGCGAGGAACCGGCAGGCGTCGGCAATTTCGTCGGCCAGGGCTGTCCGGCCAAGCGGCGTACGGCGCATGGTCCACGTCTGGACGCGTTCCTCGCTGGGCCGCACGGCGACAATCGCGTTCACCCGGATCGAGAGATCGGCCAGTTCGACTGCACCGGCGCGCATTACGCCCAGAACGCCGCCCTGCGAAATCGTTTCGGTGAACTGGCCCGGCATCGACGCAATTGCCGAATAGGCGAGCACGAACGTTATCGTACCTTTCTGACGCAGTCGCTCGACACCGACAGTTGGAAGGTCCTCCTGTTCGGCGATACGCTCGGCGAACACCTGGAGGGCCAGCGCGGTGCCCCGGATCGATTTGGCGATCGCCTTGTCGAATTTCTCCGTCGAGAAATTGAGCAGCGTATCGGGCTCTTCAAGTTCGGGAATGATCACGGCGTTATCAATGCGGCCAAAGCCTTCGACCGCAGCGGTGAAGGCGTTGCGCAAGCCGAGCCGCGTATGGAGCTCACCGTGATGGAGGATGACGTCTTCGGGTACGGCATTGCGCGCGGTTACGAGACGCTCGGCACCCGGATCTGCCGCCAGGACGCGGTGGCCGGTTTCGCTGAAACGGCGCGCGATGGCATCGCCGACTTCCCGGCCGAGGCCGAGTATGGCTGTGACGGGGACACCCATTTCGCCTAGTCTCCGGACGGGTCGGAGGATTGCGTGGTGACACGACGCGGATTGCGAATGTCATCGCCGAGTATGGCGAGCCGGTCGTTCAACCTGTGCAAGGCGGCAAGAATTTCGCCAAGCAACCTGACCGTGACGAAGAGGAAGACCAGGACGACAAAACCGACAACCAGCTTCGTCAGCGCCACCAATGGATGACCCTGAAACAGGGATACGGACGCATTCAGAAGGACGAGAAGCCCGGCAGCCAACAAGGCGAGACCAAGAATGGCGGTCGCCAACTTGACCGCACCGAGTGTCATTGGTCGATCCTGGTCAAAAATGTCTCTCATGGGTCGTCCTCCGCCCGTTGCCTGCACCAATGCCTGGCGCGTTGGCGGAGGACTTGGTCCGCCTTTACCGCGCTAGCTGGCTTCCAACCATCGCAGCTGTTCTTTAAGCTTCAGTTTCTGTCGCTTCAAATCCTTTAGCTCAAGCGGGTCTGCCGATGGGTGTTTCTGGGTCTCGGAGATTTTCTCGTCCAGTTTGCGGTGCTTGTTGGCAAGCTCACTGATCCGACCGTTGAGCGACATGGGCAGTCTCCTTTTGCGGTTAAGAATTTGTGTCCTTATTGCCACACTAAATCACAGAAGCTGACCCGCGTTAAGGGCCCGAACGAAGGATTTCGCGAGTTTAACGTGGATACGTCAGACGTGGAGCGGGCGAGCTGATTTCCTGCGTGCTTTTTGGGCAAACATGTCCTGGTCGCCCAGGGCGATCAGCGTGTCGGCCCCCTGCCCTGTCTGCCATTCCGCAATTCCGCAGGACGCCCCGACACGGACCGGCGGCACGTCATTTTCATTCCCATTGCAAACCACGATCTGATCGATCAGCATCGTAAGCTGCGCTGCCTTGGACATTGTGTCGGCATGACTGGCCTGGGCAAGCACAACGCCGAATTCGTCGCCACCAAGTCGGCCGACAATGTCTGTTTCCCGCGTGTTCTGCAGCAGGATATCCGAAACGCGCATCAGGACGTCGTCCCCGGCTGCGTGGCCGAATACGTCGTTGACCTTCTTGAAATGGTCGAGATCAATGAAAATCAGGGACAAGGGTGTACGGAACCGGTCGGCGAGCGCAATCTCGCGCCGAACTTCCCGTTCAAACGCCCGGCGATTGAAGACCGGGCACAAGGCGTCATTGTCGGCCAGCAGCTCTGCGTCGGAAAGCTCGATACGCAAACGGGAAACCTCGTCGCGCAGCGCTATCACTTCCTCGCTCAAGGCCTCCAGCGCGGCCCTCTCGCGCACGCCAAGCGTGCCGAGATCGACACAGAGAATGTCAAGCAAAGCGCGGCGCTGGTCCTGCGAGTTCTGATGGAATTCTTCCGTCATTGAGCAAGGTTATACCCGATTTGAACATAAGGGGAGACGGCAGGCTGACGAATTACACATGGGGCCTCGATCAGGCGCCGGTTGACCGCAGGCGCGGCTTTCCTATTGTGCGCGCTTTCCGGCGGCGAGGATTCCGAAAGCCATGACCACATCCCCCAAAGTCGGCATCATCATGGGCAGCCAGTCGGACTGGCCGGTGATGCATCATGCCGCCTCGATCCTCGACGAGATGGGCATCGCGCATGAGGCAAGGATCGTCTCGGCGCATCGCACGCCCGACCGGCTGACGGAATACGCCAAGGCGGCCAAGGGCCGGGGGCTGAAAGTGATCATCGCGGGCGCTGGCGGCGCCGCCCACCTGCCGGGCATGACGGCGGCCATGACGCCGCTGCCGGTGCTTGGCGTGCCGGTCCAGTCGAAAACCCTGTCCGGCCTGGACAGCCTGCTCTCGATTGTCCAGATGCCGCGGGGCATTCCGGTCGGCACGCTGGCCATTGGCGAGGCCGGTGCGGTCAATGCGGGCCTGATGGCCGCCGCGATCATCGCACTTGAAGACAAGCATGTGGCAGCGAAACTCGATGCCTATCGCGCCGCGCAAACCGACGCCGTGGCCGAGGCACCCCAGGGATGACAGCCTTGCCTCCTGGCGCGGTCATCGGGATCCTTGGCGGCGGACAACTCGGCCGGATGCTGGCCTGCGCGGCCAGCCAGCTCGGCTTTGACGTTCACATATTCTGCCCGGAATCGGACGCGCCTGCAGCGCGGGTCGCAATGAAGCACTGGCAGGCCGACTATAGCGACAGCGAAGCATTGTCGGGATTTGCCCGCGCCTGCGATGTCGTCACGCTGGAATTCGAAAACATCCCGGTCAGCGCCGTCGACGCGATTGTCGCGACCGGAACGCCCCTGCACCCGGGCGCAAAATCGCTCGCCCTGTCTCAGGACCGGGCCGACGAGAAGGCCTTCCTGCAAGGCATTGGCATCGCCACGGCGGATTATCGGGTCATCGATTGCCTGGCCGATATAGCGCCCGCGCTCACTGAGCTTGGCGGCAAGGGCGTGCTGAAGACCCGGCGGGACGGGTATGACGGCAAAGGTCAGGCCTGGCTGCGAGGCGAGAGCGATGTCGCTGCAGGATGGGACGCCGTCGGCCGGGCCCCGTGCGTGCTGGAGGCGGCGGTCGCATTTGAGTGCGAAATATCGGTCATTGTTGCCCGTTCCAGCACCGGCGAAACTGCCAGCTGGGCACCGCCAAGGAACATCCATGAAGACGGCATACTGGCGCGCTCAATCGTGCCCTCGGGCATCGACCGGGCGGTCGAGATCGAAGCGCGCCGGCAAGCGGTCATGCTGGTCGACGCGCTGGGCCATGTCGGCGTGCTGGCGCTTGAATTCTTTGTCATGGCGGATGGCCGCCTGATTGCCAATGAATACGCCCCACGCGTTCACAATTCGGGGCACTGGACACCGGAAGCCTGCCAGACTGGCCAGTTCGAGCAGCACATCAGGGCCATTGCCGGGTGGAAGCTGGGCGATACGCACCGGCTTTTCGACGCGGAAATGACGAACCTGATCGGCGAGGCGGGACATTTCGATCCTTCACGTCTCGCCTCGAACGAGACGCTGACCCTGTATGGCAAGCGCGAGGCGCGCGCCGGCCGCAAGATGGGCCACATCACGCGCCGTCTGGCCCCCAGAAAGGACTGACCCCATGCTGCTTCCCGTGTCGACCTGGCAGGACATCGAATCCTGGCTCCAGAAATCCCGCACGATCGTCATCCCCATCGGCTCGATGGAGCAGCACGGGCCGAATGGTTTCATCGGCACCGACGCGCTCTGCCCGGAAATCATTGCGCGGCATGCCGAGAGCCTTGCGCCGGACGACATGCTGGTCGGGCCGACCTTCAATGTCGGCTGCGCGCAGCATCATCTCGGCTTCCCGGGAACCATCACCCTGCGGCCTTCGACCATGATCGCCGCCATGGCGGACTGGACCGAAAGCCTCATGCGGCACGGATTCGAGCGGCTCTATTGGTACAATGGCCATGGCGGGAACATTTCGACGATCGAAGCCGCGTTCAGCGAGATCCATGCGCGGCGCAGCTTCGACCCGCGCGGCGAGGACAACCGGCCCGGCCTCAGCCTGAAGCGGCGCGACTGGTGGGACTTCAAGGACGTGATGGGCCTCTGCAACACGCTCTATCCGGTCGGCCATGGCAGCCACGCGACGGCGTCTGAAGTGTCGGTGACCTATTTTGCCTATCCCGACCGGGCGCGGCCCGAGGTCGAGATGAGCCCGAAGATTGCCCCGAACGGCAAGATCGGCGACGCGGTCCAGTACCGGCGCGACTTTCCCGATGGCCGGATCGGCTCTGACCCGACGCAGTCAAATGCGGCCGACGGAGAGAAGATCGTCGAGGCGGCAGCCCGGGCCATGATCGATGACGTGATGCGGTTTTCTGAATAAGCTGTAACCTGCGAGCGCAGCGCAAACTCTGGCCACATGTCCAGAAGGGCGGTATCAGAACAGGCTTCCAGAAAGGCGTGCGAACCGGATACATGCTCGACATTCAGCGGCTGGAAAAATCATTTGGCGCCAAGCACGCGGTCCGCGGGGTCTCCTTCCGGCTTGAGAAGGGAACCGTGCTCGGCTTCCTCGGCCCGAACGGCGCTGGAAAATCGACCACGATGCGCATGATTGCCGGGGTGCTGGAACCGGATGCCGGCGACGCGCTAATCGATGGTAAATCCATCCTGACAGACCGTCGCGAGGCCCAACGCGCCCTTGGCTACCTGCCGGAAGGCGCGCCGCTCTACGAAGACATGACGCCGCCGGAATTCCTCGTGTTCATGGCATCGGCCCGGGGCATGAAAGGCACGGCGCGCAAGGATGGGGTGGAGCGGGCGATTGCCGATGCTCGCATCTCGACCGTGTGCGACCAGCGAATCGGCTCCCTGTCGAAAGGCTATCGCCGGCGTGTCGGGCTCGCCGGCGCCATCCTGCACGACCCGCCCGTCCTGCTGCTCGACGAGCCGACTGACGGGCTCGACCCGAACCAGAAACGTGCGGTGCGGGCGCTGATCGCGCGCATGGCGCCGAACAAGGCGATCCTGATCTCTACCCATACGCTGACCGAAGTGCCCGCCATGTGCACCCGCGCCATCGTCATTGACCGGGGAATGGTCGTGGCTGACGACGCTCCGGACGCCCTCGCCAGGAGATCCGAGGACGGCTCGCTGGAGAGCGCTTTCATGCACCTGACGGACCAGGCCGAGGCGGAATCGGCATGATGTCCTGGTTGAAAGAGCAGTTCAGCGGCTTCACCGCGACTTATCGGCGCGAACTGGGCGCCTATTTCGCCACGCCGATGGCCTATGTTTTCCTTGCCGTGTTCCTGCTGGCGTTGGGCCTGTTCACCTGGGAAGCCTCCCGCTTTTTCGACACGGGATCGGCTGATCTGGCGCCCTTCTTCGTCTGGCACCCCTGGCTGTACATGATATTCCTGCCGGCACTCGCGATGCGGCTTTGGGCGGACGAGCGAACGGCGGGTACGGACGAGTTGCTGCTTTCATTGCCAATCGGCATGCCGGCGCTGGTGCTCGGCAAGCTGCTGGCGGCGTGGACAGTTGCCGGTGTCGGTCTCGCGCTGACGGCGCCGATGTGGCTGACGGTCAACCTGCTCGGCAGTCCGGACAATGCGGCCATCGCGCTGACCTATATGGTCAGCTTCCTGATGGCGGGCGCCTATCTGTCCATCGGCGCTGCCATTTCCGCGCTAACCGGCAGCCAGGTGACCGCCTTTGTCATCAGCGTTGTTGTCGCTTTCGTATTTACGGCGGCTGGCTGGCCGCTCGTCCTTTCCGGCGTGCAGTCCGTGTTCGGTACGGGAACGGCGGAACTCGTCGCGTCTTTTTCGTTCCTGACCCAGTTCGAGGGGGCCCAACGCGGCGTGCTGGAATTGCGCGCCATTGTGTTCTTCCTTGGCTTCACCGCTTTCTGGACCGTGCTGAACGGGCTCTGGGCCGCTCGCCAGAGGCTCGGATAGGCGATGAAAGCTAAGCACTATCTTCTCGCCGCGACGGCGCTGGCTGCCACGATCTTCGTGTCGGGAAACCTCGTTGTCCAGAATGTCCTGTCGGGCGCGCGCGTCGATTTCACCGAGAACAATCTCTATACGCTGTCCAAGGGCACGAAGGATACGCTGGCAAGCGTGGCCGAACCCGTGGAGATCACCTTCGTCTATACACGCAGTGTCGGCCAGGAGTATCCGGCAATACGTGCGTATGCCGAACGTGTGCGCGAATTGCTGGAATCCTATCGCAGCCAGTCCGGCGGACAAGTCATCGTTCATGAGATTGACCCATCGCCATTCTCGAAGGCCGAAGACGAAGCGCTGGCGGCAGGCATCACGGCGGTCGGCACCAATGGCACCGACCCGCTCTATTTCGGGATCATCGGACGCAATGCAGTCGACGACCAGCGGGTCATTCCCTTCCTTGCGCCCGAGCGGGAAGTGACTCTGGAATACGATCTGACAAGAATGATTGCGCGCCTTGACGACCCGGACCCGCCACGAGTTCGGGATACTCTCGACACTGCCGGGCATGACCGCGCCGGGCGGCGAAGGCGGCTACACGCTGCTGGCGGATATTACAAAGTCGTTCGACGTTGTTCGGATATCTGAGGAATTCCAGTCTCTGCCGGACGACCTGGACGTGCTGTTCGTGGCACACCCGCCAGACCTGTCCGCGCGCCAGGAATGGCTGATCGACCAATATATCCTGCGCCATGGCCGCGCCGTCATCATGGTCGACCCGGCGGCGAAAACCGCCATGGGTGGCGGTATGCTCGGCGCGTCCCGCGACCATCCACGGTCTGATCTTGGCGCCCTCGGCAAGGCGTGGGGCGTCACCCTGTCCCAGGATGCCGTCGCAGACGCCGCGAACGCCTTGCCGGTGCCGGTCGATACGGGCAATGGCCGCATGGAGGAGCTCGCACATCCGCTTTTCATCGGCGCGCCCGCAAAGGACATGAACGCAAACGACCTGATAACAGCAGACCTGACGCGAAACGTGAACTTCGGCGCCCCCGGCGCCTTGCTCGCCGAACACCTCCCCGAGGGTGAAGTTTTCTCGCCGCTCATCACAACGGGTCCCAGCCCTTCCTATATCGACGCCGAGAAAGCCGCACGGGACATGACGCCCGGTGACGTATTGAAATCCTATAAGACGTCGCCGCAACCTCTCGTTCTGGCCGCGCGCCTGTCAGGATCGCTGACCACGGCCTTTCCAGCCGGCGCGCCGGCTCTGGACGAACCAACCGACCCGGGACTGGCCGAACTGGCGCGCGCCGAGGCCGCGAACGCTCCGCCGCACATTTCCAGGAGCGAGACTGATGCGGAGATCGTACTGATCGCCGATGTCGATGCCCTGGCAGACGATTTCTATATCATTCCCGGACGCGATGTCGTGGTGGCCGACAATGGCGCACTGGTTCTGAACGCAATCGATGCCCTTTCAGGCGGCGGGGAACTGTCTCGCCTCAGGTCGCGCGCACCCAGCCTCAGGCCGATGACGCGAATTGACCGGATGCGCGAAAGCGCGGAAGCCAGGTATTTCCGCCAGCAGGCCGAACTCGAGAACCGGCTCGCGACAGCACAGTCCCGGCTGGAGGAGCTGCAGGATATCAGTGCAACAGACGGCTTTTTCTCCGGCGACCTCGAAGCCGTCCTGTCTCAGGACGAGCGAGCGGAACTGGCCAAGCTGCGCGCGGACATCGTCGAACTGCGCGAGCGGCTTCGGAGTATTGAGCGGGACTATCGGCGCGATATTGACCGGCTGGAAGGCACGCTCAAACTGATAAACATCTGGGGTGGGCCGCTGCTGATCGGGCTGATCGGCCTGCTTGTATGGCGCCGCCAGGCTTTCCGGGAAGGTCGGGGCACATGACCGGTGTTCCGTCCCAAAGGCGCGTGCGGCGCCTGCAAGTGCTCGGGGCGGTAGCGGGCGCGCTGACCGTGCTGGCTGTCCTGGTCAGCCTCGGCGGGCGGCATTCGCCGCAACGCTCCGAGCGCATCGGGGATCCAGTCCTGCCGGAATTCGCGACCGTGCGCGCCGAGGCGAGCGAGATCAGGGTTACGCTGGCGGATGAAGCCTACAGCCTGATCAACGGCCCGGACGGCTGGACACTTGGCGGAACCGACGGCTACCCCATTCGCGCCGACAGGCTGGCCGACCTCGCCAGCGGGCTCGAAACCCTGACCTGGGGCGAAGGGCGCACGCGCGATCCCGGCAAGATGAACCGTATCGGACTCGGCGACCCACGCGATGGCGGCACAGGCGCCCTGATTGAAATCGTGAACGAAGCCGGTACGGTCACAGCCGCGCTGCTGACTGGTCGCAAAGGCCCCAACGTCTATGCCAGGCTGCCCGGCGAAGCTCAGGCATTCCGCGTCGATGGCGACCTGCCGCCCCTGTACAATCACGACGCCTGGCTCGATCTCGACATCATCGACATCCATGAAGACGCCGTGTCGGCCGTTCGCCTCTATGACGCCAGCGGCAACAGCCTCTACCTCCAACGTTCGGTCGGCAGCAGCGAACGAAGCTTTCGACCAGCCCCGCCGTATCAGGATTATCGCCTGGTCAGCCGTATCGCGGCCTCAACGCCTGCATTGGCCCTCACGCGACTGCAGCCTATCGGGGTAAAACCCGCCGCGAAACTGACAACGCGGCCAGCCGCGCGCCACATCACCGAAACGCATGACGGGCTGGAAGTGGACCTGAGAGCCTATCGTGAACCGGACGGTTACTTCGTCACGCTGCGTGCGATCGAGGCGGGTGAGGGTGCCCAACGTGGCAGCACAATCAACCAGAAGGCGGTCGGATGGGCGTTCGAGGTAACTGAATTCGACTGGAATGACTTCACGCCTTCCATCGCATCGATTGTGCGACCACCCGTGCCGGATGAAATAGACGCGCCGAACCAGCCCTGAAGCCTAGTTCCTGATATCCATCGCAGCGAGGACACGGCCGAAGCCAGCTTCCTGAACAACAAGCGCACATGTCGCTTTGCAGACAGACGGATCGATCTCGACACGTCCGCCGATCCACGGCCCGATCGAGGTAACATTCGTAACCGGATGGACCATGTTGGTCGGGTTGGCATCGCCGTCGAGGTAGTCAATCACGAAAATATCGGTGAGGTCGGTGACCGATCCCGTCAATTCGATCTTCTTGCCTTTTCGGACGAGGCGCGCCGGCGAAGGGGTGGAATCACCGACGCGTTCGAGAGCGGACTCGACCTGCGCCGGCTTGCTGCCCGGACATTGCTCGACACCGTTGTAGACGGTCTGGGGCGTATAGGGCCCGCGCAGCCGGAACTTGTCGACATAGGCGCGCTGGCGATCCTTGGACTCGGCCATGGCCATCGGGTCTTTTTCGCCGAGATAGTCCCAGTAATCGACCGACCAGGTGAGGATCAGCACGTCTTCGCGCTTCGCATCGACTTCCCTCATGGTGCGATGCGCTTTCGGACAGGCCCGGCAATTGTGCGACGCAAAGAGCTCGACCAGAACGGGCGCCGGACCTTCGACAGGCACAGATGTTTGCGCTGCCGCCGGATAAGCGATCAGGGCAAGAAGCATCAGGAAAGGCAGGTGCGATCGTTTCATTCCGGTCCCGTTATAGGCCCATGCCAAATCGCGTGACAATCACAGGGGTGTGAGGACTGTAAAAAAGCCCTCCGCGACGAAACGCGAAGGGCTTTGATAATCGTGCGACCTGTCGGCAATCGACTACAGGGCTTCGCGCGCGAGATTGCGCAGCACATAGTGAAGAATGCCGCCATTACGATAATAATCGAGCTCGTTCTCCGTATCGATACGAAGAGTCGTTTTTGCGGTGAAGGTCGTGCCGTCTTCGCGCGTGATTTTCACATCCATGGTCTGACGCGGTTTGATGTCGGCGATGCCGTTGATCGAGACCTGTTCCTTGCCGGTAAGGCCGAGCGATTTGGCACTTGCGCCGTCCGCGAACTCAAGCGGCAGAACGCCCATTCCGATCAGGTTGGAGCGGTGGATCCGCTCGAAGCTGCCGGCAATCACAGCGCGCACACCCAGAAGGATCGTGCCCTTGGCAGCCCAGTCGCGCGAAGAGCCGTTGCCATAGAGGTCTCCCGCAAAGATCACCAGCGGCACACTGTCCTTCTGATAACGCATTGCAGCATCATAAATCGGCATCTGCTGGCCGTCCGGATAGTGGACTGTCACGCCCCCTTCGACGCCCGGCACCATCTGGTTCTTGATGCGGATATTGGCAAATGTGCCCCGCATCATGACCTGGTGATTGCCGCGCCGCGAGCCATAGGAGTTGAAATCGATCGCGCTGACCTGATGGGCCTGGAGATACTCGCCAGCCGGGCTGGACGCCTTGATCGAACCGGCCGGCGAAATGTGGTCGGTCGTGATCGAGTCGCCGAAAAGGGCCAGGACACGCGCGTTCTCGACATCGGTCGGTGCATCGGGCTCAAGCCCCATGCCCTCGAAATAAGGAGGGTTCTGGACATAGGTCGAGCCGACCGGCCAGCTATAGGTCTGACCGCCGGACACTTCGATGCCCTGCCAATGCTCGTCGCCCTTGAAGACGTCGGAATAGCGTTCCGCAAACATTTTCGGAGTCACGGCGACGGCCATCACTTCAGCAATCTCATGCGATGTCGGCCAGATGTCCTTCAGATAGACATCATTGCCGTTCTTGTCCTGACCCAGCGGATCGGTCGTCAGGTTGATGCGGAGCGAACCGGCAATCGCATACGCGACAACGAGCGGCGGGGAGGCAAGGTAGTTCGCCTTGATGTCCGGGCCGATCCGGCCCTCGAAGTTGCGGTTGCCTGACAGGACCGAGCACGACACCAGGTCGCCATCGGCAATCGCCTTGGCAAGTGGCGGAGCGAGCGGGCCGGAGTTGCCGATACAGGTGGTGCAACCATAACCGACAAGGTTGAAGCCGAGTGCGTCCAGATCGTCCGACAGGCCAGCCTTGTCGAGATAATCGGTGACGACCTGGCTGCCGGGAGCGAGGGAGGTCTTGACCCATGGTTTGCGGGTCAGGCCGAGCTCATTCGCCTTGCGCGCGACGAGGCCGGCAGCAATCAGAACGCTCGGGTTCGACGTGTTCGTGCACGATGTAATGGCCGCGATGAACACATCGCCATGCGTCACCGTATAATCTTCTCCCTCGACGGTGATCGGCTCGGCGGCATCCGCCTTCTTGCCGAACTCCTTGACCATCGCGTCGGCGAAAGCCGTGTCGCCGTCCGACAGCCCGATGCGATCCTGCGGGCGTTTCGGGCCGGAAATCGACGGTACGACCGCGCCAAGGTCGAGCTCCAGCGTGTCCGTGAAGACCGGTTCGGCCTGCTCGGGACGCCAGTAGCCCTGCGCCTTGGCATAGGCTTCAACCAGAGCCACGCGGTCCGCGTCGCGGCCCGTGTTTGACAGGTATTTGATCGTGTCGTGATCGACCGGGAAGAAACCACAAGTGGCGCCATATTCCGGTGCCATGTTGGAAATCGTGGCCTGGTCTTCCAGCGTCAGGTTGGAGAGGCCCGGACCGAAGAATTCGACGAACTTGCCGACAACGCCCTTCTTGCGCAGCATCTGGACAACCATCAGCACGAGATCCGTCGCGGTTGCTCCTTCTGCCATCTTGCCGGACAGTTTGAAGCCGATGACTTCGGGGATCAGCATGGAAACGGGTTGACCGAGCATGGCGGCTTCCGCCTCGATCCCGCCGACGCCCCAGCCAAGGACCGAGAGTCCGTTGATCATGGTCGTGTGGCTGTCCGTGCCAACACATGTGTCCGGATAGGCAACGGTCTCGCCGCCTTCCTCTTTGGTCCAGACGGTCTGGCCGAGATATTCGAGGTTCACCTGGTGGCAAATGCCGGTGCCCGGAGGCACAACGCGGAAATTCTTGAACGCGGTCGAGCC
Source organism: Hyphomonas sp. J20-32 (assembly GCF_055808555.1). Classification (NCBI taxonomy): domain Bacteria; kingdom Pseudomonadati; phylum Pseudomonadota; class Alphaproteobacteria; order Hyphomonadales; family Hyphomonadaceae; genus Hyphomonas; species Hyphomonas sp. J20-32. Next base: position 843,430 of record NZ_CM147873.1, on the reverse strand, counting down.
CCAGCGCAGGAATTCATAACGCTCCTGGTTGCGCTGGTACTCCATCTCGACGTTTTTCTCGAAACTGTTGGCGCCGGCGAAACTGTCAACCATGACCGAGTGGTCGATCACGAGATCGACAGGAACCTGCGGGTTGATCGCTTCGGCTGAGGCGCCGAGGTTTTTCGCGGCATCGCGCATGGCGGCAAGGTCAACCACCGCCGGAACGCCGGTGAAATCCTGCATCAGCACGCGCGCCGGGCGATAGGCGATCTCGTGGCTTGTCGCCCCCTTGTTGTCGAGCCAGGCCTTGAACGCGAGAATGTCATCCTTGGTGACCGTCTTGCCATCCTCGAAGCGCAGCATGTTCTCCAGCAGCACTTTCAGCGAAGCTGGCAGGCGCGACACATCGCCAAGGCCGTTTTCTGAGGCTGCGGCGAGCGAATAATAGGTGTACGTCTTGCCAGCAGCGGTAAGCGTGCGTTTGGATTTGAAGCTGTCGAGAGACGGCATGCGGGAGACCTCGCGTCTTGATGTGATATGTGGTGCCGCAGCGGCGCGGCGCGTTGCCTCGTGTCATATAGATGGTAAGGGCCTGATGCAATTGGGACAAAGGGTCTATTCGGGAGATGATGTGCGGCTTTTAACAGCGTCCGGACTGGGCATCCTGCGCGGCGAGCGGGTGCTGTTCGAAGAGGTGTCGCTGGAGCTGGCGCCGGGCGACGCAGTGGTGCTGAAAGGCCCCAACGGCGCAGGCAAGTCCACTTTGCTGCGTATGCTGGCAGGGCTGACGCGGCCGGAAGCCGGAATTGTGAGCCGGGAAGCTGCCCATCACTGGGTCGGCCATCGCGAGGGACTGAAACCCCACGAGACGCCGCGATCGCACCTGAAACACTGGGCCAAGGCCTGGGGAGCTGACGCCGATATCGGCGCAATTCTCAATGAAATGGGGCTATTGCGGCCTGCGGACGTGGCCGCGCGCTACCTGTCAGCCGGACAGAGGCGGCGCACGGCGCTGGCGCGCCTATTGCTCGAATCACGCCCGGTCTGGCTGCTGGACGAGCCGTTCACGGCGCTGGATGCGGAAGGACAGGAACGGGTCCTCGCCATGGTGGCATCACACCGCCAAGGCGGCGGCGCGGTGGTGGCAGCGGTGCATGGCGATGCGGGTTTCGCGGCGAGCCGGGAAATGGTGCTGTGAGCCCCGCCCCAATCTTCTCTGCCTTCCGGCAGGCGCTCGGCGAGGCCTGGGCGGGCGGCGCGGGCGCATTGCTGCCGCTCGGCTTCTTTGCCGGCGCCGCCGTTCTGGTACCGCTGGGTATCGGAACTGAACCCGGCATGCTGCGCGCGGTCGGCCCAGGTATTCTCTGGGTATCACTCGCGCTATCCAGCCTGGTCACACTGGAGCGGGTCTTCCAAGCCGATGTCGAAGACGGCGCACTGGACCTGTGGTTGCAGGCAGGCGCACCCGTTTCGGCCATCGCTGCTGCCAAGACGTTCGCGCACTGGCTGACGGCCGGGCTGCCGCTGGCGCTGATGAGCCCGGTCCTGGCGCTGATGTTCCAGGCCGAGGCGGGCGCAGACCTGCTGGCCGGCGCGCTGATCTATGGCCTAGGCGGGCTGGCCTTCTTCTTTTGGGGCGGGGTCGGTGCCGCCCTGTCGGCAACTGTCCGGCGTGGAGGATTACTTATCGCCCTGATCGCCCTGCCCCTGTATGTGCCGACAGCAATTTTCGGGTCTATGGCAATGAGCGGGGCAGCAGGCGGAGACAGCGCGCCCCTGTTGCTGGTCGCGACGACACTGTTCGCACTGGCGCTGGCACCGTTTGCCATGGCTGCGGCGCTGCGCTTGGCGGCAGATTGAGGGAAGGGTATCTGATGGGCATGTTATCAGCCTTTGCAAATCCGCACCGGTTTCTCGCGCTGTCGAGCTGGCTGGCGCCTGTTTTCTATGCGCTGAGCGCCGCCCTGATCGGATGGGGCGTGTGGCAAGGCCTGTGGATGGTGCCGAAGGATGAGTTCCAGGGCGGCGACATCATGCGGGTCATGTTCATCCATGTACCTGCCGCCTGGCTGGCCATGGCCAGCTATTCGGCCATGGCGATCGCGAGTTTCATCTGGTTCATCTGGCGCCATGAGCTGGCAGACATTGCTGCCAAGGCGATCGCACCGCTCGGCGCGACATGGACCGCGCTTTGCCTCGCCACGGGGTCTGTCTGGGGCAAGCCGACATGGGGCACATGGTGGCAATGGGATGATGCGCGGATGATGAGCGTCCTGTTCCTGCTGTTCCTGTTCCTGGGCTACATGGCCCTGCGCGCGGCCATGGATTCGCGGCAAAAGGCGGCCCGCGCCGGGGCGATCCTTGCCATGGTGGGCGGATTGAACGTGCCCCTGATCAAGTTCTCGGTCGACATGTTCACCTCGCTGCACCAGGATTCCAGCGTCATCACGTCTGAAGGGCCGAAAATGGCGGCTGTTTATCTCGGGCCCCTGCTGATGAGCGGACTGGGGCATTCCCTGCTCTTCGGCGCCCTGGTGATGACCCTGATGCGGGCGGAAATCTGGACGCGCCGGACCGCGCGCCAGCGTGCCAGACTGCTGGCGGGCGCATGATGGATTTCCTGCCGCACCTCGATAAGAATGCCGCCTATATCTGGGCCTGTTACGGGCTGGGCCTCGTATTGGTCGGTGGCGCTGTGATCGGCGTCATCCTGAAAGCCCGCGCCGCAAAGTCTGCGCTCGACCGGATGAATGCCCGCGACGAGGATGCGTCATGAAACGCTGGCTGGCCGCAATCCCTGTGGTGGTGCTGATTCTGTTTGCGGGCCTGGCGCTATCGCAGTTGCTCAGCCCCAAGAAGGGCGACTTTGAGCGGATTTCGCGGGTGGCGCCGGACCGTTCATTCGAGACGCTCGATGGTGGCGCCCTGACCTTCGCTGCGCCGCCTGGTGATCAGAGCATCGTGGTCAACCTTTTCGCCAGCTGGTGCGCGCCGTGTGAAGCCGAACATCCGCAGCTTGTCGCGCTTGCAAACGCCTTCCCGGGACGGGTCTATGGAGTCCTGTACAAGGATTCAGAAGCCAATGGCCGTGAATTCCTGGACCGGATGGGCAACCCTTTCACCGGGGTGGCACTGGACCCGGACGGGCAAGGCGGGCTGGATTTTGGCTTGACCGGCGTACCGGAAACATTCGTGATCTCAAGCGAAGGCGAGATCCTGGTACATGTCACAGGGCCCCTGGACCCGGACGATGTACGTGAGGTGAGCGGGGCGCTGAACGCGCCCCGCAACTGACCCCGAAGTCTTACTTCTTTTTGCGGCGGACCGGCTTGGCCTTGGCTTTGGCTTTAGCCTTGACGACCGGCTTCGGCGCTGGTGCCGCGACGGCCTTCGGCGCAGCCTTGGCTTTCGGCTTGGCCTTTGCTTTCGGTTTCGCTTTTGCCTTTGGCTTGGCCTTGGTCACGACTTTCGGCGCAGCTGCTGGCTTTGGCGCAGCGACGGGCTTGGCGGCGGCCGCTTCAGCGTCTTCAACCAGTTTCGAGAGGCCCGACAGGAGCGCGTCCTGCTTGGTTTTGGGCATGGCTGCGAAAAGGGCAGCGTCGGCGGCGTCTACCGCAGGCTGTGCTTTTTCGAGCGCCTTGCGGCCCTTGGCCATCAGCGAAACGGACTTCGCACGGGCATCGGCCTTTGATGCAACGCGCTTGATGAGACCGGCCTTTTCCATCCGGGCGACCATGTCGGCCAGCGTCGAGCGGTCAATGCCGGTTGCGTTCACGAGATCCGACTGGCTGACGCCCTCATTGCCGGACAGGGCAGCGAGGACCGAGAACTGACGAAGCGTGACGCCGGCGGCCTTGAGCGCGACGGCTGAGTGGTTGGCAGCGATCTGTTGCGCGCGGTGCAACAGGTGGCTGGGCGATTTATTGAGTTTGAAGCTGGTTGTGGAAGCCATGATATTGTCTACTTTCATGTTTTGGCGCGGTTTCCCGCCGGAAATAGGTTGATAGATTGCTTAAAGCAGGAGGCCCGTGTGCGGATCAACTGTTTTCTCCATAAGAGGGATAGGCTGAAGATTTGATGACGGAGGACTTAGCAAATGGTTCCATTTCGCCAGATTTCAGGCTCGATGTGCCTGAAGGCGACGATCGCACGCGGCGAATTTGCAACACATGCAGCTTTGTCGACTATGTGAACCCGAAAATTGTCGCCGGTTCGGTGGTGACACGCGGTGACAAGATTTTGCTCTACCGCCGGGCGATAGAGCCTCGCAAGGGTTTCTGGACCCTGCCAGCAGGTTTCATGGAGGAGAACGAAACCGTCGAGGACGCCGCGCGGCGCGAGGCGCAGGAAGAGGCGTGTGCTGATATCAGGATCGAACAGGTTCTGGCGGTCTATTCCGTGCCGCGCATCAGCCAGGTTCAGGTCATGTTCCGGGCAAGCCTCGCGTCCAGCATTGCCGCTGGCCCCGAAAGCGAAGAAGTCGGCCTGTTTTCGTGGAAAGACATTCCCTGGTCCGAACTGGCCTTCCCGACGGTCGTCTGGGCGCTGACGCACTATGCTTCGACGCGGCACCTCAGTGCATTCCCGCCGTTCACCAACCCGCCAGGAACGGAGAAGCTGACGCGCTAGGCGTCATCCGGCTCTGAAGGAGCCGTCATATGCTTCAGCGTGTAGGGTGTATTGGCCAGCGCAAAGAGGAAAGTGACAACGATATTGCCCAGCTTCCAGTTGGCCCACGTTGCCTCGGTGAAACTGCGCCACAGGAATTCATTCCATATTGCCATCGCAATAAAGAATAGTCCCCAACGGATCGCCAGGGTCTTCCAGGCAAAATCCGGTAGTGCGAATACGGTGTGAAACAACATTTTCCAGATGTTCCGCCCGACTGCGAGGCCGCCAAAAATGACACTGGCATAGATCAGGTTTATGATCGTTGGCTTGACGAAGAGAAAGATTTTCGACTGGAGCAGGATGCCTGCAATACCAAAACTGCCGATCAGGGCAGACGAGACAAGCAGGAAGGGCGGGATTTTTTGCCCCTTGATGAGTTTCTGGATGACAACCGCAAATGTCATCACGATCAATGCGCCAGTGGCCCAGTAAAGCGCGCTGTCCTTCGTTAACAGGCCATCGCCCTCCGGAAAGCGCAAAAGCACATTATAGATCAGGATGAAGGCAAGCGTCGGGCCGAGCTCGCTCCAGATACTGCCAGCGTTCCTCGTGGCAGTGTTGTTGGCGACCGGTGTTTTTGAAGTGTCTGTCATGCGGTATCTTACGCGGCCGAGCCGCCCCTGGATGAGTTGCGACTGTCTTGCATAAAGCGGCACGTACCGCCAGACGCGATCATGCCCCGACCTGCATGAGCACGAGACCGCAGGCGAGGACTGCGGCCGCAATCGTCCGCCGGGGGCCGAAACCTTCGTGCAGAAGGATGGCGCCGAACCCCGCAGCAAACACGACTGACGTCTCGCGCAAGGCGGTCACAATTGCTGCATCGGTCAATGTGTAGGCAACGATGGCCAGTCCGTAGGAAACCGAGCCCAGCAGGCCTGCAATGATTCCGCCGCGCAATTGCGGCCGGATGGATGCCATGACCCGGCCCTTCCGCTGCCAGAGTGTCACGACGGTGACGCCGATCCAGTCGATCAGGAACAGCCAGACGACAAAAGTGAACACATTGGGCATCGCCCGGGCCGCGCGCGTGTCGGCGACGGCGTAGAGCCCGACCCCGATGGCTGTCATGACCGACCAGAACAGGGCTGCGCGGTCGAGGCGGCGCGCGTGAAGGGTCGTCGCGGTCGGCAGGGCAAAGACAATAATCGCAGCGCTGGCCGCAACGAGGCCGGCAATCTGCCAGGGAGACAATGCCTCATGCAGCGCGACGCTTGCGATGACGGCCGTTGCCAATGGCCCGAGACCGCGCATGACGGGAAAAACCAGCGACAGGTCGCCCCGGTGGAGCGCCCGGATCGCGCTGAACTGGTAGAACCAGTGGACCACCATCGATATGGCGATGAGCGGAAGGGTATCGGGCGGGGGGAGCGGCACGAAGAAGGCGAGCGGCAGTACGCTGAGCGCCATGGCGCCCGAGACCAGCATGCGGGATGTCAATATATCGCCACCGCGTTTTACAAGGACATTCGTCGCCGCCAGCGAAATGGCGGACACGAGGCAGATCGCGACGGGGAGGAGCGTGCTGGCCATGGCGGGCGGTGTATGCGCGGGTTTGGACGTTGGGGAAAGCCCGACGCCGCGTCAGGGTTTGACTAATGCGGCCTGAGGTTCATGCTCTCCGAAAAAGAGGGAGACGAAAGCCATGGCCACCCACGATATCATCCTGCGCGGCGGGCTCGTATTCGATGGCAGCGGCGCGGCGCCGTGCGAGATGGATGTCGCCGTCGATGGCGGCGTAATCACGGGTTTGGGCAAGGTAAACGGCAAGGGCCGCGAAGAGATCGACGCGCGCGGCCAGATCGTCACGCCGGGCTTTGTCGATATCCACACTCATTATGATGGCCAGGCAACATGGGGCAGCGAGATCAGCCCGTCCTCCCTGCACGGCATTACCAGTGTCGTTATGGGAAATTGCGGGGTCGGGTTTGCACCGTGCCGCGCGGAAGACCATGGTCGGCTGATCCGCCTGATGGAAGGCGTTGAGGATATTCCGTTCCCGGTGCTGGCCGAAGGGCTGCCCTGGGCCTGGGAGAGTTTTCCGGACTATCTCGATTTCCTTGGCGAGCGCGAATTTGATGTCGACATGGCCGCCCAACTCCCCCACGCGGCGCTGCGCGTGTTCGTGATGGGCGACCGGGGCGCCAATCGCGAAGATGCGACGCCAGCCGAAATTACCGAGATGGCACGACTGGCGAAAGAGGCTGTCATGGCTGGCGCGATCGGGTTTTCGACGTCACGCACGCTCAATCATCGCACGTCTGATGGCCAGCCCACTCCGACGCTGACCGCAAGTGAAGCCGAACTGACCGGAATCGCCATGGGCCTTGCAGAGGCCGGACGAGGCGTTCTGCAATTCGTGTCGGATTTCAACGACCCTCAAAAGGAAGCCGCTATGCTGCGCCGGATTGTCGAGGCTTCCGGTCGACCGCTGTCTGTTTCGCTGGCACAGGCAGATGTGGCGCCGGAAGGCTGGCGCATGTTGCTCGGCGCGATCGAGCAGGCCGTGGATGACGGACTGCCGATGGCGGCGCAGGTCGCCCCGCGTCCGGTGGGCGTATTACTGGGTCTTGAACTCACACTCAATATTTTCAGTGCGCATCCTGTATTCAGGCAGATCGCAGACCTGCCGTTTGAAGAAAAGGTGCGCCGCCTGAACGATGCCGATTTCCGGGCCCGGCTGCTGGCCGATGAACCGGTGACCGACAACCCGTTCCTGAAAGTCATGCTGCGCAGCTTCGGCAAGATGTTCCAGCTCACCGACCCTGTCGACTACGAACCCGGCCCCGAGCGCACAATCGAAGCGATCGCGGCCCAGCGCGGCGTCTGCAATGAGGAGGCCGCCCTTGACCTGATGCTGGAGCGTGGCGGCCGCGGCATGCTCTACCTGCCCTTCCTCAACTATTCCCAAGGCAGCCTTGAGCCGATCCGCGCGATGATGGAAAGCCCGGCTTCGCTGCCGGGCCTGTCGGACGGCGGGGCCCATGTCGGCATGATCTGCGATGGCAGTTTCACCACCACCATGCTGACCCATTGGGGCCGCGACCGCTCGCGCGGGCCAAAGCTGCCGCTGGAATACCTGATTCACCGCCAGACGCAGAAAACGGCGCGCTGGATGGGACTTGAGGACCGCGGCCTGATCGCACCGGGCTACCGGGCCGACCTCAATGTCATCGACCTGACCAACCTGAAACTGCACCTGCCTGAAGTGCAGTACGACCTGCCGGCCGGTGGGCGCCGCCTGATGCAGCGCGCCAGCGGCTATACGGCGACGATCCTGGCGGGTCAGGTCACCTTCCGAGATGGCAGCCCGACGGGGGCAAAACCCGGGCGACTACTGCGCGGCGCGCAGGGCGCACCGGTCCGGGCGATGGCCGCGGAATAGGCGCTAGTCGATCGCCCCGACCAGCGCCTGCGAAAAGGCGTGGGCGCTGAACGGGCGCAGGTCGTCGGCGCCTTCGCCGACACCGATGAAATGAATCGGCAGGTCGTGCGCTTCGGCGATGGTGACGAGAACGCCGCCCTTGGCCGTGCCGTCGAGCTTGGTCATCACGATGCCGGTCACGCCTGCCGTATGGCGGAACGCCTCGACCTGGCTCAACGCATTCTGGCCGACTGTGGCATCGAGCACGAGGATCACGTCGTGCGGCGCTTCGGGGTCCAGTTTGCGGGTGACGCGGACCACTTTTTCCAGTTCAGCCATCAATTCAGCCTTGTTCTGGAGGCGCCCGGCCGTGTCGACGAGGACGAGATCCAGGTCTTCGGCTTTCGCGCGCTCGATGGCTTCATAGACGAGACCGGCGGCATCGGCGCCCGTGGGTTTGGACATGACCGGAATGCCGGCCCGGTCTCCCCACACTGTGAGCTGTTCGATCGCCGCGGCGCGGAACGTATCTCCGGCGACCAACAAGGCTTTCGCGCCCTGATCCTTCAGCTTCGAGGCAATCTTGCCGATTGTGGTCGTCTTGCCCGAGCCGTTCACGCCGACGAACAGGACGACGCGGGGGCGGGGGCCGTCTGAAAAGTCGACGATCTGCTCATGCGGCGCCAGAACGGCCTCAATTTCGGTCGCGAGGGCCTGTTTCACCTCATTTTCGGTGATTTCCTTGTCGAAACGCTCTTTCGACAGGTTTTTCGTCACGCGCCGGGCCACAGAGGCGCCGAGATCAGACGTGATCAACAGGTCTTCAAGGTCTTCGAGCGTTTCGTCATCCAGCTTGCGCTTGTTGAAGGCGGCCAGGCCGGAGCCAAGGCGCGACGACGAACGCGCAAGACCCGAGCCAAGCTTCGCAACGAATCCGGGGTCATTCGCCTCAGCTTCGAGCGCCGCACGGGCGGCGGCCTCGCGTTCCTCGCGCAGGCGGGCGGCTTCGCGGCGGTCTTCCAGCAGTTTCAGTTCGGCAGCAGCCTTGGCGCGCGCCGCCTCGCGCTCTTCGCCGGCGATGCGCGCAGCTTCCGCTTCGGCCTCGAGACGTTTTGCTTCGGCTTCGTCAGCCCGGGCAAGGGCGTCGGCGCGCGCGGCTTCAGCCTTTCGCGCCTCGTCTTCGAGGCGAGCGGCTTCGGTCTCGGCTTCGGCGGCTTCACGCGCCTGGCGTTCTTCCCAGGCCCTGTTAGCTTCGGCGACTACACGCTCAATTTCGGCTTTTTCAGCTTCTTTGGCGGCGATTTCGGCGTCGCGAGCGGACATCTCGTCCGCCGACAGTTCGGGTTCGGCCATTGCCGCACCGGCTGCCTTTGCCTCGTCCTGTTTCTGTTTTTTCCCGAACCACAGGATCATGCCAAAGTCCCAATCAGATGCGTACCGTTGTGCCCGGTTATATGGGTACGCGCGAGGCGTCCAGCAGGCGGCAAAGTGCCTTCCAGCTGTATTGGCGTGAAGTCAGGCAACCGGGCGGAGGCATCGCGTTCCACGAGGGCATCGGCTTCATGGCCGACATGGCGGGCCAGATGGGCCACGAGCGCGGTGTCACCGGCTGCGCGCAAGCGGGCAGCGCGGGCCTTGATCGTGGCCTTGTCCAGCTGCGGCATGCGGGCCGCCGGGGTGCCCGGACGCGGGCTGTAGGGGAAAGCGTGAAGGAAACTGATGCCGCACTCTTCGACGAGCCGCAGGGAATTCTCGAAATGCGCTTCAGTTTCGGTCGGGAAACCGGCGATCAGGTCTGCGCCAAAGGCCATGTCCGGGCGGGCATCACGCAGGCGCCGTGTCAGGGCAATCGCCTGATCGCGCGAATGGCGGCGCTTCATGCGTTTGAGGATCAGGTCGTCACCATGTTGCAGTGAGAGGTGCATGTAGGGGGCAAGGCGGGTGTCCGAGAGCGCCTCGACCAGCGCATCATCGATCTCGATGGCGTCGATGGATGAAATGCGCAGCTGGGCGAGCTCCGGCACGAGTTTCAGGATGCGCTGCACCAGATTGCCCAGCTGTGGCGCGCCGGGCAGGTCAGCGCCCCAGCTGGTCAGGTCCACGCCGGTGAGCACGACTTCATGATGCCCGGTTTCGACGAGGCGGCGCACCTGCGACACGACTTCGCCAGCCGGCACGGAGCGGGAATTGCCGCGGCCATAAGGGATGATGCAGAACGTGCAGCGATGGTCGCAACCGTTCTGGACCTGCACATAGGCGCGTGCCCGGCCCTCCATGCCGTCGATCAGGTGGGCGGCGGTTTCCCGCACGGCCATGATGTCGTTAACGCGCACCTTCTCATGGCCGGTGAGCAACGTGCCCGGTTGCCATGTCTCGGCCTGCATCTTCTCATGATTGCCGATGACGCGGGTGACTTCCGGCATGGCGGCGAACATGGACGGGTCGATCTGGGCGGCGCAGCCGGTCACGAGGATCGGAGCACCCGGATTGTCTTTCGCTGCGCGGCGGATCGCCTGACGGGCTGAGCGGACGGCCTCGGACGTCACCGCGCACGTATTGATGATGACAGCGTCGCTCAGGCCCGCCTCGGACGCATGACTGCGCATCACCTCCGATTCATAGGTGTTCAGGCGGCATCCGAGCGTGATCAGCGTCGGGCTGGAAGGGGTTGGCGTGTCAGTCATCGCGGGTTTCACCGGACACATCGCGCTGTCTGGGCCGGGAATCAAGTCGCCGGGGCCAGTCGGGAGTCAGATCACGGTCTCGAATTCCAGCTCGACAGGGCCGGTCATGTAGACATGGTCGTCGCTCTCGCGCCAGTCGATGATCAGTTCCCCGCCATCCAGAATCAGCTTCGCCGTGCGTTCCGTCAGCCCGGCACGGGCGGCGCAAACCAAGGCGGCGCACGCGCCTGTGCCACAGGCCTTGGTCAGCCCGGCGCCGCGTTCCCAGACTCGCAGCCGGATATTGTCGCGGTCGAGGACCTGCGCGAAACCGACATTCGTACCTTCGGGAAATAGCGGGTGCCATTCGACCAGCGGGCCGAGTTTTGGAATGTTGTAGGCGTCGACATCCTTCACAAAGAAGACGGCATGGGGATTGCCCATCGAGACGACCGCCGGGCGCGACAGGATCGGATTGTCAATCGGACCGATTTTCAGGTCGACGCCGCGGACATCCATCTTCTCGGCCAGCGGAATGTCTTCCCAGCCCATCAGGGGCGAGCCCATGTCGACCCTAACAAGACCCCCGATGGCCTTGTATCCTTTCAGCATGTCGGCTTCGGTCTGGATCGTGACCATCGGCTTGCCGGTTTCTTCCAGTATCAGGTAGGCCACCGCACGGGCGCCATTCCCGCAAGCCGCCACTTCGCCGCCATCGGAATTCCAGATGCGCATGAACACGTCCTTGGTGGCATCGCGCTCGAGCGCAATCACCTGGTCGGCCTGCAGGTCAGCCGCGATCTGGCGCACCTGATCGGCGGTCGGCGCGAAGGGCGTCGAGCGGGCATCAAACACGGCAAACGCGTTGCCGGCACCATTCATCTTCCAGACTCTCATCGCGGTTGTGTATTCCGTTTTTTGCCGGCGTCAAACCGGGCGATTCAAATCGCTATTTCGGGAGCCGGCTGGCGACCACCCAGCCGCCGACCTGGACACACAGGACAAACAGCAATGCGCCATACACAAGCGGGTGGGAAACAATCAGCGACAGGATCGCGGTCGCTATGCAGGCATAGTCGACGAGATCGCTCGACATCAGCCAGCCCTGTGGCTGGCGGGCCCGGCGCACGTCATGCAGGGTGACGCTGCGCCAGACCCGGCCCATGTCCGGCGGGCCGAACTCCGCCATCAGGTGTTTCGGGTCGAGAATGCCGGTCATTTCGGCCAGGTCCTCGGCCCGGGCTTCCCCGATCGAGATCGTGCGCCTGCGCGCCGATGTGCCGATCAGGCTGACCAGTGCAGACAGGATTACCGCCAGCGCCATGGCCGCAATCGTGAAACCGTCAAAGGGGCCATATCCGCTCATGCCGGACTATATAGGCATGCCGCGTCTGGACGGAAGCGCAGAGCGGTCAACGCTTTGGGATAGCCGCCCAATAATCGAAGTCGAGCAGGACGCCGCTGGCATATTTTCCGGCAGCGTCCTTGTAGGCGAAGGCGCCGGGATCCTGGTCCTTCACGGCGACAAGGCGAAGGCGAAGCGCGCCGCACGTGTCCGTGAGCTCGGCCTTGTCCAGCACTTCGCTCCAGGCATAGATCGTGTCACCGGCAAACAGCGGGCTGACATGGCTGCCGGCATTGATGGCCAGCATCTGGCCTGCATTGGCGAGGCCGTTGAAGGCGAGCGCGCGGGCGATCGAGATGACCACACCGCCATAGATAAGGCGCTTGCCGAAGCGGCTGTCCTTCTGGCCATGGGCATCGAAATGCACTTTTGCCGTATTCTGGTAGAGGCGGGTGGCGATCTGGTGTTCGGCTTCTTCCACGGTCATGCCGTCGACATGGTTGATCTTTTCGCCCACCGCATAATCATTGAACGTATGGGGGCTGCCTGCCAGATTCATGTCCCAGGTTTTCATGTCGGGATAGCCTGACAATTCGCTGGCGGGCACAGCTGCAGGCAAGTCTGGCAGGACAGGCTCTGGAGAAGGATTGTCCATCTCGAACTTGTTGACCATCACCCAGCGCACGAAGGACATGACTGTCTCGCCGCGCTGGTTGAACCCGGTCGTGCGCACCCAGACAACGCCGGTCTTGCCGTTGGAATTCTCCTTGATGCCGATCACCTTGGATACGGTGTTCAGCGTATCACCCGGCATGACCGGCAGGAAAAAACGCCCGTCGGCATAGCCTAGATTGGCCACGGCATTCAGTGAAATATCCGGCACGGACTTGCCGAACACGACATGGAAGGCGTGCAGCGGATCGATGGAGAGGCCCGGCAGGCCCGCAGCCTTGGCAAACTCGGCCGAGGAATATTGGGCGAAACGATTGCCGGTCATGGCGCGATAGAGGGCGATATCGCCTTCAGTCAGCGTCTGGGGCGTCGCATGGACGATGTCCATGCCGACACGGAAATCCTCGAAATAGTTCCCGGGTTTCGATTTCTGTACGTTCGCCATGTGCCGCCTCGCAAGTAAGAGGCCTCAACAGACGCGTCCAGGTATCAGCCGCGCCCGATGAAGCCGGTCAGGGTTTCGGCGAACACCTGCACGTGGCTGCCGTTCGAAATCAAGCCGGAACCGGAAAAAGGCAGCAGAACGAGCGAAATCGCCGCAGCCACGAGGCAGGCGGCCATGACCTGCTGGTCGGTGCGTTCGATGAACTGGTCGACGGCCCGCGGCCCCATCAGCATGTAAGGCAGGCCAAACATGCAGAAGCCGGAAAAGGCGATCAGAAGGGCGGCGAGGGCGAACAGGATCAGCATCATGTTCGCACTATCGCGCACCAAGGCTGATTTTAAGTCGCCGGAATCGATGAAATTTGATCGAATCGGGCCTGTTGGGAACGTTTTCGCAGCGATTTTCGTATCAGGTCAGGTCGAGCAAGCGTTCGATCGGCCGCCCCAGGACGGCTTTCTTGCCCTTGATGCCTATCGGGCGCTGGATCAGTTTCGGGTTCTCGGCCATGGCCGCGAAGACTTCAGCGTCGCTTGCCGTCTCCGGCAGCCCCGCATCGGCGGCATTCTTCTGGCGCAGGAAGTCGCGGGGCGAGACGCCCCCGAGTTTCGCGGCAAGGTCGACGAGTTCTTCGAGGCTGAGCTGCTCGGACACGGTCATGTATTTGCGCACCCGTGGCTGGATGCCGCTCTCATGCAACAATTCCAGCCCCTTGCGCGAGGTGCTGCATCCAGGATTGTGAAGAAGCGTATAGGTCATGGCGGTCTCCGTTTCAGGCGGCTTCGAACGCTTTGATCGCTTTGTCCATGGCGACGGTGCGGCGAGCTTCATCAAGGTGAAGCAGCTCGGTCATCTTGCCATTGACCTTGAGGACACCCTTGCCGGCATTTTCTGGATCGGCGAACGCCTCGATCACGGCTTTCGCCTGCTCCACATCGTGCGGGCTCGGTGCGAAGATCCGGTTGGCCGAATCGAGCTGGGACGGGTGGATCAGCGTCTTGCCGTCAAAGCCGAGCGTGCGGCCTTGTTCGCATTCGTCCATCAGGCCGTCTTCATCCTTGATATCGTTGAACACGCCGTCGATGGCGACGAGGCCATAGGCCCGGGCCGCCGCCATGCTGAGGCCGAGCGCCGTCTGGAACGCGATCCTGTCCGGCGTTGGACGGGCGCGGTATTCCTTGGCAAGATCATTCGTGCCCATCACGAAGGCTTCGAGGCGGGTGCGATGGGCCGCCTCGGCTATGTCCTGGATATTGAGGATGGCAAGCGGCATCTCGATCATGACCCACAAGCCAAAATCGGCCGGAGCACCCGCAGCCGAGAGCGCGGCATCGAGGCGGTCAATGTCAGCACCCGAGACGACCTTCGGCGCGAGAATGGCGTCTGCGCCGGCTTTGACCGCCATTTTCAGATCTTCAGCGCCCCATTCCGTGTCCAGGCCGTTGATGCGCACGACGATTTCACGCGGATCGTAGCCGCCGACCGCAACGGCGCTCTGGATGGCTGCTCGCGCTTCCGCCTTGGCGTCGGGGGCAACGGCATCTTCGAGATCGAAAATCAGCGTGTCGGCCGACAGGCCTTTTGCCTTTTCGAGCGCCCGGGCATTGGCACCCGGCATGTAGAGGCAGGAGCGGCGCGGGCGATGGGCTTGGGCTGACATGGGGCGGTCCTTGACGGTTGACTTGCGATTGGGGAAGGGGTGGCCTCATTGTTCAAAAAGATCAAGATGACCAAAGGGAACGCCATGCCAGACTTTCCGGTTTCAGGGTCCGTCGCGAAAGGTTTCGAGCCCGTCCGCGATGCGTTCGCGGAGAATTTCGCCGACGATGGCGAACTCGGCGCCGGCTTCGCCGTGTTGCAGGACGGGGAACTCATCGTCGACCTGAAGGGCGGCTGGGCCGACCGGCAGAAGACCAGGGCATGGGATGCGCAGACGCTGGTGCCGGTCTATTCGACAACCAAGGGCATTTCCGCGCTCGTCCTCGCCGCGCTCGTGGCCGACCTCGACGCGGGATACGAAACACGGGTCGCCGAGATCTGGCCGGAATTCGCCGCCAATGGCAAAGAAGCCGTCACCATCGGCGAACTGGTCAGCCATCAGGCCGGCCTGCCCGGATTCGTCAACCAGATTGATCCCGACCTCTGGCTCGATCCGCCAGCCTGCGCGGCAGCCATTGCCGAGCTCTCCCCACTCTGGCCGCCCGGCAGCGCCCATGGCTACCATCCGCTTACATGGGGCTATTTCGTTGGTGAACTCGCCCGCCGCCTCGGCGGCAAGACACTAGGCACATGGTTGCGCGAAACGGTCTGCGGCCCGAACGGAATCGACTTCCATATCGGCCTGCCTGCCAGCGAACATGCACGCTGCGCCGACATTCGCCGGCCTACCGCCTTGCCCGAACTTGGCGAAATGACTGAACCGAAGCGCGCCGCGTTCGGCACCAAATGGTCGTCGCCCAATCGTGGCGGCGCGATATGGCGGGAAATCGAGATTCCTTCGGCCAATGGCCATGGCACGGCGGCGAGTATCGCCACTCTCTACGATGGGTATGCCCATGGCGGTGCCGTCTCCGGCAAGGCGCTGATGCCCGCAGGCACGTTTGAAGACCTCGTACGGCCCCGGGTTGATGGCCCGGACCTCGTGCTCAACATGTCGACCAGTTTCGGCGCCGGTATCATGCGCAACACGCATGGCCTGTTCGGGCCCAACCCCGCCACAGTCGGCCATTGCGGCTGGGGCGGGTCGATGGCGATTGCCGATCCGGACCGGCGCCTGACATGCGCCTATGTCATGAACAAGCAGTCCAATGTGCTGGTGGGCGATCCGCGCGCTGTCCATTTGGTGAGCGCCGTCTACGGGTGCCTCTGAGATGCTAGGTCATGTCGATTGGCTGGCATTCCTCATCGCCATGGCGGCAGTCGAGCTGACCCCCGGCCCCAATATGGGCTGGCTTGCCGCCCTGTCGGCCAAATCTGGGCGGCGGGCGGGCATGATGGCGGTCGCGGGCGTGACGCTCGGCCTGCTGGTCCAGCTGGTTGCGGCGGCAACGGGCCTGTCGGCCTTGCTGTCTGAATCCCCCGTTCTCTATGAATCGCTGCGCTGGGCAGGCGTCGCCTTCATGCTCTACCTCGCCTGGGAGGCATTTGCCGACACAGGCTCAGCCTCAGCCTTGCGAGGTGACGGGCACGAAGGCTTCCGCCGGGGCCTGGTGGCAAACCTCCTGAACCCGAAAGCGCTCGTATTCTATCTCGTCATTGTGGGACAGTTTGCCGATCCTGCGTCCGGCGCACTCTGGGTCCAGATTGTCATTCTGGGCCTCATTCACCTCGCCGTGGCCATTCTGGTGCATGTATCCATCGTGCTCATGGGCGCTCATCTTGGTGCTGTTTTTGAACGCTGGCGCACATCCCTGCCGGCCAGAATAGTATTCGCGCTTGTACTGGTCGCTATCGCGGTCTGGATCGGCATGTCGACGGGCCGGTCTGGCTGACCGGTTTCTGGCACGGGCATTGCACCAGCCAGTTCGGACCCATTGGTCCCTCAACATGCAATCCTGCCCTGTCGCGCCCCCTGGCCGGCAGGGCTTTTTTGCCTTCAGGCCGGACGGGCCGTCCGAGCGAGGCGCCGCGCCTTGGCTTCACCCAGCACACTATCCGTCGTGTAGATAGCCAGCGCGGCCCAGATGCAGCCGAACGCAATCGCGTGCGTCCAGCCGAAGGCTTCGTGAAAAACCAGTGTCGCAATCAGGAACTGCAGGGTCGGCCCGATATATTGCATCATGCCGACGGTGGAGAGTTTCAGGCGCTTGGCCGCCAGCCCGAACAGGATGAGCGGCGTGGCGGTGATCGGACCGGCGATCATGAGCAGGGGAATGTCCCAGCCGCCGGTTCCCATCAGGCGGCCGTCCGGCTGCTGCAGGAACCAGTTGAACCAGGCCAGCGCCAACGGGGTCAACACCACCACTTCGACCAGGAATCCGGCCCGGCTATCGATGGCGACTTTCTTGCGGATCACCGAATAGAACGCGAACGAAAAGCACAATCCAAGCGCCACCCAAGGCACGTGCCCGAACGCGACTGTCATCACCCCGACACCGATTGCCGCAACTGCCACGGCCACCCATTGGGCCGGGCGCAAGCGTTCGGAAAAGATCAGCATGCCGAACAGGACATTGACCAGAGGATTGATGTAGTAGCCGAGCGAGGCCTCCATCGTACGCCCCTGGTTCACCGCCCAGATATAGATCAGCCAGTTACCCCCGATGAGCAGGCCCGACAGGGCCAGCCATTTCAGGTTATGCCACCTGAACGCGGAACGGATATCGCGCCAGTTCGCAGCCAGCGCGATCAGCAGGATCGCCGTCGGCACCGACCACAGGATACGGTGTGCGAGAAACTCGACCGCACCGATATGCTTCATCGCCCGGATGTAGAGCGGCAGCGAGCCCCAGATGACATAGGCGCCAAGGGCGGCGGGAAATCCGAGGCGAAGGGCGGACGGGGCGTTCATATGCCGCGATGTAAGCGCAGCCGAACGTTCCCGCCACCCATATCTTGCTCAAGCATGGGTTAGGTTTCCTGCAGACGGGCCGCGCGGTGACGCGGCACCGCCTCAGCCTGTCGTGACGGCCTGCTTTTCCGGCTTGATCACGCCGCGGTTCAGCAGCTCCTCGGCGATCTGAACGGCATTGAGGGCCGCGCCCTTGCGCAAATTGTCCGAGACGCACCAGAAGGCGAGGCCGTTCTCGACGGTCGGGTCCTTGCGCACGCGGCTGATGAAGGTCGCCCAGTCGCCGACACATTCCTTCGGCGTGATGTAGAGCTCTTCCTTCGGATCGTCGACCAGCATGATGCCGGGGCTCTCACGCAGGAGCTTCTTGGCTTCCGCAGCGCTCATCGGGCCAGCCATTTCAATATGGACGGCTTCGGAATGGCCGACAAAAACCGGCACGCGCACGCAGGTAGCGACCAGTTCAATTGCGGGATCGAGGATTTTCTTCGTCTCCTCGCGCATCTTCCATTCTTCCTTTGTGAAGCCGTCGTCCATGAACACGTCGATCTGCGGGATCACGTTGAAGGCGATTTCCTTCTGGAAAACCTGCGGCGTCGGCTCGTCATTGACGAAGATGCCCTTGGTCTGGTTCCACAGCTCGTCCATGCCGTCCTTGCCCGCGCCGGACACGGACTGGTAGGTCGCAACGACGACCCGCGTGATGCCCACGGCGTCATGGATCGGTTTGAGGGCCACAACGAGCTGCGCCGTTGAGCAGTTCGGATTGGCGATGATGTTCTTCTTGGAATAGCCCATCACGGCATCGGCATTCACTTCCGGCACGATCAGCGGCACGTCCTTGTCCATGCGCCAGGCCGAGGAATTGTCGATCACGATCGCACCGGCAGCCGCAATCTTGGGTGCCCATTGCTTCGACACCGTGCCGCCCGCCGACATCAGGACCAGGTCCACGCGTGAAAAATCAAAGCTCTCCAGGTCGTGGCATTTCAGCGTCTTGTCGCCATAGCTCACTTCCTTGCCGATCGAACGCCGGGACGCGACCGCAAAGACTTCGTCTGCGGGAAACAGGCGCTCGTCGAGAATGTTGAACAATTCTCGTCCGACATTTCCTGTTGCACCGACAACTGCAATCCGCGTGGCCATGATATGTAAAGCTCCGTGCTGTAAACCGCAGGCTTATGACGCATTCTTGCGCCATGTGCAAAGCCTGTTGCCATCGTGTTATGTGTGGGGCACCACCAAAGCCTGTCCTGAGCCCTGGGAGACCTGTCCGTGCTTGATGAAGTGATTGCCCGCTACATCGCCAGCTATAATGCCCGCGACATTGACGGCATGATCGATTGCGTGACCGACGACGTCGTGTTCGAGAATATTTCGAACTCCGGCCAGTCAATGCGCCTCGACGGCAAGGACATGATGCGCCAGGTGGCAGAACTCTCGGGAAACGCCTTCTCCTATCGCCGCCAGCGGCTGGTCAATGTCGTGACCGGCGCTGGCAAGGCAGCCGCCGAAATCGAATTCGAGGGCAAGGCCGCTGTCGACCTGCCGAACGGTATCCGGGCCGGCGAGACCGTGAAAATCCGCGGTGCCAGCTTCTTCGAATTTCGCGGAAACCTGCTCTGCCGGATTGCGGATTACAGCTAACCGGCTTGCTGGAAGCTCTCGCGGCGCAGGTCCGGGGCCAGGCCTTCCCCCATCAAATCGATGAAATTGCCGGAATAGAACGCTTCGACGGCCCGCGTGGACGCGCCTTTCAGGCTCTCGTCAAACCGCTTCAGCGGATTTCGTCCGCCTTCGACATGCGGGTAATCCGACGAGAACATGCAGATCTCCTCGCCCGCATTGGCGATGATCCAGCCGGCATCTTCATGGGGATAGGGCGCGGCGCGGAATTGACGCCGCACGATCTCTGACGGGCGAGCCGATAGCGCTTGCAGCCGCGTCTCGTTACGCATGAAGGCATGGGCTGCCGAATCCATCGACCGCATCCATCCCGGCACCCACGAAGCGCCAAGCTCGATGGCGCCGAATTTCAACGAAGGGAAACGATCGAGCACGCCGTCGAAAATCATCGTTGCCAGAGTCTGCATCGCCGCATTCGGGATTGGCATGTAGCTGACGGAAGTGAAATTGTCGTCTCCGCCGTGGAAATCCGGCACGGGCGGCAGGCCATTCTCCTTGTAGACGGGGTTCAGCTTGTCCTCGCCGCCGACATGGAACAGGATCGGCAGGCCCGCTTCCTCGGCCATGGCCCAGACCGGGTCGAGGCCGATATGGCTCGGCGCATGCTTTTGCGGACACGTGGACGGAACCATCAGCGCCTTGGCGCCCATCTTGATGGCGTTGCGCGCCGTGGCAATGGACCGGTCGACATCTTCCATCGGCACATAGGCCGTGGCCAGAAGGCGCCTGTCGATAGAACAGAAGTCCACCATCATCCGGTTGTGGGCCTCGGCTGCAGCATAGCACAGCTCCATATCGTCGCCCTGGTCGAGCCCGAAATTGCCGAGGCAGAACGTCGTGAACACAAGCTGGCTGGCAAAGCCTAGCAGGTCGAGCACTTCAGGCCGGTCAGCAGCCCGGAAGGCACCATGCGCCTCGTAATTCTTGCGAAGGAGGATGTTCTCGGCCACGCCCGCGCGGAAGGCCGGATCGTCATGCGCACCGAGCTTGCCGTTCACGAAATCGTCGAAGGACTTCTTCGACTTGTAGACCGGAAGATCATGATAGCGTGCGAGCAGTTTTTTCTCGAAATAAGGATCGAGACAATCGCTCGACTCCATCAGGTGGCTGTCGGCATCGTGCACAAAGCGGCTGCCTGCATATGTCATTTCGTTTCCTCCGTTTATTTTTTGGAGGAAGATGTCACAGGCACAAGGGCGCGACAATCGCGCGAGGAAAACTCAGAGCGCGGCGATGATCAGGTCGGCCATGCCTGACGTGCTGAGATCGCCGCCAAGGTCTTTCGTCCGCGCACCCTTGTCGAGCGCCTTGCCGACGGCAGCAAACAGCGCGTCAGCGGCTTTTTCCCGGTCCAGCGACCAGCGCAGGGCCATTTCCAGCGACAGGATCATTGCACACGGATTGGCAATGCCCTGGCCGGCAATATCCGGCGCCGATCCATGAACGGGCTCATAAAGGCCGGGCACACCGGGTCCGCCGAGCGAAGCCGACGGCAGCATGCCGATCGAGCCCGTCAGCATTGACGCTTCATCCGACAGGATATCGCCAAACAGGTTGCCTGCTAGGATAACGTCGAATTGCTTCGGCGCGCGCACCAGTTCCATGGCGCATGCATCCGCATACATGTGGATCAGGTCGATACCACCGCCGAACTCGGCATGGGCGAGCGTCACTTCCTGGCGCCAGAACAGGCCGGATTCCATGACGTTCGATTTTTCGACCGAGCACACGCGCCCCTTGCGTCCGCGCGCAATATCGAACGCAACGCGGGTGACACGCTCGATCTCCGGATGCGTGTAGACCGCGGTGTCATAACCCCGGCGATAGCCTTCATCGTCAATGTCGATGCCGCGCGGCTGGCCGAAATAGACGTCACCAGTCAGCTCCCGCACGATCATCAGGTCAAGGCCCTCGATGATCTCGCGCTTCAGGCTGGAGGCATCGACCAATGCCGGAAAGCAATAGGCCGGGCGCAGGTTTGCAAACACGTCGAGCCCCTTGCGCAGCGCGAGAAGGCCGGCTTCCGGACGCTTGTCCCGCGCAACGTCTGTCCATTTCGGCCCGCCGACCGCACCCAACAGCACCGCATCGGCGTGACGCGCCTTCTCTAGCGTATCTTCGGTGAGAGGCGTCCCATGCAGGTCGAACGACGCGCCGCCCACGAGGCCTGTCTCGAATTTTAGATCGGGTACGAGAACTTCCGCCACACGGCGCGCCTGCGCCATCACTTCGGGGCCAATGCCGTCGCCAGGCAGCAGCAGGACAGTTTGCGATGTCATGTTCTTTTCTTTCTCATTCGGCCAATGCACGGCTTCCGGATGGCTCTAACGTCCGGAGGCACAGCGTGCAATTGACAGAATGCCCCGGCCTGGCCGGTTCTCAAGGCCGGGGCAGAACAGCCATCTGCAATTGCCCTCAGTTAGCGTTGACCGCACTGCCTGTACCGACGCGTTGAATCTTGTCCGTTGATTCTCTCGCGTTCTGGCTTGTGTATGCATCGAACTGCTTCCAGGCGGCCGCCGTCTTGCATTCGCGCTTGGCGAACCGTGTGCCGGTAACTTTAAGCGAGCGGCAAATCACGTCAGCATCCGTCGATGCGACTTCAACGCTTTCCGTTGATTCCGGAGCAGCGTCAGCGACCTCGGTCTCAGCGACGGCTGGCGCAGGGACTGTCAATGTTGCCGCTTCCGTCGACGCGGGCGCGCTTTGACACGCCGCCACGGCGGCCACAAGAAGGGGCGCAAATGCGAGAATAATTCGGCGTTTCATTTTCTGGTTCCTTCAATTTCCTTGCGAGTTTCATACGAGCGCCTCGAATAACAGGCAACCTGTCCCTGAAGAATCCTGCCCCGACGCAGGCTGATTGCTCAGATTGGCTCGGGCTCTGCCTCATAGAGGCGCAGCGACCGGTCCGAAATGCCAAGGTGCGGAAAAAAGGATCGCCATGTCGCCATGTGCGCCGTCTTGAAATGCGCTGCCAGCGCATCGCGGTCCTGCCAGCGCTCCGACACCCGGATCAGGCCCGGGTCCAGCACGTCCACACTATAGGCATAGTCGAGACATCCCGCTTCGGCGCGGCTGGCCCGGATCATCTGTTCCATGACGGGTCGCGCCTCTTCCAGCCTGTCAGGCGGAATGCGCACGGTGCCTTCGATCACGATCATTGCGCGGGCGCCTCGGCGTCATCGACCGGTTCTGCCTCCCGCGCCGGTTCTGCTTCGGGCGCCTTTTTCGGCACGGTCGCGTTCGTTTCAGGTTTTGTGCTGAAGATATCCCCGTGACAGGCACCCAACAGGGGCAAAGCCACCATCGCAGCGAGCGCGAACTTCCATCGTGACATGCCGTGTCCCTCCTGTCGGGCGATCGGTTCAGTTTGCCGGCTCCAGCCACGGCGTCATCAGGCGCCGTTTGGTTTCGAATTCACTGATCTCGTTTGCCGATGTGAGCGAGGCACCGATCTCGTCGAGGCCTTCCAGCAGGTTCGACTTGCGGCCCGGATCGACATCGAAATGGTGCTGGGCGCCATCCGGCGTCGTGACCGTTTGGGATTCCAGGTCGACGGTGAATACATGGTTTGCACCGCCAGCCTGCTCCGCGAGCTGCACACACACATCCACCGGCAGGCGGACGGGAAGAATGCCGTTCTTGTAGCAATTATTGTGGAAGATATCGGCAAAGCTCGGCGCGATGACACAAGTGATGCCCTGGTCGAGCAATGCCCACGGCGCGTGCTCACGCGACGAGCCGCATCCGAAATTTTCGCCGACGATCAGGATGCTCGCCTTGGCATATTGCGGCTTGTTGAGCACGAAATCGGGGTTTTCCGAGCCATCGGCCCTGGTTTTCAACTCGTGGAACAGGCCCTTTGAAAGGCCGGTGCGGGTTGTCGTCTTCAGGAACTGTTTCGGGATGATCATGTCGGTGTCGACATTCGACATCGGCTTGCCCTTCTCCATGAGGGGCGCGGCGGTTCCTGTGAGGGTGCGGAAAGCTTTCATGGGGTCATTCTAAATCGGGTCATGGGAAATGAACAGGGTCGGCACATTCAATGTGCCATCGCGGACGGTGAAGACACGGCTGCCAGGTTTGCGGCCCTTGCGCGTCTCCGACACGTTGAACCCGGCTTCCAGCAGGCGCTCATGCGCCGCCTCAAGGTCGTGGACCGCCCAGGTCAGGCCAAAAATTGAGTCGTTGCCGCCCGCATCATGGTCTTCGCCGAGGCGGTTGATCACTTCAAAGGTCAGCCCCCCCGTCCGGAAGAACAGGAAGCGCGTCTTCCATTCCGGCGCCGTCCGGTCGAGCGCGAGATCGAGGCCGAGCCGCGCGCCATACAGCGCTGCCGCCCTGTCGGGGTTCGGCGTATTGATGACGATATGATCAAGACCGGCGACCGCACCGTCCGGCGCATCCGCCAGCGCCAATGCCCCGGTCACATGCTCGATGACGAATGTCCTGATACCGCCGGTTTCGTCGTCGGCACACCGGAACCGGCGCCAGGTACGCGAGTTGCCGCTGATTTCGCTCCGGCTCTCGCCGGGCATGATCTCGTGCGGCTTCAGTCCGCGCCGGGTCAACCGGTGGTGTGCATGTTCGATATCGCCCGTTGCGAAGGCAAGGCTTTTGAGGCCTGGACCGTCGTCGGTGATGATTTCTCCCAGCCGCTCGGCAAGCGGGCCATCGCCGTGCGGAGCCATCAGCTCCAGGGCGGTATTGTTAACCCTGAAGATGGCCGTCGCCGCGCCCTCTTCCGAAACCGACTGCCAGTCGGGCCCCCTCCCGAGCAGCGCCGAATAGACCGCCGTTCCGGAAGCAATCTCCGGGCAGACGAGCACGATATGGTCGAGTCCTGAAATCACGCCTTGACGCTTTCCTTCGGCAGAGCGGTATCGACGTTCCGAAAACCAGGCAGGGCCTCCACTTTCGCCATCCAGCGGCGCAGATGGGCATAATTGCCAAGATCCACCTGGGCTTGCGGCGCGTAGGCTGCGATGCCGTAAATATCGAGATCGGCAATCGTTGCCCCGGCGCCGACCAGCCAGTCGCGCCCCTCGAGCAGGCCGTTGAGCTCCTTCAGCGCGCCATTGGCTGCGTTGAAATGCGCCTCCGCAACCTGTTCCGGAAACTCGAAGAATCCAAGCTTCAGTGCCCGCGTGCGATAGATGCCCGTCGTCAGCTGCCCGGCGCCCCAGAGTTGCCATTCACGTGCGCGCAGGCGCTCGGCGCGGTCCTTGCCGCCAAACCGGCCCGTTTCGTCGGCCAGGTAGTCGAGAATGACGGATGACTGGCAAAGGCAAATGTCTTTCTCATGGTCGTCCAGGACCGGCACCTGTCCATAACGGTTCTTGGCCAGGAAGGCGTCCGCCTTGTGTGCGCCCGAACGCAGGTCGACATGCTCATAGTCAAAAGCCGTGCCTGTCAGGTGCAGCATCAGGCCCACCTTGTAGGTCGGACCGGAGGCAAAAATACCGTGCAGTGTGTAGCGTGTCATGTCGCGTTTCCTCGCTTGATTGACCTCTATATGCGCGAGACACGACCGCTTTGAAATCGGGAAATCGGGATTTGATCGATTGCCGTCCGGTCAAGCGGTCGGGATGCGGCCCGAGTTGACAAAAATGGCCACCTACCGGCGCCGAACTTACCCAATCACGCCAGTGATCGCCGCGCGGGCAGCGAGCGCCGGGCTCATCAGGTGGGTCCGTCCGCCGCGGCCCTGCCGGCCTTCGAAATTCCGGTTCGAGGTCGACGCGCAGCGCTCGCCCGGCGCCAGGATGTCCGGGTTCATGCCGAGGCACATGGAACAGCCCGGCTCGCGCCACTCAAAGCCCGCTTCCATCAGGACGATATCAAGGCCCTCCTCTTCGGCCTGCGCCCGCACCAGTCCCGATCCCGGCACAACCATCGCCCGCACCCCGTCGGCCACGTGCTTGCCCTTGGCAATCGCCGCGGCGGCGCGCAGGTCTTCGATCCGGCTGTTTGTGCACGAGCCGATGAACACGCGCTGGACAGGCGTCCCTGCAATCGGCACACCGGGTTCTAGGCCCATGTAGTCCAGCGCCCTCTCGGCCGCAGCGCGCTTCACCGGGTCGGCAATCTCGTCCGGCACAGGTGTCTTGCCGGACAGCGGGATCGCCTGTTCCGGGCTGGTGCCCCAGGTGATCGTCGGTTCGACTGCGCCGCCATCGATGCGGATGATCCGATCCCAGGCCGCATCATCGTCTGATAACAATGTCTTCCAATAGGTCTCGGCGACCTCCCATGCGCCAGCCTTCGGGCTGGCCGGGCGGCCTTTCATATAGGCCAGCGTCTTTTCATCCGGCGCGATCAGGCCCGCCCGTGCGCCGCCTTCGATCGCCAGGTTGCACAGGGTCATGCGACCTTCCATCGACAGGGCCTGAACGGCCTCGCCGCGATATTCTATGACATGGCCGGTGCCCCCGGCTGTGCCGATCAGGCCAATGATGTGCAGCGCGAGGTCCTTGGCGGTCACGCCTTCCTGCAAGCGACCGGAAACTTCCACTGCCATATTGTCCATCTTGCGTGCACGCAAAGTCTGCGTGGCCAACACGTGCTCGACCTCCGACGTGCCAATACCGTGCGCCAGCGCCCCGAAGGCGCCATGGGTCGAGGTATGACTGTCGCCGCAGACGATGGTCATGCCGGGCTGGGTGCGGCCCTGTTCGGGGCCCACAACATGGACGATGCCATTTCGGATATCGCCCATTGGGAAGTATTCGATCCCGTACTCGGCGACATTGCGGGTCAGCGTTTCCAGCTGGTTACGCGCTTCCGGGTCGGTCACGCCCGCCATGCCGGCCGCCTGGTTCTCCGTCGGCGTATTGTGATCGGCCACGGCCAGCGTCAGGCCGGGGCGGCGCACCTTGCGGCCAGCTGCCTTCAACCCGTCAAAAGCCTGCGGGGTCGTCACTTCATGGATCAGGTGCAGGTCGATATAGAGCAGGCTCTCGCCAGAGGCTGCATCGGTGTGGACGACATGCGCATCCCAGATCTTGTCATAAAGTGTCTTGCCGGCCATTCGAACTGCTCTTCCTCGCTGTTGCGGCGCACATTAGCGACAGATGCGGGCGATGGAAGCCCGCACAGGCGCGTCTGCATCACGCTGCCGCAGACTCGGCGCTGAACTGGTGATCCGCGAGGCCCGACTCAAGCCGGTCAATCATGGCTGAACGAAAAACGCCCCTGCCGGGAGGCAAGGGCGTCTTTGATCTGGTTGGGCTGAAAGCGCCTATTCTTCAGGCGCAGCCTCTGGTGCTTCGGCAGCAGCGGCAGCTTCAGCAGCGGCCTTGGCTTCGGCTTCAGCGGCCTTGGCAGCGGCCTTTTCGGCCTCAAGCTTGGCCTTCGCGGCGGCTTCGCGGTCAGCGGCTGCCGCTTCCTTGCGGGCCAGCTTTTCGGCGTCCTTCTGGCGGCGGCGCTCGGTCTTCGAGACAGCGATCTCAACAGCCTCGATACCGTGGCCGGTCGTGCGCTCGGCGATACGGGCCGATTTACCGCGACGATCACGCAGGTAGTAGAGTTTCGCGCGGCGCACGCGGCCCTTGCGCTTCACTTCGATCGACTCGATCAGCGGAGAGACCAGCGGGAACACCCGCTCGACGCCTTCACCGAAGGAAATCTTGCGAACCGTGAAGCTCTCGCTCAGGCTGCCGCCCGAACGGGCGATGCAGACGCCTTCGAAACGCTGGACGCGCTCGCGGTCGCCTTCTTTGATCTTCACGTTCACGGCCAGCGTATCGCCGGGCGAGAATGCAGGAATTTTCTTGTCGCCGAGGACACGGACGCGTTCTTCCGCCTCAAGCTGTTCAATCATGTTCATCGCCAGTCTCCGGCGGTTGGAATTCGGGGGTCTTGGAGTAAGCGGCGTATAAATCGGGGCGGCGCTGCTTTGTCAACGTCTTTGCGCTGTTCTTGCGCCATTCTTCTATCCGCTTGTGATCGCCAGACAGGAGAACCTCCGGCGTGGGGCGGCCCTCCCACTCTCTGGGCATTGTATATTGGGCGTGTTCCAGCAGGCCATGTTCGAAGGATTCGTCCGCCAGCGAGGCTTCGTTTCCCGCCACGCCGGGCAGAAGGCGTACCACGGCCTCGATGAAAGCCATCGCCGCCACTTCCCCGCCTGCCAGTACGAAGTCACCCAGCGAGACTTCTTCCATGGCGCGCCCCTCGATGACGCGCTCATCCAGCCCCTCGAAGCGGCCGCAGAAGAAGACGAGGCCCGGCCCCGCCGCCCAATCGCGCGCCTTTTGCTGATTGAAGGGCTTGCCGCGCGGCGACAGGTAAACGAGGGGGCGCCCGTCACGCGGCACGCTGTCGATAGCAGCCGCCGCCACATCCGGCCGGATCACCATGCCGGCGCCGCCGCCAGCCGGCGTATCGTCGACATTGCGATGCTTGCCGACACCAAAGGTGCGAAGATCCACGGTTTCAAGGCTCCACAGGCCCTTCTCGCGCGCCCGCTCCAGGATGGACACGCCGAGCGGCCCGGGAAAGGCTTCGGGAACAAGCGTTATGAGAGTCGTACTGAACATGCAGCGCATCTAACCCAGACGCGGGACGCCGTCACCCGCGCCGTTGACGTCCGCTTCGGCCCGGCGCTTGATGGTCGGAAAGACCGGGGGACCCGCATGACACTGGATACGATTGCCACCATTGCCAATATCATGGCCTCGTGCGCCGTGGTGCTGACCCTGGTTTTTATCGGCCTGCAACTGCGCCAGAATGCGCATCTCACACGCATGGCGGCGGCGCAAACGTCCGCCCAGCTCTTGTCGTCCAATCTCGGGCGCATCGCCGAGAGCGCGGACCTGGCCGAGCTGATCACACGAGAGAAGGGCCGGGAAAGCTGGACCACGGCCGAATTCCTGCGTGTCTCGAATTTTCTCAGCATATCCTTCCGGCACTTCGAAGTGCTGCACACGCATCGCCGTTTCGGCGTGTTCGAAGACGAACTCTGGGAAGGCTCTGAAGCACGGCTCCGGGAATCGCTCAGCAATCCCGGCATTCGTGAATGGTGGGCCGAGAGCCGGACACTTTATGCGCGCAGCTTTGCGCGATATGTCGACAAGCTGTCTGCCGAACTCGATGTGGCCCAGGCCATGGCGGCAATGGGCCAGGACTAGGCGACGAGTTCCAGGGCGCGGCGCGACGATACCTTGTTGCGCCCTGAATTCTTGGATTCGAAGAGGGCAGCGTCCGCAGTTTCGAGCGCAATGTCGGCATTGGAGCCGTGCGCGAGCAGGCATGTGCCGAAACTCGCCGTGACGGAAATCTCGAATCCCCTGTGCTCAACGGTGAGGCGCTCGATCCGCGCACGAATGCGCTCACATACGGATTCGGCCTGTTCCAGCGTGACATCGCTCAGCAAGATGACGAATTCCTCGCCGCCCCAGCGTCCGAGCCTGTCGAATGGGCCGCGCAGTTCCGCAAATGCGCTTTCGGCCACTTCCTGAAGAACGATGTCGCCGGTTTTGTGACCAAAGCGGTCATTGACCCGCTTGAAATGATCCAGGTCGAAAATGACAAGACCGGCTGTCTGGCGCGTCCGGCGCATCCGGCTGAGTTCCTCGTCCATCGCATTCTTGAAGAAGCGCCGATTGTAGAGACCCGTCAGCGGGTCGGTCGCTGCCAGGGCTTCAAGACGCCGCTTGTAGGTTCGTAACCGGTATTCGTGTTGCGACGCAATTACGGCTGTCGGGATCGCCACGCAGGCCGAGACCACCAAATTCGTCAGGACGAATATCTTGGGGTTCGCCGGCAGGCCAAGTTGGTAGACCACCATCGAGAACGTGAATGACAGGCAAAGTGCTGTGATCGCGACGAATGAAAAGAACGTCAGTGATTCAAAAATATCACGCGATTTATTTGAGATCGGCATCCTGCCCCCCTACTGAGCTGCCCTTCTTTAACGCAATTGGACAAAGATCAGCCAAACTGCGGGGCACCATTTGGCCGATGCCTGTTTACCAATTGGAAATCTTGTCGCCCCGGTCCCGGTTTCCGCTCGGAACGCCCCGTGTTCCGGGGCGTCCATCCCCGCCCTGCCCCCAAGGCAAGGCTACTGGCCAGCCGTGCCGTGTGCTAATATTGCCAAAACAAAAAACCCGAGGAAACGCATTATGGTCGAGCTGGTCATCCGAAATGGCACCATTCTGGACGGTACGGGATCTCCCGCCTTTATGGGCGACATCGCCATCGACAAGGGCCATATCACCGCCATTGGGACTGTCACCGAGACCGGCGACCGCGAGATCGACGCGACCGGCCGCCTCGTGACCCCCGGCTTTGTCGATATCCACACCCATTATGACGGCCAGGCAACCTGGGACGAGGAACTCGCGCCGTCCACACCGCATGGTGTCACCACGCTGGTCATGGGAAATTGCGGTGTCGGCTTCGCGCCCGCCCACAAGGACCAGCACCAGATGCTGATCGAACTCATGGAGGGTGTCGAGGATATTCCCGGTGCCGCGCTCAGCGAAGGCATTACTTGGGACTGGGAAAGCTTCCCCGATTATCTCGACGCGCTCGCAAAGCGCCGCTTCACCGCCGATGTTGGCGCCATGATCGCACACGCGCCCTTGCGCACCTATGTCATGGGAACGCGTGGCGCGAAAAACGAACCGGCCAGCGCAGGCGACATCGCCCAGATGGCAGAGCTTGTCGGGGAAGCCATTGAAGCAGGCGCTTTCGGTTTTTCCACCAGCCGCACGATTGCCCACCGCGCGATGGACGGCGAGCCGGTACCCGGCACTTTCGCGGCTGAAGAGGAGCTTTTCGCCATCGGCCTCGCCATGGGCGAAACGGGCCGCGGCATTTTCGAGGTCGCGCCGGCTGGCCTTGCCGGTGAAGACCTTGTCGCCCCGGACAAGGAAATGGACTGGATCTGCCGACTCTCGGCCGAGATCAACCGGCCCGTGACCTGGCTGATGCTGCAGAACGATGTCCAGCCGGACGACTGGAAGCGCCTGATGCAGCTTTGCGTCGAGGCGCAGGCGCGCGGCGACCGGGTCGTGCCGCAGGTTGCCGGGCGTCCCTTCGGCGTGCTGCTCGGTCTCTCGGGCACGCATCGCTTCAAGGAATGCCCGAGCTTCGCGTCACTTGTCGGCCAGCCAGTCGAGACGATTGCGAGGGCAATGCGCGATGCGGCCCTGCGCGCGGCATTGATCGCCGAAAGCAACACGATGCTGGAAACCCTCCGCATCGAAGAACCCCTCGCGGCCCATCTGCATGACAATCTCGACCGAACCTTCCTTTTGGGAGACCCGGTCGACTATGAGCCCGGCCCGGAAAAATCGATCGGCGGCATCGCAAAGGCCTCCGGCAGGGATCCGGTCGATGTCTACTACGACGCCCTTCTGGAACGTGACGGCCATGCCCTGTTGATGCAGCCATTCCTCGGTTATGCCCACGGCAATGGCGACGCGCTGCATGAAATGCTGACACACCCGGCAGCCGTGCTCGGTCTCGCCGATGGCGGCGCGCACTGCAATCTCATCTGCGATGCGTCGACGCCCACCTGGATGCTCACGCATTGGACCCGCGACCGCACGCGCGGCCCGCATCTCGACCTGCCGAATGTGGTCAGGAAGCTGACCGCCGACCCGGCCGAACTGTTCGGCTTCCCGGACCGGGGCCAGCTGAAAGTGGGCCTGCGCGCCGATATCAACGTGATCGACTACGAGAACCTGAAGTTGCGCGAACCACGACTGGTGGCTGACCTGCCCGCAGGCGGAACCCGCTTCCTTCAGTCGGCGGAAGGCTATGACTATACCATCGTCGCCGGTGTCGTGACCCGTGAGAAAGACGAATTCACCGGCGCCCGCCCGGGACGGCTCGTGCGTTCAAATTCATTTGCGGATACGGACGAACTGGTCGCTGCGGAATAAGCCGACTTCTGACTATTTCACATCTCATAAAAAAATTCAACGGAGTTTTTATGTGCTCGAGGCTGATTTCGAGTTTTAGGGGCTCGTTGTTCAAGAATTTTTCTGGGAAGTTGTCCTGATAAAACAACAGCATGAAGGCCCAACAAACGTTGGTTATTTTCTTGGTTTGCGTGATAATTTCATCTGAGATTGCATAGTAAGCTATCACGGGGTCTTCTACGCCCATTATGTGGCAAAGCGCCGTGAGCTGAGCGGCTTCCGCCGTACCGAAGATCACATTTCCAACTTTCTCAAAATGAAAATCTAGAAGCATGGTATCGTCGCTGAACGTACTCAACGACTCGAACATCGCGTCTGTGTCGGAGTGAAACGCCCATTTGTTTCGAATCTTTTCGATAACATTGCTTCTCGAAAAATATCTCTTGAACTCTTTCCAGTCAGTTTGTTCCTCCGAGCTCATTCTGGACGTATAGGAAAACTCTTTGTCGACTCGATTCAAAGTCTTGATCACAACCTTTGAGGCTTCGTACAAACGCCCGCTCGCCAAACGTATAAACAGTAGCGACAACATCATTCGCGAAATGGAAACAACCTCGTCGTCGTTCGCGTTTGGCGTTGCCCGAACCACCATTTTGAACAACGCGTTCAGGTCATTAACCGTTTGACCTATAGTCAAGTATGATTTTTGAAGTTCAACGGGCAGCGCGCGAATTTCGCCCAAGCTAATTTTCACTTCCGTGTAATGCATTACGCTTCCTCGTCTGACAGATCGCAAAATGGGTCGAAAATCACATCGTCACCATACCGCACCCTGCGTGTCTCAATCGTCGTCAGCCGGGTCGGCAGGATCCTCTGCTGCCCGGACCTCGGCCTGCAGGACTTTCAGCCTGTCGTGGTAATGCTCGCCGTCACCGTATTCCTCGAAGCCGGCATAGCGGGCGTGCGCTTCGATGACACGCCGGGCCTGCTTGATGGGGCACCAGTATTGCTCCGTGCGGGAACCGACCTCTCGCGCATAGGCGATCACGCCGTTCACATATGAACAGTAGGCGCAGTTCAGCTTCTCCATCGCGTTCAGATAGGCCAGCCCACTGCGGTCAAACACCATGTAGCGATGTCGCTTCACCTGCGGGATCCGGTAAACACGGAAGCAAACCGCCTGGTAGATCGACACCCAGAGATCGACCACGACGAACGGAATGATCATCGAGTAGATAACGGGCGAAGTGAGCCAAACGAGCGGACGGGCGCTGAAAACGTATCGCGCGAGATGTGTGCGCAATTGTCGGTGGCGACGTTTGACCTCCTCTTCGAACCTGACCCGGCCCCGCTCAAGGCCAAATCGCAGGCCGGCGCGTTGCTTGGCTATTTCAGCATCCATCTCGAGTTCGAGCGCATGGATTTTTTCGCGGATTTTTTCGATTGAGGCTAACATCCATCTTGGATGCCCCCTTCCCCGGAAGCTGGCAAGTTTTCCCCGATGTCGCCGGGCTGGGCCTCGCGACATCCTGAGCCGGCCGACTGTCGCTATTCGGTTCGGGCATTCGGGAAACCCCACCGGGGTTTTTGCGTGCTTCTTACGGGCTTTTATCCGTGCTTTCTGAGCACGGAAATTGCGCTGGGCAAACATGTTCTATACGGGAAGATGCATGGTGAAGTCTCCAGCGCTTTCTGTCCTGATTCCGTTTTTCAACGAGGAAGGAAACGTGCACCCTGTGATCGACGAGGTGCACTCGGCCCTGTCCGGCATCGCTTTCGAGATTATCTGCGTCAATGACTGTTCAGCCGATGCGACCAGCGCTGAGCTGGCTGAGGCGCAGGCCAGGCACCCGCACACGGTTGTCGTTCTCAATCATGTCGCCCGGCGCGGCAAGTCAGCCGCCCTGTTCACCGGCCTCAAATCTGCACGCGGACAATGGATTCAGCTGCTCGACGGCGACGGTCAAAATGATCCGCACGATACCGCGCGCCTGTGGGCAGACATCATCGCACCCGGCGCCCCGCCCCGGCTCGGCATCATCGCCGGAAAGCGCAACAGCCGCAATGATTCCGGCTTCAAATGGCTGCAGTCCCGGGTCGCCAACGGCGTGCGCCGTTTCGTGCTGCAGGACAACGCGACCGACACTGGCTGCGGCTGGAAACTGATCCGGACCTCGGCTTTCCGCGACCTGCCTTTTTTTGCTTCCATGCACCGCTTCCTGCCGGCCCTGGTCAAACGGGCGGGCTGGGATGTGCGCGAGGAGCTGGTCAATGATCGCGAGCGCATGGCCGGCGTCTCGAAATATGGATTCCTTGGCCGCCTCGGTGCTGGCATATTCGACCTGATCGGCATGTTCTGGCTAACCCGGCGCGGCGGCTACGGCATCGCGGCAGAATGGAACGACCCGCGCGCCGGTCGCGGCGCGCGGTAGTTCACCCTACCTAGTCCTGATTGTTGCCGACGCGGCCATTCTGGCGGGTGCGCATGCCGTCCCGCGAACGCGGATTCGGGCGCGGCTGAACCCTCGGTTGCGGCGCCGGGGCAGGCGCAGCCCGCGCAGGTGCGGGTGCAGGTGTCGCGCGGACAGGAGCTGCAGGGCGAGC
Source organism: Hyphomonas sp. J20-32 (assembly GCF_055808555.1). Lineage (NCBI taxonomy): Bacteria > Pseudomonadati > Pseudomonadota > Alphaproteobacteria > Hyphomonadales > Hyphomonadaceae > Hyphomonas > Hyphomonas sp. J20-32. The sequence continues at coordinate 809,612 of NZ_CM147873.1, read as the reverse complement.
CTGAGGCGCGGCTTGGACCTGTGCCCGCGCAGGAACCTGCGAGCGCATGGCGGGTGTCTGAGGCAGCGCGCGCGGCGCTTGCTGGCGCAAAGGCCGCTCGGTTCGCTGGCGCTGCGGCTGTGAACGGACCCGAGGCGCTTCAACACGTGGCACCTGGTTCATGTCAACGCGCGTCCGCTCCGTGCGCACCTGTGAACGGCGCAACGGTTCACCAGCCGGACGTTCTGGCGGCGCTTCCATGCGCGGCGCGCGGCGTACGTCACGTCGCGACTCCTGGCCGCGTTCGGTATCACGGCGCATGCGGGGGTCACGCGCAATCGTGCTGGCGGGTGGCGTTGGCGCATAAGACGGCGTGGCACGCGGTACGCTATTTGGCAGGGCGGCAACCGTGCCGGGTCCGCCGGCAAGCGTATCCTGGTTTCGTTGCCCCCTCGGGTCGCGATCGCGCTGTCCATCGTCGCTACGGGGGCGGTCCCGGCGCCCGTCATGGTTGCGATGGTCGCGGTCTCTGTCTCGGGACCGGTCGCCATCCACCGGACGGATCGACGAAATATTGTCGTTCAGGCGAAGGCCGTTTAGCTTGCCCGTCGAGGCATCGATGATCTCGCAGCGGCCCCGGAAATTGGCGTGCTCGCACAATTCCCACTTGCCCGACCTGATATTCAGGGACGAGACATTGTCGTTAAAACGGTAGCGGCTGAGGTCCCTGACACCGTGATTGATACCAAGCGACGCACCGCGACCGTTGGAATCGACGTACAGGGTCGCATCCGCGTTTCGCGCGCCATAATGGCCCCGCAGCGGCGGGCGCTCCCTGTGGTAAGCCCGGTAAGTATTGTAGCCGCCGCGTGAATAGCCGAACCCATAAGGGCCATAGCCTGCCAGCGGGTCGTAGTAGCCATAGGACCGGTATGCCGGCGAATAGCCGTAGTGATAGACCTCGACCCGCGACGTCCGGGCATACCCGTAGTCGTAATCGTCATAACCGTACCGCGCAGCATCGGCATACCGGATATAGCCGCTCTCATCGCGTACGAACATCAGGCCGTGCTGGGCATCGGTATACTCGTAGATCGGCCGAACCGACGATATTTCGCCCCTGAGACCAAAGTATCGCAGGTCTGGTACGTCCTCGCGCAGGAACACGCAGCGGCCAGTAAAATCGCTGTGCTCGCAGATCTCCCAGGCGCCGGACAAGACGGCCACCGACCGGGCCCGGTCATTGAACCTGATGTCGGGCAGGGCATGGATCGGGTCGAAAATATTGACTGCCTCGCCCGTGTAATTCTCGCCGCTGAACAGGATGAGTGCCGCTTCGTCCTGCGGCGCGTCATATTGGGCAACCGCTGCGCCGGCGGCGACAAAGGGGGCTGCGATTAGGGCGCCAAGGCGCAGGAGCGTGGCAATCATGGCCTATTCCTCTCAGTTACTGACCGTAACATGGAACATGGCGCCTGAATGCGGCACAACATCAGGCAGAATGCCTGCTATTTCTCGTCGTCGACGGCGGTCCATTGGGCCAGGTCGGGAATCCTGACACGCCCCGCATGGAGGTCGATCTCGGGCACATCGGCTTTCGTAAACGGCACGAATACCGTTCCCCCGCCAGTAATCAGGTGGATTTCCAGCAGATCGTCCGCGCCGAAATTCTGCACCGATTTTATCCGTCCTTCGGCAACCTCCCCGACAGAACAGACCTCGAGGCCGACAAGGTCCTCGATATAGAATTCGCCTTCTTCGGCACTCGGCAATTGCCCGCGCTCCACGTGGAGCAGGGTGCCCTTGAGCGCGTCCCACTCTTCCTTCTGTTTCTGTTCCTTGGCCTTCACGATGAAATGGTCATTGCCGGGCCTGGCTGAAACGGGGGTCAGCAATATCCGGCCCGCTTCATCCTTCAGGGGGCCATAGCTGAACACGTCCTCCGGGTCGGCCGTGAAGCTCTTCACGCGGACTTCGCCGCGCACGCCATGGGCCCCCTTCAGGGCGCCCACAACGATCAGCTTGTCAGTCGGGTTCGCATTCTTCATGTCGCCTCTCTACTGGCCATCGCGCAAAAGAAAAGGCCAGCGCATTTTTGCACTGGCCTCTTCAAATCAAGCTGTATCCCCGTCCTATTCGGACGCGGCTTCTTCAGCGGGTGCTTCTTCTGCAGGTGCAGGTGCAGGTGCCTTGGCGGCTTCCGCAGCAGCCTCTGCAGCGGCAGATGCCTTGTCGGCGCGCTCTTTCGCGCGTTCCTGGGCTTTCTTGCCCGGCTCACCCTTTTTCAGGTTGCTGCCGGCTGTCCAGGCGAAGACCGGAGCGGACTCGCCCTCGATCGTGATCTGCGAGAGGAAGCGCGCAACGCGGTCGGTCGGCTGGGCGCCTTTCTTGATCCATTCAGCAGCCTTGACCGCATCGATCTTCACGCGCTCGCCGGAATCCTTGGCAAGGCGTGGGTCATAGGTGCCGATCTTCTCGATGAAGCGGCCATCGCGCGGCGCGCGCGCGTCAGCGATGACGACGGAATAGAAAGGGCGTTTCTTGGACCCGCCACGGGCGAGTCGGATCTTGAGGGACATTGGGGTTACTCCTGTAAAGTGTCGTCTCTTGAATTAAAGTTCAGCTTCATCGCTGCGGATCTGCTCATGGTGGCGGATGACTTCCGCCACGATGAAAGTGAGGAATTTCTCGGCAAACGCCGGGTCGAGGCCTGCGTCATTGGCCAGGCGCCGGAGGCGCTCAATCTGTTGGGCTTCGCGTGACTTGTCCGCAGGCGGCATATTATGGAGCGCCTTCAGCTTGCCGACTTCCTTGGTCGCCTTGAACCGCTCGGCCAGCGTGTGGACAAGGATCGCATCCATGTTGTCGATACTGGCGCGCAGCTGGTTCAGCTGGAACTGGGCGAGTGTATTGTCTGCAGTCATCATCTATTTCTTCTTTCCCCCAAGGCCCGGAAGGCCGCCGCCAAGGCCGGGCAGGCCGCCCGATCCCATGCCGGGCAGTCCGCCCGGCATCTGCTGGCCACCCATTTTCGCAAGATCGGCCGGTGACATGCCGGCCTGTGCCGCCGCACCCATCATGGCCTTCATGCCGCCCTTGGTGCGCATCTTCTTCATCATCGTGGCCATCTGCTGGTACATTTTCAGCAGCTTGTTCACTTCCTGCACTGTCGTGCCGGAGCCTGCCGCGATGCGCTTGCGGCGCGAGGCGTTGAGCAGTGCGGGCTTGCGGCGCTCCTTGCGGGTCATCGACAGGATGATCGCTTCCTGGCGCTTCAGGACATTATCGTCGAGATTGGCGTTCGCCATGGCTTCCTTGGCTTTGCGCGCGCCGGGCATCATGCCCATGATGCCGCCAAGGCCGCCCATGCGCTGCATCTGGCGCAGCTGGTCGGCCATGTCCTCGAGGTCGAATTCGCCCTTCTTGAGCTTCGCGGCCATGCGCTCGGCTTTTTCGGCGTCCATCTGCTCGGAGGCTTTTTCGACCAGGCTGACAATATCGCCCTGGCCGAGGATACGTCCTGCCACGCGGCTTGCATCGAAGGCGTCGAGCCCGTCGAGCTTTTCGCCGGTGCCCAGGAACTTGATCGGCAGGCCCGTCACGGCGCGCATGGACAGCGCGGCACCGCCGCGCCCGTCGCCGTCCATCCGGGTGAGGACGAGACCCGTCAGCGGCAGGCGGTCATGGAAACGCCTGGCGGTTTCGACAGCATCCTGACCCGTCAGCGCGTCGGCAACCAGAAGCGTCTCGGAGGGCTTGGCAATGTCGGCAATCTCGGCCGCCTCGGACATCATCTGTTCGTCGATCGTGGTGCGGCCGGCGGTATCGAGGATCAGGACGTCATAGCCGCCGATCTTGGCGGCCTGCACAGCGCGGCGCGCGATATCGGCGGGCAGCTGGCCCTCGATGATCGGCAGCGAGGAAACATTGCCGCCACACTGGTCGGCGAGGATGGCGAGCTGCTGCATGGCAGCCGGACGGCGGACGTCGAGTGAAGCAAGAAGGACCTTCTTGCGCTGCTTCTCGGCAAGGCGTTTGGCAATCTTGGCCGTTGTCGTCGTCTTGCCTGAGCCCTGCAGGCCCGCCATCATCATCACGGCAGGTGGTGTGTCGATGCGCAATACGGTCTCGGCATCGGCGCCGCCAAGCATCTCGACGATACCGTCATAGACGATCTTGACCACTTGCTGGCCCGGTTTCACCGAGCGAACGACTTCCTCGCCGACGGCGCGCGTGCGCACGCTTTCGATGAAGTCCTTGACCACGGGCAGGGCGACATCGGCTTCGAGCAGGGCGACGCGGATTTCGCGCAGCGCAGCGTTCACATCCTTTTCAGACAGCGCGCCGCGACCGGTCAGGCCGTCGAAAATGCCGCCAAGGCGTTCGCTTAACGCGTCGAACATGTGCCTACTCCTTTACCGTTTGCCTGCAGAACAGACTTGGGCGCTCCAAACAGACGCACAATGCATGAAGCCCCGCTGAGCGAACCTTCGCCGGGCGGGGGGCCTCGCTGGCCTCGTGTGCCAGTCAAAGCGCGCTTCTGTACTTTGCGCGGATATAGCGGCGCCTAAAGCATGTGAGGTTCGTCAGGTCAAGCCAGCTGCATCTCGGCGACGCGGTCCTTGAGCAATTCGATAGCCGCGCGGATTTCGGAATCGACCAGCGAAAGAACGACAATATCGGCCCAGGAACCGTCTGCCAGACGAATGTAATGGCGCATCACGCCCTCTTTTTTTGCCCCGAGGCGCTCGATCGAGCGGATCGCCCGCTCGTTTTCGTCCGCGACTAGAAATTCGATGCGCCGCATGCGGGCCGCGAATGCCCGGCCAATCATGGCCATCTGGGTGGCCTTTGGAACTGCTGTGCCTCGCATCTCTTCGGGATGCCAGACATATCCGATACTGACCCGCCGGTGTGTCCGGTTGATATTAATATAGCCCACCACGCCGGCAAAAGCCCCGTCCGACTGGCGGGTAATCGCAAAGGGAATGATGTCCCCTTGCCGTTTCATGGCCAGGATATAGTCGAAATAGGAATTGTAGCTCGTGCCTGTCGGGAGGACCGGCATCCAGTCCCACATGGCTTCGATCGCGCCTGATGTTCCTAGGCGTTCGCGGTCGGACTCTTCCAACAGGTCGAGTCTGACGACGTCATTGTGCAAACCTTTTTCGTCAAGCCGCATAAGCTAGCGTCTCACGGATCGGGGCGGAAACAAGGGGCCACAGAAAAAGAAATTTAGCATTCCCATTAGGAACTCTCTTTCGATACCAGTTCCTTTTTCAGACTTAATTTTCGTCAGCCGCGGGAAATAGTCGCTCGGACAGGTAAGTGAATTCCAAAGCGGTACGCTTAGCGCGCTCCGTCTGGTTCGCAGCTGCCGAATGCCCGCCATCCACATTCTCGTAGTAGAGGAAAGGCAGGCTGGCATCCTCGAACAATTTCGCCATTTTGCGCGCATGGCCGGGATGCACGCGGTCATCCTTGGTCGAAGTGACGAAGAAGGGCTCGGGATAAGGCCGCGATGCATCGAAATTCTGGTAAGGCGAGAATGTCTCAAGGAACGCCCGCTCTTCCGGCTCATCCGGCGAACCATATTCGTCCACCCATGACGCGCCCGCCAGCAAGAGATGGTAGCGCAGCATGTCGAGCAGTGGCACCTGCACCACGACCGCATTCCAGAGGTCAGGCCGCTGGTTCAGCATGACTCCCATCAGCAGGCCGCCATTCGAGCCGCCCATGATGCCCAGATGCTGAGGACTCGTGATCTTGCGTGTCACCAGGTCTTCGCCGACGGCGATGAAATCGTCATAGACGCGCTGGCGATTCAGCTTGAGGCCCGCCTGATGCCAGGCCGGGCCGAACTCGCCGCCACCCCTTATATTTGCCAGCACGTAAGCGCCGCCCTGTTCCAGCCACAACCGCCCTGTCACAGGGCTGTAGGACGGGTTCATCGAGACCTGGAACCCACCATAGCCGTAGAGCAGCGTCGGCGTACTGCCGTCGAGAGGCATGTCGGCCTTGTGTACGATGAAATAGGGAACCTTTGTCCCGTCCTTCGACGTCGCAAAGAACTGTTCGACCTTGAGGCCTGACGCATCGAACTTGCCGGGCAGGCTTTTCAGGGGTGCAACGTCGCCAGTCCCGATGTCGTACGTCAACAGCGAATCCGGGGTCAGGAAGTCCTCGTAATTGAGGAACACCGCCTCCTCATGCTCATCGGCAAAAGCTATTCCGGCCTGTCCCGTTCCCGGCAGGTCGATCGGCGATTGAATCCATCCCTCCGCGCCCGGTTCCAGACGCACCACACGGCCGACCACATTGTCATTGATCGACAGCAGCGCCGCGCCCTTGGCAATTGCCACACCATTCACGGCCTGCGTTGCATCTGGGTGAAACACGAGGCTGACTTTCGGCAATTCCCGCGTCTCAAGGAACGCGGCTACATCAAAGGCAACCAGGTCACCCGACTTGAAGGTTTCCGTCTGGCCATCCGGCGCCCAGTCTTCCTCGAGCGACAACAGCAACTGGCCCTTGTAGATGCCGTTCGGCGACGATTTCAGCGGGATCGGCCAGCGCACCGGTTCAGCTTCACCTTCGGGCAGCCACCAATAGGAATGGGTGAAGAAGGTTTCCGACTTCACCGCGCCCTGCAGCACGCGACCGTCATCGAGTTCCATGACGACCGGCCAGACGCCAACTTGCGTGCTCGTGCCGCGGATCACCTCCTCGGCCGCATCAAGCGGCGTGCCGCGGTTCCAGCGTTTCACGATGAAAGGATAGCCCGACTCGGTCACCGTATCCTCGCCCCAGTCGGACGCGATCAGCAATGTGTCGGTATCGACCCAGGCAACGCCCTGCTTGGCTTCGGTCGTAACGAACCCGTCCTCGACAAATTGCTTCGTCACAAGGTCAAACTCGCGATTCACAACCGCATCCTTGCCGCCATCCGACAAGGAAACGAGGCAATGGCGTGCAGGCTTGCCTGCCTGGCGCAGGCAATTGGCGCCCTTGTAGACCCAGTTCTTGCCTTCATCTGCGGCGAGCCTGTCGAAATCCACGACCGTCTCCCAAACGGAGTCGACCGTCGCATAGCTCTCAAGGCTGGCCCGGCGCCACAGGCCGCGCACGTTCACGTCATCCTGCCAGAAATTGTACACCATGCCGTCGCGCACCGCCCCGTACGGAATGCGCTCCTTGGAATTCAGGACATCGAGCGCCGCTGCTTCGAACCCGGCATAGCGGGAATCGGACTGCAGCTCAGCCAGGCTGCGAGCATTCTGTGCACGTACCCATGCCAGCGCCTCGTCGCCTTCGACTTCCTCCAGCCAGAGGTTCGGGTCTTCGGCTTGCGCTTCTGTGGGCTGGGCGGGCGTATCGGGCACAAATGTCTCCGTTTCTGGTGCACTTGTGCACGTTGCAAGCATGAGGGCGGTCAGCGGAATGATGCATCTGCGCATGAGGTCTCCGGCGTTCTGGAACTGGCGCTCCAACCAAGAATTTAACTCGTCCCCCAACACGAAAGACGATTTAGTCCGAGACAGGTCTGATGGCAAACGGGGGAAGATGATGACCGAGATGAAAGCACCGCGCGACACTTCGCGCAGGGATATTCTGAAGGGCGCCGGGGTCAGCGTTGCCGGGCTCACGATCGCGGCCTGCACCGGTGAACAGTCGCGGCCCGCAGCGGAAGGCGGCATTTCCACCCGGACCATTCACGACGCCGAGGAGCTTGCGGGAATCAGTTATACCGACGCCGAGCGGGCGCAAATGGTGTCTGACCTGGAAGCACGACTCGACATTCTCAAACAATTGCGATCCGTGGAAAAACCGAACTCCCTCGCTCCGGCCACCGTATTCGAACCGCGCCTGCCGGGCGTCAATTACGGCATCTCCCCCAATTCGAAAGTGACGGTCTCGCCTCAGGCCAGCGTCGCGAGGCCCGCCGCTGACGACATCGCCTTCGCGACATTGGCCCAGCTGGGCGCATGGCTCGGCGCAGGCACCCTGACCAGCCGCGAGCTGACGGACATCTATCTCAAGCGGATCGACGCGATCGCGCCCGGCCTCGAATGTTTCGTCACGGTCATGGCCGACCGGGCCCGCCGCGAAGCCGATGCGATGGACGCCGAACGGGCCGCCGGAAAGGTCCGCGGGCCCCTGCATGGCATACCCTACGCCCTGAAAGACCTGTTCGACGCGGACGGCTCGCCAACGACCTGGGGTGCGGCGCCCTACAAGACACAGGCGTCGCATGGCGACAGCACCATCGTGCGCAAGCTGGGCGAGGCAGGTGCCATCCTGCTCGGAAAAACCACCTGCGGCGCCCTCGCCTATGGCGATGTCTGGTTCGGCGGCGTCACGCGCAATCCCTTCGACCCGCGCGAAGGCTCGTCAGGCTCGAGCGCCGGATCGGCCAGCGCCACCGCAGCTGGCCTCTGCGCATTTTCCATCGGCACCGAAACCCTCGGCTCGCTGGTGTCACCTTCGATGCGGTGCGGCACGACCGCCCTGCGACCCACGTTCGGTCGGGTCAGCCGCGCCGGTGGCATGGCGCTTTGCTGGTCGCTCGACAAGGCCGGTCCGATCGCCCGCAGCGTCGAGGATTGCGCCCTCGTGCTCGAAGCCATGAACGGATACGACCCCGCCGACGCCGGCTCCATCGCCGCCGGGTTCACCTACGATTATCGCACGCCGATCAGCGGGCTGAGACTTGGGATCGATCCGGCCTGGCTGGAAGAGGCCACCGATATCGAACGCGCTGCGATCGAGACCGCGAAAGGCCTTGGCGCAACCCTGGTGGAGTTCAAACGGCCAGACCTGGTGTCCGGCCCACTCTCGTTGCAACTGACAGCCGAGGCTGCCGCCGCCTTCGAAGACCTCACCCTGTCCGGCCGCGACGACGAACTGACATGGCAGGATCCCGAAGCCTGGCCGAACTCGTTCCGCGGCGCCCGCTTCATCAGCGCGGTTGATCTCATTCAGGTCGACCGGTTGCGCCGCATGTGGATGCTGGCCATGCATGACGCCTTCGATGGCGTGGATGTGGTGATCGGACCGAGCTATTCCAGCGGCATGCTCACGCCGACAAACTTCACCGGGCATCCTTGCCTGGTCATGCGCTGCGGCTTCGACGAAACGACGCCCCGCACCCTGTTCGACACGGAGGCAAATCCCGATGCCCCGACAGCGCGAACGCCAGTCGCGATTTCGCTCTGGGCGCCACTGTTTCGCGAAGGACCGATGCTGGCCTTTGGCCGTGCCCTCGAAACAGCGCTCAACGTGGCAGGTGAGCGCCCCGCGCTCTAGGCGGGATCATCCGTTTTCCAGGGCCCGATCCGGTCGAGCGTAATGCGCTCGACCAGAACGGCACGGCTCTTGTTCGGCACGACAGGTCGTATGCCGAAATAATCGACGCCCTGATCGCCTTCGACGTGCGGCACGTCATAGTCGAAACTGAAGTCGGAAAACTCGGGGCTAAGATCGAAAATCTTCCAGCCAGACTCGCCCACCCGTCCCGCCGAATAGTTCATCGCGATCTGCATGGCGCCGCGGTCAACCGCCGGGCGCGCGCGCACAGTGACCCGCACTGTCATGCCGGAGAATTGCGTCTCTATGTCGGCAGCCAGTCGGAAATGCGGGCCAAGCTCCGGCGCGTCCCGAAGCGCACCGGATTCGGCCTCGATAAACAGCAGGGTCTCCTTGTCCGGCCCGTCGACGAGTTCGGTCTTGGCATTGCCGCCGGCGAACACCTTGTGCAGGTAATCGCCCTCGATGGTGATCCTGTTATAGTTCGCGCCGTCACCGGCCACCGGACCGGTCGGCAAAGCGCCGATCCCGGGCTGGATCGCGAGGAAAACCATCATGGCCACAAGTGCCAGCGCGGCAGGGAAGAAAAACCAGTCCCGCATCTGCCTCTTCCTTCTGTCGCGTTGCCGCGCGCAAGGGCGCTGGCCAATCATTGCATCTGCTGATAGCAGGAGCGCGAACGGTTTGGCGAGCCATATGCTCGGCTTCAAATGCTTTTTGGGGATCAATCGCGATGTCGAAATCGGCCTTGAAGCGTAGGGCGAACGAGGCGCGTCTTTGGCTGACCGATGCCTGTTTTCCGCTTTGGGCCGAGCGCGGCATGAATTCTGCCGGGCTTTTCCGCGAAGTGCTTGATCTCGACCACAACGCAGCCGACCGCGAATTCGCGCGCGTGAGGGTTCAGGCCCGCCAGACTTACGTTTTCGCAGAAGCCTTGCGCCTTGGTTGGCGCCCGGACGTCTCGACGGACCGGATCGAACATGGCCTTGGCATCCTGACCGGGCTCGCCCGCAGGCCCGACGGTCTGGTCGGGCGCTTGCTGAACACCGATAGCAGTGGCTTTCTCGATGACACGCCGGACCTGTACGATATTGCCTTCACCTTGTTCGCGCTCGGGGAGGCGGATGATGCGCTTGGCGGCACGGGAGAAACGCGCGCCAGCGCCGCCGCACTGCTGGATGCAGTCGATCGACAGATGCGGGACCAGGTGAACGGAGGCTATGTCGAGGCGCTGCCGCCTCCACACATTCGCCAGCAAAACCCGCACATGCACCTGCTCGAAGCCTGTCTGTCACTGCACAAGGTGGATCCGGAGGGCGGGCATCTCGCCCGGGCCGGAGAAATCGTGACCCTGTTCGAGACCCGTTTCACGGCCGGGCCGGGCGGGCTGCTCGGTGAACGCTTTGAAACGGACTGGAGTAGTCCGCAGGGACGCGACGCCGGGATTGTCGAGCCGGGACACCAGTTCGAATGGGTCTGGTTGCTCCACGCCTATGCTGCCGCATCCGGAACGCCGCTGCCGGAAGCCGCCGGCACACTCTACACCTTCGCCTGCGCCACGCTCGATTCCGACGGCCGCGCCTGCCAGGAAGTGACCCGCGACGGTGAGCCTGTCGACGCGTCGCGCCGCACCTGGCCCCAGACCGAGGCGCTCAAGGCCCATGTCACCATGTTTGAACGCACAGGCGACGAGCGGTTTGCCGATGCCGCCTGCAGCAGCTTTGACGTGCTCATGGATGAATTCCTGACCGTGGATGGCGGCTGGATCGACCATTATGGTGCGGGCGGGGAGGTCATCGCCACGGACATGCCCGCCTCGACCGGCTACCACGTCGTCCTTGCCTTCTCTGACCTGATAAGGGTCATGAAGGCTTGAACCGTCGCTGAATTAACGTGAAAAGGGCGCCAAGCGCCCAATTTGATGCCCGTTTGAAGAAAGCCTGACCATGACCAAACTCGCCCTCGTCCGCCACGGACAGTCTGCCTGGAACCTGGAAAACCGTTTTACGGGCTGGTGGGACGCCGATCTCACGGAAAAGGGCGAAGCCGAAGCCCGCCATTCCGGCATCCTGCTCAAGGACGTGGACGCCGACTTCCGGTCCGCTTTTACCAGTGTTCAGACACGCGCGATCCGCACGCTCTGGATGGCGCTCACCGAAATGGACCGGGTCTGGATGCCCGTCGAGAAGCATTGGCGGCTGAATGAACGCCACTATGGCGGGCTGACCGGCCTCGACAAGGCCGAGACAGCGGCCAAGCATGGCGACGAGCAGGTCCACATCTGGCGACGCTCCTATGATGTCCCGCCGCCACCGATTGACCCTGAAAGCCCGTTCAATCCGGCCCGGGACCCTCGGTATCGTGGCATCGATGTGCCAGCGGCCGAGAGCCTCAAGATGACACTTGAGCGCGTATTGCCCTATTGGACAGGCGAAATCGCGCCTGTCCTGAATTCAGGAACGGACACGCTGATCGCGGCTCACGGCAACTCGCTTCGGGCCCTGGTCAAACACCTGTTCAATGTGCCCGATGAGTCCATTACCGGGATTGAGATTCCAACCGGCAACCCGCTCCTCATCGAATTGGATGCCAAACTGAAACCTGTTTCCGTACAATATCTGGACCCTGACCGCAGCACACCGCTTCCAGACCTGCCATGAGTCGGCGCCATGACCGCCGCATGATGGGACGCGCCCTCGCGCTGGCAAAACTGAACCAGGGCCTGACGGCGGAAAACCCGTCAGTGGGATGCGTGATCGTTGATTCCGACGGCCACATCATTGGCGACGGCGTCACCGGCCTTGGCGGGCGCCCGCATGCCGAAGAGGTCGCGCTCGACGAAGCCGGCGCTGCCGCGCGCGGTGGTACGGCTTATGTCACGCTTGAGCCTTGCCTGGAACGCTCGGCAGGCGGGGCCTCATGCTCGACGAAACTGAAAGAGGCAGGCATCCGACGCGTCGTCTGCGCCATTCTCGACCCCCACCCGCTGGCCAATGGCGGGATCCTCTCCCTCCGCAAGGCAAGCATCCGCGTCGATGTCGGCATCGGCCGCCACACGGCCGCGCGCCTCTACGAAGGCTTTTTCAGGTCTGTTCCCACGCACAAGACCTGACCCGGATCAGCCTTCGAACGGGCCTGCATACGCAACGATCTTCTCATAGAGCGCCAGCGAATCCCGCTGGAACGCAGCTTTGGTGAATTGGGCTTCATAAGATGCCCGGCCACCTGCAACGAGGCGTTCAGCCAGCGCCTTGTCGGTCACCACTCTACGCAAGGCATCGGCGAGGGCATCGACATCATTCTTCGGAATGAGCAATCCGTTGACGCCGTCTTTGACATAGGCTGCCGGTCCGGCTGCGTCTGCGGCAACCAAAGGCCGGGACGCGGCCCAGGCATCCACCGTCACCGTTCCGAACGGTTCATACCGCGACGGGAAGGCCACAACATCACACGCCGCCAGAAGCGCGCCGCGATCGTTGCGCCATCCGAGGAAGCGCACGCGGTCGTCGAGGCCGAGCCGCGTACAATGCGCCTTGAGTTCAGCCTCCAGCGGGCCGTCGCCCGCGATCCAGACATAGAGACCGTCAACCTTCGCGGTCGCATCGAGCAGGGTGTCGAGCCCCTTCTTTTCGTGCAGGCGTGCCAATGCCAGTGCCACAGGCGCATCGTCCGGCGTGTTCAGGGCCTTGCGGCTTGCCGGGTCCGCCCCGGCAAAGTCGGCATAGGTGTGCACGATGGCCGACCGGTCGTCGCTGACGCCCTGTTCGCGGATATGCCGCAGGAGGTCGATCGTGAGACCGACATGCCATTCGCAATGGGTGAAGCGCGCCAGCTTGTAATAGCCGCCATACCAGCCAATCGACCGGGCACGGTATTGTTTCGGCGCAAACTGTCCGGCCCGGCCCATCCAGTATTCGATCACGTCCGGCTTGAATTGCGTGATCGCATCTCCGATCACACGCCGCGTGGGGAAAGGCCAGCTATTGTTGAAAGCGGCCACGTCGACGCCGATCCCGGCCTCGCGAAACTTCTGGATGCGGAAGTCATTGTCCGGTCGCGTGACCACGTGTTGTTCGATATCTGTTTCGGCGAGCGCCAGAACCGATTCCAGCATGATGTTCTCCGCGCCGCCTTCAGCCGCGCCCGCCATGACATGCATTACCCGCATTCCACCTGTCCTTCATTATTGCCGCCCAGCCGAGCCCGTCGTCACTGCAGCGCATAGCGATTATCGGCCGCAGCGGCAAACGCTGCTTGGCAGTTGGGGGCGAAGTCCCTAGAGAAAGGCTTGACCAGCAAGGATAGCGCAATGACCAATTACCGTCTGTTCGGAGCAGACACGTCTCCCTATTCGCTCAAGGTGCGGGCATTCCTGCGCTACAAGGGATTGACGTTCGACTGGATTTCGCGATCACGCGCCAACGAGGCCGACTTCCAGGCAAATGCCCAGAAGGTTGCGACGGTGCCTTTGCTCATTTCGCCCAGCCGGCCTGTCAGCCAGGATTCGACCGCAATGCTCGCTGCGCTGGAGGCCGACCATCCAGAGCCGTCTGCCATTCCCGATGATCCGGCCTGCGCCGTGATCGCGCTCGTGCTCGAAGACTATGGAGACGAGTGGCTGAACAAATGCATGTTCCAGCAACGCTGGGGCCAGTCGCCGGACTGCGAGGCTGCCGCGCTCCGCGTCCTTGTCCAGCTTTATGACGGCAAACGTCCGCGCGCCTACAAGGCCCCGCAAGCGCAGATCGCCGAACGCATGGCCGCGCGTTTGCCACTGGTCGGGGCAGAAGCCGCGAACCGGGAGACCCTCGACAATTCGTGGCGCCGGTTTGCACTTCGGCTGAACGATCATCTGCAGCAGCATCTCTTCATTTTCGGAGGCAGGCCGTCGGTCGCCGACTTCGCTATCGCCGCCCAGTTCCAGCAGATGCTGCTCGACCCGACTCCTGCCGCCTGGCTCCAGGATCGCGCGCCTTTCGTTGTGGCCTGGTGCGAGCATATGGAAGACCCGAAAGCCGGCGGTCCCTTCGAGGAGCTCAGCGCCCTCGCAGACACGCTTGCGCCGCTCTTCGACGGAGAACTCAGCGTGACTTACCTGCCCTGGGCCAGTGCGAATGCTGCGAGCGCCTCGCGGGACAAGAAGCGGTTTTCCGCGACCCTCGGCGACGGCGCGTTCGAACAATCGACCCAGCGCTACGCCGCCCGCGCCTTTCGGGCCGTCAGGTCAGCCGTCGCCAAATCGTCTGACGATACCGCCCTGCTGGGCTTTCTTGAGACGACGGGCGCGCGCAAGTATCTAAGCTGACGGGCACACAACGGGGACAGGGTCGTGAGAGTACTGATACTCGGCGCATACGGGCTGATCGGTACCGCAACGACGCGTGGCCTGATGGCGCATGGACACGACGTGACCGGCCTCGGTCGTTCTGCGGCAAAGGGCAAAAAAGCCTCTCCCGACGCCGATTGGATCGCAGCTGACATATCAGCTCTTACGACACCCGAAAGCTGGCTGCCCCTCCTCAAGGGCGTTGATGCTGTCGTAAACCCGGCTGGCCTGCTCCAGAACGGCTTGAATGACAACGTCGCGGGCGTCCAACGCGATGCCATCAAGGCACTGGTCCACGCCTGTGAGCACTCGGATGTCACAGCATTCGTCCAGATTTCCGCGCCTGGCGCAGCGACCACATCAGACACGGAATTTTTCCGGACAAAGGCCGAAGCAGATCGGGCCCTGAAGGCCAGCAGTCTCGACTGGACAATCCTCCGGCCCGGTCTTGTCCTGTCGCCACACGCCTATGGAGGCACAAGCCTGATCCGACGGCTGGCGGCAATGCCTGCCATCCAATTGGTATTGCTGGGCCAGGCTAGAATCCAGACTGTGCACGTGCAGGACGTCGCCAATGCCGTCGTCTACGCTCTCGAGCACAAACTCTCTGGGGTCGATGCTGCGCTCGTCGAGGAAACACCACATACCCTCAAAGCCCTTGTTTTGCGTATCAGGGAATGGCTTGGGTTTGGAGCGCCAGCTGCGACACTGTCTGTTCCGCTCACGCTGGGCCGAGGCCTTGCTTTTGCGGCAGACCTTGCTGGCTATCTCGGCTGGCGTTCGTCCCTTCGGACCACTTCGCTGCGGGTGCTTGCCGCCGATGTGCTCGGCGACGCGAAAGCCTGGCCCGCCATGACCGGGCAAAAGCTCTGCACGCTGGAAGAGACATTGCGCGATCTGCCGTCCACCCTGCAGGAACGCGTTCACGCCCGGGCGATGTTCTGGTTTCCCTTTTTGCTGTTGACCCTGTCGTTGTTCTGGGTCGCATCTGGCATCATCGGCCTCTGGCGTCAGGACGAAGCGCTCGCCCTTCTTCAGGGGGCACTGCCCGCCCCGTTCGGGAGGAGCGCCGTCCTCGCCGGGAGTGTATTGGATATCCTGATCGGGCTCGGCCTCCTGTTCCGGCCGATGGTACGACTTGCTTGCCTGGCCGCGATCCTGCTCAGTCTGGCCTACCTTGCCGGGGCGGCCGTGTTTGTGCCCCACCTCTGGTCTGACCCGCTAGGCCCGGTCGTGAAGGTCTTTCCGGCAATCGCACTTGCGGTCATCGTAAGCGCTCTTGCCGAGGAACGCTGATGGAATGGATGTACCTCCTGCGTTGGGCTCACATCCTTGGGGCGACGGTCCTGTTGGGCACCGGGGCAGGCATCGCCTTTTTCATGGTCATGGCTCACAGGACACGCGACCCGCAGCTCATCGCCCACACCGCTTCAATTGTGGTGATTGCGGACTGGATCTTCACGGCATCGGCCGTGATTGCCCAACCTGTTACGGGGGTCCTGTTGGCCCGCGCGATAGGGTGGCCACTGACTGAGGCATGGCTGGTCGCGTCCGTTGGGCTCTACGTATTCACGGGGCTGTTTTGGTTGCCCGTTATTTGGCTACAGCATCAGTTGCGTGACATTGCCCGGCAGTCCGTGCGCTCTGGCACGTCGCTACCTGATAGGTACTACGCGCTCTACCGGCTTTGGTTTGCCTGCGGGTTCCCGGCCTTTTTTGCCGTTCTGGCCATTGTCTGGCTGATGGTGAGCCGACCCGTTATGGGTTGAACAATCGCGGCCAGAATGAAAAGCGGCGCGCCCGTCAGGACGCGCCGCTCGAAGTCAGTCTGCCGGATGCCTCAGGCGGCGTTGTCGGCGGCTTTCTTGCCGATGAGTTTCGGTTCGGATTTTTCGGTTTCCGACCCGATTTCGATCTTGCGGGGCTTTTTCTCTTCCGGCAGCTCGCGCACGAGATCGATGCGCAACACGCCATGATCGAGGCGCGCGCCGGTCACGATGACGTGATCGGCCAGCTGGAACCGGCGAATGAAACTGCGCTGGGCGATGCCGCGATGCAGGTATTCGCGTCCGTCACCGTCCTCGTTCTCGCCTTTCTTGCCGGCCACCGTGAGCTGGCCTTCCTTGGTTTCGATGTCGAGGTCGGCGTCGGTAAAGCCGGCGACGGCGATCTCGATGGCGAAGGCATTTTCGCCGGAACGCTCGATATTATAGGGCGGATAGCCCTGCGTACCGTCAAGGCGCGACGCCGTGTCGATCATGCTGGCCATGCGGTCAAAGCCAACCATTGTGCGGTAAAGGGGGGTCAAATCGATATTGCTCATGGAAACAGTCCTCTCGTTTGAAGCAACTGTGAGAGACCTGAAGCAAACAGGTCCTCTGGTATTTTCGGGAGACATGAATTCCCAGCCCGTCATCGGCGCTGGCACATCGCCCGGTCCCGGCCCGCAAAGCGGCACCGTGACAAATAGTATTTGGGTAGCGTAAAGGGGTGTTCAAGATGTCGACCGAGGAGAACGCCATGAAGAATTTCCTGCTCGCCGGGGCTGCCCTCAGCCTTATCGCCGCCTGTAACCAGCCCGAGGCACCCGCCCTGCCCGAAACGCCAGCTGTCGAAACGGTTGAATCGGCGCCCGCGCTCAGCCCGCTGCAGGTCGCGGTGAACGATTCCGCGCGGTCCGATGAAGAGAAGGCCCGCGATGCCTGGCGCCACCCTGTCGAGACCCTGGAATTCTTCGGCGTCGAGCCGGACGATACCGTAATCGAGATCTGGCCCGGCGGCGGGTGGTACACCAACATTCTCGCGCCCTACCTGGCCGCTGGTGGCGGCAAGCTGATTGCGGCCGGCTTCGATCCTGCTGCCGCACCGGATGAAGAGCGCCGCCAGCGCACCGAATCGCGCCTCGCCGAATTCAAGGCCAACTATGCCGACCCGCATTTCGGCACGATCGAATACAGCGTGTTTTCAGGCATCAGCGGCCCGCTCGCCGAGCCCGGCAGCGCCGACGCCGTGCTGACGTTCCGGAACGTGCACAACTGGATGTCGGGCGGCTACACGGAAAAATTCTTCACCGACGCTTTCGCGGCGCTGAAGCCCGGCGGCGTGCTCGGCGTTGTTGAACACCGCCTGCCATCGACCGCCACGCAAGACCCGACCGGGGCGACCGGCTATGTCCACGAAGACTTCGTGAAGGCCCGCGCCATCGCCGCCGGATTCGAATTCGCCGGCGCCAGCGAGATCAACGCCAATCCGGCCGATACCGCAGACCATCCGTTCGGCGTCTGGACCCTGCCGCCGAACAGCAAGACGACCGACTCGGACGGCAACACGCCGGACGGCTTCGATCCGACGCGCTATGCAGACATCGGCGAGAGTGACCGGATGACGCTGAAATTCGTCAAGCCGGAATAGATTATGGCTCGGCCTCAGGGCTGAAAACCTTCGGCAAAACCGGGGGCGGCACGGACGTGCCACCCCCTTGCCGCCCCCAAGGCAACCCCCTCCCTATGACCCTGCAAACCCTCTTCCCCACCCTTCTGCGCCACGCCGAAATCGGTGATGAGCCCCTGCGCACATCATTGGAAAAAGTGTGCTGGTTGCTTGAGGACGAGGACGAGGCGGGCAATGACTGGTGCGACACTGAAGGCTATGACGGCTACACCTCCTACGCTTCGCTCGACGACCTGCCCGAGCGGTTTCCCGAGGTCGCAGAATTGCAGTCCTTTCTCGATGCCGAAGCGGCGAATTTCGCTCGCGACCTGCATTGGGACATGCAGGATCTGGCCCTCGAGCTTAACGGGCTCTGGGTCAACATCCTCGGGGAAAGCGGCAGCCATTCCGGCCATATCCACCCCGGGAGCGTGATCTCCGGCACCTATTATGTGAGCCTCCCGGAAGGTGCCGGGCAATTGAAGTTCGAGGACCCGCGCCTCGGATTCATGATGGCCGCGCCCCAACCGCTGGACGATGCGCCGGAGCCGGCCCGCCGTTTTGTCTACGTCACCCCGAAACAGGGCCATGCCGTTTTTTGGGAAAGCTGGTTGCGTCACGAAGTGATGCCAAACCGGTCCCAGACGCCGCGCCTGTCCATCAGTTTCAATTATGCGCTCAGGCGGTCCTGATTGCGAACCGGCCTGTGCGCCCGGGAGATATGCCATTGATCATCGTTATCGGAAGCGTAGTCACCACGCCGGATACGCACCGCGCTATCCTCGATCTCAGCCTTGAACACGTCGCCCGGTCGCGCGCCGAGCCTGGCTGTATTGCCCACAATGTCCATGTCGACTGCGAAGACCCCTCGCGCCTCGTCTTTGTCGAATACTGGGCCGACATGCCCGCCCTGCTTGCGCATTTCGACGTGCCCGCCAGCCGGGACTTCGTGAAGCGCCTGCGGAAAATGTCGCCGGCGCCCACTGACATTAAAATATTCAACGCCGAACGTCAGCAGATCGCCTGAATTCTGGCCTCCGACTACTGTTGGGCCTTGCGACGGCATGCCGGGCTTGACCTGAACGTCGCGACAGGCCATCCGCCTCGCCAGCACGATCAACCTCCCAGACCCATCAAGCGAGCCTTGTCCCATGGACCTTTCCAAGATTGCCACCGGCAACAATCCACCCGACGACATCAACGTCCTGATCGAAGTCCCGCTGGGCGGCGATCCGATCAAGTATGAAATCGACAAGGCGTCCGGCGCGATGTTCGTCGACCGCTATCTCTACACCGAGATGCGTTATCCCTGTAATTACGGGTTCGTGCCACACACGCTCAGCCTGGACGGCGACCCGATCGACGTCATGGTCGTCGGCAATCGCCCGCTGGTACCCGGAAGCGTCGTCCGCTCGCGCCCCGTCGGCGTCCTGATGATGACCGACGACAAGGGCCCGGACGAAAAGATCCTCGCCGTGCCGCACGGCGCCCTGACCAGCTATTATGACAAGATCGCCACCTATCACGACCTGCCGCAGACACTGATCGACAAGACGGCGCACTTCTTCGAGCACTACAAGGATCTCGAAAAAGGCAAATGGACACGTATCGAAGGCTGGTACGGTATCGAGAAGGCCCGCGAACTGATTTCGCTCGCTGTCGAACGTGGCAAGAAGGCCTGAGGTGCGCCAGGGCGCCTGACCCATGGACATTAGCGTCTGGATCGCCCTGCTCGCACTGTTCTTTGCCGGGGGCCTGACGCCCGGCCCCGCCGTGATGCTGGTGATGAGCACGTCACTGCGATACGGCGCCCCAACGGCCCTGATCGCAGCGATTGGCGTGTCCACGGCAAATTTGGTCTGGATCACGCTCGCGGCAACCGGGATCGCCACATTTGCCGCTGGCGCCCCCGGCTTGCTGCCGGCGCTCAAGATCGCGGGACTGTTGTTCATTGGCTGGCTCGCCTGGACGATGGCAACAGGAGACCCGGCCCGGCCCCGCGCCAGCGCTGCACAGGCGCCGCCCAAGGCCAGCCTGTTTGGACGCGGCATTGGACTTCAACTCCTGAACCCCAATGCGCTGGTGTTTTTCGGGCTGCTCATGCCGGGCTATTTTGACGCTGGCCGGCCCGTCGCACTGCAGGCTGGCATCATCATGGCAACCGTGACGGTCACGGAAATGCTGGGCCTGGCCGTTTACGCCTGGGCCGCCGACGCCATGAACCACCGCTTCCAGAATCCGGGCTTCGCCGTCTGGTTCAATCGGGCTGCTGCGATGGCCATGCTGTCTTCGGCAATTTTCGCTGCGGTTCTGACAACTGCTAAGTAGTCGAAACGACCTCGAACCGGCCCGTTTTCGCGTTGCGCCAGTGCAGTTCACCATGAACGATCGCAAACCAGGCGCCATGAAGCGAAAGCCGGCCTTCTTCAACCGCCTGCAATACGAATGGAAACGTGAGCAGATTGCCGATCGAAACCTCGATCCCTTCCAGTTCCAATGCGAACTGGGGGTTGATCGAACCGCTCGCCACGACACGTTCCCGGGCGGTCTCAAGCAAGCTGACCCAGGGCGTGACGAACTCACCGATTGCCGGATTGCCTTCGCTGCTCAGCGAAGCGGCAACGCCGCCGCATCCACCATGGCCCATCACGACAATATGTTCGACCTTCAACACGTTGACTGCATATTCCAGCGCTGCGCTCACCCCGTGAAGACCACCATCCGGCTGGTAGGGCGGAACAAGGTTGGCGACGTTTCGGACAACGAAAAGCTGTCCGGGCGCCGCATTGAAAATATCGGACGGTTCGGCGCGGCTGTCGGCGCAGGCGATCAGCATAATGTTCGGTTCCTGGCCTTCGCCAAGCTGGCGATACAGGTTGGCCTGCTCTGCATAGGCACCTGCGCGAAACCGCCGGTAGCCTGAAATCAAGTCATCAATCGTTTCCATTTGCCACTTCTCTGACTGTTCGTGGCTTGAGTAGTGCAAATTGAGCGATCAGCAAGCCAAATCGGGACATTTTGTTAGCGATATGCTTATATTGGAAACGAGGGTGTCAAGTCGACGCCGCGCTCCCATCGCCTTTTCAGGAGAGATCAATGGCGACAACGACGGAAAGCACCAAGGCCTCCCGAAAAGGCCCGACGCGAAGCGAGGCATCGAAGGCAGCGATCCTCGACGCGACGCGGGTCGAAATGGCGGAAATGGGTTGGCGAGGCTTTAGTGTCGATAGCGTTGCAAAGCGGGCGAGCGCTTCGAAACAGACAATTTATCGCTGGTGGCCGTCTATCGGTGCGATGTGCGTCGACGCGGCTCTCGCGTTGATTCCTGACAGGCCCGATGGTGGCCGCGATCCGCAGGAGCGCGTTACCGCCCTGATCGTCCCGCTCGAAGCGACAGCTCGCACGGGACAGGGGCACGCCGTTCTGCGCGTCGCCTTGCTGGCTGCTGCTGATGACAAGGAAGCCGGAGAGGCCTGGCGGGCATGGATCAACCGCGACATTCGCCAACCTTTACGCATGCTGTTGGCGGAACTGGCCGGAAAACGCGTGATTCGGCGAGATTTCGACCTCGATGAGGTCGTTGAGCTCCTGTTGGGGCCACTTTGGCATCGCCTCATGATCATGCGGGCCCCGGTTCGCGAGGGTTTCTGCGCCGAACAGGCCGGTAATTTCCTGCGCGTTTACGCTACTTTCTAACGCCTCGCCCAAGACAGCATGATTCTTGCACCGCTCCCGGTAACCAAAGCCGGGGTACCAAGTCATGCAACAAGGGCGCATCAATTGGGTCGATCATGCAAAGGGCGTTTGCATCGTTCTGATCGTCGCGATGTACACGACGTCAAGCTATGGAGACCTGATCCAGCACGATAGCTGGATGACGCCCGTTGTCGCCTGGTCTTCGCCATTCCTGATTCCGGCCTTTTTCGTCCTCGCAGCCTTGTTTCTGAACCTCTCCCTGTTTGGCCCGACAAAGCGCTTTTTCGACCGGAAGATCCTTCATTTTGCGTATTTCTATATTGTTTGGCTGTTGATCCAGAAAGCCACGCTGGATGCCAGCCTGCTTGTGAATGCTCCGACAGCGTTCCTGATTGATGTCCTGAAGGCGCTTGTCGAGCCAACAGACAGCCTTGTGCTTGTCTACATGCTGGTCGTGTTCCACGCCGTGACGCGGCTCGTCCGATTCTTTCCCGCCCGAAAAGTCTTCATTGCGGCGGCTCTCACCCAAATCGCGTTTGCCACAGGCTGGATCGATACAGGCTGGAACGTCGCGAACATGTTTGGCGCCTGGTATGTGTTCTTCTTTGCGGGCTTCGTTGCCGCGCCGCAGGTATTCGAACTGGCTGAGCGCGTGAGCGAGCACACAAAACCCCTGTGGAACGTGTTGCTCGGTTGGGCAGTGGCTAATGCTGCCTTCGTGGTACTCAACGTCGCCGGACTGCCACTCATCAGCCTTGCCCTCGGCTTCTCCGGCACCGCAGCCATCATCGTCCTCGGCATACAGCTCAACCGGATAGCCTGGCTGGCCATGATCGGTCATACAGGCCGGCACTGCCTGATCGTCTACCTGACGTTCTTGATTCCGATGACGGTCTTGCAGCATGGGTTCGCTGCGAACGGAGGAGTTGGGAATGCGGGTCTTGCCTGTCTCACGATCACGTTGGGCGCGATCGTATTGCCGCTGGTCTTCTATCGGCTTGTCCGCGAGACACCGCTCAACGTGCTCTATCGGCGACCCCGCCGACTGCGCTTGATGAACACCCGGAATTCCGGTTCGGCTAGCCTGCTGCCCCCGCCACCAACTACAGCGCGCAATGCCTGACAGGACCTATTTCGCGCGGTGCCAGACCATCAGGGGGTCAAACGCACCCGTTTCGGCCGCCTTTTGCAGCTGGGCAATCTGGTCGGATACGGCATTCTTGGCTTGCCCTGGCACCGGCGCGCTGTAGAGCGCCTGGTCGAGGCGGCAGATCTGTTCGAACAGGGCTTCTGAACGTGCCACCAGCTCAAGGAAGCGGAGAGGCAGGCCCCTGTCGCGCTGGGCTTCGGCATCAAGCGGCGGATCATCCCGGCGAATGCGGTATTTGCGGGCAGAAGCCTCCTCGCGGCGCATCTCGCCATCTCGCACGGCTTTCTGCATGACCAGCCAGCTCGCGGCCTGCATCAGGCGCGTCGTCAGTTCCATGCTCCAGGCGGAATAGGTGAGGCCCGCTTCGCGTGACAGGGAGCGTGCGTGCTCGCGCCCCGGGCCATCAAGGTAAGACGCCGTTTCCTCGACCAGCGCCATGCCCCTGCCGAAGACGGTGTCGAAAAGCTTTCCCCCTGTAAAGCTGTTGAGGCTTCCGGAACCGTTTTCGGGTGACCCGTTTGCTGCCATTTTCAAAACCCTAGAACACGAACGCCAATATGAATACTTAGCTTACAACCCGTTTCCGGGGCCTTAACTCTTTCCGCCAAACAAGGCATCTGCCGCCGATTTTTGGGCCTCTTTCTTGGCGATTTCGAGCTCGCAATCCTCGATCTTGCTGCGCAGGACGCGAATTTGCTCGTGCAGCTCCTCGATCGACATCTGGTCAAGCGTCTGGGCGCGGTTTGTCAGGATCGGCTCTTCTTCGAACACGGTCATGCCTCCTCTGTATTTGATGGCAGTCTTTCATAAGACCAGAAAGGCAGGTTAGAAGCGACTCCCCGGACCCGATTTTCCTGAAGGAACAAGCTGAATGACTGAAATGATGAAAGCCGTGATTGTGGACGAGGGGGCGCCCTTGCGCTGGGGCGACGTCAAGGCACCGGTTGCGGGGCAGGGCGAAGTGCTGATCGAGGTCGCGGCGGCAGGTCTCAACCGGGCGGATTTGGTCCAGCGCGCGGGGGCGTATCCACCTCCTCCCGGGGCTTCGCCGATCCTTGGCCTTGAGATATCGGGACATGTCAGGGCGCTGGGCGACGGGGTCACCCTCTGGAAAGTGGGAGACGCGGTGTGTGGCCTGCTGGCTGGCGGTGGCTATGCCGAGTATGCCAGCGTTGACCAGGGGTCGCTCCTGCCTGTGCCAGCGGGCATGGACATGGTAAACGCGGCCTGCTTTCCGGAAGCCCTGTTTACCGTCTGGGCGAATGTGTTTGATCGCGTCGGCCTGAAGACAGGTGAAGATTTCCTCTGCCATGGCGGCACAAGCGGCATCGGTGTGATGGCCATCCAGATGGCACGGGTCGCGGGAGCGGGGAAAATCTTCGCGACGGCCGGCAGCGCCGAAAAGTGCGCCCTGGCTACCGACCTTGGCGCTGACAGGGCGATCAATTATCGCGAGGAGGATTTCGAGGCCATCGTCCGCGCAGAGGGCGGCGCAGATGTCATTCTCGACATGGTGGGCGGCGACTACGTACAGAAAAACATCGGAGCGGCCAAGATTGACGGCCGAATTGTCAATATCGCCTACCAGAACGGCTTCCAGACGAATGTGAATTTCGCGCCCGTGCTGATGAAGCGCCTGACCCTGGCGGCGACGACCTTGCGGGCGCGCCCTGTGCCCGAGAAACAGCGGATACGGGATGCTGTCGAGAAGGACTTCTGGCCGCATGTTATATCTGGCCGGATCAGACCCGTTCTCGACAGTACATTTGCCTTTGAAGACGCCGACGCCGCGCACGCGCACATGAGCGAAGGCAAGCATTCCGGCAAGATCATCCTCGCCCGGTGAAGTGAATGTCTTTCCATTCCGGGTCGCATGACCTATAAGTGAGGCAGGTTCCAAGCTTGCCTGAAACCTTGACCGCCCGGCACGAAGTGTCGGGCGGCTGCATTTCAGGCCCCCAACGCGCTCCAAGGAGACATCCATGTCCGAGATTCTTATGCCCAAGGCGACCGCCGTCTGGCTGCTGGACAACACGACACTGACCTTCACCCAGATTTCCGCTTTTTGCGGCCTTCACCATCTTGAGGTCAAAGGCATCGCTGACGGAGACGTCGCCGAGAACATGCGCGGCGTCGACCCGATCGCTGGCGGTGTCCTGTCGCGCGAGGAGATTGCTCGCGGCGAAGAGAACCCTGATTATGTTCTGAAAATCGCCGCATCCAAGATTGCGCACATCCCTCAGCCGCCGCGCAAGGGCAGCCGCTACACGCCTGTTGTCCGCCGCGCCGACAAGCCGGATGCCGTGGCCTGGTTCATTCGCAACCACCCGGAAGTATCGGATGCGCAGATTTCCAAGACGATCGGGACAACGAAATCGACGATCAACAATGTGCGCGACAAGACGCACTGGAATTCGCAGAACATCCGCCCGGTCGACCCGGTGACGCTGGGCCTGTGCACGCAGATCGAGCTGGACGAAGTGATTGCCAAGTCAGCGGACAAGCGCCGTCGCCTTGAAGCGGAAAAAGGTCTGAACGCCGAAGGCCCAGGCCTGGTGCCGACGCAGGACGATGCCGCCGGATACGAAGCCGAGCCGGAGAAGGAAGAGCGCCAGAAAGACGTGTCCGCCGCCGACGTCTTCCGCGACTTCAGCTAGCGCATCCTGTAGTTAGAGCTGCAGTTTTCGAAGAAACACATAGAATGCACCCGCGCCCCCGTGGCGCTGGTGCGCTTCTGCGTAGCCTGAAACCATGTCTCGTGCGTCCGGTGTTTCGAGCCAGGCGAGGAAATTGCGTTTCAGCACGCCCTCGCCGAGACGGCCTTTTCCTGTAATCACCAAAACACAGCGCGCGCCGTCTGCCCGCGCGCCAGACAGGAAGCGGGGCAGCGCCCGCGCGGCGCTGGCCTGCGTGTGGCCGTGCAGGTCGAATGTGGCAGAGACGGCTAGTTTTCCCCGTTTTACGCGCTTCTCTTTCCCCCGGTTTGCGGGTGTGGCCGGGGGTGTCTGGGGGGGCGGCGCGGGGGTGGCAGGTCCAGAAACCGGGCGCCTTGAGGGCGTCGCCGGGGGGAGGTTCGCCGGCTCTCCGGCTTCGACCGCCGAAATGAGCGTTCCAAAGTCTGACGGCTCCGGACCGATCCGCTTGATCGACTTGGCAACGCGCGACCAGGCCTCGGCTTCTTCAGGGGTCAGGCGGCGCTTCGACATAGGCTCCGTCTAGGGCGCGAATGGCGGATCGCCAAGGCCGGACACCTCGGAGACCTGCATTGCGCGGATCAGGCGTTCGGCAACATCGCGCGGCAATAGCACCCAAAGACGCCCCGGCGCGTTCATCGTTCCGGCGCGCGCACCAGCCTCGGGACCGGTGCCGAAATAGAGATCGCCGCGCACGGCGCCCTTGATCGCGCCGCCGGTATCCTGAGAGATCAGCAGGCCCGACCAGTCGCCGCCAAGGCCCGGCGCGGTTGTTTGCACGAACATGGGAACGCCCAGTGGCTGGATACTGGTGTCGACCGCCATCGAGCCGAGGGGCGTCAACGGCACGCCCTGCGCCCCGACCGGGCCCAGCGTGGGGTCGCCTTCGGGTTCCGCGCGGAAAAAGACATATCGCGGGTTCTGGTTCATCGCGAGGCGGGCCTCGGTGGGACCGGCCCTGTCCATCCAGTCGCGGATACCTTCCATGTTGGCCTGGCCCCGCGAGATGCGGCCGGTCTCCATCAGCCAGTTGGCGGTCGACCGGAAGGGCTGGCCATTGTGAGCGGCATAGACGGCCCTTGTTGTGGAGCCGTCTGGAAACCTTAGCCGGCCCGATCCCTGTATCTGCAGGAAGAAGACATCCGAGGGATGCGCATACGCAATCGCGGTCACGCCATTCCGCGTGATTTCCTCGCGCGCCGGATAGGGCCGCGTCTTGCCGTTTCGCAGTCGCTGGAGCGGCGAGGCGCCGTTTGGCACAAGGTCAGCGGGAAGGGCCGGAACGGGTTCTGTATAAGGGGGAACGGGACTGCGGCGCGCCTCATAGGTCGGCTCGAAATAGCCGGTGAACCGGCTCGCGCCGTCGGGCGACAGGGCCTCTATCGGAATGAATAGCGATTCAAAAGCTGCGCGTGCGGCAGTTTCATCATGCGCACGCTTGAGCGCTGCGCATGCCGGCAGCCAATCCGACACATTGCCGGCCCATGTGGCGTTGGCTGAGACATGACCGGACTTGGGCCGCGTCGCGAGGCGGGCACAGCTTCGCTTGAAGGCCTGGAGGCTCGCCATCAGCTGTGCGGAAGACCAGCCGGGAAGGTCGGCATAGGCCTGAGGTGTGCTGGCGGTCGAGGGCGGCCCCTTGAGCACGGCAATATCCTGCCCTGGATAGGTGATCGGCGGACGCAGCGAGCTTTGGCACGAAACCAGTGCGAGCGACAGGACGATGACGGCGAGCGAGCGAAGCATGACGCAATTTATGGCCCGCTTCGCGCGCACCTGCCATCCTAAAGATGCCGATCAGGTGAGGCGTGCGCCTAGTTGGCCGCTTCGACGTCGTCGAGGATCCAGTTGGGATCGGCCGCCGTCACGTCCCGCATGAACGTCCAGACTTCCTTGGCCGTACGGGTGGTTTCGCCATCCCCGAGATCAGCCTCGTAGCGAATCATGATCCGCGCCATGCGGCCATCAAGCTCTGCGCTGTCGATCTCTGCGCGCTTGATGCGCAACAGCTCGAACGTCTTTTCACCCGGTGCCCTGGCAGAAATGGCCGCGTCCCAAGCTTCATAGACATCGTCATCCAGCAGCGGGCGCAGCGCGTCACGATCACCCCGGGCAAAGGCGGCAACGATCATCTGGTAGGCAGCCTTGGCGCCCTGCATGAAACCCGAGGCCGAAAAGCTGTTGTCGGCATTGTATATTTCTTCAAGACCCCCTGCAGCGGGCCCCGTGAAAATGGGACGTTCGGCATGGTCCCGGCGCTGGCGGCGCTCGGCAAGGTCTGCCGGCGCAGTGTCCCTGGGCGCCTGGCTTGCTGTCGGCCGCTCCACGGGCCGGTCGTTTCCGCCACGACCGAGCGCCATGTAGAGGCGTGACAGCACGATCAGCGCCACGGCGGCAAGCACAAGAACCTCGATCACTGGGTCGAACATTTAGAGTAAAATTCCTTCAGGCATTCGGCGGTGTCCTGTCTAGATAGTCACGATGGGCTTGTGAAGCCAGTGATGCGTTGCGCCACGGGAGGCCGCATGCTAGGCGCGCGGTGCGATCCAGGTAGAGGAAACATCATGACAGACACGAGCGCACCGGGAAACCCCACTCCCCCACAGGACCCCAATGGCGAGAAGTCGCCCGCACCGATTATGCGCGTGCTCGGCCAGTATGTGAAAGACCTGTCATTCGAGAATCCGGGGCACGCCCCTGTTCAGTCGCAGCCAAATATCGACCTTGGCATTGATGTGGGCGCCAAGCCGCATGCCGACGGCAACGGCCTGTTCGAAGTGTCGCTGAAGCTTTCAGCCAAGGCCCTCTCCGATGGCAAGGTGATGTTCATCTCCGAACTCGATTATGCCGGCCTGTTCCAGCTGCAGAACATTGCCCAGGACCAGCTTGAGCCGATGCTGTTGATCGAGTGCCCGCGGCTGCTATTCCCGTTTGCCCGCCGGATCATTGCCGAGATCACGCGCGAAGGCGGCTTCCCGCCCCTGCTGATCGATCCGGTCGACTTTGTCGCACTGTACCAATCCCAGGTGCGCCGCGCTGCCGAGGCTGCGACCCAGCAATAGGCTTCAGGCCTGTTTCCAGAGACAGTCGGGACCGAGTGTCCCGATGAAAGCTGCATGAGCCGCCTGCTCTGATGCCGAGAGCAATGGCGCGAGCGGTGTTGGTCGTTGGCGTGCGGCGCGACGTTCGCTGCTCTCCGTTTCCTCGGCCGGCGCGTCAAAGGAGAAGGCCCGCGCGCGGCCACCCAGCAATTCCAGATAGACGCTGGCCAGCAACTGGCTGTCGAGCAGCGCACCGTGTAGCGTGCGGCTTTCCAGCGATATGTCGAAACGCTTGCAGAGCGCGTCGAGGCTGGCGGGCGCGCCCGGGTATTTCTTGCGCGCCAATGCGGCTGTATCGATCCAGCGATGGTCTTCGATCAAAGGCCGCCCGCACAAAGCGAGCTCCATGTTGAGGAAGCTGCGGTCAAACCCGGCATTGTGTGCAACCAGCATGTCGTCGCCAATGAATTCGAGAAAGGCCCCGATTACATGCTCTTCTTCAAAGAAGGGGGCATCTTTCAGGTGCTCATCGGTGATGCCGGTGATGCGGATTGTGTCGGCGGACACGGGCCGGCGGGGATGGATCAGCGTGCGGAAGGTCTTTCCGGTCGGGATGTGATTGATCATCTCGACAGCGCCGATCTCGATGATGCGGTCGCCTTCATTCGGGTTCAGGCCTGTCGTTTCGGTGTCGAAGGCAATTTCGCGGATGAGTGTGGTCATGCGTGGTCGTCCTCGTCCTTGCAATTCATCAACGCGATTATGGCGCGAACCAGGTCTCGTGCAAACTCGAAACCATGCTCGGTCGGGATGATGAAATCGGCGCGCGCGCGTTTTTCAGCGTCAGGCACCTGGCGCGCCAGGATGGATTCGAAGGCCTGTTCGGTCATCCCGGGCCGCGACAGGACACGTTCACGCTGGACGGCTGCCGAGGCCGTAACGACGACAACATAGTCGCAGAACTGCCAGCCCCCCGTTTCATAGAGCAGCGGAATATCGATCACGACGAATGGCGCGCCGGATTCGCGGGCGGCCTGACGGAATTCATGCTGGGCCGCACCCGCCAGCGGGTGCACGATGGCTTCGAGACGTTTCATCGCGTCGGCATCGTCGAGCACGCGCTCGCGCAGGCGGATACGGTCTATGGCGCCATCGACACTGACGCCCGGAAAGGCGGCTTCGACGGGCGCGACGGCCGCGCCGCCTTTGGCATAAAGCGCGTGGACAGCCTCATCGGCATCATAGACAGGCACGCCCTCTTCACGGAAGAGTTCGGCGGTGGCGGATTTACCCATCCCGATTGATCCCGTCAGCCCAAGGATGATCATGTCGTGGCCTCCACAATGGCGCGGCAGCGCGATTCAGCGCGCTCCATGTCTGGCAAAATTCCGAACCAGTGCTCGAAAGCAAAAGCTGCTTGCGCGACCAGCATGCCAAGCCCGTCCATTGTCCGCCAATCTTGCGCGGCAGCGTGGGCGAGTGTTGGTGCCGCCACCTTGCCATAGCTGATATCGTAGAACGTCCGGCCAGTCCCTTTCGGCAGTTCCAGCGCCTGGCCGCTGTGCCCGAGGCTCACCGTGTTGACGACCAGTTCTGCGGTTGCCAGTCGCTCGAGACCCACATTCAACGTACATGTCTCGGGCCTTGTCAGCAGGTTGTCGGCAATCTCCTGAGCGCGGGATATCGTCCGGTTACATATCGTGAGACTTGCACGCAGGTCGGTCAGGACAACGGCCAGCGCCCGGGCGGATCCGCCAGCGCCCAGCAGGAAGACATTCTTTCCGGCCACGTTCACACCGGCCTTGTCGAGTGTGTGGATAAAGCCCGGTGCATCCGTGTTCTCGGCACGCCATCCGCCGGTCTCTGTGCGTATCAGCGTATTGGCCGCACCAATGCGCCGGGCAAGGTCCCCTTTTTCCTCAGCCAGCGCAAGCGCGGCCTGCTTGTGCGGCAATGTGATATTGAGCCCGCGCGCGCCCTGGCGTTCGAGCGTGGCCAGCGCGTCTCCGAGTTCGCCTTCCGGCACTCGCATCGCCTCGTAAGTGGCGTCGATTCCGTGTTCCCGCAGCCACTCGTTGTGGATCAGCGGCGAGAGCGAATGGGCAATCGGGTCGCCAATGACACCATAAAGCCGGGTCATGATGATATTGCCCCGCGCGTGCGCAGGTAATCGAGCAGGGGCAAAAGCGGCAGACCAAGGATAGAGAAATAATCACCTTCGATCTTCGTGAATAGCTGGGCGCCGAGGCCTTCAAGCTGGTAGGCGCCAACCGTCGAGAGCAGTGCGTCGCCAACGCGGTCGACATAGGACTCGATAAATTCCTCGCTGAGCGGTCGCATGGTGAGTTTCGGGCGGGCAAGATGGCGCCAGACCGGCACGCCATCTTCGCAGACAACGATGGCTGTTTCGAGTGTATGGGTCTTGCCGGAGAGCCTGCGCAGATGGTCGCGCGCGGCAGCAAGATCTGCCGGCTTGTCAAAGGCCTCGCGCTCCAAGGATAGCATCTGGTCACCGCCGATGACGAGGCCGGGCGTGCGGCTGGACACTTTCACGGCCTTGAGCTCAGCCAGCTTCATGGCCTGGTCGCGCACCGACATGCCCTCTGCGCGCAGGGCCGCTTTGGCGGCGTCTTCGTCAACATTCGGCTTGATGCTGGCCGCATCGATGCCGGCGCCGGCCAGCAAGCCGCGGCGACTGGCGCTGCCCGAAGCGAGAGTAATGGCGAGGCTCATAGCTGGGCCCGCCGTTCGTTCAGTAGGTTCAGGATTGCCGCAGCCGTTTCCTCGACCGAGCGGCGCGAGACATCGATGGTTTTCCACTTGTTGCGTTGGAACAGGCGATTGGCCTGGGTGACCTCATCGCGCACGGCGTCTTCGTCAGCATAGACCGTGTGTTCGTCCTGGTTCAGCGAGATCAGGCGCTGGCGGCGAATCTGCACAAGGCGCTCAGCGCTGATCTTGAGCCCGACGACCATGGGCCCCTTCTCGCCGAACTCCTCGATGAAGGACGGAAGCTGGACACCCGGCACGAGCGGGATGTTGCCAGCGCGGACCTTCCGGTTGGCGAGGTAGACGCAGGTTGGCGTCTTGGACGTGCGGCTGACGCCGAGGAGGATGACATCGGCCCCGATCAGGCCATCGACATTCTGGCCGTCATCATGGGCGAGCGTGAAATTGATCGCCTCCATCCGATCGAAATAATCCTGGTCAAGCGCATGCTGGCCGGCAACCTTGTGGTTGGCTGCTATGCCGAGATGCCGGCCGAGCATGGCGATCGATGCGTCAAGCACCGGCAGCGTGGCCACGCCGCGTTCGCGGCAGAAGGATTCCAGCCGCGTCCGCAATGCCTCGTCGGAGATCGTGTACCAGACGACGCCGGGCGCCGCCTCGATCTCGCGCATCACACGTTCGAGCTGACGCTCGGACCGGACGAGGTAGTAGTTGTGCTCGAGTGCCTGTACATTCTCGAACTGGGCACAGGCGGCGCGCTGGACGGCATTCAGGGTTTCGCCCGTGCTGTCTGACACGAGGTGAACGTTGAAATAGATGCTCGGGCGTTGAGGACTGGGCATGGCACACTCTCTTGCCGACGGCCGGGCGATTTCACAAGGCCTGTGTACTGCCTGTGGACAGGTGAATCGTCACACCGGGAGTCACAATCCATCCACATGCGACCGAATCTGACTCCCGAGGATTCCCCCTATGTTTCATCCTGTGACTCCATAAGGGGGGTTAACCTGGCATTAACCCTCGCAGCAATTGATGGTTAAGGAGGTGTTAACGGGGTGCGACACCCTGTGACTCACGTGTGGATTTCGCTGGACAAATCCTGTGAGTAGCCTTTCTCCCCGGATATCACCGGATAGTAATAATAAGCGCCCTCACGGGCTTTTGAGAAATGAGGAATTTGAGGGTCATGGGGCAAACCGGCACATCAAAGTTCATCGAGGTACTGGAGGGAAAGCCCGCCAAGAGGCCTCCGGTATGGATGATGCGACAGGCCGGACGTCACTTGCCGGAATATCTCGAGCTGAGAGCCAGGGCCAAGGACTTTCTCGATTTTTGCTATACGCCCTCAATGGCCAAGGAAGCGACGCTGCAGCCCATTCGCCGCTATGGCATGGATGCAGCGATCCTGTTTGCCGATATCCTCCTCATTCTCGATGCAATGGGTCTGGGCGTGGAATTCCAGAAGGGCGTTGGCCCGGTCGTCCAGCAGATCAACGCGGCTTCCGACCTTGGCAAAGTGCCTGCGATCAAGGCAGCTGACAGGCTGGCGCCAGTTTACGAGACGGTATCGCGGGTGAAAGCCGAGCTTCCGAAGGACACGGCGCTGATCGGCTTTGCCGGATCACCCTGGACAGTGAGCCTGTATGCGATCGAGGGGCGTGGCAAGACGGACAAGTCGCTGGCCTGGCGGTGGGCGCATGGCCGGCCGGACGACCTGGCAGCGGTGATGGATCATGTCATCGAGGCAACCGCGCACTATTTGGTGAAACAGGTTGAAGCAGGTGCCGACGCCCTGATGCTGTTCGACAGCTGGGCCGAAGGCCTGCCGGACAATATCTTCCGCGAAGTCATCATCCGGCCGACCACGAAACTCGTGGCCTTGCTGCGGGACATGGGCGTGAGAGTGCCGATCATCGGCTTTCCGCGCGGCGCGGCGGCCATGCTGCCCGAATATGCGAAGGTTACCGGCGTGACAGCTGTCGGGCTGGACACCGCAGCTGTGCCGTCATTCGTGAACGCGTCCCTGCCGACAGGCCTGCCGGTGCAGGGCCATCTGGATCCCTTGCTGCTGATCGAAGGCGGCGCGCGGCTTGATGCCCGTGTCCGCGAATTGGTGGAAGCCTATGCCGGGCGACCCCATATATTCAATCTGGGGCATGGCGTCCGGCCGGAAACACCGATCGCGAATGTTGAGCGTGTCCTGAAAATTATCCGGGAAGGCTGATCGCTGATGGGTCGCAGAATCGCCGTTGTACTGTTCAACCTGGGAGGTCCCGATGGGCCTGACGCCGTACAGCCGTTCCTGCGCAACCTGTTCGACGACCCAGCAATCATCCAGGCTCCGCTGCCGATCCGGTGGGCGCTGGCGCGATTCATATCGAAAACGCGGGCGCCATCGGCGCGGAAGAATTACGCCCTGATGGGCCCCAGCGGTGGTTCGCCCCTGTTGCCAGAGACGGAGCAGCAGGCCGACGCCCTGCAGATCCAGCTGGCGGCAGCGCTGCCCGGCGATGAAGTGCGCACGTTCATTGCGATGCGCTACTGGCACCCGTTCACGAAAGACACGGCCAGGGAGGTGAAAGCCTGGCGTGCGGATGAGGTCGTCTTGTTGCCGCTATATCCGCAATTCTCGACGACGACGACCGGATCGTCACTGAAAGAGTGGAAGAAGCATTATGCCGGGCCGACCCGCACGGTGTGCTGCTATCCGTTCGAGGAAAGTTTTATCGCAGCGCATGTCGACCAGATCATGGCTGCGTTCGACAAAGCGGGCCGGCCGGCTGATGTGCGCCTGCTGCTTTCAGCGCATGGCTTGCCGGAAAAAATTGTTGCGGCAGGCGACCCCTACCAATGGCAATGCGAAACGCTGACCGCGATGATTGCCGCGCGCGTGCCGCAGGATTGGGACGTCGTCGGTTGCTACCAGTCACGGGTAGGCCCTTTGAAATGGATCGGCCCGGCGACAGATGAGGAAGTAGAGCGGGCAGCGAAGGACAAGCGCAATATCCTGATCGCGCCGATCGCCTTTGTGTCCGAACATATCGAGACGTTGGTGGAACTGGGCGAAGAATACAAATTGCTTGCCGAGCAGCATGGTGCGCCGAGTTATACGCGCGTCGAGGCACTCGGGGTGCATCCGGGCTTCATCCGGACTCTGGTTGGCGAAACGCTGGCAGCGCTGGACATGACTGGCAGTATCCGGTCGTGTGCCGGCAGCCGGCTGTGCCCCACAGGCGCGGCAGGGTGCCCGCACGCCGATGTGGCACGCAAAGCCGGGCTGGCCGTGAGCATGACGGCAGACTAGGGGCCGGATTCGATGCTGTATCTCTTTGTGAAAGCCCTGCACATCATCTTCGTCGTCGCTCTGATGGCAAGCCTGCTGGTCTATCCGCGCTACAAGATCCACCAGCTTTCAAGTTCGCCCGGCGAGCCGCTGTATGAGGCAATGAAAAAGGCTTCACTGCAGTTGCGCATGATCATCATGAATCCCAGCTTGATCCTGGTCTGGGTGTTTGGCCTGACGATGCTGTGGATGAATCCCGGCCTGCTGACGCAAACCTGGCTGCATGTGAAACTGGTCCTGGTCCTGGTCCTGTCGGGCATGCACGGCTATTTCATCCGTCTCGGCAAGAAGGTGGATCGCGGCGGTGATGGCGTGTCGGCCAAACAGCTGCGCATGCTGAACGAGGTGCCATTCCTCTTGATGATCGGCATCGTCATACTGGTGGCCGTTAAGCCGTTCTGAGCCGGAATCCGCATTGGTGCTTGACGAAACGGGCCTGTTTGGCCCATATGCGCTCAACCGGCGCACAGTCCTTGTGCAGCGCGTTTTCCATTAATGCCCGGTTCCCCCAATCCAGTCTTTAACCTGACTTACATCCGGATTCCCCCTGAATGGCTTCCTCCATGCTCGACAACGTCACCAGCGTCACCCTGCGCGAACTCAAAGCAAAATCGCCGGAAGAGCTTTTGCTCTACGCTGAAGAGCTTGAAGTTGAAAACGCATCGGCGCTGCGGACGCAGGACATGCTGTTCGCCATTCTGAAAGAGCTGGCCGACAGCGAAGTCGAGATTACGGGCCTCGGCGTGCTGGAAGTCCTGACCGACGGCTTCGGCTTTCTGCGCTCGCCGGAATCGAATTACCTGCCTGGCCCCGACGACATCTATGTCAGTCCGGAAGTGCTGAAAAAGGCCAATATCCGGACCGGTGACACGGTGGAGGGACCGATCACGGCGCCGCAGGACAATGAGCGCTATTTCGCACTGACAGATGTGTCGAAGATCAATTTCGAGGAGCCTGAGAAGGCGCGCCAGAAGGTTCACTTCGACAACCTGACGCCGCTGTATCCCGAAGAGCGGATGAAGATGGAAAGCCGTGATCCGACAAAAAAGGATCGCTCTGGCCGCGTCATCGATATCGTTGCGCCGATCGGCAAGGGCCAACGCGCACTGATCGTCGCGCCGCCGAGGACCGGTAAGACGGTATTGTTGCAGAACATCGCAGCCGCGATCGAAGAGAACCATCCGGAATGCTACCTGATCGTGCTTCTGATCGACGAACGTCCGGAAGAAGTGACCGATATGCGCCGCACGGTGAAAGGCGAAGTTGTCGCCTCGACGTTCGACGAGCCAGCCACCCGTCACGTCCAGGTCGCGGAAATGGTGATCGAGAAGGCGAAACGCCTGGTTGAGCACAAACGCGACGTCGTCATCCTGCTCGACTCGATTACACGTCTTGGCCGCGCCTACAACACAACCGTCCCGAGCTCCGGCAAGGTCCTGACCGGCGGTGTCGATGCGAACGCACTGCAACGCCCGAAGCGCTTTTTCGGCGCAGCGCGGAACGTAGAAAATGGTGGCTCACTCACTATCGTCGCAACGGCGCTGATCGATACTGGCAGCCGGATGGACGAAGTGATCTTCGAGGAATTCAAGGGTACGGGTAACTCGGAAGTCGTGCTGGACCGGAAGATTGCCGACAAGCGGACCTTCCCGGCCATCGACATCATGAAATCGGGTACGCGGAAAGAAGAACTGATCACGCCGCCAGACCAGCTTTCCAAGATCTACATCCTGCGCCGTATCCTGGGCCCGATGGGCACCAATGATGCGATTGACTTCCTGATCGACAAACTCCGCCAGACGAAGACCAATGATGAGTTCTTCGAGGCGATGAAAAACTAGGGATGCAGGCGCCCATATGAGCGAGCGCGATACAATCTGCGCCCTCGCTTCGGGCGCGCCGCCAGCCGCAATTGCGATTCTTCGCCTGTCGGGGCCGAAGGTCAGGCAACTGGCCGAGCAGCATTTGGCGTGCGGCATTCCCGTGCCCCGGCATATGACGCTGACAGATGTGAGCGATGGACAGGGGTGCCTTGTTGATCGCGGGCTTGCCGTGTTCATGCCGGGACCGGGCAGTTATACCGGCGAAGACACGCTGGAACTCTACCTCCATGGCGGCGCGGCTGTTGTCGAGCATGCGCTGGGCGCAATGACATCCCATGAAAGTGTGCGCATCGCCGAGCCCGGTGAATATACGCGCCGGGCTTTCGAGGCAGGCAAGCTGGACCTGACGGAAGCTGAGGGCGTCGCCGACATTATTGAAGCTGAAACGCTGGCACAGAAGGCACAGGCGTTGCGCCAGCTCGGCGGCGGACTGTCTGAAACCTATGCAGAATGGCGCGCTGAACTGACAGGCGTCCTGGCGCTTGTTGAAGTTGCCATCGATTTTCCGGACGAGGGCGATGCCCCGCAGGAGACGACCGCGCCAATCCTCTTGAAACTCGATCGCGTGATCGCCGAGATCAGCGAGGCTCTGGGCGATGGCGGGATTGGCGAACGAATCCGGGACGGGTTTCGGGTTGCCATTATCGGCGCCCCGAATGCCGGCAAGTCGACCTTGCTCAATCGGCTGGCGCGGCGTGAGGCAGCTATCGTGACCGCGAAAGCCGGTACGACACGTGATGTGATCGAGGTGCGCCGGGTGCTGGGCGGGCATGTCGTCTGGATCGCCGATACGGCTGGTCTGCGTGTTACCGAAGACGAAATTGAAGCCGAGGGCGTGCGTCGCGCGGAGATGGCCGCACGGGACGCGGACCTGCGACTGTTCCTGATTGATGCTGAAGCGCCAGATATAAGTGTTCTGTCTACGGACTACCGAAAGACGCAAGACCTAGTCGTCCTGAACAAGGCAGACCTTGGCTCAACCCCCTCCTCTATTGATGCCGACCATGTCATTTCCGCGAAAGCAGGCGTTGGCGTCGATGCTCTGGAACAAGCGATCGCAGGCTTTGTTGCTGACCACGCCCGGTCGGTCGAAGCGCCGGTCATCACGCGGCAGCGGCACCGGGCGAGATTGGAGGATGGATTGTCCAACCTGGTGGCGGCGCGGGTTGCCTTGTCCGAAGGAGTCGGGGCCGAACTGGCCGCTGAAGACGTGCGCATGGCACTGCGCCAGCTGGGCTCCATAATTGGTGTTGTGGGTGTTGAGGACGTATTGGACGCTGTGTTCTCCGCGTTCTGCATCGGCAAATGACCCCTAGGGTTTAGGCGGCCGCGCGGTTATATGTCCGCAACAAGATCCTGTTTCCTGAGGCGCGGACGTGATGGCGAAGCCAGACGAATTTGATGTGATTGTAATTGGCGGCGGCCATGCTGGCTGTGAAGCAGCTGCGGCAGCGGCGCGCTATGGTGCGCGCACGGCGCTGGTCACGCACAAGCGTTCAACCATCGGCGAGATGAGTTGCAATCCGGCCATTGGAGGGCTCGGCAAGGGACACCTTGTGCGTGAGATTGATGCGCTGGATGGCCTGATGGGCCGAATGGCGGACAAGGCCGGTATCCAGTTCCGAATGCTCAACCGTTCGAAAGGGCCCGCCGTTTGGGGCCCGCGTGCGCAGATTGACCGGGCGCTTTACCGTGAAGCCATGCAGGCTGAACTGGCGGATTATCCAAACCTGACGATTGTGGAGGATGGTGCCGAGGACCTGATCCTGGAAAACGGGGTTCTGGCGGGTGTGACCGGTTTGACCGGACAGTCATACCGCGCAAGCAAGGTCGTCATCACGACCGGGACATTCCTGAAGGGCATGATCCATATAGGAGAGAAGCGAATCCCGGCCGGCCGCGCTGGAGAAGCACCGGCGATAGGGCTGTCGGACCGTCTCTACGCGCTCGGACTTCCGATGGGGCGTTTGAAGACGGGCACACCAGCGCGCCTGGACGGCAAGACGATTCACTGGGACCGGTTGGAAATGCAGGCGGCAGATGAGCGCCCAGTGCCATTCTCTTACCTGACTGACGAGATCCGCGTGCCACAGGTTGCCTGCGGCATCACATGGACGACGCCGGAAACGCACGCCATCATTGCCGAAAACATTGGACAATCAGCTGTGTATTCCGGCGCGATTGCCGGGCGCGGCCCGCGCTATTGTCCTTCGATTGAAGACAAGGTCGATCGGTTCGCGGATCGTGATCGTCACCAGATATTCCTCGAGCCGGAAGGACTGGAGGACGATACCGTCTATCCGAACGGCATTTCGACTTCGCTGCCAGAAGCCGTCCAGGACGCCTTTATCCGGACGATACCGGGGCTGGAAGATGTCGTGATCCGCCAGTATGCCTATGCAATCGAGTACGATTACGTCGATCCGCGTGCCCTGACCCAGTCACTGGAGGTTCGCGCATTGCCTGGACTTTATCTTGCCGGGCAGATCAACGGCACCACCGGATATGAAGAAGCCGGCGCACAAGGGCTCGTTGCGGGCATGAACGCAGCGCGCCGGGCGGATGGGCAGGAGGCGGTCACGTTTGACCGGGCTGAGGCCTATATCGGGGTCTTGATTGATGACCTTGTGACACGGGGCGTCACCGAACCGTATCGGATGTTCACGTCTCGCGCTGAATACCGCTTGGCGCTTCGCGCCGACAATGCGGACCAGCGTTTGACCCAAAAAGGCCTCGATTCGGGGATTGTGGGCCGGATTCGGGCCAAAGTGTTTCACGTGAAACAAGATGCATTAACCGGGGCCCGGGAAAGACTGCAATCTCTCACGCTGTCTCCGGCCAAGGCGGCCCAGGCGGGATGGGAGATCAATCAAGACGGTCGCGTACGATCAGCCTGGGAATATCTCGCCTATAAGGGAATAGGGTTCGCCGAACTGGCGACCGTCTGGCCAGGCCTCGCGAATGTTCCGGCAGAAATCGCAGCCCAATTAGAAATCGAAGCCCTGTATGCCGGATACCTTGAGCGCCAGGCCGCCGATGTCGCGGCGCTTCGCCGGGACGAAAGCCTCGCGCTTCCGGACGGACTCGACTATGCGGCGGTCGGCGGCCTGTCGAATGAAGTCCGTCAGAAGCTTGAAGCGATCCGTCCGGCAACCCTTGGACAGGCCGGGCGTATCGAGGGCGTGACGCCCGGCGCCCTGACAGCTTTGCTCAGCCACGTCAAACGCCGCGCAAAGGCGGTATGACCGATGAACAATGGGAATGACCGAGCGGTATTCCTTGCCGCCCACGATGTTTCACGTGAAACGCTCGAACGCCTCGATGCCGTCATCGCTACGCTCGATTTCTGGCGGCAAAAAAGCAATCTGATCGGGCCACGAGAATGGCCGCATATCTGGCAAAGGCATGTCTGGGATTGCCTCCAATTGCTGGATCACATTCCCGAAGACGCGCGCGTTGTGGATCTCGGTTCGGGGGCCGGTTTTCCCGGGTTGATCATCGCGGCGGCGCGCCCAAACGGGCATGTCACGATGATCGAGAGCGTCGGGAAAAAGGCAGCGTTCCTTCGCGCGGCGATACTGGCGGCTGGCCTTTCGGCCGACGTCGTCCAGGGACGAGTTGAATCAGCAGAGGCTGGACCTGCAGATATTGTGACAGCGCGGGCGTTTGCGCCATTGCCGCGCCTTCTCGATTATGCCGCGCCTTGGCTGAAAAAAGGTGCAATGGGGCTGTTCCTCAAGGGCGAACGCTGGGAAGAGGAATTGACGGAAGCCCGACAAAGGTGGAACTTCGCGTATGAGGCGATTCCGAGCCGGAGTGGCGGATCGGGTGTCGTATTGATTGTAAGGGAGTTGCGCGGTGGCGACGAAGCCTAGGATTTTTGCGGTGGTGAACCAGAAGGGCGGCGTCGGCAAGACGACGACCTCTATCAATCTGGGCACAGCGCTGGCGGCCGTTGGTCGTCGCGTTTTGATAGTCGATTTCGATGCGCAGGGTAATGCCTCGACGGGACTTGGTATTTCCCGGGCAGACCGGCTGCTGACAAGCTACGATCTTGTGGTGGACCGGGTTCCGATGGAAGAAACGGTCCTGTCGACCATCGTTCCGCGCCTGGACATCATTCCCGGCGATGAGAACCTGTCGGGCGTCGAGACCGAACTCGCGACTGACGCGCGGCGTTCGTACCGGCTGCGCGATGCCCTGATGACCTATGTAGACCGGGCCGAGCAGGGCGGGCTGGTAAAATACGATTATATCCTGATCGACTGCCCGCCATCCCTGTCGGCGCTGACGATGAATGCCATGACGGCAGCTGATGCGCTCCTGGTGCCGTTGCAGTGCGAGTTCCTGGCGCTTGAAGGCCTGTCGCAACTGATGCGCACTGTGGATGCGGTCCGGTCGGGTTTGAACCCAACGCTCGAGATCCAGGGCGTGGTACTGACCATGTACGACCGCCGCAACAACCTGTCGGACGAGGTCGCAGACCAGGTCCGGGCGCATTTCGGCAACAAGGTCTACAATACGGTCATCCCGCGAAATGTGCGCCTGTCTGAGGCGCCTTCATTCGGCAAGCCCGCGCTCCTGTATGATTATCGGTGTCCCGGCAGCGAGGCCTATATCCGTCTCGCATCGGAAGTCCTGCAGCGCGAGAAGGCGAGGGCGGCCTGAACGAGATGACGGAAGACGCAAAGAGCAAACCCTCACGCCTTGGCCGCGGCCTGTCTGCCCTGATGGGCGAGATTGATGCTGTTGGCGCTGTGCCGACGACAGAAGGCAAGAGCACGCCGGCGCCGGTCTCGAACGAGATCGACATCGAGCTGATCCGGCGCAATCCGGCCCAGCCGCGCCGCACGTTCGATGAGACTGCGCTACAGGAGCTAGCGGAATCGTTGAAGACCAAGGGGGTCCTCCAGGCAATCCTCGTCCGCCCGGACCCCAAGGACAGCGGCAAGTTCCAGATTATCGCAGGCGAGCGCCGGTGGCGGGCTGCCAAGATGGCCGGTTTGAAGTCCATTCCGGCACTGGTGCGCGAGATCGACGAGCTCGAACTGCTTGAGATCGGCATCATCGAAAACGTCCAGCGCGCAGACCTCAACCCGATCGAGGAAGCGGAAGCCTATGAAGCGCTGATGAAGCGTTTCGGGCGCACGCAGGACAGCCTGGCGCAGAGTGTCGGCAAGAGCCGGGTTCATATCGCGAACACGTTGAGGCTTCTGCAATTGCCGGAAAGCGCGCGTGCGTTTGTCCGGGAGGGCAAACTCAGTGCGGGTCACGCGCGTGCTGCGCTGGGTGCGCCCGATCCGGAGGCGCTGATTCGCATGGCGGCCGAAAAGGGCCTGAGCGTGCGGGATGTCGAGTCGCGTGCGAAGGATGCGCGCGAAGGCGGAACGAGCGAGACCAGGCCGGCTAAGTCGCCGGGGATGGAAAAAGACGTCGATACAGAAGCGCTCGAAGCGGACCTGACACGGACGCTCGGCCTTGCCGTCGACATCCGGCATGGCAAGGATGGCGGCGAGTTGCGCATCCGCTATCGCGACCTCGAACAGCTGGACGATGTGTGCCGGCGCCTGACGGCCAAGCGCTAGACCCGGGTCAGGCGACGTTGGCCGCCGCCTTGCCAAGCTCATTCATCAGTACACGAACAACAGGGTCGGCGCTTCCGGACCCGGACTTCGCCTGATGTTCTGCATCATAGATGCGCTCAAGAATGCGCAGCAGCCGCTTTTGTGGCCACTTGCCGAGACGCCCCCGAAAAGCCGGCCAGTCACTTTGCCAGACCGGCGGACGGAGCTTCATGCCCGGGGAGCCTTCTCCCGCAGCCATCCGCTTGTGTGCGTCCAGCATGCGTAGCGTCTCGCTCTGCAGTGCGCGCAGGATGGAGATGGCTGACGTTCCGGCGATCTCGAGGCGCTGCAAGGCGGTATTCGCGGCGATGAGATCACCGGCGAGCGTTGCCCGGATCGCGGCCGACAGGTCGTGATCGATGTCGGTCGCGGACAGGGCACGAATATCGGCGAGCATGACATCGCGTCCCAATCCACGCGCGTAGAGCGCCAGCTTGTCGATTTCAGAATTGGCGATGCCGCGGTGGCCGGGCAGGTCGCCGGTAAAGGCGTGAAGTGCGGCGGGCTCTATGGTTGCGCCGACATCCATGAGCGCTGCTTTCACGCGCTCCTCGATATCCCCGGCTTCGTCGGCAAACAGCTGAAGGCAGGCGGTTTTCTTGGCTGTACTGGCTGCGGCTCGCAGCTTGGATTTCGAGGCGAGGCTTCCTGCTTCGATGACCAGTTTTGCAGCGTAGCGTTGCTCGGTCTTGTCGCCTTCCGCTATGGCTTCCGAGAGAAGCGCTGCGATCTTGTCTCCATTGGTACGGACACGAATGACGCGCGGGTCGCCCAGCAGCGACACGGCTTCGAGATTGTCGAACAGGAGCGAAGGGTCTTTCCTGATCGCATCATCATCCAGAACCGACACTTCGAGTTCGCCAGCTTTCGGGGCCCAGGCCTTGATCAGACTGGCAGAGGCGTCGCTCGCCAGGCCATCATCCTCGCCGAACGCCAGAACCGCCCAGATCGCCGGGTCGGGTCGGCGGGAGAAGGTGACTGCCTGCTTGCCCTTTAGCAGCATCAGCCGGCTGAGAGCTGTAGTCGCAAATCGTCGACAATGCGTTTCGCGAGTTCACGCATGGTGCGGTCATAAGCGCTGGTTTGAGCCGCGATGTCGCCATAGGGCGCCGATGGGGGAACCGTGAAATCGGTTTGGGCGTCGACCACGCCCGAGACCGCCCCACTATCGCGCGCCAGCACATATCGCCCGGACGCAGTAATACTGGAGCGGGACGCCGCGCCGTCGGGCTTGAACGCAAGCCGCGTCAGGTTGTCCTTCAGGATCACGTTCAGCGTTGCAGGTTCGGTCACGCCCGGTAGTCCGATCGCGAGCTCTTCCTGCAGCGCACGCCTAAGCAAGTACCCGGACCGACCGCGAATGGGCTCGACAGTGATGGGACCACCTGCAGCGAGCGCGCTCGTACCTGGCGCATAGACGGGCTGGAAGCCACAGGCAGCCAGGGAAAACAGGAAGAGGGAGGCGACGAGCTGTTTCATGCGACCACGATATTCACGATGCGGCCGGGAACGACAATGGTTTTCTTGACCGACTTGCCGCTCAGGAAGGCGGCAATATCCGGTTCAGCAAAAGCAGCCGCCTCGACCTCATCCTTCGAAAGCGCTTTGGCCACAGTGATTTCACCACGGCGCTTGCCATTCACTTGAACAGCCATGGTCACGCTGTCATCGACCAGCAGGGCAGGGTCCGGCGCGGGCCAGGCCGCAGCAGAAACAAAGCCTGCGCCGCCGATACGCTCCCAGCAGGACTCAGCCAGGTGGGGCATGAACGGCGTCAGGCACCGGGCGAGCATGGAAGCCCCTTCGAACCGGGCACCGAGGATCGAGCCGGAATCCGCTTCGGCCTTCTTCAGCGCCGTGACCCATTCATGGATGCTGGCGACGGCGGAGTTGAAGCGGAACTCGTTAATTGCCTTGTCGATGGCTGCGACGGCCTTGTGCGACGCTTTGCGCAAGGCAACCGAGTTATCGTCTGCGCCCAATTCAGGGGCAGCGGTTTCCGGAAGCGCGTCGAAGACACTCCAGATGCGCTGCACGAAACGCGCGGCCCCTTCAGCGCCTGCCTGTGTCCACTCGACGTCCCGTTCGGGCGGCGAGTTAGACAGCACGAACCAGCGTGCAGTATCTGCGCCGAAGGCCTGAATGATCGCGTCGGGGTCGACCGTGTTCTTCTTCGACTTCGACATTTTCTCGATCGGGCCAACGCTTGCAGGCTTGCCGGTGGCTACCTCGATCCAGGCGCCTTCCTTGAGCTCTACTTCGGAAGGCTCCAGCCAGTCGCCATTTGCAGACTTGTATGTCTCATGCGTCACCATGCCTTGAGTGAACAGGCCCGCGAACGGCTCGCCGCTCGGCAGGTCCAGTTCCCCGACATCGCG
This sequence comes from Hyphomonas sp. J20-32, assembly GCF_055808555.1. Classification (NCBI taxonomy): domain Bacteria; kingdom Pseudomonadati; phylum Pseudomonadota; class Alphaproteobacteria; order Hyphomonadales; family Hyphomonadaceae; genus Hyphomonas; species Hyphomonas sp. J20-32. The sequence continues at coordinate 765,034 of NZ_CM147873.1, read as the reverse complement.
CATCGCGCGGGCGAAGAACCGGGCATAGAGCAAGTGCAGGACGGCATGCTCGACGCCGCCGACATATTGGTCGACGGGCAGCCAATAGGCGCGCTCGGCCTTGTCGTCGGGGCTGGCAAACCGGGCATAATACCAGGAACTATCGACAAACGTGTCGAGCGTATCGGTTTCGCGGCGAGCCTTTCCGCCACACGTCGGACAGGCGGTGTCCTTCCATGTCGGGTGGCGTTCCAGCGGATTGCCGGGCTTGTCGAAAGTCACGTCATCCGGCAGCCGCAAGGGCAGGTCGGACGCTGGCACGGGGACGATCCCGCAGGCGTCGCAGTGCACAACCGGAATGGGGCAGCCCCAATATCGCTGGCGTGAAACGCCCCAGTCGCGCAGGCGATAGTTCACCTTGCCTTCGCCGAGCCCTTGGGATTCGATCTTCGAAGTGGCCGTCCGCTTGGCGTCGTTGATGGTCATGCCATCGAGGAAGCCGGAATGGAAAATCGTGCCAGGCCCGGTATAGGCATCGTCCTCAACATCAAATGTTGCCGGGTCGGCATCAGGCGGCAGGACAACCGGCGTGACGGGCAGGCCATATTTGCGCGCAAATTCGATGTCGCGCTGGTCGTGCGCAGGGCAGCCGAATATGGCGCCGGTGCCGTATCCCATCAGTACGAAATTGGCGACCCAGACGGGCAGGGTGCGGCCCGGTTCGAACGGATGCTGGACGGTGAGGCCGGTATCGAAGCCAAGCTTCGGCGCTTTCTCGATGGCTTCCTCGCTGGTGCCCATAGAGGCGCATTCGGCGCGGAAATCCGTGAGCGCTTTATTGTCCTGCGCCAGCTGCACCGTCAGCGGATGGTCGGGCGACAGGGCGATAAAGCTCGCTCCGAACAGCGTGTCGGGGCGGGTGGTGAAAATCTCCACACCGCGCTCGAAACCATCAGGCTTTTCGCCAGAGAATTCGAACCGCATCTGCAGGCCTTCGGACCGGCCGATCCAGTTGGCCTGCATGGTGCGGACTTTTTCCGGCCAGCGCTCCAGCTTCTGGACCTGGTCCAGCAAGTCGTCGGCATAATGCGTGATGCGGAAGAACCACTGGGTCAGCTCGCGCTGTTCGACGATGGCGCCTGAGCGCCACCCCCGGCCATCGACAACCTGCTCATTGGCCAGAACGGTGTTGTCGACCGGGTCCCAGTTGACCTTGCTGGCCTTGCGATAAACGAGGCCCTTTTCCAGCATCTTGAGGAACAGGCCCTGTTGGGCGCCGTAATATTCCGGGTCGCATGTGGCAAATTCGCGGCTCCAGTCGAGAGACAGGCCGAGCTTTTTCAGCTGCGTCCGCATGGCGGCGATGTTTTCGTAGGTCCACTTTCCCGGATGAACGCCGCGCTGCAGTGCTGCATTCTCGGCAGGCATGCCGAATGCGTCCCAGCCCATCGGGTGGAGGACATTGTATCCGTTGGCGCGGCGATGGCGGGCAACAACATCGCCCATGGCATAGTTGCGCACATGGCCCATATGCACCCGGCCAGACGGATAGGGGAACATTTCGAGGATGTACGCCTTGGGCGCGTCGCCCGCCTCGGCTGGCGATTTCGCCTTGAACAGGTCTGCTGCGTCCCACTTGGCACGCCATCTGGTTTCCGCGGCCTGCGGATCGTAACGGGTGGCCATGTCCCGCTCCTTTAAAGAGGTCTGGTGCTTGGCTTTCTAGCCGATTTGTGACGCCTTGAGCGTGCGGGCACGTTGAAGGATCTTGTTTTCAAGCTGGATTCCGGTCTCTGGATCGACGCTCGCATCAGTCCAAGTCCCGTCCTGATTGGTCTGGCGGAAGACCGCCACTTTGACGCCGTCGGCGCGAAGACGGGTGTCGAGAATGTAGACGGTTGCCTTGATGCGCTCATCTGGCGAATCCGGGAACGACTTCCAGTCATAGACGACGAGACCGCCGACAGGATCGGCGCTCTGGACCGGCATGTTCTCGAACGTATCCAGCGCGGCACGCCACAGGTAGGGATTGACCGTACCGATATTCTTCTGCGTGATCTGGCTCTCGTTCTTCTTGCTGTTGCCCGATTGGCAGCCGGAAACGATCAGCAAGCCCGCCAGGGCAGCGGTGATTATGTGTTTGACCATGAAGATTGTTCCTGAGTGCAAGACCTTGTTGACGAGGGTTTGTATAACAAGGGGAGTCCGGGCTCGCCAGTGCTGATATGCCTAACAGAGCGGATGGTGTTTGCAGGAGAGAGACAATGTGGAAACCGCTGACACCGCTGACACTGCTGGCAATACTGGGCGCGATGACCGGCCATGCGCAGGCGCAGGACGAGTGGGACGTCTGGGAGACCAAAAGCGAAGCCGAAGCTGCGGTCGCTGGCTCGACGGCAGGCGCAGCGCCAGTGACCTATCTGGGCGCGTTCGGCCTGTCCACCAACCGGGTGCTGGATAGCGGCCTGGAGATTGGCGCTGTCGGGCGGTTTGAAGTGCAGCGCGACCACCCGGGCCGGGCCGGATTCACGGGGGTTCCCGGTGGTGGTGCCGGGGGAGCGCCAGATGTATGGCAAGGCGGCTTCAGCGGGCTGGCGACAGGCGCGGCGGGCGAGCATATCGGTGCGCGCGGGCAGTTGGAGCTCGCCTATGTGTATGCCGAAGGCGGTTATGGCGAGGTGCGGCTGGGCCGGGACAAGGGCGTCGCAGCGCGTTTCCATGAAGGCGCGCCGAGCGTGTTCGTGAAGGCGTCGACGGCCAATCCCGTTCTGGATCCGACCGGGCAGGCCTATGTGCGAACGGACCATGACCTGACCGGACCGGCACTGAAGATCAGCTATGCCAGCCCGCGAATCCTGGGCGTGAGGGCAGGCGTGTCCTACACGCCGACAGCGGATGTGCGGGGCCTCGACCGCGACCCGGCACGGCAGGTGGCTGGCAATCCGCAGCTCAGTGTCGATTCCGCAGCCGAAATGGCCGTCAATGTTTCGCGCAGGCTGCGCGAAAGCGGCGTGAGGCTGCAGGCCGCGCTCGCCTATAGCCGCGCCGATGTGAGTTCAGTGATCAGGCCCGATAATTACGGGACGGTCGAGACCTGGTCTGCCGGTGTGTCCGCCGAATTCGAAACAGTGACGATCGGTGCGAGCGTTCTGGGAAGCAATAATGGCGTCGAAAACGGCCCGGGCGACTATTCAGCATGGACGATCGGCGCGACGAAACGGGCCTATTCGCTCGATTTCGGGCTGGACTATGGCGAAGCCCGCGATGATGCGACGGGTCTGGAAAGCGAATCATGGAGTATCGGCGCAGCCAGGGATGTGGCCGAAGGCTTGCGGATTGGCGGGGGTTACCGCAGCCAGACACTGCGTGAAAGGCGAGTTGGCCCGTTGCCAGTGCCTCCAAATCGGGATTCTTCCGACGGTGTTGTGTTAGAAATCACACTATCGCTTTAATTTGGCCCCCTGTCAGAATGTTAATCTTCTCTTAACCGGGCGGGATGACTATTCTTGTGCGGGAAGGTGTAGGAAATGAAACCGGGCTTGATTCTCTCGATCACACTGATTTCAGCCATGCTGGCTTTGCCGGCGATGGCCGATCCGGTCGTGCCCGGTGATGTGCTCAAGGTCCAGGCGCCCTCCCTGTCGGAAAGCAAGGCGGCCGAGGCAGACTGGTATCGCCAGTTTGCCCAGCCCAAGCCGGCAGACACCAAGCCTGTCTGGCAGCCTGAGCCGACGGACGACTTTTCCGTCCAGTTTGGTGGAAATGCGCGCTGGCAGCTGAATCTCGACATGCTGACCCGGCCGAACTCGTCTCCGCTACCGCGCGAACAGATGCAGGCTGGTGCCACATTCCGCGTGACGCCGCGATTCTCGGTCGGCGGTGAAGTCAGCGTCGGCGCCGAACGCCTGAACGATACATCCCAGTGGGAAGACAGCCAGCTTGAGACCGGCATCCGGCTCAAGTCTGCATTCAAGTTCTGATTTTCTGGTCGTCAGTCCGTTTGAGACAGGCTGCCCACTGATGCCAAACCTGAAAACCCGGAAACCCGCTTGGCATTTTCTGCTGTAACCCCGCCAAGGGCAAAGACGGGGCAAGAGGCGGACTGCGCTATCTGCCGGAGTTTCAGCGGTCCGATGGGACGCCCGGCGGTCGGACTGGCGGACGCGAAAACCGCCGAAAGCAGCGCTGCATCAACCGGATATTTCGTGATCGCGCGAAGCTCTGCAGGTGAATGGGCGCTGGCAGTCATCAGCGCGAATGCGCCGCGCCATTTCCGGGAGGCGCCAAGCCGGGCATTCGGCCAGTGAACGCCCGGAGCGCCAACAGCCATCGCAAGAACCGGATCGGCAGAGATAAGCAGGCGCAGCTTGCGCGCCCGGCAGACGTGAGCAAGCTCTGTCGCAATCCTTTCGGCATCCGGTGCACCGAAATGGCGATAGATGACGCCCCAGCCGGGCGGCAGCGAGTGAGCTATCTTGACCGGATCGGGCGTGCGTGCGGGATCTGTCAGGAACAGGACCGGCGGAATGCCTTGCGGTAGGTGCGCCGAAGCCGCGCGGGCGGCGGCCAGAAGCTTGCGCTTTGGCGAGGATTGGCGTTTCAACGTCATCAGCATGACTGATACGGTTTCCATTCCCCTTGCCAAGCGGCGCGACGAAATTCTGGCAGAGCTGGCGCAGGCCGCGAGCCCGCCGCCCAGCCTTGTTGCCGTGACGAAAACCCAGCCTGATGAAAAGATCGACGCGATGCTGGCGGCGGGCCAGCGCGTGTTCGGTGAGAACCGGGTGCAGGAGGCGCAGGCGCATTGGGCCGAGCGGCGCGGCCAGTACCCTGAACTGGAACTGCGCCTGATCGGACCGCTGCAGACCAACAAGGCGGAGGATGCGGTGGCCCTGTTCGACGTGATCGAGACTCTCGACCGGGACAAGCTGGCGCGGGCGCTGGCCAAGGCGATGGCGGCAACGGGCCGGCGGCCCGCCGTGTTCATTCAGGTTAATACGGGCGAGGAGCCGCAAAAGGCGGGCGTCACGCCGGATGGGCTGGCAGACCTCCTGAGGGTGGCGGTCGGGGAATGCGGCCTCGATGTGCGGGGCCTGATGTGCATACCGCCGGTCGATGAGCCGGCCGGGCCGCATTTTGCGCTGCTGGCGAAGCTCGCCCGGCGGCACGGCCTGACAGGCCTGTCCATGGGCATGAGCGGCGACTACAAGCTCGCCGCGAGTTTCGGCGCGACGCATGTGCGGGTCGGGACGGCCTTGTTCGGGGCGCGCTAGAGCACAATTTCGATGCGTGAGTCCGGCGTCAGGAAGCGCAGCACCGTGCGCAGGTCCGGCTCGGCGAGGGCAACGCAGCCTTCGGTCGGCTTGTAGTCTTCGCGGGCGAGATGCAGGAAAATCGCGCTGCCGCTGCCCGGAACGACCGGGTCGTCATTGTACCCGAGCTCCACGACGAGGTTGTACACATGGTCGGCGCGCCAGAGTTTTTCGGCCGAGGCCGGGTAGGGCAGGGCGACCGGGCGGTTGTAGAGCGGGTCGCCCGGTGCGTCGCACCAGCCGTCATCGGGGCGCAGCGGGACTTTCGGCAGGCGCGTTTCTGGCGGCTGGGTCCGGTCCGGCCGGTAGAACAGGCGCCGGGTTTCCCAGATTCCGATCGGCGAGGCGCCGTCACCTTCGCGTTTGAGGTCGGCGCCGATCACGCCGCCCTTGCCGACGGCGCAGCGGCAGGCGAAATCCATGCCGAAGAAGCTGCCGTCTGCGCGGGCTATGAAGTGGCTGTTCACGCGCATCTCCCTGTGTTGTGATCGCCTGTCGGCCACATTCTTATGACATCTGTTGCTGTCTTGGATATGTGCAAGGCGAAATTGGACGGAATGGAGCGGAAAATGTCTGCAAAGAAGACAATCCTGCTGGTGGATGACGATAATGACCTGCGCGAAGCGCTGGCCGAGCAGTTCGAGCTGCATGACGGGTTCGAGACATTGCAGGCGGAAAATGCCCGCGATGGCGTCGCGACGGCCGTGGCCGAGCGGATCGACCTGATCCTGCTGGATGTCGAAATGCCGGACCTGGATGGCCGCGAGGCCTGCAAGCTGATGCGGCAGAAAGGCGTGCGCGCGCCGATCATCATGCTGACCGGGCAGGATGGCGATGCCGACACGATCCTCGGGCTCGATTCCGGGGCGAATGACTATGTCACCAAGCCGTTCAAGTTCTCGGTCCTGCTGGCGCGGGTGCGGGCGCATTTGCGCAGCTTTGAACAGTCCGAGGACGCGACGTTCCAGGTCGGCCCGTATGATTTCCGTCCGTCGATGAAGCTTCTGGTGACAGCCGAGGGCCGCAAGGTGCGCCTGACGGAGAAGGAAACCAATATCCTGAAATACCTCTACCGCGCGGGCGGCAAGCCGGTGGCGCGCGAGGAACTCCTCTCGGAAGTCTGGGGCTACAATGCCGCCGTGACAACGCACACGCTGGAAACCCATATCTACCGCCTGCGGCAGAAGGTTGAGCCGGACCCGTCACATGCGCGCCTCTTGCTAACCGATGCGGGGGGCTACCGGCTGCAGCCTTAGGGCATGCTTTTCAAGCGCTCAGCATGAGCCGCCAATAACATCATTCCACCATCCCCGCAGGCCCCTGCGCAGGCAGGGGTCCATGGACTGGCATTTCCCCCGGCCCCTGCGGCGCCCTTCGTCCATGGATACCTGCTTTCGCAGGTATCATCGGGGGGAGAGATGCGGGTGTACCCGGAAACACCTCCCGGTGCCCGGCATGCCTGTCTGACAAGCCTGTCGGACTCAGCTTGAATTGTCCCATTTTTCGAGGGCCGCATTGAGCAGGACCGGCAGGGCCGAGGTGATCGCGCCGAGTTCGGGGCGGAGGCGGTACGCGCTGGCCATGGGCATTGCGACCGGTTTGGGGTCGCCGCGCTTTTGCTGGCGGGCGAGGCTGCGTGCGAGGCGCTTGGTATAGAGGTCCGGCGCTTCCAGCACTTTGTAGAGGGCGCTGACACGGGCGAGGAAGGGCGCGGCGGGGACCGGGCCGGAGGCACGAAAGCTCTCCGGAAACAGCACGGAGGCTTCGGGGTCGACCTCGGGCTGCACCCGGCCCGACAGGGCGAAACGGTACGGGGCCGGGAAGGTGACGAGCTCGGTGCCCTCGGGGAGCGTCGTGGGGGTGGCAGGGGTGAGGCACGTCCGCGGTCGGACCGGGGCAAGGGTGAGGGCCAGCGCCATCAGGGTGAGCAACCGCCGCACGATGATTTCGAGCTGTTTCAGCCGCCCGGAGGCCCGTCGCTTCAGGCTGCGTTTCAGCGTCAACGGACGCAGGTGCGCATTGGTCATGTTGATCACCGCCCACAGCGCGAGGCGGGCCTGTTCGAGGCCGTGATGGATCAAGTCGGACGGATGGCTCATGTGGCGCAGTATAACGCGAGCGGCGTATGGGTTGGATAAGGGGGTGGAGAGCGGGGGCATCTTGTTTGCCGAAGATACCTGCGAAGGCAGGTATCCATGGACAGGGCTTTCCCATCGCACCTTGGAGCGCCGCCAGTCCATGGACCCCTGCCTTCGTAGGGGTCATCGGGGGGGAGGACTGGGTGTGCGATTGGGAAACGGGAGGAGCGGGACGTGTCATGTCGCCATAAATCGTTCGCAATCTGGTGATCAATCTAGAGGGGAGGGGCGTGCCGTCGCTCAGGTCCCGTTGTGAAGGAGAAATGCCATTGTTTCGATTGTTGGTGATTGCCTTCGTCATGACGTCATCAGCGCTGGCTGCCTACGCAGACAATTGGCGGGATGGCAGCGCGATCCTCACCTGCGACCCGCATGAGGGTCATTTCGAACTTCTCTCACAACAGAATTATTTCCAGAATTTTGAAAAGGAAGAGGGCGAGGTGATCGGACAGAATGTCTACTTTCCTAGTCAGCTCGAGGAAGAGCCGTTTGTCTGTAAACTGCCGGACGCTGAAGTCATCGTAGAAGGGCGAAATCGAATTTCCGGGAGAGGACCGTGCGGTGCGAGAGCGGGCGCACAGGTTCGCGTGACGATCAACGGCAAGTCTGTGGCATATGCATTCAAAGCCGCCAACACATCGACCAACTCAACCTCACTCCTGCAAGACGGGTGGATCGAACTGTCAAACTGTTTCGAGCGCATGCATTCGGTGGGTGTTCTTAGCCGGAGCAATCGCATGAGGGTGGAACTTTGCCGCGTGGAAGATTTTCACACGGAGGGGTCGCAGGACCTGATCCCTGTATCGGGTGCATGCAAGGTGTGGACTAACAAGGATACGCTATTTCGAGCGGAATGATCAAATTTACACACTCACCTTCACGCTGATCGGGGCGTGGTCGGAGGGTTTCCAGCCGCCGCGCCAAGGGAGGTGGACGCGGTAGGAATCGAGTTTGGTGTTCGCGAGGGCGTCGGGATTGGCCCAGATATGGTCGAGGCGGCGGCCCTTGTTCGAGGCGGCCCAGTCCTTGGCGCGATAGCTCCACCAGGAATACAGCTTCTGCTCGTCCGGCACCGCCATGCGGGCAATGTCGGCGAAGCCGGCTGTCTTGCGGGAATCTTCCAGCAATTCGGTTTCTTCCGGCGTGTGCGAGACGATCTTCAGGAGCTGCTTGTGCGACCAGACATCGTTCTCGTGCGGGGCGACATTGAGGTCGCCGACAAGGATGCGGGACGCCTTGGGCAGTTTCTTGTAGCCCTTGCCCAGCTTTGCGAGGAAATCGAGCTTGTGGGCGAACTTGTCATTGGCGACAGGGTCGGGCACATCGCCGCCGGCGGGCAGGTAGATATTGTGGATTTCGAGCCCGTTCAAGCGCGCAGCGATGGCCCGGGCATGGCCTTCGCGGCAAAGGTCCGGCACGTCGACGCGTTCCAGCGGCAGGCGCGAGGCGATGGCGACACCGTGATGACCGCCCTTCTGGCCGTTGAGAACAAGGTGCTTGAGGCCCATTTCGCGGAACTGCTTTTCCGGGAATTCGCCGTCCTGGCACTTGGTTTCCTGCAGGCAGATGACGTCCGGCGCCTCGGCGGCGACAAAGTCGGCGACGTTCGGCGCGCGCAGGCGCACGGAGTTGATATTCCAGCTGACGATCTTGAGTGGTTTGGCCATTCGGTCTGCCTAGCACTGATCCCCGAAACGTCAACGCGCCCGAACGCGGGGGAGTTCGGGCGCGCCTGACGCGAGATTTTACGTCTCGCCGGCAAGGGAGTTCCGGCGGCGATGGAGCGGGTGTTCACAGCGGGGGGTCAAGTGCTGCGCGGGGTATTCCGCTTCATCGACAGTTGCAAAGATGTCACGCGACGCAAAATTATCAAGTAAATTTTATGTTAAATGGTTGCGTTTTTCAGAATCGAAAAGTGCCGCGGCGCGCGTTCTGGTGCAAGTATTCCGAAGCGCGCCGCAGACGCCTTATTCATCGTCGAAGTCTTTCAGGATGAAGAGGCGCGGATTGAGCTTCTGGCCATACTCGACGCCGATGAGCTGGACGGAGGTGATGTTGCCGCCACTGTCTTCCGTGCGCCAGCCGATGAGTTCCTTGGTCAGGTCCGACAGGATCAACGAGAGCGTGCCGTCCATTTCGCCGGAACGGTCCTGGAGGGTCACGCCGATGCGTCCGTCCCTGCGGACAACCTCAAGCACCTGGGCTTCGGTCTCGAAGTCGAGACTGTCGTCGAGCAGGAGCGAGAGCGGCGTCGAGCCGAGCGGGACGCGGTCTGTTGTTTCCAGCTCGCTGTCCTGCAGCGCAACGGTTGCGCCATTGCTGACGATAAGGAGCGGCGTCGGGTCGTCATAATCGAAGCGGACCTTGCCCGGGCGCGACAGGGCGAAACGGCCGGTCGAGACGGAATAGTCGGGCGCAACCTGTTCGAACTGGCCGCTTGCGGTCTTCACGTCGGACATGGCCTTGGAGACATCCCTGAGGATGGCGCTTCGTTCGGCAGCCGTCATGGCCGTCTGGGCGGCGGGTGCGGTGACGGCCGGCACGGACGGGGCGGCGCCCTGAAGGGACACGGCCAGCGGCGCGGTGGCGAGGGCGGTGATCGCCCCAAGGGTCGTCAGCAAGTTCATCATAGCGTGGGCCTCCTTTGACCATGAGCTTCAATCTAGTGGCCTGAACCTCACCTAAACAGGGCCAGATCAAGGTATTTCCGCCGCTATTCGTTGGCCTGTATTCAGCTTGGCGCGCCACGAGACGCCAACCGACGGCAGGATGAACAGCAAACCGCGCAGGATGTTCCAACCTGATTACAGCGCCCGCTTGCGTATTGGCGCCGCCGCGCCCATCTTTGCGCCCGTATATAAAGGAACCCTATCGATGACGGACACCGCTTCGCTCAATACCAAGGACAGTACCGACCAGGAATTCATGGCCGATGTTGTCGAGGCCTCCAACACGCAGCCTGTCATTGTCGACTTCTGGGCGCCCTGGTGCGGGCCGTGCAAACAGCTTGGCCCGGTGATCGAGCGCGTTGTCGACGCCAAGAAGGGCGCGGTCAAACTGGTCAAGATCAATATCGACGAGAACCCCGCCTATGCGGGCCAGTTGGGTGTCCGGTCGATTCCGGCCGTGTTCGCCTTTGACAAGGGCCGTCCGGTGGATGCGTTCCAGGGCGCGCTGCCGGAAAGCCAGGTCAGGGGATTCATCGACAAGCTGCTGAGCGGCACTGACAGCGCGCAGGTGATTGCCGAGGCGCTGGTGCAGGCCGAGGCGGCGAGCCAGTCCGGCGATATCGGCACCGCCGCGCAGATCTATGCCAGCGTGATCCAGGAAGACCCCGAGAACGTGGCGGCGATTGCCGGCCTCGCGCGCTGTTACCTAGCCAATGGCGATAAGGAACGCGCGACCGCGACGCTCAACATGGTGCCGGAATCGGCCAAGCATGACACCGCCGTCAAAGGCGTGCGCACGGCCATCGAACTGATGGCCGATGACGACGCGCCCGGCGAGTTCGATGCACTATTGAGCGCCGTAACTGCCGCGCCGGACGACCATGCCAAGCGTTTCGAGCTTGCCGAAAAATATGTCGGTGCCCAGCGCTACAAGGACGCGATCGATCACCTGCTGATCATTCTGGGCGCAAAACTCGACTGGGAGGGCGGCAAGGCAAAGGAAAAGCTGCTACAAGTCTTCGAAGCGGCCGGGCCGAGCGACCCGGCAACGGTTGAGGGCCGGCGCCGGCTGGGATCTCTGATGTTTGCCTAGACCGGCACTCGGCCCACTTTCGCATCCCCGACGGAAACAGGATCCGGACCGATGAGCGTGGGACATTACAGGAAGACAAGCGACCTGCCCGACACGCTGGCGGTGTTCCCGCTGCCGGGCGCGATATTGTTCCCGCGCTGGGAATTGCCCCTGAACATTTTCGAGCCGCGTTACCTGAACATGATCGACGATGCGATGGCGGGCTCGCGGCTGATCGGCATGGTGCAGGCGATGGGCGGGCCGAAGGCGCGGCCTGTGCTGGCCGATGTCGGCTGTGCAGGGCGGATCACCAGTTATGCGGAAACCGACGACGGCCGCTACCTGATCGCGCTGACCGGGATCGCGCGGTTTGCCATCAGAGACGAGATGCACGTGACGACGCCGTATCGCCAGGTCCGGCCGGATTGGGCGCCGTACGAGGCTGACCTCGTGGCGGCAAACGACATCGGCCTGCCAAGCCGGGAAAGGCTGATCGGCGCGCTGAAAACCTATGTCGAAATCAACAAGATGCAGGCTGACTGGTCGGCGGTGGAAGATGCGCCGCTCGAGACGCTGGTCAATGCGCTTAGCGCGGGTTGCCCGTTTTCAGTGATCGAGAAACAGGCGCTGATCGAAGCGCCGAGCTTGAAAGCGCGCGCCGAAACGCTCATCACCCTGTTGAGAATGGACGTGCCCGGCAATGATGCCGGGACGATGCAGTAGGACCGACCGGAATGAGTGATGACACACGAGCCAAGCCGGAACGGGGATCGGGGGTCGATCCGCGCCTGCTGGAAATCCTGATCTGCCCGGTGACAAGGCAACCCCTGACGTATGACCGTGCGGCGGGCGAGCTGATTTCGAAGAAGGCGCGGCTGGCCTATCCGATCCGGGGCGGGATTCCGATCATGCTGGCGGACGAGGCGCGTGACCTGGACAATGCCATCGCGGACGGGGACGACGCATGAGCGCGCCCGCCTGGCCGGTGCGGCTGACATTCCGGCGGAACGCGCGGGAGTTGGATGCGGCGTTCGATGACGGGTCGTCGGGCACGGTGGATTTCGTTCGCCTGCGCGAGAACAGCCCGTCTGCCGAGGTGCAGGGGCATGGATCGGGGCCGAAGCCGGCCCAGCCGCCTGTGCCGACCGATATCATGGTGGAGCGGGCCGAGCCCGTGGGGCGCTATGCCGTTCGGATCGTGTTTTCCGACGGGCATTCGAGCGGGCTTTATACCTGGGACCTGCTGAAACGGCTGACAGTCGGCGCCTAGCGCATCAGGCTGGGCAGGCTGGCCTGGTCGGCGCTGGCCTGGCGGGCCATGGCGCGGCGGATAGGGCCAACCTTGCCAGCGGCGATGAGCGCGAGGCCGCGCAGCGGTTTGAGCAATGCATTGTCGTTTGAGAACACGCGGTCGACGCCGTCCATGAACATGGCGGTCGTGGCGGCATCGAAGCGGCGCCATTCCTGGTAGCGCTGGAGCGACGTGTCGGCGCCGGGATCAAGTCCGATGTCGCGGGCATCCGTCATCACGTCCACGAGCGCGCCAACATCCTTGAAGCCGAGATTGAGGCCTTGCCCGGCCAGAGGGTTGATCCGACGGGCGGCATCGCCAAGCAGCGCCGCGCGCGGCCCGACCATGGATGTGGCGATCTGGAGGTGCAGGGGATAGGCCAGCGGCTTGCCGTCGAGCGTCATCGGCCCGGCGAAGTCCGCAAAGCGCGCATTAAGCTCGGCTTCGATGGCCTCGGTTGGCAAGGCGGCCATGGCTTCGGCAGCGCCGGTTTTGAGATACCAGGCCAGATTTGCCCGATTTCCGGGCAGCGGAAGGGTCGCGAAGGGGCCTTCCGGGGTAAACAATTGCCGGGCGAGGCCCTTGTGGGGGCGTGAAAGCTTAACATCGGCAGCAAATACCGATTTGCCATAGGCGCGCCCCTCGGTGGTGATGCCGAGCGCGGTCCGGACGCCGGATTTCACGCCGTCGCAGGCGCCGACGAGGCCGGCATGGACGATGCGGCCGTCATCAAGGGTGAGGCGCGCATGGGCCCGGTGGGTTTCGAGGCCGGTGAACTTCGTGTTTCGCCACCAGGTGAGGCCGGGCGTCGCCGCCGCAACATCGTCGAGGGCGGCCTGGAGCGCAGCGGCCGGGACCATCTGCCCGAGCGGCTCACCCTGCGCGTCTTCTGGCAAGTCGTCTGTACCAAACAGGACAGAGGGCGCGCCAAACCAGTGGCGCCCGCCATCGGTGGCCTCAAGGCCCATGAGCGGTTGTGTCTGGCCTTGCAGCGCCGCATGCACGCCGGCTGCGCCGAGCAGGCGCCAGCTGCCGCGCACGATGGCGAAATTGCGTGTGTCGGGCGGCGGGGCCTTGGCCGGGTCGCGGGCATCGACCAGCAGGGTCGCGAAACCGGCCCGCGCGGCAAGGATGGCCAGCGACGTGCCAACCGGTCCGGCGCCGATAACGGCCAACTCGACCTTGAGAGAGGGGGCTGCAGGCGTTTCAGTCATGTCTTCTAGGTAGGGGGCAGTAACCAAACCGTCCAGCGATGACGCAGATTTGGGCGATTGGCCGCAACCCTGCACAGCGATTGACCACGTGGACGGTGAATCCGCCCGGACCCCTGTGCGGCGAGCGACATTCCGCAGGCGCCGCAATCATATCAGTCGTGGGAGAGCGCGGGGGGTCCCGAGCTCCAGGTCATTGACGAAGGAGGGGCCAGAGATGGGCCAGACGATTGGAAGATGGTTGCGCGGGGCGGCATTGTTGCCCGTCGCGCTTACAGCGGGGGTCCTGGCCTATGCCCAGGAAGACGACCTCGCGACACGGCTCGCGGCCCTTGAAGAGAGTGTGAATGGCAGCGCCAGCGCGTATGTCGACAATAGCTACCTGTTCCTGATCGGTGGCATCATCGTGATGCTCATGGCAGCCGGGTTCTGCATGCTCGAGGCCGGCTTGGTCCGCTCCAAGAATGCCGCCATGCAGTCGACGAAAAACGTCGCCCTCTATTCCATTGCCGGCCTGATGTTCTGGGTCGTCGGTTACAACATGGCCTATCCGGCTGAAACCGTTCTGAACGGCCTGCTCGGCACGACGCCAGGGCCCTGGTCGGGCGGTGATCTCAGTGTCCAGAGCGATGCGGGCTATGCGCCGGCGTCCGACTGGTTCTTCCAGATGGTGTTCGTTGCGACGGCGGCCTCGATCGTTTCGGGCACCGTTGCGGAACGCGTGAAACTGTGGCCCTTCCTGATCTTTACGGCCATCCTGACAGCCGTGATCTATCCGATCGTCGTGTCCTGGGAATGGGGCGCAGGGTATCTGGATACTGAGTGGGCGTTCTCCGACTTCGCCGGTTCAACGCTGGTTCACTCGGTCGGCGGCTGGGCGGCCCTCGTGGGCGCCATCATCATCGGTCCGCGTACCGGCAAGTATTTCGGCAAGCAGATCAACCCGATGCCGGGTTCGAACATCCCGCTTGCTGCACTCGGCACGTTCATCCTCTGGTTCGGCTGGTTCGGCTTCAACGGCGCGTCGCAGCTGGCGGCGGGTACGGCTGCCGATATCAATTCGGTTGCCCAGATCTTCGCCAACACGAACATGGCGGCCGTCGGCGGCGTGATCGCTGCGATGATCACGACGGCGATCCTCTACAAAGGCAAAGTGGATGCGACCATGGTCTTCAACGGCGCCATTGGCGGCCTCGTGTCGATCACGGCTGAACCGCTGATGCCAACGATGGGCCAGGCCGTACTGATTGGCGGTGTCGGCGGCATCCTTGTTGTCCTCGCCGTGCCGCTGCTCGACAAGTTCAAGATCGATGACGTCGTCGGCGCCATCCCGGCCCACCTCGTGTGCGGCATCTGGGGCACGATGATCGTTCCGGCGACCCATGGCATGGCCATGATGCCGAACGAAGCCGGTGATCCGAACTTCGTTGGCCAGCTTGTCGGCGTTGCACTCACGGGTGTCTTCGTGATGGCGGCCTCGACGGTTGTCTGGCTGCTGCTCAAGTTCACCATCGGTGTGCGCTGCAGCCTCGAGGACGAAGAAATGGGCCTCGACAAGGCAGAGATCGGGCTTGAAGCCTATCCGGAATTCTCCAGGGGCTGAGGGGTTCGTCCAGGAGAATACGAACTCCGGCGGGTTCAAATCCGCCGGAGTTTTTTCCAAACCACTTGAAAGCGCCCCGCAGCTCAGGCTGCGGGGCGCTTTTCCGTTCCGGAAGGCAATGGCCAGCCTTCTCCCCGGAGGCCAGGTTTGCCGCAATGGGAGTCTTAACCACATCGGGCTCAGCGTTAAAAACCTGCGTCATTGCCGCCAGACTCGTTAACGCCGGTTGCCCTCCCACACCTGAGCTAGCTCCGTACCCAGCACGAAGCGACCTAATGGATACGGGGAGAAATTCGTGTGCCTGTCCGATGTGCAGCGACCGATTTGGTCTGCAAATCCATGTCGTGCGCGACAGAACGCAAGAATTTGCCCTTCGCATGCTTCACCGAGGCTGCTTTTGGCGGACACAACCCGGGGCCGAAATCGTTAAGGTATTCACCGAACTGCTCCGCCGCGTGTTTGCGCGGTGTTAAGGCTGATCCGGCAATGTGGGCACTTCCCATTCCGAGAAGCGGAGTTGCCCCGGCACATGACTGATTACGCCTATACTGACGACGACGTCCCCACCGCGAGCGATCCGGTCTGGAGGATCCTGACGGGAGCCGCGGCTTTCGGAGCGGGCGTGTTCGTTTGCGGCAGTGTCGGGTCCTATGTGCCGAGCGATCCAAGCTGGAATGCGGCGACGGATTCTGCGGTCCAGAACCTGTTTGGCGGCGCTGGCGCGATATTTGCCGATCTTGCGCGCCAGGGATTTGGCTGGTCGAGTTGGACAGCCGGACTGGCGCTGATGATCGGCGGGGCCATGCGTGCCGTGCTGATCGGCGCGCCCAGCGTGCGGCGCTGGCTGCTGGGTGCGAGTTTCGTGCCTCTGTCTGCCGCCTGCTTCGCCGGTTGGCCGGTTCCGGAATCCTGGCCTTTGAGCGCGGGCCTCGGCGGCGTCGTGGGAGACGCCCTTTTCCATTATGCCCAGATGCCGTTCAAGGCGCTGCTGTTGCCGTCGCCCGGCACATGGGCAGGGTTCATCCTGGGCGGTGCGGCCCTGTGGGCCGCTCTTGCGGCGCTGGGCTTCCGGCGCGGCGATGCGCAACTGTTGCAGGAAGCTGCTACCTCTTCGGGCATGCGGGCCGCGCGCAAGGCCAGAGGTGTCTTGGGCCTCGTCGCCTCAGTTGGCCATTTCCTGACGCCGAAACGGCGTCCATCCGAAATCACGGATCGGGCGCGTGTCGTGAAGGGGGAAGACGATCTCTCCGGTGAAGCGCGCAGCTTCTTCAGGAAGCCGAAGAAACAAGTCGAATATGATGAGGATGACGAGGATCTGGAGGAAATCTTCGACGAAGAGGATGCGTACGAAGAAGACGAGGACTTTGAAGAGCCGGACGAAGTGCCTGTTCGCACGACGCGCTTCAAAAATCCGAAGCCAGCGCCCAAGCCGCCGGTTCCGCGCGTGACCAAAACAGAACGCCGCAACAAGGCGACACGGCTGCCGTCGATCGACTTGCTGCAGATGCCGGAAGAGCGCGGCGACACGGTCGATGAAGAAGCCCTGATCGCCAAGGCGGCGCGCCTGTCGGAAGTGCTGAAGGAATTTGGTGTCCGTGGACGGATCAAGGAAGTGCGTCCGGGCCCGGTGATTACCCTGTTCGAAATGGAACCTGCGCCGGGTGTCAAATCATCGCGTGTAATCTCGCTGGCTGACGATATTGCCCGCTCAATGAGCGCTGTCTCGGCCCGCGTGGCGGTGGTGCCCGGCAAGAACGCAATCGGCATCGAGTTGCCGAACGAAGACCGTGACACGGTTTACCTGCGCACGTTGCTGCAGTCGGAGCCCTATGTTGCCACGCGCGCCAGCCTTCCGATGGCGCTGGGTGAGGACATTGGTGGTGTGCCCACCGTGGTCGACCTTTCCAAGATGCCTCACCTGCTGATCGCCGGCACGACGGGTTCAGGCAAGTCCGTGGGCGTCAACGCGATGATCCTGTCGCTGCTGTATCGTCATACGCCGGAACAGTGCCGGTTCATCATGATTGACCCGAAGATGCTCGAACTTTCGATCTATGAAGGTATCCCGCACCTCCTGGCGCCAGTCGTGACCGACCCCAAGAAGGCCGTGAACGCCCTGCAATGGACCGTGCGCGAAATGGAAGGCCGCTACGAGCTGATGTCGAAGGCCGGTGTTCGCAACCTGTCGGGCTTCAACGACAAGGCTGCAAAGTATCGTGCGTCCGGTGAGCAGATGGCCCGCAAGGTGCAGGTCGGGTACGACGAGCGGGGCAAACCGATCCACGAGACTGAAATCCTTCCGGTCGACCATATTCCGAACATTGTCGTTGTCATCGACGAGATGGCGGACCTTATGATGGTGGCCGGCAAGGAAATTGAAGGCTGCGTCCAGCGTCTTGCGCAGATGGCGCGGGCAGCCGGTATTCACCTGATCACCGCGACGCAGCGCCCATCCGTGGACGTTATCACCGGCACGATCAAGGCGAACTTCCCGACACGGATCTCGTACATGGTGACGACGAAAATCGACTCGCGTACGATCCTGAACGAGCAGGGCGCCGAACAGCTGCTGGGCATGGGCGACCTGCTTTACCAGGCGCCCGGCAAGAAATCACAGCGCCTGCACGGGCCGTTCGTCTCCGATGAAGAAGTCGGCACCGTTGTCGACTGGCTGAAAGAGCAGGGCGAACCAGACTATGTCATGGACATCCTGGAAGCGCCGGAAGACGGTTCGACCGGCTCGGCCGTGATGGACGCCATGCTCGGCACATCGACCGGCGATGATGACGAAGACCTGTTCGCCCAGTCGATCGCCATCGTTGTGCGCGACAAGCGCGCCTCGACCTCCTACCTGCAGCGCCGCCTCAAGGTTGGTTACAACAAGGCGGCCGGCCTGATCGACCGGCTGGAAGAAGAAGGCATTGTCTCCGCGCCGAACCATGCCGGCCGGCGCGAAGTGCTTGCGAACGGTGCGCCGAGCGGCGACTGAGGCTGTCAGCCTCAGCCCATCGGGTAGAGGATTTCCTTCGACACGGCGTTGCAGGCTTTCATCACTTCGTCGGACAGTTCGAGATCGGCGGCTGCCAGGATCGGAGCAAGCTGTTCCTGGCAACTGACGCCGACAATGGTCGAGGCAACAAAGTCATGCTGTTTCGACCAGGCCGTGGCGAGGGTGACCGGTGACATGCCAGCCTCGGCAGCAATCGCCATGTAGCGTTCAGTGGCAGCGAGGGATTTCTCGTTGACGAAGCGCTGGGCCATCAGCGTGTGGCGCCCGCCTTTTTTGATATAGTTCGAGAACCGCGCGCCTTCCGGCGTGGCGCCGCCATTGTACTTGCCCGACAGGACGCCGCCGCCGATTGGCGAATAGGGGATCAGGCTGATCCCTTCCTTGCGGCAGATGTTGGCGAGCTCGTCTTCGAAGCGGCGATTGTTGAGGCTGAAATTGTTCTGGATCGTCTGGTAGCGTGCCGTTCCAAGACGTTCTGAGGTCGCGAGGCTTTTCATCGTGCCCCAGGCATTTTCATTACTGCTGCCGATGATCCGCACGAGGCCAGCACGAATGAGTTCGTCGAGGGTCTCCATCGTCTCGTCGAAATCTGTGCCATGGTCGGGCCAGTGCGTCTGGTAGAGGTCGATATAATCGGTATCCAGACGCTCGAGGCTGGCCTCGACAGCCCGCGTGATATTGTGGCGGTCCATAGCCGTCATGCCGGCGCGCTGGGAGGACTTGATCCATCCGTGCGAGGGTCCGGACACTTTGGTAGCGATGATCAGGGAGTCACGGTCCTTGGTCTTCATCCAGCGCCCGACAATCTCCTCGGTACGGCCGGCCCATTTCGGATCCGGCGGGACGGGGTAATTTTCGGCCGCGTCGTAGAAGTTGATGCCTGCATCATAGCATTCGTCGAGAATGCGGAAGGCTTCCTTCTCGTCGGTCTGCGACCCGAATGTCATGGTGCCCATGCAGATGTCGGATACGTAAATGGCGCTCTTGCCAAGGCGGCGATGTTTCATAATTCTCCCCCGGGGTTTCGGTTCATGGCTGCAGACTAGCGCCAATCTGCGCGAGCGCCATAGCAAGAGAGACTAAATCACCGAGCGTTCCCCCGCGGAAATGCAGCCGGCTTCTTCCAGAATGTCGAGCGCACTTTTCAGGCCAGGCTCATATCGCTTCCAGCGGGCAAGCGAGCCAGTATAGAGCGGCTGGCGCACTTGGGCAGAGCTTGCCGTGGCGACGGGGGCCGCATTCTCGTGAAAATCGAGGCAGGCGGCTTCGAACTCCAGGCCACAGAAATCAAGCAGGCGCCGGGTCTCGCCTTCGATATCCCCCACCACGCGCTCATAGTGGACTTCGCAAAAGCGATCTTTCGGCAGCGACCGGGAAAATACAGCCACCATGCGATCGAAGGCGACATAGTAATTGGCCGTGGCCTCCAGGCTGTAGGCGTAATTGTAGTAAGAATAACTCGTCGCGAACATCTGCCGGTAATTGCTGAGCACTGTGTCGGCCGGATGGCGCCGCAGGCAGACAATGCGCGCGTCCGGCAAGGCAGCCAGGATAACGGCGGAGTAGAACGCATTGAGCGGCATCTTGTCGATGAAGCGGCCCGTGAGCCCTTGCGTGCTGGTTACGCTCTCGATGTAAGCTTGCCCAAGCGCGCGCAATTCGAGATTTGCGGCAGCTTGCAGCGTTTCGGGGTCGAGCACGAAACTGGACTGCGTGGCGGCCTGCCGCTTCAGGCAGAGCCCGAAATCCGACAATTCTCCGGCCGACGTGATTTCGCTGTGGCTCGAAAGGATGCGGTCGACCAGCGTGGTGCCGGTGCGGGGCATGCCGACAATGAAAATGGGCGCTGCGGATGGATATCCGGGCTTGCCCTGAACCAGGGCGGGTGTGGTTCGGGCCGCATCGAACAAAGCAAGGTCCGAGGACGGGTCATGGTGGATGGTCGCGCTTTTCTTCACCTTGGCGCGATGGAGCCATTCGAGCGCCTGTGCGGGGTTCCCGAGATCTTCATGCGCCTTGGCCAGCGCGTGGCCGATGCGGAGGGCGTCGTCGGGGTCGGTCCCGGTCGCTTCGAACGCCGCCTCGAGATCGGCCACAAGGTTTTCTGTTTCGGACTGGCGCGTGATCTGGACGATTGACGACAAAGCGCGGGTTTCCAGCGGATCGATTGCGAGACAGCGGCGAAAGGCGTCCCTTGCCTTGTCCATCTCGCCGAGAAACTGGAGTGCGGCGCCGTGATTGTAGTGATACCCGGCAATGCCGGGCGCCGCTTGAGTGGCCAACTGGTAGAATGGCGCGGCGCGCATGTGCAGGCCGGCCCGGCTGTATACGACGCCGAGCGTGTCGAGCGTGTATGCGTCGGTTGGCGCGAGGCGGGCTGCCGCATCGGCTGCTTCGAGGGCGCGCTCACGGTGCAAACGCGCAATCTGGCTGCGGGCCAGTTGGGCGAACGCCGCTGAATGGCCCGGATCAAGCGCGGTCGTTCGTGAAAACAACTCGACGGCTTTTGCATGATTGCCGTGATCGGCAGCGAGAATTCCGAGCAGGTAAAATGCCTGTGCCGACGATGGGTTCGATTTGAGTTCTTCCAGGCACAGTGCGTGTGCAGATTGATAGTCTTTTTCCGAGAGAAGCTTCGCGGCCTGGTCAAGCCGCGGACTTCGGACGGAGGGGTGTTGTGAGTTTCTCAGCAGTCCTGTCCTGTTTTCTGGCGAATTTGCAATTGTGTGCCCATTTTGACGCGCATGACGAGAAATGAAAAGTTTGCTGCTGCTAGGGGTTGCACATGAGCGAGGGTCGCACACAATCGATTCTGTGAGGAGGGGGAAAATCTGATGAGGGATGCATGATGAAAATCAATCTACTTAAGACAACGAGTGCTTTCGTTCTTGTGGCTGGTGCCGCGTTGGGCGCGCAAGCCCAGGATACCGCAGGCGACGCCGAGCTACGTGCCCAGACGATCACCGTCACGGCGACGCGTCGCTCAGAGAGTGTGCAGGATGTTCCGCTGAACATCGCAGCGGTTGGTGAACAGCAAATTGAGCAACAGGGTTTTGACGAGCTGGCCGATGTTCTGGCTTATGTTCCCGGTATCAATATCGTGGATCGTGGCGGACGCCAGGGCAACCCGATCATCGTGCGCGGCTTGAACGCTGACCCGATCGGCTCGGGAGACGGCAACAATGATGGCGGCGGCACTGTCGCCACATATCTTGGCGAAATTCCGATCTTCCTTGATCTGAAGTTGAATGACCTTGAGCGCGTCGAAGTCCTGCTCGGGCCACAAGGCACGCTGTATGGCGCGGGCACCCTCGGCGGTGCGATCCGCTACATTCCGAACCGGCCGAGCTTTGACGGGGACATGGCCAATGTCCGCGCAGAAGCCTACCAGTATTCCGAAGCGGATGATCTGAGCACGGGTGCCGGATTTACGGTCAACAAAGTGGTCACGGACAAATTCGCGCTGCGCGGTTCATTCGACTTCAAGAATGATTCCGGCTTCACGGACTATCCCTTCCTGGTTCAGGAAATCGGCGTATCCAATCCGGACATCTTCGATTCGGCGAACCTGCGCAGCATCAATGATGCCGACGGCGAAGAGGCCTATTCAGGGCGCATCGCTGCGCGCTGGCAGCCGCTTGACTGGCTGGATGGCACACTGACCTACTACTTCCAGAACCAGGATATCGAAGGCCGCACCATTTCCAGCGCCCGTTCGACCATCGCGACGGGAGACTATGAGTCTGCCAAGCGTGTGACGGAGCCCAACTTCCGCCGCAACCAGTTGCTGGCCCTCGAAATTGTCGCCGATCTCGGCTTTGCAGAGCTGACGTCGGCAACCGGCTTCGGCAAGCATGACGAAGACGGCCAGCGTGACCAGACCGACCTCCTGATTTCCCTGGAATACAGCTACGAGCTTTTCCCGGCCTTCGCGTCGTTCACGCGGGAAAAGGATGATGATGAGTTCATCAACCAGGAAGTCCGGCTTGTCTCGACGAGTGATGGTCCGTTGAACTGGATTGTCGGCGGTTACTACAACAAGGCCAAGACATCCGGCTTCTCGAAGGAGTTCACGCCTGGCTATAGCGAGTACGCCGTTGACGTGCTGGGCTTCGATGCCTTCGGCCTGACCGGCCACCCGGGTGACCTGGAATATTTCTCGACGTCGCGTCAGGAACTGACCGAAACCGCCTTCTTCGGCGAAGTTGGTTACGACCTCACGGATCGGTGGACGGTGACGGTTGGCGGTCGCTACTATGACTATGAGCTGAAAGCGGCGAGCACAGTGGACTTCCCGCTGTTCGACAACACGCTCGAGCCAATGACCATCGACGAGGTCCAGAATCTTGCTTTCGACCCTGCTCTGGGCCAGGCGGATGATGGCTTCCTGTACAAATTCAACACATCCTATGACGTGACCGACGATGCGCTGGTCTACTTCACCATCAGCGAAGGCTACCGAATCGGTGCGTCGAACGGCATTGGCGAATGTGACGCGTACGATCCAAACGCGACTCAGGGCGCCTGTGCGCTGGCACCGGGCCAGCAATTCGGCCCGAATCCGGGTGACGTCGCCCAGTTCGACGAACGCCAGTACGGTCCGGACCAGACGACCAGCTACGAGCTGGGTGCCAAGACCACGCTGATGGACGGCGCGCTGATCCTGAACGGTGCCATCTACTTCATCGACTGGACTGACCCGCAGGTGTCCTCGGCCACGGTGAACGCGAACATCCCGATCACGATCAATGCGGATGGTGCGGAATCGAAAGGCTTCGAAATCTCCGGCAACTGGCAGGCCACTTCAGCGTTCAGCCTGCGGGGCAGCTATAGCCATACGGAGACGGAGTTGACGGCGGATGTGCCTTCGTTGATTCGTACGATCACGCCTCCGGGCTTTGGCACGGCGTTCGAGGACGGCCTGTCGGGCGACCGCCTGCCGGGCTCGCCGGAAGACCAGTTCTCGGTCTTTGCGAGCTATGAACAGCCGCTCCGGGACGCGACGCTGATCTACAATTTCGGCTATGCCTACCAGGGCGACATCCTGACCCGGACCGGCGGACGCGGCAACAGCCTGACGCTGGACGGCTTTGGCCTGGCCAATGCCTCGGTCGTCTATGATGCCGACACCTGGAAAGCGACCCTGTTCGCCACCAACCTGTTCGACGAGTTTGCCGAGACCGGTGCTGTCAGCACGAGCCTCAGCAACCAGACCGTCAGCGACAATGACGGCGGCGATGTGTTCGTGCGCAGCCATTACACGACCGTTGCGCCGCCGCGCGCGATCGGCGTGCGGCTGAGCTATACGTTCGAATAGGCCGGACCGGAGCCTTCAAGCGACAGGGGCCGTCTCCGAGGAGGCGGCCCTTTTCTATTCCGGCGCCTGCAACTGGCCGAAATCCACGATCTCGAACGCGTGCCCGGTGGCCTCGACAAAGCGGCGGAAATCCGCGCGCGACACGGCGGTGGTCCCGGTATTGGTGAGCGGGTGGAAGTTGACGGGATCGACCGCGAGAAGCGCCGCATCGACAATGAAACGGACTTTTGCCGCCCGGTCGTTCATCAGGGCGAAGGCCGTGACCGAGCCCGGCGTGACGCCGAGCAGGGCGAGCATGTCGTCGGGCGAGCCGAAGGAGAGGCGCTTTGTGCCGATATGGCGGTGCAGCTGGTTCAGCCTGATCTGCGTATGCGCCTCGGCCGCGATGAGGACATAGGCGCCATCCTTGTCCTTGAGGAACAGGTTCTTGGTGTGCGCGCCGGGCAGGGCGGCCTTGAGGCCGGTGCTTTCGCCGACGGTGAACACGGCCTCATGCCAGTGCGTGGTGTGCGCAATGGCGAGGGAATCGAGATAGGCGAACAGGGTGTCGGGGCTTGCAGTCATGCCTGTCTTTGGGCCAAGTCAGGAGCCAGCCGTCAAGAAGAGAAAGCCTTCCATGCGCCTCGAATGCTACAAGATCCACGACATTGCCCCCGAGATCGTGCCGGGGCGCAGCCAGCGCGAATGGATGGACGCGTTTCCCGACCGCCACCCCTATCGCTGCCTGCCGCTGACCATGGCCAATTCAACGGGGTGGGAAATCCTCTGCCCGATGGATATCAAGATCATCTGGAATGGCGGCCCGCGCAAGGAAGACATCAGCTTCAAGACGACCGGCGACCCGAATGCGATTGCCAGCTTTGCCGACAGCCATTTCATGCGCGGGATCGTGACCTTCCATACCGGCCACCTGTTCCGCACCCCGCCCGGCTGGGGCGTGTGGGCGACCGGCGCGCCGAACTGGCCGAAGGACGGCATTGCGCCGCTGACGGGCCTTGTGGAGACCGACTGGCTGCCTTTCCCGTTCACGATGAACTGGGCGATGACGCGGCCCGGCGAGGTGATTTTCCGCAAGGGCGAGCCGTTCTGCTTCATCACGCTGATGGAGCACAGGAAGCTGGAAGAGATCACCCCGGAACGCAAATCGATGAAGACGAATCCCGAACTGGTGAAGGAATACGACGCATGGGTGGCCAGCCGGTCTGACTTCAACACGCGCCTCGCGACGGGCGAGGAGAAGGCGATGAAGGAACGCTGGCAGCGCCATTACATGAAGGGCCAGAAAGTGACCGGCGACAAGGCTGAGGAGCACCAGACCAAGCGCCGCCTGAAGCCCGTGAAGGACATGTGAACCTGCCCGGACAGATGCCCGGACAGATACACGGAAATTGCCCGGATACAGCCCGGAGGGGCCCCGGAACAGCCCGGACGGTTCGGGCCTAGTCCGGTTTGCGCGACGCTTTTTCGGCGAGGCCGGATGTGCCCTGGCGGGCTTCGAGCTTTGCGGCGAGGGCGTCGAGCGGCACGCCGCGCGCGCGGAGGCCCACCATCAGATGGTAGATCACGTCGGCGGCCTCAGCCGCGACATGGTCGTCTGACTCGCGGATCACGGCCTCGGCCAGTTCTGCGCCTTCCTCGGCAATCTTGGCAGCGACGGCATCCGGCCCCTTGGCGAGCAGGCGCGCGGTCCAGCTGGTGCCGGCATCGCCTTCAAGGGCGCGCGCATCGATCGTGGCGGCGAGGTGGGCGAGCGCGGCGCTGAGCCGGGCGAGGGGGCCGAGAGGGGGACGGGTCATGGGGCGCTCCTGTTGGGGAGGGTTTAGAGCAGGTAGGGCCGCGACTAAAGCCCCCTCTCCCTCGGGAGAGGGGGTTGGGGGTGAGGGGAAGCGGATGCGTCGCTGAAAAACCTGTGTCGTGGGGAAACCCTGTGGCCCCTCACCCCTGCCCCTCTCCCAAGGGAGAGGGGTTCACAAGGGCCGCACCGGCGCGCCTGCCGCCGCGAGGGCGGTGCGGGCCTCGGCAATGGTCGCTTCGCCGAAATGGAAGATCGAGGCGGCGAGCACCGCGCTGGCGCCGCCGTCGAGGATGGCGGGGGCGAGGTCATCCACATGGCCTGCGCCGCCCGACGCGATGACGGGAATGTTCACGGCGGATGAGATGGCCTTCAACAGGGCGATGTCATAGCCGGACTTGGTGCCGTCGCGGTCCATGCTGGTGAGCAGGATTTCGCCTGCGCCGCGCTTTTCGGCCTCTATGGCATATTCCACTGCGTCGATGCCGGTGGCGTCGCGCCCGCCATGGGTGAAGATTTCCCAGTGGTCGCCCGTGCGGCGCGCATCGATGGCGACGACGACGCACTGGCGCCCGGCCTTGGCGGCGCAGCGGCTGATGAGGGAGGGATCCGCCACGGCGGCGGAATTGATGGCCACCTTGTCGGCGCCCGCTTTCAGCAGGGCGACCAGGTCGTCCGCGCTGCGCACGCCGCCGCCGACGGTGAGCGGCATGAAACAGGCCTCGGCCGTGCGGGTGACGATATCCAGCATCGTGCCGCGCCCTTCATGGCTGGCGGTAATGTCGAGGAAGCATAGCTCGTCGGCGCCCTGCGCATCATAGGCGCGGGCGAGCGCCACCGGGTCGCCCGCATCGCGCAGGTCGACGAAATTGACGCCCTTCACGGTGCGCCCGTCCTTCACGTCGAGACAGGGAATGATGCGGGTCTTGAGCATGGGAGCCGTGTAGCGGGGAAGGGGGGGCGGGGGAAGGGGGGGCATTTCTGTTGCCGCTCGGAGAACAGATTTCGGCTGGAGCGAGAATCGAAATACTATGAAAGTTTAGAGCGAATTTTCAGGTGGTGTCTATGAGCCAATCAATCCAGCTTGAGCGTGAAGTCTGGCAATTCGATCCAAATGCCAGGCTGGGAGAAGCGGGGGGCTTTGGCGAGGTTTTCAAGGGCAAAGGTGACAGCAGAGAAGTCGCTGTAAAGCGACTCCGATATGGCGAAGATGATTCGGCGGCCAGAGAAATTCGTGTAGCTGCAGAACTCGCCGAGGTAGGCTCAAGCCACCTCGTCCCGGCTATTGACTACGGACTCGACCCTGCATCTGGACGATACTTCATCGTGATGCCGTTATGCGACTACAGTTTGGAAGAATGGCTATCAAAAAAAGCTGTGAGTCCGAAGGATGCTGCAGCTATTGGCCTTCAAATACTTGCAGGTCTAAATGGTGCGTCATCTCTGATTCATCGTGATCTGAAGCCAAGCAATATTTTGCATTACCGGGACAATTGGGCAGTCGCAGATTTTGGCATCGCCAAGTTTGCGGAGGAAAGCACCTCTCTGCAAACGCTGAAGAGAGCGCTTACGCCTGCCTACGCTGCTCCTGAGCAATGGCTGTCGTCACGCACTAGCAGTGCGACAGACATTTACTCACTAGGCTGCATCCTGTTTCGAATGATTTCGGGCCAAGTCCCATTCCCAGGTTCAGAAGAGGATTGCAAAGATGGGCACCTTAACCAAAGACCTCCAACTTTGGGGATTGAGGAACGATCTCTGGAGAACCTTATTCTACAAATGATGAGAAAAGCTCCGGAAGCGCGGCCAACACGAGAGGTTTGCGAAGCTGCGCTCAGAAAAGTCCAGACGAGCCCTTCCAAACCGTTTGGAGGATTTCTTCAAAAGGCATCGCTTGAAGTTGAAAGAGCGGCCGCAGAGAAGGAAGAGGGGGAACGGCGTCAACAAAATAGGGTCGCGCAATTCAAGTCCGCTGCGGCAGACGCTTGCCACGAATTCAAAGATATCCGTGAACGGCTGTTCGACGAAATCCTATCCGAAGCTCCTTCCGCTTTGCGCCATCGCAGTGAGAAGATCGAGCTTGGGAATGGTACAATGTCGATGACAGATCCGATAGCTTTGGAGGTGGACGACGCGCATAGAAATGACAAGTATGGCGCTGTGTCGAAACAAGACTACGGTCGGTTGCATGTCGCTGCGTACGGGACAATCGCCGTTCGAAACACCGTAAACCGAATAACTCATGGCGATCCAGCGCTGTACATGTGGCGCGCAACCTTGTTTTTTGCGCGGCTTGCCGATGATCAACCCATGCGGTGGTATGAAATAGCTTTCTGGCATTCCGGCGGTCATGCAGATGGTCCGTACGATCTACCTTGTGATCGCTCCGAGTTTTATGGAGCTATGTCGAATACTATGGTTCCGCACAATAAGGCGTATGGGCCACTTACGATTGACGGTGAAGATGAAGCCGCTTTTCAGCAGCGATACGCTCTGATGCTTGCGGTCGCTTCAAAGGGGCGATTGCTGCCATCCAATACTTTTCCAATCGGGAAAGGCTATTGGGATTCGCTACATCGAGTGGCTGATTCAAGCTAATGAGCGTATCAGTGAGCAAGCCGTAGGGTGGGCTGAGCGGCGCGATACCCACCTAGCCTCGTGCCGCGCGTCTGCCCGGTGGGTTGTTGCTGCGCCTAACCCACCCTACGAGAGCGGACGTCTCCCTCTCCCTTGGGAGAGGGATTGAGGGTGAGGGGTTATGGCCTTGCCTGCTTCACGAGGGCTGCCGGGACACATGATGTCTTGCGCCGTTGTTATCGCAGTTCGGGTGGAGAGCTGGGTTGCCCCTCACCCCCGGCCCCTCTCCCAAGGGAGAGGGGGGGATGGCCGCCTAACCCACCTTTCATGGAAAAACCGGCCCGTTTCGGCTATACTGCGCGCAAGCGCGGCTCCGTGCTGCGCGAGGATGGACGCGTAGAGGAGACATGGCATGGATTTCAGGAAAACAGTGCGTGATGCGGCCGAGGCGATCCGGCACGATACCGAAGCGGACATGAGCCGCCGCGCGGCGAAACTGTCGCCGCTGCACGCGGCAGAGACACGGCCCGATGCGCCGGAAAGCGACATGGCGCATGCGCTGCGGACGCGGCGGCGGCTGAGGACGCCTTTGTCGACGAAGGTTTAGGCGCACGGCCCGCCCTTCGACTTCGCTCAGGGTGAGCCTTGGTGGGGTGCCTTTCTCGCCCCCTTCTCCCTGGGGAGAAGGGGCTTATTTCGGCGGCGGGCTTTCGCGCTCGCCGGTGCGGGTGCGGAGGGCGTAGAGGGCGGGGTTGGTGTCGCCTTCCATGACGTCTACGGAATAATGATAGTCGGCCGAGCCCCAGCCTGTGCGGGTGGTGTGCATGTGCGTGCCGTCGGGCAGGGCCTGGTCGAGCACGGAGACATATTTGAAACGGCCGCTGGCGTCCGGCGGGTGGCATTCGGTGTAGCGCTCCTGGAAGATGGTGGTGGCGGCGGCATCAAGGCGGATCGATTCCAGCCGGCCCTGCCCGTAATTGGTGATTTCGCTGAACGGCGCGAAGGCGCCGGTGGCATCGGGCCGCAGGATGATCCAGCGATTGTCGGCGACGGGGCGGATCTGCAGGTGGCCGTCGCTGCCCGCGACCGTGCCGTCGGGCAGGCTGACCGTGAAGCGCATGTGCCAGCCGCCCGCCATGCTGGTGAAGGCGGCATTGATGCAGGTGTCGAGGTCAGCTGGCAGCGTGCTGCCGACGGCGATGACATGGCGCGGCGGGGCGGGCGGCGCGGCACAGGCAGCGAGGGCGGCCAGGGCGACGCAAAGGGGCGCTTGCCTGTTCAATTGTCACCCCCTCACGCTACACACGAAAGCAGATTAGCACATTCGCGTATCGGGGGGCAGGGTCAGGCGGTCGCGGCGGCGATGGCCTCAGCCGGGACGATATCGCCATCATAGAGCGCGCGGCCGAGAATGGTGCCGGAGACGGGCGTGCCGGGCGCGGCGCGCAGGGCCGTGATGTCGGCTGTGCTGGCGACGCCGCCGCTCGCGATGATGGGGATGGTGACGGCATTGGCGAGCTGGCTGGTGAAGGCGACATTGACGCCGGTCTTGAGGCCGTCGCGGCCAATGTCGGTGGCGATGATGGCGGCGACACCGCAGCCCTCGAAGGCCTTTGCGAGCTCGACGGCTTTCATGTCGCTGGTCTCGGCCCAGCCCTCGACGGCAACCATGCCGTCTTTCGCGTCGATGCCGACAATGATGCGGCCGGGCAGGGCGCGGGCGGCGGATTTCACGAGGCCCGGGTCGCGCAGGGCCGCGGTGCCGAGGATGACGCGGGAGACACCGGCCTCCAGCCAGGCGTCGACCTGGGCGCGGGTGCGGATGCCGCCGCCGAGCTGGACCGGGGCGGGCGTGGCCGAGAGGATGGCCCTGACGGCGTCGGAGTTCGCCGACTGGCCGGCAAAGGCGCCGTTGAGGTCAACGACGTGGAGATGGGAGAAGCCGGCCGCGTGGAAGGCGGCGGCCTGGTTGGCCGGGCTGTCATTGAACACGGTGGCCGCATCCATCTCGCCGCGCAGGAGGCGCACGCACTGGCCGTCTTTCAGGTCGATGGCGGGGTAGAGGGTGAAGGTCATTCAGGGGTCCATTGCAGGAAGTTGGCGAGCAGTTGCAGGCCGACGCGCTGGCTCATTTCCGGGTGGAACTGGGTGCCGAAAATGTTGCCGCGGGCGACCGCGCTGGTGAAGGGGGCGCCATAGTCTGTTGTCGCGGCGACATGGGCGGGGTCGGCCGGGCGGATGACGTAGGAATGGGTGAAATAGGCGTGCGGGTCGGGCCCGAGGCCGGCCAGCAGGGCGTGGGGCCGGGTGAGGCTGAGCGCGTTCCAGCCGACATGCGGCACGCGCAGGCCGGGGCCGGGGGTGATGCGGTCGACAATGCCGGGGACCCAGCCGAGGCCGGGCGTTTCGCCATCCTCAAGCCCGGTATCGGCGAGCAGCTGCATGCCGACGCAGATGCCGAGAAAGGGCGTGTTGCCCTGCAGGACGGCGGATTCGAGCGCGGCGACGAGGCCGGGGCGGGCGCGGAGGTTGGCCGCGCAGTCGGCATAATGGCCGACGCCGGGCAGGAGGATGCGGGCCGAGGCGGCAATCGTGGCGGGGTCGGCGGTGATGTCGACGCGGATGGCAAGGCCGGCGCGGCGCGCGGCCTCGTTCAGCGCACCGGCGGCGGAATGCACGTTGCCTGAGCCGTAATCGATGAGGGCGACCGAGTTCATGGCCCGCTCTTAGCGGTCCCCCACGCAAATCGAAAGAGCCGATTGGCCCGCATTGCGTCGCGGGGTCACGGCCCTGTCCGGCCCACCTGCCCGGAATGACGCTGGCAGCCGCCTAGAGGCTGCCCTTGGTCGATGCCGGCTTGCCGCCGAGTTTCGGATCGATTTCTATCGCCGTCCGCAATGCGCGGGCGGTCGCCTTGTAACAGCTCTCGATGATGTGGTGGCTGTTCTCGCCGTAGAGATTCTCGACGTGCAGGCACATGCCGCCATTCCCGGCGAGGGCGTGGAAGAATTCCTTGAACAGTTCGGTATCCATCTCGCCGACCTTGTCGCGGACGAAATTGACCTTCCAGATCAGGTAGGGGCGCTTGCACAGGTCGAGGCTGGCGCGGCTCAGCGTTTCGTCCATGGGGATATAGGCGTGGCCGAAGCGCGTGATCCCGGCAAAATCGCCCAGCGCCTTGAGAATGGCCTGGCCGATGACGATGCCCGTATCCTCGACGGAATGGTGCATGTCGATGTGCAGGTCGCCCTTGCAGCGGACGGTGAGATCGATGGCGGAATGCTTGGAGAAGCTTTCCAGCATGTGGTCGAAGAAGCCGATACCGGTTTCGATATCGGACTTGCCGGTACCATCAAGGTCGAGGGTGACCGAGATATCGGTCTCCTTTGTCTTGCGGTCGACGGTGGCGGTGCGGTGCTTAATCATCAGGAACCATATAGTGCGCTGTATTCTCAACAGCTAGCGCGTTTTGTTCACTGATTTCTAAACATATTCACTGAATGTCTGTTCAGGAACGGCCACAACTGGCCAAAACAAGGCGAATCGGCGCTTGAACAAGAAAAGATTCCTAAGCCGCATTTTCGGCACCATGACCATTTCCGCGTTTGCGGCAGTGGTCGCTGGCACGCTGGCATCTGTTGTCTTCGTTGCCCTCATCGCGATTGTCCAGACCTACCGGGTGCTGGCATTGGGGTTCCGCCCGTTCGATACGGCGGTTCCAATTCCCTTGCTGTTGCTTCTGTTGGTGGTGTCAGCGACGCTGTGCGCAACGGTGGCCTATATCTCGGGGCGCCATTTTCACCGGTCGCTGGTCCGGTTCAATGACTACCTGCTGAACGCACACCTGGATGACACGCATTCGCTCGACGGCATGCACTTCGCTGAACTGCGCCGCCTGCGCGTCGGTGTGACGCGCACGATCGGCAAGTTGCGCCGGGAAAACGCCCAATTGCGCCAAACGGCATTCGTGGATCCGCGGACCGGATTGTCCAACATGATCGCGATCGAAAAGGCGATCGGGGAATCCTTGATGCGGGCTACGTTCGAGGCGCCTGCGGCCCTGATCATGCTCGACCTCGACCGGTTTACCCGCGCCTCCGAACAATTGGGCAGCTATGCAAGCGAAGCCCTGCTCGCCCAGGCCGGACAGCGCCTCAAGTCTGAACTTGCCGCGATCACCGGCCCATCGGGCGCGGCCCTGCGCGAGGCGACCATCGCCGCCCTGCAAGCCGACGAATTCGGCATCTATATGCCCAATGCCATCAGCCGCGAGCACGTGGCGACCATCGCCCGGGCCATCCGCCAGGCATTTGCCGCGCCTTTCGAACTGAACGGGCAATCGGTCAACCTCGGCATTTCCGGCGGGATCGTGATGGCGCCCGAAGATGCCGATAGTTCGCAAAAACTATTCCGGCATGCTGAACTGGCGCTGCGCCTGGTGCGCGACGAAGCCACGTCGGGGTTCCGCTTCTTCACGCCGCGCCTGACCCGCGTTGCGCGTGGCAAATACAAGCTGGAAGACGAGTTGCGCGAAGCCGTTGCGAACCGCGAGTTCAAGGCCGTTTTCCAGCCAAAGGTCGATTTCCGGTCCGGCAAGGTTATCGGCGCTGAAGCCCTGGCGCGTTGGCGCCGTCACAACGGCAAGATCATTTCCCCTGCGGCCTTCATTCCGCTGGCGGAGGAAACCGGCCTGATCAACCAGATCGGCGAACAGATTCTCGAGGCGGCCTGCCAGTCGGCGCGCATCTGGATGCGCGAGGGCCTGGACGTGTCGGTGGCGGTAAACGTTTCGCCTCGCCAGTTCGAGCAAGGCAACCTCACGGATACGGTGATGGACGTGCTGAAACGGACCGGCCTTCACCCGAACCGGCTGGAGCTTGAAATCACCGAAAGCATGGCCGTCGAGAACCCGGCAAAAGTGGCGGAGGTCATGGGGCCGCTGCGCATGATGGGCATGAAACTCGCCATCGACGATTTCGGAACGGGACATTCCAACCTGTCAATGCTGACCCAGCTGCCATTCGATATTTTCAAGATCGACCGGCAGTTCGTGTCGGCTCTGGAAGGCGACAAGCAGGCCCCTGCAATTGTCGAGATGATTCTCGCCATGGCCGAAACACTCGGCCTGCAGACGGTGGCGGAAGGCGTGGAGACAGAACGGCAGGCAGACTTCCTGCGCCGTCGCGGCTGCACGATGGGGCAAGGATTCCTCTACAGTCCCGGCCTACCGCATGGTGCGTTCCTGGACTTCCTGCGTGCGTTCAGGGCCAATCCCATTCCGCTTGATTCGCGCAAGGCCGGCTAAGGTTTTTGGGGGCCGTCACGGCGGTAGACATTGACCGGCGTGTCCCGGAAGAGCGCCTCACACCAAAATGCGTACCCTGATTTTTCCGCTACGCGGCGCGACGCGACATTGCCTGCGTCGATGATGCAGTTCGACGGACCCGGCCGATTTTCATCGAGCCAGGCATGGATGGCGCCAACCGCCTCGCTGGCATAGCCCTTGCCCCATGAGGCCCGGTTGAATGCCCATCCGGCCTCCGGGCAGACCGACAGGTCCGGATCCATGCCGCGCTTGAAATCCGCGAAACCGACCTCGCCGATGAAGCGCCGCGTGTCCTTTTCCACAGCGACCCAGTATCCATAGCCGATAAGCGGCCACATGCCGCGTGACCGGGCCAGGTTGAACCAGACATCCTGCGCCGGCCGGGTCGCGCCGCCGATATGGCGCACCACTTCCTCGTCATTCCACATGGCAGCGCAGGGCTCATAGTCGTCGGCCTGTTGCGGGCGCAAGACAATACGATCTGTGACGAGCGTCGGCGGCTCGGTGATCATGCACCGCCTTTCATCTTGGCGAGCATGGCGCCCATCGCAGCGTGGACAGTCTGTATAGCCTTCAGTGGGCGGACCATGACCTTGAAGTCGGTGATCTTGCCCTGGTCATCCCACTCGATCATGTCGATCCCGTTGACCTGGATACCGTCCATGACGCATTCGAATTCGAGCACGGCCTTGTCGCCGCAATCGAAGATGCGCGTGTATTGGAACGTGTCACCACCGAGCGTTTCACCGGCTGCGGAAAGATAGGCCATGGTGATCGCCTTGCCTTCCTGCGGCGTATGCACGACAGGGCTGCGAAACACGACATGCTCGGCGAGCTGGTCTGCGAGGCCGGCGGAATCATGGCTGCCTTCCATCCAGTCAAACCAGCGCTGGAGATTGGGCGAGTGCCCGGTGAGTGCGATCATTGTTCTGCGTCTCCTGTCACAGGTTTTCCAACGAGGTAGCTTTCTGGCTGGTTGAAACAGTCGCCGCGAATGGCGACCCAGCCGCCCGGAAAGTCCGGTTCGGTGAAGACGAGTTCGAGACGGCCCCAATTGTTGCGAGGCGCGCCGGATTCGGGGTCAGAGATGGACACATTGCAGCCATCGGCGGGCGGCAGGTCGTCTTCTATCCAGACGCCACTAAAGGCGCCACGTCCCTCATAGGTTTGCGCGAGGCCTTCGATGTAGGCGAGGCCGCTGGCCGTGCCGTCGTCGACCGGATAGGACAGGACCGCTTCTCCCGTAGGCAACTCACGTTCGTAGACAACATCGCCAATGACGGTGGTCCACACCTCGTCTGCGAGGGCAGGGGCCGCGCACGCGGCAACTGCCATGCCTAATAGGGTTGTTCTCAGCATCTCTTCCCACCTTGTCTTTTCCGGTCGGTCACGGAGTGAATCCCTGTGCCGCCCAGCGAGGTTATCACGCGAATCCGACAAGTTAAGGGGCAATCACCCGTTATAAGCGGCGGCCAGGTCCGGGTCTTTCGAGGCAACGAGGTCGGCGAGATCGGCAATCACCTTGGCCTGTTTCCAGGTCGCATCGTCCTGCATCTTGCCGTCTAGCATGGCGACGCCGGTGCCGTCGGGCATGGCTTCGAGGATGCGCCGGGCGAATTTCACTTCGTCCGGGGCCGGGCTGAACACGCGTTTGGCAATGTCGATCTGGTTCGGGTGGAGGCTCCACGCACCGGCGCAACCAAGCAGGAACGCGTTGCGGAATTGCTGTTCGCAGGCATCGAGGTCGGAAATGTCGCCGAAGGGGCCGTAGAAGGCGTTGATTCCCGCCATGCGGCAGGCGTCGACCATTCGGGCGATTGTATAGTGCCAGAGATCCTGCTGGGCATTGGCGCGGGCGCTGCCATCTTCATGCGGGTCTTCGAGCACGCGGTAGAAGGGATGGCCGCCGCCGACGCGGGTGGTTTTCATCTTGCGGTCGGCAGCGAGGTCTGCCGGGCCGAGGCTGATACCCTGCATGCGGGGAGACGCAAGCGCGATGTCCTCCACGCGGGCCATGCCCTGTGCAGTTTCGAGGATGGCGTGAAAGAGGATGGGGCGGGTGAGCCCGGCCTTGGCTTCGAGCTGGGCGACATACTGGTCCGCAAAGTGGATGTCCCACGGACCTTCGACCTTGGGCAGCATGATCACGTCAAGCTGGTGGCCGGCCTTGAGGACAAGCTCGGACACATCGTCCTGGAACCAGGGCGAGTTCAGCGGATTGACGCGGCTCCAGAAGCCGGTGCCGGTGCCCTGCCAGTCATACATGGACGCCATTTCGATAGCGCCTGCGCGGGCAGCGTCCTTGGCGTCAGCGGGAATGGCGTCTTCGAGATTGGCGAGGATCACGTCGACCTTGGCGGCCATGGCGGGTGTTTTCGAGCGGACTTTTTCGTTGTGGCCAGGGACGAAATGGATCATCCGCTCCAGACGCGTCGGCAGTTCCAGCATCGGGTTGGGTGCGCCAATGGCCAGCGGCTTGAAAAAGTTGCGGGGTGTCTTCTCGCTCATGTCTGTCTCCTCATCCGCGACAGGCCTAAGCGTGATGGTGCACTGCGTCAAACAGGAACAAAGCCGCACCCCGCCGATTGGTCCGCCGAATTCCAGATAAAGGTAATCCCTCCGTCCTCGCGGACCGTCGTTCGTCGGCCGGCAAAACGAGGTGCAAGGCGCCTGACTGCGTTTCGCAGCCGGGATGCCTAGGTGTTTTCGACGGGGACTTGCGTCATCCGCTCTTCGGCATCGAAGGCGCGGCGAAAGACAATGACGGCAAGAATGGCTGAGGCGACGACGTCAATCACTTCGGCGCCCATGATCGTGTACTTGCCCGCATGCAATTCCGAGAGGATCGCCCAGACAGCGGTGGCCGACGTGATCAATGCCAGTTCGGCGATGAGCAGGGTTGGAACGAGGGCCTTGAGGAAACGGTTCATGGGGAAGCTCCAAATCGAATATTCAAGGATATTGTCCTGCTGCCGCAGAATCGCAATGGCCTATTTCAGGATCGGGCGAGTGGGTGGCTGGTTTCCAGCAACTCTGCGAGCTCGTCTGTCAGGACATGCGTATAGATCTGGGTCGTGGCGATGTCGGCGTGACCGAGCAGGGTTTGCACGCTTCTGAGGTCTGCCCCGCCCTGCAGCAGGTGGGTGGCATAGGCGTGGCGCAGGGCATGCGGGTGGACCCGGGCAGAATTGATATTGGCGGCGCGGGCGAGGTCGTCGAGCATCTGGCCGAGGCGGCGGCGGGTGAGGTGGCCCTGCTTGCCGCGTGACGGAAAGAGGAATGTCTCGGCCCGTCCGCGCGCGAGGCTGCCTGCGGGGAGGCTGTCTTCGCGCACAGCGAGCCACTCTGACAGGGATGCGAGGGCCGGGCCGCCAAGCGGGCAGAGCCGTTCCTTGCCGCCCTTGCCGCGAATGATGATGTCTTGCGTCACCCAGCGCGCACCCTTGCGGCGCGGCAGGCTGCCAAGCGTGAGGGACATGAGTTCCGATGCGCGCAGGCCGGCGCCATAGAGAAGCTCGACCAGGCATTTGAGCCGGAGGTCGTCGCCGCAGGCGTTGATCAGTTGGCCGAGTTCTTCACGCGAGAGGACGTCCGGCACGTCGCGGGAGGTTTTGGGTCCGTCGATCTTTGCGGTCGGGTCGTCCTTGCGGTCGCCTTCTTCGAACAGGAAGCGGAAGAAGCGCCGGACCGCGGACAATTTGCGTGCAGAGGTCGAGGCAGCCATGCCACGGGCCGAGAGATCGGCCTGCCAGGCGGCGAGGTCGCGGCCGGTGGCGCCGGACAGGTCGCCAGCGCAGAATTCGGACGCGTCGAGCAAATCGCGCGCATAGGCGTCGAGCGTATTGGCGGCCGCACCGCGCTCGGCGCTCATCATTTCGAGGAAGGCTTCGATGCGTGCGCGGTCCGACATGAGACAAATCTAGCCTGCCTGTGTTAATGACGCCTCTATGGGTCGCGCCATCTCGCGCGGGTGCCGAAAACAAAAGGGATGGGAGAAAGTAATGAGCGGAGTATTCGACTATAATGGCGTGACGCTGGATGCACCGGGACGCGGGCGGGTCTACGGCTCGATCCTTGAAACGGTGGGCAACACGCCCATCGTGCGGATTCCACGCATCGCTGCCGAAGACGGCCTGAAA
This sequence comes from Hyphomonas sp. J20-32, assembly GCF_055808555.1. Lineage (NCBI taxonomy): Bacteria > Pseudomonadati > Pseudomonadota > Alphaproteobacteria > Hyphomonadales > Hyphomonadaceae > Hyphomonas > Hyphomonas sp. J20-32. The sequence continues at coordinate 727,598 of NZ_CM147873.1, read as the reverse complement.
AGTGACCTGCTCCTGAAGCTCGAATTCTTCAATCCCCTCGCCAGCGTGAAGGACCGGATCGCCATCGGGATGATCACGCAGCTGGAAAAAGACGGCAAGATCGGACCGGGCGCTGTTCTGGTCGAACCGACTTCAGGCAATACAGGCATCGGTCTCGCCATGGTGGCGGCATCGCGCGGCTACCGCCTTATCCTGACCATGCCGGATTCGATGTCGATCGAGCGCCGGAAGATGCTTGCGATCCTTGGCGCCGAGCTGCACCTGACTCCCAAGGAGCTGGGTATCAAGGGAACCCTGGACAAGGCGGCCGAGCTGCTCGCCTCAAATCCGGGCTCTGTCATGCCGAGCCAGTTCGACAATCCCGCGAACCCGGCGATCCATGAAGCCACGACCGCCGAGGAGATCTGGCGCGATACCGGCGGCGCAGTCGATGCGGTCATCTCCGGTGTCGGCACTGGCGGCACGTTCACCGGCACGGCCCGTGTCCTGAAGGCGAAAAAGCCGTCCGTGAAAATGTTTGCCGTCGAGCCGGAGGCGAGCCCTGTCCTGTCGGGCGGCGAGCCGGGCCCCCACGTTATCCAGGGAATTGGTGCCGGGTTCATTCCGGGCAACATGGACACAAGCCTGATGGACGGCGTGGTGAAGGTGGCGAATGCGGATGCAATCGCGAATGCAAGACGCCTGGCGCGTACGGAAGGCATCCCGGTCGGCATTTCATCGGGCGCGGCGCTGACGGCGGGCCTCGAAGTGGCCAAGCGGCCCGAAATGGCCGGCAAGACGATCGTGGTGGTAATCCCGTCCTTCGCCGAGCGCTATGTCTCTACGCTGTTGTTCGAAGGGCTCGGTTGAGCTCACTGCCTGAAAGATGCCTTGGTTCCGGCGGCATTTTGCCGAGAGGGCCCGTCATGCCAGAGAGATTCGCAGCGATGTGGCGACATCATGCTTTCAATCTGGAGACTATAATGAAGAATCTGTTCTGGCTCTCAATCCCGGCGGCCATCCTTTTGGCTGCGTGCACTTCGTCGGTGCAGACGACGTCTGGCGCCGACTACCTGGCGGGATATGACGGCAGCTACGAGATTTCCGGTTCGGCCGGGCCGAGTGACACGGACGCCGATGTCCGGCGTATCGCTGCTATTGAGCCGAACCTGAAATTTCCGGCCCGGATTGGAATCGCACGCGTTCAGAATGGAGCGCTCGGCGTGGTTCCGGACGACGAGGGCACCATCTGGCAAGACCTCGCCGAGGATCTCGGTCCCTTGTACGGAGAATTCGTGCCCGTCAGCCCGTTGATCGCGGCGATGGTCAGCGAAGAGCCAACGGCCAAATCGAATGCTGCGGCGAGAGTGATTGCAGATATCAGGCGCGGCGCTGCGCGCCAGCACCTCGACTATGTACTCGTCTACGAAGTGAGCTCTTCGACGCGAAACAAGGCAAGCGCCTTGTCAGTGGCTGACTTGACCGTGATCGGCATGTTCGTGCTGCCGGGCCGAAACGTCGAGGCTGAAGCCACGGCCAGCGGACTGGTGATCGATGTGCGCAATGGCTATCCCTACGCAACCATGACCGCTTTTGCCGACAAGAAAGGCCTGTCGCGAACGATTAGCGCGTGGTCGAAGCAGACTGACCTTGCCCGCACGGCGGAGCAAAAGGCCGTTCTGGAGCTTTCCGACGACGTGCGCGATGCGATGAAGGCGCTAGGCGAAACATTCGTTGCCCAGCAGGCCGATCAACCCAAATAGGCCTATCTTTCCACCTGCCAGTAGCCGGTGGCCTCCAGCGCGAGCTCGGAGGCCGCATCGCCTGCGCCAATCGTGTTCAGCGCCCGGCCGACTAGGGCGAGATCGGCCACGTCGAGTTTCGACGCGTCACCATTGACGAGCGCAACGGTGGCCAGGATCGCCTCGCCGGCGGCGCCCGCTTCCGCATTTGCGAGTATGGCGAGCACGGCGCCCGGTTTGTTTGTCTTGCCCGGCGCTTCACTGTCACTGGCCATCAGGGCGCGAGCTGAGGGGGGCGGTGTGATTCCGGTCATGGTCCAGAGCGCAAAGAGGCGGGCCGCCGCCTTGCGATCCGCCTTGGTCGTTGCTTTTGTGACGAGCCGGTGACCGGTTGCAGTGGCGTCGCCGCTTCCGGCGAGCACGGCGAGGCCGTCGATCAGGGCGAAATCGAACGCGCGGGTTTCGGGTGCTTCGTCGAGCGTGGGGACGAGCGTCCAGAGCGTGGCGCCTTCAAAGTCTTTCGCTGCAAGGCTCGCGCGGGCGAACAGGAGTGCGTGTTTCGCGGTATCCCTGGTCAGGCTGAGGCTGGTGATCTCTTTCGACAGGACGCTGGAAACCGCAACGAAGCGGGCAGGATTGATGGTGGCAGCCTGCAAGGCGGCGGCGATGGCGTCGGCGCGACCGTCTTCGGGCATTCCCACGTTTCGAGCGGTCGCGATGGCCATCTCGATCTGCGATTCCGGCGTGAAATCTGGGTCTTCGAACAATGAGTCGAGCACCGCGCGCCAGGCGGAGATGTCGATGAGGCCCGCCTCGGCGGCGATCGCTGCGGCTTCGGCGCGCTTGGCGGCAGGGAGGCCGGGCCGGGCGACCATGGCGGCCGCAAGGTCTGGCCGCGTGAGCGAAAGCGGTGTGTCAGAGGGGGCAAGGGCCGCCTTGGCCGAAATGGCAAGTGCGATGCCGCTGTCATATTTCGCGGCAGGAGGATTCGGCAGGTCGCCGGAAGCGGCAAAGACGGCCGAAGTGAGCCAGCTGTCGCTCACGCCCTGACTGGTCGCCATTTCGATGGCGAGTTCTGCGCCAGCGGTATTGTCTCGCAACGCGGCACACACGGCGCGCAGCTTGGCCCAATAGGCCCCCTCGCGCACTGCGCCGGTATTTTCGGCGCAGGCCATGGCTTCGTTACCGAAGGCGAGGTTCAAGTCAGTGGCAATCTCGTCGCTGTCGAGACCGGGCGGCGACGTTTCCAGCCGGGCCATGAGGCTGGCGGCAGGGCGCGCTTCGCCGAGTTCGAACAGGATGCGGGCGCGTTCGGCGAGGAGGGCGGGCGATTGGGCACCTTGCGGCGCGGTCGCGGGTGACATGGCCATGCGACGCATGAGCGTGCGCTCAGCCGGCGTCAGGCCTTGCGTGCGCACATCGCGCATCATCGGCAACAGGGTTTCGGTGTTCGAGGCACGCCACATGGACGCCGGCAGGGCCGGTTCGCCGACTTCGAGGAAGCCCATGCCCCAAGGATCGACCATTTGCAGGCCGGAATCCTCGATCTGGGCGCTCGCGGAGAAGCAAAGGGTTGCAGCGGCGGCGAAAACCGCCGGCCAGGACCTAGAGGACACCCTCTACCTCCATACGCACTTCGCCATCAGCCGGCTTGTTCTTGATCGCCTGCTGCCCGAGCCACCAGGCGCCAATCAGGCCGAGGATGACCAGAATGCCGAGAATAATGAGAAATTTGCGCATAAGATTAGCACCCCTGGGTCGAATTCATTTCCGCATCGGCCGTTGACCGATTGCTCACACAGTTCCGTCTCTATAGGAATTGGAGAGAATAGTGAATGAAAGCCTGCAATGCCCGCAGATAGCGACAGTCCCTTGCACATGACCGATCCGGCGCCAGCCTATGCGTCCCGGACTATAGCGCTTGTGGGGTTGATGGGCGCGGGAAAATCGACGGTCGGGCGGCGCCTGGCAGAGAAACTGGGACGCAAATTCTACGACAGCGACCACGAGATCGAGAAGGCGGCCGGCCTGTCCGTGGCCGATATCTTTTCATTGCACGGCGAAGCGGACTTCCGGCGCGGCGAGCAGAAGGTGCTCGAACGCCTGCTGGGCGAAGCGCCGCATGTGCTGGCGACGGGCGGTGGCGCCTACCTCAATGATGAGACGCGCGCCCTGCTCCGCGAAAAAGCCGTCACGATCTGGCTGAGTGCCGACCTCGAGACCCTGTGGCGCCGGGTGCAGAAGAAGAACACACGTCCGCTTCTGAAGCGCGACGACGCCAAGCAGGTCCTGCAGGACCTGTTGCTCGAACGCGAACCGGTCTATTCGCAGGCTGACCTGATCGTGCACAGCAAGGACGGCCCGCACGGGTCGACCGTGAATGCGATCATCAAGGCCCTGAAGACTTGGAAACCGGCATGAGCGATACCAAAACCGCTATGGAAATCGTTCGTGTCAGTCTCGGCGCGCGGAGCTATGACATTGTTGTGGGCAATGGGGCGCTTTCCGAGCTGGGTGCGCGCCTGTTGCCGCGACTGAAACAGAAACGCGTGTTCGTGCTGACAGACGAAACGGTGGCGCGCCATCACATGCGAGCGCTGGAAGATGCTCTCAAGCCGAGCGGTATCGAAACAGATGTGCTGGCACTGGCGGCAGGCGAGCAATCCAAATCCTTTTCCAATCTCGAAAAAATTCTCGACTGGCTATTGGGCGCAGGCGCCGACCGCAGCGATATTCTTGTTGCGTTTGGCGGCGGCGTGATTGGAGACATTGCCGGGCTGTCGGCGAGCCTGATGAAGCGTGGCATGGGCTTTGTCCAGGTGCCGACGACCTTGCTGTCGCAGGTCGACAGTTCCGTGGGCGGCAAGACGGCGGTCAACACACCGCGCGGCAAGAACATGATTGGCGCCTTCTACCAGCCGCTATTCGTCCTTGCCGATACGGCCCTGCTGGCGAGCCTGCCGGAAAGGGAACTTCGCGCCGGCTATGCTGAAGTGCTGAAATACGGCCTGATCAACGATCCGGCATTCTTCGACTGGCTGGAGGCGAACGGCGCAGATGTGCTCGGTTTGAAGCCGGAGGCGATCCAGTATGCCGTGGCGACGTCGTGCCGGGCCAAGGCGGCGATTGTCGCCGAGGATGAGAGGGAAGGCGGCGTACGGGCGCTTTTGAACCTGGGCCATACGTTTGGCCATGCAATCGAGGCGGCCAACAAATACCGGCCCGATGTACTGCACGGCGAGGCTGTGGCGCTAGGCATGGTTCTCGCCTTCCGTTATGGCGCCGCCGAAGGGATTACGTCGCCGGACGCGGCCGCGAAAGTGGCGCGTGTCGTTGCCGCGTCGGGGCTTCCGGTCGAACTGGGCGCAGTGCCCGGCGGTCCATACGAGGCGACAAACCTTGCCGCCCTGATGAAACAGGACAAGAAGGCGCGCGGAGGCCAGGTGCCGCTAATTCTGGCGCGTGGTATCGGTCAGTCCTATATTCACCCCGACGCAGACCTGAATTCGGTCGCTGCGTTCCTGGCGGGGCAATTGGAAAAGGCGTGAGGGAAACCTCCGAAGTCGTGACACAATGGTAGTCGGTTACATTATCGCGATCGCAATCCTGCTTGCGATGTCGGGCTTCTTTTCCGGTTCCGAGACGGCCCTGACGGCTGCTTCGCGCGCTCGGATGCACCAGTTGGAGAAGGAGGGCGACAAGCGTGCGGCCGCCGTCAACCGGTTGATTTCTGATCGCGAACGCCTGATTGGCTCGATCCTTCTGGGCAACAACCTGGTCAATATCCTCGCGTCGGTTCTGGCGACGTCATTGTTCACGCTGCTGTTCGGCCAAGGCGGACTGGCGCTGGTGCTGGCAACCGGCGTGATGACGGTTCTGGTGCTGGTCTTTTCAGAAGTGCTGCCGAAGACCTATGCCATCACGCGGACCGATTCCATGGCGATGACCGTTGCGCGCCCGATTGGCGTTCTGGTGCTGGCGGCCTCATGGATCGTGAAGCTGATCCAGTTCGTGGTGAACATAACCCTGAAAATCCTGGGGTTGGGAACGCCAGCGGATGTCTTGTCGGCCGCAGAAGAAATCCGCGGGGCGATCGACCTGCATGCCTCTGAGGGCGCCGTCGATGCGGCCGACCGGCTGCGCCTTGTCGGCGCGCTCGACCTGAAGGATTTGACGGTCGAGGACGTGATGATCCACCGGCGCAACATCCAGATGCTGAATGCCGACCTGGAACCGCGCCAGATCGTGATGAAGGCGCTGGCGAGCCCGCACACCCGCCTGCCGCTCTATCGCGGCGAGAAGGAAGAGATAGTCGGCATCCTGCACGCCAAGGACCTGTTGCGCGCGGCGCTGCCGCTGGGCGGAGACCTGGCCTCGCTGGACCTGGAAAGCATCCTGAGAAAGCCCTGGTTCGTGCCGGAAACGACGCCGGTTCAGGACCAGCTGGACCTGTTCCTCGCCAAGCGCGGCCATTTCGCGCTGGTCGTGGACGAATATGGCGAGCTGCAGGGCCTGATCACGCTGGAAGACATTCTCGAAGAAATTGTCGGTTCCATTCATGACGAACATGACGTGGCCGTTCAGGGCGTGCGCCCGCAGGCTGACGGGACGGTCAATGTCGACGGTTGGGTGCCGATCCGTGACCTCAACCGGGCGACGGGCTGGAACCTGCCCGATGACGAGGCCGTCACGGTTGCCGGCCTGGTCATTCACGAGGCGCAGACGATTCCGGAACCCGGCCAGAGTTTCGTGTTCCACGGCTATCGGTTCAACATTCTCCGGCGCCAGCGCAACCAGGTGACGGGCCTGAATATTTCTGAAATCGAAAACGCCTGAGTTCGTTTCCTTAGGCGTAGTCCCGACCGGGTCTCATCACGGGTCATATTCGGCCGATCATGGCATTTTCGCCTGAATCGAGAGCGCATGCAGGCCGGTATCGAATTCTTTTTGCAGTGCGAGCATGACGGCGCGCTGGATTTGTACACGCGACAGGCCGGTGAAGGCATTTGACGTAATCTCTATATTATAATGCGTTTCTCCGCCCGGTGCAGCACCCGCATGACCCGCATGGCGGGCGCTATCATCGGTGATCTTGAGGTGTTCGGGCTCAAAAGCCGCGGTCAAAAGATCACGAATCCGCGAAGTTCTGTCACTTGGTTGTGGCATGTTTACGATCATCTCCATATTATGTGCCGCTATGTCAGATTCAGACCCCTTCAGCTACCGCGTCAAGTTCACCGATATTCGGGTGAAACCTCCTGCCGAGGAGACGTCGAAGGCGCGTGCGCGCAAGACGCGTGTGTGCGAGCATCCCGAATGTGAACTCGAAGGCGCTTTCCCGGCGCCCAAGCGCGGCGGCAAGGGCAAGCTTTATTTCTGCCAGGCCCACATCACCGAATACAATCGCGCCTTCAATTTCTTCGAGGGCATGTCGCAGGCCGAAGCTGCGTCGTTCACGCGGTCGGAGCGCTACGGGCACAAGCGGACCTGGAAATTCGGAACCGGGCCGATGGCAGGCAAGAAGGCGTCGACAAGCCATGATCCGCGAAACTGGGCGGGCCGGGCCTTTTTCAATGTCGACGATGCGGGCAATGCCGAAGGCGGCGCGAAGGCGCGCCGGTCGGCGCTGCAGGTGCGGGCGCTGAACGAGCTCGACCTCGAAGCAACGTCGACGCCGGCCGAGATTCGCGCGCGTTATGCCGAATACATCCGTCGCTTCCATCCCGATTCCAACAAGGGTGACCGGTCGTCAGAGCACAAGCTGCAACGGGTGATCCGGGCCGGCAAGCTGCTCAAGGCGGGCGGGTTGATGAAGGACTAGGCCGGAGCGTGCACGATCTCCTGGTCATTGGCGGCGGCATCAACGGGGCCGGCATTGCGCGCGATGCGGCCGGTCGGGGCCTGAAAGTTCTCCTCTGCGAGAAGGACGACCTGGCCGCACATACGAGTTCAGCAAGCACCAAGCTGATCCATGGCGGCCTTCGCTATCTCGAGATGTATGACTTCGCGCTGGTGCGCAAAGCATTGATCGAACGTGAAATCCTGCTGCGTGCGGCGCCGCACATCATCTGGCCGATGCGGTTCGTATTGCCTTACGACAAGGACTTGCGGCCTGCCTGGCTGATCCGGCTGGGGCTGTTCCTGTATGACCATATGGGCGGGCGCAAGATGTTGCCCGCGACCCGGACGTTGCGGCGTAAAAAGACCAGCAGGCTTGACCCGCTGCAGGAGGAATTCCGGCTGGCGTTCGAATATTCTGACTGCTGGGTCGAAGATTCGCGCCTGGTCGTGCTGAATGCTGTCGACGCGCATGAGCGCGGGGCTGAAATCCTGACGCAGACCGCCTGTGTCGGACTGGCGCGCCATGCCGGTCATTGGGAAGCGACCCTGCGCGGACCGGACGGCGACAAGACCGTGATGGCGCGCGCGCTGGTCAATGCGGCAGGCGGTTGGGTCGACGAGATCCTCGGTTTGGCCGAGCCGGGCACGCGGCAGCAGAACCTGCGCCTCGTAAAGGGCAGTCATATTATCGTGCCGCGATGGCATCAGGGAGACTATGCCTATTTCTTCCAGAACGGTGACGGGCGGATCATGTTCGCCATTCCTTATGAGCGGGGCGAGTTCACGCTGATCGGCACCACGGACGTTCCGTTTGAGGCCGACAAGGACAAGGTCGAGATCAGCCAGGACGAGATCGAGTATCTCTGCGCCGGCGCGAGCGAATACTACAAACGGTCGATCACGCCGGCAGATGTCGTGGCGACCTATTCCGGTGTGCGCCCGCTCTATGACGACCATGCGGCGAATGCCTCAAAAGTCACCCGCGACTATGTGCTGAACTGCGACCGGACTGGCGGCGCGCCTGTTCTTTCGGTCTTCGGCGGCAAGATCACGACCTATCGCGAACTCGCCGAGCATGCACTCAAGGAACTTGGACCGGAGTTTCCTGGCATGACGAAGCCGTGGACGAAATCTGCGAGCCTGCCGGGCGGCGATATCCCGGGGGCTGATTTCGAAGATTTCCTGCGCGGCCTGTCGCTGCGCCATTCCTGGATGGAACAGCGCCTCCTCAGGCGGCTGGCGCGGGCGTATGGCACGCGGGTCGATAAACTTGTCGGTGCGGCGAAGAGCATGGCCGAACTGGGCCGCGACTTCGGGGGCGGTCTCTACGAAGCCGAAGTCACGCACCTGATGCGGCACGAGTTCGCGCATACTGCCGAAGATATTCTCTGGCGCCGCAGCAAGCTGCGCCTGCATCTCACGGCCCCCGAACAGGCAAGGCTTTCTGAATGGCTTGCTGACCGGCAATCTGCATGATCCACTGACATATTGACGCGGCGGAAACTTTGAAAGCGCTTGCAGCCAGGGTCAAATTGTTCGCATTTTAGAGCGACTGGCACGGGGCGTGTGCCGCAACCTGGGGTATCTAAAATGAGTTCTACGAAGTTCGCCTGTTCGGCGATTGCGCTGGCGGCTGTTCAGATTTTGGCACCTGCAGCCCATGCAGACGATGCTGAAACTGCCGCGCTGCTTGAGCGAATCGAAAAACTGGAGGCTGCCAATGCGCAGCTCATGGCCGTTGTCGAAGGACTGGTCGAAGAGTCCAGGGTCGAACGCGTTCCTGTGGCCACGACTAAGGCCGGTGCCGCCGAGCCTGAGGCGCCGGCGGGAGCCTATGTCGGCATTGCGCCAGCCTATGGCTACGCCGTGCTTGATCACGCCGAGTCGGTGAACAAGAAGCGGATCCTGCAGCTTCAGGCCCGTCAGGACGGTACATTGAAGGATGTTGTCACCCTGTCTGGCCAAGCCACCGTGCTTGCCGACTATCAGACGAGCAATCGCGACGACAAGTTTGGCTACCTGATGCGTCACCCGACGTTCAACAACCAGATCGGCGACAATTCGTCCGAAGCCGTGATCCATTCGGCGTCGCTGGCGACCACAGCGGCGCTGACCGACGATATCACTGCCTATATCGAAATGTTGTATAGCCCGGAGCAGAGCTTCGGTGCGGGCACGATCACCGGCCTGTCGCGTAACCAGGTCCAGGTGCGCAAAGCCTACCTGATGTGGGGAAACCTCGACAAAAGCCCGGTCTATGCGGCGATCGGCAAGATGGACACGCCATTTGGCCTGAACGACACGGTTAGCCCGTTCACCAATTCAACGGTCTGGCATGCCTTCGCCGGGCTCGCCTATGGCGCCGAGCTTGGTTACCTGAAGGACGGGCTCAGCCTGCGGGCGATGGCGATCCAGGGTGGTGCGCAGTTCCGCGCGGCGCACACGCCGGTTGATGGTACCAATGTGCCGTCGAAATTGAACAATTTCGCGGTTGATGCCAGTTACACGTTCGACCTCGGGGAAGGCGACGGCGCGATGTTCGGTGCGAGCTACCAGCACGGGAGTGCCTATTGCCAGGACTACCCGGTCGTCCACTTCAATCCTTGCGCAGACAACAACCCGCAGTGGGCTGCTTATGGCAAGGTCGAGAAGGGGCCGTTCACGGTGCTGGCGGAATATGCTCAGACAACCGATGTCTGGCCTGGCTCAGCCGTGCCGGATCCGACCAATCCGCTCAGCCAGTTTGCGGCCCAAAAGACGAAGTCCTTTGCCGTTGGCGGACGTTACGGGTTTGGCCCCGAGCTTGAGGGCGGCGCCTTCGGCTCGGCGTTGTCGCTGGAATTCAGCACGTTCATTGCCGGCGATGATGGCGCGCCTTGGGAGCGCCAGGACCAGTGGGTGCTCGGTTATTCGAAATACCTCACGGCAAACGTGAATCTGTTCAGCGAATACGTTCGTGTCGATGGTTATGCGCCGCTGAACTTCGTGAGCGGGGGTAATTTCCCGGATGGCAGTACATGGTCGGACAGCGACGCAAGTACGGATGTCTTCCTGTTCGGGGCGCAAGCCGCTTTCTAGAAAGCCGTACCTTCACTATCAAAAAAGGCCCCCTGCGATCACTCGCGGGGGGCTTTTTTACAGGATCGGGCAAGCTATCTGGCGCCGAGGCGACGCGCGCCGAAGATCAGCAGGCCGACAAGCACGAGTTCGATAATGACGGGCTGGGCGATCCCAGCTGGCGGGCCGTCAACGATTATGCCGATGAAGCGGCCAAAGACCGCGAGGCCGAAGACCAGCGCCGACCCGTAAAGCCAATGCGCCTTGCCACGAAACAGTGCGAGCGCGCAGGCGATAAAGTTGACCAGAAAGAAAGCGGCGAGATCGGCGCGCAGTGAGTTCGCGCCAAGGGCGTCGATGCTGGTGAGGCCGAGAATGGTGCCTGCCTTGACCGGGTCTGCCCAGAACAGGAGGCCCATTGCCAGCGAAAATAGTCCGGCAAGCGTGACGCCTGCCCGTGCAATCCAAATCATGTTTTCCTCCCAGCGCCGGGCTCGTTTGGTTGGCCCGCATTCGCGCATTCAGGATGCATTCAGTCCAAATGTACAGACCGTGTGCGACCCCTCACCCAAAATTCGATATACTGACAGTAATTATGCCAATATAATATGTCCACCTGAAACGGAGAGGTCGCAAGAATTGATGAATGCACCGCTGGAATTGATGGGCGCTCCGGGCTCGCCTTATACGCGCAAGATGGTCGCGCTACTGCGCTATCGCCGAATCCCGTATGCGATCAGCTGGACGGCAGGGCGACCAGCCAAGCCGGGCTATCCTGTGCCGAAAGTGCCCTTGCTGCCGACCTTTTACTTTCCTGACAATGAGGGCGGTTTAACGGCCGTGACGGATTCGACACCGATTATACGGCGGCTGGAATCCGAAAATACCGGGCGTTCGGTTATTCCCTCCGATCCGGTCCTGTCCTTCCTGAACGACCTGATCGAGGATTACGCGGACGAATGGTTGACCAAGGCGATGTTCCATTTTCGCTGGGCCCACAAGGCGGACTATGACAATGCCGGGCCGCTTCTTATCTACTGGTCGCAGAACACGCTTGATGCCGAGAGTGCAGGCAAGGTGTCTGATGCAATCTCGAAGCGCCAGTTCGACCGGCTTTATGTCGTCGGTTCGAATGACGTGACAGCGGAGACGATTGAAACCTCCTATGCCCGCCTGATCGGGATACTCGATGACTTGTTGCAAAAAAAGGGTTTCGTGCTGGGTGCGCGTCCGTCTTCGGCGGATTTCGCGATCTATGGCCAACTCACCCAGCTGGCCATCGTTGAACCCACTTCGGCGGCGATCACAGTCGCGCGCTCGCCGCGTGTAAGGGCCTGGGTCGATCTCATGGAAGACCTGTCCGGGTTTGATCCGCAGGAAGAGGATTGGTTCGAGGCGGACGAAGCACGCGCGGCGCTGGCGCCGCTTCTGGCCGAAATCGGCCGCGTCTATGCGCCTTTCCTGATTGCCAATGCCGGGGCCATCATGGCGGGAGAGAAACATTTCGAGACGGAAATTGACGGCCGCACCTGGGCGCAGCCCAGCTTTCCCTACCAGGCCAAATGCCTGAGATGGTTGCGTGAGGGATATGGAGCGCTATCGGGCAACGAACGAGGATCGGTCTATGCGCTGATTTCCGGGTCTGGTTGCGAAACGCTTTTCGACGAGCCCTCCTGACGCATGCGACAGAACTTCAGTGATCGGATATTGCACGTTCGACCATGAACTTCATGGCAGCTTCGGCTTCTTCGGCAGAAAGGCCCTGGTCTTGCCGCAGGCGGCGCCAGGCCTGGAACCCGGTCACGACGTCCAATGCCGCGACAAGGCGCTTGTCGGATGCGCGGTCAGTCGGCAGCACGGCCTTCAGGCTCTCGCGCTCAAGAATCACATTGCGGCGATACTCGTCCATGAGGAATCGCGATTGGAACCGCCTGAGATTGGCCGAAACCCTGATCGGGAAAATTCGCTCATAGACATCGGCCCGGCGGCGAACCAGTTCGGCAAGCCGGTCTTTCCAGTCCGTGGCGGTGTAGGGCGCCAGCACGATGGGCATGATCTCGGACTGAATTTGCTCGGCCATTTCACCGAACAGGCTGTCCATATCCTCGAACAGACGAAACACTGTGCGCTGGCCCACAGCGGCCCGCTCAGCGACACGGGCGGCGCTGGGGTTCATGTCGCCTTCGCGGATCAGGGCGAAGAGGGCTTCGATGATCTGCGCACGGCTGCGCTCGCTGCGCCGCCTGCGCCCATCGACTGTATCGTCAGCGGATGGTGGGCCCGGAAATGGTGTGACTTTTGAATCGCTCATTTGAACCCGTCATGCTGGTTGATCACGTCGCTATCAGCAGGAAGGCTGAACACCATGCCGTCTTCGGAGACAATGATTTTTCCGTCGAATGCTTTTTTTGCGTCGCGAACAAAGTACGAATTGAGTACGCGTGCCGGCAGTGGCGGGATCGTATGGTAGAATACCAACTGCCGCGCGCCAGCTTCGCTGGCGGCCCGGGCCGCATCGGCCGGCGGGGCGTGATAGGTGAGAATGTCGTCGAGGATCCTGGCAATATGCGTCATCCCCTTCGCGGCGGCGGCGTCATGCATCAGCCCGACCATTTCCGGATCAAGCGCTTCATGGAACATGAGATCGACGTCTTTGGATGCGGCGACAAGATTGGGATCATAGATCGTGTCGCCGCTGATGGCGACGGAACGCCCCTTGTAGTCAACCCGGTAGCCGAACGCGGGTTCGACAGGCGCATGACTGACAGAGAAGGCCGTAACCCTGAGGCCGTCTTCTTCGAGAATGATGGCCTTTCCGCCGGGCCCGATAGGCAAGGTGATCGTTTCAGCGACACCCCCGCGCCCGGCCGGGTTGGCGATGTCTGATCCATGATGCGCCGTCCTGAACGTGCCGTCGATCCGATAGGCGGCATTGAAGCCGGCCACGACTTCGTCGACGCCTCGCGGACCGGACACAGGAAGCTGCGTCGCGCGACGGCCATTTACCCAGACCTGCATCAGCAATTCGCCAAGGCCGTCGATGTGATCAGAGTGAAGGTGGGTCAGGTATACGCGCTCGACACGGTCGATGGGGTAGCGCATTCGCGAAAGGTTGCGAGTACCGCCGGAGCCCGCGTCAAACACGATTGCGCGGTTTCCCGCCAGCACGGCGAGGCAGGGGCCCGCTCGCATCGGGTCTGGCATGGGCGTGCCCGCGCCGCAGACGAACACGTGCAGTCCGTCGGGAAGTTCGCGGCTCGCGTCGCGGCCGACATTCTGGGCGACGGCCCGTTTGAGCGCCGAAGCGGCGATCTGTGGCTTGAAGACTTGAAGGCCGATCAGGGCTATGGCGCCGAGGCTGACTGCGCCGACCAGGCCTCGCAATATCCATTTCATTTTGAGGCTTCTCCTCGTGTTTCCGTTGGCTCGTTGCCTGCCGCAAATCATCGGGTGTCCCGGAAGTGGCCCTGAAACCAAGCCGCGGCATGCTCGAAATCAGGTTCCGGGAGTATTATGACATAGTAAGTGCCATAATGTTTCCGGAGGAGCAATGGATAGTGGAGCAGGGCTGGATGTCAGCTCTTGCCGCATGGACATGGGCGAGGCTGTATGTTCAAAGGCGGCAACCTTAATTCCGGCGCTGCCGGCAGATGAGAAGCGTGACATGACCAAGGGCTTGGTGACGATATTCGGCGGTTCGGGCTTTATCGGGCGCTATGCAGCGCGCACGCTCGTGGAAAAGGGCTACCGGGTGCGTGTGGCCTGTCGGCACGTGAATACGGCGGCGGATGTGCGCCTGGCAGGCGCCCCCGGCTGGGTCGATATCGTTCAGGCCAATATTCGTAACCGGGCCTCGATCGAGCGCGCGCTGGACGGCGCTGTTGCGGTGGTCAACCTGGTCGGCATCCTGTTCGAGAGTGGTCCGCAAAGCTTCGAATCGGCCCACCGGGACGGCGCGGCGCTTCTGGCCGAGGTCGCAGCCGAAAAGGGCATAAAGACATTCGTTCAGGTGTCCGCCATTGGCGCGGACGCAGAGTCGCAGTCTGACTATGGCCGGACGAAGGCTGAAGCTGAGGCGGCCGTTCGCGCGGCCGTGCCAACTGCGACGATCCTGCGCCCGTCTGTCGTGTTCGGTCCGGAGGACGGTTTCCTCAACAAGTTTGCCCAGATGACGCGGTTCGCGCCGGCCTTGCCTGCTATCGGCGGCGGCAAGACGAAGTTCCAGCCGATCTACGCCGGTGATGTAGCAGAAGCGATTGCGCTGGCCGTGGATCTCGAAGCTGCAGCTGGCAAGACGTATGAGCTCGGCGGCCCGCGGACCTACACGTTTAATGAGCTTCTTGATTTCATCCTGAAACAAGTTGACCGGCGCCGCTTCAAGATTCCGCTACCCTTCTTCCTGGCCCGTCCTATCGGATATATCGCCGGAGCCGTGTGGCGCTACATTCCGCCCTTCTCGTGGGGCATGCTGGGTCAGCCCCCGGTCACCGGCGATCAGGTCGTGATGCTGAAGTCGGACAATGTCGTGGCCGAGGGCGCCCTGACGGCCAAGGATCTCGGACTGACGAGCCTGGAGACCGTCGAGTCGATTGCACCGACCTATCTCTGGCGGTTCCGCCCCTATGGCGAGTTCAACAAGGCGGCTGACGCCTGAGCGGCGCACGGCTGGCTCAGCCTACCTGAACCCCACCCGAACAAAAATGCCCGGAAAATGCCCGATAGGCGCCGTCTTGCGCGCCTCATTGAGGGCTGAGATGTGCTTCTCCGCAGGCGTTCGGGGACGCACGATGCGGGAGGGGCAGCACGCGGCAGGAGGGTCACACCTCGTGCGACGCGTGTTGCTTTGTGCCGGACAAGATCGTTCCGTCGGGTCTAGAGAAGGCCGATGGCTGGTGTTGTCAGGATCAGTGCAATGCCGAGCGCAAAGCGGTACAGGACAAAGGGAAGGAAGCTCATGCGCCGCAGGAGCGCCATGAGGGCTGCGATGGATGCAAGACCGGTGATGAAGGCGACGGCGGCGACGATCATTCCGTCCTGGAGCGTGACGATGCCGTCAGTGGGGGCATCCATAAGACCGAGCGCGCCGTAGAGACCGGCTGCGGCCAGGATAGGCGCCCCGATCAGCATAGAAAACCGGGCCGCTTCCGAACGTTCGTAGCCGAGTGCGCGAGCGGCCGTCATGGTGATCCCGGACCGGCTGGTGCCGGGGATGATCGCAGCAATCGCCTGTGTCGCGCCGATCAAGAAAGCGTGCCCCAGCGTCATGTCCGCCTCCTTTCGGTCGCGCCCGCCCCGAACGTCCGCCCACCAGAGCAGCGCACCGAAGACGATGGTGGCGCCAGCAACCGTGTACACACTGCGCAGAGCGTGCTGCATGTCCTGGGGCAGGAAATTTTCGTAAAGAGCGGCGACGACGAGCGCGATCGGCGTGGCGACGAGAATGCAAAGCGCCAGACGTGCGCCGGGTGAGAGCGGCTTCTTGGTGACGGGAGCGGCCACCAGTTCGAACCCGCCCAGCACCGCGCTTGCGACGTCCTTGCGGAAATAGAGCAGCATGGCCGCCAGCGTGCCGAGATTTGACACGGCGTTGATGAGCAGCTCATCCCGCCCGACCAGACCGAAATAGTCGGACGCCAGAAGGACATGGGCTGAGGAGGAAATCGGCAACCATTCGGTAAACCCCTGAAGAGTTGCTATGATGATGAGCTGGAGCAGGGACATGGCGGCCTCTTCTCGGATTACGGCAGTATGACGCGCCGCGGGAGGCTCTTCACCTAGCCCAGTTTGGTCGATTGAGCACCCATATCCATATATATCGAAATGATACAAAAAAAATTAAGTTCGCAGAAGCTGGAAACCGAAACATCGCATTTCTCCTTTTGCAAATATCATTATGATATACATAAGGGAATTGATGCTTGTCGTCTCGTGCCTTGTCATTGTAGATGGCGGGTCAATCGAGTGGAGGTCTGAATGGCTGAGAAGATGCTGCAATTTACGCATGTGCAACGGTCCATGCCGGCCAAGCGCGCCGCGGACGAGCGCGCGCACGACTTCGACGAAATCTACGCCGAGTTCAGCCTCAAGGCGGCCGGTGCGCAGGCGGCGCGCTGCTCGCAATGCGGTGTGCCATTCTGCCAGCAGGGCTGCCCGCTCTCGAACAATATTCCCGACTGGCTGAAACTGGCTGCCGAAGGCCGGCTGGAAGAAGCCTGGCAGGTCTCAACAGCCACAAACAACATGCCCGAAATCTGCGGCCGCATCTGTCCGCAGGACCGGCTGTGCGAGGGCATCTGCACGATCGAGCAGTCGGGACACGGCACCGTGACGATTGGCTCGGTCGAGAAGTTCATTACCGACACGGCCTGGGAAAAGGGTTGGGTAAAACCGATCTCGCCGCCGCGCGAACGCTCCCAGTCGGCGGGCATCATCGGCGCCGGTCCGGGCGGGCTTGCTGCGGCTGAGCAGCTGCGCCGCAAGGGCTATCAGGTGACGGTCTATGACGCCTATGACCGCGGCGGCGGCCTGCTCGTCTACGGTATTCCCGGGTTCAAGCTGGAAAAGCCGGTTGTCGCGCGGCGCATCAAGCATCTCGAAGACAGCGGTGTGACTTTCAAGTTCAACACACGGGTCGGCCCGGATATCTCGCTGCAGGACTTGCGCAAGGCGCATGACACGGTTCTCATCGCGACCGGCGTTTACCAGGCGAAGGACCTGAAATGCCCGGGCGTAGGTTCAGAAGGCGTCCTCGCGGCGCTCGACTATCTGACGGCCTCCAACCGCAAGAGCTTTGGCGATGCCGTGCCCGAATTCGACGACGGCACGCTGAACGCGGAGGGCAAGCGAGTGGTTGTCATCGGCGGCGGTGATACGGCCATGGACTGCGTGCGAACGGCTGTGCGCCAGGGCGCCAAGTCCGTGACCTGCCTCTATCGCCGCGACCGCGCGAACATGCCCGGAAGCCAGCGCGAAGTGGCCAATGCAGAGGAAGAAGGCGTCGTATTCGAATGGCTGGCGTCCCCTGAGGCGATCCTCGACACCAAGGCAGGCAAGGCCAAGGCCGTGCGCGCGGCGAAGATGAAACTGGGCGAGCCGGATGCGTCCGGTCGCCAGAGCCCGGTCAAGACTGGCGACACGATGGACGTGAAAGCCGACATGGTGATCAAGGCGCTCGGGTTCGATCCAGAAGACCTGCCGGAACTGTTCGGCGAACCGGCACTGACCGTGAACCGGTGGGGCGCGGTGCGCGTGGATTACGCAACAATGGAAACGAGCCTGTCCGGCGTCTATGCCGCTGGCGACATCGTTCGCGGCGCCTCGCTGGTCGTATGGGCGATCAAGGACGGCCGAGACGCGGCCGAGGCGATGCACCGGGCAATGAAATCGGCTGAAAAAGCCTCGAAAGTGGCGGCGGAGTAAGATCAGATGTCAGATTACGTGAAGCAATACGAAGCGAACCGTCAGAAACTTGTCGACGGTCACGCTTACGACCCGGCTGACGAGCATGATGCCTGCGGCGTCGGCCTTGTCGCCGCGCTGGATGGCAAGCCGCGCCGCGAGATCGTCGAGATGGGCATCATGGCGCTCAAGAATGTCTGGCACCGCGGGGCGGTCGACGCCGACGGAAAGACAGGTGACGGCGCGGGTATCCGCGTGGCCGTGCCCCAGGATTTCTTCCGCGAGCATGTCACGCGGACCGGGCACACGCCCACCGACGATCCGATCTGTGTCGGGCAGATATTCCTGCCCCGCACCGACTTTGCTGCGCAGGAGTCCGCCCGCACAATTGTCGAAACCGAAGTGCTGCATTTCGGATTCTATATTTACGGCTGGCGCCAGCCGCCGGTGGACGTGTCAGTGATCGGACAGAAAGCCAAGGACACGCGCCCGGCGATCGAACAGATCATGTTCCGCGACGCGCAAGGGCGCTCTCCGGAAGACCTGGAACGGGCGCTTTACATCTGCCGCCGCCGCATAGAGCGGCGGGCGCGCGAAATGGCGATTCCCGGTTTCTATGTCTGTTCGCTCAGCCATGCCTCGCTGATCTACAAGGGCATGTTCCTGGCCCAGGACATCGACAATTTCTATCTCGACCTCAAGGATCCGCGCTTCATTTCGAATTTTGCGATCTATCACCAGCGCTATTCGACCAATACCTTTCCGCAATGGTCGCTTGCCCAGCCGTTCCGGATGATCGCGCATAATGGCGAGATCAACACGCTGCGCGGCAACAAGAACTGGATGAAGAGCCACGAGATCCGGATGGTTTCTGAAGCGTTCGGCGAGCATGTCGATGACGTCAAGCCGGTGATTCCCGATGGATCGTCGGATTCCGGCGCGCTGGATTCCGTGTTCGAGCTTCTCTGCAAATCGGGCCGGCCCGCGCCAATGTCGAAAGCCATGCTGATCCCGGAAGCATGGTCGAAGCGGGATTCGGTCATGCCGACGGCGCACCGCGCACTCTATGACTATTGCAACTCGGTGATGGAGCCCTGGGACGGGCCAGCCGGGATTGCGGCTTATGATGGTCGCTGGGCCATTGCTGGACTTGACCGCAACGGCCTTCGTCCGCTGCGTTATGCGCTGACCACGGACGGCATTCTAGCGGTTGGTTCGGAAGCAGGCATGTGCCCGCTCGGTGATCACGAAGTTGCAAAGCGCGGCTCGATCCCTGCCGGCGGCATGATCGCGGCAGACCTCCAGACCGGAAAGTTCTACGAGCATCGCGAGCTGATCGACTTTCTGGCGGCCCAAAATCCCTATGAGGAGTGGCTCTCAAGTGTCACTGAACTCGAGCCTGAAATCGGCCCCGGACCAGAGCCGCAATTGTTCAGCAAGGAAGAACTCCTTCGCCGCAAGACGGCTGCCGGCTATTCGCTGGAGACGCTGGAACTGATCCTCGCGCCGATGGCAGAGGCAGCCAAGGAGGCGCTGGGGTCGATGGGCGACGATACGGCGCCTGCGGTGCTGTCCTATTCCTACCGCCCGATGAGCCATTTCTTCCGTCAGAATTTCAGTCAGGTGACCAACCCTCCGGTCGACCCGCTGCGCGAAGAGCGGGTGATGAGTCTCAAGACGCGTTTCAAGAACCTCGGCAACGTGCTGGATACGGACAAATCTCAGCAGGAAGTTTTCGTTCTGGAAAGCCCCGTGCTTTCAACCGGGATGTACGAGCGCCTGATTACACGCCTCGGTGTCGGCATGACCGAGATCGACTGTACGTTCGACGAAGCAGACGCGACAGGCGATGGCGGCGCGCTGAAGGATGCGCTGAGTCGCATCCGTCGTGAGGCCGAAGAAGCCGTACGGGAAGGGCGTGAGCATATCGTGCTGACGGACCAGCACCAGTCTGCGAACAAGATTGCGATTCCAATGATCCTCGCCACGGGCGCGGTGCACTCGCACCTCGTGGCGCAGGGGCTGCGCACTTTCTGTTCGATCACGGTCCGGTCTTCAGAGTGTCTGGATACGCACTATTTTGCAGTTCTTGTGGGCGTCGGGGCAACCTGCGTGAACGCCTACCTGGCACAGGACGTGATCGCGGATCGTCAGGCGCGTGGCCTGTTTGGCGACATGACGCTGAACCAGTGCGTGAAGAACTACAAGGACGCGATCGAAGCCGGCCTCCTCAAGATCATTTCCAAGATGGGGATCTCGGTGATCTCGTCCTATCGCGGGGGCTATAATTTCGAGGCTTTGGGGCTCTCACGTGCCCTGGTGGCAGATTATTTCCCCGGCATGAGCAGCCGCATATCCGGGATTGGCCTTGCCGGCCTTGAGGAGAACGCACTTGTTCGGCATGAAGCTGCGTTTGACGAGGATGTCGTTTCGCTTCCTGTTGGCGGTTTCTACCGGCTGCGCGCAAACGAAGAACCCCACGCGCTTGATGGCAACCTGATCCACACGCTGCAGGCGGCCTGTAATCGTGGAGATTATTCAATCTATCGCAAGTATGTCGAGGCCGTGCACGCGCGCGACCCGTTGCAATTGCGCGACCTGCTTGATTTCAAACCGGCGGGAGACGCGGTGCCCCTGTCGCAGGTCCAGTCGATCAACGAGATCCGCAAGCGGTTCGTCACGCCGGGCATGTCGCTGGGCGCACTCAGTCCGGAGGCGCATGGTACGCTGAACGTCGCCATGAACCGGATCGGCGCGAAGTCGGTGTCGGGAGAAGGCGGCGAAGACAAGGCCCGTTACCGGCCGCTGCCGAACGGCGACAACATGAACTCTGCCGTCAAGCAGATTGCTTCAGGGCGTTTCGGTGTGACGGCGGAATACCTCAACCAGTGTCGCGAGATCGAGATCAAGATTGCCCAAGGCGCCAAGCCCGGTGAAGGCGGACAGTTGCCCGGCTTCAAGGTGACCGAATTCATCGCCAAGCTGCGCCATGCGACGCCCGGCGTGATGCTGATCTCGCCGCCACCGCACCACGACATCTATTCGATCGAAGACCTGGCCCAGCTGATCTACGACCTGAAACAGATCAATCCCGATTGCCGCGTCTGTGTGAAGCTCGTAGCACAATCTGGCGTCGGCACGGTTGCTGCGGGTGTGGCGAAGGCCAAGGCGGATATCATCCTCATCGCCGGCGGCGTTGGGGGAACAGGCGCAAGCCCGCAGACATCGATCAAGTATGCCGGCCTGCCATGGGAACTAGGCCTTGCTGAAGCCCACCAGATACTGTCGCTGAACAACCTGCGCGGCAAGGTGACCCTGCGCACCGATGGCGGCCTGCGCACCGGACGCGATATTGTCATCGCCGCCATGCTGGGCGCCGAGGAATACGGTATCGGCACCGCGAGCCTGATCGCCATGGGTTGTATCATGGTGCGCCAGTGCCATTCGAATACCTGCCCGGTCGGCGTTTGCGTTCAGGATGAGGCACTCCGGGCCCACTTCACGGGTACGCCCGAGAAAGTGGTGAACCTGATGAGCTTCATCGCGGAGGATGTACGGGAAGTGCTGGCCTCGCTCGGCCTGACGTCACTCGACGAGGCGATTGGCCGGACGGACCTCCTCGTACAGGTCAGCCGCGGCGCATCGCATCTTGATGATCTTGATCTCAACCCGCTGCTCGTTCAGGTCGATACCGATCACCCGGTTGTCTACCAGCCGACGCGCCGGGAAGAGGTGCCGGACTCGCTTGATGTGCAGATCCTGCGCGACGCCGAGCCCTTCTTCGAGCGTGGCGAGAAGATGCAGCTTGAATACAATGTCCAGAACACGATGCGGGCGATTGGTGCACGGTCGAGTTCGGCGATCACCCGGAAGTTCGGCATGAGTGCACTGCCTGAAGGGCGCCTGCACATCCGGCTTGAAGGGTCTGCCGGCCAGTCGCTGGGCGCGTTCAGCGTTCAGGGCCTGCTGCTCGAAGTGGTTGGAGATGCCAACGACTATGTTGGCAAGGGCCTGTCGGGCGCGACGATTGTGGTTGCGCCGAAACCGCGCGAGCGTCGCTCGTCCATCGGTGACGCGATCGTTGGCAATACGTGCCTTTATGGGGCGACGGCGGGCAAACTGTTCGCGTCAGGCACGGCCGGCGTGCGTTTTGCCGTGCGCAATTCGGGTGCCAAGACAGTGGTCGAAGGTTGCGGCGCCAACGGCTGTGAATACATGACGGGAGGCCGGGCGGTCATCCTCGGTCCGGTCGGCGACAATTTCGGCGCCGGCATGACAGGCGGGGCTGCCTTCATTTGGGATCCGGATAATCGGTTCGAGCGTGTGGCAAACCCTGATTCCATCGACTGGTATCCGCTGGCCGACATGCCGACCGAACATATCGAGCAATGCCGGGCGCTGGTCCAGGAACATGCGGATCGCACCGGTTCGATCAGGGCAGCCGACCTGCTGGCGGAATGGGATGTCGCGCTCAGCCAGATCCTGATGATTGTTCCGAAGGAAATCGCTCACCTTCTCCTGCCGAAGGACAAGCCCAAGGCGAAGAAGAAGGTGTCCGAAAAAGCCTGACCGTAGCTGGGCCTCGTCCTTCGTGGGACGAGGCCCGGCGGTCGGTTCAGGACTTCTTGCGGCGGATGCGGGGCCAGATCAGTTTCAGCCACATCCACAGGAACACGCCGATCAGGATCAGCCATGGCAGGCCGACGGCAAAGGCAGTGATAACGGCAGCGAGTGCGCTCGACAGGTTATAGAAGAACCCACCGAAGGCTTCGCCGAGGGGGCTCAGCGCGCCGCGCGAGACCGGATTGCGCTTGGTCTCGTAGCTGACAGCCAGCTGGCTCATGTTCACCCGCTGCATCAGCGCCTTCATGCTGGATTTCAACGAGTCGATATCGCCGTTGACCCGCGCCAGTTCGCGTTCGGTTTCGAGCAGGTCACCCAGATCGCCCGGACGGTTTTCCAGCAGGTCCTCGATCCGCTTCTGCAGGGCTTCCTGGGCATGCAGCCGGGCATCTGTATCGATGATGGTAACGGTCAGGTCTTCTGCCGTGGTCTGGCGACTGGTCACGTCGCCCTTCGCGGCTTCGGCCTCGGCCTCGACGCCGCTCATGAAAGTTTCGATCCAGTCCGGCGTGGCACGGATATTCAGCGAACCGGACGCTTCGTCTTCCGACCAGGCGTTGAGATAGGAATTTGTGACGATGCATTTGGCCGGGCCCGCTGCATTGCAGGCGGCGATATGGCCCTGCATCACGGGTTCGATCGCAGCGACAGGCAGGCGCAGGCCGATCGAATGGGAATAGGCGATGTATTGTTGAACTTCGGCCTCTGGCGTTGCGCCGCCGACATTGATTTGTTCCGCCGGCGCTTCGTTGAAGGCGTCCTGGCTCATCATCGCGGTGGGGGCAGGCGGAGGCGGCGCCATGGCAGGCGCCATTTCGCTTTTGTCGTATCCGCCTGAGCCGCCGCAGGCAGCCAGAACAATGACCGCCGTCGCCAGCAGGATTGAGTAACGTGTCTTCATGAGCTTGGTCCCTCCACAGATGGCACAGAGCCATCATGAAACCCGAATAAAGGCAATATCAGGCTGGAATTGTGGAGCGCTTGGGCGGGGCGAATGCGTGCGGTGCCTGAGGGGCTGGAAAAGACCCGGTTGCCCGCCCGCAAAGCGGTCACGAACGCGTTGCAAGGCGGGTGAGACATCAGGGGCAGATACGAACGGACGCTTTTATGCTAGCGCGGAAACCGTTCCGGATTTGCTGGCGCCCGATGAAACCGAAAATACTGACGACACTCCAGACCTATTCCTGGTCTCTATTCCGGGCCGACCTGATGGCCGGCATTACCGTGGCCATGGTCGCGCTGCCGCTGAGTCTCGCGATCGCGATTGCGTCGGGCGCTGATCCCGCCAAGGGGATCGTGACTGCGATTGTAGGCGGATTCCTTGTCTCCCTGCTGGGTGGCAGCCGGGTGCAGATTGGCGGGCCGACCGGTGCGTTCATTGTGGTCGTGTTCGGGGTGATCATGCAGCATGGCTATGACGGGCTGGTGCTCGCGACGTTCATGGCCGGCCTCATCCTGCTGGCCGCGGGCCTGTTGAAGGTCGGCAACCTGATCAGTTTCGTGCCTGAAGCAGTGGTCCACGGCTTCACCATCGGAATTGCGGTCATCATCGCGACGAGCCAGCTCAAGAACATTTTCGGTCTTTCGATGGATTCGCTACCGGCCGACTTCCTTGAGAAACTGCCTGTCCTCTGGGAGGCGCGCGCGACGGCAAGCCTGCCCGCGTTGGGTATCGGTCTCGCGACGATCGCGGGCATTATCCTGCTCCGCAAGATGGCGCCGCGCTTACCCGGCCTGATCGTCGCGGTCGGTGTGACGTCTGCGGTCGCGGCCTTTATGGCTCTGCCGGTAAACACGATCCACTCGCAGTTTGGGGCCCTGCCAAGCCACTTGCCGATGCCTTCGTTTCCGTTGCTTTCAGTGGACCGTGTCCTTGAACTGCTGCCGTCAGCCTTCGTGATCGCGTTCCTCGCCGGGGTTGAATCACTCCTGTCTGCAATGGTCGCCGACAAGATGAGCGGCGGGCATCACCGACCGAATGCCGAAGTCATCGCACAGGGGTTTGCAAATATGGGCTCGGCGCTCTTTGGCGGCCTGCCTGCCACGGGCGCCATCGCGCGGACGGCAACCAATGTGCGCGCGGGCGGAAAGACGCCTGTTGCCGGGCTCATTCATGCGCTGGCAATTCTGATTGCGATGTTGGTGGCTGCGCCGCTCGCGGGATACCTGGCCATGCCCGCGCTGGCCGGATTGCTGATACTGACCGCCTGGAACATGAGCGAACCGCACAAGTGGAAGAGTTACCTGTCTGCGCCGCGCGCTGACCGGTTTCTCCTGCTGCTCACGCTGGTTTTGACGGTAGTCGCCGATCTGACAATCGCGATCGGTGTCGGCGTGTCCGTGGGACTGGCCATTCGCCTGCGGCGTCGGAACGTGCCCCCTGCCGATTGGGACACACCGGAACGCTAGGGGCGAAACCCGTACCGGTATTCTCCCGTCTCGATGATACGCACAGCATGGTGCACGAAGTCGACGAGCAGGGTCCGCGTGTCGCGCGGGTCGATGATTTCTTCGGCAAGAAAACTCTCGGCCGTGCGGAACGGAGAACGAATCGCTTCGAACTTGCGATAGAGCTGTTCCTTGAGGGCATCCGGATCCTCGGCCTCGGCGAGTTCCTTGCGGAACGCCGCCTCGATGCCGCCCGCCATGGGCAGGCTGCCCCAGTCGCCGCTCGGCCAGCAATAGCGCCACTTGGTCTTCGACTGGTTCATCATCGCCGAACCGGCGAGCCCGTAAGCCTTGCGGATGACCACCGAACAGACCGGAATATTGGCCTGGTAGATGGCCGTCATGGCGCGCACGCCCGCGCGGGTGACGCCAGCCGTCTCGGCCTTCACGCCGACGGCGAAACCCGGGCAATCGACAAAGTGGACGACCGGCAGGTGGAACATGGAGCAGAGGTCCATGTGCCTCGTGACCTTGTCGCAGACATCGGCCGTCCACGCGCCGTCCAGGAAGAAGGGGTCGCCCGCCAGTATGCCGACTGGATGCCCGTCGATCCGCGCGAAGCCGCAGACCATGCCCCGGCCCCAGTCGTGCCCGATCTCGAAGAAGCTGTGACGGTCTACCGTCGCTTCGACAATCTTGCGGGGCTTGTAGGGCGTCTTGCCGTCGGTCGGGACGATCGACAGGAGGAATTCCTCCTTGCGGTCCGGGTCGTCCGTCGGCGGTGTGCGTTCGGGCAGCTCATGCACAGATGGCGGAAGGTAGGACAGGAATCGCCGCGCCGCTTCAAAGGCGTCGGCCTCTGTGTCGACCACATTGTCGACCGTGCCGTTCTGGCCCTGGATTTTCCAGCCGCCGAGTTCTTCCTTGGTCACATTCTCGCCGAGTGCGATGGCGACCGGCGGCCCGGCGACGAAGACCTGGCTGAGTTCCTTGACCATGACCGAGAAATGGCTGGCGGCGACACGGCCAGCGCCCATCCCGGCACAAGGGCCCAGCGCCAGCGAGACGAATGGCACCTGCGTCATGCCGTGAACGATTTCATTCCAGCCGGGTGTTTCAGGAATATAGGTGCGCGGATCCTTCTCGAGACTCTTGACCGAACCGCCGCCGCCGGTGCCGTCGATCATCTGGACCAGAGGCATCCGGTATTCGGTGGCCATCTTGATCATCTGGACCATCTTCTGCCAGATCGCAGCGTCGGACGCGCCGCCGCGCACGGTGAAATCATCGGCCAGAATGACCGTGGATTTACCGTTCAGAGTCGCACGCCCGGTGACGGACGTGGATGGCGTGAAGGCTTCGAGTTCGTCGTCAGCGCCATAGGTCGCCTTGCCGGCGATCTTGCCGATCTCGTGGAAGCTGCCGGGGTCGGCGAGAAAGGCCACGCGTTCGCGGACGGTGAGCTTGCCGCGGCCGCGCTGGCGTGAGACCGGCTCTTCGCCACCCATTTTTTCCGACAGGCGCTCGCGCCGGCGCAATTCTTCGATCGATTTTTTCCAACTCATGCCATCATCAATCGGCGGTGGTGGCCCCTTTGGTCAAGACTTTCCGAACGCGGCGCAGGAGGTGCCGTTGCGGCAAGCGGGATCAAGTCCTTGCGACGTTGAAACCATTATCGCGGCGTGAAGCGGCACCATGATCGCGTCAGCGGGAGCGCTGAACAATCCCGACCGGCTTCAATCTTTCCTTGCATTCCCCCGTGTCCCTCTGCTTTATCCCATTCAGGCTCATTCCAAGGAGGACCCATCATGGATCTCGCAGAACTTACATCCAAAGCTTCGTCCGCTGTCCAGCCGGGCGGCGATTTCACCAAAAAGGTGAAGTTCGATTTCGGCAGCGTCGGCAAACTCTTCATCGACGGCGTCGCAGGCAAGGTCGACAATTCCGACGGCGCAGCAGATGCGACGATCAAGGTCGACTGGGATGACTTCCAGAAGATTTCCGGCGGCCAGATGGACCCGACAATGGCGTTCATGCAGGGCAAGCTGAAAGTCGAGGGCGACATGTCGGTTGCAATGCAACTGCAAAGCCTGATGAAGAAGTTCTCGTAGAATCCGCGACGGCTTACCAATCCAGAAGGGGCCGCCCCGGGGAAACCTGAGGGCGGCTTTTTTTCATGACTGACAAGACCGCCACAGCCAGAGCCGATCAGCGCAAGGACTTTGTCATTGTGCCGGGCAATCCTGCGCCCGACGGCGCAGAAATTGTCTGGTTCGAGGGCAGTGCCGGGCGATCGCTGCGAGCCTGTATCGCGCCAGCGCTGACCTACAACAATCCGCGCGGCACGGTGATCGTCTGCCCGGGCCGTACGGAATTCATCGAAAAGTATTTCGAGGTCGGCCGCGAGCTCCAGGCGATGGGCTTTGCCGTGGTGATCATCGACTGGCCGGGCCAGGGCCTGTCGGACCGCCTGCTGGACGACACGAAAAAGGGCCATATCGACCGTTTCGAGACCTTTATGGGCGCGCTCGCCAAGGGACTGGAGAAGCTCGATGACAGGCTGCCGCGGCCCTATGTGTCGCTCGCCCATTCCATGGGCGGGGCGATTGCGCTTGCAACGATCGCGCAGGGACTGGTCAAGGTCGAGGCTGCTGCCTTTTGCGCGCCGATGTGGGGGCTCAAGTCGAAATTCCTGGGCATGAATTACCTTGTCTGGGCCATGCGTGTGACGGGCCGGTCAGGCGATTATGCGCAGCAGCCCGGTCCGGCGGAGACATTCGAAACCAATATCGTGACGCACGACAAGCGCCGCTGGCAGATGCAGCGAGACCTTTGCGACGCGGCGCCGGAACTGGAACTGGGGCCGGTGACCTGGGGCTGGCTCGGCGCGTCGCTCAATATCGTGTCGACCTTCGGCAAGGCCAAGGCACTCAACGCCGTGAACATCCCGGTCTTCATTGCGTCGGCGGGTGAAGAAAAGCTGGTCGACAATGCCTCGCATGAGGCCGTCTGCGCACGTCTGCCCGATTGCGAGCATGTCACCGTTGAGGGCGCGCTTCACGAAATCCTGATGGAAACGGACGAACGCCGCGCTGAGTTCTGGGAAGGATTCCAGCGCCTGCTGCAACGCGCCGGAATCTGACCCGGCTGGCGACGGCCCGACAGACGGGCTATGCTGGCGTCCGAACATGGGAGTGAGGACGCGATGGCCGAAAAGACACTCGTGGAATTCGTCAAGGAGAGCCTCGAGCGCGGGCAATCGCGCACGGCCATCGTCGACGCGCTGGCCGAGGCGGGCTGGCGCAAGGCGGAAGTGGATGCGGCATTGGAGACGTATTCCGATGTGGCGTTCCCGGTCGCCGTGCCGCGACCTCAGCCTTACCTGTCAGCGCGCGAAGCCTTTTTCTATCTCCTGTTCTTCATCCTGCTGGGCATCGTGTCCTACAGTCTCGGCTCGCTTCTGTTCGCGCTGATCGAATATGGCTTTCCCGACAAGACAGACGTGAATGACTATCGGGTGTTCAGGCTGGAATCACAGGTGCGAAGTGGTGTGTCAGGCTTGTTGGTGGGAACGCCGATCTTCCTTTGGATTGGCTATATCCTGCGGGGTGCACGTCGCAGGAACCCGCAAATGCAGCGCTCCCGCATTCGCAAATGGCTGACTTATGTCAGCCTCGTCGTTGCCGGGTGCACACTTGTCGGCGACGGCATTTCGCTCGTGTACAATTTCCTTGGCGGCGACCTGACCGTGCGGTTTGTCCTCAAGTCGCTGGTGGTGGCTGTGATTGCCGGGGCGATCTTCACCTATTTCATCGGCGATGCGGAGAAGGGAGACCAAGGCGATGTGGGCTCCGAGTGAATCCGGCGACTGGCTGGCCGTCGCGCTTGTTGGCGTTTCCGTTGCCGCCATAGTCGCGGGCCTTGCGATCATAGGCGGGCCGGGGCAGGCGCGCGAGGTGCAGCGCGACCAGATACGGCTGAATGCCCTCGTCGGGACAGCCGAAGCGCTGAACTGTTACAGCCGGGGTGTCGGCACCCTGCCGGAAGACTTTCAGGTTGTGCGCGTGGCCATTGCGGATTCCGGTTCGCCGGCGCGGCTGGCAAAAGGGTGCAGCAACGCTGCATGGAGCGATGACCCGGTCACAGGTGTGCCGTTCGACATTCTCCCCATTGATGCCCAGCACGCCCAGATTTGCGCCGTGTTTGAACGGCCATCAAAGGATGAGCCGAGATATTACGGGACCGGCTGGCACGGTCCGTACATCGACGCCGCTTCGCCGCGCCCCGAGGCAGGCCGGTTCTGCTACACCGTGAATCTTGTTGCGTCACCAGACTGATCAGCTTGACTTCCCTAGCGTCGCCGACCCACGTTCAGTGCAAAGCGAAGAGGAAGCGCCCCATGAAAGTTGCCGCCGTCAAAAAACCCGGAGGTCCCGGAAGCCTTGTCATCGAAGAGCGTCCGGATCCAAAGCCGGGCCGTGGCGAGATCCTAGTCCGTGTGAAAGCCAGCAGTCTCAACTATCACGACTTCGTTGTCGTGATGGGCGGCATCCCGACACCGGATGGCCGCATCCCGATGTCGGACGGGGCTGGCGAAGTCGTCGCCGTGGGTGAAGGTGCCAACCGGTTCAAGCCGGGCGACCAGGTGCTCAGCCTGTTTTTTCCGAACTGGTATTCGGGCGCGCCGCAGATGGCCGGCTTTGCCAGCGTGCCGGGAGACGGTGCCGACGGGTTTGCCGCAGAATTTGTCGCCATGCCCGAGTCGGCCTTCACGCGCATGCCTGAGGGTTATTCATTCGAGGAGGCTGCAACGCTTCCCTGCGCTGCGCTGACGGCCTGGCGCGCGCTGATGGTCGAAGCGAAAATCAAGCCAGGCGACTGGGTGCTGACACAAGGCACGGGCGGAGTCTCGATCTTCGCGCTGCAATTTGCCAAAGCCGCCGGCGCGCGGGTGATCGCGACATCGTCGTCCGACGCGAAACTCGAACGCCTGAAAGCGCTCGGCGCTGACCACCTGATCAACTACAAGACCACGCCGGAATGGGGTAAACAGGCCAAGGCATTGACCCTTGGCCGCGGCGTTGACGAAGTTGTCGAGATTGGCGGCCCGGGGACGCTCGCCCAATCGATCCAGGCCTGCAAGATGGGCGGACATATTTCGCTGATCGGCGTGCTGACCGGCGTATCAGGCGAAGTACCAACGGCCGCGCTGTTCTCGTCAAACATCACACTTTCCGGAATTACCGTCGGCTCAGCCACCCAGCAGGAAGACATGATTGCGGCAATCGAGGCGAACAATATCAAGCCCGTGCTCGATCAGACATTCCCGCTCGACAAGATCGCCGACGCGTTCGCCCATCAGGCGTCGCAACAGCATTTCGGCAAGATCATCGTTGCGATCTGAACCGGGCCTAGTGCCGGAAGTGGCGCATGCCCGTGAACACCATGGCGAGACCGGCATCATCGGCGGCGGCGATCACTTCGTCGTCGCGGATGGACCCGCCGGGCTGGATCACGGCTGTCGCGCCGGCTGAGGCAGCCTGGAGCAAGCCATCGGCAAACGGAAAGAACGCATCGGAGGCTGCAACGCAGCCCTTGGTTTTCGGTGTGTCCCAGCCAGCCACTTCAGCGGCATCTTCCGCCTTGCGGGCTGCGATTCGGGCCGAGTCGATCCGGCTCATCTGGCCTGCGCCAATGCCGACCGTGGCGCCATCCTTTGCATAGACAATCGTGTTCGACTTGACGTGCTTGGCCACGCGCCAGGCGAAAAGGAGGTCGTCTAGCTGTTCGTCGGTCGGCGTGCGGCGCGTAACGACCTTGAGATCGGCGCGGGTAATGCGGCCAAAATCGCGGTCCTGCATCAGGAAG
Source organism: Hyphomonas sp. J20-32 (assembly GCF_055808555.1). NCBI lineage: Bacteria > Pseudomonadati > Pseudomonadota > Alphaproteobacteria > Hyphomonadales > Hyphomonadaceae > Hyphomonas > Hyphomonas sp. J20-32. The sequence continues at coordinate 696,702 of NZ_CM147873.1, read as the reverse complement.
CCACCGGCAACGGTCTTGACGAAATGGCCGGGAGAAGCCGGATCGGGCAGGCCCTCGGTAATCAGGAGGCGGAGATTTTTCTTCTTGGCGAAGATGGCCTCGGCATCGGCATCTGCGCCCGGCGCGATGACAACTTCTGTGAAGACGCGGCTGATCTCGTCAGCCGTCGCGCCATCCAGCGGGCGGTTGAGCGCGACGATGCCGCCAAAGGCCGAGGTGGAATCGCAGGCAAGGGCCGCGCGATAGGCATCGATGACGGTCTTGCCCTGGGCAACACCGCACGGGTTGGCGTGCTTGATGATGGCCACGGCGGGCGTTTCGGCGCCCAGCTCACCAATCAGTTCATAGGCCGCGTCCGTATCATTGATATTGTTGTAGGAGAGCGCCTTGCCTTGCAGCTGTTTCGCGGTCGCGACGCCGGGGCGGTTTTCGCCGGTTACGTAGAAGGCGGCCTTTTGGTGCGGGTTTTCGCCATAGCGCAGGGCTTCCTGCAGCCTGCCGCCGATCGCGGCCCAGTCGGGCGCGGTGTCGCCGAGCTGGCGGGCGTACCAGCCTGAAATGGCGGCGTCATAGGCGGCGGTACGCGCATAGGTCTTTGCCGCGAGCTTGCGGCAAAGCGTGACGGGGACTTCGCCATCATGGCCTTCCATTTCCGCGATCACCGCATCGACGTCGCCGCCGTCGGTGCAAACGGCCACGAATGCCCCGTTCTTGGCTGCGGCGCGCAACATGGCCGGGCCGCCGATATCAATGTTCTCGATGCAGGTGTCGAAGTCGGCGCCGGAAGCGACCGTGGCTTCGAACGGATAGAGATTCACGTAGATGAGATCGATGGCGCCGATACCGTGCGTTTCAGCGTCCTTCACATGGCCCGGATTGTCACGCAGGTAGAGAAGGCCACCATGCACGGCCGGATGAAGCGTCTTGACGCGCCCGTCCATCATCTCCGGAAAGCCTGTCAGGTCGGAAACGTCCTTGACGGAGAGCCCGGCCTCTTTCAGCAGTTTTGACGTGCCGCCGGTCGAGACCAGTTCCACGCCCATGGCGGCAAGCTTGCGAGCCTGGTCGACGAGACCGGTCTTGTCGGAAACGGACAGGAGGGCTCGGCGGATGCGAACGGGCGCTCCGCGGCTGGCGGCGTCGGTCATGGGGGCATCCTCTGGCAGCTGGCTGAATTACCGCGCGGGGTAGCACGACCGGCTGGGGCGTCAAGCGCTGTGGCGCCGGGCACGTACCGCGCGGTTGGCGCCATATTCGGGCACCAGCACACCGAGCAACCTCAGGGCTTCTGACCGTTCCCGGCGGCCTGCTGCTTCCAGGAGGGCGGCAAGTTGTTTCTCGAACAGTTCGCCATGTCCGTTCGGCGACGCTACGCGATTGATGCCGTCGACCGAGGTCGGGCTGACTTGTTCATGAAGGTAGGTCAGCGCTTCATGCATCTTTTCGCCATCCCTTAGGCCGGTGGTCACGATCTCGATGTCTTCGCCTGGGACAAGGCCCTTGAGGCGGATCATGGTCTCGGCCAGCTGGAGGATCGCAATCGGTTCGCCCATATCGAGCACGAACAGGTCGGCGGCACCTTCAAGCGCCTGAAGGGCAGCGGCCTGCAATACAAGCGAAGAGGCTTCCTCGACAGTCATGAAATAGCGCGTGACCCCCGGGTCTGTAAGCGTAACAGGTCCGCCGGCGGCGATCTGTCGTTCGAACAGCGGTACGACGGACCCGGATGAGCCGAGTACGTTGCCGAAACGGACCATGGAGGCCGACATCCGGGAATCGGCCGCAATCCGGCTGACCGCGATTTCAGCAAGCCGCTTCGTGGCCCCCATAACATTGTCCGGGTCGACAGCCTTGTCGGTCGAGACGAAGACGAACCGGCGGGCACCGACGGCGACCGCTGCGCGCGCCGCATTCACCGCGCCGCCCACATTGGTCAGGATGGCCTCGCAGAGATTATGCTCCATCAGGGGAACATGCTTGAGCGCGGCCGCATGAATGACGAGGTCAGGCTGGGCGCGCTGGAAGACATCGGTGAGCCGGGCGACGTCACGCACGTCCCCAAGGCGCGAGACAACCTGCACACCGGGCGCGGCCGAGCCGAGGGCCATGTCGATGCTGTAGAGATTGAACTCGGACGCGTCGAGAATTGTCAGGCAGGCGGGGCTCAGCGCCGCGACCTGCCGGGTCAGTTCCGAGCCGATCGTCCCGCCGCCGCCTGTCACGAGCACCTTGGCGGACGTGACGATATTGCGAACGGGGGCGATATCGAGCTGGCGTTCCGGCCGGGCGAGAAGGTCTGCCGGATGAACGGGTTCCAACATCTGTGCGGTTTCGTCACCGCCAAGCGCCATGATTTCGGCGCCATGGCTTGATGCAATTTCGAGAATCTGGAGCATGCCCTCGCGAGACCGGGCGACGCCGGTCACAGCGAGCCAGGGTGTCTGACCGTACCGGACGCGCAGAACGTCGATTACATTTCCGAGGTCGTCCAGCGCGCCCATGATGGGAACGCCGCGGATGGCGCGGCCGGGGTTTGCCCCGCGCATGTCAACAACACCGAGCACGCGGACTTTGCCACCCTGAGGTGCGCTCTGGAGCCGTCGCAATACGTTAACGCAGTTCTCAGCATCGCCGACAAGGAGGACGGGTTGTCCGGAGCGTGCCACGGGGCTGAAAATCTGCAGGGGCATGTGCGTTGATCGCGACAGGGCGATCATGCGGCCGGCGAACAAGAGGATTGTCCAGAGCAGGGTGGCGACGAGGAAGGTCGCCCAGGGCGCAACGAGCTTGCCGTTGAGCAGCAGCATCACCGGCAGGTAGATCAGGCCTGACAGCCCGATCGCCTGAACCGTCATCACGGCATCGGGCCAGCCCATATGGCGCCAGACCTGTTTCTGAACGCCGCGGATCATGAATCCGGCGAACACGGCCAGGATGAAAAAACAGGTGCTCGCGATGACAGATACAAGTGAAAATGGTCCGGTGACTGCGTCTGACGACCACACCAGTACGGAAGCCATGACCATCGCGATCGCCGCCATGGTGACGTCGAACCCCAGGGTCAGGACCATGGCCCTGCGGGCTGCGCTCTGTGGGGTCATGCTGCAGACTCCTTGAGGAAGGCCCAGCGGATACAGTTGGGTGGTTCATTGCCGTCGCTGTTCGGGTCGGCATAGCCGGCCATGACGATCTGTTCCGGCTGTTCGACGATACCGCGCGCGAGGTAGACTGTCCGTTCAAGCCGGGTGCCCTCATGGCTCGTCTTGAAGCGCCAGACGGAACCATTATCGCAGATAAGGCGGATCGCATCACGCGACATCATGGCTGTGACGGTTGGGTGGAGATGGAACCGGATTTCGAAATTGATGAACTTGGAATCGTCTGATCGCGATTGAGAAATCGGGCGTACCAGCGAATCCTCGCCGGTCAGCCGGCTACCGTCGCCCGACATGAACAGGCGCCGGCGATGCAGGAGGCCGCAAGCTGCCTTGTAACCACCATGTTGGGCATCAAGCCAGATTTCGTCGGACTCCTCGAGCCGCTTGGCCGAGATGCCTTCAGGCCCCTTGGCTGCGAGCAGGCGGGATTCTTCATTGACCACGAAACTGGCCGAGTCCCGCCCTGCAAGCACGAGGGTGGAATGCGCACCGGTGCGTCGAACCGCAGCCTGCCAGTCGACATTCACTTCCGCACTATAGCCACAGGATGTGACCAGCCGGGCCGGCCCATCCGACAATTCGAATCCGAGCGCGCCGGCATGGGCAAAATCCCCGAATGGCGCCGGTGGGGCTTCGCCGCAATCGAGCACAAGGCGCACAGGACCTTTTTGAAGTTTCTGGAACCCGGATTTCGGCGCAAACGTGAAACGGCGTGGCGGCGTACCAAGGCGTGTCAGCGCGGCGTTGATGGCCTCCGGCCTCCCCTCGTCTCCATCATTGAAAGGATTCAGCGCGCCGTCTTCCGTTTGGAAAAAGGCCAGCATCGCCCCCATGCGCGGAATCCACTTTTCAAAATATTCCGGTACGACATGACCTGCTTCCTGCAGGACTTCGCGCAATGTGAGCAGGTTGAGCAGTGCAGACAGGAGACGCGACGGACTGCGGCTGACATGACCGCCATCCGGAAGGATTTGTGCCGTGCATTCGCCATCCAGCCGAGCCAGCGCTTCATCCAGCTTGTGCGCTCCATCCATGCAAACGGAACGGGCGACCATGACGCACGACCCCATCCAGCGGGTTTTGGGATCCGTCGTCTGGTCGAGGGTTTCCGACAGGAATTGCAATTGCCTGACCAGGCATTCCATGCGCTCGGGCCTGGCGCCTGCGGTGAAGATGTGGCTAGCACACCGCATCCAGTTCCAGATGCGATTTGCGGTTGGTTCAGCCCGCCACGCGAACCCGTTGAACGTGCCGAATGCATCGATCCAGGAATCAACAAACGCCCCGGCCCGGCTTGTGCCGGCAGGGCCTTGTGAGAGGAGGTCCGGTAGCCAGTCGAAACGGTGCAGCCTGTCCGCAAAGTGCCGCGATGGAAGGGAAACCGACCAGGGGGCTTGCGCACGCTCCAATGTCAGGCGTTCCATGCCAATGCGCCATACATCGCGCATCAGGGCTTCGCCGCGCCATGTGTCAGGCGGAACAATATCGGGGAGATTGACGTCGAAATCCCTGGGCGAGGTACTCGTCAGCTTCAGTCGCTGCCGCGCGCCGATTCGCGCGTCTTCACCGGCAACGCCGCGAAAACGTCGCCACAGGGCGGCGTCGTCGGCGCTGGAACGCGTGCGGTCAGCTCGGAATTCGCTGTCTCCACCACCCAAGGCACGGCCCATCCTGAAACCTACTATACTTTAACGTTCGGCCTGAGCGCCCGAATATTCTGACCATAGGCTGAAGGCCCACCCTTGAAAACGGCGGAGCCTGCAACAATTGCGGTAACACCCGCCGAAATGGCCCGGGGCGCGTTTTCAGGGTTCAGGCCTCCATCAATTTCGAGGATGATGTCACGGCCTGACTGGTCGATCATGTGCCTGAGCTCTTCGACCTTGCGCAACTGGCTCTCGATGAAGCTCTGTCCGCCAAAGCCCGGGTTGACCGACATGACAAGGATCAGGTCGACATTGTCGAGAAGGGGCTCAACCATGGACGCTGGCGTGCCCGGATTGAGCGCCACGCCCGGCCGCATGCCGGCAGCCCGGATTGCCTGCAACGTGCGGTGAATGTGCGGTCCCGCCTCCGGATGGACAGTGAGAATGTCGGCGCCCGCCTTGGCGAAGGCCGCGATGAACGGATCGACCGGTGCAATCATGAGGTGCACGTCGAACGGCTTCTTCGAGTGGGGCCTAAGCTTTTCAATGACGGGTGGCCCGAATGTCAGGTTCGGTACAAAATGGCCGTCCATCACATCAATGTGGATCATGTCGGCGCCCGCTGCATCAATTGCGCGAACTTCGTCTCCCAAGCAGGCGAAGTCCGCCGAGAGAATCGAAGGGGAAATCAGGACCTTGCTCATCCTCAATCCCTAAAAGGGAACAGCCGACCGCACAAGGCGGCCGGCTGTCCGGTAATCAAGTTTTAACCACGTGCCCGGTTTGGGGCAGGCCGGATCAGTAGCCGCCGCGGGGAACCAGCTTCCAGCCGTCAGCGCCTGCAATAATGTCGACCTGCGTGCCGGGCGCGATGTAAACGTCGGCGCCCTGGACGATTTCCTTCACGTCGCCATTGCTGAAGCGAACGATGTAGGCATAGCCCTGCTTGGTGCCGATCGCCTTGCCAGCCTCGTTGCCGACCATGCCGCCAGCGACCGCGCCGCCGATGGCGCCTGCCGTCTGGGCCTTGTCGCCGCCGCCGAGTTCAGAGCCTGCGAGGCCGCCAAGAACGGCGCCTGTTGCCACGCCGATAATCGAGCGGTCTGGCTTGATCGTCACGGCTCGCACCGACGTCACGGTGCCTTGGTAGACGGTCGAGGCCTGGCCGACGGACTGCGTGCTCGTCGTACCGATACCGGGGCTGTTGGCGCAGCCGGCGAGGGCGAGGGCGAGCGTGAGCGCGGCGAGCGCGCCAGCCATGACCTTGCCTGGAACAGCGCGGGAGGAAGTAATTGCAGACATATCAGTGCTCCTTGCACATTGAATGGACACTTTTTGCGCGTATTCAGCTGAATAGCAGATGAACCCGTGCAGACTATCTTGGGGCCATCGGTGGCGATTCAATGGCGGCCAGCGACAGATTCTGCCGTCAAGGCGGCATGTCGCAACCTGTGGCTAACACGTATTTACTATCGGTTCGCCCGCACAGCGCGGACGTCGCAGGCGAATCAGGCTTTGAGCAGCCGAGCGATGTAGAATGTATCGTGGTCGCCATCTGTGCCCGGCAGGGTCAGCACGTCGCCTGCGGGCGTAATCGCGTTGTCAAAACCGGGGATTTCGGAAGGGCTGACGGGGCTTCGCCGGACAAGGCCCTTGGCGATCGCCGCCTCGACGACATCGACGCCTTCAGCCGGCAGCGGCGTGCAGACGCAATAGACGAGCGTGCCGCCGGATTGCAGCATGGCGAGCGCTGATTCGAGCAAGCGAGCCTGCACAACAGGAAAGCGGATGATGTCAGCTTCGCGCTTTATCCACGCGCCTTCCGGGTGACGACGCAGTGTTCCCAATGCCGAGCAGGGGGCGTCGAGCAGGATTTTCGAGACGGGCGCGTCCGGGCGCCATTCATCGGCATTAGCTGCGATCACGTCGGCGGAAAGACCTGTTCGGGCGAGATTTTCCTTCAGCAAACGCAGGCGCGGCTCAGACCGGTCAACCGCTGTGACACTGGCGCCCGACGCGGCAAGCTGGAGCGTCTTGCCGCCGGGCGCAGCGCAGAGGTCGATCACGGTATCGCCAGCCTGCGGGTTCAGCAGGCGTGCAGGAATCATGGCCGCGGCGTCCTGAACCCACCAGTCACCTGCGGCGAATCCGTCCTTGTCCTCGACGGAGCCGCCTGGCACCCGCACGGCCCCACCGGGTACGATCTCGCCTCCGGTTTCGGCGGCGACCTTCTGGGGGTCTGATTTGGGTGTCAGGTAAAGCAAGGGTTCGGAGAGCTGCGCCTTGGCGAGCGCGATCGCTGCCTCCTCACCGAGTGCATCGGTGAAGGCCGTTTGCAGCCAGTCCGGCCAGACCGTGACGGGAGACAGGGCCGGAAAATCGGGGCGCTCGCGGTCGGCACGGCGCAGGACGGCGTTGAGGAAAGCACCGCCGGAGCGGGCTTCAGGCCAAGCCTTGGCGGCTTCCACGGTTTCGCCGACGGCGGCGTGGGGTGGGGTATCCATCAGCCAGAGCTGGGTGACACCGGTGCGGAGCAGGGCCCGTATCGGCGCGGTAACGGCGGGGAGCGGGCGCGACAGGAGGGGGGTAAGGGCATGGTCGATATGCCCGAGATTGCGCAAGGCGGTACTCGCTATGGCCCGCGCGAACCCGCGGTCGGAGCCCTCAAGCGTGTTGAATACCTGGCTCGTGTCCATCGCATCGTCGAGCGTGCGACGGCTGTCTAGCGTCAGGGTCAGCAAATCGGCTGCGGCCCGGCGAATATCGGCTCCGCTCACGTTCTCAGCCCCACGGGCCGGCAGCGCGCCTGGCGGGGGTGACATCAGCAGTTGGCGCGGACATCTGGTCCCCGGCCATGCGGCGCAGGGCGGCAACCCGGCTGGCCGTGGATGGGTGGGTCGAGAACAGGTTGTCGGCGCCGCGGCCGTTGAGCGGGTTGGAAATGTACATATGGGCCATGGCGGGGTTGCGCTCGGCCTGGACGTTTACGGACGCGCGGGCGCCGCGTTCGATCTTTTCAAGCGCCGAAGCCAGCCAGAGCGGATTGCCGCAGATTTCGGCGCCCTTGGCATCGGCCTCATATTCGCGCGAGCGGCTGATCGCCATCTGCACGAGGCCGGCGGCGACAGGGGCGATAATCATGATGGCGAGTGAGCCGATCAGGCCGTTGCGTTCGCGTCCGAAGAAAAGCGCAAAATTTGCCAGCATGCCAATTGCGCCTGCGATGGTTGCGGTGATGGTCATGGTCAGCGTGTCGCGATTGCCGACATGGGCGAGTTCGTGGGCCATGACGCCTGAGACTTCTTCCCGGGTCAGCATGCCAAGCAGGCCGGTCGTCGCCGCGACGGCTGCATGCGATGGGTCGCGCCCGGTGGCGAAGGCATTCGGTTGAGGCGTTTCGATAATGTAGACTTTTGGTGCGGGCAGACCAGCCCGCTCGGCGAGCGAGGCAACGTCATTCGTGAAATTGCGCAGCATCGGCGTCATCGTCTCAGGCGTCAGCTCGCGTGCGCCCTGCATTTTCAGGACGATCTTGTCGGCATTCCAGTACGAAAACGCGTTCATGGCGGCCGCGACGACAAAGGCGACGACCGTGCCGGGCACGCCGCCAACAAGATATCCGATCGCCATGAAGAGTGCGGTCAGCATGGCAAGCAATATGAAGGTTTTCGCAGTCCCCATTGGACCAATACTCCACTAATACGACAGCGCGATGTTTATACGGACAGTACCGTCAACTATATGGTGACCATTAACGAATTGAGGAGTCTGCTGGCACATGGGCCAAGAAATACCAAACCCTGACAACAGTCAGGACGAGTCCGAGCGCCGCAAGGGTTTGACGCCTGAGGCCCGCCGGGCGCTGGAAGAAGCAGATGCGCGCCGCGCGGCGGCCGAGGCCGATGCGGCAGCCCTGCCCGAGGACGAGAATGGCGGGCCCCGCACGATCGAACCGACGCGCTATGGCGACTGGGAACGCAAGGGAATTGCCTACGATTTCTGAGCGCTAGGCGCGTCAGACGACTCCGGCATCAATCAGGCTTTGCGCGCCATCGATGATGGCCTCCTTTGCCGTATGGGGAGTCCAGCCAAGAATGGTCCGGGCCTTTTCATTGGATACCTGGCGTTGCCGTCCGAGTTCCGGAATGACCTGTTTCAGGGGCGGATTGAAGACGGCGACGATTTTCAGCATGAAATCGGGCATCGTGCCCTTGGGTAGTTTTTTCGCATAGGCCGGAAAGGCCTCGCGCAGCACATCGGCAACCTCGCTGAACCACATGAACGGCTGCGAGACGAGGAAGCGCTCGCCCGCCGCGCCCGGTACGGTCATGGCTGCCAACTGGGCTGCAGCGACATCGCGGACATCTACAATGCCGAAGCCGATGCGCGGCACGGCGGGAATCTTCCCGGACAGCGGCATGGTCAGGAGTTCCAGCGAAGCAGAAAGGTCGCCGCTCATGACCGGACCGAGCACGGCTGCCGGATTGATGACCGCGAGCTCGAGGCCCTTTCCTTCGCCGTTGACATAGTCCCAGGCCGCACGTTCAGCGATGGTCTTGGAGCGGGTATAGGCGGTGTTGTCTTTCAGGTTGTCTGGATTGGACCAGTGTTCCTCGGTCAGGATAGCGGGGCGGTTCTCGCCCCAGCCATAGGCGATGGCCGCCATGGAAGACGTCATCACGACGCGCTTCACGCCGGCGACTTTGGACGCTTTCAGGACGCGCAGCGCGCCGTCTGTTGCCGGACGGATCAGTTCGTCCGGGTCTTTCGGAACGCCGCTCGGGAACGGTGAGGCCACATGCTGGACAAAATCCATCCCGGCAACTGCCTCTGCCCAGCCTTCGTCGCGCTCCAGGTTTGCTGCGATCAATTCGATCGCGATGGGCCTGCCGGCATATTTGCTGAGCGTTTCATTCAGCTTGGCCGCACTGCTGGCCGAGCGCGCCGTGCCGCGTACCTCATGGCCCGCGTCCAGCAATTGAAGGATGACATGCCCGGCGATGAAACCGGTTGCGCCCGTAACGAGTACCTTGGCCATCGAAGCCTCCCAGATTTTCGTGAATGATGAGCGCTCCCGCCATCTTTCACAAGGGAGGGGCGACGGCCTTGCCTCTCATCCGGTGTTCCCGGAACGTGATGTAGAACGTTGCCGAGATGATGATCGCGGTTCCGACCCAGGTCCACGGGCCCGGCAGGAGATGGAACAATAGCCAGTCGACCAGGGCCGCCATGGGCAGGCGCAGATAGTCGATGGGGGACAGGAATGAGGCGTCGCCAATGCTCATGCCGCGAATGTAGAGATACTGGCCGAGCGCGCCGCAGAGGCCCATGAGGCCGATCATGCTCCAGTCCTGAAAAGACGGCATGATGGCGGGCCATTTCCAGATGGCGAGCGGCAGCAACAGGACAGATGACAGGAGGTTGGCCCAGATCAGCAGCGTGACCGGGCGATGCAGGCGCGACAGCACTTTCACCAGCGTGATCGCGCCCGCCATGCAGAACGCGGCGCCGAGCGCGAGCAGGGTGCCGACGCTGACGCCTGCCTGCGGCTGGGTCATGATGAGGACGCCGACAAAACCAGCCAGAGTGGCGCCCCACCGATGCCAGCCGACGGTCTCGCGCAGGACAAAGGCGGCAATCACCGTAATGAACATGGCGCGCGAAAAACTGATCGCGTTGAACTCCGACAAGGGCAGGCCGACCGCGTCAGAAACGGCGTAAAAACTCAGGATGAAGCCGACCGTGCCGAATACGCTGCGAACAAAAACCATCACCGGCTGCTGGACGCGCATGATGCCGAAGCCGTGTCGGAAGAGGACGGGCAGCGTGATGACAAGCGCGACTGCCGCACGCCAGAAGGCGAGGAAGCCCGGATCATAGTGGGCCGACTGGAGTTTTGACAGGGTCAGAAAGGCCGTGAAGACCGCACCCGACGCGGCCATCCAGAGCGCACCTTCCAGGTTGCGCGTGCGTTGCGGGCGGTTATCCTCGCGGGCTGCAGACACATTTGGGCTAGTTGCCATGGACCGTTTCACCGCCTCCGAGATCGATGAGATTGACCGCCTGTGGCGGCGCCTTCCGATCGATCACATGTGGACCGGTTGGGCAACCGCGGGCGAGGCGCCTGAACAGGTCTGGATCTTCCGCACACGCGCCCACTGGCGCCGGTTCCCCCTGACCAAGTCGGCCAGGGGCTATGTTCTTGCCGATGAACACGGCCGCCGCATGTTCCGGGCGCCGACGCTGGCGGACCTGCTGCAGGCCGTTGAAGCAGTCCCGGGCCTGGACGCAATGGTTCAGGACTGAGCGCCGGACGCCATGGCGACCCGCATCTGCTCGGCCTGTTCCGGGGAGATACCGAGCGCTTCGAGGAGCGGGCTGGCAGCCTGTTCGTTCCAGCTGTGCGGTGGGCCGACGGTCATGCCGCCGTCGACCAGGAACTCGCCGCCCGTGATGAATCCTGACGCATCGGACGCCAGGAAGGCGGCCATTTCGGCAATGTCGTTGCCGCGCCCGACGCGCCCGATCGGCTGCATCTTGCCGCCCGACTGGGCCACCATTTCAGCCATCTGGTCTGCCTGTTCACGCGGCAGGCCGAGAGACGCCCCGAAGATCGATGTCGCGATAAAGCCGGGCAGGATGGAATTGACCCTTATCTGGTACTTGGCGAGTTCAGCGGCGGCCAGTTTCGAGAAATGCGCGACGCCTTTCTTGGCGACTGAATAGGTGATCGGCGCATAGCCAGCGCAAACGGCGCTGATCGAGGACGTGTTGATTACCGAACCGCTCCCGCGGGCCTTCATGTGCGGCACGGCAAACTTGGTGCCCGCGAAGACCTGTTTCAGGAGCAGGTTCATCGTCGTGTCGTAGCCGTCGAGGTCGAGGTCTTCGACGCCCGTCGACGTGCCGCCATGACCGGCATTGTTCCAGAGGATGTCGAGACCGCCGAAGGCATCGACAGCCGATTGCATGAGGGCTTCGAGCTGGGCCATGTCGGTGACGTCGCAATGGGTGAAGCGGACCTTGTCTGATCCGAAGCGCGTTTCCAGCGCCTTGCCCTTCTCGTCCTGCACGTCGCCTGCGATGACTTTCGCACCTGCGGCGACGAAGACTTCGACGCCCGCAAGGCCGATGCCGCTGGCGGCGCCTGTAATGATGGCGACCTTGCCGCTGAGATCCGTCATGTTGTTATCCTCCCGTTTTCCCACCATGCGCCGGGCTTCCGCCGGGGACGTCAAGGGAGGCTGGAAAAGATTCGGGACGGTGCCGCCTAGCCAGGTTTGCGCAGGCCGAATTGCTTGGCGAAAATGCCGTCGAGCATGCGTTTGGGCAGCCGGGACGGGATCGTGAAATTGGTCAGCTTGTTGGGCACGGGAGCATAGCGCGCCCGGGGGCTCGGGTCTTCCAGGGCGGTCTGGACGACCTTGCCGATTGCTGCCGGTTCAAGCCCGGTCCGGCCGCCTTCGAGCATGATCTGTTCGAACTGTTTCAGGGGCGCGGCCCAATCGCTTTTTGCATAGGGCTGGTCGACATTCTCAGCCTCGGCCTTGTCCCAGATCGGCGTTTTCACGGCGCCCGGACCAATGGCGATGGCGTCGATGCCATAGATGGACAACTCGCGGCGCAGGGTGTCGGTCATGGCTTCGACGGCATGCTTGGTGGCGGCATAGGCACCGAGGAAGGGGGCCGATATCCTGCCGCCAACGCTGGTGATATTGACGATCCGGCCGGGCGGGCCGGACCGGAACTTGTCTGACCCGAGCAGGGGCACAAAGGCCTGCGTTGCGCGAAGCAGGCCGAACACGTTGACTTCGAAATGCGCCTCGAAGTCCCCGAGCGGCTGGATCGCCAGCGGACCCATCTTGGCGATGCCGGCATTGTTGACGAGGCCGGCCAGCCGTGCGTTGCCGAGCGCCTCGGCGACGGTCTGCACCGCAGTCTCGACGCTGCCGGTCTGGGTGACGTCGAGAAGTATCGGGCGTAAGTCGCCACTGGCGCCGTCTTTCAACAGGTCCCCATCGGCCTGTTTGCGTACACCGGCGAAGACGCGCCAGCCCTTTGCGGCCAGGTGGCGGGCCGTCGCGGCGCCGATGCCCGTGGAGGCACCCGTAACGACGACTGTGCGGGGAGAAGCCGGGGTCGTGTCCTGTGCCATGTGTCGCCTTTTGTCCGGGGGAAAGGGTCAGTCGTCTACGGTCTGCTTGCCGCCCTCGATTACCCGGAAACGGGCCCGTGGCGGGGGGATGGCAGGCGTGTCCTGCGGGGGTGGTGGGGGTGTGGGGGCGGTCACCAACCGGGGCGCGGCGGGGCGGGACGGGGGTGGTTCAGACGGAGGAGCGACGGCAGGCTCTTCGTCCTCTGCGGCGATGTCGCGTACACGCGGCGTGTAGGCCGGGCGGTTTTTCGACTTGAAACCTGACTTGCCTTTGCCGCGCGCCTTCTTGTCGATTTCTTTCAGCTTGATCTGCTGGAGGCTTGAGAGTGCCTCGCCTTCGGCGCCCTTCTCCGGATCGGCAAAGGCCGAGCCATAGGTCTCGATGCGCTCTTCGACCTCTTCAAGGAACTGGCGTTCCCAATCGGAGAGTTCGGGGCCGAGGCCCTGTTCGGCGAGCGCGGCGGCCTTGCGCAGTTTGCGCAGGGCGGCACGTTTCTTACGTTCGTCGACATCCCGGGACATGCTGGGGATGTTAGTTCAATCCGGCACAAAGGCCAATTGATTCAGGCGTCGCCGGTGGCCATCAGGTACAGTTCGAGCATCATTTCCTGTTCTTCGCGATCGGCCTTTTCGACTTTGCGAAGACGGATGACCTGGCGCAGCGCCTTGACGTCGAAGCCGAAGGCCTTGGCTTCGGCGTAGATTTCCTTGATCTGCTCGGCGACCTCTTTCTTTTCTTCTTCCAGACGCTCGATCTTGGCGACGGTCTGGCGAAGCTTTTCCTTGGTCGTTTCGGTCAGGTGCGTGGCGGGAGCGTCTTCCATGAAGGTAATCCTCGAATCGATGTGGTGGCAGGCAGGCCGAGCCTCTTAGCGAGACTTACCGTCCGTGGCCAGACGCCGAATGGCATCCGCGACATCCGGGCCGTGCGCGTGGTGGGGCATGTGGCCTTCGTCCGGCAGGATCATGAGGTCCACAGGCACCTGTTTCTTGAGCGCGCCGACATGAAGCTTCGGCGAGATCACCGTGTCCTGGCTGCCGGAGAAAACGGTGATCGGCACTTGCAGTTCCGGGTAGCGCAGGGATTGCGCGCCGAGCTCTGCCCGCAAGGCCTGGACATCCTGCGCGTTGGCCCGGAAATTTGGCGGGCGGAACAGCAGGCCGATGGCGGAATTCTCGAAATATCCTTCCGGCGCGGGTGCGGGATCGAACACGCCGTCTATGCCCGCCCGGACCTGCTGCGGCCCAACGGTGGGCACAAGCTGGGTAAACATCGGGCCGACCATCGGTGCAGCGGCAAGGCCGGTGTACCAGGCCTGCCCGCCGCCGCCCCAGTCATGCGTGACGGGCGCAATCAGGACGAGGCCCTGAACCAGATCGGGCCGGTCGAGCGCGAGGCGTAACGCCACGGCGCCGCCGAAGGAGTGGCCGACAATGACGGCTTTTTCACCGGGCGCCATCTGGTCAAGTACGCCGGCCATCTGGGCGGCCTGCATTTCGAGGCGATGGGCGCCTTCGAAGCGTTCCGAATAGCCGTGCCCCGGCCGGTCGGCCATCAGGACGCGGGCGTCGCCCTCAAGACGCGGCGCGAGCGTCCAGCTGAATTCACGGGCATTGGCGCTGGCGCCGTGGATCATCAGGACGGGCGGGCCGGAGGTTCCTGCCGAGAGGATGTTCACCTTGCGACCGTTGACGGTGAGCATCCGGCCTTCCGACGCGGGATTGGCCGCCTGGATTTTCGACGTATAGGCCGCGCTCGAGACACAGGCGCCCACACCGCCGACGCTGACGAACGAAACTGCAAGCAGGGCGAAGCTGATCATGCGTGTCAAAGCCCCTGGCCTTCGGCGACCTTGGACAGGCGCTTTTCGGCCTGCATCGCCTGGGTCATGAACGGATAGATCGCGAGGGCCTGCCGGTAGGCCTCAAGCGCCTCCTTCTCGGCCCCCATGGCCTCCATCATGATGCCGAGCCCGGCCCAGGCGCCGAAATGGCGGGGTTCAAGCCGGAGTGCCTCATTGAGGTCGCGCAAGGCTTCGGGGAAGTTTTCGTCATTGAGGAACAGGCCTGCCCGCCGACTCCATGCCTCGGGATAGTCCGGTTCGATCAGGATCGCGCGGTCATAGAAAGCGCGGGCGGTTTCATAGTCTCCGATCGTCTGGGCATCGACCGCACGTTCCATCAGCATGTCGACTGTCGGAGAGCCGGATTCCATCCATGAGGCCCATATGTCCTGAGCGACGTCGTTGGCTTCGCTTTCGCTGGGCGCGTTGTGCAGTTTCTCGAACATCTCGTCCGAGGGGCCGGCGGCGGCCTGACCAGCAAAGATGAAAGCTGCGAGGAGCAAGCGCTTGAACATGGGGATTAATATGGCCGGGAAGCGGGCGGCGGCAACATCAAGTTTGCATCAGATCAGGCGGTGATGCGCCAATGCGGCTTCCAGACCGGCTGCGCCGGTGAAGTGATGGGTGGCAAATCCGAGCGCGTCTGCGGCGGCGATATTGGCTGCGCTATCGTCGATGAACAGGACGCAAGCCGGATCCGGATTGCCGATCGCCTCCAGCGTATGGCGGTAGATCGCGGCGTCGGGCTTGACCATGCCAAGGTCGCCGGAAACGACAACGTGGCGAAACCGGTCCAGCACCGGGCCGAAATGCTGTTGCATCAGGGGCCAGGTCTCGGACGGCATGTTGGTGAGGGCGTAGAGCGGCACATTGCCTGCGTGCAGGCGTTCGATCAGGTCGGGCGTGCCATCGATATAACCATCGAACATTTCCATCCAGCGGCCGCCCCAAGCGCGGATTTCAGTCTCGCATTCGGGATGTTCCGCGATGAGCGCGGCAGCATTGTCGGCAAAGCTGACCCCGGCATCGTGGCGCATATGCCAGGCCATCGTGCAGACAGAGCCCAGGAACTGATCCCGGGCTTCGGCATGGTCAAAAATTTTGTCGTAGAGGCGCGACGGCTCCCAATCGAGCACGACGCGACCGAGATCGAACAGGGCAATCGAAACGGTCATTTTCCCGCCTCATTGCCTGTTCATCTTCGGCTCAGGCCTGTTTCGCTTTAAAGCGCGGGTTGGTCTTGTTGATCACGTAAACGCGGCCCTTACGGCGCACGATCTTGCAATCGCGGTGACGTGCCTTGAGGGACTTAAGAGACGAGCGGACTTTCATGGGCCTAGCCTGACGATCATGTGATATTAGGAAAGCGGTGCGAGTAATGAATCCGGGTAGCAGAGTCAAGGACGTGCGCTGTCAAGCGCCGACATTCCCACGGAGAGCGACGATGATACAGACTGGCATTGCCAGGACGCAATGGCTTGCCGCGGCTGCGTTGGCAGGATTGCTGGCTTCCTGCGCCGCAGGGCCGCATGCGGCAAAGCCACCTGTGACAGGCAATCCGCCCGTCGGCACGGTGCAGACGGGACCCATCAAGTACAAATCGTCCGGCCATGCGGCGATGGACGCCTGGCGAGTTGATTTCTCCAACCGGGCGCTGGAAGCGGGCCATGACCGGGCGCTCGTGGAATTGCTGCTGAGCGGCATCGAGCCGATTCCGCTCTGGCTGGGGTCGGACATGCAGGTCGCGGGCACCGGCATCGGCGACCAGGCCGAGTTCGCCAAGCCGATCTGGGACTATTTGCGGGTTCCACTTGGCGACAGCCGGATCCGGAATGGCCGGGAGCGCCTCTCGATCCACCCTGACATGTTCGCCAGCCTCGAGGCACGCTACGGCGTCGACCGGCAGGTGCTGGTGGCGATCTGGGGCATGGAAACCAGTTATGGTGCGGTGATCGGCAATTTCGACGCCGGCAATGTGCTCGCCAATATGGCGGTCGAAGGCCGGCGGCGCTCGTTTGCCGAAAAGGAATTGTTCGCGGTGATGAAAATGGTCGAGCGCGGCGACGCCGAACGCTCCGACCTTGTCGCCGGCTGGGCCGGGGCGATGGGGCAGACCCAGTTCATGCCGTCGACCTACCTGGCCTTTGCCGAGGATTTCGACGGCGACGGGCACAAGGACGTCTGGAAGAACGAGGGCGACGCGCTCGCTTCGGCAGCCAACTATCTCAGCAAATCGGGCTATGCGATGGGCCAGCCCTGGGGCATCGAGGTGGCCGTTCCGGCGGGTTTCGATTACAGCCTGGCCGACGGCAATGAGCGGCGCATGGATACATGGCGTGCAGCCGGGCTGGTGCCGATTGCGGGTGGACCGTTCGAGACCGCCGGAGCCGATTTCGCGCAGCTCTGGCTGCCGTCGGGTGCCGAGGGACCGAAATACCTGCTGTTCGGCAATTTCAAGGCGTTCAAGGCCTACAACAATGCCGACTCCTATGCCTTTGCGGTTGGCATGGCAGGCAATGCGATCATGGGAGAACGCGGACCTGTCACGCCCTGGCCAACGCACTTGAGGCCCCTGTCGGTGGCGGACATCAAGGCGTTGCAGGCGGGCCTCAACGGGCGCGGGTTCAGCGCCGGGCCAGTAGACGGCATTCCGGGCCGCCAGACGAAACTTGCGCTGATGGGCTTCCAGAAATCCCGCGGCCTTGTGGCGGACGGCTATCCGACCAAGGACATGCTGGCGCTCGTGGTTGACGGCGGCGGCGGTAGCAGCGTGGGAGTGTCGTCGGAGAGCGAAGGCCCGAGCTGATCACTCGGCCTCCGAATATTCCCCGACACCATCCTTCAGGCCGAACCGGGCGAACAGGATCATCGACAGGAGAAGGCCTGCGCAGATGACGAAGGGCAGGTGCGGATTCACGTATTCGTACAGGAACAGGCCGAAGAAGGGCGTGATGATGAAGCCCATGCCATTTGCCGAGATGACCAGTCCGGCAACATTGCCCTGAAGTTGCGGCGAGACAGCCAGCGATGCCCCGCTGGAGAAGCCGGGCCGGGCGAGCCCCTGTCCGAGACCGATACAGAACTGCGCAAGAATAAGGCTGGCATAGTCGCGCGCGAATACCAAGATGACCGCGCCGAGGAAAAGAGGCACACAGCCGACCATCATCAGCGTCTTGTTGCGCAGGTTGAGACGCGGGATCAGCCCAAGCTGGGCGAACAGGACGGCGAGTGCGCCGACCGTGAAGGCGGGCCCGGTAAATTGTGCGGCCTCCCGGCCGGACACGCCCATCCGGTCCATCACGGTGAACACGAAGACCTGGGTCAGGATGCCGGTGGTCAGTGACAGGCAGACGGCAAAGACGAGGAAGGGCAGGACCGAGCCTGAGCGCCAGAGGCCGTGTGCGCCGGTTTCGTCATCATACTGCGTGGCATCGGAAACAGGGGGGCGTTGCTCAGGCAGGCGGAACCAGATCAAGGCTGACATGGTGAAGGCGATAACGGCGGTGACGGCCAGCGGGCTGAGCAGGCCGGCCGTCGCCACCAGGGCTGCGGCGACAGCGGGGCCGATCACGGTGCCGACGCTGAAGCCGGACGTGATGAAGGCAATCTCCGACTGACGCTCGGCCGGGCTGGTGCGGTCTGCAACATAGGCCTGCGCGGCTGGATTGGTGCCCGAGCCGAGAAGGCCGAACATGGACCGCGAGGCAGCAAGGCAGAGGAATACGAGCACCGTGCCGGTGATAATGTGATTCAGGCTGAGCCAGCCGAAGACCAGCAGGAGCGTCATCGACAGGCCGTAGCCGGCCAGCCCCATCGCAGCGACCGGACGCCGGCCCCAGCGGTTCGATTTCTTGCCCCAGAAGGGCGAGGTGACCGACCACCAGAAGGCCGACAGCGCGAAGATCGAGCCCGCCATCCAGTCAGGCAGGTTCAGTTCGCGTGTCATCGGCGGCAGCACGGCAGCGATCAGCATCGTGTTGCCGGCGCCAATAGCCATCAGCGAGAAGAACAATAAAAAGAAAGCGCCACGACGATCAGGTCGTGGCGCATCTTGAAGGGAATCAGCTGTCTGGCTCATGCCCAGACTAATCGGCTGGGGGGGCGAAAATGTCCAGTCGGTGACTTAGCCATTGTTCCCGGAGACGCTCGGATAGCATTCGCCGGACCAGGGCGAGAGGCGGGCATCGGTCATTGAGCGGTTGGAAAAATCAATGCAGGCCCGGCCATAGTTGCGGACCGCTTCGGTTGCCTGTTCCTCGGCCCAGGAATGGGCGCAGGCTGCCTGGTCTGGTGCCAGGCTGTCGGCAGGCGCCCCCGGGCGGCGTTGCGCGTCGATAAAGTCGGAGACACAGGCGGCGTAGGTTTCGATGCTCTGCGTAAACGCCTCACGCGCCCCGCGTGCCGTTTCAAGTTCTGCCAGAGAGCCAAAGGAGGCCGACTCGAAACCGGAAGGGCCGATGTCGCCGCAGGCCGCCCGGACGATGGCGCGCCCCTGTTCGGTCTGTTCGGCCGCGCAGACGCGGTAGCCGTCGCTGGCGGCATATTGCTGGGCGATGCACGGCGCGGCGATGGCGGTAAATGCGATGGCGGCGAGAAAAGTGCGCATGGGCTGGAACGGCCTCCTGTTCGCCACCCCCCGATGACGTTTCAGCCTATTGATACGTGTCGCGCAGGGGCTGATCAACCGCCCGGGACAGGGGTGCGTCGGGCAGGCCGAAAGAAACGCAGGGTTAAGACCCTTCTGCGCAGAGTGCGGGCTGTTATCGCCTTGAAAGGTATCGGTTTGGCGCAGCTTGTCGGCCTCGTTCTCGTCTTTGTCCTCGTTTTCGGTGGCCTTGTGCTGACCGGAGGGCGGGCGGCCATGCATGCGCTGCCGTTTGAACTGGCATTGATTGGCGGCGCGGCTGTCGGCACGGTCCTGATCGGCAATTCGATCAGCGTCTCGCGCGAGGCGCTGGGCGGATTCGTCAAGGCGTTCCGCGGGGCCAAATGGGGACGCAACGACTACCAGGACCTGCTCGTGCTGCTCGGCACGCTGATGCGAAAGTCGCGCCAGGGCGGCTTCGTGGCGATTGAATCCGATATCGAGGACCCCGAGACTTCTGCGGTTTTCCAGGCGGCTCCCCGGATTCTCGCAGACGATGCGGCGAGCGGCATGGTCTGCGATGCCTTCCGGCTGATGGCGCTGGACCTGTCCGATCCGGCCCGGGCAGAGGCCCGGATGGACCAGTCGATCGCCGTTTATCTCGACCAGCGCATGAAAGCGGTCGGGGCCCTGCATACACTGGCGGATGCCCTGCCGGCGCTGGGCATTGTGGCAGCCGTTCTGGGCATTATCCGGACGATGGGATCGATCAACCAGTCGCCCGCCATCCTGGGGGCGATGATCGGGTCGGCGCTGCTGGGCACGTTTCTCGGCGTCTTTCTCGCCTATGGCCTAGTGGGACCCGTGGCCGCGCGTTTCGGACAGATCGTGGAGGAAGACGCGCGTTTCCTGGACGTGATCCGTTCGGTTCTGGGCGCTTATGCTGAAGGGATGCAGCCGGGAATAGCGCTGGAAATGGGCCGTACGACCATTCCGCCCGCCCTCCAGCCGGACCCGTCCACGCTGGAACGGGCGCTCAGCGCCTCGCGATTTGTTGCCAAGTCGCGAACGGCGGCCTGAAATTCGAAGAGATTGTTTAACGGTCGCGAAATTCAGTTCTGAGACAGTCGCCCAATCCTTAGGGACGAGGTGATGGAAATGACAGATACAGCTGCCGAAACGCTTCCCGAACGCAAGTACTGGGTTTCGGGCAACCTGAAACTGGTCGCCACAGGCCTGACCGGCTTGATCGCAATTTTCGTCGCACTGAAAGCGACGGCCTATAATTCAGGCGGCGCGATCGGTGTGGAAGATCATGTTTTCCGCATGGTGGCCTTCGCATCACTGACAATCTGGGTTGCGCTGACCATCGGCCTGCGCCGGTCCGGTACGGCCGCGGTGATCACGTTGGGATTTGCGACATTTGTCGAACTCATCCTCGAGCCCGCGCGTGGGCATGAATACGGCACGCTGGCCTCGACCAATCTCGGCATCGTGCTCGCCTATTGCGGCCTGCAGCTTTATCGGTACCGGCTGGCGGATGACCGCAAGCGCGCCAGAACCGTCGCCTCTGCCTAGGCAGGTTCCACACCCCTTGCATTGACGGCGCGGGCGGACGCGGGCGAGTGTCCGCGCCATGCCCGAAATACGCCTTTCGACCTTCAATTGCGAAAACCTGATGATGCGCTGCGATTTTCGCAGGGCCGGCATCGCGAACGCGCGCCAGCGCCTGACCGATGTCGACAGCGTGCATGTCGCTGAGCAGGTGGACTCTGTCTTCAATGTGCTTTCGGAAGATGACCGGACCCTGACGGCGCAGGCGCTTGCGGCGACGGAAGCGGAAGTCTGCGCCCTCCAGGAAGTCGAAAACCTTGTCACGCTGACCGCATTCGACACCCGCTATATCGCCAGGTGGGCCGGCAGCGCCTTTGGCCAGCGCGTGTTGCACGAGGGCAATGATTTACGCGGCATCGATGTGGCGTTGCTGTCGCGCCTGCCGGTGATTTTCCAGCGCAGCCATGCGCGATCGACATTCGGCTCGCTGGGTGTTGCCCCGCCAGAAGGCCGGAGCGTGAATGATTATGCGTTCCGCCGCGACTGTCTTGAGGTGGATGTGGCCAAGGACGGGCGCGCACTGACCCTGTTCGTCTGCCATTTCAAGTCGATGCACGGAGGGCGGGACAGGACCCGAAGCGTGCGCGAGGCCGAGGCAGCGGCGGTGCGGCGCGTGATCCGGAACCGGTTCGCAGATCCGGCGGAAGAAGACTGGGTCATTCTCGGGGACTTCAACGATTATCGCCAGGTGGACGGGGTGGCGGTTGGAAATTCGGGTCTCGGCCCCCTCCTGGACGACGGATTTGCTGTGGATCTCGCCTCTCGCGCGATTTCTGACCCGTTTGACCGCTGGACGCATCATTATCCGGAGGACGACATCTATGGCGCACTCGACCACATGTTCCTCTCGCCGCGCCTTGCAGCCCAGAATCCGGCGCCCGCAACAGCCATTATCCGGGCCGGTTCACCCTATCATGCCGCACGGTATACCGGGCTCAGGTTCCCCGGAATCGGCTGGATGGCGCCCAAGGCGTCCGATCATTGCCCGATGGCGGCAACCATAAAATTTGAAGGCCGGGCCTTATCGGCCTAGTCTTTCGTTCATATCTGACCTGCCCAGGCTGGAGGCCATGCCCATTGTCGCGTTTCGATGAACTGATCGCTACGGTTGAAACATACCAGACGCTCGCCGCCGAGAACTATAATCGGATCCGGTCGCTCGCCGAGGAAGTGCGCGCTGGCCTTTGCGACTATATCGGAGCGTCAGACGGCATTTGTGTCCACCTCGTGCCGCCGACCGGGTCTTTTGAGCCCAAACCGCATGGTGACGGGGCGTTTTCCCTGCCGCCACGGGGGTTCCGGCCATTGGTGCCAATCGCGTTCGGCCTTGCCGTTCGTGTCTCACGACAGGCCGACTGGCTGCGGGTGAGCATGGAATGCCGGAAAGTTGGCGAGGTGTTCATCGTCCAGATCGAGGATGGCGCCGAGTATGAATTCCGTCTGCCGCTCGGGGACAAGGACCCCGAACCATTTTATGAGCATGTCTATTCACATGTAATCAATTGGTTCGCGGAGAATATCGAACGCTACAAGGTTGGAGACTACGGAACCCGTGAAATCGGGTTTGACTTTGCGGATGACATGAAAGCTCACCCTGCGTAATGCAGGTGAGGACTACCGGGCGGTTGGGCAGATAGGGCGCACATGAACCATATGGACTTTGCTCTCGCGGGTGCCGGATCCGGCGAGCTGATCTTCGCTTGTGCGTTGATCGGCGCGCTGGGAATCGGCGCGCAATGGCTCGCCTGGCGCCTGCAGGCACCTGCCATCGTGCTGATGGCGCTGGCCGGACTCGCTGTCGGACCGCTCTGGGCGGTGACGTTCGGGCAGCCGCTGCTCGATCCAGAAGGTGTGTTCAATGGTGGCGGCAATGACCTCCTGCGACCCATCGTGTCGCTGGCGGTGGCCGTAATTCTCTTCGAGGGCGGCCTTGTCCTCAAATTCGAGAACCTGCGTGATGCGGGCGCTGCCGTGCGGCGCATGGTGTTCATTGGCGGGCCGCTGGCCTGGGTTCTCGGCACGCTGGCCGCGCGCTACGCTGCCGGGCTCGACTGGTCCAGCTCCATTGTCTTTGCAGGCGTCATGGTGGTGACCGGTCCGACAGTGATCATGCCGCTGCTGCGCCAGTCAAAGCTGGGCGGCAAGGCCGGCGCGTTCCTGAAATGGGAAGGCATTGTCAACGACCCTGTCGGCGCCCTGTTTGCCGTGGCCTCGTTCGAAATCATCCGCGTGGCGGCGACGGGCGAGTCGATCCTCGGCAAGGGCGCGATGATCGTGTTTGCTGCCGCGCTCGGCGTGGCGCTGGGCATCGCATTCGGCTGGGCCATCGTGCGTGCCTTCCGGGCCGGCTGGACGCCGGAATACCTGAAAGCGCCGATCATCTTCGCCTCGATCATCCTCTGCTATGCGCTGGCCGAGCAGATCGAAAAGGAAATCGGCCTCGTCGCCGTGACGGCCTATGGCATGACGCTGGCCAATTCCCGGCTCGCCGGGATTGCCGAACTGCGCAAGTTCAAGGAGGACATCGCCGTCCTGCTCGTGTCCGGCGTGTTCGTGATCCTCACGGCCAACCTCAAGCCCGACGTCATCAAGGACGCGCTGACCTGGCGCACGCTCGCATTCCTCGCGGTGATGCTGCTGGTCGTGCGGCCGCTATCGGTCTGGATTTCCACCTATGGCACGCTGAAGCGCAACGAAGCGCTACTCCTCGGCTGGATCGCGCCGCGCGGGATCGTGGCTGTGGCGGTTTCCAGCCTGTTTGCCACCTTGCTCGAAGATCTCGGGCGCCGCGGCGACAGCAAGTTCTATTTCTCCGGCGCCGAGCAGATCACGCCGCTCGCCTTCGCCATGGTATTCGTCACCGTGGTGCTGCACGGCTTCACGATCGGGCCGCTGGCGCGGCGCCTCGGCCTTGCCCGCAAGGACAAGCCGGGCGTGCTTCTGGTCGGGGTGAACCCGTGGAGTATCGACCTGGCCAAGGCGCTGCGCAGCGTCGGCATCGAACCGATCCTGGCGGATAATAACTGGCGGCGCCTGCGACCGGCGCGCGAAGCCGGCCTGAATACGTTCTTCGGGGAAGTCCTGTCGGAGGATGCGGAAGTGCGCCTCGACCATTCGGCCTTCGACCAGGTGATCGGCCTGTCGGCCAACGAGCCCTACAATGCGCTCGTGTCGGGTCATTTCGCGCCGGAACTCGGTCGCCACAAGGTCTACCAGCTGTCGGCGCAGGACACCGAGGACGAGGATCCGCGTGCCATCGGCATGGGCACGCGCGGGCGCACCCTGATCCGGCGCGGGCGCGGCTATGACAGTCTGATACGCGACCATTACCGCGGCTGGACGTTCGGCAAGACCAAGCTGACCGACGAATACGACATCGCGGATTTTCGTGAGGACCGGAAGAAGTCCGACCTGATTGCCGAAGTGCGGCCCGATGGCACGGTCACGTTCCTCGGGCCCAATCGCGAGCCGAAAGGCGGTGAAGGTGTCACCCTGATCAGCTTCGGCCCGGCTCGTCCGACGGAATCCGAGAAGGACCTCGCTGCCGCGCAGGCAGGCTGAACGCAGGGCGAATTTGTAATCCATAATACGGATTTAGCGGCTCGGCCCCTTGCTAAGTCCTAAAAACGAACCCTTCAGAACGAGCCCGTTAGGATGACGCAATTGTGAGCGAGTGCTCCTGAAAATATTTTTTCAGTGTGAGGACGTCTGGCGGTTGAGAATGCCTGGTTGGGCCTTCAGTTGGCGGATTATTCCCCAGCCGATTGAAGTTCGGCGCCATGGGTGCGCAACCAGGCGCGATGGCGCTTCCAGTCCGGGACACACCGGGTCACATGGGCCCAGAATTTCGGGGAATGATTCATTTCAAGAATATGGGCGCATTCGTGGGCTGCCACATAATCGAGTACTTTCGGCGGCGCCATGACGAGGCGCCACGAAAAGGAAAGCAGCCCGTCAGACGTGCACGAGCCCCAGCGAGACCGCGTATCCTTGACGGAAATCGCTTTGTATTCAACGCCTAACGTCGCGGCGTGGCGGTTGACCGCGCGGGTGAGGTCGGCCTTTGCCTGCTTCTTGAGATAGCGCGTCACGCGCAAGGGCAGCGTTTCGGGATCCCCCGGCGCGCTCAGCAGAAGGGGCTCGCCTGGCCACATTTTGGGCAGGCGGGTGTCGCCATTGGCCGTCAGCTGGCAAGCCTCGCCGCGAAAACGGATGATTTCGGCTTCTTCAAAGCGCACGATTTCGGGCAAATGCTGGAGGCGCGTGGAGATCCATTCGACGCGTTCTGCAGCAAATGCAGCGGCATCCTTGATCTGGCGGTTGCTCGGCGCGACCGCCACAGCCTCGCGGCGACGCTCGTCGAGCCGTAAAATTAGCCGCCTTGCCTTGGAATTCACTTCAAATCGTACCACAACGCGCGAACCATTCGGCGCCTTCAGTGTCATTGTCTGGCCATTGTTGTATGCCATGTATCAAACTCTCAAGAGACGCGTCGGGGACACCTGCTCGCAGTTATTCAATAAAGGGACCAAAGATGAAATATCTGCTGACAGGCGTCGCCGCCCTCGCTTTGCTTACGGCATGCGGAGACAAAAACAAGGACAAGGATGGCGCCGGCCAGGCGGGAATCGAGTATTCCCAAGACAAGGCGACGAAGGTCAAACTCCGCAAAGGGGACCCAGCTACGGCGAGCCAGGTGCTGAGTGCACTGTCCTTGACCCAGTCCGGGTCGGGCCGCGTCAGTTTTGCCAGCAGTGACCTGAAAGGCGCCAAGGCCGTGTTCAAGGATGTGACGCTGCTGTCATCTGAAGATGACGGCGGAGAGGGCATCGACTTTGACAATGACGATGGCGAGCTGCACCTGAAAGGGGCCGACCTGAAGGCCGGCACGATGACGTTTGAAGGCCTCGGCATGATCAAGGGCCAGCCGAATTTCTCGCGCATCCTTCTGTCGGACATCACCTTCGTGCCGAAGAACCCGGAGGAGGCCCACGGGTCGAGCAAGATAAAATCGATGGAACTGGTCAACCCGTCGCCCGAAACGGCGGCCTGGATTGCCAGCCTGTTCGGCAAGGGCGAAGCGACAGAAATGCCTGAAGGCAAGGCGCTCGCATTCGATCTCTGGTCGATGAAGGACGTCAATTTCCAGATCGATGAGGAAGAGGGCGAAAAAGGAGCCTTCCTGGTCTCTTCGGTCGAAATCCTCGGCCTGAAAGACGAGAAAGTCGGACGGATGGCGATGAAGGGCTTCAGCCTCGACATGACCGACCCCAAGGATGATACCGACCTGACGGCGCGTCTGGGCGGTGTCGATATCCGGGGCGCGAATCTCGGCATGTTCAACGACATGGCGGACGGCGAGGCAGCCAAGGGCATGCAGTCCGGCCTGTTCGAGATGCTACAGAACGATCCGGCCAATCCGGGCTATGATTCCGTGGTGATCGACAATCTCAAAGTCGCCGTGTCTGGCGCCAGTTTCGACATGCCGAAGCTCAATTCCAAGGTCTCGCGTGACAAGAAGGGCCGGGCCGTGAAAGTGGTCACCGATCCGTTCACGATGACGCTTGCCACCGGCGAGGGCGAACTGGGCGAGAAATTCGGTTCGCAACTCGCGCTCCTCGGCTACCAGAAGCTGGAACTGAGCGGCCAGGGTGAACAATCCTACGATCCCGACAAGGACATGGTCACCATCGCCAAGGGCAAGAATTTCTGGAAGCTCCAGGACGGTTTCCGTCTCGATTTTTCGGGCAAGTATGAAGGCGCCAGCGCGGTTGCCGCAGCCCAGGCCAACGCCATGAGCGAAAACGGTCCGGCCGCGCCCGGTGAATTGATGCAGGAAGCGCTCGACAAGATGCGCATCCACAATTTCCAGCTGGCACTGGACGATGACGGTTTCGTCGACCGCGCCTTCAACGCCTATGCGGCCCAGTCGGGTGAAGACCCGCAACAGCTGCGCAGCCAGGCGGCGGGCATGGTTGCCATGATGCCTATGATGGCGGCAGGCGCCGGTATCGACGCGGAACTGGCGGGCGAAGCCGCAGCGGCCATCTCCAGCTTCCTCACCGACCCGAAGACGCTGACCATCACGCTGGCGCCAACCACGCCGCTGCGCGTGGCTGACTTCGCCGAGATGGAAGACCCGTCGGCCCTGACCAAGACCACCCTCGGTTTCAGCGCCTCAAACGAATAGGCCGGCCCTGACGCACTGAATGGCGCGCGCCTCCAGCTGGAGGCGCGCGCTTTTCTTTGTCCGCCGGACAGGGCATAGGCTTGCGGCCATGAAAATCGCATTCTTTGGAGACGTCGTCGGCAAGCCGGGCAGGGCTGCCGTCCTGGAATACCTGCCGGCCCTGAAAGCGCGCCTGCGCCTCGATTTCGTCGTGGTCAACGCCGAGAACTCCGCTGGCGGTTTCGGCCTGACGGAGGCCATCGCGAATGAATTCTTCGCCGCCGGCGCTGACTGCCTGACGCTGGGCGACCACGCCTGGGACCAGCGCGAGGCCATGACCTATATCCAGCGAGAGCCGCGCCTGCTGCGTCCAATCAACTATCCGCCCGCCGCCAAGGCGCCGGGCAAGGGCGCGCACCTGTTCGCCCTGCCGGACGGGCGCCGCGTTGGCGTTGTCCAGGTGCAGGGCAATGTCTTCATGCGCCAGAGCCTGTCAGACCCGTTCACGGCCGTCGATGAGGCGCTGGATTCCATGCCGCTGGGCGCGGTAGCGGATGCACTGATCGTCGACATGCATTGCGAGGCCACCAGCGAGAAGATGGCGATGGGCCATCATTGCGACGGGCGCGCCAGCCTCGTCGTCGGCAGCCATACGCATGTGCCGACCGCAGACACGATGATCCTGGAAAACGGCACCGCCTACCAGACCGATGCCGGCATGTGCGGCGACTATGACAGCGTCATCGGCATGCAGAAACAGAACTCATTGAACCGCTTCATCACCCAGCTGCCGGGCGAGCGCTACCAGCCCGCCCTCGGCGACGGCACCCTTTGCGGCACCTTTGTCGAGACCGACGATGCGACCGGGCTTGCCGTGCGTGTAGAGCCGATCCGCATGGGTGGGCGGCTGAGCGAGCAGGTGCCCGCCTAGGCGGCTGAGCGTCACGCCGTTCCGTCTGATTTCCACCAATCCGTCATGGAAATTGCGCGGCGCTTGCTCGTTCCGGCCAGCACGAGCAGGCCTGCCAGGATTCCGAGGTTCTTGATGAAGTTCTGCATTTCGTGCGCAGCTTCGATGCCGTCGAAGTTCCAGAAATCATGCAGCAGCGCATTCACCAAAAGAATGTAGACCACGAAGCCGAAAGCCACCAGGCGAACGTGCCGCCCACTGATCAGGGCCAGTCCGCCGGCGACGTTCACCACGGCGGCGAACCATATGAGCTGCAGGGCAAAACCAACGCCGTGATGCTCCATCAGCGCGACATGCAAGTCGGGTGCGAGAAACTTCATTACTCCCGGGACAAGAAAATACAGGCCGAGCAGGGCCCGTCCGGTCGCGATCGCCCATTTGGTTTTCGTTTCGTCCATTGGTGGATACCTTTTGCTCTATAGGTCTCTTCGCATGTTCTGACCGCCTAGGGCGTCACCACCGGGAACCAGAAGTCGGGCCGGTCGAGCGTGGCGAAGAAGGCGCCGATCATGGCCGGGTCGCCATCCACCGTGGCCGAGCCGGAGCCCAGTTGTTCCGGCAGGGTCGTCTTGCCGAGCAGCATGAGATCGAACACGGAGCGATCAATGGTGAGGGTCGCAGCTGCCGGGTCACTTGCCCCGGTACGAGGGACCATGACGGCTTGGCCGACCTCCAGCGTGACCGCTTCGTCCCGGTCCGGGAAGACCAGGTTCACGTTGAAGGGATCGCTTGTCATCTTGGCCGGATTGAACCGGGCGGCGAGAGAATCCATCAGGTCGAGCGTGTCGACGGCGCGCAGGAATTCGGCATTGCCTAGCTGTGGGTTGCCGAGGCTCGGAATGCCGTTGCGCAACTCGCTGGCGCCGACAAGGTAATAGCTGCGCCAGGCGCCGCTCTCGGCCTGAAAGCCGAGCTGCTCGTAAGCTGCCGCCAGCCAGTTGCGGGCGGTCTCGTTTTCCGGGTCGGCGAAGACGACATGGTTGAAGACTTCCGCCGCCCAGCGGAAGTCGCCCGCATCGAACGCTTTTGCGCCAAGCGCAAGCGTCGCGTCCGCTCCGCCCATCGCCTCGACATAGCGCGCCGCTGTGACCACGTGCGGCAGGGCGTTGTACTCTGCCGGAACGCCGCCCCACCAGCCGAAATAATATTGGTAGACGGCCTTGGCATTGTGATTGAGCGTGCCGTAATAGCCGCGCGTATTGAAGGCATCGGCCTCGCTTTCGAAGGCAGGCTCGCGGACGGCCTCGGCTGCCTCGGTCATGGTTGCGCCGGCATTGGCGTTGCGCAGCGTCTGGTCGTGGACGTAGCGGTAGATGTCGCGCTGGTGGGTCAGCAGGCTGTCGACATTTTCCTGCCCCCAGGTCGGCCAATGGTGCGAGGCGAAGACGACATCGGACTTGTCACCATAGGCCTGCAGCACATGGTCGATGGCGCGGGTCCAGCCGAGCGCATCGCGTACCTTGGCGCCGCG
Organism: Hyphomonas sp. J20-32; assembly: GCF_055808555.1. Lineage (NCBI taxonomy): Bacteria > Pseudomonadati > Pseudomonadota > Alphaproteobacteria > Hyphomonadales > Hyphomonadaceae > Hyphomonas > Hyphomonas sp. J20-32. The sequence continues at coordinate 667,090 of NZ_CM147873.1, read as the reverse complement.
CGGGGTCAACAGGTTGTGGAACGTGGCGGTCACGACCTCTGCCGTGCACAGGGCGCGCTTTTCAGGCAGGTAGAACATGAACTCGGCGGGGGCTTCGGTGCCCGCCGCGTCGATGAACTCGAATGTCACCCCATCAACCACGCGCTGTGTGCCGCGCCCGGAAATTTCCTCGGTCGGCGCGATCAGGCTGATCGTGCCCTGCGGCAGGCCGGGGCCAAGGCCGGAACCGACATGGGCGGTCGGGCTGCGGGCAATCGTGTTGCCGAACATGAAGGTCGAGCGTCGGCTCATCTGGTTGCCCGCGATCAGGTTCTCGCTGACGGCATGCTCAAGGAAGCCAATGGGCGCGAGGATCGGCACGTTGCGGGCCTTGGCGTCTTCCTCAGTGATCACCCCGCGCGCGCCGCCGAAATGGTCGGCATGGCTGTGCGTGTACAGCAGGCCAGTGACCGGGCGCTCGCCCAGCGTGTCATTGACCAGTTCGAGGGCCGCGCTGGCGGTTTCCACACTGGTCAGCGGATCGACGATGATCCAGCCGGTCTTGCCCTCGATCACGCTCATCACGGAGAGATCGTAGCCGCGCACCTGCCAGATGCCGGGACCGACCTCGAACAGGCCATGTTCGGCAGCAAGCCGCGACTGGCGCCAGAGCGAGGGGTTCACCGTGTCCGGCGCATCGCCCCTGAGGAAATCGAATTGCGGGATCGACCAGACCACGCCGCCTTCGGCATTCAGGATGGCGGGCGCGTCGATGAAGGCGATGCGCCCACGGCTGGCATCTTCGACATCGCTTTGCTCGTCCAGCGGAAGCCGCGCGGCCAGGGCGGCATTGGCGGCCCGGGTTGCGTCCGTGGCTAGGCCTGCTGGCGGCGGGGCCGGCACAGCAGGTGGGGGCGCCAAGGCGGCCTCGACAGGTGCCGGCGCCTCGGTCAGGCTGGTGCAGGCGGACAGGACTATGGCGCTCAGCCAGAGCATGCGGTGGCGCATCTTGGTCTCCTCCCTGGAGTTTTTCCGTAACCTTCAGACATTGAAGCCTGTTGGCAAGCGCTTCCCGAACGGGTGTCGCCAAAAAAGGCACTTGCCCGAAGCAGCCACTCGCCTTCAGATGGAATTTGGGAAAAGGGAGTAGGGGCATGAGCGAGACGGTATTTGCGCCGGACGGAACAGTTTCAGGCGAAAGTGGCGGGCAGAGTTCAGCCAAACAGTCGAAAATCTCGGAACATGCCTATCCTCACGGGCCACGACCGCTCCAAGGCTTCAGCTCGCCACTGGGTGTGGGGCTGATCATATATGCAATTGCAGCATTTGCTTTAGTTCCGCTCAACCTCGTCGGCACTCTCCAGCCTCAGCTTATCGACGAGACACTAATCGAATCTGGCGAGCTTTCGGCGCTCACATTCTCTATGGCGGCCCTCGTGGTGATGGCCGCATTTTACCTTTCCTTCGTGTTTTGTATCTTCCTGACGGGGCGCTTCATGTACCGCGCCATGCGGAATCTTCACACAATCGGTTCGAAGATCGCAGATATTTCGCCCGGTTGGTCAGTCGGATGGTTTTTCGTCCCGTTCGCTAATCTGATGATGCCTTATCGGGCCATGCGCGAGATTGTCGAAGGCTCAAGCGTTGCGCTGGGAGGTTCACTTGGTAGCGAGTCTCGGCTCAGGTTCTGGTGGGGATTTTGGCTGATCAGAAACATCATCGGTAACGGGGCTGACCGCACCGTAGCGATATCCTGGCTGTATTTTACTTTGAGCGCTGTCTCGCTTGTTGCTTCAGGATTGGCGGCGCTGACGCTGAGACAAATCGTAAGGGATGTCGCAAAGCAGCAGGAGGCCATCCAACACGGCGGCGTCTCGGACGTCTTTGCCTGAACCGGGTCGCTTGGAAGTCTTGCCATCCTGCGCTAAAGGCCACGCTTCACGTTTCCGACCCCAAAGAGGTTTCCATGGCCGGCCATAGTAAATGGGCAAATATCCAGCACCGCAAAGGTGCACAGGACAAGAAACGCGCGGTCCTGTTCGCGCGCCTGTCGAAAGAGATCACGATCGCGTCCAAGATGGGCGGGCCCGACCCGGACGGAAACCCGCGCCTGCGCCTCGCCATCCAGAACGCCAAGGGCCAGTCGGTTCCGAAGGACAATATCCAGCGCGCCATCGACAAGGGCCAGGGCGGCGGCGGCGAAGACTATGTCGACATCCGCTACGAGGGCTTCGGGCCTGGCGGCGTCGGCATCATCGTCGAGGCCTCGACCGACAACAAGAATCGCACGGCGACAGACGTGCGCACGGCTTTTTCCAAGAATGGCGGCAATCTCGGCGAAACCGGATCAGTCTCCTTCGGTTTCGATCAGGTTGGCGAGATCGAATATCCTGCCAGCGTCGGCACCGAGGATGAAGTCATGGAAGCGGCCATTCTGGCAGGCGCCCAGGACGTCGAATCCGATGAGGAATCGCACTATATCTACACGGCACGCGAAGAGTTGCAGTCGGTGGCCGATGCGCTGGCCGAGCATTTCGGCGCAGACGTCGAGGCGAAATCGACAAAGCTGATCTGGAAGCCCCAGAACAATATCCCGGTCGATGGCGATTCAGCCGATACGCTGATGAAACTGCTCGATGTCCTCGACGAGCTCGACGACGTGCAGAACGTCTACGACAATTCCGAATTGTCGGACGACGAAGCCGCCCGCCTCGCCGCGAGCTAGGCTGGCACTTTTACTGGCGGGAACGCCCCGGCACGGCTGAGCGACGATGAGACCGGGTGCTGGAGGACTTTCTCCAGCCAGTGGGCCGTCTCGATCAGCTTGCCGAGATCGAGCCCGGTGTCGAAGCCTGCCCGCTCCAGCATGTAGACGACGTCTTCGGTTGCGACATTGCCTGTCGCGGCTGGCGCAAACGGGCAACCGCCTATGCCGCCGCAACTGGCGTCAATCACGTCAATGCCGGCCTCGACGGCAGCCGCCACATTGGCAAGGCCCGCGCCGCGGGTGTCATGGAAGTGCATGCGCAGGAACACGTCCGGCGCTTCCAGGCGCACCCGGTCTATACGCGCCCGCACGTCCCAGGGCGTTGCGACGCCAATCGTGTCGCCGAGGGCGAGCTCATTGACGCCTGCACGCTGGGCCTGGGCGGCTAGGTTTCCGACAATGCCGATATCGACTTCGCCATCAAAGGGATCGCCGAAGGCGACCGAGATCGTGGCCGAGAGCGGAATGCCGGCCTCCAGGACCAGCGGGGCGCACTGGGCCAGCATGTCGGCGCTGTCCTGCGGGCTCATGCCCTGGTTGCGACGACCGAAGGCTTCGCCCGCGACCAGCACGAAGTTTATTTCGTCTGCCCCGGCATCAATCGCGCGCCGCACACCTTTTTCGTTCAGGGCAAGGGCGATATGGCGGGTGGCGCGCGCCCGGTCGAGGCCAGCGAACACGGCCGCGGAATCCGCCATTTTCGGCACCGCTTTCGGATTGACGAAACTACCGGATTCCATGCGGCGCACACCGGCATCCTCAAGCCGGGAAATGAATTCCAGCTTCTGGCTGACGGTCAGGTTTGCCGGGTCGTTCTGCAATCCGTCGCGCGGGCCAACCTCTACGATATCAATGCGGCGTGTCATATGGTTCCTGTACTTTCCTAGCGGCCCTGGAAGGCCGGGGCGCGGCGCTCGACAAAACTGGCCACGCCTTCCTTGAAATCGAATGTCGTGAAGCTTTTTTCCATTTCAACATCTGCTTCGGCAAGGCTTTCCGTATAGCTCTGGAAATAGGATGCCCGGACCTGCCGTTTCATGATGGCAATAGAGCGCGGTGACACTTGCGTGGACAGGTGTTTGGCCAGTTCGTCGACATGCGCCATCAGGTCGCCTGCCGGCAAGGCCTTGTTGACGAGGCCCAGCCTTGCCGCTTCATCCCCCTTGAACACGCGGGCCGTGAACAACAGGTCGAGCGCATTCGCCTCGCCGACCAGCCGGGGCAACAGCCAGGCGACGCCATGCTCGGCGATCAGGCCCCTCTGGGAAAAGGCCGTCGTGAACTTGGCGTCCTCGGCGGCAAAGCGCAGGTCCGCGAACAGCGAGAAGATGAGCCCGATCCCCGCACACGGGCCGTTGATGGCGGCGATGATGGGCTTGGGGCAGGCATAGAGGTAACCGAACCGGCCATCATAGATTTTTTCCAGCCCTTTGGGCGCCGGGCGCGCCACACCGGCTGTCGCCGTTTTGGCCGCGCCGTCCGTATCGTCCTGGATGTCCTGCAAATGGTTCATGTCCGCGCCCGCGCAGAAGCCGCGGCCTGCGCCTGTCAGGATGATGCACCGCACATCGGCATCTTCGCCGGCCGCGCGGATGGCGGTTTCCAGCTCGGCCTGCATGACCGGGGTCCAGGCGTTCAACCGGTCCGGTCGGTTGAGCGTCAGGGTCAGGACGCCGTCCTGCCGTGTTTCCTGGATTTGCGTATAAGCCGCCATGTTGCGTGTCCTCCGATTGTTTTGGCCAGTCTAGACCGGTTTAACGGAAAAGGGCAGCGGGGCTTGACCTTGCTGGCAATCATGGGACACCGGGCAGCATGACGAACTATTCTCCCCCCCTTCAAGGCAGCGCCCAGGACGAAACGCTCGATCTGCGCCCGCGCTTCAATGCCGACGGCCTTATCGCGGCAATTGCGCAGGATGCGGCGAGTGGCGACGTGCTGATGCTCGCCTGGATGAATGCCGAGGCGCTGGCCGCGACGCTGGCGACAGGGCGGGCGACTTACTGGTCCCGTTCGCGCGGGCAATTGTGGGTGAAGGGCGAAACATCCGGCCACACGCAGGATGTCATCGAGGTGCGGGTCGATTGCGACCAGGACGCGGTGTTGCTGAGGGTCAACCAGGCAGGCGGGGCCTGCCACACCGGGAGGGCCAGCTGTTTCTATCGCGTGGTTGACGCAGACGGGCGGATGCTTTCACCGGACACGAATTCCGACTAGGCTCGCCTCAGGAAAATTACTTGAGGGGAATATGATGCGCCTGACACACTTGTTTATCGCGGCTTCGACGGCTGCCTTGCTGTCGGCCTGTACGCCGAAGACCGAAGCGCCTGCGCCGGAAGCAGCGCCGACCGAAGCCGAAGAAGCGACAGCTGAAAAACCGCTGCACGTCGCCGTGCTAGACTGCGGAACGATCAAGATTTCCGATCTCGATATTTTCTCGACGGCGGGTGATTATGCCGGCCAGTCCGACACGTTCACCGACAGCTGCTTCCTCGTGCACCACCCCAAGGGGATGCTGCTTTGGGATCTTGGCCTGCCGAGCATGCTGGCGGGGAACGGCGAGACGACCCAGGGCGTGTTCACGGTGTCGATGGAACGCACACTAACTAACCAGCTTGCGGACCACGACCTGACGCCGGCGGATATCGACTTCGTGTCTGTTTCGCACAGCCATTTCGACCATGTCGGCCAGGTCGACCAGGTCCAGGGCGCGACATGGCTGCTGAACCAGAAGGAAAAGGACGCCATGTTCCCGCCTGACGGATCGGCACCGTACGACCCGAGCCTTGCGCCGACCTTCGCCATGTTCAGCCCGATGGCGCAACAGGTGATCGGCGACGAGCATGACGTGTTCGGCGACGGCTCGGTGATCATCTTCCAGACACCGGGCCACACGCCCGGCCATGCCTCGCTGCAGCTGTTGATGCCCGAAAGCGGCCCTGTCCTGCTGACGGGCGACCTCTACCACCGCAGCGAAAGCCGTGAACTCAAGCGCGTGCCGCGCTTCAATTCAAGCGAACCGGACACGCTGGTCGCGATGGACGCGTTCGAAGCCCGCGCCGAACGGCTCGGCGCCAAGGTCATCATCCAGCACGAGCCAGCAGACATCGAACCGCTGGGCGGTATGATCCGCTAGGCTTGCCACTGAAGGCGGGGATCAGTTCCCGCCTTCGAGCAGCCGCCGGGCAATCACCATGGCCTGCACTTCGCCGGCGCCCTCGAAGATGTTGAGGATACGGGCATCGGCCAGGAGGCGGCTGATCGGGTATTCGACCGCGAAGCCGTTGCCACCATGGATCTGCAGCGCATTGTCGGCAGCGGCCCAGGCGACGCGGGCCGCGAGCAGTTTCGCCATGCCGGCTTCAAGGTCGCAGCGCTTGTCCGCGTCTTTCTGCCGGGCAGAGAAATAGGTCAGCTGCCGTACACCGATCAGTTCGGCAGCCATCATGACCAGCTTGTTCGACACGCGCGGGAAAGTGAAGATCGGGTGCCCGAACTGGTTGCGGTCGAGCGCGTATTGCAGGCCGATCTCGAAGGCGTTCTGGGCCACGCCGATGCCGCGCGCGGCCGTCTGGATGCGGGCGCTTTCGAATGTTGCCATCAGTTGCTTGAAGCCCTGGCCTTCGACGCCGCCGAGCAGGTTTTCCGATTTCACGCGGAAATCGTCAAAGCCAATCTCGTATTCCTTCATGCCGCGATAGCCGATGACTTCGATCTCGCCGCCGGTCATGCCCTCCGCCGGGAAAGGGTTGGCGTCGTCGCCGCGCGGCTTTTCAGCGAGGAACATGGAGAGGCCGGAAAAATTATTCGTGGCCGGATCAGTGCGCGCGAGCACCGTCATCACGTCGGCGCGAACCGGGTGGGTGATCCAGGTCTTGTTGCCGGTGATGGCATATTCGCTGCCATCCTCGGTCTTCACGGCGCGGGTGCGGAGGCTGCCGAGGTCCGAGCCGGTATTCGGCTCTGTGAACACGGCGGTCGGCAGGATCTCGCCGCTGGCAATCTTGGGCAGCCAATTCTGTTTCTGGTCGTCGGTGCCGCCGATCAGGATCAGCTCAGCGGCAATCTCGCTACGTGTGCCGAGCGAGCCGGTGCCAATATAACCGCGCGAAAGCTCTTCGGAAACGACGCACATGGCGATCTTGCCCATGCCGAAACCGCCGAATTCTTCCGGAATGGTCAGGCCGAACACACCGAGCTCCGCCATCTCGCTGACGACATCCATCGGGATATAATCGTTGCGGGTATGCCAGCCATGGGCGTGAGGCTTGATCTTGTCGCTGGAAAATTTCGCGAACTGCTCGCGCACCATGCTCATCGTCTCATCGAGACCGGTCTCTTCGACCGTGTTGCGCGACAGGGCGTCGGGCAGCAGGCGAGCTGCCGTCGCCATGCTGGCAGGTGTCTTGCCCTCGGTGATCAGCCGGTGAACGGCAGGATGAGCGAACAGGGCGTCGGTTTCCGCCAGCAGTCCCAGTTCGTGCGGGCGAATGGTTTCGCCTTGGTTCATCGGCACGCCGCCGACGAGTTGCGCCAGATATTCGCTGAACAGGATTTGCGATAGGAGCGACTCAATCTCGCCGAACTTGCCTTCGCTTTCGAGCCGCGTGGCCCATTCGGCCGTTTGGCGCAGCGCTTCGAGATAGGTGGCGACCCAGGACAGGCCGTGCGCCAGGTGTTGTTCACGTTCCAGTGCTTTGCGGTCCGGGCGGCCGTCGGCCGTCTTGAGCCGGGCGCCTGCGATGCGAACGGCAGCCGCGACATGGGCCTCCAGCGCCGAAACGGCGTCGGTCATGGTTGCGACAAGCCCGGTCAGGACTGGGGATGATTCGAGTTTTTCGCCTGCAGCGCCGTCCATAATTTCCTCCGCGATCTCTGGTCGTTCAGCCTAGTATAGTGTGCATGGCCGAAGAGTCATGGTCAGATTGTGCGGTGCAACAACGCAGGGGGTCAGGCGTCCATCCGCCTGTAGCGGCGCGACTGGGCCCTGACCATGGCGCGGCCGAGGGGTTCAGGAAGGATGCGGGTCAATGAGGCCAGCACCTTGTTGACCGCGCCGGGGACGACAATCGGCTGGCCCTTGTTCACGGCGTCAATGCCCGCCTTCACGACGGGCGCGGCTTCCATCCACATCCATTTCGGCATTTTGTTCGTATCGTCGCGCGTACCGTTCACGTCGTGGAATTCGCTCCAGGTGAATCCGGGGCAGAGCGCGGCGCAGTGAATGTCGGTTTGGCCGGTGGCGGCGCATTCGGCATTCAGGCTTTCGGAGAACTTGATCAACCCTGACTTGACGCTGGCATAGAGCGTGTGGCCGGCGCTGCCGGCGGCATAGCCTGCAAGTGAAGCGACATTGATGATGCGGCCATAGCGGCGCTCCGCCATGCCCGGCAGCACCTTGTGCGCGAGTTCGATCGGCGCGGAATAGAGGACACGGATAAAGGCCGCCTGTTCCTTCCAGTCGGTATTGAAAAATGTTCCGGGCAACCCGTAACCGGCATTGTTGACAAGCGCATCGACATGCCTGTCCTGGCTGGCCAGCGCACCAAGGATCTTGTCGACAGAATTGGCACGGGCAAGATCCTGGACGATCGGAATGACGCTTATGCCATGTGCAGCCTCAAGCTCGGCCGCCAGCGCCTCCAGACGGTCGGCGCGGCGCGCGGTCAAGGCGAGGTCCCAGCCAAGCGCCGCATACTGACGGGCGAAATCCGCGCCGATGCCCGCTGATGCGCCCGTGATGAGGCAAAGTCGTCTGTTCATGATGTGCCCTTTCGCGTTGTCCCTACAGCAGTGTCATAATTATCACATGAGCGGGGCAAAAATTGTCGCCTACTTGTGATTTTTCCACCGATGTCCACTCTTTATTTTGATTTTGAATGCCCAAAGGCGGTCATTCAAGATTGGACACCCAACGTCGGGCGCCCATCAAAATCCAAAGGAGGATACTCATCGTGCAGTTCAAGACTGTCCTGCGAGCTGCCACAGCTATTGTGGCCATCGCATCCATCACCGCGCCCGCCCTCGCTCAGGAAGATGCAGCGCCAGAAAGCGATCGTACACTCGAAACTGTTGTGACGCTGGGTACGCGGGTTGCCAATCGCTCCGCCCTGGATACGGCAGTTGCCGTTGACGTCGTGTCCGCCGCCACGCTTGAAAAGATCGGCATCGGCGAACTGAACCAGGCCCTGTCGGTTCAGCTCCCGTCCTTCAACTTCCCGCGCCCGGCCCTCAATGACGGTACTGACTCGGTCCGCCCGGCTACGCTGCGTGGCCTCGGCCCGGACCAGACGCTGGTGCTGGTCAACGGCAAGCGCCGTCACATGGCATCGCTCGTCAACGTCAACGGTTCGATCGGCCGCGGCACTTCGGCGGTCGACATGAACACGATTCCGACTTTCGCGGTCTCGGGCATTGAAGTCCTGCGCGACGGCGCTTCGGCACAATACGGTTCGGACGCCATCGCAGGCGTGATCAACGTCAACCTGCGCGAAGCGGCAGAAGGCGGTGCAGCAGAGGTCAGCTACGGCTGGCGCGAAACCGAATACACTGTGCCGGTTGGCACGCCCGACCCGGGCATGGGTGTAACGGTTCCGGCGAGCGGTGAGATTTCACGCGAACGTTCCGATGGACACGTCGTGACGCTTGCGGGCTGGAAAGGCTTCCAGCTCGGACAGGATGGCTACCTGACCGTTTCGGCCGAATACAAGGACCAGCAGCATTCCGAACGCTCCGGCTTCGACGTGCGCCAGAACTATCCGACGCCAACGGCCGGTGGTTTTGATCCTGGCGAGGCTGTCATCAACCGCTTCAATGCCTGGACAGGCGAGCCTGAGCTCGAGCAGATCACCCTGTTCGGCAACGCTGGTTACAATCTGGAGAACGGTGTCGAGCTTTACGGCTGGGCTAGTTACCAGGATCGCGACACGACGTCGGCTGGCTTCTACCGCCGTGCGCAAGACTCGCGCAATGTCATCGAAATCTACCCCAATGGCTTCCTGCCCCTGATCTCGCCAGAAACCACCGATGCATCGCTTGCTGGTGGCGCCCGGTTTGAAATGGGCGGCTGGAACATGGATACGTCGCTCGTCTACGGGTCGAACGAAATGCAGTTCACGATCGAGAACACGCTCAACCGCTCAATCGGTCCGTCGTCGAAAACATCGTTTGATGCCGGTGGCTTCAAGTACAGCCAGGTCGTGGCCAACCTCTCGGCGGTCAAAGGTTTTGATGTCGAAGGTCTCGCATCCCCTCTCAACGTTGCCTGGGGTGTCGAAGCCCGTCAGGAAATGTACGAGATCAATGCGGGTGAGCCGGACAGCTACCGCAATGGCGGCGTTCTTCTGAATGGCAGTCCGACATCGTCCGGTGCGCAAGTGTTCCCGGGCTTCCGCCCTGCCAATGAGGTTGACGAGGACCGTACAGCAGTCGGCGCCTATGTTGACCTTGAAGCAAATGTAACGGACCAGTTCCTGGTGTCGGGTGCCGTTCGTGTCGAATCCTATTCTGACTTTGGCGAAACGGCGACCGGCAAGCTGGCTGCCCGTTACGACTTCAATGACATGTTCGCCCTGCGTGGCTCCGTCCAGAACGGCTTCCGGGCTCCGTCACTGCAACAGCAGTACTTTGCGACCACATCGACGAACTTCATTGGCGGCGTGCCGTTCGACATCACAACCTTCCCTGTCACTGATCCGGTTGCCGTGGCCCTGGGCGCCAAGCCGCTCGATGCTGAAAACTCGGTCAACTATTCGATCGGTGCTGTTTTCCGGAACGGTCCGCTCAACGTGACGGTCGATGCTTACCGCATCGATGTGAACGACCGGATCGTGCTTTCGGAAAACCTCACCTCGCAGGACGTTCGTGACTACCTTGTCAGCGAGGGCTTCGTCGGATCAGGCGGTGGACGCTTCTTCCTGAACGGTGTTGATACCGAAACGTCCGGTGTGGACATCGTGGCCAACTATGCCTTCCCGGAAACGGAATACGGCAAGTTCGACGCGACTTTCGGTGCCAACTTCAACCAGACAGATGTGACCGCAGTGCCGGCCATTCCTCAGCTCACGGCATTGCCGTCGAATCCTGTCCTGTTTGACCGTGTCAACATCAAGACATTTGAAGAAGGTACGCCCAAGGACAAGTTCACTGGCTCCCTGAGCTGGGAGAAGGACGCGTTTGGCGCCACCATCCGGGCAATTCGCTATGGCGAAGTCCTGGTACCGAACTCCGATCCTGCCAATGACTACACGATTGATCCGAACACGCTGCTGGACATTGAAGGCCGCTATACCTGGAACGAGCGTGTCACGCTGGCGATTGGCGCTGATAACGTGTTTGACGAGTACGGCACGCCTGCTCCGATTGCGCGCAACGGCACGGGCAACACGCCGTTCTCCGGCTACATCCCGTACGGCAGCTCCGGCCGCTTCGTGTACGGCAAGGCGAGCGTGAAGTTCTAGTCGCCAGAACTTTCAGCCGACAAACAAGCGCCGCCCCCGAAAGAGGGCGGCGTTTTTTGTTTGCGTCGCGGATGGATCGCAATTCCTTTGAATCGCACAAAATGTTATGTTATAAAATAAAATATACAGAGCGTACAAAGATGCGCCATCGGAGCAGGGAGGGAGCAATATGAGAGGTCGCGCAATCCGTAGGATGGCTGAGCCCAATGTCGATCTGACCCCAATGCTGGACGTGGTCTTCATACTTCTGATCTTTTTCATCGTGACATCGACATTCGCCCAGGAAAGCGCTTTGGCACTTGAGCCGCCACCGACAGGTGGGATGACTGGTCCCACTCAGAAGGCGATGATCATCGCCATCGGAGAATCAGGCGTCATCAAGGTCGACGGCCGCCCGACCGACATCGGCTCGGTTCGCGCAAACATAGAGCGCGTGCGCGCCGCTTCACCCGATGTTCGGGTTCTCATTCAGGCGCACCCAAAGGCAAAAAGCGGCACGGCGGTGCTGATCCGGGACGCAGCTTACTCAGCCGGTTACGTGGAGGGCGTGAACTTCACGATAGATCGTCATACCTGACCGGGCGAAGCCTAGCGAATGGCGACCGGGTTGACGATGGCCTGAACCGTGCCTTCGAGGCGAGGGGCGCCAAGCGTGAAGAAGAACTCGGTGACGCCATCGGCGGCAAGTTCGTCCGTCACCATGTTTTCCAGAATGTAGACGCCGTTCTTGGCCAGCATGGTCAGGTGCCCGTCAAACGGCCGCGCCTCGTTCTCGAACGGGATGACTTCAACCGCCCATGTATCCGATCCGATGGCAACCACGCCCAGGTCTACCAGGTACTCGATGCCCTCGACGCCGATGCCCGGTTCGGCCGGGCTGAGGTCGGCCGAACCGGCCTGCGATTTCATCGTGCCGGTGTAGAAGAGCACGACGTCACCGGACTCGATGGTTACGCCCGCGCGTTTGGCGGCCGCCTCGATCTCGGCGGTATTGAACGCCGTGCCCGGCGCGACCGGGTCGCCAAATGCTTTTGTCATGTCGAGCAATACGCCCCGCGTCGCGATGGGGGGCAACAGGTGCGTGCCGAACTGCGTCAGCCCTGACGGGGTGACAAAGTCGGCCACCGGTACGCCATTATAATACTCGTGGTTGATGCCCATATGGCCCAACCCGTCGATCTGGCTGCCAATACCCACCCAGACATCGACGATATCGTCATTGCCGGTCGCCTTGTTTTCGCCGAGCGGCGTACCGGACCCATCCGACAATTGCAGGACCGTCACGTCATACTCGCGGGGACCGTAGGCGGGTGTATCGCGCCCCGTCACCATGCCCAGCGCATAGGTCTTGCCGGTCGTGACCAGTTTCGCGGCCGCTGCAGTCTTTTCTGCGCTCAGATTGTTGAGCGCGCCGAGCCGGTCGTCGGCGCCGTATTTCGACGGGTACCAGCTCTCGCTTGCCGCGCCGTCCACGACCGTCTCGTCAGCCTGTGCCGACTGGCATGCGCCAAGCGCCATCAGTCCTGCAATCATCAAACGCTTCATATTCCGTCCTCCCACGACTGGTTTTTGGCCAGCCTATATCCGGGAGGCGCAGGCGCAAGCCTTGTCAGGCCCGGCGCACGAGGAAGCCCGCCCGCGGGAAGTGGACATGGATGGTCTCCGCTTCGGGCGACGTGCGCTGCAGGATGACGCGCTGGGAATCGGCGTGCACAAGCTCACCCTCGACCCAGACCTGGCCATAATCGTCCGGCGCAACTGCCACATTGTCACCCGGGGAAAAACCCTGCGGCTCGTTGAGAGTCGTCGCGGCCACGAGGCGCGGTGCCGCCGCTTTCCCGATCGCCAGCGCTGCGGCAGACGTGATGGTCTCGGGCTCCTGGCCTTCGGCCTCGGTCAGCCGGTCGTACCAGGCGCGTGTCAATGGCGCAGACTCAAGGCACGCATTTCCGAAGTCCGGCAACGTATTCAGCACGAACCAGACATTCATGTAGGCGTGGACGTCAACGAAACCCGGCTTCGCACCGATCAGGTACAGGCCGGCGCCAGCGCCCTTGCCGGCCTGCAGGCGTTCTTCCAGCAGCATCAGCCGCGCGCGCCATTGGTCGCGCATCATCGGCGCGACCGCCTTCATGGCGTCCGTGTCGAACGGACGGCCGGAAAGCGCCTCGCGGTCTTTCCTGAAATCGTCCGGCACAGTGTCGCCCACCTCGCCGAAGATCACCGCCACGGACGACTGGAACCAGCGCCCGTCGGTCCAGCCCGCCACCATCTGCGCCAGGCCTTCATGGCCCGGTGTGCGCAGTGACGGGTTCGGGAACCGGGCTTCCAGTTCGCGCAGGATGATCGCGGTGTCGCAATAGATATCCGCGCCGATCTGCATCACCGGCGTGCGGCGATATCCGCCCGTCATCGGCATCAGGTCAGGCCGGGGCATGATCACCGGGATCTCGACGCGCGAATAGGCGAGATTCTTGAGTTTCAGCGCGAGGCGCACCTTTTCCGCGAACGGAGACGTTGGATATTCGTGCAGAATTATGCTGCGGGCATCTGCCATGGGTATGGACCCTCCCCTGTTGGCCAAACGGTTACTTTGCAGGCGTTCCGGCAAACAGGGAAGGGAATTTTCCTGCAATCACAGCGCAGCGAGAGACTGGTCGAGATCTGCAATGATATCGGCAGCATCCTCGATGCCCACCGACAGGCGAACCGTGTCGGGCGCCGCACCGGCCGCCGTCTTTTGCGCATCCGTCAACTGGCTGTGCGTGGTCGATGCCGGGTGGATGATCAGCGAACGCGTGTCGCCGATATTGGCGAGGTGGCTGAACAGTTTCACGCCTTCCACCAGTTTGACGCCGGCGGCGTGTCCGCCCTTCAGGCCGAACGTGAACACGGCGCCCGCTCCCCTGGGCAGGTATTTTTTCGCCCGGTCGAAATGCGCATCGCCATCCAGTCCGGCATACCGCACCCAGCTGACCTTCGGGTGGGCCTTCAGGTGCTTCGCCACCTGCAGCGCATTGGCGCAGTGGCGTTCCATGCGCAGCGGCAACGTCTCGCACCCCGTCATGATCAGGAATGCGTTCATCGGAGACATGGCCGGGCCGAGATCGCGCAGCGAAAATGCCCGGGCTGCGATGGCAAAGGCGATATTCACGTTCGACCCGTCCGGGCCGAGCGGCAGCGCGCCGAAGGCCTCGCCGAATACCATGTCATTGTAATAGGATTGCGGGCTGGCCATGGTCGGGAATTTGGCCTTGTGCGCCAGCCAGTCGAAATTGCCGCCATCGACGATCATGCCGCCGATCGAGTTGCCGTGGCCGCCGATGAACTTGGTCAGGCTCTCCACGATGATAGTCGCGCCATGCTCCAGCGGCCGGCAAAGGAATGGCGACGCCATCGTATTGTCGACCATGTAGGGAAGGCCGTGCTTGCTGGCGATCTTGGCGATAGATGCAATGTCGGTGACGAGGCCGCCCGGATTGGCGAGGCTTTCGGTGAAGATCACACGCGTCTTGTCGTCGATAGCGGCCTCGAACCCGGCCACATCGTCAATGTCGACGAATTTTACCTCCCATCCGAATTTCTTGAACGCATGCGACAGCTGGTTGATCGACCCGCCATAAAGCTGCCGTGCCGCGACAATATTCGCGCCAGGCTCCATCAATACATGGAAGGCGAGCAACTGCGCCGCGTGGCCGGATGCTGTGGCGACGCCCATCGTGCCGCCTTCCAGGTCGGCGATGCGGGCTTCCAGCGCGCCGGTCGTCGGGTTGCCAAGGCGCGTATAGATGTTCCCGAACTCCTGCAGCGCAAACAGGTTGGCCGCATGTTGGGCATCCTTGAACACGAAGCTGGTTGTCTGGTGAATCGGCTGGGCGCGCGATCCGGATACCGGATCTGGCGCACTGCCAGCGTGAATGGCGCGTGTCGAAAATCCCTGAGTCACGTTTGTCTCCCTGTCTGTTATGGCTGCACGTCTTTTACCGCGTGACGCCCGCCTGCACAGGGTGTTGCACTAAAAGGTGCGTTGAGATGCGGGCGGGCGCAAGAATCGGGTGGAACGGGCAAGTCCCAACAGGCAAACTGCCTGTCATGACATTGACGATAGCCCCTCTCGACGAACGCGCCCTGGCTTATGACCGCATGGCCCGCGCCCTTGATCACCTTGGCGACACCTGGCGCGACTGGCCGGACCTCGCCAGCGTGGCCGCTGCGATGAACCTGTCGCCCAGCCACTTCCAGCGCGAATTCACGCGCTGGGCCGGCATCAGCCCGAAACAGTTCCAGGCTGCACTGGCCCACGGCGCCGCCGGTGATCTGCTGCGCGATGGTGCGAGCGTGCTTGATGCCGCGCTCGAGACCGGACTGTCCGGTCCCGGTCGCCTGCACGACCTGTTCATCGCCCATGAAGGCCTCACGCCCGGCGAGGCGAAGGCGGGCGGGGCAGGGGCTGACCTGGTTCTCGGCAAGGCGCCGACCCCGTTTGGGTTGGGCGCATGGCTGATCGGTCCGCGCGGCTTGGTGGCATTGGGATTTATTGATGAGGGCGCGCCGCGACGCACAGGATTCGAGCATCAGGGCGTTGGCGAGGCACAGGCCTTTGCCGATCTTGCCGCCCGCTATCCCGGCGCCGACATCCGGCGCGACGATGCGGAGGCGGGGCGCTTTGCACGGCGGGTTTTTGAGTCAGGCGAGCCGATGCCTGTCGCACTCTACGGCACACCGTTCCGGCGGCAGGTCTGGCGCGCCCTGCTCGAGATTCCGGCAGGTACAACGCAGACATATGGCCAGTTGGCGAAAGTGTCTGGCAATCCCAAAGCGGCCCGGGCGGTTGGCGCCGCAGTGGGAGCGAACCCGATCAGCTGGTTCATTCCCTGTCACCGGGCCCTTGCAGCGGACGGTCGGCTCCATAACTATCATTGGGGTGTGGCGCGAAAGCGTGCCATGCTGACCTATGAACGCGCCCATGCCGCCTGAACAGGCGAACTGGGCAGACGGCGCCTCGCCGCAAACCCGGACCTGCCTGTTTTTCCATGCTGCCGATGATCTTGCTTTTCGTGGCCCTGCTGGCCTGGGGTGCGCACCTCGCATGGCGATGGAAAACCGCGCGCGATTTTGCGCCTGAAGTGCTCGCGGCCCGCAAGCAAACGGGTGAAATTCCCGCTGACGTTGGCGACGCAGAATTTACGGACCTCTACTTGCGCAGCGAAGGTCCGCGAGGGGCGACCTATTTCTTCGCCTGCGCCACAATCGTTTCGGTCCTCATTGCGCCATTTGTGGCTGGTTTCAACATGGTGTGGCGTGGGGTCTGGCAGGCGTCCGGGGCGTCGCCCGTGTTCGAGACCGGCACGCTGATCCACACGTTTTCTGTTTTCCTCGCCATCATGGGCTTCATGATCCTGCTGCTCGCAGCCGCGATGCGGCGGTACTATGCCCTGATGCCCCCGAACCTGAAACAGGTCGTGCGCGACCTCAATGGAGGCCTGACATGAGCATCGAATACCTTCACACGATGGTGCGCGTCGGCGATATCGACGCTGCCTTGAAATTCTATTGCGATGGTCTCGGCCTCGAACAGGTCAGCCGCTTCGACAGCGAGCAGGGCCGCTTCACTCTGGTCTTCCTCGCCTCTCCGGCGGATGTCAAACGCCTCGGCGGCATGCCCAAGGATGCCCGCCCGACCCAGACAAACATCCCGATGGTGGAACTCACCTATAACTGGGACCCAGAAGATTATGAGGGTGGCCGCAACTTCGGCCACCTCGCCTACCGCGTCGACGATATCTATGCTGCCGTTGAACGCCTTGCCGCGCAGGGCGTGACAATCAACCGCCCGCCGCGCGACGGTCACATGGCCTTTGTCCGGTCACCAGACGGCATTTCCGTCGAGCTTTTGCAGAAGGGCGAGCGCCTTGGCCCGAAAGAGCCCTGGGCGAGTGCAGAGAATATCGGCACCTGGTAGGACATAAAAACCGTGCAGTTCGCGTGAATTGCGGTAAGCCTTCCTGAAAATGGGAGGACTACCAATGACGGCTATTGCGGCTGCGACACTTTATTTCGGCCTTTTCGGCTTCCTCATGCTCGCTCTGAAACTCAACGCCGGCCGCGTCCGTGCGAGCGAGAAAATTGCGTTCGGCGACGGGGACAATGAGGTCATGCAACGGGCCCTCCGCGTCCAGGGGAATGCGGTTGAAGACGTGCCGGTCGTGCTGTTGGGGATTGCCGGTCTTGCCATGCTGTCTGCGCCTGTCATGCTTATCCATGCGCTTGGCGGCAGCTTCCTGATAGGTCGCGTGCTTCATGCCATTGGGCTTGGCGGGTCATCGGGCACAAGCTTTGGCCGGGCCGTCGGCACACTCGTTTCCGTGATTGTAATGCTGGTCACGGCAGGGGCGTGCGTCTGGTTCGCGCTGACCTAGTCCAGGGCGCCAATATAGGGCAGGCCGCGATACTTGCCCGCATCGTCCATGCCATAGCCGACCAGGTAGCGGCCGGGGGAATCGAAGGCGCAGAAATCGACACCATCCTCGCCGCGTGGGGCCCAGGGTTTCTGTGTCAGGGCGCAGGTGACCACTTCGCGGGCACCCTTGGACAGCAGGTGGTTCTTGGCGAAAGCGAGGGTTCGGCCGGTATCGAAGACATCGTCCAGCAAAAGGACACCTCGCCCTTTCACGGATCGCCCAAGATCGGCACGTACAACGACGCGGCCTGAGCTTTCGCGCGCATCGCGGTAGCTTTCCAGCCAGATCACATCCAGCACCGGGTGCACGCCCCGGCGGGCCAAGGCTTTCATCAGGTCTGACGTGAACGGTGTCGCGCCGATCAGGATCGACACCGCGGTCCAGTCGCCCGGCAGGCGCGGCACAAGTGCGTCGGCCAGCGCATCAATACGCGCCATCAATTCGTCCTCGGTGACGAGGACTTCGATCTTCGGCATGTCTGTCATTCAATCGGGCTTTCAGTCTCTGGATCGGCCGTGCCCGGCGCTGGATCATCGGTTGCAGTCTCGGGCTCGCCGCCCAGTTCCGGCTCTTGCGGTACATTCTCGCGGTCAACGAAGGACAATTCGATCTCGAAACTCTCCATCGGCGCCTGCTCGAGCACGATCTTGAACGAACCCGTGTCGCCTGCGTCGAGCTCGCCCGGCGAAATGGTGCCGAACTTCTGCGCCACCTGCTTGCCGCGCTCGTCCATCAGGCTGACGCGTACGGCGGGTGTCTCGACGGTGCTGCGGGCCACGTTCACGGCCTTGCCCGACACGGTGACGACGGGAATCGTGTCGTTGAACGTGCGGCTGCGTTCGATATTCTCGAACTCGAGGCCGAACCGGTTCACGGAGAAGCCGGCCCGCTTGTAGGCCGTGGCTGATTCCGGCCAGAATTTCACGACATCATTGCGAAAAATGATCGCGGCCAGGCCCAGCGTAAAGAATACGGCGGCCGTCACGATCCACGAGGCCAGCGCGGCAACCCGGCTCTTGCGGCGGCGTTGTTCGCGCACGCGTTCGCGGTAGACTTCGTGGGCGGCGGGCGCAGCGGCGTGTTCATGTCCGGCGACCCCTTCAGGCCGCACGAACCAGCTATGTCCGCAGGTTGCGCACTTCACAGTTCGCCCGCTTTCACCGATTGTTGAGTCATCGGCGAAATACTGGGTCTCACATGAGGGACAGGTGAGGATCATGACTTGGTCTTTCCCGCAATTCGCCCCATTAAATCAATAGCCTGAACTACCAGGCAGGAGCCCATGACCTATCCACGACACGACCTCTTTGACGACGTCGCCGTTCGACTCGATTCGGTATCGCTCCGCTATGATACCTCAGAGGACATACTTAGCGGTATTGATCTTGTCCTGAAACCCGGCTCGTTCAGCTTCCTGACCGGAGCCTCGGGCGCTGGCAAGACAAGTTTGCTAAAACTACTCTACCTTGCCTTGAAGCCAAGCCGGGGCGAAGTCAGTCTGTTCGGCCGCCCTACCAGCAACCTGACGCGTGACCAGCTTTCGTCGCTGCGTCGGCGTGTCGGGGTCGTGTTCCAGGAATTCCGCCTGCTCGAGCACCTATCGGCCTACGAGAATGTGGCGCTGCCGTTGCGGGTTCTTGGTCGCCGCGAGGCCGACTACCGCGCGGATGTCGAGGAATTGCTCGCCTGGGTTGGCCTCGGCCAGCGCCTTCATGCCAAGCCGCCGACGCTGTCGGGCGGCGAGCAGCAGCGTGTCGCCATCGCCCGCGCCGTCGTAACGCAGCCCGACATCCTCATTGCGGATGAGCCAACCGGCAATGTCGATCCCGAAATGGGCACGCGGCTGATGCGCCTCTTCCTTGAGCTGAACAAGCGACGCCAGACGACCGTGATCATCGCGACGCACGACCTCGGCCTTGTTCGGCAGGTCGAAGCGCCGGTCTACCGTCTAAGCAACCGTCTCCTGGTGCAGGATGTCGAGTTTGGCGGCGAGACGGCCCGCCGCCGAACCGATCCGGGCCTGGAGGGCTAGATGGCAAAGGAAACTCCGCTCCTTCCCGTCGAAGATGTTCGCGAAGCGGCTCTGTTCTTCGTTGTGGGCGCGCTGTGCTTTCTGGCGGCGCTGGCCGCATTGTCGGCCAAGTCGACCTACGGTGCAGCCAAGAGCTGGACGGCTGAAGTTCAGGGCGAACTGACGGTCAGCCTGCCGGATGTCGACCGGCGTGGGGCCGACGAGGCGCGCAAGATTATTGAACAAACGCCAGGTGTCCGTGTTGCCCGCGTCCTGTCCAAGGAGGAAATCGATGCGCTGCTGGAGCCGAATTTCGGCAGCCGGGGCCTTCCGGACAGCCTGCCGCTGCCGCAGCTTGTCGCGGTGGAGGCCGATCCAAATGTGCCCGACATGGGGCCGACCATCACCCGCAACCTCACGGAAGCCGGCTTCGCCAGCGCTGTCGACGAACATGCTGACTGGGCCGGCGATGTGCGCCGTGTCCTCGCCGTGGCCCGCCTGACGGCGCTCATTGCTGTCGCACTCCTGGCGTCGACGGCGGTTGCGGTGATCGCCTTTGCCACCCATGCGGCGCTGCTGGCGCGGCGCGACATAGTTGACGTCCTGCACCTGGCCGGAGCCCGCGACAGGTATATTGCCGGCCTGTTCGAGCGGCGTTTCTGGGTCCTCGGCCTGCGGGCCGGGGCGGTTGGTGCGCTCATGGCGCTCGGCGCGGCGGCGCTCATGATCTTCACTGTACAGGTCCATGGCGCCCGCGCAGGCCTCCTGCCCGAACTCAGCCTCGATTTCCTCGATCTCGTGATCCTTGTCGTCACCCCTGTCATCGCGGGCTTTGCGGCGCGTCTCGCGGCCCGGATGACGGTGATCCGGGCGTTGAAAGGCATGATGTGAAGCCCGATCGTTCCCTTTCGCGCCGCAGGTTCGGCATCTTTCCGGCGACGGTTCTGGTCCTGCTGGCCATCGCCTCGTTCGATTTCCTGATGTTTGCGCGCCGGGCGGACGAATCGGTCCCCGCAACCGTGCGGCAGGCCGATGCGATTGTGGCCCTGACCGGCGGCTCGGGGCGGCGCATTGCCGCCGGTATCGACCTCATGTCTGCCGGGCATGGTCAGAGACTGCTGGTGTCCGGCGTCAACCGGGATGTCGACATGGATGACCTGATGGCCCTCGCCGGCGGGTCACCGGACATTTATGCCTGCTGCGTCGATATCGGCTACCGCGCCGAGACGACCATCGGCAATGCCGACGAGACGGCCGTCTGGGCCTATGAGCGCGGCTACAAGCAGCTCATCATCGTCACGTCCGACTATCATATGCCGCGCAGCCTGCTGCTGCTGCAACGTGCCATGCCGGATATCACGCTCCAGCCCTATCCGGTCCGGACGGTCGTTGACCCATCGGCAGTGCTGCGCGATTCCAGGTCGTTTCGCGGCGTGCTGACAGAATGGGCAAAGTGGCGGGTGACGGCCCTCGGTTGAGCGGCTAAACGTGCTGTCCCATGATGCCGCTGCGCTCCCTCCTGTTTGTTGCCTACCTCTATGGCATGATGGCCCTGATGGGCTCGCTCTTCCTGATCGGGCTGGTCCTGCCGCGCGGGTTCATCATGTGGGGAATCAGGACCTATGCCGGTGCGCTTCGCTGGGGCATGCGGGTGATTGCCGGCATGGAGACTGAAATTCGCGGCCTCGAACACCTGCCGGACGGCCCGTTCCTCTTTGCTGGCAAGCACCAGTGCATGTTCGACATTTTCGTGCCCTTTCTCGTCGCGCCCGACCCCGCCATCATCATGAAGCGCGAGCTGCTCTGGTATCCCTTCCTCGGCTGGTACGCGCTGAAGAGCGACATGATCGCGATCGACCGGGCCGGAACCACGAAAACGCTGCGCCGGATGGTCTCGGCCGCCAAGGACCGCGCCGCCAGGGGCCGCCAGATCGTCATTTTTCCAGAAGGCACGCGAAAAGCGCCGGGCGACGGGCCACAATACCACGCCGCCGGCATCGTCGCGCTCTACAAGGCGCTGGGCGTGCCTGTTGTGCCGGTGGCCACCAATGCGGGCCTTTGCTGGCCGGCCCATGGATTGATGCGCCGGCCCGGCCGCATCGTCTACGAAATCCTGCCTCCGATCGAGCCGGGTCTGGAGCGCAAGGACATGATGAAACGCCTTGAAAGCGACATGGAAACAGCGGTTGATGCGCTGCTCCAGGAGGGCCTCGCCGCCCAGGGTCGCACGCAACCCGTACAGGACCTGCAGAGCATATGAGTGAATTTTGGACCGATCCGGACCTGGTAAAGCCGCTGGCCGAGCGCCGACGCTCGCGCTTCTGGCTGTTCTTCCCGTTCTTGCTTCTGGTCGCCGTGATCGGCGCCTATTCTGCCTACTGGATCTATGCCCGCGCTGAAATCGAGCTGGGCGTGGACAAGTGGGTCGCCGAACAGCGCGCCGAGGGCGCCGTGGTCGAGTATGAATCGCGCAAGGTCGGCGGCTATCCGTTCCGCTTCGAGCTCGATGTCGCGGCGCCGCGCTACCAGCCGCCCAACTCGGCCAGCTGGCAGGGCGAACGGCTCCAGCTCGTGATGCAGCCGTGGAACTGGCACCATGTTATCGCCCGCGCGCCCGGCCACAACGTGCTGACCGACCGGACGGGCATCCGCCACACGTTCGACCTCGACCGCAAGTCCGCCGGCAGCCTGTCCTGGACCGATGCCGGCGTGCACCGCGCCGCCATTGAACTCAACGACGCCGCCGCCCTGGTCGACGGCCACATCTACACGGCGAAGGATTTCTCGCTGAATCTCGCCCCGCGCCCGGACGCCGACGACGACCTGCTGGTGGCCCTGCAATGGGAGGCGCTGACGCTTGATGCCGCCCCGGTCGCAGCGCCCTGGCTCGGCACCGAGCTGCAGGCGAGCCGCATGATCGCCGAAGTGCACAATTTCTATCCGGCCTGGGTCCGCAGCGGCGGCGATCCGGAACGCCTCCTGGATTCGCTGCGCGAAACGGGAGGCGGCGTCGAACTCGGTCAGGCGCTGCTTAATTGGGGTCCGCTCAAGTTCGGCGCAAAGGGCTCGGTCACGCTTGAGAACGGTCTCGCAAACGGATCGTTCGGCGTGCGTATCGATGATCCCGAAGGGCTCAAGGACGCGCTCAAGACCGCAGGAAACTGGACCCTGCAGGAACAGGCGACCGTGGCGACGCTCGAGACCGCCTCGGCGAATGGCGGTTTCCTGATGTTCACCCTGAAGGACAACAAGGTCATGGTCGGCACGGTGGTTGTGGGAGAGCTCCCCGGCCCGGGCCTGTGACAGTCCCTTCGCGGGCCCGGCTCAAGGCCGCCTGCGAAACGCTGGCCCGCGCAGACCCGGCCCTTGCCCGCGCCTATGACGTGACCGGCCTGCCCGCCTGGCGCGATGGCGAGGCGACCTATGCCATGCTCGCCCGCATGATCACCCACCAGCAGATTTCCCTCGGCGCGGCGGCCGCCATCTGGGCCCGTACCGAGGCACTGCTGGGCGAGGTCACCCCCGAAGCCGTGCTGGCCGCCGATCCGGAGGTCTTGCGCGCCTGCGGCCAGTCGCGGCCCAAGGTCGGCCACCTCACGTCCATCGCGGAATCGCTCGTCACCGGCACGCTCAGCCTGCCGCGCGTCTGCACCGTGCCGCTGGACGCCGCGCGCAGGGAACTGATCGCAGTGAAGGGAATCGGGCCCTGGACCGCAGAATTGTTCCTCCTCTATGCAACCGGCGCGATGGACGCTTTCCCGGTCGGTGATGTCGGCCTCATGGAAGCGCACAGGCTGCTCGCGGCCCATGAAACCCGCATGGATATCAAGGCGTTCACGCAGCATGCAGAGGCCTGGCGGCCCAACCGGGGCGTTGCGGCCCACCTGCTCTGGGCCTGGCTGCATGCCCACCGGGGCGACGCCGTGCCGGCCGCCACCTGACCCACAACAGTTGCAATCAGCCCCGACTGTCATAATCTTATGATCAGAATCGCCTAACAGACGGGCGAGCGTGCAAAGGAGTGCTGCCTTCAGCGGGTTCAAACAGGTTACCAGTCTTCTCGTGCCGCATGGGGGTCACCATGGCTGAGATCATCACTGCGCCGCCCAATGGACGGCCTGCCCTTGTTCTGAACGCTGATTTCAGGCCGCTTTCCTATTACCCCCTGTCGCTCTGGCCGTGGCAGGAAGTGGTGAAGGCCGTTTTCCTTGATCGTGTCGATATCATTGCAGAATACGACTATGTCGTGCGCTCTCCGAGCACGGAATTCCGCCTGCCTTCCGTCATCGCGCTGCGCGACTTCGTGCGCCAGGACCGCCCGCCGGCCTTCACCCGCTTCAATGTCTTCCTGCGTGACGGCTTCCAGTGCGCCTATTGCAACACGCACGAGAACCTCACTTTCGACCATGTCATCCCCCGCTCGAAGGGCGGGCGCACGACATGGGAAAACATCGTCGCCGCCTGCAGTCCGTGCAACCTGAAAAAGGGCGGCAAGCTGCTGCGCGACAGCGAGGTGCAATTGCAGCGCAAGCCGTTCCGCCCGAACAATTACCAGCTGCAGGCCATCGGCCGCAAATTCCCGCCCCACCACCTCCACGATACGTGGATGGACTATCTCTACTGGGACGTGGAACTGGAGACGTAAGCGCCTGTCTTAGCGGTCGTGCATGCCCTTGCGGTCAAGGATGCGGGGGCTTGCTTTCGCGATCCGCGACACGCGCGTCGCCGCCTGCTTTGGCTGGGAGAAGTGCAGAACCCATCCGCGCTGACGGCCGGGCGTCAGGGCCTCGAACGCGCCTCTCAGGTCTGCGTCGGCGTCCAGCGCGTCGACTAATTCTTCCGGATACACCAGATCGTCTTTCGGAAATTCGACCTTCAGGCCGGCATTTTCCACCACCACGGCCTCGCGCACATAGGCCTTCAGGATCGGTTCCATTCGCCGTATTTCCGCGACGCTGGTGAACTTCATCATCCGCACCGAGCGCGAATTCGCCCCTGGTGCCAGAAGAATGCCCTCGGGATCCTTCAGCAGCACGCCCTTGAAGAATGACAGGGCGCAATTTGCCTTGAGACCCCAGACAGTCGCCACGTTGCTGCCGCCTGCCGTATAGACGGGCGAGCGCCACTTGAACGTCTCCGTCACAGGGCAGGCGAGCAGAATCTCTCGCAGCGCGCCAAGCTCGTCCTGCCACGGGCCTGGTTTCGCGAAGAACGCTTCGACCCTGGGGTTCTCCTTGCTCATCGCCTGCCTCGCATGCCACCTGTCGCCCGCGATCTTTGCGCAGGCCAGATTGCCTGTCCAGCGTCACTGCGCCTGTCACAAATCTGCAGGCAATCCGTCACAAAAGCCTTTTCAAATCGGCGTATGGGGCGAACCTGATGACCCATGCCCGGCCGAAATATCGCGCGATCTTTATCTCCGATGTCCACCTTGGCTCGCGCGGCAGCCAGGCCGAGGCCCTGTGCGCTTTCCTGAAGGCCAATACGAGCGAACAACTCTACCTCGTCGGCGACATCATTGATGGCTGGCGCCTGAAGAAGAAATGGTACTGGCCGCAGGCCCACACAAACGTCATCCGCCGTATCCTGACGGCGGCCAAGCGCGGCACGGATGTCACCTACATTATCGGCAACCATGACGAGTTCCTGCGCGCCTTCATGCATTTCAGGCTCAGTTTCGGCGACATCCATGTGAAGAACCGCGCCGTCCACCTGGGGGCGGATGGCAAGCGCTATCTCGTCGTGCATGGCGACATGTTCGACGGCATGATGAGGGCCGACCGCAAATGGATCATGCACCTTGGCGACCACGCCTATAATTTCCTGCTCTGGGTCAATACGAACCTGAACAGCGTGCGCCGCTTGTTCGGCCTGCCTTACTGGTCGCTCTCGGCGGCGCTGAAAAAGCGCACCAAGCGCGCCCTCAACTATATCCACAATTTCGAAGACCATGTCGCTGCTTATTGCCGCCGCAAGGATTATCACGGCGCCGTTTGCGGCCACATCCATGTCGCCGAAATGCGCGACATTGACGGCATCAGGTACATGAATGACGGCGACTGGGTCGAAAGCTGCACAGCCCTCGTCGAACACCATGACGGGCGCTGGGAACTCCTCGACTGCCGCCCGGACACGGTCCGCACGGCAGATCCCGTGTCAGAAGCCCTGTCCGTCGGCGAGCTTGAACTCGCCTGAACAAGCCCCCGCCAGGCGCGAATATCAATTCCCGCGGGAAGCCGGTATCCGCGTGTGCTCCGCAATGCTAGGTCTCTTCCGTGGTCCTGTGGGGGGATCGCGCGCACAGGGGACAAGCCGGGCATGGGCGCCACGATCCGACCAAAGAGAATCCTGCCGCTCGACAGCTGGCGCGGCATCGCTATCCTGCTGGTGCTGTGGGGGCATTTCTCCTATGTCGCATGGATGAACCTCGGCGCGTTCGGCGTGGAATTCTTCTTCGTCCTCAGCGGCCGGCTCATGGCCCAGATCCTCTATGTGAATTCCCATCCGCTGCCGGAATTCTTCTTTCGGCGCGCCACCCGCATCCTGCCGGCACTGTTCGGCTTCGTGACGATCTATCTCCTGGTTTCGTCATTCTTTGGCGAGCCGTTTTCGCTGTCGCCTGCCTGGGCGCTGACGGCGCTTACGTTCACGCTAAACTATGTCACCATTTTCACCCATGGCACGGGATGGTTCGATCATATCTGGTCGCTGTGCGTGGAAGAGCACGCCTATTTCCTGCTCGGCGGCCTCGTGCTCCTGTTCGGGCGCGGCATCCGCATGGCAGCCGTCCTGCTGGGCGGCCTGGCGGCGCTGATGATGCTCAATGGCATCGTATCCTACACGTTCCTGAACCAGTCGTTCGAAACGGTCTATCACCGCTCGGATGTCCATGTGGCGTCCGTCTTCATCGCGGCGTCAGTGTTCCTTTTCGTGCGACACCTCGCAAATGCCGCTTTGGTCCAGCGCTTTGCCCTTCCGGTCTTCCTGGTGGCGCTCGGCCTCGGCATCGGCCTCAACCTGACCGGAATGCCGTTCGTGGTCAGCTATTCGCTGGGCACGTTCTGTCTCGCCGTGGCAGTGTCGCTGGTCGATATCGCTTCAAGGCAGGTCACGGCGGTCCTCTCCAGCCGTGTGCTTACGCAGTTCGGCCTCTGGTCCTATTCGCTCTATCTCTGGCAACAACCCTTCTACAAACTGGACAGGATGTATGACGGCTTGACGGTCTGGCTCCTGTTCGGGGCCTTGGGATGCGGGATCGCCAGTTATTATATCATCGAGAGACCGGCGCGCCGCGGCCTGAACGCGCTCTGGCCCAGGGTCGAGCAGCGCCTGTCGAAGTTGCGGTCCGCGCGTACGCCGCCCGCCGCTGCCGACAAGCGCTCGACCTAGCGGCCGGGTCGAAAGCTGCGTCGCCCTCGTCGAACACCATGACGGCACCTGGGAACGCCCCGCTTGACACCTCCACCCATCCCTATCACCTGCGGCGCATGACTTCCTCCCTGAAGGCCATTCTTGGCCCCACCAATACCGGCAAGACGCATTACGCCATCGAGCGCATGCTGGGCCACGGCACCGGCATGATCGGCCTGCCGCTGCGGCTGCTCGCGCGCGAGGTCTATGACCGTGTCGTCGCCGCCAAGGGCGCCTCCCATGCCGCGCTGATCACGGGCGAGGAACGCATCGTCCCGCCGACCGCGCGCTTTTTCATCTGCACCGTGGAATCCATGCCGGTCGATGTGCGGGCCGACTTTGTTGCGATTGACGAAATCCAGCTCGCCGAGGACGAGGATCGCGGCCATGTCTTCACCGACCGTATCCTCCACATGCGCGGCCATTCCGAAACGCTGCTGCTCGGCGCAGACACGATGCGCCCCATCCTGCGTACGCTGAACCTCGGCGTCGAGACGGACACGCGTGAGCGCTTCTCCGAATTGCGCTATACCGGAAAGACCAAGATTACCAAGCTGCCCAAGCGCACCGCCGTGGTCGCCTTCAGTTCCGAGGAAGTCTATGCCATTGCCGAACTGCTCCGCCGGCAGAAGGGCGGCGCCGCCGTGGTCATGGGCGCGCTCAGTCCGCGCACGCGCAATGCCCAGGTCGCCATGTACCAGTCCGGCGAGGTCGACTATATCGTCGCCACCGACGCCATCGGCATGGGCCTCAACTTGGATGTCGACCGCGTTGTCTTTGCTTCGCGCACCAAGTTTGACGGCCGCCGCCACCGCGCGCTGACCGCTGCCGAATGCGGCCAGATCGCGGGCCGGGCCGGGCGCTTCCGCTCGGATGGCGAATTCGGCGAAACTGGCGATTGCCCGCCCTTCGAGGAGGAGATGTGGAAGCGGATCGAGCAGCACCGCTTCGATCCGGTCGACCATATCCAGTGGCGCAATTCCGCGCTCGACTACGGGTCGCTGAAATCCCTGATCCGCAGCCTTGAGCGCCCTTCGGGCAATCCGGTC
Organism: Hyphomonas sp. J20-32; assembly: GCF_055808555.1. Classification (NCBI taxonomy): domain Bacteria; kingdom Pseudomonadati; phylum Pseudomonadota; class Alphaproteobacteria; order Hyphomonadales; family Hyphomonadaceae; genus Hyphomonas; species Hyphomonas sp. J20-32. The sequence continues at coordinate 638,957 of NZ_CM147873.1, read as the reverse complement.
CTGATCCATAATCCGAACGCGCTGGATGAATGGGTGCTGCGCCGCATGGCCGAGGACGCCGGCATCGGCCCGAACGTGACCGGCCAGGCCCGGGTGCGACGCCTGTGGGACCTCGCTCGCCTGCCGGATTTCCGCAAGGCTGGCCCCGAAGGCCATGCCCGCCTCGTGCTCGGCCTCGCTGAAACCCTCGCCGACCCGGACGCCCGCCTGTCCGATGCTGGCCTCGAACGCCGCCTTGATGACCTCAGCGGCACCGGTGGCGGCATCGCCAAATTGCAGCAACAGCTTGCCAATATCCGTACATGGACCTATGCGGCGCACCGGCCTGACTGGCTCGAAAACCCCGCCAGGTGGCAGGATCGAACGCGCGAGATTGAAGACTCCCTGTCTGATGCGCTACATACGGCCCTGACCGCACGGTTTGTGGACCGACGTACGACGGCCCTCTTGGCCAGCCTGAAGAAGGAAGACGCCCTCGTGACTGACCTGACGCCGGAAGGCGATGTGACCGTAGAAGGCCATCTCGTCGGCCGCCTGAAGGGCCTCACCTTCGAACCCGTGCTTGATGCCCGCACGCTTGAAGGCAAGGCCGTACGTGGCGCCGCGCTCGCCGCGATCCGCCCGATGCTGGTCGAACGCCTCGGCCAGATCGCCGGCGCGCCGTCAGACGCGTTCAGGCTGAACGATGAGGGCGACGTGGAATTCGGCGGCAACGTGATTGCCCGCCTGGCCAAGGGCCCGGACTGGATGAGCCCCGGCATCGACCTTGTCGGCGCCACCGAAGTCGAACCATCTGACCGCGACGCCGCCCGTGCGCGCGTTGCTGACTGGCTGGCGGCCGAGCTCGCGCGGGTCCTGCCGACGCACTGGAAGCTGCGCCATGAGAAGGCCGGCGACACGCTTGAAGGCCTCGCCCGGGGGCTTGCCTTCCGCATTCTCGAAAGCGGCGCCAGCGTGGATCTCCGTCAGGACGATCCCGGCGGCCGTCTCACGCCTGAACAGCGTGAGTCCCTCAAAGCGCTCGGCCTGCGCGCGGGCCGGGTTGCGGCCCATGCGCCCGATGCCCAGAAACCGGCCGCCCAGCGCCTCATCGCCATCCTGCGTGCGGTACAGGCCGGCTCGCCCTTTCCGCTCGCCCCGGAAGGCGCCGGCTCGTTCCCGCTCGACGGCACGTGGCCGGAAGAGGCGCTCGCCGCCAATGGCTATCTCCGCTTCGGTCGCCGCGCCGTGCGCGCCGATCTCGCCGAACGCCTCGGCTGGGAAATCGCCAAGCGCCGCAAGGAAGCCGACAAGAACGCCTTTGCCATCCCGATCGACCTTGCCTCTGTCGTCTCCTGCCCGTCCGACGACTGGCCGGCCGTTTTGAAAGGCTTCGGCCTGGCACCGGCAGAGAAGGACAAGGAAACCGACGCTGTCCTCCTCTGGCGCTATGCTGCCCGGTCGCGGCCTGATGCGCGTCCGGCCTCCCCGCGTGAGGACCGCCCGAAAGGTGGCAAGGGCAAACCGGGGGAGAGACCGCACCGGGCCAATGGCGGTTCGCGCCCGCCGCGGCAGGACGCGCCACGCCCGCGCCACACCCCTGCCGCCCGCAAGGCAGACCCTGACAGCCCCTTTGCCGCCCTCGCCGCCCTCCTGCCGCCCACCCCTCCGCCGAGGGACAAGCCCCGGCGCAAGCGCAAGCCGAAAGGGGGAGAGGCCAAGGCGTCTCCAGCCTTCACCTACACGCCTTTCCAGTGAACGAAGCGGCCTCTGTCAGGCTGGATATCTGGCTCTGGCGGGCGCGCTTCTTCCGCACCCGCGCCCTCGCCACCGACCATGTCAGGGGCAAAGCGGTGCGCATCTCCCGCAATGGCCAGACCCGTCGCACCGACAAGCCCGGCGCCGCCATTTCTGTCGGTGATGTTGTGACTTTCGGCCGGGGAGAGCATATACGAACCGTGGAAATCCTGGACCTCGGCACGCGCCGCGGTCCCGCAGAAGAGGCGCAGGCTCTGTACTGCCTGCTGGAGAACGGCACATGATGAATGCGATCAAACGCTTGTTTGCTCCCAAGACACCGGCATTGAAGGCGATGGACCCGCAGGTTGCCGCTGCAGCGCTGATGGTCGAGGCGGCGCTGATTGATGGGGTTTATGTCAATATCGAGAGTGACATGATCGCCGAAATCCTGCTCGAAGCCTTTGGATTCGATGCTGACCGGGCCGATGCCGTGCTGGCCGAAGGCGAAGCACTGGCCGAAGAGGCGGTCGATTCCTACCAGTTTACCCGCCACGTCAAGAAACTCGGCATGGCCGAGCGCGTCTCGATCATTGAGGGGCTCTATCGCGTCGCACTGTCGGATGGTGAAAAGAGCCCGATCGAAGAGGCCTATATCCGCCAGGTCGCATCGCTTCTCTATGTCGATGATGTGTCCCGCGCGGGCGCGCGCCAGCGCGCTGAAGCCCGGATCGCCGGAACGCCCTGACCTGTCCTAAACGCACGGCGCAGCTTGTCTCATTGACACACCGCCGCCCGAAGGCCATTTCGCCCGCTGCAAACCTGTTCAAGAGGCCCTCCCGTTCATGACCTATATCGTCGTCGATGCCTGCATCCGCTGCAAATACATGGATTGCGTCGAAGTCTGCCCGGTGGACTGCTTCTATGAGGGCGAAAACATGCTCGTCATCGACCCGGACGAGTGCATCGATTGCGGCGTCTGCGAGCCCGAATGCCCTGTCGAGGCGATCAAGCCCGACACCGAAGACGATCCGGACGGCAAGTGGCTGAAGCTGAACAGCGAATTCGCCAAAACCTGGCCGAATATTACCCGGTTGAAGGAGCCGCCAGCGGACCGCGAAAAATTTGCGCAGGAAACGGGTAAATTGGAAAAATATTTCAGTCCTGCGCCCGGGACCGGTGATTGAGCCTGCGCTTGATGCCGCCTGCAACAGTCATTGCAGGGACGGTCAAAAGTTAACGAAGGTATTGATTTCATTGGCGGGTCTCGCCCGGCCGATATGCCGTGCCCTGTTGTAAAACCTGCACGATTGTGATAGTCTTACGACTTGAGCAATAATTGAACCAGAGCTGAAAAGTCTCCACTCAGACCGTGACGTACGGACTGGGTCAAGACTGATTGGCTCTGAATGCGTAGAAAAGGGCGATACACTTCATGGCTAAAAAAGCAGACACCGCGGCACTTGCATTCGGAGTTGGTCAGAGCGTCGTATATCCTGCGCATGGTGTAGGAAAGATTACCAGCGTCGAAAAACAGACCGTCGCTGGCATGGAACTCGAAGTTTATGTCGTCGCATTCGATCAGGACAAGATGATCCTGCGCGTGCCAACCAACCGCGCGGAAGCCTCCGGCATGCGCGCGCTGGCCGGTTCCAAGCTTGTCGAAGACGCATTGAAGACACTTGGTGGACGCGCTCGGGTCAAGCGCACCATGTGGTCGCGCCGCGCCCAGGAATACGAAGCCAAGATCAATTCCGGCGACCTGATCTCCATCGCGGAAGTCGTTCGCGACCTGCACCGCGGCGAAGACCAGCCAGAACAGTCCTATTCGGAGCGCCAGCTTTATGAAAGCGCGCTTGACCGTATGGCCCGTGAACTGGCTGCCGTCGAAAGCATCGACAAGGCAACCGCCATGGAAAAGCTGGCAAAGGGCCTTGCCGCCAAGAAAAAAGTGGCGGCTGCAGCCTAGCGGCCACTGACCCAGACAATAGAAAGGCCCCGCACCGAAAGGCGCGGGGCTTTTTTATGCTCAAGTTTCAGCCGACCCGGCGTGTCTGCCCGGCCCAGTAGGGCTCGCGCAGATCCTTGCGAAGGATCTTGCCCGACGGATTGCGGGGCAGGGCGTCGACGAAATCGACCGATTTCGGGCATTTGTATCCGGCAATGCGTTCCTTCGCCCAGGCGATGACGTCGTCGGCCGTCGGATTCTCGCCTGGCTTTGGAACGACGATGGCCTTCACCGACTCGCCCCATTTCTCGTCCGGCACGCCAATCACCGCGACATCGGCCACGCCCGGATGCCCGAACACGGCGTTCTCGACCTCGGCCGGGTACACATTCTCGCCGCCGGACACGATCATGTCCTTCACCCGGTCATGGATATAGAGAAAACCGTCCTCGTCGAAATATCCGGCATCGCCGGTGTAGAAGAACCCGCCCCGGATGGCCTCTTCCGTGGCCTCGGGCCGGTTCCAGTAGCCCTTCATCACGAAGCCGGCCTTGATCGCGATCTCGCCGACCTCGCCCGTGGGCACTGGATTGCCCTCACTGTCGAGACAGCGCACCACGGCACCCGGCCACGGCACGCCGCAGCTGCGCAGCTTGCCCCAGGCCGGGTCATGCGCCTGCGGCGGCAAATAGGTGCCCGCGCCAACGGTTTCGGTCAGGCCGTAGAGTTGGTTGAATCCGGCATTCATGATCCGCTTGGCATCCAGCAGCAGGCTCTCGGCAATCGGCGAGGCGCCATAGGAGACAAGCTTGAGCGAGGTGAAGTCCGTTTCGCCCACATCCTTGTGCTGCACTAGCATCATGATAACCGCTGGCACCCAGAACGCATGGGCGATCTTGTGTTCCGGGATCAGTTTCAGGATCGCCGTGGGATCGATCTCGCGCAGCACAACGGTCTTCGCCCCCTGCGCAGCGGCCAGCACGCCGACATTCACCCCGGCCACATGGAAAAGCGGCATCGCGTTCATGACGGCTTCGCCAACGCCATAGCTTGACCAGTCCAGCATGGCGGCCTGCCGGAAGAAGGCATGGTAATTGGCATTTGTCAGCTGCACGCCCTTGGGCTTTCCGGTCGTGCCGGATGTGTACAGCTGGATGACATCGTCCTCGGCCAGCGGGGTCAGTCCCGGTGCCGAAGCGGGTTTGGAATTGCGCCAGCTCGGATAGTAGTCCCAGTCCTCGCGGTCGCCATCGATCGTGATGACACGCATCAGGTCCGGCAGGTCGCCCTTGATCTGGTCGATGATGGCGTAGAACTCCTTGCCGACAAACAGGACCCTGGCCTTGGAATCGGCGAGAATGAACTGGATCTCGGGCGCGGCGAGGCGCGTGTTCACGCCGGTCATCACCGCCCGCGCCTTGGCACAGCCGAACAGCATCTCGTAATAGGCGTCCGTATTCTTGGCGAGATAGGCGACCCGATCGCCGGGCTGGACACCATGGCCGATCAGGCCATTGGCAACCTGGTTTGATCGCGTCTCCAGTTCGCCGAAACTGGTCGAATGATCTTCAAACCAGAAAGCGGTCTCACTTGCGCGCCGTTCGGCCTGCACCCGCGGAATATCGGCGATGAACGGCATGGCCTGAACGTCAATCATGGTGTCCTCCGGTATTTTCCTGTTTCTGGAATGAGCTTAAGGACTTTAGCCAGAGAGTCAGCCCTTGTTTCTCCGGTCGGATGGGACCGGGGCTTGCAGCAAACCTGTGTTTCCGGCACCAGAGGGGCATGACTGTTCAATCCCAACTGCCCGACGCCGCCCTGACCGAAACCATGCTGGATATGGGCGCTCGCGCTCGCGCCGCGTCCCGCGCCCTTGGCCGCCTCAGCCCTGAGGATCGCACGCGTGGCCTGAAGGCCATTGCCGCTGCCATACGCGCCGCCGCGTCGGCGATTCTGGATGCCAACACGCAGGACATGAATGCGGCGAAGAAAAAGGGTCTCAGCGCCGCCATGCTTGACCGGCTTGCGCTCGATGCAGCGCGTGTCGAAGGCATCGCGTCCGGCGTTGATGCCATTGCCGACCTGCCTGACCCGCTTGGCCGGGAACTGGCGCGCTGGCAGCAGCCGAACGGGTTGGATTTTGCCCGCGTGGCCGTGCCGCTGGGCGTCATCGGAATCATCTATGAAAGCCGCCCGAACGTCACGGCGGATGCGGGCACGCTCTGCCTGCGCTCTGGCAATGCCGCCATCCTGCGCTGTGGTTCGGAAAGCACGCATTCCTCGCATGCCCTCGTCGACGCCATGCGTTCGGCGCTGGAGGCCGAAGGCCTGCCGGCGGATGCGATCCAGCTTGTCGGCACCACCGACCGCGCCGCCGTCGGTCATATGTTGTCCGGCCTCGATGGCCAGGTCGATGTTATCGTACCGCGCGGTGGGCGCAGCCTCGTCGAGCGGGTCCAGATGGATGCCCGCGTGCCTGTGATCGGGCATCTGGAGGGACTCTGTCACATGTATGTCGACGCAGCCGCCGATCCGCAGAAGGCCGTGGACCTGGTGGTCAACGCCAAGATGCGCCGCACCGGTGTCTGCGGATCGCTCGAAACGCTGCTGATCGACGCCGCCATCGCCGACACGATGCTGCCAGGGCTTTCATCGGCCCTTGTCGATGCTGGCTGCGAACTTCGTGGCGATTCCCGCGCACGTGCCATCGTGCCGGGCATGAAGACGGCCACCGAGGAAGACTGGGGCACGGAATATCTTGCGCCGATCCTGGCGGTTGCTGTCGTAGATGGGCTCGACGGTGCCCTTGCGCATATCGAACGCTGGTCGTCGGGCCACACGGATTCGATCGTCACCGAAGACAAGGACGTGGCCGAACGCTTCCTCGCGCGGGTCGACAGTGCCATCGTGCTGCACAACGCATCCACCCAGTTTGCCGATGGCGGCGAGTTCGGCTTTGGTGCCGAGATCGGTATCGCCACGGGCCGTATCCATGCGCGTGGACCGGTCGGCGCCGAACAACTCACGATCTACAAATATGTCGTGAGAGGCACGGGGCAGACCCGTCCTTGACCCACCTGACGCTTCCGGGACCAACACGGGGCCTGCGCATCGGCCTGTTTGGCGGAAGCTTCAATCCGGCCCATTCGGGTCATCTTCACGTGGCCGAAACGGCGATGAAACGCCTCCAGCTCGACTGGGTCTGGTGGATCGTCGCGCGCGGCAATCCGCTCAAGACATCACACGGCGACTTTGATAGTCGCGTCGCCTCCGCCCGTCAGGTCGCGCACCATCCGCGCATGATCGTCACAGATATCGAGGCGCGGCTCGGCCTGACCTATACGTCCGATACGCTGGCAGCGATTGTCGCCCGCGCGCCGGAGGCACATTTCGTCTGGCTGATGGGCGCGGACAATCTCGCTGGTTTTCATCATTGGAAAAACTGGCAGGGGATCGCACAAACCCTGCCCATCGCCGTCGTCGCGCGGCCGGGCATCGGGCCGGGCGCGCGCAATGCGCCCTTCGCACGCCGGTTCGCGAAAAGCCGTATTCCGGCCACCGCCGCCCGCACCCTTGCCACCACTCCGCCACCCGCCTGGACCTATCTCACCGCCCCCCTCGACCCCACGTCGTCCACTGCCCTGCGCGCCGCCCGTCCATGACCCTCACCTCCAAAGATATCGACCGCCACAAACGCCATATCCTGCTCAAGGAAATCGGCGGTCCGGGCGTTCAGAAACTGCGCGCAGCCTCGGTGTCGATTGTTGGGGCAGGGGCATTGGGCGGCCCCTGTGCGCTCTATCTCGCCGCGGCCGGTATCGGCGAGATGGAGGTCTGGGACGATGATCTGGTCGACCGTTCGAACCTGCAGCGGCAGGTGCAATTCGGCGAAGGCGATGTCGGTCGGCCAAAGGCCGAAATCCTGGCGGCCCGCCTTCAGGACGCGCATCCCGACACGCGCATCCGCTGGCATCGGCACCGCTGGAGCGAGAGTCACCCGCTGGCAGGCGACATCCTGGTCGACGCATCCGACAATTACCCGACCCGTTATGCGCTCAACGCCGTTGCGCATGAGACCCGCCGCGCCCTCGTCCACGGTGCCGCCGCAGGCTGGGCAGGACAGGTCAGCGTTTTCACGTCGGGTGTTCAGGCGGAAGCGCCCTGCTATCGCTGCTGGGTACCCGAGACGCCGCCGGACGCACAGGCCTGCGATGAAGTCGGCGTTGTCGGGGCGCTGACCGGCATCGTCGGCTCAGCCATGGCACTCGAGGTCGTGAAACTCGTCACCGGCGCCGGAACGCCCCTGGCTGGCCGGTTGTTACTCATCGACGGTCTTTCGGGCTCGCAAAGGGTGGTCCGATTGAAAAAAGATGCAACCTGCAGTGTTTGCAACTGATCCAAGACCAATTGACACGCGGCGCATGGTTGACACTAGTGCCGTTTGAGAAACAAAAGTCCGGGGAGGGACCTGTTCGATGTTGCGACGCCTGATGGCCGTTTTGGTCGCGCTTGCCATAATCCTGGGAGCCGGTTGGTTTGCGATGCACCGTTCGGACATCGCCTATGACCGGCTGGAATCCATGTATGCCAATACAGACAGCCGGTTCTTGCCGATGGGCGGGGACATGCGGGTCCACTACCGGGATGTCGGCCCGCGCAATGCGCCCGTCCTGGTCCTGGTGCATGGCTTCTCCGCCTCGCTGCACACATGGGAACCGTGGGTCAAAGGGTTGAGGCAGGACTATCGCGTCGTATCGCTCGACCTGCCGGGCCACGGCCTGTCGCGCTGCCTTGATGTCTCGGAGACGGGGATCCCCCAATTCGTTGACGTCATCGACCATGTGACGCGTGAACTCGGCATCGAGCACTTCACCCTTGCCGGAAGCTCGATGGGCGGACATACGGCGTGGAATTATGCGCTGGCCCATCCGGAAAGACTCGACGGGCTGGTCCTGGTCGATGCGTCCGGCTGGCCGAAATCCGACGAGGAGGCTGAATCTTCGCCGCTCGTCTTCAAGCTGCTGGCTAATCCGCTGGCGCGCAGCATCATGAAGGACCTCGACATGACGGGCATGATCCGGGGGGGACTCGAGGACAGCTTCGTCGACCAGTCACTGGTCACTGACGTGATGGTCCAGCGCTATGCCGCGCTCGGGCGCGCGCCTTGCCACCGCGAGGCCATCCTCAGCCTGATGACAGGCCCCGAAGGGCGCACCGGTGCCAGCGCCGAGAAGCTCGCAGCGATCGCTGTCCCGACCCTGATCCTGCAGGGTGACAGCGACAATCTCGTGCCTGCCTCTCATGCCGAGAAGTTCCACGCGGCCATCGCGGGTTCAACGCTCAAGCTCTATGCCAATGTCGGCCATCTGCCGCAGGAAGAGGCGACGGCACAGTCGCTGGCCGATTTCAGGGATTTCCTGTCCACGCAAGTCTACGTGCCGGTCGAGACGGCTGAATCGGAAGAGGCCGGGCCTGACTGAGCCTGGCGCCAGCGATCAGGAAACGCGTTCGACCATCATGTGCTTGATCTTGGCGATCGCCTTTGCCGGGTTCAGGCCCTTGGGGCAGACCTGCGCACAGTTCATGATCGTGTGGCAGCGGTACAGCTTGAATGGGTCTTCGAGGTCGTCAAGGCGCTCGCCGGTGGCTTCGTCGCGGCTGTCGATCAACCAGCGATAGGCCTGCAACAGGGCGGCCGGGCCGAGATACTTGTCGCCGTTCCACCAATAAGACGGGCAGGACGTCGAACAGCATGCGCACAGGATGCATTCGTACAGGCCGTTGAGTTCGTTGCGGTCGTCTTCCGACTGTTTCCATTCCTTCTCGGGGTCTGGCGTAACCGTCTTCAGGAAGGGCTGCACATAGGCATGCTGGGCGTAGAAGTTGGTCAGGTCGGGGATCAGGTCCCTGACCACGGGCAGGTGGGGCAGGGGGGAGATCGAGATGACGCCACCGGGCAGTTCATCGAAGCCCTTGGTGCAGGCGATCGTGTTGTTGCCCGCGATGTTCATGGAACATGATCCGCACACGCCTTCGCGGCACGAGCGGCGGAAGGCGAGCGTCGGATCGATATTGTTCTTGATGTAGAGCAGGACGTCCAGGATCATCGTCCCGGCCTTGTCCATGTCGACCCAGTACAGGTCCCAGCGCGGGTTGCCGCTTTCCTCGGGGCTGTAGCGGTAGATGCGGAACTGGCGCAGGTTCGTGGCGCCCTGCGGCTTCGGCCAGGTCTTGCCCTTGCCGACCTTGGAGTTCTTCGGAAGCGTTAGCTGGACCATCTTTAAACCCCTAGTAAACCCGAGCTTTTGGCTCGATGTAAGCGATCTCGTTCGACATCGTGTAATCGTGCACACCGCGATAATCGATCGTCACCTTGCCGGCGTCGGACACCCAGGCGAGCGTGTGCTTCATCCATTTCTTGTCATCGCGCTCGGAGAAGTCTTCGCGGGCATGCGCGCCGCGGCTTTCCTCGCGATTGGCTGCTGAATTCACCGTGACCGCAGCTTGCGCGATCAGGTTGTCGAATTCGAGCGCTTCGAGAAGGTCCGTATTCCAGACCATGCCGCGATCCTTCACGTCGAGTCCGGGCAGTTTCTTGTAGACCGCGTCGATGGCCTCGACGCCTTCTCGCAATACGTCGCCGGTGCGGAACACGGCGCAATTGCCCTGCATCGCCTTTTGCATTTCAAGACGCAGCTTGGCGACAGGCTGGTCGCCGGTTGCGTTGCGCAGCTTGTCGAAGCGCGCGAGGTGGCTGTCGGTTGCCCCTTTTGGCAATGCTGGCTGGGTCGCGCCGGCTACGGTCGTTTCGCCACAGCGCAGGCCCGCAGCGCGGCCGAACACGACAAGGTCGATCAGCGAGTTCGAGCCGAGGCGGTTGGCGCCGTGAACCGACACACAGGCCGCCTCACCGACGGCCATCAGGCCCGGCACGACTGCGTCCGCATCGTCGCCCTTCTTGGTAAGCACTTCGCCGTGATAGTTTGTCGGGATACCGCCCATATTATAGTGCACGGTCGGCAGGACCGGGATGGGTTCCTTGGTGACATCGACACCGGCGAAAATGCGGGCCGTCTCGGAAATGCCGGGCAGGCGTTCGGCGAGAACAGCAGCGCCAAGGTGTTCGAGGTGAAGGTAGATGTGGTCCTTTTCCGGGCCCACGCCGCGGCCTTCGCGGATTTCCACCGTCATGGCCCGGCTGACAACGTCGCGAGATGCCAGGTCCTTCGCGCTGGGTGCATACCGCTCCATGAAGCGCTCGCCTTCGGAATTGGTGAGGTAACCGCCTTCACCGCGTGAGCCTTCCGTGATCAGGCAGCCCGAACCATAGATTCCGGTCGGATGGAACTGGACGAATTCCATGTCCTGCAGCGGCAGGCCGGCGCGCAGCACCATGGCATTGCCATCGCCGGTACAAGTGTGGGCCGATGTGCACGAGAAGAAGGCGCGGCCATAGCCGCCGGTTGCCAGAATGGTCTTCTGCGCGCGGAAACGGTGCAGCGTGCCATCGTCGAGTTTCCAGGCGGTCACGCCGCGGCAAACGCCGTCATCGTCCATGATCAGGTCGAGCGCGATATACTCGATGAAGAATTCGGTCTCTTCGCGTACGCACTGGCCGTAGAGCGTGTGAAGCATGGCGTGACCGGTCCGGTCGGCCGCCGCACACGTACGCTGGACGGGGCCGGCGCCAAAGTCCCGGGTCATGCCGCCAAAGGCGCGCTGGTAGATCTTGCCTTCGTCGGTGCGGCTGAAGGGCATGCCCCAGTGCTCGAGTTCGTAAACGGCGGCGGGTGCTTCGCGGCAGAGATATTCGATGGCGTCCTGGTCTCCGAGCCAGTCGGAGCCCTTGACGGTGTCATACATGTGCCAGCGCCAGTTATCTTCGCCCATGTTGCCGAGGGAAGCGGCGATGCCGCCCTGCGCCGCAACCGTGTGCGAGCGGGTCGGGAAAACCTTGGTGATGCAGGCGGTTTTGAGTCCGGCTTGCGCAGCGCCGAGCGCGGCACGCAGGCCCGAGCCGCCTGCGCCGACGACGACAACGTCATAAGTATGGTCAACGAATTTATAGTCGGTCATCTTGGTTTCTCCCGCGGCCGCCATCAGGCGCCAGCGCCAATCCAGAGTTTCAGCACAGACAGGGCGACTGTCACGAACAGGGCGATCACCGCAAAACTGTTCAGGATCAGTAGCGCCGTGCGCGTGCTCGTCTTAGCGATATAGTCCTCAATGACGATCTGCATGCCGATCCGCATGTGGTAGAAGGCTGCGCCAGCTGTCAGGATCAGCAGGATCGCGTTCCATGGCTTGCCGGCCCATTCAGCGGCCCCGTCATAACCCAGGGATGATGCGTTGATCACCGAATACAGAAACCACGGGACCAGGAACACGAGCGCGATCGCGGTGACGCGCTGGCGGATATGATCTGTGGTGCCGGACTTGGCTGATCCGAGGCCGCGTGTGACCTTGGCGGGGGTAACGAATTCGCTGTTTGCCATGTTGAAGACCCCTTAAAGCCAGAGGATGGCGGCCCAGATGGCCACCGATCCCAGAACGGCAAAGACATAGAGAAAAACGGAGACGGCGCTGGCCGTCTTTGGCTCGAACCCGGCATGCGGGCCGTCCCAGAGCAGGAATCGTATCCCGCCCGCCAAGTGGAAGAGCACCGCAACGGTCCAGACAAACAGGATCACCTGGCTCGGCACGCAGGAAATCAGTGCCTCGGCCTGTGCGTAGGCGTCAGGCCCGGTCGCAAGGGCGATCAGCCAGGCGGCGATCAGGAATGTTCCGAAATAAAGGCCCATGCCGGTAAAACGATGCGTGATCGACGCGAACATGGTGGCATGGGGCCGCCAGATTTGCAGGTGGGGCGACAGGGGGCGGGGATCGGCCCGGTTGGTACCTGACATGAAAGCTTACCTCACCTGTAATGAAATGCTTGGCTTCGCCTTCTAGGCGCCTCTATGGTCCTGTCAACGTGAAGGGCGACAGGAGCGACAATATGAAACCGCTGATTCTGGCCATGGGCCTGCTCGTGCTGGCTACCGGGGCGCGCGCAGACGCCCTTCCTGACCCGATGGACGCACTGGTCGCCGAATTCGAAACCTATGTTCGCACGGTCAATCCGGACCAGGCGGCACGCGACGATGGCACCGCAGCGCGCCAGTGGCGCGACGTCAGCCCGCTGGCAGTCGCGGCTCAGGCCACCAGGGCGCAAGACCTTTTGCAGCGAATCGGTTCGGCTCAGACGTCGCGCACGGTCGACAAGGCGATCCTAGAACGGCTCCTGCGATCAGACCTCGACGATGCGCAATATGACGCAGCGCGCATCCCCTTCACCGGCGACTGGGGCTTCCAGGCTGAGCCGATCTTCGCGGCGATGCAGACCACGCTCGACTCGCAGGAAGATGCTGAAGCGTGGATCGCCCGGCTCAACGACGTTCCCCGCTATTTCGCCGAGAATATCGACAACATGCGCCGGGGCATCGCGACCGGCTGGACAGCCAATGCCGACCCGTTGGGCACGATGACCGACCAGATTCGCGAGCAGATCGTGACGGATCCGGCAGAAAGCAGCCTCTTCAAGCCATTCGCGAGCCTGCCGGACGACATGGCCCCTGAGATGGCGGCGCGTCTTCGCGCCGATGGGCTGGAGGCGGTTTCGCATGCCGTGGCTGCCTATCAGGACACGCTACGTTTCATCGTGACGGAGTATGCACCCCACGCGCGGGCAGGTGCAGGCATTGCTGCACTGCCGGACGGCCGGGAAATCTATACGGCGCTGGTCGAACATCACACGGCCGGTGCGGGCTATACGCCGGTCGAGATTCATGAACTCGGCAATCGCGAAGTCGCGCGTATCCGGGCGGAAATGGAAGGCATCATTGCGGAGATCGACTTCGATGGCAGCTTTGCCGATTTCCTCGCCTTCCTGCGCTCCGACCCGCAATTCTACGCCACGTCTGACGAAGACCTGATGACAAAAGCCAAGGCGATTGCCGCGCGGATGGATGCGATGCTGCCGGAATATTTCGGTCGCTTGCCCAAACTGGCCTATGATGTTGAGCCTGTGCCGGACGCGATCGCGCCGGGCTATACGTCGGGACGCTATGTCGAGGGCGATCCGGATGAGGGGCGCCATGGCATCTATTGGGTCAACACCTATGCACTCGAGCAACGCCCGCTCTACGAGCTGCCTGCGCTGACGGCGCATGAGGCCGTGCCCGGCCATCACCTGCAGATCGCGCTGGGTCAGGAAATGAGTGAGCAGCCCAAATTCCGCCAGGACTATTACGCCACCGCCTTCGGTGAGGGCTGGGGCCTTTATTCCGAGCACCTGGCCGGCGAGGCCGGGATGTATGAGACGCCCTATGAGCGCTTCGGCGGCCTGTCGATGGAGATGTGGCGGGCCTGCCGCCTTGTCGCGGATACCGGCCTGCACTGGTATGGCTGGACGCGCGAACAGGCCGAGGCCTGCTTCAAGGACAATAGCGCGCTCTCCCCACTCAACATCGATATCGAGGTGACGCGCTATATCGGCTGGCCGGGCCAGGCGGTGGCCTACAAGATAGGCGAGCTGAAAATCCGCGAGCTTCGGGCCGAGGCCAAAGCCGCTCTGGGCGAACAATTCGACATCAAGGCATTTCATGATGCCGTGCTCGAAGAAGGCGCCGTGCCGCTTGATGTGCTCGACGCGCATATCAAGGCCTGGGTCACCGGGCAGCTGCCAAAGGCGCCGCCTGCTCCATGAGGCTGACAATCGTTGAGACCGGCCTCGTCCCGGAGCCTATCCGGGCTGCGTTCGTGGATTATCCGTGCATGTTTCGTGCACTTGTTCGTGCAGCCGACCCGGCGATGGACTTCGAAACCGTATCCGTGATCAAGGGCGAGGCTTTGCCGGACCCGGCCTCGCTGGAGGCCATCCTGATTACCGGTTCGCCAGCGGGCGTCTATGATGACGACCCGTGGATCGAACCGCTGATGGACTTCACGCGCTCTGCGGCAAGGGCAGGCGTGCCCCAGGTCGGCATCTGTTTCGGGCACCAGGTTCTCGCCGAAGCGCTAGGCGGCAAGGTGACCAAGTCCCCCAAGGGCTGGGGTGTGGGACGCCACACCTATGACGTACTGGCCTGTCCCGGCCTTGTCGCAAATAATTGTCCAAAAACGATCTCGGTCGCGGTCAGCCATCAGGACCAGGTTGTCAGCCTGCCGCCGGGGGCCGACGTGATCGCGCGGTCGGACTTCACGCCTTATGCGGGCCTCTATTATGCAAATGGTCCCGCTATCAGTTTCCAGTGCCATCCCGAGTTTGACGACGCCTATTCTGCAGCACTGTATACAGCGCGCGAGGATCGCCTCGGCTCGGCTGCGGCACAGGCGGTCGCTTCGCTCGACATGCCGGGCGACAATGCCCTTGTCGGCGGATGGATCGCCGACTTCCTGAAAAGCCATGCGCGCTGAGCGATTTGGCGGTTAACATGTCGCCTCTGGCGCGAAACCTGCATCCGGTTGCCAGAAACGCCAGACTTGTGTTGAACACCTGCTGAAACCCGGAGACAGCCTGCCATGATGCCGAAGCCGCTCGCCCATATCGACGACAATACTTTGGAGTTCGAAATCCTGCCCTTGGTGAAACCCACGGGCTTTCGCGAATATGATGCGCGCTGGTGGTTCAACGGCATCGGCCACAAGAAGGCGCCGGAATTGAACTTTACCGGCGTCCAGGCCCTTGGCCTCGGCATGGCAACCCTTTTCCACGAGATGGGCGTGACGCCAAAAGTCGTGACCGGGCACGACTTTCGTTCGATCAGCCAGCCAATCAAGAATGCACTGATCCTGGGCCTCGTTCAGGGCGGCTGCGAGGTGCTGGACGTCGGCCTTGCGCTGTCGCCCATGGTCTACTGGAGCCAGTTCGAACTGGATGCTGCCTGCTGCGCCATGGTGACCGCGAGCCACAACGAGAACGGCTGGACCGGCGTGAAAATGGGCGCTGACCGGCCTTTGACCTTCGGCCCGGTCGAGATGGGCCGCCTCAAGGAAATCGTCATGGGGGGGGACTTCCAGCCACGCGCCGGCGGGGCGCACTACCGTGTTGACGGCATGCGCGAAAAATATATCGCCTCGGTGGCTGACGGCGTGAAGCTGTCGCGTCCGATCAAGGTGATCGCGGCCTGTGGCAATGGCACGGCGGGCGCCTTCGCCCCCGACGCCCTGCGTGCGATGGGCGCCGAGGTGATCGAGATGGACTGCAATCTCGACAACACGTTCCCGAAATACAACCCCAATCCCGAAGACGCCGAAATGCTGCACGAGATGTCGAAAGCCGTGAAGGAACTCGGCGCCGATGTCGTGCTCGGCTTTGATGGCGACGGCGACCGCTGCGGCGTCGTCGACAATACCGGCGAGGAGATCTACGCCGACAAGATCGGTCTCATGCTGGCCCGCGACCTGTCGAAAAACTACAAGAATGCGACCTTCGTGGTCGACGTGAAATCGACCGGCCTTTACAAGACGGACCCGATCCTCGCGGAAAACGGCGCGACGGTCGATTATTACAAGACCGGCCACTCCTACATCAAGCGCCGCACCAACGAGCTCGGCGCGCTCGCAGGGTTCGAGAAATCCGGCCACTTCTTCTTCCGCCCGCCGATCGGGCTCGGCTATGACTGCGCCCTGACGGCCGCCAAGGCGATCCTCGAAATGCTCGATCGCAACCCCGGAAAGACCGTGGCCGACCTCCGCGACGAACTGGGTGTGGCCTATACGTCGCTGACCATGTCGCCGCATTGCGGAGATGAAGTGAAGTATGACGTGGTCGACAAGATGGTTGCCGAATACGAGGCGCTCAACGGGACTGAAATTCTCGGCCGCAAAGTGATCGACGTGAACACTGTCAACGGCGCGCGTGTGACGCTGGACGATGGCAGCTGGGTGCTGGTGCGGGCCTCTTCGAACAAGCCTGAACTGGTGGTGGTCGTCGAATCCATGGCCAGCAATGACGACATGCGCGACCTCTTCCACAAGGAAGTCAAACCACGCCTCGGGAAACATGCCGAAGTCGGAGCCTATAACCAGGAGATCTGAGACGCATGTCACTCAATCCGAACTATGCAGCCGTATCCGGTCGCCAGCAGGCCACGACAAGGTGGGCGATCACGCTGCCGGGCGAGTTCAACCGGCGCGAAGAGGATGCAGGCCTTTGTTACTGGCGTCCGGGTCTGACGCTATGGCTGAAGGCGTATGGCACCGAAGACGGCGTGTCGGTCGAAGACCGAATGCTGCGAGATCGCGCGTCTGTGCCGGGCCAGGCGACGGACATCACGGAAAGCGCGGATGGGGAGGTCAGTCGTCTTTCCTATCGTCTCTCCGAGACCCGCGCCGACGGCGTGGTGGTGAACGGGCTCTACAGTTTCGTCCATGGTCGCGACGGTCAAGCCATGTTGGCGGCTTATTTCGGCGAGGATTCCGAGCTGGAAACGGCACGCCTTGTGTCCGCTTCCCTGTTGTACACCGCTTGATGGAACCGCGCTGCGGCGCGCCCCCTTGACCTGACGGCACAAAAATCGCACCCGTCGCCCGATTGGCGTCAGGGGCTTTCTAGAAGGACTATTCCATGCGCGTTGCGATGATCGGTACTGGCTATGTTGGATTGGTATCGGGAGCCTGCTTTGCAGACTTCGGTCACGTCGTGACCTGCGTTGACAAGGATGCGTCGAAAATCGAACGCCTGAAAAATGGCATCATGCCAATATTCGAGCCGGGCCTCGACGCACTCGTGGCGAGCAATGTCGAGGAAGAGCGCCTGTTCTTCACGACCGACGCCGCCGAGGCCATCAAGGATGCCGACGCCGTCTTCATCGCAGTCGGCACTCCCTCGCGGCGCGGTGATGGTCACGCAGACCTTTCCTATGTCTATGCCGCCGCGAAGGAAATCGCCGGCCTGATGGACGGCTTCACGGTGATCGTGACGAAATCGACCGTTCCGGTGGGGACGGGCGATGAGGTCGAGCAGATTGTCCGCGAAGCCCGCCCGGATGGCGACTTCGCAGTCGTGTCCAACCCGGAATTCCTGCGCGAAGGCGCCGCGATCAAGGATTTCAAGATTCCCGACCGGATCGTCGTCGGAACCGAAGACGAGCGCGCCCGCCAGTTGATGCGCGAACTCTACCGCCCGCTATTTCTCAACGAGACGCCAATCCTGTTTACGGACCGGCGCACATCGGAACTGATCAAGTATGCGGCCAACGCCTTCCTGGCGGTCAAGATCACCTTCATCAACGAGATGGCGGACCTGTGTGAAAAGGTTGGCGCCAATGTCCAGGAAGTCTCTCGCGGGATCGGTCTCGATAACCGTATCGGCAAGAAATTCCTGAATGCCGGACCGGGCTATGGCGGCAGCTGCTTCCCGAAAGACACGCTGGCCCTGACCAAGACTGCAAACGATGCCGGCGCGCCGGTGCGGATCGTCGATACGGTCGTTGAAGTCAATGCGGCGCGCAAGAAGGCCATGGCCGACAAGATCATCCGCGCCATGGGCGGGGATGTGAAGGGCAAGACGATTGGCGTTCTCGGGCTTGCTTTCAAACAAAACACCGACGACATGCGCGATGCGCCGAGCCTCGACATCTTGCCGGCCCTGATTGCCGCTGGCGCCAAGATTCGCGCCTATGATCCCGAGGCCATGACGGAAGCGGCTCACCTGCTGGAAGGTGTCGATTTCGCAACAAGTCCCTATGCCGCGATCGATGGTGCCGATGCCATGGTGATCATCACCGAGTGGGACCAGTTCCGCGCGCTCGATTTCGACCGGGTCAAGACTGCGCTGAAAAGCAATATCGTGGTAGACCTGCGCAATATCTATTCCCCCGAAGACATGGCGAGCCGAGGGTTCGCCTACACGTCCATCGGGCGGCCCTAATTCCCGCAAGCCAATCCAGACCGGAACCCTGACATGAAATTCTTCGTCGACACTGCAGACACCATGGATATTGCCGAGCTCGCCGCCACAGGCCTGATTGATGGCGTCACGACCAATCCGTCCCTGATCGCCAAGTCCGGTCGCCCGTTCGCTGAAGTGATCAAGGAGATTTGCGGCCTGACGACCGGACCTGTCAGTGCGGAAGTTGTCGCAACAGAAGCCGACGGCATGGTGCGCGAAGGGCGCAAGCTCGCCAAGATTGCCGAAAACGTGGCCGTCAAGCTGCCGCTGACCTGGGATGGGCTCAAGGCCTGCCGCACGCTGTCGGATGAAGGCACGGCCGTAAACGTCACCCTGTGCTTTTCGGCCAACCAGGCATTGCTTGCCGCCAAGGCAGGCGCGGCCTTCATCTCACCCTTTATCGGCCGCCTCGACGACATCAATCTGGATGGCATGGAACTGATCAGCGACATTCGCCAGATCTATGACAATTACCTTTTCGACACAGAGATATTGGCGGCGTCGATCCGTACGCCCAACCATGTCAAACTGTCGGCTCTTGCGGGCGCTGATGTCGCAACCATGCCGCCGAACGTGATCAAGAGCCTTGTAAGCCATCCGCTGACGGACAAGGGTCTCGAAGCCTTCCTCGCCGATGCGAAGAAGGCGGACATCAAGGTCTGACGCGCGCGATGGCCGAGGCCGAAGGCCCGCAGGGCCGTGTCCTGATCATAGCCGGATCTGATTCCGGGGGCGGCGCCGGCATTCAGGCGGATATCAAGACGGTGACGATGCTGGGTGGCTTTGCCATGACTGCTGTCACGGCGATTACGGTACAGGATACCAAGGGTGTGCATGGCGTTTGGCCCGTGCCGGTCGACGCAGTGATCGGGCAGATGCGGGTGACGCTCGCCGACATCGGCGCGGACGTCATCAAGACGGGGATGCTCGCCTCAGCGATGCTGGTCGAGGCAATTGCCGAATGCCTGGCGGAGACAGCGCCGATGTCGCCGCGCGTGATCGATCCGGTCATGGTTGCGACGTCGGGAGACCGACTGGTGGATGCCAAGGCGGTCGACGCGATCCGGTCCGAACTCGTGCCGCGCGCGCGGCTCGTCACGCCCAATGCGCCAGAGGCGGAAGTGCTGACAGGGAAAGCAGTCGAGTCCGTGGACGGTCAGCGCCGGGCTGCTGAACGCCTGCTGGAACTTGGTGCACACGGCGCGCTGGTCAAGGGCGGTCATATTGGCGGCAACAAGATCACGGACGTGCTGCAGACAACAACAGGCGAGTGGATATTTGAAGGTCCCCGCATCGTGACAATGTCAACGCACGGCACGGGTTGCACGCTGGCGTCGGCGATCGCCGCCCACCTTGCGCAAGGCGCAAGCGTACCTGACGCAGTGGAGCGTGGCCGCGACTATTTGATCGGGGCAATCCGTTCGGCCAAAGGGTTTGGCAAAGGCCACGGGCCCGTCAATCATGGCTGGGTCCTGGACAACGCGTGAGGTGCACCATTGGACGAAAGAGCACCCCAGGGTGTGACCAAGGCGGTTGACCGTGAGAGTTGGGAAGGCCAGCCAACCTCTGCCATCCAATGATGCACTTCAAGGATAGCGCCACACTTGATGAATGGTCGCTGAACGGTTTTTTGCGGAAATAGAAAAGCTGAACGCCTCGTTATGAATACTGGTTTTTCGCGCCAGCATTCCTGTGCAAGTGTGAGAGTCTGCTGACGGAGATCGCCACATGCCTGCGCTGCCATTCTACCAGGCTGACGCCTTTGCTTCCCGCGCGTTCGAGGGAAACCAGGCCTGCATCATGCCGGTCGATGCCTTTCCGGCCGACGACGTCATGTTGGCGATTGCAGCGGAAAACAACGTGGCCGAGACGGCCTATATCGTTCGCACGGGCGACGCGAGCTGGAACCTGCGCTGGTTCACTCCGGCTGTTGAGGTGCCACTGTGTGGCCATGCCACACTCGCTGCCGCGCACGTTCTGTTCACGCACGAAGGAATTACTGGAGACATTATTTCTTTCGACACAGTCAAGTCAGGACGCCTGACTGTTCGCAAGTTGGAGGATGGACGCCTTGAGATGGACTTCCCATCCGGTCCTGTGAAGGAAATAGCGGTGAGCGACGAGGTGGCTGCTGCGCTTGGGGCGAGGCCTGTCCAAGCCTGGGGCGGCATGTTCTATGCGGCGATGTTCGAGACACCGGAAGCGGTGCACGCGCTCGCGCCTGATCTCAAGGCGCTCAAATCTCTCGGCGCGCCGGGCGACGGCTGGGACCGTGGCAATTTCGGCTGCTTTGCGACGGGTGGCGACGGCGTTGACGTGACGAGCCGGTTTTTCGCGCCGGGCAGCGGCATCGACGAGGATCCCGCTACGGGCAGCTGGCACACGATGCTGGCGCGCGTAATGTCCGAACGGTTCGGCAAGGATGCGCTTGGCTGCTTCCAGGCCTATCCGGGACGGGGCGCGCGTATAGATACGGTATTGCAAGGCGACCGGGTGAAGCTGATCGGGCGCGCCGTCACGACGATCGAAGGCCGGTTCTTCCTCTAGTCTCAATCGACAATGCCACCAGGGCGCGCCAATGCCCGCCCACCCGGCAGTCGCAAGAGCTGCACTTCTGCCTTGTTGAGTATTTCGCGAAGCCATGCACCAATGACGGGCTCAGCGAGCCAGGCGATGAGCCAGGCCAACCCGATAACGGCGCCAAGCGCAAATACCAAGGCGAGGTAGGGCCTCATGCCCGTCTGGATGAGCACATGCATCAAGCCTGCGCCAACCACATTGTGAACGAGATAAAGGGGATAGGTCGCCTGTCCCAATTTTCGCGTCAGGGCGCGTGTCGTTGACGAGCGCGGGCGGAACGTGCCCGGCCAGCGAGTGAACACGAACATGAAGGCGAGGATGACCAACCAGACAATCATTGGCTCCTCAATCGAGAAAGTTGAGGCGGCGGGCGCTTCGACCGACTGCAGCGATTCCGCTCGCAGGCCGATCCCGATCAGCGCGACTCCGATCGCTGTTCCGAGGCCGAAATAGTCGAATACTACGTTTCGTCGACCGCTGGATTTCCACATCCAGATTCCGATCGCGAAAAGAGGGCCGTGTTGCAGCAGGAGCACGTCGGAATGCTGCCACACCCATCCTGACTCTGGAAGAATTCCAAGGCTGATCGCGCCGAGATAGGCGCCGCTGAGCAATGTTAGAATCCACGCATACAATGTGAGATGCCGGAACTGATGGAATACGAGCAGCAGGAAGATTGTCGCGTAAAAGCAGACTTCGACGGCCAGCGACCAATAAACGCCGTCGATCCAGTTCGGCAGGGGCCACAGGGTCATGGCGTGAACATAAGGCACCACCAGTTCTGAAGGCGGGCGGTGCGCGATGACGAGCCAAGCAATCAAGGTGATGGTCGCGCAAATCCACGCAGCCGGATAAAGGCGCAAAGCCCGGCTCTTGAGGAAGGAAATGGGCGACGCCCCATTGGCTGAATTGGCAATGACGAAGCCGGATATCACGAAGAAGACATTGACGCCGATCCAGCCGAACCAGGTAACCGATGCGATTTTCGGCAGGACATCAACATGTGCAAATATGCGCGATGTTGAAGACGCTTCCGAGGCCCAGGAATAAAAGCCGAGATGGAACACGGCAACGGAAAGCGCGGCCACAAAGCGCATGGCATCGAGCGGGTAGTGGTAGGTGCGATTCTTCGCCATCAGGTCTCCGGCGCCTTCGGAACATGCGCCGGAATAGTAGGGCTCGGAATTAACCAAATACAAGAATGTTCGCGTGTTGAGAGTTTTCTCCCAGCAGCTTCAATGAGGTTTGCGGAGATTGCCAAAGCCGGATAATGTCGGGACTTACGCAAGTCGGCATTTCTATTGGATTGTTTTGCATGAAAATTCGACCAGGAATGCGCGCGTGGCAACAGGCGGGAGTATTGCTTGTGTGCGCCATGGTGATGGCGGCTTGTTCCGATGCGGCGCCAGCGAAAACGGCGTCGATTGTGTGCGATCGCACCAAGCTGGGCGTCGAGCGGACGATCACGGTGACGGCAGATACCCGATCGATAGAGGCACTGCTGAATGACAGGGAAGTCGTCCTTACATTCGATGACGGCCCTGACCCGAGACGGACGCCTGCCGTGCTCGACCAACTCGATCGCCAATGCACGAAGGCAACATTCTTTCTGCTCGGTGGCCAGGCAGATCGGTATCCGGACATGGTTCGCGAGATTGCCAGTCGGGGTCATTCGCTGGGCGGGCATTCGTGGTCTCACGCCAATCTGACCACGCTGACAGCTGACGCGGCGCAACGCGAAGTATCCACGGGCATGGACACGGTTAACGCAGCCCTTGCCGAAACAGGCGCCAAGGCGATCATGTTCCGGTTCCCCTTCGTCGCAACGAACGCTGATCTGTCTGCCGGCGTTCGCAAAATGGGGCTGCTTGAGGTCGGCGTAACAGCGGATGGAGCAGATTGGACCAGAAACGCACCGGACGCGTCCGTGGACTTGATCCTCGAGAAGCTACAATCGGCTGGTGGGAAGGGGATCATCCTGCTTCACGATCCTTTCGACAAATCGGATGAGCGGGTCAACCTGTTGCTGTCCCGGCTGAAGCAGGACGGATACAGGATTGTCGCGCTCGGTTCGGCAGAAACCGGCCAGTAACCATTCCCGCCCCATGGCATGATATGTGCAACCGGAACCGGGAATTCCGGCGCATGTCCGGTCGCGATTTTTCGCCCTGCAGCCATAGGGGAGGGCCTCATTTTTGTCGGAACGTGGAATCCTCGCGCAGACGCGTGTGGCGCTGGTACCGACATTGCTGATGTCGGCAACCTTCGCGGTGATCGCCAGCGGATTCTCGCTGATCTTGCGTCAGCAGGCGCCGATACCGGACATGAACGTTCTGAGCCCCAAACTGGCCGCCTATCAGGCGCATGCTGACCAGTACGACACGGTCTTCTTGGGCACGTCCCGCACCTTCTACCATATTGTGCCTGACGAGGTGGAAGCTGCAGCGGAATCGGCTGGTTGCCCGCGTCCCAATGTTTTCAATTTCGGTGTGTTCGGACTTACCGGCGCCGAGCAGGATTGGCTGGTCGATCAGGTGCTCGATGCGGGACAAGGCACGCTTCGTACGTTGGTGATCGAGGACCCGCTTCCAGAAGCGCGGTCGCTGGACAATGCCACGAATGAACGTGCGCGGTTTTTTCATGGGCCGTCCGAATACGGCTCAACGGTAGAAAGCATCACCTCCTTTCCGGAGTCCGCTCCGAAGCAGGTATTCAGGCTGGGTATTTTCGGCGCTGGCGTCGCCTATGATCTTTCAGGTGTCGGACGCGCTGCGTCAGTATTCTTTCCGGCACCCGAGACACCGGATCCATTCAAGTTGGATATGGAGTTCGATGGGTTCGAAGTCCTCGGCTCCCGTCCGACGCCGGACATTGAAGCGCGCAGGAAGGACTTCCTCGACCATCCTGACACGCTCGATGTCGCGATGGCGCGCTACGGCGTGGCGAGCGACGAAAACGTTGCCGCTCGCGCGGTCTATCTTGAAGAACGCTTGCGGCACATCCGGGCGCTTGGGATCAACGCCGCGCTTTTCATCTCTCCCGACCCTGCGGAGCTCGACCGTACGCCGCGTGTCGGCGTGGAACTTGCGCGCATCGCGCCTGACCTGCCAGTACTGAATTTCAACCGGCCCGATGTGTATCCTGCCCTGTTCGAGCGCAGCCTGTGGTTTGACCAAAGCCACTATGGCGAATCCGGCGCCAGGGCACTCAGCCGCGTCGCTGGCGCCGAATTGTGCAGCCAGCTGAAGCGTTCGGATGCGGGAGGGCAGCATGCTATTCGTTGAGCCGCGTTTCTTCCTGTTCTTCGGTATCGTGTTCGCTCTGACATGGGCGCTACGCAGCAACCTTTGGCGCAAGCGCGTTCTGACGCTTGCATCTTATGTGTTCTATGGTGCGTGGGATTGGCGCTTTCTCGGGCTCATCCTGTTGATCACCGCGATCAGCTATCTCGTTGGCGTCGCGGCGAACCGCTATCCCCCGGGAGACAGGACCCGCAAGTTCGCGCTTGCATCCGGGATCATGGCGTCGCTCGGAGTGCTTGGCGTGTTCAAGTATTTCAACTTCTTTGCCGGAAGCTTTGTCGATTTTGCGGGACTCATGGGCTTCAGCGCCGGATCCGTGACGCTGAACCTGGTCCTGCCGGTCGGCATCAGCTTCTATACGTTCCAGGCGATTTCTTACATGGTCGACACACACCGTGGCGATATCGGTGCGCGGCGCTCGTTTCTGGATGTGGCTTTCTACATCGCCTTCTTCCCCCAGCTCGTCGCAGGCCCGATCGTACGGGCGTCCGAGTTCATCCCGCAGATGGATACAGCGCGCAAATGGGCGGATGTCGGTGTCCGGGCATGCCTCACGCTGTTCCTGATCGGATTCATCAAGAAGGCATGTATCTCCGACAATATCGCGCAATATGTCGACGTCATCTTCGCGGACCCATCGTCTTTCGCCGCCTCTCAGGTTGTTGCCGGCGTTTTGCTCTACGGTGTCCAGATATATTGCGATTTCTCGGGCTACTCGGACATGGCGATCGCGTGTGCCGGCCTGCTTGGGTACAAGTTCCCGGCGAACTTCGACTCGCCCTACCTGTCGCCCAATATTCAGGATTTCTGGCGCCGGTGGCACATCAGCCTGTCATCTTGGCTGCGCGACTATCTGTACATTCCACTGGGCGGAAACCGGCGCGGCAATGGGCGGCGAGACGTCAACCTGATGACAACGATGGTTTTGGGAGGCTTGTGGCACGGCGCATCGTTCAATTTCGTGATTTGGGGATTCCTGCACGGTATTGCGCTGATCGTGCAGCGTGGCTGGAACAACCTTGTCGCCCGCCGTGTGCCAGCGATGGGGCTCATCGGCGGGTTCATCGGCGGAGCAGTGACGTATTACTGGGTGAACCTGGCGTGGATATTCTTCCGGGCGGCAGACCTTGGTGAAGCGCTGGCGATTTCACGCACCTACCTGACCTGGTCGTCGACGGGCGACAATGTCTTGCCGGTCGCAGCCTGGCCACTTCTGGCAGGCCTGGGCCTGGTTCACTGGCTGTCGCATCGTTTCGGCGCGCAGGAGATGATCGATCGCCTGGAGCCGAACCGCTTCGCAGTGACCTATGGCGCCATCGCGGCCATCGCTATCGCCTTCGTGCCGCTTGGCTACCGTCCCTTCATCTACTTCCAGTTCTGACCAATGCCAGGCCCGGGTGGTACCTCTGGCCGGACTCGAACCGGCACTCTGTCACCAGAAACGGATTTTGAATCCGTCGCGTCTACCAGTTCCGCCACAGAGGCCCTTTTCAGGGAAGGCTTCTCCTGCCGCATGGCAGCATGTGCTGTCAATCGTCTCGACGCCGCCAGCAAAGATCGGTAACACAGCGCGCATGACATCCGCTTCGATTCCTGCCCAGCACACCCTTCTGCAAACCTTGGAAGCCATGGCCGCGCGTGCGCCGGAAGACGGCTTCACCCTGCACGAAATCATGGACCAGCTCGACGAGAGCGCGTTCGGGGCCGGGCTGTTCTTTCTGGCGCTGCCCTGCTGTATCCCCTTCCTCTACGGTGTGCCGCAGATCGTGTCGCTGCCCATGATGGCGCTGGCTGGCCAAATGGCCGCCGGGCGCGAGCAGCCCTGGATGCCGGAGAAGTTCGGTCACCGAAAGATCGACCGGAAGGGACTCACGCAAATGGCCACCGGCGGGCGCAAATGGCTCGGATGGATCGAATCCTTTGCCAAGCCGCGGCTTACCGGGATTACGGGAAAGAAATCCGAACGTGTGATCGGGTTTTTTCTCTGCCTGTTCAGCGCCTCGATCCTCGTTCCGCTTCCCATGACGAATACGGTGCCAGGTTTCGGCGTGGCGCTTGCCAGCTTTGGCCTGATGCAGAAAGACGGCCTGATGGTGATCGGGGGAATGGTGCTCGGCTCGGCGTGGATCATGGGGCTTCTCACGGCTGTCGCGCTCGGCCTGCACACGCTCACCGGATCGTGACGCTGCGCCGCATTGTAGGCGGCAGGTTAAGCGGTGTTAGTGACGCCATGTCGAAACTGGAAATGCTCCTGAAGGACTGGGCCTGGCCGGTGGCCGCAATGGTCGTCTCCGCGTTGATGATCGCGATAGCGCATGGCTTCGAGACGATCGGGCACCTGCCGCCATGCCCGCTCTGCCTTCGCCAACGTGAAGTCTATTGGGCCCTGATCGCGATGACGCTCACAGGCCTCGCCATCTGGAAAATTTGGCCGAAGCGGCGATTCCTGGTGGCGCTTAACGTGTTGATTGGATTGGTGTTTGGGGTCGGCGTTGTGGTGGCCGCCTTTCATGCTGGCGTCGAGTGGAAGATCTTCCCGCCGCCGACAGGGTGTGCTGCACCGGCGCTGGTCGACCCGTTCGCCGTGAAGGATCTGAACCAGTCTTTCCATGTGGCAGACTGCACGGCCGCGCCGTTTTACATTCTCGGCCTGTCGATGGCGGGCTGGAACGGTGTCATCTCACTGGTTCTGTCGGCGATCAGTTTTTTCGCTGCAGCCGCTACAGTCCGGCGCTAGAGCCCCAGAACCTTGCGGGCGATGATCGTGCGCTGGATTTCGTTCGTGCCGCCATAGATGGACTGGGCGCGCCCGGCGAAATAGGCCGACACGTCCCGCGCCGCATGGAGAGGCAGGCCCAGTTCCGACGCATTGGCGCTGAAGCCCGGCTGGGCAAAGGCCGCGGCCGTATCGAGGAAAAGCTCGGTGATCTGCTGGTGGGTCTGGGTCGCCAGGATCTTGATTGTCGAGGCTTCGTTGCCCGGAGATCCGCCCGAAGAAAGCCCGGATAGTACACGAAAGACCGTCATTTCGAGCCCGTCGACGGCCATGTCGGCTTCTGCCAGCTTGCGGGCGAAGGCCGGATCGTCGATCAGCCGGTGATTGCCGCCCTCGGGCGTGGCCGTGGCCAGCTCGCGCGCATGGCGGAGCATGGCGCGCTTGCCGCCGATGCGCGCATAGGAGGTGCGCTCGAAGCCAAGCAGGTATTGGGAATAGGACCAGCCCTTGCCTTCGTCGCCGATCCGGTAGGCTTCCGGAACTTTCACATTGTCGAACAGGACCTCGTTGAGGACGTGCTTGCCATCAATCGTGATGATCGGGATCAGCGTCACACCGGGTGCATCCATGGGGCAGCAGATGAAGGTGATGCCTTCCTGCTTCTTGCCTTCATTGCTGGTGCGCGCGAGCAGGAAGATCCAGTCGGCATGCTGGGCCGCCGAGGTCCAGATCTTGTGCCCGTTCAAAGTGTACGTTCCGTTCTCCAGGACGGCGCTAAACTGTAGCGACGCGAGATCGGAGCCGGAGCCCGGTTCGGAATAGCCCTGGGCCCAGCCGACAGACCCGTCGCGGATTCCGGGCAGCCATTTGGCCTTCTGGTCCTCGGACGCGAATGTGTAGAGCACCGGGCCGACATAGACGACGCCCATGGGGGTCACCGTCGGCACGCCGGCGCGCTCGAGTTCCTCATCGAAGACGTATTGCTCCTCGACCGACCAGCCGGGGCCGCCAAACTCGGTCGGCCAGGCGCTTGCGAGCCAACCCTTAGCGCCTAGCGCCATTTCAGATTTTCGGATGTCTTCGGTCGTGAGCGGTTTGCCCGACCGGTTTTTCGCAATGATGTCTGCGGGAAATTCGGTTTCGAAGAATTGCCGCACTTTGGCGCGGAAAATCTCGGTCTCAGGGCTGAAAGTGAGGTTCATTTGCGCGCTCCCGGCTGAGGAGCGAGCGTAGGGCAGGCCTTGGCCTTTGCAAGGCCTGCCCCAACGTCTGGTTTTGCCTATGCGGCCTTCTGTGTCGCGATCCAGGCATCGACCTTGCGCTCGAGCAGTTCAAGCGGTAGCGCGCCGCCGCCAAGAATCGTATCGTGGAAGCCGCGAATGTCGAACTTGTCGCCAAGCTCGGCTTCAGCCTTTGCGCGCAATTCCTGGATCTTGATCATGCCGATCTTGTAGGCGGTCGCCTGGCCCGGCATCACGATGTAACGCTGCACTTCAGAGCGTGCCTGCGTTTCGGTGATCGCGGCATTGTCGAGGAAGTACTGGACGGCCTGTTCTTCGGTCCAGCCTTTCGAGTGAAGTCCGGTGTCGATAACGAGCCGGATCGCGCGCCAGATTTCGGAGCCGAGGCGGCCAAAGTCCGAATACGGGTCGGAATAGGTGCCCGGCATTTCCTTGGCCAGCCATTCGGAATAGAGGCCCCAGCCTTCGGCATAGGCTGTGAAGTTTGCCTGCGTCCGGAACTGCGGCACGCCGGTCAGTTCCTGCGCGATGGCAATCTGCATATGGTGGCCCGGAATGCCTTCATGATAGGCGATGACTTCCAGTTCGCGCTTCGGCATGGCGGTCATGTCCGACAGGTGGGCGTAATATATGCCGGGACGTTTGCCATCGGGCGTGCCGGGAAAATAGTGCTGGGCGGCGCCGTCCTGTTCGCGGAAGGCTTCAACCCGCTTCACGACAAGATCCGCTTTCGGCAGGATACCGAAATAGTTGGGCAGCTCGGCCTTGATCCGGTCGATATCGGCGGTTGCATCGGTGATATAGGCGAGGCGACCTTCATCGGTGTTCGGATAGTAGAAGCGTTCGTCGTCCTTGCTGTCGCGCAGCATGGCGAAAAACTCATTCAGTGAGCCTTCGAATCCGACGGATGCCTTGATCGCTTCCATGTCGCCGCGGATGCGTGCGACTTCCGCCAGACCCAATTCGTGGATCTCGTCGGCGGTCATGGCGGTCGTCGTCTGTGTCTTGAGACGGAAGTTGTAATAGTCTGCGCCGTCCGGCTGCAGGAATGCGCCGACGGGCTGGGTCGAGTCCGGCGAGTTTGCCATGTCGGCCGTTGCGAAGGCGATCACGTCATTATAGGCGCCAAGGAAGTCGCCCATGAGGGCTTCTTCGGCCTCATCAAGGAAGGCGCCTGCCTGAACGTCGTCGATGCTGCCCGCATCGACAAGCGACTGGATGTCTGACTTGATGTCAGCAAGGATTGCGCTGTCTTCGCCATCCGTGAACGGGGCGCCCGTGATGACCTTCTTCGACTGGTCGATCACGCCTTCATAGGCGAACTTGGGGGCATGAACGCCGCGATCAGCGGATTCCTGCGCCACCTCTATGCCCTCGCGCAAAGCCTGCGCGCCTGCACTGATACGCTTGATGTAGGCTGCCATGTCATCTGGCGTGTCGACGGCATGGAAGCTGATGAGGAAGGTCGGCAGGAAGTTCTGGATGCCGTTCATCTGGTCGAAGACAAAGCCGTTATACCGATACGCGGCGCCTTCGGCGGCCTGGTCGTACTGGTACTTCCAGAGGTCGTAGGACATCTTGTCCTCGGCAGAGAGCGCATCATAGTCGAACGATGCTGCCATTTCCTCCGTCGCGGCCTTTTGCCAGGCAAGCTGTTCATCCTGGCAAGCAAAGGTCAGGCAATCGATCTGGTCATTCTTGTCCTTGCGGCCCTGGAAAGACAGTCCGATCGGGCTGAACTGCAATTGTTCTTCATACTTGGCGTCGAACCAGGCGTTCAGCCGCGCGCTCAATTCTTCAGCGGTTTCCGCTGGCGCTTCGACGGCGGCGACGGTCTCGAGGTTTTCAACAGGCACGCTTTGGCTGGCACAGGCGGAAAGGACAAAAGCGAGAGCGAGGGCAGAAACTGAGCTGCGCATGGTTAGGAACTCCCTAAAATTATTTTCGATTAACGATATGGCGACGTATCGCCTTCTGCGGCGCGCTGTCAATTGGCAAGCTTGTGGATGGCGGCTAGAGGAGTGTGATGACAGACCCACGCCGCTCTCCCGACAATGCTGCCCGCAGCGACCAGAAGATCGTGCGCATCGGTACGCGCGGATCGCCCCTCGCGCTGGTGCAGGCGCGCCAGATCGCCGCCTCGCTTGAGGTGAGTTCGGGCGGCACGCTGCGCGGCGAGATTGTCCCCTTCACGACGAGCGGCGACCAGTTGACGACCGAGCGCCTGATAAATTCCGGCGGCAAGGGACTTTTCACGCGCGAACTTGATGCGGCGCTGGATCGCGGCGAGGTGGATATCACCGTGCACAGCCTGAAGGATGTCCCGGTGGAGCTGCCGGCGGGGCAGGTTTTTGCCGCGCTGCCTGAACGCGAGGATGCCCGCGAGGGGTTCCTGTCGCCAAAGGCGACGCGCCTGTCAGACCTGCCGAAGGGCGCGAAGGTTGGTACAGCGTCGCTGCGGCGCGAGTCGCAGACCCTGGCACTGAGACCGGATGTCGAGATCGTGACGTTCCGGGGCAATGTGGCAACGCGCATGCGTAAGCTGGAAGAGGGGCTGGCCGACGCGACCTATCTGGCCATGGCGGGGCTGACGCGGCTGGGGCTGGCGCACCTGGCGACGCCGATTGCGATGGACGAGATGCTGCCGTCAGCGGGGCAGGGGATCATCTGCGTCGTGATGCGAGAAGACGGCGCGGAAGGCATTCGCGAGGCGCTCAGCCTGATCAATCATGCTGAGACCCGAGCCGCCGCAACTGCCGAGCGCGCCTTCCTGGCTGCACTCGATGGCAGTTGCCGGACACCGATCGCCGCGCACCTGTTTGACCGGGGCGAAGACTGGCAGCTGGTTGGCGAAGTGCTGGCGGTGGACGGGCAGCAGTGCTGGCGGGCCGACGGGACGTGCCGCAAGGGGGCGAGCGAGGCCCAGTTGGTAGCACTGGGGCGAGCCGTGGGCGCAGACATTCGCGAAGCGGCGGGTGGAACGCTGCCCGCTTTTGCGGGGGATTGGTGAACCTCCCTGTTATCGTGACGCGGGCCGAACCAGCCGCGGCCGATACAATCGCGCGCCTGAAAGCATTCGGATACGACGCTATTCTTTCCCCGGCCCTGATGCTGGAAAGCCTGCCCGATGCCGCCCTCGATCTGGAAGGTGTTCGCCACCTTGTTTTCACCAGCGCCAACGGCGTGCGCTACTTCCTTGAGCGCTGCGGTACGGGCGCGCTGACCGTGTGGTGCGTGGGTGAAGCGACCGCCGAAGCAGTGCGGCAGGGGGGTGGGCAGGACGTGCGCGAAGGGGATGGCAACGCCGCCGACCTGGCCCGGATGATTCTTGCCGCGCCGGAAGCACTTGATGGCGCCCTGCTTCATGTCGCGAACGAGGCTGCGGCGGGCGACCTCGTGGCGACGCTCAACAAGGCGGGCCTGGATGCGCGGTTTGCGGCGCTCTACCGGACCGTGCCGGTCAGGACGCTCAGCCCGGAAGCCGCCAGCGCGCTGGGCACGGCGCCGCGCGTGGCCGTGCTGATCCATTCGGCAAAGGGCGCGGCGGCCTTCCGCGAGGCGGCGGGTAGCATCGACCTGTCGCGGGTTATCTTTGTTGCCATTTCGCCAGCTGCCAGCCAGCCGCTGGCCGGGTGCGGCGCGCGGGCCATCGTCAATGCCGCGCGACCGAACGAGACTGCCTTGATGGACGCGCTGGATACAGCTTTGCTGGCGCTCTGAGCGCGACCTTTGATCGGTGATCGCGTATATGTCAGTGTGATTCCAAATTCCGCCTGCGAGGAGCAGACAGACAGATGAGCGACGAACCCGAGGACGATATCCCGGTCACCTCTACCGAGCCGATCGATGCCGATTTCGAACCGGCCTTCGAGGACGCGGCGCATGCGCGTGCCGGTGGTGGGGGCGGGACTGGACCGGGCTGGCTGGGTGTGGCTGTGGCTGCCCTGATCGCGGCGGGTATCGGCGGCGCCATCGGCATCATTGCAACCATGGCCATCCCGGCAAAGGGCGACGGCGCCGACGTCGCGGCGCTGACCGCTGAACTCGATGCGGTGAAGGCAGAGCAGGAAGCTGCCAGCCTGGAGCGCAACAAGGTGATCCGCGACGCGGCCGACATCGAATTGCGGCTCGACACAAGCCTGACGTCAGTTGCCTCGGCCAGCAGCGAAGACCTCGGTCCCCTGCTTGATGAACTGGATGCGGTGTCGCGGCGGCTCGACGCAGTGGCGGCCTCCGACCAGAGCGGCGCGCTGACGCATTTGTCGGAACGGCTCGATGCACTGGAAGCGGTCGATACGAGCGGCGAGGCGACAGCGGCGGAACTTGCCCGCTCGCTCGGCGCGCTTTCGGAACGCGTCACATCGCTCGAAACACGGCTGGCAAGCCTTCAGTCCGACATGCTGCGCAGCAGCGGCGATACGACCGAGCTGACTAGCCTGATCGAGAGGATGCGAAACGACGAGGCGGCGGTGCGGGCAAAGGCGGAAGCCTCCGAGACCAGTGCCGATGCCGCGCTGGCCCTGTCTGCCATCGAGGCGGCGTCGCGACGGGGCGGGTCCTTTGAATCCGACTATCGCAAGCTGCGGGCCGTGATGCCGAAATCGGCGACGGTGCGGACTCTGGGTGAGGTTGCTGCCATCGGTGCGCCAACGCTGGCCGAATTGCAGCAGAGTTTCGCCCCGGCAAGCGCCAAGGCGCGCGCGGCCGTTCCAGCCGAAAAGGCTGGCGCGCTGGGCTGGCTGAACAACATGTTCGGCGATGCCGTGACGGTGCGCGGCGCAGGCGGCGAAGATGACGGCGCATCGGTGGCGCTGTCACGTGCGAAGGCCACGCTCGATGCAGGCGACCTGGAGGGCGCCGTCGGCGCACTGGGCACCCTGACGGGCGAGCCGGCGGCAGCGATGGCTGACTGGACCGCGTCGGCAAACCGTCGCATCACTCTCGAGAGAGGGCTCGAAGCGCTCCGGCTGAACATGATCGATGGGGAGGGGCAGTTGAAATGAACCGGTTATTCCTTTTCATCGTCGTGCTCGCGATCATAGTCGGCGGCGCGCTCATTGGCTTCTGGGCCGTGACGCTGCCCGGCAGCGTGGTGATCAATGACAGCCGCGGCGAGCTCGTGTCGCTGCATTCCGGTGTCGCCGCCATCGCGCTCATCGTGTTTGGCGGCCTTGTGGCGGCGGCCTGGTGGGTGGTGAGCGGCCTGTTCGTACTGCCGGGCAAGATTGGCCGCTCGCGCCAGTCGAACCGGGCCCGGAAGGCCAACATGGCCCTGGCCGAGGGCCTGCTGGCCGCCGAGGCCGGGGATTCCACGCATGCGCTGAAACTGGCGCGCAAGGCCGTGAAACATGCCGAGGACGAGCGCCTGAAACTGTTGCTGGAAGCGCGCGCGGCCGAGGCCAATGATGACTGGGCCGGCGCTGAGCGGGCCTGGGGCCAGCTGGCCCGGTTGCCCGGCGGCCACCTGGCCGGCCTGCGCGGGTCGGCGACGGCAGCGGCCGAGCGCGGCGACCATGCGACGGCGGAAGCCCGCGCGCAGGAAGCGCTGGGCCTCAAGTCCAACGCGGACTGGCCGTTCAATTCGCTGTTCGACCTGCAGGTTGCACGCGGGGAATGGGACAAGGCCCTCGAGACACTGGCGATTGGCGAGAAGCGCGGCCTGATTTCAGGCGACAGCCTGCGGCGCCGCCGTGCGGTGCTGCATACGGCGCGGGCCGTCGGCCTGCCGCATGACCGCAAGCAGGAGGCCCAGAAGGCGCTGGCCGAGGCCATTCGCGCGGCGCCCGGCCTGCCGCCGGCGGCCTGGCACGGCGCCCGCCAGCTGATGATCGACGACAAGGCGAAGGCGGCCCAGGGCGTGCTGGAGCTGGCCTGGAAGGCGCGGCCCCACCCGGCGCTGGCGCAATTGTCACGTCGCCTTGTACCGCAGGACAGCCGCGAGAATATCGCGGCGCGCCTGAAGGCGCTGGTCGCGACCCAGCCGAACCATCGGGAAAGCCGCATCCTGGCGGGCGAACTGGCCATGGACCAGGCCGACTGGGTCGGCGCGGTGAAGACGCTGGCGCTGCTGGTCGAAGAGAATCCGACGGCACGTCTGTGCCTGCTGATGGAGCGGGCGCTGAAAGGCTATGGCGATACGGAAGAGGCCCAGCGCTGGGGCCGCATGGCGGCCTCGGCCTCGCGCGAGGCCGACTGGTCGGATATCGACCCGAAAGGCAATGCCTTCGATTTTGCCCAGCGCGACTGGAGCCGGCTGGTCTATACGTTCGGCGATGTCGGCGAACTGGTGCACCCGCGCTATGAATCCTACGGACGTGAACTGGAGGCCGGACGCGTGCTGGCGATTGCCGGCCCGGACGAGGAGGACAAGGTGGCCCCGCCCAAGGCGCCGACAGGCCGCCTGACGCCGCCGCTCGACTATGCCTCCGACGACGACTGACCCGGGCGCGGCGCCAACAGGCAAAAGCGTCTTGCGCGCCGCCGCCCGTATGGGTATTCAGGCCTCACGCTCCGTGGAGCAGGCCGCTATAGCTCAGCTGGTAGAGCATCGCATTCGTAATGCGGGGGTCAGGTGTTCAAGTCACCTTAGCGGCACCATTCCCCACAACAGGCAAGCACGGGTCTAGGCACCAGCGGCCCGAACGCCCGCATGGCTGCGCGGCATCGGCATATGGCTGTGCAATGGGGAGAAGCCTATGGAGCCAGAAGAAGCCTCGACTTCGGCTGTTATCTCTCTGTTTGTAATAACTCTTCCTGATTCATTCTTTTGTAGTATCCGCGAACGCCTTTTTTTATGAACGGATCCACTCTGCGGCGGTTTCATTGCGGCAGACATCAAGAAAAACCGCCGCAAGCTCAGTTCCGTTGGCATCCGCACCAAAATCGAGACTTGTTTCCTAACCCTCAACAATCACGTTTCAGCCTGTCTGACGGAGGCTGTCTTCCTGATCTGCAGTATTGAGCTCCCAGGCGGCTTTCTTTCTGTAGATGGTAGACGGGTTGATCTGCAGGGATTTGGCGGCGGCAACGATATTGCCGCGGTTTAACGATATCGCACGCTCAATGGCTTTCTTCTCTGTCATCCAAAGAGGCTCAGATCCAAGCCGCGCCTCATGTACCGTCGGGATTTCTGCTGCTCCCGCAATGGAAGCGCCGGCCTCCGCCGGTTTGTCCATCGTCCGCTGGACATGAGGCAGCATGTCCCTTGTGACTTCATGGCCGGAGTGAAGCACGACAACGTTCCTGATCATGTTTTCCAGTTCTCGGACGTTTCCGTACCAGGGGTGAGAAATCAGCCATTCCTGCGCGCTCCTGTCGAAGCCGGAAAATGCCTTTCCTTCCTCCTTCGAATAGCGGCCGAGGAAGAACTCTGCGAGATTCAAGATATCACTTCCCCGGTCACGGAGTGGCGGAAGCGGAAGGGGAATGACGTGAAGACGGTAGTAGAGATCCTCCCGCAGCTTTCCCTGTTGCACGGCGCTCAGCGGATCGCGGTTGGTTGCCGCGACAATCCGGATGTCTGCCGTCCGGGTAAAGCTTTCGCCGACACGGGAGAACTCACCGGACTGCAGGAACCGCAGCAACTTCGGCTGGAGGTCGATGGGCATTTCCCCAAGCTCGTCAAGGAACAACGTACCACCTTCGGCAAGTTGCGCAGCCCCCGGACGATCGCTGGTGGCGCCCGTAAACGCTCCTTTCACATGGCCGAAGATTTCACTTTCGATCAGGTCTTTCGGAATAGCCCCGCAATTCACCGCCACAAACCGGGCATTGCGACGCGGACTCAGATCATGAATCGCCCGTGCCGCGAGTTCCTTCCCCGTCCCCGTCTCGCCGGTGATGAACACGCTCGCCCTTGAAGGCGCGGCAGCTTCGATTGTCTTGAACAAGCGCTGCATGGGGAACGACTGGCCGACAATCCCGCAGAAGTCAGCGCTGTCAATTTCCACCTGACTGGCCTGGACAACCTTCTTTACCTGGAAAGTTTCCAGCGCATTCCGAACCGTGGCTTGCAGACGCTCAGCGCTCGTCGGCTTTACAACAAAGTCCACTGCGCCCCGCCTCATTGCATCGACCGCGACACTGAGGGATCCATTTGCCGTAACCACTATGACAGGCGCAGCCAGGCCTTCGCGGATCCAGAGATCCAGGAGGTCGAGGCCTTCCATATCCGGCAGTTTGAGGTCGAGCAGGATACAGGTGGGTGGTTGTTCAGCCACCAGCTGCAAGGCCTGCGCGCCACAATCAGCAACATGAATGGAGTCAAACACATGCTTGAGTTGGGCCTGATACGTACGGGCCAGTGACGGCGTATCTTCAACAATGAGCAGACGAGCGAACTTATTCATTCCCAGCCACCTCCATACAGTTTTCTGTCAATGCCAAACGGACTGTTTCTGACTCCATAGAGATCATTCCGATCAGGCCGGACATGTCTGCATCGCGGCCTTCCGCAGCAGCGGTTTCAAGTTCAGCGGCGAGCTGGCTCAGCCGCGTGGCGCCGACATTGGCGGCGGCGCCCTTCAACGAGTGAGCGTGGTGTTCAACATCCCGGACTTCCGCCGACGAGAGGGCTGGCAACCGCCACAACATCTCCTTCAGGAAAATGCCGGCAATTTCGGAGAACGTCTCCATATCGTCCTGCCACAGTTTCGCTATCAGAGCTGTATCTATGCCTGGCCCCGCCATACCCTCAGCATCTTCAACCAGATCTGCAAGCGCATGCTCTCCTTCCGGCAACCATTTTGAAAGTGCGCGGTGAAGGGCATCGCTCCTGACCGGCTTGGTGATGTAACCCACCATTCCGGCATTGAGAGCCCTGTCCCTGTCCCCTTTCAACGCATGGGCCGTCATGGCGATGATCGGCTTTTTGAATCCCCGGTCCCTCAATATACGCGTTGCCTCCAGACCATCCATTCCCGGCATGGAGACGTCCATCAGGACCAGGTCAAACTCGTCATTCAGGGCGGCTTCCACCGCGGCGGCGCCATGGGTGACATGCACGAGATGTAGTCCCATGCGGATCAGCATGGTTTTCGCTACCATTGCGTTGGTTTCGCTGTCCTCGGCCATCAGGATTCGGCCGCTGAGGAGAGACGCCTTAGACTCGCCTTCCGGTTTGCCGGCGCGAATGTCTTCTTCGTAACTGATATCAATCGGCACACTGAACCTGAATGTCGACCCGACACCCGGAGTACTAGCAACGCTTATCGTCCCCCCGAGGATCTCGACCAACTCCTTGCTGATTGCGAGACCGAGGCCGGCACCGCCGTGCTGCTTAGACCTTGAGGAGTCCGCCTGTTTGAACCGATCGAACAGGCCCCGCTGGTCCGCCTCGCATATTCCGATGCCGGTATCCCGTACAGCAAATTCGAGCTGCTTGCTTGTGCCCTCTCCCCGGAGCGAGACGGAAATGTCGATACTCCCATTCTTGGTGAACTTGAGCGCATTGCCCACCAGATTGAGCAGGACCTGCCGGATTTTGCCGGCATCCGCGCACATGGCCGCTTCGGGCACTCTCAACTGAGTACTGAGGGACAGCCCCTTTCTGGATGCTTCCGGTCCGAACAGCTCACGGGCGAGATCGACGATGTCCGCGGGCCGGAAGAAGACCGGCTCGATGTCGACTTTCCCCGCTTCGATTCGTGAGAGGTCGAGCAGGTCATCGATCAGCGTGAGCAGGGTTTCAGCCGAGCGCTCGGCGGCCCGGATCAGCCGCGCACTTCCCGAATCAACACTGGCGTCATCGATCAACGAAAGAGACCCGATCACGCCGTTTAGCGGCGTGCGCATCTCGTGCGACATGTTCGCCAGGAAGTCTGATTTCGCGACACTGGCCTTCTCGGCCTCTTCCTTTGCTGCCCTGAGCTGCTTCTCGGCTTCCACATGCATGGTCATATCGCGGACGACGCCGTGGAACAGCACGTCAGTCGAAGTCTCGATTCGCTTACCAACAACTTCTGTAGGAATACGCTTTCCCAAGGCCGTAACGAATTCGATCTTCATACGGGCATGGTTCTGCTTGAAGGCCTTTTTGGTGGCATCTACTGCCGCGGCAACCTGATCTGCAGGAACAAAATCGAATGCGCTCTTGGAAAGAAGTTCCTTCTTCGCGTATCCCACCAATTCGCACGCTCGGGAATTCACATCCACGATCTTGCCGGCGCCGTCCATGACGACAATGGCATCGGGCGAAAGCTCGAACAGGCTCTGGAACCGCTCCTCGGATGCGCGCAGTTTCCGCTCGGCAATTTTCGCCTCGGTAATGTCCCGCAGGTGCGCGAGGAAACACATTTCATCGTCAAAATCGACGGGCGACACGGTTAGCTCGACATCCAGCGTTTCCCCTGTCTTGTTAACAGCCGGCACCTCAATACGCTGGTTGAGCACCGCATGCTCACGCGTATCCAGGTAGCGCTGCATTCCCTTGCGGTGAGCGTCCTGCAGATGTTCAGGAATGATCAGGCTGGCCATTTCGACACCGATCGCCTCGTGGCGCGCATACCCGAATGTATTCTCGGCCGCCTGATTGAACTCCAGGATCACCCCGTGCCGGTCGATCAGGATCACGCAATCGAGCGCGGCACCGATCATCGCATCGACCAGAATGCGGTCACGCATCTTCCTGATTTCAACGCCATCCGCCATGAGCATTCTCTCTGCACCAGACTTTTATTTGCGACCCCGGCCCGCAAATGGCCCCAGCCGCTGTCTGCACGCTGCAAAATGTGTGACGCAGCCCGCACTATAAAATCTTGCAATAATACAGACAGTTACATGACGGATTTAAGAATACCTGCATACGGTCGTGCAAATTGCAGCAATCAGTGCCGCAATTTGCACGACACCTGTCGCATTCTGCGACAGTCTTTTCAGCATTCTGCCACTCAGTACGCCCCGCGAGCGGCCAGGACGGCAACCGGTGTCTGTGCGAGTATCCATACGTCCTGCCAGACAGATTGCGATTTCATATATGCCACATCCAGTTCCACCTGCTGGGCGAATGGAATATCCGCCCGGCCGGAAATCTGCCAGGTGCAGGTCAAGCCCGGCTTGGTGAGAAGGCGACGGCGCGCAGATCGGGAATATTTCTCAACCTCCACAGGCA
The DNA here is from genome assembly GCF_055808555.1 of Hyphomonas sp. J20-32. Classification (NCBI taxonomy): domain Bacteria; kingdom Pseudomonadati; phylum Pseudomonadota; class Alphaproteobacteria; order Hyphomonadales; family Hyphomonadaceae; genus Hyphomonas; species Hyphomonas sp. J20-32. Next base: position 599,412 of record NZ_CM147873.1, on the reverse strand, counting down.
GTGCCGGGCGCGGCCCCACGAGGCACATTTCGCCCCGGAGGACGTTCCAGAGTTGGGGCAGCTCGTCGATGGAGTACTTGCGGATCATCGCACCGACCCGGGTAATTCTCGGATCGCGCTTCAGCTTGAACGTGACGCCGTCGTCCCGGTCATTCGACTTTTGCTTGAGCTCTTCCTGCGATGGACCGTTGATACGCATCGAACGGAATTTGAGCAGTTCGAAGGTCTGGCCGTGCTTGCCAACCCGGATTTGCCGGAAGAGTGCCGGACCCGGGCTTTCCAGGCGGATCGCTATTGCCGTCAACAGCAACAGCGGAAAAAGGAAAGCCAAACCAGCTGCGGCGCCCAGGATGTCTACCGCCCGTGACGCTCCCCGGTCCAGAAGCCTGACGGCTTTTTGCCGACGCCGGATCATGACGTGCCTGACTGCGTGAGTGAGAAAGGTCATGTTCCCTATAAGATACCGGCGCCACATACGCCGGGGCTCGCGTCGGAACCGGTATAGCCATTCGATTCCAGCCGAGCGCATCCATCCCGGCGCCCGGGGAATACGCTCCGACACGAAATCCAGCAGGCCACCCACCCCCAAGATGACCGGCGCATTCAGCCGATGACGGACGCGCGCGATCCAGACGTCCTGATCGGGAACCCCGAATGCGACGAACACAACCCGCGCACCGGAGCGATTGATCTCGTCGATGACTTCATTCTCGTCGCGCGGACCGAAGAAGCCGTGCCGGGTGCCGGCCACGCGAAGGCCGGGATATTTCCGCTCGGCATTTGCGGCCGCTTGTTGACCTACACCTTCACCGCCACCGAGGAAAAAGACCGGGATCTTTCTCAAGGCGAGACTGCGGCAAAGCGGACCGAAAAGATCCGTTCCGTTCAGGTTGCTTTGAAGCGGCACCCCTGCAAGACGCGCAGCAAGTGCGATACCTGACCCGTCAGGCAATAGCATTTCTGCATTTTGAAGAGCGTCCATATATCGCCAGTCCTTACGGGCGGCATTTGCACAGTGCGCATTTACAAAAGCCACATGCGTTGGGGTACGCGACTGAGCGCGTTCGACAATACCGTAGGCGACTTCCGCCATAGTTCCGTGTACGAGCTTAAATCCGAGCACAGACCGGATTCTGAGGCCTCGCGCCGGGCCTATTGCCGGTCGATGGCGCCACACGGAACCGCCTGACCATGGGTTAGAAAGATAGTTCAACATGCCCCTGCCTCCTGCTTGGGTAATAACCCCCGCGCATGCGCATAAGGCGTGCCGCATTCCCGCATTTCAGACTTTTTTAATACTAACAAGGCGTTACAAAAATCCCGGCCATACTGCCGAATTTTCTTGTCGTTTTCGGCAAGATTTGAGTGCTGCATTTTGCAGGTTTTACTGCGTTTTGCGGTCAGTCCCGTGGCGTGCCAAAATTATATTTATTCTATAAAAACAAGGCGCTTTACGGCGATCGAAGCGCCTTTACGAACTGGCCGTATTCTTGAATTGACCAAGACAGTCGCACGGAGCCCACATGCCGTCTGTCCTGGTGAAACTTCTAAAGCGCCTGATGCGCAGCAAGCTGACCCGCAACCTTGGCTGGCTGACGGGGGCCGAAGCTGTGAGCCGGATCGGACGCATTTTCACGGCCATCGTGCTCGCCAGACAACTGGACGCCACAGCCTTCGGCATTGCAGCTCTGGCTTTGACCGTATTCGAACTGACCCGCATCTTCACTGAGAACGGAGTCGGCGCTGCGGTCATTCGTGCGACAGCTGATAATCTTGCCCGGACCGCAAACACTGCCCACCGCATGATGTGGACTGTCTGTTTGGCACTTGCCACCCTTCAGGTCGCGGCAGCTTTCGTGGTGGACGCCCTCCTGCCGGGCAGGTCGCTCGGTCTCATGATCGGCGCCCTGGCCGGTGTCTACCTCATCATGCCCTTTGGCCTGTTGCACGCCTACATGCTGCAGCGCGCCGAAAACATGAAACGGCTCGCATCGGTCAGTGCTAGCCAGGCAATGGCAGACCATATGCTGACCGCACTTCTCGCGCTAACCGGGTTTGGCGCCTGGGCCATCGTCCTTCCCAAGCTTCTGACAGCTCCGATCTGGCTGTTCGGCGTCCGCAGGGGAGGCCCGTGGCGCCGGGACAGGGCCGCCGGGTATGCCCCCGTCGGTGAAATCGTTCGGTTTGCTGGTCTCGTACAGGCATCGGAACTCGTCACGGCCTGCCGCGAGAACGGCGACAAACTGATTGTCTCCGCACTGCTCGGCGTCGATGCGCTGGGCATCTACTATTTCGCGTTCAATGCCGGTCTGGGTGTATCGACCGCGCTCAATCGCGGATTCCTTGGTGCACTCTACCCGCATCTATGTGCTTCTGACGATCGGTCCGGGGCTTACCGGTCGGCAGTGTTCAAACTGGGCCTTCCGCTCAGTGCAGCCTACCTGCTGCAGGCGACGGCGGCCCTCATTTATGTGCCGATCGTCTTCGGAGCCAACTGGGCTTTCGCGGCGCCACTCGTTTCGATCATCTGCCTCGGCGGAACCGCGCGGCTCATCCAGGACAGCCTGCGAATGAAAGCCAGAGCCGACGGCCGTCCCGGCCAGGAGTTCTTTTCAGCGCTTGTCTTTACCACAAGCATTCTCTGCGCCTTCGCAGTATTCGCGCCGCTCGGACTGTTCGCGGCCAGTATCGCCTCGGTCGTGGCCGGCACACTCGCGGTCACAATCCTCTTCATTGCCGCGTCAGCCCCCCATCGGACACCGGTTCTCACCCCCCGGCCGGAGACCGCCTCCTCATGAACCACTCCCCCAAATACTCCATAATCATGCCGGCCTATAACGCCGCCAACACCATTGTGCGGGCAATCCGGAGCGTACAGGCGCAGACCTGTACAAGCTGGGAGCTGGTCATTGTCGATGACGGTTCTAACGATGGTACGGCACAAATCTGTGAGAGCCTTTGTCGCCGGGATTCTCGCATCACGGTTCACCAACAGGAAAACGCCGGCCCATCCGCGGCCCGCAATCGCGGCCTGGAATTGGTGATAGGCAGCCTGATAGCTTTTCTCGATGCTGACGATTTCTGGGCCCCGGAGCGCCTGAAAGGATTGCTGGAGAAACTGGAGGCATCACCGTCTTCCGGCGTGGTATTCAGTCGGACCCGGTTCTTCTGTGCCACGACCGGCAATGCCGGATTGTTGACGCCACATTTTGCAAACCTCTCACTCGAACAGCTGCTTGCTGAAAACCCGACCTGCAGCACATCCAATCTCGTCTGCCGCAGGGAAGTCTTTGAAGATGTCGGTCAGTTCGGCGCAGGACTGGATTTTGCGGAGGATCAGGATTGGCTGGTCAGGGTTGCCGCGAGCCGCCGATGGGAAATATCGGGCGTCGATGCTGAGTGGTTTTACTACCAGTCATCCGCCTTCAGTCAGTCTTCCGATCTCACGGCCATGCAAATGGGATGGCGGTCCCTGATCGTGAGCGTGCAGACGGCCTGTCCGGATGTGCCGGCTAGCATGCTCAGAAACGCGTACGGTTCGTTCCACCGTCAACTCGCCCGCAGGGCCTTGAGAATGCATCGCCCAGGGCTTGCCTTGGCTTATGTCTGGACTGGCTTGGTCCGAAATCCGTCCCTGATCCTCCGGCAACCGAAGCGTACAACACTGACGATCCTGGGCGCACTCCTTGGATGTCTGCCCGGTCCGTACCTCAAGGAGCTGGTTGCGCGATGACTACGTCTCCGACAGTATCCGTCATTGTCCCGGTCTATAATACCGAGGCGTATGTGAGAGAGGCGATCGACTCCGTCCTCAGCCAGACATTCGAGGGATTCGAACTCCTCATTGTTGATGATGGCGGAACAGATAATTCTATCAGCATCTGCCAGAGCTACAAAGACTCGAGAATTACCATCATCGCACAGGAAAACAGAGGACTGGCCGGTGCACGAAACACCGGAATCCGACATGCGAAAGGCATGTATCTGGCATTTCTGGATTCAGACGACGCATGGGAACCCAACAAGCTCGCACTTCATGTCCAGCATCTGGACTCAGCACCGGAAGTCGGGATCAGCTACGCCGCTTCGTCCCTGACCGACGATCATGGGCGGCCTCTTCGCGTCGTGCAGCGGCCCCGACTACTCCGTATACGCCCTGATATCGTGTTCCTTCGCAACCCTGTCGGGAACGGCTCCGCTCCGGTGATCCGGCGGGACGTATTCGACGACATCGCCTTTCTGGGATTGCGCAACGAACCGGAGTATTTTGATGAACGCTTCAGGCAATCCGAAGACATCGAATGCTGGATCCGGATTGCCCTGACGACCGCGTGGAAATTTGAAGGCATCGACGGTGTCCTGACCCGCTACCGCATCAATGAGGGTGGTCTGTCAGCAAATATCGTCCGCCAGTATGAATCCTGGCTCAAGGTTAGAGATAAGGTGCGGACGATTGCCCCTGACTTTGCCAAGCGTTGGGAAAAGAAAGCCGAAGCTTACCAACTCCGCTATCTTGCCCGACGCTGCATACGCATGTCCGATGGCGCGATGGCCTTGAGCCTTTTGAAGTCATCTTTGGCGAAGCACCCTGCAATGCTTCTGGCTGAGCCGCTGAAGACAAGCGCAACACTCTGCCTAGCCATCCTTATGCGTAACTTCCCGGCGTTTACGGCGAGATCCCTCAGCCAGGGTCTCTCGAAAGGATGACTATGGATCGCCGCCCCCTGATTGCTCATATTCTGGACGATGTTTCAGTAGGTGGGGTCACGCGTGCTCTCGGGAATTTCGATCACCCGAAACTGGCGGAGCCTTTCAGACATGAAATCTTGAATCTGAATACGTGGCGCGAATGCCCACAGCGGGAGTTTGACGTCGGCGTCGTTCACTTCACGATGAACTGGCGAAAGCTGCCAATACTCTTTTCTCTCAAAACCAGCGGGCGCTTCCGGCGGCTGATTCTTGTCGAGCACAGTTATACGAGAGGCTTTGAAGAGAACTGTGTTGAAAACCAGAGGCGTTTTCACCGGATGTTGAGATACGCTTATGGCCTGGCAGATATGGTTGTCGCGGTCTCTCACCAACAACATGAATGGATTTTGGAGAACACCCTGGCCCAGCCGGCCGGAACAACCACTATTCCTCAGTCCCTTGACTATAGAGCATTCTTCAAACTTGAACCAGCGCGCCGGAAATCTCCCGCGCTTCGCATTGGCGCGTATGGCCGGTTTCACCCGCAAAAGGGGTTTCGCTTTCTAGTGCAGGCTATGCAAGAAATTTCCCCTTCGGAGGCAACACTTCACATCGCTGGCCGCGGACCAGAAGCAGACATGCTCTACCGCCTTGCTGCACCCCTGCCGCATGTAACCATTCAAAATGAATTCGTAGAACCGGAACACTTCCTTCCGACCACCGACTGCATCTCCATCCCGTCCCCTTGGGAAGCTTTCGGACTTGTCGGAACGGAGGCGCGGGCGGCGGCCCGTCCCATCATCGCCGCCCGCGCCGACGGTTTGCTAAGTCAAATCGGGGATCACAGCTTCTCGCACGCCCCAAATGATGTCGTTGATCTTCGCCGGGCTATCCTCGAGGCGGTGAATTGCCGGGATCTCGAAAGACGAGGGAAAAGAGCCCGGGAGCATGTGTTTGGCGAATTTGAAGATATGCTCAATGCGTGGGCAGACCTGTTACGCCAGCTGACCCAGACGAGCTCGTATCCGCGCCTGGAAAGTTTCGCCTGACACCTCAGCCTTACTGCATGGATGAAAGCCGGCGGCATTCAGAGAACGCTATTCCCATGACCAGAAGTCCCGGCCACATCAGATAGGCAAGAATCTCCAGGTTTTCCCCAACGGAGTAGAGCAACATCGTTGCCGTTACTGCAAACGCGACCTGCCCTGCCCGAGACTTCAGAATGCTCAATATCGCAAACTCTGCCAGACTCCAGATCAGTGGCACCAGCAAAGCCAGAACACCAACCGCGCCTTTGACGAACAACAGTCCGTACCAGGTGTGGTGACTGCCGATCGGCATGAACTCCACAAAATGCGGACCACGTTCCACGATCCCGTGCCCCCAAATGGGCGCCTCCGTCCACCAGCGGTACACTGCAATTTCTCCAAGCGCCTCCCTTACCCGGGTGGAATCAGCCCGCATGGATTTCACCGAATTCAGTGTTCCTTCGAGCATATCCAGAAGAGATTGAGCGAACGGGGAAAGAGCCATGACTCCAAAAGCCGCAAGCAGCCACAAAGACGGTTTCCGCGAATTGCTGATGGCCATGGTGAGAGGCCAGACCATGAGCGCAACGGCCAAAGCCAGCCGGGATTTTGACAAGACAATCATCGCGACCGCTGAGACGATCCCTATCAGCTTCCAAAACCGGCTGCGGTCCGCCAATGCGAAGACAAGATAGAAATTTCCTATCAGGCCTGCTGCGGGAGACCAGGGCGTGAAGTATCTCAGCCGCGTCGACCCGTCTGTGGGTTCTATGGAGTAAAGCTGGACAGCAAAGAACTCTGGCCCCGGACCGCCGACAAATTTGAATGGGGATACGTATAGCACCTCCGGCATCCCCAGGAGCGGCGCCAGCATGAATGCGGGGGTGACGATCAGTGTTCCCGCAGCGACAGCACGGGCTGCGACAATTATCGTTTGCAGACGAATGTTCAGGCAGGCGCCAGCAAGCGGAAACATGGCAAGAAGCGCCCAACCCTTGGCCCATCCGATCGTCGACTTGATCGTCTGACCGAGTCCAAGCCGCTGATTCATGTGCGCTATCGCCAAAGCCATCAACATGAGCGCCATGCCCGCGATCCAGAACCAGACTCCGACTGGCACCGGTTCTAATTTGGTATTGTTCAGCCGGGTTCCCGCCAGATAGGATCTAAGCAGGATCAGCCCTGTCAACGCTACAGCGAGTACTGGCCCAAGCACATACAGTCCCCCTACGGCATAAACCGGCCAGGTGACAGCGAGAGACCAGAAGACTATATGGTCTTCAGCAGGGCGCGAATTATTGGAAGCCGTATCCAAAGCAATACCAGTCCGATGGTGTAGAGAAACAGTGTCGCAATCGCCCCAAGGGCTGCCAATTTCCTGGACGGAGAGACGGGTGAGCCCGGCAAAACTGGAGTCTCAATAATCTGAGTGAGCGGATAGGAGGCGAATATGTCTGTGCGATTCGAATCGATCCGCGCCAAAGCGGATGCCAGCACTGTTTCCGCAACTTTATGTACACGTAGCAAGGCTTCAAGACGCGCCGCCGGCTCGGCGAGCGCCTGAATGCTGACCTGATTTTCCTTGAGCTGGCGGCGGATCGTTTCGAGACGCTGCCTTTCCCCTTCGTAATCGGCAGACAAATTCAGGAGTTCTCCCGCCAACCCGGAAAACTCGCTGGACTGAATGAAATGGCTTCCCTCAAATTGCGAGAACGCCTTGGCGCCTATCAACATCCTGCCCCGCGAATTACGCGCCGCACCTAAGCCCCCCATTTCCTCAACGACAGCCGCCAGATCGGGGTGATTTATTCCAAACATCCGGCAGAGCTCGGCGTACTGTATTTCTACCTCTGACAACGCTTTAGACAAAGCCTGGAAGCTCGCATCTGACTGGAGCGTCAGAAAGTCTGCGGCCTTCTCGGGTGTCAGATCGAGAAGCCCTGTTATCTGATCCAGTTCTCCGCGAAGTGAGGATGCTTCCGTTTCGGCACTCACCAGATCTGACCTTAGCGCGTTTCCACGCGACACCTCCTGCTGAAACTGTTCCAACGACATCAGGCCAGTTTCCGTCTGAAAATCGACGATGCTTTGCTGCGCGACATCAACCGCCGTTTGGAATCTTCTGATCGTGTTGCGGTATGCTTCTTCCCGGATAGCTTGCTCTTCCACTCGCAACTCAGCGAGCTGGTGTTCGAATGCGCCGAGCCATGCGTCTGCAAGACGCTTCACTTCATCTCCTGAAGCGCCCTTCAGGGACACGTACATGAGCTTGGTCTGGTTCGCCAATCGCACCTGAGGCGCCGGCGTGTCGGCAATTGAGCGCCCAACCTCATCCGCAACGATTCCGCGTAATCGGTAGGATTGTAGAAGGCGCTTGTAGTTCTCGGTGGGGCTCAGACTGTGGTCGCCGAAGGGCGAGACGGAATTGCTACTAGCCTGCCCGAGCGATTCCAGGTTTACCGAGGATGACGGGCCTGCGCCCGGCAAAATGATCGTGAAGCCACTCTCATAGACACGTGGACTAAAAAGGATAAACGCAAGTGCGATCGCCAGGATCGCGCCGTAACCACCCAGCAGAACGAAGGCGTATCGCCGGTATCTGCCTTCTGCTGGACCACCGGTCAGGATGGGCCAGAATCTCACTCTGCAAGCCCCCCGATAAGGGCGGCATTTAGGACTGGCACTGTTGATCCCAGTACGAGCGAAAGCACGTCCCGGACATTGGTGACGTGAGAGTCGTAACAGGCTATCGCGTCATTGGGCAGAAGCACCGGGTTGAAGTCATCGCGATCCGCCCGGCGGACGAGGTCCTCTATCGACCGCGCGATTACTTCGCTTTCTTCGGTGACCGGGTTTCGTGAAATCAGGACGCCCCAACGGCGCGCATTGGTCGACTGCGTGCCTCCGACACAGTTCGCCGATATCAACCCCTGGAGAAACCGCGTGCCGTAAGGCAGGCTAGTCGCTTCCCGACCAATCGCCGACGCCCCATTGGACGCGGCGGGCTGCGTGAGATTGGACATGAATACCCGGACGCCGGGCGGCGTTATTCGCGACGGACGTGCCAGTGCAAGCTGAAAGCATTCCCGAGACGGAACATGTATCCTATCGCCAGCCACAAGAAGCGGATCCTCCAGTCGCCCCCCATTCAGGACGCCGCTCATATCAAGCATCCGGCGGTTTCCGGCGCGCACCAGAATTACGTTTCGCAAGTCGGCGTCCGGCCGTACGCCAGCCGCCGCGACAAGGGCGGCCGACAGTGTTCTCTGGACAGCCAAGTCTCCAGACGCCTTCAGTCTCGGTGCGGACTCATCTTCCGCCTTGCGTTCATTCAGAACGACGTTGCCTGTCTGGAAAACTGCGCCGGACACCGACACCTGCACAGGAGCCCAGTGAAGGACAGAAACACTGGTTCTCACAAATCCAGGTTGAAAGAAATCTCCTGCTACCAGCAGCCTGGAAACAGAATGCTCAAGCGCCTCCAGGCTTGTGCCGCCCGCTGGCACGTCACCTATGTATGGCATCCGGATATAACCGTCCGGAGCGACAACAAACTCTCCCTCGAATCCTTCGCCACGCACGATCTCGACCCGGACCAGGTCCCCCGGTGACAGGATCAGCTCGTCATCCCTGAGCAGCGGAATATGTGCACCACCATTGTCGGCTGATAGCGCCAGATCCAGATCTGCACACCGGCCGGCATTCTGATAGGCGGATGTCGTATATGGAAGGCCAAGGGGCTCTTCCGACATCGGCTGACGCTGGGCCTGGTACCCCTCCGTCCGCATGTCCGCCAGATTGCGTGGTACGTCGAATGAGCCCACGCATCCGGCAACAACAGCCATGCACAGCGTCGCCAAGCCGGCGCGCAGAGCGGCCAGATGGAAATGTCCCATCTTCTGCCTGGATTTGAAAAATTGCGACAATTCCGAACGCCTCACTAGACAGACGACGTACTGCAATTTTCAACGCAGAATATTTTGTCAAAAGAATCAGTGTGCTATGCCGAGACAAGCGGGCGATTGCTGCACATTGCATCTTCGCCTTTTGCGCCCCGCAGCACACGTGTTGCAAAATGCATCAGACAAACTCGGACGTAAATCGCCTCAGAAATGGCCATTTCTGCTGTATTTATTGGTGATTTTGGACAAGAAAAAACCGCTCCGGAGAGCGGCATGGTGCCAGAAGAGGACTGATCCCTCGAATTCGTTCTCAATAAATTCCATATAATTCATATGGTTGGGGGCGTCTAGTTTTTCGGGTACAATCTCTAAAATCTATTTCTTTGTACCTGTCAGTGTCACCATGTCGTCTAAGAGCATTCATGCGCCTCACGGAATTTCTCGCCGTAATACTGAGCGGATGTTACGAATCTCGGCGGACCCGCCCAAGTGCGATTTCAGGCGGGCGCGGTAACCAGCGTCGGTCGGCCGCCACAACCGACCAAGAGGGATTCTTAAGTGAAACTCACCGACACCGGGATTTTGTTCTCGCCTTCCGACCTGATCACCTTCATGGAATCTCCGTTCGCTTCGGCAATGGAGCGCAAGCGCCTTTTTGACCCATATCTATCGGAGTTGATGGACAAGGCCGACCCAATGCTGCTGAACCTTCAGCGGAAGGGGGATGCGCACGAGAAGAAGTTTCTAAATGACCTTTCGGCTGCAGGAAGGGACGTCGTTAGTATCGAAACCGTCGAACCGGATGACCGCGCGCGGATGACGCTTGAAGCGATGCAGGCTGGGCGGATGATCATCGCCCAAGGCTATCTTGCACTGGGACGTTTTGCAGGCTTTGCGGACTTTCTGGTCAGAGTCCCCGGGAAGTCCTGGTTCGGCGATTTCCACTATGAAGTTTGGGACACGAAGTTATCCCACAAGGTGAAGCCCTACTTCGCCATCCAGCTGGCTTGCTATGTTGATATGCTGGAAGCCATGCAGGGGCTTAGGCCAGAACGAATGTCAGTCGTGCTAGGCGACGGAACCAAGGTCGATCTCCGGGTCGCATCCTACTTCGCCTATTATCAGTCCCTGAAGAACCGGTTCCTCGATTTCCACGATACCGACGGACCGACACCCGATCCAGCAGCAAGTGTCACGCACGGTAGGTGGAGCAATTTGGCGGCCGATCTTCTGGAGAAGCGCGATCATCTCTCGAGAGTCGCAAATATGCGTCGCTCGCAAGTGCTTGCACTGGAGCGCGCCGGGGTCACGACCTTGACCGAACTCGCTCGGACGCCACTACAAAAAGTTCAAGGCATGGGCGATGAGACGCTTACCCGGTTCAAGTTTCAGGCAGCACTGCAACTGGCTTCGGTGACCGAAGACGTCCCACTTTATGAAGTTTTGCCGCATGACTCCGCGCTTCCACGAGGCTTGTCGCTGCTGCCGCCTGCCAGCCCGAATGATGTGTTCTTTGACATCGAGGGCTACCCAATGATCGAAGGGGGGCTCGAATACCTCTGGGGCGCTGCCTACTTCGACAACTCGGGCCAACGCCAGTTCCGTGATTTCTGGGCACACAACGAAAAGCAAGAGAAGGTTGCGTTCAGCGGATTTATAGACTGGGTCTACGCTCGGTGGCGCTCCGACCCAACAATGCGAATCTATCACTATGCGGCCTATGAGGTGACTGCCGTTCGACGCCTTATGGGACGCTATGGCGTTTGCGAAGAGCAGGTCGACAATCTGCTCCGCAACCACGTGTTCGTTGACCTATTTTCGGTCGTGCGTCAGGGGCTCATCATCGGAACCCCAAATTACTCAATTAAGAGTGTCGAGCACATTTATCGAAGCAAACGCGCCACTGACGTCGCGACAGGGGCCGACAGTATTCTCGTATATGAAGCTTGGCGCGAGAATCCGGACGGTGATACTTGGCAGACTTCGGAGGTACTTAAGTCCATCCGAGAATACAATATTGACGATTGCAACAGCACGCAGGAATTGGCGGCGTGGCTGCGCAACGAGCAGTCTAAACACGAGATCGTTTTCGCCGGACCGGTTGGCGCCGGAGAGCAAGAAATTGGAGAGGAGATCACCAAAAGGCTGCTTCTCAGGGACCGCTTGCTCTTGAGGGCTGAGAATGAAACGGACAAACGGGCTGCGGATATGCTTGAGACGCTCGCGTGGTCGCTGGAGTTTCATCGGCGAGAGCATAAGCCTATGTGGTGGCGATATTTCGATCGACAGGGTTGGTCGGAGGACGAAATTTACGACGACATGGACTGCATAGCAGGGGTGGAGCGAACAGATAAGCCTTCATGGAAGCCAACGCGGGGCCATCCGATTTCCGAATTTCGCTTTGATGTAGACCAGCCCTTCAAAGGCAAGGCGAAAAGTTTTTATGTGCTTGACCAAGATCTCATGAAAGTGACGACTAAAGAATATGATCCTGAAACAGGGACTATCAGCTTCGCTTCGAAAAATGACCTGCCATCACGGATGAATCTACTGCCGGACGAATACGTCAATCCGAAACCTATTCCTGGCGCCATCGAGTATGTTGTCGACAATCTAGTGAGTGGTTCAGCCGAGCCGCGGGCTATCGCTGACTTTCTGGCTCGCCGTAGACCCAACATCACGGGAAATACCGAAGGCCCGATCTTGAAGAACAAATCAGACTTCTTGGTGGAGGTGATAGAGGCCGCCGCGAATCTCGACTCGAGTTATCTGTGCATTCAGGGTCCGCCTGGCGCCGGGAAAACTTATACTGCCAAGCATATCATCGGCGAGCTTCTTCGGCGCGGCTTGCGCGTTGGGATTTCCTCCAACAGTCATAAGGCAATCAATAATCTTCTAGAGGGGGTGGCGGATCATATCAAACAGCAGGGCATCACGGCGAGCCTGATCAAGGTTCATAGCGACCAGACTGATCCCATCTTCGAACGCGGTGACATTGTACACGCAGGCACCATAAAAAATGTTTCGCTTCCCAGAACTGTCTGCCTAGGTGGAACAGCGTGGGCATTCGCAAGTGAAGCGGTCGAAAGCGAGTTCGATTACCTGTTCATCGACGAAGCGGGCCAGGTTTCGATCGCGAACCTGATAGGTATGAGCCAGTCCACGCGCAACATTGTGCTGATGGGTGATCAGATGCAACTGTCCCAGCCAACCCAAGGTGTCCACCCAGGCAACAGCGGCCAGTCGATCCTTGACTTTCTACTTCAGGGCAAGGCGACGATTCCAGACGATCTTGGCGTCTTTCTGCCCGAGACCTACCGCATGCATCCGGACGTTTGCGGTCTGATTTCGGATCAGGTCTATGACGGCCGGCTCGGGTCCAACTCAAGGACGCTAGAGCATGTGATCAAAGTCAACGGACCGACGATAAAGAAACAGTCCGGCATCTGCTTTGTGCCAGTTGAGCATCAGGGCAACACACAGGCGAGCGATGAGGAAGTCGCGGTGATCAAGGTCTTGATTAGTGAGTTGACCGGCGCAGAGCTTTGGCCGGACGCGCAAGGTAGGCCAAAAAAAATTGGTCCAAACGATATGCTGATCGTTGCGCCTTATAACTATCAGGTCAACAAGCTCAAAGCTGCTCTCGGACCGGGCGCCCGTGTTGGTACAGTCGATAAGTTTCAGGGCCAAGAAGCGCCGGTGGTTATCCTTTCAATGTGCACTTCCGATGCATCGGAAAGCCCCCGCGGTATCGACTTTTTGTTCTCGAAGAACCGCTTAAACGTCGCGATCTCTCGGGCCCAAGCTCTCGCAATCGTCGTCGGCCACCCCAGCCTTGCGACGACAGCGGTCGCCGATCTCAAGCAGATGGAACAGATAAACTTTTTCTGTGAGGTTTTGAACCATTCAGAACAATCCAACTTACATGGAGAAAAAGAATATGACTGAACGAGTGGAGATTTTTCGCTTTCAACGTCCACCGGCAAACGCAACAGCACGGCTGCTCGATGGTGAGCGGATGATTGTTGCCAAAGGGTCTACCGCTATCGCTCAAAGTACTGCGAATAAGAAGCGGGAAGAGGCGTTGCGGATTGATCTTGTCGCGAAGCGAATCTTGGCGCCTCATCCGGAAGATCCTGATCTCTATATATTCAAAGAAGATTTCGAGTTTAATAGTCCATCTCAAGCTGGGGGGGTCGTGCAGGGCTCCAACTGCAGTGGGCGCGAAAAATGGTTTCATATTGCGACGGGACTCTCGTTGAAGAGCTGGGCGGACCAATTGTCGAATGAAGGTTCGGATTTGTTGGACAGCGCTGAGGATGACATTGAGCGCAATATTAGGAACGATTCCACCCTTGGCGAAACTGAGCGACAATCGCTCATCCAAGCTCGTCGAGGGCAAGGAACGTTTCGGAGAAATGTGATGGCGATTGAGCGAGCGTGTCGTGTTACAGGTGTCGAGGATGAGCACCTTCTAATTGCTAGCCATATTCTGCCTTGGCGCGAGTGCGAGACGGCTCAACAGCGACTTGATGGCAATAATGGTTTACTTCTTACGCCGACGATAGATCGCTTGTTTGATCGAGGCAGGATTTCATTCGCAGACGATGGCGATGTGCTAGTCGGCGACAATTGCAGTAGCGCGACATTGGAAAAACTTGGCTTGCAGAATCTATCAGACCAAAGAGTTGGACCATTCCGTCCACAGCAATGCGTCTATTTGAATAAGCACCGAACGTTTTTTGGGTTTCCAGAACGAATGCCATCCTGAATCCTCGCATCCCGGTAGTGCAGCAAAACTAACTATGGGAGACTATCCAAGGCTCAGTCGGCGCCGAAAAGCTTTGGATCGGCGAATAGCTAAACAGATTCGGGATACGCCCAGATTTGCTTCGCTGTTTGGAACAAATTCGCGCTTCGTTGTTCGATAAGATCGTCATCCCATTTGTCATTCTCGGCAAGCTCTCTGTTGAGAAGTAGAACCGACTGCTCGTTTAGAGCTGATCGCTTGCCTGGAATCTGTTGACCGCGGACACTGAGAAAACTCATCCACGGGTAATTTTGCTGCGCAATATTCAGTCGATTTGTGAGCAACGTTAAATTTCCAATCGAATGCAAATGAGCATCACGTCGTATTTGAGCTGCGACTTTTTCGGGCCCCTCTGCGAGCGGCCAATGTTCTTCCCACGTTTGAGGGAGTACATGTTCAATCGTCAAATTACGTTGGCAACGGCGCTCTTCGGTTTTCGCCGTTCTCTTCGCCTCTTCCAATGCCTCGAGTAGCATCCGAACGCGCGAGCGCGTGAGCTTTGAGTAGATTGGGAGCGTCATCCAGGCGTTCAGAAACTCTGCGTCGTTTGGCCATCGTTCGTTATCGCCCTGGCTCTCCAGCAGCCGAGCTTGAACGACGCCCGGCAGATCAGCGGATTTAGAGTCGGCCGACTGAACGAGATCGAGGAACAGTCGATTATATCCTCTGGTATCCAGTCGGCAAATCATTCTGCGCACCAGGAAAGATTCTATCAGATCTGTAACTCGTCCATGAAGCTCCGTTTCGCCGGGATGATGTTCGAGCATGGATATCAGAAATGGATAGGCCGTCCCGGTGTCCATAGCTTCAAGACGGTACAAAAATGTCTGCAATTTGAAATCTTCAACGCCGTTGACCAGCCTCTTGTAAATTTTTCCAATGGACTGGAATCTCTTTAGGCGATCGGCAGCTGATGCTGCCCCCGAACTATCCGCATAGCGACGGTACGATAAGTAGAGTTCGGATGGGACGACTTCCTGTTGGGAGATAAGGCTGATTGCATGCTGCATGAGCAATTCCAATCGTGGTTTCCGTGCATGGCCCCTTCCGATCTGGTGTCGCCAGAAGTTGCTGTCTTTGTCAAAGTCTTCCCAATAGACACGATATGATCTCTCGAGATTGGCGCCCTCCCGATCTAATTCGCTCAGCAGGGAGTTTTTCACCAGATCAGCTGCAAGAAGCGGCGCCCCCCGGGCGTTCATCGTTTCGAAGATCATTTGAGCGTCATCGTCCTTGCCAAGCTCGATGACAACCATGACGAGCTGGCCGGAAATGGCACCATGCAGGGCAGACAATCGATTGTCAGGTATTTCGCCTTCCATGACCCAATCCAGGATATTGCGATAAAAATACAGATAGGCATCTGGAATTGGTTTGCCAGTTGAAGCGGTATTCGCTTTGAAGCCCATGCTTGCGAGCATGGTTTCAGGATTCTCAGCGCTCATGACGTCACGAAACGCGTCTCGGTCGGCATTGGTTGGAAGCACCTTGAATTTGTCATCAGGCTCTTCGCTCAGGGCGTGGTCGTTGAAGGCCATTCTCGCGAATGCGTTCGAATACCGGTCGAAACCGATTGACTTCGAGAGGTCATGGCACGCCTTGGTTATAAGCTGGAGCGTGGTAAGTCGCTGTTGGCCGTCGATGACCAACCGAGTTGGTTGCGTGCCAGGTGGAACGGACATCACTTCGTGGACAGTAGGCCCCATGAAGTGATCTGGAATTTCTCGTCCATCAATGGTGGCTTCTGCTAGGCGAACCAAATCGGCCAGGAGATATTGCCACTGTTCTTCTTCGTTCCAGACGTACGGGCGTTGGTAAAGCGGGATGCGGTACTGAACATCGTGTTCGATTAAATGTTGAAGTTTTAGAGCGTTTACCTGCATCAACCATTCCTCGTATTCAACTGGCCCCAGTTTGATGAAAGCTTTGTTTTCATCGACAGGTTGAGCTACTATCAAAAGGTTCGATTTGTCGACCTGTAAAGAATGGCAGTCGCCTTTCAGTTCCCCAAGTCACCGTTACTGGAGAGAACCGTGTTTCAACTGCACTACGCGATCGGTGTCTTCTTAGTGGGAACAGTCATCGGAGCGTTCACGACAAAGTCAACGATTGCGCGGGGAGTGCTCTTGGTAGCAGGCTTCACAATGACCTTTGGCGTGCATTGGGGATTCGTAACGCTCATTGAGCTCGCCTTAGGATTCATGGCTGGCAACATTCTTTTTGCTAGACGAAAATCAAATACAAGGTTGCTCCACGAGTATTTCATTTCGACTCCTGGGTCGATTGTCGTTTCAGAGGCGGGCAACACCCGTAACGTTGCGAGACAGCACCAAACACAAGGACGCCGGGGCGGGGCCAGCGGGGCGACCCGCAATCCAGCCTTCGACACACCACTAAAGACAGGAAAGAATCAGGAAGCGACTGCACCCGTCCCTCTTCGAGAGGCGTCCCCAGCTCGCGGAAAATCCTTCACATGGGCGAAGTGTGGTAATTGCGGGCACCAGAAAGTTTTCTCAACGAAGGAGATTGCGGAATTGGAGCGAAAGCAGCCTCAACTCTTCAAACCAGAGGCTTTAGGGTCTTCCCGAAGGCTTCTTTCCTCGAAGGCTCTCCGCTGCACCAAGTGCGGTTCGAAGGAAACGAACGTGAAACTGATTTGAGGGTCAACACTTGCCGTTTGTGTAGCTCGATGCCTTATGATCGGTATGGATTTTAATGCGCTATTTGGAGGTTTTGACCTGCCAAGCACAAACCTGCTGGGCGGGGCGATCTTGGTTCTGTTGTCCTTCCTTGCGAATGGGCAGCTCAATCGCATGGCTGATCGAAGAGCTGCTAGAATTCAATTCGTAGAGGACCAGTTACAGTTTCTCTACGGGCCGCTCTACGCCATCACGGAGTCCAACCAGGCTATTTATGAAAAGTTTTCTGTTGGTAACGCGGAGCTTGTTGGCAGCGTCGTAGGCGGCAAACAGCTGACGGATGAGAATTCTCAAGCAAGTGATGTGTGGAACTCATCGGTGTTTCAACCGAGCAACCGACGGATGCGTGAAATCATCGAAACCAACGCCCACCTCTTTACCTCTAAGACGATGCCCCAAACGGTCGTCGAGTTTCTTGCGCACGTCGAGAACTGGGAGGCGATTCTATCCGGTCGTGCGGCGGAGAGGAGGTTCGATGTAGTCGAGTATGCGCCCTTTCCCACCAATTTCCCTTACTACGTTCGAACCGAGTATGAGCGGGTATCCAAACGACATGCTCGGCTCGTCGGGAAGCATCGGAACGCCCGTTAGGGAAGACTGAAAATTGCCCCAAAAATGCGAGCCCTCATGAAGTAGTGCCCCATCGGCAGGTTCCCCCCCATGCCCCCCCTACGATGATCAAAGCTGAGCGATATCCCAACCCACTACCAGGTTCTCGACTTCAATCTCCGAACGAGAGGGTGTTCGATCTTCAAATGCAAATTCAAATGCAAATTCGAATGAGGAGAACACCTTGACTTTGCAAGTCTGTTTGACCGCCTCAAAGGTCTCTTCGACCTGCCTTCGGACGCAACAAATCATGTCACTGGATAGACACTCATCTGACGTCGGCTTCGTCGAATTGCTCTGCAGTGCATTGCGGTTATCAGGGAAGCAAAGATAACCCACACCTTTGATGAAAACGAGTTCATTGAGGGGGCGTCGACCACCTATCGCGAGGTTGTAGTCTCCTCGAATACCAAACCGTTTGAAAGTCATCTCGTCCGGCTCCCATTTCATGGAGAAGTTGCCAGGTCGGTTCAGCGCAAAGTGTATTTCAAATCCGAAATCATCCGGCGACGGGCTGCCGTCTCCACTCACGTTAGCTTCCACTATAGAGCGATCGATGTATTCGTGGATCCAGGGCCGCTCTGTTGCTGGTATCTCTAGGCTTCGCCAAGCTTCTTCGAACCTACGCAGATCGGTATAGGGGCTTATGGATAGTCTATCGAACTCCGAGCTCATATGATCAATGTAGCTTTGTGCCGTGAGATCGCTCTTCCAGCCAAGCGGCCGGTATCCGAATGGAAGCGCATTCATGCGTGATCACATCTCTGATTGTTGGAGGGACAAGGTATATGGGAATCAACGCTGGCAATTACTAGCGGCAGGGCAAGTGCCGCATAATCAAGGTGTTAAGCCCGATGGACTCAATAGACCAAGCCCTAGTGACGCCTCCAGACCCCGCTGCAATGGAGCGTCAAAAGAGTGGTATTTGACTTTTGAAGCTTAAAGCATCATAGGGTCATGAAGCTATTGAAGCTTGGAGATTCAGCATGATCATCGGTTACGCACGGACATCAACAGTAGACCAAGAGGCTGGGCTTGAGGCTCAGATCCGTGATTTGCAGGCCGCAGGGGCCGAGAAGGTGTTCACTGAACAGACCTCTGCGAAAGGTCGTCGAGATGGGCTGTCTCAGGCGCTCGATTACCTGCGCGACGGCGACACGCTCCTCGTCACGAAGCTGGATAGGCTGGCGCGCTCCATACGAGACCTCATGGAGATCGTCGACAAGGTCCGCGCCAAGCAAGCATCCCTCCGAATCCTCGCCATGGATCTCGACACGTCCAATGCAACAGGAAAGCTGATGCTTGGTATCCTGGGGTCTGTCGCGGAGTTCGAACGGGAGATCATGCTGGAGCGCCAACGAGAAGGCATCGCGAAGGCTAAGGCGGCGGGTAAGTATGCCGGTAGGAAACCCACGGCCCGCATGAAGGCTGATGAGGTGAACCGGCTCTTGAGCGAAGGTAAGACAGAGACTCAGGTTGCTGATGAGACTGGAGTGAGTCGATCGAGCGTGCAGCGCATCAAGCGAATGGGTTGACGCTAATTTTCGGATTGGCGTTTATCGTACGACATAGCCCGGAATTTCTCGAAATGAGCGTCCCAGCACTCGCTGCACTGCGCCGCCGAATAGGAAATTAGGTTGTATTGGATGGCGGTGCCACACTTTCGTGACGACTCTGCATTGCAACGGAACGTGTAGAATGCATCAACAGCTTCTGAAGTCGAACAAAGTAGAGAGCGCTTCACTTTGATAACCATCCTTGCGCGCACCATCTGTTTCTCGCCTCGGTTAACGTACCACCATCGAACAACGATGAAGGCTGCGGCTGTCGACAGGTTGGAGGCCCACAGGTTGGGCAATTGGTATATGTTTTCATGCTCCCCGATGAAGAAAGCAAAATAGAAAAATAACCACCCACCTATGTAACTGATTGGGGCCTCAATGAAGTGCTGGTATCTGGTGAACAGCATCGATCCTGTCTCCGTTTGGCTGCACTGTTAAGATGATATATCGATTGTACAAGCGACGAGACAGAGCTTGCGACTGCGCCCGTGACTGCGTCATGGGGGCGTCGAGTTTAGCCTGTCTCAACCCGGGCGATTTCCACCAACGCGCCAATGTGCTCCGACACGACCAACCCGCAAGCCTCTTCCAGATCTCGTCCAAGATACCGCAAGACCTTCCCGCGGCTGTGCGGATACTTGTGCAGTTCGGTCACCACCGTCTCCGTTGTAATATGGTTTGCGATACGTCTCGGTATCTCTCGTTCCCAGCGCTTGTGGGATCCTGAAGCAAGCCTGTGGAGGAGCTTTGCCCCCTGTACGCGCTTGAATTCGAGGGTGCCATCGGGCTGAACGTCCAGGCGAACCGCAAGTTCAACGACGAGCCAGGCCTCGAGCACTTTCACGGGGGCCACAGAGGCCTCTCTGAGTCTCGCCCAGGCCTTTCGCGCGCGATCCGTTGGAGACATCCCCGCCAGACGAAACGCCTCTACATGAGGCCCTGAGCGAGCATACAGACCATTGATGCGATCGAGTGCATTCGCGACCCAGCGATCCTCCAAGTTCTTCTTGAGCCACGCCCCGATAGTCTTGCGGTATGGGGTTAGCTCCTTGGCAGTGTAAGATCGTTTGTATGGGCTCCCGTGGCGACTGTAGTGGTCGGCATGTCTCCGACAGAACCTTGTGTCCAGCCCCTTGGTCGTCCCGGCACGAGTTGGTTGGCCGCAGCCGATCACCCGACAATAGGCGAACATGTGGTTGGGCCGTTGGGCTCGTTTGGTGACATTGCTTCCCTTAGGCACTGAAGCTCTCGCCCACAGCGCTGCCATCGAACAATTCCGACGTTATGGTCGGTGCCACGCCCAGTCGCTCCTCGAAGGCGTCGCTCAGTAGAACTCGCGGCAGCTGCTGCCTGACTACATGGTACAAGCAGAGCGTCATGAAGGGGCAAGGCGGAGAAACCTGCGGCAAAGCATCTAAGCGTCGCATCAATAATGATCTCGCTTTCATGCCACATGAGTTCTGCTCCACAGGGATCAGGCGCGCCGAGCCTGTCTGCGATTGGTTGGTTGCGTTGCCGGATGAAGGCGAACACCTGGCCCGCTAGATAGGCTCTGGGAATCATTGACCGAGCTGCCTCAGCCATGGGTGTTCCCTTCTTCACGTGACTCCAGAGCATCTGCATCAACGCCAATTTGACCGCATCCCTCGGAATGTCTCCGGGGGAGTCCAGAGTATAGGGGTCACCGTCCGGGCGAGTGCCCTCAAGTGCATATGCAATCGACGGCATGGCTGCCTGGATATCCAATTCCGCGATAGGTTCTCCGTCGATCCGAAGGGCTTCCCGGCGGATGTCTTTACGGAGGCTCAACCAGAATGCTGGACCGCTGAGTCGGCCGCCCCGCTCGAAGGATCCGTCCAGGAACGCACGTGATACCCGGCGGCGCCTAACGTCGATCCTGATGCTTCCGTAGGGATTAGCTTTAAGTTTGGCGCTTTGCAGGTGCTGGTTTATGATCGTAAGCTTGCGCTCGATGGTCAGGGTCTGCTCGGTTGGATCAAAGGCTAAGACAGGGCGCCTGCTGTCCAATCCCCGTGGCTTTCGACCGCGAAGTTCGATCTCCGGGGATGTAATCTCTACTCCGATGTCATCCGCAGTGACATTGAGATGGGCGACTGCAGTCAAGAGTTCGGGACCGGCCCAGATGAACGTTACATAGCGATTATTGATCTTTGCGGATCGATCCACACCGATCCAATTGGCGATTTCAAGATCATAGAGTCGGTCATTTACCGTTCGGTTCCTGGCGAGCAGATCGTTAGGTCCGGCCGATAGCCAATTCTTGTCCAGCTTGATGACCAAAGGCTCGGGAACGCCGGAGAGGTGGTGCGCTAGTGTATCTAGGACCAATGCTTCAACAGTTCTCCGTTCCTTGATGGCCCGCTCCCCTTGATTCCGACGCGCCTCGGATCCACTCAGGGCTCCTCTGTTTGATCGTGCCTGGAACTGGGCTTCTAGCGCTTGGTCTACGAGAGCGTTAGCGCAGGTTGAGTTGGCAATGGTGGCAGGATCCCAGGGACGGGATTGTTGGTCTGTCTTCATTGGTGCTCCAACACTGAGTAAACCTAAGGGTAGGCCTAATGGGCTTGGTTTGGGGGGTTAACTTGATGGAGTTATCTCCATTGTCGTCATCACTTAGTGTCTCTCCTAAGCGATACTAAGGGGGGGCAGGGAGGCCCACCTTATAAGCCAGATAAGGATGGGACCAACTCGGCTTAGGTTGGCCTCCGCGGCCTGTCTTCGCTGGGAAGATCGAATCGCCGAGCATTTACGTTAAAAGGACGAGTTGCACGAAAACGGCTCCAGATAGCCTGTTTGGGCGCGATTTCGAGGTCTGTTTGACAATAGCCGAGGCCGCTCCTAACTTATCAACAACGTTGGTGTTCTCCACCAATGTGTGTGTGAACTAGCCCCCGCTCGGTCCTGCTGAGCGGGGGTTTTCTTTAAGCGTTTTCCCGCACCTGCCTGAGCGCCCTTGAGAACATCAGGGCGAACACCCGGTCCCTGGCCTCAGGGTCACTCAGGATGACGTTCTGCATCTCGCGGTCCCGCTGGAAGGCGCGTATGGCGCCCTTGTAGAAGGCCTGGTCGAAGGCGCCCTTCGAAACATCGGGCGGGTTGTTCAACAGGGTCGCGATCATGTCCGCATCGAGGATCGTGTCCTTCACCGCCTCGAACCGCAGGAAGTCGGACTCAGAGAACTCGGTACCGTGCTTGGAGTTGAACGCCTCGATGATCTCTGAGAGCGACTTCTCTTCTTCCTCGGTGAAAGGCTTCGCTGCGAACTCGCTGATAGGTGTCAGTTTCGCTTCATCGCCGGGAGACAGAGAGGCCCTCCCGCTTTCCTTCTGCTCTATCCTGATGGCCTGTAGCCGCAGCATCTCGTCAGTGATCTCGATGTCCTCTGGTGGCTCGCGTCCAGGAAGCAGGCGAGAGAGCCAGCTGGCGTACTCATAGAGCTTCTCCAGGTCAGGATCTTCCAGCGCCATGATCTGAGCGAGGAAGGTGTAGAAGCGCTGGTAGCTCTTCAGCAGCTGGCGGAACTCCTCCTGCTGGGCTTCTTCCTGTTCCGCTTCGAACCGCGCCACAGCGTTGCGAATGAGCGCCTCGATGGCGATCCTGTCCTGAGCGGTCAGCTTGCGCGCGTAGAACAGCTCAGCAAACCGGTCGATCTCTGCCTGGTCCAGGAAACCAAAGCCCTTGAGGCGATCTTGCAGGATGTAGATCTGGTTGGGGTCGGAATTGGCTTCCAGGCTGGTCGTCTCAAAGTAGGGCCGGAAGGCGTTCTGGATGTCTTCAATCGAGTTCTGGAAGTCCAGCACATAGGTCCGCGATTTGCCTGACTTGGTCCGGTTGAGGCGTGACAGGGTCTGCACGGCCTGCAGCCCTGAGAGCTTCCTGTCGACATACATGGCGCACAGCTTCGGCTGGTCGAAACCGGTTTGGTATTTCTCGGCCACGACCAGGACATGGTAGTCACCCTTGTCGAAGCGCTTGGTGAGTTCCGTCTCGGCAAACCCGTTGATCTCGGCTTCAGTGTACTTGTGCCCGTCGATCTCCAGGTCACCTGAGAAGGCCACCAGCGCCCCCAGGGGATAGCCGTTCTCCTTGATGTAATGCTCGATGGCGCGGTGATAGCGGAACGCCTCCTCGCGGCTTCCTGTCACCACCATTGCCTTGCCTTGCCCATCGAGCTCCTGCATCACATGGCGGCGGAAGTGCTCGACGATAACCTCGACCTTTTGCGCGATGGCTGTGGGGTGCAGCTTTGCAAACCTCGCCACCTTGCGCTGCGCCGTGCTCCCCTGGAACTTTGGCTCGTCCTCAATGGCCTTCTCCAGCGCGTAGTACGCCTTGTAGGTCATGTAGTTCTGCAGCACGTCGAGGATGAAGCCTTCCTCAATCGCTTGCCTCATGGAGTAGAGGTGGAATGGTTGGGGCAGTCCGTCTGCCCCCTTGGTCCCGAAGCGTTCCAGGGTGACGTTGCGCGGGGTCGCCGTGAACGCGAAGTAGGAGATGTTCTTCTGTGGGCCTCGCTCGCGCTGGTAAGCGGCGATGACCTCCTCAAGTGCATCGGGCGGCAGTTGTTCCTCTTCTTCCCGTGTGAGGGCCTGAGACAGCGCTTGTGCTGACTTCCCCGATTGTGAGCCGTGGGCCTCATCCACGATCACGACAAAGCGTCGATCAGCTTGGCCTGAGACGACCTTGAGGTGCTCTGTGGAAAACTTCTGGATCGTCGTCACGATGATCTTCGCGCCGCCCTGAATGGCCGCCTTCAGCTGACGAGATGTGCCGTCAATGGTCTTCACAACGCCTGGCGTCTGCTCAAGGTCCGTCACGGTCTTCTGGAGTTGTCGGTCGAGCACAAGGCGATCGGTCACGATGATAGCCGTGTGGAACACCGGCTCATCCGCATCGGTGTGGAGGTTGACGGCCTGATGGGCGGCCCAGCCTATCGTGTTGGACTTGCCAGATCCCGCCGAGTGCTGGATCAGGTAGTTCTGCCCAGGACCAAGTGCCTTTGCGTGCGCCATGAGCTTGCGCACAGCATCCAGCTGCTGGAAGCGTGGAAAGATCAGGGTCTCCTCAACTACGATCGTGCCATCGTCGCGCTCTTTCTCTTCCCGCTCGACGAAGACAAACCGCCCGATGATGTCGAGCAGGATCTCCCGGCCAAGCACGGCCTTGCCCTCTGGCTGGTCCTCATAGAGATAGGCGATCCGGAACTCACCTTCGATGTCCGGATTCCCCGCGCCGCCATCCCGGCCCCGGTTGAACGGCAGGAACCGCGTCTTACCGTTCATCAGCCGGGTCGCCATCGAGATATAGTCCTGGTCGACCGCGAAGTGGACCAGTGCGCCACGCTTGAAGGTCAGGAGGGGTTCTCCTGCTGGCGAGCGGTCCGTCTTGTACTGCTTCTCTGCGTGCTTGTGCGTCGTACCTGTGAGGCTGTTCTTTAGCTCCATCGTCGCAACTGGCAGGCCGTTGACGAACAACACCACATCGATGCGCCCGCCGTGCTTGGTGCTGTACTCGACCTCTTCAATGACCGACAGGATGTTCGAATTGAACTTGCGGATGAGATCCGGATTGAGCGCTGAGGCGGGCTTGAAGAAGCAAAGGCTGAACTTGATGCCGGGCACAAGCTTCAGGCCGCGGCGGAGAACATCCAGCGCCCCGCGGTCCTTGAGTGCCCGAGCCAGCTGGTCGAACAGCGTTTCTTCGGCTTGCCCCGCATAGTGGTCGACCAGCTTGGCCCATTCTTCCGGTTGCGAGCTGGACAGGAACTCAACGACAAGGCCGCGGTCCACGGCCAATGCGCGGTCATGGTTGGTCGGCTGGCGTCTTCTGAAACCTTGCTGGTCGATCAGCTGTTCGACCAGATGCTCCTGGACGACACGCTCAGTGTGAAGATTACGCTTAGAAAGCTGCACTACGATACCTCTCTTGGATTGTCGTCGCCGCTGTCTGAGCAATCTCCGTTTCCGTCTTGGGCGCCGTCACCGCCGCCAATCTGTTTCTTCTCCCAATCGGCGTAGGTTTCGTTTGTTCCTTCGATTTTCCACTCCCTTGGCCCGCTGGTCGGACGTCCATTGATGACAGCAGCGGCTGCAGAAACACTGGGGAATGCATAGTTTTCATTGAACTTACACAAGTCGCCAACAGGCATCAGGACACCTGACTCAAGAAGCTCCTCGTGTCGTCTCTTGTAGGAGTGATGCTCTTTTGAGTCCGACGACCATTTCAAACGAGCGTCCGAATCTTTCAGGACAACGAACTCTCCATCAATCAGTTGGGCGTGGGCTGTTATGCCTTGTGTCAGGTTTCTTAGGATGAATCTTACAGAAGGTGTTGGCGAATCCGCAGTATCGACTTTTGACGGTCGTGTTTTGGAGAGAAACGCATCGATCCTGACAGCCGGTAGGATTGCGATCAGGTTGTCCAGGAATGTCTCCATGTCCGCGCGACCGGCTTCTGACAGACCTTGCGGCGTCGGGCTTGTTACATTGTCCGTCTTTACACGAGCCTCATGGATCAGGCGCGCCTCGAGATATCGGATTTCCGCCTTGTTTAAGGTGTTGGCTTGATTCGAAATGAAAACAACTGTTTGCCACCAATCTTTAGCTGCATGATGAGACCGAATCCGGGACGACATGTTGTCACCCTCACCAACATAAATGCAGTCTTCGTCCTCTTTCTCGCCAAGGAGCAAATATACGCCTGTGCGTGTAGCCTCAGGACGCGTTAAAGCTTGAGGAAGCTGCGTTCTTGGAGCGACCAGCACGTGACCCGGCCAGTTAGGCGTCTCAGCCGTCCGCATGCCTTCAGGTCGACCGTCTACAAAGAACAGTCTTAGGGAACGCCCGCGCCCCTCGCTCATTGTGATGCCTCCGCTTCGAGTTTCTCGAGGTGGCGCTCGGTCTTGCCTTGCTTGCCCCAGGTCGAGACGTCGATCTGGCCCGTGACCGCGGCAGTGATCAGGGCGGAGCGGTATTCTTTAAGGCGGTCGATGGAGCCAGAGATCGCTCTCATCAGTTCATTATATTTTCGTTTTCGTCCATTCAACTTGGTCAGGACACCTTGTTGGTCAGCCAGAGGCGGGAGTAGCACCGGCATGTTCTCAAAACCTTGCCGATTTACATATCGTATTGTCGTTGTTGTAGACACGGCATCGAAGTACTGCCGACACAGTCTCACAATTTCCAAAAGGTATTCAGGGAGAATATCTTGTGAGCATACAAATCCCTGAATCTGTTGGTTCGGGACGCAGTCAACCCTAGCTGTCGTTGCCTTTCCAAAGGTTCCCACACAACTCGCCAAGACTGTATTTTTCGGGAATATTGTGGATGCAGTGGCGCTGATAGCCTTTGTTGTTATGAAATATTTCGCTGAATCATTTGAAATTTCATCTGACTGAAGCAGGTCTGCCGTTACCCATGGCAAACCTTCTGTTTCATTCAGCTCGGGTTTGGCCCGCTGTGGTACGATTATTCTGGATACATACTTTGCTTTAGTTAGACTCCACCCGCGATGATGCTCTCCAATCCAATTGCCGTTGGAGCAATTGTTCGCTTGGTCTTCCCCTTCATTTGTTCCGGTCACGATCCTCCTAACTTCGATGGACAACTTCTCCTCCAATAAGCTCATCAATCTCTGCTTCTTGGTTAAGAGGAGGTCTATTCTTGCGGTCTCACGGTCCAGAAAGTCGGCAATCTGGCGTTGGGTGGTGAGGTCGGGGCGGTATACCCAGTCGTTTGGAAAGTCAGCGAACTTCACAGACTGACGAACACCGCCACCAAGGGAATAGTAGTGCTTCGCCAAATCGAGCGCGAGCAATGAGTAGAACCAGAAGCGAGGATCATTGTCGCGTTGAACTTCGACCGCGTCATACGCCGACGTGATGATTCCGCGCTGAGTGACGAGACCCTGCCGCAGACTACGTTTGTCGTTTTGTAGGTCTGTCAGACGAAGAACGATATTGCCCGGTTCGACAATCTGATATCCTTCGAAATTCTCGGGCAGCAAACCATCTGCGGTGTCGATATCTTTCTGAATGATGCGCCCGTAACTCAGCGACAGA
Organism: Hyphomonas sp. J20-32; assembly: GCF_055808555.1. Taxonomy (NCBI): domain Bacteria; kingdom Pseudomonadati; phylum Pseudomonadota; class Alphaproteobacteria; order Hyphomonadales; family Hyphomonadaceae; genus Hyphomonas; species Hyphomonas sp. J20-32. The sequence goes on along the minus strand of NZ_CM147873.1, from coordinate 572,033 downwards.
AGGTTATCCTCTTTCATCCCACTATTCTTGTTGCCGCGGCGGACGCGAAACACCTGGTGTAGCTTGTCCAGCTGCCAGTTGTCCGGTTTCGGAGCGGCGTGAACGCGCTCTTGGAGTGTGATCACTCAACCACCTCCTGCAGCAGACCTGCGATCTCTGCCTCCAGGGCCTTCAACTCGGCATCGATCTCTTCGAGCGGGCGGGGTGGCACGTACTTGTAGAAGTAGCGGTTGAAGTTGATCTCATACCCAACGCGCCCGACAGCTCCATCCTGCGAATCCGTATAGCTCTCATCCACCCAGGCGTCCTGCACGAAGGGCAGAACCTCGCGTTTCACATAGTCTCGCCAATCCTCGCTCAGCGGCACCAATTCATGGTCGCGCAAATCAGTGTCGGCTTCAGGGTTGCCGTTGCTGTCGGTGCAGACTTTTGCGTCCTCATTGCGCTCAGACACCGCAGACAGGATCACCTTCCTGACCGGCGCGCCAATCTTCACGCCAGACGCCTTGAGAGCAGCTGTGAGTGCCTTGTCGAATGCGCCGCGATCAATCCACCGCTTGCCACTCGGAAGCGCCACCAGCGCCTCTAGAATGCCCCTCTGGTCATCCTCATCGAGCCGCATGAAAGGCTTTGCCTCGCGCAGGGAATCAAGCGCCTCAGCCGTCACCACAAAGGCAAGCTTCAGCGGGCGCTCGACGCGGATCTCGCGATACCCGAAGTCAGTCGTGTCGAACACCTTCGAGACGCTTTCGTCCGCCTTGTCGAAGGCTGCATAGAGCCGGAGGATTTCCTCCCGTGCCTCATCGGGGATTTCTCTTCGCTTGGAGCCGAGGCTCTTGCGCATGGATTTCCAGAACTGCTCGCCAGAGGCATCGATCAGCTGCACCTTTCCTTGGCGCTCCTGTGCCTTTCGATTCGTCAGCAGCCAGACATAGGTCTGGATGCCTGTGTTGTAGAACAGGTCAGTCGGGAGGGCGATGATCGTATCGACCCAGTCATTCTCTAGCATCCAGCGGCGAATCTCGCTCTCGCCTGAACCTGCGCCCCCAGTGAACAGCGGGGAGCCGTTCATGACGATACCAATGCGCGAGCCTGCCTCATCGTCCCGCATCTTGGAGATCATGTGCTGCAGGAAGAGCAGCTGGCCATCAGAGATACGCGGCGTGCCAGCACCAAAGCGGCCATCGCGCCCTTGCTCTTTGGCTTCAGTCTCGATTGGCTCCCGGTATTTCTTCCAGTCTACTCCATAGGGCGGGTTGGACAGCATGTAGTGGAACTTGCGAGCCCCGTGTGCGTCGTCGGTCAGCGTGTTCCCGAAGGCGATCTGGTCAGGGTCGTGCCCGGTCACCAACATGTCTGACCGGCAGATGGCAAAGGACTGGGGGTTGATCTCCTGTCCATAGAGCTCCACCCGGATGTCAGGGTTATGCGCCTTGAGGGCTTCTTCAGTGAGCGACAGCATGCCGCCCGTGCCCGCTGCAGGGTCATAGACTTGCCGGATCACACCCTTGCCGGTGAGACGTTCTTCCTCTGTTGCAACCAGGAGGTCCACCAGCAGACGGATGACCTCGCGCGGCGTGAAGTGCTCCCCCGCCGTCTCGTTGGAGATCTCCGAGAACTTGCGGATCAGCTCCTCAAACAGGTAGCCCATCTCCAGGTTCGAGATGACGTTGTTGTGGAGGTCGATCTGCGTGAATCGCTCAAACACCGGCCATAGGATCTTGGCATCTCTCAGGCGCTTAAGCTGGTCGATGAAGAGGAATTTCTCGATGAAGATGTCCCGGACATTGGCCGAGAACTTGGTCACGTACTCGACCAGGTTGTCGTAGAGCTGAGCAGGGTCCTGGTTCTTGAGCGTGTCCAGAGTGAAGCGGGAAAGGTTGTAGACCTTCACATCCCCGCCGACCGCATCGAGCAGCATCAGATCGCGTGTCTGTTCGTCGATGTTCTTGGGCAGGCTCTCAGACGCATCAAGCACGGCCTGCTTGGACGAATCCAGGATGCAGTCAAGGCGACGCAGCACCACGAAAGGTAGCACGATGTTGCCATACTCGGACTGTCTGAAGTCACCCCTGAGGACCTCTGCAACCGACCAGACGAAAGAGGAGAGCGACTTGATCTGCTCTGACGCTTGTATGGCCATTCAAAAAGCACCTATCTAATTGATTCTGTTGCGGCTCCATCTACATCACGTCGTTGGCGCAATGGCCAGTCGCTCGCCTTAGATCCTATCCTTCTGCGCCCACCTTCAGCAGCTTCGGATCATACAGAACTTCATCAACCTTCCCAAGAAGCGGGATGGCCCGGGACAAAGCATCAAATGTCTCTTCGAGAGGCAGCTCTTTAGCGCCGTATTGAGCGCGCTTTCGGCCCAGCGCCCGCTTGCGGACAGCATGTGCGAGATCTGGTGTCTGGTCGAGCGCAGCCGCCATTGTGTGACGGAAGCTGTAGCAGACGAGCTGAGGCGAACGCGCGACGCCTGCTGCTCTGATGACGCTGTTTATCCGCGCTGAGATGGCTTGATTATCGTTCGATTTACCCGAGCTTGGCGCCAGCGATGGAAATAGCCAGCCAGACGCATGGCGCTTCTGTGCGAATCTCGCAGCCTCAAGGGCATTTCCTAGCAAAGGGACGCGGCGCTCGCTGTCATTCGTCTTGAGCCGCCGGTCTTCGCTCCAGCGCACGAGGGCAAAGGGAATCGCGCCATCCAGTGACAAGTCTTTACCCTTGAGGCCGCCGATCTCACTCGGTCTGCAGCCCGTATTCTGCAGAAGTGCGATGACCCACCGGGTCTCTTCCTGCACACGACTCGCGGCGAGATAGGCGTCGAGTGCGTCCAGATGAACGCGATGAAACGGCAGGCGGTCCAGTGTCGCTTTTGCGTGGTCTGGCGGCTGGTGGCCGACAAAGGGATTGTTGCCGTCGAACGCGCCCCGCTTCTTCGCGAAATTGACAATCGCTTTCATGGCCCCAAGGCGCTTTTTGACTGTTTCGTAGCCATGGCTTCTTTCATCGACGAGATGGTCGAGCCAGTCCATTACGCGCGCACTTCGGATCGTGTTGAGCGGCACGTTTCCGTTGAACTCGATAAACTGTTCAGCTGCTGCTTTGGCGGATCGATCAACTCGACCGGCCTTCTTTTTCTGGGTGTAGAGCTCGAAAGCTTGTTCCACATTCAGGGGAGGAGGGGTCAGGCTCCCCTTGTTCAATATCTCAAGCTTGAGCGCCTCTTCCGCAGACAGCTCTGCCGGGTTTCCGCCTCGATCTATACCCGACCTTTTCGCCGCAGCTGCAAGAATGCGCTCCGTCTCCAGGTCAGCGGCTGTTTCCCTAAAGAGGACCTCGTCCCCGTAAGGGTCATAGTCCACGCTCTCGCTAAGCACGGTTTCAAAGTCGCCCTTGTTTTCGGTGTACCAGGCCTGGACGCGCTGTGTGAGTTCCCAGGGTGGCAGTTGGCCTTGGTTTTCGCGGATCTTGCGAACGGTTTGATCAAACTGCCGTTCAAGGGCTACTGAGAGAACGATTGCGCCATCGCGTGCCACGGATGCTGCGAACGTTCGCTTAAGCTCGCGGCCCAGCTCAGGCAGTGCCTGACGGACGTCCTGCGGCCAAACTCGGCGGTATTGGTACTTTCCGTTTGGGAGTAATTTCAGGTTCTTCAAGACAACTCGCATAGGGTTGTTTTTGTACCTCGTTTTGTACCCGAGGTCCGCCCTGAAATCCAAAAAATCTTTTAAAGACAACGCGTTAAGCGTAATTTTCTGGTGCCCAGAAGAGGACTCGAACCTCCACTCCCTTGCGAGAACTACGACCTGAACGTAGCGCGTCTACCAATTCCGCCATCTGGGCACGGGGTAGGAAGGCGGTCAGATACGTGCTGATGCGCCGGGCGTCAACGGGGAATGCAGCGCGGCCAGCCGTGTCGAGGTAAAAAACCGCTTTCCGTTGCGCCTGCGGCCGGATCAGGACTGGACGACGAAGAGGCCAGCGATGATCAGGCAGGCGCCGATGGCGTATTTCACCGTCAACGGCTCCTTCAGGAAAAAGGCGGCCATCAGCGGCACCAGCACGAAGGTGAGGGCCATGAAGGAATAGGCCATCGAAAGCGGCACCATTTTCAGGACATAGACCCAGGCGAGCGTGGCGATGCCGTAAAGCGCGACCGCGACGAGGAAGACCGGGCTGAAGAAGACGGTATAGAAGGGCGCCTCGGGCCGGTCCGCGAGCTGTGTACCGGCCTGCTTGAACAGGACCTGACCGAACGCGATGGTCATCGGCGTCAGCACGAGCAGGCCGTATACCGGCAGAGTCAGGGCTTTCATCGCGCTCATTGGCCTTCGGCAGCCCGCTGGGCAGGCGAGCCGGACGCTGGCTGGTCATGACGGCGGTCGACAAGCGGCGTCGTGCCGGCGCGGTAATGCTCTCCGCGCGAGGGGGCGATCGAGAGATAGTGGATGCGCTTCTGTTCGGCGCGGCCGCGGGCAACCGAGTCGAGGACGACGCCGGCAATGAAGGTCATCATGGCGCCGAGCAGGAGCGTCATGGCGAGCATCCATGTCGGGATGCGGTCGACAAGGCCAGTGGAGAGATAGTCGCGGATCACCGGCGCCATCAGGAAGACGGATGCGGCCAGGAGGAAGGTTGCGACATAGCCGAAGAACAGGAAGGGACGTGTTTCCTTCATCAGCATGCCCATCATGCGCAGGATGCGGAAACCGTCGCGGAAGGTCGACAGCTTGCTTTCCGAGCCTTCCACGCGGCGGCCATAGCTGAACTCGACCTCCGATACCGGCAGGCGCAGCATCGACGCGTGCACGGACATTTCCGTTTCGATCTCGAAGCCGGGTGAGGAGGCCGGGAAGCTCTTGGCAAACCGGCGCGTGAAAGCGCGGTAGCCGGAGAAAATGTCGGTGAATTCATTGCCGAACAGCGCCTTGTACACCGTGTTGAACAGGCGGTTGCCGAAGGCGTGGCCATTGCGGCCGGCGTCCTGCTGGACATTGCGGCGCGTACCGACAACCATGTCGGCGCGGTCGTCCAGAAGGGTCTGGATCATTTTCGGCGCGGCGGTCGGGTCATAGGTGCCGTCGCCATCGGCCATGAGGTAGATGTCGGCATCGATGTCGGCAAACATCTGGCGCACGACATTGCCCTTGCCCTGGCGCTTTGACGGCACGACCGTGGCGCCCGCGAAGGCGGCCTGCTGCGAGGTATCGTCCTTCGAATTGTTGTCATAGACGAAGATGCGGGCGCCCGGGAGCGCCTTGCGGAAGCCAAGCACAACCGCAGCAATCGACTTGCCCTCGTTGTAGCAAGGCAGAAGTACTGCGATATTCAGGTCGCTGAAAGAATTGCCGGTCACGCGTCCACCCATTGCCTCAATTTAGGCATTTCTATACCGGCGAAGGTTAAGGTCGCCTTTCAGGCATGTGACGGGGCAGGGGAAGAGCGATGGATAAACCAGCCGATACCCGAATGGCCGATCGGGCAATAACCCTCGGTTTTGGCCTCATGATGGCGGCCACGCTTCTTTGTGTGAGCGCCGTATCGGGATTGTTTTCCGCCACAAGCATAAGCGCCGACAATGCGATGCGACTGGTCGAGATACAGGATTATCTCGGCGGCCAGGACTGGTTCGATGTCAGCCAGGCGCGGCTTGGCCCGGAGGGCGGAACGGCCATGCATTGGTCGCGGCTGGTGGACTTGCCGATTCTGGCGATGGCGTCGCTGCTGGATGTTTTCATGCCGTCGGACGCAGCCTTGCATTGGGCGACGGTCGTCTGGCCGCCGATCAGCGTGTTGCTGCTGGTCGGGGCGCTGGGCGCGGGCGCGCGTTTCCTTGGCGGGCGGGAAACACTTGTTTTCACCTGCATCATCGCGGCGACGATCCTGTTCCGGCACCAGAACTTCCTCAGCGGCAGTATCGACCACCACAATTTGCAGCTCGGGTTCCTGGGGCTGGCGTTGGCCTTTTCGATCGATCCGCAACGCCGGCCGGCCAGCCTGGCGATTGCCGGCACGGCGCTGGCGTCCTCGGTTGCGGTGGGGGCGGAAGTCTACCCGTTCGTGGCGGTGATCTGTGCCTTCCACGCGCTAGACTGGGCCTTTACCGGACGCGCGGCGCAGCGCGGCGCAATGGCGTTCGGACTGAGTTTCGCTGCCATGACGGCCGTATTCTTTGCCGCTTCGGTTGCGCCGTCGAACTATGCCGCCGTCTATTGTGATGCATTATCACTTGTGACGGTGTGCGCCGCCCTGGTGGGCGGGATGGGCCTCGCGCTGGCAGCGGCGAGCTTGTCCGGCACGTCCCGCCCGTGGCGCCTGGCCGGATTAGGCGTGATCGGGATTGGCTGCGGACTGCTCCTGACGCTGCAGGCGTCGCAATGCCTTGCCAGCCCGCTGGACGGGCTGCCGTCGATTGTCCGCACGCTCTGGCTGGAGAAGGTCGATGAGGCCCGGCCGCTGTTTGCGGCGCGGCCGAACGCCTGGCAGGAAATCCCGTTCATGGTCGGGATTTCCCTCGTCGCCGTGATCGTTTCCATCTTCCAGATCGAACTGGGGATCCACCGGCGCGCCCACATATTGTTCCTGTTCCTGCTGGCGCTCGATCTCGTGCTGACATTGCAGCAGGTGCGCTTCTATGCCTTCGGGCACATATTCGCGATCCTGCCGCTTGGTGCCTGGGTGGGAGGGCTGTTTGCCCGCAAGCCGGACGGGCGCGAACGCGGTGTGGGTTATATCCTGGCCCTCGCCGTGTCGGTGCCGCTGGTCTGGGGCGCGCCCGGCATGTTCCTGAAACCGGCGCCGGATGGCAGCGCCCCCGTCGCGGCGGCCTCTTGCGCCAGCCCGGAGATCCTGTCTGCGCTCGATGCGCAACCGGAGGGGCTTGTGCTGGCGGTTGCAGATGCAGCGCCCGATATCCTGCGTTACACGCGCCAGCGGGCTCTTCATGGCCATTATCACCGCAATGCCGCCGGGATCGAAATGGCGCTTCACATGTTTATCGCGCCCCCGGACGAAGCGGCAGGCCTGATGCGCTCCAATGGGGTCACCTATGTGATCGCGTGCCCGGCGCATGGTGAAATGCAGATGCTGGCCAAGGCGCATCCGGACGGGCTGGCCGCGCGGCTCGCGGCAGGCGACAGGATGGATTTCCTGACGCGCGTGGCAGGCAATGAGGGCGGCGAAACGCTCTATGCCGTGACCCGCTGAGGCTCCGGATCAGCCGCCCAATACATAGTCAGCCTCGGCGACGTACCGGCTCGGGCCATCGCCCATATGACTGGAATAGAGATGGAAGCTGTCCACCCAGAAGGCATCGCTGCAATAGGCGTGGCGCGGCTCGGCCCAGGCGGTGACTTCTTGCGGCGTTGTGCCATGCAGGTAGGCGAGGGTGACATGGGGCGTGAAATTGCGCCGGTCTGCCGGCAGGCCGAGACGCCGGGCGGCACGCTCGCACTGGCCGGCCAGCGCCCGCAGTTCATCCGTCTCGCGCACCCTGGCCCAGACGGCGCTCGGTTCGCGACGGCCGAACCAGCCGACCCCCTCGAGCCGGATCTCTAGCCAGGGCGCCCGGATGTCTCCCAGCAGGTCGTCAAGGTCGCGGGCCTGCATATGGCTGAGATCGCCGAAGAAGCGGAGCGTGATGTGGAAATTGCGCTCGGGGCGCCAGCTCGCACCGGCAAGGCCTGTCTGAAGGGCTTTCAAACCGGGCGCGATATCCGGATCGACGGGAAGGGCGGCGAACAAGCGATACATGCGGCCAATCTGAAACAGGATTGCGGGCAAAAGAAAACCCGGCCCCACCTGGCCAGGTTTCCAATTTTCTTCTCGATTTAAGTGGTTCAGCCGGCGAGATCGCCGAGCTTGCCGAAATGTTCGGCCAGCAAATAATAGAACGTCACGCGCGATTTCGTGCCGCCTTCTGGTTGCAACTTGTCGCAGACAGCCTTGATCGCCGCGTCGAGATCGTCCTTGTTTTGGGCGAGTCCGAGCTTGCCCCGGCACCAGCGCTCGCGCACCCGGTCAAGTTCCCCTGAATCCGAGCAAGCAACCATGGAACTGTCACGGTTACGTAGCGCAATGCCGAGGTGACCCACGATTTTCTCTGCCGCGGCCTGATTGTAGCCATTTGCGTATTTCTTGATGTTTTCGGCGTATGCCGATGCGTCTGCCATTGTATATCCCCTTAGTTTGTCTGGTGCCCCAACCGTTGGAACTACACCAGATTGGGGAAATTACCCTTTGGTTAATATGAGTCAATGCAAAACGCGAAAGTCCAAAGTCTTGGATTCGCGCCCGCATGGGTATTGTTCACTTGATTGATGTGGTGATGTTGAAGCAAAAGACCAGTATAGTTTCTCTATGCTGCAACTATGTTGGGCCCAATCACCTGTATTCGTGCCAGCGCGGCTGCGGCGGGCATGGTCCCGTCAAGGCGCCACGCCCGGTTTTCCTTGCAGACGCCATCGAGTTTCACCATATTCCATCCCAGACGCACGTGTTTACGTGTGGATCAAAACAGAAGGGTATTAAACCTATGAACGAATTCAATCGGGCCTATTCGCCAAAAACCGGCGCCGACTCGATGGACACGTCTGTCAATGAAGGGCTTCGGGCCTTCATGCTCGGCGTTTACAACAAGATGGCGCTCGGCCTCCTGCTGACGGCAGGCCTCGCCTATGCCTTCGGGGCCATGGTTCCGGAGAACGTGACGCTGACCCTGCTGACCGGACCGATCGGCCTGGTTATCATGTTCGCACCACTCGCCATCCTGCTCCTGTCCGGCTTCGTCATGAAGAACCCGTCGCCGCTGGCGGCAAACCTCGTCTACTGGTCGGTCGTGTCGCTGATTGGCGTCGGCATGGGCGCGATCGTCTATGTTTATGCGCGCCAGCCTGACGGCATGATGATCGTCTCGAAAGCCTTCCTGACGACGGCTATCGCTTTTGGCGGCCTGTCGCTCTGGGGCTACACGACCAAGCGGGACCTGTCGGGCTTCGGCACGTTCCTGATCATGGGCGTGGTCGGTATCATCGTCGCGTCGATCCTGAACATGTTCATCTTCAAGTCGAGCATGATGCATATGGTCATCTCGGTGATCGGCCTGTTGCTGTTCGCCGGCCTGACGGCATTCGATACGCAGCGCCTGAAGAACATGTATTTCCAGCTTGTCGGCGATTCACGGGCGATGGCGGTGGCGACCACCTATGGCGCGTTGAGCCTCTACCTGGACTTCGTGAACATGTTCCAGTTCCTGCTGGCGCTGATGTCAGGCCGCGACTAGGCGGCTCTCCAGACCTGAACCCAAAGCCCCGCCCTCACCGGCGGGGCTTTCCTTTTTGGCGCATTGCGAAATGGCGACGGCTCGGCTAACCCTCCGGGCCAGACATATCCCCAACGCTTTCAGGAGTTTTTGACCCATGGCCCGCAAGAAAATCGCGCTTATCGGATCCGGCATGATCGGCGGCACGCTCGCCCATATCGCAGCTCGCGAGGAGCTTGGTGATGTCATCCTGTTCGACATTTTCGAAGGCCTGCCACAAGGCAAGGCGCTTGATATCGCCGAGTTGACCCCGGTCTACAACGCATCCGTCAGCCTCAAGGGCGCGAACGATTATGCCGACATTGCCGGCGCTGACGTCTGCATCGTGACGGCCGGCTTCCCGCGCAAGCCGGGCATGAGCCGCGATGACCTGGTCTCCAAGAACCTCGGCGTGATGAAAGCGGTTGGCGAGGGCATCAAGGCGAACTGCCCGAACGCGTTCGTGATCTGTATCACCAACCCGCTCGACGCGATGGTCTGGGCCCTGCAGCAATTCTCCGGCCTGCCGACCAATATGGTCGTCGGCATGGCGGGCGTGCTCGACAGCTCGCGCTTTGCCTATTTCCTGTCCGAAGCTACCGGCGTCTCGGTGGCCGACATTCACGCCTGGACGCTGGCCGGGCACGGCGACAGCATGGTGCCGATGGTGCGCCACTCGACTGTGGGCGGCCTGCCGCTGCCGCAACTGGTCAAGCAGGGCTGGCTGACGCAGGACAAGCTGGACGCGATTGTCGACCGGACGCGCAAGGGCGGCGGCGAGATCGTCGCGCTGCTGAAAACCGGCTCGGCCTATTATGCGCCCGCCGAATCGGCCATTGCGATGGCAAAATCCTTTCTCGGCGACCAGAAACGCGTCCTGCCGGCGGCCAGCTGGTGTGAGGGCGAGTATGGCGTGAACGGCATGTATGTCGGCGTACCGACCCTGATCGGCGCCGGCGGCACCGAGAAAGTCATCGAATTCGACTTCAACGATCAGGAACAGGCCATGTTCACCGCATCGGTCGCTGAAGTTCAGAAACTGATCGACGACTGCAAAGGGCTCGAGCCCTCGCTCGCCTAGGAGCCGGACATGGCCATCGGGCCGACAATCGAAACAGAGCGCCTGATCCTCCGCCCGCCAAGGGCGGAGGATTTTAACTCATGGGTCGCCTTTCATGGCGACGCTGAGGTCATGGAACACCTTGGCGGTGTGCAGGGACCAGAGCTGACGTGGCGGTCCATGTGCACGATGACCGGTGCCTGGACGGTCAGGGGCTTCTCGATGTTTTCCGTGATCGAGAAGGCGACCGGCAACTGGGTCGGACGCCTCGGCCCGTGGCAACCTGAGGGCTGGCCGGGCACGGAAGTCGGCTGGGGACTTGCCCGCAGCGCCTGGGGCAAGGGCTATGCGACCGAAGGCGCGTCGGCAGCTATCGACTATGCCGTGGACATCCTTGGCTGGGACGAGGTGATCCACACAATCGACCCCGCCAATGCCGGTTCGATCAAGGTGGCCGAACGGCTCGGCAGCCGCGTGCTGCGCCAGGCTTCGGCGCCGCCGCCCTTCACAGGCACGCAGTGGGACGTCTATGGCCAGACCGCAGATGACTGGCGTTCACGACGGATCAAAGGCGCGTGAGGCAGGCCTGAACCGGGTCGCCGCCGCCGATGTAAGCGTCTAGCGTGACGGTCAACCGCTCAAGGAGACCTCCCATGATACGCACCCTTTCGCTCGCTTCCGTATTTGCCCTCCTGCCCGTCGCGGCCGGTGCCCAGGGGACAACCGAAGAGGCCCTCAACGCCAAGGCGGCAGAAGCCGAAAAGGCATTGGAGGTACAGGCCGAAACGCCGGATATCGGCCTGCCGGACGGTGCCGAAGCCCCAGCGGCGAGTCTTGTCGATACGGCTGGCGTCACCCAAACCTTTGAGTCGCTGGCAGGACCGAAAGGCACGGTTGTCGCTTTCGTTCGCTCGGCTGACTGGTGCCCCTATTGCAAGAAACAGCTGATCGATCTCGAAGCGGCAGCTGCGCCGCTGGCTGAGGCAGGCTGGACGCTTGTCGCGGTGTCCTACGACCCGGTTGAAACGCTGGCCGCGTTCAAGGCGGACAAGGGCCTGTCATATGAACTTCTGTCGGATGAAGGGTCAGCCGCGATCAGGGCGTTCAACCTGCTGAACGCGGATATGAAACCGGGTTCGCGCTATCAAGGGATTCCGCACCCAGCCATCGTGTTCATCGCGGACGGCAAGATCGCCAAGACGCTGCGCGAAGAGGGTTACAAGGCGCGCCCGGCGGTCGATCTCGTGATAGAGACTGCCCAGGGCTTGTAGGTTTTCGCGACCGCCGCCCTTTCATGGTGCGGCGGGGTGGCTTAGCGTGCCGGCATCAGACAGCCGGAGATGAAGCCATGTTGAGAACCCTGACCCCGTTTGCGCTGGCGGCCCTCGTCGCCGCGATGCCGGCGACCGCCGACCAGGCCAGCGGTCTGGACCCGGCCATCAGGGCCCAGGCTGAAGCGCTCATGGAATCAGGCCTCAAGGATGATGTCGGGCTTGAGTTCACCGAAAGCCTGACGACCGAGATTGGCCCGCGCCTAGCCGGGTCCGACGCCGAATGGCGGGCCCGGCAATGGGCCATGATCAAGCTGAAGGACCTGAACTTCCAGCAGGCCTATATTGAAGACTTCAACCTGCCCTATTGGGAGCGCGTGAGTGAATCCGCGTCGGTTGTCGGACCGAACCCGCAGACACTGGTCGTGACGGCGCTCGGTGGATCGAAGGCGACCCCGAAGGACGGCCTTGAAGCCGATATCGTCCGCTTCACGAGCCTTGCCGCCCTGCAAGCCGCGCAGGCGGGATCGCTGAGAGGCAAGATTGCCTTCATAGACGAGCGCATGGTTCGTAGCCAGGACGGGTCCGGCTATGGGGCGGCAGTGGCCAAGCGCGGGGGATGTGCGGAGGCGGCAGCAGCGGTCGGTGCCGTAGCCTGCTTGATCCGCTCGGTCGGTACGGATGATCATCGCATGCCGCATACAGGTGGCATGAAGCGGCAGGGTGCCCTGGGCGCCCTGCCGGCGGCAGCCCTCTCGCCGCCGGACGCAGACCAGCTTGCGCGCCTGCTGGAGCGCGGGCCGGTGAAGGTCAACCTGAACATCCAGGTGAAGACCTCGGCTTCGGCGGCCTCCGGCAATGTAATTGCGGAAGTGGAAGGCTCCAGCCACAGGGATGAGATTGTGCTGATCGGGTGCCATCTCGACAGCTGGGACCTCGGCACAGGCGCAATTGATGACGCCGCCGGGTGCGGAATTGTGGTGGCAGCGGCGAACCTGATCCAGCAATTGCCGGGGAAGCCGAAACGGACAATCCGGGTTGTGCTGTATGGAGCCGAAGAAGTCGGCCTGTTCGGCGGCAAGGCCTATGCCGAGGCGCATGCGGATGAACTGGGCCAGCATGTCCTGGCGGCCGAGAGCGACTTCGGGGCGGGACGGATCTGGCGGTTGACCACGGGCATGGGTGACGGAGCGCTGGACTATGCCAAGGCGATGCAGGCAGTGGTTGCGCCACTCGGGATCATACCGGGCGACAACAGCTCGACGGGAGGTTCCGATATTTCGGTCCTGGGTGCTGCGGGCGTACCGATCCTTGCGCCCGACCAGGACGGAACCGACTATTTCGACCTGCACCACACGCCCGATGACACGTTTGACAAGATTGATCCGGCCGCCTTCCGGCAGAACGTCGCCGCCTATGCGGCGCTGACCTACATTGCCGCTCAGACGGATTGGGATTTCCGCAAGATGGCGGCACCAGAGAGCGAAGACCACTAGGGATGCCGGACCGGCAGGGGCGGATCGCCGCCAGTCTGGATTCAGTCCACGAGTCCCTGCGCATGGTCCGGCGGGAGCTGTCGGGTGTTGGTGAGGATGCGGCGCGGTGGCGCTGGGTGTCGGTTGGGATGGTGATCGCGCTTCAGGGCGCCCTTGTCGCGGCGCTGAGCGGGTATGAGACGGCGGCGGACGACGACGTTGTCGATCCATCCAGTCCGGAGCGCTATGCGCCGGTCACGCTGCTCCTGCGGCGGGCCCGGTCGGAGGAATTTCTCAATATGCCGGAGCGCGTCGAGATGACCGGCTCGGTACTCCGCCAGATCGAGCGCCTGGTGACTTTCCGCAATGGCGTCGTGCATGGGCTGGGCGCGAGCGACGACGAAGGACTGGCAAAAGGGTGCCGGAAGGGGCTGGACGTTGTGCGCCATCTGGTTCTGTCGCATCCCGCATTCGACGCCTCGCGGCACCATCTTGTTTGCGCCCTGATCTCGGATGAGATTACAGCGATCGAGCGGCTGCCCGCAGGCAGGTGTTAATGTCCGGGTCATGCGGGCATGGCATGAATGCCGGTCATGCGACCTCTTTTGCGCCCGCTTCTTTTGTCATGTGCTGCCTTCGCGCTGATCGCGGCGGCGCCGGATACGTTTACGCGCGAAGAACTCGAAGCACTGGAAGCTGAACGCCAGGCCGCCGTGACCCGGATGGAGGCGCTGCAGGCGGCAGGTGAGGCGACCGAAACTGACCTTCGCCAGATTGACAGCAAGCTGATTTCCGCAGCCATGGAGTCGCGCCGCCGGGAAGAACAGGCTGCCGCATCCGAAAAGGCGCTGATCGACCTCGGCACCCGTCGCGCGGTCGCGCAGGAAAGCCTGCTTGTGGACCGTCAGGCGCTGGAAGACCTGCTGGCGGCGCTCGCTGCCTCGAACCGGCGCAAGCCGCCGGCCCTGATCGTCTCTCCGGGCAAGGCGAATTTGGCGGTGCGCCGGGCGATCCTGATGAGCGAAACGACACCGCGCCTGGCGGCGCGCGCCAGTGAACTGTCAGGTGAGATCGATGAACTCAACCAGCTCGAACGCCAGATACGGGGCGAACGCGCCCAGCTGGAAGCTGCCGAGGCGACGCTTGCGCTGAAGCGGGTCGAGATCGAACAGCTCGCGGCGGTCAAGCGTGGCAGTTTCGAGGAAATTGCCGGGGATATTGACGTGCTGCGGGCGCGGGCCGATACACTCGGACGTGAAGCGAAAACATTGCGAGACCTGCTGGCAGCGCTCGAGTCGGATGCGCCGTCTGCGCCTGGCATGAAACCCACCCTTCGGCCGAAACTGGCATCTGCCTCCGTGCCGGCGTCGCGCTCGGGAGCGTCCGCTCCGGTCGTGCAGCGCACGCCGGTTTCGCGCCCGCTGGGCAAGGCCGCGCTGGGCGGTTTGATGCAGCCGACGGCCGGCAATGTCCTGTATGGTTTCGGCGACAAGATGCCGACAGGCGGCAAGACGGAATGGATCACATTTTCGACACGGCAAGCGGCCCAAGTCGTGGCGCCGATAGACGGAAAAGTCGAGTATGCGCGACCATTTCGCAGCTATGGATCAATGTTAATTTTGCGCACAAGCGACGGATACCATGTTATCCTTACGGGCATGAGCCGGATCTATGTCACCGAAGGCCAGACAGTGTCAGCGAAAGAGCCAGTTGGGCGCATGCCGGACCGCGCAGACCCGCCTCCGCAGCTCAATATGGAATTAAGGCTTGGCGACAAGGTAATGAATCCGGCACAGTGGTTGCCGAGTGGCAGGTAGAGGTCACGTATGACGGAGGATTGGAATATGCGTTCACTGCTGACAGGAGCCGCACTCGGGATCGTGCTGGGTGGCGCAGCGGTCGGGTTCTCCGCCCTCGCATGGCCCCAGGAAAAACCTGCCGATCCGCGCATGGTTACTTATCAGCAGCTGGAGCTGTTCGCCGAAATCCTCGCCCGTGCCCGTCAGGACTATGTGGTCGAGGTGGACGAGAGCGTCGCAATGGAAGCGGCCATCAATGGCATGCTGACTTCGCTGGACCCGCATTCGGGATATCTCAACCCGGACGATTTCCGCTCGATGCAGGTGCAGACTTCGGGCGAATATGGCGGGCTTGGTATTGAAGTGACGATGGAAGACGGTTTCGTCAAAGTCATCTCGCCCATGGACAATACGCCCGCCAGCCGCGCGGGTATTCAGAGCGGTGACCTGATCACCGCCATCAACGGCAAGCCGATCATCGGCCAGACACTGAACGATGCCGTCAAGGAAATGCGCGGCGACAAGGGTACTGACATCCTGATCACCATCCTGCGCGTCGGCGAAGACCCGTTCGACGTGACGCTGACTCGCGAAGTGATCGAACAGAAGTCCGTCACCTGGAAGATGCAGAAGAATGATGTCGGCTATCTGCGTATATCCAGCTTCAACGAGCGCACGACCCTGCTGCTCGAAGAGGGGATCGAAGGCATTTCCAAGGCGACCGGCGGTCGTCCGAAAGGCCTGATCGTCGACCTGCGCAACAATGGCGGCGGATTGCTGGATCAGGCCGTGTCGGTGTCCGACATGTTCCTTTCGGGCGGAGAAGTCGTTTCGACCCAAGGCCGTCGGGCGTCTGACATCGAGCGCTACAATGCCCGCACCGGCGAAGTCTTCAAAGGCGTGCCAATCGTCGTCCTGATCAATGGCGGTTCGGCATCTGCGTCCGAAATCGTCGCCGGCGCCCTGAAGGACCGGGGCCGGGCAACGATCGTGGGCACGACCAGCTTCGGCAAGGGATCGGTCCAGACCGTGATTCCGCTGGGGGCTGATCGCGGTGCCATTCGCCTGACGACGGCGCGTTATTACACGCCGTCCGGTCGCTCGATCCAGGCACTGGGAATCGATCCTGATATCGAGATCACCCAGGCGCGCCTGACCGAGGAAGAACTGGCCAAGATCAAGCGCTGGTCGGAAGCCGACCTGCCGCATGCCCTGGCCAATGAAGACGGTGAGCGGCGGCATGAAATGACGATGCCCGACGAGCAGCCGCCTGAAGACTACAAAGGCGAGGACTTCCAGCTGGAACGGGCCGTTCAGATGTTGAGTGAAGGCACTGTCACTGCCAGTGCGTTTCGCCGCGCAGGTTAAGGTTTGTTTGCAACCTGTTAACCAGATTACCGCATTTTAGGTCGTTCAGGATTCCTATTGTTGATCACATGAGGTCGCCGTATGCCGTACCGGAGAGACGTTGATCCGTCTCCCCTTCGCACCGGAATTGTCCATGCAGGCTTGAGCCTGCTGGTATTCGGCGGTGTGGCGGGAGCACTGGGCCTTGGTATCCAGTTTTCTGGCGATCCGTCAGCCGCGGGCCCGCGGCAGCAGCTTGCCCTGTTCGAAACGGTGGACGACACCAAGCCGACGCTGAAGTCGCGGCTGAAGACAGATATGTCCGACACCGCCATGATGGCAGCCCTCGACGATGACGGCTATGCCGAGGCCGACAGTAGTGACGAGCCGAGCCTCGGCGTCGACTATGCCGACGCGGCCGAAGCGACTGGCACCGGCGGTCCTTCGGATGATGCGGTTGCCGATGCTGCCGGTGTTGGCGTGCGCATCAATGGCAAACTCGTGAAGCCGGGTGAATCCTATGGCGAAGTCACGGCGATCGTCTCGCTTGGAACGGCGCCGATCTCCGGCATGACGGAAACCGTCAATGGCGTGCACTTGCCGCGAATTGCTGCAGACGGCCGGGCGCCGGCAGACGCTTACGCGCGTCCGTTCGCCAATCCAGGCCAGCAGCCGGTCGTCGCGCTTGTCGTCGGCGGCCTTGGCATCAATGCCACGCACACGAAATCAGCCATCGAGGAATTGCCGCCCGAAGTGACGCTGTCCTTCGCTCCGGATGCCCAGCGCCTGCAATACTGGATCAATCGCGCCCGCTCGTCCGGCCATGAAGTGCTGATCGAACTGCCGATGGAAAACTTTGACTATGGGCGCATGAAAATGCACCCGCAGACCCTGCTTGCCGGGAGGGGGGGCGACGTCAACGTGTCGCGCCTCAATACATTGCTTGGTCGTGCATCAGGCTATTTCGGCGTGATCAATTACCAGGGCGCGAAATTCTCGGGAGACGCAGCCGCGGTGCGACCCGTGCTCGAGGCATTGAGCCAGCGCGGCGTTGCCTTGATCGAGGACGGCAGCCTCGAGGACGCCAGTTTCGACAAGGTGGCGGATGAAACCCGCGTGCGGTACGTCAAGGCATCCTCGCCCATCGACACCAAGCTGACGGCAGATGATATCAGCCTGGAACTGCTTGAGCTGGAAACGCTCGCCAAGCAAAAAGGCGCTGCCATGGGGGCCGGCTATGCCTTCCCGATCACGATCGAGATGGCGAAGATCTGGACCAGCGAACTCGGCCAGAAGGGAATCCTGCTGGCACCCGTGTCGGCGCTCGTCGGCACAACGCCTGCAGAATTGGTCGAAGGCGACCGAGTCCACACTGGCAGCATTGCACCGGCTCCTGTAAACCCTGCCGGGTGAAAGCATCGATTATAGATCCTGAACGGTACCGGCCGAATGTCGGGCTCGCCCTCTTTTCGAAGGCGGGCCATGTCTTCATAGGCCGCAGGATCAATGGTCGCGGCGCCTTTCAGTGGCAGATGCCGCAGGGCGGAGTCGACAAGGGCGAATCCGCGCGCGACGGCGCCCTGCGCGAACTGGAAGAAGAAATCGGGGTGCCCGAGAAACTGGTCGACGTGCTCGAGGAGACCGAGGACTGGCTTTATTATGATTTCCCGCCCGACCTGAAGAAGCGCTTGCCGGGTCCCTTTATCGGGCAGCGCCAGAAATGGTTCGCCTTCCGCTTCAAGGGATCCGACAGCGATGTGCGGCTCGACCGGCATACGCCGGAATTCGATGCCTGGCGCTGGGCGCCGCTCGATGAGACCCCCGGACTGGTTGTTCCGTTCAAGCGTCTCGTCTATTCCGAGGTGGCCCAGCGGTTCCACCGCTGGACCGAACCTGCGCAGGGTGGCAAGACCGCGCAGGGCTGAGGGAGGGTTGCATGGCCAAGACGCTATTGATGATTCACGGAATCGGGTGCGGCGGCGACGCGTGGGACCGGATGCGGCCGGGTTTCGAGGAGGCGGGCTGGACCTGCAAAGCCCCCACGCTGTTTCCGGACCAGCGGACGCTCGACAACCCGCCTGCGACGCTGCCGGACCTTGGTTTTGACGACTATGTCGCCGCGATGGCCGAGGTGGCTCGGAAGATCGAGCGGGAAACCGGCGCGAAGCCGGCTGTGATCGGGCATTCTATGGGCGGCCTGATTGCGCAATGCCTGGCAGAGCGGGGCGTCGTTTCGCAGGCCGTGTTCCTGACGCCGGCCCAGCCAAAGGACTGCGCCGAAGTCGGGCTTTCGGTTGTCTATACATTCCTGAACATACTCCTGACGCGCGATCGCAAGCGCGCCTACAAGGTTTGGCGGTCGGGCTTCCGGTTCGGCGTGATGAATCGCGTTCCCAGGCGGCGGCACGAGGAAATCTATTCCCGCGCACGGTTCGATTCCGGCAAAGTATACGGCGACCTGACCGACGGCATCGAGGTCGACGAAGGCCTTGTCACCATCCCGACACTGACGATTGCCGCCTCGCATGATCGCGCCACCCTGGCGCGCGCCGTTCGCAAGGTGGGCGAAAAGTATTCCCGGTCCCCGGTGCCCGGAGATTTTCGCGAATATCCCGACAATGCGCACTGGATCGTGGATGAGCCGGGCACGGATGCCGTTGTCGCCGATATTGTAAAATGGCTGGACCAGCCGAGCGGAGCCAATGCCTGATGGAAGATGACGTGCACGGCGTGCATGATTATGTCGCCGATCCGAGAAATGCCGATGTGCTGATCTCGGTCAATGGCGAGATGAAGCATCGCAACGAAGCGGTCGTATCCGTATTCGACAGCGGCTACATCCTGGGCGACGGGGTCTGGGAGGGCATGCGTGTCTCGAATGGCGGCGTTGCCTTCCTGCCGGAGCATTTCAAGCGTCTCTACGCTGGTGCCAAGACGATCGACATGGATATCGGCCTGAGCAGGGACGAGCTTGCCGCGCGCCTGATGGACTGCCTCAAGGCCAATGGCATGACGGACGGCGTGCACATCCGCCTGATGGTTACGCGCGGGATCAAGAAGACACCCTATCAGGGGCCGCGCTTTACCATTGGCGAGCCGACCATCGTGATCATCCCGGAATACAAGACGCCCGTGCCGGAAATCGTCGCCAGGGGCGTCACCCTGTTCACGGTGCACCAGCGCCGGACGGGCCCGGCCGAACAGGACCAGAAACTGAATTCCCATTCGAAGCTGAACTGCATTCTCGCCTGCATCCAGGCCGACAAGGCAGGGGCCGATGAAGCGTTGATGTTGGATGCGGACGGCTTCGTGGCGACCTGCAATTCGACCCATTTCTTCATCGTGCGCGACGGGGAAGTCTGGACCAGCCCACCGGACTATTGCCTGGGCGGGATCACGCGCGGGAACATCATCCGGGTTTGCCGTGAGGCCGGCATCCCGGTGTTCGAGAAGCGGTTCTCCCTGTTCGATGTCTACTCGGCGGACGAGGCGTTCATCACCGGCACGTTTGCCGGGCTAACGCCGGTTCGGGAAGTGGACGGGCGGACGATCGAGCATGTCGGCGGGCCGATGAGCCAGCGCATCAGCGGCCTCTACAAGCAGCTGGCGGCCAAGAGCCTGACGCCGATTTCATGAGTACGGTCCGGCGCATCGCCATGTGGTCGGGCCCGCGCAACATGTCGACGACGATGATGCGATGCTTTGGTTCGCGGGCAGACTGTGCGGCGCTGGACGAGCCCTTTTATGCGGCGTGGCTGGTTGCGTCCGGCGAGACACATCCGATGCAGGCGGAAGTCCTGGCGAGCCAGCCGAACGATCCGCGCGATGTTTTGGACCTTATGCTGGCGCCGCTGCCTGAGGGCAAGACGGTGCAATACCAAAAGCAAATGACCCATCACATGATGCCGGACTTCCCGCTCGATTGGGCAGCGCAGTGCGAGCATGCCTTCCTGATCCGGCACCCGGGGCGCGTGATTGCGTCGTATTTGAAGAAGATGGACGATGTGAGCCTGGAGGCGATCGGGTTTCCGCAACAGTTGCGGTTGTTCGACGAAATGCGCGTGCGAACGGGGAAGGTGCCGCCGGTGGTTGATTCCGATCGCATCCTCGACGACCCGCGCGCGGTGCTGGTTCGCCTCTGCGAGGCGCTTGGCATTGCTTGGGACGAAGGCATGCTGGCATGGGCGCCGGGCCCGAAACCCGAAGACGGCGCGTGGGCGCCGCATTGGTATGATGCGGTGTGGAAGTCGGAAGGATTCGGATCGGGCGCCGGCCCCCTTCCGGAGCTGACAGGCGAGGCCGCCGTTATCGAAAAAGAGGCGCTCGCGATATACGAACGCCTCCTTCAATTCCATGTCTGATCTGGCGGCTATTCAGCAACAGCCGTAATCGTGGCGGTTCCGGTCACGCCGGCCGTATTCGTGTAACCTGTCGAAAAGCCGACTTCGGTTCCGGTTTCCTCGAATGTGGCGCACAGGTCGCCGTCGGGCGTTTGTCCGCAAACGGTGTGAGTGGCATCGTCCATCGTGTAGGGAATGGCCTCGCCGCCATCCATCGTCGCTGTGCCGTCCGTATTGAACACGACGACCGAGGTCGTGCCGTCGGACGCTGCAAATTCCACGGTTGTCGATCCCGCCAGTGCAGGCATTGCAGCGAAAGCGAGCGCTGCAGCAGCGCACAGGATTGTCTTCTTCATGTCCCAAACTCCCTTTGGTTTTTCATTGGCCATGTATCTGGCGAGGCATGGGTAGCAGTGACAGGCGCGCCTGCAAAATGAATTGCGAGTTACACGGGCGGCGCCTGTGAGGGCGCTTGGCGGGTGGGCTGAGGGTGTGGTTCGGTGGGGGTAGGGGTGTGGGTCAGGTGTCGGGGGCGGGCCTCACCCATCCGTATTCCCGGCCCAGGCCGGGATATATTGCGACACTCCCGGATACAGTTGCCTGAGGCCCCGGCGTGCGCCGGGGACACGGGAGAGCTGTTTCGGGATTGAGCGAGCGATTCAGCCCTGCCGACACTGGTGCCCGGAAACAGACCGGACGATGCCCGGAGAGATCGTCCGAAAGCTGGACGATCACGACCCGGCCATTCCACATGACGCCCCAGAGCATTTCTGAGCCCGGTTCGCCGGTGGCCCTGAACCACGCCTTCAGGCGCTGGATACGCCAGAAGATGATCGGCCAGATTGGCAGCAGGTACCAGGGCAGGCCCTGCATCGGGGTGAGGAGGGAAAAGCTGGGCATCGCGGCGCATTATACGCGCAGGCCAGCAGGGGGTGGAGAAGTCCGCATGCACCTCCCGTCGCCGGGCGACGGGAGGTGAAGGGAAAGTGGAAGAGAGGCGGTGCCTCTCGCGCGATCTGCCAGTCTTACTGGTTGGCCGCCCGCAGGAAGCGGTTGCGCAGGTCAGCGTCCGACTTGAACACGCCGGTAAACTGGGTCGTGATCGTGGTGACGTCCTTGTGGTGGACACCCCGGGTCGACATGCACTCGTGCACGGCTTCGATCAGGACGGCGGTGCCCATCGGCGCGAGGCTTTCCGTGATCGCGTCGCAAATCTGAGCGGTCATGGTCTCCTGCGTCTGGAGGCGCTTGGCAAAAATCTCGACCACGCGGGCGAGCTTGGAGATGCCGACGACGGCGTCGGACGGCTTGTAGGCGACAAAGGCCTTGCCGATGAAAGGGGCCATGTGGTGTTCGCAATGGCTCTCGACGTCGATATTGCGCAGGATGACGATGTCGTCATAGCCCTGAACGTCTTCGAAGGTGCGCGACAGGTATTTCACGGGGTCTTCGTCATAGCCCGCAAACCACTCCTTGTAGGCATTGACGACGCGCTTGGGCGTATCGAGCAGGCCTTCCCGGCGTGGATCGTCTCCTGCCCAGGCAATAAGGGTGCGAACGGCTTCTTCAGCCTCCGCGACTGTCGGGCGAACCAGCGGCTCTCCCCGAGATGAGTCGTTCTTGGGAGTGATGGCATCCATGGCCATGTTAAGTGTCCTTCGACTGAGGGACGGAGGTCGAGCCGAGGCTTGGTCTGGGAAACCGGATGGCCCCCTGCCCGGACTTAACGCCCGCCCGAGTTGATACCCTCAGGGCGATAGCTGAGAAGATAGGCGCTGGAATGCGCTGTTTCCAGAGAATTCTACGGTGACGCCGAGTAAATGGATGCCGGAAATTTCATTGCCCGGTCCCCTGCCGGGTGATAGTGGCGCGTTATGGATATGGACCGGCGCGCCCGCAGATTGCCAAAAGGCTGTTGTTGTTAAGGCAACAAGCGCCCATTAGGGCATCTCGCCCTCTCAACGGGGCAAATTCTTCTCCTTTTCCTCGTTCGAGCCCGAATTTCCATGACTCTCCGCATCTATGACACCGCAAAACGCGAAAAACGCGTGTTTGAACCGCAAGATCCTGCCCGTGTGACGCTCTATGTCTGCGGGCCGACCGTGTACAATTACGCCCATATCGGCAACGCAAGGCCGCCTATCGTGTTCGATGTGCTGCGCCGGATGCTGGCCAGACAGTATGGCGCAAATGCCATCGTCTATGCGCGCAACATCACCGATATCGAGGACAAGATCATCGCGGCTGCGCTGGAGACCGGCGAGCCGATCGACACGATCACGCACAAGTTTGCGAAAATCTACAATGAGGACATTGCGGCGCTCAACGTGATCCCGCCAACGGTCGAGCCCTGGGCGACGGGCCATGTGCCTGAAATGATCGAGATGATCGAAAAGCTGGTGCGCAAGAAATACGCCTATGTCGGCGAGCAGGGCGTCTGGTTCTCGGTCAAAGCGATGCCGGACTATGGCAAATTGTCAGGCCGCAGGCCGGAGGACAATGAAGCCGGGGCCCGGGTGGAGGTCGAGAGCGACAAGCGCGATCCGGCCGATTTTGCGCTGTGGAAATTCGCCAAGCCGGGCGAGCCGGAAGATGCGATCTGGGACAGCCCCTGGGGCCGCGGCCGGCCCGGCTGGCATATCGAATGCTCGGCCATGGCGGCCAAGCATCTCGGCAAGACCATCGACATTCATGGTGGCGGCATCGACCTGCAGTTCCCGCACCATGAAAACGAGATCGCGCAATCGGAATGCGCGCATGGCGAAGTCATGGCGAATTACTGGATGCACAATGGCTTCCTCGACATGGGCGGCGAGAAGATGTCGAAATCGCTCGGCAATGTCGTGCTGATCCATGACCTGCTTCAGGCCTGGCCGGGCGAGGTGCTGCGCTTTGCGATGCTGAGCGGGCATTACCGTGCGCCGCTCGACTGGAACGAGGACCTGTTGAAGCAGGCCAAGACCACGCTCGACCGAGTGTATGGCGCGCTGCGGCGCGTGTGGGCCGAAGAGGGGGGACATGGGGGTGACAAGGGAGTGGCACGGGCGTTGTCTGACGACCTCAACACGCCCGAAGCGCTCGCCGAATTGTCACGCCTTGCGAGCGAAGCGAACACAGCCGCTGACCACAAGGACCATGACGCGATGGCGCATGCCCGGGCGAACCTGCTGGCGGCGGGTGACCTGCTGGGCCTGCTGACCAAAACGCCCAAGGAATGGGAGCAGGGCGTCGATGCCAGCGGAAATGCGCGGATCGACACGCTGGTGCAGGCGCGGATCGATGCGCGCACGGCGCGCGACTGGGCCGAAGCGGACCGTATCCGGGACGAACTGGCCGCTGAAGGCATCGAGATCATGGATGGGCCGTCGGGTTCGACCTGGCGCCGGGTCTAGGCAAGAGTCAAATTTCCTCGAAATTCGCAAGCCGCCGCGAACGCGATGTTTCAGTCTGTCGTCTATGCAGGCTTTCCCACCTCCCGTCGGGGTCCGGTTGTCATCAACCAAGGGCCGCGCGGAAATCATTTGACCTGGGTCCCCCGATTCGTCGGGGGACCTTTTTTTGCCGGACGCTTCCTGTCCGATCGTTAAATTGACCCGGCCGGGTGGCGCATGGGACGAATAGGGCTTCGGGACTAGAACCCCCGTTTCAATGCACCCAATCCCTTTCAGGGCCGTTCTCTTCCCCCCAGTTGAGGACGGCTCCTTTTTTGCCCGCGCCTGATGCAGTTGCTTGCGATTGCGCGGTGCCGGGTCCATCTTTGCGGGCGATGAGCGACCTCTACCACAACCGTATCCTCGAACTGGCGGCGAACATTCCGCATCTTGGCACCCTTGAAGGCGCTGAAGCCTCGGTGCTTAAAGTCTCCCGGGTCTGCGGATCGACCGTCAATGTCGAGATAATCCTGGACGAGAGCGGCGACCATATTGCGGCTATTGCGGTGGACCCGAAGGCTTGCGCGCTGGGGCAGGCAGCAACGGCCATCCTGTCTGAATATGCCGTTGGCGCGTCCGTGGACGAGGTGATTGCCGCGCGCGACG
Organism: Hyphomonas sp. J20-32; assembly: GCF_055808555.1. Lineage (NCBI taxonomy): Bacteria > Pseudomonadati > Pseudomonadota > Alphaproteobacteria > Hyphomonadales > Hyphomonadaceae > Hyphomonas > Hyphomonas sp. J20-32. The sequence continues at coordinate 547,400 of NZ_CM147873.1, read as the reverse complement.
CGATGAAGACGATGCTCAAGGAGAATGGCCCGCCGCCGGAGGGCCGGTTCTGGGAACTGCGCCACTTGCAGGCCGTGGCCGACTACCCGCCGCGCCATACGTCGACGCTGCTGGCCTTTGAGGCGGCTGTGGCGGCGATCGAACAGGCGCGCGTGGCGCGGGGTCTTGCACCTGCGATTGTGACCTGACGATGCCCGGAATTCGCCGCAAGACCGCCTATGGGTTGCTCCGCGTCTACAAGGCCAGTTTTTCCCTGATCTTCTATGCCGCTGGCGCGCGCTGCCAGCACACGCCCTCATGCAGCGAATATGGCGCGGAATGCGTGGCACGGCACGGCTGGTGGGCGGGGGGCTGGATGGCCATTGCGCGCTTCACGCGGTGCCGCCCCGGCGGCAGTTTTGGCGATGACCCCGCACCGGCCCAAAAGCCCGATGTGCCGGCCTGGCAGCCCTGGCGCTATGGCGACTGGAAATCCGGCGGGCGATCTGTCCCAATGCCGCCGGTGGTTGAAAATCCGCCGGAGGGATGAAATATAAGGCCGATGAGCTGTTCGTCCCGTATCCAGCCCACCGGCGGCCTGACAACGCGAACCCGCCCGGGTGCATGACACCCCGCAGGGCGCCGCGGCGCACCTGAGACTCATGTACCCCGCAAACTCCCTTCGACCCGGCCGCCCGGCCTGATGAAATCGCCCCCGCAATTGGGGTGGGATTTTCGGTGAACTCGCGTTAAGCAGACCGCCGCAGGCAGGCCTTTCCGGACAAGACTTGCCGCGCCCCGTGCGCCAGACCGCTGAAGAAGACTGAAACATGATCAAAGTATCCCTGCCCGATGGATCGGTGCGCGAATATGAAAAGGGCGCCAGCCCGTTCGATGTTGCGAGTTCGATCTCGAACTCCCTTGCCAAGAAGGCGATTGCCGCCCGTGTGGACGGCGAGCTGCGCGACCTGAAACGCCCGCTGGACGGCGATTCCCGTGTCGAGATCGTGACGCCGAACGATGCCGAAGGCCTGGAGCTGATCCGGCACGATGCCGCGCACGTGCTGGCGCAGGCCGTGCAGGCGCTCTACCCGGACACGCAGGTGACAATTGGCCCCGTGATCGATGACGGGTTCTATTACGACTTTGCCCGCGAAGCGCCATTCTCGACGGAGGATTTCGACAAGATCGAAGCGAAGATGCGCGAGATTGTCGACGCCGATTACCCGATCGAGCGCGAAGTCTGGGAGAAGGACGCGGCCATCGCCGAATTCAAGCGGATCGGCGAGGACTACAAGGCGCAGATCATCGACGACATCATCCCGCCCGGCGAGGCGATCACGCTGTACCGGCAGGGCGACTGGTTCGACCTTTGCCGCGGGCCGCACCTGCCCTCGACGGGCAAGCTGCCGAAAGCGTTCAAGCTGATGAAGCTTGCCGGTGCCTATTGGCGCGGCGATTCCAGGAACGAGATGCTGCAACGCATGTACGGCACGGCGTGGGCAAACGAGAAGGATCTCAAGGCCCATCTCGTGCGCCTCGAAGAGGCCGAGAAGCGCGATCACCGCAAGGTCGGCGCGGCGCTCGACCTGTTCCACTTCCAGCCGGAAGCGCAGGGGTCGGTCTTCTGGCACCCGAAAGGCTTCATGATCTGGCGCCAGCTGGAGGCCTATATCCGCCGCCAGCAGGACGCAGACGGCTATGTCGAAGTGAAGACGCCGCAATTGCTCAACTCCGTGTTCTGGGAACAGTCCGGCCACTGGTCGAAATTCCGCGAGAACATGTTTGTCGTCCCCGACGAAATCCCCTCGACGGAAGAAGAAGGACCGATCCTGACGGGTGACAGCGACCTGATGGCGCTGAAGCCAATGAACTGCCCGGCGCACGTTCAGATATTCAAGAACGGGCAGCGCTCGTATCGCGACCTGCCGATCCGCATGGCAGAATTCGGCTGCTGCCATCGCAACGAGGCCCATGGCGCGCTGCATGGCCTGATGCGCGTACGCCAGATGACGCAGGATGATGCGCACATCTTCTGCCGCGAGGACCAGATTGCCGACGAGACGCTGCGCTTCCTGAAACTGTTCGAACGCGTATACGGCGATTTCGGCCTGTCGGAGATTTCCTACAAGCTGGCGACGCGGCCCGAGATGCGGGCCGGCACGGACGCGACCTGGGACCGGGCCGAAAAGGCGCTGTCCGACGCGCTGACGGCAGCCGGCATGGAATTCGAGATCGCCGAGGGCGAAGGCGCGTTCTATGGCCCGAAACTGGAATTCCACCTGACGGACGCGATCGGCCGGACATGGCAGTGCGGCACGTTCCAGCTGGATTATGTGCTGCCCGAACGGCTCGATGCCGACTATACGGGGTCTGACGGCGCCAAGCACCGGCCGGTCATGCTGCACCGGGCCGTGTTCGGCACGTTCGAACGCTTCATGGGCATCCTGATCGAGAACTATGCCGGGGCGTTCCCGCTCTGGCTGTCGCCTGTGCATGTCGTCGTGGCGGCGATCACGGATGCGGCCAATGACTATGCCCATGAGGCGGCCGCCGCCCTGCGCAAGGCAGGCCTCAGGGTCGAGGTCGATACGCGCAACGAGAAGATCAATTACAAGGTTCGCGAGCATTCGGTGCAGAAAGTGCCGATCATTGCCGTCGTGGGTGGCCGTGAGGCGGAGGAGCGCACGCTGGCGCTGCGCCGGCTCGGCAGCCAGGGACAGCAGATGATCGGCCTGGACGAAGCCTGTGTGGCGCTCGCCGAGGAAGCGCTGGCGCCTGATCTCAAACGGGCAGAATGAACGCGGTCCCGTGACAAGCCGGGGCGTTGACGACAGAGTGAAGCCCATGTCCTACGCGCCCGTGCTCGCCTTTGTGTTCCTGTTCTGGCCGGTCATGGGACTGCTGGGCGGACAAGGCTATTCGCTCGTGCTGGCAGTCGCAGGCCTGCTGGCGCTCGTTTTTGCGAGGCCGAAAATGCCGCCGGCGAGCTATGCGCTGATGGCGCTCGCTTTCGTCGCGTGGGCGGCTTTCAGCGAGGCCTGGTCGCCGGCGTCGCGCGGCCTGATTTCGGGCAACCTGCTGGAAGGCGATTTCGCGATCCGCGCGTCGAGCGTGCGCATTGTCCTGACCGCGCTGTTCGGTTCGCTGGCCGTTGCCGGCGCGCTGCGCATAGCGAAAGGCACGGCCCAGCTGTCGGCGCGGGTGATGCTCGGCGCGTTTGCTGTGCAGGGCCTGCTGGTTGCCGCGAGCGGTGTGTTTGGCGATCCCGTTGTCGCGATGATTTATGGGCCTGACCCGCTGGAGCAGGCCAAGGGTTTCCAGAATATCGGGCGCAACGCCAACGCGTTCATGCTCGTCCTGCCAATCCTGGCTGCGTACCTTGCCACGCGCCCCGGGTGGCGCTGGAAAATGGTGGCAGGCGGCGTCATCCTGGCGAGCGTTATTGTCGTCGTCCGTGGAGGGTCGCAATCGGCGCTGATCGGCGTTGTCTTCATGCTTCTGGCCTGGGCGATTGTCTGGTTGATACCGCGCACGGGGTATCGCTGGCTGATCAGCCTGATGGCGGGATATGTCGCCTCTGCACCTGTCCTGATCGGCTCTGCGATCAGCCTGATGCGCCAGGCCGGAATCACACTCCCGGCTTCGTTCCAGTCGCGATCCTGGTCGTGGGAAATGGTCATCGGCAAGGCCGTGGAGAAGCCTTTCGTCGGGCACGGGATTGCCGCATCGAAGACGTGGCGTGAGACCTATGCCGACCATCCTGCCTGGCTGGCGCAATTGCCGGACTTCTGGGCGGCCTATCCGGTCGTGCCGGGGCATCCGCACAACATGGCCTTGCAGATATGGGCGGAAACGGGAGTGGTGGGGGCCGTATTGGCTGGGCTGACCCTGGTTGTGGTTGCGTTCCGGTTGCCGACACCCAAGTCCCTGCGGCCGGACGTGCGCTATGCCATTGCCGGCCTCGTGGGCGTGGTCGCCAGCCTGTTCAGCTTTTCCTATAATGTCTGGAACGATGCCTTCTGGGCGAGCGTGATCCTGGCCGCCTGCGCGATCATCCTCCTGGCGCGGCGCAAGCGGGCGTCGATATGAGCGCCATGGCGACCGTGACCGCCATTGTCGTGTCCTATCAGACAGGCCCGCGACTGCACGAATGCCTGTACGCGCTAAAATCAGATCCGGATATTTCCGAGATCATCCTGGTCGACAATGGCAATCCGCCGTCGGCGGAAGCCTGGATTGATGGCTTCATGGCCCGAACCGACAAGGCGCGCCTCATCCGGTCCGGGGACAATCCGGGGTTTGGCGCGGGCGTGAACCGTGGCGCTGCCAGCGCGCTCGGCGAGTTCCTGCTCGTGATCAATCCGGATGCCGTGATCCGCCGCGGGTCCGTCGGCCCGCTGTTTGCGGCGCTGCAAGGCCAGCCGGAACCTGTCCTGGCTGGCGGGAAGATATTCGATACGGCCGGCCATGAAGAGCGCGGGTGCCGGCGCAACACGCTGACGCTGTGGCGCGCGCTTGGCTTCGGCAAGTGGACGCTGGACGATGAACCGGCGCCGACCGGACCGGTCCCCGTGGGCGCTGTGTCGGGGGCCTTCTTCCTGATGGCGCGAAAGGCGTTTCGCACGCTCGGCGGTTTCGACGAGGATTACTTCCTGCATGTCGAGGACGTTGACCTCTGCCGCCGTGTGATCGAGGCGGGCGGCAGCGTCGTCTACCAGCCGCTCGCTGGCGCGCTGCACTATGGCTCCACGTCAAAAGTGCCGTCGGGCCTTGTGCAGGCTCACAAGGCAAAAAGCCTCGCGCGCTATTTCCGCAAGTTTGCGAAAGGCCCGTTCGAGCGGGCGCTGGTCTCGGCGGTCACGCCGCTTATTCGACTGGGCCTGCACTTGCGGGCACAGACGTAGCGATTTGCGCAGGCGCGATGTCGGCCGTATCGGGCAGGCTTTCCGGTACGGGCAAATGCGTAGCCAAGAACCCCAGAATTTCGAGATATTCGCGTTTTTCGTCGGCGTCCGACCGGTATGTGTGGCCTGACTCTTCAAGGCGCACGAACCGTACCTCTTTATTTGCCTTCTTCATGGCCTTTTCCATGAGTTCCGATTGTTCGATCGGGACCACTCCGTCGTCTTCGCCGTGAATCAGGAGGACGGGTACCTTGATGCGATCTGCCAGTTGCGCCGGAGAAACGGCGTTCAAGGCATCAGCGTCTTTCCTGGGGTCGCCTATCTGCTTGACCCAGTATTCATAGGTTTCCGAATCTCCCCCTTCTTCCTTGCGTTCCCATTTCAGCATTTTCACAAGATCTGAGGGACCGGCGCCTGCGATGACGCATTTGTAGGTATCAGGCGTCATGGTTGCTGCTGCAAGCGCTGCATATCCGCCATAGGATTCGCCAAAAATGCAGGCGTTTCCGGCATCGACAATTCCGTTCGCCACGAGATGCTCGTAGGCGTCGTCGAGGTCGGTCTGCATGGCCTTGCCCCATTGCCGACGCCCCATGTCTGCGAAGGCCTTCCCGAATCCGGATGATCCGCGGAAGTTCGGCTGAAAAACCTGATAACCATGAGATGCCAAGACCTGGGCGCGCCAATCGAACAGGTAATAGTCGCGAGACTCCGGTCCGCCGTGTGGCATCAAAACGAGCGGCGGCTTGTCGCCTGGGCGGGCATTTTGTGGGCGAGTGAGGTATCCTTTCAAGGCGATGCCGTCGCGTGCCGTGAAGTCTACCGTTTCAACATGCGCATTCAGCGTGTCGGAGAGGCTGGTCTTGCTGAACCCGATAATTCGAGCAAAGGCCTTGTCGACGTCATAGACGTGGTAGGATCCGAGATCGAGTGGCCCGGACGCAAAGACGAGCCAGCGGTTTCCGTCGTCGCTGGAATCGATGGGCAATACATTTGCCTTGTTGTCAAAGTAGGCGTTCAACCCGTCAAGGTGAGCTTGGATCGTCTCGTTTTCCATCTCGATGACAAGCCGGTCTTCGTAATAATAGATGCCTTGAAATTCGCGCGTATCCCGGTTGAAGAAAGCATCTTCGATGTCGAAGGAATCGTGCGTGCGGATCGTCTCGACCATCTCGTCCTTCTCAAAATCATAGAGGTAGATACCTGTCGTGTTGGCGCCTTCAGGACGGGCGGCAACGTAATAGGTGGTCTCCGACGGGCCGGGATACAGAATTTCGAATTCAGCGGCCGACTTGCTTTGTTCGTTGCGGTTCAATCGGATCGTTTTCGTCTTGCGCCATTTGATCTTGCCGTTATCGCGGTCTTCCCGGGCGTAGATGTAGATGACCGTCCCTCTGGCATTGGTATTGAGGCGAAAGGCCGGTTCGCCATTGCGATCCGTATACCATCTGTAAGTGTACTTGGAGCCGACGGCGATGCGTTCGAAAGACCCGTCCAGCAAATTGACCTTGAACAGGTCCAGGTCGCCGCGCAAGCGCGCCGGCATCAGGATGTGATCGGGATCCCCGGGTAGAAAATCGGTTACACGCCCCAGGGAAAAGCTGCGCATCATGGATCGGTCTTGGCCAAACATGGCTACGGCTTGCTTCGTTTGCCGGTCCAAGGAGAACAGTCGCGTGAATCTAACAGGAGTCTTGTGCTTCAGGTCGGTCTTCAATTCTTCACGGGTGATCTGGTGACCAGTGTTCCAGTCCGAATAGCCCGAGACAGACACCAGAAGACGATCATCCGTTACCCATTCCAGCCAGTTGACAAAATAGTCCCCCAGAAGCGTTGGAACGACCTGAATTGCTTCGGCATCGAGGTCGACGGTAATCACGAAGTCTTCGCCATCCACTCGCCGGATGCCGGCAAGATAGCGTCCATTGGGTGAAAGCTCGGCATTCCAGAAGTCGTAGTCGCCCAGGAAATCTTCAAGCTGTGGCGGGGTTTTTGATTCTGCCGATACCGTGGTGGAGCAAGCGGAAAGCGCCAATGCCAATATGATTGTGCGCCAGAACTGCCCCATTCTCACCTCCCCAGGCTTTTGGAAAGGCTAGTCTGCACTGCTTGTCCACGTCAATCAGTGATTGAGAGAAATGACCTTGTCAGAGTATTGCCGGGATCACGCGATCTGGCGGGCGGTGGCCGTCGGCGAAGGTCTTGATGTTGATGATGACCTTTTCGCCCATCTCGGTGCGGCCTTCGATCGTCGCCGAGCCCATGTGCGGCAGGAGGAGGACATTCGGCAGGCCGATCAGGTCTTCATTCACCGCCGGTTCGCGTTCGAACACATCAAGGCCCGCGCCAGCCAGTTTGCCTGCCTTCAACGCGCGGGCGAGCGCGGCTTCGTCGATGACTTCGCCGCGGGCTGTGTTGATGAGGTAGGATTCCGGCTTCATCAGCTCGATTCGGCGCGCGTTCATCAGGTGGAACGTGGCAGGCGTGTGCGGGCAGTTGATCGAGACGATGTCCATACGCGCGAGCATCTGGTCGAGACTGTCCCAATAGGTCGCCTCAAGGAGTTCCTCGGTGCGCGGGCTGACCGGTTTGCGATTATGGTAATGGATCTGCAGGCCGAAGGCCTTGGCGCGGCGCGCGACGGCCTGGCCAATCCGGCCCATGCCGATGATGCCGAGGCGCTTTCCGGCCAAGCGGCGACCCATCATCCAGGTCGGTGTCCAGCCGTCGAACCGGCCCTGGTCCATGACCTGTGCGCCTTCATGCAGGCGGCGCGGCACGGCGAGAATCAGTGCCATGGCGACGTCGGCCGTGTCATCGGTCAGGACGCCCGGCGTGTTGGTGACCGTGATGCCGCGCTGAACGGCGCTCTGGACGTCGATATTGTCGACGCCGGCACCGAACTGGGCGATCAGGCGCAGCTGGTCGCCGGCCCGCGCCAGGACGCGCCCGTCAATCCGGTCGGTTACCGTCGGAACGAGCACATCGGCGTTCTGGACGGCGGCGACGAGTTCTTCATGGGTAAAGGCATGATCGTCCTGGTTGAGGCTTGTATCGAACAATTCCTTCATGCGCAGCTCGACAGCGGCTGGCAGCTTCCGGGTCACGACGATCTTTAGTTTCTTGGTTGGCATGTGGCCCCTCTGCATGTCTCCCATCGGGCTTAGCAGAGCGTTGCGCGAACGCCAACGCCTGTTGTTTTACGCCCGATTCATCTGCATGTGCAAAGGTGGCCGCCTCAACGCAACGTCAGGCTATCTGCACATGAAATGGGCACTTTCTGTCATTTCGGGAATATTCCTGATGTGCGCCTCTGCCGCGGCCGAAGGGCCGCAGGTGACGCGCATCAGCCAGTTTTCCGGCAAGGAAGTGCCGCGTTTCGAGACGCTGAGATTCGCTGCCGTGAATGGTCGTGCGGGCCCGAGCCGCGAACACCCGGTCGTCTGGCGCTATGAGCGCAAGGGCCTGCCACTGTTGATCATCAAGGAAAGTCGCGACTGGCGGCGCGTGCGCGACCCGTCGGGAGACGAGGTCTGGGTCCATGCGCGGATGCTGGAACCGGGAATGGCCGCGATGGTGCAATCGGCCAGTTCGATCCATGAGACGGCGAACGAGACAAGCCGTGAAGTGGCCTCCCTGGAGGTAGGGGTCCTGGTCGAATTGGGCGACTGCCGCGTCGACTGGTGCGCGGTCAAAGTCCAGGGTTTCCACGGTTGGGTGCCCCGTCAGGCATTGTGGGGCGCCGATACGGGCGAGGCAGGTCTGTGAATCCGGATAGCTCAGGCGGTTGACAAGCCGGTCCGGTCACTGTGGTTAGGCTGCTACGTCCAATCTCAGGAGAGTTCGCCGATGTCCGGACCGCATGATTTTCATACCCCGAAATCCAGCTACACAAAGGCCGACCTGATCGAGTCGGGCAAGGGCGGCTATTTCGGACCGGGCAATGCGCAATTGCCAGCCCCGCCAATGCTGATGATGGACCGGATTACCGAGATCAGCATGGATGGTGGTGAGTTCGGCAAGGGCCACGTGATCGGCGAACTGGATATCACGCCGGACCTCTGGTTCTTCCAGTGCCACTTTCCGGGCGATCCGGTGATGCCGGGCTGTCTCGGCCTTGATGCCATGTGGCAGGCGGTCGGTTACTGGCTCGGCTGGTCGGGCAGCCCCGGCAAGGGCCGCGCACTGGGCGTTGGCGAGGTCAAGTTTACCGGACAGATCACGCCCAAACGCAAGCTCGTGCGCTATGAAATCGACATGCGGCGCGTCAAGCGCGGGCGGCTCGTCCTGGGCATCGCCAATGGCAAGGTGTTTGCCGACGACAAGCAGGTTTACATGGCGACCGACATGAAGGTCGGCCTGATGAATCCGGCCGATCTGGACTAGGTCGTCCCGCACCATACAGGCTTGGGGCCCGAGCCCCCGGCGCTTGACGGTTTGCCCGCGCCCGCCTAGCCCGTGGGGCAGAATAACTCACAATGGAGGAGGCCCGAATGGCCGAAGACTGGAACCTGCCCGCTGGCGACCTGATGAAGGGCAAGCGCGGCATCGTGATGGGCGTTGCCAACCAGAACTCGATTGCCTGGGGCATCTCCAAGCAGCTGGCCGCCCAGGGCGCCGAAATTGCTTTCACTTACCAGGGCGAAACGCTGGAGCGGCGCGTGCGCCCGCTGGTCGAATCCATCGGCATGGACACGATGATCCCGGCCGACGTGACCGATGATGCGAGCATGGATGCCGCCTTTGCGCAGATCAAGGCGAAGTGGGGCAAGATCGACTTCCTCGTCCATTCCATTGCCTTTGCCGGCAAGGATGAGCTGCAGGGCTCGATGGTCGCGAACACCACGCGCGAAGGTTTCCGCCGCGCCATGGACATTTCAGTCTATTCCTTCATCGACTGTGCCCGTCGCGGGGCTGAACTGATGCCGGATGGCGGGGCCATGTTGTGCATGACCTATCTCGGCGCGGAACGGACCGTTCCGTCCTATAACGTGATGGGCGTGGCCAAGGCGGCACTTGAAGCTTCGACGCGCTATGCAGCGCGCGACCTCGGCCCGCAGGGCATCCGCGTCAACGCGATTTCGGCAGGCGCCATGCGGACGCTGTCCCTGGCCGGCATTCGCGGCGGCAAGAGCCTGATGGGGACCGGGCGCGACTGGTCGCTGCTGAAGGAAGACACGAGCATGGAAGGCGTCGCAGGCTGCGCGCTCTATCTCCTCTCGGCGCTCGGGCGGTCGATCGCGGGTGAAGTGATCCATGTCGATGCCGGCTTCCATGCGGTCGGCGTGCCGGACATGCCGGAGGAGTAAGGGCAGGGGCCTCACGACAGCTCACGGAGGCAGGGCATGAAGACAAGCGAAGAGACACACGTTCCGCTGTCCGGTTTCCCGGCTTACCCGATCGAGGAGATGCAGGCACGGGCGGAAGCGTTTCACGCGGCCATGCTGTCTCGCCGGTCCGTTCGCGCGTTTTCAGACAGGCCGGTCGCGCGTGAGGTCATCGAACATTGTGTCCTGACGGCGGGCTCGGCCCCGTCCGGGGCCAACCACCAGCCCTGGTTTTTCGCGTGCGTCGGTTCGGCAGGGAAGAAACGCGAGATCCGCGAGGCTGCCGAGGCCGAAGAGCGCGAATTCTATGCTGGCAAGGCGGGCGCCGACTGGCTCAATGCGCTGGCGCCGATCGGTACCGACGCGGACAAGCCGTACATGGAAACCGCGCCGTGGCTGATCTGCATCTTTGCGCAGCGACGCGGCGGCGTACGCGAAGGTGAGGACCGCAAGAATTACTATATCCATGAGAGCGTCGGAATCGCGACCGGAATGCTGATCTCGGCCTGTCACATGGCGGGTCTTGCAACGCTGGTGCATACGCCGAACCCGATGAAGTTCCTGAATGGCATATGCGGGCGTCCGGAAACGGAAAAGCCCTTCTTGATCCTGGTGGCGGGCCATCCGGCAGCAGGTGCAATGGTGCCCCGGCATGCCCTGATCAAGAAACCACTGGACGAGATCGCCGGGTTTTTCTGACCGGGCCTATTGGATCGTAATCGCCGGGCCTGCGAGGCGGATCGAGTAGATCATGTCCTTGCGTTCGCCCATCTGGATGCTGAAGGCGGCAAGGTCGATGTCGCCGGACAGGCCCTCTGGCACGACCGCGCCGCGGGCGGTGTAACGGAAAGGGGCGAACTGGTCATGGCCGGTCTCGGCCTCGAAACGGCGGAAGGTCCAGTCCGTGATGCGCGGGCGCGCCATGAGGCGCTGGCCTGCCGTCATGCGCAGGGGAACATCTTCGCTCAGCGTACCTGAAAGGTTCAGGAAGACCTGCGTGGCCCAGACACCCGTCCTGGTGACGACGACACCGATGGCGACATGGGTGAGTTCCGGGTTGAGGATGTTCGCGCGGTGACTGGGACTGTTCATCAGGTTGTCGTGGAGCTGTGGCAGGCTCTTGGAAAAATTGTAACGCCCCCGGACGATTTCGAGCATGGCGAGGTTCTCGGCCGAGCGCTGGATCAGCGCCCGCCGGTCAAGCGCCGTGACCCTGTCGCCGGGGGAGCGCCCATCGAGGCTTTGGTGATCGAAGAAGCCGTTGGCGGCCATGTCGAGACTCTGGAACCGGGCCGGCGCAAGCAGTTCGCGGCGCAGGGCGAGGGGTTGCAGGCCCCGCGTCGTCCGCTCGAGATTGATGCGCTCGAGGAAGGCGGCTTCCATTTTGGTGTCGAACTTGTAGCCAGCGGGCAACTGGCGAAGGCAAGGGCGAACGGTTTCAACATAGTCGGCGGTTGTCACGCCGCGCGATGACAGGCGCAGGTCGCAGGCAAAAGCCGCGCTGCTTGCAAGGCCGGCGATGCCCAGGAGCACCAGCCATTTTGACAGGTTTCGCCTCATGGGGGAAAGCCTAGCGAGGCATGGGCCTTGCGCCCAGCTTTTTGTGCAGCGCTGGCTGAGGCTCAGGCTCAGGCCCGGGGCCGGTCGTCGAGCATGCCAACCGAGCGCAGGCGCTCCAGCACGGGCGCGACCATGCGTTCGATGGCTTCGTCGTTGGGGCGGACATTGCCATAGGCTGGCAGGCCCTCGTCGGCGATCACCAGCTTGGCCTCGAACTTTGCGGGGTGGGTCCAGCGGTAGTGCGCGGCGCGGACGGTGGACATGTATTGCTGCAGCACGCTGTCGACGCTGCGGCCGCGGTCGATCACGTCACGGCGGATGCGGCGCGCGAGGCGCAGGTCGTCGGGCGTGTCGACATAGACCGAAAGGTCGATCAGCGACTTGATCTTCGGCATGGACAGCGCGTGGATGCCTTCCAGAAGCAGGATCGGCGCCGGCTCGATGCGGCGCGTCTTGTCGCTGCGGTCATGGCGATCATAGTCATAGATCGGCTGGTCGACGCCCTGGCCGGATTTCAATGCCTTCAGGTCGCGCACCAGATGGTCGACTTCCTTCGAAGCGGGGTCGTCATAGTTGACGCTGGCGATGATGGCCTGGCGCTCTTCCTCGGTCGAGTAGTCGCCATAGTGGCGCATCGGATGGTAATAGGCGTCTTCGCCGAACATCACGGCGCGGCCCGGTCCGAGATGCGCCAGCAATGCTTCGGCGAGCGTCGACTTGCCGGAGCCGGAACCGCCGGACATGGCAATCAGGAATGCAGATTTTCGTTTGGTCATGGGGGCGGTTTAACGGCAAACCGGGCGCGCCACCAATGGAAATTGCTTGCCGGACTGATTCCTTTGCTTGGCGGTGCGCGCACGTTTCGGGTGGCATCGACGGGACCCATGGCTTAACCAGCCTTGAGGAGGATACCGCGATGACTGACCCGCTCGACCGCGCCATGCACCACGCCCGTGCGTGGCTGGACGGCCTGGACTCGGCCCCTGTGGGCGGCAAGGCAACCGCAGACGAACTTCGGCAGGCGTTGGGCGGCCCCTTGCCCGAAACAGGCAGCGATGCCGGCAAGATTGTCGACGCGCTTGCAACCGGCGCGTTGCCGGGCCTGCACGCCAATGCCGGTGGCCGGTTCTTTGCCTGGGTGATGGCCGGCTCGCTCCCGTCTGCAGTGGCCGCCGACTGGCTGGTGTCTGCGTGGGACCAGAATTCCGGCATGTTCACCGTCGCGCCGTCGACGACGATTATCGAGGAAATTGCCGGCGGTTGGCTGAAGGACCTGTTCGGCCTGCCGCCGGAATGCTCGTTCGCGTTCACGACTGGCTGCCAGCTCGCGCATGTCACCGCCCTGGCCGTCGCCCGGCATGCCGTGCTGGAGCGGGCCGGCTGGCATGTCGGACGAGACGGGCTTTACGGTGCGCCGCCCATCCGTATCCTGACGAGTGCCAACCGTCACAATACGCTGGACGCGGCCGTGCGCTATCTCGGCATGGGCGAGGCGCACATGGAGAGCGTGGCGACGGGGCCGTTCGGGGACATGCAGGCCGACGACCTTGCGGCCAAATTGTCCGGCCCGGCGCGCCCGACCATATTGTGTCTCAACGCCGCCGACCTCAATGTCGGCACATTCGATGATTTTGCGACGCTGATCCCGATGGCGCAGGCGGCTGGCGCCTGGGTGCATGTGGATGGCGCCTTCGGACTCTTCGCGCGCACCGCGCCGGCCTATCGCGGGCTGACCGAAGGAATCGACCTCGCCGACAGCTGGGCAACGGACGGGCATAAATGGCTGAACGTGCCCTATGATTGCGGCATGGCCTTCGTGCGCGATACGGGCGCGCACCGTGCGGCGATTGCCAAGGGCGCCGCCTATCTGTCGCCAAGTCCGGATGTCCGGGATCCGTCGGACTGGAATTTCGAACTGTCGCGGCGCGCGCGTGCGGTTCCGGTATATGCGGCGCTTCGCGAGCTGGGCCGTGCTGGCGTCGCGGATCTCGTGGAGCGCTGCTGCAGGCATTGCGTTGCTCTCGTGAGCGGCCTCGGCAACCTGCCAGGCGCCCGCGCGCTGAATGTACCTGTCCTGAACCAGGGGCTGGTCCGGTTTGAGCAGGCCGGTGCTTCGGACGCGGAAAATGATGCTTTTACCGACGAGATCATCCGCCGGACCAATGCTGGCGGGGAAGCGTTTTTCTCTGGAACGACATGGAACGGCGTGAGGGCCATGCGGGTCAGTGTCGTGAGCTGGCGGACGACCGAGGACGACGTGTCCCGGTCCATTGCTGCGGTTGCCCGGGCCCTGTCAGAGCTCAATGGCGAACACTAAAAACCCGGCCCCCGTGAAGGGGCCGGGCAATGAGTATCGGCGCCTTAGCGTCTATTGGCCGGTAACGATGGGCCCGCGTATGGCGAACTCGGTATTGTTGCGGGCAATGTCCAGCGTGAGATAGGCCTGCTGGCCGGGCTGTAGCGAACCGGTCATCGTCGAGCCATAGCCGCGGGCAATCGTGTCACCCGCCGGGGACGTCAGGCGCCAGGCCACGGGCTGGAGGTCCTTGTCCTCGAAGGTGGCGCGGATGTTCTCGTTGCCGGAAATGTGCACGGGCAGGGGCGCTTGCAGCTGGCCGTCGACCCGGGCGAAGAGCTGGACGATATAAGTCCGGCCATTGCCCGTGGCGATGCCGACCCCCGTGTGCGTGAAGGCACTGCGAGTCATGTTGGCTGCGTTGACGGGATCGTGGCGGAGAGCCTCGAACAGGGCATCGGCGCCATGCTCGCCCTCGACAATGGCGATGTTGGCGCCAGCAGCGCCGATCAGCACTGTGCGGTCGATCATGCGGACGCGTTCCAGATGGCCGCGGCCCTCCGGATCAGCGTGGCCGGCATAGTCGCGCGCGGCCATGTCCATGGCGTGGATGCGGGCAGCCTGCTCAAGCGAAGCCAGCGGGACGAGTGCGGCCTTGTTGTCGCCGGCGCGTACCTGGTCCGTAGCGTCAACCAGCTGGCGCTCCAGCCGAGCGTCCTGTTTCGAATCATTCTGGCCGCCGTAGCAGGCGCTGACTTCCTGATTGAAGACGACGGGATCCAGAGACAGTCCATCTGCAAGATCGCACGTGGAGACGGCTGCCGCAGGCAAGGTGAGCGCCGCAATGGCCAGCGCCGACAATGACATAAATCTGTAACGTGGTTGTAACATAAATGTCACAATACTTTTGCGACACTTCTGTGTCAATGAAATTTAGTCCGGATACAGAATTGTGTATCTTTCTTCGCTTTTGTTTCCGGGCAATTGCGCAAAGAAAAAGGGCCGCCCCGAAGGACGGCCCTGATCGGTACTTACAGGAATTTGTAAGTCTATTCTTCGCTGGCGGCGCCTTCGATTTCCTTGCCGGTTGCCTGGTCGACAACCTTCATCGACAGGCGGACCTTGCCACGATCATCGAAGCCCATGAGCTTGACCCAGACCTTGTCGCCTTCCTTGACCAGTTCCTTCGGGTGGCCGATGCGCTCGTTCGCCATTTGCGAAACGTGCACAAGGCCGTCCTTTGGACCGAAGAAGTTCACGAAGATGCCGAAGTCTTTCAGGCCCACAACTGTGCCCTGGTAGATTTCGCCGACTTCGGCTTCAGCCGTGATTTCCTTGATCATCTTCATGGCTTTTTCGATGGCCGGGCGGTCGAGCGCAGAAATCTGCACCGTGCCGTCGTCATCGATATTCACCTTGGCGCCGGACTCTTCGACAATGCCACGGATAACCTTGCCGCCGGAACCGATAACGTCACGGATCTTGTCGGTCGGCACTTTGATGATTTCCATCTGAGGTGCGTTTTCCGACAGGGCCTCGCGCGACGTGTCGAGGGCTTTCGCCATTTCGCCGAGGATGTGCATGCGCCCACCCTTGGCCTGCTCGAGCGCCGTCTTCATGATTTCCTTGGTGATACCGGCAATCTTGATGTCCATCTGCAGCGAGGTCAGGCCCTTCTCGGTACCAGCGACCTTGAAGTCCATGTCGCCGAGATGGTCTTCGTCGCCGAGAATGTCGGACAGGACAGCAACGCCGTCGGCTTCCTTGATCAGACCCATGGCGATGCCCGACACGGGACGGGTAATCGGCACGCCGGCATCCATCATCGCGAGCGAGCAGCCACACACGGTTGCCATCGAGGACGAGCCGTTGGACTCGGTGATCTCGGAGACGAGGCGGATCGTGTAAGGGAACTCGGCGTGATCAGGCAGGACAGCCTGAAGTGCGCGCCAAGCAAGCTTGCCGTGTCCGGTTTCGCGACGGTTGGTACCGCCCATGCGGCCCGTTTCGCCGACCGAATAGGGCGGGAAGTTGTAGTGCAGCATGAATTTCGATTTCGACGTGCCACCGAGACCGTCGATGAACTGTTCGTCATCGCTGGTGCCGAGTGTGGTCACACAGATCGCCTGCGTCTCACCGCGCGTGAACAGCGACGAGCCGTGCGTGCGTGGCAGGAAGCCGGCGAGGGCCTCGATCGGACGAACCTGATCGAGCGAACGGCCGTCGATGCGCTTGCCGGTTTTCAGGATGTCACCACGGACCACGCTGGCCTCGGCTTCCTTGAATGCCGACTTGAACGTTTCTGCGGACATTTCACCCGGTGCTTCTTCGGTGCCGACGAGGGCAGCCTTGGCGGTGTCGCGGGCGACGCCCACGGCCGACTGGCGTTCCAGCTTTTCGGTCAGCGAGTAGGCCTTGGACAGGTCCTTGCCGACGAGCTTCTGGATCGCCGAGAGCTCCTTGGAATGGTCTTCGGCTTCAAACTCGAACGGCTCCTTGGCAGCCTTTTCAGCCAGGTCGATGATGGCATCGATCACGGGCTGGATGGATTCATGGCCCGCCATGACAGCGCCGAGCATGATGTCTTCAGACAATTCGTAGGCTTCTGATTCCACCATCATCACGGCATCGGCCGTGCCGGCCATGACGAGGTCGAGGTCGGACTCTTCGAGTTCGTCGATGGTCGGGTTGATGATGTACTCACCATCCTTGTAGCCAACGCGGGCGGCGCCGATTGGGCCCATGAAGGGAGCGCCGGACAGGACGAGCGCGGCGGACGCGCCGATCATGCCGAGGATATCCGGATCGTTTTCGAGATCGTAGGACATGCAGGTGAGCACGACCTGGACTTCGTTCTTGAAACCCTTGACGAAAAGCGGGCGGATCGGACGGTCGATCAGGCGCGAGGTCAGCGTCTCTTTTTCGGTCGGGCGACCTTCACGCTTGAAGAAGCCGCCCGGGATGCGGCCTGCAGCGTAGTATTTTTCCATATAGTTGACGGTCAGGGGGAAGAAGTCCTGGCCGGGCTTTGCCGACTTGGCGAAGCAGGCGGTCGCGAGGACCTTGGTGTCCCCATAAGTGACCATAACGGCGCCATCAGCCTGACGTGCCACCTGGCCCGTCTCAATTGTCAGCGTGCGTCCCGCCCATTCCAGCGACACGGAGTGTTTGTTGAACATTTCGATTTCTTTCTTTTCACATACGAAAAGCCCGCCGAGGCCCTATTGCCCGGCGGGCTTGATTTTCCGGACCTAGCGGCGGATGCCGAGTTCCGTGATGAGCGTCTGATAGCGCGCTTCATCCTTGCCTTTGACATAGTCAAGCAGCTTCCGGCGCGTGGCGACCATGGTCAGCAGACCGCGGCGGGAGTGGTTGTCTTTCTTGTTGGTCTTGAAGTGGTCGGTCAGGTTGTTGATGCGTTCCGTCAGGATCGCAACCTGCACTTCCGGGGAGCCTGTATCACCTGCCTTGATGGCAAATTTCTTGATCAGTTCCTGTTTCTTTTGAGCCGTAATCGACATCGGGTCTCTTTCATGAATATCGCCAAAAGGCGAAGGGTTTCAACGTGTTGCGGCCTCATGGACGCGGGGGCTCAAGGGGAGATCGGGGCCTGGTGTCCGGGGCCGGGATGTCGTCCAGCGCGGGATTCAGGGCGATATTCGCCTCAAGGGGCGGCTTATGACGGATTTAGTCCCGTTTGGGAAGGGGCTGGGGTGATATCGGGACGGGGGTGGCACGGGTGCGCCAAGGGGGTGGCAGGCCTATGCCGTCAGGCACCCTGCACCTCGCGGATGTTGAACACGCGAACCGGTTCGAAATGGCCAGCGCGAACATCGCCGAGGGCGATGGCCGTGCCGTTGCATGTCGCCAGCGCGAGGCGGTCGTCCTCATCGTCCGGATTGCGGGCCGCACGCCAGGCGTCGACCACATGCGGCATGAGCATGATGGTGCGGCCCTGACGCAGGTTGGCTGCATCGGTGGGATTGATCGCGAGGTCCGGGACGCCGGTCAGGACCGACTGGACAGGCTTGAGGGCCGCAAGCAGGTCAGATTTCTCGGTCATGTCCTGAAGCGCCGAAATGGCGATGGCATCGGCGGCGGCGAAGGCGCCGACACGGGTGCGGCGCAGCTGGCTGATATGGCCTTCGCATTCGAGATCGAAGGCGAGGTCGCGGGCCATGGCGCGAACATAGAAGCCCTTGCCGGAGGTGACATGGATGACGGTATGGTCGGCGTCGGGCATGCCGATCACGCTGGCTGCATGGACCTCGACTTCGCGGGATTTCAGCTCGAAATCCTCGCCTTCGCGGGCAAGGTCATAGGCGCGCTGGCCATCGACCTTGATGGCGGAGAATTTCGGCGGCACCTGTTCGATGGTGCCGAGATAGTTGGCGAGCACGGCTTCGACCTGTTCGCGGGACGGACGCGCATCGGACGTGGCCGTCACTTCGCCTTCGGCGTCCTGACTGGCCGTCGAGATGCCCCACCGGATGGTGAAGACATATTCCTTTTCCGAATCCATCGCCCACTGGACCGTCTTGGTGGCTTCGCCGAAGGCGATGGGCAGGATGCCGTCGGCGAGGGGGTCCAGCGTGCCGCCATGGCCGACTTTTTCGGCATTGTAGAGCCGCTTCAGGATCGACACGGCCTGGGTCGAAGTCATTTCGACCGGTTTGAACAGGTTCAGCCATCCGCTGACCGGGTCACCCTTGCGTTTTCTCTGGCGGGCCAAATCGTGTCTCCTGCAGGCCGGGGGCGGTTCGAACGCCGGCGGGCCATCTTCATGCTGGCATATCAAAAGGAAGGCGCGGCCTTAGTCCGGCTGGATTGGCCCGTCAACCGCCGGGCCTGTCAGGACACGCTTTTCAGTCGTTCCGCCTCGGCGTCTTCTTCGTCGGCATCGAAGAGAAGTTCGGGCTCGCCGTGCGACGGCGTCATAGCGTCATGCCTCGGGGGAGGGGAGGCTTCCCGGGCAGATTTTGGCAGTTTCAGGTCGACGATATCGAGATTGAGGTCGAATTCGCCGACGGTTTCGGCGTCGCCCGTATCCATCTTGTGGCGAACAATGTCGCGAATCTTCACGAGGACGTCCCGATTGTCGTCGACAATGGGAATCTGGCGTCCGTCAGACGTACCGATCGTGAGACGGTGATAGGGCTCGAGCCGCTTGATCTTCATGGCGATCATGGCGGCCCGCATGCCGAGGAGAAGGCCAAGCAGCACGAGTACACCGCCGATGAGCAGGGCGACCGTGCCGGATTGCTGGCCGGGGGTGAGCATCCACCAGGCGAGTGCGACGAACCCGAAGAACAGGTTTGCAACGCAGAGCGTGGCATGAAGGCTTTGGGACTTGCGGTTGCGCGGCATGTCCCATGGCGCAAATTCCATCGATTCAATGGACATGGTGGCGATGCGGCGAATGGCGATCGTGTCATCGCCCATCTGTAGAGATGCGGACGAGATTTCCCCGTGCCGGGCACCTTCCATGTCGAGTGTCTGGCGGTCCATACGGCCCCTGTCCCTGTCGCTAGGCCTGAACGGTCTCAACAGATTGCCGCGAAGTCAAATGACAAAGCGGATAAGGCGCGGGCGATGGGCGGCCTAGTCCTCGAGGTCGCGCTTCACGCGGGGATCGGCCAGAAGCCGGTCTATATGCGTGGCTTCGTCATAGGATTTGTCAGCGATGAAGTGCAGTTGGGGCGTGAACCGCATGTCGATCTGGCGGCCAAGGCGCCCGCGCAGGAAGGGCGCCGCACGGGTCAGGGCGTCAGCCAGTTTCTGTCGGCCTGCATCGGTATCATCGCCGAGCGGCGTGACGAAGACGTTGGCGTGGCGCAAGTCTGGCGAGCAACGCACTTCGCCGACCGTGATGATGATGGAGGCGAGATCCGGATCGCGCAGGTCTTCGCGGGCGAGGATGTCGGCCAGGGCGTGGCGGATGATTTCGCCGGCACGCAACTGGCGCTGGGAGGGCATGCCGGCGGCAGCGGGTTTACGGGCCATCAGTGAGCAGCCTTTTCCTGTAGGCGTGAGATGAATGCGGCGCGCGCTGACTTGTCCTTGCCAAACCAGGCATCGGGAATGATCAGCGAGTCGGCGCCGTTGACGAGAACAGCGACGTGGCGCCGTCCGGGTTGGACCGATGAAATGCACGACCAGTCGATACGGGTCTCGATGCCGCCCCGGCGCACGATGACCTGGTCATCGAGGAGGGTGATGTCGGTCGAGAGGGTCATTTCCGTGCCACGTCCGTGCTTGTGTCGATACGACCAGCGAATGAAGATCAGATACCACGCGATGCCCGCAAAGGCAGCGACGAGGGCCGAGATGAACCATTGCCAATAGGGCGACAGGCCGACGAGACGGACAGCCTCACGCACCATGACAGCCATGCTGGCCGAAATGATTGGCGCAGTGACGCCGGCATAATAGACGGCCGTTGGGCCCACCGATCCGCCACGTGTGATGCGGGTCAAACGCTTCACATCCTTCTCCCGCAGGAGACCCGAGATGTGTAGCGAATCTGACATGGTGCCCGCCCTTACGCGAGCGTCCGAGCGATTTCCTCGACCTGGAAGCATTCGATCTTGTCGCCGACGCGGATGTCTTCATAGCGCTCGAAGGCCATGCCGCATTCCATGCCGCCGGACACTTCGTTCACTTCATCCTTGAAGCGCTTCAGCGTTTTCAGCTTGCCTTCGTGGATCACGACATCGTCGCGCAGGAGGCGGACACCGCAACCGCGGAGAACCTTGCCTTCGGAGATGCGGCAACCGGCGACCTTGCCGGTCTTGGTGATGTTGAAGACTTCGAGAATGTCGGCGTAACCGAGGAAGGTTTCGCGTTTCTCCGGTGCGAGCATGCCCGACAGGGTGGTTTTGACGTCGTCGATCAGGTCGTAGATCACCGAATAGTAGCGGATCTCGATGCCTTCCTTCTCGGCGAGGTCGCGCGCCTGCTTGTTGGCGCGGACGTTGAACGCGAAGATCGGGGCGCCCGACGACTTTGCCAGCATCACGTCGCTTTCGGAAATACCGCCGACCGCGCCATGGATGACGCGTGCACGCACTTCTTCAGTCGAAATGCTGTCGAGCGACATCGAGATTGCCTCGACCGAGCCCTGCACGTCGCCCTTGACGACGATAGGCAGCTCGGACGTTTCCACTGCGCCCTCTTTCAGGCGGCTGAGCAACTGGTCGAGCGAGACGCGCGCCGCAGCGCCCGCCTTGCCGGCAACCTGGCGCTTGGTGCGCAGGCGATAGTCGGTAATTTCACGGGCGCGGGCTTCCGTCTCGACGACCACGAAGGGTTCGCCGGGCTCTGGCGCGCCATCAAGGCCGAGGACTTCGACAGGCAGGGACGGACCTGCATTCTGGAGCTGTTGGCCACGTTCATCGGTGATGGCGCGGACCTTGCCCCACTGGGCACCTGCCACGACGATGTCGCCGCGCTTCAGCGTGCCGCGCTTGACCAGGATAGTGGCAACCGGGCCGCGTCCCTTGTCGAGTTGGCTCTCGATCACGACGCCGTCTGCGGCGCGGTCGGGATTGGCTTTCAATTCGAGGATTTCGGCCTGGAGCGAGATTGCGTCAGTCAGTTCGTCAAGGCCAGCTCCGGTTTTCGCCGAGACCTTGATGGCCTGGGTTTCACCGCCCATGCTTTCGACCTGGATATCGTGCTGGAGAAGGTCTGTGAGGACCTTGTCCGGAGCTGCATCGTGAAGGTCGATCTTGTTGACCGCAACAATGATCGGAACCCCGGCCGCCTTGGCGTGATTGATCAATTCAATCGTCTGCGGCATGACCGAATCGTCGGCTGCGACGACGAGGATTGCGATGTCAGTCGCGTTCGCACCGCGCGCCCGCATGGCGGTAAAGGCAGAGTGGCCCGGCGTGTCGAGGAAAGTGATCTTCTGGCCGGATTTCAGCTTCACCTGATAGGCGCCGATATGCTGCGTGATGCCGCCGGCTTCGCCGGAGACCACGTCGGTTGAGCGCAGGGCGTCCAGCAGCGAAGTCTTGCCGTGGTCGACATGGCCCATGATCGTGACGATCGGCGGACGCGGCTGCAGCGAGGCCTCGTCATCAGCTTCGCCTTCCAAACCGATTTCAACATCGGCTTCGGAGACGCGCTTGACCGTGTGGCCAAATTCTTCGGTGATCAGTTCTGCAGTGTCGGCGTCGACGATGTCGTTGCCGCGCAGCATTTCGCCCTGATTGATCATGAATTTCACGACATCCGCGACACGCTCGTTCATGCGGCCGGCGAGGTCTTGCAGCGTGATCGTTTCTGGCAGGGTCACTTCGACCGAGACCTTTTCACGCTGGTCGCCGCCACCGAAGCGGCGTTCGCGCTCGCGTTCACGGGCACGCTTGAGCGAGGCCAGGGACCGCTGGCGATCAGCATCGTCGCCGAGAGCGGACGAGATGGTGAGCTTGCCACGGCGGCGTGCGCCGCTGTCGCGAGTGGTGCGAGCGGCTGCTTCGCGAGAGCGATCACGGTCATCCTTGCCGCCCTTGCTGCGCTTGCCGCGGCTGCCGGATTCTTCTGCCGCTGGATCGGGCAGGGGCGATGCTGTCGTGTCCGGCTTGGAGCGGCCACGGGCAGGACGCTCGCCTGCCGCTGGAGCTGGCTGTGCGTTTGCAGCTGCCTCGGCTTCGGCCTTGCGGGCTTCTTCCTCAGCGCGGCGGCGGGCTTCAGCCTCTTCGCGTTCGCGGGCTTCTGCCGCCTTGCGTTCCTGTTCGGAGCGGAGGCGATCCTGAGCGGCGACGACATCCTCGTTTTCCTTGGCGCGATTGGCCTCTTCAGCCTTGCGCTCAAGCAGCACTTTCTGACGCGCTTTCAGTTCGTCGACCGTGATGCCAAGCTTGCGGGCCGTTGCGACGAGACGTGCCTGGAGCGTGTCGGTCTGCTTGGCCGGAGCCTCAGCCGACTGTCCGGCTGCGGGGCCTGCGCCGCCAGGGCCAACGGCCCGGCGCTTCTTGGTTTCCACCACAACCTGTTTCGAGCGACCATGGCTGAAGCTCTGCTTCACCGTGCCCGATGATTTGCGGGCGACGGTGAGCGGCTTGCGGCCACCCGAATTATTACCTGTATCGTTCGTTTCGCTCATACGTCCTACATATCACATTTTCAGCCGAAGCGCCCATGCGTCCCGGCGAGTTTTCAGTTCCGATCCTGATCCTTGAACCAGTTCAATTCGGGGGCTTCGCGAAACCCGGTCAGCCGGCGATAGGCCAGAGTCCACGTCTTCGCAATGGCTCCCTTGCGGATGAGCCCGTGTATCACACGCTCCCGGCCAAACGCCATGCCCAATTCCACCGAAGACAACGCTCCGGCGACGTTCACGTTGCTATATAGCGCTTTGGCGAGGAAATACACCTTGTTACGGCCATCTTCTGCACCATCCGACGCCTCCAGCAGTATTCCGTGGGTCTTCTTGCGCAGTGCATCCTTGACCTGATCGTAGCCGAGGATGACTCCGCCTGCCTTTTTCGCCATTCCGAGTACGTTCTGGCAGCGTTTCAGCAGCAGGTCCTCGACCTGATCGGCGAGCCCGTCGGGCACTTTGACCTTGTCCTTGAACCCGCGGGCGAAGGCGCCTTTCTCAGCGGCCAGCGCTACGCTGTCACGGTCGGCTTTGACCCAGACGCCACGGCCCGGCAGTTTCGCAGTGATGTCGGGCGTCACGACCATCTCAGGAGAGAGCACGAAGCGCACCATCTCCGTCTGCGCCAGACGCTCTCGCGTCACGGCGCACTGACGAACGGGGCCCTCCCCGTTCGTCGTGTCACCTGCAGTGCCGGCTAAACGCGGATCACTCTTTCGGTGCGGCTTCGTCATCGCCGCCCTCCGCTGCCAGGGCATCGAGATCGAATTCGAGCTCTTCAAGGGCTGCGTCTGCAGCATCTGCACCGCCAAGATCGCCAAGGGCGAGCAGGGCGCGTTCTTCTTCCGTCAGGTCGGCGGTCGATGTCTCGGCCGGTTGCTGGGCGGCGACGAGCTGTTCGAGGGCATCCTGTTCAATCCAGCCAGCGAGCACACGGGCTTTCATGATGAACATCTGCGCGTCGTCCTTGCGCATTTCGCCTTTCTTCAGGATGCCTTCGACCCAGACCGGCTTGCCGTCAGGACCGGGCTCGCGGAAGCCGGTAATGTCGTCAGGCACGAGGCCGGCGACGTCCTCGACGGTCTTCACGCCTTCCAGTCCGAGCTTCACGGCGAAGGCGGGTGTCATGCCCTCGAGCTCCATCACTTCGTCCTCGACGCCGAGCTCCTTGCGCTTGGCGTCGTTCTCGGCAGCCAGGCGATCCAGGAATTCGCGGGCGCGTTCCTGGAGCTCGGCGGCCACGTCCTCGTCGAAACCTTCGATCTGGATGAAGTCTGCCGGGGCCACGAAAGCGATTTCCTCGACCGTCTCGAAACCTTCCGACGCCAGCAGCTGGCCCAGCGTTTCGTCAGCATCGAGCGCTTTCATGAAGAGGTCGGTGCGTTCCTGGAATTCGCGCTGGTAGCGTTCGGAGTCTGCGCTTTCCGTGACGAGGTCGATCTGCCAGCCGGTGAGCTGGGAGGCGAGACGCACGTTCTGGCCGCGCCGGCCGATGGCCAGCGGGAACTGGTCATCAGCGACGACGACTTCGACCCGGCGCTCTTCCTCGTCGAGCACCACTTTCGACACTTCGGCCGGCTGCAGCGCGTTCACGATGAAGGTCGCGTCGTCATAGTTCCATGGAATGATGTCGATCTTCTCGCCCGAGAGCTCGCCGACAACGGCCTGCACGCGCGCACCGCGCATGCCGACACAGGCGCCGACCGGATCGATCGACGAGTCGTTAGAGATCACGCCGATCTTGGCGCGGCTGCCCGGGTCGCGGGCACAGGCGCGGATCTGGATGACGCCGTCATAGACTTCCGGCACTTCCTGGGCGAACAGCTTGACCATGAAGTCAGGCGCAGCGCGCGACAGGAAGATCTGCGGGCCCTTCACTTCGCGGCTCACCTTGTAGAGATAGGCGCGCACGCGATCATTCGGCTGGAAGTTCTCGCGCGGGATGCCGTCATTACGGCGGATGATGCCCTCGGCGCGGCCAAGGTCGACGATGACATGGCCGTATTCGACCCGCTTGACGATACCGTTGATGATCTCGCCGACGCGGTCCTTGTATTCTTCATACTGACGCTCACGCTCGGCATCGCGTACCTTCTGCATGATCACCTGCTTGGCGGTCTGCGCGGCAACACGGCCGAAATCGAAGGGTGGGAGTTCTTCCTTCAATTCGCTGCCGATTTCGAGTTCCGGATCGATGCGCTTGGCTTCGGTCAGGCGCAGTTCCTTGGATTCGTCCTCGAGGTCTGCATCGGCAACGACGGTCTGGATGCGCCACAGCGTCTGTTCGCCGGTGGTCGGGTCGATCTTCGCGCGGATGTCGTGTTCCTGGCCGTACTTGGCCTTGGCCGCCTTCTCGATGGCTTCCTGCATGGCCTCGACAACGATGCGCTGGTCGATAGATTTTTCCTCTGCAACCGCCTTGGCGATCTGGAGGATTTCCAGCCTGTTGGCTGAAACGCCGATTGTACTCATGTGACGTCTCCCGTCTTCTCGTTAGTATCTGTGTCGTCTTCGGATTCGTCGATCTCGAAATCCTCGAGACCGTCTTCGTCCATTTGCGGCGGCAGGCTGCCATCGGCGCGTGCCGCATCAATCAGGGCATCGGTGAGAACCAGCGTGGCGCGGCTCATTTCGTTGACATGCGCAACCAGTTCGGTGGCATCGTCGAGTTCGATATGGGCGCCGGCATCGTCCTCGCCGGTAATCGTGCCGGTAAACCGGCGGCGGCCGTCCAGCGGACGCGCCAGTTCGACCCTGACTTCATGGCCGACCCAGCGGGCAAAGTCGCCGGGGCGTGTCAGCGGCCGGTCGATGCCGGGCGTCGACACTTCCAGCACATAGGCCTCCTTGATCGGGTCGGCTTCCTCGAAAACCGGGCTGAGCGCACGCGAAAGACGGGCGCAATCCTCGACATTTGTGGGCGCGCCGCCGGCTTTTTCGGCCATGATCTGCAGCCCTGGGCGCCGTCCGCCCATGATGCGCAGGCGCACGATCTCCATGCCGAGGCTTTCTGCCACGGGGGCAGCAATCTCGAGAATACGGCGTTCCTGTTCAGTCAGGGCAATCATGGTATGGGGCAAATCCGGGCAAAGAAAAACGGCGGCCCCGTTGCCGGAACCGCCGCCGATATTTTTCGACTTGAGGGTTATATAGTCTCGTCAGGTGCTGATGTCGAGCGTTCAGTCCAGTATGACTGGAAACAAACGGAAAACGGCGGCCCTGTTGCCAGAGCCGCCGTTCATTTCGCCGGGTCAGGCGAAAACGGGATTAGAGAACCTTCAGGTCGACAGCCGAGGTCTTGCCCCGGCGCTCATCCTTGTAGAGCTCGTAGGAGATCGCCTGGTCTTCGGCCAGCGTGCGCAGGCCGGAGCGCTCAACGGCGGAAATATGCACGAACACATCGGTGCCGCCATCATCAGGTTTGATGAAGCCAAAGCCCTTCTGGTCGTTGAACCATTTCACTTTGCCTGTTGCCATTACTTGAATTCCTTCGCGTTTATCAAAAACGATCAGGCTCGGAGGTGAGTCTGATCCGCCTATCGAAACGGGTGGGAAGAAAGTCATAGCCGTCGGTCTGACGGGGTCTTGATATTCAGACCGACCGAATTCGATGGCGCCATGAAACACACAAGTGCGACATTTCGTCAAGTATTTGCAGGGCCGTGGCTAAGCGCGGAAGTCGAGCCAGACCGGCTCACAATCGCCGAGGCGCTTGGCTTCGTATCGGGTCGGCACGTGATCAATGGGCGGTATGCGCCAGTCATCGGCACGCTCTGCCTGCCAGGCAAAACCGCCATGAGCGAGAAAGCGCGCAAGGGCTTCGTCGGCATAGCTTGCGACATCGGTGGCGAAACGCACCCGGGCGCCCGGCGCAAGGATGCGGTGGAGTTCAGCGAGGAATTCGGGCTGGATCAGGCGTCGCTTCTGCTGTTTCTTCTTGGGCCACGGATCCGGAAACAGGATGAAGGCCTGATCGACGCCGTGGTCGGCCAGGCTGGCCATGAGGAGGCGCGCATCGTCCATCCAGAGCCTGACATTGGCGAGACCGTTCTCTTCAATACCGGTCAAAGCCTTCGCCATGCCTTCGATGAAGGGCTCGCAACCGATGAAACCGGTACCTGGTGCCCGCCGGGCCTGTTCAATGAGATGCTCGCCGCCGCCGAACCCGATCTCGAGGCAAACAGGCCCGGCATTCGCAAACAGGTCGCGCGGATCCAGCGTTCCGTCGGCCCCGACCGGGACAGTCAGGTCGGGAAGCAGGTCATCGACCAATGCCTGCTGTCGCGCCGACAGGGCACGGCCTCCCGTTCGCCCGAATGTGCGAATGGGACGTATCTGGGGGTCTGGCGTGCGGGATGTCATGGGGCCGCGTCTTGCCTCAGCCAGCGCGTGCAATCAATCCCGTTGTTTCGGTTCGAAGGCAGAGGCGGCCGCGCGGACGGCACCGAGAAGCGATTTGCGTAATGACAGGTCTTCGATTTTCTGGAACGCGGCGATCAGTTCCAGCGTTTCAGAATTCATGATCGGCGCGTGCGCCTCGCCATCTTCAGTGATCTGGGCGTTCTCGTGCTCAACGAAGCTTTCGGCACCCTCGTAAAAATACGTAATCGGAACACCGAGTACGGATGCAATCTCGAAAAGACGCCCAGCCGATACCCGATTGACGCCTTTTTCGTATTTCTGGACCTGCTGAAATGTCAGGTTCAGAAGCTCGCCAAGACGTTCCTGAGTCAGTTTAAGTTCGCGGCGGCGCCACCGTATTCTCTGACCGACGACACGGTCAATTCCGCTCGGTAGTTTGTTCTCTGACATATCCCACCCGGTGCAAGCTACGCTTGTATTCACAGGGCATGTTAACGCCGCCAGCTTGCGAAAGCTAGACCTGCGAACAAGCACAGGGTGATCCAGAACAGGACAATACCTATACGGTGCTGGTAAACTGTCTCCCCGGCGGGCACCGGCAATCGGCCGCGACCATAGGCTGCGTTCCACCCTTCGGGTGCATCTGCCGCTGGCGCGCCGCGCAAGACTTCGCGTCCGTATCCGTCCAGAATTGCAGACGCGCCACGGCTGGCAACGCGGGCCATTGGCAGGCCGGTCTCGATCGCGCGGTACCGGTTCTGGGCATAGTGCTGGGCTGGCCCCATGCCGCCGCCAAACCAGCCATCATTCGATATCACCACCAGCCAGTCTGCGCGGCCGTTGAGATTGGCGTCTCGCGGGATCGATGGGTAAAGCCCCTCATAGCAAATCATCGCGACAAAAGGCGGGACATTGTCCGCATAGATCACGGCCGGTCCGGGACCAGGCTTGAAACCGTCGGTCGCCATCTGCTGCATGGCTCCCGGCAGGATTCCGGATATGTACCGGCCGAAGGGAACGATTTCAGCGGCAGCCAGTTCGCCAAACGGCACCAGACGATGCTTGTCATATAGCGCGAGCGGTCCGGATCGCGCGGCGCTCTGGTCGAGAACCGTCAGGCTGTTGAAATACGCGCGCTGGTTGTCGTCTGTGTTCTCGTAGCGAGTCGTGCCGACTATCAGGGTGCGCGGCCCGAGATAGGCGTCGATAATGTCGATGGCGTTCGGATCCTGTAGCAGGTTGACCGGGATCGCGCCTTCCGGCCAGAGAATGATGTCGCCGGGCGCACCATCCTCGGTTGTCATCATCTTGATGTACTCTTTGAGGATCGCGTCCGGCCCGACCGTCCATTTCTCGTCTTGCGAAACGCCGGAATCCATCAATACGATCACCGTGTCGGACAGCGGCGAGGGTTCAGCAATGCGCTGCGCCCCCCAGGCCCAGCCGAGCGCGATGAGAATGCCGGATGCGAAGGTCGGCAACATCCGAACGGCCAATCCGCGGGCGTCGCGCGTGTCGACGAGTGCCGCAGGCGCGGACACGGCGAAGATGGTGAGCAACGTGAGCCAATAGACGCCACCGATCGAGGCAGCCTGGGACAGGGCGCCGCCGGGAATCCAAGTCGTTCCGGGCAGGTTCCATGGAAAGCCGCCGAACAGGTGACCGCGCACATATTCGGCGAGGGCGAAGAAGAGTGCAAAAACAAATACGCGTGATGGCGATGCCGACCAGAACGCACCGGCCATCGCGCCGGCCGCGCCCCAGATCAGTGCCATGCCTGCTGGCAGGAGGATGAGCGGCATCCAGAGGAAGATCGCGTATTTTTCCGGTTCGACCAGAAACGGCGAAGCCGTCCAGTGCATGCTGATCAGGAAGAAGCCGACGCCAAAGGCCCAGGTCCGCATGAAGATGGCCTTGCCCCATTTGCGGTGCCCCCGCGCGCCATCGAGCATCCAGACCAGACCGGTGAACGAGATCACGAGAACGGCGCTGAAGTGGAAGGGGGCAAAAGCGACCGCAGAGAAGGCGCCAAGCAGCAAGGCTGTGCCGGCTGCAGCCCAGCCTGTCAGGCGCGCGAACGCCTCGTGCAGGGGGCCAAGGGCGGTGAACCCGTGGCTGCGCACTCCGTCTGTCATGCTTTACTCCTGGGGTTGCGGCGCAGGGCCGGCCTCCGGTGTGCGCAGGCGCAGGCGACGAATGCGCCGCGCATCTGCGTCCATGATCTCGATTTCGACACCCGAGGGATGGCGCAGGACTTCGCCGCGGACGGGCACTTTGCCAGCCAGCGCGAACACGACGCCGCCAAGCGTGTCGATGTCTGTGTCCATGTCGGCAAGATCAAGATCAATTCCGGTTTCCTCCGCGAAATCGTCGATTTCGGTCCGTGCATCGGCTTCCCAGACGCGCTGGCTGCGACGCACGAACATGGGTTCCTCATCGTCGTGTTCGTCTTCGATGTCACCGACGATTTCTTCGACAAGGTCTTCCAGCGACACAAGACCGTCGGTGCCGCCATATTCGTCGACCACGAGGGCAAGATGTATGCGCGTTGTCTGCATCTTCACAAGCAGATCTGTCAGCTTCATCGAAGGCGGGACATAAAGCACCTCGCGGTGCAAACGCTCCAGGGGCTGCTTGGCGGCTTCACCACCTGTCGCCAGTTCCTTCACGACATCCTTGATGTGCACAAACCCGATCGGATCGTCGAGCGACTCGCGAAACACGGGCAGGCGCGAATGGGTCACCTCGGCGAAGAAATTCAGGAGCTCCGGAAACTCCATGCCGACTTCGACGGCCTTCACTTCAGCGCGAGCGACCATGACGTCTTCGACACGCAACTGCTCGAATTCCTCGATACGCAAGCGCATTTCGTGAGGGCTGACAGTGGGTTCGCCTGTGCCGGGTTCTGTCGGTTGTTCGGCGTTGCTGTCCTTGCGGCCGAAGCCGAGCATCTTGCGTAATCGCCCGCTCGGGGCAGGGTCTGAAGGGTCTGGGTCGCTCATGTCGTCGGTGCTTTAATCTGAATCATAGGGATTGGCTATGCCAAGAGCTGCCAGAGCGGAGATTTCCAGTGATTCCATGATCCCGGCTTCGTCAGGCTGCATATGGTCGTGGCCGAGCAGGTGAAGATAACCGTGCACCAGGAGGTGGGTGAGGTGGTCGGGAAGCGCTTTGTCCTGTTCGGCCGCGTCGCGCGCGCAAATGCCATAACCCACGGCGATATCTCCGAGCAGGGGGCGGTCCATTTCATGTGCCGGGAAGGACAGGACGTCGGTTGCCTTGTCGATGCCGCGGAAGTCCTTGTTGAGCTGCCTGAGCATTGCGTCATCGGTCAGCAGGAGTGAGACTGTTCCGTCCGCCGGCGCGACGCTGCGGCCGGCCTCGAAGGCCCGGCGGCTCAGGGCGTCGAGGTCTCCGAGGGCGGTCCAGCTGTCCGCTTCCACGATCAGGTCTACGTCGATCATGATCGTGATCAGCCCTCTCCGGCGGCGGCGTAGGCGTCGATGATGCGGCTGACGAGGCCGTGGCGGACGACGTCCGCGGCGGTCAGGTAGTGGGCGTGGACGCCATCGACACCTTCGAGGATTTTCAGCGCGTGCTTCATGCCGGACGGTTGGCTGCCTGGAAGATCGACCTGGCCGGGGTCACCGGTGACCACCATGCGGCTGTCGCGGCCAAGGCGCGTCAATACCATTTTCATTTGCGCGACGGTCGTGTTCTGCGCCTCGTCGACAATCACAAATGCGTTCTTGAGGGTGCGTCCGCGCATGAAGGCAAGCGGGGCGACCTCGATCTCGCCGCGCGCCATGCGGCGCTCCATCTGTTCCTGTCCCATCAGCTCGCGCAGGGAATCCCAGATCGGCAGCATGTAGGGATCGACCTTCTCTTCCAGCGTTCCGGGCAGGAAGCCGAGCTTCTCGCCCGCCTCGACGGCAGGCCGCGTCACGATCAGGCGCTGGCGCAGGCCGGAGGTCAGCTCAGCGACGCCGGCAGCGACCGCCAGGAAAGTCTTGCCTGTGCCCGCCGGGCCCACGCCAAAGACAAGGGCGTTGTCGGCATTGGCCAGCAGTTCGAGGTATTTCGACTGACCGCGTGTCTGCGGCTTGATCGGCTTTTTCAAGCCAGCCAGGCCACCGAAGGTCTGTGCCGGGGTCTGAGCGGCCTCGAAGGCGCCTTCGAGTTCCATCTCATTGGCTTCTGTTCCACTGCGGATGCGCCGTTCGAGTTCGGCAAGCGTGGCTTCGGCGATGGAAACGCCTTCGGGAGTGCCGACCAGAAGAATGCCGCCGCCCTGGCTTTCCGCGCGCAGGCCGAAATCGGCAAGCTTGGCTTCAAGCAACTGGAGGTGGCGATGATGCGGGCCGCACAGGTCCTGCAGCCGCTCGGCATTGCGGACTTCATAGATGCGACTGGTCGCGGGTTCGAGAGGTGCAGGTTTGCGGCGCTTGACGGTCACGCGGCTGCCCCGCGGGCCGAGACAAACTCGCCTGTGAGGGAATTGAGGCTGGACCCGATAATGCGGACGGATGCGATCTGGCCGATCAGGTCAGCGGGCCCATCAAAGTGAAGGGCCTGCTGGTAAGGTGAGCGGCCGTGCACCTGGCCGGGCAATCGACCCTTGCCGGTGACAAGGACTTCGAGAGTCTGGCCAATCTGGGAGGCGTTGAAGGCCATTTGCTGTTCGCGCAACAGGGCCTGCAGAGCCTGCAACCGGGCATCCTTCACGTCTTCCGGAACCTGGCCGAACATTTCAGCCGCAGGCGTGCCGGGACGCTGCGAATATTTGAACGAGTAGGCGATGGCAAATTCCGTCTGGCGCACCAGGTCCATCGTCGCCTCGAAATCGGCATCCGTTTCGCCGGGAAAGCCGACGATGAAATCGGATGCGAGGGCGATGCCGGGACGTGCCGCTTTCACTTTCGCGATGATGCCATGGAAGTCTGCCGCCGTGTGCCCGCGATTCATGGCCTTGAGGATACGGTCCGAGCCCGATTGGACCGGCAGGTGCAGGAAAGGCATCATTTCCGGTGTGTCGCCATGCGCTGCAATCAGGTCGTCATCCATGTCGCGCGGATGGCTGGTCGTATAGCGGATACGGTCGACACCGCCGATCTTTGCGATGTGACGGCAGAGCTGGCCGAGCGTCCAGTCCGGACCGCCCTCGATCGCTGGCGCAGCGCCGTGGAAGGCGTTGACGTTCTGGCCGAGGAGGGAAATCTCGCGCACGCCCTGGGCGGCCAGGCTGCGGGCTTCAACGACAATATCGTCGACACTGCGCGACAGCTCGGCGCCGCGCGTATAGGGCACGACGCAGAACGTGCAGAACTTGTCGCAACCTTCCTGAACCGAGAGGAAGGCCGTCGGGCCATCCGCGGCGCGCGCTTTGGGGAGCGCGTCGAATTTTTCCAGCGTATCGAACTCGGTCTCGAGCCGGTCGCCGACGGCGCGGCTGGCGCGGGCGATCATTTCCGGCAGTTTGTGATAGGCCTGCGGGCCCAGCACAAGGTCGACGGCGGGCTGGCGGCGGATCAGTTCCTCGCCTTCGGCCTGCGCGACGCAGCCGGCGACGGCGATGGTCATGCGCCCGCCGGATGCCTCTTTCATCCGCTTCAGCTGGCCAAGCTCGGAATAGACCTTTTCGGTCGCCTTTTCGCGGATGTGGCACGTATTGAGCACGACGAGATCAGCCTGCTCTGGCCCATCCACCGGCGCATAGCCGAGCGGTCGCAGCACGTCGCGCATGCGTTCGGAATCGTAGACGTTCATCTGGCAGCCATAGGTCTTGATAAACAGACCCTTGGGCGCGGTTACAGTATCGCGTGAATTCATCCGCGGGCTTATGCCTGAAAAGCGCCTGTCCTGCCAGAACCTTGTGCGGCGGCAGGTGATTGGCCCTCGGTGGCCCGGCCCGCCTGTGACAAAGCCTTCACACGCGGGCAAACCGGGCTAGTGTGCCGCCAAGTCAATTTGGAAGGAGGCCGGGGAGGCCCATGGAAAACTTTGTAAACCTTATCCAGAACATCAGCGGATTCATCTGGGGGGGCGCCTGGAACGGCGAATCCATCCTTCCGATGGGACCGTTGGCGTTCGTTCTGCTGGGAACCGGTCTGTTCTTGATGTTCCGTTTGGGCGGCCGGCCCCTGCGACGCTTTTTCCCGGCCCTGAAGGAAGTCTGGGACGGCCGGAAGGCGCAAGGCGAGGATGGTGCCATTACGCCCTGGCAGGCCTTGTCGACCGCGCTGTCAGGACAAGTGGGCACCGGTAACCTAGCCGGTGTTGCGACCGCCATCACGCTTGGCGGCGCCGGCGCGATCTTCTGGATGTGGGTGACGGCGATTTTCGGCATGGCGCTCGCGTTTTCGGAAAGCTCGCTGGCCGTCAAATACCGCGAGACCGATGAGTATGGCCGCATCAATGGCGGGCCGATGTATTACATCAAGAATGGCCTCGGCAAGAACTGGGGCTGGCTGGCCGTCATCTTCTGTATCGGCACGCTGTTCTCGGCGATGGCGACAGGCTCGATGATCCAGGCTAACTCCATCGCACAGACGGCGGTTGAGACCGCACGTTCGAATTTTGGCGTGTCGCTCCCGCCATGGTCCATCGGCCTCGTCCTGTCCGGACTGGTGTTTGCTGTCATTATTGGCGGTATCAAGTCGATCGGGTCGGTTGCCGGTAAGGTCGTCCCGGTCATGGCGGCAGCCTATGTGTTTGTCGCGCTGGTCGTGCTCATCATCAATGCCGCCGAAATTCCGCATGCTTTCGGGACAATCTTCGCATCGGCCTTCGGCCTGCAGGAAGCGGTTGGCGGCGCAGCCGGCTACACGATGGCTGCGGCGGTTCGTGCGGGGGTTGCCCGCGGCCTGTTCTCGAATGAGGCCGGTCAGGGTTCGGCCCCGATCGCTCACGCGGCGGCGCAGACCAAGAACCCGACCCAGCAGGGCGAAATCGCCATGATCGGCGTATTCATCGACACGGTTGTCATCTGCACGATGACGGCTCTGGTGATCCTGACGGTCTCGGGCGACTTCAAGCGGAGTCCGGCCCTGATTGCTGCAGAGCAATGTGTCGCCACCAATGCGGCAACGCTGCCGGATGGCACTACCATTGAAGACCTGTTCCCGTCGGCGTACCAGGATGGCCGGGATGCCATCGTAGCCGCACGCGGCGCCGAGGCGGCCGGGTTCCTTCAGGCCTGCCGCGATGGCGGCCTGAACCTCGCGATCGACCTGCCGCGTTCGGCAACCGAGGCCGATGAGGAAGCCTATTTTGCCAAGGCCCTCGCATCGGCGTCTGATCCGGCCGTGCTGAATGAGGTTCGCTATGTGTATGAAACGGACGCGGAATCGTCCGGCATAACGGCGCGGGCGTATGGCGCGGCCCTGCCTTATGGCGAATGGGTCGTCACGGTGGCGCTGTTCTTCTTTGCGTTCACCACGATTATCGGCTGGACGTATTATGGCGAACAGGCCGTCACCTATCTGATCGGCGAGTGGGCGACCCATCCGTTCCGGTACCTCTGGGTGGTCGTTGTCTTCGCGGGCACGCTCGTCACCAATACGGATGCGCTCTGGTTGCTGGGGGATATCGCCAATGCCTCGATGGCCTTCCCGAACCTGATCGCGCTGCTGGCGCTGTCCGGGATGGTGTATGCGATGCACAAGCGCAATGGCGATCCTGACGAGGGACACCCGGTGCATGACTATCGCGAAGAGTCCCGCCATCCTGAAAAGGAATAGGCGCTGACCTCTATCAGGAAGCCCCGTTCCCGCATTGCCGGGGGCGGGGCTTTTTTCGCCTGAACTCCCGCGAGAGGCGATTGGCGGGTTCCGTCAGGGACGAATTTCTGGCTTAATGGCTTGGTAACGTGTGGGGACACCGAGCATGAAACTGAAATTCGCTCTCAGCCTGATCACCAGCTTTATCTGCCTGTCCAGCGCCGCCTTCGCGCAGGCGCGGGTTGCCTTGGTGATCGGCAATTCCAATTATGGCCAGTCGGGTTGGGAATTGCCGAACCCGGTCAAGGATGCGGACCTGATCTCGGATACGCTGCAACAGATCGGATTCGACGTAGCCCTCGTCAAGGACGCGACCGAGGATGAAATGGAAGTCGCCTTCCAGGACTATGGCGCGCGCCTCACGGCGGCCGGCACGGATGCGATTGGCGTGTTCTACTATGCCGGGCACGGGGTCCAGTCGGAGGGCCTGAACTACCTGGTACCCATCGACGCAAATGCGCGGACCGAACAGGATCTCTGGCGACAGGCGCCCCGGCTGGGCGACGCGCTGCAATACATCAACAGTGCCGGCAATTCGGTAAACTTCGTGATCCTGGATGCCTGCCGAAACAATCCGTTGCCGAGCGCGACGCGCGACGTTTCAGGCGGTTTGGCGCCTGTCGGACGAGCGCGCGGATTGCTGATTTCCTATGCGACCGAGCCTGGTTTTACCGCCTTTGACGGCGAAAATGAGCACAGCCCGTTCACTGAAGCGCTGGCGGCGGTCCTGCCGGTGGACGGCCTGATCGCTGAACAGGTATTCAAGCGCGTGGCAGACCGCGTCAGCGCCGCCACGGACGGGGCCCAGACCCCATTCTACAATAGTGGCCTGACGGGGGAGGACATCTGCTTTGCCCGGTGCACGGCCGGCGGCGGTATTTCGAGCGCTGAGCAGACCGTGTTCGACCTGGCCGAGAGTCCGTGTGAATACGCTGCTTTCCTTGACCAGTATCCGGCGAGCCCCCTCGCCACGCTCGCGAGGACGCGGGCAGAAGGCTGTAATGGCGTTGCCGGCGGCGGCGGACGCGATGTGGCGGCCCTTTCGGAAGAGATAGACGGTGCGCCCGCCGAATCCGAGCCATGGATACCGACTGTGGTGGAGCCGGGCTCTGACATAAGCGCTTCGCTTTCCTGCATTGCCGACCACGCCAAGGCCGACATGTGCAAGCCGGACGACTGGAGCCAGGTCTACGAGAATTGCAAGACATACGAACACGCCTTGCTGGACGATGGCAGCCTGCTGCAGGAGGTCAGTGACGGCATGTGCACGGCGCAGGCCTGGCCGGCAGTGATGAAGCGCTACACGTGGGAAGCGCAGAACGAGGCAGCATTCCGGGAAAAATATGCGGCGCAGCCGAATGATTTCCGCTCGGCGATGACCTGCCTCGACGCTTATGCCCGCACGGACCGCTGCACCGACCGCCGCTGGAGTGAGGTTGCCGAGACCTGCCGCACCCAGGAGCACGAACGCCTGAATGATGGCGTGTTGCGGTCTGCGGTGAAGGCGGGCCAATGCTCTGCAAAGGGCTGGGGCACGCTGCAGATCCGGCTGGGCGCGGTCAGCGGGTATCTCGAGCAGAAATCTGTTGTGCCGTATGTGCAGGAGCAGATGAAGAGCAAGATGCCGGTGCAGCAGCAACAGGCTCCGGACCTTGGCGACCTGCTCAAGGACGAAAGTTACACAGAAAAACAGATCAAAAAGTATTAATTGCCCGGGACTGGAGCTGGATAGGCGGTGTCGGTGCTGCTCATGGCGCCTGGCGCCAGTGTGCGGGGCGTAACTACGCCTCGCTACGGGGCCTGATCAACAGCCATCACTACAGTTCGTATTGCCATGAGTGACGGCGCACGACCCGTCGCCTGTCAGTGATCGCGGGCGGGGGGCAACGAACGGAACGATGCGTACCGTTCTTGTGGCAGACCCATCCTTAACAATCGGGGTGTGGCGGGGGGCTTAAGGTGGATGCAGCGGTGTGGAAGAGGGGCGGCTTGGGGGGTGGCACGGGCCCGGCAGGACCAGTTTCCGGCCCCAGAAAGAGAAAAACCCCGGCCAAAAGGCCGGGGCGTTCCCACTCTACGCATCATGGAAGACCCGTCGATCTTACATGAAGCCTTTGAACTTGTCCTTGAAGCGCGACACGCGGCCACCGCGGTCGAGCAACTTGCCGTCGCCGCCAGTCCACGCCGGATGCGACTTGGAGTCAATATCCAGAACCAGCTTGTCGCCTTCGGCGCCATAGGTGGAACGGGTCTGGTACTCGGTGCCATCGGTCATCACCACAGTTATGAAGTGATAATCGGGATGCCCTTCTTTTTTCATAGCCTGGGCCTCTCTATGTAGCCTGGTGTAACGGGTTGAACTCGCACGAGGTGCGCTGGCATGTCTCAGCCATTTTTCGAAGCCCGGCGTGTAACTGAAACAGCAGCGTCCTGCAAGAGGGCGCTTGCATTGAATTGATGCGCGCGCGCAGAAAGACCTCCCATGGCCGATACAGAAACCAGCCTCGTCGAGGACCGACGCACAACGCTTCCTGAAGGCGGTGAAGGCTTGGCACGGCCGAAGGGCCGCAGCCTGAAGCCTTTGACGCTGCTATTGCCCTATTTCAGAAAGCATTGGGTGACGGTCGGCGTCGCGCTGGTTTTCCTGTTCATGGCGGCCGCCGCCAGCCTGTTCATCCCGATCCTTCTGGGACGGGCAGCCGACGCCGGCCGGTCTGCCGGGGGCAATATCGAGACCCTGCTGGCCTTGATCAATGAGGCCTTCCTGTGGGTGTTCCTGGCGGCCATCGCGTCAGGCCTGCTGGGCGCGGTGCGCTTCTATTTCGTGTCGCGATTCGGCGAGCGGGTGGCGGCCGACCTGCGCCGCGACCTCTATGCCCACCTGCTGAAGCTTTCGCCCGCCTATCACTCGAAGATGCGCTCAGGCGAGGCCGTGTCGCGCCTGACGGCGGACATTACCCTGATCGAGACATTCCTCGGCTCTTCGGCTTCGCTGGCCGCCCGCACGTTGCTGACCACGACGGGCGCACTGACGATGATGCTGGTGGTGAACTGGCAGCTTGGCCTGACGCTGCTCGCCATGTTGCCGGTGGCCGTCCTGCCGGTGATGGGGATTGGCCGGATCATCCGGAAGATGTCGAACCGGGCCCAATCGCGCCTGTCAGATGCTGGCGCAGAGGCTGCCGAAGCGCTGGATGCCATCGAACTGGTGCAGGCCTATGGCCGCGAGCAAGGGCGCCTTGCCTCGTTCACGACCGCGGTCGAGGCGACATTCGACGCCGCTATGAAGCGGATCGGTGCGCGGGCAGTGATGATTGTGATGGTCTCGGTGCTGCTGTTCGGCGGCTTTGTCGGCGTGCTGTGGCTTGGCGCGCGCGGCGTGGCGACAGGGGAAATGACATTCGGCAACCTCGCCTCAATGGTCATGTATGCGCTCTATGCAGGCTCCGGCATTGGCATGCTGGCCGAAGTCTATGGTGAGGTGATGCGGGCGGCCGGCGCGGCAGACCGGGCCGCTGAAGTGCTGAACACCGAGATCGAGATCGAAGCGCCGGTACACCCGGCGGCGCTGCCCGCCAAGGTGACGGGCGCGCTGGCGTTCGATCATGTGACTTTCCGCTATGGCCACGAGACGCTCTCGGCGCTGGAGGATTTTTCGCTGTCGGTGAAGCCGGGCGAGTTTGTTGCGCTAGTTGGCCCGAGCGGGGCCGGCAAGACGACGGTGTTCCGGCTGGCCTTGCGCCTGTTCGACCCCCAGGCAGGGAACGTGACGTTGGATGGTGTGCCGTCGGTCGCGGCAGACCCGGCCGACTGGCGCCGGCAATTTGCCTATGCACCGCAGGAATCGGCGCTGTTCACAGGCACGGCGGCGGAGAACATTGCATTCGGTACGGACAATCCGGACGAAAAGCTGCTGGAACACGCTGCGCGCATGGCCGAGGCGATGGGCTTTCTCGACGCCAAGGACGGCCTTGCAACGGACCTTGGCCAGAAGGGACGCAGCCTGTCGGGCGGCCAGCGCCAGCGCGTGGCACTGGCGCGGGCCCTGGTGCGCGACGCGCCGGTCCTGTTGCTGGACGAGGCGACGAGCGCGCTCGATTCCGAGAGCGAAGCGGCTGTGCGCCGCGCGATTGCGAATGCTGCCGAGGGCCGCACGACACTGGTGATCGCGCACCGCCTGTCGACGGTGCGGCGCGCCGACCGGATCGTGGTCATGGAACATGGCCGGATCGTCGAGGAAGGCACGCACGACCAATTGGTCGCGCAAGGCGGTCTTTATGCGCGGCTGGCGGAATTGCAGTTCGCCAGCGACCAGGCCTAGGCCTTGCGCAGTCTCTTCACCTTGCCATCGATGGTGAAGGCGAAGGCGAGCGACAGGATCAGCGGCACCCAAATGGGCAGTTCGCCAAGGCCTGGTGCGCCGAACGCTGCCGCAAGGTGATCGTCAACGCACCACCACAAAAGCCATAACCACATGATATTCCTCCGGTTCTCAACACCTCACGGTATCAAGATAGCGATGGAATGTGCTGAATTTTAGAGGCGGACCCTATTCCGCAGCCTGAAGGACGGGCTGTTTCGCAGCCGCGCGCTCTGTCTCAAACTCCAGAACACCATCGTCAATCTTGCCGTAGCGCAGGTTCATCATGTCGACGGTATAGTTCTGGTTCAGCTTCCAGGGCTTTTCCTTGTGCTGGCGTGGGAACTTGTCCATCACGCGCTGGAAGTAGCCTGACGAGAAGTCCACGAACGGGTCTGTATCGTTCGGGAAGGCGTCAAGTTTCGCCATGGCCGAAGCATAATTGTTGCGGTCCATATGGTTGATCAGGCGGCAGACATATTCCGATGTCAGGTCTGCCTTCAGCGTCCATGAGGCATTTGTATAGCCGAACGTGATGGCAAGATTCGGGACGTTGGAGACCATGACGCCCTTGTAGTTCAGGAGCGATCCGGGCGCGGCCCTGACGCCGTCTACGCTGACATCGATGCCGTTCATGTATTGCAGGTTGAGGCCCGTCGCCGTGACGATGATGTCGGCTTCCAGCGTCTCACCGGATTTGAGCTCGATGCCGTTCTCGGTGAAGCGGGCGATGTGGTCGGTCGCAACCGAGGCCTTGCCGTCCTTGAGGGCGGTGAACAGGTCGGAATCCGGCACGAGGCAAAGGCGCTGTTCCCAGGGATTGTAGGATGGCGTGAAGTGTTTCTCGACATCATAGTCGGGACCCAGCTCCTCGCGCACCATGGCGAGCAGGCGTTCACGTGCCTTTTCCGGATTGGCGCGCGTCTGGCGGAAGAAGAATTGCTGGAACAGGACATTGCGCCAGCGGATCAGGCCATAGGCCCAGCTGGACGGCAGGACCTTGCGCAGGCTGTTGGCAAACTTGTCCACGGCCGGGCGCGAAACGACATAGGTGGGCGAGCGCTGCAGCATGGTGACATGGGCGGCCTTGTCGGTCATCGCGGGCACGAGCGTCATGGCTGTGGCGCCGGAGCCGATGATGACGACCTTCTTGCCTGAATAGTCGAGGTCTTCCGGCCAGTGTTGCGGGTGGACGATCTGGCCCTTGAATGCCTTCTCGCCCGGGAATTCGGGACGATAGCCTTGCGCATAATTGTAATAGCCGCCGCACAGGAACAGGAAATGGCAGGTCAGTGTCTCGCGCGCGCCGGTCTTGTCTTCGGTCGTGACGGTCCAGCACTGGTCGTCGCCCGACCAGTTGGCGGCCACAACGGTTGTGTTGAACTGGATATTCTCGGTGATTTTGTGCTCGTCGGCGGTCTGCCGGACGTATTTGCGGATCGACGGTCCGTCGGCGATGGCTTTCGCTTCGGTCCAGGGTTTGAAGTTGTAACCCAGCGTATGCATGTCGCTGTCCGAACGGATGCCGGGATAGCGGAACAGGTCCCATGTGCCGCCAATGGCGCCGCGCTGTTCGACAATCTTGTACGTCTTGCCGGGGCAGCGCTTGGTGAGGTGAACCGCTGCGCCAATGCCTGAAAGGCCCGCGCCGATGATGAGTACGTCTGTGTCTGTCTGGGTCATGCGCGGACGTTACAACGCCAATGCGAATGCCACAATACATGACGCAAGCGTCACGTATTTTTTGTTCCGGGCCTATTCGATCGCGGCGGCCTTGCCGAAAGCACCCGCGTGGCGAATCTGTTTCTGGACGAGGGGTAGGATGTC
Source organism: Hyphomonas sp. J20-32 (assembly GCF_055808555.1). Classification (NCBI taxonomy): domain Bacteria; kingdom Pseudomonadati; phylum Pseudomonadota; class Alphaproteobacteria; order Hyphomonadales; family Hyphomonadaceae; genus Hyphomonas; species Hyphomonas sp. J20-32. Next base: position 505,895 of record NZ_CM147873.1, on the reverse strand, counting down.
CTCGTTACCGGCGATAATCGAACCCGTCTGAAGGAGGTCACCGCCATCGATCTCTTCAACCAGTCCGCCCGCTTCGCGGACAAGGACAACGCCTGCTGCCACGTCCCATGGCTTGAGGTCGCGTTCCCAGAAGCCATCGAAACGGCCAGCGGCGACCCAGGCAAGGTCCAGCGCGGCCGAACCATAGCGGCGGATGCCGGCGCAGACGGGGGTCATTGCGGCAATTTCGCGGGCAAAGCCGACATGCCATGCCTCGGACTTGCCGACCCAGGGCGTGCCGGTGGCGATGACGGAATCGGCCAGCTTGCGGCGCGCGGCGACGCGTAGCTTGCGCTGTTCGAGCCAGGCGCCGCGGCCTTTCTCGGCCCAGAAAATCTCATTCTTGGCGACATCGAAGACGACGCCGCAGAAGAGTTCGCCTTCGCGCTCGAGGGCGATGGAGACGCAATAGTGCGGTTGGCCGTGCAGGAAGTTCAGCGTGCCGTCGAGCGGGTCGACGATGAAGCGGTTGGACTTGTCGGTGCCTTCGACGATGCCGCGCTCTTCCATGACAAAGCCATAGCCGGGGCGGGCCTTCGAGAGCTGGGAATAGATGATTTCCTCGGCGCGGTGATCGGCATTCGAGACGAAATCGCCCGGGCCCTTCTTGGAGACCTGGAGGTTCTCGACCTCCCCGAAATCGCGCGCGAGCGCCCGGCCTGCGGCGCGGGCGGCGGTGATCATCACGGAACCGACGGGGGAGGGCTTAGACATGGGGGGTCCTGACTAGTCTGCGCGGCGCAGGTAGGTGCTGTCGGCTGTCTGGACGACAATGCGTTCGCCGACGCCGACAAAGGGCGGGACGAGGACGCGTACGTCGCCGTCGCACATGGCTGGCTTGAAGCTGTTGGCGGCCGTCTGGCCTTTGACAACCGGTTCGGTCTCGAGCACTTCGAGGATCACCTGTTCCGGCAGTTCAACACCGATCGGGCGTTCGCCGTAGAATTCGATCTGGACCATCATGCCATCCTGCAGGAAGGCGCCCTGGTCGCCGATGAAGTCCCGCTCGATCATGATCTGCTCGTAGGTTTCGGTGTCCATGAAGGTGAACGCGTTCTCGTCAGCGAAAAGGTACTGGAACTCTTTCTGCTCGAGGCGCACGCGCTCCACGGTTTCGTTGGCCCGGAAGCGCGTGTTAGATTTCGATCCGTTGAGGAGGTTGCGCAGTTCGACCTGGTTGAACGCGCCGCCCTTGCCGGGCTTAACGGCCATGGTCTTGATCGCGCGCCAGACACTGCCGTCATACTCGATGACGTTGCCGGGCTTGATTTCATTACCATTGATCTTTGGCATTGAAGACTTCCTTGTTGGGGTTTGGCGCGGGGTAAGCCTTTGCCGCGCAAGGGTCAAGCGGCGGGGTGTTAACGTGGTTGCAGCTGGTCCAGCAGCGTGTTGAAGGCCGCGACAGCGGCGGCGGCGCCCTGTGGGTGGTTCCAGACGCCGGACGAGACGGCGAGGAAGTCTGCCCCGGCGGTGACCAGGGGGGCGGCATTTTCGACCGTGATGCCGCCAATCGCGACACAGGGGAGCTCCATCGTCTCCTGCCAGAATTCGAGGAGTTCGAGCTCGGCGGGCACGGTGCCGGCCTTGGTCCCGGTCGGGTAGAAGGCCCCGAAAGCGACATAGTCGGCACCCTGCTCGCCGGCGGCCATGGCGGCGTGGCGGCTGTTCTTTGCGGTCGCGCCGAGGATGGCATCGCGTCCGATGATCTCGCGGGCCTTTTTGACCGACATGTCTTCCGGGCCGACATGCACGCCGTCGGCGCCGAGTTCGACGGCGAGTTCCGGGCTGTCATTGATGATGACGGCGACCCCGTAAGCCTGCGCCATGGCGGTGACGGTTTCGGCGACCTCGCGCGTGGCGGCCGCATCGAGCTGTCCGTCGGCGTCCTTGAGGCGGATCTGCAGGCAGGCGACGTCCCCGGCCTCGAGCGCGCCTTCGAGCACGGCGGCGAATTCGGGCACGTCGTCAATGCGTGGCGGCGTGATGAGATATAGGCGCGTGCGTTCGCGCGGGGGGATGATATCGGCCATGGGCGGGCTCTCTAGCCCAAGCGGGGCGGGGAAGGAAGCAGGCCGTGGCGGTTACTTCAGGCCGACGCGCTTGGTGCTGGCCGGATTGCCGGCGAGCGCCTTGCCCTTGCGCATGGGGCGGGGCTCGAGATCGCCGCGGCAATTAGGGCAGGTGCCGTCGAGCGGGCCGTCCGCGCAGTCGGCGCAGAAGGTGCATTCGAACGAGCAGATAAAGGCGCCCACTTCGTCCGGCGCGAGATCGGCGTCGCAGCGTTCGCAATTGGGGCGCATCTCGAGCATGGCGGGCCTATTTCTTTACTTTCTTCACGGGCGCGGCCTTGGCGGCATCGATCAGTTTCTTCTCGTAGGCTTCCGGCGTCCAGTCGCGGCCGAGGAAGTCGTGCACCAGCGCGGCAGCCGGTTTGGATGAGCCGGGCGCGAGCACCATGTCGCGATAGCGTTCGGCCGTCGCCGGGTCGCGCAGGCCGTTGGTCTCGAACGCGGTGAACATGTCCGTCGAGATCGCGAGCGACCATTGGTATGTGTAGTAGATGGCCGAATAGCCATCGAGATGGCCGAAGCTGGCATAGCGGTGCGTGTCGGGCAGGGCCTCGAACGGGCTGAGCGCGGACTGGCGCTCGTTCCAGATTGCGTCGAAATCGACTTCGTCCGGCGGGCGATTGTAATAGTTGAGGGAGACACCCGCATAGAGGAGCTGGCGCAGCGTGCCGAGGCCGGTGCCGAAATCGCGCGCGGCATTCATCTTCGCAACGAGGTCACGCGGGATGGTTTCACCTTCGGCATTCACGGCGAACCTGGCCAGCGTGTCATAGTCCCAGATCCAGTTTTCAAGCATTTGCGAGGGGGCTTCGATAAAGTCCCATTCGAGGTTGCTCATGCTGAGGCTGGCGAAATCCGGCTGGCCGGAGAACATCTGGTGGATGAGGTGGCCGAACTCGTGGAGGAAGGTTTCGACTTGGCGGTGTTCCATCAGGCCGGTCGTGTGATCGCCCGCGGGGAAGTTGCACATCAATGCGCCGACCGGCACGCCGTCGGAGGTCGGGCCAAAGCGGATCGGGAAGGCGGCGGCGTGTTTGAACTTGCCGTCGCGCGGGTGCATGTCGAGATAGAAGCGACCGACGAGAGTGCCGTTACGGCGCATTTCATGCGCTGTGACGCTGGCGTCCCAGACCGGTGCGCCTTCCCAAGGGGTGATCTGGACGCCGAACAGGTCTTCGACCAGCGAGAAGATACCGGCACGGACATTGTCATAGGCGAAGTATTGCCGGACTTCCTGGGAATTGAGGGCGTAGTCGGACTGGCGGATCTGCTCGGAGAGATAGGAGCTACTCCATTCAGGCACGGCCGTGGCATCCGGCTGGGTCTCGGCCAGCTTGGCGAGGAGGCGGCCATACTCAATGCCGGCCGCGTTCGTGGCAGCGGCCTCGACGCGTGACAGGAAGGCCTCTGCGACCTCCGGAGACCCTGTCATCTTGTCTTCGGTGATATAGGCCGCCCAGTTTGGATAGCCGAGAAGGGTGGCAAGCTCGTAGCGTTTTTCGAGCAGCTGGCGGAGTGGTGCGACATTGTCAGGATAAGCGCGATTGCCGGTCGCCCGCAGCAGGTCCTTGCGAAGGGACTCGTTCGATGAATAGCTGAACACCGGACCCGTATCGGGATAATCGGTCGTGATCGTTATCTTGCCGTCCTCGCCGGGCTGGTGGGCGTCGATATAGTCCTGCGGCAGGCCGATCAGTTCGTTCACGGAGTCGAGCTGGACGCTGCCCTGGATTTCGCGGAGGTTCTTGCTGAACACCGTACTGATTTCGGCAAGTTCAGCGTTCAGCGCGCGAACCTTGTCGCGGGTCTCTTCATCCTTGTCGATGCCGGCCCGGCGATAGTCGCGCAGGTTGCGGGCAAGGAGACTGGCTTCGCGCGGGTTGAGCGCGGTTGCGTCGATGGACGCAAGGCGATCATAGATCGGCCGCGAGAGGGACAGGCGGGTCAGCACGTCAGACGTGCGCTGCTGGCAGGTGTCGCCGACTTCGCGCAGAGCCGGATCGGGATTGGCCTCGGCGATAACAGCAGCTTCGCCGAATCCCACGGAGACGCCGACATTGACCAGCGTATCGAGGAAGGCGATGTCGGCCGCGCCTGCAACCGAGTCACGCCCTTCCAGATCGGCGATCATCCTGGTCATGAGGTCGAGGGCATTGTTGCAACGGATTGTGAAGGCGTCTGCACTTTCGGGCGCGACAACGAGATCAGACATTATCGACTTCGCTTCGCTGACGAGGACGTTCACCGGGGCGGGTGCGCGCGTGTCGGCCTTGTTTGCAGCAGGCGCGCAGGCTGAGACAACAAGCGCGAGGCTGGCGAGCGGCGCGGCAAAGGGAATGAATTTCATCTGGAGCTTTCCTCAACAGCTGGCGGGGATACCTTCGCTGAGGCGCCGCCGGGATATGGCGGGCAATATGGGCCGCGCGAGCCCTGCGTGTCCAGTCACAAGCGGCCCGGCATGGCGCACAAAAAAGGCGGCCCGAAAGCCGCCTTTTCAAATTCTGGAAGCGCTTGTCAGCCTGCTTTCGACGCGGTGAAGATGCAGTCGATCGTGTCGGCCAGCTTTGCGTTGAATTCAGCGTCGCTCTGCCGGGCCGAAAGCCCTTCGGTGAGCGCGCGCGAGAAGCTGGCAATCATGCCCGTATTGCAGGACAGTTTGTCGTTGGCGACGTCGCGGCTGTAACCGCCCGACAGGGCCACGACGCGCATCACGCGCGGATGGTCAACCAGCGACTTGTACTGGTTCTTCTTTTCCGGGAGCGAGAGCTTCAGCATGACCTGCTTGTCTGCTGCAAGCGCATCAAGCTGCTTGGTGATTTCGGCGAGCAGGATGTCTTCTGCCTCGGCCTTGTCCTTGATCGTGATCGTCACTTCCGGCTCGATGATCGGCATCAGGCCGTGACCGAGAATCTGGCGACCGACGTCGAATTGCTGGGCGACGATTGCGGCAATGCCCTTGGCATTTGCAGCATGGATCACCGAGCGCATCTTGGTGCCGAAGATTCCCTTGGAAACGGCACGCTCCAGCAGTGCGTCCAGTTCCGGCATCGGTTTCATCAGCTGCACGCCGTCAGCCTCGTCGGCGAGGCCCTTGTCGACCTTCAGGAAGGGGACCACGCGGCGCTTTTCCCAGAGGTATTGCGCGGTTGGAACACCGTCGATATCGCCATCCATGGTGCGCTCGAACAGGATCGCACCCATGACCTTGTCGCCGGTAAAGGCAGGCGACTTGATAATGCGGGCGCGCATCTCGTGGATCTTGCCGAACATTTCCTCGTCGTTCGCATATTCGCTTTCCTCGACGCCATACAGGCGCAGGGCTTTCGGGGTCGAACCGCCCGACTGGTCGAGCGCGGCGATAAAGCCGTCTTTCCGGGCGGCCTGTTCGGCCATTGCTGTCTTGTCCATGATCATCACCGCGTCAAAACTCATTGTTTGGGGACCTGCTTGTTGGTTTGCAGGGGCTGCTTTCAAGTACCGTGCCCAAACCCGGCGTCAACAGCCGGAACTGTTCGGCGACACCAGCGCGGAAACCGCTGCATTTCCGGGGGATTGCAGCGTCTGGTGCGGTTAGCGCTCTGTAAATCGACGTGTAAACCGGCCAAGCGCTGCAGGCCGGATTCTTCTGCCATCAGGACGCAGCACGAATGGGATCGCTATCATTTTATCTTGGCTGCGCGATATGCCGCAGGGTGTGCCAATCAGGGTCAGGCCTTCAGGGCGTCAACACCGGGAAGGGGCTTGCCTTCCATCCATTCCAGGAACGCACCGCCGGCGGTGGAGACGAAGGTGAAATCGTCCGCGACACCTGCATGATTGAGCGCGGCGACGGTGTCGCCGCCGCCCGCCACCGCGACCAGCTTGCCTGCCTTGGCACGTGTCGCGGCAGCCTGCGCGGCGGCCACGGTGGCGGTGTCGAAGGGCGTCAGCTCGAAAGCGCCAAGAGGACCGTTCCAGACCAGCGTCTTCGCGGTATCCATGGCGGCAGTAAGCGCCGCAACAGTTTGTGGCCCGGCATCGAGGATCATTTCGTCGGCAGCGACCTCATCAAGGCCACAGGTGCGGTGAGGAGCGTTGGCGGCAAAGTCCCTGGCGACGACTAGATCGGTCGGCAACAGGATTTTGCACCCATTCTTCTTTGCGATGTTTTCGATTTCGTCGGCTGTTTCAGCCAGGTCATGCTCGCAGAGCGACTTGCCCACCGCATGGCCGCGCGCGGCGAGGAATGTGTTCGCCATGCCGCCGCCAATGGCCAGCATGTCGACCTGCGTGACGAGATTTTTCAACAGGTCGATCTTGGAGGAGACCTTGGCGCCCCCGACGACGGCGAGCACGGGCTTGTCCGGTGTGCCAAGGGCCTTGTCGAGGGCGTCGAGTTCGCGCTCCATGGCGCAGCCGGCATAGGCGGGAAGGAGTTCGGCAAGGACGGCAGTCGAGACATGGCGGCGATGGGCTGCGGAAAAGGCATCGTTGACGTAGAGGTCGCCGAGCGCGGCGATTTCCTTTGCGAGCGCCATGTCGCCGTTTGACTCGCCTTCATAGAAGCGGGTGTTTTCCAGCAGCAGCACGCCAGCTGGCTGGAGATCGGCAATCGCGGCCTTCACATGATCACCCTTGCAGTCGGCCACGAACGAAACATTCGAGCCCAGCACTTTGGCGAACGCGCCGGCGATGGGCGCGAGGCTCATCTCCGCGACGCGCTTGCCCTTGGGGCGGCCAAAGTGTGCCAGCAGCACGACCTTGGCGCCCTGCGTGCGCAGGGTCTGTACCGTCTCTACGGCAGAGCGCAGGCGCGTGTCATCGGTGACAAGGCCCTTGTCCATCGGCACGTTGAAATCGACGCGGACGAGAGCTGTCTTGCCCGTGAGGTCGCCGGCGTCGGCGATGCGTTTGAAGTTCATCGCCTTCTGGCCTTTACAGGAATTTAGACATCACGAGCGCGGTGTCGCTCATGCGGGTCGCAAAGCCCCATTCATTGTCATACCAGGTCAGGATCGAGACGAAATTGCCGTCCATGACCTTGGTCTGGTCGAGGTGGAAGATCGACGAGCGGTTGTCGTGGATGAAGTCGGACGAGACGTTCGGCTGGTCAGTGAAGCCCAGCACGCCTTTCATCGGGCCTTCATTGGCCGCAGCGATGATCGCGGCATTGATTTCTTCCGGTGTCGTCTTCTTCTTGGCGACGAATTTCAGGTCGACGACCGAGACGTTCGGCGTTGGCACGCGGATCGAGATACCGTCGAGCTTGCCTTTCAGTTCCGGCAGGACGAGGCCGACGGCCTTGGCGGCGCCGGTCGAGGTCGGGATCATCGAGAGCGATGCGGCGCGGGCCCGGTAGAGGTCCTTGTGCATCTGGTCGAGCGATGGCTGGTCATTGGTGAACGAATGGATCGTGGTCATCATGCCCTTTTCGATGCCGATCAGGTCGTTGAGGACCTTGGCAACCGGCGACAGGCAGTTCGTGGTGCACGATGCATTGGAGACGACCATGTCGTCCTTGGTGATCGTGTCATGGTTCACGCCGTAAACGATGGTCTTGTCGGCATTGGTGGCCGGGGCAGAGACCAGGACACGCTTGGCGCCAGCCGCAAGGTGGGCCGAGGCCTTTTCCTTGTCAGCGAAGATGCCGGTGCATTCCATCGCGATGTCGATGTCGAGTTCGCGGTGCGGCAGGTCTTTCGGGTCGCGGATGGCGGTGCAGAGGATCGGCTTGCCATTGATCACGATCTTGTCGCCGTCGACCTGGACGTCAGCCGGGAAACGACCGTGAACCGAGTCGAAGCGCAGGAGATGGGCATTCGTGGCGACAGGGCCGAGATCATTGATCGCGACGACTTCAATGTCCTTGCGGTCATGCTCGATGATGGAGCGAAGGACGAGACGTCCGATCCGGCCAAATCCATTGATTGCAACACGTATTGCCATTTTGAAAATTCTCCTCAGACGGGACAAAAACTGCGACTTTGCAGGCCCTTTACGATGCTGCGCTCGCCCCGTCCACCCGGATCGCCTGCGGTATCGGGCCGCAAAACGGGACTTTGGGAGATGAGTCAGCGCAAGGCCGGGTTCAATTGGCGCCGCCTGCAAGTTCCATGCAATTCCAGTGTGGACTTGGACCGGGGGGGCTGTATTGCCTGTTCGCCTGCTGTCAGGGGGCCATCCGGTTGAAACGTCGTTTTCATTGCAAGGTATCATTGCGGCGGCCGTTCGGGTGTGCACGCGCATGAAACCTGCCGGCCGTTCTCTCGCCGATTGGGGCCTGTTCTGGCTGCTCAGCCTGATCTGGGCAGGCGCCTACATGCTGACGCGGATGGCCGTCGACAAGGGACATGCCGATGCCGGCCTGCCAGCCGAATGGGTGATATCCGGCCGCCTGACAATCGGCGCTTTGGCACTGTGGATCGTGATGCTGGCCAAGCGCCAGCACCTGCCGCCGCTATCGGACCGGGGCCGGTGGGGCGCCATTGTGGGCATGGCGCTTGTCGGGTCCGTGATTCCGTTTCTGCTGATCACGATTGCGCAGGAGACGGTCAATTCGAGCCTTGCGGCGCTTTACACGGCCGCCGTGCCAATCTTCGTGGCTGTCGGCGCGCATTTCCTGTTTCGGGACGAACGGATGTCCGCCGGGTCGGTTGTCGGCGTCCTGATCGGGTTTGGCGGGGTGGCACTGCTGTTCGGCCCCGAGGCGATGAAGGGGCTGGGCTCTGCCAGCGCCGTGGCGCAATTGATGCTGGTCGGCGCGACGATGGCCTATGCCGCATCCAGCCTGATCGCGCGTGGCGCGCCGCTGATGAGCGCCATCCCGTTCGCCACGGCCTTCGTGTCGGTCGCTGCGGTCGTGTCATGGCCGCTGGCGGCGATGGTCAATCCCGCAGACGTGAACGCCCGATGGGAGAATTGGTTCGCGGTTGTCGGCCTGGGGCTTGGCCCGACGGCGTTCGCGCAGGCCTTGTACATGCTGTTGATCGCGCGGACGTCTGCCACCTTCCTGTCATTGACCGGTTACGCCATCCCGGTCGTCGCTGCCGTGCTCGGATTCGTGTTCTTCGGCGAGATGCAGAGCTGGCAGTCGCTCGCGGCTTTCGCCATGATCCTTGGCGGCGTCTGGCTCGCCCGCCATGGCGGCGGTGGGCGCCGGGCCTAGAGGCCGAGGCTTTCGAGGATGGTCTCGGTATCGGCGCCGAGACAGGGCGGATCGAGGCGGATGCTGGCCGGGCTGTCGGAGAAGGTGACCGGGTGCTTCATGGCGCGATAGGCGCCTGCAACAGCGTGGATGCGTTCCTGGAAAAATCCGACCTGGGTCAGGTGCGGATCGGTCAGCACGGCGTCCATCGTATTGTAGCGCATGGCGGGGATGTTGGCCGCATCCAGCAGGGTGAGCCATTCATCCGTCGTCTTGGTTGCGGCGACTTCCTCGATCATGGCGTAGAGGTCGTTGATGTTTTCGGTACGGGCAGAATAGGTTGAGAAGCGCGGATCCTGGAAGACTTCCGGGCGGCCGCCGATCTCGAAGAACTGGGCCCATTGCTCGTCGGAATAGGGAACGAGCCCGATATAGCCGTCCTTCGTGGGGTAGGGCTTGCGGTTGGCATTGATCGAGCGGGTATAGGCCAGGCGCCCATTACCCGGGATGAAGGTCTCGCCATAGAGGTTTTCGACCAAGTTGAAGAAAGTGAAACTCTCCATCATCGGGACCTGGACGAACTGGCCACGCCCGGTGCGCTCGCGGTGAAACAGCGCGGCGAGCGTGGCGTAGGTGGCGAACAGGCCAACAGTCTTGTCGGCGACGAGGGAGGGGGCGTATTCGGGCGCGCCGCCGGAGCGCATGGCATTGAGTGCGGCAAAGCCTGAAGCGCCCTGGATCAGGTCGTCATAGGCCTGGCGATGTTCGTATTCGCCGCCGGTGCCGAAGCCGGCGCAGTGGACGTAGATGATGTCGGGGTTGATGGCCTTCACGGCCTCGTAGCCGAAGCCCAGCCGGTCCATGCCGGCAAGGCGGACATTGTGGAAGAAAACGTCGGCATCTTTCAGGAGGGCTGTCAGGGCAGCCTTGCCGTCAGTGGTTTTCGCATCAAGGACTATCGAGCGCTTGTTGCGATTGAGGGCGGTATAGATCGGGCCGAGATCGCCGGTCGGCGAGGCGCCGGCATAGCGCATCATGTCGCCCGCCTTGCCCTTCTGGCCCGCCTCGACCTTGACCACGTCGGCACCGAGATCACCGAAAATCAGCGTCGCGAAAGGGCCGAGCACGACCGAGCTCATGTCGACAATCTTGATACCGGCGAGGGGGCCTGAAGGGGCGGGTTCGGTCATGGCAAGGGTCTCGTGAGGGAATGGCTAAGGGGTGGTAAGGGCGTATCTGGACCGCACATCGGCTCAGGGCGCAAGCGCGGAGCGGGCAGCCTCGAGATGCGCCAGCTTCGCGTCGAAGGCGGACCAGTCGTCGTTCTCGGCGATCGGCGCCCAGAGGGATTCGACATCCTCTATCAGGAGGACAACCGGGGAGGCTGCCTGGAAGTAGGGGAGGGCGAGACGGTCGGCGTGGGTCGGCGAGCGGGCAGCGAGCGCATCGCGCACGGGGGTAAAGTCGGCGGTCTCGTAGAGTGCAGCCTGGGGCGAGTCTTTCATGCGCGCCTCGCTGGCAGCGCCGCCATAGAGATCGAAGAAGGTCTGGGGCCAGGAGGCGCCGCTGGTGGTCATCCAGCCATAGAAGCCCTGCAGGAAGGTGAGGTCGGCGCGCAGGTCGCCGGAGCCTTCGAGGCCGAGCAGGAGGTGCGTGTGGGCGGCGAAGGCATGCTGGTAGGCGGCTTCATAGGGGGCAAGGCCCCGGGCGAGGTCGTCGGCGTCTGCCAGCGGCAGGAGGGCGGAGGCGAGCTGTTGCAGCGCCCAGGCGCCCTGCGTCGGCTGGCGTCCGAAGCGGTAGAGGCCGTGCTCGTCGAAATAGGCGGCGGTGAAGTTCGGGTCGGACACGGGCAGGAAGCGCCACGGGCCGAAATCGAATGTCTCGCCTGTCACGTTGAAATTGTCGGTGTTCATGACGCCGTGCACAAAGCCGGCAGCCATCCACTGGCCGATCATGCTGGCGGTGGCGCGGGTGACATGGCCGAGCAGGTTCACCGCCCGGGTGGCCATGTCAGGGGCATCTGCGCCGGGATGGAACTGGGCGACGCAATAGTCGACGAGACGGGCAAGGCCGTCGCGGTCATCGAGATAGGCTGCGCGCTGGAAGGTGCCGAAGCGGACATGGCTTTCCGAGAGGCGGACCAGAACCGCACCGCGGGCTGGCGAGGGCTCGTCGTTTCGGTGCAGCTGCTCGCCTGTTTCGACCAGGCTGAACGCCTTGGACGTGTGCACGCCCAGCGTTTCGAGATAGGTCGCCGCGAGGATTTCGCGGACGCCGCCCTTCAATGTCAGGCGGCCATCGCCCTGGCGTGACCAGGGGGTCTGTCCGGAGCCTTTCGTGCCGAGGTCGAGCAGCCGGCCAGACCGGTCGCGCACCTGTGCGTAGAGAAATCCGCGGCCGTCTCCCAACTGGGGATTGTACGTTCCGAACTGGTGGCCGTGATACCGCATGGCCAGCGGCCGGGGCAGGTTTCCGGGCAGCGAATTGAATCGCGCAAAATGCGCCAGCCACTGGGCGTCATCCAGCGTGCCGAGGCCCACCGCATTTGCCCAGCGACGGTTGCGAAAGCGCAACACTTCTGCAGGAAAGTTTGCTGGTTCTACCGCATCTGCGAAATAATCTGCCAACGCAAGAAAGGGGGCATGAGTGGGGGTTTCGCGCAACATCCATTCATTTCTGACCTGATTTCAGCGGCTTGCGCAACAGGTTTGCTCGAATGCATGGCAGTATTGCAATATTGCGGTGCAGCATAAGTCGGCCCTATCGCTGCGTCAGCATGTGTCTAAGGTTACAAGCCAGTGAGGGAAAAGCCCGGAAGCATAATCCGGGGGACGTCACAGGTATAAACGGAGGAAACCAAATGAAATTGACCACACGATTGGTGCTGGGGGCGTCTGCTCTTGCGCTTACAACGGCTTTGCCGGCCTTTGCGCAGGAAGGCGACGAATCTGAACGCAAGTTGACGACGGTTACCGTGACCGGTTCGTTCATCCAGGGTACGCCGGAAGATGCGGCCCTTCCCGTCGACGTGCTGACAGCCGGCGACCTGAAACTCGAAGGCCAGCCTTCGATTACGGAACTGATCCGCAACCTCGGCCCTTCTTCGGGCGTGGACGGCCAGACCAACCAGTTCGCCTCGAACGGCCTTGAAGGCACATCGAACATCAACCTGCGCGGCCTTGGCCCTGCTCGCAGCCTTGTGCTGATCAACGGCCACCGCCAGACCTATCACCCCTATTCGATCGGTGAGCAGGCTCAGCTCTTCGTCGACACGAACAATATTCCCTCCGTTGCTGTTGGCCGGATCGAAGTGCTGAAGGATGGTGCTGCCGCCCTTTACGGCTCGGACGCCATTGCCGGCGTTGTGAACTTCATCACCAATCGCGACCTTGATGGGTTTGAAGTCGGCGGATCGTTCTCGTCCTTTGACGGTTCGGATGGCGACTATGACATTTCGGCTGCCTACGGCCTGCAGGGCCAGAATTTCAGCTGGGTCACGTCTGTTGGCTACAACAAGCGCAGTGAAGTCGGCCTGATCGAGAAAGACTGGGCCATCCTGCCATATGCGGACAACCCGGTCGGTGGCTGGTCGTCGCTTTCGAACCCTGGCTACTATGTTGCGCTCAACGGGTCAGGCACGGTCCTGGACAACGGGTGTACGGCACTCGGCGGCGTCGAAGCGCCAACTTGCCGCTTCCAGTACACGCAGTATGACAACCTTGTAGAAGAAGAAGAGCGCTACCAGATCTTCTCTGAATACAATCGCAACCTGTCGAATGGCTCGGAAGTTCACCTCGAGGCACTTTATGCCTATTCCGACGTTCCGACCTGGAAGACGTCTCCTTCCTATCCGCCGCAAGCCCTGTTGAACCAGGTTGTCCCTGCCAGCCATCCCGGATTGCAGCAGTACATCACTGACAATCCAAGTGCCGCCGGTCTTGGCGTTGCGGGCGGACTGTTCATTGGCCGCTCATTCGGTTGGGGCGGTTTCCCCGGCACGGGCGGTGCTCAGGAAGGTTATCGCACGAACGAAACCTATCGTTTGTCCGGCTCCTATATCGGCGACTTCGATAACGGCGTTCATTACGATGCCGCGCTCAGCTATTCGGCCACCGAAAGCGAACGCCTGACCAATGACACCTACATCGTCGGCCTGACGGCAGCCCTGCGTGGCTTCGGTGTCTGTGTCGATCCGAACACTGGCTTCGACCCGGCAACCGGAACCCAGCCATGGGCAGCAGGATATGCCGGCTCGCTGACAGCAGGCGGCGGCGCTTGTGAATATTACAACCCGTTCTCGAACGCCATTCCGGCAAGCGGTGTGACCGGCGCAGCCAACCCCAACTATGTGGCTGGCCTCGAAAACTCGGTCACGCTGGCGAACTGGATTACCGACCCGAGCCAGACGACTGCCAACACAGACCTCCTGGTCTTTGATGGCGTCCTTTCAGGACAGAGCAATGTGCAGGCTGCAGGCGGAAGTGTCGGCTGGGCTGCGGGCGTTCAGGTTCGCCGGGAAAGCTACAAGCTGGAACCATCGGCCCTGACCGACCTGAACGTGACGCCGGGACCCGGCGGCACGGGTCCGTACTCGTTCCTTGCAGGGACGACATCGGCCGATGAAGACCAGACGATCTTTGCCATCTTCGGCGAATTGCAGATTCCGTTGTTCGACAATGTCGATATCCAGGCGGCTGTTCGTTACGAAGATTATGGTGGTGACATCGGCTCGACCTTCGACCCGAAAGTGGCAGCCAAGTGGACGTTGACGGAGAATTTCTCCCTGCGTGGCTCGGCCCAGACCTCGTTCAAGGGGCCGACGCTGAACCAGCTGGGCGGTGTCGGTACGACGCTGCAGTTTGTTGCGCCAACCTCCGCGTTCAAGGCGGTCGATACGTTCGGCAACCCTGACCTGAAACCGGAATCGGCCTTCAGCTTCAACATCGGCGGCATCTATGAGATGGGCAACTTCTTCGCCTCGCTCGACTATTACAATTTCGACTTCTCCGATCCGGTCATCGTGGAAGAGCAGTCGAACATTGTGAGTGCAGCGGTTGCCGCGCTTGGGACTGCCACAACGGATGATGATGCCATCCTCAGCCGGATCTCCTTCAACGATCCGCTGAACCCGACTGCGTCCACCATCTCGCGTATCCGTGTGAACATCACGAATGGTCCCGACATCAAGACGTCCGGCATGGACCTGCGCCTGCAGAACAGCTGGGACTTGAGCAATGGCAGCGAATTCGCTGTTGGCGCCGACGCGACCTATATCATCGAGTATGATGTCGATCCTTACTTCGTTGAGGGCCTCGGTATCGGTGGCGGTGACTATGTCGGCCAGTTCAACCGGTCGAACTTCACACGGTCGATGCCGCAATGGAAAGCGAACCTGTTCGCCAACTATTCACTCGGAGATCACAACTTCCGGGGTGTCATGCGCCACATCGACAGCTACAAGGATGAGCGAGCGCTCGGCTTTGGCAACAAGATCGACAGCCAGACGACGTTCGACCTGTTCTATAACCTGCAGTCGGAAGCCTTCGGTGGGTTCGACTTCGGCCTGTCCGTGGTCAACGTGACCGACGAAGACCCGCCGTTCGCGGCCTTCGACGTCAACTACGATCCTTACACGCACAACCCGTTCGGTCGTACGTTCAAGGTCAGCGTGACCAAGCGGTTCGGCGGTTCGGGCAACTAGGCCCCTCCGTCAAAACCCACAAACAAAAAAGGGCGGCCCCAAGGGCCGCCCTTTCCTTTTGGGGTGAGGTTCGAAAAGCCTAGCGGCTGATCGTGAACTCAAGACCGAGCACGCGGCCCTGCTGGAGCGGGGAGAATGTACCCGCAGCCGGATGGTTCGCGAACGGCGCATTGACGCCGGTCGAGTAGTTCGTGCCACCAGGCGCAAAGGCCGCCAGCGTTCCGCCGAACGGGATTTGCGTGTCGCCCCCGGCAACGACTTCGTCGAGCAGGTTCTTACCGAAGAATGACACCGAGACGCCGTCCATAGGCGTGTTCCAGGTCAGGTTACCGTCCAACTGGTCGGCGGGGTTGATCCAGCCAAAGTTGTTGTCGGTATAGGCAAACTTGTCGCGGTGCTGGAAGTTCATGCGCGAAACAAGCGAACCACGCTCGCGCAGGTCGAGATCATAGATGAAGCCGATGCCGTAAGTGGCGTCCGGCACGCGGGGAAGGGCTAGACCGAGGTCTGTGCCGTCCACCACGCCGTCACCCGAGATGTCGTGGCCGACGTCGGTATATTCGGCATCGATCAGACCGAGATTGGCCGTGACCAGGAAGGAATTTGTGATCGCATAGCGGCCTTCAAGCTCGAGACCGAGGATTTCGGCGTCAGCTGTATTGATGATGGTCTGGGCCACGCCGGAGGATGGCGAGGACAGGTTCAGCTCGCGCTGCATGTTCTTGATGTCGTTCAGGAACACAGCGGCGTTGAGCTGGCCACGGCCATCAGCGGTGTTGTGCTTCATGCCGATTTCGAAGCTGTCGACTTCTTCCGCGTCAAAGGCGCGCGATGCGCTTGCCGGGAAGAGGGCTTCGAAAGCTGCCGCATTGGTGATGCGGAAGTTGTAGCCACCCGAACGGAAACCCTTGGTGTAGGTGCCGTAGAACTGGGTGTCGTCGGTATGGGCATATTGCAGGCCGAGCTTTGGCGTGACTTCGCTCCAGTCGTCCTTGTCGGAGAAGCCGTTTGGCTCGCCCGGTACGAACGGGTTGGTGCCGGTTGTCGGGCAGGTGCCGCTCACGACCGAGCAATTCGGGCGAGGACGGACGTAGGTGATGTCAGCGTCCTTTTCCTCGTAGCCGTAGCGCAGGCCGACGATACCGGTCAGCTTGTCGGTGAGGGCATAGTCGACCTGGCCGAAGATGCCGTAGACCGTGTGGTCCTGCGCCCCGCCGCCATTGAACTGGGCTGCCGTCACAGTCGGCAGGTTGCGCCGTTCCGTGTAGGCGATTTCCTGGTCGAAGTAGAACACGCCGGTGGTGACGTCGGCCTTGCCGAACGTGCCCGAATAGCGCAGCTCGTTGGACACCTGTTCCTGCGACAGTTCGGTGTCGGAGTGGAACAGGAACAGCGGCGTTGCATCGATGTCGGCGTCCGTTGCCGAGTCCACCTTGCGGTAGCCGAGGATGTTCGTGACCCGGCCATTGCCGAACGCCACATCATAGTCAGTGCGCAGGGTGGCCAGCGTCGACTCGCTGTCGAGCAGGCCCGGATTGTTGATCGCGATGTCGAAGCTGTTGCGATCGTAGAAGCCACGGTTCTGGCCGTTCGGGCCGTCGGCGCGGGTCTGGAAATGTTCGACCTTGGCAAGGAAGGTCAGGTCTTCGGTTGCCATCCACTCAAGGCCGCCGCGGACGATCGTCGTCTGGGATTCGCCCAGATTGTCGCCGGTTGCGAGGTTCTTGAAATAGCCGTCATCGAAATTGTGGTAGATGCCGAACTTGCCGTTCAGCTTGTCCTCGACCAGCGGGCCGGAGATGGTGCCCTGGAGGGTCGTGTTCGGGCCGCCGCGGCCGTCATCGACAGGCGTTTCGACGGTGGCGCGGGCCTTGTAGTGGAATTCGTCGGTCGGGTTGCCGGTATTGATGAGGACGGCGCCGCCGGTCGTGTTGCGTCCGAAGAGCAGGCCCTGCGGGCCGCGCAGGATTTCGATGCTGTCGAGGTCGAACAGGTCGAGCACGACGCCATTGTTGATGCCGAGATACACGCCATCGACGAACACGCCGACGGTCGGGTCAATCGACGGGATCGACGAGTTGATGCCGAGGCCGCGGATCGAGAAGTTAGCCGTACCCTTTGAGGTGCCGATATCTTCGAGCGAGACGTTGGGGGAGGAATAGCTCAGGCTCTGGAGGTCGCGAACGTTGAGCGCGTCCAGCGTTTCGCTGTTGAACGCGGTGACGGCCACGGGCACGTCCTGCACGTTTTCGACATTGGCCTTCTTGGTGGCGGTGACGGTGACGGTTCCCAGGACGCGGGCAACGGCGTTTTCACGCTCCGGTGCAGTGTCTGCTTCCTGTGCGATGGCTGCGCTTGTGGCGAACACGAGCGCGGATGCTGACAAAGCCAGCATGCTCTTCAATTTCATTCTGTGTTTCCTCTGGATTTTACAAGTTTTCGAAGGCACCCCGAATGCTCTGGGAGGAGGGCGGGTGCACGCGACCCATAGGGTGGAACCGGCCTGTGGAGAAAGCCGTTTTGGATGTTGCCGCGCTGTTTGCGGGCAACCGTCTCAAAAATGCAACGAAAGGTTAAGCAGGGTTTACGGGGCGGCTGTTCAGACCGCGCCCAGCGCCTTGCCGACGACATGCCCGGCATCCCTGATCGCGAGGCGAACCGTGTCCGAAAGGGCTGTCATGTTCATGAAACCGTGGACCATGCCGGGATGTTCGCGAACGGTGACGCGGACGCCGAAACTGGCCATCTTGTCGGCATAGGCGAGGCCCTCGTCCTTGAGCGGATCCCAGCCACAGAGCACGAAATGGGCAGGCGGCAGTCCCTTGAAGGCGTCTGGGCCGGCAAACAGGGGCGAGACGCGCACGTCCATGCGCTGGCTCTCATCGGTGATGTAGCTGTCGCGGAAATATTCGAACAGGTTGGCCGAAATGAAGAAGCCGCCTTCCTGGAAGGTCATCTTCTTGGCCCGGATGTCGACGAACTGTACGAGCGGGTAGAGCAGCAACTGGAACGCCGGGCGCGGGCCGCCGGTGCGGTTCATTTCCTGCGCGAGATAGGCCGAGAGATTGCCGCCGGCACTGTCGCCGCTGACGGCAAGGCGGGCGGGGTCGAGGCCGAGTTTCGCCGCGTTGGCGACGATCCAGTTCCAGGCAGCGAGGGCGTCCTCATGGGCGGCCGGGAAAGCGTGTTCGGGAGCGAGCCGGTAGTCCACCGCGATCACCCGGCAGCGGGCCCCTTCCGCGAGGCGCCTGCAGACCATGTCATGGCTGTCGAGGTCGCCGAGCATGAAGCCGCCGCCATGGAAGAAGACGATGGCGGGGCCGGGCGGCAGGCCGGCGCCGAGCGGGGTGTACAGGCGCGCCTTGAGCGACCCCGCCGCGCCAGCGACCTTCAGGTGCGAGATGTTGGCCATCTCGGGCGCGTCGCGCTCGATGGCCCGGCTGGCGACATGGAATTGTTGGCGCAGCTTGTCGGTCGAGTTTTTCCAGTCGAGCTGGGACAGGTCCGGTATCTGGAACCGGTCCATGAATTGCCGAAAGGAATCGTCGCGCGCCATGGCCGCAAGATGGGAGCGAATTTCGGCCTTGTGAAGGCACAAACCAGAGGCCACACTCCGATTTATGAAAACTGTCGATGTCTACTGGTCGTTCCGCTCTCCCTATTCCTACCTGGCGACAAAGCGCCTGCGCGCCTTGCCGGATAAATGGGATGTCAGGGTGCGGCCCCGACCCGTCTATCCGATCGCCATACGCACGCCTGACTTCTTTTCAGGAATACGGCCGCAATGGGTGCCCTACCTGCTGCGGGATGTCGTGCGCCTGTCGCAATATCTCAAGCTGCCGTTCGGCCCGCTGAACCCGGACCCGGTGGTGATGAACATGATGACGCGTGAGATTGCTGAAGAGCAGCCGTATATCCATCGGCTGACACGGCTGGGCATACTGGCCTGCGACGCGGGTGACGCGGCCGGCTGGGCTTTCATGGACGAAGTGTCAACGCTGATCTGGTCCGGCGGCGCGTGGACAGAGGGCACGGCGCTGGCCGAGGCGGCAGAGCGTGCGGGCTTTGACCTTGCCGAGCTCGACCGGCGCGAGCAGGCCGAGACAGAGCGACTTGAAGCCGTGATTGCCGAGAACCAGGCAGCGCAGGACCCCCATCATTGGGGCGTGCCGCTGATGGTGTTCGAGGGTGAAGCCTTTTTCGGGCAGGACCGGCTGGATGTGCTGGAATGGCGCCTTGGCCAGTCGGGCGTCGCGCGGCGGGACGCCTAGAACTGAGGCAAACTGCCAAGGCCGCCGCCGCCGAGTTCCATTTGGTGCACAATGTCAGCGAAGGCGCGGCCCTTTGTATCCTGGGGCAATGTCTTGATGGCCGAAACTGCCGTTGCGCCGAGATCGCAGACATTGAGCGACGCGACGAGCTCGCGTGAATCTGTTCCGGTCTGTGCGGCCATCAGGAGCGGCATGACCTGCGGATCGGATACCATGGACATGACGACACCCTGCATGGCGGCCTTGTCGGTATGGGTGAGGGCGCCGCGGCTGACCGGATGGGCCCCGGCATCTTCAATCGCGACGAGAAGGTGCGTCATAAGTTCGAAGCCATAGTCGCGCAGCGGTTCTTCCAGCATTGCGAGTTCGTGGTTCAGCGCGTCCTTGTCGCCAAGGATGGACTGGTCGATGTCGGCAAACTGGCGGCCTTGGCACCAGGTGTTCCCGGCATGGGACGCAGACTTCAGCCGGTCACGGGTCATCGTGAGAATCGCGTCGACATGGCGCGTATCGGCCCGGGCGAGATCTGCCGCATGGTCCTTCAGCAGGCCGGTGGCGTGGTCGAAGACGATCCCGGCCTGTTCGACCTGCGGACGCCTGCGGGCCTTTGCAAGGCGTTTTTCGAGAACAGAAGATGCGCCGGGATCAATGCGGGCAAGTGTTTCGAAATAGGCTTTTGCGGGCTTGGACGTGAACGCTGCCGGGATGGTGGCGGGCCGCGCTTCTGCAGCCGCGACAACAGGCCTAGCCTCCTGCTCTTCCGCACCGGGTTTTGACGCGCCGGGAAAGTTCAGGGCAAGGAAAAAAGCGCCGCCTACAACAGCGATAGTCGCGGCAGCGAATATGGCGTTGCTGCCGCGTGCCGGATGCTTGCCTCCGCGAGCGTCAAACGTCATGAGGGAACCCTCCCGAGTGGAGGGAAACCTAGCTGAAAATCCCTGACAAGGCTTTAAGAGGCGGACGGATCAAAGCTGAACGACGCCGGTCGCAGGCGGATTGGCATAGATACCCGTTACCAGATCGGCGCGCCGGTCGATTACGAGACGCTGGTTGACATAGCCCTTGTCCGTTATCTCGCCGGCATCGATGGAAGGTGGTTCCGTGAGCACGAGAAGGCGCTTCAGGCGCCGAGAGGAGCCCGGCTCACCAGCATTGAAGGCTTTCGCCTTCTCCGCGACGGCATCCGTAAACGCCTGCAGGGCCTTGTCGGTATCGTTGCCTGCGGCTTTGACGTATTGCTCCATCACAGCCTGGGACGGCCAGACCATGGCGGATGCGAAATCCTTGTCCTGACCGGCAATGACAGCGTCAAAGATGAGCGGTGAGCAGGCGGCGACAAAGTCCGGACGCAATGTGCCGACGCTGACCCATGTTCCTGACGAGAGTTTGAAATCTTCGCCGACGCGGCCATCGAAGACTAGACCCTTTTCGGGGTGTTCCTCATCGACGAACGTCACGGCGTCGCCGAGGCAGTAAAAGCCTTCTTCGTCGAATACTTCTGCGTTCTTCTCTGGACTGTCGAGATAGCCCGGCATGACGGAGGGGCCTTTGACGCGTACCTCCAGCTTGGATCCGTTCGGGACCAGCTTGAGGGTCATGCCCGGAAGGGGCAGGCCAATCAGGCCGACGCGTTCGGCTTCCCAGTGAACTACAGTGATCCCCTGCGTTTCGGTGGCGCCGTACATGGTGATGATCGGAATGCGGCGTCCGGTGGCCTTGATGGCAAGCGCCTGGAGACGGTCATAAAGGTCGTCGGACAGGGTTGCGCCGCCGTAACCGATTGAACGCATGTTCCGGAAGAAAGCCCGCAGCAGCGTATCATCTGCCTCCATAGCGTCTGCCAGCATGGCGAGTGCGATGGGCGCGGTGCCGAAGGAAGACGGCGAGCAATCGCGGATGTTCTCGATCGTCTGGGAGAAGAGGGCGGGCGTGGGCTTGCCGCCATCAATCCAGAACGTGGCGCCATTCCAGATGGCGCCGTTGAAGTTCACATTGGAGCCGGAAATATGGTTCCAGGGTAGCCAGTCGAGTACATTATGGACCTGTTCCGGATCATGTTCGGGGTCGCGCGCATCGTCACGCAGGCCTTCCTGGCCGCCGATCATTGAACACATGGCGCCCTGCGTGGTCGGAACGGGCTTGGGCAGGCCGGTCGAGCCGGACGTGAAGAGATACTTGCCGATGGAGGAGTCGTTCAGCTTGGCCATGGCGTCGGCAACAGCCGATGTTGGCGCGGTTGCGGCAAGCTCGTCATAGTGGCGCACAGTATTCTCACCACCGGGATCGGCGGAGAAAATCTGGCAGCCATCGGCCTCGAGCGCCTCGATGGCTTTGCGGAATGGTTTGTACTGCTCAGCGAAGATGACGGCTGGCTTCACGGCGCCGAAACAGTGTTTCAGCTTTTCATAGTCTGTCGACATCAGGGAATAGGGCACCGATATGGGCGCAGCCGGCGCACCGATCTTCTGGGCGGCGAGGATGACCATGGCAGAGCGTGTGGAATTGCCCGACAGGATCATGACCGGCGCGTCGGGACCCGCACCCAGATCAAGGAAGGCCTGCGCGAGGCTGTCGGTGATTGCCTTGGCTTCACCATACGTAAGAGTGTTCCATTCATCGGTCTGGACGTCGCGCTCTTTAAGGAAGGCCCGGTCCGGGTGTTCAGCTGCCCGCTCGTCCAGGCAATGCGGGACGGTCTTCGGGCGGTTACCGGGGGCCTGGCGGGGCGTGAGATAGATCGCACCATCATCCGAACGTGTCATGCGAATGTCCGGTGCCTTCATCGGCAACAGGCGAAATTGCGGCAGGCTTTGCCCTTCGGCCATGGCTGCGTACTCCCTTGGATCTGATTATTCGGTTTTGGCCAGTGTATTTCAAATGTGGGGGTTTGCCATACACCAAAGCAAAATCAGGCGCCTGGACACCGACCTGACGTCGAGGCAAGCAGGGGCGGATGCGCTTGCGCCGCGAGGGAAGACCCTATCATTCCTGATAGGGAGCGACGTGCTGTCAGAGAGGCTCAGGCCTCGGCTTCAACCGCGTCGACGACAAGCTGGAGGGCTTGCTTCATCAGGCTGGCTTCAAGAGCTTCAGCCATCACGCGGATCAGGGGCTCGGTGCCGGACTTTCGCACGACCATGCGTCCGTTCCTGCCCATCAGGGCGTTCGCCTCAGAAAGGGCCGATTTCACCCGCGCGCTGTCCATCGGATTGGCGCCCGAATAGCGGATGTTCACGAGTTCCTGCGGAGCCGGCTCAAACACTCGGGCAAGTGCCGACATTTTCTGCCCGCTGTCTGCGAGCACCGAGAGAACCTGAAGGCCAGCCAGCAGGCCGTCTCCGGTGGTCGATACGTCAGACAGGATGATATGGCCTGACGGCTCCCCACCGAAATTGAACCCATGTGCACGCATATGCTCGCCGACATACCGGTCGCCGACGCGGGTGCGCGCAAGCGTGAGGCCAAGCGACTGCAGATATCGGTCGAGCCCCATGTTGGACATCACGGTGGATACGATGCCGCCGCCCTTCAGGCGCCCGGTTGCATGCAGTTCCCGGGCAATCAGCGCCATGATCTGGTCACCGTCGATTTCGGCGCCTGTTTCATCCACGACGATCACGCGGTCTGCATCGCCATCGAGAGCGAGGCCGATATCGGCGCCGCGATTCAACACGGCCGCTTTCAGTGCTGCTGTGTCGGTCGATCCGTACCCGGCATTTATATTGATCCCGTCCGGGCCGGCGCCGATCACTGTCAGGTCTGCGCCGCAATGCAGCAAGGCTTCCGGAGCGGTCTCATATCCGGCGCCATGGGCGCAATCGAGCACGACCTTCATGCCTTTGATCTTGCTGCCCGAACCGACCGTCGCGAGGCAGCTGCGAACGTAGTCGTCGCCGACACCAGCCATCCGCTGCGGCATGGCAATCGTCGCAGGCAAGGCAAAGCTGCCATCAAATGCTTCTGCCATGGCAGCTTCGAGAGCTTCTTCGGTCGGGTCGTCGAATTTCAGGCCTTCAGGGCTGAACAGTTTGATACCATTGTCCTCGTACTTGTTGTGCGAGGCGGAGACCATGAGGCCGAAGCGGGCACCTGTCGTACGGGCTGTCATGGCGACGGCGGGAGTGGGCACGATTCCAGCGAGTTGGGGGGTTAGCCCCATGCTGGTGAGGCCTGCGACGAGGGCCGCCTCGATCATTTCTCCGGACCTGCGCGTGTCGCGGCCAATCACGACAATGCCTTTGCCATCGGGCGCAAAGGTGCGCGCAGCGGCGATTGCGAGCCGGAGCGCGGTTTCCGCCGTCATCGGCTTCTGGTTCACGCGACCGCGAATGCCGTCGGTTCCGAAATACTGCCGTGTCATGCGCTACGTCTCCCTGCTCGTTCCTTGGCAGATTTGTGTCCTTGAATCGAGAGGGCGGTTCAGCAGGGCGTCACGTCGCCATAGACGATGAAGTGTGGATTGTCGTACCCGCGTTCGCGCTTGCCATAGAGGAGCGGTGTACCCTCTTCGGTCAGGACGCGTCCGCCTGCGGCTTCGACCACAGCATGGCCGGCTGCGGTGTCCCATTCCATCGTCCGACCCATGCGCGGGTAAAGATCAGCTTCGCCCGCTGCGATCAGGCAGAATTTCAGGGATGATCCTGCGCCCAGCGTCTCGTTGACCTTGTGCTTGTCCAGCCAGGCGTCCGTCTCCGGTGTGCGATGGGATTTCGACGCGATCGCGGTGGCGCCCGCATCGGGGCAGGGGCGGATTTTCAATGGCGTGCGCCGGCTTGGCAGATTGGCGCCGGGAGCTGCCTCGGCTTGCCAGCCGGAATTGTGGCTTTCGGCGACGAACAGGCGGCTCTTCGCAGGTGCATAGACCACACCCATCACCGGGCGGCCGTGTTCGATGATGGCAATATTGACCGTGAATTCGCCATTGCGGCTGACAAATTCACGGGTGCCGTCGAGTGGGTCGACCAAGGCGAAGCGATATCCGTGTTCAGGCACGCGACCTTCGCTGGCTTCCTCTTCGGCAATAACCATCAGGGTCGGGTCAGCCTTGGCCAGCGCGGCCAATATCAGCGTTTCAGCCTTCTGGTCTGCTGCGGTCACCGGCGAGGCATCGCCCTTCTGGTCGACATCGAAATCGCTCTCGTAAATGTCCATGATCACTTTACCGGCGTCGAGGGCAATCCGGGCGAGCGCGTCAGCTGTAAGGGTCATATCGTGTTTCCGTCTGGTCCAGCGCCTAGCCGCGCTTCATCACGTCCATCATTTCGACTTCGAAGATCAGCGGTGCGTTTGGCGGGATCGGGCCGCCGGGCGTGCCCATTTCACCATAGCCGAGGTCGGACGGGATATAGCACATCCAGCGGTCACCGGGTTTCATCATGGCGAGGGCTTCGACCCAGCCTTCGATCAGCTGGTTCGACGGGAAGACTTCCGGTGAACCGCGCTCGAAGGAACTGTCGAACAGTTCGCCCGTCTCGGCGAGGCGACCTTCATAGTGGACGGCTACCATTTCACCATTCTCGGGCGACGGACCGGAGGGATCGCCACTGGTGAGGATGACATATTCGAGGCCGGAACCGGTTTTCTTGACTTCCGGCAGCGCGGAATTCCAGGGCATGTATTTTTCCCAGGCGGCGGTGTCGGACACTTTCGGCACCATCACTTCGAGCAGCTGGACGCGGAAGACGAGGTCGTCACCGGCCTTGATGACGTTGCCGCGCGCCGAATTGCCATAGGCGAGGGCGTTCGGGATGTAGAAGAGATAGTCGTCGCCTTCGCTCATCAGCTGGAGGCCTTGCGTCCAGCCCGGGATCACCTGGTTCAGGCGGAACTGCGAAGGCCTGCCGCGCTCAAAAGAGCTGTCGAACTTCTCGCCTGCGGCGGTACGACCGTCGTAATTGACGCTGACCATGTCGGTCGGCACGGGCGACTTGCCGTTTTTCGGACCCTTCTTGAGGACGATATATTGCAGGCCGCCTTCGGCGGACTTCACGTCCTTGCCGGCGGCATCCCAGGGCAGGTGCTGTTCAAATGGGGCGTTCACGTCGGTAATGTCCTTGGTCTGGCTGCAGGCAGCGATCATGAAGAATGCAGCGCAGGCTGCAGCGAGTGTGCGGATCATCTTGGCTCAGGCTCCGTCCGGTTCAGGTCTGGCGCGGGTTTAGGGCGCTTTCCCGCGCAAGTCACCTTACAGCTACAGGGCGCGTGGCGGGTAGCCTTCGGCGGTCAGCGCGTCGATGACATCCTGCGTGTGTCGGGCGTCACGGGTTTCGATAAGAATGTCGAATTCTGCCCCCTTGGCCGGGACATCGAGTGCGAGCCGGTTGTGCTGGACTTCCATGATGTTGGCGCCATTGTCGCCGATAATCTTGGAGACGAGGGCGAGCAAGCCCGGCCGGTCGTCGCCGATGATGCGGATCGAGGCCAGGCGCTTTTCCCTGACCAGCGCGCGGGTGAGGACCGAGGCCAGGAGGCGCGTATCGATATTGCCGCCGCAGAGGACAAGCCCAACCTTCTGGCCGCGGAATTTTTCCGGATGGGCCAGCAAGGCCGCGAGGCCAGCGGCACCCGCGCCTTCGGCGATGGTTTTCTCGACATTCACGAACAGGGTGATCGCCTGTTCCAGGTGTTCTTCTTCGACAAGCAGGACTTCGTCGACCAGCTCGCGGGTAACCTGCAGGGGCAGGCGGCCGACATCGCGTACGGCAATGCCTTCGGCGATGGTGGCGCCGCCGACCTTCACCTCCCGGCCTTCGAGTTCGGCGAGCATGGCCGGGTACATCGAGGTTTCCACGCCGACGATGCGGATGTCAGGATTGATGCCCTTGGCGGCAATGGCCATTCCGGCGATCAGCCCGCCGCCGCCGATCGGCACGACCAGCGTGTCGAAATCCGGCTTTTCTGCAAGCATTTCAAGAGCGATCGTTCCCTGCCCGGCGATGACATGGGGGTCGTCAAAGGGGTGGATGAAGGTGAGGCCTTCACGCTGGCAGATATTATAGGCTTCGGTCTTGGCTTCATCGAAGCTGAGGCCGTGGAGCACGATCCTGGCGCCATGGCTGCGGGTCTGCTCGACTTTGCTGAATGGCGTGGTGCGCGGCATGACGATGGTCGCCGGGATGCCGAGGCGGCGGGCATGGTAGGCGACGCCCTGGGAATGGTTGCCGGCCGAGGCGGCGATGACACCCGCCTTGCGCTGGGCCTCACTCAGGTGGGAGAGGCGGTTGAGCGCGCCGCGTTCCTTGAAGGCCGCCGTGAATTGCAGGTTCTCGAACTTCACCCAGACGTCTGCGCCGGTAATGGTTGAAAGCGTCCGCGAATGATGCATCGGGGTACGCACGATCTGGCCTTCAAGGACGCGGGAAGCGGCTTCGATATCAGACAGCGTCACGGGCAGGGTGGTGGTCAATGTATCAGGCATTCAGGTGGTCCCGGATCAGGTCGGGCGCACCCTATTCGCGCATTCCTGCGAGAGCAAGGCGGGTACGCGGCAGAGGGAGCGTCAGGACACGTGGAGGCCTTCACTGCCCAGGACGGCGTCGTGTTCGGCAACGAGGTGGCCGGGTGCGATTTCGACTAGCTGGGGCTGGTACTGCTCGGCGTCCGGGTCGTCGATCCGCTTCGACTTCAGGAAGCGCAGGGGTGCCCGGCTGTCGAGCGGGCTTGGCAGGTCGCCTGTCAGCTTGATGCGTTCACGTGTGCGCTCGAGCTTCGGGTCGGCGGCCGGAACGGCAGCGATCAGGGCCTTGGTATAGGGGTGGCGGGCGTCTTCGTAGATGGCCGTGCGACCGGCCAGTTCCACAACACGGCCGAGATAGAGCACCATCACCCGGTGGCTGATCTCGCGCACGACCGAGAGGTCGTGGCTAATGAAGATCATGGCGAGGCCGAATTCCTTCTGGAGCTCGATCAGGAGGTCGACCACCTGGGCCTGGACCGACACGTCGAGGGCGGAGACCGCTTCGTCGCAGATCACGAGTTTCGGCTTCAGGATCATCGCGCGGGCAATGCCGACGCGCTGGTTCTGGCCGCCGGACAGCTCGTGGGGATAGCGATTGATCAGGGCCGGGTCGAGGCCGACGCGGGGCATGATGGCCTGAACGCGCTGGTCGCGCTCGGCGCGGGTGAGGCGAGGCTCGTGCACTTGCAGCGGTTCGGCGATGGAGGCCCCAATGGTCATGCGCGGGTCGAGGCTGGCAAGCGGGTCCTGGAAGACGATCTGGAGGTCATCCCTCAGGCCGTCCATTTCGGACTTGCCGGCCTTCGTTATGTCCTTGCCGAGCCAGGCGATGGTGCCATCGGTGGGCGGGATCAGCCGCAGCACGCCGCGCGCGAGCGTGGACTTGCCGCAGCCGGACTCGCCGACCACGCCGAGTGTTTCGCCCGGGCGCAGGTCAAACGACACGCCATTGACGGCTTTCAGGGGCTTCACCTTGCCGAACAGGCCGCCTTTGATGCGGATCGGGAAGTGGATTTTCATATCGTCCACTTCGAGCACGGGTTTCACGGCTGGGTCGGGGGCGGGGCCAAGGGTCGGCCGGCCGCGCCGGTCAGGCTGGTCGATCCGGGGTACGGCGTCGAGCAGCATTTTCGTGTAGGGGTGCTGGGGCTTGTAGAAGATGTCGTCGACGCTGCCACGCTCGACGATTTCACCATGGCGCATGACGATGACGCGGTCGCACATGCGGGCAACAACGCCCATGTCATGGGTGATGAGGGCAATGCCGGTTCCGGTGTCGCGTTTCAGGTCGTTCATCAGGTCTAGTACCTGGGCCTGAACGGTGACATCCAGCGCGGTTGTCGGCTCATCCGCCAGCAGCAGGCGTGGTCCGCACAGCATGGCAATGGCGATCATGACCCGTTGGCGCATGCCGCCTGACAATTCATGCGGGAACTGGTCGAGGCGCCGGGCGGCTTCGGGAATGCGGACGTTTTCGAGCCATTCCACGCACCGTTTGTCGGCTTCCTCGCCCTTGAGGCCCTTATGGAGAGCCAGCACTTCGCGCATTTGCGCGCCGACGGTCATGTGCGGTGTCAGGCTGGTCAGCGGGTCCTGGAAGATCATTGACATTTTTGCGCCGCGCACCTTGCGAAGCGTCTCGATAGGCGCATCCAGCATGTTGGTGCCGTCAAAGTCGATTTGGCCGCTTGCGGTGCCGTTTTCCGCAAGCAGGCCGAGGGCGGCGAGGGCCGTCTGGCTCTTTCCGGAACCGCTTTCGCCGACAATGCCGAGGCACTCGCCTTCGGCGACTTCAAAGCTGATACCGCGCACAGCGTTCACGATGCCATCGGGCGTGTCGAATTCGACCTTCAGGTCTTTCACGGACAGAATACTCATGGCCGTAATCTCTACAGGCGCAGGAAAGGTGTGCAATGATTTCAATGCACAAAAAAACCGCGCCGGCTAAGGCGCGGTTTGAGTTGGCGGGTCCGGCCCATCGGGAGGCAGGCCGGTCGCCGAATTTTCAGAACTTGTAGCCAAAGCCGACCCCGACCACGAGCGGGTCGATATCGACGTCTGCATTGACCGTGGCGCCAAGCGCCGTGGTGAAATTGACTTTGACGTCTGTGTTGATCCAGATCTTCTTGACGTCGGCATTGAACGCCCAGCCACCCGGCTCGCCGTCAAGGTCATAGTCGAAGCCGACCTGCAGGGCTGGGCCGAAGCTGG
This sequence comes from Hyphomonas sp. J20-32, assembly GCF_055808555.1. Lineage (NCBI taxonomy): Bacteria > Pseudomonadati > Pseudomonadota > Alphaproteobacteria > Hyphomonadales > Hyphomonadaceae > Hyphomonas > Hyphomonas sp. J20-32. Next base: position 477,022 of record NZ_CM147873.1, on the reverse strand, counting down.
AATCATAGGAGATACCGTCGGCAACCGGGCCTTCGTCCTCATTGAAGAAGAACGTCGCGTTCACGCCTGCGCCGACATAGGGCTTGAACTGGCCCATTTCGGTGAAGTGGTATTGCACCGTCAGCGTGGGCGGCAGCAGCCAGACATCGCCAAGATCGACCGTCGCATCAGTCAGCGCGCCGGGCACGGTGACGTTGACGGCCTTCACATCGTGCGGCGTGACCGCAAGGATAAGTTCCGCCGCGATGTGCTCGTTGAAGAAATAGGTGATGTCGAATTCCGGAACGTACTGGTTGGAAATATCGACATCGCCTGGCAGCGTTGCGCCGCCGGCTTTCAGTGTGCCGCTTTCGTCCGGCATGACGCCAAGCACGCGTGCCCGCAGCATCCAGGGATTGTCTTCAGCCTGCGCGGTGGCGCTGATGCCGGTCCAAGCTGTGCTCGTCATGAGCGCGGCGATGAGTAGTTTTTTCATTGGTCTGTACCCCGCAATGTGTGTTCCAATGCGGCTGATGTAGGCGTCCGGTTTTACGCTGGTAATGGCCCGTTTTGACGCGCGGTTGCACGCCGCGCGACATGTGCGCGCTTCTAGGTAGAAGTCCCGATTGCGCGCGGTGCCCGGCGGCAGGATATTGGTGAATTTAGCCTGAACCATTGGCCGGTGCGGCGTGATGACAGGGCCTTTCTCCTTGCGACAGGCTTGAACTTGTCGGCGCGAGCGCTGAACATGCCCCGCAGACCCATGCCGGAAACGGCCATCACAGGATACCGCTCATGCCCGTCATCAATTTCCTCACGCCCTGCATCTTTGACTCCGGTGCGCTGAAGCAACTGGAGGTCACGGCGAAGAAGCTCGGCATCACGCGGGCCTTCATCGTTACCGATCCCGGCATCAAGGCCGTGGGCATTCTCGACAAGGTGGTTGCTGCACTCGGCAGTGCGCCTGCAGGCATTTTTGCCGAAACGGTGGCCAACCCGACTGAAAAGCAGGCCAAGATCGCGACGCAGGCCTACAAGGATTCAGGCGCGGACGGCATCATCGCTGTCGGTGGTGGTTCGTCGATGGACCATGCCAAGGCGATCGGCCTGATGGCATCGCATGACGAGCCGCTGGAAAACTATGCCGCGATCATCGGCGGCGCGAAAAAGATCCACAAGATCCCGCCGCTGATCGCCATTCCGACAACGGCGGGCACGGGATCCGAAGTCTCGGTCGGCATGATCACGACGATGGAGAATGGCCGCAAGGAGACGTTCGCGTCACCCCACCTCATCCCGTCGACGGCGATTTGCGATCCGGACCTCACACTCGGCCTTCCGACTTTCATGACAGCAGCGACCGGCATGGATGCCGTGACGCATTGTATCGAAGCGGTTCTGACGCCGACCGTGAACCCGCCCGCCGAAGGGATCGGTTACGATGGTGCGACACGTGCGCTGGGCGGCGGCTGGCTCCTGAAGGCAGTCAAGGACGGCAGCGATCCCGAAGCGCGCTGGCACATGATGATGGCGAGCTATGAAGGCGCGCTGGCCTTCGTGAAAGGCCTTGGCGGCGTGCATGCGCTCAGTCATGCGGCCGGACGCCTGCACGAGAAGAAGCTGCACCATGGTACGCTGAATGCGATCTTCCTGCCGCATATCCTGCGCTTCCACGAAGGGTCAGCTGACGCGAAGTATGTTCGCCTGCGCCAGGCCATGGGCCTGAAGCCGAAGGCCGACCTCGGCGATGCGATCCAGGACCTGAACGATGCCATCGGTATTCCGAAAACCCTCTCCGACATTGGCCTGACAGCGGCTGACGGCCCCGGCATTGTCGAATATGCCCTCAAGGACCTGGCGCATTTCGGCAATCCCAAGACCATGACCGCCGATGATTATGCCAAGGTCTACGAAATCGCCCTCGGATAGGGTCGGTCGGCATGGGCACGTTTGAGCCAGTTATTGCGCACGCCACCCGCCATCATGGTGGACGCGACGCGGTGCTGGCGCAGGCGGCCAATTCACATCGGGTCAAGGACCTGTCCAAGGTGCCCGCCGACCGTTTGCTGTCGGTGATGACGCGCTGCGTGTTCAATGCTGGCTTCAACTGGAAGGTAATTGACGCCAAATGGGACGGGTTCGAGGCGGCGTTCGAGGGGTTTGATCCGGCCAAGCTGGCCTTTTTCGGCGACGAGATGATGGGCGATCTCGTGTCGGACGAACGGATCGTGCGCAACGGACAGAAGATCAAGGCGACGCTCGAGAACGCGAAAATGGTCGCCGACATCGAGCGCGACGCAGGCGGGTTCGGCAATTTCCTGCAGAACTGGCCGGCCGCCGACCAGCTCGGCCTGATGGCAGAACTCAATGCGCGCGGATCGCGCCTCGGCGGGGCGACAGGGCAGTATTTCCTCCGCTTTTGCGGCTGGGACGGCTGGATCACGTCGAAGGACATGTGCGCCGCGCTGGTGCGCGAAGGCGTGCTGGACAAGCCGGCAGCGAGCAGCAAGCGCGACCTCGCCAAGGTGCAGGATGCGGTCAACAGATGGCACAACGAAAGCGGCCTGCCGCGCGCTACGATCAGCCGTCTGCTGGCGCTGAGCGTCGGCTAGACGTCACCTCGGTTTCACAGCAACGGCGCTGAAGACCGAAACGCAGAAGGGCACCAGATAGCTAAGGCCCATCTTCCACCAGTTCAGCGCTTCAAGGGAGATCACGCGCTCGAACTGGTTGATCAGGGTCAGAATGGTGCCCACAAGAATTGCCACGACGACGCCGCGGATGAGGATGGGGCGCATGGTCTCTCCTCCTGCCTGGCACGCAGCTGCGCGGAATTCGCTTCCCGTTGCCGCGCGAATCCGCCCATTATCAGCACATGATCGCAGAAATACAGCAATATGCAGGTGGATTGGGTGTAGCCGCCAGCGCCATGGCGATTGGTGCAGGCTGGGTCGTGACCATTGCGTCGCCCAATTGCAGCTTTGACAAGCTGGATGGCAGCCGGGCCGACCGGCATGTGCGGGAATTGCTGCACCAGACGGCTACGCCGATCGCCGGGATCATGCTGGCGGCAGCGGCGCTGTTCATGCTGGCAACGAGCTGGGCAGCAGCAGTGACAGCGGCGCTGGCCGCGTTCGGCTTTTTCTCCACGCGGCTCATGCTGGCGCCGAAGGAAGGCAAGAATCCGAAAGGCGTGAGAACGCGCCGGAAAGACCAGCGGGCCGTTTCGGTCAGCCTGTCGCTGATGTTCATGCTGATTGCCGTGATCGCCGGGATTCTCGGCCTGATCGGGATCTAGGCGTAGACCAGCCAGAGACAGCCCATCTCGTGAAGCGCCCGAAAATCATCGACTGAGCGTGTTGCAGCCCTGCGGGCAATCTCGCCGGCAGATTTACGGTTGGCGCCGAGCATCAGCACGCAGATGGCGAGGCCGGGCATGAAGGCCCACCAAGCGACGGCAAACGAGGCCAGAACGCCGAGCAGGCAGATCAGGTAGGCGAGGGCGTCGAGCACACGGAATCGCACATACATGTTGCGTCCGAAGGCGTTGAGGAGTTCGGGGCGCTTGTGCAATTCTTCGGCGTCGATGGCGAAACGCTGTCCCGGAACGTGTTCCATGAACAGGGCGCGCGTCATGCGGCCGGCACGATGCGGATTTGCTGCGCACTTAAGGAACATGGATTCTTCCTCCCTGGAGGCTGAATTAAAACAGCGGCTCGTTAATCGTCCGACGATCCGGGACCGAAAATTTCATACAAATTCAATCTTTCGGGCGCGCAATCGGCCAAACGCCCGTCTGGTGAATCCGTTTGCTACCGGGGAATGTTGTACTTATGTTGCAATGCAGCATGAAAGGTTTGTAACGCGATGCTTTACTCACTTGTCGAAATGAACCGTGTGGCGATGGCGCCAATGCGATTGGCTGCGCGGGCTGGCCGGGCCGCCCTGATGTCACCGCTGAACCCGCTTGGTCAGACCGATTACGGCAAGTCGCTCGCCGCCTTTGCAGACGTTTTCGAAAGCTCGACGCGCTATTATGGCAAGCCTGAATGGCGGATCGATAGTGTTCGGGTCAACGGCGTATCGATTCCTGTCACTCCGACGGTCGCCTGGCGCTCGCCCTGGTGCAATCTCATGCATTTCAAGAAGGATCCCGACGCGCTGGCCGCCGTGCGCAAGCCCGGATCGCCGCCCTTGCCGCGCATGTTGATCGTGGCGCCCCTGTCAGGACATTATGCGTCCTTGCTGCGCGGAACAGTCGAAGCATTCCTGCCGCACCACGACGTCTATATTACCGACTGGTCGGACGCGCGTATGGCGCCTGTCTGGCATGGGCGGTTCGACCTTGACGACTATATCGACCATGTCCGCAAGATGCTGACCCATATCGGCGGCGGCGCACATGTGCTGGGCGTCTGCCAGCCGGGACCGCCGGTGCTGGCGGCCCTGTCGATGATGGCCGAGGATGACGATCCGGCGCGTCCAGCGTCGATGACGTTCATGGGGTCACCGATTGATGCCCGCCGCAGCCCGACCGTGCCGAACGAACTTGCTGAACAGCGCGCATTTGGCTGGTTCGAAGAGAACATGATCCACACCGTGCCCGGGCCTTATCCGGGCGTGATGCGCCGTGTCTATCCGGGCTTTGTCCAGCTTGCCTCGTTCATGCACATGAACTGGGGCCGGCATGTCGACGCGCAGTGGAAATTCTTCAACCACCTGGTCGAAGGGGACGGTGACAGCTCCGACAAGCACCGCGAGTTCTATGACGAGTACCTGTCTGTGCTCGACCTGACCGAGGAATTCTACCTGCAGACCATCCAGCGCGTATTCCAGGAACACCACCTGGCGCGCGGCATCTACAAGTATCGCGGGACTCGCCTCGTGAAGCCGCAAGCCATTCGCGACATCGCTCTGATGACTGTCGAGGGCGAACTGGACGACATATCCGGCATCGGCCAGACGCAGGCGGCGCATGATCTTTGCACGAATATCCCCGAGGACATGCAGGCCGACTATATCCAGCCGGGTGTCGGTCATTATGGCGTGTTCAACGGTGCGCGCTTCCGCACGGAAATCGTGCCGCGCGTGACCCAGTTCACGCGCCGGTTCATGGATGTCGAGGCCGAAGCGGCCGCGAAGGACGCGGCAAAGTCGGCCTAGGCCGGGCAGCAGGTCGCTTCAAAGCCTAGCAGTTCGATCTCGGGACTGAGATAGCCTTCCTTGACAGGCTCGGCCCCTGCGAGCGCGGTCGAAAGGTATTTCTTGTTGTCGTCGCAGAAGACTGTGGCGACTGCTGCGTTCGGGCCAAGGCGTTCGGCAGCCATCAGTGTACCAATCAGGTTGGCGCCAGAGGAAATGCCGACACCGAGGCCGAGTTCGCGGGCCAGTGCCTGCGCCATGAGAATTGCGTCGCCGTCCGAAACTGCGATCACCTCATCCAGTTCCGCGAAATTGACGATGGCCGGGATGAAATCATCCGAAATGCCCTGGATGCGGTGGCTGCCGACCTTGTGACCAGTCGACAGGGTGGGGGATTCTTTCGGCTCCAGCGGGTGGATCTTCACGCCTGGCGCGGCAGCGCGCAGGGCGCGGCCAACGCCCATCACCGTGCCGCCCGTGCCGACACCCGCCACGAAAGCGTCCGGCGTGAGACCAAGGATAGCCATCTGTTTTAGGAGTTCAGGACCGGTCGTGTCGCTGTGGCCGATCGCATTGTCGCAATTGGAAAACTGGCAAGGCAGGAAGACATCGTCACGCGTGGCCGCGAGCTTTTCGGTCGCGGCAATGGCGCCGATGAAGCCGCCGTCTTCGCGGGTGACGAGATGGAGGTCTGCACCGAGGCTGCGCAGCAGGACCTTGCGCTCGTCGCTCATCCAGTCGGGCATGTAGATGTCGACCTTGTGACCGAGCGCCCGGCCCAGCGATGTGAGAGCGATTCCGGCATTGCCGCTGGTCGCCTCGGCGATCCTGTCGCCCGGACGCAGGGCGCCGGACCGGATGGCGCGGCTGAGGATCGACAGGGCCATGCGATCCTTGATCGAGCCGGTGAGATTGTAGTGCTCGGCTTTGGCATGGATGACGCGCTCGACGCCGCGATAGCGCAGGTGGATCGAGAGGAGCGGCGTGCGTCCGATCAGGCTGGCGAGTGCGCGCAGGCGCGGATGGGCGACGGTTGGCGCGGAGAATGCGCGGAAGTCGCCGTCTACGGTGGCGAGGGCAACTGGCGGCATGGCTGTGGTCTCCATCTGGAAGAGTGGAGAGATTTACATGGAGTTCGTCAAAATTCATCGCAGGTTTGCGAATAATAATCTGGAAGTTGGATAAAATTTTCGATATTTATTGAGAATGGAAGAAAAAATTGATGATGTAGATCGGATTCTCCTGCGCGCCTTGCAGGCTGATGGCACCCAGTCGCTCGAATTGCTGGCGGGCCGCGCGGATATATCGACCAACACGTGCTGGCGAAGGGTCAAGCGGCTGGAGGACAGCGGCCTGATCGCGCGCCGGGTTGCGCTGATTGATCCGGAAAAGCTGGGCCTGAACCAGACGATCTTCGTTGCGATCCGCACGCGTGACCATTCGGCGGGCTGGCTGAAGCGGTTTTCCGATGCAGTGCGCACCATTCCGGAAGTGGTGGAATTCTACCGGATGGCGGGCGATGTCGACTATTTGCTGAAAGTGCAGGCGCGCAGCGTCCAGGACTATGACCGGGTCTACAAGGCGCTGATTGCGCGCGTTGATATCGCCGATGTCAGCGCAACTTTTGCGATGGAGTGCCTGAAGAACACGACCGAGCTGCCAGTCTAGCGCAGCATGGCCGTTTCGGTGAAACCGGGGACATGCAGCATGCGGTTGAGGCCGAGACAGGCGGCAAGGGGTTCATCCTTTGGGGTCTTTTCCACGCTGTCGGGCTTCTTGAGATAGGCCAGAAGGTCGCCTACTGCGCCGCGCTCCAGTTCGTCCAGCGTGATGTCATCCGTGACGTCACCGAGAAGGGTGGATTTGCGACATGTCAGCTGTTCGGCGATGACAAGGGGCTCTGCAGCCTCGCCTGAGCGGATTGCGCGCCAGGCTGCCTGCTGCGGTGCGGTGCGGATCAGGATGGCGGCGGGCAGGCCATTTCCGGAGGGAACGGCGAGCCAAAGCGCGCTTACACTTGTGCGTGATTCGCGCGCCGCGTAGCGGACCGCGTAGATCGTCCCGTCCGAAAATTTACGGGCTGAAAGTTGAGCTGCATCCGAAGCATCAAGCCCGGCGAGCCAGTCAGAGATGGCAATATTGCGGGACTCGCGAGCGCGGGCGGCGTCGCCGGTGACCATGAGGGCGACTGCCTGGTCCATGCGTGCGGAAGGTTTGAGCCTCGCACCAGCCTGGATAGCCGCGCCATAATGGGCGACGGCGCGGCTGGCATTTCCGAGGTCGACCGCGGCGCGGGCGGCAATGACATGCGCCTCGCGGATTTCCAGCCGGTCAGGGCAGGCGTCGATGAAGGCTTCGGACGTGCGCAGGAAATAGGCTGGACTGCCTTCCTCGGTGGGGGAGGTGATTGCCTCGTGGAAACGTCCGGCCTCAGATAATCCACAGGCGCTTTCGCCATGAGCGTACTGCGTGAATCCGATGAGGGTGCTGACGCTTGAAGCGATGACCGCTGAGGCGAGTTTGAGGGCGAAGCGGGGCTGAGCCATTGGAAACATCCTTGCTATTCCGACAAGGAAAATTCTCAGACCTGCAGGAACGCCCGTTCAATCGCCCACCAGAGCCCTGTTGCCCCGATGACGGCTGAGACGGGCCAGACCAGGACCGGCCGGTAGAGTTGCATCTGCCCGACCCGGCTGAGAACGCCCTTGAAGTAGAGCGATGCTGCAAAGGCCATGCCGATCACGGCGAGCTGGCCGAATTCCACGCCGACATTGAAACCGAGCAAGGCGGGCAGGAATACATTGTCCGGCAAGCCAAGGTCTCCGAAGGCGCCGGCGAAGCCCATGCCGTGGATGAGGCCGAACCCGAAAGCGAGCAAGGGGCGCCAGGCCACGGTGTCCTTGAAAAGGATGTTCTCCAGTGCAGCCCAGGCAATGGTCAGCGCGATCAGCGGCTCGACGATTCCCGGCAGCGGCGCGATCATCCCGGAGGCCGCCAGCCCAAGCGTGGCGGTATGGGCAATGGTGAACGCCGATACCTGAAGGAGCAGCGACCTCATGCGTAGGCTGGACAGGAAAAGCGCCAGCACGAAAAGGATATGGTCGATGCCTCCCGGCAGGATGTGCTGGAACCCGATATGGATATAGAAAGCGAAGGTCGCGAAACCCGGCCGTTCGAGGTTTACTTCATCCGGCTCTGCCGCTGTGTCGGACACCGGCTTTTCAGGCATCACATTTTTCTGGTCGAGCTTTGCCAATTCGCGGCAGAGCGCGGGATCCATGCCCCCGTTCGGCGTGCAAAGTTCGTCTTCCGGATGGGCATGGGCCTGAAGCGGGACAGACGTGCTGACAACCATGAAACAGGCCAGCGCGGCGATCAGGCGGATGGCCAGCGCCATCATGGGCGCATATCGATAAGGTCGTGCGTGCCGAACGGGCCATCATGAGGCGACCGGTCCGGGCCGTGAATCGGCAGCACGGCGATCAAGACTGCGATAAGCACGCCGCCGCCGAGCGCCAGGAAGCTGCGCAGGGGTGGCTCTTCCTTCAGCGGCTCCATCAACGGACCGGTTGCCACATAGAGCAGAAGGCCCGCCGAGATGGCGAACAGGTTGCCGACGGCTTCGGCCCCGAGCCCGTACATGAAAGGTACAGAGGCGATGACGCCCAGAGGGGTCGAGACAGCGGCGGCGAGGAAGGCGAGCAGGAAAGATCGGCTGTTGCGAAAGCCATGGTGGCGCAGGATCGCAAAAGCGATAATGCCTTCGGGAAACTTGTGCAGCAGCAGTGACGAAGCGGCATAGACGCCGGAGGAAAAGCTTGCGGCGAACGTGACCGAGTAGATGATCCCGTCGATGAAGGAATGCAGCGCAATGGCCATGACGGGTGTTGCTGCCGCAGCGTGGCCATCTTCGCCGCCTTCTGGGAACAGAACACGGACCAGGAAACTGAGCAACAGCCCGCCAAGGAATCCGGTGAGGATGAGGGCCGGAGCGTGGCGGCTGAGCGCGAAGGCTTCCGGCGTGATGTGAAGCAGGCTGAGCGTCACCAGCATGCCACCAGCCGCCAGCGCGAACAGGCCGGAATGGCGCGCGCTCCAGTCACCACGCGCGGCAACGGCGATCAGGGCGACCGTTGTCACAAAGGCAGCGATCAAGCCGAAGAATAAAGGTGCCTGCATGGATTGGAGCATAGGTGGGAATGCGGTCTCAAGGGGGCCGCGCGGGCCGGGAAAGAAATATCAGGACAAAGCTGCGGCGAATTGCGTTGATGTGCCCTTGTGCAAGAATGTTATATAGTCTCATTATCCAAATCGCGAGAACAAATTTGCTGTTCGTGTGTTTTCCCGCAGTGTGGCATCAGGAGGCCCTTCGACGATGTTTACTTCACCGCGCCTGCTTTTGTGCCTGATGATTGGCGTTCCGATGCTGGGTCTTGCAGGTTGCGGACGCGATTCGGCGCCCGCTGCGCCGCATGAGCCGGTGGACGCCGACGTGCCAGTGACCGAAAACGTTGAGCCGGTGGTTACTCAAACGGCCGACGTGGAAAATCCCGCAGCCGGCGGCGAAGCGCACGTGCATGGAGCCGGCGAGTTTGCTGTGGCGGTCGATGACGATGTGCTGACGGTGACGCTGGACGCGCCGCTGGCGAATTTCGGCCTGGGCGAAGGCGATACGGACGCGCTGGAGGTCAGCACCGGTATTGCCGACGGACTCGTGCGTTTCGAGGGAGGTGCCAATTGCCTGCCCGGTGACCGGCGTATCGAAACACGAACCGAGGGCGGCCATAGTGGGCTGACACTGACATTGTCCTTTACCTGCACAGATATCGAAAAACTTGAAGGCGTCCGCCTGAATGCATTTACTGAGTTCCCGGGATTTGAGACGGTCAGCGCCATCTTCATCGGCCCTGAGTCTCAGGTTGCCAGCGTTCTGACTCCGCGCAATCCTGAACTATCGACGCGCTAGACGCCGGAACGACTGCATGATTGACCCTGCCATACAGATCGAAGGCCTGCGCTTTGCCTGGACGGACGGCGAGCCTGTGCTGGATGTGCCTGCCTTCTCCCTGGCGCGCGGCGAACGCCTGTTCCTGCGGGGGGCTTCGGGCTCTGGCAAGTCGACGCTGCTGGGCGTGATTGCCGGCGTGCTGCAAGCCGATGCCGGGCGCGTTGAAGTGCTGGGCAAGGAGCTGGGGAGTCTCTCCAGCGCGGCGCGCGACCGGATGCGGGCCGACCATCTCGGCGTGATTTTCCAGATGTTCAATCTCGTGCCTTATCTCTCGGTAGTCGGGAATGTGACCCTGCCGCTGAAATTCTCGCGCCTGCGACGCAAGGCCGTTGGCGGCGACGCAGATGAAGAAGCCCGGCGCCTGCTCGGTCGCCTCGGCCTGACCGATGAAGCGTTGCTGGAGCGGCGCGTTTCGGACCTCTCGGTCGGCCAGCAGCAGCGCGTGGCGACGGCGCGGGCATTGATCGGCGGCCCCGAAATCGTAATCGCCGACGAACCGACCTCGGCGCTTGATGCGGATGCCCGCGACCGGTTCATTGAATTGCTGTCCGAGGAAGCTGCCCGCACCGGCGCAGCGCTGTTGTTTGTCAGCCATGATGCTTCGCTGGCGCGCATGTTCGATCGGGCTGTGGACCTCACCGAAATCAACCGGGCGAGGATTGGCGCATGAGAGCCATCCTTTCGCTTGCATGGAAGAGCCTGGTGAACCGAAAGGGCTCGGTAATCCTGACCCTGTTGGCGGTTGCCCTGTCGGTGGCATTGTTCCTGGGTGTCGAGAAAGCACGGACCGGTGCGCGGGATGGATTTGAGAACACGATTTCGGGGACCGACCTGATTGTCGGCGCGCCGACGGGCACCGTGAACCTGCTGCTGTATTCCGTTTTCCGGATGGGCAATGCGACAGCGGAAGTTTCCTGGCCGACTTACCAGAAAATCGCGGCGCGCCCGGACATTGGCTGGACGGTGCCGATCTCGCTTGGCGACAGTCATCGCGGCTTTCGCGTGCTGGGGACGACGGGCACCTATTTCGACCGCTATAAATATGGCCGAGGGCAGGGCCTTGAATTCGGCAGCGGCGCGCGGTTCGATGACCTTTTCGATGCGGTGATCGGCGCCGATGTGGCGCGCGAGCTCGGCTATGAGATTGGATCGCCTATGGCGCTGAGCCATGGACTCGGCGATGCGAGTCTGGGCGGCGGGCACGAAAACCGCCCATTCCGGGTCGTGGGCATCCTGGCGCCGACCGGTACGCCGGTGGACCGGACCGTGCACGTCTCGCTCGAAGCGATCACGGCCATCCATGTTGGCTGGGAGACGGGGGCGAAGAATCCGCTCTCGGACACGATCGACGAAACGATGATCCGCAGCTTTGACCTGACGCCGAAAAGCGTGACCGCGATCCTGGTCGGGCTGAAACAGAAAGGCACGATCCTGACGACGCGCCGGGCGATCAATACAAACAAGGGCGAGCCGCTGATGGCAATCATGCCGGGCGCGGCGCTGGCTGAATTGTGGAGCGTCACGGCCTTTGCCGAGCGGGCGCTGATGGCGGTGTCGGTATTTGTTATCGCGGTGGGCCTGGTCTCGATCCTGACCTCGATCCTGACAAGCCTGAACGAGCGTCGGCGCGAGATGTCGATTCTCCGGGCCGTAGGCGCGCGCCCGGGGCATATTTTCAGCCTGCTGGTGCTGGAAGCCGGCCTTGTCGGTTTCCTCGGCGCGCTGGCTGGTATCGCCCTGATCCATGCCGTGCTGGCGGTCGCCGGCCCGGTGGTGGAGGCGCGCTATGGCGTGTCGCTGGCGGGTACGGGACCAGGATTGACCGATGTCTACACGTTGCTTGCGGTGACGCTGGCGGCGCTGCTGATTGGCATGGTGCCGGCCTGGGCGGCGTTCCGCCGGTCGCTGGCCGATGGCCTGTCTGTGAAACTGTGACAGTCCGAACCGATGAAACCGTCTGGCCCTGCCAGCACCCGGAGCCTATGTAGAAACCCATGAAACTGATCCAGAGCCTTGCTTCCGCCGCGCTGATTGCGCTTGTCGCCGCCTGTGGCCAATCCGGCGAGACAGAGACGCCGCCCATCGCGGCGGTCGCTTCCACCGCAGATGCGGGACCGAAAGTCGGCGACAAGATCGGCGAAAGCGATGCCGAGAAGGCCGCCCGGAAGGCCGAGAAAGACGCCGCCATTGTTGCCAAGGCGGCAGAGACGGCACGGATCAAGGCAGAGTTGGAAGCGCGCGGCATTCGCAGCGTTCAATGGGAAGACCTGATGCCGGAAGGCGAGGAAGAGCGCCGCGCCCAGATGTATCAGGCCCAGATGGCGACGCTCTATTCCAGTGCGCCAATCGCCGAAGGTTCGGCCGCAGATACGTCGGTTCAGATCGGCACGTTCAATACGGTAGGCGCACTGAACGGTGTGAAGGTGCGTATCCCGGGCTACACGGTGCCGTTCGAGTACGGATCGAAAGCCGAGATCACGCAATTCCTGCTGGTGCCGTATTTCGGCGCCTGTATCCATTCGCCACCACCACCGCCTAACCAGACGATTTTCGTCAGGACCGATACGCCGATCAAGCTCAAGGACCTGGCGCAGGCCGTCTGGATCGAAGGCACGATGCTCACGCAGACGCAGAATTCCGATCTCGCAGACGCCGCCTATACGATCGAGATGACGAACATCGAGAAATACGAGTACTGAGACCAAAAAGAAGGGCAGCCAATCGGCTGCCCCTCTCATACTCTACCTGGTACTCTACTGCTCGCAAGCCTTAAGGAAAAAGTCCTAACGCTTTACGAACCTCGTAGTGTCGGCCTATTTGGCGCCCTTGGCCAGCAGGTTGCGGATTTCCTCGAGGAGGACTTCCTGGCGCGGTGGCGCTGCCGGTGCGGCCTCTTCCTTTTTCTTCAGCGAGTTCATGCCCTTGATGATGATGAACATCACGAAGGCGACGATGATGAACGAGATCAGCGCGCTGAGGAATGCACCGATATCGACGATCGCAGCGGGCTGGACCACTTCGCCAGCGGCGTCGAGGACAGCCGGTGAAATCGTGTAAGTCAGTGCTGCCAGATCGATACCGCCCATGATCGGCGCGAGGATCGGCAGGAACACGCCCTGGATGAACGCGGTTACGACGGTTGCGAACGCGCCGCCCATGACAAAGCCGACGGCCATGTCGATGAGATTGCCCTTCATGGCAAATTCTTTGAATTCCTTGAACATTAAATACCCCTCCTAAGGTTGGTTGTCCCACTCGCCAGTGGAAATAATTCCTACTTCTCGAATAGAGGGTCAAGAAGCTTCAACAGCAGGGCGAGTCGGCTGGCGGCGGGCCTATCTGGCTTCGGGGTCTTCGCCGCCATTGACGCGGGCACGCAATTCCTTGCCTGCCTTGAAGAAGGGGACTGCCTTTGCCGGAACCTTCACGGGCTCGCCCGTACGAGGGTTGCGGCCTTTGCGGGCATCTCGCTTGCGGACGGAGAACGCGCCGAAGCCACGCAGTTCGACCCGATCACCGCGCGCGAGGGCTTCGCCGATTTCGTCGAGAATGACATTGACCACACGCTCTAGGTCCTCCTGGCGAAGGTGACTGTATTCCGAAGCGAGTTTCGCGATGAGTTCAGACTTTAGCATGTGGTTGTTATTAAACGCATTTGCGGCGGGAGCGCTAGGCCCCCGCCGCAAACATTTCGCCGAATTTAGGAAGCGGTTTCCCGCTTCGGATCAGGCTTCGTTCATGAACGCTTCGGCCTGGCCCTTCCAGTCGTCACGTTCCATCCGGCCCTGGAAGCTGAGTTCTTCCTCGAGTTCGTTGATCTGAGCCTCGTTGAGAGCGGCAACCTGCCAGAAGTGGAAGATGCCGGCTTCGTGGAGCTTTTTCTCGAACGCCGGACCGACGCCCTTGATCTGCTTCAGATCGTCGGCGTCGCCCTGCGGCCCGGCCAGACGGCCACGCGCGTCGAGCGATGCTGCGTCGCCTGCCGGAGCAGCCGCCGCTTTCTTCGCCTTGGGCTCTGCCTTTGGCTCAGCCTTGCCAACTGACGAGGAGGCGAGGGCTGCACCGAGGATGTCGCCGAGCGAGGCACCGGCATCAGCCGAACCGTATTGTGCGACGGCATCTGCCTCTTCGGCAATCTCGAGCGCCTTGATCGACAGCGACACGCGGCGCGAGCCGCGGTCGATGGTGAGGACCTTGGCGTCGACCTTGTCGCCGACAGCAAACCGTTCGGGGCGCTGATCGGCCCGGTCGCGGCTGAGGTCGGAGCGGCGGATGAAGGATTTCATCGCTGGCGAACCGAATTCGACTTCGATACCGCCCGAGGTGATCTCGGTGACGGTGCAGGTGACGATCGAGCCGCGCTTCACGCCAGCGCCGCCGTCTGCAGGAGCTGCGATCGGGTCGCCGCTGAGCTGCTTGATGCCGAGCGAGATACGCTCTTTTTCGATGTCGACGTCGAGCACCTTGGCCTTGACCATGTCGCCCTTGTTGAAGCCTTCAATGGCCTGCTCGCCGGACTTGTCCCATGCGATGTCATTGATGTGCACCATGCCGTCGAGGTCGGGGCCGAGGCCCACGAACAGGCCGAACTCGGTGATGCCGCGGACTTCGCCCTCGATTTCAGAACCGACCGGATGGTCAGCGACGAATGCGGTCCATGGATTGTCCATGGTCTGCTTGAGGCCGAGCGAGATGCGGCGCTTTTCGCTGTCCACATCCAGAACTTCCACGTCAACTTCCTGTGTCGTGGACAGGATCTTGCCGGGATGAACGTTCTTCTTGGTCCAGCTCATTTCGGAGACGTGGATCAGGCCTTCGACACCATCTTCCAGTTCCACGAACGCGCCGTAGTCTGTGATGTTGGTGACCTGGCCCTTGAGGCGAGCGCCGACCGGATAACGCGAGTCGATACCGTCCCATGGGTCGGAACCGAGCTGCTTCATGCCGAGCGAGATGCGCTGGGTATCAGGGTTGATCTTGACGATCTGCACTTCGACTTCCTGGCCGACTTCAACAACCTGCGAGGGGTGGTTGATACGCTTCCAGCTCATGTCGGTGACGTGCAGCAGGCCGTCGATGCCGCCAAGGTCCACGAACGCACCGTAATCGGTGATGTTCTTGACGATACCTTTGCGGACATCGCCTTCCTTCATGTCCGAGACGATCTCGGCACGCTGTTCGGCGCGGCTCTCTTCAAGGATTGCGCGGCGCGAGACAACGATGTTGCCACGGGTGCGGTCGAGCTTGAGGATGGCGAATGGCTGGATCTCGCCCATGAGCGGACCCACGTCGCGGACCGGGCGGATGTCCACCTGGCTGCCGGGAAGGAAGGCGTTGACGCCGCCGAGGTCGACGGTGAAGCCGCCTTTGACGCGGCCGGAAATAGCGCCTTTGACGGGCTCTTCCTTGCCGAAGCTGCGCTCGAGCTTGATCCAGCGCTCTTCGCGGCGCGCCTTGTCGCGCGAGAGGACAGCATCGCCGAGGGCATTCTCGATACGGTCGAGATACACGTCGATGATGTCGCCGGTCTTGGGCTGCTCATCTTCGAGTGCGAATTCCTTGGTCGGGATACGGCCTTCGGTCTTGAGGCCGATATCGACGAGAACGTTTTCGTTCTCGATGCGAATGACGGTGGCCGGGATTACCTGGCCTTCCTGCATTGCGCCCGCGGCAGCGGACGATTCGAACATTGCCGCGAAATCGTCGGTTGATGGGTTCATCTTGTCAGTCATTGTGTCTCCGGGGACGGGGCGAACGGTTCAAGGCGGGCGTGCACCATTGCAGCCCGCGTCGGAACGACCCGTTAGAGTGGTCTGTCATCTTCAGAGCGGTACCACCTGTTTGGATTTGAGCCCTTTTGAGGCCCTTCAGGCGGTCTTTCCACGGGCGAGAACGGCCTCAACAGCAGCAATCGCCTTCTCCACTGCGGCGTCTATAGTCAGATCAGTGGTATCGATCAAGACCGCATCTGTTGCGATGGTGGCCGGGGCATCCTTGCGCGACTGGTCGCGCTCATCGCGGATGCGCAGCTGCTTGATGACCTCTTCAAGCGTAATGTCCTGTCCGTAGCCGACATATTCCTTCCAGCGCCGGTAGCCGCGCTGTTCGACATTTGCATCGACCCAGAGTTTCACATCAGCGTCTGGCGCAATCACCGTGCCGATATCGCGTCCGTCCAGCAGGGCGCCTCCGGCCTGAAGCGCAAAGGCGCGCTGCAGGTCGAACAGGGCCTGGCGGACTTCGGGAACAACGGCGACCTTGCTGGCCGCCTTGCCGGCCTCTCCGGTGCGCAGGTCGGCTTCGTCAAAATCGGTGAGGTCGAGGCTGGCGGCGATGGTAGCAAGGCCGGTAGCATCATCCAGCGCAACACCCTGTTTGATCGCGGCAACGGCCGTGGCGCGGTACAGGCGACCGGTGTCCATGTGCGGCAAGCCGTAGCGCGCCGCGAGGCGTTTCGCGATCGTGCCTTTGCCTGAGGCCGTGGTTCCGTCGATGGCGATGATCATGCGCGCGGGGAGTGAGCGAAGGGCGCGGCAATGTCAAGCAGGTGCGACGCTTGAGTGGGGGCGGGGTCAGGCAGGTTCCTGAACGAAGCCCTTCCACGTTTTCATATAGTTGACGAAGGCGTCGCCGAGACCCTCCTGGCGAAGGTGAGGCTCCGGCACGGGCAGGGCAATCGGCGTGAAATCCGGATCGGCTTCAAGCTTTTCCGGGAAATCATGGTGGAGGATCGCTCCGCGGCCGATAACGACGAAGTCCAGCCCTTCGTCGAGCGCCTTCTGGCAGGCGGCACCTGTCGTCAGCTTGCCGGCGGCGCCGAGGCGGCAGTCCCCGCGCGGCAGGTCTGTGAACCAGCCGAGCAGGCTGCGCGAATGGTGGGCCTCGTCAGCAGGCAATTTGAATGTGTCCCACAGCGACATGTCGAGATAGTCGAGCTTGCCGGACACCATAAGTTCTCCGGCGAGGCGGCGGATCTCCATGAGGTCCATCCCGAACCGCTCTGGCGAGAGGCGCACGCCGAGCGAGAAGTCCTTGCCGCATTCGGCACGCACTGCATCGATCAGATCCTTCAGGAATTTCACGCGGTTCTCGTAGGAGCCGCCATATTCGTCATCCCGCTGGTTCACTTCCGCGCTGATGAACTGGCCGATCAGGTAGCCATGCGCTCCGTGCAGCTCGACGCCGTGGAAGCCAGCCTTCTCGGCGCGCCTGGCGGCAGCGACGAAGGCATCGAAGGACTGCCTGACTTCATCGCCCGACATGGCGCGCGCGCCGAATTCGGCATTGTCGGACGGGCAATGTGGCGCTTCGCCGATCAGCTCTTTCGGTGAGCGCATGCCGGCATGGTGCAGCTGGACAACGGAATGGCTGCCAGTCTGGTTGATGGCTTCAGCGAGGCGGGCGAGGCCTGGCAAGTGCTTGTCATCGAAGATACCGAGTTGGCCGGGAAAGCCCTGGCCGGTGGCCTGAACATGCGCTGCGCAGGTCATGGTCAGGCCGAAGTTGCCTTCGGCCCGCATCGTGAGCCAGCGGAACTCGTCGTCACTGAGCGTGCCGTCCGTGTGGCTTTGCAGGTTTGTGAGCGGCGCCAGCATGAAGCGGTTCTTCATGGCCGGGCCATGGGCGAGCGGGAGGGGAGAGTGAAGCGAAGTCATTCCCCGACAATCGCGTTGCCAGTGCCGCCGTCAAGTTTGCCGCAGGGGAAGCTCAGCTGTCCGAAATATCCGCGCCCAGCGCGGCCATGTGGGCAAGGAAGTCCGGATAGCTGGTCGCAATCATGGCGATGTCGTCAACGCTGACCGGTTTCTGTGAGGCGGTGCCCATGACGAGGGCGCTCATAGCGATACGATGGTCGTGGCGGGTCTCGACCAGGCCGCCGCCGGGTGGCGGGCCGCCGCATCCCTGAACGATGAAGCCGTCTTCGCGCTCTTCGGCTTCGACGCCATTCACGCGCAACATGTCGACCACGGCCTTGACCCGGTCGGTTTCCTTGACGCGGAGTTCCTCTGCGCCCGTGACAATAGTCTCTCCCGTCGCAAAAGCGGCGAGAACCGCCAGGATCGGGAATTCATCGATCATGGAGGGAACCAGCCGTTCGGGCACAGACCGGCCGATCAGGGCGGCGCTGCCGGATTGGATGTCGATCAGGCGTTCGCCGGCGGCGTCGCCTGTGTCTTCCGCGCCGAGGCGCGCGCCCATCAACTCAGCCATGTCGAAGAAGCCGGACCGGGTCGGGTTGGACATGACGCCCTCGACCATGACGTCACCATTCGGCGAGATCAGGCCAGCTGAGATGAGGAAGGCGGCCGAGGACGGGTCGCCAGGAATGGCCGCCTCGATGGCCGAAAGGCGTTGGCCGCCGACAAGCGATATCGTGCGGGCCTGTCCGGCGCCGCGCGTGACGCCGACGTCAGCGCCGAAGCCGCGCAGCATGCGTTCGGTATGGTCGCGCGTCGGTTTGGCCTCTTCGACAATGGTGGTGCCCTGCGCGTTGAGGCCAGCGAGCAGGACAGCCGACTTGACCTGCGCGGAGGCTTGAGGTGGCGCATAGGTAATGGCCTTGAGCGCTTTCGTGCCCGTCAGGCGGAAGGGGAGGCGACCGTCAGGCTTGGCGGTATCTGTCAGGCCCATGAGGCGCAGCGGCGCGAGAATGCGGTTCATCGGCCGGGCGCTGAGGCTCGCATCGCCGCAGAGCTCGGCAGTCAGGCCATAGCCAGCCATCAGCCCCATCATCAGGCGCGATCCCGTACCGGAATTGCCGAAGTCGAGCGGGGCAGCGGGCGAGGTGAGGCCGCGGGGCCCGGTGCCAGTGACCTGCCACTGGCCGGGGCCGGTCTGCGTGACCGTGGCGCCGAGCGCGGCCATCGCGGCGCCGGTGCGCAGGACATCGTCACCTTCCAGCAGGCCGGAGAAGTGGCTGGTGCCGCTGGCGATCCCGCCAAGGATAAGCGCGCGGTGGCTGCAGGATTTGTCTCCCGGCGCGCGGATTGTGCCTTGCAGGCGGCTTACGGGGCGGCTGGTCCAGACCATGGGAAGATTCCGATTGCGCTGTTCTTACATGAATTCGGGCTTTGACAGCGCGCGGCGTTCATGGCAAGCGCCCGCCCAGACCAAAATCATTGAAACGCTGGAGGGAGCCGCCCCGTGTCGAAAGACAAACTCGGAACCAAGCAAGTCTGCCCGGACTGCGAAGCCCGCTTTTACGACCTCCACAAACGCCCCGCTGTTTGCCCCAAATGCGGAACGGAATTCGATCCTGAAGACGAGGTCATCAAGACCACGATCACGAAGGTGAAGGCAAAAGCAGCCCGCGCGGCCGTCAAGTCTGACGATGATGACGACGAAGACGATGATGACGAGGACGCTGCTGCCAAAGGCACGGACGACGATGACGACGAAGTCGACGACGAGGAAGACGCTAAGGAACTCGGCGGTGAAGAAGCCGAAGTGATCCTCGAAGGCGCGACTGATGACGACGAGGAAGAGACGAGCGGCACCAAGGTTCCGGCCGGCTTCACCGAGGAAGGCGTCGACGATGACGACGATGACGATGCCGTTCTCGCTGATGACGACGATGATGCGTTCGCCATCGACGAAGATGACGATGACGATGATCCGCTCGTGCTCGATGATGAGGATGAAGATTAGGGCTTGAAAGGCGCGCCCGGCGCGTCTACTTCTCGCCCTTCCCAGAATGGGGCCATAGCTCAGTTGGGAGAGCGCTTGCATGGCATGCAAGAGGTCGTCGGTTCGATTCCGTCTGGCTCCACCATTCTTTCTTGATTCAGCAGGTTCCGTATCGGCCCTTCGGGGCTCACCCGAAACGGGATCGGGGCTATTACAGCTCTGAAAATATTGCTAAATCAACGGTGCAAGGTGCTGGATGACGGTCACTTGTTTGTGAACACTATCTCACTTCCGCCATATCCCCGCGCTTGAAGCGGCCATATTGCTCCCCCATCTTGAACCTGAACGAAGGGTCCGCCCCTTGAAGGCACAGTCACCGGCTCTTGGCGTTCGGTATCTGTCTTGTGACGGAAAGGATTGGAATGATGACGACTGAACTGAAAACGAACCCGTTTGAAAGCGACGCCTTCGTCTACATCCGCCACCTGGATGCGGACGAATTGCAGAGCCTTCTGCCCGCAAATGAAGTCAACCAGATCAAGGATCCGGATGAGCTCTTTGTGGTCCTGTCAGCCGACGGCGTACGTCTGGCTGTTGTCGAAGGCCGTGAAGCCGCCTTTGCTGCAGCGCTTGCAAATGACCTGAAGCCGCTCAGCGTACACTGACAACGGCTTAACCACCCCTTGCTTTTCCCCGGTTTGAAGTTGACACTTGTGTCACCGAAAGCCGGGGAGGACACGGGACAATGAAATTTCATGGAACCTGGACTGCAGCAGTCGCTTTGTTGGCGCTGGCCGCGTGTAGCCCGAAACCGGCGCCTGAGGCCACCGCGCCCGCGCTGCCGTCTGTCGTGTCTGCCGAAGGCGACTTCGCCGCCAATCTCCAGACTGCCCTCATCGAGGCCAAGCCCGGTGACACGATCCGCCTGCCGGAAGGCGTGTTCAACCTGACCACGGGCCTGTCGCTCGATGTCGAGGGTGTGACCGTGCTGGGCGCCGGGCAGGACAAGACCATTCTCGACTTTTCCGGGCAGACCGGAGCGGGCGAAGGCCTCCTGGTGACGTCTGACAACGTCACCCTGATGGCGTTCGGCATTCGCGACACCAAGGGCGACGGGATCAAGTCCAAGGGCGCTGACGGCATCACCTATCGCGACATTACGGTCGACTGGTCCGGCGAACCGGACGAAAGCAATGGCGCCTATGGCGTTTACCCGGTGGAATCACGGGATGTGCTGGTCGAGAACGTGACCGTACGCGGGGCTTCAGATGCCGGTATCTATGTCGGCCAGTCGGAAAATATCATCGTGCGCAATTCATTGGCCGAGTTCAATGTTGCGGGCATCGAGATCGAGAATTCCAACAATGCGGATGTGTACGGCAACATTGCCCGCGATAATACCGGCGGCATCCTGGTTTTCGACTTGCCGGACCTGCCGGTCATCGGCGGTCATTCGACGCGGATATTCAACAACCAGATCGTGCACAATAATACGCGCAATTTCGCGCCTGCGGGCAATATTGTCGCCGGGGTACCGTCCGGTACGGGTGTGATCATCCTGGCCAATCGCGACGTGCACGTGTTCGACAATGATTTTGCCGACAATCGCTCCGCGCATGTGCTTTTGACCGCTTACACCGAGCCGTTCACGGATGAGCGGTATAATCCGCTGCCGCGCGATATCGTGGTGCGGAACAATCGCTGGTCGGGCGGTGGTACGGACCCGCAGGGCATGATGGCGCCCATGGCGGAGGCTCTGGGCGGCACGCTGCCGGCGATCGTGAGCGACGGCGTGACGCGCTGGCCGGGCGTCGAGGCGCAGGTGGTGAATATCGTCATCGACGAATCGCCGGAGGTGGGTTTCGTGAATCTCGGAGTCGGCGCGTATCCGATCAATCCGGAAACACTGGCGCCAAGCATGGACCGTCCTCAGGGCACGCCGGTGGCCGAACCAGCCGCCGTGAAGCTGCCGCAGGATGCTGAATAGGACGCTGCCGCGATGATGCGACTGGCCGGCCTCATTACAGCGCTTCTGCTGCTTTCTGGCTGCAGCGCGCGGGGCGGTGAGGTCGGCGGACCGGACGCGGCCCTGTTGCTGGCGGACGCGGCAGCGCCGAGACTGGCGGACTACGGCTTCTTCAGCGATGCTGCAGCGGACCATCCGGTGGATGGCGTCGTGCCCTATGACCTGATCAACCCGCTATTCTCGGATCATGCGATCAAGCATCGATTCGTGTACGTGCCGAAGGGCAAGTCGGCCACATATTCGGCAGACAGCGTGATGGACTTCCCTGTCGGCAGCGCGCTGATCAAGACGTTTGCTTTTGCGCCCGACCTGCGGGCGCCGGGCGTACGCGAATACAAGGTCGAGACGCGGGTGCTGATCCGCAAGGCGGATGGCTGGGCGGCGTTTCCCTATGTCTGGAATGCGGAAGGTACCGAAGCGCTTTATGCGCCAGCAGGCGCCCGGCAGGCAATTTCGGTTGTGGGTCCGTCAGGAAACCCCCTTTCGATCGATTATGCCGTTCCGAACAAGAACCAGTGCAAGACCTGCCACCAGGATGGAGACGCGGTGCTGCCGATCGGGCCAAAGGCGCGCAACCTGAACCATGACGGCCCCGCCGGCGTGAACCAGGTTGCCGACTGGCAGGCGCGCGGCTTGCTGGTAGCCGTGCCTGAAGACGTGCCGGCGGCGACGGCCGTGTATGATATCAGCCTTCCGGTTGCAGGCCGGGCGCGGGCCTATCTCGATATCAATTGTGCCCATTGCCACAAGCCAACAGGGTCTGCGTCGAATTCGGGGCTCTGGCTCGGGGCAGGGGAGACGTCTCCGGTCAAGCTCGGGATCGGCAAGCACCCGACAGCGGCGGGGCGCGGGTCGGGCGGCATCACCTATGTGATCGCCCCCGGCGACCCGG
The DNA here is from genome assembly GCF_055808555.1 of Hyphomonas sp. J20-32. NCBI lineage: Bacteria > Pseudomonadati > Pseudomonadota > Alphaproteobacteria > Hyphomonadales > Hyphomonadaceae > Hyphomonas > Hyphomonas sp. J20-32. Next base: position 454,348 of record NZ_CM147873.1, on the reverse strand, counting down.
ATCGTTCGATTCTGGCCTACCGGATGGCCTCGGACGAGGCAGGTGTCGCCATGCCCGAGCTAGGACGAAGCGTGATCGATGATGACGGCGTGGCGCTGGTGCGCGACTGGATTGCCGGCATGGACGCCGCAACCGCGCCTGCTAAAGAGCAGCCATGAGCACAGATTTACAGATATTCATTGATGGCGACGCCTGCCCAGTGAAGGACGAAGCCTATCGTGTGGCGGTGCGTCACGGCGTGCCAGCGGTGCTTGTGTCCAATTCCTATATTCGCATTCCCGAACACGCGCTGATTTCGCGCCAGATCGTGACGGATGGGTTTGACGCCGCCGATGACTGGATCGCCGAGCGGGCGCACGCCAGGAGCGTTGTCATAACGGCCGACATCCTGCTGGCTGACCGCTGCCTGAAGGCCGGGGCGAAAGTAATCGGAACGACTGGAAAACCGTTTACGGACGATTCCATCGGCGCCGCTGTGGCCACCCGGGCTATCCTGGCGGACCTTCGCGTCGGTATCAGTGAGGCCGGGGCCCCGCGCGCCGGCGGCCCGGCGCCATTCACCAAGGCGGACCGGTCGCGCTTCCTGTCGGCGTTGGATGAGGCGCTGGTTGCGCTGAAGAAGGCCACTTAGGCGCCCTCACTTGCGCCGTTGCGGTCTTCTTGCCATGAGGGGGCAAGCCCGCGCCGCCTTGGCGCCCATGCCGGGGATGCCGTTTGAGCCAGTCGTCAATACGTCTTGAGATCCATGCGCCGTTTGGCGAGATTATTCTCAACAAGCCCGGCAAGCGCAATGCGTTGTCGGTCGACATGTGGGCGGCCATTCCGGAACTGATCCAGCGGGTCGAAGCAGCGGAAGCCGTGAAAGTTGTAATCCTGCATGGCGGCGAAACCGGCGCATTCGCGGCAGGCGCGGATATTTCGGAATTCTCGACCATCTATTCAACACCGGAAGCGGCGGCACAATCGGGCGAAACGATTGCTGCTGCATTGAACGCGATCGAGCACTGTCCGAAACCGGTGATTGCGGCGATTGACGGCGCCTGCGTTGGCGGGGGTATGAGCCTCGCCATGGCAGCCGACCTGCGAGTCGCTGGCGAGGGCGCACGTTTCGGGATCACGCCAGCCAAGCTGGGCATTGTTTATCCAGCGGGAGATACGCGGCGACTGGTAACCGCCATTGGCGCGTCGCGGGCGAAAGACATCCTGTTCACAGCACGCATCTTTGATGTGGCGGAGGCAAGCGAGCTCGGCCTGCTCAACCGTGTTGTCGGCGCAGGCGAGGCGCTGGCGGGCGCACGTGCGCTTGGCGAAGCAGTGGCGGCGACCTCGCAATGGTCGGTGCGCGCGATCAAGCGGATGGTTGCCGGAGTGGAAGCCGGGTGGGAGGAGACCTCGCCTGAGGCGGCGGCCTTGTTTGTCGACGGATTCTCCAGCGAAGACTTCGTCGAGGGGTATTCGTCCTTCCTCGACAAACGCCCTGCAAAATTCACGTTCAAATGATCGACACGGCATTCGCGCAATTGCGGGCCCTGAAGCCTGGTCCGGCCCGGGTATATATCGCAGGCTGCAGCGGCGAGCCCGTGGCGCTGGCGGCTGCCCTGCGCGCTGAACCGGAACTCGCGCGCGACCTGACTTTTGTGGGTGTGCCGGTGCCAGGCCTGAACCGGACCGACTGGGCTGGCTTGCACGAGTCCGCCCGCGCCGAGATGCCGTTCCTGTATGATGACATGCGCGCGTCCTTCGATGCCGGGAAGATACGCCTGCGCCCTATGCATTATAGCGACAGCTATCGCGACATGGTCAGCGGGCCGATTGACCTGGCCGTGGTCATGGTGTCACCGCCGGACGCGGATAGGCAGGTCAGCCTTGGCGTGTCGGCAGATTTCTCGGGCGCGGTTCTTGCCCGGACAGACATTCCCGCCATGGCGATCGTGAACCCCAACATGCCTGCGCCAGCAGATGCGCCGCGCGTGCCGCTGTCGCGGTTTTCTGTTGTCGCCGAGGATGACACGCCGTTGGTGGAGCTGAGCGAATCCGCCCTGCCGCCGACCTTTGCGCGGATCGGCGAGACGATTGCCGGGCTTGTGGGCACGGACGCGGCCTGTTTGCAGTTCGGGATCGGCAATGTGCAGCAGGCGGCTCTCAAGGCATTGTCCGAGGCTGGCGGCCCGGCAAACCTGCGCATCCATTCCGGATTGGTGACCGATCCCGTGCTGGGCCTGATCGATGCCGGGCGTGTGGCGGATGATGCCGGTGCGATCCTGACAGGTGTCGCGATGGGTACAAGGGCACTCTACGAGCGGGTGGCGCGTGACAAACGATTCCGTTTCCGTGCCGTCGATGTGACGCATGGCATAGACGTGCTGGCAGCGATTGAGCGCTTCGTGGCGATCAACTCTGTGCTGGAAGTGGACCTGTTCGGTCAGGCCAATGCGGAATTCATGAGAGGGCGGCAAGTGTCGGGCATTGGCGGACTTGCGAATTTCCTGCGCGGGGCAGCTGCGTCGAAAGGCGGTATGCCGATTGTTGCACTGCCGTCGACTGCGGCGAAGGGAACCGTCAGCCGCATCGTGCCGCGTCTTGGGCCGGAAGCGGTGAGCTTGCCACGTTCGGATGTTTCCTGGGTCGTGACGGAACATGGCGCGGTTGACCTGCGCGGCGCCGACATCGACATGCGGGCCGAACGCCTGATCTCGATTGCCGATCCGGCCCACCGTGATGGCCTGGCGGATGCGTGGGCCGGGATGCGCCGCACGGTCTAGAGGTTGAACTGTGTCTGGGTGGTCAGGCTGACCAGTTTGCCGTCTTCGGTTTCGACGCGTGTCTGCCAGACCTGCAAACGTCGCCCGATGCTGATGGGCAAGGCTGTAGCGCGCAGGACCGTACCCGCTGGCGCGGCGGCAATGAGATTGGTCTTGCTCTCTGTCGTGGTCGTGCCCTTGGCGCCTTCAGGCAGGTTGAGGAAGGCGGCGACCGCGCCGACGCAATCGGCCAGTGTCATCAGGAAACCACCATGAGCGATGCCGCCGGCAGTACACTTGTCTGCCTCGACCGTCGCTTCGGCGACTACGCAGTGTTTCGTGGCTTTGACCATTCTGAGGCCGATCAGGCTGGCAAACGGCATTGAGGCGACAATGGCCTGCATGGGATCCTTGGTCATGGCAGGAATTCCGGACTAATCGTCGTCGTGATGACGGTGGTAATCGTGGTCGTCATAATCGTCATAGCGGTCGTGGTAGTCGCGCCGGGCACCGTCGAGCGAGCGCTCGCGTTGCCAACAGGCGCAATCGCTGTCCCAGGCATAGGCTTCGCCGCGTCCGTTCACGCGCAGGTGGGCACTGGAATAGGACCCGTCATCGGTGTTGCCGTACATGTCGGCATAGCCATCGCCGTCGCTGTCGCAGGTGTAGAAGGCTCCTGTGTTCGAACAGCCCCATGGGCCGAGGTACTGGCCGTACGAATAAGCAGACGGCCAACCGGAATAGGTCGAGAAGGCATAGGGAGCGTAGGGCGAATAGGACGTCGTGGCGGGGGAGTAGTAGGGGGCCTGGTACGACGCTTCGGCCAGACCTGCGGAGAAAGCGGCGAGATCGTCTGACGTGCAGCCGGCCAGAGCAGCGGTGAAGGCGCAGGCGGCTATCCAGTGTGTGTTCATCGGTCCCCTCCTTTGAGACAGCAGGCTATCGCGAGGCCCGAGGGAAGGTCAAACCGGAATCTGTCCTGTTTACGGCATCGCGACTGATCATTTGCCCTTCACGCTGGCCATGCTAAGCCCGGCGGATGAACGGAATCACATTGCACAAGGGCGACCTGCCCAAGACGATCGATTTTGGCCCCGTCGTGGCCATCGATACCGAGGCCATGGGCCTGAACCCGCTGCGCGACCACCTGACCCTGGTGCAATTGTCATCCGGTGACGGTACGGCGCACCTCGTCCAGCTCGGACGCGATTTCAACTGCCCTAACCTCAAGGCGCTGCTGACCGATCCCAAGGTGATCAAGCTGTTCCATTTTGCCCGGTTTGACGTCGCCATGATCAAGCGCTGGCTGGGTGTCGACTGCGCGCCGATCTGGTGCACCAAGATCGCGTCCAAACTGGCACGTACCTATACCGACAGGCATGGCTTGAAGGATGTCGCTCGCGAAATCGCAGGGGTCGACCTCTCCAAGGCACAGCAGAGCTCCGACTGGGGCGCGAAGGAATTGACCGATGCGCAAATGCAATACGCCGCGTCGGACGTGTTCCACCTGCATGCCATCAAGGAGGGCCTCGAGGCCATGCTGATCCGCGAGGGACGGCTCGAGCTGGCGCAGGCCTGCTTCAACTTCTTGCCGACCCGTGCCGCGCTCGACCTCGCGGGCTGGGGGGAACAGGACATTTTTGCCCATTCCTGACGCAACCGTCATGTGCTGGACGCTTTTGTTTCGCCCTTATCAAAGGTAAACACGGCTCAGGACACCTTGTAACAGGCCGCAGGCGCTTTCATGGACGCAGTCAAGCATCACGACCCGGCATCGCTCTGGGCGCCGCGGCGGCAAATGACGCTGGAAGACGCGCGCAGGCGGTCAGGTCTGGTGCGGGGACTTCGCGTCCTGTTCATGGCCTGCGCTGCTGTCTCGATCGGCCTGTTCTTCGGATACATCATCAAGAGCGCCTTCTCCCGCGACGCTGTTCCGGTGAAGATATCGGGCGATGAAGTCGTCACCATGCTCAATCCGCGCTTTGCCGGGCGTGATTCCACCGGTCAGAGCTTCACGATCACGGCGGACGCGGCCCGCCGCAAGGAACTGACCGCCAATGCCGTCGATCTGGTCGGACCGATCCTGCGGGACGCTGCGGGAACCGAAGTGCGCGCGCCATCCGGCATGTATGACCGCGATGCAGGAATCCTGGAGCTCTATGACGACGTCGAAATTACGGACGCATCAGGCTATTCGTTCAAGACGGCAGCGGCGCGCGTGCATGTCGGGCAGGACTGGGTTGAGGGGCTTTCGCCGCTAGAAGGCAAGGGACCGCTTGGCGATATTCGCTCGGACTCGTATGAGATTCTTGAAGGTGGCAACCGCGTCGTCTTTCAGGGTAACGTAAAAACAGTGATTTATCCGGCCGAGCCCGATGTGCCGGCAACCGATGAAGGTGGTGCAGATGGCAATCCTTAAATTTCTTGGCGCAGCCCTGGCAATCTCGGCCATCGCCGCTCCGGCCATGGCACAGATCTCGTCCGAAGGCGGTCCCATCTATATCGATTCCGAACGCACAGAGAGCCTCGAGCGTGAGCGCAAGGTGTTACTGATCGGCAATGTCGACATCCAACAGGGTACGGCCCGGTTGCGCGCCGATACCGTGACCATCATTTTCAGCGGCAAGGCTGGTGGTGCAACGGCCGGGGTCGGCTCGGGCTTCGGCCAGATCCAGACCATGATTGCTGAAGGTAATGTCTTCTACGTGACGCCGGAAATGAAGGCCAAGGGTGATCGGGGCGTCTATGACGCGGCCATCGATACGATCACGATGACAGGCAATGTGGCGCTGATGCGCGAGCGGGATGTGGCCGAAGGCCAGATCCTTAAACTGGAAGTCGGCAAGCGCCGGACCACGCTGGATGGCGGCACGGGACGCACGAGAATGGTGATCGAGTCGGACAAGGACTCCGCCGGAAACTGAAAAATTCGAGCAAAGGCGTGAAGCCGATCTTAAGTATGTCAGGCTATGCCAAGAACGGGGCGACGAAACTGCCCGTGATCAGGGACGAATTCACGAGATGACCGAAGCGGCCGAAGGCCTTGTCGTTAAGAATATTGCCAAATCCTTTGGCAAGCGACAGGTGGTGCGCGACGTTTCTCTGTCCTTGCAGCGCGGAGAAGTTGTTGGCCTGCTTGGACCCAACGGGGCCGGCAAGACGACCTGCTTTTATATGATCATGGGCCTGATCGGCGCAGATTCCGGATCGATTTCGATCGATGGGGAAGATGTGACGCGCCTGCCCATGTACCAGCGCGCACGCCTCGGCGTGGGCTACCTTCCCCAGGAAGCATCTATTTTCCGGGGGATGACAGTGGAAGAAAACGTCATGGCGGTGGCAGAACTGGTCGAAAAAGACCGGTCTGCCCGCATGGCACAGGTCGACAGCCTGCTGAGCGAACTGCATGTGGAACATCTGCGCGGCCAGGCGGCCACGTCCCTTTCGGGAGGTGAACGTCGCCGGGTGGAGATTGCGCGTGCCCTCGCATCCCGTCCGAGCTTTATGCTACTGGACGAACCGTTCACCGGTATCGACCCGCTTGCCATTTCCGACATTTCCGAACTTGTCCGCTACCTGAAGCAACGTGGCCTGGGCGTCCTGATTACGGACCACCAGGTACGCGAGACGCTTCAGATCGTGGACCGGGCCTATGTCATGTATGATGGCGACGTTCTCTTCAACGGCACACCGGAAGATGTGCTGAAGAACGAAGACGTGCGCAGGGTCTATCTGGGTGAACAGTTCGCCGCTTGATCTGAAGGGCGCGGGCTTAGGAATGAAACAGTCACTCGACATGCGCCAGGGCCAGTCCCTGGTGATGACGCCGCAGCTGCAGCAGGCGATCAAGCTGTTGCAACTCTCGAACCAGGAACTCGCCGAGTTCGTGGAAGCCGAGATTGAGCGCAATCCGCTCCTCAACAAGGCCGAAGACGGTGCTAGCGATTCCAGCGAGCAAGGCGAGGCGCCGACCCGCCGTGAACAGCTCTCCCTTGACGACAATTCCGGCCTCGGGGCGGCACGTGAGCAGCTCGACGCTCCGGGCGAAGACGTGTTCGAACCCGGCACAGGCTCGGATGCCGCGTTGCCCGCTGGCGGCTCGGGCCCGTCGGCCCAGACCGATTGGTCCGGCGCCACATCGGGCGGCAGCTTCAACAGCGAAGAATATGACTTTGCGGCCAACCTTTCGACCGATGTCACTCTGCAGGAACACTTGCACAACCAGCTGAACATTGCCGGCCTTTCGGCGGCAGATCGCCTGATCGGCGCCCGCCTGATCGACGAGACCGACGAGGCCGGCTACCTGCGCGCGCCGCTCGATGATGTCGCCAAGGCGCTGGGCGCGGATGTTGCCAATGTCGCCGCCGTTCTGGAAGTCTGCCAGGGCTTCGAGCCGACCGGTGTGATGGCACGGTCGATTCCCGAGTGTTTGACGCTCCAGCTGAAGGAGCGCGGCCGGTTTGACCCAGCCATGGAGGCAATGCTCGCCAATCTCGACATAGTCGCCAAGCATGACCTGAAAGCGCTCGCCGATGTGTGCGGAGTCGACAAGGCTGACTTGCAGGAGATGCTCGCCGAACTGCGCCAGCTATCACCCAAGCCCGGCAGCGGGTTTTCGAGCGACACCACGATCGCGGTGGCCCCCGACGTATTCGTCCGGGAGCTGCCCAATGGCATGTTCGCGGTCGAACTCAATTCCGAGACCCTGCCGCGTGTCCTGATGGACAAAGCCTACTATGCTGAGGTCACAGCCTTGCCAATGCGAGACAAGGAGAAGGAATTCATCTCCGAGTGCGCCTCGAACGCGACCTGGCTGATCAAGTCGCTGGACCAGCGCGCTCGTACGATCCTGAAGGTTGGCAGCGAAATCGTGCGCCAGCAGGACGCGTTCTTTGCGCATGGTGTGGCGCATCTTCGGCCGCTCAACCTAAAACAGGTTGCCGATGCGATCGAGATGCATGAATCCACGGTCAGCCGTGTGACCTCGAACAAATACATGGCCACGCCGCGCGGCCTGTTCGAGCTGAAATACTTCTTCTCCGCGTCGATCCCGGCGACGGGCGGCGGCGAGGCCCACTCGGCCGAGGCCGTCCGCCACCGGATCAAGGTGCTGATAGACGGCGAGACCGAGGACGACGTGCTCTCGGATGACCAGATCGTCGAGATCCTGACCGGCTATGGCATCGAGATCGCCCGCCGCACGGTGGCAAAATACCGTGAGAGCCTGAACATCCCGTCCAGTGTCCAGCGCCGCCGGATCAATCGCGCCAGCGCCTGAACCCGTGCCTATTCGGCGACCGGCTCTGCCGTTTCGAACATCTCGTTGAGATAGGCAGCGAGCCGGACGCCGCCCTGTGACAGGCGCTGACGCAGGACCGGACGCGTTTGGTAAACATAGTCCCACGATAGGATCTGCGTTTCCGGATAGATCGTGTCGCGGATCGCGGCGCTCTCATCGGCCCAGTCTGCGGGGCGGGCCTTGGCCCATTCGGCGAGCTGGTCGGGCGTGATCTTCTGCACGAGCCAGGCAGTCCATTCTGTATAGGACAGTTCCTGGTAGTTGATCAGCAACTCGTCCCAGACCTCATGCAGGTTCGTCATCTCCTCGAAGAAGGTGCAGACATACTGATTGCCGCCCCGGTCGGTGCCGTTCCCGGCGTGCAGCGGCTGGTGCAGGTCGCCGATGATGTGCACGATGAAGCGCAGGGCCATTTGGCGGTCCTCCGGCGAGGCTGACGGATCGGCGACCATCGCGCGAAACCTGGCCAGCGCCGTGATCGCATCGCCTTCCGGCGGCGGCGTCACCTGAGCGTAGGTCATGCCAACGGGAATGGTCACGTAATGATAGGGGTTGGCTTCCGAGCGCCAGAAATCATCAGTGCTGGAGCGCATGAAATCGGGCCAGTCTGACGCCTCGGCTATGCCTTCCGGGCCGAGAATGTCCTTGATCGCTGCGTCGGCAGTCTGGCTTAGGTAAGTTTGTGCGATGGCGGCCGTCACGCGGTGCCCTGTCTTGCCCCAGGCATGGGCGGGAAAGACGGTGGCAATAGCGAGCAAAAGGGGCAGGATGAAGCGGGTCATCAGGCAGTCTCCGGGGCTGGGATGTTGAATCGACCTGAACGGGATTTGGCTTGCCGGGTCAATGCCAGACTCAGGATTTACGGCCAGGTTTCACTCACCAGCCGGTCGACTTCCCGACGATGGGGCAGGCTGGGCTGGGCGCCGGGCCGGGTGCACGCGAGCGCACCGGCGGTCACGGCAAAACGCAGCGCATCCCTTTCGGTCATATCCTCGGTCAGCGCCACTGTCAGGGCAGCCGTGAACGTGTCGCCTGCGCCGACAGTGTCGACGACCTGTACCTTGGGCGGGGTTTCGCGCGCAACTTCCTTGCCATTGCGATAGAGCGCTGCGCCGGCGTCGCCGAGCGATATGGCCACGAGCGCGTCTGTTGCGTGCAACTTGTCGCCGTAGAAGGCGGCCTCCGTCTCATTGACGCTGAGCAGGCTGGCGCGCGCCAGCAGTGCGTCGGGCACAGCCATGGCGGGGGCGAGGTTCAGGCTGACGAAACCGGTGGCTGTTTCGGCCGCGGCCAGAAGCGTGGCGGCGCTGACTTCCAGCACGCCCATCATGTGCGTGATCGCTTGCCCCTCAACATCCGCCGGGCGCAGTGAACGGTTGGCGCCGGGGCAAACGACGATCTGGTTCTCACCGTCGGCCGACACGGCGATCAGGGCGACGCCCGTCGTCTCGCCATTGATATGCTGCACGCCGGACAGGTCCACGCTGCCCGCCTGCAGCAGTTTCAAGGCCTCTTCGGCCATGTCGTCGGCGCCGACCGCACCAATCAGCCGAACCTCCGCCCCGAGGCGGCGCGCGGCTAGCGCCTGGTTCGCCCCCTTGCCGCCAGGATGGCGCGCCAGGCGCGCATTGGTCACCGTTTCGCCGGGCCGGGGCAGGGCGGGGCCGGTGGCGACGATGTCGAGATTGATGGAACCGGTAACGGTGATCATGTTTTTTCCCACCAATTCTTCGATCAGGGCGAAGAAGCCATCCGCATCAGACTTGGTAACCCAGGTATGCGGGCCGTCTTCGAGCGCTGACACGCGCGTCTGGCCAAAGCGCGTCCCGGCCTCGGTGTCGACGCTGATCGTCGCGCCGCGGCTTTCGAACAGGTGCGGCGCAAGGAGGAAGGCAATGGTGGCGGGGTCATGCATCGGTGTCATGCGCCCTTCCTTCCAGCGCGCTTCGAGGACATTGGCCGCGTCCAGCAATTGAACCATGATCGCGGCACGCGGGCCGGGCAGGGCGCGCAATCGGGTCAGGTGTTCAGGCTCTGCACGCACCTGATGGGTCACATCGAGATTGAGGACGGTGGCCGGAATCCCGCTATCGAAAACGACGGCGGCTGCGTGCGGGTCGGCGAAGATGTTGAACTCGGCAAAGGGGGTGATATTGCCACCTTCACTGTCTGCGCCGCCCATGATCACCAGCCGGTCGATGCCGCGGGCAATGTCGGGTGCCATGACAATGGCGGCAGCGATATTGGTCAATGGCCCGGTCACCACGATTGTGTATTCAGCCGAGCCGGCCGAGCGTAGCGTGTCGACCAGGTGGGTGACGGCATGACCAGCAGCGAGCGGCACGTCCGGCTCGAACGGATCAAGCCCGGCAATGCCGCTGTCGCCGTGGAAATGCTCAGCCGTGACCGGCTTGCGCAGGAAGGGCCGCGGGCAGCCTGCGAAGACTGGCACATCGGCCCGGTCCATGATCTGGCACATCATGCGCGCATTGCGACTGGTCAGGTGCAGGGGGACATTGCCGGCCACGGTCGTGATCGCGCGCACGTCCAGCCTCGGGCTTGCCAGCGCCATCATCAGCATGACGGCGTCATCAACGCCCGGATCGCAGTCTATGATGATTGGCATTTTGGTCATGCGGCCCTGGCTTCCCTTGTCGGTGTGTTGCGGTGCATGCTAACCATCGGGCCCGCCCGGGCAAGTGAGATCAGGCGGCGCGCTGCGTTCAACTCTCGGAAAGCTTGGGGATTTTTATGACGGACGTGCCAGAAATCGATGTCGCGGGCCTCATTACGGCGGCCCGAAAGGCCCGCCTGAACGCGCACGCGCCGTATTCGAATTTCCTGGTCGGCGCAGCTGCGCTTGACGAGCGCGGCGCCGTCTCGGTTGGTTGCAACATGGAGAATGCTGCCTACCCGCTCGGCACGTGCGCAGAGGCCGTTGCGCTCGGAACCTTGGTCGCATCCGGTGGCAAGGCGTGCCGCGCGATCGTGATCGTGGCCGGTGGTGAGCGGCTGATTACGCCGTGCGGCGGTTGTCGCCAGCGCATTGCCGAACTCGCGGGCCCGGACTCAATAATTTATTGCGCGTCCGATACGGATGACTCGCTTGAACGCATGACCGTGGAAGAGTTGTTGCCGAACAGTTTCCGCCTCTAGGGACGTGTTTTCAGGTCGTCCAGCATCGCGCGGAAAGCCGGCGAGATTTCCGGACTGTCCATGTGCAGGCCATAACCGTCAAACACCATATCGATGGTTACGCGTTCCTTCTTGCGCCCGACAAGACGCGCCACCATCCGGCTCTCGGCCACCGTGCGGCCCTTCGACAAGAATGTGTGTTCGAACAGGATATAGCTGCCTTCCCAGCCGACTGGCCGTGTGTGCAGCTCGAATTTCTGCGGGAAACGCATCATGCGGTGGAAGCTGATAGCCTCACTCTGGATGATCGGCGTCCAGCCGTGCTTGCGGAAGACTTTCAGGAATCCCGTGCGCGCAATGTAGTTGAGCATGCCAAGGTCGGTGAACGAGGCGTAGCGGGAATTGGTCATGTGTCCCATCGGGTCGTGGTCACCAATCCAGACAGCCGACTTGATGACATGAACGTCAAGCGGCGCCGTGCGCTTGCCCGAAAAGTAAGCCGGAAGGAAAATCCTGAGGAACCGGAAAAAGAGGTTCATGATCAATTGTGCGTCCTGCTGCTCCTGTCGGGCCAATTGCAAAGACCGGGCCGCATTGCAGCGTGCCACCTACAGACTAATAAAACATGTGGGCCTGCATCCGCGTAGTCGGGATATTCGCAGCATTCGTTCGCCATTGGACCCGATTTTGCGTATCTCCCGATTTTCCTTGTCAAGGATGCATGCGACGGGAAATTCAATGAACTCAAGGAGATCACCTGGTGGAACGATTGGGCAGACCGTCCCTGAACTGGGCGCAGACATTTGAGGCCCTCTACGATCAGGCGCGCCGCGCGGAATGGTCCGAATCAAACCTGAAAGTCCTCGTTGAGGCCCATGACCTCATTGAGCCCATGTTTGCGGGATGGCGACGCGCGTCCGGTCGACCCTTCGTTTGTCACCTGATCGGGTCAGCAAGCCTGACGCTGAAACATGGCGGGTCACGCGACGAAGTGCTTGCGGCCTTGGTCCATGCCGCCATTCAGGCGGGCGCCTATGGGCCCTATGGTGCAAGCAGTCGCGTCGATGTGAGGCCGTTGCTCGTCGCGTCGCTGCCGCCTGGTTGTGTCGACCTGGTTGAGACCTACGCGCAGTTCGACTGGAAGGCATTCATTGACGCCGCGGAGCACGACATGGCCCGCGCGTTGGGTTCGGCGAACGCTGCCATATTGAAACTCAGGATTGCCAACGAGATGGATGATGCGCTCGACTGGCCGTTCCTGACGCAAAACCGGCGGCTTGCAGGCGCAAGGGAATGCCAGGTGTCGATTGATGCCGCGAATGCGCTCGGCTGGAATGCGTTAGCCCGCGAGGTAGCGGAAGTAAGCGATGCGATGGCCGCAATACCGCTGGCCGGCACAATCGGCCGGGAGGACTATTTCGTACTGCCTGCGGGTTACACGCTTGCATTTCCGCAGCGCATCAGGCGCAAATTGCAGCGGCTGCGGTCGCGCATCGTGGGCGCGGCATAGCCGATCGCCGGATGAGCCAAAAGGACGGTATGTCCAAGCGGAAACATGGGTCTATTTGAACCTGATTGTTCCAGCCTCGTAGGCTGACCGGCAGTCGCTCGCGTCCTTCCGGATATGGCTGTCGGTCAGCAGGATCGAGCGGCCTTCGCCGGTGAAGCGGATATCGTCGCAAGTGCCATCATGGGCATATTCGCCGCTATCGTCACCGAAATCGTCATCCGGCTTGCTGGCCGCCATCATGACCTTTCCACCAAGCGCCGTGAGCGTGTCGATATTCACCTTGATGTTCGCGATTGTCATGCCGCCATCGAGAATGACGTACCTGGACACGCCGACGGTCGGGTCATCCTGCCAGACACTCACGGCGGCATAGGTGAGACTTGCCGTGTTCAGGGATTCGAGGCTGATATTGTCGGTGAGGTCATACGTCATCAGCATGTTGATGCCTTGGCAAGCACCGGCATCGTTGCAGGCGGTTCCATCCAGGACATATTTCTGTCCGTTCTCATCCTGGGCGACGATGAAAACGTCATCCGCATCGCTATTCAAAACCGTATGATCCAGCGAGGTCACGATGGCTTGCATGTCGGCAAGGGTCACGCTGTTGACCAGCTTTCTGTCGTCGATGCCGGACGCACCTTGGGCTGAAACCGCTGTTGCCAGGCTGACTGCGATGAGGGAGAGGGAGATGGATTTGATCATGGCTACGGCGTCCTTTTCCGACACTAAAGCCAATGCGTCCCCGCCGCGCAACTGATCGTATCAATTTGCAGGAAATGGCGCACCCAAGAGGATTTGAACCTCTGACCTCTGCCTTCGGAGGGCAGCGCTCTATCCAGCTGAGCTATGGGTGCGCAGGAGGAGCCGTCTTTAAGCCAAGCCGGGCGGGGGCGCAACGGGTCAAAGCCGCTCCGTTTGCTTGCGCCTGCCGGAAATTGCGCTAGCTAGGACCCTCACGACAAAGGATGCTCCCGATGCGCACACGCGGCCTGGCCATTTCCCTGATCCTCGGTCTCGCGCTGGTCGGCCCCGCGGCATGCAAGGAAAAGGCGCCTGATCCGGCCGCGATTGCGGCGCAGGCCGAAGCGGCCCGGGCGGAACAGGACGCTGCAGCAGCAGCGGCGCTGGCGGCCGCCAAGGCCTCGCGCGGGTCCGGAGAGCCGGCCGTCTGGGTGCTAAGCGACGACGACACCACGCTGTACATCATGGGCACAGTCCACTTGTTGCGGCCCGAACTCGACTGGCGCAGCGACGAGATCGATGCAGCCATGAACGCGGCCGATACGCTCGTGTTCGAAGCGGATGTCTCCAGCCCTGAAGCGGGCGCGGAGATGATGAAATTCGTCCGCAATGAGGGCTTGTTCCAGGATGGCGGCCAACTGACCAACCTGCTCAGCGATGCCGAGACAATCGAGCTTCAGGCTGCGCTCGACTATGTCGGCCTGCCGCTTGGCGCGGTGCAGAACATGCGCCCCTGGTTTGCCGCCGTAAACCTGTCTGTCATGCAGATGCAGAAGGACGGGTTTGACCCGAATTCCGGCGTCGAGCAGGTGCTCATCGCCGAAGGCAAGGCGGACGGAAAATCATTTGCCTATCTCGAAACCGTGGACGACCAGCTCGGCCGGCTCGCGCGCCTGCCGGACGATGTACAGGTCGATTTCCTGATCAGTTCTGCGGAATCCATCGACGAGGGGGCGGCCATGCTCGACGCGCTCGTCGATGAATGGGCCGATGGCGACGTCAATGGGCTGGGCCTGCTGCTTGCGAACCCTGACATGATGGGCTCCGAAGAAGTCTATGACGCCCTCCTGAAAGAGCGCAACGCGACCTGGACACCGAAGATTGCCGCCATGCTGGAGGCGCCCGGGACCCGCCTTATCGCAGTAGGCGCAGGGCATCTGGCTGGCGACGACAGCGTCATTGCGATGCTTCGGGCTGATGGCTTCGAGGTGACGGGTCCATAGCAGGGGCCAGTGCTTTTGATCGCGATGGCAAACCGATCCAGATGCGCAGGAACGGAATCCTGCGCCCGATTTCGTAGAACAACCAGCAGCCTGCAACCGTGATCGCGATGAGTAGCGTAGCCTCGATGGCGACCGGCAGGCGCGCTGTGCCGAGATAGTGCGCGGCGACGACGATGATTGTCTGGTGGATCAGGTAGACCGGGAAGATCGCCTCGGTCAGCATCCGCCGCACCGGCCCGTCGTTCAGGCGCAGGTTGCGGTGGGCAAATCCGATCAGGGCGACGATGGCTGTCCACGCCTGCAATTCACGCACGCCCCGGAATGTGTTGCGCACCCATTCCGGCGGCACGTCGCCCCCTGTCCAGGCGTTGTAATAGGTCATCAAGGCGCCCCAGGCCATCACCATCGCGCCGAGCGCCAGCCAGCGCCAGCGTACGCAGGCGTCGAAGAAGGGCTGGTGTTTGGCGATCACGAAACCGAACAGGAAGGTCCCGAAATAGAGCGTGTGGAGATAGCCGTCCTCCCGGAAATCGTGGCTTTCGCCGAAGATCGGGAAAAGGGTTACCCGGGTCACGAACAAGAACAGCCAGGGCGTGAGGAAGAGGCCAGGCCCCTTGACCAGCACCGACAGGGCCCTGGGTGCGCGGCGCAATAGCGGGAGCAACGGCAACAGAGCGATCGAATAGATAATCAGGAAGGCGACGAACCACATATGGTTGTAGGTGGGCGTGCTGAGGCACCCGTCAGCGTCGCACCAATTGCCCGATCCGGTGACATACTTGACGTAGAAGTTTTCCAGCCATGGGCCCGGCGATTGTCCCAGCGCGGTCGCCGCTTCCAGAATTTCGAAATAGCTCTGTGGCGGCACGATCACGAACATGGCGAGCAGCAGCGGTGGCCATAGGCGGCCCATACGTGCCTTGGTGAGGTGCCATGTGCTCATCTTGTCGGCCATGAACCGGGTTGCCGCCCCCGATATCAGGAACAGAAGCGTTAAACGCCACGGGTTCGACAGAAACATGAGTGGCTCGATCAATGTGCTGGCGTGGGTCGATTTCACGTGCCAGTCCCATGTCACGTAATACATGCCGATATGGTAGAAGATAAGCAGGGCAAAGGCGCCGATGCGGAGCCAGTCGAGATCGTAGCGGCGTTGGGTCATGGCGGGTGTCTCCTTGGGAACAGCCCCTTCCTTTCGCGAACCTTCACAGCGCGCTATCGTGCCGACACGAGCGGCGGCAGGCCGGGACGAGTGGAGACGGCGTGGTGACGAGCGGTGGACAGGGCGTGACGAGCGGTGGAAGGCGGATTTTCTCCGGTCCCTGGTTCGCGATCGCCGCTTTGGGCCTGGTCAACGGGCTTGTGAACATCACGTCGATCATCCTTGAGGCGAAGCGCGACGGGGATTCCGTTTCCTTCATTGAGCCGCTGATCCTGGAAGGCTCGAGCTACCTGCTCTGGCTGGCTCTTGCGCCGTTCATCGGACTGGCGGTCCAGAGGCTGGCACCGCGTTCCGACAATCTGCCCCGTTTCATCCTCGGCCATCTGGCCCTTACAGTGCCGGTGTCGTTGGTCCATGTCGCGGGCATGGTCATCATCCGGGTCATCTGTTTCGCGTTGCTCGGGGGAGAATACCGCTTCTTTGGTGACGGGATTTTGCTGCCCCTGGTCTATGAGTGGCGCAAGGACGCGATCAGCTATGCCGTTCTGGCGGCCACATATTGGCTATATCCATTGATAGCGGCGCGGCGGGCGAAACCGGTGGGAGACCGAATCGAGATCCGCGACGGCAACACGGCGGTCTTCCTGCCGCCCGGCGACATTCTGGCTGTCGAGGCCGCCGGGAATTACGTCCAGTTCCACACGAAGGAGCGGGTCCATATGGTGCGCGGAACGCTTGCGACCTGGGAGGCGCGGCTGAAGTCGCATGGATTTGCCCGGGTGCACCGTTCACGCCTCGTCAACCGGGCCCGTATCGGCGCGTTCAGGCCGAAAGCGTCAGGCGATGTCGAAATCACGCTGGATGATGGCCGCGTCGTCATCGGCAGCCGTCGCTATCGTGATGCCTTGGCGCCGATTGCCGAGCCCTCGGTCTGAATCAGGCCAGCGTGGCTGAGCGCCTCAAGGCGAGCAGGGCCTGGTCCATGACGCCCTCGCTGGAGGCGCAGACGATTTGGCCACCGAGTTTGGGGGTATTGCCGCGCCAGTCGGTGGCGAGGCCGCCGGCGCCGCGAACCACCGGGATCAGGGCCGCGACATCCCAGGCTTTCAGCTCGGTTTCAGCCACGAGGTCAATCGTGCCAGCGGCAAGGCGTGCATAGCCATAGGCATCGAGGCCATACCGGCAGATCCGGGCCGTTGCGCGCAGGTGGGCCCACGCGCCCTGTTCGGCGGGGTTCAGGATGAAGGGGTCGGTTGTGGCAATCGTTGCCGCGCGCAGGTCCCGGCAACCCGACACGCTGATCGGGCTACGCGCGCCTGCTGCCTGCAATTCTGCGCCGCCGGGCCAGCCGACATAGCGCTCGCCAAGGACAGGCTGGTCGATGACGCCGATGATCGGCACATCGTCCGGGTCGACCAACGAAATCAGCGTTGTCCAGACAGGCAGGCCGGCAACAAAGGCGCGGGTGCCGTCGATCGGGTCGATCAGCCAGCGATAACCGCTGCTGGAGGGTGTTTCGGGATATTCCTCGCCTGTCACGCCATGATGCGGGCGTTCGGCTGCCAGAATGGTGCGGATCGCCCGTTCGGCCGCGCGGTCGCCCTCGGTGACAGGGTCGAAGTCAGGTCTCGCCGGGATGGCCGGTTTCGCGGTGGGGGTGGGACGGGTTTGAGGGGGTGGTGCAGACGGGTTTTCGGCCTTGTTGTCCACGTCTTTGAGGGCACGAAAATGCGGCCGGATGGCTGTCCAGGCCGCATCTGCGAGCCGCCCGGCGAGGGCAAGCTCATCTTCGAGGGAAATTCCGTCTGGCATCCGGCAGGGCTAGCCCTGCCTTGGGCCGGGCGTCAAGCGGCGCCGTGGCTCGATTGGTCGCCTTCGAGCGCCTTGGCCAGTTCCAGCAGGCGCTTTCGCGGACGCTCGCCGAGGCGGTAATAGGCGCGAACGAGTTCCAGCGTTTCTTTTTGCGAGAGGATATCGCCTTCCATATGCTCGGCGTCATTGGCCGCGTCGGGGGCATCGGCAGCAGGGATACCGTCGAAGAAGTACTGAACCGAGACGTTCAGCGCCCGCGACAGCTCATACAGACGCGATGACGTGATGCGGTTTGCGCCACATTCATATTTCTGGATTTGCTGGAACCGTACGCCGACCTGGCCAGCGAGGTCCTGCTGGGTCATGCCGAGCAGCCGGCGGCGGCGGCGAAGGCGTTTGCCCACGTGCAGATCTGTTTCGTCAGCCATTTCTTACTCCAAACTACGACGGGACGGTTTCCAGTCCCAAAACAGGAAATTCGAGCAAGTCCTACGCAATTGGTGTGCCGGAGAGGATTTCTGTGCCCAAAATGCGGGCAGTTGAGGTTAATTGCAGAAGTGCGACATTCCTGCGCTTGCCTATTTGTGCACCGCAGCATATTCCTGTCCTTGCACTTCGGTGCAGACGCCTCTGGCGTTTCCTCCCTTTGACTTTGGCCGCACCTACGGGTGCGGCCCTTTTTTTGGGAAAATGAGGTCAGGATTTGCTGACGAGCCGCGCGATATCGAGAATTTGCGCTGTCACATCTGAAATCATGGCTCTGATCTCAGCAAACCGATCCGAGCGAGTGATTGCGTGCTCATCCATGTACAGGCCGCGATTGATCTCGATCTGTAGGGCGTGGACATTGCGTTTGGGGCGCCCGTAACGACGAGTTGTGTAGCCGCCGGCATAGGGCGCGTTTCGGGCAACGCTGAGACCCTGGGCGCGAAAGGCGCGCTCCACCCGGCCGGTCAGGCGCGGATCGCAGCTCGAGCCGAACCTGTCGCCCAGCACAATATCGGCAAGATGGCGCCGCCCCGGCTGGACCGAGGGCATTGAATGGCAATCAATCAACAGGACCGCACCGTGCGCGTCGCGTAGGGCGCCCAGCTCGAGACCGAGCCGGTCATGATAGGCGTCATGCACCAGGCGGAGGCGTTCTTCGCCCTCGGCGCGCGTCAGCCGACGTGCATAGATTGCCTCGCCGCGCGCTGCGACACGGGGCAGGGCGCCGAGGCCGGCATCGACACGGGCCGTGGGCAGGCCGCTTACGCGCGGCAGGCCATCACTGAACATGGTGGCGTCGAGTTCGCGCGGATCCCGGTTGAGGTCTGCGACGGACCGGCCATAGCGGGCGGCCATCAGCGTGGCGCCGAAGGCCGGGGCATCGGCAAACAGTTCTTCGACAAAGGCATCTTCGGTGCGGCGCAGGTCAATCAGCGGTACGCAAAGGGCCGATTGCATGCTTTCCGGGTAAACATTGCCGGAATGTGGCGAGGCAAACAGCACCGGCGCTGCCGGGCCCGCAGGTCCGTCCAACGTGTAGGGCGTGTCATACGCCACAGTCGCTGCAGGTTCGGCCTCGGGAGATTTCGCCAGGGGAAGTATACCGCTCATTGGTCCCATGGTTTGGCAGTTCGCCCGAAGGTCAAGCTTTTTCGCGGGTGACCAAAAAAAGAGATGAGGAATTGCTTCTCCATTCACGCATGATTTACCCGATCAGTTGTTTATGTCTTAAATCAAACATTGGCATCCAAGGGGGCGAGCATGACCAAGATCCTTCTCGCAGAAGACGACGACTCAATGCGCACGTTCCTGGCTGCAGCCCTGCGCCGGGCCGGCCATGAGATTCAGGACTATGCGGACGGCGAAACAGCCCTGCATGCGCTTGAGCGTGAAGTGTTCGACCTTCTCCTGACCGACATTGTCATGCCGGGACTGGACGGGATCGAACTCGCCCGTCGCGGCGCAGAGCTCGACCCGGCGATGAAGATTGTTTTCATTACAGGTTTTGCTGCCGTGGCGCTGTCTTCGGGCGCGCCGACGCCAGCCGGGGCCAAGGTTCTGTCCAAGCCGTTCCACCTGCGCGAGATCGTGGATGAAGTCGACAAGGTCATGGCCGCCTAAACCATCTTGACGCGGCGGGCTGGATTGGCCATTACCGCCGCTTCCCGATGGATCGGGCGGTTAGCTCAGTGGTAGAGCACTACGTTGACATCGTAGGGGTCACAAGTTCGAACCTTGTACCGCCCACCATTTCAAGCCGCATGTGCCCACAGCGCACAAGTGGATCGAGAATCCCTATAAGGCCTGAAATGCCCGAAGAGCCAGCCGAGGGGCGGCAGGCCAACAGAAAAACACGTGTAGGGCCTCCGCGACGGCGTTCGGCAATGCTAGGCTTGGCGAATTGAAAGCCTCGAGACCGCCGCATGTCGCTGACCCTCTACGCCCATCCGTTTTCCTCCTACTGCCAGAAAGCCAAGACGGCGCTTTATGAAAAAGGCCTCGCATTCGAAGGCAAGCTGATCGATGGCAGCGAACCGGTCATGGGCGAGTTCCGGGCGCTGTGGCCGATCGGCAAGATGCCATTGCTTGTTCATGAAGGCCGAACCGTGTTCGAGGCGACGGCAATCATCGAATATCTCGACGCGCGTTTTCCGGAGACAGTGCGCCTGATTCCAGCGGATCCACTGCTGGCAGCCGAGGTGCGCATGTGGGACCGGTTCTTCGACAATTACATCGCCTATGCGCAATGGCGCCTCTTCGCGCCCGTCATCGGCCAGGAGCCCGATGATGGCGGCGAGAAATGGCGCGGCATGGCGGATACAGCTTTCGGCGTGCTCGACAAGCACATGGAAGGGCGTGAATGGGCCGCAGGCGAAGCGTTCAGCCTGGCTGACTGCGCCGCCGCCCCGCATCTTCTTTATATCGACTGGACTTACGGCATCCCGGATCGGTTCCGCAATGTCTGGGACTATCGCGAAAGATTGCTTGCCCGCCCGAGCTATGCGCGGGCGCTGGACGAAGCGCGACCGTATCGAGACGGTGTTCCCATGAATTTCCCGATAGGACGGGACTGATACCGCCTAGGCAAAATTCGCCGCAAAGAAGTCCAGCGTGCGTGACCATGCCAGAGTCGCAGCGGCTGCGTCGTAGCGTGGCGTCGTGTCATTGTGGAAACCGTGGTTCACACCCTCGTAGATGAAGGCTTCATAGTCCGCACCATTGGCTTTGAGGGCGGCCTCATAGGCTGGCCAGCCTGCATTCACGCGAGTGTCGAGCCCGGCGAGATGAATTTGCAGCGGCACTTTCAGTTTCGCCGCATCGTCCTCGGGTGGCCAACCGCCATAGAAGGGCACAGCGCCAGACAGCCACGGCTGGTTCACCGCCATCAAATTGGTCACGGCGCCGCCAAAGCAGAAGCCGACACAGGCGACCTTGCCATTACAGTCCGGATGATCACGCAGGGTCTCGGCCGCGGCCATGAAATCCTGCAGCATGGCCTCCCGGTCGCGCTGCGCCTGCAGGGCGCGGCCATCATCGTCGTTGCCCGGATAGCCGCCCAGCGGGTAGAGCGCATCAGGCGCCAGCGCGATAAAGCCTGCTAGCGCCGTGCGGCGGGCAACATCCTGGATATGCGGATTGAGGCCCCGGTTTTCGTGCACGACGACCACCCCGGGCCGTTTGGCGGGTCCTGTCTTCAACCGCACGAGATCGCCCGCCATGTCGCCTGCGCCATTGGGTGAGGCGTAGTTCAGGGTCTCGATCTCAAGGCGAGAATCATCTGGCGCTGTTTGCAGGCCGGCATCGTAGTCAGGCATGACACAGGCTGCGAGCATGGCGACGCTCATGCCGCCCACGGCGTACTTGCCGAGACCGGCGAAGAAATCACGCCGCGACATCGCGCCATGGCAATAGGCATCATAGAGGTCGAGCACGCCCTGGGGCAGGGGTTCAGAATTTGGGAGCTGGGTCATCGTGCGTCCTTCCGCAGTGTTCAGTCGGGAAAGATAGCGCGAAAGTCCCGAAAGCAAAGCCTGCTGACAATCAGCCTCAGGACCAGTGGATCAGGCTGGCGAGGCAGGGATCGTTTGCCTCGCAGGTCACCGCGATGGCCCGATCCTGGCATTTCCATCACGGACGGGGGGCTGTCGTTCGGACCCGGACCGTGCCCACAGACCAGCATTGGACGTGTTTTTCACCCTGAGCGTTTATGTTTGTCTCTTGTGGTTGCAGGGTCTGTGCTTTGAACTATTCTGACCCTGCTCCGGGAGCGCGCTATGTGTAATGTTCACTGTTATTTAAGCGCCGGCACGTACTTCGAAAAGGAGACGGAGGCGGCTAGTCGGATGTACTCAGAGTTCAGTGAACTGAAAGCTTACAAGTCTGCACTGGACGAATACGCCATTGTTGGTGTTACCGACCGTCAGGGCTGCATCATCGAGGTGAATGACCGCTTCTGCAAGACCAGCAAGTACAGCCGCGAGGAACTTGTCGGCCAGAAGCAGAGTATCGTGAATTCCGGCCATCACCCCAAGCAGTTTTTCCAGGACATGTGGAAGACCATTGCGGCAGGAAAAAACTGGAAGGGTGAAGTCAGGAACCGCGCCAAGGATGGCTCCTTCTATTGGGTGCTGACAACGATTGTCCCTCAATTGGATGATTCAGGTGGGATTGTCGGATATGTCTCCATACGATTCGACATTACCGAGAAAAAAGAGGCCGAAGCTGCTCTCCTGCTGGAAGCCGAGCGTCGTCGTGAGGCAGAAGCTCTTCTTCTTGATCTGATCGAGGCGATGCCTAGCGGCGTTGCAGCATTCGATTCCGATGACAGGCTTGTCCTCTGCAATTCGGTTTATCGGGAGTTCATTCCAACGGCGGACACCGAATCCGACGATCTGTTCACCTTCGAGGACATAATCCGGCGCGCCATTGAGACGGGCGTGTTCATGGTGCGCGAAGGCGTTAGTGCGCATGAGCAGGAGGCAGGGTTCAGGGAAACGTTGCGGCGGCACAAGGAATCCAAGAAGCCTTCAACCCACAAGCTTGCTGACGGGAGGTGGTTTCAGGCCCAGGGCCGAAAGGCTTCGACCGGACATATCGTGGAAGTCGTGACGGATATCAGTTCAGTCAAAGAAGCAGAAGCGAAGGTTCGTAAGCAAGTCAAAACAGATCCGTTGACGGGCATCTTCAATCGTATTGGTCTGGAAACATGTCTGAGGAATGCCATTTCGGATTACGAAAAGACAGGAGACAAATTTGGCCTGGCTTTTCTGGATGTCGACCATTTCAAGCAGGTGAATGACCGTTTCGGACATGACGCGGGCGATACTGTTCTCCGAGTCATCGCTGCGCGACTTCGCAAGCTGTCTCACATTCGAGCCGTTGCTAGAACTGGGGGTGACGAGTTTGCCATTCTCATCGATATGTCTGATCTGGAGAAAGTGATGCTTGCTGATCTTGCCGAGCAGGCGAGACAGTTCGTTTTTCGGCCCGTTTTATATCGGAGCAAGCCAATTGCCTTGTCCGGATCGGTCGGCGTCGCGACGTTTCCGGACGATAGCGGAGACAGCGAAATCCTGAAAGGGGCGGCAGATGCAGCCTTGCTAAATGCCAAGCGCAGCGGACGTGGACGCGTTCAGGTTGTCGATGACGCTATTCAAACTGCCGGCAAGCGTCGCATGCTGATTGAAACCAGTCTGAAGAGCGCTATCGCTCAGAGGCAAATCGAGGCAGCCTATCAGCCAATTGTCAGAGCAGGGGATTACTCGCTCAAGGGCATGGAGGTGCTCGCACGTTGGCAGCACCCCGAAATCGGATCGATTTCTCCAGCGGAATTTATCCCGATTGCCCAGGATTGTGGACTTTTAGCCGACTTGGACAAGATGATGCTTGAGCAGGCATGCGAGGATGCCAAGGATTGGCTTGGATCGGGAACCGTCGAGTGTCTTTCTCTCAATGCGTCACCAACAGAAATAATTTCACGTGGGTTCGCGACGGGGTTTCTCGCGACGCTGCATCGGCTGAATATCCCGCCAACGAAGATTTGCTTGGAGATACTCGAGTCTTCAATTGTTAAGGACTTCAGGGTCGCTCGCCGCAACCTGAACCGGCTCAGCGAAGCGGGCATGAGGATCGCGATCGATGATTTTGGTACCGGATTTTCCAACCTGCAGAATACGTTGGAGCTACCGGTAAATGGGCTGAAACTTGATCGATCAATGATTCAGAACCGCAAGCAGAGTGCGCTGCTTGCCAGAGTTGTCAGGGGCCTCGCTTCGATAAGCGATGAGTTCGGCATCTATACCGTGGCGGAAGGGATCGAGACCGAAAAAGACCTGGCATTTGCCGAAAGAGCCGGGTGCCAGCTCCTGCAGGGCTTCTTGTTCGGCAAACCAATGAATTTCAGGGATGCCGATGCGTATGTAAGACGAACAGCGCTTCGAAACAGGTTTAAATCTGGCACTGACTGGGTCGCTTAACCTTCTGAACCGGGCAGGCAATAAGAGTGCTATGTCTGATTCAAATCAGCTTGCGGACAGGATACGCGTCTACGATTTTGGGCCTGCTTCAGTCTCCCACCAGGGAAAGCCTTCCGGCATGTCGCGGGTTACTTTTCCGGGGAATGAAGGAGCGCGCTTCTCAAGGAAGGCACCGACGCCTTCCTTGACATCATTTGACGTACCTAGCGCGAGAGCAAAGGCGCCATCCTTTGCCAGCAGGTCGAACGGCGCGCTGTCCGGCCCATATCGCCAGAGCAGCTGGCGGGTCAGGGCGACCGACACGGGCGCGGTGTTGCGGGCAATCTCGTGAGCGAGTTTCAGGGCCGTGAGCAGCACGTCATCCGGCGCGACAACTTCGCTGACTAGGCCGCCTTCAAGCGCCTCTGCGGCGTCGAATACGCGCCCCGTCAGGCACCATTTCAGCGCCTGTGGCAGGCCTACGATCTGGGGTAGGAACCATGCGCTGCCCGCTTCAGGCGGCAAACCGCGCTGCGTGAACACGAAGCCGAACTTTGCGGTGGAGGCCGCGATCTTGATGTCGGTTGGCAGGGCCAGCGTAATCCCGACGCCGACGGCTGCGCCGTTGAAGGCGGCGATTGTCGGCTTCAGGGAATTGTACAGCGCGCCGACAAAACCCGCACCATCGCGGTTGCCGCCATTCGTGCTGCCGAAATTCTTGGCGCCGGCGCCGCCCTCCGACGTATCGAAACTTGCCGCACCAGCCGACATGTCTGCGCCGACACAGAAGTGGCGGCCCGCGCCGGTCAGGATGACCGCCCGGATGCTGTCGTCGGCATCGCATTGCCGGATCGCTGCCGCCAGCTCCTGGCCCATCTGGGCGGTATAGGCATTGTAATTGTCCGGACGGTCCAGCGTGATGATCGCCGCCGGGCCGTCCTGTTCGAACCTTATCTGCTCATAGTCCATTTTGAGTGCCGTCCCTCAGCGGGTCATGGCGGCAAGCCGGGAATCGATGATTTCGCGGGCGTCCGCGACAATCCGGTCAACAAGCTCCTTGACGGTCGGGATGTCGTCGATCAGGCCCTGCACCATGCCGGCCGACCAGATGCCGCCATCGGCGTCGCCTTCGGCCATGGCCTTGCGCCCGCGCGCGCCCGCAACAAGGTGGACGACATCCTCGAACTTGGCGCCGCCCTTGCGTTCGATCTCTACGACCTCATCGCTGACAGCATTCTTCATCACGCGGGCCGTGTTGTGCAGCGTGCGGAAGATGAGGTTTGTCATGCGTTCGTCATTCTCGACCATCTGGCGCTTGAAGCTCTCATGGATCGGCGCTTCCTTGGTAACGCAGAAACGCGTGCCCATATTGACGCCGTCCGCGCCGAGCGCGAGGGCCGCTGCCAGGCCGCGACCGTCGGCGAATCCGCCTGACGCCAGCATCGGGATTTTCACCTTGTTCGCGGCGGCCGGGATCAGGATCAGGCCGGGAATGTCATCCTCACCCGGGTGACCGGCACATTCGAACCCGTCAATGGAGATGGCATCGGCACCCATCCGCTCGGCCGAAAGGGCGTGACGCACAGCCGTGCACTTGTGGATCACCTTGATCCCGTGCTGCTTGAAGTGGTCGATATGCTCCTGCGGCTTGTAACCGGCGGTCTCGACAATCTTGATGCCGCCTTCGATGATGGCCTGGCGGTATTCGGCATAGGGCGGGGGCGTGATGGCCGGCAGAATGGTCAGGTTCACGCCGAATGGCTTGTCGGTCATGTCCTTGGTGCGCTGGATCTCCTTTGCCAGGTCTTCCGGCGTGGGCTGCGTCAGTGCCGTCAGGAAGCCGAGCGCGCCGGCTTCGGCGACCGGTGCGACCATTTCGGCATAGCCGACCCATTGCATGCCGCCCTGGACGATCGGGTGCTCGATGCCGAACATTTCAGTAAAGCGTGTCTTGATGTGCATTTGTCTTTCTCCCTTTCCGCCTCGGGCGGCTTGTTTTGAATCTCAGGTGTCCCAGTGATCGGTGAAGCGGATGGTCTGCTTGGCGAGGCCGTCGGTCACGATGTCCATGCCGCCGGACTTGATCATCCATTCAAGCCTGTGGTCACGGTACTGTCGTTTGAACAGGCCGGATTCCACCGCCGCGCTGACCATCTCCATTCCGGTGATGGATGCGCGCGATTCCTTGTCAGTTTGCTTCACGCTTTCGCGTTCATTCGCGCGCGTGAACCAGGCGGAAAGGCTTGACCCCGCCACCGGCGTGTAACCGAAGCCGTCCGCCGCATTGAGGTAGGGAATGACGCTCAAATCGGCCCGGCCGAACGCATCGCCGTTGAACCAGTCATTGTCGCCCAGTTCAGCTTCCAGCCATGTCATGAAACCGGCGATCTGCTTGCCGGCATTGGCTTCGATACGCTTGCGCAAGGCGTCATCCCCCCGCTTGAAGAAATGCAGCTCGCCGAGACCCCATGTGATCGCTTCGAAATGCGTGTCCATCACGTCCTCAATCTGGCGGGCGCGGGCGCGGGCTTCCGGTGCGTTGGGCATCAGGGTGGGTTCGGGCCATTTGTCGTCGATATAATCAAGGATGATCGTCGAATCGAAGACCGCTGTGTCGCCGTCTATCAGGGCAGGTACCTCACGGCGCGGGTTGGCGTCGGCAAACGCGTCCTTCGTGTGACCGGCGCCGATGCCTTCCGGCATGCGTACCTCAAAGACGATACCCTTCTCGCGCAGGGCAATCTTGACCTTCTGCGCATAGGGCGAGAGCGGATGTTCGTAGAGGACGAGTATGGCGGTGACGGCTCCGGGTTGTGATCAAAGGCCCAATTGGCCCTTGGCAAGGATGTTGCGCTGGATTTCGTTCGAACCGGCATAGATCGAGCCCGCCCGGTCATTGAGATACTTGGCAGCCACGGTCACGGCACTGTCTGGCCCAACCAGCGCGGCCGAATTCGACGGCGCATTGACCACTTCGCCGCCGGGGCTCGTATGGTGTGGCTGGAAGGGCTCGACATAGGTCCCGGCGATCTCGATCGCGAGTTCGGTGAGGCGCTGGCTGAGCTCGGTGCCCTTGATCTTCATCATCGAGGCCTTCAGGCCGGGCGTGCCGCCACCCGCCAGCTCTGACATCATCATCAGCTCGGCAGCTTCCAGCGCCGACGCATCCGCCTCGGCCTGCGTGAGTTTTGCTGACATGACCGCATCGGACAGGCCTGCTTCGGCCGCATTCCGGCGCAGCGCGCCGATACGTGCCTTCAGGCGCGGGCCATAGCTTGATCCACCGCGCTCGAACTCAAGCAGGTATTTGGCAACTGTCCAGCCCTCGTTGACCTTGCCGATGACGTTCGCCTTCGGCACGCGCACGTCATCGAAGAATATCGCGTTCTGGATGTGCTCGCCCGACAGCATGATGATCGGGTCGACGCGGACGCCGGGCGACGTCATGTCGATCAGCAGGAAGGTGATGCCCTGTTGCGGCTTGCCGCTGGCGTCCGTGCGCACGAGGCAGAAGCACATGTTCGCTTCATGTGCATGGGTGGTCCAGATCTTGGAGCCGTTGCAGATGAAATGGTCGCCATCTTCCTTCGCAGACATCGAAAGCTGTGCAAGGTCGGAGCCCGCATGCGGCTCGGAATAGCCCTGGCACCAGAAGTCCTCGCCCGACAGTATGCGCGGCAGGTAGTGGTCCTTCTGAGCCTTCGTGCCATGGCCGATCAGCGCCGGCCCGCACATGGCAATGCCCATGGGCGACAGGGGAGGGGCTCCGGCCCGCGCCATTTCCACGTCGAAGATGTAGCGCTGCGCCACGCTCCAGTCGCAGCCGCCATGTTCCATGGGCCAGGACGGTGCTGCCCAACCTTGCTTCACCAGAATTGCCTGCCAGGCCAGCGCGGTGTCCTTGTCACTGTATACGCTGGTCATGCGGGCGGCGTATCGCCGCAGGTCCGCAGTCAGCTCACGCGCAAGGAAATCGCGAACCTCGTCGCGGAAGGCTTCTTCTTCAGGCAAAAAATCCAGGTTCACTCTGCGGTTCCTCAGGGGATCAATGCGCCAGCGAAGCCGCCAGTCCCACTTGTTTCGTTTGAAGTATTCTTGCCTGTTTCTGCGGGCTCTTCCACAGGAATGTGGCCGGAAGGCCCAGCCGGACGCAAGCTTGACCCGCAGGACTTGCGGGCACCGGGATACGTTCCGCTGCGGCACCCATGAGGCGGACAACGCGCTCGCCGCGCGGGCTGAGATCGTATTCCGGGCCGAGTTCAAGCCGCGTGCGGACTTCAGGTGGCAGGATCGCGACGGCTGCGTGAACAATCGCGCTCTGCAGGCCCTTCGGAACGCCCTTTGCGGCCCGGCCTGATTTCATGATGTCGAGGAATTCGGTATTGATCGGATGCGGTTCGAAACGAGGCAGCAGCCTGTCCAGCATGGCCTGAAAGTCTGCCTCGCAGGTCAGCGGGTGCTGGACGCCATAGAGACGCGCGACCGCATCGCCTTCTTCGTAGAAGCGAGTCTTGTCGGCTTCAGATACCGGTTTGACGAAGCGGTCATAGGCGGTGAGGAAGCCATAGCTGGCCGTGGCGCTGACCCAGTCGAGCAGTTCCACGTCGAGCGCGCTATAGGCCTCGCCCGAGGGTGTTTCACCTTTCACGCGGGCATGCATGTTGGTAACGCCCTGAATCACGCGGCGCGCGGCGCCCTGTGGTCCGTAGACGCCCACCATGGCCGCGATGCCGGTTCTGCGGGACCGGCCGACAGGGTCTGTCTTGAAAGTCGAATGGTCCCAGACGCCTGACCGGATTCGTGCGTCGGCAAATTCCAGAAGGACGGCGGCGATGCCGCCAACGCCGAGCGCAATGGGGTTCTTGAAGACACGCCATGAGACCGAATCGGGGCCGGCAAAGGCGGGCTCCCCTTCGGGATGCAGGAAATCGATTTTCCAGCCGAGATAGGTTTTCATGCCGAGCATGGTAGGAGGTCCTTTCGGGGCCTGCACCTGTCCAAACTAACAGGGTGGGCGCGCACGGGCCAGCAGCGACGCAAGGGAAGGGCGCTCGCATATCCGGTTGGTGGCCGGGAAGTCAGCCGTTAAGCTGCCCTGTGGCGCGCAGCGGAGGACGAACGATGGCGGATCAGGTGAACGCAAGCCGGGCGGATGGTGTCGGTGCCCTGTCTGATCGCCTTTCGTCGCTGCATACGAACGGCGTCGGCCGGATTGTTGGCCTGACAGGCTCTGTCGCGGCGGGGAAGACGACGCTCGCGCGCCAGGTGTCGGAGTGCCTTGCCCCCGAATACGCGGTCGAAACCGTGTCGACCGATGGCTTCCTCTACCCGAACGCCGTGCTGCAGGAGCAGGGACTCGTGATGCGCAAGGGTTTCCCCGAAACCTATGATCGCGACGGTTTTGTCAACGCGCTCGTCAGCGTGCGCCAGGGCGAAGCAGCCTTCCCGGCCCACAGCCACGAGATATACGACATAGACCCGGCGCTGACGCGCATGATCCGCCTGCCGGACATACTGATCCTCGAAGGCCTCGGCTTCCAGGCGCCGACGCGCCCTGATCGGCCTGCGGGAGAGCCCGATGTGCTGGTCTATCTGGATGCGGAAGAGGAAGACCTTGAATTCTGGTATGTCGAACGCTTTGTCGGCTTTTGGCATGCGGCGCGGACGGATCCCAAATCCTTCTATGCCCAATGGCTGCACATGAGCGAGCCGGAACTCAGGATATTTGCAAAGACGGTGTGGGACGGGGTGAACCTGCCCAACCTGCGCGACCATATCCGCCCGCTGAAAGACCATGCCGACATTGTCGTCCGCAAGGACCGTGCCCATGCTGTCGAGGTCATCGCTGACCGGATATCCTGACCTCTCGCCTAGGACAGGACCGTCCCGGCGCAGACATTGATCGCCTGTCCGGTAATTCCCTTCGCCTTGTCCGAGGCCAGGAACACCGCCATGTCGGCAATCTCTTCAGTGTCGAGCAGGCGGCGCTGGATATTCTTCGAGGCGATATATTTTCGGGTGAAGCTCTCGCGCGTTTCGTCCAGCTTTTCCAGCATGCTGTCAGCAATGTCGTCGATCATCTGCGTCGCGACAGAACCCGGGCAAATGGCATTCGCCGTCACGCCGTCTTTCTTCAGCATGCCGAGTTCCAGCGCGAGCGCCTTGGTCAGTCCGATTACACCATGCTTTGAAGCCGCATAATCAGCATTGCGCGCGGCCGGCAGCTTGCCCGACGTCGACGAAATCATGATGACGCGCCCGCTATTGCGCTCCAGCATGCCGGGCAGGAAGGCCTTGATACAGTAGAAGCCGGCATTCAGGTTGACGTCGATCGTCCTGCGCCACTGTTCGGCACTGGTCTGCGTGATGAACTCGCGCGCACCCATAACGCCCGCGCTCGTCACCAGGAAGTCGGCGCGTCCGAATTCCGACTGGACGGTTTCAGCCATGGCCTCGACGGCGCTGACATCTGTCACGTCAATCGCGATACCGATGGCTTTGCCGCCCATGGCGCGGATTTCGTTTTCCACGGCGTTCGCCTCGCCGGCCATCAGCGATGCGACGACGACCGCCGCGCCTTCCTTCGCAAAGCTCAGCGAGATCGCCCGCCCGATACCCGTGCCACCGCCGGTGACGACGGCCACCTTGCCGCTGAATGAATTGCTCATATTGCCCGCCCTGTTGTTTTCTGTGTCGGTACAACACTGCAGCGCGCGTGCAAGGGCAGCCTACCAATGGGGCGGGGGTGAATCGTCGCCCGGTTCCGCGCTCATGGCCTGCGCCATGTTGGCGTACTGGTCGGTCAGCATGGCGACCTGCCGTGTCAGCCGGTCGATTTCCTTCCACTGGGCGATCACCGTCTTGTTCAGGTCTTCGATCACCTCGTCCTGATGGACGATGCGGGTTTCAAGCGTGTCGAGGCGGGCTCTGTCGGTCATGGCGGGTTCTTAGCGCGGCGATGGCCACGCCTGCAAACACATTGATCGTGGCATACACGCTGGACGCAGGCCCATCCTCCGCTCTAGACGGGGCGAATGACTGAATACCGTTTCTCCGTGGCCCCGATGATGGACTGGACAGACGCGCATTGCCGCGCCTTCCACCGCTGCCTGACAAAATCGGCCTTGCTCTATACTGAAATGGTGACCGCCGACGCGATCATCCACGGTGACCAGGAGCGGCTGTTGTGGGAAGCGCCCGGTCTAGCGCCAACGGCGCTCCAGCTTGGCGGATCAGACCCGGAAAAGCTTGCAAAGGCGACGAAAATCGGCGCGTCGTGGGGGTATGGGGAGATAAACCTCAATTGCGGCTGCCCCTCGGCCCGTGTTCAGTCGGGCGCGTTCGGCGCCTGCCTCATGGCCGAGCCTGACCTTGTGGCCGAGTGTGTCGCCGCCATGTGCGAAGCGACAGACGTCCCGGTCACGGTCAAATGCCGTATAGCCATCGACGACCTGCCGGCCCGCGAAACCCTCTTCACCTTCATCGACAAGGTTGCCGCCGCCGGCTGCACAAGTTTCACGGTTCACGCGCGAAAAGCCTGGCTGAAGGGCCTCAGTCCGAAGGAGAACCGGGAAGTCCCGCCGCTCGATTATGCCCTCGTGGCACAGCTCAAGGCTGAACGACCGCACCTCTCGATAACACTGAATGGCGGCATCACCACGATCGATGAATGCCGCGAGCACCTGAAGGTCTTCGACGGCGTCATGCTCGGCCGCGCTGCCTACCAGAACCCGTCCCTGTTGGGCCATGTCGATTCAGACCTGTTCGGTGCCGGCGCTCCCGTCTCGCCCCATGACGCCCTCGTCGCCTACCGGCCTTACATGGCCGCGCGGCTGGAGGCGGGCGCCGGCTTGCATGCCATGACCCGCCACATGCTCGGCCTGTTCAACGGCCAGCCCGGCGCCCGCGCCTGGCGCCGCACCCTGTCAGAACGGGCCCCGAAGCCTGGGGCAGGCCTTGAAGTGCTCGACGCTGCCGTCGAGGCAATAACTGGGCATGCGGTCACGGTCGATTGACTGCTAGAGAAAAGCGCATTTGTTCTTCCTTTGTTCGTTAACCTGTGTTAACGCTTTTCCCGCTGAAGGGGAAAGGCTGCATGGTTTGCCGCATCACCACATTCGCGTTTGAGGGGGTTGAGGCCCAGCCTGTCGATGTGCAGGTGCAGCTCGCCGGCGGGCAGCCGAATTTCTATATTGTCGGCCTTGGCGACAAGGCGGTGGCCGAAAGCCGGGAACGCGTGCGCGCCGCCTTTGCCGCGCTCGGCCTCGCGATGCCGCCCAAACGCGTGATCGTGAACCTCGCCCCGGCAGACCTGCCCAAGGAAGGCAGTCATTACGATCTTGCCATCGCGCTGGCTATCCTCGCGATCATGGGGGTCATCCCGCCCGACTTGCTCGAAGGCCATGCCGCTATCGGCGAACTTTCGCTCGACGGGCGCCTCGGCGAAACGCTCGGTGTTCTCCCGGCGGCCATGGCCGCTGAAGCGATGGACCTGAAACTGATTTGCCCAGCACCGTGTGGGGCAGAAGCGGCTTGGGCCGGCGGCAGCGTGCTCGCCGCACCCAGCCTTATTGCCCTCATCAATCACTTCTCTGGCCGAGCTGTGCTCGGTGCGCCGCCGCCCGGCGCCCTCGCCGAGCCTCCGCCAGGGCCAGACATGCGCGATGTCAAAGGCCAGGAAGGCGCCAAGCGTGTGCTCGAGATCGCTGCTGCAGGCGGGCACAATCTCCTTTTCTGCGGGCCTCCGGGCTCGGGAAAGTCCATGCTGGCCCAGCGCCTGCCCGGTCTGTTGCCGCCGCTCTCGGCGCGCGAACTTCTGGAAGTGTCGCAGATCCAGTCCATCGCAGGGCTGCTCGAGCGCGGCCGCTTGTCGCGCACACGACCCTTCCGCGCACCGCATCATTCAGCTTCGATGGCCGCCCTCGTCGGCGGCGGTATCAAGGCCAAGCCAGGCGAAGTGTCGCTCGCCCATCATGGCATCCTCTTCCTCGACGAGCTTCCGGAATTCCCCGCCCATGTGCTCGACAGCCTGCGCCAGCCGCTGGAAGCGGGAGAGGCCGTCGTTGCCCGCGCCAACCGGCACGTGCGTTATCCGGCGCGTTTCCAGCTCGTCGCTGCCATGAACCCCTGCCGCTGCGGCGGCGGTCCGGGCGCTGCGGCGTGCACGAAAGGGCCAAAATGCGCCCAGTCCTACCAGTCGCGCCTGTCTGGTCCGTTCCTCGACCGGATCGATCTCTATTATGACACGCCGCCCGTCACGGCGGTTGATCTCGCCTTGCCGCCCTCT
Organism: Hyphomonas sp. J20-32; assembly: GCF_055808555.1. Classification (NCBI taxonomy): domain Bacteria; kingdom Pseudomonadati; phylum Pseudomonadota; class Alphaproteobacteria; order Hyphomonadales; family Hyphomonadaceae; genus Hyphomonas; species Hyphomonas sp. J20-32. The sequence continues at coordinate 420,996 of NZ_CM147873.1, read as the reverse complement.
GCTGAAGGCACGGCCGAGGTCAAGGCGCGCGTCCTGCGCGCCCGCGACGTGCAGACCGAACGCTTCGGTGACACCGGCAGCGACTCGCGCCGCCCGGTCAATGCGGACGCGCCCACCGGAGATATCGAGCGCCTCGCCGCCCCGGACGGACCCGGCGCGGCCTTGCTCGCCGATGCTGCCGTCAAACTCCAGCTTACGGCGCGCGGCTATCACCGCGTCCTCAAGGTCGCCCGGACGATTGCCGATCTCGATGGCGCAGGCAGCGTTCGCCGGCTCCATATTGCCGAAGCATTGACCTATCGCCGAAGGGCGCCTGGACAGGCCGAAGGCGTCCACGCCGGGGCGCTGGCCCGGTAAGGCATACCCGGTTCATTAAACGAATGCTAAAGCCTTGGGCCTAGGGTTTCCGGGACATGACAGACACGCCCAAATCCAGCCCGACGCCGCAGGATGCCTTCCTGGCAACAGCGAGCCATGAGATTCGCACGCCCCTGAACGGCATTCTCGGCACAGTATCCCTCCTGCTGGAAACCGATCTCGAGCCATCCCAGCGCGAATATGCCGAAACGATCCGCCTGAGCGGGGCACGCCTGCTCGACCTGCTCAACAATGTCCTCGACTATGCCCGGCTCGACGCTGCGGCCGTCGAACTTGAAACCGAGAGTTTCTGTCCGATCCGGCTTGGAAGGGAAGTGATCGAACTCCTCAGCCCGCGGGCCCATGCCAGCGCGCTCGACCTCGCGGTCCGGGCTTCGCAACTGCCGATGCCGACCTATTCTGGCGATGCGGGGCGCATTCGCCAGATCCTGTTCAACCTGGTCGGCAACGCGCTCAAATTCACAAGGAGCGGCGGTGTCCTGCTCGACATTTCCGCCCGCGATGACGGGCTTGAATTCCGCATCATCGATACCGGCCCGGGCATCGCGCCGGAAGATCTTGACCGTTTGTTCGACGCCTTCCACCAGACCGGGGCAGGGGATGCCTACAAGGATGGCGGTGTCGGACTGGGTCTTGCGATCGTGAAGCGCCTGACTGACCTGCTCGGCGGCACAATCAACGTCCTCAGCACTCCGGGCTGTGGCGCGGCGTTCTCGGTATTCCTGCCGCTTCACCGGTCCGGGCAGGAGACAAGCCATGATGAAACGGTCCTGGGCGGAAGGGTCGGCCTGATTGGCCTGCCGCCTGTCACCTGCCTGTCGATTGCCTCGGCGCTGGTAGACGTGGAGGCCACGCCCATCCTGATCGACCCGTCGCGGGGCCGCCTGCCAAAAGGCGTGGATGTCCTGCTGATTGGCGCTGACCTGCCGGAAGCGACCGTGAAGGCCTATGCAAAGCTTGCCCCGGCCCTTGTTGTTGTGCGCCCCGAGGATCGGGGGGCGCTGCCACGTTTCCGGTCGCTCGGATGTGTTGGCTGGCTCGTGCGGCCGCTGCGAACATCGTCGCTTGCCGAACGGATTTTCCTCGTGCGCGCCGGTGGAGAAGCGGTCGACGAGCCAGAGGCGGCAACCGGTGCGGGCCACGTGCTGATCGCAGACGACAATCCGGTCAATGCGCTGATTGCGCGCCGCGCCTTGGAATCGGCCGGATTTACCGTCACAGTCGCATCTACTGGCAGCGAAGCACTGGAGGCCGCAGGCGATATGAATCCCGCTCTCATCCTGATGGATCTGCGCATGCCGGTCATGGACGGTTTCGAAGCCATGCGCCGCTTGCGGGCAAGGGGCTCCAGCGTGCCGATCATTGCCGTTTCGGCAGAGATCAATCCTGATATCGAGCGCCGCGCCATTGCCGCAGGCGCTGACGGTGTCGCGGCCAAACCGCTGGATGCCGAGGCGCTCCGCAGCCTTGCTATCCGCTGGACAGCCCAGAGGGCTGCGTCTGCAGGCGTCGCATGAGCGAGGCGGCAACCCCTCCTCAACCGTTGAAGACTCCGCCGCGCGCGCTCCGCGCCCTCAGGGCCCTGCAGGATCGGCGCATGGCGGCGATGGCATTGTTTGCGTTTGCGGCCGGCCTTCCCATGGGAGTCACGCTCGGCCTGCTCAATGCCTGGCTCACCAAACTCGGCATAACACCTTCAACCATCGGTACGCTGTCGCTGCTGACGCTCGGTTATTCGTTCAAGTATCTCTGGGCGCCTGTGTTCCAGACGGCCCGACCCGCTCCGCTTACGGGATTTCTCGGCGGACGACGGTCATGGCTGCTCCTGTTCCAGGCTATCATGGTCGCGCTGATTGCCATCTTCGCCTTCACCAACCCGGCCGAGAATATCGGGCTTGTCGCCCTGATCGCCCTCGTCATCGCGCTCGTCTCACCCACGCATGACATCGTCCTTGATGCCTGGCGCATCGAGGTGGCCCGCTCCGACGAAGACAAGGACCTGATGTCCGCGCTCTACCAGTTCGGTTACAAATCAGCGGGATTCATCTCGGGCTTCATCGCGTTGCTCGTCGCGGCGCGGGCTGGCTGGACAGCGACATTTCTCATGGTCGCCTTCGTGCTGGCCCTGTCGATGATCGGCAGCATAATCGCGCCGGAGCCGGCAAGCTCGAAGACGCCCAATGCCGACCGCCTGTCCTTCTTGCCGAGCCTGCCGCGCCGCATTTCAACGCCGGCCGTCACGGTCGTCGCCATCGGTTGGCTCATCGGGTTTGCGATGATCCTCGTCTTCGTGATGCAGTCGCTGTTCTCTGCAACCCCACCTTCGGGCGGCACATTCGTGCGTACTGAAGGCCCGTGGATTGTCGGCCTGACCGTGCTGGTTCCCGCCATCGTGTCGGCGATACTTGTCTTTCGGTTCGGAGCAGAAGCGGCCGAAACGCCAGCGCGGATTGCAAACCAGACCCGCACCGAATCGGTTCTTCGGAGCCTGTTCCGGGCGATTTTCGACCCCCTGATGGAATTGATTTCACGGCTCAAATGGGGAGCTGTCCTGGTTCTCTTGCTGGCCCTGACCTACCGCTTCACGGATGCGGTCTGGGGCGCGTTTGCCTATCCCTTCTATCTCGGCGACCAGTTCGGTGCGCTCGGCCATTCGCTGGATGATGTCGCCATCGCCTCCAAATTCTTCGGCGTTGTTGCCACCATACTCGGCTCGCTGCTTGGCGCGATCCTGATTGCCATACTTGGCCGCATGCCGGTTTTCTTTGTCGGCGGCATCGTCGCGGCTGCAACCAACCTGCTCTACGCAGACCTTGCGGCAGGTGCGACTGTCCTCGACGGGTTTCTCGAAATCTCGCATCTCGGTCCACCGCTCAGCGCGCTGGCCGACTGGGCGGCCAAGCTTTCGCCCGATGTCGTGGCCGCTGACCAGGGTCAGCGTATGGCGCGCCTGATGGTCACGATCTTTGCCGAGAATATCGCCGGTGGCTTCGCGCTCGTCGCGATCACGGCCTATCTCACGTCTGTCGTGAACCCGCGCTTTGCTGCTGTGCAGTATGCGCTGCTGGCTTCGCTCACCATGCTGATCGGTACGCTCGGGCGGCCATGGCTCGGCGAGATCATCGAGAGCCAGGGCTATTATACCGTGTTCATGATCACGTTCTGGCTCGGCGGTGTTGCCGTCATCCTGTCGGTTCTCGAATGGGTGCGCCAGGCCCGCGACACGAGCGGGTCAACGAGCCTGGTTCTGGCGCAGGACGATTAAGCGCCCCTAGTCGCCGTGGACACGGTCGACATCATAGGCCGCAACCGTCGCAAGGTTCACGATATCGCCCACTGTGGCGCCCAGCGATGCGATCTGAACCGGTTTTTCGAGTCCCAGGAGCATCGGACCGATTACGGTTGCCCGGCTCATCGATTCCAGCAGCTTGGTCGAGATCGATGCCGCATGGATGGCCGGCATGACCAGCACGTTGGCCGGGCCCTTCAGGCGCGAGAACGGATAAAGCAGCGTATGGTTGGGGTTGAGCGCAATGTCGGCGTTCATATCGCCTTCGTATTCGAAGTCGATATCGGACATCTGGTCGAGGATTGCGACAGCTTCGCGCACTTTCTCGCCACGCTCGCCCATCGGGTTGCCGAAGGTTGAATAAGACAGGAAGGCCACGCGTGGCGTGAAGCCCATGGCTCGCACGGCCTCGGCCGCTTCAAGCGCGATATTCGCCAGGTCCTCGCCCTGCGGCAGTTCGGTAACGCTGGTATCTGCAATAAAGACCGTCCGGCCACGGTTGATCACCATGGACATACCGATCAGTGCCTTGTTCGGAATTGCGTCGAGCACGAGCAGTGCATCATTCAGCGCCACGTCATAATTGCGGGTCACGCCCGTCACCATGCCGTCGGCATCACCATTTTTCAGCATGCAGCAGCCAAAGATGTTCCGGTCCTGGTTCACGAGGCGCTGGACGTCGCGCTTGAGATAGCCTTCGCGCTGCAGGCGGGAATACAGGAGGTCGGTATAGACAGGGTTATTGTCTGACAGGCGCGCATTGATGATATCCAGCGAGCCGGCCGGCACGCCCATCTGTTCCATGGTGCGCTCGACCTGGGCTTCGCGGCCGATCAGGATCGGCTGGCCGAGGCCCTGGTTCTTGAATGCGAAGGCGGCGCGGACGACAGCGGGCTCTTCGCCTTCTGCAAACACGATGCGGCGCTGCAGGTCCTTGGCCCGGGCCTGCACGCCTTCAAGGAAAGCCGCAGACGGATCGGCCCGGCGTTTGAGAGAGGCCCGGTAAGCATCCATGTCGGCAATCGGCTTGCGCGCGACGCCCGTGTCCATGGCGGCCTGTGCCACGAAGGGGGGGATGAAGCTGATGAGGCGCGGGTCGAACGGCGTCGGAATAATGTAGTCGCGGCCAAAGCTCGGCCGGGCGCCATGATAGGCAGCGGCCACTTCGTCAGGCACGTCCTCGCGGGCCAGTTCAGCCAGCGCCTGGGCAGCGGCGACCTTCATTTCCTCGTTGATGCTGCGCGCCCGCACGTCCAGCGCGCCGCGGAAGATATACGGGAAGCCGAGCACGTTATTGACCTGGTTGGGATAGTCCGACCGGCCGGTTGCGATGATCGCATCGTCGCGCACCGACTTGATGTCTTCCGGCGTGATTTCGGGATCCGGGTTCGCCATGGCAAAGATGATCGGGTTCTTGGCCATCGATTTGACCATGGCCTTGGAAACGGCGCCCTTGGCCGACAGGCCCAGGAAACAGTCGGCGCCGTCCATCGCTTCGCTCAGCGTGCGCTTGGACGTCTTCACGGCGAAGGCGGACTTGAACTGGTCCATCCGCTCGGTACGGCCCTCATAGACAACGCCGGTCGAGTCACACATCAGGATGTTCTCGGCCTTGACGCCGAGATGGCGGATAAGGCCGGCTACCGACAGGCCGGCTGCGCCCGCGCCGGAGACAGCCACGGTCAGGTCCTTCAGTTCGCGTCCGGTGATGTGGCAGGCGTTGATAATGCCGGCGGCAGCGATGATCGCGGTGCCGTGCTGGTCATCGTGAAACACCGGGATGTCGAGTTCTTCGCGCAACCGGCTCTCGATGATGAAACAGTCGGGCGACCCGATGTCCTCGAGGTTGATGCCGCCCCAGGTGTCGCCGATATTGCGCACCGTCCGGATGAAGTCTTCCACGTCGGTCGTGTTTACTTCAACGTCGATACTGTCGATGTCGGCAAAGCGCTTGAACAGGACAGATTTGCCCTCCATCACCGGCTTCGAGGCCATGTGCCCGAGATTGCCGAGTCCCAGGATCGCCGTACCGTTGGAGATCACCGCAACCATGTTGCCCTTCGACGTGTAATCATACGCCTTGTCGATATCTTCCGCGATCGCCAGGACGGGAATGGCAACGCCCGGGCTGTAGGCCAGCGACAGGTCCCGCTGCGTGCCCATGGGCTTTGTCGGCGCCATGGAAATCTTGCCCGGTGAGGGTTTGGAATGGAAATCGAGCGCTTCCTGGTCGGTGAAGCTTGGGCGCTTGGTTGTCATGGGAGAGGGTAGTCCGATGCTAACGAGTGAAAGGGCGGTTAGCGGTTGACCCTAGGCCTCGCCGCCGGGCGTGCCAACCGCAAATATGCTCCATGTCGTCGCGCTTTCAGGCTATTTCATGGCGCCTCACAGCGCGAACGCTTTGCGAATCTCCAGCCGAGGCGCTAGCGTCCGCCCCCATGGCCGACACTGCGATTCCCTCGAAAAAGGCAGCTGCAAAAGGCGGCGAACCCACGCCGTTCATGGTGCAGTATCTCGGCATCAAGGCGCGCCACCCTGAAGCGCTGCTTTTCTTCAGGATGGGTGACTTTTACGAACTCTTTTTTGATGACGCTGTCGCCGCGGCCCGAATTCTCGACATCACGCTCACGTCGCGCGGGGAATATGAGGGCAAGCCCATCCCGATGGCCGGCGTTCCCTATCACGCAGCTGAAGGTTACCTCGCCCGCCTGATCAAGTCCGGCGCGCGTGTTGCCGTGTGCGAGCAGACAGAAAGCCCGGCCGAAGCGAAGAAGCGCGGGTCGAAATCCATCGTCAATCGCGACATCGTCCGCATCGTTACGCCAGGCACATTGACCGAGGATTCCCTGTTGCCAGCGCGTCAGGGTCAGGCCCTTGCCGCCGTGGCGCTGGCCAATGGCGGCGCCGACGCTGCGATTGCGGTGTGCGATGTTTCCACGGGGCGTTTCGATGTGGCGCCTGTCGCTCCAGGTGCTTTGGCCGATGCCCTGCTCGGCTGGCCGCTGCGTGAACTGCTTGTCAGCGCAGCAGACCTTGACCGTCCGGCCATTGCCGCTGTCGTGTCTGCTGCGAGTGCGCCGGTGACGGACCGGCCCGCGCGGGCAGCGACACCTAAAACCGGCGAAGCGCTGCTCAAGCAGACATTCGAAGTGGCCGCGCTTGAAGCCTTTGGAGATTTCTCCAAGGCCGAGCTCTCAGCCATCGGATTGCTACTCGACTATGTGCTGCTGACACAGGCCGGCGCCGACATCCGGCTCGACGCACCCCAGCGCCCGCCGGTCAGCGGCCATCTGGCAATTGACCCGGCAACCCGCGCCAGCCTCGAGATAGATCGCGCCATGAACGGCGGGCGCGACGGGTCACTCCTTGACACGATCGACCGCACCGTGACGGCTCCCGGCGCCCGCCTGTTGGCCACTCATCTCTCGCGCCCGTCGCTGGATCGCGCTGAAATCGAATCCCGGCTCGAAGCGGTCGCATGGCTCGTCGCGGACAGGGATGTGCTGGACGCACTTCGCAGCAAATTGAAGGCGGCGCCGGACCTGGAACGCGCCCGCACGCGGCTTCGCCTCGGACGGGGTGGACCGCGCGACTTGCAGGCGATCGCGCGCGCCTTGATGGCGGGCGATGCCGCCGCGCTTGATCTGGCCGCCATTGAATTGGGTGTTCCGGCACGTCTAGAGGCCGCAATCAACTCGCTTCTCCTGGCGAACACGCCCGACCTGCAAGCCTTCGCCTCTGACCTCACGCGTGCCCTGAACGAAACTCTGCCCATGCTGGCCCGCGATGGTGGCTTCATCGCAACTGGCTGGGACAAGGCGCTAGATGAGGCGCGCGGCCTGCGCGATGACAGTCGCCGCATAATTGCCGAACTGCAGGCACGCTATTCAGCAGAGACCGGCATTTCGGCGCTGAAGATCAAGTTCAACAATGTATTGGGCTATTTCATTGATGTCCCGGCCCGGCACGGCGATGCGCTCATGGCGCCCCCTCTGTCGGCGACGTTTATCCATCGCCAGACCCTGGCCGGGAATGTCCGTTTCTCGACGCAGGAATTGTCCGAGCTGGCAGGACGCATTTCCCGCGCCGAGGAAGAAGCAAAGGCGCGCGAAGCTGAATTGTTCGACGGATTTTGCGCTGGCGTCGACACGCTGAACGAATTGCTCGCAGCCTCGGCCCATGCGATTGCCGAACTGGATGTCGCTGCGGCCAATGCGGCTTGGGCAATCGAATGCGACGCTGTCCGGCCCGATCTTGCCGGCACCCCGGTCTTCGAGGCTTCAGGCTTGCGCCATCCGGTCGTTGAAGCGGCGCTGAAACGCGAAGGCAAAGGATTCACGGCGAATGACCTGAACCTTGATGCGGGCGGGGAAGGAGGCGCGCGGCTCTTGCTCGTCACCGGTCCGAACATGGCCGGCAAGTCGACGTATTTGCGGCAGGCTGCTTTGGCAGTCATCATGGCGCAGGCGGGCTGTTTCGTGCCGGCCCGGTCGATCCGGTTCGGCCTGGCTGATCGTGTGTTTTCGCGCGTCGGTGCTTCAGACGACCTTGCCCGCGGCCGGTCGACCTTCATGGTTGAAATGGTTGAGACGGCTGCAATTCTCACGCAGGCAACGCCTGCTAGTTTCGTTATCCTTGATGAGGTTGGCCGCGGCACGTCCACCTATGATGGCCTCGCCATTGCCTGGGCCGCCGTCGAACACCTGCACGGCGTCAATGCCTGCCGCGCGTTGTTCGCCACGCACTATCACGAGCTCACGCAACTGGCCGAAGACTTGCCAGGCGCGGCGAACGCTTCCCTGCGTGCCCGCGAATGGAAGAACGATCTGGTCTTCCTGCACGAGGTCCAGCCCGGCCCAGCTGACCGCTCCTACGGCGTTCAGGTTGCGCGTCTCGCCGGACTGCCCAAGCGCGCCGTGACGCGCGCCTCCCAGATTCTCAAGAGACTGGAGGCCGATCCGAAAGCGGCAGACAACCTGCCTTTGTTTGCGGCAGCTTTCGAATCGGCGCCTGAAATCGGCGATGACGAAACAGCGCCCGGCCCAACCGGTCTTGTCCAGATTCTGGACGACATTGACCCCGATGCCCTGACGCCGCGCGAAGCGCTGGATATCGTCTACCGCTTGAAGGCAGAATCAAAAAAGTACTGAATTAACTGCAAAATTGTTGGACGCCTATGCTGAGAACACTAGAGTCATTGGCAGGCCGCAGGCCTTCGAACGACAATCCGGGACGAAGCGCCTCCAAAAGAAGCACTCATCCCTCTTGGACGTGAAAAACCAGAGGTACAATCATGTTTGGCAAGGCAGGAAATATCACCGATCTCACGCTCTCAAGCGCCCAGATTCAAATAGAGCTGGAGATCGCGCGAAAGACCGTCGACCGTCTCGCCCGCACAATTCAGCTGGTCGGTGATGCAGGCGTGACAGACCCGGTAACATCGAACGAGCTGGAAGCGCACCTCGAAGCGGCCTATGCCGCAGCCTGCCGGTGGTTGCTGGAGTCACGATTGCAGGCGGCCGGGAACGGCATCGCGGCTGCGCACTGAGACCGTTACGATTGCTGGCTGAGTTCGAGCGCCTTCAACAGGCGCACGGCGGCCTGCAGGTCGTCTGCGTCACCGATCTGGTCGATCAGCTTCTTTGCGTCGCGCCGCAGGTCCTTGACCTTGAGGCGTGTCTCTGCGGCGTGTGACTTCTTGCCGAGCGGTTCGAATGGTTCGTAGAAAAAGTTGATTGGCTTTTTCAACGCAATTGCCACTTCGCGAAGCCGTCCTGCGGACATGCGGCTGTGGCCTGCCTCGTATTTCTGAATCTGCTGGAATGTTACGCCAAGGAGCTGCGCGAGCCCATCTTGCGTGAGCCCCATTTCACGGCGCCCTTGGCGCAGCTGCTGTCCAACGAAGCGATCTGCATCGGTTGGCTTTCTGGCGTCGTGGCCAGCATGTTTGGCTGATTTCAACATAATAAAAGCCACTACTCTGTATATGCTATCCAAAACAAGGAGATTGAGCAGACGATTCTGACGAATTCTGCTAATTTGTGTGTTAGGATGTCGATAATCGGCAAAAATTCTCCCCACAGGGACATTTTCAGAGCCGGTGAAAGGCTATTCTTGCGCGGTGAGCGCCCCGCCAAGGGCCAAGTAGAGCGCGATTCGCGATTCGGTCTCCGCCCGACGCAGTGAGAGAAGCGTGCGGTCCGCCTGGAAACTGCGCTGCCGGAAGGTCAACACGTCGAGCAGGTCAATCGCGCCTTCCTTGTACTGGATTTCGGCGAGTTGCAGCGTTTCGCGCGCATTCTTGGCGGCAGTCTCAACAAAGCCGGCCCTGTTTCGCAAGGTTGCGACATCATCGAGGCGGCCCTCGATGTCGGCATAGGCGCCAAGGACGCTGGCGCCATAATTGGCAAGCGCGATGCGCCCGCTGGCTTCTGCAGCGTCGATCCGTGCGTCCGTCAGGCCGCCGTCAAACAGCGTGTCCGCCAGTCTGATTCCGAGCGAGACGGCCAGCGCCGCCGGGTCCAGCACATCGCCCAGGCTGTCGGTCGCGCTCGACACACCGCCCGACAGTGACAGGCTGGGCCAGCGCCCGCTGCGCACAGCTTCGGTGCTGGCAAAGGCAGACCTTACGCTTGCTTCGGCAGACAGCACGTCGGGGCGCCTGCGAAGCAGGTCTGCCGGTCGTCCTGCGAGAACGATATCCTCGATTTCGGGCAGTGTATCCGGCACGGTCATCGTGCCCGCCGGATAGCGCCCGAGCAGCACTTCCAGCCCGCGGATGGCGCTGCGCTGCGCAGCGAGGGCGAGTTCAAGCGAATCGCGCGCGCTGGCCACGTCTGACTCGGCGAGCACTTGTTCGCGGCGGTCAGCCGCGCCGAGATTGTAGCGCACATTCACGATCCGCAATGTCTCTTCCTGGGCGGCGAGCGTGGCGCGGGTCAGGTCAACCTGATGGCCCGCATCAACGGCAACCGCATAAGTGCGCGCGACACTCGCAGCGATTGACTCCCGGCTGGCACGGTAGACCGCCCGGGCACTTTGCAGGTCGAATTCCGATGCCAGGACGTCCGACCGGATTGCGCTCCACAGGTCGGCTTCCCAACTCGCATCGACACTCGCACTGTAGCGCTCGGCCAGGTCAAAATCTTCCAGGTCGGACGATCCGCTGGCGCCAGCGCCGGCACTTATGCTCGGTAGCAGGCTTGATCGGGACTGGCGCAGGAAGGCCTCGGAGCGTCGCACGCTTTCCGCGCTCGCCCGCAGGTCCGGATTTGCAGCAAGTGCTTCGCGCATCAGCGCGAGCAAGTTTTCATCATGGATGATTCCCGCCCAGGTCGCGGCGACCTCGCCGTCGGTTTCGGGGCCGAACGCCCAGGTATCCGGAGCGTTCAATGCAGCCTGTTCCTGCACGATCGACGCCTGTGGCGACTGCCGGTCAGGCGTTGACGAGCAGGCCGGGACGATTGCCGCCAACAGGACCAACGCGAGGGCAGGGGTAACCTTATTCATGTCTAAGAGCCTCGATGGGGTTGAGCCGCGCCGCCTGCCGGGCGGGAAAGAATCCAAAGAACAGGCCGATCAGTGCCGACGCGCCAATGGCTATGATCGCGATACGCGGGGAAATCTCAACCGGAAACTCCCCAAGTCTGGCCGCAAGGTTTGCAGCGCCCACGCCAAGGGCAGAACCGATCAGTCCGCCCAGCAGGCAAAGGGCTAGCGCTTCGGCGAGGAACTGGCCGAGAATATCGGTACTGCGCGCGCCCACCGCCATCCGCAATCCGATTTCCCGCGTCCGCTCTGTCACCGACACGAGCATGATATTCATGACGCCTACGCCGCCCACGATCAGCGAAACGGCCGCCGTGAAAGCCAGCAGCACGCCGAACGTGGCCTGTGTGCTCGAACGGGCGCGAATGAAGTCGGCAATATTGAATACACGGAAATCGTCGGTGCCACCCGGAGGAATGCGCCGGATTTCCCTCAGGCGCGCCTCCAGCTGTTCCTGGGCAGTGACCATGTCATAGCCGTCCGCGATCCCGACTTCCATGCCGATCACATATTTGGCGACGGTCGGGTTGCCGCCGCTGATCCTGTTGCGAGCGGTACTGATCGGCACGATGATGATGTCGTCGCGGTCGCCGCCAGGGCCAGACGATGCGCCGCGCGTTTCCAATACGCCGATTATGGCCAGCGGCACATTGTTTGCCCGGATTGTCTGGCCGACTGGATTGGTACCCTCGAACAGATTGTCTGCAACCGTCTTGCCAATCACGGCGACAGCGGCGCCGGAACTTGCCTCGCGATCGTCAAAAAACCGGCCTTCACTGGCCTTGAGAGATTGGGTAACAAAATAGTCCGCATTCGTGCCGTTGAGGCTGGTCGACCAGTTGTCCTGCCCCGAGACGACCGTGACAGATGCCTGGTTTCGCGCCGCGACGGCGGTGACATAGGTTTCCTGCCTGATCTGTTCGACGATGGCATCGGTAAAGGGCTGGTCGGACGATGCACCGCCCGAGCGGGGGCCGCGCCGCGACGATCCCGGATAGACCGTCAGGTTGCTTGCGCCCAGTTGTGCGATTTGCTGGTCGACCTGCTTGGCTGCGCCTTCGCTGATCGCCATCATGGCCATGACCGAGGCAACGCCGATCATGATACCCAGCATGGTGAGAAAGCTCCGCAGCGGATTGGAAATCAGGGCCTCAATAGCTGATTGCAGGGCGACACGGATTTTCATCAGCTTTGCCTCTCGTCGCGCTCAACCTGCCCGTCCCGGAAATGGATCTGCCTGCTTGTATAGGCGGCCACTTCAGGTTCGTGCGTCACCAGGATGACCGTGATGCCTTCCGCCGACAGGCCGGTCAGGAGGTCCATGATGCCCTCGGATGTCTTCGTGTCGAGCGCGCCGGTCGGCTCATCGGCCAGCAGGATCGACGGGCGCCCCGCCAGGGCCCGGGCAATCGCGACGCGCTGCTGCTGGCCACCGGACAATTGCATCGGCCGGTGATCCATTCGGTCGCCAAGTCCGACCATTTCGAGACATTCCCGGGCGCGCGCATTCGCATCTTCAACCGGTTTGCGGGAGTAGAGCAGGGGCAGTTTCACATTGGCCAGCGCACTTGCACGGTGCAGCAGGTTGAATTGCTGGAAGACAAAACCGATCGTCTCGTTCCTCAGGTCGGCCAGTTCGTCCCGGCTCAGGTTCGACAAGGGCCGTCCCTTGATGGTCAGCTCGCCGCTTGTCGGCACATCGAGCGCGCCGATCATGTTCATCAGGGTCGACTTGCCCGATCCCGACGGCCCCATGATCGCAGTCATCTCGCCCTCGGTGAAATCGAGATTGACGCCGCGCAGGGCGAAGACTTCCTGCGTGCCCATCCGGTAGACCTTGGTCAGGTCCCGGCAGGTGATAAGGGGAACAGGCCCGGCGGACACGGTCAGTTTCCCGCGGCCGCAACCGTCAGGCGGGTCACGAATGAATCGCCCTCTTCGGCGCCGCGAAGGATTTCGACATTCTGCCCGTCCGACAGGCCGATTGAGACTAGAACCGTTTTCAGTGTGCCGTCACCGACAGGCTGGTAGAGGTCCACCCGCCGCTGCGCTGAGCGCTCATTGATGGTCTTTTGCACGATGGCCAGTTCGTCCCGGCTCAGATTGTCGCGAAGCACCTTGTCCATGCGGGATTGGATTTTTTCACGCATGCCCGCCCGGTCAAACGTGGCGCCCGCCTCGCCCATGCTCGCGCGGACTTTCTCCATCTCGGCCTTCATGTCCGCCTGTATCCTTGCCTTCCGGTCGGTGTCGATATCGAGCCCGGCCAGCATGGTATCGCCCGGGCTGCCAGCGGGTCCGCCACCACGCTGTTGCTGCGGGCTTTCGCCTGTATCGTCCGACACCACCGTTACGCCGTCGCTCGGCGGACGGAACCGGACGGCAGATTCGGCAAGGCGCAGCACGCCTTCGCGCTTTTCGGCTGTTATCTCGACATTCGCCGTCATGCCCGGCAGCAAGCGTCCAGACCGGTTCTCGGCTGCCACCACAACCGTATAGGTCACGACATTTGAGAGGGTTTCCGATGCGAGGCGCACCTGTTCCACCGTCCCGCGGAAGGTTTCGTTCGGATAGGCATCGACCTTGAAGGTCGCCGGGTCGCCGGCATCGATTCCGCCAATGTCGGATTCGACCACGGCGGCATCAATGCGGATGTCCTCTAGGTTCTGGGCAATCTGGAACAGGACCGGCGCGGAGAAGGACGCTGCCACGGTCTGGCCGACATCGACCGAACGCTCGATGACGACACCATCGATCGGCGACCGGATGATCGTCCGGTCGAGATCCAGCTGTGCGGATTTCAGCGACGCCTGGCGTTGGCTCAGCGTGGCTTGCGACGCGCGCAGCTGAGCGCGCGACACGTCGAGCGCAGCTTTTGCCACTGCAAGCGCCCGCTCGGCATCTTCGAGCGACGATTGCGCGACGGCGTCCTGGTCATAGAGGGCCTTCACGCGGTTAAAGTCTTTCTCCGTCTGGGCGAGGCTGGCCTCGGCAGATTTGATATTGGCTTGCTGCACGTCGAGGCTTGCTCGCGCGCTGGCAATATCCGCCTGCGCCGAAGCGACCCGGCTCTCGAATGTCTGTGGGTCGATCCGGGCAATGATGTCGCCTTCCTTCACTTCGGAATTGAAGTCGGCATCCAGTGCGATGATCTGGCCGGACACCTGCGAGCCGACCTCGACCGTGGTCAGGGCACGGACAGCGCCTGACGCCGTGACCAGCCGGGCCACGTCGCCGCGCTCCACAGTCGCAGACTCAAGCGTGAAATCCCCCGGCCGGGCGTCGCCGGAGCCGCGCACGAACAGGGCCCAGAAGACAATGAGCGCCACCAGCCCAGCGAGGCCGTAGACGAGTCGTCGGTCGATTTTGCGGATCAAGGTATAGCACTCGCTCTTGCGTTTGGGTCGAAGCCTCACCCGACCGGCGCGCGCATCGGCGGCAGGACGAATACGAAATCAAAGTGGAGCGTTGCAACGCGCCTGCCAGATCAAACGTCCGGAGCGCGTATTTCCGTCGTCTCCCGCTGCAAATACAGGCACTGGACGCAGGAAAATGGATCGAAAGGGCCTGTTGGCCTATTTTTTGGGGTCGAGGCGGATGATGTCGTCATCCGCGGCCCCAGCCTCGGAGGCACCGTCCGCGAGATCGAGATCAAGTTCGAACGCCGGCTCTTCGCCGAAATCGGCGCCGCCAAGCGCGCCGGACCCGATAAGCCGGGACTCGCCCGTGTCGCCGCCCAGGTTCAGGTTGAAGCTGCCGGTCGACGCACCGGTGTCGGCCGTCGAATCTGGAAGCGAAAGGTTGAGCGTGCCCGACATATTGTTGTCGGCCGAGACCGTCTGCACATCCGCCGTTTCAGTGTCCGCAGCCTGCGAACAGGCGACGCCGGCAAAGGCGAGGGAGGCGAGGGCGAAGGCAGTGATCGATTTCATGTTCATACACCTGATCTTGCAGCGGCCATCAGCGGTCCGCAAGCTTCTGTTGCACAACGTCCCAGAAAATGGCGGCGGTATCAATGCCGGACAGGGCCTTGATGGCCTGGACGCCGGTCGGGGATGTGACATTGACCTCCGTCAGACGTCCGCCGATCACATCGATCCCGGTCAGAACCAGCCCACGCCGCTTCAGTTCCGGGCCGATGATTTCGCAGATCCTGCGGTCCGCATCGCTGAGGTCCGACTTTTCCGCCGTGCCGCCGACCACGAGGTTGGAGCGCACCTGGCCGGTTTGCGGGCGTCGGTTGATGGCGCCGACAGGCTCGCCATCGACCAGCATGATTCGTTTGTCGCCTTCGCTGACCGCCGGAAGGAATGCCTGCACCATGACCGGTTCGCGCGACCGGGTGAAAAAGACTTCCAGCAGGGAATCCATGTTGGAATCGTCGGGCTTCAACCGGAACACACCGGCACCGCCATGTCCGTAAAGCGGCTTGATGATGATGTCCCTGTGCGTCGCGCGGAATGCCACGATGTCGCGCACGTCACGCGAAACGAGCGTTGGCGGCATGATTTCGGGATAGAGAAGGGGGAAGATCTTTTCCGGGCTGGAGCGCACACCTTCCGGATCGTTGACCACCAGCGTCTCGCCGGAAATCAGCTCCAGCAGGTGGCAGGCGGTGATATAGCTCATGTCGAAAGGCGGATCCTGCCGCATCAGGATCACGTCGAGATCCTTCGCCAGGTCCAGCTTGACCGTCTCGCCGAACACGCCGGGTGTTGCTTTCACCCGCTGGACCTTTGCCGGTCGGGCCCAGGCCGTCACCCGGCCTTGCTCATAGGACAAGTGGTCCGGCCCGTAGACAAACAGCTCGGCGCCGCGCGCCTGCGCCACTTCGGCCAGCGCAAAACTCGTATCGCCGTCAATCTTGACGTCTTCCAGCGGATCCATCTGGATCCCAACTCGCAATGTCATGAAACGCCCGCTCCCGTTTGATGCGGGCTGGGCAGTTACAGCTGCGCTCGCCCGGTCAGTAGTTCACACCGAGCAGTTCCGCATCGGTCTCGGTTTCATATGTAGGATTGGGCGTCGGATTGTAAGAGGGGGCCGCCTGCGTTGTCGGCGCAGCGGGGCGCTCAATCGGCTCGCGGATGCGGACATAGGATACGACCTGTTTCACACCGCCAACAACGCTTGCCTCATGTGCGGCCCGTTTAAGCTCTTCAGCCGAACGTGCTGTTCCCATCAGGTAGACGACGCGATCATAGGTTTCGATATTGTAGTTAAGGCTTTTCACGGTGCTCGAGCCGATCAGGCGCGTGCGCACACGGCCCGAAATGATTTCGTCCGACACGTTGGCAATGAAGCCACCGGCCGGCTGGATCTTGATCTCGTTGGCAACATCATGCGCGCGCGTTGACGTCCATGCAATTCCTTCAGCCTCGACCCGGTCTTTCGGGTCATCGACGCGTCCGGATAACAGGACCAGCCCGCCATTCACTTCGACATCCACCTCGCCAAACCGGTTGATGCTTTCTGACAGCAGTTTCGCCTTGATCTCGCCCGACGTTGTCGTGTCATCGACCGCTTCACCCAGCGTCTTGTCCTGGGCGGCTGCCAGGCTGACCGCGCCGACCGCGCCGACTGCTGCGACGGCGCATCCTCCGAGTGGCATTGAAAGCAGGAGGGCGGCGGCGGCGAGGCGCAGGGTCATATTATACACTCCAATGGCAGGCGGACCGGGAATCCTTCGAATCAGACTGTTCCAGACTTACGGCGAAATTCTGGCAGGGGCCAAGAATAGTACCGCCAAGACTGCAATTGCAACGGTGCCTGAGCCGATGCGGGTTTGGGCTGGTTGTACTACCCCATGCGTGATAATGTAAGCCAGCCAATAAAAGAAGGAACTGAGACCCTGACTTCCAGCGCCCCGCGGACACTGCCCGCAAAGAGTGCCACACTTGAAGACATCCGTACCGTCGCCGAGGCTCTTGCCAAGGCGCTTGAGGATGACAAGGCTGAAGACCTCCTGTTCATCGACCTGGACGGAAAATCTTCCCTCGCCGATTTCATGATCATTGCGTCAGGCCGTTCCGGCCGGCATGTCGCAGCGCTTGCAGACCATCTTTCCCACCAGGTGAAAAAGCTCACTGGCCGCCCGGCCAATGTGGAAGGCATGCCGAATGCTGACTGGGTCCTCATCGATACCGGTGACGTGATCGTCCACCTGTTCCGTCCGGAAGTGCGCGAATTCTACAATCTCGAAAAGATCTGGGCGTCCGATACGAGTGCGCACCGCGCCACCCAGCACTAGGCAACCATGCGGCTGACAATTCTGTCTGTCGGACGCCTGAAGTCAGGCGCCGAGCGCGATCTCTTTGACGAATATGTCAAACGAGCCCTTCCGGTTGCGCGAAGTCTCGGTTTTCGGGGCATCGAGGAAATAGAAGTCGCCAGCGGCGGCGGGCTTGATGCGGAAGCCGAGCGGATTCTCGCGAAAATTCCTGCTGGGGCCAATGTCATTCGCCTGGATGAGTTCGGTCGTAACACGCCGTCAGCCGATTTCGCCCGCCAACTCGCGCGCCTGCGGGATCAGGGTGTGCCTGATCTCGTTTTCCTGATCGGCGGCGCCGAAGGGTATGGCGAGGCTGTCCGGCGCGCGGCGCCCGATACGATGGCGTTTGGCGCGCAGACCTGGCCGCACCGCCTTGTCCGGGCGATGCTGGCCGAACAGGTTTATCGCGCCGTCTCGATCCTGGCGGGTATGCCGTATCACAAGGCCTGATGTCGAAGGGTCAGGAGAAAATTGAAGAGGCTCCGAAGCGCAATATGGGGGCGCCGCTTCGAAGCCTCTTTGTAGACAGCCGGTGCTTGGGAGGGATCGGTCGATAGGGACCTGCCAGCCATCTGGGAACTCTTACGAGGCGTGATGCCTTTTGGATCTGGTCGAATCGAAAAAATTCAGCCGGCAAAGAGCGACGGGGCAGGGGCCAGCACCATCGCAAGCAGGGTGGCCGCAAAAATTCCAAGTGAGGCGACAGAGGCAATTTTCGCGATTGCACTTGAATGGCTCATTGCAGTCTCCCTTTCGTCAGTCTGCACGTCAAATGGGTCGGCCCTGTCATGATGAACACTTTCCAAACGGAATAGGTTCCATGCGAGGCGGGTATGGGACATTTTCAGGGCGTGCGGGGGCATGTGATTGATCCGGCAGCCATGTCAGCCTAGACCGTCATCCGGGACGTAACTGACAGAAGGTGGGACGCCGCATGGTCACGGCCGCGAAAGATTTCCTCAAAGTCTACTGGCCACTTGTCTTCGTGGCGTTCGCGGGGCTCTTGTTGACGCTCCTATTGATGGATCCGGCCCCTCCCAAGACGATCAGGTTTGCTGCGGGGGCTCCCGGAGGAGCCTATTTTGCGTATGGCGAGCGGTATCAGCGCCTCCTTGCCGAGCAGGGGGTTGATGTCGAACTCATCCAGACGGCAGGCTCGGTCGAGAATCTGCGCCTTCTCGATGAAGGCAGCGCCGACGTGGCGCTGGTGCAGGGTGGTCTGGCGACACCTGGCGACGCGGAGAAACTGCGGTCCCTCGGTGGTCTCTTCCATGAGCCTTTTTGGGTTTTCGTGCGCGCCGATGCCGGCGTGACGGATTTTGGCCAGTTGCGCGACCGGCGCATGGCGATCGGGCCGGACGGATCAGGGACGCGTCTTCTGGGGCTGGACTTGCAGGGTGAATTCGGCGGCGACTGGCCTGCGGCTTCGCGAAACAACCTGACCGGGTCCGCGGCAGCGAACGCCCTGATCGCAGGAGAGATCGACGCTGCAGCCTTCGCCTCATCGCCGGACGCGCCCTACGTGCAGGCGCTGCTGCGTTCACCCGGCATTTCCCTCCTCCCGTTCGAACGTGCCGAGGCCCTCTCGCGCCGCCAGCCCGCCCTTGCCGCCGTGGTCCTGCTGCGCGGCGTGGTCGACATTGGCGCAGACCTGCCGGAGCGGGATGTTTCCCTCGTCGCGCCCGTTGCCCAGCTGGTTGCCAGCAAGTCGCTGCATCCGGCCATCGAGGCCCTACTGGTCGATTCCGCCTCCGCCATCCATCAGGACGGCAGCCTGTTTGCCCGTGCAGGCACGTTTCCCGATCCGGATGTCACAGACCTTCCGGTCAGCCGACAGGTCCAGCGCTATTATGAGAACGGCCCGTCCTTCCTGCGCCGGTATTTTTCGTTCGACCTTGCCAATTTTCTCGACCGGGCATGGATTCTCGCAATCCCGCTCCTGACACTACTCATTCCGCTGGTGCGGGTTGCGCCGCCGATCTATCGCTGGCGGGTGCGCCGCAAGATCTACATCTGGTACAAGGACCTGCGTGACCTGGAGGCGCGCGGCCGCAACATGCCGACCGAGGAAGAGCGCGCCGTCATCACGGACGAACTGGAAGACCTGCAGGTCGAGATCGGCGAACTCGACGTTCCGTTGTCCTATACCGACGATCTTTACCGGCTTCGCAACCATGTCGAATTCGTCAAGCATCTGATGATGAACACGCGGCCAACGCCCGGCTTGGGCGCCTAGCTCAGCCCGGCCTGTTTCACAGCCGTCTGGAACGTGCGCGACACAGGTGCCTCCTTGCCTGATTTCAGCACGAGATAGAGCTTGCCGCTCTCGCGCCGCGCATCGGCCACGCCATCGGTGGCAACCCACCACGAACGATGCGTCTGCAGGCCCGGCGCCCGCGCTAGTTCCCGCATTGCATCGGCGAGGCGCATCAGGATCAGCTCCTCGCCGCGGTCTGTGTGGACCCGAAGGTAATGGTCTTCCGACGACACGGCGTGTAGCGCGGACCCGCGATAGCGCACGGGCAGGCGCTCAAGGAATTTCGCAACGGGGTCGGCGCCGTCACCCGCAGCGACCGGTTCGCGGAAGGAGCGTTCGATCAGGAAGCCGAGCCCGGTTATTGCCAGGGCGATCACCCAGACCAGCCCGAACAGCGAGGGCAGGGCCGCCATCGGCAAAGCGCGTTTCTCCAGCAGGCTTTCTATGCCGAAGACAGCGCCCGTCACCGCCAGCGCCGTGACGACCGACAGGATCGGGATAGAGGCCCATGCCGGAAGGTCTGGTGCCCGTTTCGCGATTGCCCATGCCGACACTTCACCGACAAGGGCGCCGAGCAGGACCAGGCCTGTCCAGTAGGCCGCGCTCAGCCAGAAGGGCAGGTGGCCGGTCGCGCCATATGGGCGAATGAATGCGAGGAACAGGCCGATGCCGACGAAAATCGCCGCTTCCCGCCCCCGCTTGGCCCAGTCGATCGTGATCCGCACCCAGAAATCTCTCCTGCATTTCGCGCTTCGCGAACCGTTCTGGCGGCATTTCGCGAAGGATTCCAGTCAGTCCGTGCAAACGCGGTGGCGGGGGCAGGGCGCTGGCGGCATGTCCGGGTCAACGCCCACACAAGAGGACATTCCGATGACAGACGCCACCCCGGCCGCCCCCTCCCGACGCCCTTTGCGCGCCCTTGCCGGCCACCGCAAACACACCATCACTTTCGCCATTGCACTTTTGGCCTATGCGGCGATCAGTTATTTCATCCTCGCATCGCCGGGAAACCCGCCCTTGCGTTTCCGCCTTGATACCTCGCCGCTTCTCCAGGCGCCCTGGGTCCTCAAGGCCCATGTCTCCGGGGCCATCGCCTCGTTCGCCATCGGTGCGGCCCTTATGCTGGGTATCAAGGGACGGCGCATGCACCGCATCCTCGGCTATGGCTGGATTGCGACAATGACCGTGACGGCGGCCAGTTCCTTCTTTCTTACCGGCCTGAATGGCAACAATTACAGCGTCATCCACGCCATCTCGGCCTGGACGGTGATCGTGTTGCCAATGGGCCTCGCCGCCGCTCGTCGCCATGACATCAAGACGCATCGCAAGCACATGACCGGCATGTTTGTCGGCGGCATGGCGATTGCCGGGCTTTTCAGCTTCCTGCCGGGCCGGATGATGTGGTCGATTTTCTTCGGCATTTGACCCTTTCCTGCCTTACTGATGGCGCCGAAGCCCGCTAAGCGTATGGATAGCGGCAGAAAGCGGGAGCAAAGCCATGAAGCGCGCAATCATTCTGATGGGATTGATCAGCCTGGCGGCATGTCAGGTTCCCCGGCCTGTCTCCATTCCAGGCATTACCCGTGCGCCAGACAGTGCCGAAGAGGCGCTCGAGGCCTATTACAAGACGCTTCCCGACAGTTTTTATCCACGCGCCCCCGCAGGATTGCCACTGCCTGGCGCCGATCAGCCGCTGACACGCATTCTGGTGGCCTCATGCCTGAACGAGGAAACAGAGGCGGCGCCGGCACTTGAGGAAATTTCGCGCGAAAAGGCTGACCTCTTCTTGATGATCGGCGACAATGTCTATGGTGATCGCGACGGCCAGAACTATACGGTCAATCAGGCAGACCTCGGCGAATTGCGCGAAAGCTTCAGCGACCTGGCCAAAAGGCCGGACTTTCAGGCCTTGCGCGCCGCGCATCCGATGATGGTCGCATGGGACGACCATGATTTCGGCGCCAATGACGGCGGCAAGGATTTTCCCTTCCGGCGTCTTGCCGAACGCATCCACGAGCGCTTCTGGGGGCTCGAAAAACAGGATGTCGGCGCCTGGCCCGGCACATATTACGCCCGCACGTTCGGGCCCGAGGGCCAGCGAACCCAGGTCATCATGCTCGACACGCGGTTTTTCCGCACGCCGCTGATGGCGACAGACGAATGGGGGGTGAAGGGCAAGGAACGCTACATCCCCTCGACAGACGCCCACCAGGACATGCTCGGCACGGACCAGTGGACCTGGCTTGAAAACCAGCTGCAGAAGCCGGCGGACCTGCGCCTGATCGTCTCCTCGGTCCAGGTGATGGCCACCGATGGGCATGGCTGGGAGGCGTGGTCGCGCCTGCCGAAGGAGCAGGGGCGGCTCTACGGCCTGATCAACCAGACGAATGCGAATGGCGTTGTCTTCGTGTCTGGCGACCGTCACACGGCCTTTCTCTATCGCAAGGACGACGTGTTGCCTTACCCGGCTTACGAACTGACGGCGTCGTCGCTCAATGTCGCATTTGCCGAAACGACCGACGAGCGCGACAGTGCCCAGATCGGCGAAGGCTATCCGCCGGAAAATTTCGGCGCCATCGATATTGACTGGAATTCCGGCACTGCGGCCTTGTCGATCAAGGCCAATGATGGGACGACCGTTCGCGAGACTTCGGTCAAGTTCAAGTAATCAACGTGCGCCGGTTGCCCGGCTTTGCACGCTTCCAGGTATTTGATGTCGGATACGCGAAACGTTTTTGTTCTGATCCTCTCCGTCATGATCGTCCAGATCGCCGGTGGATTGCTCAGCATGCTCACACCTCTTGGCCTCGAAGCCATGGGGGCGGGTCCGCAATCGATCGGTGTCATCGCCGGCTTCAATGCGGCGGGCTACATGATCGGGGCCTGGTCGGCGCCGCGCATGTTGGGCCAGATCGGCAATATTCGCCTGTTCGCTGCCGCCTCCGCCATCAACGCTGTTGCCGTTCTGTCCCTGTCGCTCTGGCACGATGCAGCATTCTGGGCACTTTTGCGCATCGTGCAGGGCATCGCATTCGCTTACATGTTCACCAGTATCGAAAGCTGGATGGGCGAGGCCGTGCCCGACAAGTCGCGCGGCAATGTCATGGGCATCTATCATACCGGTGCCAAGCTCTCCTTGATGATCGGGCCTTTCTTCGTGGCTGGCATGTCGCCGCTCGACGGCCGGGCCTATGCCTGGGCCGGCCTGTTCCTTGCCCTCGCATTGGTGCCAGTCTGCCTGACCCGCCAGAAAGAGCCTGCCCCGCCGGACCGCAAGTCCATGCCGGTGGCCGAACTCTTCCGCATCGCTCCGGCCGCCGTGATCGGCGTGCTCCTGGCAGGCGTTATCAATACCGGCACGCTGGCGCTCCTGCCTGTCTATTTCGAACGGTTTGAGCTTGCGGGCGGCGGGACGGCCGCCGTGGCCATCGCCGGCGCGGCTGCCTGGCTTGGCGGCCTCGTCCTGCAATGGCCGGCCGGCGTCCTGTCAGACCGGATCGAGCGCCGCCTCGTGATCGCAGGCATGTGCACCATGTCCGGCGTCGCGTCGCTGCTGATCGCAGTCTTTGGCGTGGCGCTGGGCGAGATCGGCGTGATCGCCGTCCTTACCATATGGGGGGCAGGGGCCCTGTCCTTTTACGGCCTTTGCGTTGCCCATGCGATTGACCGGACACCGCGCGGCCGCGTGCCGCAGGTCATGTCAGGCCTCCTGTTCGTCTGGGCCGCCGGATCGATTGCCGGCCCGCTGATGTCGGGCTTTGCCATGCGCGTGGCCGATCGGGCTGGCCTGTTTGGTCTTGCCGGTGTCCTGTTGCTCGTGCTGGCGGTCCTGATGGTCATCCGGGTGCGCCAGCGGGCAGCTCCGACCGAGGCGCAGCAGGAAGAATGGAAGCCGATTGCGCCCACCTCGCTGGCAGGCGTGGAACTCGATCCGCGCAATCCGGACGTGGAGTCCTGAGGCTGCGTCCAGTTCCTTGTACCCAGCCAGTTGTCGGCGCGAAGAACCCTGATATACAGCCCGCACCATTAGCGGGGCGGCGCGCGGCCCTCCTGCACGCGACGCAACCATCAAGGCATTCCATATGAACATTCACGAATACCAGGCAAAAGCGGTGCTGAAATCCTTTGGCGCCCCTGTCGCCGAAGGCGTACCGGTCCTCTCCCTCGCAGACGTGCAGAAAGCAGTCGATACGCTACCGGGGCCCCTCTGGGTCGTGAAAAGCCAGATCCACGCCGGTGGGCGCGGCAAGGGCAAGTTCGTTGAAGCCGATGCGGGCGAAAAGGGCGGTGTGCGCCTCGCTTTCAAAAAGGAAGACGTCCTCGCCAACGCCAAGCAGATGCTGGGTCACCACCTTGTGACCGCCCAGACCGGTCCGGCCGGCAAGCAGGTCAACCGCCTCTATATCGAAGACGGCGCCGACATTGACCGCGAGCTCTATCTCTCCATCCTGGTTGATCGCGAAACCGGCAAGGTGGCTTTCGTCGTGTCGACCGAAGGCGGCATGGACATCGAAGCGGTCGCTCATGACACGCCGGAGAAAATCCTGACTCTGCCCGTCGATGGCGGCGTCACCGACGCGGATTCCTCGAAACTCTGTGATGCCCTCAAGCTGGAAGGCACCGCGCGCGCCGACGGCATGAAGCTCTTCCCGATCCTCTACAAGGCCTTCACCGAGAAGGACATGGCGATGCTGGAAGTAAACCCGTTGATCGTCATGGAAGATGGCCACCTGCGCGTTCTCGACGCCAAAGTCAGCTTCGACGGTAACGCCCTGTTCCGCCACCCGGACATCATGGAACTGCGCGACAAGACTGAGGAAGACGAAAAGGAAATCGAGGCCTCCGAATGGGACCTCGCCTATATCGCCCTCGAAGGCACGATTGGCTGCATGGTCAACGGCGCCGGCCTCGCCATGGCGACGATGGACATCATCAAGCTCTATGGTGAAGAGCCTGCCAACTTCTGTGATGTCGGCGGCGGCGCCGGCAAGGAGAAGGTCGCAGCGGCCTTCAAGATCATCATGAAGGACCCCAACGTGAAGGGCATTCTGGTGAACATCTTCGGCGGCATCATGAAATGTGACGTCATTGCCGAGGGCGTGATCGCGGCGGTCAAGGAAACAAACCTTGCCGTGCCGCTGGTCGTTCGCCTTGAAGGCACGAATGTCGACCTCGGCAAGAAGATTATTGCCGATAGCGGTCTCAACGTCATCTCCGCCGACGATCTCGACGACGCGGCCCAGAAAATTGTCAACGCGGTTCGCGGCTAAGGAATATTCATGTCCATTCTTATCGATAACAACACCAAGATTCTCACCCAGGGCATGACCGGCAATACCGGTTCGTTCCACACCAATCAGGCGCTGGCCTATTACGGCACCAAAATGGTTGGCGGCATCCACCCCAAGAAGGGCGGAACCATGTGGGCGGCCGACAATGGCCAGGAACTGCCGATCTTCGCTTCCGTGGCTGAAGGCAAGGCCGCTACGGGTGCCACTGCGTCCGTCGTGTATGTCCCGCCAGCCGGCGCTGCGGCGGCCATCGAGGAAGCCATCGACGCGGAAATCCCGCTGATCGTCTGCATCACCGAAGGCGTGCCTGTGCTCGATATGGTCCGCGTCAAGGCCAAGCTCGACAAGTCCAAGTCGCGCTTGATCGGGCCGAACTGCCCGGGTCTCATCACGGCCAACGAGTGCAAGATCGGCATCATGCCGGGCTCCATCTTCAAGAAGGGCAATGTCGGCATCGTCTCGCGTTCCGGCACGCTGACCTATGAAGCCGTGTTCCAGACCACGCAGGCCGGCCTCGGTCAGACAACGGCTGTCGGCATCGGCGGCGACCCGGTCAAGGGCACCGAATTCATCGACATGCTGGAAATGTTCCTTGCAGATGATGAAACAAAGTCCATCATCATGATTGGTGAGATCGGCGGCGGCGCGGAAGAAGAAGCCGCCCAGTTCCTTATCGACGAGGCCAAGAAAGGCCGCAAGAAACCGATGGTCGGCTTCATTGCCGGTCGCACGGCCCCCAAGGGCCGCACCATGGGCCATGCTGGCGCCATCGTGTCCGGTGGCAAGGGCGATGCAGAAAGCAAGATTGCTGCAATGGAGGCTGCGTGTATCCGCGTGTCGCCATCACCTGCTCGTCTGGGAACCACCCTGGTCGAGGTTCTGAAGGGCTAATTTGCCCTGTAATGTGAGTAAGCCAGGGCGGCCGGAAGGCCCGTCTGGCGAGGCCAGGTTCTGACCGCGTCGGCCGTCCTGCAAAAAGTTCCTAGCGATAGGAACTAGGCAAGGTATCGTTCCTATATGTCGGGGAACGATTTGGTCCAGAGGACGGAAAACAGATGGCAGACGATGGCAGCCCGATGAATGGCGCACGCAGCAAGGGCAATGCTGCAATGCTCGACACGGCATTCCTGTATGGCGGCTCGGCCCAGTGGCTCGAGCAGATGCAGGCGGCCTATGCGAAGGATCCGTCCTCGGTTCCGGAAAGCTGGCGGTCCTTCTTTGCTGAACTGGGCGACGAGTCGGCCAGCGCTGAGGCCAATGCCGCCGGCGCCAGCTGGAAGCGCGGTGACTGGCCCTTGCAGAAAAAGGGCGACGATGTCGCCGCCTTCGATGGCAACTGGGCGGTCGTCGATCCGAAGCTTGCGAAGAAGATCAAGGCTGAAAAGCCCGGGGCCTCGGAAGCCGACATCGCCCAGTCGGTGAAGGATTCCATCCGCGCCATCATGATGATCCGCGCTTACCGCATGCGCGGCCACCTCGCCGCCAAGCTCGATCCGCTCGGCATCGAGGATTTCGGCGACCAGCCCGAACTCAATCCGGGAACCTACGGCTTCGAAGCCGCTGACATGGACCGGCGTATCTTCATCGATGGCTATCTCGGCCTCGACTATGCCAACGTCACGGAAATGCTGGACATCCTCCGGCGTACCTATTGCTCGACCATCGGCATCGAGTTCATGCACATTTCCGACCCGAACGAAAAATCCTGGCTGCAGGAACGGATCGAGGGCCCGGACAAGGGTGTTGCCTTCACGACGGAAGGCAAGAAGGCGATCCTCGCCAAGCTGATCGAAGCGGAAACCTTCGAGCGCTTCCTGCACAAGCGCTATCCGGGCACCAAGCGTTTCGGTCTCGATGGCGGTGAAGCGGCCGTGCCGGCACTGGAGCAGATCATTAAGCGCGGCGGCGCTCTCGGCGTCGAGGAAATCGTTGTCGGCATGCCTCACCGCGGCCGCCTGAACATGCTGGCTGCCGTCATGGGCAAGCCTTACGAGCAGATCTTCTTTGAATTCCAGGGCGGCAACACGCAGGGCGCCGACCAGTTCGGCTCGGGCGACGTCAAATACCATCTCGGCGCCTCGTCCGACCGCGTGTTTGACGGCAACGAAGTTCACCTGTCGATGAACGCCAACCCGTCCCACCTTGAAGCGGTGGACCCGGTCGTGCTCGGCAAGTCCCGCTCGAAGCAGGAAATGCTGCACCGGGAAACCGGCAAGCTCAACCGGACCAAGGTTCTACCGCTCCTGCTGCATGGCGATGCGGCCTTTGCGGGCCAGGGGGTGGTGGCCGAATGTTTCGCGCTGTCGGGCCTGTCCGGCTATCGCACCGGCGGCACGATCCACTTCATCGTCAACAACCAGATCGGCTTTACCACGAGCCCGATGTATTCGCGCTCCTCGCCCTATCCGTCAGATGTCGCGCTCATGGTCCAGGCGCCGATCTTCCACGTCAATGGCGACGATCCGGAAGCGGTGACCTATGCGGCCAAGGTTGCGACCGAGTTCCGCCAGAAGTTCTCGAAAGACGTCGTCATCGACATGTTCTGCTACCGCCGCTTCGGGCACAATGAGGGCGACGAGCCCATGTTCACCCAGCCGGTCATGTACAACGAGATCAAGACTCATCCGTCGACACGCGAACTCTACGGCCAGCGGTTGGTTGCCGAAGGCATCCTGACGTCGGACGAAGTCGATAAGCAGGTCAGCGATTTCGAGAACTATCTCGATGCGGAATTTGAAAAAGGAAAGAATTTCAAGGCAAAGAAGGCCGATTGGCTGGACGGCGAATGGAAGGGCATGGGCCTGCCTGAAGATGACGAGCGCCGCGGCAAGACGGGTGTTTCCAAGAAGCGCCTGCAACAGCTTGGCCAGTCGATCACCACGGTTCCTGACAATATCGAGATCCACAAGACGCTTGCCCGCGTCATCGAGGGGCGCGCGACAGCCATTGCAAAAGGCGACGGCCTCGACTGGGCGACAGCAGAGCACCTTGCCTATGCCGCATTGCTGGAAGAAGGTTTTCCGGTCCGCCTGTCCGGCCAGGATTGCGGACGCGGCACCTTCTCGCAACGCCACAGCCATTTCATCGACCAGGCGTCGGGCGAGCGCTACACGCCGCTGAACCATATCAGCGACAAGCAGGCCCATTACGAAGTCATCGACTCATTGCTCTCTGAAGAGGCCGTGCTCGGCTATGAATACGGCTATTCGCTGGCCGACCCGAACACGCTGACCCTGTGGGAAGCGCAATTCGGTGACTTCGCGAATGGCGCGCAGGTCTTCTTCGACCAGTTCATTTCTTCGGCCGAACGCAAATGGCTGCGCATGTCGGGCCTCGTCTGCCTGCTGCCGCATGGCTATGAAGGGCAGGGGCCGGAACACTCCTCCGCCCGCCTCGAGCGCTTCCTGCAAATGTGCGCCGAAGACAATATGCAGGTCTGCAACCTGACGACCCCGGCGAACTATTTCCACGCCCTGCGCCGCCAGATCCACCGCGATTTCCGCAAGCCGCTGATCATCATGACGCCGAAATCGCTGTTGCGGCACAAGCTGGCTACCTCGTCCCTCGACGACATGACGACGAAGTCCTCGTTCCACCGCATCCTGTGGGATGACGCCGAAACACCGGGCCGCGAAGGCAAGGTGAAACTGGCCAAGGACAATAAGATCCGCCGGGTCGTGATGTGTTCGGGCAAGGTCTATTACGACCTGTTCGAGGCGCGTGAAGAACTCGGAGTCGACGATGTCTACCTGATGCGGATCGAACAATTCTACCCCGTGCCGCGCCGCTCGATCATGCACGAGCTCAAGCGCTTCAAGGGCGCCGAACTCGTCTGGTGCCAGGAAGAGCCGCGCAACATGGGCGGCTGGTCGTTCATCCGAGACGAGATCGAATGGTGCGCCACGCAGATCGAGGCAAAAATGCCGCGTCCGCGCTATGCCGGGCGTCCACCATCGGCTGCAACAGCCACCGGACTCATGTCCAAGCACAAGGCCGAAATGGCCGCCTTCATCAACTCTGCCCTTGGGCCAGATCCGGTCGACGACAAGATCGTCGCTTCCTGACCGCCTTTCCCGGAATTTCCAATACGGACGTAAAAATCATGACCGATATCTCAGTCCCCACTCTCGGCGAAAGCGTCACCGAAGCCACCGTCGGACAATGGATGAAAGCCGCTGGCGACAGCGTCAAACGTGACGACGTGCTCGTTGAACTCGAGACCGACAAGGTCTCCGTCGAAGTCTCCGCGCCGGAAGACGGCGTTCTGTCCGAAATCGTCGCCAATGTCGGCGACACGGTGGAGATCGGCGCGCTGCTCGGTCGCCTCAATGCCGGAAACGGTGCGGCCAAGGCAGCGCCCGCCAAGGCCGAAGCCGCGCCTGCCAAGGCTGCGCCTGCGCCGGCAGCGTCGGGCGGCAAGCTCACCGATGTTGCCGTGCCGACCATGGGCGAAAGCGTCGCCGAGGGCACGCTCTCGACTTTCCTCAAAAAGGTCGGTGACAGCGTCAAGAAGGACGAGACCATAGCCGAGATCGAAACTGACAAGGTTGCGCTCGAAGTGCCCGCGCCGGCTGATGGCGTGATTGCCGAACTTCTGGTCGCCGAAGGCGCAAGCGTCACGCCGGGATCCGTCATTGCCCGCATCAGCGCCGGCGGCGTTGCATCTGCGCCAGCGGCCGCCCCGGCATCGCCCGCTCCGGCCGCCGCTGCAGCGAGCAGCGCCGTTGCCCCGTCGGTCCGCCGCATCTCGACCGAAGCGGGTGTCGACCCGGCAAACATCCCCGGCACCGGCCGCGATGGCCGCGCCACCAAGGCCGACGCGCTCGCCTATGTGAACGCTGCGCCGAAAGCGCCTGCCTCGACAGCCGTGGCCGAGGCGCGCCCGCCGCGCGACCTTGGGCCGCGCGAGGAGCGGGTGCGCATGACGCGCCTGCGCCAGACAATCGCCCGGCGCCTGAAGGAAGCGCAGGACAGCGCCGCCATGCTCACCACGTTCAATGACGTGGACATGGGTGCCATCATGGACCTGCGCAAAAAGCACCAGGAAAGCTTTGTCGCCAAGCACGGCATCAAGCTTGGCTTCATGAGCTTTTTCGTGAAGGCCTGCGTCAACGCGTTGAAGGAAGTCCCGGCGGTCAATGCCGAGATCGACGGTACCGACATCATCTACAAGAACTATTATGACATCGGCGTTGCCGTCGGCACCGACAAGGGCCTCGTCGTGCCGGTCGTGCGCGACAGTGACGAGTTGTCCCTTGCCGGTATCGAAAAATACATCGCCGACCTCGGCAAGCGCGCCCGCGAAGGCGAACTCACGATTGGCGACATGCAGGGCGGTACGTTCACGATCTCCAATGGCGGCATCTACGGCTCGCTTATGTCGACCCCGATCCTCAACCCCCCGCAGTCCGGCGTGCTCGGCATGCACCGGATCGAACAGCGCCCGGTCGCGATCAATGGCCAGGTCGTCATTCGTCCGATGATGTACCTAGCACTCAGCTATGACCACCGCATCGTCGACGGTAAGGAAGCGGTCACCTTTCTCGTCCGCGTCAAGGAAGCGCTGGAAGATCCCGAGCGGATGCTGCTCGAAGTCTAGGTTCTGACATCGAAGGGCAGGGGGCTGAGGTCGGGACCGACCCAGCCCCGCCTTGCTTCGACCGAGAATAGGACTGGCTTGGACCAATAGGCCATCAGCCAGCTGGATTTCCCGAATTCCGATGCCATCAGTCCGCGCAGGACGGCGCATAGCGGCGTGCCGGGCGCCGCCTCGCCGAGCTGGCTGTGCGCCGCGCCGAGCGATGCCTGCGTGATCGTCTCGTGATAGCCTTCAGTGTCGGAGTTCACCCCGCCATTGGCTGCGTTATAGGCGCGGATCATGTCCGGCATGTCCCGGCATGCAGCCGCATAGTCCTGCGCAACCAGCCAGAGGGCAGCAGCGAAATGGGCGGCATGCGTCCATTCGGCCAGCGGCAGCGTTCGGTCCATCAGGCCGCGCGCGATGCGTTCAATTTCCGAATCAGACGCATATGGCATGTCGTTTTTCCTTCGATAGGCCCCGCTGCAAAAAAGGGTCGCCGGGCATGTTCAGGATTGAGCCTGCTCAGGCTCAGCTGCGATACACTTGGATTTTGGCTGCGTTAACCTTTCCGGTGGAAGCATGATGACCGCTAAGGGCGGTATTGCGGAAAACATGCAGAATGTCATGGAAAAACAACGTCATTTTCGAATCGGCAACCCGTTCAGTATCTCGGTTGCGCTATTTAACCTTAAGACGACGGCATACCGGGATCCGCCAAAGCCGCAGCGAGCTTTGCGCCCGTCGGGGTGGGTCAGTTCGTGGTGTCACTGAACCAAGTTGAACAAGGATCATGTTATATGACTCAGAAATTCCGATTGCTGGCGAGTGCCGCCATCCTCTGCGGCGCGCTTGTTGCGGCCCCCTCTGGCCTTGCGACTGCCGAAAGAGCCCACGCAGCATCGGCCGCTGACCAATCGACGGCCAAGCCTCACTGGACGTATGAAGGCGACGAGGGCCCGGACGCGTGGGGCAAGCTGCACGGTCTGGACGGCCCGGCCTATCCGGTTTGCGAGACGGGTGACGCGCAATCCCCCATCGACCTGTACGCGACAAATGCTGCAGGAAGCATCGCGATCGAAACGGACTACAAGACCGGTCCCCTGACCCTTCCGGCCAATGGGCACACGATCCTGGTCAAGGCGCCTGTCGACTCCAGCATCACCATTGGTGGTGTCAGGTACAACCTGCTGCAGGTTCATTTCCACACGCCGTCGGAACACGTGATCAATGGTGCTTCTTACCCCATGGAAGCGCACTTCGTGCACCAGCACCCGGAGACCCAGCAACTCGCGGTTCTCGGCGTGCTCATCAAGCAGGGCCGAAGCAACTGGCAGCTTGAGCAAATTCTCCGGGAGAAGAAGGGCGACGAATTTGATGGCAAGGTCGGCCGCATGACTTTCGATCCGAATGCCCTTTTGCCGAAAGACCTCAAAGTGTTCCGCTATGACGGCTCGCTCACCACGCCGCCCTGCTCGGAGGGTGTCAACTGGAACGTCGCGGCTGACCCTATCGAAGCCAGCGCAGAAGAGCTTGCCCAGTTCGAGAGCTACATGGGCGCCAACGCGCGTCCGGCGCAGCCCCTGAACGCAAGACCGCTGGTCAAGCCGGAATAGCCTGGCGCACCTGTCCGGGCGCGGTCTGCCTTTTTCCGGCAGGCCGCGCTTCCCGGTCGCACCTCCCTGTCTTGCCGCAAGCGCCGTCCCCATGTAACGGGCACGTCTAGCAGAACGGGGCCAAGCCCATGACAACCTACACATCCGACCAGCGCCACCATACCGCCGAAACGGCGGACTCGATGGTGCAGGTGCGCTACGAGATCGACCGTATCGACCGCCTGCTTGTCGAAATCCTTGCCGAGCGACAATCCTTCATGGATGCCGCCGCCCGTATCAAGGGCGACCGCGCCATCGTGCATGACCGGGCCCGTATCGAAGATGTGATCGCGAAGGTGAAGGCCACTTGTGCAGACGCCGGCCTGTCACCAGCGATTGCCGAGCCTGTCTGGCGCACCCTGATCGATCGGTGCATCGCTTATGAATTCGAGAGCTATGACGCCTTGATGGCCCCTGAAGCGGCAAGCTCGTAGGCCAGCTTGGCGACAGCTTCCAGCGTGTCGCCCAGCGCGTCCTTCACATCTCCCAGCATCACAGCGGCGGCTGTCACGCTTGGCGGCGTGTCGCCACGCCCAAGGCGTTCGGCGCGCCCGCAGATGGCGGCCAGCTTGACGGCGCCGATGCCGAGGCTTGCCCCTTTCAGCGTATGGGCCGCGTCAGCCCACTGGCTCGGGTCAGCGCGCGGGTCCAGCAGCCGCGACCAGATTTCGGCCTGATGCTTGAAAATCTCCAGCACTTCGATGGCCAATGCCTGGTCACCGCCTGTCATGGCCTGCAAATGGGCCTGGTCCAGCAATACGAGCGGGGCAGGGGCGGCGTCGGTCATGGTCGGCTCTCCGGAGGCGTATGGCACTGTCTCACGGCGACCATTCCCCAATGGTTAACGCCAGGCGTCGCTCCGTTCACCGGACCTTACAAAATTTTATCGATTGGCGAGAAGGCCTGAACGGAGTAGGTTACAGCCTTGTTTAGGGCCTGAGAGATGCCCTTTGTTGAATTGGGGATCCCCATGGTCGCAATCGTCGTATTCATCCGCAACCTTGTCCTTGCTGGGATTCTTGCCTGGCTCGGTGTCGAGTTTGCGCCTTCAGATCAGGATGATTCAGCAGATAACCGGCCCGCTGAGAATATGCTTGTCCGAGTGCTGGGTTAGGCAACGCGCCTGTTGAGCC
Organism: Hyphomonas sp. J20-32; assembly: GCF_055808555.1. Classification (NCBI taxonomy): domain Bacteria; kingdom Pseudomonadati; phylum Pseudomonadota; class Alphaproteobacteria; order Hyphomonadales; family Hyphomonadaceae; genus Hyphomonas; species Hyphomonas sp. J20-32. Next base: position 387,596 of record NZ_CM147873.1, on the reverse strand, counting down.
TTGAAAAAGCCTGTTTTCCGGCCTCGCCGCGGGCTTATTGTCGCGGTATAGTCGCCTCATGACGGTCACGCCTTCATCTCGCCCGTCCGGCCGGGATCTTCTGGTCAGGCAAGAGGCGTCGGAAAACTTCGAGTACGCCCGACATGGTGGCGGCTGGATGGTTGCCACGGGATTCGTCATTGCCTTGCTGTGGTTTGCTGGCGTTGGTGCAGGAGTGCTCGGGCTACTGGGCATTGATGCACTACTTGAACTTTCACCCGCCATTCTGCTCGCTGGCGGCGTCGCTGCGATCATCCCGGGCCTGATTATCATCATGGCAGGCTATATGGGGCGCACGAATCGTCGCGCGGCTGCCTCGAATGCACTCGTCATGGAAGCCGCCATCCGCCTTCTGGCCCCGGCCCGTGAAGCTGGCACCGAGGGCATCAGTATCGCCGAACAGATGAAACAGTCCGCCGCCGAAGTCGATCATGCCATGGCGCATGCGATCTCCGCCATGAAGGCCATGTCAGGTGAGATTGGCGACGAGCGCATGCGACTGGAATCGGTTGCCTATGCGAGTGCTGACAATGCCCGCGATCTCGCCCAGCGCCTCGCCGCCGAGCGAACGGCGCTTGAAAGCCTTGCCCGCGACTTGCGAACCCAGGTCAACGAGATGAGCGAGGCCATTCCGCGCCAGGCCCAGCAGATGGTCAGCGCGGCCCGTCTGGCTGGTGAGGAAGTTGCCCGCGCCGACGACGCACTCGAAGCCCGGCTGAATGGCATGCGCGCTGCCGGCGAGTCGCTCGCAGCCAAGCTCGTTGATCTCGACGGCCTCGCGCGGGACGCATCTTCGCGCACCGAAACGCTCACTTTCGCTGTCAGCCGCGTCGAGGAGAAACTCGAACAGTCACGCAAGCTTGTCGATGCCGCCGTCCGGGCAGGGGAGATCGCAGCAGCGGCGGCCTCGACCACCGGCGAGGCGCTCAAGGATGCCGTGTCCTCCGCTTTGGATGGTGCCCGCCTTGCCAATCGCGAAATCAAACAGACGGCCCATTCGGCCGCCGAAGAAGCCGCCAGCGCCCTCGCGCGCCTGCGCGAAGCCGGAGATCACGCCACCGCCTCGGTGCGGGCCGCTGGCAATGCGGCGCGGGCCGAGACAGACATTCTCAACCGCCGTCTCGGAGTCCAAGCGCCAGCTCCCTCGAAGGACGCTGCACCCGTTCACAGCGCCGCTCCCACACCCACTCCTTCCCCCACGCCCGCTCCATCTCCGGAGCCGGCGCCCGCCGCCCCGCCAGCAGCGCCCGCCGCCTACGCAAACGGCCACGCCAATGGACCGCTGAATGGTCGTTCCAATGGTCACGAATCCCCCACTGCTGAAAAGTCCGGTGCCACAGGCACGCCGGCTGCCCGCCCTCAGCCGTCCCGTCCGAACCCGCGTCCGAGCATGGAAGACGAATTGTTCGATGCCGCTGCCGACCTGCTGGCATCGGCCAGCCTCGGCAAGGAGGCCGATACGGACAGCAAGAAGGACGCGCCGCTGGAGCTCGGTCGAGAGGTCGATCCGAAGGATCCGAACCCACTGACACTGCGGCGCCGTTTCGACGATGCCGCCGAACCCAAACCGGCCGTCCCGGCCCGGCGTTCAACCGATGTTGCGCCGACCCAGGCGAATGGAAATACGCTTGTTCCATCCTCCGGCCGGCCGCTCTCGTCCAGCAATGACATGGGCTGGCGCGATATCATTTCGGACATGAGCCGTGACGAAACTGGCGCCAAGCCTGACCGCGAAGACATTGCGGACGAACTGATCCAGCGCTTGCAAACGTCCGGTATTCTCCTGCCCGAAGCGTTTCGCCCGAAAGCCAAGCGCAAGATTGCCGAGGCTGCCCGCAACGGCGAAAGAGAGCGGCGTGCGGCGATCATGGACAATGCCGGTCGTCAGGTCGAACGCGTCACCCAGCGCCTGCGCAGTGACCGCGACCTGCAAGCCCTCGCCCGCGAGTTCATAACGCTGGAAGAGGAAGACGCGCTCAACGCGCTCGAACAGACCCAGAAGACCAGCCGGAATGCCAGCCCGCGCCTAGCCGCCTACCTTCTGCTGGATGCTGCGGCCGGCGCCGGTAACTAGACCCCGACGATTTCGTCCTTGGTCGCTTCGGCCTTCACCCATTTCATGAAGGCTCGCACATCCGGTGACAGGTGGCGGCCCTTTGGCCAGACCAGCCAGTAACCGAAATCGATCAGCGTCGAGCCGTCAGCAAAAGGAGCGACCAGCCGACCCGATGCGAGATCGGCGGCGGCAATCGCCTGCTTGGCCAGCGCCACACCGCGCCCGGCTGCCGCTGATTCAATGACCAGGATCGCCTGGTTGAAACGCGGCCCACGCGACCCATCCACGCCATCCACCCCGCGCGCGCGCAGCCAGCTTGCCCAGTCCGGGCAGGACGGGTCATTTTCGCCGCTCTCATCGTGCAGCAATGTATGGTGTCGCAGGTCGTCGGGTTTTCTTATCGCGTCCGGTCCCTCAAGCAGGGCAGGGGAACAGACGGGCAGCACGGTTTCGTCCAGCAATTTCTCCGACTTGAGGCCCTCATAGCTGCCCCGGCCATAGCGGATCGCGAAATCGGCGTCCGCCATCGTGAAGTCGGTCAGGCCCATATCGGCCGAGATCCAGGCCTCGACGCCCTCATGCGTGTTGTGAAATTCGCCGAGCTTGGGCGCCAACCATTTGGCCGCAAAACTCGGTGCGCACGATACCATCACCCGGCCCTTGCGAGCGGGCGCCTGCATGATGCGCCCGGCCTCGGAAATCCGCTCGAACGCTTCGCGCACCAGCGGTAGGCTGGCCTGCGCGGCATCGGTTAGCAGGACGGAACGCCCCGTTCGCTTGAACAAGGGAGTTCCGGCATAGTCCTCCAATTGACGGATTTGCTGCGAAATCGCGCCTGGCGTAACATTGAGTTCGTCGGCGGCCTGTGTGAAAGACAGGCGTCTTGCGGCGGCTTCAAAGGCGCGCAGGGCGTTCAGGGGCGGCAGGCGGTCGTTCGTGTCTGTCATGAAATAGTATCTCTAAAGGCTCGCTGTAGGGGTTCACGGTTGCGCCTGAGCCGTCAAGAGCCATCTTGGCCCCTGATCGATCAGCAATACTAAACAAGAGTGGCCCCGCATGCGCCAATTTCCGGCCTTCTTCAACATGGATGACGCGTCTGTCGTGGTTTTTGGCGGCGGCGAAGAGGCACGCCGCAAGGTGCGCCTGCTGGCCGCGACGCCCGCTCACATCACCGTGATCGTCAGCCAGATCGATCCGGGCTTCGCCGAAGAGTTTGCCGGGCGCATCACGATTGCCCCCCCTGATCATGCGGGTCCGGCGCTCGATGTCGCCCGGTTTGCCATCGTCGCGAACCGGCTCGACACCAATGCCGAGAAGGCGATCACGATGGCGCGCCAGTATGGCGTGCCGCTGAATGTCGTCGACCATCCCGAATTGTGCGACTTTACCGTCCCGTCGATCATCGACCGGGGCGACGTCGTTGCGGCCATCGGCACGAACGGATCGGCGCCCGTTCTGGCCAAATCCCTCCGCGAAAAGCTCGAAGCCCTGCTGCCGAGACGTATTGGTGATCTCGCCGCCCTCGCGGGGCGCCTGCGCCCGGATGTGAAAGCCGCGATCCCGGACAACAAGGCCCGTCGCCGCTTCTGGGAAGCGGCCTTTACCGGTCCGGCAGCCGAGCGTGCGTATGCCGGTGATCTGGACGGCGCCGAAGCGGCCATGCGACAGCAGATGCAAACGGGCGCGCCTGCCGAAGGCGTGGTCCACATCGTCGGCGCCGGTCCCGGCGACCCCGAACTCCTCACACTCAAGGCCCTCCGCCTGATCCAGGAAGCCGACGTGGTTTACTATGACCGCCTCGTCAGCGACGAAATCCTCGCCCTCATCCGGCGCGACGCAGACCGCGTGCCCGTCGGCAAGTCCAAGGGCGACCATTCGGTCCCGCAGGAAATGATCCACGAATTGCTCATCGCCTCGGCCCGCGACGGCAAGCGCACTGTCCGCCTCAAGGGCGGCGACCCGTTCATTTTCGGTCGGGGCGGGGAAGAGCTGGAAGCGGTCCGCGCGGCCGGTGTCGCCGCCACCGTCGTGCCCGGCATTTCTTCCGCTCTCGGCTGCGCTGCCGGGGCTGGCCTGCCGCTCACCCATCGTGACCATGCTCAGAGCCTCACCTTCGTCACCGGCCATGCGAAGGAAGGCGGCGTGCCCGATCTCGACTGGGCTGCGCTCGCCCGTCCGGCGCAGACGGTCGTCGTGTTCATGGGTGTCGGCACGGCTGCGACCATTGCCGAAAAGATCATCCAGGCCGGCCGTGCGCCAGCCACGCCTGTTGCCGTCATCGAGAACGGCACGCGCGACAACGAAATCCGCGTTTTCGGCACGCTTGCCGAACTGCCCCACCTCATCCAGCGCGCCGGCATCAAGGGGCCCGCGCTGCTCGTCATCGGCGAAGTGGCGGGCCTCCCCGAAGAGGCCATTGCCCGTGCCTTCAGGGAAAACATCGCATGAGCTCCGTCCGCCCGAAACTGAAACCGGAAACCCCGAAATCCATCACCGCATGGGAAACCGCCACCGGCCGCAACGTCTGGATGGACGCCGACGGCGGCTGGACCACGGATACGTCCCGCATCGCAGCCTTCACCGGGGACGAGGCTGAAATCCGCCTCGCCGCAGCGGCAAACCAGGAAGGCGTCGTGACCGATCCCTATTTCATGGAAGTGACGGAAACGGGCGCCATCACTGGCCGCGAAACGCTGCGCGAATCCATCCGAGCGAACGGCCCCACCGTCGCCTATGGAGCCAAGGCATGATCCGCATTTTCGGAGATTCCATTTCGGGCAATTGCCTGAAGGTGAAATGGGTGGCGCAGCGCCTCTCTGTCCCGCACGAATGGATCGAGATCGACATCCTGAAGGGCGAGAGCCGTACGGACGAATTCCTCGCGCTCAATCCGTTCGGGCAGGTGCCTGTCATCCAGTTCGACAATGGCCGCACGCTCGCCCAGTCCAACGCCATCATCCTTCATCTGGCCGAAGGATCGGACCTGATCCCGGACGACGCGTTCGAGCGCGCCAAGATGCTCGAATGGATGTTCTGGGAACAATATTCCCATGAGCCGACCATTGCCGTGCGCCGCTTCCAGAAACACTATCTCAAGAAGCCGGACGACGAGATCGACCCCGACCTGATGGCCAGGGGCCGCCGCGCCCTCGGTCGCATGGAAATGGCGCTCCTGTCGAATGACTGGATAGCCGGCGGCGAGGCTCTCACGCTCGCTGACATCTCCCTGCTCGCCTATACGCGTCTTGCGCATGAAGGCGGCTTCGACCTTTCCGAATTCCCTGCCGTGCACGCCTGGGTCGCCCGCTGCGAGTTGGAACTCGGCCTGCCACATCTCCACGAGGTGACACATGTATAGATACGACGAATTCGACGCGCAGATCGTCAAGGAGCGCGTCGCCCAGTTCCGCGGCCAGGTCGAGCGCCGCCTGTCGGGCGAACTGCTCGAAGACGAATTCAAGCCGCTGCGCCTGCAGAACGGCGTCTACCTGCAACTGCACGCCTATATGCTGCGCATCGCCATTCCCTATGGCCAGCTGAACCCGCGCCAGATGCGCATGCTGGCCCGCATCGCCCGCGACTATGATCGCGGCTACGGCCACTTCACCACGCGCCAGAACGTACAGTTTAACTGGGTGGCCCTGAAGGACATCCCGGATGTCCTTGCCCTGCTCGCCGAGGTCGAGATGCACGCCATCCAGACCAGCGGAAACTGCATCCGCAATACGACGTCGGATCATTTCGCTGGCGCTGCGCGCGACGAGATCATGGACCCGCGCCCCTGGTGCGAGATCATCCGGCAATGGAGCACGTTCCATCCGGAGTTCGCCTTCCTGCCGCGCAAGTTCAAGATTGCCGTCACCGGCGCCGAGCATGACCGAGCCGCCATCCGCGTCCACGATATCGGCCTGCACATGCGCCGGCGCGGCGACACGGTCGGCTTCGAAGTCCATGTCGGCGGCGGGCAGGGGCGCACGCCGCATGTCGCCGTGCTTGCGAATGCCTTCGTGCCGGAGACGCAGTTGCTCGATTATCTCGAGGCCATCATGCGCGTCTACAATCGCCACGGGCGCCGCGACAACAAGTACAAGGCCCGCATCAAGATCCTGGTGAACGAACTTGGCCCAGACGAATTCAAGGCCCAGGTCGAGGCTGAATTCGCCGACCAGCGCGCGCACGAGAAGATCGACCTGCCCAGGGAGGAGATCGAACGCATCCACGCCTATTTCGCCCCGCCGGAACTGGCAGCGAAGCCGGAAATATCGGACGCGTTCGAAGCAGCGAAAGCGGCAGACCCTGCGTTTGCCCGCTGGGCCCGCATCAACCTGCATCCGCATGTCATCCCGGGCTATACGTCCGTCACGGTCAGCCTGAAGCCGATTGGCGGGCTTGCGGGCGATGCCACCGACACGCAGATGGAAACGGTGGCGCATCTCGCTGAGATCTATGGCCATGACGATATCCGTGTCAGCCATGCGCAGAACCTGGTCCTCGCGCATGTCGCCCTCGACGACCTGCCGGCCCTCTATCGCGAGCTTGACGCCGCCGGTCTCGGCACGGCGAACGAGAGCCTGATCACGGACCTCATCGTCTGTCCGGGCCTCGACTATTGCAACCTTGCCAATGCGCGATCCATCCCGGTCGGGCAGGCAGTGCAGCAGGTCTTCGCCGATCCGGACTACCAGGAAGACATCGGTCGCCTGCACATCAATATTTCCGGCTGCATCAACGCCTGCGGACACCACCATGTCGGCCATATCGGCATCCTCGGTGTCGACAAGAAAGGCGAGGAATTCTACCAGATCACCTTCGGCGGCCGCGCCGACGAAAAAGCAGCGATCGGCGACATTGCCGGTCCAGGCCTCAAGTCGGAAGATGTGCCCGGCGCCCTCAAGCGCGTTGTCGACACCTATCGCGCGCTTCGCAGCGGCAAGGACGAGCTGTTCATCGACACGCTGGCCCGCCTCGGCCACGACCCATTCAAGGAAGCCCTCTATGCCGCTAGTTAAGAACGGCGCCGAAACGGCCGATCGCTGGTCCCATGTCGCGGATGAAGCAGAATTGTCTGATGGGGCCTATGTCACCCTTCCGCTCGCCCGGTTCCTTGCCGAGGCGCCTCGGCTTGCCGAACGCAACACCCATGTCGGTGTGCGCCTTGCGCCTGATGACGATGTCGCGCCGCTTGAGCCTTTCCTGCAGCAAATACTGCTGATCGAGATCAGTTTCCCGAAATATACCGACGGGCGCGGCTACTCCCAGGCCCAGCTCCTGCGCCGCCGACATGGCTATGCGGGCGAGTTGCGCGCGGTCGGCCATGTCCTGCGGGATCAGATATTCTATATGAACCGTTCAGGCATCGATGCTTACGCAACGGCCCGTGCAGACCTACCTTCAGTGCTGGAAGCATTGAAGGAATATTCCGAAGTCTACCAGCCCGCAGCGGGCGGTCAGGTGCCGGTGTTCCGCAAGAGACACGGAAGCTAGAACCTGATGCCTTATGGTGACGTCATTGCCCGGAACGCTGAAGCGCCGGAACTTCGCCTCGCACGCCTGAATGGCGAACTGCGCGATGCCTCCGCCCAGACGATCCTGCGCGTGTCGATGATCCGCGAATGGCCCGATCGCATGACCTATGTTTCCAGCTTCGGCGCCGAAAGTGTCGCCATGCTGGCTCTGATCGCTGATGTCGATCCGTCGCTGCCAATCGTGTTCCTCGACACGGGCATGCACTTTCCGCAAACGCTGGATTACCGCGACGAAGTCATCGAGCGTCTCGGTCTCACCGGCGTGCGCTCGATCCCGCCAAACGAAACAGAGCGCAAGGTCCTCGATCCGAAGAACGATCTCTGGAAATCGGATACCGATGCCTGCTGCGCCCTGCGCAAGGTGCGCCCGCTCGAGCCGGCCCTGGAAGGCTTCTCGGCCTGGATCACGGGCCGCAAGCGGTTCCATGGCGGCGCGCGCATGTCGCTGCCGGTCTTCGAATTTGCCAATGGTCGCTACAAGATCAATCCGCTGGCCAGCTGGACGCCGGAAGATGTCGACCTGATGATCAAGCAGCGCAACCTGCCACGTCACCCGCTGGTCGCACAGGGCTATCCGTCGATCGGCTGCTGGCCCTGCACAAAGCCTGTCGCCGAAGGCGAAGACGTGCGCGCCGGTCGCTGGGCCGGTCAGGACAAGACCGAGTGCGGCCTGCATGTCGAAAAGAACGAACGCCCCCGCGTGTTCTGAGTTTACACTCCGGGTCGGACGTCACACCACGCATTCCCGTACGCCCTCTCCGGTCTGGAGAGGGCGGTTTCTTTTCAGGATCGGGACGCAAACACGCTTGCCAGTGCAATCGCGCCCGCCGTTGCCACGTTAACGCTGTCAAAGCCCGCGGACAGGGGGATGCGCACTGGCACGGCAGCTGCGATCAACGCGTCTGGCAGGCCCGGCCCTTCCGCGCCGAGCAGGATCGCGAGCCTGTCCGGTATGGGCAGGGATCCAATCGGCGCGGCATCCGCGCGCGGCGTCATCGCCCAAACCGTATAGCCGGCGTCCTGCGCCGCCTGCATCATGTCCGCCCCGCTGCCGCCATGCGCAAAGGGCAGCCACAGGCTCGCGCCCGACGAGACCCGGATGGCCTTGCGGTAAAGCGGGTCACAACTCTGGCTGTCCAGCAGCACGGCATCGGCGCCAAAGGCCGCCGCATTGCGGAAACACGCGCCGACATTGTCATGGTTGGACAGGTCCGACAGCATGAGGATAGTCGATGAGGCCGCGTCCCCTACGCAGGCACGGGAAATGTGGTCCAGAAGCTCTACCGCCTGTACGGCTTCCCCCTTCAGCCCGCAGGCCAGCACGCCCCGGTGCATCGGGAATCCCGCCACGGCGTCCATCACGTCCTGCGGCGCGACATAGACCGGCACATCATCCGGCACGTATTCAAGCATATCAGCCAGCGGTTCCAGCCGCGTCTCGCACAGGAACAGGCTTTCGACCTTGAATCGCGACCGTCGCAGCAGCGTCTCCAGCGTCACCTTGCCCTCGACAATGAACCTTGCCCCATGGCCCGACGTCAGGTCCTTCTCGCGGATCGACGTATAGGCGGCGATCCGGGCGTCTGCAGGGTCATCAATCGGGTGAATGGGCATAGGGTTGACCTTGTCAGGTATGGCTCAGCGGGTAGGAATACCTGACAGCCATGATCTAGGGGACGAGTTCATGTCAAATACACATCTCGTGTCGCGGGTCGCCGTGTCGATCGCATTTCTTCTGCTCTATGCCGCATTCCTGGTGGAGACCGGCGCGCTGGTTGCGGAATTCGGCGCTGGCAGCATCGGCCTGCGGGTCGCGTCCCTTGATTCCCAGAACTTCATCTTCTTCCCCATTGCGGGCCTGTTGGCGCTTGTTGCCTTCTGGAAACCTGCGGTGCTTCTGGTCGATGCGTTCGGTCGTGGCAAGCTCAGGTATGGACGCCTGATCCTGATTGTCTGCCCACTTGTCTGCGGGGTGGCGGCCTGGGGCCTTGCCAGCCTGTTCAGCGGATCGAATGCGCGATCTGTCTTTGAAATCTCTCCGTCAGCCCTGATGGCGGATCAGGGCGCACCCGGAACAGATGCGACGCCGCCGCGTGCGCCTGTTCTGGATGTGCTGACACGCATGAAGATCCTCTCGTCCGCTGAAGGCGGTCTGGCCACCTACCAGTCGAAATGCGATCAGGAATGGCTGCAATACGCGAGCGCCGCCGATGTCGAAATGCTTTGCTTTCCGGCTGGCGAGCGCCTGACAGTCAGGGATTGCTGCCAGGCCAAGACAGCGTTCCGTCAGCATCTCAACATACTGGCGGCGCAGTCGCCCTCACGACTGGCCACCATCCACCGCTACGTGCTCACGGCGAAGTGCTTCTTCCTGCTGTTGCTTCTGGGAATTGGCATACTGCTCGTACGCTATCGCAAAGGCCTTGAGCGGGCCTATGGCAGCGACTTTTCACACATTTCCTTCGGCTTGGCAGTGGGCGGCGCCGTCATGTTGATCTGGCCCTTGCTGAACGCGTCCTATCTTCAGACCATGTCGTTGTTGACGGGGGGCGGATCGTCGAGCGCCTATACAATCGTGGCGCCGCTCGTTGCCCTCGGTTTCGGTGTCTGGACGTTGCTGCTGATATTCTTCCACCTGCGCGCCTATCCCAGCCAGGTCGAATATGCCGCCAAGATCGGCGGATTCGTGGCCGCCGCCATTGGTGTGTTCCGCTATGACGACATAACCATGTACCTGTCACGCACTCTGGGAGTCGGCGGCAGCGTCGTGGCGATCATCGTCTTTGCGGTTGCGGTGACGGCACTGCTTCTCAGCATCCTTTTCGGCATCGACCCGACGGATATCGACTTCAAAGAAAATCCCCGGCAGGCGAAACCGCCTGCCGGGGATGACTTGAAAGACTAGCGGAAGGGCTGTCTCAGTTCGCCGCAGCGCCTGCCGCGATCGGCAGGCCCTGTTCCTTGGCCATGCGCTTCATCGCCTTTTGCAGCTTTTCGAACGCCCGCACTTCGATCTGGCGGATGCGCTCGCGGCTGACATTATAGGTCTCCGACAGCTCTTCGAGCGTCTTGGGCTCTTCCGACAGGCGCCGCTCGGTCAGGATGTGGCGTTCGCGTTCGTTCAGGTCTTCCATCGCATTGGACAACAGGTCCATGCGGGCATCGTATTCCTGGCGGTCGGCGAATTCCTCAGCCTGGCCCTGCTCGTCATCGGCCAGCCAGTCCTGCCATTCCATGTCGCCATCGGTGCCCATGGGCACGTTCAGCGAGGCGTCCGAGCCGGACATGCGCCCGTTCATCGAATAGACTTCGGCCTCGGTCACGTTCAGCTTTTCCGCGATCAGCTTGGCCTGTTCCGGCTTGAGGTCGCCTTCGTCCAGCGCCTTCATCTCGCCCTTCAGGCGGCGCAGGTTGAAGAACAGCTTCTTCTGTGCGGCCGTCGTGCCCAGCTTCACCAGGCTCCACGAGCGCAGGATGTATTCCTGGATCGCGGCGCGAATCCACCACATTGCGTAGGTGGCCAGGCGAAAGCCCTTCTCCGGGTCGAATTTCTTTACCGCCTGCATCAGGCCGACATTACCTTCGGAAATCACTTCAGCCATCGGCAGGCCATAGCCGCGATAGCCCATCGCGATCTTGGCCACGAGGCGCAGGTGCGAGGTCACCATCTTTTCAGCAGCCTCGGTGTCGTCATTCTCGAGCCACTTGCGGGCGAGCATGAATTCCTCGTTTTTCTCGAGCATCGGGAACTTGCGGATTTCGCTGAGATACCGGCTGAGGCCCTGTTCGGGGCTGAGGGCGGCCGTACTACGGGCCGAAATTGGGTTAGCCATGATTATATCCTCCTAGTGAAACCAGTCCCGCTTGGCGGCGACGGCTCCCGTTTCAGATGTTCCGAGGATGTTCCTAGCCCCGCATGGCGGCGACGTATTCCCCGGAAATGCGCATGTATGTCATCGCGCAGCAGCATAAATAGAGAATACGGCGCCGATAGGGAAGGGGAAAGGCAAGATTTGTGAGCGTTTGGTAACGTATTGGCGCGCGGAGGTTTATGTCGCGTCCGGCACCGTCCGGCGCTCTTCGGCCAGGTAGTCCATTGAACGCATCTCGTGCAGGCGGCTGGCCGTGCGCTGGAACTCGAAACTGCCGTCTCCGGTCGGGTAGAGCGCGTCGGGCTCGGCTGCAGCGCTCGCCACAATTTTCACCCGCGCCTCGTAAAGCTCGTCGATCAGCGTCACGAACCGCGCCGCCTCGTTGCGGTTTTCGGGCGAGAGCAGGGGGATGCCCTCAAGGATCACCGTGTGGAAGGTCGCGGCGATCTCATGGTAGTCGCGCGCACCGAGCGGACGGGCGCAGAGCTCCTCGAACGTAAACCGGGCAACGCCGGCTGCCTCCCGCGACACGTCCAGCTTGCGCCCCTTCACGGTCAGCGTGCAGTGCTGCGGCTGTGCGCCCAGTGTCAGGCGCTGCCAGGCCTTGTCCAGTGCGGCCCCCGCGTCCGGTCCCAGGGGGGCATACCAGACTGGCGCCTCACTCAGCCGGTCGAGCCGATAGTCCCGCTCGGCGCTGAGTTCGAACACATCGCAATTGGCCTTCAGCATTTTCACGAAAGGCAGGAACAGGGGCCGGTTGATGCCATCGGCATACAGGTCGTCCGGATGCCGGTTGGAGGTTGCCACGACCGTCACACCGGCCGCGAACAACGCCTCGAACAGGCGCGAAAGGATCATCGCATCGGCAATCTGCGTGACCTGGAACTCGTCGAAGCAGAGAAGGCTCGCGCCGGAGGCGATCCGTTTCGCGGCTGGCGCGATCGGGTCGTCGCCCGCCCCCCTGACGCGCCATTCCGACCGCTTGCGCGCGCCCTCGTCCATGCTGCGCCATTCGCCGAGCATGTCATGCACGCTGCCCATGAATTCGTGAAAGTGCACACGCCGTTTTGCGGTCACGTCCGCCGCGTCAAAGAACAGGTCCATCAGCATGGATTTGCCGCGTCCAACCCCGCCCCACAGGTAAAGGCCCATCGGGCGCTCGGGCCTGGAGAACCAGCCGTTCTTTCCGTTGCTGACCAGCTTTCGGGCCAGGGCGTCCAGCCTAGCGGCGGCTTCGGCCTGCGCGCTGTCTGCGTCGATCAGGCCCTCGGCGACCCGGGCATGGTACCGTTCCAGCACGGAGGTCGTTGCGCCGTCAGCCAATCCGTGAGGCCACCTGGTTGATCATCTGCCGCCAGGCTTCGGGCCGCAGCAGCATGGCAATCACCAGCCCTGACAGGGCGCCGCCAAGGTGCGCGCCGTGCGCCACCATGGTCTGTTCACGCTGCGACAGGATAAAGCTGAGAACAATGAAGCCTGCGCCGAACACGATTGCCCACATCGGGATCGCGAAGAACAGGTAAAGCGTCGCGAAGGGATAGAACAGGCAAAAGCCCGTGATGACGCCGGATGTCGCGCCCGATGCGCCAACCGAGCGATAGCCGGGCTGGTTGTGCTTGTCGGCATATTCCCAGATGTTTCCGCCCAGCAGCGATGCGGCGTAAAGGATCAGGAACCCGCCGGAGCCGACATAGGCCTCCAGGATCTGGCCGAACATGTAGAGCACGTACATGTTGACGAACAGGTGCAGGCCGTTGACGTGCAGGAAGGCCGAGGTGACAAAACGGTGCCATTCCTCGCCCTGGCGGATCGGCTTGATCCAGAAGCAATACCTGTTGAAAAATTCCTGATTATTGAACGCCAGCACGCTGGCGATCACATTCATCGCGATCAGAACCAGGGTGGCAGGATAGACGAGCAGGGCGTTCATGGCATTTCAGGTTCATAAATAGGGCCAAGCCGCCCGGTTGGATTCACCGGGCGGCTTAGCAAGGTCATGCTGGGGTCTGCAAGCATAAGCGCCTCATGGGCGAATGGCTCAAGCGGCGCGCGCTGGCGCAGCAGCGGATGGCATCTGTTCCAGCAGGAAGTCCTCGAATGCATCGGGTCGCTGGATGAAACGGTTAAAGGGCAGGCTTGCCTTGAAAACGGCTTTTGGCGCGATATTTGCGCCGCAACGCAGGGCAGAGGCCACGACCTGGTCGCGCGTATCCATCGAGGAGACGACCGCGATGCGATACTTGCCCATATTGGCGACGCGGGCGATCGTCATGTCCGGGTCGACGCTGTCGGGCAGGCCGAGGTCGAGCACGACAAGATCGAAGCGCTCCAGGCGCAGGCGAGCCTCGGCGGCCATCAGTGTCGGCGCCATCACGAGGTCCACCTGGATGCGCGAGCGGGCGGCCTTGTCGGCGGCAATCGCCAACATTTCTCGCACCGGCTCGTGATCTTCTACCCAAAGTACTTTCATCTAACTCTACCCCGAAATGTTTCCTGCTGCCTGGGCGTCAGCATGCATCTGCGCCCGTCTTGGTGTGAACTTGCCACGCGGGCCTTACGGCTTGGTAAAGCAGAACTTTCCGAAGTGTTGAAATCTCTACAGATCTGCCTTTTCTGGAAAGTTTTTCCGGTCCGTGAATCCTGCCGCATCCGCTTTCCCGTAAGGGGACTTCATGTATGTTGCGCCTTCGGGAAACGCCCTCGAAGAAAAATGCAAAAAAAGCACAGAGGCCATGACTGACGAGATCGCCACAGCCCCGCAGGCGGGTTCCACCGTCTCGGCCTTTCACGAGGCCGCCACCGATGCGGATCAACACATCGTCGATGTGCTGATCGAGGAACGCTGCCCGAAGCTCCGGGCCAGCTGGGCCTGGCCGCTCGTCCGGCCCGTGCTTTACCAGATGCTCGGCTATGGCAAGGCGCGGCGCATGGCCGACGAGATCGTCCAGCTCAATGGCCGGCAATCCTTTGACCTGCTCTCCGGCCAGCTGGCATTCGACCTCTCGGTCGATGCCATTCACCGCATGCCGGAATCCGGGCGGCTCATTGTCGCCGCCAATCATCCGACGGGCCTTGCCGACGGGGTCGCCGTCTGGGACCTGCTGAAACAGGTGCGCGACGACATCGTCTTCTTTGCCAATGCAGACGCTGTGCGCGTCAATCCGAAATTCGAGGATGTCATCATCCCGGTCGAATGGGTCGCGTCCAAGCGCACACCCGCAAAGACGCGGGAAACCCTGCGCCGCGCCGCCGAAGCCTTCGCCCAGGAAAAATGCGTGGTCATCTTCCCGTCCGGTCGCCTCGCCCGCCGTGTCGACGGTGTGCTTGAGGAAAAGGATTGGTTCTCCACCGTGATCGGCCTTGCGCGCAAGCAGAAGGCCCCGATCCTGCCGCTCAATCTCGATGCCCGTAACTCCGCCCTTTATTACCTGTTTTGCGATCTTAATGACGAGCTGCGCGACATCACGCTTTTCCATGAGCTGCTCAACAAACGCGGCTCAAACTTCCGCATGACCTTCGGCCAGCTGATTCCACCGGACATCCTGCAGGGTGACTCCACAGCCCTGACCAACCTTTTGAAGCGTCACGTCTCCTATGAGCTGCTCGCCGACCGCGATGCGGTTTTCAAACCCGGTCCGAATTAGGGCGGCCGTCCGATGACACCCGATGCACCGGGCATGATGGATCGCACCGTGGCCTGACGCGCGTTCTGCGGGCCGGGCGCACCTGACAAGTGGATTTTCGCCCTTTGGGCGAGCGCGCTGCAATCCTAAATTCCTGTTCATCCTGCATTGCAAAACGATATGCAACAACGCCCTCACCGGGATGCAGGCGCTATAGGGGCGACTCGCCGCCTGGAGAATAAAGGGGCTGAATATGGAAGAATTCTGGAACAATCTCGTAGTGCAGGCGCAAACCTTCGGGCCGAACCTGATCAAGGCCGCGCTCGTCATGATCGCCTTCATCATCGCCGCCATGATCGTGCGATGGCTGGTCAGTGCGGCAATCGACAAGACCGGGCTCGCCAAACGCGCCAACACTCTCAACACGACCGGCGGCAAGAGCCTCGGCGCCAGCCTGTCGTCTGCGGCGTTCTGGGTGATCATCCTGATCGGCCTGATGCAGTCGCTCGCAATTGCCGGCGCCACACAAATATCGGACGCGCTGAACCGCGTAATCTCCCCGATCATGGCCTATGGCGATAATATCATCGGTGCGATCCTCGTGTTCGGCATATTCCTGATCGTCGCGAATGTGGTGAAACAGGCACTGTCGGCCATTCTTGTTTTCGCCGATGGTTTGCCGGAGCAGTTCAAGCTCGCATCGGGCCCCGTCAATGTATCTGGTATTTCGGCCACGATTGCTTCGGCCCTCATCATATTGATTGGCGCCATCACGGCGTTTGACGTGCTCGACATGGCCGCCATATCCCAACCGGCCAATGCCTTGCTGCAGGACATTGTAGGCATCCTTCCCAACCTGCTGGCTGCGGTTGTCATTCTTGGCATCTTCGTGGTCGTGGCCCGCTTTGTCGGCAACCTGATCGCCGGGGTCCTGCCGGGCATGGGACTGGATGGCGCCGTGGCTGAACTTGGTATCCTGAAGGGGGCGGATTCCGGCCTCACGGCTTCGGTGGTTACGTCGCGTCTTGCGCAGTTCTTCATCGTTCTGCTCGGCGTGATTGCAGCGCTCAATGCGCTCGGCATCGACACGTTGACCTATGCGATGGACGTCGTCCTCTCCATGGGCGCGCAGATCGTGTTCGGCGCTGTCATCATCTTCGCTGGCGTGTTCATCGCCCGGCTGGTCACGTCGGCCATGGCCTCCACGGGCTCAGGCGCAACCGATGTTGCCGCCAATCTCGTCAAATGGATCATCATCATCCTGTCGGTCATTCTCGGTATTTCCCGCATGGGCCTCGACCCGACCGGCGGCGAATTCATTCTCAATGTCGCGCAATACCTCGTCATGGGCGGTGCAGCCGCTTTTGCCATCGCCTTTGGCTGGGGTGGCAAGGACTGGGCAGCCCGCCAATTGGAAGCCTGGCGCGCCTCGCGATAGTGACGCACCAATTTGCACAGAAAGGCCGCTCCCCATGGGGCGGCCTTTTTTATTGCGCCCGGCGCGGATGCATCTTAAGGCCGCTCGCCATGCTTGAGATCATTCCCGAAACCCCCGCCGTGCACGCCGCTGCCATCGAAACCTTGTTCGATGCCACGTTCGGCCCCGGCCACTTTGCCAAGACTGCCGAGCGCCTGCGCGAGTTTTCGCGCTCACTGCCGGATATCAGCCGCGTGGCCGTGCTGGACGGCGAGGTGATCGGTGTGTGCCGCGTCTGGCCGCTGGTTGTGGGCGAGGCCCGCACCCGCGCACTGTTCTATGGCCCGGTCGCTGTCGCCCCGGCGCATCAGGGCAGCCGCCTCGGCCTTTCGGTTACCGGCGAAGCGCTGGAAGCGGGCAAGAAGGCGGGTTGGCCCGCTGCCATCCTCATCGGTGCACCCGTCTATTTCGGCGAGATCGGCTTCACCGTCACGCCAAGGCACCAGCTCTCCTTTCCCGGCCCGCAGGACCAGGCCCGGGTCATGGTGCGCGATCTGGCTGGCGACGCGAGCCAGCTCGCAGGCAGGGTCACGGCAGGGTAGGGGATCGGTTGCCCGCAATGGCTGGGGTGAGATTGCCACATGGCCAGTCTGCCCCCGCGCCGCTATCCAACCGCCATGCCCAAGGGTCTTTTCCCATTCGTGCCAATGCGCTTCTGGATCATCACAGCGGTATCCCTGCTGATGGTGATGCGCGCGCTCGTGCCGACAGGCTACATGCTCGCGCCTTCGGCAGACACCGGTGATATCGTTATCCGCATCTGTGGTGGCACGGCTGAGCGCTTCGTGTCGCTCAATCCCCATACCGGCAAGATGACTGAGGTCGACGGCGACGAAGCCCCGGACGCGCCGACGGATGATGGCAACACATCTTCGTCCGCGACATGTCCCTTTGCGTCGACGGCTGTCTTCGACCTGCCGCTCCCTCCGGACGTGTTCCTCGCGGCGCTGTTCGGTCCGCCTCTCCTGGGCGACCGGCCCGTCATCAATACCGTTGCCAACTGGCGCGCCCGTGCACCGCTTCCGGCCAGGGGGCCGCCCATCCGTATCTGATTGAACCCGAAAAGCATTCCTCAATCAGACCAGTGCCCGGCATCGCCTGGGCCGAACGGATAGAAAATGAAACCACACTTGTTTTGCGGCGCGGGGCTGATGGCCCTGTCCGCTGTCCTGCCTGCCGCCCATGCGCAGGAGGCAGAACCCGCCCTCCAGGACGTCATCATCGTCACGGGCTCACGTCTTGATACGGCAACACAGCATGCCGTCACACCTGATGGTGCCCCCCTTCAGGGCGGCGACGTCACCTATCTCTCCGCCCGCACGCCGGGCGGCGCCCGTATCGCCAATGGTGAACTATCGGGCCAGATGGCCTATCGCGGCCTGTTCGGCGAACGGCTCAACCTGCGTGTCGATGGCCAGCGCTTCGCGTCCGGCGGGCCGAACCTGATGGACCCTGTCTTCCACTATGCGCCGGCCCCGCTGGTTGCCGCCGTGGTGATCGACCGCGGCGTCAGCCCCGTCTCGCAAGGCCCCGGCCTTGCCGGCGGCGCCGATGCCGTTTTCAAGCGCATCGACTATGCTGCGGGCGAGGCGGCCCAATATGGTTATGATCTCACCCTTGGCGCGCGCAGCATCAATGACAGCGTGTCCACCGGCGGCATCGTCGGCGCGGCCACCGACACCTGGCGGTTCAACCTGCTGGGCGCCTATGAAGAAGGCGACGATACAGACTATGCCGACGGCACGATCGGCGGCACGGCGTTCGAGCGCAGCGTATTCGGCGTCTCCACCGGCATGAAGACCGGCGCGGGCGATATCAGCCTGGACCTGCGCCGCCAGAATACCGGCCCGTCAGGCAACCCGCCTTTCCCGATGGATATCCGGTATTTCGACACGGACTTTGCCCGGCTCGCCTATGCGACAGGTATCGGTGCGGCATCGCTGGAAGCCTCGCTCCACTATACCGACGTGTCGCACCTGATGGACAATTTCAGTATGCGTCCGTCGCCCGGCATGATGGCGGCCCGCGCCTCTTATGCCGATGCGACGACACGCGGCGCTGATATCGCGCTCGGCTTCGCGCTGTCTGGCGGCGAATTGCTGCTCGGTCTCGATACTGAGGAGTCCGATCACAATGTGACGATCACAAATCCGGACAATGCCGCTTTCTTCGTCACGGCTTTCCCCGACATCACCCTGCGCCGCACGGGGGCCTTTGCCGAATGGACAGGCCCCCTCGGGCCGCTCGAAGCCGAACTTGGCCTGCGCGTGGACCAGCATGAGTACGAAGCGGGAGACGCGTCGGTCGGCACGGCCCTGCCAATGGGCCCGCGCATGCTGGCCGCTGCCTTCAATTCCGGCAACACCGATGGCGAGGACACGACCGCCGACGCCGTCGCCCGGTTCTGGACCCCGGCAGGGAACGGCCTGTCCTGGCGCATCACGCTCGCCCGCAAGCAGAAGATGCCTGGCTATATCCAGCGCTTCGGCTGGCTGCCGACCAGTGCCAGCGGCGGGCTCGCCGATGGCAACATCTATGTCGGCGATCTTGCGCTCAAGCCGGAAACCGCCTGGCTGGCCGAGGCCGGTTTCGACTTTGCCACATCGCGCGCCTATGCCCGCCCGACCGTCTATGTCCGCCAGGTCGACGACTATATCCAGGGCGTTGCCTTTGACACCACGCCGGGTGTCGCCAACTCGCCGGTCGAGATGATCGCCGCCATGAACGGCGATCCGACGCCTCTCCGCTGGGCCAATGTCGATGCCCGGCTCTACGGGTTCGACCTTGATGCCGGATATGATTTCGACGGGCCGCTCCGGCTTGACGGCGTACTCTCCTATGTGCGCGGCGAACGGCGCGACGTGGACGACAATCTCTACCGCGTCGCTCCGCCCAGCCTGACCACCGGCGTCACCTGGGAAGCGGCGGCCTGGTCGGCCACGCTCGAGGCCCGCCTCGTCGCGGAGCAAGCGGATGTGTCGGCCGCCAATAGTGAGGCCGGGACGCCGGGCTACGCCGTGCTCAATCTGTTCGGCGACTGGCAGGTGCGTGACGGCGTGCGGCTCTCGGCCGGGGTCGAGAACCTGCTGGACCAGGTCTACCGCGACCACCTGTCGGGCTATAACCGCAATTCCGGCAGCGACGTCGCGCTTGGCACGCGGGTGCCGGGGGCAGGGCGTGGGGCCTTTGTCCGGCTCTTGCTCACCCATTGACCGGCCGGGCGGCCCGGCCTTGTGCCGGGTCGCCCGCTCGCGCGCGAAGTGTGCCGGCTGCGCTCGCCCGGCGCGTGAACAAGCTTTGCCATGGCCGGGCTCTGCCCCTAAGCCTTTCGCCATGACCGATCTCCGCCTGATCCAGTATTTCGAAGTCGTCTACCGCCTGCTCAGTTTCTCGAAGGCGGCCGAAGAGCTGCACCTGACGCACTCGGCCGTCACGCGCAGCATCAAGACGCTCGAAGACGCGTGGGGCACCCAGCTCTTCTACCGCACCACCCGCTCGGTCACGCCCACCGAGGCCGGCCAGCGCCTCTATCCGATGGCGGTCGAATTGCTCGCTTTCGCGAAAGTGGTGCAGCGCGAAACCGTCGCCGGCGATCGTCATATCAAGGTGATCGGCGGCCCCATCGCCTATGACATCCTGCTGCCGACCGCGATCATCGAGTTCCGCAAATCGTCGCCCGACGTCCGGATGCTGGCCGACGTCATGCCGCCGCACTCGGCGATCGAGGAACTGGTCCAGCGCCGCGCCAACATGGTCCTGTTCAACATGTCGACGCTTGAGGCCCTGCCGCATGCGGGCCGGCTGCACTTCCAGGAAATCATGACCGACGATTTCGTCATGCTCCACCGGCCGGGCCATCCGGTCGCCGGGCGTGACACCAGTTTCGAAACGCTCCTGGCCTATCCCTGGGCCTTTCCGGGCTATCTCAACTATCTCGACGGCCAGCTGCCCGACGGCATGCGCGAGGCGCTGGCCCAGGCCGGCGCGCCGCATTACACGCTCTACAGCCCGACATCCTGCATGAACCTGTCAATGTCCTCCGACGTGCTCACCATCATGCCCCTGTCCCTGGCCGTGCCGAACCTGGAACTGGGCCGCCTCGCCGGCAAGCAGATTCCCGGCCTGCCGAAATACCGCATCGGGGCGGCCTACAAGAAAGAGGCCGCGCTCGAACCCAATATCAAGGCCCTGCTCGACAGTCTCGCCGCCGCCGCGCGCAAGCTCCGGCGCGGCAATGCCAAGCGCCTGAAGTCCTTTCTCTAGGTGCCGGCGGCCCGGCCTATTTGTGACTGTTACGCGCAAACAAGCAATTATTACTCAATTGTTCTCATCAGTTGCCTGTCGTAACTTTCCGGCTGTCTTTGCAATGTGGTGCGTCCCCCACCTAGTTCTGCGTTGCAACGAAAAGACAGGTGTTGCCAGGTGGTGTATCCCCGCTGCCTGGCAACGTTTCCCCCCACGAAAGCGCTGGCCTTTCCCGCTCCAGGCAGGCAAGACAGGCCCAAAAAGGGGAGGGCCATCCATGAGCCGCATTTTCGGGAACGTCTGCCAGAACGGCTATGTCGTGCGTGATATCCAGTCCGCAATGGACCACTGGATCAATGTCATGGGCGTCGGCCCCTGGTTCTATATCGAGGACGTGAAGACAGACTGGTTCCGCCATCGCGGCCAGCCCTCAGACGTGAAAATGTCCATCGCCCTCGCCAATTCCGGCGACCTGCAGATCGAGCTGATCCAGCAGCGCAACGACGCCCCCTCCATGTACAAGGAATTCCTCGACGCCGGCCATGAAGGCCTCCAGCACATGTCCTACTGGACCGAGGATTACCAGGGCCTCTACGACAGCGCGCTCTCGCTCGGCTACAAGGTTGGCCACGAGGGCTGCATCGGCGGCGAGAAGGGGCGCTTTGCCTATTTCGACACCGAGGCCCATCCCGGCACCGTGGTCGAAATCTCCGACATCTCCGGCACCAAGGGCCGCACCTTCGCGCATATCCGCAAGGTCGCGCAGGGCTGGGACGGCACGGACCCGGTCCGCGTGATCAAATAGGGCAGGGCCCCAGGCCCCCTCATCCTGCCACCCGCCCTGCAGGTACACAATATTTACCATATCCTATTATGCATAGGAAAAGGTACTCCGGGGGGAAGACACAATGCCTTATGACATGCCCAGCGAAACCGTTGGCGCGAGCGACACTTCGGCGAAAACCATTTACAGGCTGAGCCGGGATCCGGCCCTCTTTGCCCTTGTGGCAAAGGCCGTTGCGCCCTTCTCCGTCAAATGGCCGCAATCGCCCGCCGAGACCGATCTGGTCGGCGATAGGCCCGCCATTGTCCTTGTCGAGCTCCTGGCCCAGCGCCTCGCGCCCATGCTGCAGGGGCAGGGGCCCGCGCTCGATGCCGCCAGCCTGCAGGCCGTCATCGACGACACGCTGCAGGAAGTGCTCAAACGCGACCTCGCCCTGCGCCTGTCGGGCATCATGCAGCCGGTCAAGCCGCATTCCATGGCCCAGCTCGCCTTCCTGAACGACCTGCTGGACCGTGACATGCCGCTCGTCTTCGGCCTTGGCCCCACCGGCACCGGCAAGACCTATCTCGCGATTGCCGCCGCGCTCAACCAGCTGGCCAAGGGCGCGGTCAAGCGCATCGTCATCACCAAGCCGCACGAAATGCTGCGCGGCGAACTGATGACCCAGGCCAAGCGCGCCGAGAAAGAGCGCGACGAACAGTTCGAGGTCTATTTCGACGTCCTGAACGACCTGGTCGGCCACGCCGAGGTCCAGGCCATGATCGACCAGCGCCACCTTGAAATCACGCCCCTCGGCCTGCTGCGCGGCCGCACGCTCAGCGACGCCTTCATCCTCATCGACGAGGCCCAGAATACCGACAAGCACTGGATGCGCCTCGCCATCACGCGCGCCGGCAAGAACTCCCGCACAATCATCACCGGCGACCCGTCCCAGTCGTCCCTGCCCACGGGCGAGACAAACGGGCTGTTCCACCTGCTGAAAATGATCGAAGGCCACAAGATCGGCCGTACCCACACATTCCAGCCAAGGGACATTGTCCGCAACGCAACGGTCGCCCAGCTCGAAGCCCTCTATGCCGAAGCCGGCCTCACCGACATGGAACTCGCCCTCCAGGCCGACTAGGCCGGGCAGGGGGGGCTTCGTCCTCCGCACCGGGACTCCCACTTCCCCACGCACCGCTGTCCCGGCGAAGGCCGGGACCTCAGGCCATCATGGGCCGGATAGTGGCGCAGGGTGCATTGCGCTGCGCCTGATGCCCCCACTGGCCGGAAGCTGGTATAGGACATGATTTCCCGCTCAGGATGGTACGCATGACCCACAAGTTCGGACTGGTCCTCGCCGGCGGCGGCGCGCGGGGCATGGCCCATGCCGGCGTGCTGAGGGCGCTGAACCATCTCGGCTATTACCCGAGCGCGATTGCCGGCTATTCCATGGGCTCGGTTGTCGGCGCGGCCTATGCGCTGAACGACAACTGGTATGACGACCTTGTCGCCATGGACGTGTCGGGCTTCCCGGTCGTGCCGCGATTCGATGGCCCGGGCATCGTGTCGCGGCTGAAGAATCTCTACATCACCGGGCAGGAACTGCGCGACATCTATTATGGCTGGGGCGCCGGCGAGGATACCGTCGCCTGGGGCCGCGGCGTCCTCGCGCAGCTGACCGGGGACAGGAATCTCGAGGAGGGCCGCGTGCCGACCTATGTCGCCGCAACGGATATCCTGACCGGCAACATGGTCATCAAGACACGCGGCAACGCGGTCGATGCCGTCTATGCCAGCTCGGCGCTGGCGGGCATCCTGCCGCCGTTTGATGACGGCACCCATCTGCTCGTCGATGGCGGGTATGTCGGCATGTCGCCGGTCGACGTCCTCAGGGAGGCGGGCATTGACCGCGTGATCTCCGTTGACCCGAGCCAGGACAGGAGCAGCCCCAACCCGCGCAACGGGCTGGACGTGTTGCTGCGGTCGATCGAGCTCACCCAGGACGCCCTGTCCAGCTTGCGCCATGAGAAAGCGGACCTTGTCCTCAAGCCGCATTTTGGCCGCTCTGTCGGCATGCTGGATTTCCAGCACAAGCGCGATTGCATCGCCGCTGGCGTCGACGCCGTCCGGCACGCGGCGCCGTCGCTTCTCGCAACGCTGGGCCATTCGAAAGCCACGCGGTCGCGGCGACACCGCCGCTGGTTCACCTGACACACCCGGTCGCGCGGTAGAGGCGCGCGGCCAAGGGGAGGAGCCAGCGCGCAAGGCGTGTCTACGATACATCGTCCGTCTCCCCACCCCAATCCAACCTATATCCAACCCGCGCTATACTGCCCCCATGAATGCGACGGATGATTTCATTGCCCATGGGTTGCAGCAGGCGGAATACGCCCTGCTGAATGTCCGCAACCTGACGGACATGGTGCGCGCGCCGGTCACGCTCAGGCGCGGGGTGGCGCAGCGGGCCCGGGCCCGGCTGAAGCTGCTGGAAGTGATTGTCCGGCGGCTGGTCCTGCTCCTCGCGCTCTCCTTACGCCTCGCGCCCGTCCGCCCCCGCACTCCCGGTCCGGCCACCCCCTTGCCACCCGGCGTCGAGGACGTAACGCACACATACCTCCCCCTTGCCGCCCCCCGGCGGCTGCGGCTCGCCGGACGCGCCGTCGATCCGTGTGCCGAACCGCCCTTCGGGCTTTTTCCGTGCACTTTCCGGGCTGGCCCCGTGCCGGCCGCCCCCGTCTTTGCCCGCATCATCGCGCTGCACCGCGTGCTGGCCGCGCCAGAGGCGCATGCCCGCCGCCTCGCGCGCACGCTGGACCGCCTGAAGAAGAAGGGCGAGCCGCGCCCGTCCTGCCTGCCGGTCGCGGGCGCCAGCAGGCTGCGCCCCGAACTCGGCCTCATCGCCAGCGCCCTGCCGGGCCTCGTCAATGCCGGGCTGGAATCATGGCCGGGCGGGGGGATAGACACGTCCTGATCCACGCTGCTTTCCACGTTTTTTGCCGGACGGTCCCGCCGCTCCGGTCACAGGTGCATCTCTTGCCTCTCTTCCGAAGATACCTGCGAAGGCAGGTATCCATGGACCGGACGCGCCTCAGGGGCAGGGGGAAAGCTCAGTCCATGGACCCCTGCCTTCGCAGGGGTCGTCGGTACAAATGATAGAAGGAGAAAAAACCTACCGCCCCTCTCGCCGCCATGCGAGAATCAGGAAGATCACCAGCAGGCCCGCCGCCAGCAGGCCTGGCAACAAGGGCTGGCTGGTTGACGAGCGCACCGCATAGGCGCCGCGCTCGCGCAGGCCCAGCCAATTGCCGCCCGCCGCATTGGCCCGCGCGCCGACGCGGCGAATGTCCGGCAGGTTGGTGCCGCCTGCGTTCAGGCGGAACACGCCGCCGCCAGTGTCTTTCGCGAAGGGCGCCATGATCTCGGTGCTCGATTGCAGGTCGGCATATTCCTTCGGGTTGGCCGGCCCGTTCAGGGCCACGGCTTCCAGCCCCCCGGCCTCGGCGCGGTACAGGCCCAGCTGGTCGATCGGCGCTTCGGCGCTGAAAATGCCCGGCGCCTTTTGCGTCCAGACCGGCTCGATGATGCGGCCTTCCGGCGTTTCCAGCTGCAGCGGCGGCGCCGCGTCCAGCAGGGTGCGCAGCTCCATCCGGGCGGTGTCGCCTTCGGCGGTGAGGCTCAGGCGGCGCTCTTCGAGTTCCGGCTCCTTCATCATCCAGTGGACGACCCGGCGGATCAGTTCCGAAAACGGCCCGCCGCCATCATGGCCGCGCGCCCACAGCCAGATCTGGTCGGACATCAGCATGCCCACACGGCCCTTGTCGACGCGGTCGACAATCAGCAGCGGCTTGTCGTCCGGCCCGCTCATCAGCACGTCCCCGGCCTGCGCCGTGGCTTCGATAGAGCGCATCCAGCTGCCCCATGTCTGGCCGTCCAGCGGCGCGGTCACGGCGTGGCGCTTGCCCGCTTCGGTCAGCTTGGGGACGAATTCCCCGGTCCGGATCGTGCCGGTCGGCGAGGCGGGCAGGACAGCTGCCAGCGGAGAGCGCGCCAGGCTGCCCGGCCCGGCAAACGGCTCGCCCGCTGCAATGAACAGCGCGCCGCCATCGGTCACATAGCGCGCCATGTTGGCAAGGTAAGACTGGGTGATCACGCCGCGCCGCTCATACTGGTCGAAGATGATGAGATCGAAATCCTTCAGCTTGTCGACGAACAATTCCTCGGTCGGAAAGGCGATCAGCGCCAGTTCCTCGGTCGGCGTGTAATCGGTCTTGTAGGGCGGGCGCAGGATGGTGAAGTGGACAAGATCGACCGAGGGGTCGGATTTGAGCAAGTCGCGCCACACCCGCCCGGCCTGGTTCGGCTTGCCGGTCACCAGCAGGACGCGCAGCCGGTCGCGAACGCCCGCCAGCGTCGCTGCCGTGCGGTTATTGGCCAGGGTCAGTTCTTCCCGGCCCGGCGGCACGTCCACGACGATGACATTCTCGCCGCGTCGCTCGATCTCGATCGGCAGTGTCGTGTCCTCGCCCGCCTTGACGGTCACGCGCTCGGTCGTGCCGCCGTTCAGCGAGACGCCGACCTCGATCTCGCCGCCATCCGGATCGTCAACCCGCACGACGAGGCTGGCCGTCTCGCCGACAATCCCGAAATCCGGCGCATCGACAATCTGCACCCGCCGGTCGCCCCGGTCGGGATCGCCGACCACGAGTCCGTGCACGGGGCCGATGGCGTTTTCCCGCGCCTCTCCGGTGGGAAAGTCATGCACCTGGCCGTCGGTCACGAGGATCGCCCCGGCAATCCGGTCGCGCGGCACATCCGCCATCAGGCCTTCCAGCGCGCCGTAAAGATGCGTGCCGTCATCGCGGGGATCGGATTCCAGCACGCGCACTTCCAGCGACGTGTCCGCTTCCAGTTTTGCCTTCAGTTCATTGAACGCCGTCTGGGCCGCGCTGGCGCGGTCCCCGAACTGCATGCTTTCCGACCGGTCGAGAACAATCGCCGCCACCGAGGGAAGGGGTTCGCGCTCTTCTTCCACCAGCGACGGGTTCGACAGCGCCGCCGCCAGCAGAGTCAGGCCCAGTCCGCGCGTCAGCGCCGCTTGCCCGCGCAGGAAGACGTAAGCAATCCAGGCCAGTGCCGCGACAGCGACGACCAGCCAGAGCGCCGGCCAGCCGAGGAACGGATCAAACGCAAGGCGGGTGGCATCAATCATTGCGGCCCCCCTTCAGGCAGGCGATCAGGCAAACGCGGTTCGGTCTCTTCTTCATCGCCATTGCCAAGGCGCTCCAGCAGGGCCGGCAGGTGGACCTGGTCGTCCTTGTAGTTGCCCGTCAGCACATACATCACGAGATTGACGCCAAAGCGCCGCGCCATTTCGCGCTGCGTCGGCCCGCCATCGACGGAATAGAGATCGCGTCCGCGATTATCCACCGCCCAGGCCGAGACCCAGTCGGCATCGCCGATGAACAGGCGCGAAACGCCGTCGCCGCGCGGGGCGTTCGGTCCGCCGGTCTTCTCGATCCAGAGGCGGCGATTGGCGAAGCGACCGGGAAAATCGTCGAGCAGGTAGAAACTGCGCGCGAGCACATGATTGGTCGGCACCGGCTGCAGCGGCGGCGCATCCAGCCCTTCCAGCAGCGTCTCGAGCGGCGCGACATCGGTATCGGTCCCAACCGTTCCGCCCGCCCGCGTGTCGATCACCAGCGCGCCGCCTGAGCGGAGATAGGCGTTCAGCTTGGCGATCGCAGTCGCCGACAGCGGCGGCGCATTTTCGGGAATGCAGAAATAGATCAGCGGGTAAAGCTCCAGCGCATCAGTCTCGAGGTTCAGCGCATCCGGTTCGGCTGGCTCGACCGAGGTGCGCAGGCTGAGGACAGATGAAATGCCCGACAGGCCGGCGCGGGTGCGTTCGTTCAGCGCGCGGTCGCCGGTTTCAACATAGCCGAAACGCATGGTGAGAGCCGCCTCGATCTCTTTCTGCGTTGCCCGGCCTGGCCCGGCAATCGGCACGACTTGCGGTGCGGTCGAGACCCGGCGATAGGAGCCATCCGGCATCTGCTGGTAGCGATAGGTCTGGGCGTCGGCATGCGGCGCAAGGCTGAAACCGAGTGTGCAAACCAGCAGCAACGCTGCGGCGCCTTTCGTCCGGCGGCCAAGACGCGGCAAATGCCCGGCCACGAGCAGCGCGATGAACAGGTCGAGCGCCAGCAGGATCGCCGCCAGCGACAGCAGCGGCCCGGCAAGGCGCAGCGACCGCGCTTCGGCATCGCCAAGCAGGCGCGCCGCCAGCGGCCAGCTTTCGATCAGGCTTGGCCGCGCCCCGGCACCGGCGTTCAGCGCGCGGGTGCCGGACGGACCCTGGTAAAGGCCGGGCGGGTGGGCTTCAGATGGATTGATCGTTCCGAAGTCGGCGGCTTTCAGCGGTGCGGCATTGGCGCCGGCAGCGGCGAGCCGGCCATAACCATCGAGCACCAGTTGCGGCGTGTAGGCGCCTTCGGTGTCGCTGACAAATTCGCCGCGCCCGGCGGCGATGGAGCGGCGCAGCATCTGCTCGAACGTGCCGGAATAGGGAAGGTCAGACCAGTCCGGCCCGGCGGTGATGTGGAACAGGATCAGCGTGCCGCTGCCACGGGAATCGGCGGTCACCAACGGGCTGCCATCGGCGAGGCGCGCCCAGGTCTTGCGGGCAAGGTCCGGCGCTGGCTTGGCCAGAACCTGCTTCCTGATGCGGACATCCGGCGGAATGGCGAGGCCATCGAAGGGCGACGTAGCGGGAAAAGCGGCCATCGCCTGCGGTTCGTCCCAGGCAAGGGCGCCGCCAAGGGCGCGGGACGAGCGGCGCAGTGCGACGGGAAGCAGGTCATCGCCCTGTGCGGCAAGGTGCGGCCCGGCAAAGCGGATCAGCGCGCCGCCCTGTTCGACCCATTCGGTCAGGCGCTCGGCATCGTCCGGCAGGATCTGGCCGATGTCCGTCAGCACGATGGCGTCCGGCGAGGTCGAGACCAGCGCTTCGATATTGCCTTCGGTGATCGAGGCGAACGGCTCGAGCGCCTTGCGCACATAATGCATGTCCGACAACAGCGGCTGGGCGACGGACCCGGCATCAACCAGCCCGACGCGCCGCGAGCGGTTCGCCGAATCCCAGAGCCAGACCGTGCCTGCGCCTTGTCGGCCTGTCGCGGTGAAGCGGGCAATGCGGGACAGCGCCGCCGCCGGAATGGCAAAGCTCGCCACGGCTTCGCGTTCACCGTCATTGAAAACCGCTTCGGCGGTGGCGAGTGCCGAGCCGTCGAGTGTGAGGGCGGAGACAAAGCTCCGCTCTTCGCCGCGCGCTTCCACCCGGCGAAGAGTGACGGAGACGGAATCGGTTTGCGATGTGATGCCGGTGATCGCCGCGGGCCCTTTGGGCGGCGCGGCGAAAACAGACAGCGGCGCCATGGATGACAGGGCGGCAGCGAAGGCGCGGCCGTCCTCGTCCTCGATTCCATCACTGGCCCAGAAGATGCGCGCGGGTTTCAGGCCGGATGCGTTCAGCCTTTCCAGCGCCTCGGTCCGGTCGGTGTTCCAGGATTGCGGGCGCAGGGACGACAGGCGTTTCGCCATGTCAGCGCGTGACAGGCGCATGGCCGGATCCGTGTTCAGCGTCTGCGGGGCGGTCAGCAAGAGATGCGTCGCCGCGTCCCGGCCGCCCGTGTCGAGCGTCGCGGTGGCTGCATCAACCAGTTCGCTCCAGCGCGAAGCCGAGGGCCAGCCATTGTCGACAACAACCAGCAGCGCGCCGCCGGCATCGGGCGCTTCGTTCCGTGCGCCCGGCGCATAGACCGGTTGGGACAGGCCCGCGATGGCCGCGGCAGCCGCCAGTGTACGGATCAGCCAGACCCACCAGGGCGTGCGGGCAGGCGTTTCCTCTTTCGGCTCGACGTCGTCTAGCAGGCGCAGCGAGGGAAGCTCCACATCCTTCGGCGCAGGCGGGGTTGCGCGCAGCACCCACCAGATGACGGGTAGTGACAGGAGTGCGAACAGCGCCAGCGGCGCGCCGAACAGGAAGGGGCCCAGCGCGGTCATCCGCGTGCCCCGAAACTCTCGACGGCCAGCTTCAGCCGGGCGGCGCCATGCAGGCTCGGTGCGCCGGTCGTGTGCGTGACAAGGCGCCAGCCGATTTGCGTGGCGAGCGCCTGGAGGGCGTCGCGCTGTTCGGCAAACTTGCGCTGGTAGTCCTCGCGCATTGTCTCGGCGCGTCCGAGAATGCGGTCGGCGTCGGCGCCGGGACGGTGGAGCTTCACGCGGCCGGAAAAAGGAAACGCCTCTTCGATCGGCGCCGCGATTGCGAGCAGCACGCCTTCCGGGCATTTGGCGGCGAGCGGCTTCAGGCGGGCCTGCCATTCCGGGATCGGATCATAAAAGTCTGACGCGATGATCAGCGTCGCAGACGTGCGCGGCGGGGGCGGGAAGGGACGGTCCGCACCATTCGAAATGTCTTCGGCGAGGCGATCGACGGCGCGCTTCCCGAAGCTGGGCGAGCGTCCTGCGCCGAGTGCGCCGATCCGCTCGCCATCCTTTGACATCAATATGCCGAGCGTCAGCATCAGCAGGCGCGCTTCGTCGGCCTTGGTGCGAATGTCGCCTTCGCCTTTCCAGTTGAAACCCGGATGCGGGTCGCACCAGAACAGTACCGTGCGGGCGGTTTCGAGTTCCGTCTCGCGCACGAACAGCTCGTTGCCCTTGGCCGAGCGGCGCCAGTCGACGCGGGTTGCGTCGTCTTCCTGCGCATAGCGGCGGTATTGCCAGAACTGCTCGCCCGTGCCCGCGCGGCGGCGCCCGGCGCTGCCGATATGGGCGGCTTCAGAGGCCTCGGCCTTGAAGTTCAGGTTCGGCAGCTGGCGGGCCAGCGCCTCGGCTTCAGCACGAAGGTCGGAGGAGGGAGTCATTTGGAGCTGCTATCCTGTGGACCATCGCAGGCACGCGTAAGCTCAGAAAGCCGGACTTCTGCTTCTTCTGCTTCTTCAAATCCCTGCGGTATTGCCTCCCAGTATTCAGAAAAATACCGATTATACAGCTTCAGAAATTGGCTTTGAGTGTGCCAGCTATTTCCAAATCGGGCTCTGACGGCATGAAGGCCATCTTGTCTCGTGCGGGAATGCCACTTCCGCCAGATATCAAATGCGTCAGCTTCTGCTTTTCCGGGATTATTCTCTTTGAGCTGACGGTATTCATTCAGAAACAAATCGTCATGAGCTTTAACCTGAAGCGCCGCAATGCATGAAATTTGCATGTCTACGTCTTTGTTCCATGCCGATGGCGAACAGGCCTGTGTGGCTGTGAGAAGAGAGCAAGCGATCACAGATCGAAGCACCCGTCTACGCCACCTTCCGCGCGAGGTCGTTGATCAGGTCGGTGAGGCTCGGGGCTTCGCCGGTCGGATCGTAGCGCATGGCCATGCGGTGGCCGAGGGCGGGTTCGGCGAGCGCTTCCACGTCTTCAATTGACGGCGCGAGGCGTCCGCGCAGCAGGGCACGGGAACGCGCGGCCAGCATCAGGGCCTGACCGGCGCGGGGGCTCGGGCCCCAGTCGACGAGGCGCTGCACGCGCGCATCGCTGGTCTGCTCGGGCCGCGCTTCGCGGATCAGGTTCAGGATCGCCGCAACGATCTTCTCGCCGACCGGCATGCGGCGCACGAGGGCCTGGATCGACATCAGCTGCTCAGCGTCGAGCGCCGGGCGGACGGTCTGGTCGGCTCCGCCGGTCGTTTCGATCAGGATGCGGCGCTCGGTGTCGAGATCCGGATAGGCGACATCGATTTTCAGCAGGAAACGGTCGAGCTGGGCTTCGGGCAGGGGATAGGTGCCTTCCTGCTCGATCGGGTTCTGCGTGGCGAGCACATGGAAAGGCGCCGGCAGGTCGTGGCGCACGCCCGCGACCGTAACATGGCGTTCCTGCATGGCCTGCAGGAGGGCAGACTGGGTGCGCGGGCTGGCGCGGTTGATCTCGTCGGCCATCAGCAGCTGGGTGAAGATCGGGCCCTTGAGGAAACGGAACGTGCGCTGGCCGCCTGCGCTTTCGTCCAGCACTTCGGAGCCAAGGATATCGGACGGCATCAGGTCCGGCGTGAACTGGATGCGCTGGTTCGACAGGCCGAGCGCCGTGCCCATCGCTTCGACAAGGCGTGTCTTTGCGAGGCCCGGCGCACCGATCAGCAGCGCGTGACCGCCCGCGAGGACCGCGGCCAGCGCCAGTTCGATGACCCGTTCCTGCCCGAAGACGGCCTTGCCGATTTCCGCCTTGACCTGACGCAGGGTCTCGGTGGCAGCTTCAGCCTCGGCGACGATGTCGTTCGTATCTACTGCAGTATCGGCCATATAAGGGGCGCCTCCGGCTTCACGTGTCTGGCAAACAAACCTATGTCTAAGGCCTCATCATGGCGGAGTAAGACGTGAAATCCAGTCCCGGCAACACAATCAGCCTCGAAGAGACGCTTAAGGCTATCCTGCCGGATGGCAAGCTGTCGGGAAAGCTGCCGCCCGTGGAATCGTGGAATCCCGAGCGTAGCGGCGATATCGACATGGCGATCCGTGCCGATGGCAGCTGGTGGCATGAAGGCGGCCGGATGAACCGCGAGCGCATGGTGAAGATGTTCTCCCGCATCCTGCGCAAGGATGAGGACGGCGAAACCTGGCTCGTCACGCCCTATGAAAAAGTCGTGGTGCGGGTCGAGGATGCGCCCTTCATTGCCGTGCGCGTCGACCGGGCGGGAGAGCCTGGGCCGCAGCAGGCGTTGGCCTTCCTCACCAATGTCGGCGACGTGGCGGTGGCCGGGCCGGACCTGCCGATCCGCGTCGAGACCGACCCGGAAACCGGCGAACCCTTGCCCTATGTTCTGGTGCGGGGACGGCTGGAGGCCAAACTTGCCCGGCCTGTCTTCTACGAACTCGCTGACATGGCCGAGCCCAATCCGGATGGTTCGCCGACACTTGGCGTGTGGAGCCAGGGCGCTTTCTTTCCTATCGGCCCGGCAGCCTGATCCCGATGGGCTACACAGATCTCGACGACTTCCTGACAAGAGCGGCTGCGCGGCTGGATCCGCCCGTCGGCGCGATGAGCCTGCAGGAAGGCGGCGACATGGATTTCCTGACGCCGGAAGAAGTTGCCATCATCCGGCCTGCGGCCGTGCTGATCGGGGTCATCCCGCGCAAGACCGGCGCGACGGCGCTGCTGACGGTCCGTCCGACCACGATGTCCACGCATGCCGGCCAGGTCGCGTTCCCGGGCGGCAAGGTCGACCCGATCGATGTCGACGAGGTGGCTGCCGCCCTGCGTGAAGCCGAGGAAGAAGTCGGCGTTGTCCCGGGCGAGGTCGATGTCATCGGCAAGGGCTCGCCCTATGTCACGGGTACGCGTTTTCGAATCACGCCCGTTCTGGGCGTGCTGCCGGCGGATTTTGTCGCCGTGCCAGACCCGACCGAAGTCGCCGATGTGTTCGAGACGCCGCTTGATTTCCTGATGAACACGGCCAACCACCAGACGGGACATGCTGTCTACAAGGGCCAGAAACGCCAATATTACGAGATGCCGCATAATGGCTATCGTATCTGGGGCGTGACAGCGGGCATTATCCGCCGCCTGTACCAGACTCTGTATGAGGGCTGAGCCCGCGACGGGCGATTAGGGGTTTTGATCCGGCCCGGTGCGGCTTATCTAGGACGTAACCCGAATTGGAGGGACATTTTGGCAGGCAGGCTGGTCTTTGAGGCCTTCATCTTCTCGATACCGTTCATCCTGTTCGGACTCTACCTGCTGGCGACGGCCAGCGCGGAACAGGAAGGCAAGCGCAAGTGGCCGGTCCAGATGTTGTTCCTGGCCGGGCTCGCGCTCGCCACGATCGCCTGGTTCGTCCTGATTGCGATGGAAAAGAAGGAACGCGATATCTGCCATGAACCGGCCCGGTTCGAGAATGGCGTGATCATTCCGGCGCGCGACTATCCGTGCGAGCAGAACGTGCGCGATGTCGGTGTGCCGCTGAAGGAATCGCCCGGAATCGTGCCGCAGGGCGCCGTCGGCCCGGCCGATACGCGCGATACGTCCGAGATACAGGCCCGCTTCCCGGAAACCGAGGCGACAGACAGCCCCGATGACCCCGATTGAGAAGATTGCGCCGCCCTGGCTGACCCAGCGCGGGACGCAGGCCGTCATGGCGGCGCTTGAGGCAGCCCGTCCGGGCGGCTCGCGGTTTGTTGGCGGCTGTGTTCGGAACGTATTCCGCAGTACCACGCACGCCGATGACGATATCGATATTGCCAGCCAGCTGGAGCCGCCGGCGATCATCGCCGCGCTCGAAACCGCCGGGATACGCGCCCTGCCGACCGGTATCGAGCATGGCACGATCACCGCAATCTTCGACAGCCGTCCTTACGAGATCACGACCCTGCGCCGCGATGTCGAGACAGACGGGCGCCGCGCTGTCGTGGCCTTTACCGAGGACTGGGCCGAGGATGCCGCGCGCCGCGATTTCCGCCTGAATGCCCTTTATGCTGATCGCGAGGGCCATGTGTTCGAGCCGATTGCGGGTGGATTGTCCGATGCCAAATCAGGCCGTGTCATCTTTATCGGCGATGGTGATGAGCGCCTGCGCGAGGATTATCTGCGGATTTTGCGCTTCTTCCGCTTCAACGCCTGGTATGGCGAGGCGATTGACGGGGCAGGGCTGGACGCTTGTGCCCGCCAGCGACAGGGCCTCCGTAAGATCGCGGCCGAGCGAATCTGGAAAGAACTGAAAAAGCTGCTCGGCGCGCCTGACCCGTCAGTTGCCATGCTGGCGATGGAAGAGAGCGGCGTGCTGGAAGAGATCCTGCCCGGCGCGCATGCCGATGGCGTTGTTGCCCTGTGCGAGGCCGAGAAACAGGCGGGGCTGAAACCGGATCCGATACAGCGCGTCATGGCGATGCTGCCGCGTCGCGGCCGCGAGATGGATGCAGTGGCCGGGCGCCTCAAATTGTCGAATGAGGAACATCGCCGCCTGCTGGCATGGGCGAGCGCCGGCATGGACCATGTCCAGGGCCTGGCACCACGCGACCTGCATGCGGCGATCTATGTCTACGGGCCTGAAGCCGTGCGGGACCGGGCCGTGCTGGAGGCAGCCCAATCGGAACGAGCCGCAGATCTCAGGGCACGCCTGTCCGAGATTGCGGCCTGGCCCCGGCCGGTCCTGCCGATTGGCGGCGACGATGCGCTGGCGTTCGGCCTGTCGGGTCCGCGTATTGGTCAAGCCCTCAGGGTGGCTGAAGCGGCCTGGATCGACAGCGATTTCAGGCTGGACCGGGATGCGCTGCTGGCCCGGCTCAAATTGCCCGATTGAGGCCCCAGACAGTTGCCGTCAGGTAGGTTGCGAACAGTAGCCAGCCGAGAAATGGCAGTTGGACCAGTGCGGCGGTGCGGGAATGGCGGTCGAATTCGCGCACGAGGGCGAAGTCGAGAATGAGCAGGATGGTCATCACGCCGAACGCGAGACCGGTGTCTCCGAGGCCGAAGAAGGCGAGATTCCAGATCATGCCGCCTGCCAGCAAGAGGAAGTAGAGGCCGAGGGCGCCGCTGGCATCCCGGAAGTTTCCGGCCTGTTTCACAACCAGGAGCGCCCCGGCGACAACTGCAGTCATCACAACAGGCCAGGCAAGGACGAGGAAGGAAGCGGCTGGTGCCAGCGGCGGCTTATCGAGCCCGGCATACCAGTTGCGTGAAGCAACATCTGACACCAGAAAACCCAGCAGGCTGGCAATTGCCGCGCTGGCCACAACCAGGACGGCGCTCATCCATGGCATGGGATATCTGCGCACCAGCATGATGCCAGTGTACCCTTAAACGGCCACTTCGTCATTGCAGAACATTGAAATCAGGGATGTTTCTCGAAACAGGCCCGGAGATTGAGCTGGAGAGCCTCTACGGCCATTTCACAACCGGCGGCATGCTGGAGAGGATGCTCGTCACATTACCGCCGGTCTTCAGGCCGAACGTGGTGCCGCGATCATAAAGCAGGTTGAACTCGACATAGCGTCCGCGCTGGACCAGCTGTTCCTCACGCTCGGCCTCGCTCCAGGCGCGTTCCATGCGGCGTGCCACGAGTTTCGGGTAGATGTCGGCAAATTGCCGGCCGACCTCTTGCGTGAAGGCGAAATCGCCCTCCCAGTCGCCCGTATTGAACCGGTCATAGAAGATGCCGCCCGTGCCGCGCGGCTCGTTTCGGTGCGGCAGGTGGAAATAGGTGTCGCAATGATCGCGCATCTCCGCGAAGTCCGCGCCAGGATATGAATCGCACGCAGCCTTCATCGCAGCATGGAAATCCACAGAATCTTCAAACGCCGGGTCTCGCTGATAGGCGAGCAGGGGATTGAGATCGCCGCCGCCACCGAACCAGCTGTCGCTGGTCACCAACATGCGCGTGTTCATATGGGCTGACGGCACATGCGGGTTACGCGGATGGGCGATCAGGCTGATTCCGCTGGCCCAGAAATGCCCATCTGACTTGTCTGCGCCCGGGATCTGCGCTGCGAACGCCTCGGAAAATGTCCCGTGCACAAGGGAAAAGTGAACGCCGACCTTTTCGAACACCTTGCCGCGCATCAGGCCCATTCGCCCGCCGCCAAGGTCTTCGGAACCGTCACCTCGCGTCCATTCGGTCATCTCGAATCGCCCCGCTTCGCCCTTGTAGAGGGGCGGTCCAACCGCATCTTCGAGTGCCTCGAACCGGGCGCAGATATCGTCCTGCAGCGATTTGAACCAGGCGCTGGCGCGCGCCTTGCGGGCATTGAGATCGGGATTGGTCATGGTGCTTTTGATGCGCTGTCTGGCCTCCTGCGACAAGCGCGCTGTTGTCACAGGCCACAAGTCAGGATAACGCGCGTCGATAAGTGTTTTACTGGGGCCTCCCGTGTCGCCTTGCCGCAATGGGCAGGGGAGGGGGCCTTGTGTAATACGGGGCCAAGATTCTGCCTTGAAGGACGGGTACAGCGTGACTGATCAAACTGCACATTCCCATGACGACGCCGTCGATGAAGATCGCCGCAATTTTATCCATATCGCAACGGGAGCCGTGACTTTCGGCGGCTTGGCTGCTTTTGCCATCGCCGCTGTCGACCAGTGGAACCCGGCAGCCGATACGCGTGCCGCCTCGTCGCTCGATGTCGATATCTCGAAAGTGCCGCTCGGCGGCGAGATTCGCGTCCTGATCGGCGGCAAGCCCTTCTTTGTCCGACACCGTACGCCGGCAGAGATCGCTGCAGCCGAAGCCGTCAACGTGGCGACGCTGCGCGAACCGCAGACCGATGGCGAGCGCCTGCGCCCAAAGGCGGATGGCACGCTTAACCCGGCCATTCTGATCACGTCCGGTGCGTGTACCCACCTTGGCTGCGTCCCGGTTGGTCCAACGCAAGGCAATGTCGGCGCCTATGGCGGCTGGTATTGCCCCTGCCACGGTTCGCAATACGATACGTCCGGCCGGATTCGCAGCGGCCCGGCCCCCACCAATCTCCCGATTCCGAACTACAAGTATGTGTCGGATACCGTGGTCAACATTTCCCTCTAAGGAAGGACATCTCTGATGAGCGGACATGAATCATCCTACACACCCAATTCCGGCTTCGAGAAATGGCTCGACAAGCGCCTGCCCCTCATCCGCTTTGCGAATGACACGGCAATCACGTTCCCGACGCCGAAAAACCTGAACTACTGGTACACGTTCGGTGGGATCCTCGCGATCTGCCTGGTGATCCAGATTCTGACCGGCGTGATCCTTTCAATGCACTATGAGGCCAGCGTCGATGGCGCCTTCGCCTCGGTCGAGCGCATCATGCGCGACGTCCCCTATGGCTGGTTGCTGCGTTACATTCACTCCAACGGCGCGTCGATGTTCTTCTTCGCCGTGTACATCCACATGTTCCGGGGCCTCTATTACGGGTCGTACAAGGCGCCACGCGAAGTCCTCTGGATCCTCGGCTGTGTCATCTTCCTTCTGATGATCGCGACAGCCTTCCTCGGATACATGCTGCCATGGGGCCAGATGTCCTATCATGGCGCGAACGTCATCACCTCGCTGTTCGGCGCGATTCCTCTGGTTGGCGAAAGCCTGCAGACCTGGATTCTCGGTGGACCGTCGATTGGCAACCAGACACTGCAGCGCTTCTTCTCGCTGCACTACCTGCTGCCATTCATGATCGCAGCGGTCGTGATCCTGCACATCTGGGCGCTGCACGTGCCTGGCAATAACAACCCGACCGGCGTTGAAGTGCAGGACGTGGAAAAGGACACCGTTCCGTTCCATCCCTATTACACGATCAAGGACGGTTTCGCTGTTGCCCTGTTCCTGATCCTGTTCGCGGCCTTCGTGTTCTACGCACCGAACGCACTGGGTCACGCTGACCAGGCCATCGAAGCCAATCCGCTCGTCACGCCAGCCCATATCGTTCCCGAATGGTACATGCTGCCATTCTACGCGATCCTGCGGGCGATCACGTTTGATCTTGGCCCCATTCCGGCCAAGCTGCTCGGCGTGATCTTCATGTTTGCCGCCATCGCCATCCTGTTCGTCCTGCCATGGCTCGACACATCGAAGGTGAAATCGATGCGCTACCGTCCGGTGGCCCGCCAGTTCTTCTTCGGCTTTGTCGTTGTCTGCGTGCTTCTTGGCTGGTGTGGTGCAAAGGCGCCGGACGCAGCCGTCATACCGGCACTGCAAGGCGAAAAGTTTCTCGTCGTAAGCTATAGCGAGAACGGTCAGGAAGCGACTAGCGAATACAAGGGAGAAGAGGCCTATCATGACGCGAAACGCTTCATGGCCAACCTTCCGGAAGACGCCAGCCCGTCACTCGCGGCCGTTGCGCCTGCTACCTTCCAGTTCAGCCAGCTCTCGCTGATCCTGACGATCTGTTATTTTGGGTACTTCTTCATGTTGTTCTTCATCGGCTTGACCGAGAAGCCGAAGGAGCTGCCGGAATCCATCCATAAATCCGTGCTCAAGCGCCACAAGGCGTCTTCAGCAACCGCCGTTCCGGCCGAATAGGGAGCCTCGAGGTAGATCCATGAAAGCGTTCCGCATTCTCGCCGCCGGTCTTGCCGGCCTCAGCCTCGCAGCCATGGCGCATGCCGAAGGTGGCGCCGCTGCCCATCCGCATGAACCGGAAGGTGGCTGGCCATTTGACGGCCTGCTCGGCCAGTTCGACATGCCATCCGTCCAGCGCGGGTATCAGGTGTACCGGGAGGTCTGCTCGTCCTGTCACTCGATGAAACTGCTCAGCTACCGCAATCTCGGCGAACCGGGCGGTCCTTTCTTCGATGCGGACTATCCGAACGCAAACGAGAACCCGTTCGTGAAAGCGCTGGCTGCAGACGTTGAAATCCAGAGCCCGACTCCGAATGATATCGGCGACTATGATTTCCGTCCGGCGACGCCAGCTGACCAGTTCCGTTCGCCCTATGCGAACGACAATGCCGGTCGCGCCGCCAACAATGGTGCCGCTCCGCCAGACCTGTCGGTGATGGTCAAGGCCCGCCATGGCGGTGCCAGCTATATCTATAGCCTCCTGTCGGGCTATCCGTCGCCAGACGCCATCGGCACCCGTGAGGTGACCCCGGCTGTCGTGACGACGCCAGCCTCTGACAATGGTACGCCGGATGATCCGACCGATGACATCGCCGAAGTCTCGACACCTGCCGTCATGCAGACGGTCATCGACATGTCGAAAGTCCATATCCCTGGACATGAAGCAGCTGAAGGCGACCACGGCGAAGCAGGTGTGCTGATCCAGCCCGCCGGCCAGTTCTACAATCCCTTCATGGCCGGCGACACGACCCCTCAATATGAAGGTGACCCGCGTAAGTCGCCCGCTGGCGGTTTCCTCGCCATGGGCCCGCAACTGCCGGAAGGCCGCGTGACCTACAATGACGGCACCGAGGCGACGACAGAACAGATGGCCCACGATGTGGCTCAGTTCCTGGCTTGGGCCAGCGAGCCGAAGCAGACCAACCGCAAATCGCTGGGCCTGCCGGTGATGATCTATCTCTTCGTCCTGACCATCCTTCTCTGGTTCTCGTACAAGCGTGTCTGGCGCAAGGTCGAGCACTAGGACGTTTTGGCCGACAAGGCATCAATTCCAGCCGTCCGCCGCGCCTGCGCAGCGGACGGTTTTTTGATTGAGGCCCTGACACGCCGCATCTGGACCGGGCGGGTCAGTACCGAATCCACGGTATTCCGCGAAACGCCCGAGAGCGTGTCCGCCCAGATCGCAAAAGGTGGTGCTGTTCTGCTTGAAAGCGATGGCGAGCCGATTGGTTCGGGTCGATTTGTCCGCGTGCCGGGGCCGGGCGGGCAGGGGACATGGATCGAAATCAAGCGCATAGGTGTGTTGCCAGCCTTCCAGAAACAGGGACTGGGCGTGGTGATCCTGGAGGCACTCGAGCAGATGGGACGCGAGATAGGGGCCGCAGGGGCCCAACTGGCCATCCGCGCCGACCAGCCTCGCCTGATCGTGTTCTATGAAGGACTTGATTACCTGCCTGCAGATGATGTTGAGCTGACGACACCCAATCCATTGTCGCCGCCGCCCTTCGGCATGCGCAAGATTTTCAGGACCTGATACATGACAAAATGGACGCTTGGCATCATCGGCGGTTCCGGCCTCTACGAGATCGATGGTCTCGAGGACAAGCGCGAGGAACGCGTGCAGACGGTGTGGGGCGAACCCTCCGACACGCTGGTGCGGGGGCGGGTTGGCCCGGTCGACCTCGTTTTCCTGCCCCGCCATGGCAGGGGGCACCGGCTGACACCGTCGAGTGTGCCCTACCGCGCCAATATCGCGGCGCTGAAGGCGGCGGGGGTCACGGACATTCTCTCGATCTCGGCCTGCGGCAGCCTGAAGGAACAATATGTGCCGGGCCAGTTCGTGGCGGTGGACCAGTTCATCGACCGGACGGTGGCGCGCGAGTTCACCTTCTTCGGCCCGGGCATGGTCGCACATGTCTCGATGGCCCGGCCCGTCTGTTCGCGCCTGTCTGCGCTGGCGGCGGATGCCGCCGAGAGCGCCGGCGCCGTGATGCACCGGGGCGGCACGTATCTCGCGATGGAGGGGCCGCAATTCTCGTCGCTGGCGGAATCGCGCCTGTATCGCCAATGGGGCTGCGATGTCATCGGCATGACTGCCATGCCCGAGGCCAAACTCGCCCGCGAGGCGGAACTGCCCTACGCGACGCTCGCCATGGTCA
This sequence comes from Hyphomonas sp. J20-32, assembly GCF_055808555.1. NCBI lineage: Bacteria > Pseudomonadati > Pseudomonadota > Alphaproteobacteria > Hyphomonadales > Hyphomonadaceae > Hyphomonas > Hyphomonas sp. J20-32. The sequence continues at coordinate 346,757 of NZ_CM147873.1, read as the reverse complement.
CCGACTATGATTGCTGGCGTGAGGAGGAAGAGGCGGTCAATGTCACGAATGTGATGGAAATCATGGGCCAGAACAGTGCGCTGGCCCGTCAGGCCATCGTGCGAATGGCTGAATTGTTGGCCCAGACACCCCGCACGCCCTCACCGGATGGCATCGATACCTGTCTCGACCATGCCCTGATCACGGCCCCCGCGGCGCGCGACCCGGCCATGCTGGCAAAGCTACAGGTGATTGCAGGCCGGGCACTTGGCGGCTAAGCTTTGCCATCAATTGGCTGGGGGCAGGGCTGGCCAGGCCGTGCAGGACGATTGAAGGGGACCTCAGAATGAGCGAGTCGGATTTCTACACATTCTTCACAGGCGGCCTCGGCCTGCTGATCGCAGCGGCGCTCCTTATCGCCTGGCAATTCTGGCGCCTGCGCGACGATGAGCGTGAAGGCGCCAAATCCGCGCTTGAAGGGGTCAGCCACGAATTGCGCATCAATTTGCAGCGGATGGTCAATGAAGTCGCCCAGATCGCGGCCAATCACGAGGCCGGCCCAGATGCCCTGTTGCCGATCCGCCATCCCCAGCTCGACGGCGTCAATTCGACCATGATCCGGGCCAATCGCAATGCGATCGCCGTGCTCGGCGCCACCTATCAGGAACTCGAGGCCCGCAAGATGAGTTTGCGGGCGACGCTTGCCCAGGGCCGCGACCCGGCCACGTCGCTCGATGATGCCATGGACGCTGTCATCAACGGCATTGCCACGCTCTATATGTGGGAAGTGCATGGCGGCGCCCGTCCGTCTGATGCCGGCATTGTGCGCAGCTGGCATGTGCGCAGCTGGATGAAGGGCCACGGCTTCAGCCAGGGTGCCTTGCCCGGCATGTACCTGCGTGACGAAGTCGTCGAACGGCTCCGCACCTATGGGCTGAACCTGACGCCACAGCCGCTGACCCATACGGCCCACGAATACTACAACATGCAGTATGATCGCCATGCCGACATCCGGGGGCCGCTGGGCAAACGCCAACTGCCCAAGGCTGAACCGGACGCGGATTCCGAGGAAGACGACGAAGAAGAACTGGCGACGAAAAATGGCGATGCAGCCGCCACGGAAGCCGAGCTGCACTAGGCATCCACCAGCCCGATCCGGAGACGCTCGACATGAAACACCTCATCGCGGCCCTTGTCCTGTCACTGCCCATGGCAGCCTGCACCACCGCTGGCACAGTCCAGGTGCCACCTGTGGCAGCCGCTTCGCTTGACGCAGAAACTGTCGCCATCACAACCCTTCTGGAACAACAGGATGAAGCCTGGAACCGCGGCGATATCGACGCCTTCATGAACGGCTACTGGCGTTCGCCTGAATTGCGCTTTGCATCAGGCGGCGACGTCACGCGCGGGTGGGATGAAACCAATGCGCGCTACAAGCGGGTCTATGCGACGCCGGACCTGATGGGGCGGCTTGTCACATCCGACTACGAGATCGTCATGCTGTCGCCTGATGCAGCCATTGCGCATGGCGCCTGGTTGCTTGAGCGCGCCAGCGACCGGCCGTCTGGCCTCTACACACTGGTCTTGCGCAAGATCGATGGCGAATGGCTGATCGTCTCGGACACAACCACGTCGGCGGACTGATACCCATTCTGCAATTGGCAGGCCGTGTCATAACGGGCAGAAACCGTGTCGGGAGACGCAGGCCGGCAACGGAGATTCAGGCATGGAACGTGCGACACTTGACTTTGACACGAGCAATTCTGCGCTCGAGCGCGAGATCGAACGCCCCTGGTTCCGCCACCTCATCATCATTCTGATCGTCACCAACGCCATCGTGCTGGGCGTATTGACCTATCATGCGTCGCTGCCGAACAAGCTTGTCGTGGCGCTGGAGGTCTTTGACCGCGCCGTTACCTGGGTGTTTGCGGTCGAGATCCTGCTCAAACTCATCGTGTACCGGTTTCAGTTCTTCCGATCTGGCTGGAACTGGTTCGACTTCGTGGTCATCGGCGTGTCGATGCTTCCCGGTGGCGCTGCCTTCAGCGTCCTGCGCGCCATGCGTGTGCTGCGCGTCCTGCGTCTCTTGCACATCATCCCGATGATGAAGCGTATCACAGAAGCCCTGATGAAGGCGTTGCCCGGCATGGGCGCGATCTTTGCCGTGCTGGCGCTCGTCACCTATGTCGGCGCGGTCATGGCCACCAACCTGTTCGGCGATACGAACGACCCGGACGTCGCGCTCCTGTTCGGCGACTTGCCGAAATCGGCCTATTCGCTTTTCCAGGTGATGACGATGGATGGCTGGCGGTTCGAAGTGGTCCAGAAAGTCATTGATGACGGCAATCCCTATGCCTGGATTTTCTTCATGATCTTCATCTTCATCGCCAGCTTTGCCATCCTCAACCTGTTCATCGCCCTGGTCGTGGAAGCATTGGCGTCCGAACAGAAGGCCGTTCTGGACGAAGGGCTGGAGGAAATCGAAGACGAGATCGACGAAGCAGAAGGCCAGCGTGGTGAGATGATACGGCTCATGGAGTCGATGCGCGCAGAAATAGCAGAACTGAAACAGATGGTTGCAGCCCGCGACGCCTGACCGTGCGCGTCCATGTGTCCATTTGCTTCACGCATATGTCAGCGGGACTCACTCACATCGCCGGGATTATCTGCTATAAGACCGGCGAATGAGCCTGTGGACACGACTGCTTGAAGGCGGAAAACGCCTGTTTGAACCCGATTCCTCACCCGAACCGGCTGCCGACGGCATCGAATGCGCGCCCGATCCCAATGATGTCGGTTTTACCGCTGCGGTTGTCGGCCTTGGCGCGAAACTGGCGATGGCTGATGGCGCGGTGACTGACCAGGAGATAATGGTCTTCTCCCGCGTCTTCCGCGCTGCGCCCGAAGATGCCGACAATGTCCGCCGTGTGTTCAACATCGCCCGCCAGACCGTGCGCGGCTATGAAAGTTATGCCCGGCGCATCGGGCGCAAGTACCGCAACCGGCCCTGCCTGCTGGAGGGCGTGCTGGATGGCTTGTTCGAGATCGCCGGCGCCGATGGCGTGATCACGGATTCCGAGTTGCAATTCCTGAAAAATGTCAGCCTGGCCTTCGGGTTCAGCGAGGGCACGTTCCGGCGCATCCGTGCCAGCCATCTCGGGCCGGAGCGAGACGATCCCTACCTGGTCCTCGGCGTCGCGCACGATGCCGAATTCAAGTCGATCCGCGCCGCCTATCGCCAGCTCATGGCCGACAATCATCCCGACCGCGTCGTGCAGATGGGCGCGCCTCGCGAATTCGAGAATGCCGCCCACGCCAAGGCGGCGTCGATCACGTCGGCCTATGCCCAGATCCGCACTGAGCGCGGCCTGCTGGTGCGCCCGGACTAGGCGTTCCCGCGATTGGCATGCCGCTCGCATCAACCGTGATTGACGCGCTGCCACGATGCCGCCATGTTGGTGCGATACAAGGAACGGACATGACACAGAACGCTTCAGGCCTCTTCCACTTCAATCTCGCTGGCGCCGCGCGCGGCGGGATAAGCCTCTTTATTCAGGTGCTGATCGGAATGCTCCTTGTTGCAGCCGCGGGTATCTTTGCGGTGATGACGGCGGTTGCCGGCCTCATCCTGGCCGGTGCGGCGCTTGTCATGCGCTTCTCCGGCGCCCGGTCTGCGCCAGCGGCCCGGACTCGCTCCGACGACGAGCCGATGACGCTCGACGCCCGCCGCACCCCCCGCGGCTGGACCGTGGAATAACTCGAAGGCTCGCTACACCGCGCACTAAGTGTCTTTCCGCGTGACCACAAATGGGTTCACAACGATATTCGCATGCAGATTGGGTCTGTTTCCTGAGGGAGACCGCTAAGCGTCGAGTCTCTAGCGGTCGAACAGTTTCGAGACGCTTTCTTCGTTTGCGATGCGGCGGATGGCTTCGCCGAGCAGAGGGGCGATGGGCAGGATGCGAATGGACTTGGACTTCCGCGCCGCTTCCGACGGTTGGATCGTGTCTGTCATGACCAGTTCATCAAGAACCGAGGTTTCGATCCGCTTGACCGCTTCGCCCGACAATACGCCATGTGTGACATAGGCTGACACTGACGTTGCCCCGTGCTCCTTCAGCGCGGCGGCGGCATTGGCGAGCGTCCCGCCGCTGTCGCACATGTCATCCAGCATGATGCAGCGGGCGCCTTTGACGTCACCGATAATGTTCATGACTTCCGACTTACCCGCTTCCGGGCGGCGCTTGTCGACGATGGCAAGGTCGGCATCGATCCGCTTGGCAAGCGCGCGCGCGCGGACCACGCCGCCGACATCCGGCGAGACCACGATGATCTTGTCTCCCGTGAAGCGTTCCTTGATGTCGTCGACCATGACAGGCCCACCGAAAAGGTTGTCGGTCGGGATGTCGAAAAAGCCCTGGATCTGGCCGGCGTGAAGATCAACGGTCAGCACGCGGTCCGCCCCGGCAGAGCAGATCAGGTTGGCCACGAGTTTGGCTGAGATGGGTGTGCGACCGTCGGTTTTCCGGTCCTGCCTTGCGTAGCCGAAATAAGGGATCACAGCCGTGATGCGCTTTGCAGAGGCGCGCTTCAGCGCGTCCATGCAGATCAGCAGCTGCATCAAATTGTCATTGGCCGGGTAGGAGGTCGACTGGATGACGAAAACGTCCTCGCCCCGGACGTTCTCATCGATGCGAACGAAGATTTCCTGGTCGGCAAAGGATTTGACTTCTGATCGTGTGAGCCGCGTGTCGAGATAGTCAGCAATGGCCTCAGCCAATGGACGGTTCGCGTTGCACGATAGAAGTTTCATGGTCTCATCACCCCTGATTGCCCGGCACCCGTGTCGCTTTTGTAACAAAGCCCTGCGAGTCGCAACCGCCAAACACCGCGTTCCCGCAGCAACGAACGGATGAGGTTGAAGGCGCGTTGAATCGGCAACACTTGGCTGCGGGCGTCAGCCCTTCAGCAGTATCACCGACCCGTTGCGGCCATAGTCGGCTTCGCCGCGATGATTGCGGCGCCGATTGGAAAAATAGTCGTCTTCCATCGCACATGTGTCATGACCAATGTCGGTCACCGCGCCGATACCGACCGCATCCAGCCGCTGGCGGACAAATCCCGGCAGGTCGAACTGGAAGCGGTCGCCCTTGCCTGGTTGGAACAAGGCCTCGCTTCCCGCAGAACCTGACATGAACGCGTCTCGGAATTCCGGGCCGACTTCGTAACTCGCCTGTCCGATGGTCGGGCCGATCGCAGCGTGGATACGCGAGCGCTCAGCGCCGAGCTTTGTCATGGCGGTCACAGTGGCCTCCAAGACGCCGCCGAGCGCCCCCTTCCAGCCGGCATGCGCTGCGCCGATCACGCCCGCTTCCGCGTCCGCGAACAGGACGGGCGTACAATCCGCCGTCAGGATGCAAAGGCCGATGCCGGGCCGGTCGGTGACCATCGCATCGGCCTGTGGCCGTTCGCTCCAGGGCTCCTTGACCGGTACGGCAGTTGCGGAATGAACCTGGTAGCAGGACAACAAATGCTCTGCGCCAAGCGTGGCTGAAACGAGTGTCCGGTTGCGGGCAATCGCATCGGGCTTGTCACCCGAGCCGACACCGACATTCAGGCTTGTATAGAGCCCCGTGGACACGCCGCCCTTGCGGCCAAAGAAGCCGTGGGTGACGCCTCGCAAGCCCGCAAGGCCCGGACAGGTGCTGAACGGAATTGCCATGTCCCACCGGTGAAATGGGCGGCGCTTGCTGTCAAGGGCAAGCGCCGCGCTGCCACGTTAGTGGTGATAGGCGCTTTCGCCGTGGCTCGATGCATCGAGACCGGCCTCCTCTGCATCGGGGCTGACGCGCAGGGGCACAAAGACCTTGATGGCAAACAGAAGGACGACCGTGACCAGAGCTGAATAGGCGCCAACCGCGACGACGCCGAGAAGCTGGACGCCGAACTGGCTGGCAATGGCGGTGCCGCCAAGGCCCGGCGCCATCGGGCCAAGCGCCGCGAGGAAGGGAATGGCCAGCGTGCCGAGGATGCCGCCGACTCCATGGACCGCAAATACGTCCAGGCTGTCGTCAATGTGCAGCCGGTTGCGGATCAGCACGACCGCGCCATAGCAGACGACAGCTGCCAGCACGCCGATGATGATGGCGCCGATGGGTCCGACAGACCCGGCGGCAGGCGTGATCGTCGCCAGGCCGGCCACCATGCCCGTGGCAATACCCACAAGGGTCGGGCGTTTGAAACTGACCCATTCGATGCACATCCAGACCAGCGACGCGGTCGCCGCCGATGTGTGGGTTACCAGCATGGCCCGCGCTGCGTCACCATTGGCGCCGAGGGCCGAGCCGGCATTGAAGCCGAACCAGCCAACCCAGAGCATTGAGGCGCCCAGCATCACGAAAGCCGGATTGTGCGGCGGGTGCATGTCTTTCGGAAAATGCTGGCGCTTGCCGAGGACCAGCACGAACACCAGGGCCGATATGCCGGCTGTCGTGTGCACGACAACGCCGCCAGCAAAATCGAGCAGGCCGCGCGCCGCGAGCCAGCCTCCGCCCCACACCCAGTGCGCCACCGGCGCGTAGCAGATCAGCATCCAGAGCGCCGAAAAGATCAGCACGGCGGCGAAGTTCACACGTTCGGCAAAGGCGCCCAGTATCAGGGCGGGGGTGATGATGGCGAATGTCATCTGGAACATCATGAACAGGGCTTCGGGAATCGTCTGTCCCTCAAGGGGTGCTTCGGTGATGCCCGCCGCAAATGCCTTGCTGAAGCCTCCGAAGAATCCGCCTGCGCCTGGCCCGAAGGCCATCGAATACCCGACCGCCAGCCACAGGATGCTCATCAGGCAGGCAATGGCGAAGCACTGCATCAGGACAGACAAAAGGTTTTTGGTCTGCACGAGGCCGCCATAGAACAGCGCAAGTCCCGGCAAGGTCATGAACAGGACAAGTGCCGTCGACGTCAGTATCCAGGCCGTGTCGCCCGTGTCTGCAAAAGCGGGGGCGGCGGCCAGCCCGGCAAGTGTTGTGAGCACGCCGATGCGCCTCATGGAATTCATGACCCGGGTCAATACAGCCTCCCTTGGCATTTTCTGTGCGCGTCGTTGCGCCCTGCCGCACTTAATTCGACAGAATGCCCGCAGGAACAACCGCAAATACGGCAGGCGAACGGATTTTCTTGGCCAGTCAGTTCTCGGTTTGCGCAGTCACACGGCGGGCCGGAACCGGCAGGCTGCACACGTCCAGCACTTTCGGAGGTGTGTGAACGAAGGCATCGATGGCGGAATAATCGCGCTTTGACGTCTTGAGCGCTTCCCACTCTTCGCTCGGTGTCGCCATCACTTCATAGGCGGGCCGGATGGCACCTGGCAGGTCGGCGGCCAGCTTCATGGAAATGATCTCGTTACCTTCCAATCGCTCGGCACGCTTCGCGAAAGCGGCCTCGGACGCTGCTTCACCCTTCTCGAACAAGTCCGGATAATTTTCCTCGTCCTCCGGATCGACGCGTTTCAGCCGGTGGATATTGTCCATGCCATCAATCACCCGGCCGAAGACCGTGTAGTTGCGGTCGAGGTAGCGCCGCGATCCGAGGGGGATGAAGAATTCGATCGAGCCTGTGTCCGGCGCGGCATTGCGCGCCATGCCCAGTGCGCCGGGACAGTTGAGCAGCCATTCCTGTTCGCCGTCGCGCCCGGCGGCAAACCCGCCGCGATGGCCGGCGGTCGCCGCGAACAGGTCGCCATTCCCAAGCGGGACAAACCCATCGGAAGTCACGGTGCGTTCTGCCTCAAGCGGCAGTTCGGGCCAGTCGCCCAGCCGCGGGTCGAATTCGAGGCCCGCCTGCGCGACATGGCCTTCGACAACGCGATAAAAATACTCGCCGTCAAAAACACCTGAGCGAACTGCCTGACGGAACTGCGAAACGTGTCGCGGTGCGGCGTCCGCAGCGAGTTCGATGGCGACAGTGCCCGTCCTGGTTTCGAGCAGGACGAGATTGTCCGGATTTACCGGACGCCAGACACCCTCGGCACCCACCTGCTGCCCCATTACCCCCACCATTGCTGCGACCAGCGCACACCTCCACCACATGCCTGACACTCCCTTGCGTATGACGCCTCTGGCGCGCTCGCGCCTTGGCTGCTAAGCGCCTGCGCCATGTACCAGATAACCGCCAAGGGCGCACGGGCGCCAATCGAAACTGCGTGGGATGCCCTCGCCTGGGCCGATCCGTCACCGGCAGGGGCTGTCGATGCCAAGGAAGACGGACGCCTTGCCTGGCGCCTCGACGCGTTCACCGAAACGCTTGAAGATGCCGAAGCTTGCGTTGAAATCATTCACGAAACGTCCCCTGAACTGACCGCGCGGATCGAGGAACTCGAGGATCGTGACTGGGTGACGCTATCGCTCGAAGGCCTGCCCCCGGTTGCGGCGGGTCCGTTCTTCGTGGCCGGAAGCCACGCCCTCGCCAAGATGGCGCCGGGCAAGATCGCCGTCCTGATCGAGGCAGGCCCTGCCTTCGGTACGGGCCATCACGGCACCACGCTCGGCTGCCTGCTGGCCCTCGACGAAGTGCGCCGCCGCCGGGGCATCGGCAAAGTGCTCGACCTAGGTACGGGCTCGGGTGTGCTGGCGATTGCCGCGATGAAGGCGGGCGCGCATAGCGCCATCGGCACGGATATCGACTTCGACAGCGTCCGCGTCGCCAACGAGAATGCGGCGAAGAACCATGTCACCGGTTTCACGGCGCTGCACGTGACCGGCGCGAACACGCCCCGCATCCGTCAGGGCGGCCCTTATGACACCGTGTTTGCCAACATCCTGATGAAGCCGCTGATTGGACTTGCCCCCACCATAGCGCCGCTTACGGCCCCGGGCGGAACCATTATCCTGTCCGGCCTGCTGCACCATCAGGCCGGGCCTGTTCGCAACGCCTTTGCCTCGCGCGGGTTGAATTTCGAGCGCCGGATCAAGAAGGACGGCTGGTCGACTCTGGTCTTCCGGAAGCCGGATACCGTTCAGGAATAGGCGACCCGGCGGGCCCAGCGCGCCGACCGGCGGGCGAGGATGTAGGGGCGTTGGCCGCATTCTGCCTGGAACTTTCCAGACCGTTGAGGGGCCTGAGTGACAGGCATCACGTTGGTAATGGTCATTTCGGCAAGCGGGGCGGTTTCAATAAGCGTCTTCATGTCTCAGTTCCATGTATATGGTGCAGTGCACAATTTTGGGTGTGCCGTGCATATGGGACCAAGAGGTAAACATTTAAGTATGAGTGACCGCCCATAAGCATGCGAAAATGCATAGCACGGATGCGCCTTCCAATGACCCGAAAGCGGAGCTAAGACTACAAGCCATGAGACAGACATTTGATATCAAGGGTGGACCGCAAGACGGTCGGGCCCATTTGCCGCTCCTTCGCAAGGCGCTCGCCGCCATGAATCTCGACGGCCTCTACGTGCCGCACGATGACGAATACCAGAACGAGTACCTGCCGGACGCCAATGAACGGCTTGCCTGGGTCAGCGGGTTTACCGGCTCGTTCGGCAATGCGTTCGTATTTTCCGATCGCGCCGTGCTGTTCGCTGACGGTCGCTACACGATTCAGGCCGCTGACCAGACGGATCCGGACCTGTTCGAAATTCAGGGCACGCCAGAGCCTGGCGCTTTCGGATGGCTGCGCATGCAGGACATGTCTGGCAAGACGATTGGATATGACCCGAAACTGGTCAGCCCGAATGAGGTTGAACTGCTGAAACAGGCCGCCGAAGCATCAGGTGCCAACCTCGTCGCTGTCGCCGAGAACCCGATCGATCGCGCGTGGACAGATCGCCCGGACCAGCCTTCAGCGCCTGTCGTGGCGCATGCGGTTGAGTATGCCGGCATGGACCATGCCGAGAAACGCGCCCGCATCGGTGAGGCCCTGAAAGCCGACAAGGCCGATGCTGCCGTGATCACGTCTCCGGCGTCCATTGCCTGGGCATTCAATATCCGTGGGGGTGACGTCAGCTGCACGCCGCTGCCGCTCGGCCGCGCGATCCTTCGTGCTGACGGCTCTGCCGATCTGTTTATTGACGAGGCCAAGGTCAGCGACGATCTGCGCACTCATCTTGGCAACGGCGTCACTGTTCGCCCGCTGTCACAGCTTGAAAGCGCGCTCGGCGACTTGGGCGGCAAGACGGTCAGCGTCGATCCCGATATTGCATCCGCCTGGTTCTTCGACACGCTCGCGGCAGCCGGCGCGAAAGTATTGCGCCAGCGCGATCCGGTGGCCCTGCCAAAGGCCTGCAAGAACAGCGCGGAGATTGCCGGGACGACGGCTGCGCATGCCCGTGACGGCGTGGCACTTACCCGCTTCCTGCACTGGCTCGATACCGAGGCGCAAAGCGGGAAGGTGACCGAGATTGATGCGGTGATGAAGCTCGAAGCCTTCCGCGAAGAGCTGAATGCGCTCAATGACCTTTCGTTCCCCACGATTTCCGGCGCTGGCCCGCACGGCGCACTGCCGCACTACCGCGTGTCGACCGCGTCCAACCGCGTGCTTGAGCGTGGTTCGCTCTTCCTGGTGGATTCCGGCGGCCAATATCTCGATGGAACGACTGACGTGACCCGCACCGTGCCGATCGGCGAGGCAAGCGACGATATGCGCCGACATTATACGCTTGTGCTGAAGGGCCACATTGCTTTGGCCGTTGTGCGGTTCCCGCGTGGCACGACCGGCACGCACCTTGATGTTCTGGCCCGCCATGCGCTCTGGCAGGCCGGGCTCGACTACCAGCATGGCACGGGACATGGGGTCGGCGTTTATCTCGGCGTCCATGAAGGCCCGCAGCGCATCGCCAAGCCCTGGAACGCCGTGCCTCTGGCGCCGGGCATGATCATGTCGAACGAGCCGGGCTATTACCGGGAAGGCCAGTACGGCATCCGCATCGAAAACCTGCAATATGTCACGCCGCCCGCACCGATTCAGGGCGGCGAGATCGACATGCTGGGATTCGAATGCCTGACCTTTGCGCCGCTCGCGCGTGACTTGATCGTTACGGACCTCTTGTCGAAGGATGAGCACGACTGGGTCAACGCCTATCACAGGCGCGTATGGGACCTGCTCGCCGGCCAGCTCGAGGGCGACGTGAAGACATGGCTTGAGGGCGCCTGCGCCGCGATCTGATCGCGTTAACGAAAAAGCGTATTGTTCTTGTTTTGTTCCAGTGATATTGGAGCAGGCATGATCCTGTCCATCTCTATCCGTGATTTCGTTCTGATTGACCGCCTGGACATTGAGTCAGGTGCTGGTTTCACCGCGCTAACCGGCGAAACGGGCGCAGGAAAATCAATCATTCTTGATGCGCTGTCGCTCGCCATGGGCGCCGCGGCAGACCGGGCCTTCATCCGGTCCGGTGCTGATCAGGCAAGCGTTGCCGTGGAGTTCGGCCCGCCGACGCGCCATCCGGTTTGGGTGGCTTTGCAGGAACAAGGGATCGAAGCCTCCGTGGATGAGGCGCTGACCCTTAAACGCATCGTGCGCGCCAATGGCCCGGCCCGGGCCTTCGTGAACGACCAGGCCGTCAGTGCGGCCTTCTTGGCGGAAATTGGCGATCTGCTTGTCGAAATCCACGGTCAGCATGCTGCGTCGGCTTTGATGCGGCCTTCCATGCACCGGCGTTTGCTCGATCAGTTCGCCGGGAATGAAACACTGCTTGGCGCCTGCGCAGAAGCGTTTGGGGTCCTGCAGGCGACACAAGAGACGCGGGCTCTCCTGGAAGCCGAACAGGCCGAGGCCATTGCGACCCGCGAATGGCTGGGGCAGGCGGTTGAAGAGCTCGAGCGATTGGCGCCGGCAATCGGTGAAGCCGAGGAACTGGCATCGAAACGCATGCGGTTGATGCAGTCCGAACGGGTGACCGAATCCGTGAGTGAGGCGGAATCCGCGCTGGAAGGTGCTGATATTGATGCCGCCTTGTCCCGGGCGTCGCGCGCACTGGAAAGGATTTGTCGCCTGCCTGGCTTTGAAGGATCGTCAGAAGCCTTGCCTGAAGCTGCGAAAAGTGCGGCCGAGGCCGTTGAACGCGCGCTGATAGAAGCACGCGAAGCAACGTCTGCGGTATTCAGTCTGGAACGGCTGATCCATCACGATACCGAAGCCCTCGAGTTGGCGGAAGCGCGCCTGTTCGCCTTGAGAGCGCTGGCACGCAAGCACGCAACAGAACCAGAGGCCCTGCCGGACCTGTTGCTGCGCTTGCGCGGACGGCTCGATCTTGCCGAAGCGGGGGAAGATGCGCTGATCGCGGCCCGAGAGGCCGAAACGGCAGCCCGGGCGCGCTGGCATCAGGCTGCCGAGACCCTGACAGCTGCCCGGAAGGCAGCGGCGGGCCGGCTTGAAAAAGCGATCGCAAAGGAGCTAGCACCGTTGAAACTGGGCCGGGCGACGATCTCGATCCGGGTTGACGCCTTGCCTGAGGGCGAGGGCGGCCTCCAAGGGGCTGATCGCGTCGAGTTCGAGGCCGAGACGAACCCGGGAGCAGGGTTCGGCCCCTTGCGAAAGATTGCGTCGGGCGGCGAACTCGCGCGGTTCTCGCTGGCGCTGAAATGCGCGCTGGTCGAAGCAGGCTCGGCCCAGACCCTGATCTTTGATGAAGTTGACCAGGGTGTCGGCGGTTCGGTCGCAGCTGCCATTGGCGAACGGCTGGTACGTCTGGCGGGTGCAAAGCAGGTGTTTGCGGTGACGCACAGCCCGCAAGTGGCTGCGTCTGCTGCGTCCCAATGGCTGGTCGAAAAAGACCCTGACCAAAGGTCTGGCGGCACGCGCATTCGCGGGTTAGATGACAGCGCACGGCAGGAAGAAATTGCCCGAATGCTGTCTGGCGCCGAAGTCACCGAAGAGGCTCGTGCCGCCGCAGGGAGGTTGCTGGAGGATGCATGAACAAACCTGCGCCCGTCGAGACGCTGACGCCGGTCGAGGCCGAGTCCGAGCTTGCCCGGCTCGCAGAGGCCATCCGCGAAGCGGATGAAGCCTATTACCGTAACGACGCTCCTGAAATAACAGACGCGGAATATGACGCCATGCGCCGGCGCAACCTCGCCATCGAGGCGCGGTTCCCGGAGTTGAAGCGAGAAGACAGTCCGACAGAGCGTGTGGGCGCAGGTCCGAGCGATGGATTTACAAAGGCCACCCATGCGGCACCGATGCTGTCGCTTGACAACGCCTTCACGCCCGAAGACGTCAGCGACTTTGTCGGACGAATCCGCCGGTTCCTTGGATTAGCAGAAACGGAAGATATCCTGATAACGGCTGAGCCCAAGATTGACGGGCTGTCGCTCAGCCTGACCTACGAAAAAGGGAAGCTCATTCGCGCTGCGACGCGGGGCGACGGCCAGGTCGGCGAGGATGTCACGGCGAATGCGCGCACGCTCGATGACATTCCCCCACGCCTCAAGGGAGCCGGTTGGCCCGATCGTCTTGAAATTCGCGGCGAGGTTTTTATGAGCCATGCCGATTTTGCTGCGCTGAATGCGCGCGAAACGACGGCAGGCCGGAAAGTGTTTGCCAATCCACGCAATGCGGCAGCCGGCAGCCTGCGCCAACTCGACGTTGAGATCACGAAGTCCCGTCCGCTGAAATTCTTTGCCTATGCCTGGGCCGCTGCCAGCGCGCCGTTTGCAGAGACACAGACAGCTGCGATTGCGCAGTTCGCAGACTGGGGATTCGAGGTGAACCCGCTGATGACCCGGTCAGATACGGTCGACGGCCTGATCGCGGCCTATCGGGACCTTGAATCGCGCCGGGCGAACCTTGGCTATGACATCGATGGCGTCGTCTACAAGGTCGACCGGCTCGACTGGCAGCAGCGTCTCGGCTTTGTCAGCCGTGCGCCGCGCTGGGCAATCGCCCACAAGTTTCCGGCTGAAAAGGCGACGACCGTCCTGGAAGGGATTGATATCCAGGTCGGGCGTACGGGGTCGCTCACGCCCGTGGCGCGGCTGGCGCCGGTCACGGTGGGCGGCGTGGTGGTGTCGAATGCGACGCTGCACAATGAGGACGAGATTGCCCGTCTCGGCGTCAAGATTGGCGATACGGTGGAAATCCAGCGCGCCGGCGATGTCATTCCCCAGGTCCTGCGCGTGGTCACCGATGGCGGCGGGGCGCCGTTCCACATGCCCGATCATTGTCCGATCTGCGGTTCGGCTGCGGTGCGCGAGGTGGACGAGAAGGGGGAGGAAGATGTGCGCCGCAGGTGCACGGGCGGGTTGGTCTGTCCGGCGCAGGCGGTGGAACGGCTCCGGCATTTCGTTTCGCGCAAGTCGCTCGACATTGACGGTCTTGGCGCCAGGCAGGTGCAACTATTCTACGAGAAGGGTGTCGTGCACGCGCCGCAGGATATTTTTCGGCTGGAGCAGCGGATTGCCGATGCCGGCCTGCCCCCGCTTGCTGAATGGGATGGCTTTGGGCCCGCCTCGGCAGCCAAGCTGATTGCGGCGATCGATGCGCGGCGGAATGTGCCGTTTGCGCGGTTTCTCAATGGCCTCGGCATCCGCCATGTCGGGCAGACGACGGCGCAGCAGTTTGCCCGGAATTTCCTGTCATGGGACCTGTTCTGGTCGACGGTCACGAAAGCGGCCGCTGAAGGAGCTGAGAGCGACGCCTATGCGCAGCTCATGGGCATTGACGGGATCGGTGGCGCGGCGGTCGGATCGCTGTGCAATTTCGTGGCGGAGCCGCACAATGACGAGATGCTGTCGGCGCTCCTGTCAGAAATCACCGTTGTGGATGAGGTGGCCGCAGCCAGCGACAGCCCGGTGGCCGGCAAGACAGTTGTTTTTACCGGCACGCTGGAAAAGATGACCCGCGACGAGGCGAAGGCGCGTGCGAGCGCGCTGGGAGCGAAAGTCTCCGGCTCGATCTCGGCCAGGACGGACATTCTCGTGGCTGGACCGGGTGCCGGGTCCAAACTGGCCAAGGCCGAGGCATTGGGCGTCAGAACGCTGACGGAGGCCGAATGGCTGTCCCTGATCGGGGACGCGTAGGCCTTACTTGCCGCCCGGAATGATCTTCTGCAGCATGGTCCGGCGGACTTGGGGCGCTTCCGGATCGAGTCCCTGCTTGGTCAGCAGGCGGTAGCTCATCTTGTACCAGTCGCTGTTCGGGTAATTGTATCCGAGCGTTGCACCAGCCGCGAGCGCCTGATCGCGCAGGCCGAGCGTGAGGTAAGACTCGACCAGCCTGTGCAGGGCCTCGGCCGTATGCGAGGTCGTATCATATGTCGTTACGACCGTTCTGAACCGGTTGACGGCGGCGAGGGTCTGGTTGGAGCGCAGGTACCAGCGCCCGATTTCCATCTCCTTGCCGGCCAGCTGGTCGTTGACCATGTCGATTTTCAGCCCGGCATCGCGTGCATAGGCGCTGTCGGGAAAACGTCGCGTCACGTCTTGCAGGGCCGACAGGGCCAGTTCGGTGGTGCGTTGGTCGCGGCCGATATCGACGATCTGGTCGAAATAGCTCACAGCGATGAGATAGTAGGCGTAATCGGCTTCAGAACCGCCGGGATGAAGGCTCAGGTAGGCTTGGGCGCCTGATATGGCTTCGTCATAGTCATGTGCCTGATACGACGCGTACGACGTCATGACCATGGATTTGCGCGCCCATTCGGAATAGGGGTGCTGGCGCTCGACTTCATTGAACAGGAGGATCGCACGGGGATAGTTGCGCTTGTCCAGTTCCTTGGCTGCAGCATTGTACAATTGCTCGACCGGACGCTCGACATAGGCGAGTTCCTGTTTGCGTTTGCTGCCGGACTGGCATCCCGAAACGGCGACAATGAGAGCCAGGATCAAGAGGTTCGGGCGGAGTTTCAGAAGGGACATGCCGGTCGGGAACTTTCAGCTGTGAATGTCTTCAGCTTGATTAGCCTGAACCGGTCAGGTTTTCCAAGGATCATTATCAGGCTGCCCATTAAGCATGGGCAATGTGCGGTCCGGGCTCAGACGGCGGCGCGCGCGGGTTCTGGGCGTCGGACCGTTTCGTCGGCATCGGTTTCCCAGCACCAAGCCGACGGCGTGGACAGGAGTTTGCGCACCAGAGCGTTGTTGAGCGCATGTCCCGGCTGGACGGCATCATAGCTGCCGGCGATCGGTGCACCTGCCAGCATGAGGTCGCCGACCGCATCAAGCATCTTGTGGCGGACGAACTCATCGTCGGCCCGCAGGCCTTCAGGGTTCATGACGGCGCCATCCTCCAGAACGACGGCATTGTCGAGGGATCCGCCGCGGGCGAGGCCAATTTCGCGCAGCATGTCCACATCGCGGGCGAAACCATAAGTGCGAGCAAAGGCAAGGTCGCGGGCAAACATTCCAGGTGCCATGCGCAGGGCCATTTGCTGGATACCGATGACGGAATCGTCGTACTCGATACGGGCACGCAGGGTGAGAAGCGTATCGTCGGACGGCGATAGCGTGGCGCGCTTCGGGCCATCGACGATTTCCACACGTTCAAGAATCCGGATGCGGCGGCGCGGCGCGGTCTGGGTTTTCAGGCCAGCCTGCAGCAGGAGTTCGCAAAAGACTGCCGACGAGCCGTCCATGATCGGGACTTCCGGCCCGTCAATCTCGATGATCAGATTGTCCACGCCCAGGCCGGCCAGAGCCGCCATGAGGTGTTCGACCACGGCGACCGAAACGCCCGCTTCGTTCGTCAATGTGGTGCCAAGCCGAGTGTCGGACACCGAGTCGGCATGCGCCCTGATTTCGATATCCCTGGCATCAAGGTCTGTCCGGCGGAATACGACGCCGCTGCCGACAGGTGCAGGCTTCAGAACAAGCCGGGCTTTTTCGCCGCTATGAACACCAATGCCGGCACATACTGCCGGACGTTCAATTGTCTGCTGCATCTGTACGCCACTCAACACCGCATCGACCCTCCGCTACAGACTGCAATCTGGATGCGGTTAAGCATGAGCACAAAACACGGCTTGTTTCGACGTGTTACAAAAAGAGCCGCAACTTGCGTTACGGCCCTGATATATATGGAAATTACAGATAACAAACCGGGGTCCCCGGCCTGCATTTATTGCCTGGGCATCAGTGATTCGCAGACCGGCGAAGGAAGGCCGGGATTTCGAGGTCCGCATCGTCGAACGGCGCGGCTTCCGGATGGTCGTCCGGCGACGAGATGATTTGCGTCGGAATGGCCGCCTCTGGCGCGTCGTCATTTTCACCTTGCGGGTTGCGGCGCCAGCCGAACAGGTGGGAAAAACCCGACGCGCCCTGATCGGCGCGCGCCTTGTCGGGGGCAGGGGCCTCCTTGCGCGAGCCGAACACTGCGTCGGCGGATACTTCGTCGCTGCCTTCAGCGCCTTCATAATGGTCGGCTGGCAGCGGCTGGCCAGAGAAATCGGACCGCGGATCTGTCTCGTCGGACCGTAGCGATGGCGCATGACCCGTGATCACGAGGGGACGATCATCGGCGGGAGCTTCAGGCTCCATCACTTCTTCGGCAATCGGTTCAGCGATGGGTTGACGCACGGTCTGCTGGACGGGTTCGGGTGCAGGCGCGACGGCCGTGCCTGATTCAATGCCTGCGGCGACGACGGACACGCGAATTTTGCCCTCGAGTTCGCTGTCGAAAGCCGAACCGAGGATAATATTGGCATTCGGGTCGATTTCCCGGCGGATTTCGTTGGCGGCTTCGTCGAGTTCGAACAGCGTCATGTCATAGCCGCCCGTGATGTTGATCAGCACGCCGCGGGCGCCTTTCAGGCTGACATCGTCGAGCAGCGGGTTGTCGATGGCGGCGCGGGCCGCTTCCAGTGCGCGGCTTTCGCCTTCCGCCTCGCCCATGCCCATCATGGCCGTGCCCATGCCCCGCATGATCGAGCCGACATCGGCAAAGTCGAGATTGATGAGGCCTGGCATGACCATCAGGTCGGTAATGCCGCGCACGCCGGAATAAAGGACGTCATCGGCCATGCGGAAAGCTTCCGCAAAGGTTGTCCGGTCGTTTGCAATCCGGAAAAGGTTCTGGTTCGGCACCACGATCATCGTGTCGACATGTTCCCGGATTTCGAGCAGGCCCTTGTCGGCCAGCGCCATGCGGCGGGCGCCTTCGAAGCCGAACGGCTTCGTCACGACAGCAACGGTAAGGATTCCCATTTCCTGCGCGATGCGTGCGATGACCGGCGCTGCGCCGGTTCCCGTCCCGCCACCCATGCCAGCGGCAATGAAAACCATGTGGGCGTCTTCGAGATACATCTTGATCTCGTCGATCGATTCTTCAGCCGCCTTCGCGCCGACATCCGGGCGGGCACCGGCGCCAAGGCCGGACGTGGTCTCAGGGCCGAGCTGAATACGCTGGTCCGTCTTGGAGCGAAACAGCGCCTGTGCATCCGTATTGGCGACGATGAACTCGACGCCCTGCAGGTTTGCCTCAATCATGTTGTCGACAGCGTTACCGCCAGCGCCGCCAACACCGAAAACGAGGATCCTGGGCTTGAGTTCATGTGTCATTCGCGTACCTCAATATACATTCTGGACCGGTTTGAGAGGCACTGTCGCCTCTCACGGCTAAAAGACAGTTAAGTGAGGGCAAAAGGCGTCAGAAATTTTCTTTCAGCCAATGGAATGCCTTGCTCACTGCTCCGCTCCCGGATTCGGTCCCATATTCCTTCGACGCAACGCCAGCCCGCGCAGCGTCCACAAACCCCAGTTCCGAGTACAGTAGCAGACCCGACGCTGTAGAAAAAGCAGGCGTTCCCAGTGTTTCGCCGAGAAATTCAGCAATGGTAGGCCGACCAAGTCGGACCGGTGCGTTGAGGACCCGCGAAGCAACGTCGCGAACGCCCGCGAGCTGGCTGGCGCCGCCTGTGAGGACGATACGGCGCGGAAGTACCGAGCGTACCCCGCTGGCATCGAGACATTTTTGAACGAGTTCGAAGGTTTCCTCGATGCGCGGCGCGATAATGTCAGCGATGGCGCCCTTTTCCATCCGCATACCATGCAATCGACCGTCATCTCCCAATCTTGGAGCTTCGATCCGTTCGGCAAGGCCGGGGCCTTCAAGATTCGCGGTGCCATATACCGATTTCAGGCGTTCAGCCGCAGCGAAGGTCGTTCCGATACCCTGAGCAATGTCACTTGTAACATGGGTGCCGCCGGTTGGAACGAGGCCGAGCCAGGCAGGCGACCCGTTGAGATACACCGACACGGCCGTAACGCCGGCGCCCATATCGATGCATATTGCGCCATTCTCGATCTCGTCGTCGATCAACGCACCGGCACCGCTCGCAATCGAAGAGGGAACGAGGGCCGTGACACCCAAATGGGCCCGGCCGACGCATTCGACCAGGTTCTTGATGATCGGACGCGGCGCTGTCACCACAGAGAGGAGGATTCCGAGATGCTCGGCATACATGCCTACGGGTTGGCGAACGCCTTCCTGTTGGTCGACGCGGTACGCGACCGGCCATGCGGCGAGAATGTCGACACCCTTGGTCGGGACCTTGGTCAGCGCGAGAGCCTGGAGTCGCCTGACCTCTTTGTGCGTAATCGCCCGTCCGCCTATCTCGATGGCGGCAGTTACCAATGTGCACGCGAGTTTTGGGCCGGTGATGCCGAGAATGACTTCACTGATCTGTTCGCCCGCTTCGCGCTCGGCGTCTTCCACGGCAAGTCGGATAGACCGCTCAAGACCTTCCATGTCGGTGATGGCGCCGCCATTGAAACCGCGCGACTGCTGGCGTCCGCCGCCCAATATCTTGAATCGCCGCGGGCCAGATCCATCATTGCGACCGATCAGGCAAGTGATCTTGGAGCAGCCGATGTCCAGTGCGGCGACGGTGCCAGTGCTGCGAGACCCGTTGAGGGCGATACGTCTGGACTGGACATTTGCCATCAGGATCGTGCCGCGTCTGCGATTTTACGCGCGGCGGCACCCTGAGCCGGGGACAGGTAGATGCGGCCCTTGTTGCGAAGGTCGATCATCGTGACCGGTCGCTGCATCAGGGCCGTGCGGGTCTGGAGCGTCGACAGTCGGGAAAGGGCGCCGTCCATGGCGCCGTCTTCCGGCAGGCGAACAGTGGCGCCATTCACAAGACGGACATCCCAGCGCCGATCGGCGATGCGCGTGGCGATGGCGAGGCGGGCCGATACGTCAGGTGCCTTTTTCAGGGCGTTGACAAGGGCCGGGGCAGCTGCCGGCGCGCCCTGTCCGGCGAGACGAACGAGTGCCTTGTAGTCACCGGAGTTCGCGTCCGGCAGGATGCGGCCGAGACCGTCGACGACAGTCCACTCCTTGCCGTCATGCCAGAGGGCAACCGGTTCTGCGGCATCGGCAATGATCACGATCTGGCCCGGCCACAAGCGATGAACCCGAACGTTCAACACCTTGCGGGTCGCCTCGACGCGGCGCCTGATCAGCTGCGGGTCGGCACGAAACATGTTCTCGCCAGGCTCGATCATGGCGGCAGCGCGCACGTCATCCATGAGCGCCGGATTCTGTTCGAGACCGAGTACCGAGACGTCATTCACCGATACACCGGCCATGCGGGCCGTATCGTCAAGAAAGCCTCCAAAGCGGGTTTCGATCTGCGACAGGGATCCGCCCATCCATGCAGCGGTTGCGACAACAATTGCGACCAGCATCACAAGGCCGAACAGGATGGACGACACACGGACTTCTTCGCCCGTTGTTTCATCGACAATGGTGGCAGGACGGCGGCGCGAACGGGAGGGGACAGACTGGTTCCGGTTTACCTTTGGCATGAGGCATCCTCGATCATCCAGGCGACAAGCGCTTCGAAGGACATGCCAACGAAAGCGGCCTGTTCGGGGACAAGCGAGGTGGGCGTCATGCCAGGTTGGGTATTTGTTTCCAGGATCACGAGGCGGTCTCTCTTGTCGTCATAGCGAAAGTCGGACCGCGTTGCGCCCCGGCAACCAAGCGCCTGATGTGCCCTGAGTGCTGCGCCCATTGCAGCTTCGGTCACGCGTGCAGGCAGGTTTGCCGGGATCACATGTTGCGATCCTCCTGCCTGATATTTCGCATCAAAATCGTAATAGTCCCTTAAGGTCGTGATCTCGGTGACAGCGAGGGCGCGGTCGCCGAGCACACCGACCGTAAGTTCGCGCCCTGGTATGAACTCTTCGGCCATCAGGTTGTCGCCATAGTGCCATCCGGCGCCGAGCAATTCCTGCGGCGGGCTGTTGGCGCCCTCGCGCACGATCAGGACGCCAAAACTTGATCCCTCGGCAACAGGCTTGATCACGTAAGGGGGCTTGAGCGGGTGGCTGGCGGCCGCTTCCGTGCGGGTTACCCGCTTGTCTTCGGCGACCGGCAACCCGGCTTCGCGGTACACGGCCTTTGACTTGAGCTTGTCCATTGCCAGCGCGGACGCGAGAACACCGGAATGGGTGTAGGGCAGGCCCATCACCTCCAGCAGGCCCTGCACGCAACCATCTTCGCCCCACGGGCCGTGAAGCCCGTTGAGGACAACCTCCGGCGCGGCTTCGGCAAGCTGGATCGCAAGGTCCCGGCCTGCGTCGATCTCGACGACATCATACCCTGCTGTGCGTGCAGCCCTGGCCATTTGTCCGCCTGAGGACAGAGAGACCTCGCGTTCAGACGACCAGCCTCCATAAATTACAGCTACGCGTTTCATCGCTGGTCCTTCTTGAATCTTGCGGGTGGATATTCGACCGCTTGCCACAGCCTGTGCTGCACAAAAGCGGCATGAGTCAGGCGAAACCAGATCATGATGCCGCTCAAGTTACGAAAAAGTCACCAAACGGAGATTGTCATGAATAGACTACATGTGTAGTCGTTACATATCGACAGACGATGAAAGTAACGGGCAATACCGTTGTTTTCCCAGAAAAGAAAATCGTGAGGAAACGTTTGCATGAAAAACCGTGTCCCTGTGTTCGCGAGTTTGCTTTTTGCGCTGTCTGCCCAACAAGCATTCGGCGCAGACTTGGCAATCGCCACCAGCACATCGGACAAGACGGAATACAAGGCCGAGGATTTCGCACAGTTCGCCCCGCGCACGGCTCTTGATATTGTCAGGCGCATTCCCGGCTTTTCCATCGATAGCGGCGACAGCGGATCGCGCGGCTTCGGCCAGGCCAGCGGCAATGTCCTGATCAATGGCCAGCGGGTTTCAGGCAAATCGAATGATGCCGAAGCCGTTCTGGGTCGAATATCCACCGTGAACGTGAACAAGATCGAAGTGCTTGACGGCACGGCGCTTGGCATTCCCGGACTGTCCGGTCAGGTTGTGAATGTCACGACCAAGGATTCCGGCGGCGTTTCTGGCACATGGAAATGGAAAGTGCGCAGCCGGGAAAACCTCCGCCCCACGTACAATGATTTCGGCGTGACTGTCTCAGGCCAGAGAGGTGCACTCAGCTGGGCGATTGAAGCGGAGAGCGATCCGGAGCGCGGCGCCAGCGCCGGACCGGAACGCGTTGCTGATGGCGCAGGCAACCTGATTGAAACGCGAAAGGAAGATTTCACCCACGACGCGGAAGCCGCGTCGATTGCCGGATCGCTGGCGTGGAATCCCGCGAGTGGTTCTGTCGCAAACCTCAGCGCGAAATTTGCGGCCTACCAGCCCGACGACAAGGAAGTGTCCAAATTCTTCCAGGCTGGAGGCCCGGTGGGACGCCGGCTGTTTCAGGGATCTGAAGACGAAACGAATGCCGAGGTCGGCGCGGACTATGAATTTGGTCTTGGACCGGGACGCCTGAAGACAATCGCCCTTGTCCGCCGCGAAGACAGCCCGACCGTTGACCACGTGCTTCGCGGAAATCTGGATGGCACGGACATTTCAGAATCTGTATTCGAACAGAGCGTTGAAGAGGGCGAATACATCCTTCGTAGCGAATACGCCTGGGTGCCTTCGACAGGACGGGACTGGCAGGTGTCACTCGAAGGGGCCTTCAATTACCTGGATGCCGAATCGGCATTGTTCCGATCAACCGGTGGCGCACCGCTCGTTGAACTGGCGTTGCCGAATGCCAATTCGCGCGTGGAAGAGCAACGCGGAGAAATGTCCGTCACGCATGGGCGGGCGCTCGCGCCAGGCCTCAACCTGCAGGTTTCGCTGGGCGTGGAAATGTCGGAACTCTCCCAGTCGGGCGATGCTGAGAACGTACGCACGTTCACCCGCCCGAAGGGATTCGCCAGCCTGTCCTGGCAAGTCGATCCAACACTCCAACTCGTCACGCGGCTTGACCGGGAAGTCGGCCAGCTCGATTTTTTCGACTTCATTTCATCGGTGAACCTGAACCAGGGCAATGGCAGCCAGGGCAATTCCGAGATCGTGCCCGAGCAAGCCTGGAAGTTGAGTGTCACTGCCGAGAAGGATTTCAAGGACTGGGGCGCAGCAACGCTGACCCTGTTCGGATCGGATATTGAAGACATCGTGGACAGGATCCCGATCGGGGCCGGCGACGGGCCGGGCAACATCGATTCAGCCTGGCGTATCGGGGCGGATCTGGATGCGACGCTCAAGCTTGCGAAGCTCGGATTGTCGGGAACGGAGCTGACGTTCAGCGGTGAATGGCGCGATTCCCGTGTCGAGGATCCGTTGACCGGCGTCGAGCGTCCAATCAATGGCAGCGACATCTACTACCTCAATGCAGAGCTGCGCCGTGACATTCCGCTGACGGATTGGGCGGTTGGGGTGTATCTGGAATCCTACAATGGAAACCCCGAATACAAGCTCAATGAACGCCTTCATTCGGGCAATCAGCCGCCCTTCTCGTTTGCCTATGTCGAGCACAAGGACATTCTGGGCATGACGGGAAAATTCGTGGTGGGTAATATCCTCGATCAGCATGACTGGCTGCGCAGGGATATTTACGATCCCAACCGCCTCGGAACGATCGTTCGGTCCGAATCCCGCACCCGCCATTTCGGACCGATCTTCACGTTCGAACTGAACGGCACGTTCTAGTTCGCATCAGGACGGCGGCTGGAGCCGGCCAATGCGGCGCACTTCCCATCTCAGCTGAATGCCGCTGTTTTCGAACACGCGTGCGCGGACAAGCTCGCCAAGCGCTTCAAGGTCGGCTGCGGTAGCGTCACCGGTATTGATGAGGAAATTGCAGTGCTTTTCCGAAACCTGTGCGCCGCCCACGCGCAAGCCGCGGCATCCGGCGGCATCAATGAGCTTCCAGGCTGACCGCTGGTCAGGTGTGCCGGGCGGATCGGGATTGGCGAAGGTTGAACCGGACGTCTTGTCGCGAATGGGCTGGGTCTCGGCGCGGCGCGCCTGTAGGGTTTCGATGTCGGCAAGGATGTCGGCCGGCGTATCGGTTCCGGTGCCGCGCAGAACAAGGCGCGTCACGATGAAATCGTCCGGCAGGTCCGTGTGGCGATAGGAAAAATGTACTTCGGGCAGGTCGCCAGGCACCCCTTCGCCCTTGAACGCGGCGCGTTCGCCCGATCGAGCAATGCCTTCGAGCCTGAGCAGCACGTCCTTTAATTCCGACCCATAGCAACCCGCATTGGTGCGCGTTGCGCCGCCGACAGAGCCCGGAATGCCGGACAGGAATTCAAGGCCCCTGATGCCCGCGCTTGCCGCAGCCTTTGCGACCGAGAGGTCGAGCGCGCCCGCGCGCATGGTGACGGTCTGGTCGCCCGGCGCTGCAATCTCGCCCCAGTACTTGCCCATCAGCCTGATCACGACACCCTCGATCCCGCCATCGCGCACGATCAGGTTCGATCCGACGCCAAGAACAGTTACCGGAACCGCCGGGTCCAACGCAGAAAGGAAATCTGAAAGATCATCTTCGTCTGCCGGCAGGAACAGCCAGTCGGCCGGCCCGCCGACCCGGAACCAGGTGTAAGGTGCAAGGCTCGCGTCCTGCAGGAGCTTGCCCCGAACGGGGGGGAGGGAGGGGGCAGGTTTCACGCCGATGGGGTCGCCGGACTTTCCATCCGTGTCAAGCGACGTGTGGAGAAATTACCTACGATCCCGGCCGCCGCGCAGCGTCCGGCAAGGCGGCGAGCCTCTGTGCCTGGTCGACCCATTTGTCGCGCTGGATACGGCCCTTGAAGTGCATCAGTTTGTCGTCGACCCATTTGACGTCTTGCGGGCTCCATTCGGCGACCTGCCAGAAATAGAACACGCCGACCTCGTGCAGCAGCTCGCACAACATTGGGCCGACACCGTTGATCCGCTCGAGCTCGTCAGGGTCGCCGAAAGCCGCTTCGACGAGCAGGTTCGCCTCGTCATCTTCACGGCGAGCGGTGTTGATGGGATCGACGTCGCGGGGAGGTGGCGGGGCAGGCGCGACAATGGCGGGTGGAGCGCGGCGCTCAACGGCTGGCGCCCGTGCAACG
Organism: Hyphomonas sp. J20-32; assembly: GCF_055808555.1. Classification (NCBI taxonomy): domain Bacteria; kingdom Pseudomonadati; phylum Pseudomonadota; class Alphaproteobacteria; order Hyphomonadales; family Hyphomonadaceae; genus Hyphomonas; species Hyphomonas sp. J20-32. The sequence goes on along the minus strand of NZ_CM147873.1, from coordinate 321,452 downwards.
GTCGTCGTCGTCCGGGTCTTCGGTTCGCGCTCCGCACGGGCGGCGCTGGAATCCGGGCGGGCGCGCAGCGTGTGATGGATCGCGGCGAGACCGTATTCGATCGCATTGAGGCGATTTTCCATGGCCTCGAGATCGAGACTTCCCTCTATGGACTGGACCGCGCTCAGGACGGGCGACAGGTCTGTGGGGGTCTGCGTGAGGAAGGCTTCCTGAAGGCTCGCGATGCGCCGTTCGAAAGGTGTAAGGTCGGGCGCGCCCGGGAGGCTGGAGCGCATGGCCGCCAATGATTCTTCGAGTGCCGCCAGCCGGTCGTAGAGCGGTGTCATGTTCGTTTCAGGGACAGTGAAGTTCGCTATCGCGTGCTCAACGCTGACCAGCCGCTGGTAGATCGAGCCGAGGTCCGGCATTTCGATACCGGAAATGCCTGAGGCGACACCCGTTATTTCAGATGACAGTTTTTCGAAATCGCGTTTCTGGGCCGCTTCAAGACGGTCGCCGAGCAGGGCGATACGGCTTTCGAATTCCGACAGGCGGGCCTGGACCGGACCGAGATCGGTCTGGGGCCTGTCCAGGCCGGCAATGGTGAGGTCAAGACGGGCGAGACCGCTGTGCAACGGGCCGAGGTCGACTTCAGGAACCTTCATGGCGGCGAGCGATTCCTCGATCTTCCCGAACCGGCCTTCCAGGGGCGACAGGTCTGTATTGCTGAGCCCTCCGACTGCGCCGGAGACGGACGACAGGGCGCTGTTCAATTCGGATAGTCGGCTATCGAGTTGCGAAAGACGTGCATCAAGGCCTGAAATGTTGGTTTCAACGGCGTCCAGCTTGCCTTGAAGCGGGCCGAGATCGGTTTCCGGCACGGTGAACCCGGAAATGGCGCTTTCGACCGAGGACAGGCGCTGGGTGACGGGTTCCATATCCGGCATACGCAGGGACCGGACAGCCGACGAGATCAGCGCCATGCCAGCCTCATAGTCTTCCCGGGCAGCCGGTTCAGGACGCGCGCCTAGCGCCTCCAGCTTTTCGGAAACCCGCTCATATGACTCCGTGACGGCTTCCTGCCGGTTTTTCAGCCACCAATAGGCCAGCACGGCGCCGAGAACGGCCGCCAGCAGCAGAAGGGGGAAGATCTGAATAAGAAGAAACCACATGATATAAACTCGCTAAGTCAAAAGAGCCCGAATGCCCGGCTGGGGTCAATCGGATGCACGGACGACGCGAATTTCGATCCGCCGGTTATGCGCGCGTCCTTCTGCAGTGCTGTTGTCGTCTATTGGCCTGCGGGCGCCGAACCCTTCGGCCAGCAGGCGCTCCGCTGGAACGCCACGCGCAATCAATGCATCGCGCACAGCCTCGGCGCGGGCATCACCCAGCAATTCGTTCGCATTCGCGCTGCCCATGCTATCTGTGTGGCCTTCGATTCGCAGCGTGCCGGGACATCCGCTCGCCGCATCTGCAACTGACTGGAGCAGGGCGGAACTGGCGGGATCGATCGCCGCGCTTGATGGGGCAAACCGTATCTGCGCGGTTCCAAGCAGCTCGGAGAGTGACGTTTCGCACGTTGTGACGGCCTCGTTCGGCAGGATGTCGATGTTTCCCAGGCGACCGATGGGTTGGGGGCTGGCGATCACTTGCTGGAGACCGGAAACGCCCGATTGCGGCAGTTCGCAACGCAACGAAAATTCTTCGTTCAGGAACGTCGCAACACCGCGATCACAACGGCCGACCGCACGAATTCCCTTAAGCGCAACTGCGGCATAGGCCGGATCGTTTGCAACATGAGTGACTGTCATCAAATCCGCGACGCTGGCAATGCGCGGAGGATCGATCAGGCCATTGGCTGCGGCGACGAGCGAGCTGCGAGCTGTTTCGCTTGGAACAATACCAATGAGGCTCAGCTCCCCCTCGTCCAGCCGAAACGTCCATTCAGGCTTCCGGGTTGCGGTGGGGGAGATAACTGGCGTTCCGAACCTCGCAAACACGCGGGTGACCGGTTCTGCAGGGCCCAGCCAGGTCGACGTCTGGGAGGTGCGCATCAGCGCAGTGAGCTGCTCGCCTTCCATGCGGGTAGGTGGCTGGCCTTCAAGCCACACCCATTGGCCGGATACGACAGGCCGGGCCCAATCAGCACCATTGGCAGCCAGCGTCTGTTCAGCGGACCGGATGGCGGATTGTTCGATGATGTGCTTCGCAAACGGGCCCATGCCGATCCAAAGCAGTACCAGAAGGCCGAATAGGGGTACGGCGCCATACGGCATAAACGGCATATGATGCGCGGACCGGCGACGGACGCGGGTCGTCACGGTCCTTTCTTCTGAATAGCTGAGATTGGTCATTTTCCGCGGTCCCGGCGCATTCTGCGCCCGGGCATGTAACAGGCCGGGACGAAGCGGTGCAAGCCAACTGTCCTGATACGGGAATTTCGGTTTTCACCCGAATGGCAGGGCAGACCACACGCGGAAAAGCAGCCAGACAGCGCCAGCAAGCCCGCCGCCCGCCGCGACTAGCACAAAGCCGTCGCGCGCCGTCAGGCCCAGTCCGAACAATAGTACGGTCAGGCCCGGCAGGAGGGGGCCGAAGGGGAACAGGCCCAGCGGGAATGTTACCAGCGCGGCGGCGACGCACACCAGCGCGGCCAGCGCAATGAAAGGGGGGCCGGACAGGAAGGCGAGCCGCGGCTTCAGCACCCGGTCGACTGGCCGGACGTATTTGCGCGTCTGCTCCACTCCGGCCACCAAGGCGGCGCGCGGAAAGGTTATGTCCAATACGCGCCGGGGTACCCAAGGAAATTTCCGGCCAATCACGATTTGTCCGGCGATCAGCAATGTGATCAGCGCGACAAGCCAGCTGGTGCCCGGAATGATCGTCAGCGGCGTGACTGCGATAAAGCCGAGCAGCAGCAGGATGGGTCCATAGGACCGACGCCCGACGGCGTCCAACATGTCGCGTACTGTCACCTCCTCACCGGAGGTGCATTCGGTCAGGCTCGCCAGAAGCGAATCGAGATTGTGTACGTTGGCCATGCCGTTTTCCTAACGCGATCCAAAGTGTCTGCACACCCGAATCGCGTGAGGCATGGTTTGGTTCCTCAAGCTGCCTTGCGCTTGGCCTTGCGGGCTTCGAGCTTGTTGACAGCATGGAGGTAGGCCTTGGCGCTGGCGACCAGTGTATCAGGGTCCGACGAGCGCCCCGTCGCCATGATGCCTTCGCCATTCAGGCGAACCGAGACGGTGGCCTGAGCGTCGGTGCCACCAGTAACAGCATGGACCTGGTAGAGGTCCAGCTTGCCGTCATGCGGCACGATTTGCCGGATCGCGTTGAATACGGCATCGACCGGGCCATTGCCGCGGGCAATGGCGAACTTCTCCTCGCCATCGACGGTGAGATCGATTTCGGCTGTTTGCGGGCCATCCGTGCCGCAGACCACGCGCAGGCGCTTGAACACGATCCGTTCGCCCTCGGCCGCCAGTTGGTCGTCGACCAGAACGATGATGTCATCGTCGAAGACATGCTTTTTCTTGTCGGCCAGGGCCTTGAACCGTTTGAAGGCATCGTTCAGCGCGTCGCCTTCGAGGAAGTAGCCCATGCTTTCCAGCTTGTCGCGGAAGGCGTGGCGGCCTGAATGCTTGCCCATGACCAGCGAGGTTTTCGCGACGCCGACATCTTCCGGCTTCATGATTTCGTAAGTCTCGGCATTTTTCAGCATGCCGTCCTGATGGATGCCGCTTTCGTGCGCGAATGCGTTCTTGCCCACGATGGCCTTGTTGTACTGCACAGGGAAGCCGGTGATGCGACTGACCATGGCCGAGGCGCGCGACAGGTAGGCCGGATTGATACTGGTGGAGAAGGGCAGGCTGTCTTCGCGTACCTTCATCGCCATGACGACTTCTTCGAGCGCCGCATTGCCCGCCCGTTCGCCGAGGCCATTGATGGCGCATTCGATCTGGCGGGCGCCATTGGCAACCGCCGAGATCGAGTTGGCGACGGCGAGGCCGAGGTCATTGTGGCAATGGGCTGACCAGATCACCTTGTCGGAGTTTGCAACATTTTCGATCAGGCGGCGGAAGAGCGCGCCATATTCGTCAGGGTGCGAATAGCCGACCGTGTCGGGCACGTTGATCGTCGTGGCACCTGACGCAATCGCAAGATCGATGCACTTGCACAGGAAGTCGAAGTCGGTGCGGGTCGCGTCCTCGGCGCTCCATTCGACATCGTCGGTATGGTTGCGCGCCTGGGCGACTGATCGGCCGACGGCTTCGAGCACCGCGTTCGCGCCCATTTTCAGCTTGTGCTTCATGTGCACCGGGCTGGTCGAGATGAACGTATGGATGCGCGGGCGGGCGGCGTGCTTCACCGCTTCGGCGCACCGCTCTATGTCCGAAGGCGTGGAGCGGGCGAGGCCGCAGATGATGGCGCTTTTCGACTGGGCGGCGATGGCGCTGACGGCGGCAAAATCACCGTCCGAGGCAGCAGGGAAGCCAGCCTCGATCACGTCGACGCCCATGTCTTCCATCAGGCTCGCCAGTTCGAGCTTTTCGGTATGGGTCATGGACGCGCCGGGCGATTGCTCGCCGTCGCGCAAGGTTGTGTCAAAGATACGGATATGAGGATTGGAAGTCATGGTTTGCGGCTCTGCATTGAAGTGTGAGGAGGCTTGAAGCATTCCCCTGGCCGCGCGACTGCCGGTTCTAGGCAGACGGCTCCGGCCAGGGGCCGGTAAGAAGGAGGCTGAGAGGCAAATTCTTCCACATGGAGCTTTTAATCATCCTGTTTCGTTCCCGTGTCAACCGGCGGGTCGCTGATCAGGGGAACAGATTGCCCCTTGGGTGCCATCCGTGTCCGGGCATACAATGCGATCGCGGCATAGATGGCAGCTGCGGTGAAGGCGGCCAGAATGGCGATGCCGGGATTGCCCTTTAGCGCGGCAAACAGGCTCTGGCCGGCAAAGGCGATCAGCGCGATCTTGGGCAGGATGCCGACCGCCATGCCAATCGCAAAGTCGCGGTATTTCGCGGTGCTGACGCCAAAGGCCATGTTGACCATGATGAACGGACCGGTCGGGACATTGCGCACGAGCGCGCTGGTCGCAAGGGCGTTACGGCCGACAAAGGCGGCCAGCCTGTTCGCAGTCGCGCCGGCATACCGCCGGAAAGCCTGCTCACCTGCCATGCGCCCGATCCAGAAGGTGAGTGAGCCCGAAAACATGTTGGCAATCCACGCATAGGCAAAACCTAGCCAGGGGCCGAAAAGAGCGACGGCTGCAGCAATCAGGGCGAATTGCGGGACGCCGAGAAAGGCTGCGACGCAAAAGACGAGGATCAGCGCAGGCAGGCCCCATGGGCTGCCGGCAACGGTTTCCATCCAGGCGTTGAGCGTGTCTGCACGGGGCAGAAGGCCAAGCTTTCCCATGACGAAAATGACAAGCACGGCGCCCAGCAGGCTGGCGCCGAGGATCAGCGTCCGGCGGGCCGGCTGGCTGGCTGTCTTTTCAGTCTTGCTCATAATCGCATCGCATGCGGCCAGTGCCGCCTTGCGTCAAGCAGTCTGTTGCAATGCTTTTGTTACGCAGAGGCGCCCTGCGCAGCGGCGGCGGCGCTCGCCCAGGCCCACTGGAAGTTATAGCCGCCGAGCCAGCCCGTCACATCGACGCATTCGCCGATGAAATAGAGTCCTGGAACCTTGCGGCTCTCCATGTTTTTGGAGGACAGTCCCGACGTGTCTATCCCACCGGCTGTGACTTCTGCCGTGCGCCAGCCCTCGGTTCCCGCAGGTCGCACGACCCAGTGAGTGAGGGTGGCGGCAAGGGCGTCGAGCGTGGTGTGGGAGGTGTCGGCAAGGCGGGTGGCAGGGGGGTGGTTCGTCCGTTTGAGGACCAGCTCTGCGAGCCGTTTTGCAAAGAGGCCTTCCAGGGCAGACCCGAGTGTTTGCATCGGCCGGTCGCGCTTGGCGGCCTTCAGGGTTTCGCCAATGTCGGTGCCTGGCAGGAGGCTCAGCGTTACGGGTTCGCCGGGTGACCAGTAGGAAGAGACCTGCAGGATCGCGGGACCTGACAGGCCGCGATGGGTGAACAGCATGGCTTCGTCAAAGGCCGCTCTGTCTGTGCTGGCCCGTACATCGCAGGCGACACCAGAGATCGAGGCGAAGTCCTCCTGGTCGGCTCCGGTGAACACGAACGGCACGAGCGCGGCGCGGGGCGGGATGATGTCATGGCCGAACTGGCGGGCAATATCATAGGCAAGGCCGGTCGCGCCCATCTTGGGAATGGAGAGGCCGCCGGTGGCGACGACAAGTTTCGGAGCGGTGAACGCACCGACGGAGGTTTCCACCGTGAACAGGCCATCGGTGTGGGCAACGGACGTTACTTCGGTGCCGAGGCGCAATTCACCGCCGCCCGACTCCAGCTCGTCAAGCAGCACCTTGATGATCGCGCCGGACTTCTGGTCGCAAAAGAGCTGGCCAAGCGTTTTCTCATGCCACGTGATGCCATGGCGCGTCAGAAGCGCGAGGAAATCGTCCGGCGTGTAGCGGGCGAGGGCGGACTTGGCGAAATGCGGGTTTTCCGAAATGAACCGATCAGGCGCGGTTCGGGTATTGGTGAAATTGCATCGCCCGCCACCGGAAATCCGCACCTTCTCGGCAGGCTTTGCCGCGTGGTCGATGACGAGGACCCTCAGCCCCGCCTGTCCCATGCGTCCGGCGCAGAAAAGACCGGCCGCGCCCGCGCCGAGCACGACGGCGTCAAAATGGGAAGAAGGAAGCGCGTCTGGCATGGCAGGCCTATGCCGCAGGCGGCCCCCGGGGCGCAAGCTTGATCCCCCGCGAGTTGGCGGCTAGCAGGTGCCGACCCGTTTGCCCCTCCCGCAAGGAAACTGCCCCATGACTGCAACACAGCCGCGCCATAACTGGACCCGTGACGAGATCGAAGCCCTTTATGAAGGCCCACTCGACACGCTGATCGGCAAGGCGCTGGACGTGAAGCGGGAGAACTGGCCGGACGGGAAGGTCCAGAAATCCCAGCTCCTGTCGATCAAGACAGGCGGATGCGCCGAGGATTGCGGTTATTGCAGCCAATCAGCGCATTTCGATACCGGGCTTGAGGCCTCGAAACTCATGCCGCTCGGCGAAGTGGTCGATGCGGCCCGGCGGGCCAAGGCAAACGGCGCTGACCGGTTCTGCATGGGTGCAGCCTGGCGCAGCCTGAAAGACCGCGACCTGCCCAAGGTCGCCGCGATGATCGAGGCAGTGAAAGCCGAGGGCCTCGAAACCTGCGTCACGCTCGGCATGCTGGAAGCGGGTCAGGCCGAAGCGCTCGCCGATGCGGGCCTCGACTATTACAACCACAACCTCGACACTTCTCCGGAATATTACGGCACTGTGATTTCGACCCGAACCTATGACGACCGGCTCGAAACGCTGGGCCGGGCGCGCGGCGCGGGCCTGAAGCTCTGCTGCGGCGGCATTCTCGGCATGGGTGAGAGCCGGGCCGACCGGATCGGCCTCATTCACGAATTGTCAAAGCTAACGCCGCATCCGGAAAGCGTGCCGATCAACATGCTGGTGCCGATCAAAGGCACGCCGCTGGGCAACAGCCCGGCGGTCAGCGTGCTGGAAATGGCGCGCGCGATAGCGGTCTGCCGTATCGTGTTCCCAAAAAGCTGGGTGCGCCTGTCGGCGGGCCGTGAAGGCATGACCGAGGAAGGCCAGGCCATGTGCCTGCTGGCGGGTGCCAACTCGATTTTTGTCGGCGACCGCCTGTTGACCACTGACAATCCGGACGGCGACGAGGACCACGCCCTGATGAGCGCCATGGGCCTCGAAGCCGCCGGTCATGCCGAGATGGAAAAGGGCCCGCGCCGCACGACCACGCTGATCGGCAGCTGAGGCAGTCTGGAAACAAGGCGATTCCGGATTTGGTCCGGAATCGCCTTTAATCGTCAGAAGTGATGCCTGCGATCAGGCGCCGGCTTCGTCGTCCGCGACCGGCTCTTTTACGGCTTCGGCAGCTGTTTCTGCGGCCCGCTCATGCTCGTCGAGCGCCTCCATAAGCTCGGCTGACATGCTGATTTCCTTGGACAGGTCGGCAAGGGCTGCATCCATCACGCGGGTCCATGTCTTGCTCAGGCCGCCACCAGTCTTGTCGGAATAGTAGCCCTTGAACTTGTCGCTGAAGATAACCTCACCACTGGCCGGGTCAGTCAGGGAAAAATTGATTTGGACATCACCGAAAAATTCGACAGTCACCAGTCCCGTCTTGTAGTCGAGCCAGAAGCGGGTCAGTTCCGCCGAAATTTCAAGCGACTCACCGTCCGAGGCGTCGGTGACCGTATGGCCGTTTGCCTTGAGAGTCTTGGTGATGACTTCTGCGACCGTCTCCGTCGGCGCTGCATTCGTTCCGATTGCGCCCATCACCATGCCATAACCGTTGCGCTTGTCGCCAATTCGCGAGTTTTCCGCTGGAATGCGAGCGTCATCCACTCGCTTGAGAACCAGCACTTCCGGCGAGGTTTCCGCAAGGAGGGCTGGCTTAACGGCATCGTCTGCAAGGCCGAGCGTAAGATTTGTTGTGCCAGTTGCGCACGCTGAAAGCGACAGTGCAGCAAAGGCGATCAAGACTGGCTTGAACATGGCGTTTCCTTTTATCTGGTTATCTGTAAATGATTTCGTAGGCGACCCGCTTGCCGGATTTTGCTGCGAGCTTTTCCATCGCAGCGGAAAGGGTTTCCGGCGTGATGTTCTCGATGATGTCGGCCTGCTTGCCGACTTCTTTCTGGTAAACGTCCCAGACCTTCACCTTTCCATCCCGCATGACGAGATGAAGCTTCATGAATGTAGAAAGTTCGGTGCCCTCGAAAGAGGTTCGCAGAAGGCCCCAATCCTTGATTTCAACGCGCAGCAGATGGCTCGCAACATCTGGTGCGGTATTCGGATCGATGCCCTTGGCCTCTAAGGTCGACCGGATGTTGCTTTCAACGATTTCTTTGAGATCAAGCGCACTAGCCGCCACCTTGTAGGGCTCGGCAAGGCCTGCGTCCTGATCTGCATTGATAGCGGAATTTATCCCGGCACCAATTATGCCGCCGAGTACAGCGGCCGTTCCCGTCTCGCCCATGCGCTCGTATACAACCATGAATTTACTGTCGGCATCGTCGACACTGACGTTCAGGGCAGCAATCGGAAAGGCTCCGAGGGTTTCCAGTTTGTCAGCGTTGGCGAATTGCGCGAACAGCACTGACGCAGCGGCGACAGCCACTGCGGGAATAACAGATCGCATGAAAAGCCCCTCCCAATAAGCGCAACCTAAAGGTGCGTTTTTTGTCCGTCAAGCTGATTGTGATCCACCCGCCAAGCATGGCAAAAACTGTTGTCCAACCAAGGTTCCGAAGAACGAAACATTTGGGTCAGATGCCGTTGCGCAGGCTTGCTGTCTATTTGGTCTGGCCGCCGTCGACGGGCAGGACGGCGCCGGTGACGAAGCTGGCGAGCGGGCTGAGCAGGTAGGCGGCGGCCGAGCCGATTTCGTCGGGCTTGCCAAACCGCTGGAGAGGCACTTCGCGCCGAATCCATTTATTCCAAGCTGCGCCGCGTTCGCCTTCGGAGCGGGTTTCCCAGTCTCCGCCGGGGAAGATGATATTACCCGGAGCAATCGCGTTGACACGCACGCCGGATGGACCCGCCACGCGGGCGAGTTCCTTGGCGAGATGGTTCATTGCGGCCTTGGAGGTGCCATAGGTCACCGGTGTGCCGAGGGCGCCGAGGCCAGCGATGGACGTGATCATCAGGACGGAGCCTTCGCCGCGCGGGGTCATCTTGCGCAGGGCCGAGCGGGCGAGCTTGAAGGCGGAATCGAGATTTTGGCTGATGCCGCCATCCCAGGTCTCGTCGTCCACTTCGAAGCCGGGCGGGCAGGGGTGCAGGCCGACATTGGCGACAGCGCCCCAGAGCGGACCGAAGTCTGTTTCGATGGCCTCGATCATAGAGTCGATGGTCTGGCTGTCGCGCAAGTCACCGGCACGGGCCCAGAGCTTGTCTTCGCCATAGATGCCGGCGAGGCGTTTGCGCTGCTCTTCCAGTGCGTCGCCGCCGCGTGCGGCTATCGCGACTTTTGCACCTTCTGCGAGGCAGGCCTCGACTATGCCAAGACCGATGCCCCGGCTGGCGCCAGCGACGAAAATCACCTTGTCTTTCAGATTAAGGTCCATGCCGTTTACTCTCCCTGTCGTGTTTTGCTGGTGTTCTTAGGTGTTTCATCTTCGGAGGCAAAGGGCGGCTTCCGGCTGATCACGAAGGCGGCGCCGAGCGCCAGCAGCCCGAGGCTGGCCGCCATGGTCCAGGGCCGGTTCCAGAAGATGTAGATCGTCCCGGCGGCGGCGAGGGCCATGCCGGCGAGGGCGGCGGACTTGCTGCGCATGTTCATGCGGCCGGTCTCGACGAAAGTACGAATGGGCTGGCCAAGGCCAGGCCGGGCATAGATCCAGTCCGCCCAGTGCGGACTGGACTTGGCGAAGGCAAGGGCCGCAACAATCCAGAAAATCGTCGTCGGCCAGATCGGCAAGACAATACCGATCGCGCCCAGCGCGAATGCGATCATGCCAAGGATGCGCCAGGCCCACATGCGAGCCTACATCGGATGCCGCGCAGCGACTGGCAAGGCTGATATTCGTGACGCCACCGCCTTCGAGCGACGACGAAAACGCAATATTCCTTCGAATTGACCCAATCGCGCCCTGTTGGTGCCGCGGCCAACCAGTGTATGGATATTGAAAGAAAACCGAGGAGAGGTTCATGTCGCAGTTCATCACGGGCACGCGGGGCAAGTATCGGATCGTCATCGCGGCCATCCTTTTCGGGCTCGTCGCGGCGTGTGGAGGCGGCGGCAAGAGCAAGACGTCCGACGAAGTCAGCGCCGCTGGCGAAGTTGTCCAGCGTGCCCCCAAGGACCAGGTTGCCGCCCGCCAGCGCGAACAGCGCCGACAGAAGGCGCGTGAAGCACAGGAACAGGAATTCTCCTATTTCCGCTATCGCATCGACATGAGCGGCGAGCAGCCGCTGGCCTGTCTCGTCTTCTCGGCCGCACTCGACCCGAAGACCGATTATTCGCCTTATGTCGATTTTCGTCCGGCCTTCCGTCCGGCGCTGAGCGTCGAGGGCCGCGAGCTTTGCATTGGCGGCCTGACCTTCGGCACCAGCCGCACCGCGACGATCCTGTCCGGCCTGCCGGCGGCCGATGGGCGCACGCTGAAGCGCGAAGAAACCGTGCCGATCGATTTTGCCGATAGGCCACCTTATGTGGGCTTCAAGGGCGCAGGCGTGATCCTGCCGCGCGAGGATGCCGACGGCCTGCCGATCGAAACCGTGAACGTCGACAAGGTGAATATCAGCGTGTCGCGCGTGAATGATCGTGCGCTGGCCTTCAAGAGCATCACCGCCGGCGAAACCACCGCGCAGGGCCGCTATTCCTATTCCTGGGGCAATGACAGCCCGAGTGATGTCGAGGCCGAAATCTGGTCGGGCACGATGGACATTGCCGCCGAACAAAATGCGCCGATCGTGTCGATTTTCCCGTTGCAGGACGTGATTGCGACGATGGAGCCGGGCGCCTATTATGTGCGCATCACCGACGCGGCCAAACTCGGCCCGCAGGATGGCCCACCCGCATCGTCCAGCCGCTGGATCATGCTGACTGACTTGGCGATCACGGCCTATGAAGGCGAGAACGGGCTCGATATCACGCTGCGGTCCCTGCAGGACGGAAAGCCTGTGCCGGACACGACGGTCCAGCTCGTGGCCATGAACAATGAAATCCTCGCTGAAACGCGCAGCAACGAGCAGGGGCGTGTCGCATTCGACAAGCCGCTCACCAATGGCGCCGGCAACATGGCGCCGAAAATGGTGCTGGCTTTCAGTGCCAAGGGCGAACTCGCTGCGCTGGACCTGACGCGGGCACCGGTTGACCTGTCGGAGCATGCGGTTGGCGGGCGGCGCACGCCGGGCATTGTCGATGCGTATGTCTATACAGATCGCGGGATCTATCGTCCCGGTGAAGCGGTCAAGGTTTCGGCGCTGTTGCGTGATCGGGCTGGACGCCAGGTGGAGGACCGCGCTGGCAATCTCGTCATCTATCGCCCGAATGGTCTGGTTGCGGAAAAAATCCGGTTCGACGATCCCGATTCCGGCGCCGTGCTGAACAGTTTCGACCTGCCCAAGGGGGCTTCGCGCGGCCAGTGGCGCGCAGTGATCGAAATAGACGGCCTGCCCCAGGCATCCGGAGCGGCGCGATTCGCTGTCGAAGACTTCGTGCCCCAGCGCATCGCCGTGGACTTGAAGACGGACGACAAGACACCGATGAAACTTGCCGGCACGCGGGAAATTTCCGTCGCTTCGCGCTTCCTCTATGGCGCGCCTGGTGCGGGCCTGACGGTCAAGGCCGAAGCCCGGCTCGAGCCACAACCGAACCCTTTCCCGGCCTTTGACGGCTTTGCGTTCGGGCGCCATGACACGACCTTCGAGGAACGCATCATCGAGCTGCCTGACCAGACGACAGACGGGGCAGGGGACGCCATTGTCCGTCTCGCGCCGGGCAATGCGGGCAGCAATGCCGGGCGTCCGTTGCGCATCAATGCCGTGGTCAGCGTTCTGGAGCCCGGCGGGCGTGCGGTGACCGACAGCGTGCGCGTGCCGTACCGGCCCGAAAACCTCTATGTCGGCCTGAAGCCCGGCTTCGATGAATCCGTCGAGGAAGGCGGGGACTCGGTGTTCCAGGTGGTAGCGGTGAATGCCGACGGCGCCGCCGTGGCGCAGCGCTTGGCCTGGAAAATGCTGGCCATCGACTACCATTATGACTGGTACCGGGATGGAGAGGAATGGCGCTGGCGCCGGTCGCGCACGGTCACCAAGGTGAATGAGGGCGTGGTGTCGACCACGACCGGCGGGACCGCCGAGATCAAGGTGAGCGGCCTCGAATGGGGCAGCCATGAACTCGTGGTCGAAGCAGAAGGCGTCAATGTCGGCGCGGCCGCCAGCGACGATTTCTATGTCGGCTGGGGTGGTCGCGTGTCAGACGATGGCGTCGAGGCACCTGATCGCGTTCGCGTGACGGGCCCTGAAAAGTCGCCGACCCCGGGCCAGACAGCCGAGATCACAATCGTTCCGCCCTATGACGGACAGGCGCAGATCGTTGTCGCAACCGACCGGGTGCTCTCGGTCCAGAATCTCAATGTGACTGCGGGCGGCACACGGGTGAGCCTGCCGGTTTCCGATGAATGGGGCGAAGGCGCCTATGTCATGGTCAATGTCTACACGGCACGTGACCCTGTCCTGCAGGCCAAGCCGCGCCGCGCCGTTGGCGTCGTGCATGTGCCGGTGAACATGGATTCGCGCACGTTCACGCTGACGCTTGATGCGCCGAAAGTGGCCCGTCCGCGCGGCGAGCAGGTGATCGAAGTCGATTTCGGCGGTGGCCCGCGTGAGCCTGTCTTCCTGACGCTTGCCGCCGTCGATGAAGGCATCCTGCAACTGACCAAATTCCAGAGCCCGGATCCGGTTGCGTATTATTACGGCCAGAAGGCACTCGGCATTGAACAGTATGACGATTATGGGCGCCTGCTTGATCCCAACATGGGCCTGCCGGCTGAAGTGCGGACCGGCGGCGACCAGCTTGGCGGCGAAGGCCTGACAGTTGTCCCCACCAAGTCGGTGGCGCTGTTCTCCGGCCTGGTTGAGGTCGGACGCTCAGGCAAGGCCAAGGTCCGCTTTGACATGCCGGACTTCAATGGCGAGCTGCGCCTGATGGCGGTGGCTTGGTCGAAGACCGGGCTCGGCGAAGGCGAAGCCAGCATGACGGTCCGCGATGCGGCGCCGTCTGACCTCATCCTGCCGCGTTTCATGGCACCCGGCGACGAGGCGTTCCTGACGGCCAGCATCGACAATGTCGAATTGCCAGCAGGCGAGTTCACGGCGGAGATTTCTGCGGCCGGATCGATCGAGGTAGCCGAAAGCCGACTGATCCGTACCCTGCAAACCGGCAAGCGTTCGGATGCGCCGGTGCGCGTCGATGCCAAGAATGAAGGCATCTCGCAGGTGCGCATGGCGGTGACAGGCCCCAACAATTTCGGGGTCCAGCACACGTATGACATCCAGACCCGCTCGCCCTATTTGCCGGAAACCCGTTCGACCAGCGTGCTGATGCAGCCGGGCCAGCAATATTCGGTCGATCCGAAACTGCTGGCCGGTTACGTGCCCGGTTCGGTTGACGTGACGGTTGGATTTTCCAGCATCCCGGTCGACCCGGCGACCCTGTATGCATCGCTCGACCGTTATCCCTATGGCTGCACTGAACAGACGGTCAGCCGGGCGATGCCGCTGCTCTATTCCGAGCAGCTGGTGGCGATGGGTGCTCGGGGGTCTCGCGACAATGCGCGTGACCGCGTGCAGACGGCCGTCAACACCATCCTGAACCGTCAGGGATCGGAAGGGGCGTTCGGCCTGTGGCGAGAAGGTGACGGCTATGCCTCGCCATGGCTCGGCGCCTATTCGACCGACTTCATCTACCGGGCGAAGGCGGCAGGCTATTCGGTTCCCGACGAGGCGCTCGACCGGGCATACGGCGCCCTGCGTGCTGTTTCGACCGGCGACCAGTGGCGTGTCTACGGCTATGATACGGATGTTTATGAAGGCCAGTATTCCAACGATACGGCCGAGCAGATGATGTTCCGTGCGTCAGCCTATGCGCTCTATGTCCTGGCCAAGGCCGGGGAGGCGGACATTTCCCGCCTTCGCTACCTGCACGACCGTGAGCTGCCCAATATCGACAGCCCGCTGGCCCGGGCGCATATCGGTGCGGGCCTCGCCTATATGGGGGATCGGGCGCGAGCGAACTCGGCTTTTGAATCGGCCGAGAAAGCGCTCGGTTACAAGAATAGCGGCGACTATTACCAGACGCCCCTGCGTGACGTGGCCGGTGTCATGGCGCTGGCAAGTGAAGCGGACATGGCCCCGCTTGTCGCGCGCCTTGCCGAACGGCTTGGCAAGGATGTGCCGGATGCGGACGAGCTGACGACGCAGGAGAAGGCGTTCATTCTTCTGGCCGTCAACGACTTCAACAAGGGTGCGAATGCGTTCCGCCTCATCGTCGAAGGCCTTGGCCGCGGTAATGACAATGAGCGCCAGTACCTCATCTCAGAGGCCCAGGTTGCCTCGGGTGTGACGTTCAAGCTCGAAGGCAAGGCGCCCATGTTCCGCACGGTGCTGGTGACCGGTGCACCGGAAAAGGCGCCGCCTGCGGCCTCGTCCAAGCTGAAGACCGACAAGACGTTCTATACCATGACCGGTGGCCGCGTGGACCTGTCGAGGGTCAACCAGGGTGACCAGCTGGTTGTGCGTGTGTCGGCAACACCGCTCGAGCGCCGCCTGAACCCGGTCATCATCGCCGATCTCCTGCCGGCCGGCTTCGAGATCGAGACCGTGTTGCGTCCGGCAGACGGCCGCCGCAAGGGCGAGTCCTCTGGCGCGTTCGCCTTTGTCGGCGAGATTGCCGATGCGCAATCGCAACAGGCGCAGGATGATCGCTTCGTCGCGGCTGTCGATGTTTATGGCGAGCCGGTGACGCTGGCCTATGTCGTGCGGGCCGTGACACCGGGATCGTTCGCGATGCCGGGCGTCGTGGCCGAAGACATGTATCGCCCAGCCGTCTATGCGCGCTCGACTGCTGGCCGCGTGACGATTGTCGGTGCACCGGGATCGACGGCGGGAGGCAAGTAGGCGCATGGGGCCAGCCGGGCGTCTCCTTGCCGGTCTTGCCCTGCTTGCCGGCGCAGCCTTTGCGCTGGATACGGTCCTGCCGCCGCCGCTGGAACGGGCAGGCGCCATTTCAGCCATGGTCACCGACCGGGCGGGCAAGCCGTTGCGGGCGTTCCCGACAGATGACGGACGCTGGCGTTTCCATGGCGACCTCGACAAGATCGACCCGGCATTCATCGACGCGCTGGTCCGGGTCGAGGACAAGCGCTTCCGGCGGCACAATGGCACCGACTGGCTGGGCATGGTGCGGGCGGCGGTGGATTCGGCGCTGTCCGGCCGGGTCGTGTCCGGCGGGTCGACAATCACGATGCAGACGGCGCGCATGCTGGAGCCGCGCGATCGCAATGTCGGGTCGAAACTGATCGAGATTGTCCGGGCGCACCAGATCGAACGGCGCCTGACAAAGGACGAAATACTCGCGCTCTACCTGACGCTCACGCCCTATGGCGGCAATCTTGAAGGCGTGCGCGCGGCAAGCTGGAGCTATTTCGGCCATGAGGCGGACCGGCTGTCGGACGACGAAATTGCGCTGCTGATCGCGTTGCCGCAATCGCCCGAGGCGCGCCGCCCCGACCGCCACCCGGAAAATGCAGCCAGGGCCCGCGACTGGGTTGCGACGAAACTGGCCAATTATGGCGTGTTTTCCCAGACAGACGTGGCCGATGTCGCCGCGTCCGGCGTGCCGGGGCGACGCCGTGAGTTCCCGGACCGGGCCTGGCACGGCACGGCCAAGGCGCTGGCCAGCGGGCCGCGCGGCGATGTGCACTCGACACTGGACGCGGGCCTGCAGGCAGAAGTCGAGCGGATAGCCCTGACGCAGGCCGAGGCTGGCGGGGCGGATGTCCAGGTTTCGGCGCTGGTCGTGTCCATTCCGACGCGGGCGGTGCGGGCCATTGCGGGGTCGGCCTCGCGCGATCGGCCGGGCGGCTGGCTCGACCTGACAGCGCAGGCGCGTTCGCCGGGTTCGACGCTGAAGCCCTTCATCTATGCCATGGCGTTCGACGACGGCACGGCCGCGCCGGACACGCTGATCTCGGACCTGCCGAAACGCTTTGCTGCCTACCAGCCGGAAAATTTCGACCGCATGTTCCGGGGCGATGTTCGGGTCTCGGACGCGCTGCAGCACTCGCTGAACGTGCCGGCCGTGATGATGCTCGACAAGGTCGGGCCAGAGCGTTTCGTTGCACAACTGGCCCTGGCCGGCGCCAGCCCAAGGATTGCGGGCTCGGCCAGCCATGAAGCCGGGCTTGCGATTGCGCTGGGCGGGGCGGGTCTCACCGCGCGTGAGCTGGCCGTGCTGTATGCCGCACTCGGCGACAAGGGCGTGGCCAAGCCGCTGGTCTGGCGCGCCGATGAGGAAGCCGCGACCCATGAGCGGCCCGGCCGCCGCCTGATGGGCGAGGCCAGCGCCGACGAGATTGTCCGCATCCTGCAAAACGGCCCGACACCAGTGGGCCGCGTACCGGGCCGCCTGACGGAAAACGCGCCGCAGATCGCATTCAAGACCGGTACGTCCTATGGCTACCGTGATGCCTGGGCGGCCGGTGTGGCGGGCGACCTGGCGATCATTGTCTGGGTTGGCCGGGCCGACGGTGCGCCGCGCCCCGGTGTGACCGGAGGCGACGCCGCACTGCCGATCCTGTTCGAGATTGCCGACCGGGCAGCGCACCATTTGCGCGACACGGGCGAGGCGCGCGGGCGGCTTACATCCGAGAAGCGGTTGAAATCACGGGGCGCGATGCGCGACTTCGCGGCAGCCGCACCGCCGCAAATCCTGTTCCCGCCGAGCGAGGCTGAACTCTGGGCTGGCAAGGTCGACGGCGCCCCGGCGCGCGGCTTCGTACTGGCCGGGCGCGGCGACGGCGAGCTGTCCTGGTATGTCGACGGCGCGCCGTGCGACGTCGATGATGCCGGCGCGCCTGTCTGGACGCCCACGCGCGAGGGATTCTACACGGTGACTGCAGTGGATGCTGCAGGCCGGGCCAGCCGCGTGCGCGTGCGTGTGCTCACCGGGCCTGCCTGAGAACACGGCATTGCCTCATTTTCGACACGCCGCGACAACACGCGATCAACACAAGTTTGTTAAGTGTGCGGTTGCGGCCTTTTCGACAGCAGCGTCTGTCCCATATGTGGCTGTAGACGGCTCGTCAGGCCACCGTCGATCAGTTGAGTGAGTTTGTCATGCGTACCCGTTCCGCCCCGTTTGTCGCCATTGTCGCCGGTATTGCGGCTATCGGCCTTGCCTTCATTTCCAGCGCGGGTGAGCAGGACAGGCCGACCAATGAGGTGCCCAAGCGCTTGTCTTCGGCCGTGTTTGCCGGCGGGTGCTTCTGGTGCGTTGAGTCCGATTTCGACAAGGTCGACGGCGTCATCGATACCGTATCGGGTTATACGGGCGGCCAGGTTGCCAACCCGACATACAAGCAGGTCAGTCACGAAAACACCGGTCACTACGAGGCCGTGAAAATCACCTACGACCCGGACGTCGTATCCTACGATTATCTCGTTTCCTACTTCCTTCACCATGTCGATCCGACCGATGCCGATGGCCAGTTCTGCGACAAGGGCGAGAGTTATCGCACCGCCATCTTCGTGGTGAACCCGGACGAGCGGGCAATCGCCGAAGCTGATATTGCCGCTGTGGATGCCTCAGGCGTCTTGCCCGCACCCGTCGTGACAAAGGTGATCGCGGCCGAAACCTTCTGGCCTGCCGAAGACTATCACCAGGATTACTACAAGAAGAACCCGCTCAAGTACCGCTACTATCGCGCGTCTTGCGGGCGTGACGCCCGGGTCAAGAAGCTCTGGGGCGACAGCGCCGCCGCTCACTGATCCTTTGGCGAGGGGCAGGGGGGCGCCGGAAATTCAGACTGGCCCCGGTGGCGCGCTTCCCAGTCATCATCATGCAGGTCTGGCGCGAAACCTGACGCTGCATAAAGATGGAACCGCCGCGCCAACGGGCAGCCATTGCCGCGCGTGCCGAGCGGGATCACGATCTCTCCGACAGATTCGAATGACTTGAAGTCGCTGCGCAGCATCGGGCGCATTTCCGCATGCAACGAGACGACAAGCACCTTTGCGTCCAGCGGCGGGGCGAGTGGGGCAGATTCCGAGAAGCTTTTCGGCACGCCATAGCGTCGCCACGAGAGCAGGGGCATTGTGCGGTTGCGGGCATAATAGTCGAGGCCGTGCCAGACTTCGCGCTCGTCGACGAGCACGGATGTCGCGCCCAGCTCAGCCGCCTTCTCGAACACGTCTGTCGCCGCAATGTCCCAACCGCGCGTTCGCTTCTGCGCATTGTCGAAACCGAGTTCTGTGGACATGTGAGCCGGCAACAGGGCGACCGTGACGAAAAACATCGCCAGCAGCGCATGAGCGGCAAGGCTGGTCCATAGAAGGCCAGCCGGGCGATAGGCCTGAAAATGACCAAAGCCGAGCATTCCACCGGCAATCGCGCCGCCGATGATCACGCGCAGCCAGAGATTGAGGTCTGGCGTCAGAAGCAACGCCACGAAAGTGAGGCCCGCAATCCAGAACCAGAGGCTGCGATTGGGTTCGGCGCGAATCAGCCAGGCCGCCACCAGTACGCTCGCTGCGGGCCAGGCCGTCACCGCCCAGTTGGCGTTGGCGCGTGAGATGACGGCCTGAACCAGGATGATCACGAGTACAGGCACGACAAAGCAGAGCAGCCAGCGGTCGCGCCCCATCAGGCCGTAGTCCGACCGCCGCATGACGAACAGGCCGAAGACAAGCGAGATCAGGCTGATCGGGCCGAACACGCCCATCTGGTCGACCAGGAAGTCCAGCGCATGGGCGGGATGAAAGAGGTCGCCGCCGAGATTGGCATTGTCGACCGTGTGGCTGACGGTCTTGAAATCATTGGCGGCGTTCCAGGCGAGGTGCGGCGCAAAGATGGCGGCGGCAACCAGCAATGCGGCCAGTCCCTGCCACGAGACAAGCGCCTTGCGCGTATCCCGGTCGAGCGCCAGTGCCAGCCCAATCCCGATCAGGAAGTAGAGCATCGCATATTTCGACAGGAAGCCCGCGCCGAGCGCGACGCCGAGGCCCATGGCGCTGGCCCAGCGGCCTTCGCCGCTGCGCAGGCGCCAGAAGGCATAGAGCCCGGCGCACCAGAATGGCATCAGCACCCCGTCGGTCGAGATCACGGCGGATGACAGGATCACGGCCGGCATCAGCGCATAGCCGAACGCCGCAAACATGCCTGTGCGTGCGTCGTACATCGCGCGCCCCAGCAGGAACAGGAATACGGCGCCGATCGTGTGCAGGAAGGGCGCGGCCAGACGCACGGCCCATTCTTCATTGCCGAACAGGCTCGTCACCGCATGGATCACCCAGGCGATCATCGGCGGCTTGGAATAATAGCCCCAGTCAAGTGTTTCGCCCCAGCGCCAGTATTGCGCCTCGTCGGCATAGAGGTTCAGCGGGGCGGCCATGAGAAACCCGATTCGCAGCACAAGGAGCAGGCCCAGGCCGAGCAGCGTTGCGCGGAGAAGTGCCGAATCCGATTCGTGTTTCAGGCCTGCCATGTCGTCTCACCTTGATACGTTCTCTGCTTATGCAGCGCACTGTCCGTCGAATACAGCCCCCAATTCAGGCAAGTCCTGCCCCTTGCGGGCCCAAACCGTGGCTTTTTTGCATCGCAGCAAATCGAATGACAGGATTCACGGGGTGCTCCGTTGAACTGTTAAAAACTTGTCACTAATCCGTCATCCAGCGGGAGTAAGCGACCGCTAGCCGGCCTTGCTCAGGTTTCAAGGTCGGGGGCACATTTGCATCAGGGGAATATCATGATGAATTGGAACACTTTCGGTCGCGGCATGGCGGTTTCCGCCCTCGCGCTCAGCGTCGCGGGCATCGCCTCCGCGCAGGTTACAACGTCCAGCATTCGCGGACAGGTTACAAATTCTGAAGGTGCAGCAGTGGCTGACGCTACTGTCGTCGTCACGCACGTACCGTCCGGCACCGTTTCTGCGGCTGTTACCGGACCCAACGGTGTTTACTCCGCGCGCGGCCTGCGCGTTGGCGGCCCTTACACCGTCGAAGTCTCCGGCGCCGACATCTCGCCCTTCACCGTCACGGACGTCTTTATCAGCCTTGACCAGACCTATGCGCTCGACCTCACGGTTTCCAGCGAGCGCAAGCTTGAGACCGTTGTTGTGACGGCCAACGAGCTTCAGACCGGATTCTCCAACGATGGTCTGGCAACTTCGCTCGGCATCGAAGCCCTGAACAATGTCGTCTCGATCGGACGTGACATCACGGACGCGGCTGAACTCAACCCGTTCGCAAGCGTGAACGTCCAGTCCGGCGGCGAAAAAGAACTGACAGTTGCCGGCGCGAACAACCGTTTCAACTCGCTGACCATTGACGGCGTTGCCCTCAATGACCGTTTCGGCCTGAACGCCAACGGCTATCCGACCCAGCGGTCGCCCATCTCGTACGACGCGATCGAATCGCTCTCGGTTGAGACCGCGCCTTTCGGCACGGAATATAACGGCTTTACCGGCGGCACGATCAACGCCGTTACGAAATCTGGTACCAACGAATTCCACGGTTCGGCCTTCTACTTCAAGACCGACGACTCGATGGCCGGCGACAAGCTTGGCAGCCGTACGGTGGACCGCACGTTCGACGAGAAAACCTTTGGCGGCACGTTCGGCGGCCCGATCATCAAGGACAAGCTTTTCTTCTTCGCATCGTACGACAAGTTCGAGCAGGCTGCTGCGCTCAATCGCGGCCCCATCGGTTCGAGCGCTGTCAATATCGAAGACGTGACCGCTGCAGACGTCAATGAAATCACCGACATCATGTCGTCGGTTTACGGTTTTGACGTCGGTTCATTCGCAGGTGTTCCGCCGGTCGAAGACGAGAAAATTCTCGGCAGCATCGATTGGAACATCTCCAATGATCACCGTGCCAAGTTCACCTATATCAAGACCGAAGGCTCGAGCATCGTCGAGCAGAACGGCAACAACTTCCTGCAGGGCGCCGATCTTGGTTTCCCTTCGTCCTGGTACAACCGGTCCGAAAAGGTCGAATCCTATATCGGCCACCTCTATTCCGACTGGACGCCGAACTTCTCAACCGAACTCAAGATCGCTTCGACGACCCAGGCTACCGGCCAGGACAGCCTGAGCGGCGCTGAATTCTTCCTCGGTTCCGTCGAGACATCGACGGGTGCGGTAATCGCATTTGGTCCAGACCGTTTCCGCCACGGAAACGAACTCGACCAGGACTTCATGCAGTACAAGCTCAAGGCCGAGTACCTCTACGGTGACCACACCCTGACGGCAGGTATCGAGCGCGAGGAAGTCGACGTCGACAACCTCTTCGCCCAGAACTCCGAAGGCACCTACCGCTTTGCGTCGATTGACGACCTGCGGAACCAAATCGCGACCGGCGTCACCTATGACAACGCCATCACGAATGATGAAAACGACCTGCGGGCGATCTGGGGCTACAATTACAACTCCTTCTATGTGCAGGACAGCTGGGACATCCGTTCCGACCTGAACCTCATGTTCGGCGTTCGCTACGACATCTACGAGTCGGAAGGCCAGATCCGCGAGAACCAGAACTTCATCAACCGTTACGGCTTCTCCAACACCAATGATATTGACGGACTGGACGTCATCCTTCCGCGCTTTGCGTTCAAGTGGGACGCCAACGATGATGTCACGGTTCGCGGCGGCGTTGGCCGCTTCTCTGGCGGTTCGCCAAGCGTCTGGATCTCGAACAGCTACTCCAATGATGGTGTGATCAACGGTTCGGTTTCGGATTTCGGAACGATCGCCGTTCCGAACACGCCGGATCCTGTTACGGGGAATTACATCCCTGGTTACCTCCAGGACCAGCTGGCGACGCAAACGCCGGACGGCCCGGTCAATGCGCTCGACAATACGTTCGAGATCCCGTCGACCTGGAAAGCCAATCTCGGCGTTGCCGTGAATACGTATGCTAACTGGCTGGTGACGGCTGACGTGCTGTACAACAAGCTGGAAAATGCGCCTTATTGGTACGACCTGCGTTGCGGTGACCCTGTGTCCGCATCGCCGGATGGCCGTCCTGTCTATGATTGCACTGACGGACCGGAAGCGCTGGCTGTAGGCAGCGTCGACAAGGGCCATTCGCTCCTGTGGGCTGTTTCGGCCAGCAATGACTGGGAAACGCCTGTTGGTGATTTCGACTTCTTCACCAGCTATACGCACGCTGACGTCAAAGACATCGGCATGGGTACGTCGTCGACTGCAACGTCGAACTATTCCGATACGCCGCGTTACAGCTACCAGGTGCCGCGGACAGGGACGTCCAACTTCGAAGTCGAACATTCGTTCAAGATGCGCGTCGACTGGGAGAAGGAATTCTTTGCTGACTACGCAACGAAGGCATCTCTCTTCGCGACGCGTCGTTCGGGCCAGCCTTACACCTACACGTTCAACACGACGGGTAGTGCCGACGTCTTCGGCATCACCGAGAGCCGTGCGGACGATGCGGGCGCGACGTTCTACGTGCCGACCGGCTTCAACGATCCGCTCTTCTCGGCTCAGTCGTTCGGTGGCGACGTTGCCATGCAGCAGGCCTTTTTCGACTATATTGCGACGTCGGAGCTCAACGATTACAAAGGCGGAATTGCGCCACGTAACGGTGACAATTCCCGTTGGTCGACGATTGTAGACCTTCGTCTCCAGCAGGAACTGCCAGGTGCGATGAAAAACCATCGCACGAACCTGTTCCTCGACATCGAGAACCTGGGCAACCTGTTCGACAGCGATGCCGGCAAGATCGAGCGCGTACGCTACGAGTACAAGCAGCAAGTCGCGAATGCCGTGATCGAGAATGGACAATACGTCTACAACAACCTCGACACGTCGCTGAGCAAGGAAACGCTGAACCAGTCGCTCTGGCAGGTTCAGATCGGTATCAAGTACGAATTCTAGATCGTACGCGATCCGGAATATGAATTGGGGAAGGGCGGTTCGCGATGCGGGCCGCCCTTTTCCTTGTTTGAAACCTGTGGCAAGGCCCTGCGACCATGACTGAACCAGCGCGTTTCCTCCCGCCCGAATGGGCCCCGCAATCCGCCCTCTGGTGCGGCTGGCCCCGGCTTGCCGACGAATGGGGCGGCGATTTCCATGGTGCCCGCAGCGATATTGCCGCCTTTGTGCGTGCGGCCGCGGCCTTCCTGCCAGTCAAACTGGCAGCGGGATCCGACGAAGCCGCGCAATCGGCCCGCGCCACTGTCGGCGATGTCGCGCAGATCGTTGACGTACCAACCGGCGACATCTGGCTGCGCGATACCGGTCCGATCATAACCACCGGTGCCGGCGGGCCGCAGGCCGAGACGTTCCGCTTCAACGGCTGGGGCGGCAAATACCTGATGCCCGGCGATACCGAAACGGCCGCCGCCGTCGCCGGTGTCGAGGGCATCCGCGTGCGCGCCCATGAAATCGTGCTCGAAGGCGGCGCGATTGACGTTGACGGGGAAGGGCGCCTGCTGACGACGCGGCAATGCCTGCTCAACCCGAACCGGAACGGCAACTGGACCGAAGCCGATGCCGAAGCCGCTCTGGCCAATGCCTTTGGCGTAAACGAGGTGATCTGGCTTGGCGACGGCCTGCTGAACGACCATACTGACGGCCATGTCGACAATATCGCGCGCTTCATCGCGCCGGGTCATGTCCTGTGCCAGCATCCGACCGGGCCGGATGACCCGAACGCCGACATCCTGCTTGCCATCGAGGACGGCCTGCGCGCCGCCGGCCTGATGGTGACGACCGTCTCTTCACCGGGCCATGTCGATTTCGGGGACGGCAAGCCTGTGCCGGCCAGCCATATGAATTTCACCATCACGAATGGCGCCGTTCTCGTGCCGACCTATGACGCGCATTTCAGCCTTGTCGCCCTCGCAGAGCTCGGCCCGCTGTTTCCCGGCCGGAAAATCATTGGCCTGCCGGCATTGAACATTTTGCGCGGTGGCGGCAGTTTCCACTGCATGACGCGCGAGATACCCGCCTGATCCGGCCCGTGCCTGGACCATCCCCCCCCTTGCCACCCCCTTCGGACCCCCGCCCATGACCCGCTCGATCACCCTCGCCGCCATCCAGTTCTCACCCAGTGACGACGTGCAGGCGAACATCGACCGCGTCGCCGGATTCGTTGAAGAGGCTGCAGGCCGGGGCGCGGATGTCGTTCTGCCGCCCGAACTCTTCTGCGGCTACTATTTCTGCAAGACTCAGGAAGAAGAGCATTTCGCCCGCGCCCTGCCGTGGCAAACACATCCGGCTGTCGTGCAACTCGCTGAAATTGCAAAGAAATCCGGCGTGGTGATCCCGGTGTCGATCTATGAAAAGGACGGCCCGGCCTATTACAATTCACTCGTCATGCTGGACGCGGACGGCGCTGCCCTCGGCGTTTACCGCAAGAGCCATATTCCCGACGGGCCGGGCTACCAGGAAAAATTCTATTTCCGCCCGGGCAATACCGGCTTTCGCGTCTGGGAGACAAAAAAGGGAAAAATCGGCGTCGGCATCTGCTGGGACCAGTGGTTTCCGGAAGCGGCCCGCGCGATGGCCCTGATGGGCGCAGACGTGCTGCTCTACCCGACAGCCATCGGTGCCGAGCCGCAGGATTCGGGCCTCGATACCGCCGCGCGCTGGCGCCGCGCCATGTTGGGGCATGCCGTGTCGAACGTGATCCCGGTCTGCGCCGCAAACCGCGTAGGCGACGAGCAGGGACAGGCCTTTTACGGCACGAGCTTCATGTCCGACCAGACCGGCGAAGTCGTGGCGGACATGGACCGCAAGGCCGAAGGCGTGATACTCGCGACGTTCGATCTCGACCTGATTGACCGCGAACGGGCGGCTTGGGGATTCTTCCGTGACCGGCGGCCGGACCTGTACGGATCGCTGCTCTAGTCCTGCTTCACGCGGTGCGCCGCATCGAACCAGTCGGTCATGATTCCGCCCGGTACGCGGGCCAGGTCACGATACCATTCAGGCAGGTTGTTCACGGCGTCGGCCGTGTCGCCCCAGCGACGCAGGTTGGCATCGGCTGCCTTGTGGAAGGCTTCGCGCATGCGCGCCTCGTCCATGGGCTGGAAGGCTGGAATACTTTCGCTGCCTGCCAGGCTCTTTTGAGCTGTCAGCATCATTTCAAGCATCGACGCGGTCAGGGAAAGCGATGCGCGCCAGGGCGCGAGCCAGAGGTCCATCATGAATGAAATTCCTTGTTTCTGAACAGGATAATAGGCTCATATTGTGCGGTGCACAACAAATCTGATGCCAAACTTGCGTGGTTGCCCCTTTTTCGCCGCGAGCGAATGCAAATAATTTCCTGCCATGACCGACTTTCAGTTTACCAATTTCGTTCCATCCCCGGCGCGCGGCCGGGTTCTGGTCTTCGATTCAGGCGTTGGCGGCTTGACTGTAGCGGAGGAAATCCGGGCGCTCGGACCCGCCTTGGGTGTGCATTATGCAGCCGATAGCGGCTTTTTCCCGTATGGCGACAAGTCCGACAAGGCCCTGAGAGACCGCCTGCCACGGGTCGCCAAGATGCTGTGCGACCATGTCAGGCCGGACGTGTTCGTCATTGCCTGCAACACGGCGAGCACGTTGGCCCTGTCCGAGATTAGGGCCGTCCTCGATATCCCGGTGGTGGGGACCGTCCCGGCGATCAAGCCGGCGGCCGCCTTCAGCCAGACGGGCACCATCGGCCTTCTGGCAACGCCGGGAACGATTCGCCGGGCCTATACGGCGCGGCTGATCAACGAGTTTGCCAGCGGGCACCATGTCATCATGCACGGGAGCATAGAACTCGTGCGGCTCGCCGAGGCGCATGCGCGTGGTGAAGACGTGCCGATCGAGGCGATTGCAGCAGCCCAGGCCCCGCTGTTCGACGCCCCCGGCGGCGACCAGATCGATACGGTCGTGCTGGCTTGCACGCATTTCCCGCTCGTGCGCGGCCAATTGATCGCCAGCGCGCCGCACGGGGTCAGCTATGTCGATTCAGGCGCTGCGATCGCCCGGCAAACGATCCGCGTATTGCCACATGAAACCGAAGCGCGTGGTGTCGGCGGCTCAGCCTACCTGACAAGCCCGCCCGAGGAGTCGCCGGATCTGGCGCTAGTCCTCAGGCGTTACGGCTTCCCGGACGCTCACTTCGTGGCTTTGGAGCCGATCGCGATGACTTCGGCGCCGATCGCATTGTAGAGGCTCGGCCATGGCGCATCATGGACGATCGCCACTTCCGACTCGCCAAACCCGTTGAACCGGCTGGCCATGGCGCGGCCATAGGCACCGATATTCCCGAATTCGAGATAGTCGCCCTCGGTCAGTCCGGCTGGCAGCCAGACCTTGTCAGGGAACTTGTCGGTTGAATCGCAGGTTGGCCCATAGACCGTGTACTCGGCCATGCCACGCAGCTTGCGTCCGTCACCCGTGATGGCGCGCATCGGGAAGGCCCAGCGCTCGTGCACGGCGTCATAGAGCGAGCCGTAGGAGCCGTCATTGATGTAGATTGCGCCCGGTTTCGCGAGCTCAACGCGCACGAGAAGGCTTTCGGCTTCGGCGACAAGCGCGCGGCCAGGCTCGCACCAGAGGTCGGCGTTCTCGAGCACGAACATGCTTTCGAACGAGGATTCGACCATGGCCGCATAGGCTTCCAGCGATGGCGGCGGCGTATCGGCATAGATCGACGGGAAACCGCCGCCGACGTCCACGATATCGACGGTCACACCGGCCGAGATGATGATACGTGACACGTCGGCCATGGCGGTCGCCCAGGCCGATGGCTTCATCGCCTGGCTGCCGACATGGAAGGAGACGCCCAGCTCGTCGGCATAGCGGCGGGCTTCGCGCAGGATGTCTGCAGCGTCGTCTTCGTTCGCACCGAATTTGCCGGTCAGCGGAAGGGTTGCGCCATCATTCGAGACGCCAATGCGCACGATGATGGTGAGGTCGCGGGCATAACCGGTTTCTTCGAGGATTTTCTGCAGCTCGGCCTGCGTGTCGGTCACGAAAATGCGAACGCCGTACTGATGGTAGGCACGCGAGATCGCCCGGCGATTCTTCACAGGGTGAAGGAAGGCCATGCGGGCACCGGGGAACCGGTTGTAGATCAGTTCGATCTCGTTTTCCGACGCCACGTCGAAGCTGTTGATGCCGGCGGCCCACAGGGCGTCGAGCACGTGTACGCCAGGGTTTGCCTTGACGGCATAGAATGGCTGGGCCGGGAAGCTTTCCCGGAACCATTTCGCAGCTGCTGTCACCCGGTCCGGGCGGAAGCAGTAAACAGGCAGATCGGGTTCTTGCGAACGCACGATATTATAGGGGGTAGCATAGGAGTGCATGACACCTAACCTCCAAAGGGCTTTTAACCAGCTTCGGGCGTTAGTGCAGGGGGCCCCCAGTTTAAGGGTTGGCCCAGATGTCCGCCACATCCGTATTCGGGGGGTGAGATATGCGAACGTGACGGGAAGTGCAAGCGAAAAAATGAGTCGCCCGAAACGGATGTCACAGAAACGTCATTTAACTTCGACATGATTGTCATGCCCGCAGCGTATTTGGGCGCTCGAAACCCGATTCCGGGAATGATTCTGCAGGAGTAAATCTCATGAAATCTGGCATGACTTTCGGTGCAATCAGTCTTATGGCGCTGGCGCTGGTCGCTTGCGGCAAGACAGACCTTTCCACGCTTGAGGCATCCGATGCCGCGCCTGACCGGCCTGAAATGTCCGGTTCGACCCAGAAGATCAAGATCGTTGGATCTTCGACGGTCTCGCCGTTCGCTACCACCGTGGCTGAACGGTTTGGTGCGACGTCCGGTTTCCCGACCCCAATCGTCGAGACAACAGGCACCGGCGGCGGCTTCAAGGCGTTTTGCCAGGGCGTCGGCCCGGACCAACCGTCGATCTCGAATGCTTCGCGTCCGATCAAGGCCAGCGAAACCGCACTTTGCGCCGGCAATGGCGTGACGGAAATTACCGCAGTCGAGATCGGCTATGACGGAATCGTCGTCGCGAATTCGAAGGAAGGCCCGGATTTCGATATTACGAAGACACAGCTCTACCTCGCCCTGGCCCAGGACGTTCCGGACGGCGCGGGCGGTTTCCAGACCAATCCCTACAAGTCCTGGCACGATGTGAGTGCCGACCTGCCGGACGAGCCGATCATGGTGTTCGGTCCGCCACCGACATCCGGAACGCGTGACGCATTTGTTGAACTCGGTATGGAACATGGCGCCGAGGCGTTGCCTGAACTGGCTGCGCTGAAGGAGAGCGACAAGGATGCCTTCAAGAACCGGGCCCACACAATCCGCACGGATGGCGCCTGGATCGATTTTGGCGAGAATGACACGGCGATCATCCAGTCGCTGGTGAAGACGCCAGCGGCTATCGGCGTGCTGGGGTATTCGTTCCTCGAACAGAATGCAGACCGGGTCAAAGGGGCAGAGCTGGCCGGTGTGCCGGCGACATTCGAAAACATCAATTCGGGCGAATACGGCCTGTCACGCGTGATGTTCATCTACGTGAAAGAGCAGAACCTGCCGCTTGTGCCCGGCCTGATTGATTTTGTCGAAGCCTTCACCTCGGACAATGCATTCGGCCCGGATGGCTACCTCGTCGAGAAAGGCCTGATTCCGCTCAGCGACGAGGATCGCGCGGCCCAGCGCGTGGTCGTCGAGGGGCTCAAGGCTGAATAAGCCGACCAGGCTTGCGCGCCTGACCCGCAAAAATCTGACCGGCTGCTTTTAAGGCAGCCGGTTTTTTTTGGGCCTACAGCCCCTCGATCGGCGGCTTCTTGCGCCGGCGCAGGCGGATCTTCTGCCAGAAACGGCGGCGTGCCGGGGCGGGCAGGGGCTGGAGGTTTTCGATGAAGGCTTCGGCGCAGGATTTCCAGCTATAGGTCTCGGCATAGGCGCGGCAGGTTTCGCGGCTGAGCGCCAGGCAGTCACGCGCGCCTTGGGCGAGGTCGCCGCCGACGGGCGTGATCGTCCCGGCATTTGAGCCGGGAATGACGTCGCGCGGGCCGGTTGCGTCGAAGGCCGCAACAGGGATGCCCGATGCCATCGCTTCCAGCACGACAAGGCCGAACGTGTCTGTCAGGCTGGGAAATACGAACACATCTGCGCTGGCATAGATGGCAGCAAGCTCTTCGCCGAATTTGCCTCCCAGGAATGTCACTTTCGGATAGTTGCGTTTCAGCTCTTCCAGCTGCGGCCCGTCGCCGACGATGACTTTCGACCCCGGCAGGTCGAGTTCTGCAAAGGCTTCAATATTCTTTTCAACAGCGACCCGACCGACATTCAGGAAAATCGGGCGCGGCAATCCCTTGAAGGGGTCGTTCCCGGCGCCTTCCGGAATGCGTTTGGCCGGATTGAACATGTCGGTATCGACGCCGCGCGTCCAGGCAACAAGGTTGATGAAGTTGCGGGCCTTCAGTTCCTCGACCATTGACGGGGTCGGCACCATCACCTTGCCGGAATACTTGTGGAACCAGTGCACGAAGGAATACCCGACTGAAATCGGGATCGGCAGGCGCGCGGAAACATATTCGGGAAAGCGGGTATGGTAGGCTGTCGAGAACGGGTGCTTGACGATCAGGCACATGGTGCGGCCGGCCATGCCAAGCGTGCCCTCGGTAGCGATATGGATCGCATCGGGTTCGAACTCGTGGAAACGTTCCTCGATCTTCTTGCGGGCAAACAGGGCCAATTTGATTTCGGGATAGGTCGGCAGGGGCACAGTCCGAAAGCCGTCGCCGGGATGCACGATTTCCCAGATGTGGCCCATCGCTTCGGATTCGGCGATCACCCGCTTCATCGTGCGCACGACGCCGTTGACCTGGGGGTCCCAGGCGTCGGTAATCAGAAGAATGCGCATCGGGTCTCCTTGAGGCCGCCCTACGGTCGGCGGCAATGTGGCGGGGTTGGTCCTGTGCGTAAAGAGGCGGAACAACTGCAATCTTGCTCGCGTTTGCCTCTATGTGCCGATATGACTGTGCCCGTAAACATGAAATACCCGGCAGGCTTTTGCTCTGCCGAACCGGCGCTCTTTAAACTTTTACCCCTCGGAATCCCATATGCCTGATTCGCTGCCCACTGCCTCCCTCGCCTGGGATGATCTCGACGCCCAAAAATTCGATGACGAGGAGGCCTTGCTTGAAGGATTGCTGAAAGAGGCCCCGCTGGACGACGGCGCGCGCCAGGCCGCTGTTCGCCACGGGCGCGAACTTGTCGAGATCGCCCGCAGCCGGGGCCGCAAGAAAGGCATGATGGAAAGTTTCCTCGAAGAGTTCGGCCTGTCGAACTCCGAAGGCCTCGCGCTGATGTGCCTTGCTGAGGCCTTGCTGCGGGTGCCGGACGCCGAGACGCGCGACGACCTGATCGCCGAGAAGATTCGCTCGGGCGACTGGGCGTCCCATCTCGGCCAGTCCGAAAGCTGGTTGGTCAATGCGTCGACCTGGGGCCTGATGCTGACGGGGCGGGTGATTGGCGTGCCGAAATCGCTTGAGAAAGGCCCGGGAGCGTTCGTCTCCGGCCTGATTCGCGAAAGCGGCGAGCCGGTGATCCGCGCAGCCATGATGCAGGCGATGCGTATCATGGGCGAACAGTTCGTCCTTGGCCGGACTGTCAAGGAAGCGCTGAAGCGCGGCAAGCGCATGGTGAAGTCAGGCGAGGCCGCCCATTTCAGCTTTGACATGCTGGGCGAGGGCGCGCGGACCGCGGAAGATGCGGCGCGCTACCTGAAGGCCTATGAGTTGGCGATCGATGCGGTTTCAGCTGAGAAGGATATCGGCACGGCGCCGGAAAAGGCGAGCGGCGTTTCTGTCAAGCTGTCCGCGCTGCATCCGCGCTTCGAGGCCGTGAACGAGACCCGCGTGATGGCGGAACTCTACCCGCGCCTGCTGGGCCTGTGCAAAAAGGCTGCGGGAGCGAACATTCACCTTTGCCTTGATGCGGAGGAAGCCGACAGGCTGGTGCTCAGCCTCAAACTGTTCGACCGTCTTGCACGCGAACCGTCTCTCAGGGAATGGACCGGCCTCGGCCTTGCGATCCAGGCTTACCAGAAACGTACGCTGTCGGTGATCGAGAAACTGGCCCGTCTCGCCGACGAGACCGGACAGCGTTTCATGGTCCGCCTCGTCAAGGGCGCCTATTGGGACAGCGAAATCAAGCATGCCCAGATCGAGGGCTATCCGAACTTCCCGGTCTTCACGACCAAGCCCGGCACCGACCTTCACTATCTTGCCTGTGCAAAACAGATACTCGAAGCCTCGCCGAAGCTTTATCCGCAGTTTGCTACGCACAACGCCCACACGCTGGCGGCGGTCGACCTTCTGGCCGAGGCGTCGGGTGTCACCGACTATGAATTCCAGCGCCTGCACGGCATGGGTGAGGCGCTGTATGATGCGGCTGAAGCGGGTCGGCGCGTGCGGGTCTATGCGCCGGTCGGCGCCCATAAGGACCTGTTGCCCTATCTCGTCCGCCGCCTGCTCGAAAACGGCGCCAATGCGAGCTTCGTGCATTCCTTCCTCGATCCGGACGTGCCGGTCGAAGACGTCGTGGACGATCCGATCACGCGGGTCGAGATCGGGCCGCGCCGGCATCCGGGCATTCCGACACCGCCGCGCCTTTACGGACCGGAGCGGCGCAATTCAACCGGCCTCGATCTCAGCCAGAAAGCTGTGCGCCAGGCTATGGCCTCGGCGCTGAAATCCTTCCGCGACAGTCCGGCCATTGCTGCGGGCGCGATCGTATCTGGCAAGTCAGATACCGGCGGTGGCGAGTTGATCCGGGTGCCGTTTGACACAGGCCACATCCTGGGCGCCTGCAAGGAAGCAGGTCCCGAAGCGATCGATGCGGCGCTTGAAGCGGCCGTGAAATTCCAGCCCGGCTGGGACGCGCTCGGCGGATCGAAGCGGGCGGAACACCTGCGCGCCATGGCCGATGCGATGGAAGACAACGCGCCGCGCCTGATCGCGCTTATGGCCCGCGAAGCAGGCAAGACGCTGGCCGACGGTGTGGCTGAAGTGCGCGAAGCAGTCGATTTCTGCCGCTATTACGCGGCGCAGGCAGAGCAGGAGTTCGAAGGCGCTGTACGCCTGCCGGGACCGACCGGCGAGACCAATCACCTGTCGCTGCACGGGCGCGGCGTGTTCTGCTGCATCAGCCCCTGGAATTTCCCGCTCGCCATTTTCACCGGCCAGATCGCGGCCGCCCTTGCGGCCGGGAACACGGTCGTCGCCAAGCCGGCCGAACAGACGCCGCTGGTGGCGTTCGAAGCCGTTCGCCTGTTCCAGAAAGCGGGCTTGCCCGCCGACGCGCTGCACTTGCTGCCGGGCCGGGGCGAGACGGTCGGCGCGGCGCTGACATCCGACCTGCGCGTGTCGGGCGTCTGTTTCACCGGCGGCACATCGACAGCGCGCCTGATCAACCGGACGATTGCCGGCCGGGACGGTCCGATCATTCCGCTGATCGCGGAAACGGGCGGCCTGAACGGCTTGTTCGTCGACACGACAGCGCTGAGGGAACAGGTCATCGACGACATGATCGTGTCCGCCTTCGGCTCTGCCGGCCAGCGCTGCTCGGCGCTGCGGGTCGCATTCATTCCGAAGTCGACGGCCCAGAGCCTGATTGACGGGCTGATCGGTGCCATGAATGAATTGAAGCTGGGTGATCCGTCCGAGGCGGATACCGATCTCGGCCCGGTGATCGACGCCGACGCGCGCGACTTGCTCGAAAAGCACCTGGACAAGATGCGCACGGAAGCGAAAGTCCTCCATCAGATCGATTCCGGCAAGATCGGCAAGGAGGGGTTCGGTTTCGGTCCCGCTCTGGTCGAGCTGTCGTCGATAGACCAGATACAGGAAGAGAATTTCGGGCCGGTCCTGCATGTCCTTCGATATGATCCCGACAATGTGAAGACGCTTGGTGCCGCACTGAAGGCAAAGGGCTATGGCCTGACCCTGGGCGTGCATTCGCGCCTTGAGCGTTTCCACGCCACCGTGAAATCCGTGTGCCCCGTCGGGAATACGTATGTGAATCGTTCCATGACCGGTGCTGTCGTCGGCGTGCAGCCATTTGGCGGGGAAGGGCTGTCAGGCACCGGGCCAAAGGCCGGCGGGCCGTATTACCTCCATCGTTTCGCCAATGAGCGTGTGGTAACGGTGAATATTACCGCGCAGGGCGGGGATGCCGAACTGCTGAGTTTGTAAGGGGAGACGATGTGATGTTGAGACTGGCCTGTTGCGCTGCGCTGGGTGTGCTCTTGATAGGATCCTGCGGAAAGGCGCCTGATGCGCCGGACACGGAGGTCACCCAGGATGGCGACCATCTGGTTGGCGAGAACATTCCGGCGGTCGATCCCGAAGCGGTCGCAGACGTGCCGCGTAATCTGGAGGTGACCAAGGACTATTTCGTAGGCACCGCCAGTATTGATGATCTCCTGTTCGAGGTCGCGCCGGACATTGCCGCCAAGCTGGTCGAGGATTCACGCGGGCGGATAGAGGCCATGGATGCCGATGCGCTGGCGTATCGAGAGGCGGACCCTGAATATTTCACGCCCTACAGCCTGTCGATCCGATGGGCGCTGGAGGCGTCAGCAGGCGACCTGATCAGCCTTGAGGGATTCACGGCGGCCTATTCGGGCGGCGCGCACGGCAACTATGGAACCGATGCGCGCATCTACAGTATTCAGAGCGGAATGCAGATGTCGTTTCGCGACCTGCTGGCCGACCCGTCCGGCGCAATGGTGGAATGCCTTCCGCTCATTCTCTCCGACATGGCGCAGCAGCGGTCTGAGAAAGTCGGCGGCGGGTCTTCCGTCGAAACCTTCCGGGCGGAAACCGCTGATGCGATATCGGCCAGCAGCGTGCTGGGCGGAGAGATTGGCCTGGTTGCATCAACGGACGCCGGCACGTTTGGCGGGTTTGTCGTCCACTTCGCGCCCTATGAGATCGGGTCCTATGCCGAAGGAGCCTATCAGTCGGTCGTTCCGCAATCGGTGTTCCGTGATTTCCTGAAACCAGAATATGCCGGGCTGTTCGCCGGTGGGCCGGTCACTGAGGAATAGGGAAGGGCGACGTCCCGCGCAGCTATTTCAGTGCGTCGTGATCGATGCGGAGCAGGCGGAACCGGGAAGTGTTCTCCGATTCAAGGTCGACCAGTCCGGGCCATTCCTTGCCTGCGCTGAGGGCCTCGTAGAGCGGGGCGATCGAGCCATCGAAAGTCACGTTCGTGGTGCAGACCGCAACATAGGTGAAGGGCGCGAGCGCTTCGCGGCGCGTTTTGCTGTCGTCCACGATGAATGTTTTCGCGACCCGGCTGATGCTGGGAGCCGCGCGGTGGAATGGCAGCGATGCAAGCTGGTGGGGGCCTTGTGTTGCATCGATATGCTCAGCCAGCGTGAATGACAGGCCCGAGGGCGCCATCACGATGCCGGGCGGGGCCGTGTCGAGCGCTGACAGGTCGGCGTCCTTGCAGGCATCGCCTTCCATCACAAGGATAGGTTCGATCG
Source organism: Hyphomonas sp. J20-32 (assembly GCF_055808555.1). NCBI lineage: Bacteria > Pseudomonadati > Pseudomonadota > Alphaproteobacteria > Hyphomonadales > Hyphomonadaceae > Hyphomonas > Hyphomonas sp. J20-32. The sequence continues at coordinate 286,123 of NZ_CM147873.1, read as the reverse complement.
CCAGGTCTGTTCGCTTGACCAGACCAGCCAGCGCCAGCCCGAGGCAGAGCGGAACGGCCAGCGGGACGAGACGCTTTGTCCACGAAGTGACCGTCGGAAGCGCGATCATCACTGAGGGAACGAACAATGGAACGAAGACCGCCGGAAACCTGAAATTGCGCGTCTGGAGGACGGTCAGGAGCAGTGCAGCGCTGGCCAACAGGAGGATGACCAAGGCGCCCGCCGTGCGGGGCCGGGCCCCTTGCCAGGTTGCGATGAGCACAGCCATCAGTCCGCCCATGACCACCGGTATGGCCAGCGGGGCCCCTCTGGCATAGCCTTCAATCAGGCTGTGTTCCTGGGGGATGCGGGAGAACCAGAATTCGTTCGCGACGGGGTCGATCATCCACAGGGGACCGGCATGGCAAGCCGGGAAAGCGAGCCACAGGCCTGCCAGCAGGATCGTGCCCGGGACAGCGAGACTGAGCAGGCGTGAGATGCGACCGCCGAAGCGTTGGGATTGCCAGAGGCGCGGCGCTGCTGCGAGGACCAGCCCGCCGAGGCAGAGAGCGGCAATCCAGGGCGCCGACAGCGCGTCGCACTGGGTCTGCGCCATCGCGCCGGGCCCAATCAGAACGGCGCTCGCCGGCAGGCTGACGATCAACAATGTCAGGCCAGCCTGGGAGAGACGCTGCACAAGGTCGGTGTCGCCTGTCCAGACAGCCGCAAGTCCTAGGCCGACCAGAGCCAAGGCGACGAAGGGCGCACACTCCAGCCCGACGGCGACGGACAGGAAACTGGCCATCCCGATCAGCACGCCCGCGTATCGATGCGGGGAGACCAGTCCGAGGCAGAGCGCCAGCATCAGGACAAGCTGGACATTGTGATGGTCGATCCGCCCGGGATAGAATTCGGGCAGGGCCAGCAACGATGCGATCGCCGCAGCAATGACCGGCAGCGCCCGCAAACGGGGCCCCGACAGGTGCTGGATCACGCGGGCCGCAAGGGCGGCATAGGCGACAAACCAGAGCGGTGGCACGACGAGGCGCGCGGCGGCGAAGGCCGCTTGCGGGCCCATGAACGGGCCCAGCAGCCAGGTCACGAACACATAGGGCGCATCAACCAGCCTGGACCATGGCGTGACATAGGCGTCCGGCATGGCGAGGACAGGCCAGGAGAGGTCGTGCCATTGCCCGTCCCGCAGGAGGTCTGCGATCTGCAGCTTGCGGGCAATATCGTCGACGTCGGCCGCGAAGCTGGCGCCCGGCGGGCCATCGAGCAGCAGAATGCCGATGCCTGTCACGAGGAAGAGCAGGAATACGCGCCAATAGGGCGTCGCGGTCAGGTCTCCGGAATCCGGGATTGCTGGCATCAGGCTTTCTCTCGCGGTTCACGGCACGCTGCTACAAACCCTTTAAGCAAGGCCTAAATATCAGCGGCTTGGATCAGGACGGGGCGGCGCAAGGAACGAATGCGAAGTCTCTCTGATCCGATCCGTCGCTTAGCGAGATGCGGGCGGAAAGGCCAAGATCCGTTTTCCAATAGGCGACGACTTGCGGATAGTCATGTTCCGCGTTCGCAAATTCGATCGAGGTTTCGGTCCGTGCGCGTTCTGTAAAAAGCGAGGGACCCTGGCCCGCCGGATAAGCGTTAAACACTGCGGGCGGGCCTGGTGCGATACGGGTCTGTTCGAAAAAGGACACGGCATTGTCTTGCAGGGACACGGCATAACCGAAGAAATAGCCCTGTTCGGAGGACGACCAGACTTCACGATAGCTCGCATCCCCGCTTTCCCAGCATCCGGAAATCCAGTCCAGCGGCGGCATTTTCCCGGCAGACGCTGGCGCCGAAGCGCAGCCTGCGAGCAGGAGGATGAGGGCCAGCCGCTTCACGGTTTGACCAGCGTGCAGCCGAGTCCGGGCGCGAAGCGCGCTTTCGCGCCGACCAGGCCGCCGAGCACGGTGGCACTGGTTTCGGCGCCGTCGTCGGCGAAGGTCACGGCGCTGATGTCGGTGGTGAAATCACCCTTGCAGCTGTCCATCCCGCGCCCGGCGACGTGCAGGCAGGAACAGACCTGCTTGGCGCCATAGGCGGTCGCCACTTTGGCAAAGGCGACCTGGTCCTTCAGCCAGACCTGCCAGCCGATGCCGATAAGGGCGATCATGACACCGAACGTGATGAGAAGGACTTTGACGACTTTCATGAGATGCCCCTAAGCTGGCGCAAAGGTTAGGGGAGAAGCATTGTCGTGGGCAACCATTTCTTGAATTCCGCAGCGGTCAGGCTGGGCCTTGTCGGGTTTGTTTTCCTTTGCGGAGGCTTGGCGTCGGCGAAGGAACTGGTGCCGCTGCCGCCGCAGCCGGAGGGGCTGGCCTGGCCGACGGCGGGCTGGGAGTCGGGCGAGATGGACCCGGCCGTCGCGGCGATTGTGACGCCCATGATCGACACGGCGATTGCGGGCGAGAAGGCAGGCCCGATGGGCGAGACGCGAGCGGTGGTGATCATTCATCATGGCCGGCTGGTGGCGGAGGCTTATCGCGACGGATTCGGGCCGAAGACGAAGCAGGTTTCGTGGAGCATGGCGAAATCGGTGACCTCGGCGCTGGTCGGGCGGGCCGTGGCGCTCGGTTTCATCAAGGATATCGATGCGCCGATGCCGACGCCTTTCGACGCGGGCGATCCGCGGGCGGAGATTACATGGCGCCAGTGGCTGACCATGACGGACGGGCTCGACTATACCGAGATCGGCGCGGCCAGCATGGCGGACAATGACGTCATCCAGATGATGTACGGGCCGGGGCGGTTCGATGTGCTGGACTATATCAAGGACGAGCTGCCGCCGCTGCATGAGCCGGGCACGGTGTGGAACTATTCGACGGCGGCGTTTCATCTGATCGGGCGGGCTGTCCAGGACCTGGTTCTGGAAATCCCAATGCCTGAATTTGCCACTGAACAAGGCTTGCAACTCGAGCGCTCCTTCCTGCAGACAATCCTCCTCCGGCCTATCGGCATGGAAACCCAACTGGAATTCGACGCGGCCGGCACGTATCTCGGTGGCTCACTCGTGTGGGCGTCGGCGCGCGATTTTGCGAAGTTCGGCTATCTCTACCTGCGCGATGGCGTGTGGGACGGCGAGCGGCTGTTGCCGGAAGGCTGGGTGGATTTTTCCCGCTCGCATCCGGATGGGCCGAAGGAAAACGTCTATGGCGCGGGCTTCTGGCTGACGACGGATGGGGCCGCGCCGGTGCCATCCTACCAGCGCCGTGACGCGCCGCCGTGGGACAGCTTCGCCGCCGAGGGCCATGAGGGACAGACCATTTTCATCGTGCCGTCGCGCGATCTCGTGATTGTCCGTCTCGGCCTGATGTCCAATGAGGGCGAGAACTGGCCGGACCTGTTCCGCTGGAACCAGGCGATTGCGGGTGCCTTTCCGGAGGTGGCGGCCATCGCGGCGCCCATGGAGTAGCGCCAGCGACGCCTTGAGGGGGCGCTTGGGGAGAGGCTCGGGCGTGCTGGGGGTGAAGTATGGGTCAGGTGTCGGGCAAGTTGAATCCGTATTCCCGGCGCATGCCGGGATCTCTTGCGATTATTCCGGACAGGATGGCCTGAGGCCCCGGCCTGCGCCGGGGACACGGATGTATGGTATCTGTCAGCGCCAGCTTCAGCCTTCCCGACACCGGTGCACGAAAAGTACACGGACGATACCCGGAGAGATCATCCGACAGCCGGATGACCACGACCCGCCCGTTCCACATCACGCCCCAGAGCATCTCTGAGCCGGGACCGCCGGTTTTCCGGAACCATGCCTTCAGGCGCTGGATGCGCCAGAAGACCAGCGGCCAGATGGGCAGCAGGTACCAGGGCAGGCCGGGCAGGGGCGAGAGGAGGGAAAAGGCGGGCATGGGGCGCATTATACGCGCAGGTTGGCAGGGGGCGGATAAGTTGGTGAAGTGGCGCGCCTCCCTTTCCCTTGGGAGAAGGACCGAGGGTGAGGGGGAATGTCCCTGCCGTCTGAGCTGCCGGGGCGTGTGGAGAAGTCAGTATCCCCTCACCCCAACCCCCTCTCCCCGGAGGGAGAGGGGGCTCAAGGGTCAGTCGCCGCCAACCATGAAGTGAGCCATCAGGGTGGTGACGGGCTTGGATTTCTCGTCCTGCCAGGCTTCGGCATGGACCGAGCACATGCGCCGACCCATCTTGGTGATGGTGGCGCGGGCGTAGAGGTCTTTCGCGTGGGCCTGTCGCATATAGTCGATGGTGAGATTGATCGGGCGGGGCGGGCGCGTCAGGTGCTCGGTCACGAGGAAGACCTGCGCCATGGCCGTGATCTCGAGAAAGGCGCCGATCGCACCGCCATGGATGGCGCGGATGGCGACATTGCCGATCAGCTTGTCCTGGAAGGGGAGGATGGCTGTCATCTCGTCGCCCATGACTTCGCAGTGCATGCCGAGTTCCTGCGCGAATGGCGTGCGCGCGATAAAGGCGGCAACCTCTTCGGCGCGGCTGAGCCCTGGATTATTCGGCATCGGTGCCTCCCATCGTGGAGGGCGCGCGCGGCTTGGTGATGGCGAAGGCACCGGCGGCGGTGGCGATGACCTTGTCGCGGGTTTCGTGGAAGGCCCAGGCGCGGGTGAAACAGATCGAGCGGGTGACGTGATAGCACTCGGCCTCGCCGAGAATGTCGCGGCGCGGGTCGGCCGGGCGCATATAGTCGATGCGCAGGTCGAGCGTGGCGACATAGCGCGCCTGTTCCATGGCGGAGCCGGCGGCCGTGCCACAGAGATTGTCGAGAAAGGCGGTCAGCACGCCGCCATGTATGACACCTGTATCGGGATCGCCGACGAGGCGCTCCTTCCAGGGCTGGATGCCCCAGACATGGCCCTTTTCCACCTTGGTCATGCGGAAGCCGAGACGGCGCCCCCACGGGATGACGCCGGAGATCATGTCGAGGTTTTCCTGCATCAGACGGAGCGGCAGGGGGCCCCTTTCCGGTGCTGACGTCGCGTCATCGCTCATGGGAGAGGCCTCTTCGTTTGACGTTCCAGCCGCCCCGGATAACATCTGGTCACTGACGTGGAAACAGTTCACGCAGCGGGAGGAGAGGCCTATGGCATTTGACGGCAGCAACAAACCGAAAACATGCATCATCGGCGCAGGATGCTCGGGATTCACCATGGCCAAGCGCCTGAAGGATCATGGCCTGCCATATGACTGTTTCGAGATGTCGGACGATATCGGCGGCAACTGGTACTACAAGAACCCGAACGGCACCTCGTCCTGCTATCAGAGCCTGCATATCGACACGTCCAAATGGCGCCTCGCCTTTGAGGATTATCCCGTGCCGGACGACTGGCCGGATTTCCCCCACCATGCCCAGCTGCTGCAATATTTCCACGATTATGTGGACCATTTCGGCCTGCGCGAAACGATCACGTTCAACACGGCCGTGACCGATTGCGAAAGCCTGCCGGGTGGGCGCTGGAAGGTGACGCTGTCGACGGGCGAGAGCCGCGAATATGATGCGCTGGTTGTCGCCAACGGCCACCACTGGGATGCGCGGATGCCGAGCTATCCCGGGCATTTCGATGGTTACCAGGTCCATTCGCACCATTACCGCGACCCGTTCGAGCCGTATGACTTCCGCGGCAAGAATGTGATGATTGTCGGGGCGGGCAATTCGGCGATGGATATATCCTCCGAACTGTCGCAGCGGCCGATCGCGAACAAGCTGTTCATCTCGATGCGCCGGGGCGTCTGGGTGCTGCCGAAATACATGGACGGTACGCCGGCGGACAAGGCGGCCCTGCCGGCATGGCTGCCGAGCAAGCTCGGGCGCAAGCTGGCACGGGCCAAGATCAAGAAGACGATCGGCATGATGGAAGATTATGGCCTGCCGAAACCCGACCACGAGCCGCTGGACGGCCACCCGTCAGTGTCGGGGGAGTTCCTGACGCGCGTCGGTTGTGGCGACATCCTGCCGAGACCAGGCATCGAGCGGCTCGACGGCGACGGGGTCGTGTTCACCGATGGCTCACGCGAGAAGGTGGACGCCATCGTCTGGGCGACAGGCTATAATGTGACCTTCCCCTTCCTGAAGCAGCCGGAACTGACGCCGCAGGACAATACGTTCCCGCTATACAAGCGCATGGTGAAGCCGGGCTTCGAGACGCTGTTTTTCCTGGGACTGGCCCAGCCCTTGCCGACATTGGTTAATTTTGCCGAGCAGCAATCGAAACTGGTCGCTGCTGCGCTGACCGGCGATTATGGCTTCCCGGATGCGGCGGAAATGGCCCGGATCACCAAGGCTGACGAGCAGGAACACCTCGGCCATTTCTATGACAGCCCGCGCCACCGCATGCAGGTGGACTTCGGCGTCTATGTCGCGGACCTGCTGAAAGAGTTAAAGCGCGGCGCAAAACGCGCAGGTGTGGTTGCCTGACATTAAGAGAAACGTGGTAGGGTGCAGCCGATGATCCGACTGATCCCAGCCATCCTGCTGCTCCTGGCAGCTGCGGCGTGCGCGTCTGCACCTCCACCGCGAATTGCGGTGGCTGTCGCCGCGCCATCGCCTGCGCCGACAATTTACGGCCCGCCGGGCGACCCGCACAATCCGGCACAGGGCGCTTACCAGCCGAATGAATACCTGCGGGTCTGCAGCGGCATGAAGGTGAGCAATGCGCCCCCTTCCCATGAGGGCGGCTGGGTGATGGATTTCAAGCCGGTGGTCGTTGTCGACGGCGTGGTGCTGGCGACCGTGCCGACCAATGATGTCTGCCTGTCGTCAGGTTTCGGCTTTCGCGGAAGCCGCTTCCATGACGGGCTCGACCTGACGCGGCGCCCATCCGGGCCGGTTTTTGCCGCTGCGCCGGGACGTATCATCGAGGCCCGCAATTCGCGCGGCTATGGCTGGCAGGTGCTGATCGACCATGGGCGCGGCGTCTATACGCGCTATGCCCACCTTGCCTATTTCGACCCGAATGTGGCGGTCGGACGGGAAATCGGCTTTGGCCAGCCGGTCGGCATGATGGGCCAATCCGGCAACGCGACCGCGATCCACCTGCATTACGAGATCCTGACCGGGAACTATCACAATCCAAGGGGCTCCAAGGGGCTGCAGGTGCGTGACCCGTTCAGTTTTCCGGCCTATGAGTTCCTGATGGCGGGTTCCTAGGCACGCAGGGGGCAAGATGTACCAGGCAGGCAGGGCGGCATGACGAGCCGTTTCTTCGATCCGTCATTCCTGGCGCGTACCTATCGTGATCCACTGGCCTGGCTCAGCCTTGCGACCGACCTGTTGCCGATCATCGCGATCATCCTGTTCCATTGGGGGGCGACCCCGCTGGTAGCGCTCTACTGGCTGGAAAACCTGATCATCGGGGGCTACACGATCCTTCGGCTGGCGGGGGCGGCGACGGGCGACATCCTGAAGCTCGGCGCGGCGGCTTTCCTGATCCCGTTCTTTACCTTGCACTATGGCATGTTCTGCTACGGGCACGGCGTGTTCCTGAAATCGTTCGCGGGCGGCGGCGGTGCCGGAGACGGCCCGATGGACCTGGTGCTCTGGGCGATTGGCTCAGGGCAGGGGATGGCACTGTTCCTGGCCGTCATCGTCGTCACCAATGCGGCGTTCTTCCTGACCGACTATATCGGCAGGGGCGAGTTCAGGACGGCGAACCTGTCGGCCGAAATGTTCGCCCCCTATGGCCGGATCGTCACCTTGCACGTGGCGATCATACTCGGTGCCTTCTTCTCCCTGGCGACCAGCCAGCCATTGCTGGGCGTGCTGGTCCTGATCATGATCCGGGTTGCGTTCGGCATCGCCCTGTCGGTGTTGCGCCGCAGGCGCCTCGATCGCGGACTGAGCAAGCCGTCTGGCCAATTCACGCCGCGCGTGTAAAAAGTTGACGTCTGGTGACGGGTTGCGCAAGGTGGCCCGACTGGCCGGCAACTTTTCGGCGCAAAAAGGATAGTGCATGCCTCCTTCTTCCGACACGGTCGCTGTGACCGGCAAACGCGCCCGTTCCAAGGCCGCCAACCGGCATGCGATCCTGGTGGCCGGCCGCCGTGTGTTTGCGCGCATCGGCTTTGATGCCACCACGGTGCGCGATATCATCCGCGAAACCGATCTCGCTGCGGGCACGTTCTATAATTACTTCAAGTCCAAGGAAGAGGTGTTCGAGGCGATTGCCGAGGATTCCACTTACCGGTTCCGCGCGCGGCTGAGCGATGTGCGGGCGCGGGCGACGACGTTCGAGGATTATATCCAGCAGGCCTATCATGCCTATTTCAGCTTCATCGCGGCGGAGAATGAGGACGCGATCAAGGGCGGTGCGCCGCACCTGGCGCTGATCGGCGTGCGCGTGGATACGCCGGAAATGCTGGCGATTGCCGGTGAGATCCGGTCCGATCTCGACCATGTCCTGTCTGCGGCCGGGGCGCCGGTGATCGACATCGACTATCTCACGGCGGCAGCCATCGGCATTGCAAGGGAAATGGGCGACAACATGCTGCAGCGCCGACCGGTGAATGCCGATGCCGCGACGAAATTCGCCTCGGCCCTTCTGCTGGCGGGCGTGCGCGAGATCTCGGGCACGGCTGTTTGAGGAAGCGCTTGGCGGACCTCGGGGAAGGTGGCTAGACTGGCTTGAAGAGGGCAGTTTGGGAGCCGGGCCATGAGTCTACAGCAGACAATCACGAAACTGATATTCAAACTGCCGGGCGGCTTGCTCGTGCGCATGGCGGGCGGCAAGCCGCTCGAGATCAATGGCCGGGTGCTGGAGCCGCAATTGCAGATGGTGGCCTGGACCGGCCGCAAGGCGCCGCCCTTTTCATCGCTTCCGGCCGAGGTGGTGCAGGCGGCAACGCGCGAGCAGCTTGCCACGTTGGCGGCCGCGCCGGAGCCGGGTGTCATCATCGAAGATTCCAAGATTCCCGGCCCGGACAGGAACGAGATTCCCGTGCGCGTCTACCTGCCGGACGAACAGGACCCGGCGCATCCGATGATGGTCTATTACCATATGGGCGGCGGCGTGATCGGTGATCTCGACACGTGCAATGCATTCTGTTCGATGATTGCGACAATCGCCAAATGCCCGGTCCTGTCGGTGGACTATCGCCTGGCACCGCAGCACAAATTCCCGGCCGGGATTCACGATGCGATCGCCGCCTATGAGTGGGCGCTGCGCAATGCCGGCAAGTATGGCGCCCCGGCAGGCGTGGCGGCCGTGGGCGGCGACAGTATGGGCGGCAATTTTGCGGCCATCGTTTCGCAGGAGATGAAGCGTCAGGACAAGCCGGTCCCGGCCCTTCAATTGCTGATCTATCCGGCCGTGGACCTGGTCGAGGAATTTCCGTCGCGCAAAGCCTTTGGCGATACGTTCTCGCTGTCGACCGACACGATGGACTGGTTCATGGAGCAGTACCTGCCAGAGGGCCATGATCGGAGCGACCCGTTGCTGTCGCCAGGCCAGAGCGGCGACCTGTCGGGCCTGCCGCCGGCGATCGTGGTTACGGCGGGACATGACCCGCTGGTCGATGAGGGGGACGATTACGCGCTGCGGCTCGGGCGGGATGGCGTTTATGTGAAGCACAAGCGCTATGACAGCCTGTCCCATGCCTTCACGGCCTTCACCGATTTCTCGCCGGGCTCGCGCCGGGCCTGTCTCCAGATTGCGGGCATGGTGCGCGACATGTATGGCCGGCTGTGAGGGCGCTGGTCTGCCATACGATCACGGATGATTTTTCCGGGACCGAAATACGCGACGTGCCGATGCCGGAACCGGGCCCCGGCGAAGTGCGCGTGCGGGTCAAGGCGGCGAGCGTCAATTTTCCGGACCTGCTGCTGACGCAGGGCAAGTACCAGCTGAAACTGGAGCCGCCGTTTACGCCGGGCATGGATTTTTCCGGCGTCGTCGATGCGCTGGGCGAGGGCGTGACGGACTTTTCCATTGGCGACGCAGTGGCGGGCGGCAACCGGTTCGGCGCCTTTGCGGAATACCTGACAGTTCCGGTGGCGGGCCTGCAGAAGAAGCCCGAAAACATGAGTTTTTCAGAGGCTGCCTCCTATTCGGCGGCCTACCTGACGGCCTATGTCGCGCTTGTGCGGCGGGGCAATTTGCAGCCCGGCGAGACGCTGTTGGTGCACGGCGCCAGCGGCGGTGTCGGCATGGCGGCGGTAGATGTCGGCAAGCTGTTGGGCGCAACCGTGATCGCGACAGGGGCTTCTGACGACAAGCTCGACAAGGTGGTCGCGCATGGCGCGGATTACGCGATCAATGTGAGCCAGGGCTTTCGCGACAAGGTGAAGGCGCTGACCAGGGGGCGCGGCGCGGACGTTGTGTTCGACCCGGTCGGCGGGGACGTGTTCGACGAGAGCGTGCGCTGCATTGCCTTTGACGGGCGGCTTCTGGTGATCGGATTCACGTCAGGCCGGATCGCGACCGTTTCCACCAATATGCCCCTGATCAAGGGGTTTTCCGTGGTCGGCGTGCGGGCAGGCGAGTATGGCCGCCAGTTTCCCGACAAGGGCCGCGAGAATGTCGAGACGATCTGGAACTGGGCGCGCGAAGGCAAGGTGCACCCGCGCGTGCATGCCGAGTTCCCGCTGGACAAGGCGATGGACGCCTTCGCCATGCTCTGGAACCGCAAGGTCGTCGGCAAGGTCGTGGTGACGCCCTAGCGGGCGTAGAGCACCAGTCCGATTATGCCAGCGGAGACGAGCAGGACGCCGATCATCTCGCGTGCGGAGATGCGTTCCCTGAAGAACAACACCGACGCACCGATCATGAATACGACCTCGATCTGGCCGAGCGCCCTGACATGGGCGGCGTTCTGCAGGGTGAAGGCGGTAAACCAGGCAAGCGAGCCGAGCATGCCGACTAGGCCGACCCAGGCAGCGCTGCGCCAGCTGCGCAGCAGGCGGCCGGCCTGTCCCGGTTCCCTGATTTGCAGGAAGGCCAGAACGGCCAGCGCCTGGAACGCGGTGACAAAGGCGAGTGTGGTGGCGGCGCGGAGGAAGACGTCGCCCTCGACCAGAGACAGGGACGCCCCGCGATAGGCGACAGCCGAGAGGCCGAACAGGCCGCCTGACAGGATGCCCAGCAGGGCCTTGCGGTCCAGAAAGCTGCGGCGGGCGGAAGGATCGGCGGGAAGGGAAATCAGGACCACGCCGAACAGGCTGACCAGGATGGCGAGCGCGACCGGAAGCGAAAGGCGGTCACCGAGCAGGACGATGCCGAACAGGGCCGTTTGGACGGGCTCTGTCTTGGTGAAGGCCGTGGCAACGGTGAAGTTCCGGTGAGAGAAGAGATGGATCAGCAGGCCGGTGGCGAGGATCTGCGCCAGCCCACCAAGCATGCTGCTGGCAACGAATGTCAGGTTGAGCGGCGGTGCGCTGCGGCCAGTGCCAGCGAGCAGGACAGCCAGCACGAGGCAGGCCAGCGGCGCAGCAAACACGAAACGGGCCGCCGTGGCGCCCCATGTGCTGAGCGTGGCCTTCAACCGTTTCTGCAGCGCCGAGCGCAGGTTCTGCAGGAAGGCGGCAGCTATCGTAATGGGTATCCAGATTTCCATCCGGCGCTTGGACAGCACCTTGAGGAGCGTGTCAAAGCCTGTCCGAGGCCGACGAAATCAGGGTCACACCGTGCGCTTGGCCCTGTCGGCATTGTTGGAGGCGGTGATCGTCTCCTTGACGGCCTGCCATTGCTCGTCGCCCCAGGCCGTGAGCTGGGCGAAGTTGCCGCCAGAGGCATTGTACATGGCCCCGTCGATGGCGATGGTCTGGCCGTTGATGTATTCGGCGCCGGGCGCCATCAGCAGGACGGCGAGGTTGACCAGTTCGTGCATCTCGCCGACGCGGCCCATCGGGTTGGCGGCGCCGGAATCCATGCGTTTGGCGCCGTCGGCATCCGGCGCGAGGCGTTCCCACGCGCCCTTGGTGGGGAAGGGGCCTGGCGCGATGGCGTTGAAGCGCAGGCCGTAACGGGCCCATTCAACCGCGAGGCTTTGCGTCATCGTGTTGACGGCAGCTTTCGACATGGCGGACGGCACGACGAATGGACCGCCATTCCACACCCAGGTTGTCAGGATCGAGATGACATTGCCGCGATTGCCGCCCTTGATCCAGCGCGTGCCGATATCGTGCGTCATGTAGAACGAGCCGCGAAAGACGATATTGGCGATGGCGTCGAACCCGCGGATCGACAGGTCTTCTGTCCGCGAGATGAAATTGCCGGCGGCATTGTTTACGAGGCCTGTGAGCGGGCCGTGCTTGGCCCAGATCCCGTCATTCATGTCGGAGATGGCCTCGGCGACGCGGATGTCGCAGGCATGCGGCACAACCTTGCCGCCATGCTTTTCCATCAGTTCGGCGGCCGTTTCTTCGCACACGCCACCGCGCCGACCGCAAATGTGCACTTCGGCGCCGAGCGTCAGGAAGCCTTCGGCCATTTCCTTGCCGAGGCCCGTGCCGCCGCCGGTGACGAGGATACGCTCATCCTTCATCAGGCCGTCCCGGTACATCAGTTTTGACGTGTCCATTGGTGTTCTCCCTCCATGCTTTATGGTAGTGAGTATAGCTCGCCTGAAGCCGGAGACATCCCATGAAACCTGTCCTTTTCGCCCTTGCTGTGCTTGCCCTCGGGGCAGGAAGCGCCTCTGCCGATCCGCTGAACGTGTTCGGAACGTTCTCCACCGAGGAAGAAAACTCGCATGTGACCATTGCCGATTGTGGCGACGGCACGCCTTGCGGCACCATTGTCTGGATCGACCCGGCCAGCGTATCGGACGGCAAGACGCCTGAAACGGCCACGGATGCGGACGGCAAGAAAATTCTAGGCCTAACCATGCTGGAAGGCTTCAAGCAGACCGCAAAGGGCTGGACCGGCGGCACGATCTACAATCCGAAAGAGGGCAAGACCTACAGCTCCAAGATGAAGCTGAAGGATGACGGCGTGCTGGAAGTGAAGGGCTGTATCGCCCTGCTGTGCAAGACGCAGAACTGGAAGCCAGTGAGCTGAGGGGCGCTACTTCCGGAAGGGCAGGCTGACCAGCCGCCAGAGGACCCATATGGGCAGGACGATGCCCGCGCCGGCGAGCGCGGGCTTCCAGAAATTGCGGACGGCCCAGCCGGCGGCGGCCAGCGCCTGACTGGCGATGGACGCTATGGCTTCGGGTATGTTCACATCCGGAGAGGCCGGATTGAAATTCGCAGCGAGCACGACAAAGCCGACAAGGATGCAGAGGCCGAGCAGTTTGACTACGCCCCAAGGGCCGATACCGAACAGCCGAATGAGTATGGAGCGGGGCGGCGGTTTCTCAGCTTTGGCCTTCGCCCTGACCTTGGGCGCTGGTCCTGGCGGCGGCTCCAGTGGCTCTACGACGGGCGGTTCATTCTCAGTCATGGTCCGCAATGTCTGCAGCGGCGTTGCCCTTGTAGGCAACATTGACCCGGTGCGGATAAGGGATGGTAATGCCTTCGCGGTCGAAGGCTTCCTTGACGGCCTTGGTCAGGTCAGCCCGGACCTGGACGAATTCGGGCGTTGAGACCCAGGCCCGCAGGCGCAGCTTCACGCTCCAGTCGGCGAGCGCATGCACGCCGACCCATGTTTCCGCCTTGGTCAGGATGCGGGGATGTGCGTTGACCACGTCGTGAACGACCTGCAGTGCCTGATCCATGTTGTCGTCATAGGAAATGTCGAAATAGAGATCGAACTTGCGGCGCGTCTGGCGCGTATGGTTGATCAGCGGATCGCCCCAGACCTTGTCATTGGTGACGATGACAATCTTGTTGTCGATCTGTTTCAGTGAAGTGGTGAAGGGCGAGATATCGGTCACTTCGCCTTCAAGACCGGCAATATTGACATAATCGCCGATGCGGAAGGGACGCAGGATAGCCAGCATGACGCCTGCAGCGACCGATTTCATCGTGTCCTGCAGGCCCAGACCGATGGCGAGACCACCTGCGGCGAGTACAGCGGTGAGCGATGTCGTCGGGAAACCGAGCTGGGTCAGCGCCATGACGATGGCGATGGCGAAGATGAGGTATTTCACGAAGGAACTGCCAAAGGCGAACATCGTATCGTCGGCGCCGGTGCGGCGATGGGCCTTGCCACCGAAAGTGCGCATTGAGCGGGCAACCCAGTTTGCCAACATGATGGCAACGAAAAGGATCGCAACGGCGGCAATCGCACCGGGACCCTTGTCTTCAACCAGTGTGCGCCAGTCATACCCTGCCAGGCCGAGCGGCAGGGGCGACAACAGGATAAGCGCGAACATGCGTGCGACCGAGGCGCCGAGATCCCAGCTCGATCCTTCGAAGCCCTGATCCTTGGGCGTGACCATCTTGCCGATCAGCATGACCAGACGCTTGACCAGAATGGCCGCGATCCAGATTGCGATTGTTGCAGCCAGTACCAGCGACCATTTCAGGACCTGGGGCTCAGCGGCCTGGGCCCAAGCGGGCCAGCCGGACATGTCAAATTCAGGCATCATGTCGCACTCATGTCATGGGCGGCTGCAGGCTTCAACCAGCCTTTCACGCATTGGTGACTGGAGGAAAGCTCTCTATTGCGGCAAGCAGACCCATTCAGCCATCAGGAGCAATCGCATGAACAAGCAGGTCGTCCAGGAATATTACGGGGATATCCTGAAATCCTCCTCAGACTTGCGGACCGATGCCTGCACGACCGAGGCGGCGCCGCCCCTGCATGTGCGTACTGCACTGGGCCGCGTGCATGACGCTGTTTCCGAGCGGTACTACGGCTGCGGCCTGGCCATTCCTGCGGAGCTTGGCGGCCTGCGAGTGCTCGATCTCGGCTGCGGCGCCGGGCGCGACGTCTATGCGCTGGCAAGCCTTGTCGGGCCCGATGGCCATGTGACCGGTATCGACATGACCGAAGAACAGCTGGCTGTCGCACGTGAGCATGAGGCCTGGCATGCAGATGCCTTCGGGTACGCGGCGCCGAACACGCAATTCCTGGAGGGGGAGCTGGAAAAGCTGGATGCGCTGGACCTGACGCCGGCCAGCTTCGACCTGATCATTTCAAACTGCGTGATCAATCTTTGCACCGACAAGCCGGCCGTGTTCCGCGCTGCGCACCGCCTGCTGAAACCCGGCGGCGAACTTTATTTCTCGGATGTCTACGCCGACCGCCGCATTCCTGCGGACCTGGTGAAAGACCCCGTCCTCTATGGAGAATGCCTGTCGGGCGCGTTGTATTGGAACGACTATCAGGCGGTCGCGCGAGACGCCGGGTTTGCCGATCCGCGCGTCGTCAATCATCGCCCGCTTGCGATACTCGATCCGGCGCTGAAGGCGAAGCTCGGTGCGATCCGGTTCGCCTCGGTGACGGCGCGCCTGTTCAAGCTGGGCGGACTCGAATCCGCCTGCGAGGATTATGGACAAGCCGTGATCTATCGCGGCGGCGTCGAAGGCATGGAAGAGGTCTTCATCCTCGATGCCGAGCATCATATCGAGCGGGGCCGGGTTTTTCCTGTCTGCGGCAATACGCTGGCGATGCTGATGGACACGCGGTTTGCGGCCTATTTCGAGGTGATCGGTACAGGCGACAGGCATTTCGGAGTGTTCCCCGGCTGCGCCGCGCCGGACGTGTTCGCTGCCAGCGAGGCGTCGGATGCAGCGCCGGTTGGTGGCTGTTGCTGACGGCCTTTCAGGCTTGGCCAAACGCGCCATGGGCGCCGCGCGTGAGACGCAGGTAGAGGACGAGGGCAGCGACAGCGCCGGTGACGATGGCGAGCCAGGTCATGCCGGTAATTGTCCAATTGTTGAGCAGGATGCCGAGCAGGCCCCAGCCAAGCGAGACAAAAAACCACCGGCTGCGGCTGATGAAATGCGAGAAGGCCCAGGCTGCGAGCGCAGCGGGCACGAGCGTTGCCCACAGCATGTGCCAGGGATAGTCGGTTGCGCCCAGCGTTGTGAAATGCCGAATCGTCAACGGGATGGAGATGGCGATCGCGACGGTGATCCAGCCCGCGAGGAGACCGGTAGCGCAATCGGCGGCGAACTTGGCCACGCTGCCGCCCATGCCGCGCATCCGGTCGAACCTGTATGCGGCGAGCCAGGTGGCGGCTGCAATCGGGAACAGGAGCGCAAAGTCCAGCGGCTGGGACACGATCAGCTGGGCGCTCAACATCCAGATGACGTTCAGCATACCGGCCATGATCAGTGGCGGCGCGATGCGGTCCATCCATGGCTCGCGGCGGAAAACGGCAAACAGCGCAAACACGAAATAGGCGAGGAATATCACGCTCCAGATCGCGAAGAAGGCGGGCAGGGGCTGTTCGGGCGCGCCAAAATCGCGGGTCGCGTTTCCGATTGGCGTGCCGACGCCGAGCAGCGGCGCCAGCGCCCCGGACAGGGGTTGCAGCACGGCGAGAAGAAGCAGAATCACGAGCGGCTGTTTTTGCATGGACGATATATGAGCCTGAATGGCTGGCGGGCAAATTGGTTGCACTGACAAAAGTGTGGTGGCAGTTGGCGGATTCGCGTTATAGGCGCCCTCTCTGCGAAGATCTAACAAAGGATTTTGCTCATGGCAAAGACACCTGTGGCCAAGAAGGCCCCTGCGAAACCTGCGGCCAAGAAAGCTGCTGCGAAACCTGCTGCGAAGAAAGTTGCTGCAAAACCAGCCGCAACCAAAACTGTTGCGGCAAAGAAAACCGTTGCGAAGGCTGCACCTGCTGCGGCTGCCAAGACGGCAACAAAAACGGCACCGACCGTGACCCTGCGTCAGATGTCGGTTGAACTGGCTGAGGCTCACGGCCTCACCAAGAAACAGTCGCAAGAATTGTTTGACGACATGGCTGCCCGGATCACGAAACGCCTCAAGAAGGGCGAGCGCATCCGTCTGAACGGCCTCGGCACGCTGGAAGTGCGCAAGCGCACAGCCCGCATGGGCCGTAACCCGGCAACGGGCGAAGCGATCAAGATCAAGGCGTCCAAGAAGGTTGCCTTCCGCGTCGCCAAGGAACTCAAAGAAACCGTCTGATAACAGACATTTCCTGAAGTCCTGAAAAGGGGTCGGACCGGCAGAGGGTCTGGCCCCTTTTTTTGTCTCGGGACTGGCCGGCCTTGCTAGTCAGGCAGCAGGGCCTCAAGGGTTTCAATCCGGTCGGCCTCAGCCGTGGGCTTGTCCCAGCGGATGCGGTTGATCCGCGGAAAGCGCATGGCGAGGCCGGACTTGTGGCGCGAAGACCGCTGCAGGCCTTCAAAGGCGACTTCCAGAACGATGCCTGTTTCCTTGCTGGCGGCGACGGAGCGCACAGGACCGAACCGATCGATCGTGTTGGCACGGACAAAGGCGTCGAGTTGCTTCAACTCGTCGTCAGTGAAGCCGAAATAGGCCTTGCCGACCGGGGTGAGCTTGTCCTCGCCGTCTTCATCGCGCCAGACACCGAAAGTGAAATCGGAATAGAAGCTGGACCGCTTGCCGTGGCCGCGCTGGGCATACATGAGCACCGCGTCGACGAGGAAGGGGTCGCGCTTCCACTTGTACCAGAGTCCCTTGGGGCGGCCAGCAAGATAGGCGCTGTCCCAGCGTTTCAGCATCACGCCTTCTATTTCAGGTGCAGGCGGTTCGAGGCGGGCATCGTCGAGCGCGGCAAGCGTGGTGATCGGCACGAGGGGGGAGAGGTCGAACCGATCGCTCTCAATGCCGAGAACGAAGGCTTCAAGACGAGTGCGACGTTCACGGAAGGAAAATCCGCGCAGGTCGCGCGCGCTGTCATGCAAGATGTCATAGGCGCGGATGAAGGCGGGATGTGTCTGCAGCTGGCGCTTAGAGACGCTCTTGCGGCCCAAGCGCTGCTGCAGGGCATTGAAAGGCGCGATGGTGCCGTCGGCGTTGCGCACCAGGAGTTCGCCGTCGAGCGTGCCGTCGAAGTCCATCGCGGCCACGACATCCGGGAAGGCGTGGGAAATGTCGTCGCCGGTGCGGGTGTAAAGGCGCCTTGCGCCGCCTGCCGCAGTGGCCTGCACGCGGACACCGTCATATTTCCATTCAGCGGCAAACGTGCCGGCGGTGATCAGGGCGGGATCGACCGCGTCCGGCATATCGCGGCCGGCCTTGGGCACGAGGGGGTGGGCCAGCATGACCGGGCGGAACGGGGCGGCGATGTCCGGTTCCGGCTTGTCGGCGTGGCCTTCGAGCCAGGCGAACAGGCTTTCATAGGGCGGGGCGAGACCGTGCCAGATTTCCTCGATTTCGGTCACGTCCCTGCCGCCGAAGTCTGCGAGCGCGAGCTTGGCGAGCCGGGCCGAAACGCCGATGCGAAGGCCGCCGGTGAGAAGTTTCAGGAAAGCCCAGCGACCGGTCGCATCGAGACCGTCGAGCCAATTGGCGACGAGCTGCGGCGCCTCGGCACGGGGTGTTGCGGCCAGCGTTTCGACTATGTCGGAGAGCGGCGGCGTGCGATTGGCGCCGCGTGCCTGAGGCCAGACGAGGCTGACCGTCTCGGCAAGGTCGCCGACATAGTCGTAGGAGAGGGCGAAGAGCTCGGGATCCATGCGCCCGTCGATGAGCGCGCGGATCATCGACGTTTTGACGTTCGGAATATCGAGGTCGCCGGTAATCGCGCCAAGGGCATAGCCACGGTCGGGATCGGGCGCCGTGGCGAAATAGTCCACCATCAGGCGCAGCTTGCCGTTGCGCGAAGGCGTGAGCACAAGTCGGTCAAGCAGGTCGGCGAAGGCTTGCATTGGAACATACATAGGGCCAAACACGGGGCATGACAGCGCCCGTTCTGCCAGAAGGCTACAGCCCGCACTATCGCAAGTCGGGTTTCACCGACCCGTGGGAGCCACTCTATTCGCAGGTCACCGATGAACAGGTGAGTATCGGGCTCTCTCTCGACACACCGCACTGCAATTCGCGAGGGCTCGTACATGGCGGCCTGCTGACGGCGATTGCCGACAATGCGATGGGACTGAGCTGCGGGCAGGCAGTGAAGGCAGCCGGACGTGAAGCGGGTGGCCTGGTCACCGTATCGCTGACGATAGATTTTGTCGGATCGGCTTCCCTCGGGGCGTGGCTTGCCACGGACACGCATTTCACGAAGATCGGCGGATCGCTCGCCTTCGCAGACTGTCTGCTGCGCGCCGACGGAGAGGTCGTGGCGCGGGCCAGCGCCTCGTTCAAGATCACAAAAGCAAGGTAAGGAAACCGAAGACGATGACTCTCAAGCTCCACCACCTCAACGCCTCGCGCTCGCAGCGTATTGTCTGGCTCCTCGCAGAACTCGGCGTGCCGCACGAGATCGCCCACTACAAGCGCGATCCGGTGACAAACCTTGCCCCGCCCGACCTGTTGAAGATCCACCCGATGGGCAAGTCGCCGCTGCTGGAAGATGGTGACGTGGTGATCGCGGAAACCGGCGCCATCGCGGAATACCTGGTGGGCAAGTATGACACGGCCTTCCAGCTGCACCCGCGCCCGAATTCGCCGGAATTCCCACGCTACCTGGAATGGCTGCATGCGGCCGAAGGCGCCGTGTTCCTGCCGGGCCTGCTGCAGGTCTATTTCCGGCGCGTCGACATGACCGGCAATCCGGTCGAGGCGATGATGGCCGCCGAGCGCGAGAAGGCGGCAGCCACGATCGAGGCGCACCTATCGAAGTATGCCTACTTTGCGGGCGAGCGATTCACCGCGGCCGACTGCCTGATGGGCTTTCAGATACAGATGGCCGACTCGACGGGAGGATTGGCAAATCGCCCGGCGACCAAGGCCTGGCTGGAAAAGATGAAAGCCCGGCCTGCCTACCAGAAGATGCTGGAAGTCGGGGTCTGAGGTTCGGTCACCGCCCCTGCCTGCGCAAGGGGCCGGCGAGCTTACCTGCAACTATCCGGATCGGCGTCGCAACGCGCCATGACTGAATCCATCCATCCGGCATAGCCCTGCAGGTTGGTGTAGCGGCCATTATAGTCGCCCGCGCAGAATTCGCCCGTGGTGCGGTTCTGCTCGACCACTGACAATACGCCGACGACAGTCCGGGTGCCGTCGGCCTCCGTCACATAGAGCGGGCCGCCGCTATCGCCGACGCAGGGACCAGCGCCGCCTGCGCTGGCAACATTGATCAGCGACGGGCCGTCAGCCGTGATCTGCAGTTTGGTGGTCAGGAGGTCGTTCGAGAGCTGGCCGCCATAATGCGTGAGGCCCCAGCCCGCCATGTCGGCGGTCGGGTAATTGGCGGGTGCGAGCGGCTTCACAGTGGCACCATAGCGGGCGACCGGTACGCCGGCGATGGGAGCAACCTGGTCGTCATCGAGCCGGATCAGGGCGAGGTCATTGGCATAGCCATTGGCGGTGCCGAGATATCCGCCATGACAGACAGCCACCGAGCCGCTGGTGACCTTTGCAAGCGGGCTGCGCAGGTTGGCCGCGTCGCCGATGAGGCGCAGTTCCTGATAGTCGTCATCGACGCAATGGGCGGCGGTGACGAACCAGTTCTTTGCGATGCGCGTGGCGCTGCAATGGCCGCTGGCGACAGTGCCGTCGGCCTGCGGGTTGCGGGGCTCGAGTTTCACGATGCCGGGGAAACTGGCGAGGGTGGCAGCAAGGCCGTTGACGGCCTGGGTCCCGACGGAGGGCTCTTCCAGGGTCGTGGCGCCGGCAACCATGGCGACGGTGGGCGTCGGGGCGCTGTCAGCGGGACGGCCGCAGCGGGCGGCATTGAGCGCGGCCAGCGTCGGCAGGGGTGTCTGGATTGTCTCGGAAAGACCGCCCTCAGGCCCAGGCGGTGTGGCAGCCTCTTCGACTGTGACGTCTGCAGGCGCGGCCTCTGCTGGGGCCGTCTCATCGACCGATGGAAGTGTATTGATCGCGTCTGTTGGCGCGTCGGTCGTGGATTCGGTGGCGGGCGTTTCAGGCACGACTTCGGCCGAGCTGGTCACCTCTTCGTCGAACGCGCCGTCAGGCAATTGGTCGACCGGGCTGGCGGCTTCTTCTTCCGCCGGATTGAAGCCGGGCACCTTGATGGCATCGCAGGCCGCAAGCACGAGCAGGGCGGCAGTTGCCGCGAGAAGGGCTGGGCGTTTCATATCGTCCCCTTTGAACACACCAATATCCGCCACTAAACGCCCCAAGCCGGGGCGCGGTCAACCGGCCTCGTCAGCGAAGGCGACCATGCGCAGGGGTCGGGCGCGGCGGCCTTCGAGCTCGGCCCAGCGGACCAGGGCGTCTTCTCGTCCATAGGTGACCCAGAGCTCTTCCGGGTTCACGTCGCGCACGGTTTGGGTCAGCTCGTCCCAGTCGGCATGGTCGGAAATCACGAGCGGCAGCTCGACACCGCGCTGTTTCGCCCGCTGTTTTATGCTCATCCAGCCGGACGCAAAGGCGATGACCGGGTCGGGGAAATTCTGTGCCCATTTACCCTCGAAACTGCCGGGCGGGGCGACGATGACCTGGCCGCGATAGGTTTCGCGTTCGGCTTTCGGCACGTCGCCGGCAGGAACGGTGACGAGCGTGCCGAGGTCGATGCCGACGGATTGGTAGTGGGCACAGATCTTTTCCAGGCTGGGATGGATGAAGATAGGGGCGTCATGGCCGGCGAGGCGCAGGTGGCGGATCACGCGCTGGGCCTTGCCGAGGGAATAGGCGCCGACGCAATGAGCGCGCTCCGGGAAATGCTTCAGGCTGTGCAGGAGACGGGCGATCTCGCCGCCCGTGTCGGGGTGGCGGAAGACGGGGAGGGCGAAGGTTGCCTCGGAGATGAACACATGGGTGCCGAGAACCGGCTCGAACGTGGCGCAAGTCGGGTCGAAGCGGCGCTTGTAGTCGCCGGTGAAGGTCATGCGCAGGCCCTTGTGTTCGACCACGACCTGGGCCGAACCGAGGATGTGGCCTGCGGGCGCCAGCCAGACCGTGACGCCGTTTATCTCGACGGTTTCGCCATATTCGAGGCCTTGCGTGGATTTGGCGAAATTCTGGCCATAGCGGCAGGCCATGATGGCGAGCGTGTCGGGATGGGCGAGCACCTTGCCATGGCCGCCGCGCGCATGGTCGGAATGGCCGTGGCTGATGACGGCGCGGTCAACGGCGCCGCGCACGGGATCGAGGTAGAAATCCCCCGGCGGGCAATACAGGCCCTTGGGTGTGGGCTGGAGGAGGAGGTCGGGCCGGAGCATGGGGCGAATGTAGGCGATTGCGGGATGGTGGGAAGGGGCTGGACGCGGCGCCTTCCGCTTTGCGGCCAAGTGGGGTAGGCGACGGGGCCGCATTCCTCGCATCAAGGGCGCTCCCCATGCAGATTGGCATCGATTTCGGCACATCGAACACGTCGATCGCGTTTCGCGGTCCGGATGGCGCCGCCCTGATCGCGCTGGAGCCGGCCGCCACGTCGATCCCGACAGCCGTGTTCTACGGCCTGGATTCCGGCGAGTACGCCATCGGGTCGCAGGCCGTGAGTGCCTACGAGTCCGGTGAAGAGGGCCGGTTGATGCGCTCGATAAAGTCGGTCCTCGGCTCGTCGCTGATTGACGAAACGACGGAACTCGGCCGACGGCGGCTGCCGTTCCGTGACGTGATCGTGCATTTCCTGCGCCGCGTGATTGCCAATGCGGAAGAGCAGACCGGGCAGCGCGTCGAGTCCGTCATCCAGGGCCGCCCGGTCTCGTTCAATGACAGGCATGCCGATCTCGACAAGCGCGCGCAGACCATTCTGGAAAGCTGCCTTCACGCGGCGGGCGTTGCCCGAGTCGAATTCCTCGAAGAGCCCGTGGCGGCGGCGCGGTCGGTGGCTTTCCCGACTGGCCGGGAAAAGCTGGTATTCGTGGTCGATATCGGGGGCGGCACGTCCGATTTCTCGGTCGTGCGCATAACGCCCGACAATGCCGGATTCGATGTGCTGGGGAGCGCCGGCCTGTATGTCGGCGGCAATGATTTCGATCACATGTTGAGCTTTTTCGAACTCTCGCACCTGTTCGGGCATGGCGAAACGCTGGCGCTGAACGGGCTGCCGGTGCCGTCAGCGCCTTATTCCACCCTGTCGGACTGGAAGAGCCTGAACAAGCTCTACACGCGCGACACCCAGAAACAGATCAAGTGGATGTTGATGAACAGTCCGGACAGTCGCGGGATACGGGCGTTCGACCACCTGGTGCGCAACCACGAAGCCCACGCCTATGCCAAGCGCACCGAGCAGATCAAGATCGGCCTCAGCGAGGCAGGCCAGCAGACTTTCGTCTATGACACGCCAGAGGCGCACCTTGAGCGGCTTGTTGCGCGCGGCTCGTTCGAGAACCTGATCGGGGAGGCCGTGTCGAAGATGGATGCGGTGGCCGTGGACTGCCTGAAGCGGGCGGGCGTGGCGCCGGAGCAGGTGACCGATATCGTGATGGTGGGCGGGTCCACGTTCATTCCGCTGGTTCAGGCGCGGCTGGCGGGACGGTTCGGGAATGCGGCCCTGTCTGCCAATGACCGTTTCGGGGCGGTCGCAAAGGGCCTGGCCGTGCATGGGGCGGCGGTGGGGAAGGGTTAGGCGGCGGGGAGCATCGATTGGCGGTTTGCGCGATGGCCCGGCAGATGAAAGTGTACCGTCCAGCAGCGTCACGTCTCCAGAGCCGAAGGGGCCGATCTTGAGCGAGATTTCCGATTATCTTGACGACTGGGTGCAGGGCGCGGCTGAGCGGACATCTGGCCCGACGCTCCTGTTCGTTTCCGGCGCGCAGGGGATCGGGAAATCGTGGGCCCTGCGGGACGTGCTGGCCAGGCATCCAGCAATTGCCGGGCTCAGCCTTGACGATTTCTACCTGACGCGGGCGGCGCGCCGGGCGCTGGCGGCAGAGATTTATCCCCTGTTTGCAACACGCGGCCCGCCGGGAACGCATGACCTTGAGCTGCTGAACGCGACGCTCGATGCGCTGCTATCGGCCGGGGAGACAACGCGGGTGCCGATCCCCGTTTTCGACAAGGCAATCGATGATCGCGCGACCCCGGCGCAGTGGGCCCGTTTCACCGGAAGGCCGGAGGCCGTCATCGTGGAAGGCTGGCTGATGGGAGTGGACAGTGACGCAGGTGCAGCCCGCGCCCCGCCGCTGAACGCGGTCGAGGCGCGCGACGGGTCCGGCACCTGGCGCGCCTACCAGGAACAGCAACTGGCAAGCGCCTATGGCGCCCTCTGGGACCATGCGGACGGGTATTTCCATATCGATGCGCCGGGGTTTGACGTGGTGCGGACATGGCGGCTGGAACAGGAGTGCACGACGCTCGGCGTGCCAGCCGGGGAACTGCCGCCGGAACGTCGGGCATGGGTGTCTGATTTCATCCAGCACTATGAACGGCTGACGCGAAGGATGCTGACCGGGCACCGCCGTGCGGGCGCTGTTTTGTCAGTGGATGCGGAGCGGCGGGTGACGTCCTTTGCCGGGCCAGCGGAGTGACGAGTCCGGCGGTTGAACATTGCTGATATCTTAACTGCCCCGCCACACTTGCGACACGAAATCATGTGCATACACTTGCGCCCGTAACAGGAGAGTTTTGTCCATGCGTCCAGTGTCCGCCGTGATCGTATCCCTTGCTGCGCTTGCAGTATCCGCCGCACCGGCCTTCACCCAGGAGGGCGGCAATACCGACGATATGGATGTGGCGCTGGCAGCCGGCTGGAAAGCCGCTTTCACCTGTTCGGACATGTTCACGGCCGGCCAGTCGATGACGGTGATCGAACAGAACGATCTCAGCGGTATCTATCCCGACTACCAGCGGGCATTCGATACGCTGCCGAAGGCGGAGATCAATACGGCGAAGAAGACCGTTTCAGTGTCCTATTCGGCGACCATGCCGCCGCGCATTGCGGCCTGGCGGCCCGGATTCGGTTGCACGCAGCTGCCGATCGGCGCCGATTCCAGCATGATTACCTTCCTGCCGCATTTTGCCAGCTGGCCGGCGGCACCGGCGCAGGACCGGGGCAGCGCCATCGGCGCGAACGTCAAGATACAGCTGCGCACCGAAGAGGCCGAGCGGCTTGAAGCGCCGGTCTCGTTCGCCTTTGACGAGCGCACCTATGGCAATGGTACGCGAACGAGCGCGGTGCTGGTCGTGCGCGACGGGCAGGTCGTGGCCGAGCGCTATGCGCGCGGCGTGGACCATGAGACGCCGCAGCGGACCTGGTCTGCCGGCAAGTCGATCGCGGCGACGGTGCTGGGCGCGGCGCGGCGCAACGGCCTGATCGATATCGATTATCCGGCGGTGATTGCCGACTGGAACAATGGCGCCGACCCGCGCCGGGCGATCACGATCCGCAACCTGCTGCACATGGCGAGCGGGCTGGACAGCGGCGAGAGCGGGTCGCGCACCGACCGGATCTATTTCGGTGGCGGCCGGGTGGTCGACCAGGCGGGTAGCAAGGTGCTCGAAGCGGAGCCGGGCGCGCGGTTCAAGTATTCCAACAATGACACGCTGATCGCGATGCGCAGCCTGCGCGAGTCGATGAAGGATGACAATGCCTTCCATCGCTTCCCGTATGAGAACCTGCTGCACAAGATTGGCGCGACGCACACGACCATGGAGATCGACTGGAACGGCGATTTCATCGCATCAAGCCAGGTCTGGTCGACGGCACGCGACCTGGCCCGGGTGGGCCAGCTCTACCTGCAGGACGGCCTGTGGGGCAATGAGCGCCTGCTGCCGGAAGGCTGGGCAGAGTTCGTGCGTACACCGGCCCCGGCACAACCGGAGAGCGGGCCCGGCTATGGCGCGCAGTTCTGGCTGATGAACAATGCGGCCGGTGTTCCCGAAGGCACGTTCTACATGGCGGGCAACCGGGGCCAGTATGTCGTGATCGTGCCGTCGATGAACGCGGTGATCGTGCGGCGCGGCTATGACGTGAATGGCGGGGCGCGGTTCGAGATCAATGATTTCACCCGCGACGTGCTGCTTGCCCTGCAGGCGGCGGATGACGAGCGGGCCGCGCAGGCGGCAGCTGCAGAGCTAGAGACCGAAGCCGAGAATGTGCCGTTCAAGGAGAAGATGAACCGACGCTTCGGGCAGTAGGCGGGGACGCGGCGGCCTATTTCGTTCCCATGCCGGAATTTGGCGCGGGTTTGAGATTGGTGATTGTCTGGCGCTCGGACTCGGCGAAATCCTTCATCATGGCCGAACCGCTGATATCGACATTGACCTGAGCCACATGTGTGCGCCCGTCGGGTGCGCGGGTGCAGGCCACTTTCATCTCGAATTGCTTGATCCTGGCAATCGGCAAGGGTTTGAAAGACTTTTCGGCAACCAACTCGACCGACAGGATGGCCGGAGCGTCCTTTGCAACCACCACCTTGCCCGTCAGGTATTTGAGCATGTCGTCCATGTCGCCCGGTTTTGCGCCGACCTGCGGCGTGTAGGCATAGGTCGCGGTGGTTGCTGTTTCGGACACGAGCGCGGCATCGCCGGGAATGTTGTCGCCGAAGCCGCTGCACCAGATATCGCCATCGACATCAGCCTGCATCCTTTTGACCTGCTTCCTGAAATCGTCGCTCCAGTCCTTCATCGCAGGCGAGATCACGGTGAGACGGTTGCCTTCCGGCTGTGTCGGATCGACCCGTATCATGGCATCGGTTTCGTCGTTCTGGAGGATCAGGTCGAATATATACAGCGGCCCGTCCGAACTGGCGGCGAGAGCATCCTGAAGCGGCGTTCCGGCAAGGGCCTGCAATGGCATGAGCGCTGACAGGGCGAGCGGGAGGAGTGAGCGGTGCATGTTTCAGACCCTTGTGGCGACGCTGGAACCAGCCAGACACCAAGGTTCACCTGAACCGGGCCTGAAAATAAAGAGGCAAGCGCGAAGTCTTGCGATAGTTTAATTCCCGACATGCCTGATAGCGCCGCCCCCGTCCTTACCTTGCCCGAGCCCTTTGCGGGCTGGTTCGCCGCGCGTGGCTGGCAGGCCCGACCGCACCAGCTGGCGCTGACCGAGGCAGCTTTGGCTGGCGAGAGTGCGCTGCTGATTGCGCCGACGGGCGGCGGCAAGACGCTGGCCGGCTTCCTCGCCAGCCTCATCGAGCTGAAGGACAAGGGCCGGCGGTCGAACACGGGCATCCCGGCCCTGCATACACTGTATGTCTCGCCGCTGAAGGCGCTGGCGGTGGATGTACAGCGCAACCTGATGGCGCCGGTGGGCGACATGGGGCTGGATATCCGGATCGAGACGCGCACGGGCGACACGCCCGGTCATGTGCGCCAGAGGCAACGACGCAATCCGCCGGACGTGCTGCTGACGACACCGGAACAGCTGGCCCTGTTCATTGCGTCGGACCATGCGAAGGACTTCTTTGCCGATCTCAAATGCGTGATCGTCGACGAAGTGCATGCATTGGCGGCCTCGAAACGGGGGGACTTGCTGTCGCTGGGCCTTGCGACGCTGAGCGGTTGGGCGCCGGCCTGCCGGTTCATCGGCCTGTCGGCGACGGTGAAAGAGCCGGAGGCGCTGGCACGGTGGCTGGCGCCGGCCGCGCGGATCATCAGGGCCGAGGGCGGGGTGTCGGCGGAAGTGGATATCCTTGTCTCGCGTGAGCACATTCCGTGGTCGGGCCATTCCGGGCGGTTTGCGGTGCCGGAAGTGTATGAGGCGGTCAAGCGGTCGAAAATGGCGCTGGTCTTCGTCAACACGCGCAGCCAAGCTGAAGTGATGTTCCAGGAATTGTGGCGGGTCAACGACGACAACCTGCCGATCGCGCTGCACCATGGTTCGCTGGCGAAAGACCAGCGCGTTCGCGTGGAAGCGGCGATGGCGGCGGGCCAGCTGAAGGCCGTGGTGTGTACGTCCACGCTCGATCTCGGCATCGACTGGGGCGAAGTGGACCTCGTGATCCAGATGGGGGCACCGAAGGGCGCGGCGCGGCTGGTGCAGCGGATCGGTCGGGCGAACCACCGCATGGACGAGGCGAGCCAGGCGGTGCTGGTGCCGACGAACCGGTTCGAGGTGCTCGAATGCCGCGCGGCAGAGGCGGCGGTCGAAGCGGGCGAGATTGACGGCGAGGGCCTGAGGCAGGGATCGCTCGATGTGCTGGCGCAGCATGTCATGGGACGGGCCTGCGGCGACGGGTTCGAGCTGGCGCCGCTATACGAGGAGATCGTGCGGGCGGCCCCCTATGCGGATCTCGACTGGGAGACGTTCGAGCGGATCGTCGATTTCGTCGCCAGCGGCGGCTATGCGCTGAAGACCTATGACCGGTTCCACCGGATCGTGCGGCGGCCCGATGGGCGCTGGGTGGCGCGCACGGCGCAGGATGCGCAGCAGCACCGGATGAACGTGGGGGCGATTGTCGAAGCGGTGCAATTGTCTGTGCGTCTCGTCAGTTTCGTGGGGAAGGGGGCGGGCGCGCCCGGTGAAAAGCGCTCAGTGCGGGCAGGCCGCAAGCTGGGCGAGATCGAGGAGTATTTCATCTCGACGCTTGTGCCGGGGGACACGTTCCTGTTCGGCGGCGAGGTGCTGCGCCTGATTGGTGTCGAGGGGCTCGATGCGCTGACCGTTCGGGCGGTGGGCGAGAAACCGGCGATACCGTCCTACAATGGCGGCAAATTCCCGCTGACGACTTTCCTCGCCGAACGGGTGCGCCAGATGATCCACGACCCGGCGCAATGGGATGCCCTCCCGGCGCCTGTGCGGGAGTGGTTCGCGGTCCAGGCGCGCCGCTCAAGCATTCCGCCGCCGGATCACCTGCTGGTCGAAACCTTCCCGCGCGGAGAGCGGCATTACATGGTCTGCTATCCGTTCGAGGGGCGCCTCGCGCACCAGACCCTCGGCATGTTGCTGACACGGCGGCTGGAGCGGATGGGGGCCAAGCCGCTCGGTTTCGTGGCCAGCGAATATGCAATGGCCGTCTGGGCGATGGAGGACATGGCGGGGCTCGACATGGACGACCTGTTCCACCCGGACATGATGGGCGACGATCTCGAGGCCTGGCTGGACGAGAGCGCGCTGATGAAGCGGACCTTTGCCCATTGCGCGCAGGTGTCGGGCCTGATCGCGCGCAACCTGCCGGGCAAGGAGAAGAATTCGCGGCAGGTGAGTTTCTCGGCCGATCTCATCTATGACGTGCTGCGCAGCCACGAACCGGACCATATATTGCTGCAGGCGGCGCGGCAGGATGCGGCGACCGGCCTGCTGGATGTACGACGCCTGTCGGACATGCTGGTGCGCATTCGCGGCAAGATCGACCACGAGCTGCTGGACCATATCAGCCCGTTTGCCGTGCCGGTGATGCTGGAAATGGGCCGCGAACCCGTATTCGGCGCATCGGTTCAGGACGCGGTGCTGGGCGAGGCGGAAGACGTGCTGGTGCGCGATGCGATGCGGGAGTGAGCGTCAGGCCTGATTCGCCGTGGCGCGGGTCCGACCGGAGTCGAAGCGCTGGAACAGGCGCCCGACCAGGTGTTTCCAGAAAGGCAGGCGGCGCTCGGAGACTTCTGCGAGCAGGAAACAGGCGGCAAGCGCCGTTGTTGCGAGCGCGACCTGATGCGCCGGGTTGGCGCTGTCAAACGCAGGCAGGCCATGCAGGAAATTGAGGACCGGATAGTGGAACAGGTAGATCGAAAAGGTTGCGCCGGCGAGCCAGCGGATGGCCGTGCCCGCGCCGGCGCCTATCCACGTGGCTTCGCGCGCGAGCCGGTGAACGCCGATGAAATGGACGGCCATCAAGACGGCGATCAGGAAGTTCCAGATGAACTCGTCGGAAAAGCCGAGCACGTATCCGGGCAGTGCGAGCTGATCGAGCATGGCATCGGTCAACACGGTGAGGTGCTGCGGCACATGCAACGCGAGGCCGCCAGCATAGAGCGCCCATGGCGCAAGGACGATACCCCAGGCGGCAGTTGCGGGCAGGGCGGTCACATGTCCTTGCCGGAGGAGCCGCTCCAGCAGCACACCGAGCAGCCAGCAGGGCGCGAGCAGAAGGATGGGCGGGCCGATGATCAGGGCGATCAAGGCCAGCAGGGCAAGGCGCATGGGTCCGCGACAGAAAACAGCCA
Organism: Hyphomonas sp. J20-32; assembly: GCF_055808555.1. Lineage (NCBI taxonomy): Bacteria > Pseudomonadati > Pseudomonadota > Alphaproteobacteria > Hyphomonadales > Hyphomonadaceae > Hyphomonas > Hyphomonas sp. J20-32. Next base: position 256,178 of record NZ_CM147873.1, on the reverse strand, counting down.
CCCCGAAGCCGACATAATACCAAGCCTCGTAGGCGACCGACCAGAACGGGCCGTTGGATCCGACATTGATATTGCTGGACCAGGCCTGCGTCGAGAATGTCAGCGCACCGATGAGCTGGCTGACCCTGTTTTCGCCATTGTACCATTCGGCCTGATAGATTTGCGGTTCGAGCCATGTGCCGAACGTATCCAGCGCGAAAGTGACGAGCAGGGCCGGGATGACGACGGAATACAGCCGGGCGATCCGTGCCTGTGCGTAAGCGGCGGGGCCGCGATCGCGCGCGAAGGTCGTGTAGGCGATCACATAGCCGGACAGGACAAAGAAGACGACGACAGCGTCGCTCCCAAGATTGATGTCCCGAATCCATTGCATGCCGCCATTCGTGAAGCGGGCATAGCCCAGGTGCGAGGCGAAGACGGCGAGCGCGGCAAGAAAGCGGAGCGCGTCGAGATAAAGGGAAAAGCCGCGATTCATCGCACGATGGTTTCGGTAGCACCACGCGGGGAGGCTGCAGATTCGACCATTGCTTACGACCCCATCACGGTTTGGTTTTTGTCTGTCGTATCGAACCATTCTAGGAAAACATGCTTAAAACCCCGTGAAGACGGGTGATTGCGAGATTGAGGTGAGGTCCTTGTGAAATCCGGGTTTGACCGGGCAAGCGGCCCGGTCCAGTTTCACTTGCATGACTGCACTTGCTACCCGCCCTTCTGAAACGCTGCTGCACCTTGGCGGCGAGATGCTGCTGCCGTTGCCGGAGGGCGCGCTATGGTGGGAAGCTGAGCGCGTGCTTGTCGTCTCCGACCTGCATCTCGAGAAGGGCAGCGCCTATGCCGCGCGGAGGCAGATGCTGCCGCCTTATGATACCGGGGCGACGCTGGACCCGGTCGAGCGCCTGTGCACCAGCCTGAAGCCCCAGACGGTGATCTCGCTGGGCGACAGTTTCCATGACCGGGCTGCCGAGCTGCGCCTGCCGGAGGCCTATGCGGCGCGGATCAAGGCGCTGACGGGTGCGCATGACTGGGTCTGGGTGGAGGGCAACCACGATCCCGATCCACCGGCCGACCTCGGCGGGCGCGCGGCCAAAGTGTTGCGGATCGGCAGCCTCGTATTCCGGCACGAGCCGACGGGCGAGGCGGGAGAGATAGCCGGCCACCTGCATCCGGCGGCCAAGGTTAAGGGGCGCGGGCGCATGGTGCGGCGGCGCTGTTTCGCCAGCGACGGGGCGCGGCTGGTGATGCCGGCCATGGGCGCCTTTACCGGCGGGCTGAACGTGCTGGACGATGCCTTTGCGCCGCTGTTCCCGGAAGGCCTGATGGCGTTCGCGCTGGGCGGAGAGCGGGTGTTTGCCGTATCGGCCAAGAGTCTCGTGCCGGATGTGGCGCGGGCGCGCTGGCGGCTCTAGCCCGTCCAGTCAACGCCGAGGACGATGCGGCCGGTGATCATCGCGATGAAGACGAGCAGGATGGCGATCCAGACGCCGAGTACTCCGACCGTGATGCGCCAGCGCTTGGGAGGCAGGCCCTGCAACAGGAAGGCCGCGATGCCGGCAATATTGATGCAGACAAGGTTGTTGGCAAACAGGAACAGGCCGCGCAGCGCCAGTTCGATATCGCCCTGTCCGAAATAGAGACCAGCCGCCGACAGTGGCGGGACGAGGGCCACGGCGATCATCACACCAACCAGTGACGACGACGCGCCCTTGTTGAGAGCGAGCACGCCGGCAGCGCCTGAAGCGAGCGCGAGCGCAATGTCGGCGAGGTGGACCATGGTACGGTTGTAGAGCTCCGGCGTGTGCGGATCGAAGTCGATCACGAGGCTGAGCAGGGCGGTGAAGACGAGCACGCTGACGGCACCGATGAAGAGCGTGCGGCTTGCCCGCCAGGCGAGGGCGCCGTTCCCGACGGTGGCGGCGAGGGCGAGGGACAGGGTGGGGCCGAGCAGGGGCGCGATGACCATGGCGCCGATGACGATGGCTGTCTGGCCGCTGCGCATGCCGAGCGCGGCGATGAGCGCCGATAGGATGACCGTGATCAGGTATTCCGGAGTGAGGGCAATCGAGTCGACGACATCGTCATAGATTTCGTCGGTGCTGCGCCGGTCACGGCTGAGAAAGCGCTCGATCGCGGTGGGCGGGCGCACGGGTTCGCCTGAGTCTGTCCCGGCTACGTCCGGTTCCTGAAGCGGCGGGACGACGGCCTGCAACTCGACCACCATGGCCACGAAGCCTTCATTGTCCTGGAGCGCCAGGCTGAGGCGTTTGAGCAGGTTCTCGACATCATGGCTGACGACAATGGCGGAGAATTTCTCTCGGCCGTCGGGCACGGTTTCCTGCCAGACGCGGGCGCTGCAGCTTTCGAGAAGGTCGCGGGTCTCGGCGACGTCCACATCCTGGACAAAGACTTCGACGAGGCGTGATGACATGGCGGCAGGCTCTCAAGGATGGGCGTTTGTCCAGAGTAGACGGGGCGACGGCAAGACGCCTACGCGGGAGACTACGTATATGTCCGCGCGCGTCCACCTTGCAGGCAAGGCCCGTTCAGGCTGCTTGACAATAGGATTATATACCCATTATCCATGAGGTCGGACAGAACAGGGCCGTTTGCCATGCAGCACAGGGATATCTGGCGGGGAATAGACCAGTTGGCAGCGCATCACGGGCTGTCGGCCTCGGGCCTCGCGAAACGCGCAGGCCTGGACCCGACGACGTTCAATCCCTCGAAACGCGAAGGCGCTGATGGACGACCGCGCTGGCCCTCGACAGAAAGCCTTGCGCGCGTGCTGGCCGCGGTCGGCAGCGGGTTCGATGATTTTGCCGCCATGGTGGAGGGCCGTCGCGGCGGCCTCGCGCCGCTGATCGGCTTTGCGCAGGCAGGGCAGGACGGCTTTTTTGACGATGCGGGCTTCCCGGTTGGCGGCAGCTGGGAAGAGGTGCGGTTTCCGGGGCTCGGCGACGAGCCGGTCTATGCGCTGCAGATCAGCGGGGATTCGATGGAGCCGGCCTATCGCGCGGGCGACCGGATCATCGTTGCGCCGGGCGCCGAGGTGAAGCCGGGCGACCGGGTCGTGGCCAAGACGACCGGCGGGGAAGTGATGGCCAAGGTGCTGGCGCGGCGCAATACGCGCACGGTGGATCTGGCCTCGCTGAACCCGGACTATCCGATGCGCAGTTTCAAGCCGAACGAGATCGCCTGGATCGCGCGCATCCTGTGGGCGAGCCAGTAGGCCATGACATATCTCATTCTCAAAGCGCTGATATCCGGTATCCTGATCGCGGCCGTTTCGGAGATTGCCAAGCGCAGTCCCGGGTTCGGGGCATTGGTGGCCTCGCTGCCGCTTGTGTCCGTGCTGGGCATGATCTGGCTGTGGCGCGACAAGCCGGATGTGGCCAATATGGCCGATCATGCCAGCGCCACGTTCTGGTATGTGTTGCCGTCGCTGCCGATGTTCCTGCTGATCCCGGCCCTGTTGCGGCAGGGATGGGGATTCTGGCCGTCACTGGTAGCGGGATGCCTGCTGACAATTGCGCTCTACCTGCTGATGACGTGGATCGGCCCGCGATTCGGGATCAAGCTTTGACCACCCTTTTCCGCAGGGAGAGGGGACACGTTCTGCACATGACCCCCGGGAAGTGCTTTGCATGTTCCGTGAAAGCAGGCGAATAGGCTGACATGACCGATACCCCCTATGACGAACCCACACCGCAAGTCTCGCTGGACCCCGATGACTGGGACGCCTTCCGCGCGCAGGCGCAGCGCATGCTGGACGCTGCCATCGACCGGATGCAGGCGAGCCGGCAGGGCCGCGTGTGGACCGAGCTGCCGGACGCGATCAAGGACACGCTGAAGGCACCGCTGCCCCGCGCGGGCTGGGGCATGGAGGACGTGATCAGCCGGATGGAGACCCTGTTGCCCTATGGCGCCGGCAACACCAATCCGCGCTTCTTCGGCTGGGTGCACGGTTCCGGCACGCCGTCGAACATCCTGGCAGAAATGGCGGCCTCTTCGATGAATGCCAATGTCGGCGGGCGCGACCATGGCGCGATCTATGTCGAGAAACAGGTGATCCGCTGGTGCCGCGAACTGTTTGAATTTCCCGGGACCGCCAGCGGTATTGTCGTGTCGGGTACGTCGATGGCGACGATCATCGCGATCAAGGTGGCGCGGGATGCGCGACTGAGCTTTGCGAGCCGCAAGGACGGCGTCTGCGGCCATGGCCTGGTCGGCTATACGTCGACCGAGACGCATTCCTGCGTCGCGCGGGCGTTCGACCTGGTTGGCCTCGGCACGGATGCCCTGCGGCGTATCCCGGCGAATGACCGGTTCGAGATCGACATGGACGCGTTGCGGGCGGCGATTGCGAAAGACCGCGCTGCGGGGCTGACACCTTTCATCGTGATCGGCACGGCAGGCACCGTGAATGTCGGTGCGATCGATCCGCTGGAAGACCTCGCCGACCTCGCGAAAGCGGAAAACCTGTGGTTCCATATCGATGGCGCGTTCGGCGCGCTGGGTGTGCTGTCGGAACGTGCGCGGGGCCGCCTGACCGGGATCAAGCGGGCGGACTCACTGGCCTTCGATTTCCACAAATGGATGCACGTCAATTACGATGCCGGCTTTGCCCTGATCCGGGACGAAACGCTGCACCGCGCCGCGTTCACCGACCGGCCGGACTATTTGAAGGCCAAGGAGCGCGGGCTGGCAGGCGGGAACCCGTGGCCGGTGGAATACGGGCCAGAACTCTCGCGCGGTTTCCGGGCGCTGAAAGTGTGGGCGCAGCTGGCCGAGTTCGGCACCGAGCGGCTGGGGCAGATGATCGACCGCAACTGTTATCAGGCGTCATACCTGGGCGAGCAGGTTGCCAAGACGCCGGGACTGGAATTGCTGGCGCCGGTGGCGCTGAACATCTGCTGCTTCCGGCATGTGGTAGATGGCCTGCCGGGCCCTGTGCTGGACGCGATGAACGACGAGATCGTGATCCAGTTGCAGGAGCAGGGCATCGCGGCGCCGTCGACCACGCAGCTGCGCGGCCGGACAGCGATCCGGGTGAACATCACCAATCACCGCACGGCGCGCAAGGACCTCGATATATTGCTGACCGAGATCGTTCGGATCGCCGCATCGCCGGAAGTGGCCGCGGTGCGGGAGGCGGCGCAGAAAGCCTGACGGCAGCCATACTCGCGAACCCGTGTCACAAAACCAGAGGCTGTTTCGTCATAGGAGCAGCAAGAAGGAGATGGCCGATGTGGCGCGGAATTTTGATTGGCGTGGCGATACTTAATCTGGGGTTGGCCGGCTATTTATGGTTTGCCCCGCATGCCTGGTACGAACGCACGCCCGGCGTGGCGATGATGGGGCCATTCAACCTGCATTTCATCCGGGATGTGGCACTGGCCTACCTGGCCAGTGCGGCCGCGCTCGGCTGGGGCGCCTGGGAGGGCGACGTCACGGCTGCCGTATTCGGCGCGGTCTGGCCTTGTTTCCATGCCCTGTTCCATGTCTGGATCTGGCTGGGGCGCGGCGTGCCGTTCGATGAGATCGCGCTGGTCAACCTTGTCGGTATCCAGTTTCCGGCCTGGCTGGCATTGATAGCGGCCTTGCAGTTCCGGTCCGGGAGGGCGACGCAATGATCGCCTGGTTCCTGAACAGGCAGGCGCGGGCTTTCGGCAAGCGCTACGACTATGACACCGCCTATATGCATGCCGTGATCAACACGTCGCCCAAGGCAGGGCTGCGCATGGCGGCGTTTCCCTATGCGACCGGCTTTCGCGGGCCGCCGGCGGCAGGCGAAGTCATGGCAGGCGCAATGCTGGCCTCGACACTGGACGGCGATTGCGGGCCGTGCGCGCAGCTTGTCGTCAACATGGTGATGCAGGCCGGCGGCAACCCGGCAAGACTGCAACTCTGCGCCGAAGGCCGGGATGCCGAGGCGGCGAATGTCGGGCTGGGATTCCGGTTCGCGAAGGCGGCCATTTCGGGTGATCCGGTCGCGGATGACCTGCGCGAGGAGATTGAGGCCCAATTCGGGAAAGAGGCGGTCGTGGCCGCGTCATTCGCAGCGGCGACGGGGCGTTGGTATCCTGTGTTCAAACGCGGCCTGGGCCATGGCACGGCCTGTACGCGGCTGCAATTTGGCGATGCGCCAGTGGAGGTGCGTAGAGTATCATGAACCTGGCGACGACGATCTTCGAAGCAGAGCGGCCCAGACTGACGGCGCTGTGCTACCGGATGCTGGGTGAGCGGGCGGAAGCCGAAGATGCCGTGCAGGATACGTGGCTGCGCTGGTCGCGGATCGATCCGGAAGCGATTGACAACCCGTCTGCGTGGCTAAGGCGAACTGCAACCAATATCGCGATTGATGCGCTTCGCGCGGCGCGGGCCAAGCGGGATACCTATCCTGGGCCGTGGTTGCCCGAACCGCTGTTTGCTGCCGGGGCGCAGGCGGCGGGTGCCCGGTTCGAGATTGCACAGGAATGCGAACTGGCGCTGCTCTGGGCGATGGAGCGTCTGAGCGCAGCGGAGCGGGCGGCTTTCATCCTGCGGGAAGCCTTCGACGCAGGGTATGACGAGATAGCAGCAACATTGGGAAAGTCGGAGGCCGCATGCCGCCAGTTGGTCAGCCGGGCGCACAGGCGGTTGCAGGAAAGTGGACCGCGATTTGATGCGCCGGATGACCAGGTGCGTGAGTTGATCGCGCGCTTTCTGTCGGCTGTTGCAGCGGACGATTTCGAGACAGCGCGGCAATTGCTGGCGCCGGACGTCGTGGCGCTGAGCGATGGCGGCCGCAAAGCGAGCGCAGCGCTGCGGCCGCTTGTGGGCGCGCAGGATATACTGACGGTGTTCGGGTCCGTGATGCGCAGGTCGGGCGCGGCAACGGACTGGCGGCTGGAAGTGGTAGAGGTCAATGGCGCGCCGGCGCTGGTGCGCTGGCTGGACGGACGGATCGACTTCGTACTGACGCTGGCGCCGGATGCGTCGGGACGAATCGCCTGGTTCTACATCATGCGCAATCCCGACAAGCTGCCGCGCGCTGGCGCCTACCAGTAGGTTTCCATGATTTCTTTTGCCCAGCCGGGTTCGCGCAATTCCCCGCGCGGCTGGAAGCCGGACATGACGGGTTTGATGTCGAGCACGGGTGTGCCGTCGATTGCGTCGAGCCCCTTGATGGAGAGGACAGTGCCGTCGACGGAAAGGATCTCGCAGATCGTGGCGCCGAGGCGGTTCGGGCGGTTCTTGCCGCGCTGGGCGAAAATGCCGATCTTCGGCCAGTCTGTGTTGCCGCGCGGGTAGCGCGCGCCGGTGACGATCTTGTCGTCGGGCACCTGGTCGAACAGGAAAATCACTTCGGCATGGGAGAAGGTATCGAGACCCATCAGGGCCCCGGCATCGAACACGGCGGTATCGAGTTCAATGCGGGCGGGGACGGAATCCCAGTCATCGTCGATAGCTTCCGTGCGATCGCATCGGACGTGGCCGACAGGCTTCATCAGGAACGGGTCAGTCATCGCGCGCCTCCTTAGTAAAATTAATGGATACAAACTTACCGGGAAATCCGGATTTGGCCCATCCTGTAGATTCTCCGCTTGCCGCAGGGTCAAAGAAGCGTCACAAACGCTGACCATGGATTGGGGCAAATTGAAATCCTTTCACGCGGCAGCCGAAGCGGGCAGCCTGACATCTGCGGGCGAACGCCTCGGGATATCGCAGTCGGCTGTGTCGCGCCAGATTGCGGCGCTGGAGGAGCAACTGGGCGTGTCCCTGTTCCAGCGCCATGCACGCGGATTGGTGATGACTGATAGCGGGCACACGCTATTCCGGTCGACGATGGAGATGGCAGCAGCTGCCGCGATGGCCGGCACCGCGCTCAAGGACCAGCAGGAAACCCCGCAAGGCGAGCTGATCGTGTCGGCGCCGGTGGCGTTCGGGTCGACATGGCTGGTGCCGCGCCTTGGCAGTTTTGCGCGCAAGCACCCCGACCTGCATCTCGACCTGCGTCTTGAAGACCGGGAGTACGACCTCCTGAAACTGGAGGCCGAATGTGCGATCCGGCTTTGGGCGGCGGACAAGGCGGACCTGATCCAGCGCAAGCTCGGCACGGTGGCGACGAACCTCTATGCATCGCCCGAATACCTGAAGCAAAAGGGCGTGCCGCGTACGCCGCAGGATCTCGATAATCACCGCATCATTGCCTATGGCGACGAAACCTCCCTGCTTAACGTGATGAGCTTTGCCTGCCGGGTGGGCCGCGATGACAGCCCGCCGCGCCCGGCCTCGCTGAAGCTGAACAATGTCTTCGCGATGCTGCGGGCTGTGGATGCCGGGCTCGGTATTGCCGATGTGCCCGATTACATGGCGAGCGCGATGCCGCGGCTGGTGAAGGTGCTGCCGGACCATGTCGGGCCGATCTTCGATCTCTACTTCGTCTATCCGAGCGACCTGCGCCGGTCCAAGCGCGTGGCGGCGTTCCGCGACTTCGTGACAGCCGAGACGGAGCCGCTGCGGCGGCCATCCATGCACCAAAGCTAAGATTACAGTTTTGTTAAATGCATATTTGCATGGGTGGGCTGCGGTCATGCAGCTTGCACCGCAGGCCACAATCCCTATTTAGCCTGTATGCCAAGGGCCCCGGGCATTTCCCAATCTCCTCCGATTGGGCGTTTCCTCCCCCCTTCGGGGCCCGATACTCAAACCCGGCGCGTTCAATCGCAGCCGGGTTTTTTTTGCCCGGGATTTTGGGGGTAACAGGGTGCTGGTGTCAGCCGCCGGTCATGTGACTGTAAAAGATCGATGCTCCAATTGCGATAAGGACGAGCCCGCCGCCGATCTCGGCGCGCTGTCCGAAGCGGACACCGAGCGCCGGACCGATGGAGAATCCGAGCGCACTGACGAGGAAAGAAGTAAGGCCGATGGCGAGGGCGAGCCAGGCGCTGGTGCCGGCAAGCGCCATGGCGACGCCGACAGCGGCAGCGTCGATACTGGTGGCGATGGCTGTCAGGATGGTGCCGAAGGCGGTATTGCGGCGGGGCAAGGCGTTGTCGCCGGAGACCTCATCGGGGCCAGCGCGCAGGCCCTCGCGGACCATAAGCGTGCCGATGGTGGCGAGCAGGGCCAGAGCGATCCAGTGGTCGAAGGCCTCGGCATAGGCGGCGATGCTGTGGGCCAGCCACCAGCCCAGCAGGAACATGAGCCCTTCGCTCAACCCGAAGACAGACCCGACGCGCATGGCCTGGGCCGCGCTGTGCGTGCGCTGCTGGGCGCCGCGCGCGAGGGCGGCGGCGAATGCGTCTGTCGACAAGGCGAGGCAGACAAGGGCGAGGGTCAGGATTTCGTGCATCGCGAAGCGCGCTCTTTGAAAAGGTCAGCTCCGCGGTGTCATGAAACGGGCCGGAACGCTAGAGGTTGGCGCGCAGCATCCAGGCGGTTTTTTCCGCAATGTCGGCACGGCGGGTCATCAGGTCAACGGTGACGATATCCTCGTTTTTCTCGGCGATGTTGAGGCCGATCTTCGCGGCCCGGCTGATCGCTTCATGGCCTTTGACAAGATTGGAAATCATGGCGTCGGCATCCGGCACGCCATTGTCCGGCTTGATGGTTGCTTCTTCCAGCATTTCCGAGGAGGAGCCCGGTGCGAAATGGCCAAGGGCGCGGATGCGTTCGGCAATCTCGTCGAGCGCCGTCCACAGCTCTGTGTATTGGGTCATGAACATGGTGTGCAGCGCGTTGAAGCGCGGCCCGCTCACGTTCCAGTGGTAGCCGTGTGTCTTGACGTAGAGCGCATAGGTTTCGCCAAGCAGGACGCGCAGCGCCTGAGCGGACAATTCGCGGGATTTTTCGTTGAGGCCGATATCGATAGGCATGTCTGTCTCCTGTTTGCGTATTGGCTATAGGCAACAGGTGGGTAATCGATCCCCACGATACCAATCGATTCGAAATCATACGGCTATAGAAACTGCCTATACCAAAGCGGCGCAGAAGCGCTAAATCCGGGTGAGCGCTTCGGTCAGGGCTTCGGTTGAAGTGGCATAGGAAATCCGGAATGCGGGAGACATGCCGAACGCTGCGCCGAACACGACGGCGACTTTTTCCGTTTCCAGCAATTCGGTGGCAAAGTCTTCGTCAGTCTCGATCACTGCGCCGGATGGGGCGGTCTTGCCGATCACGCCGGCGCAAGACGGGTAGACATAGAAGGCGCCTTCCGGCGTCGGGCAGTGCAGGCCAGCGCACTTGTTGAGGCCGGCAACAACCATGTCGCGGCGCTGCTGGTAGACCGCGCGGCGTTCGGCCATGAAATCCTGCGGGCCGTTCAGCGCTTCGAGGGCTGCATACTGGCTGATCGAGCAGGGATTGGACGTGGTCTGGCTGATCACCTTGCCCATCGCCTTGATCAGTTTTTCGGGCCCGGCGGCATAGCCGATACGCCAGCCGGTCATGGCATAGGCCTTGGAGACGCCGTTCATGGTCAGTGTCCGGTCGTAAAGTCCGGGCTCGACCTGGGCGATCGTCCAATATTCGAAATCGTCATAGACAAGGTGTTCGTACATGTCGTCGGTCAGGATCCAGACCTGCGGGTGGCGCAGGAGGACATCGGCGAGGCCGCGCAGCTCGGCCCTGGTATAGGCGGCACCGGTCGGGTTCGACGGCGAATTGAGGATGATCCACTTGGTGCGCGGCGTGATGACGGCTTCCAGCGCTTCCGGCGTCAGCTTGTAGTTCGAGTTTGGTCCGCAGGGGGCGATGACGGGTTCGCCGCCGGCCATGAGCACCATTTCCGGATAGGAGACCCAGTAGGGCGCAGGTACGATGACTTCGTCGCCGGGATTCATCGTGGCGACAAGCGCGTTATAGATGACAGGCTTTCCACCGGGCGCGACATGGACCTGGGACGGTTTGTAGGTCAGGCCGTTTTCGCGGGCGAACTTGGCGCAAATTGCCTCTTTCAGTTCCGGGATGCCGTCGGCTGGCGTGTACTTGGTCTTGCCCGTGCGGATCGCCTCAATCGCTGCATCCTTGATATTGTCCGGCGTATCGAAATCGGGTTCGCCGGCGCCGAGGCCGATCACGTCATGCCCGGCGCGCTTGAGTTCGGCCGACTTGGTGGTGACGGCGATCGTGGCGGAAGGCTTGACGCGGGCCAGCGCGTCGCTGAGGCGGATTTCTGCGGACATTATCTGTGTATCCCGAAGTGGAGCGTACGCTGTTTGTGACGGCTTGGCCTTAGTCTGCGTGGGCTCAAGGGGCAAGCTTTTCCCCGATCCGGCACCATGCGGCGGCGGGACGCAGGGCCTTGCCGCGTGGAGGCTGATTGCTGCGGAATTTTGCCAATTGTGTAAATTTTACCGGATTTCTTTGTGAGAATTTCAACCATGACTGCAATTATACAACATCGTGGACCCGGTTTCGTATCCGGGGCCAAGTTTTGAAGGAATGTCCAGAAGTCATGGCTGCATCGTCAAATTCCGCATTCATGGAAAACCTGTGGAACCTGATCGTAAGGGAGGCCGAGAGCGGGGCGCATGATTTCGCGATCTGGACCGCCCGGCTCAGCGATGGCGAGCGTGTCGTGGGCCTGTGCGTGTTTGCCCTGACCATCCTGCTCCTGATGATGGGGCCAACGAAGAAGCGCACGGCATCGCGAGGGAAGGGGACACAATTCACTTTCGCGCTGGCCATCGTCGTGATTTTCGGGTTCGGTGCCGGCTGGATCCTGGACGGCGGCGCCGGTATGAGCGATTTCATGTCGAACCTGTTCTAGGTCTCGCATCGACGGCGCTCAGGCGCTATCTGTAGGACCATGGAATCGCAGGACAATGACGCACCCACGCTTCGCGGCGTCGACGTCATCAAGGACAACCTGAAACGACTGCCCGGCCGGCCCGGTGTCTATCGCATGTTCGGCGATGGCGGCGAGGTTCTGTATGTCGGCAAGGCCCGCGACCTGAAAGCGCGGGTCGGCAACTATGCGCGCCTTGGCGGGCATACGCAGCGGATCGCACGGATGATCTCGATGACGCGGCGAATGGAGTTCGTGGTCACCGAGAGCGAGACCGAGGCGCTGCTGCTGGAAGCGAGCCTGATCAAGAGCCTGAAGCCGCGCTTCAACGTGCTGCTGCGCGACGACAAGTCGTTTCCCTATATCCTGATCCGGCGCAATCATGAGGCCCCGCAGATCAAGAAATATCGTGGCGCCAAACATAATGAAGGTGATTATTTCGGGCCGTTCGCCAGCGCCGGAGCGGTGATGCAGACATTGGACACGTTGCAGAAGGCGTTCCTGCTGCGCACCTGCGAGGACAGCGTGTTTAATGCCCGTACCCGGCCCTGCATGCTGCACCAGATCAAGCGCTGCTCGGCGCCATGCGTCGGCCTGATTTCGAAGGAGGACTATGCTGAACTGGCTGACGAGGCGGCTGACTTCCTGCGCGGGAAGGGGGGCGATCTGCAAAAGCGGCTGGCAGAGGAGATGGACGCAGCAGCCGAGGCGATGGAATTCGAGACGGCGGCACGGTTGCGCGACCGGATCCGGGCGCTGGCGCATGTGCGCGCGACACAGGACGTGAACCCGGACGGGTTGGAGGAAGCAGACGTTTTCGCCATCGCCATCGAGGGCGGTGTCTCCTGCGTGCAGGTGTTCTTCATCCGGGCCGGTCAGAACTGGGGCGCGACCGCGCATTATCCGCGCCACGAACGCGACCAGACGGTGGAGGAAATCCTCGCGGCCTTCCTGGTGCAGTTCTATGACAAGCGCCCGCCGCCGAAGCTGATCCTCGTCAACGAGATGCCGGAACAGGCTAGCTTGATCGGCGAGGCGCTGGAACTGAAGGTCGACCGGAAGATCGAGATCAGGCGCCCCGAACGCGGGTCGAAACGCGACCTGGTCGAGCAGGCGACCCGCAATGCGACCGAGGCGGTGACGCGCAAGCTGGCCGAGACGGCGAGCCAGGCGCGGCTCCTGGACGAAGTGGCGAAAGTCTTCGATCTGGACGACGTGCCGCAGCGGATCGAGATCTACGACAACTCGCACATACAGGGCGCGAACGCCGTCGGCGGCATGGTCGTGGCCGGACCGGACGGGTTCATCAAGCAGGCCTATCGCAAGTTCAACATCAAGGATGAGACGATCGAGCCGGGCGACGATTACGGCATGATGCGCGAAGTGATGCGCCGCCGGTTCGCGCGTGGCCTGAAGGAAAAGGCCGTGGGCAACGACCGCAACTGGCCGGACCTTGTCCTGATCGATGGCGGGCTGGGGCAGCTGAACGCCGTGCTGGAGGCGTTGGCTGAGCTGGGCCTCGGGCCGGAGGACGTGACGCTTGTGTCGATCGCCAAGGGCGTCGACCGCAATGCTGGGCGCGAGCAATTCTTCCGGCCCGGGCGGGCGCCTTTCAAGCTGCCGGAAACGGCGCCGGTGCTCTACTACCTGCAGCGCCTGCGCGATGAGGCGCATCGCTGGGCCATCGGCGCGCACCGGGCGAAGCGATCGGCCGATATCGTCCGTTCGCCGCTCGACGAGATCGAGGGCATCGGCCCGGCGCGCAAGAAGGCGTTGTTGCAGTATTTCGGTTCGGCGCGCGGCGTTTCGCGGGCAAAGGTGGCAGACCTCATGGCGGTTGAAGGCGTGAACGAGTCGCTTGCCGAACGCATCTATGGGCACTTCCATAGCGGATAGGCTTGGGCGCCCTGCTGGTTGCAGTTGCGGTGTATCCAGTCGATGATCCCGTATTGGTGACCGGAGACCCCAGATGAGATTCACGCCGCTTCGTACGATCCTGCTCGCGATAACCGCCTTTGTTGCGGTCAGCTTCCTGGGCGGGTCAGCAATGTGGTCGGTGCTTGGATTGGCGCCGAATCTGACGATCGAGGGCAATGCAGAAATTGTGCGCCCGGTACAGGCGGCAGAAGGGCAGGCCTGGACGGCCTATGGCGGCGACAAGGGCGGTACCCGGTATGCGACGGTGGACCAGATAACCCCGGACAATGTAACCGATATCGATATCGCGTGGACGTTCCGGACCCACGCATTCGACGGCCGGGAAGAGGCCAGGGCCGACGCTGCGTTCGAGACGACGCCGATCCTCGTCGAGGGATCGCTGGTATTCTGCACGCAGTTCCAGGATGTGATCGCGATTGATCCCGGCACGGGGACCGAGCGCTGGCGCTACAGTCCGGGTGTCGACACGAATAGCAACCCGGCGAACCAGTTCACCTGCCGGGGTGTGTCCTATTGGCGGGACGCATCGGCGGAAACGGGGTCAGCATGTGCCGCCCGTGTGTTCGTGGCAACGCTGGATTCGCGACTGATTGCGCTTGATGTGAAGACAGGCATGCCGTGTACGGACTTCGGCGATGGCGGGGCGGTGAACGTCAAGCCGAGCATGGACCTGCGCTGGCCGGGCGAATACCAGATCACCTCGGCGCCGGCGATCATTGGCGATACGGTGGTCACGGGCTCGGCGATCAGCGACAATCTTCGCACCGAGGCGCCGCTCGGCACGGTCCACGCATTCGATGCGCGAACGGGCGAGGCGAAGTGGAGATTCAACCCGGTGCCGCAGGACCTGGCCGATCCGGCACAGGCGACCTGGGCTGACGGATCGGCGGCGCGGACCGGGCATGCAAATGTCTGGTCGACAATCTCGGCGGACGAGGCGCGCGGCCTTGTCTTTCTGCCGACCTCGAGCCCGAGCCCCGATTATTTTGGCGGCAACCGGATCGGCGACAATCGCTATGCCAATTCGGTCGTGGCGCTGAATGGCGAGACCGGGGACGTGGTGTGGAGTTTCCAGACCGTTCACCACGATGTCTGGGACTTCGACTTGCCGGCCCAGCCGGGTCTTTACCAGGTCTGGCGTGACGGCGCGCCGCATGACGTGGTGGCGCAGGTGACCAAGTCCGGTCTCCTGTTCGTTCTGGACCGTGACACGGGCGAACCCTTCCTGCCCGTCGAGGAGCGGGCGGTTCCGCAAGGTGCCGTTGAGGGCGAAGTCCTGTCGCCGACGCAGCCTTTCCCGGTGGCGACGCCGAATATCGTGCCGAACACGCTGAAGCCGGGCGATGCGTTCGGCATCACGCTGTGGGACAAGATGGCGTGTGCGAAGAAGATCAGGTCGCTGCGCCGCGATGGCCTGTTCACACCGCCCACCGAGCAGGGGACGCTCGCCTATCCGTTCCAGGGCGGCGGCGCAAACTGGGGCAGCACGGCTTACGATCCGGCGCGCAACCTGCTGGTCGTGAACATGAGTTCCATTGGCGCCTTCGTGAAGCTGTCGAAGAAGGATGGCGATGAGGCCAAGACCTACGCGCTGGACGATGATGCCGAATTTGCGCCGATGGAAGGGGCGCCCTTCGGCATGTCGCGGGGCGTCCTGATGTCGCCGTTGGGCTTGCCCTGCACGCCACCGCCATGGGGCGTGATTGCCGGCATCAGCCTCGATACGGGCGAGATTGTCTGGCGCCAGACGATCGGCACGACAAAGGACCTGGCGCCGGGAGGCCTGGCGCTGAAGATCGGCACGCCGAACATAGGTGGCCCGATGATCACGTCGTCAGGCCTCGTTTTCATTGGCGCAACAATGGACGATTACCTGCGTGCATTCGATGTCTCGACCGGGCGCGAACTGTGGAAGGGCCGCCTGCCGGCGGGCGGCCAGGCGACACCGATGAGCTACCGACATGATGGTCGGCAATATGTCGTGATCGCAGCAGGAGGACACAGTTCGATGGGCTCGAAACAGGGCGATACGCTGGTGGCGTTCGCGCTGCCGGACTAGGCGGTTCACGCCAGCGCGATCGCAGATCGAGCCTGCAGTCGTAGACGCAATGACCCTACTGAACAGGGATTCTTAACGGTGATGAACGAATGTGGCGGCATGCCATAGGGCGGGACATTCGCAGGCCCGCCATTGCAGCAACGGACGATTATCGTCACATTAGTGTCATGAAACTGACTGGTGCCAGCCTGAAACAGGAGATTGCCGACTTTGTGCGGGGCACCTGGCTGCGCCCGCCCACGGCGCAGCAGGTGGCAGCGCTGTGCTGGCGACGTTCAGGCGAGGGCCATGAAGTACTGCTGGTAACCACGCGGGGGCGGGGCCAGTGGATGGTGCCCAAGGGCTGGCCGAAGATGGACATTCCGGATCCGGACATGGCCAGCGTGGAAGCCTATGAGGAGGCCGGCGCGCGCGGTAGCGTCAAACCGGATCCAGTTGGCAGCTTCCATTTCGAGAAGCGCATCGGACCGGGGACGGTGATGGAATGTGAAGCGACTGTCTACGCGTTGGAAGTCAGCGGGCTTGAGCCGGAATTTCCGGAGTCCGGCCAGCGCGAAGTGGAATGGTTTTCACCCGGCGAAGCGGCGGCCAAAGTGGCATCGCCAGAGCTCAGCGACCTACTGAGCCGGTTCCGGCCCTGAGCGCCGGGACGCAACTTACAAAAATCCTCATAAAACCTGTCAGGTAATCCTGACAGGCAGCGGAAAGCCGTGCTAACGCGCAATGCTGATACGGCCACCGAAGACGGATACCCAAGCGACATGCCACAGAACAGCGGAATGAAACCGACCCTCGACAAGGACCTCTCGAAGGTCGGGCGGATCGAACAGGCTTCCCATTCTGTCGGGCGTTCCTTGCTGATGCCGGGGCTGGCGCTGGTCTTCATCGCGGTGTGCGCCGTGTTCGCGACAACGGTGACCGGCAGCGCACCGGAATCCTATATCATTGTGGTCGCCGCAGCGATCGGGGCCTATATGGCGCTGAACATTGGCGCGAACGATGTCGCCAACAATGTCGGCCCGGCTGTCGGGTCGAAGGCGCTTTCGATGGTGGGGGCTCTGGCGATTGCCGCCATTTGCGAAAGCGCGGGGGCGCTGATTGCTGGCGGCGATGTCGTTGGCACCGTGTCGAAGGGAATTATCGATCCGACGGGCCTCAAGGATTCCAGTACCTTCATCCTGCTGATGATGTCGGCGCTGATCTCGGCAGCGCTTTGGATCAACCTTGCGACCGTCGTCGGCGCGCCGGTGTCGACGACGCACTCGATTGTCGGTGGCGTCGCCGGGGCCGGGATTGCGGCAGCTGGCATCGGGGCGGTCAATTGGCCGATGATGGGACAGATCGCGGCGAGCTGGGTGATCTCACCCGTGCTGGGCGGCATAATCGCCGCCCTGTTCCTGGCCTTCATCAAATCGGCGATCATTTACCAGGACGACAAGATCGCGGCGGCGCGGCGCTGGGTACCGATTCTGGTGGCCATCATGGCGGGCGCCTTCTCGACCTACCTGGCGACCAAGGGTCTCAAGCACATTATGAAGATCGATTTGCAGCTTGCGGTCCTGATTGGGTTCGGAGCAGCGATTCTGACCTGGCTGGTTTCAAGCCCACTGATCAAGCGCCAGTCGCAAGGCATGGAAAACCGCAACAAGTCACTGCGCGAATTGTTCAAGCTGCCGCTGATCTTCTCCGCGGCGCTGCTCTCTTTCGCGCACGGCGCCAATGACGTGGCCAACGCCATCGGACCGCTGGCGGCGATTGTCACGACCGCGCAATCGGGCGCCGTGGCGGCCAAGGTGGGCATCCCGCTATGGGTGATGGCGATCGGTGCGCTCGGCATTTCATTCGGCCTGGTCATGTTCGGCCCGAAACTGATCCGGATGGTCGGTGACCAGATAACCAAGCTGAATCCCATGCGGGCCTTTTGCGTGGCTTTGTCGGCGGCGATCACGGTGATTGTCGCCTCAGCGCTCGGTCTGCCGGTGAGCTCGACGCACATTGCCGTGGGTGCCGTTTTCGGCGTCGGCTTCTTTCGCGAATGGTACACGGCGAATTCCCGGCGCCGCCGCGACTATATCGCCCGCAATCCGCAAAACCCTGATCGTGAAACGCGCGAGACGAACGACCAGCCGCGCTATCGCCGCCTTGTGCGCCGGCACCATTTCATGACTATCATCGCGGCCTGGCTGGTCACCGTACCCGCCGCCGGGGCATTGTCGGCCGGGCTATACTTGGTTTTCTCGATGCTGGGATAGCGATTCGGAGTGCCATGACCCATTGCCCCCGCGGCCGGGCACTGGCACATGGGCGCAATGGATTTCAAATGGATACCGAATGCGCTGACGATTGCCCGCTGTGTGTTTGCGGGGCTTGTCCTGTGGGGAATCTGGAATGCGGAACTGGCGGGCCAGGCGGTTGCGGCGGCCACGCCAGACACGCCAGCCGATGATGTGCTGCGCCAGAACGTGATGCAGCAGCTTTGGCACCAGTTCGCTCTGCTGGGGTTCCTGTCCGGCGCGCTAACGGATTTTCTCGATGGCTATCTTGCGCGCCGCCTGAACGCGCAAAGCCGGTTCGGTGTATGGCTTGACCCGATTGCCGACAAGCTGCTGGTCGGTGCGGCGCTGCTCGGCCTCGCGATGGTACTGAAGACCTGGCTGATCTATATCCCTGCGGCTGCGATCATTGCGCGCGACGTGTTCATGACCTGGTTGCGCACGACACCGGCCGGCAAGGCGGTGGTCGACCCGTCAAATCTCGCAAAATGGAAAACCGGGTTCGAAATGGCGGCGATAATCGGCCTGATGCTGCCACTGGCCTTTGCCCCGGCCGACCTCGCCGTGGACGCGGGCGGCTCGACACCACTCGTGTTCCGTGTCGGTACTCTGTTGCTGGTTGGCATGCTGTGGATGGCTGCTGCCTTGTCTCTGCTGACGGGCTGGCGCTATATCCGCGCGGCCCGCGCCTGACATTTTCTGCGCGCACAAAAAAGACGCCGGTCCAGGGGAAGAAGACCGGCGTCCAATTTGCTTTTTTGGCGCGCCAGACAAGGGGAAGGGCCGGTTTGCCGCCAAAGAGATCATACTCGCGTGGCCGGGAGGGGAAGCAACCGACCACTTCCCTAGGGTAAGTCCGGGGTCTTAACGGTGCGTTAACACCCGAGGCAGAATTGGGGCGAAGATTTCCCAACACGGTCCGGGTTCTGCCCGTCATCGGCCGTATTCGGACCGGAAACCTAGGCACATGAAACAGCGTGTGCCCTCCAGGATAAAGTTTCTCGCCTTCATCCTGGCCGCGCTTGCCTTTCTTTGCCTTCCTGCCGTGTTTGCCTTCGCCGGAGCGGACGCGTTACCGAGAACGGCGCGTTCCGACGCGGCCTATGCGCAAAATGCCCCGTCCCTGCGGGCGGCGTTGCGGGCTGACGGTCTGGACCTTGGCCAGCCGGTGTATCTGCGCATTACCAAGCAACCGGCCGAACTGACGGCCTATATCGCAGACGATGCCGGCGCGTACCATGCGTTCCGGACCTGGCCGGTGTGCAGCGTTTCCGGGGAGCTGGGACCCAAGGAGCGGGAAGGCGACGGGCAGGCGCCCGAGGGGTTTTACACGGTCACGCCCGCTGCGATGAACCCTGCATCGCGCTTTCATCTTTCGTTCAATCTGGGCTTTCCGAACGCCTACGACCGGGCGCTTGGCCATACCGGGAGTTTCCTGATGGTACACGGCGCGTGTGTTTCGATCGGCTGTTTCGCAATGACGGATGCTGGAATCGCAGAAATCTGGACCCTGATGCAGGCCGCCTTTGACGGCGGGCAGGCATCGGTGCCGGTGCACATCTTCCCATTCCCGATGACGCAAGAGAACCTGCAGGTCCATGCGGACGACACACCTGCCGCATTCTGGCGGTCATTGGCCCCTGCATGGGACGCGTTCGAGGCCACGCGCCGTGTGCCGCGCGTCACGATGCAGGGCGGGGTCTATATGGTGCGGGCGGCCCAGTAGGGACTGGGGCCCTGGTCGCCATAGAGTTCGGCCAGACGCTGCCGTGTGCCGGGCGTGGCGCCATCCGGCGGGCTCAGCGGATCGACCCAGGCTGTTTCGGCGATTTCGCCAATCGATGTGGCTTGGGTCTCCTTCCATGTTCCGTGGGGAATACGGTAGAGCAAGACGTGGTCATTGCGGAAAACGTGATGGTTTGAATAGAAACCGATGAGCTGGGGCGCGCCGGTCAGGCGGATACCGCCTTCCTCAACCAGTTCGCGGCGCAAGGCGTCGATCGCCGGTTCGCCGCGCTCAATGCCGCCGCCTGGCATATACCAGCCTTTGACATAGGTGTGGCGCACGAGGAAGACGTGCCCGTCCGCGTTTTCAACGGCAGCGCGTACGCCGAGAGTCATCGGTCGGCGAAGCCGTGCATAAGTCTGGAACAGGCGAGTGCGCAGGTTGGCCATGGCGCATGGTAACCTGTCGAATGAGGCTCGCCAATCGCAGCAACGCGCGCTAAGGACGGGGCCACGAAAGAAACAGACCCTAAAGAACAAAAAAGCGAGACGGTGTAATGATCCATCCCTCCCTGATTGCCATCGGCACGATCGTGCTGGTTTTCGGCATCCTGAACCTCATCGAATTCAAGCGTCTCGACTAGGGACACACAGGCGCAATGCCGGACATTTCGCTGATCGCCGCCCTTGTCGGGGGGCTTGTCATCATGGCTTTCGCCGGCGATTTCCTGGTCAACGGGGCCGTCGCGCTGGCGCACCGTCTCGGCGTGTCGCCTCTGATTGCCGGTATTTTCATTGTCGGTTTCGGCACCTCGGCGCCGGAAATGATCGTGTCGCTGGATGCTGCCCTGGAGGGCCGCGCCGGTCTCGCGCTGGGTAATATTGTCGGCTCGAACATCGCCAACGTCTGCCTTGTCCTGGGTATTCCGGCGCTGATCTTCCCGTTCATGGCTGGCGGAAGCGGACAAGGCCGGGCGCTCGGCGCCATGCTGGTCGCAACGGCGCTTTGGATCGGACTGACCGCGGTCATGCCTTTGCATGCCGGTATCGGCCTGTTTTTCGTCCTGATCCTGTTTGGCTATTGCGGCTACACATTCCTTGCCGCGCGGCGGGCTGTGGCGCTGGGAATTGATCCCGGCGTGCCGCTCGACGAGACGCCCGGCATCAGCGTCGGCCGGGCGTTGGCCTATGTGCCGCTGGGCATCGCAGGCCTGATCCTTGGCGCCCAGCTGATTATAGCCGGCGGTGTTGGCGTCGCCGAATTCTACAATGTACCGCAGGAATGGATCGGCCTGACGCTTCTCGCCATCGGCACCTCGATGCCGGAGATCGGCGCGAGCGTTGCCGCCGCCTTGCGCCGACGCGGTGACGTGGCGATCGGCAATATCCTTGGGTCGAACGTTTTCAACATCCTGGGCGCTGGCGGGATTATTTCCTTCTTCGGGCCGATCAGCGTAGCCCCGACATTCCGCCAGTACGACCATTGGGCCATGGCACTGGCTGCAGCCATCGTCGCCGTGCTAATCGTGACCAAGGCCCGGGTCGGGCGGCTGGTGGGGATCCTGCTCTTGTTGCTGTATGCGATCTATATTTACGGGCTGATCAACGGGTTCAACATATTGGGCCTGTTCCAGCCAGCGGGCACATGACGCCCGGGGCGGCTCTCGTTACCGGCGCAGGTGCGCGACTGGGCAAGGCGATGGCCGAGGCGCTGGGGCAGGATGGCTGGGCTGTGGCCGTTCACTACCGGTCCTCGAAAGACGGCGCTGAAGCGACAAGGGCGGCGATTGAAGCGGCCGGTGGCCGCGCGGCGCTGGTTCAGGCCGATCTCTCAATCGAGGCGGAGACGGCGGGTCTGGTAGCGCAGGCTGCCGCTTCGCTGGGCCAACCGGTCAGGCTGCTAGTCAATTCCGCGTCGGTGTACGCCGATGACAGCGCTGCGGGTCATACGCGAGAAAACTGGGACACGCATTTCGAGACGAACCTGCGCGCGCCACTGCATCTGGCGCAGCAGATCGCAAATGCCTTGCCCGCCAGTGAGAAGGGACTCGTCGTCAACCTGATCGATCAGCGCGTCTGGAAACTGACGCCGGAATTCTTCACCTATACATTGTCCAAGGCGGCGCTGTGGCAAGCGACGCAGACCCTGGCGCAGGCTCTGGCACCGAATGTGCGGGTCAATGCCATCGGGCCGGGACCAACGCTGAAAAGCATTCACCAGACCGAAGAGAGGTTCGCCGCCGAGAAGCGGGCGACGCTGACGGGCGAAGGGTCGAGCCCGCAAGAAATCGTGCGGGCGCTGCGCTATCTTATCGCCGCATCCAGCGTGACCGGGCAGATGATCGCGGCGGATGGCGGCCAGCACCTGATGTGGCAGACGCCCGACACGCAGATCTGAGATGGTCTTATATAAACCAGCCGAACCCACAGGTGGTGCATGAATTTTTTGTCCGACACGTCCGCGCCTGCCCATCCGAATGTGCTCGCAGCGATTGCCCGCGTGAATTCCGGCATGGAGCCGAGCTATGGTGCAGACAGTGTGACGGCGCGAGTGCGCCTCCTGCTGAAAGACGTGTTCGAGACGGACGACCTTGACGTCTGGATGACCGCATCCGGCACGGCGTCCAACGCCCTGGCGCTGTCCTGCTTTTGCCCGCCGACGGGTGCAGTGCTTTGCCATGAAGAGGCGCACATCCATCGCGACGAACGCGGCGCGCCGGAATTCTTTTCGGGCGGCGGCAAGCTGTCGCTGCTGCCGGGGAAGGGGGCCAAGATCGACGAGGCGGCGTTGCGCGCTGCCTTGGCTGCGATCCAGCCGGACTTCGTGCACGAGACGCCGGCGCAGGTTTTGTCGCTGACCAATCTTTCCGAGTGCGGCCTGGCCTACAGCGCGGACGAGGTTCACCGCTTCGCCGCGCTGGCGCACGGGCACGGGCTAGCTGTGCACCTGGATGGTGCGCGGTTGGCGAACGCACTGGTGAAGACCGGGGCAAGCCCGGCCGAGATGAGCTGGAAGGCGGGAATCGACGTGCTGACACTTGGCCTGACCAAGACGGGCGCAATGGGTTGCGAGCTGATCCTGCTGTTTGGCAAGGCGCGGGAAAAATGGGGCACGCTGCAGGCGCGGGCGAAACGCTCAGGCCATATGCCGCCCAAGATGCGCTTCCTGGCGGCGCAGGCTGAGGCGATGCTGGACGGTGGACTGTGGCTGGATCTTGCCGGGCGGGCCAATGCGAAGGCGACGCGTCTGGCAGCGGCGCTGATCGCGCAGCCGGGCGTGCACCTTGCCTACAAGCCGGACGGGAATGAAGTATTCGTGCGCCTGCCGGAGGGGCTGGCTGAACGTCTGGCAGAGGCTGGGGCAAAGTTTTATCCGTGGCCGGGGGGCTGCCATCGGTTCGTGTGTTCATGGTCAACGACCGACGAAGAAATCGCCGCGGTTGAAACGGCGATGGGCTGACCCGTCAGGAACTGAGGGCGCTGCCAAGCCAGGACTGCAGGTTCTCGATCATCGCCTGGGTATTGATCGGGGCCTCTTCGGCGCCGCCCAGCAGTTTCTGGTGGATTGAGATAAACAGGAGCGGCGCCATCGCGGCGAAAGCGGCAGCGCGCAGCGCGTCTCGGGTTTGCGGGCTGCCCGGTGTGCCCTTCAGCTTGTCGATGATCGATTCAAGGCCGGGCTCGAGCAGGAATCTCAGGTAGGCCCGGCCGGCAACTTCGTCTGCGATGCCCTCGATCAGGCCGAAGGCGTGGGCGCGAGTGAATTGGCCGCGTTGCATGCCCGCATCCGCCACGCGGTAATATTCCTCAAGGGCTTCGGTCGGGTTGGCCGCAGGGTGGGCGACCAGTTCCCAGATCCATTCGCCGCGCTTTCCCATATTCTCAAGGATCGCCGCAACGACCCCCCGGCGATCATCGAAATAGTGGCGAAGTGTTGGCTCGGACGCCTGGGCCGCGATGGCGAACTGGCGCAGTGAGGGCCGCCGCAGGTCTGCGGTGAGCGCAAAATCCGTCAGCGCATCGACAAGCGCCATTCGTTTTTCTTCAAAATCGTGATTGCGTGCCCCCACCGGTCTCGGCATGCTCAACTCCCGGGTGAATTGGACGGTCCCCCCAATAAGAACCATTCTCAATTCATTCATACGGCTTTTGATCTCTCTGGCAACCTATAATATTTACTACAGTTTAGCCAAAAAAACGGAGTTGGCGCAGCACAGGTTTTTTTGCGGCAAGCAGGCCAAACTCAACTCCCTTGGGGTCTCTCGCCGGAATCATACCTGCTCCGATCGCGCTGGAACCACACATCAGATCGTCGTCGGAGGCCGGATTCTTGCGATCAGTCAGAGATTGCTTCGCCGAGCCAGGCCTCAAGCAGCCCGATTGTCGACCGGCTGTCGATGGGCGCTTCATCGGCGCCGCCGAGCAGTGTCTGATGAATTCCGATTAGGATTAGAGGCGACAGGATCGCGAAGGCGGCCGCGCGCAGTTCCAGCGCGGTCTTCGGCGCGCCGGGGGTGCCGGACAATTTCTCCGTGATGACGTTCAGGGAGGGCTCCAGCATGTATTTCAGGTAAGCCTTGCCGGCGGTCTCTTCAGCAACCCCCTCGATCAGGCCGAATGCGTGAGCGCGGGTAAACATATCGAATTGCGGTCCGGGCTCGGCAATCCGGTAATACTGTTGGACTGCGCTCGCTACGGTCTCGGCTGGCACCGCGAGATCGTGCCGGATAGATTTGGCGAACTTGCCCATATTTACCAGGATGGCGACGACGACTCCCCGGCGGTCCTTGAAATAGTGGCGGAGCGTGGGCTCGGACGCATCGACGGCCTTGGCGAACTGACGCAGTGACGGGCGGCGAAGCTCCGCCGAGACGGCGAAACGGGTCAAGCCGTCAACGAGCGCAGCGCATTTTTGATCAAAGTCGTGGTTACGGACACCCGCCGGTCGCGACATTTTCAACTCCAAATCGAAATTGGAGGTCCCCCACCTAGAACCGATTTCAAGCCAACCCTACGGATTTTCTGTCCGCCAGCAACCTATAATACTTGCAGCAGATTATCTATTTTTCCGAAGGGCCTGTCATCAGGACTTTATTTCGGTGCGGGCATCCCGATTTCCACTTCATTGGGAGCGGAGATGGAGAATCCGACGGCTACCAGCTTGCTGCATGTCGCGGTGACGTCTGGACCCGGTTGCCGGAGCGATGCATGACTGGGGTCAAGAGCAAGGGGATACGATCATGACGACATTTATCCGCGCGGGCCTGATCGGCGCACTTTTGGTGACCACGACACTAGCGGGCTGTGCGTCGACCTATTACAGCGCGATGGAGCAGATCGGCTTTGAGAAGCGCGACCTGCTGGTGCAGCGCGTCACCGATGCGGCCGTTAGCCAGGAGAACGCCAAGGAAGAGTTTGCCAATGCACTGGAGGCTTTCCGCGCGGTGGTGACTGTCGATGGCGGCGAGCTGGAGTCGACCTATGACAAACTGTCTGATGCTTACGACCGGTCAGAAGACAAGGCCGAGAAAGTGCGCGATCGCATCAGGGATGTGAAAGGCGTGGCGCGTGATCTGTTCAAGGAATGGAATACCGAACTCAAGGAATATTCCGATGCGGGCCTGCGCCGGTCATCGGCCCAGCAGCTTGCAGCAACAGAGGCACGCTATGGCACGCTGGTCGCCAAGATGGACAAGGCGGCTGCGTCGATGGACCCGGTACTGGCCGTGTTCCATGACCGCGTCCTGTTCCTGAAGCATAACCTCAATGCGCGCGCGATTGCGGCCCTTGGGTCGGAGACGGCAGACCTCGAATCCGATGTCGCCAGCCTGATCGCCGAAATGGAGCGCTCTATTGCCGAGGCCGATGCCTTTATCGCCGAAATGCGGGCGGGCGGCTAGGGAAGGCCCATGCAGATCATTCCCGGAGATTTCGAGGATGCGCGCGTGCTCGATCTGCTGCGCGTGCACCTTGAGGGCATGCATGCAAACTCGCCGCCGGGCAATGTGTTCGCGCTCGACCTTTCTGGACTAAAGGCGCCAGGGATCAGTTTGTATACGGCATGGGAGGGCGAGGTGCTGCTGGGCATGGGCGCCCTGAAGACTCTGGGCGATGGCAACGGCGAGATCAAGTCGATGCGGACCTGTGAAGTACACCTGCGCAAGGGCGTGGCGGCTCGCCTGCTGGAACATATTATCGTCGAGGCGCGGGCGCGGGCCTATCGCCGGCTCAGCCTGGAAACAGGGAGCGGGCCAGCGTTCGACGCGGCGCTGGCGCTCTACCGCCGGAACGGGTTCGTTGAGGGCGGCGCGTTTGGCGATTATGAGAAAAGCGACTTCAACCAGTTCTTCCACCTTGCCCTGTAAAGGCGACCGCCATGTCTGAACTTCGAACCTTCTATCCCGAAATCGAGGCCTATGAGTCCGGGCATCTCGATGTTGGCGATGGCCACACGATTTACTGGGAACGGTCTGGCACGAAGGGCGCAAAACCCGCCGTATTCCTGCATGGCGGGCCAGGCGGGGGATTTTCGCCAAGCCACCGGCGGCTGTTCGACCCCAAGCTGTACGATGTGATGCTGTTCGATCAGCGCGGCTGCGGCAAGTCCACGCCGCATGCCTCGATCGACGCCAACACGACCTGGCATCTGGTGGCCGATATTGAGCGCCTGCGCGAGATGATGGGCGTCGAAAAATGGCAGGTGTTCGGCGGATCCTGGGGGTCGACGCTGGCGCTCGCCTATGCCGAGACGCATCCCGAACGCGTCAGCGAGCTCGTGTTGCGCGGCATCTACCTGCTCACCAAGGCCGAGATGGACTGGTACTACCGGTTCGGCGTGTCGGAAATATTTCCGGACAAGTGGGAGCGCTTCCTCGCGCCGATCCCGGAGGCAGAGCGCGGCGACATGACGGCGGCCTATCGCAAGCGCCTGACGAGTGACGACCGG
This sequence comes from Hyphomonas sp. J20-32, assembly GCF_055808555.1. Taxonomy (NCBI): domain Bacteria; kingdom Pseudomonadati; phylum Pseudomonadota; class Alphaproteobacteria; order Hyphomonadales; family Hyphomonadaceae; genus Hyphomonas; species Hyphomonas sp. J20-32. Next base: position 229,467 of record NZ_CM147873.1, on the reverse strand, counting down.
GCGGTGCAGATCGAGGCAGCGTTGGCCTGGAGCCAGTGGGAAGGCCAGACCATCACACTGTTGCCCGAACCGTCGACCAGCGACGTGTTCGGCGAGGACGATTTCGCGCTCGCCTTTGCCCGGATCGAGAACCATTACTTCACCCACAAGGGCTGGCTTGAGGAAAACCAGCTGCTGCGCGATGCGGGCAGGCTGAAGGATATTCCGGGCACGATCGTTCACGGGCGCTATGACATGCCATGCCCGGCGCGCTTTGCCTGGGCGCTGCACAAGGCCTGGCCGAAGGCGGACTTCCACCTGATCGAAGGAGCGGGTCACGCCTATTCCGAACCCGGCATCCTCGACCAGCTCATCCGCGCGACCGACAAGTATGCGGGCAAGGGGTGAGGGGCGATGGCGCAGGCGACACACGGCTATTCCGGCAAGCCGCTGTTCCAGAAGCTTGGCCTGAAACCGGGCATGACTTGCCTGCCGATCAAGGCGCCCATGGACTATGAGGCGCTCGTTTGCGGGGCCCAGGACGTTCGCTTCCTGAAGCGGGCAGGGGCGGCTGACCTTGTCCATTTGTTCTGTGCCGACAGGCCAGCGCTTGATGCAAATATCGAGCGGGCGCTTGGATACGTCGCCGAGAAAGGCATGCTCTGGGTGTCGTGGCCGAAGAAATCCTCGAAACACTACAGGGACCTGACGGAGGATGACTTGCGCACCGTCATACTGCCGGCGGGCTGGGTCGACGTGAAAGTTTGCGCCGTGGACGCTGACTGGTCGGGCCTGAAATTCTTGCGCCGGAAAGCCTGAACCTGCCTCTGGCGCAGCTCATCATTTGTCCTGGCCCATACGATTGGATTGTCGGTGTACAAAGAGGTGGACGCCCGTTGTGCCGGACGCCAATCATCGCAGGCTAACCGTCTGAATTGCAGGGAGTGACATGATGACAGCTTATCTCGTGCTGGATTTTACAATTCTCGATATGGCAGCCTTCCAAGAATACATTGATGCTGTGCCGGCGTTCATTGCCAAGCATGGCGGGCGTTATATCGTGCGTGGCGTGGAGCCTGACGTGATGGAGGGCGACTGGAAACCGGAGCGCCTCGTCATCCTGGAATTTCCCGCCGACACGAACGCCAGGTCGTTCCTGGACGATCCGGACTTCCAGGACCTGATCGCAGTGCGGAAAAGTTCGACCGTGAGCAAACTGATCCTGGCCGAAGGATGCACCTAATGCGGGCGATCAGCGATGTGACAAAATTAATAAATGACCAGACGGCCTGTAAGCCGGGTTCTGTTCCCCGCGCCCTCTCGGGACATCGGTTCGGCAACCATTCCTCTGCGACAGGCCTCACAGCCTGCCTCTCGCGACACACCCGGGGCGCGGGCTGAAGACATCCCATATGCGCCCCCTACTTGGTCTTGCTCCAGGCGGGGTTTACCTTGCCGGGACTGTTACCAGCCCCGCGGTGGGCTCTTACCCCACCCTTTCACCCTTACCTCCCGCCGAAGCGGGAGGCGGTCTGCTCTCTGTGGCACTTTCCCTCGGCTCGCGCCGGGCGGACATTATCCGCCGCCTTGTCTCCCTGGAGCCCGGACTTTCCTCCAATGGCAGGTTACCCCACCACCAGCGGCTGCCCGGCCGTCTGGTCATTGAAGGGCATATAGGGCCATATTCGCTGGAGTTCGAGTCCCGCATGGCTTTCACCCCTGATCAAAGATCAGGGGTTCCGCCCTGGCGCGGATCAGGTCGACCAGTTCCTTGTCCATGTACTTGTAGTCGTCCGGGATATCGAGCACGTGCACGGGCTTGTACGCCACTTCCTGGCGGAAGTCGGCGCGGATGCGGGACTTGTGCTTGTCCTCCATGACGAGGATCAGGTCAGCCCAGCGGATGTCGGCCACCGAAACCTGCCGGCGGGCGGACTTCGCAATGCCGGCCGAGCGCGCGGCGACGCCGTCCACGCGCGCGAAAACGGTTTCACCGGTCGGGCTGCGCCACTGGTTCTTCGAGCATACGAACAGGACCTTCACGGGCTCGATGTCTGCCATCAGCTTCTTCCATTCCTTCGGCGGCCAGATCTTGCCGATCTGGCGCGCGCGGTGCAGTTTGTTGTGGCGCAGGTAGACCAGCTTCCACTTCTTCTGCTCGAAGCCGCGGTCGACCGTGTGGACCTTGCGGTCGCCATTGTGGTTGCGGGCAAGCGCACGCCGCGCCGCCCGTGAGACGGGGTGTGACATGGTTCATTCCTCATATTGTCGGGTCAGCAGCCGCGGCAATACGGGGATGAAGCCGGTGAAATAGGCGAATTGACCTTATTGTACAAGGCAGGATCAAGCATGGCCTTCCGGTCCGGATCGGTTCACACTGGCGCTGGCACAAAGCCTGATCGATTCCTCCCGGAGGCTGTATGCGCAACCTGATCAACCGTCTGCCGGTACCTCGGATCGTCAAGCATTGGCTGTTGATCCCTCTATGGGATGCGATGGTGCGCCTGTCCAAGCCGGAAGTGCGCATCGTGACGGGCGGGATTTCCTTCTATGCGCTGTTCTCGATCTTCCCGCTGATCTACCTGACCGTGACCCTTTTGTTCGCGTTGCTGCCGGCCGATCTCAGCCGGCAATTGTCCGACACGATTGACCAGGTCCTGGTCTCGGCGGTGGCGCCCTTGTCCAAGGCAGACCTCGATACGATCCGCGGGGCGACCACGCGCAGCCTGACCCTGCAGGCGCTCGGCGCGGTCATCGTGGTGTTCTACACCGCGAGTTCCGGCGCGAAGGCGGCGATCACCGGTATTCGCATGGTGACCGGAAGCGAACGGCGCAGCAAGATCATCCGCTTCAACGGTGTCTCGATCCTGATGACGGCGCTGCTGATCCTGCTGGTCTGGATTCTTGGTGCGCTGCAATTGATGGCCTCGTTCATTACCGAGCATCAGGGTTTTGTCGCGTTCGACGTCGCCCAGCGTGTGTCGGACCTGGCATCGCAACTCTGGCTGGGCAAGGGGATCGCCTGCTTTGCCATCTTCTACATGATCATCGCCCTGTCGCTGCACGGGCGGATCAAGGGACACCGGGCGAAAGCGGCGGGAGCGGCAGCCGGGGCGCTGGCCTGGATGGGCGCGACTTGGGCGTTCCATGTCTATCTCAAGTTCTCGGCGCTCGACTCATTCTACGGCGCGCTGGCCTCGGTTATTCTAGGGTTCATCTGGCTGTCAGTATCGGTCGCGTCGCTCCTGCTTGGCGCAGCGCTGGCTGCCGAATGGGCCAGTCGTATTCCCGAAGAGGGGCTCGCCGCGGAAGAGGATGAGGTGGACGGCAGCGAGGATCAGGACGAGGCGGCGACGGCCTCATAAACGTCACGGATGCGGGCGAGGGTGCCTGCATCGCTTTCACCACTGAGGTTGCCGGGCAGCCAGTGGCGCTGGAAAGCCCGCACGGCCAATTGTGTCGAGTCATCATAGGTGCCGGTTACATCCAGGCCATACCCGATGGTGCGCAGGCGGGTCTGCATGGCCGTGACAGCGTCGCCGTGCTGCAGCTGCTTGCTCTGGGGATCGATGGGGCCTTGCGGCGGCCAGAGCCCGATCCCGGCGGCCGCAAGGCGCGCCCACGGGAAATGCTCGCCGGGATCGGTCTTGCGGGCCGGGGCGATGTCGGAATGGGCCACGATGCGGGTGGCCGGAATGGTGTGGCACACGAAGATGCTGTGACACAGGTCAATGACGGCCTCGATCTGGGCATCCGGATAAGGCGGGAGTGTGCCATCGGGCTGCGGCACGTCATGGCCGCCATTGACGATCTCGATGCCGATGGAGCGGGAGTTCAGGTCGTCGTCGCCCTGCCAGGTGGAGACGCCGGCATGCCAGGCGCGCTTGTCTTCGCCGACCAGCTGCGAGATGTGCCCATCCTCCCAGACCATGTAATGGGCCGATACTTCGGATGCCGGGTCGCGCATGCGGGCGAGGGCCACCTCGCCGGTTTCCATGCCGGTATAGTGCAGGACCAGCATGTCGACCGGGTGTTTGCGGTCGTTGAAATTGGGGCTGGGCGCGAGATCGACTTGCATCAACTGTCTCCGGGACCGAGTTTCTTACCAAGGGCGGCTTCGGGCATACGGTAATTCGGCCGGGCGGCAATCACGAACACGCCCGTCAGCGAGATCACCGAGCCGAGCACGAGCCGCGCGGTGATCGGTTCATTGAGCAGGACGATGCCGAAGATGACGCCCCAGATCGGCGTCATCAGCGTTAGCGGCGACAATAGCGATACGTCGTATTTCTTGATCAGCGTGTAGAAGGCGCCGTGGCCGAAGATCGACACGCCGACAATCGCGAACAGGCTGGCGAGCCAGACCGGCCAGCCACCTGCCAGGTAGCGCTCCATCTGGTGGCTTTCGAACAGGCCGGAAAAGAGGAAGAGGGGCAGGAAGCTGAACAGGCCGACCCAGGCCTGCATCTGCATTCCGCTGATCGGGGGCATGCGTTTCATCAGGATGCCGCCTGCCGAACCGATAAAGGCCGAGGCCACGATGTAGAGCAGCCCGACCGAAATGCCGAAACTGCCCGGGTCGACTGCGATCAGCACGACACCGGCAAAGGCGAGCATGATGCCCAGCCCGCGCCGCCAGCCAATGGTTTCGCCAAGGAAGGCCATGCTCATCAGCGTCGAGATCGGCACGCCGAGCTGGCCTGTGACGGCTGCGGCGGAGGCTTCGGCTTGCTGCAGGCCCATGAACAGGAGCGCGAAGTTCAAAGACCCGATCAGCAGCGCAATCACGAAGAGGATCTTCAGGTCGGCCGGTTTTGGCTTCAGGAACGGAATCAGGAACAGCGCCACGCCGGTGAAGCGCACGGCGGCAAAGAACAGGGGTGGCACGCCAACATCCGCCACGACCCAACGGGTCAAAACGATGTTGAGGCCCCAGACGAGGCAGACGGCAAAAAGGAGCAGGAAATCGCGAAAGGCCATGCCTGCCCGTTATCAGGCTTTGGCGGCAAAGGGCAGGGGGTTTGGCCCTGCCTTCGCGCAACGTCAGACGCCCAGCCGGTTGACTGGAATCTTCAGATAAACCTGCCCGTCGTCTTCCGGAGGGGGCATGGCGCCACCGCGGATATTGACCTGCAGGGACGGCAGGATCAGGCGGGGCGGCGCAAGGGTTGCGTCGCGCGCCTTTCGCATCGAGACGAACGCCGCTTCGCCGACACCTTCATGGACATGCACGTTAGCCGCGCGTTGTTCGGCGACCGTGGTTTCCCAGGCCGGACGGTCACGCCCGGCGGGCAGGTAGTCATGGCCGACAAAGACGCGCGTTTCCTGCGGCAGGTCGAGAATGCGGTGGATCGAGCGGTAGAGCGTCGCCGCGTCGCCGCCGGGGAAGTCGGCCCGGGCGGTGCCGTAATCCGGCATGAACATCGTGTCGCCGACAAAGGCGGCATCATCGATCACATAGGTGACGCACGCCGGTGTATGGCCGGGCGTATGCATCACGCGAACAGTGAGGTCGCCCAGTGCGAAGGTCTCGCCATCCTTGAACAGCGCATCGAACGCGCCGCCATTATGGCAGACGTCGGTTGCGTGGAACATGGAGGAGAAGACCGACTGTACTTCCGTGATACGCGCGCCGATGCCGACCCGGGCACCTGTGATTTCCCGGACATGGTGAGCGGCCGACAGGTGGTCGGCATGGGCGTGCGTGTCGAGCGCCCAGGTCACTTTGAGGCCGAGGTCGGCAGCCACGCCCAGCACCGCATCGACGGAGGCCGACGTGAGGCGTGCAGCATGCGGTTCATAGTCGAGTACGGGATCGATGATCGCAGCTTCACGGGTCGCCGGATCCCACACGAGATAGGTAACCGTCGATGTTTTGTCGTCGAAGAAGGCTTTGATCTGGGGCATGGGAGGATTCCTTTCCCTCCCAATATATTAGGGATTGCTAATTTAACAAGACCTAATATATTGCTCCCATGATTACTTCATTGCTCGATCCAGACATGTTCAAGGACAAGGCCTCCGAGGCGGCGGGCCTGTTGCGCAGCATGGCCAATCCGCATCGGCTGATGATCCTCTGCCGCCTGGGCGACAAGGAGATGTCTGTCGGCGAATTGCACGAGGGTACGGCCCTGTCGCAATCCTCACTGTCGCAGCATCTTGGCGTACTGCGTCAGGAAGGGCTCGTGCGTACACGCCGGCAAGGCCAATCGATTTTCTATTCGATTGCTGACCCGGCGGCCATCAGCGTGATCGCGACTCTGGCGGCGATCTATTGCCCGGAAATTCTGGCCGAGGCGCAAGGGAATGCCAGGCCGAATGTATGCTTTGCGGCCTGCCCATTTGTTCTCGGCGACGACGCGGCCAATGAGACGGGGGCAGGGCGAAAATCTCCCAAGCCTTGGTCTCGGTCGGCGACACGGTCCGGAAAATGATCGAATTCACGCCTCTTGTGATTCTTGCCGCGATCGCGAGCGGTGCGATCATTGGCGTATTTCTCGGAACGTTCGGCGGCGGCGGGTCGGTTCTGGCCGCACCGCTCCTTCTCTATGTCGTCGGTGTGACCGACCCGCATATGGCGATTGGCACGTCGGCGGCCGCCGTGGCGGCCATTGCGCTGTTCAGCCTGATCGGGCACTGGCGCGGCGGCACGGTGAAATGGCCCTGCGCGATTGTCTTTGCCTTGTCGGGTTTTGTCGGGTCGGTTATCGGGTCGACAATCGCCAAACAGATAGATGGCAGCCAATTGTTGCTGGCCTTTTCGATCGCCATGGCGGCGATCGCGCTTTCAATGTTCCGCAAGCCCGCTTTTGCCGGGGACCCGGATGTGCACCTGACGACGTCGATCACGGTGAGAATCGCGCCGCTTGGCCTCGTCGTAGGTATGGCGGCCGGGTTCTTCGGTATTGGCGGCGGATTCCTGATCGTGCCGGGCCTGATGCTGGCCGCCGGGATGACCATGTCGAATGCGACGGCCTCGTCGCTCGTGTCGGTCGCCCTGTTCGGTGCGGCGACTTCGGCCAATTATGCCTTCTCCGGCTTTGTCGACGGTCGGCTTGTCCTTCTTTTGCTCGTGGGCGGCGCGGCGGGCGGTCTGATCGGCATCGCGATTTCCCGTGCGCTGTCTCAACGCGTGCGGACAGCGCGGTCAGCCTTCGCCGTCATGATCCTGGTCGTCGCGGCCTATGTCGCGTGGAACGCGGTGGGCGCCCTGACCGTTCATGCTGCGTAAATCGCGGGCAAGGCAGTCGGACTGAACATGCTTGCTGAAGTCTTGCCTTAGGGCTGATATAGGTCAGAGTTAACAGAGCATGCCAGCGGGTGAGTGGCATGAATAATAATATGGAGATGTGGGATGGGATTGATCTGGTGGATTTTGCCAGCCGTGGCAGGCGTGATTGGCCTGATGCTGCTTTTTGCCGGCTTCGGGAAACTCGCGAAGCTGAAACCGCTCGGCGGTGGCTCGCGCCTGTTGTTCGGCGTCGGCTTCCTGGGGCTTGCCGGGATAGTGGCCTTTGCGGGCCTCAACCTGCAAACCTACAAGCGCCTGACCTTTGAGCGTGATGTCGCGAACATCAAGTTTGCCGCCGTGGACGGTTCGCCCGGCACCTACCATGTCGACGTGACATTTTCGGATGGCCAGAAACTGCTGGAGTCCACAGGTGCGCAGCCGATCCTGCGCGGCGACCAGTTCGAGATCGGCGCGCAGGTCATCAAGTTCCTGCCTGTCGCCAATATGCTCGGCTATGATTCAATCTACCGGCTGGAATATCTCGAAGGACGCGATGCGCGCCGTTTCTCCTCGGAGGCGGTAACCGAGGCCCAGACCAATGGTATCGCGCTTTCGCAAAATCCCGGGCTGGACGTGCACGCGCTGGCCGAGAAAGAAGGCAAGCGTTTCGGCATCGATGCGCAATACGGCTCGGCCACATACCAGCCGATGGGTGACGGCTTCGAATATAATGTTAACATCACGCAGGATGCGCTTGTCGCCCGGCCAACCGAGGCCACGAAGGCGCTGATCCAGAAGGGAACCTATCCTGGTTTCCAGTCGACGAACGGTGGCTGACATGAACCCCTGGGAACGCTACGTCGTGCCAAACCTGATCGCGTGTGCCTGTGGCTCCAAGCCGATCATGAAGCAGCGGGAGAAAGTTGTTCCGAAGGCTGAGGGCCGTGTGCTTGAGCTCGGCTGCGGTTCGGGCACAAATTTCGCCATGTATGATGCCAACAAGGTCGAGCGCCTGTTTGCGCTAGAGCCTTCGCCCGGCATGCTGGTCAAGGCCCGCCGCGAAGTCGGAACGCTCGGCTTTGGCAACCAGATCGAATTCATGGAAGCAGGCGCCGAAGCCATTCCGCTGGAAGATGATTCTATCGACACCGCAGTCATCACGTTCGTGCTTTGCACGATCCCGGACTGGAAATCAGCGCTGGCCGAGACTCGGCGCGTATTGAAGCCCGGCGGGCGGATCCTGTTTTCCGAACACGGACTGGCACCGGATGAAGGCGTCGCAAAATGGCAGCGCCGGATCGAGCCGGTATGGAAGCCCCTGGCCGGGGGGTGTCACCTGACGCGGGACGTGGCGGCAATGTTCACCGAAGCCGGTTTTGCGCTGGAAGATGCCGAAACCATGTACCTGCCATCGACTCCCAAAGTGGCCGGCTTCGTCAGTTGGGGCGCCGCACGCGCGGCCTGATAAGAATGCGCACACCGCCCTACCTGCCCTATCTCGCAGGATCGCCAAGCCTTTCGCCCGGCCTTAAGCCGATTGATCCGGACAAGTGGCTTCTGCCCGATTCCGAAGCGAAGGACTGGCTGCCTGAAAAAACCGTTCTGATGCGAACGCACCGCGATCAGGTGTTTGCCGATACCGGCATTCCGGAAGCCATCGCCGAGACGGCGGATGCTGTTCTCTCCGTTACCGGCCCCGGCGAGGCAAGCTGGGACAGCCCGCTCGAACAAGCTGCAGGGCGAGTCTCGGACGATCTTTGCCTGCTCCTGCCGGACGATACCGGACGGTGGACGCTGCGGGCGGCCAGCCTTGTCGCGCCCACATACTGGACGCTGGCGGAAAAGATCGACCAGCCCCTGGCGGGCCTGCACCACACTGTGCCTGCCGCCAATCCGGGTCTCGTCTCGCGCATTTCGCGCATGTTCGACGGCCTGTCCTCCGGCACTGTGCTGGAGCGGTTCAACTGGACCGTTCAGGCAGGTCCCTCACGGTTCACGCCAAGCAGCGAGCCGCTGAAGGCAATGGCGCGCGCCGCCCCGGACGAGGCCGCGCTGGAATTGCTGCATTTCCGCGTCGAACGCCAGACGATCTCGAAAATGCCGCAGACAGGCGTCGTCGTGTTCACGATCCGCACCTGCGTTGATCCGTTGGCGGCGGCCCTGCCGGACGCCGATCATGCGCGCGCGTTTGAAGCGGCGTGGGACGGCATCGATCCGGCGCTGGGCGACTACAAGGGCTGGCCATCCTATGAGCGGCTGGTGCGGGCGGCGCTGGCGCAGCTGGCTTGAAACGGGCCCCGGGTGGACGGATGGCGCGGCGCCGCCTAGAGCAGGCCCGGACACGGAAACACCGGAGACACACATGAAATACTGGCTGATGAAATCCGAACCCGATGCCTGGAGCTGGGACCAGCAGAAGGCGAAAGGCGAGGCGGGCGAGGAATGGTCCGGCATCCGCAACTACACGGCGCGCAATTTCATGCGCGACATGAAGCTTGGCGACCAGGTGTTCTTCTATCATTCCAACAAGGGGCTGGAAGTGGTCGGCATCTGCGAAGTCAGCGCCCTCAGCGCGCCGGATTCCACCACCGATGACGAACGCTGGGACTGTGTCCACATCCGTGCGCTGGCCGACATGCCAAAGCCCGTGACGCTGAAAGCCGTCAAGGCCAATCCGAAACTGGCCGAGATGAGCCTCGTCAAGTCGTTCCGCCTGTCGGTTCAGCCTGTACTGGCGCCGGAGTGGAAGGAAGTGTGCAAGATGGGCGGGATCGATCCGAAAACGCTGAAGCCGGTCTAGGCTGTCGCCATGTCCATCGCGGCTTCGCAATGGATGCGGGCGGTGTCGTAGACGGGCAGGGGGCTGTTGGCCGGGTTCAGGACAAGCCCGATTTCGGTACAGCCGAGAATGATGCTGTCGGCGCCGCGCGCGGCGAGCGCCTGCGAGATCTCGATATAGCGATGCGTCGTTTCCCGCGTGACGATGCCCTTGACGAGATCATCGAAAATGATGCGGTGGATATCGTCGCGTTCTCCCTGTTCCGGCACCAGCGGCGGCATTCCGAACGCATTGGCGAGATAGTCCGGATAAAACGGCTCTTCCATCGTGTAGCGCGTGCCGAGCAGGGCGGGCGACCGCCGTCCGTCGGCCCTGAGGCGCGCCGCCGTGGCGTCGATGATGTGGAGGAAGGGGATATTCAGGGCCTGCTTCAGGGGCGCGGCCACCTTGTGCATTGTGTTCGTCGCAAGGAGGACCAATCCGGCGCCGGACTGTTCCAGACGCTTGCCGGCCTCGACCAGCTCGCGTCCGGCGTCGTCCCATGCGCCTGATTGCTGCAGTGCCTGTACATGACCGAAATCGAGCGCGTCGATCATCACGCGGGCGCTGGTATTGCCACCCGAACGGGCGCGCGCGAGTTCGCACAGCGTCTCGTAATAGATGACCGTCGAGGCTGGCCCCATGCCGCCGATAATGCCGATCGTCTTCATCCGCGATTGCCTTCCTCGAAGCTGGCGAGCGTCCATTCGGCAAATTGCGCGAGGTCGCCGCCCGTGAACAGGAAGCCCGCCACGCCGGCGGCGCGCGCCGCCTCGATGTCGGTTTGTTTGTCACCGATGAGAAAACTCGCCTCCCGTTTCACGGGGAAGTCTGCCATGGCTTTCAGCAACATGCCCGGCTTCGGCTTGCGGTCGAAACTGTCGCGCCGGTAGCGTGGGTTTTCGCCCGCTTCATGATAGGGGCAATAGTAAACGCGGTCGACGGAGGTGCCCTTTTCGCCGAGCTGGCCGAGCATCCAGTCGTGCAGAACGTGCATGTCGTGTTCACTGTAGTAATCACGCGCGATTCCGGACTGGTTGGTAACGACGAAAACGAACCATCCGCGCGCCTTGAAGGCCGCAATCGTCTCGATTGCGCCTTCGATCCATTCAAAGTCGGAGACCTTGCTGACATAGCCCTTGTCGACGTTGATGACGCCGTCGCGATCGAGGAATAGAGCAGGGCGCTGATGGTTCATCTTGGCGCTGTTTGCCTGTGTGCCGCCAAAGTTGCAACACCTTCCCCGATGTCAAAACGACTGGACCTGCCCGGTAAAACGGGGTTGTCTGAGCACTGAAGGGCCGACAAGAGTCCTCAACCAAGACCCATGGGAGGGCAAATCTATGGAACAATATCTACCGCTCATTCTGAGCGCCGTCGGTGGCACGGTGCTCGGTCCAATTATCTCGAAGCTGGTCGGTGGCAGCGGCACCGGTGGAATCGTCGGTGGCATTCTCGGCGGACTTGGCGCGCATTTCGGTCTCGATGCGGCCAGTATCCAGGTGCTGGGCGACGCTGCAGCCGGGGCGACGTCGCCCATGAACATCGTTAACAGCCTGCTCGAAGGCGGCGTCGGCGGTGGCGTGCTCGGCGTGGTCGCCGGCATGGTGATGAAGAGCAAGGGCTAGCGCCTCGGCGCTCTGACTCACATTTTCTAGGAACACTTGGCGGTCCGGCCTCAGCCGGGTCGCCTTTTCTATTCGGCTGTAGCCGGCAACGCAGTGCGGTTTTCGCGCACCCCGCGCATGAATGGCACAAGGGCGAGAAGGGTCAGAAGCGCTGCGAGCAGGAAAGCGGCCCCGCCGAACTGGAATGGTGCGCCGTCATGCGTGAAGTAGTAGAGCACGCCATTCATGGCCAGCGGGCCAAATATCATGGCCAGTGAATTCAGGCTGGCGCTTGCGCCCTGCAGTTCTCCCTGGGCATTGCGCGGCGTCAGGGTCGACATGAGGGAGTTGATGGCGGGTCCGGTCACGCCGCCAAGAGAGCCGATCGGGATGATCGCGTAGACGATCCATGCTTGTCCGGCGAACGCATAGGCAAACAGGCAAATGGCGCTCACTCCCATACCCAGCAGGGCGGTGCGCACCGTGCCGATCCGGTTCAGGATCACGCCCATGAGGCCAGCCTGCACGACCGCAGCGCCGACACCGACCAGGCCGAGCGAGAAACCGATTTGCTTCGGACTCCAGTCGTAGCGGATTTCGCCATGGACCGACCATGTTGCAGGGAAGACATTGTGAGCGAGGGCAAAGATGCCGGCGGCGATGAGAAACCATGATACTTGCGGCAGCTTGGAAAAGTGCTTGGCTGCGCCGAACGGATTGGCCCGCTTGATGCTGAAGGCGCGGCGGTCGGTTTTCTGAAGGGATTCCGGCAGCACGAAGAAGCCGTAACAGAAATTCAATGCGGCGAGGCCGGCAGCCGCAAAGAAAGGCGCCCGCGGGCTGATTTCACCGAGGAAACCGCCAATGACCGGCCCGAAAACGAAGCCGAAGCCGAACGCAGCGCCGATCATGCCGAAGGCCCGGCCCCGGTCCTCCGGCTCGGTCACGTCGGCAATATAGGCATTGGCAGTCGAATAGGTCGCGCCGGAAATGCCCGACAGGGCACGGCCGATAAAGAGCAACCAGATCGATCCGGCAAACCCCATGATCAGGAAATCGATGGCAAGCGTGCCGATCGACACCAGAAGGACAAGCCGACGCCCAAAATGGTCTGACAGGGCGCCCACAGTTGGCCCGAACAGGAAGTTCATCAGGGCATAGGTTGCGGCCAGGAGGCCCAGCCAGATCGTGGCATCCTCGGGCGGCACATTGATCATGTCCTGTACGAGGCTCGGGATGACGGGAATGATCAGGCCGAAGGCCAGCATGTCGATGGCAACGGTCACCAGAACGAAGAGGAAGGCGTTCTTGCCGTGTTTCCGGAGGGCAGGGGCATCGGTCATGATCACGCTTTGGGTGGGAATGCAGGAAAGGTCAATCGCGTCGCATCATGGTTGCGTGAATTCCCTCGAACTGTAACTTTCTCCGCGTGCATGCGGCGCAACAGATTTGCCGGATGGCATTTAATGGGAGTAACCGTGCCATGGCAGAGGGCATACCGGTCACGCGAACGGACGCATCTGAGTCACGCGTGGCGGACATCCGCGACGCGGTACGCGCCACGACGCGACTGGGCGGCGGACCCGAGGCATCGCGCCTCGCGCAGGTCGACGACGCGCCGGCCTTGCTGGCGTTCCTGTCGGACCCTGCTGTTCATGCGCCGATCTATTCCCTGCCGCGCCCCCTGACAGAGGCCAATGTGCTGGCTTTCATCGCGGACCACCTTGCCCAGCGCGAGGCGGGCGAGGGCCTGCTGTTCGTTCGCGATGACGGCGCGGGGACGATCCTCGGCTACAGCGACATTCAAATCTGGCCCAATTGGGCGGCGGGCGAACTGGGCGGTGCACTGCATCCCTCGCAGCACCGTCAGGGCCGGGGCACGCGCGGCGCGGCAGAAAGCTTCGCATGGATGTTCGAGGCGCTGCACCTCGACCTGATCTGCGAAACGGCGAGCCTTGAGAACACGGCGACGCAGCGCATGCTCGACGGGTTGGGATTCGAGCGCAAAGGCGAGGTGACGAGCACCCGTCCGGACGGCACGACGCGCGCCTCGCTGGTCTGGGAAATGGCGCGGGATGACTGGTTCCGCCTGCATCCGGCCTGATCGTCAGAATGCGCCGTGGCGGCCCTTGCCTTTCGTGAAGGCGGTGGCGCCTTTCAGTGTCTCGCCGGATTTCAGCACATCGAGGCCCCCTTCGACTTCGGCCGTCAGGGCGTCGTCCATGTCCAGGCTCCACTGGCGCATCGCCGACAGACGGTCTTTGCGCATGCAGGTTTGCGGGAAGGCAGCGATGTCATTCGCGAGCTGCATGGCGCGCTCCAGGGCCTTTCCGGCCGGCGCGGCATAATTCGCGAGACCGATGGCGAGCGCTTCGTCCGGGCCAACCTCGCGGCCGGTGAGAATAAGGTCCATGGCGCGCGAGGCGCCGATGAGGCGGGGCAGGCGGATCGTGCCGCCGTCGATCAGCGGCACGCCGAAGCGCCGGCAAAACACGCCGAACCGGGCCGTGTCTGACGCGACGCGCAGGTCGCACCAGAGTGCGAGCTCTAGTCCGCCTGCCACGGCATAGCCTTCGACTGCGGCAATGACCGGTTTGGAAAGTTCTAGCCGTGTCGGGCCCATCGGTCCCATGTCACCGTCCGGTCGCACCGGGTTTCCCTTGCCTGCGGCAACTGCCTGCAGGTCTGCGCCCGCGCAGAAATTGCCCGCGGCGCCGGTGAGGATGGCGACCGACAGGCTGTCGTCGTTATCGAAGGCCTGGAACGCTTGGTAAAGCGCGACAGCCGCCTCCCGGTCCACCGCATTGCGCCGGGCCGGGCGGTTGATTGTGACGACGAGCACATTGGCTTCCCGCCGGGTCTGGACCGTATCGACCTTGCTCATCTCAGGGTGCCGCCTGTAGCGGACTGCCCGAGGAAAGGCACGATCCGGTTGAGCAGTGTCGGAACGATCTTCTCCGGCAGGTCGTGCCCCCATTTGTCGATGACCTCGATGTCGGCGCGTGGGATGCGCCGGGCGATATCCTGACCGGCCTCTGGCCTGATCAACGTGTCGATCGCGCCGTGCAGCACCAGGGTCGGATGGGCGACAGTCTCAAGGCGTTCATGCCAGCGCGGCTGGGCGAGAATGGCGGCATATTGACGGGCAACGCCTGCTGGACGGTCGGACCGCGCCATCGCAGCGATGGCAGCGGCGCGGATTTCATCGTCCGGCATGCGGATGTCCGGATGCGAGCCGTAGGCGGCGCGCCCCTTCACGGCCAGGTCGGCCACGGCGTCCGGTGTCCTCTTTTCAGGAACGGCTGTCAGCGCGGCGGTGGCCTCCGGCGTTGACGGCGGGAGTGACGGGTCGCCGGACGTTGTCATTACGGGGATTAGCGCACGGACGCGTTCGGGATGGTTCAGCGCCATGAGCTGGACGATCATGCCGCCCATGGATACGCCGAGCACGTCTGCCTGCTTCGCGCCGAGCGCCTCGACCAGAGCGGCGGCATCGGCCGCCATGTCGTTCAGCAGGTAAGGTACGGCTTCATGCATCGGCTTGCCCGCCGCGATGCCCTTTACGATGTCGCGTGGAGAAGGAGGGATTTGCCCGGCCAGTTCCGTGGTGAGGCCGATATCGCGATTGTCGAAGACAACCACGCGGCGACCGGCATCGGCCAGGCCCCGCCGGAAACTGTCCGGCCAGGATGTCATCTGGCTGGAAAAGCCGGACACGAGCAGCATGAGCGGGTCATGGGGCGACCCAACCGCTTCGTACTCGATTTCGATACCATTCGCCTTGATGCGCGCCATGTCCGGTCTCCCTGCCTGCGATTGTTTTGAGCAGAGTAGAGGCCATGCCGCTGGGGCAGTAAAGCTACCGCCCGAGTTCCTTCATGGCCTCGTCGAGGCCGCCGAGGGTCAGTTCGAACATGCGGTGGTCGCCGATCAGTTCGCGGATCAGCTTGATCGAGCCGGTATATTCCCACGCGCCTTCCTTGACCGGGTTCAGCCAGACAAGGTTCGGGAAACGCTGCACGAAGCGCTGCAGCCAGATGCCGCCGGCCTCCTCGTTCCAGTGCTCGACCGATCCGCCGGCGTAGGTGATCTCGTAGGGGCTCATCGTCGCGTCGCCGACGATGATGACCTTGTAGTCGGACGGGAACTTGTTCAGCACGTCCCAGGTCGGGATGCGGTTGTTCATGCGGCGGCGATTGTCCTTCCACAGGCCTTCATAGGGGCAGTTGTGGAAGTAATAGTATTCGAGGTTCTTGATCTCGGACTTGGCGGCCGAGAACAGTTCTTCCATGATCCGCACATAGGGGTCCATCGAACCGCCGACATCGAGCAGCAGGAGGACGGAGACCGCATTGCGCTTCTCGGGGCGCATCTCGATGTCGAGATACCCGCGCCGCGCCGTGTTGCGGATCGTCGAGTCGAGGTCCAGTTCGTCCGGCGCGCCCTTGCGGGCCCATTTGCGCAGGCGCTTCATGGCGACCTTGATGTTGCGGGTGCCGAGCTCGACACTGTCATCGTAATTCTTGAATTCGCGCTTGTCCCAGACCTTGACCGCTCGGCGGTGGCGGGATTTCTCCTGGCCGATGCGGACACCTTCGGGATTGTAGCCATTGGCGCCAAAGGGAGACGTGCCGCCGGTGCCGATCCACTTGTTGCCGCCTTCATGGCGTTTCTTCTGCTCTTCGAGGCGCTTCTGCAGCGTTTCCATCAGCTTCTCGAAGCCGCCCATTGCCTCGATCTCGTCCATCTCTTCCTTGGACAGGAATTTCTCGGACATCTTGCGCAGCCATTCTTCCGGCAGGTCTGTGACGTCCACGGCGTCAGCCATGCTGTCGAGACCCTTGAAGACATGGCTGAACACTTTGTCGAACTTGTCGATATTGCGCTCGTCCTTCACCAGGGCCGATCGTGACAGATAGTAGAAATCGGTCACCTCCATGTCGATGACCTGCTTGTCCATGGCCTCCATGAGCATCAGGTATTCCTTCAGCGTCACCGGCACTTTGGCTTCACGCAGTTCATTGAAGAAGTTGAGGAACATGGGCAATCTTTCCTGTCGTAAGAGGTAAAGATAGTCCGCCTTGGGCGCCATGTCCAAGCTGACGCAGCGAAAAGTCAGCCGCTCATGTCCAGTTCACCCCGGCTGGCCTAGGAAAGGGCCATGTTGAAGGCACTCCTGACCCTGCTTGCCAGCCTGTCTGTGGCGTCGCTCGCGCACGCGGGGGCGCCCGGCTGTCGCGAGCCCGCCGAGTCGGCATGCATGTTCGACGCGATCTGGGAGGCCGCAGGCGCCCTGCCAGCAGAGAAGCAGGCGCGACTCCAGCCGGTCTTCCTGGAAACTGTCGGCCGGACCGGCAATACGGCCCTGCTGCGGTCATGGCAGTCGAGGCTCGGCGCGCCGGCCCACCACCGCACGCCGCAAATCGATTATGCGGGGCAACAGGCTGAATCCGTTGTCGCCGAATCGGGATGGAGCGGTTTTGAACAGCGCGCGCGGGCCGGGACTGTGCCCTTCAATATCGGCCGGCCCGAAATCATGGCCGCCGGCGTACGCCTCGCGACCGACGCGGCCACTCAGCGCCGACTCATGGACGCGATGTTCGACCTGGCCCAGACCAAGGCAACGAGGGGCGGCCTCGGCGACAATTTCGAGAAGGGTGATTTCGGCCATGTGCTGGCCGAGCTTTCGATGCAGCGCTGCGACCTTGCGAGTTTCGACCGCGCCATGTCGCTGACAGCGGCGCCTGACAGCCTGCGCTATGCCCTTTGGCGGTCCCGGATCACCGGAAATGCCGGCCAGCTGGCCAGCCGCATCCGGTCCGAGGCTGATGCCGACGACACGCGCCATGTGCGCAATGCACTGGAAGGCTATGGCCCCATCGCTGCGCTCGGCTATTGCCGAAACTAGCCGATGAGACAGATTGTCAGGCAGGCTTCCCGATCCCGGTGAACCGGTTCATAAGGATCGACCATGACTGAATTTGACGACGATATGGCCGACCCTGACGGCGATCCACCCGAAGCGATTTGCGGCAACAAGGAAGTGGGCGCGATCGCCCACCTCTACCGTGCTGAAGTCTACCGCTCGACGGTGTGGCGCCAGCGTCTCGACCAGACCACCAACTGGGCAGTCATCTCCACCGGCATCGGCCTGTCGGTCGCCTTTGCCAATGCGCAGGCCTCGCCGTTTCCTATCGTGCTTGTCGGCGCGCTTTGCATCGTGTTCCTGACGCTGGAATCGCGCCGCTACCGCTTCTTCTATGTCTGGCGGTTCCGCGCACGGGTGCTCGAGATCGCCTTCTATGTGCCGATGCTGCGCGGGCAGGGGGCCCGAATCCCGCTCGACCGGGGTACAGCCCTGTCGGACGATTACGAAAAGCCGCAATACCGGATATCCAACATACGTGCGATCGGCCGGCGCCTGCGCCGCAACTATGGCTGGCTGTTCGCCATTCTCGGCGCAGCCTATTTCGCCAAGATCGCCATCCATCCAACGGATGTGGAAACCTGGTCGCAATTCGTGCGCCGGGCCCATATCGGACCGATTCCCGGCTTGGTCGCCATCGGTTTCGGCCTGTTGTTCCACGCCATCTGGATCACCATCGCCGTCAAGACATGGATGGACGAGCGCTACGACAAATCAAAGATGGCCGACTTCCTGAACAGCCGGCAGGATGTCAACCAGCGCGAAAATGCCCAGGCCGAGATGGATATTCTGGGGCATTAGGCACCGCCGAACTAACACATCGTGGAATTGAAAGAGGCGGGCCGTATTACGGCCCGCCTCTCGCGATTTCGGTATTGATGTCGAGATTTCAGCCCGCCGGGCCGCGGCGGCCGCCGCCGGGGCCGTCCTGGCGACGCGAGAGGAAGGCGAGGCGCTCGAACAGGGCAACGTCCTGCTCGTTCTTCAGGAGCGCGCCGTGTAGCGGTGGAGTCAGGCGCTCGGGATCTTTCTCGCGCAGCGTTTCGAGGTCGATATCCTCGTTCATCAGCAGTTTCAGCCAGTCGAGCAGTTCGCTGGTCGACGGCTTCTTCTTCACGCCCGGCAGTTCACGCATGGCGTAGAACGTGGTCAGCGCATCTCCGACCAGCTTCTTCTTGATCTCCGGGAAGTGCACGTCGATGATTTCGCGCATCGTCTCTTCGTCCGGGAATTTGATGAAGTGGAAGAAGCAGCGGCGCAGGAAGGCGTCCGGCAGCTCTTTCTCATTGTTCGACGTGATGATCACGATCGGGCGGACCTTGGCCTTCACGACCTCGTTGGTCTCGTAGACAAAGAATTCCATCCGGTCGAGTTCCTGCAGCAAGTCGTTCGGGAACTCGATGTCGGCCTTGTCGATCTCGTCGATCAGCAGGACGGGGCGCTTCTTGGAGGTGAACGCCTCCCACAGCTTGCCCTTCTTGATGTAGTTCTTGACGTCCTTGGCGCGCTCTTCGCCCATCTGGCCGTCACGCAGGCGGCTGACCGCGTCATATTCGTAGAGGCCCTGGTTGGCCTTGGTCGTCGACTTGATGTGCCACTCGATCAGATCGCAGCCGAGCGACTTGGCCACTTCGATGGCCAGCACGGTCTTGCCGGTGCCGGGCTCGCCCTTGATCAGCAAGGGGCGCTCAAGCGCGATGGCAGCGTTGACGGCCACTTTCAGGTCATCGGTGGCGACGTAGTCCTTGGTGCCTTCAAAACGCATGGGGCGGGGTCCTCTTGTAAACGGTTGAGGCCACAATAGGCTGCGGGCCGTGGGGAGCAAGCTTTGACGTTAGGGGAGGCCTGACATTCGGTGCAAAAGTGACAATCAGGTCTTTCCCTAGCGGAAATCACTTCGCTTCGTATGTAGATTATGCTATATGGAATAGGCCATGCGCGCCGCCGTAGTGCACCAGCTTCAGCTAAGTGTCGCGCCTGTCAAGACTTGCCATTCCCATGCAGGAAAGGCGCTTCCGGGCAGGTGCAGGCCGTATGATCCAAAATGCCCGATGACAACGGCCGCATGGCACATTAACTTTCTCCAAGCCCCAGCCTGCTAGGTTCGCGATCCTTAACGTGTGGCAATCATGCGTTAACGCCTTTCTGCAAAATTCATCGAATTAGGCAGAATTGGATTCGCTTGAGATGCCCTTGAAGCTTTCCCTGAAGCCCGGCGAGACATTCGTCGTCAATGGCGCAGTTGTGCGCAATGGCGACCGTCGCGGCGTGCTCCTCTTGGAAAACCAGGCCCGTGTCCTGCGTGAGAAGGATATCCTGCGCCCGGGCGACGCGACCACACCGGTGCGGCGCGTTTATTTTGCCATCATGCAGATGTACCTGCTCGGTGAAATTGACGGCTCAGCCTATGCGCAAGCTGCAGAAGCCATTGCCGCGCTGCTTTCGATCGTTGGTGATGATGACGAACGGGCCGCCGTCCTTGAGATTTCTGCCGACGTCGCCGCCGCTGACCTGTACCGCGCGCTCAGTCGTTGCCGCAAGATCATGACGGCTGAGACGGCAGGGTGCAGCTGATGGCGGATGGCAGTGTCATGCGCGCTCGCTCGCAACCCGGCGCCCCCCGCTTGAGCCTCGACGAGGCGATATCCCGGCTTGAAGCCGGGCAGGGCGATGGAATCATTGTCGATCTCGGCGATGGCCGAACAGCGGTGGCCGACGGCCATCGCGGCGATGACGGCCTGCTACAGCGCTTGCGCGGGCACCGCATGATGGTGGCTCTGGCGTCCGGCGCGGCCGACCTGTCCAAGTTTTCCGCAGCGGCTGACTCTGTCAAAGTCGCACCGCTTGTGCAGGAAATCCTCGACGCTGCCGTCCAGAGAGACTAGGGGCCTCGCGCATGAGCGCAGAACTTATCTCTCTTTTTACCGCGACTTTCGTCACGTTTTTCGTGCTGATCGACGCGCCCGGCGTGGCGCCGATCTTTGCGACGCTCACGGCGCAGGGCGACGCCGCCTATCGCCGCAAAATGGCGTTCAAGTCGACTTTCGTGGCGACGCTTATCATGTTCGCGTTCGCGTTTGGCGGCTCCTGGGTGCTCAGCGCGATGCACATCTCGATCGATGCCTTCCGCGCTGCGGGCGGCGTTCTCCTGTTCCTGATCGCGCTCGACATGGTGTTCGAGAAGCGGACAGAGCGGCGCGAGCATCGGGCCGAGGAAGTGCTCGAAGGGCACAAGCCCAATACCGAACTTGATGATATTTCGGTTTTCCCGATCGGTATTCCGATGATCGCAGGGCCGGGCTCAATTGCCACTGCCATGTTCTACATGTCCGAAGCCAATCAATGGCCCGAAAAGGCGGTGGTTCTGTCGGCCATCGGCCTCAACCTGCTGCTGACACTGGTGATTTTCCTGGCGGCGACGCCGCTGGTGCGCCTTATGGGTGCCAGCGTGGCAGGCGCCCTCACGCGCATCCTGGGCGTGATCCTCGCGGCCCTGTCGGTTCAGTTGCTGATCGATGGCATCAAGGGCGCGTTCGGCCTCGCCTGAGGCCTTTGCCCGACTTTGCCTATTGCGGCGCGTCGATACGCGGGCGCCGACGCAGGCTGCGGCGCAGTGTCGACAGCGTCACCCAGAACAATACGAGTCCTGCTGCCGTGAGGCTCATGAACTGAAGAACGAGCTCACGCGTCCAGCGCACGCCGGTGTCGGCAATACGCATCGCGCCGGGGCCCATTTGCTTGAACAGGGCGACTGACCGGTCGCCGCCGGCTTCTGCGATCAGGCGCACGCGGCGCAGGTCCGCACTGTCCTTGACCTGTTCGATCAGGGTCACGGCGGCGGACGGATCAGTCAGCATTCCGATCCGGTCAATTTGTGCAAGGTCGGTTTCCAGTCGGGCGAGGCCTTTCGGGTTGATGGCGCTCGCATAGGCTGCACGCACGCGCTCGACCCTGACCTTGGTGATTGCCAGGTCGCCGAAAGCCTCCTCCAGCGCCGGCTTCAGGACCGAATCCGGGAGAGCGGCGTTCAACCGGTCCGTCAGGTAATCGTTGAATTCCGGCGTGATGCGTCGCGACCGGCGCGCCGATTTCAGGATCGAAAGGGCACGGATATTGGATTCTGCAAGCGCATCCGGTTGGTCCGCCTGTTCCAGCCCGATCCCCGTGATCTTGAGCACGAGTGCATCGACGCGGTCGCCCTTCATCCAGCGTTCGGAATGGTTGGCGAGATCGGCGTGCGTCCCGAGAAGGGCAAACCGCGCGGCGACGACAGGCGAAACCGCCTCTGCGATCGGTTCATCGGCCTCCGGTTCAGGCTCGGTGACGCCAGCATCTTCCTCGTCCGGATCTAGTTGCGTATCCAGGTTGCGCGCCGACCCCATCGCGCCGGCAAAGCGCTCGCTGACATCGACCGGCAGCTTTCTCAGGGCGGCAAGCGCAATGCGTTCGTCTTCGGTGCCGGTGATTTCGGCATTGGCCGCCGCCATCAATTCCTTGACGTCGTCGCGGCTCAGCATTTGCGGCGCTGCCATCAGGAAGCCGCGCGCCGCCGTCACGTCTCGCGCCGTCAGCTCGCGCGAGACGATATCGTGCCAGAACTTGTACTTGTCGGCTGCGTTGCGCGGCGCCATCGCGGTGAAAGCGTCGTCCATGTTGTGGCGGGTCTGGTCAATCGCCTCGACCGAAGGCGCTTCGGAAAACGTGGCGCCGGAAAATGCGCCGCCAACGACCTGTGCGCCGATCACAGGAATAAGGATCAGCAGCGAATTGAACATCACTGCCTGCATCCAGCCTGATGAGCGGATCGATCTTTTCCTTCGGCGGGCCATGGGCACTAGAACCGTTGCGAAAGCTGCACTTTAGACGAGTTTTCATAGAGCGCGGCGTCGATCCAAAGATCAAGCCTTGGCCTGCTAAATGCGACCGGTTTGCCTGTTTTGGGACCTATTCTTTATGTCACACAATCATGAAATATACGCTAAATGGCCACAATTACCTGAAATCATTGAATTATTAATCTGCGGCCTGGCGATTGCAGTGAATCGCTAGCCGCTCTATATCGGGCCCATCCTGATTAAAGGTGTCTGCTATGAGTATTGAACTATCAGACGATTACCGCCCCTCTGACGATGAGGAGTTCATGAACGAGCGTCAGCTGGCTTTTTTCCGGCGGCTGCTTGAGAACTGGAAGGCGGACATTCTCGACGGCGCGAAACAGACGATCCACAATCTGCAGGATGAGTCCGGTTCGTTGCCAGACATTGTCGACAGGGCATCAGCCGAAAGCGACAAGGCGCTCGAATTGCGAACGCGTGATCGCCAGCGCAAACTGATCTCCAAGATCGACAGTGCGCTTCGCCGGATTGGCGACGGGTCCTATGGCTTCTGCGAAGCGACGGGAGAGCCGATCGGCCTGCGCCGTCTTGAAGCCCGCCCGACGGCAACGCTAAGCCTCGAGGCGCAGGAGCGCCACGAGCGCAAGGAACGTACCCTGCGCGACGACTGATCAGGGTTTTCCAGAATTTGGAATAGAAGAACGGCGGCCTCCCGGTTTTCGGAAGTGCCGCCGCCTTTTTACCATCAACCCAACGCCGCAGCGATTCTGTGTCGTGCCTTTTGCGTTAAGGGGATGATCGCATCAAGGTCCGAACGTTCCCTTACCTGATGGTAATCACGGTCTTAAGACAAGGCTCGCTAGTTTAAGATTGCGGCGGGATCCGTTAACGCCCGGCCCTGGAGCCATCGGTGCTCCAGTCTGCAAAGCGGGCAGGGCGTGAAAAGTCCTAACCAGTCGTTAACCCTCTTGGGGCACATTAAGCGTTTTCCGAACCGGATTCCCGATTGCACGCATGAGTCGTTCATTGCCATCCACAGCTGACGACGGTTGGGACATGTCTCCAAGGCGTGAAACTGCAGTCATGCTCGACATGCCAACGCGGTTTGAATCCTTCGAGCCCGTGTCGCAGAAGCCCGTTTTGCGAGGAAAGCTCAGTTCTGCCGAGATCGAGGCGCTGCTGCGGCCCGACCTGTCGGACATGGACTCTGAACCGACGCCCGAACCGACGTCTGTCACGCCACGCGACATGCCTGATCTGGACAAGCCTGCAGCACCGGCCAACACGACGGCCCGCGCAGACCTTCCCGAAGATGCCCTGCGCCTTGCCGCACGCCTGTCGTTGGCTTTCCGCCAGGGCTGCGGCCTGCGCGCTGCAGCCACCGTCACGGGCGCGTCTGGCGGCACCTTCGCGTCTGCCCTGGAGCCTTATTCAGGCGAAACGGGACGGGCAATTGCCTGTTTCGCAGCGCCGAACGGTGAAATCATCGCCATGCTCAGCCTCAGCGCACCGCTCGCAGCAGCGCTGATCGAAAGTGCCTGCGGCGGCAAGCCCGGTCCGTTCGTGCCGCGTGACCTGACACCACTCGACACGGCGCTGCTCGAAGGCCTGGTGCGGCCGCTGGGCGCGGGCATTTCACCGACACTCAGTTTTGCCCGGATCGAAACCGATGCCGATTTCGCCGCTGCCCTTGCGCGGCCCGGCGCGGCGGATGTGATCGACCTCGACATCCGGTTCGATCATTTGCGGATGCCGGCGCGAATGATCCTGGCCAGTGACGACCTGTTCGATCTGGTGCCGCCCGCGGCTACGACTCGGACGTCCCTCGCCCCAACCCCCACCCATGCCACACCCGCACCGACCCCGTCCGGCGCCGCTGTCACTGCCGTGCTGACAGCACGTATTGCCAGCCTCAGCGTGCCGCTGTCGCGCCTGACTGACCTGAAGGCGGGCTCGACCCTTCTTCTGGGAGTGCCGGCAGACCAGCCGGTCGAACTCCTGTCGGGAGGGCGCAATGGCCCTGTCGCGGCAGAAGCCCAAATCGGCCGCAAGGGCGCAAAAATGGCCCTGCGCATCACGAAGCGCGGTCCCGCTCTGCGCTAAGTATTACAGTTTCAGGAATTCAGCCTGAATCTCGATTTCGACCGTATCCGTGACCAGCCCTGAGAATTTCGACACACCAAACACGGTCCTGTCGATGGTCGTGACCGCCGAAAAGCCAGCCACGTCGGTCCCGCGCAGCCGGTCATAGGCGGCGCCATTGAACGTCACGTCCAGCACAACCGGCGCCGTTGCCCCGTGCAGCGTCAGGTCGCCCGTCACTTTTGCCGTTGTCTCGCCCGTCATCTCGACAGAAGTCGACCGGAAGACGGCCTGCGGGAATGTCGCCGCGTCGAACCAGTCCGGCCCCATGAGTTCGGTGGCAAATGGCGCATTCGCAACGTCGAGTGAGGTCATGTCGATAACGGCTTCGACGCTCGAACTGGCCGGGTCGGCAGCATCGCCAGTGAGACTCGCCTCGAACGAGTTGAACCGGCCGACATAGGTCGAGAAGCCGAGGTGGTTTATCCGGAACAGGACCGCCGCATGTGCCGGATCGAGCGCATAGTCACCGGCTTTCACTTGCGTGATTTCCGTTGTCACGTTCGGCTTCAGCAGCGGCGCCATGACCGACGTGCAGGCGACCAGCAGGGCGAGGCTGAGCCCCGCCGATGCTGGTTTCAACAAGCTCTTGTGCACGAGCTTAGCTCTCCCTGGTTTCCTCCACCCAAGCTCGCACGTTCTGCTCCAGGATGGCCAGCGGAACTGCGCCGTCCCTTAGCACAACATCGTGAAAGCCCCGAATGTCGAACCTGTCGCCCAGCTCGGCCTTTGCCATTTCGCGCAGCTCGACAATTTTCAACATGCCGATCTTGTAGGCCGTGGCCTGCCCCGGCATCACGATATAGCGGTCGATGGCCTTCTGGCAGTCGCCTTCCGGGTTCGGCGTATTGTCCAGCAGGTACTGGACGGCCTGTTCGCGGGTCCACTTCTTGTCATGGATGCCGGTGTCGACGACAAGCCGGGCAGCGCGCCAGATTTCCATCGCGAGGCGGCCAAAATCGTCATAGGGATCTGAGTAGTAGCCCATCTCCTTTGGCAATAGTTCCGAATAGAGCCCCCAGCCTTCGGTATAGGCTGTATAGCCGCCGAACTTGCGGAAACTGGGAATGCCTTCCAGTTCCTGCGCCATGGCGATCTGCATATGGTGGCCGGGAATGCCTTCATGGAAGGCGAGGGCCTGCATCTGGTAAGTGGGCATGTCCTGCATGCGATAGAGGTTGGCATAATAGGTGCCGGGCCGGCTGCCATCGGGGGCAGGACGGGAATAAAAGGCTTTTCCGGCGGACTGCTCACGGAAGGGCTCCACCGCCTTCACGATCAGCTCAGCCTTCGGGAAGGTCTTGAACACCATCGGCAGGTCTTCGCGCATGGCGTCGATCGCAGCCGTGGCTTCTTTGAGGTATTCCGCTTTGCCTTCGTCCGTATTCGGCTTGAAGAATTGCGGGTCGGTCCGGGTGAACTCGAAAAAGTCCTTCAGGCTGCCCTCGTAGCCGACCTTAGCCATGATGGTGCGCATCTCGTCCTGGATGCGGGCAACTTCGGCGAGGCCGAGATCGTGGATTTCATCCGCGCTCATGTCTGTCGTGGTGATCTGCTTCAGGCGCATGGCGTAATAGGCGTCGGCATCCGGCAGTTTCCAGGCGCCGTCGTCTGTCGTTGCGATGCCCGTTTGCGCCTCCAGTTCCACGATCGCGGCCTCGTAGGCGGGTCCGACATCATCCTGCAGGGCGGCTACCGCGCGGGCGAGCAGGTCGTCGGCCTCTGCCTGCGTGATCGCTTCAGCGTCAACAAGGGCGTCTACCTTGCTGCGAAAATCCTCCATCAGGGGGCTGTCGTCGCCGTCATCGGTAAAAGGATAGCCGGTAATCACGCCGCGTGAATCCGACAGGACATAGTCATAGACGAAGCGTGGCGGCAGGATGCCTTTTGCAGCGGCAGCCCGGGCATTGGAGACATTCTGCCCGAGATAGGCTGGAATGCCTTCCAGCCGGGCGATATAGGCCTCAGCATCGGACGCGCTGGTGACCTTGTGCTGGTTCACAAGGAAGGCGGGGATGCCGGACTGTACGCCGAACATCTGGTTGAACACGTATTCGTGGTCCCGGAAGGGGAAAGCGGCCTCGGCCTGCGACAATTCATATTCCGCCAGCCGCCAGGACAGTTTCGCCTGCGGGTCCAGTGCGTCGAAGTCGAACGAGTCGTTCATCTCCGCGATGATGGCGCGCTGCAATTCAAGGTTTTCCAGTGCGTGCGCGTCGGATTCGTCGTCCCATTTGTCGTAGTCATCCTTGATGCCGAGATACGTCTGGGTCATCGGGCTGCGCGCCACGGTTTCCCGGAATTTGACCTCGAACCAGTCATTGAGGCGGGCGCTCTTGTCCTGCGTGGCTTCGGCAGGAGCCAGCGTTTCCGCAACCGGGGCCGCAGGGGGGGTGGAGCTGGCGCAGGCGGCCAGCATCAGGATGGTGGCAAGGGCGGTGGCGGTACGCGTCATGGGCAACTCCGAATCAGATGAGGATTGTGCTATTTCCACAGTGAGTCTTAACGCTTT
Source organism: Hyphomonas sp. J20-32 (assembly GCF_055808555.1). Taxonomy (NCBI): domain Bacteria; kingdom Pseudomonadati; phylum Pseudomonadota; class Alphaproteobacteria; order Hyphomonadales; family Hyphomonadaceae; genus Hyphomonas; species Hyphomonas sp. J20-32. Next base: position 202,417 of record NZ_CM147873.1, on the reverse strand, counting down.
TTTCGGTTTCGTTAACCTTTGCCGTGCCAATGTATGTGGACTAGGATTCCGCTACGGCTGAGTCGGCCACGTGCCGGCGGAATCGATGTATAGTGATCCGGCAAGCTGTGATGCTGTCGGTGCAGGAGATGTAACACGCATGGATTCCCTGGAACTGACGCAGGCGGCCAATACTGGCGATGATGGCGAAACCACCAGCGGCGAAGGCTTTGCCGAGCTGGGCGGACGCTTCGACGTCTTGCAGCTGTTGTTCTGGGGCTGCCTGCTGATTTCGATCGCTGCAGCAAGCGTTGCGCTGGCCTGGCCGAAAGCCTCTGGTGCGCCAGGACCGATCCTGCTGATCTCGATGGCGTCCGGCGGTCTCGTGTTCCTGCTCTGGAGCGTGCGCGGGGCAGGGCGGTTCCTGGGCCTGTTCCCCGAGCGTGGTTCTGCTGCCCGTGCCGTGCAGACCAACATACCCCGTTTCGGCTGGATCGAGGCGCTCGACGAATCCGTCCTGATCACCGACCTGGGCGGCGCGCCGGTTGCGGCCAATGAATCCTACAACGAACTCAGCCGGATTGCGCTGATGATCGGTCAGGCTGATGGCGGCGCAGTCACGGTTGACCGCCTGTTCGGTGCCAATCCGGGCCTCGCGGCCCCGGTCTACCGCCTGTCCAAGGCCGCCAAGGCCGGTCTTGCGCGCCGCGAAGTATTGCCGCCGATCACGATCGGTTCGGAACAGGTGCCGGCCCAGTTCGAAATTGGCGTCTCGCCGCTGCCGCGCCAGCGCGTACTCTGGCGCATCCGCCGTATCGCCGGCCAGCAGGAAGCGACCGGCGCATCGGACCTGAAATCCCTCTATGTCGAAGATGCCCCGATGGGTTTCTTTGCCGCGCGCCCCGATGGCACGATCACCTATGCCAATTCCTGGCTGCGCGAGATGCTCGGCCTGCCGGAAACGGCGAAGAATATCCGCATCGACGACATCATGCGCCCGGAATTCGTGAAAATGCTCGCGCGGGATCGCAAGACAGGCGCCCCGGGCCGGGCCGATATCCAGCTGCGCGCGCGCGACGGCGTCGAAGTTCCCGTGCAGGCGATCACGACCTGGGCCGGTCGTGGCGCCGAAGCGGCGGGCCGCACGATCATCCTTGCCAACCAGCAGGTGATGAACGGTCAGGAAGAGCGTTTGAACTTCGCCTCATCGTCGCGTCCGCCGCGCCTTGAAGGCGATCCGATGTTTGACGATGCGCCGTTCGGCGCGGTCCGGCTGCAAGGCGACGGCGTCGATGGTGCGATCATTCTCGATGCCAACCGTGCGCTGATGGAGATGACCGGCGGCGACGCCACGCCGGGCGGCCATTTCTCGAACCTGTTTGTGGCCGAAGACGGCCAGGAAGCGCTCAACGCATCGCTGATCGATGCCATCGACAAGCCGGTTGGCCTCAAGCTGGCTGGCCGTGAGCCGCGCCATGTCAACGTGTTCGTCACGCTCGACGGAAACGGCAGGCCGTCGGTTGCCTATGTCATCGACATTACCGAGCAACGTGAACTGGAACTGCGCCTTGCCCATGGCGAGAAGATGCAGGCGATCGGCCAGCTCGCGGGCGGCGTCGCGCATGATTTCAACAATGTGCTTCAGGGCATCATCCTCAACAATGAGGACCTGATGACCAGCCATCCGGTGGGCGACCCGTCCTACAACAATCTGAAGTCGATCCACGAATTCTCGATCCGCGCAAAGGACCTGGTTCGCATGTTGCTGGCCTATGCCCGGCAGCAGACCTTCAAGCGTGAGATATTCAACGTCACGGACTTCCTGTCCGAATTCTCGATCCTGTTGCGCCAGATCCTCGACGAGCGCGTCGAGATCGTGGTCACGCATGGCCGCGATGTGCCGCACATCAAGGCTGACAAGAACCAGCTCGAAACCGCGATCATCAACCTGGCGACCAATGCGCGTGACGCCATGATCAGCCACAATAATGGCGGCAAGCTCACGATACGGACCGCCCGCGCAACCGGCAGGGACGCCCAGGCCAAGGGCTTCGGCTTTGTTGAAGACGGCGACTATATGCTGATCGAAGTGGAAGATACCGGCCACGGCATGCCGCGAGACGTGATGGACAAGATTTTCCAGCCCTTCTTTACGACCAAGGAAGCCGGCGTCGGCACAGGCCTCGGCCTTGCCACGGTCTATGGCATCATCAAGCAGTCGGGCGGCTATATCTGCCCCATTTCGACTGTCGGCAAAGGCACGACCTTCCAGATATACCTTCCGGCGCTCAAGGCTGAAGACATCCCCGCGCCGGTCGAGATCAGCCAGGCCGAGAAGCAGGCCAATCGCCCGGTCGATATTTCCGGTCGTGGCCGCATCCTGCTGATTGAAGACGAGGATGGCGTGCGTGCCATCACAGCGACGCAATTGCGCAAGCGCGGCTATGAGGTCTCCGAAGCCTGCGATGGCGAGCAGGCGATGGAAGTCCTCGAAGACGCGCCCGGCAGTTTTGACCTCGTCATTTCTGACGTCGTCATGCCCGGCATGGATGGCCCGACCCTGATCCGTGAAGCCAAGGCATTGCTTGGCCATGCGCGAGTCATCTTCATTTCGGGCTATGCCGAGCGCGATCTGGCCAAGCAGCTTGACGATGACCGTGCGGTCTCGTTCCTGGCCAAGCCGTTCACCTCACGCCAGCTGGCCGAACGTGTGAAGATGGAACTCGGCAACCCGAAGGCCGAGGCGGCCTGACCGGTCTTACATCATTCGCTTGGTCGCCCAGAATTCCTTGAGGACGAGGGCAAAGCTGCCGGGATGTTCGGCGCAGGCCCAGTGGCCCGCATCATGTTCGACGTGCAGGGGAACGCTCCAGCGTTTGGCAAAGCGTTGCGCGATCGGCAGGCCGACATAAGGATCGTTCTCGCCCCAATACAGCTGGCCCTTGGCGGGCAGGTTCGCGAGATCGTCTTCCCAGTCCCCGGAAATGCGCAGGCCCCGGGCCGAGCGATAGAGTTTCAGGATCGACTGGCGCATCGTCTTGTCAACCAGCGGTGCCTCGTGCGCGGCTATGGCGGGCGGCATGCCGCCTTCGACCAGCGCGGCCTGGAGTTTCGTCCTGTCGCGCATGCCCATCATGACAAGCTCGCCAAGCAGGGGCGTTGCCCACATCCTGGCCATGCGGTGGCCCGAATACTGACTGTCGATCACGGCATTGGTGACACACCAGCTCTCGACTAGGTCCGGTCGCAGCGAACAGGCCCGCAGCGTCAGCAGGGCGCCCCAGTCGTGGCCGATAATGTTCACGGGCTGGCCCACGGCCTCCATTTGGCCGATCAGCCAGTCGGCATAGGCGTCCTTGGTGCAGGTAAATCCGGGCGGCACGGAACAGCCGAACCCCGGCAGGGCGGGTGCCATCCATTGGTCTGGCTTCAGGCCGAGCGCCTTGACCAATGGGCCCCACAAGAAAGGTGTGTCCGGCACGCCGTGTACAAACAGGATCATTGTCTTGCTCCCCCGAGCCCAGGTGACGATTCCTGAACGGCATTGAGACACAAGCTTGCCGCTGGGGCAAGGAATTCGAACCTTGCGGCGAAACGGTCAGGTGATCCTGTCCCAGCAGGTACGGCCAAACCGGTCATAGTCTTCCATTTCGGACACCATCTGTCGGAAGAGGGTCGCGTCGCCAATCTCCTCCGGCAGAAGCGGATCGAGGTTGATTGTGCGAATCACCGACTGGCCGACCAGAAGCGTTTCTTTCGCCGCTGCATCGGGCGCAAGTCCGGCTGCGGACTTGCGGCTTTGCTGCATGGCGGCGATGGCGGATTCGTAGCGGGCTTTCAACTCGTCCGTAGACCAAAGGTCGCGCCAGTCCTTGCCGGTAGGCAAGGCGGTCTCGGTTATCGCGACAAGCAGAGCGTCTGCCTGCAAGCCGATACGCATGAGCGCCGCACGCAACTCGGCCAGTGACAGGCGCAAATTATCCGGCCGGACCCATAGTCCTGTTTCGGCCTGCGCAAAGCCGTAGAGCCGGAGTGCGCGCATGCGGGCGCGCAGGTCCTTGCGGTCGGTGCGACCAAGGTGGTTGGTCATCACACCGACCCAGCCACCCTGCCACGGGCGGGTCCTGTCAGGCGCCGTGCGCCAGTCGCTGATTTCGGCTGTCAGCGCGGCAGCCTTAGCGCCCGTCGCATAGATGCCCCGATCGACGCTTTCCAGCAGGCCGTCCTTGACCAGGCGGGTGACCGCCATGCGGATGGCGGTCGGTTCCATTCCGAACAGGCCCCCGGCGCGCGTCAGATAAGTCAGCGCCTGCGTCCGGCGACCGCGCACACTCATCAGCGACAGGACAAGGGTGCGGGCGGACACGTCTTCGGCAGAGATGGGCTCAAAACGTAACGTCATTTGACCAATAGTGCACATTCGTGTTACAAACACAAACAACCAGAACAATTCGATTGGGAGACACTCGACCATGACCGAAGCCGTACGCCTGTCTGAGGCCGTGTCGAAGGAAGAATTGCGAGAGCTGTCAACGCCGTCTGACGTGAAGGCCATCGCCTCCCTCCTGTTCAACTGGGGGCTGATCGTGGCGGCTTTTGCCGTGCCGATCATCTGGACGAACCCATTGACCATTTTTGCGGCGGTCGTGTTCCTTGGCGGGCGCCAGTTAGGCCTCGGCATCCTCAATCATGACTGCGCCCACCATGCCTTCGTCAAGAGCAAGGCGGGCAATGACTTTATCGGTCACTGGCTGTGCGGCGCGCCATTGAACATTTCGGTCTACGCCTACCGCACCTATCACCTGAAGCACCACAAATACGCCGGTACGCCACAGGACCCGGACAAGATTTTCGTGAAGAATTACCCGGTTTCCAAAGCCAGCCTGAAGCGCAAGCTGATGCGCGACATTACGGGGCGCACGGGTTTTCGCGACACGATGATGAAGCTGAAAGGCTTCAAGCTGAAGAAGCACTATCCTTGGCTTGTGTTCCATGTCGGCCTGCTCGCCGTGCTGACGGCGGTTGGCGCGCCATGGGCCTACTTGATGTGGTGGGCCGCCGAAATATTCGTCTATCCGGTGCTGACTCGCGTGCGCCAGATCGGTGAACATGGTGTCGCCATTGATCGCGACAGCCTTGACCCGCGCGACAATACGAGCACCACGCTCGCCTCATGGTGGGAGCGCCTGTTCATCGCGCCAAACCAGGTGAACTATCACCTGGAGCACCACCACTTCGCCGCCGTGCCGGGTTACAATTTGCCAAAATTGCATCGCCTGCTGTCTTCGCGCGGCTACTACCGTGACCATGACTGTATTTCGCACGGCTATATCGACGTGCTGAAGCGCGCGGTGCGTGACGACGAAACAGATGGCGCCGTCGCTGCCTGAACGCTGTTCCTCCTGCGTGGGCTGGTCTATGATCGGACCATAGCGCAGGAGAACACACCATGACCCGACTGACCCATATGGCTGCCTACCAGATGGCGGGCCTTGCCGCCGCCGCCCTGTTGATCACCGCCTGCGCAAAACCGGCGCCTGTGCCCGAAGAAGTCCGCCCGCCAGAGCCGACGCTCGGCGTCGATATTCCGACCGTCCGTCCGGATGGGGAGTTTGAGAACACGGAGACTGAAATGCTGGGGCAGGGGCGCGCGATCGCCGAGAATATCTGTTCGACCTGCCACGCAATCGGCCTGGAGGGATCAAGCCCGCACCGGGAGGCAATCCCGTTCAGGGACCTGTCGAAAAATTACCCGATCGAAGATCTCGCCGAGCCACTGGCCGAAGGCATCATGGTCGGCCATCCAGACATGCCGGTCTTTGCATTCGACCCGGATCATATCGATTCGCTGATCGCCTATATCGAGAGCATCCAGACGCCGCACGAATTGTAACGGCGCCTGGTCCTGACCTCAGGAATACTTGAATTCAGGCGCATCAAGATCGATGGCCGGAATGACGTCCTTTTCGGCCCAATAGTCCTGATTGTGTTGCCATTCCGGATTCGAGCCACGTTTCGGCATCAGGTGCATTGAGCGCATCAGGTAGTTCGGATTGAAATTGCTGGCATCAATCCAGGGCAGGACGTCCATGTCCTTGTCCTGCGGCCTGAGGACGGCTTCGACCTGCCGGACACCTTTCTCATCCATGTGCTTGAGCAGGCGGCAGACGAAATCGCCGAGCAGGTCTACCCGCAGGGTCCAGCTGGCGCGGAAATAACCGAACACCCAGACCATGTTCGGCACGCCCGTGAACATCATGCCGCGATAGGTGATCGTCTTGGCGAAATCGACCGGCTTGTTATCCACCGTAAACGGAATGCCGCCGAGGACGGACAGGTTGAAGCCCGTTGCTGTGACAATGATGTCAGCCTCAAGCTCTTCGCCGGATTTGAGCAGGATGCCTTTCTCCGTGAAGCGCTCGATGTGATCGGTAACGATGCTGGCCTTGCCGCTGGCGATGCCCTGGAAGAGGTCGCCATCCGGAACAAAGGCGATGCGCTGCTGCCAAGGGCGGTATTTCGGCGTGAAATGCTTGTCGATGTCGAAGTCGGGCCCGAGGAATTCGCGCACGCCGGCCAGCAATTCTTCCTTTACGGCCTCGGGTTCCTGCTCGGCGCGGTGGGTCAGCTCATTCTGGTCGAACAGGACCTTGCGGCGAACGATTTCGTGGATCCATGTCTCGTCGATCTTGAGCTTGCGCAATTCATCGGCAAGCTCGTTCTCGTTGCGACCGGGAATGAAATAGGTCGGCGAACGCTGGAGCAGGGTGACATGCTTGCAGTCGCCTGCGATGGCCGGCACCAGCGTCGCCGCCGTTGCGCCGGACCCGATGACGATGACACGCTTGCCCTTGTAGTCCAGGTCTTCCGGCCATGTCTGCGGGTGCACGATTTCGCCCTTGAAATCCTCCATGCCGTCCCATTCGGGCGTGAAGCCCTTGTCATGCGCGTAATAGCCCTGGCACATCCAGAGGAAATTGGCTGTGATGCGCACGGGCTCGCCGGTGTCGGAGCGTTTGGCCTCGATCGTCCAGCGCTTGTCCGCCGACGACCAGCTGGCTGACAGTATCTTGTGATTGTAGCGGATGTGCGGTGCGATATCGTTATCGTCGATGACCTCGTTCATATAGGTCAGGATCTTGTCGGCGGCCGCAATGGGCTGGCCCGTCCAGGGCTTGAAGCGGTAGCCGAACGTATAGAGGTCGCTGTCCGACCGGATCCCCGGATACTTGTGGGTCAGCCATGTGCCGCCAAAGCTTTCCTGCGACTCGAGGATGACGAAGCGCTTGCCGGGCGTCTGGGTCTTCAGGTGATAGGCCGCTCCGATGCCAGAAATACCGGCGCCCGCAATCAACACATCGAAATGCTCGGTCTTGGTGTCGGTGGGCTTGCGCTCAAGCGTCTTTGTATCTGCCATTATCGTCGGTTCCGTCCCTTTTGTGCCCACCTTTCGAGAGGTAGTGCTTTCTGCAGCCATAGAAGCGCATCCGCACTTGGCCGTACACTCCGGAACTTCCCGTAACGCACAATGTGTCGCAGGGACGTGGCGTTAACACACCTACAGCCAAAACCGTTTGTGCGGCGCAACAAAGCATGTCATAGGCTGCCCCAGCAGGGACAGCGCCCCAAAAGGCGTGCCGCTGCTCTCGCATTGATCGTAAGCCTATCCGGTTTCGCGTCGAGTGCGCACCAGAACCGGGATGCCGATCTTGAACAGGCTTCCTAAACAAACAGAGCCATAAGCGCGCGCGGGCACGAGCCTCAACGCTGCGCCTGAACATGAAAGAGTCATTTTGACCCAATTTACCGAACTCGGCCTCGCCGAGCCCGTCCTCAAAGCCATTACAGCTCAGGGCTATACCAATCCTACCCCGATCCAGGCGCAGGCCATTCCGGCGCTGCTCAAGGGCCGGGACGTCGTCGGCATTGCGCAGACCGGCACCGGCAAGACCGCAGCCTTCGTGCTGCCGCTGCTGAGCCTGCTGGCCACCAAGCCATCCCGTCCGGCCCCGCGCACGGCACGTGTCCTGATCCTGGCGCCAACCCGCGAACTGGCCGCGCAGATTGCTGACAGCGTGCGCGCCTATGGCAGTCACATGCGCCCAAGTGTTGCGGTTGTTGTCGGCGGCGTGAAGCCCGGCGGCCAGATCAAGGCCATGTCGCGCGGCGTCGATTTCCTGATCGCGACGCCCGGACGCCTGCTCGACCACATGGACACCCGCGCCATCAGCCTGGCTGACACGACGGCCGTGATCCTCGACGAAGCTGACCAGATGATGGACCTTGGCTTCATGCCGGCCATCCGCAAGGTCATGGCGGCTGTTCCGAACAAGCGCCAGACGATCCTCTTCTCGGCCACCATGCCGAAGCCGATCCGGGCGCTTGCTGACGACTTCCTGCGCGAACCGGTCGAGATTGCCGTCACGCCGGAATCGAAACCTGTCGAGCGCATCGAACAGGCCGTCTACATGATCAAGGGCACTGCGAAGCCTGACTTCCTTGCCGAGCTGCTTTCAGCCGACGACATGGACCGTGCCATCGTCTTCACACGCACCAAGCATGGTGCCGACAAGGTTGTGAAACATCTTGGCAATAACGGCCTCTATGCCGAAGCCATTCATGGCAACAAGAGCCAGAACCAGCGCATCCGCGCCCTCGACGCCTTCAAGAGTGGCAAGGCCCCGATCCTGGTTGCCACCGACATTGCCGCACGCGGCATTGACGTCGATGGTGTCAGCCACGTGATCAATTTCGACATGCCGAACATTTCGGAATCCTATGTCCACCGCATCGGCCGTACGGCGCGGGCGGGCAAGAGCGGCATCGCGATCTCACTCGTCGGCAATGACGAGCGTGCCTACCTGCGCGATATCGAGAAGCTGACGGGAAAAGCGATCCCACGCCTCGACCCGCCTGCCGGCACGGCGCTCGACCTGTCGCTGCCGGAAGAAGAAGGCCCGCACAAGCAACAGCGCAATGGCGGCCGCAGCCGTCCGGGCGGCGGCGGTAGCCGCGGCGGACATTCACGCAATGGCGGCGGCAAGCCGCGCGCCCACGGCCAGGGCGGCAAGCCGAAGGCCGGTGGTTCGTCGAATGGCAGGCGCAAGCCTGGCGGCAAGCCCGGTGGCCAGCGCGCCGGCAATGGCGGCGGCGGTGGCAATGCTGCCCCCACGCGCAGCCGGGGCTCATGGTCGCCTGCTTCCAGCTAAGTGCGGACGGGCCGGCCTGACCGGTCTTTCCCCATCGTCAACCTTGCGATACGCGCCGTCCTTGTTCAAGGATGGCGCGTATTCGTTTTGAGGAGGACGGCCCCATGAAAACCCGTATCACCGAGATGTTCGGTATCCAGCATCCCATCATTCAGGGCGGCATGCACTATGTCGGCTTTGCCGAGATGGCGGCTGCGGTGTCCAATGCCGGCGGCCTTGGCATCATTACCGCGCTGACGCAGAAGACGCCGGCTGACCTCGCCAACGAAATTGCCCGTTGCCGCGACATGACGGACAAGCCAATCGGCGTGAACCTCACGTTCCTGCCGGTGGTCAATGCGCCCGACTATCCGGGCTATGTCAAAGCCATCATTGACGGCGGCGTGAAGGCCGTCGAAACCGCTGGCAACAATCCGGTCCAGGTCCTGCCCGTGCTCAAGGAGCATGGCATCAAGGTCATCCACAAATGCACAGCCGTGCGCCATGCGCTGAAAGCCCAGTCGATCGGCTGCGACGCGGTCAGCGTGGACGGGTTCGAATGCGGCGGTCACCCCGGCGAAGATGATATTCCCAACATGATCCTGCTGCCACGGGCCGCTGACGAACTGGACATCCCGTTCGTGTCATCCGGCGGTCAGGCTGACGGTCGCAGTCTCGTTGCCTCGCTCGCCATGGGCGCTGACGGCATGAACATGGGCACCCGTTTCATCGCCACGAAAGAAGCGCCCGTGCACCAGAACGTGAAAGACGCAATCGTTGCGGCCAGCGAACTCGACACGCGCCTCGTCATGCGCCCGCTTCGCAATACCGAGCGCGTGCTGACGAACGCCGCTGTCGAGCGCCTGCTCGTCAAGGAAAAGGAACTTGGTTCCAACATCCAGTTCAAGGACATCGCTGAAGAAGTCGCAGGCGTCTATCCACGCATCATGATGGACGGCGAAATGGATGCGGGCGCGTGGAGCTGCGGCATGGTTGCCGGCCTGATCCACGATATCCCGACTTGTAAGGAACTGATCGACCGGATCATGGCAGAGGCCGAAGAGATCATCTCCAAACGGCTATCCGGTTTCCTGAATGCCTGAATGGGTTTGAAAGCGCCGCCTTTCCCAAAAGGGGAAGGTGGTGTGCCTATTCGCCGTCTTTCAGTGGAACGCCATAGAGTTCGAGCCGGTGATCCACCAGCTTGTAGCCGAGCTTGCGAGCGATTTCGATCTGCAGTTCCTCGATCTCCTCGGAATGGAACTCGACCACGCCGCCGGTCTTGATGTCGATCAGGTGGTCGTGATGCTCGTCCGGCACTTCTTCATAGCGTGCCCGGCCATCGCGGAAATCGTGTCGTTCGATAATGCCGGCATCCTCGAACAGCTTCACCGTGCGATACACCGTCGCCAGCGAAATCGAGGAATCCATGGAATTGGCGCGCCGGTGCAATTCTTCGGCGTCGGGGTGGTCGTCTGACGTCGACAGGATGCGCGCGATCACGCGACGTGGCTCCGTCATGCGGAGACCTTTTTCAGCACAGAGTTTTTCGAGTCGATCCATTTCGCTGTTCTGCCTTTAACGGTGGGGGAAGTCCAGACGTGGGCCTGTCAAACCGACAAGTCCCGCGACATCAGGATTGCTGCGGCAGGAATGTCCCTGCCGGTCGTGTAATACCCGGGACGGCGGCCATCCTCGGTGAATCCAAGCCCCTCATAGAGTTGCCTTGCGGCGATATTATCCTCAGCGACATCCAGCGTGATCCTGCCAATGCCGCGCTCGCCAAGCCGGGACGTGAGGCCGCCCAGCAATTGCTTGGCTATGCCGGTCCGCTGCAGGGCCGGGTCTGTTGCGATCGTGAGAATGTCCGCTTCACCGGCCACGATTTGCACCAGTACAAACCCGGCAAGGCCACCATGCTGTTCGATCCCAAGGGCCAGCGATGTACTTTCTGACAGTAGGTCACGAAAGGCCGCAGGGCTCCAGGGATCGGGAAAGCCGGTTGCATGCAGCATCGCGACCCGTCCGGCATCGTCCGGCCTGAGCACGACCAGCGGCAGGGTCATGGCTTCGATCCGGGCAGGGTCGCGTCCGGCTCGCGGGCATAGACGGGGGAGGGCGGATGGCTGGCCGGGTCAAAGCCGGCAGCCTTGAGCGCGGCCGTGATGGCCGAAGGCCGCATCGGGCGCGAATCGAGCCGTTCAGTGGTTTGGCCCAATGCCTCTGCGCCATCAATGAAGACCGGCACGGAAAATCCGGTCAGCATGGCTTTCAGGTCCGCGAGGTTGACCTCGACCGGCGGCGCGATCCCGGCGTCGCCTTCCAGTCCCTGAACCCACCAGGTCTGGTCGGGCGGGCGCTTCTGCGCGAGCAGCGCGCCGAGGCTGTTGCCTTCCATACCGGCGGGAATGGCCGCTTCCAGGCTGGTCACGCCGATGCATACGGCGCCGGTGACCAGGCTGAGACCACGTGCATAGGCAACCCCGATCCGGATGCCCGTGAAACTGCCGGGGCCGGTGACAACAGCGATCCGGTCAATGTCTGCCAGTGCGACGCCAGCGTCTGCCAGTACGCCGTCGACAAAGCCGGGCAGTTGCCTGTCCTGTCCGCGCGCCATGGCCTCCCGCGCGTCGGCAAGAATTTCGCCGTCGCGTACCACTGCCGCTTCCAGGGCAGCGAAGGCCGTATTGAGGGCGAGAACCAGCATTCCGGGCGCGGCTTCAGAGAATCCGGCAGGCTGTGTCGAAGTCCAGCCGTGGGCTGCGATCAAACAGTTTGGATTTGTCGCCATGGCCGATATTGCAGATGAAATTGGCGCGCCAGTGATTCATCTCGCCGTCCTGGCTCTGGAAGAATTCGGCATTGACGCCGTCCGCATCGAAACCGGACATCGGGCCACAATCGAGGCCCAGCGAGCGGGCGGCGATCATCAGGTAGGCGCCCTGCAGCGAACCGTTGCGGAAGGCTGTCTCGTCGCGATTGCTGTTGAACCAGTCCTTTGCGCCGGGCGCATGCGGAAACAGCGCCGGAATCTTCTCCTGGAAATGAAGGTCATGGGCGATGATGCAGGTCCAGGGTGCGGTCAGGGTCTTGTCGTGGTTGCCGGCAGACATGTGCGGCGCGAGACGCTTCTTGCCTTCGTCCGTGGTTACCCAGACAAACCGGGCCGGCGAGCAATTGGCGCTGGTCGGGCCCATCTTGGCGAGATCATAGACGGCGCGCACGAGAACTTCCGGCACCGACTTGTCGGTAAATCCGTTGTGGCTGCGCGCATCGCGGAAGATGACATCAAGGGCGTGGTCGTTGACCGGATGGGCCATGGGCGTCGTTTCCTTTTGTGATTTGAATTCCGGGCTCGGTCCCTAGAGGACTGCTTCAACCGCCGTTACTTCCGGAACATAGGTTTTCAGCATGTTCTCGATGCCCTGCTTGAGAGTCATTGTCGAGGAGGGGCAGCCGGCGCAGGCCCCGCGCATCGACAGGTGGACAATGCCGGTGTCCGGCTCGAAGCGATGGAAAATGATATCGCCGCCATCCTGGGCCACAGCCGGGCGAACACGGGTTTCAATGAGTTCCTTGATTTCCGCAACGATCTCGGCGGATTCGCCCTCATAAACCGTGCCGTCATCGTCGGCGCCGTCGGACGCGACAGCGCCATCCTCGACCACCGGCAACCCGGCCATGAAATGGTCCATGATCGCGGCCAGGACCATCGGTTTGACGTGTTTCCAGTCGCGCCCTGTATCCTTGTTGATCGAGACGAAATCGCTGCCCAGGAAGACGCGCTCCACACCATCGACCTGGAACAGGGCGCGGGCGAGCAGGCTCATCCGGGCGCTGCCAATGTCGGGAAAATCGAACGGGCCGAGCTCACCGGCCACAGGCAGGCCGGGCAGGAATTTTATCGTATCCGGGTTCGGGGTGGGTTCGGTCTGGATGAACATGGGCTTAGGGGCCCCTCTCGCATGGTTGTTTCCATGCTGAGATGGCCCGAAGACGCTATGTGTTCAAGGGCTAAGCGGCGTTCAGGGTGCGGTGGCAAGCAGATCAGGATCAAGCGAAGCGACCGATTCCAGGTCTTCCTGGGGCAGGGCGTCAAGAGCGTCGGCAAGGGCCAGCGACGCGCTCTTGGCTTCTGCAAGGAAGAATCCCATGCTGGCTAGGTGATTGGCCATCAACAAGCCGTCACCGGGCTGGTTCGATACAATCAGCGGCTTCATGCGCGCGGCGCGGCCCCATGCATCCTTGGCGCGGGTCATGGCGTCCTGCACTGCAGGCGTCCGGCCGAGGCGGGGTTCGGCGCGTTCAGCGGCCATCAGCATTTCGCGGGCAACATGGGCACGGGCCTTTGCGCCATAGAAGGCGACGATGTCGGTGCGGCTGGCAGGCCATTCGACGACGTCGCGGTTGATCTGGGCCGAAAGGTCCGTGAGATCGGTTTCAGCCCAGCCGGCAAACTGGCGCGATTCGGCCTTGAGCAGTTCAAGCCGGTCGGGCTGAACGGCCAGGCCGCGCGCGGCGCGGGTGTCGAACCGGTTGAGCGCCTCTGCAGCAGAAGTCAGGCGCGGACGCATATCGTCGCCCGGCATGCCGTGCAGCAGGCGGGCTGCAGCCGTGAGGTCTGCGTCGGGTTCACCATTGACCGGGCTCATCACGGCAAGAAGGCGCGTGTGTTCTGCCAGCGCATCAGCTGTGGCTTTCTGCCAGGCAGGCATGGCGGTCAGGCGTGCTTGCGGGTGCCAATTGGCACGGTCACCGGCCCAACCGGTGCCTTCCAGTTCGCGGGCAATCTTGTTGATGGCGACGCCCGCTTCAGGCGAAGCCCAGTTCTGGCTCGAGGCGAGCAATACGTCGCTGTCGTCGATCCGGTGCGACATCACGGTCATCACCGGGTAGGCCAGTATCGCGCCAACGACGACGCCGATTTTCATCATCAGGATTGATCGGCGCCACCAGCGCTGGAAGAACAGCATGACCGGACTGGGTTCAGCATAGTCGAAGGTCACGAGATGATCGGTACCAATCCGGGTCACGACGGGCCCTTCCTCCTGGTAGGCCGCAGGCAAGCGACTATCAAATGCCATCCACTCTACTTTCGAACGCTGAAACTGTTGCTATTACGACACTATGCGGGGATTTCCCTGTCATTAACAGTCCCTTAACCGTTAAATCTCGGCAACCCGGATTTCTATGTGCAAAAGCCCTGCCAAAGCCCTTGTCAGGCCTTGGTTTTTTCACGCGTGGCGTGGCCAAAAAAATAGCAGTTAATCGCCCTGGCCGATGATTTCCGCCTTCGAGACCAGCAATTGTTCCCTGCCCTGACCATTGCTGAAAGTCAGCACGAGATCGACTTCGTCGCCGATGGCGACGCTCGGCTTCACTCCGAAGAACATCAGGTGGTTCGCGCCGCGTTCGAGCACGAGCGGGTTTTTCTCCGTCACTGGCAGCGACTCGACCTGGCGCATGCGCATCATGCCTCCCTCCATCGTCATGGAGTGAATTTCCACACTCTCGGCAATCTCGGCAGAGACTGCGATCAGTGCTTCATCGGCCCCTTTTACGGTGATCACCATTCCGCCGCTGGAGACGGAGCGTCCTTCGGCGGGCTTCACGATATAGGCGTCAGAAATTTCCAGTACGCTGGCGCCGTCGGGAATCGGCTTCGAGCAGGCGGCGATCAGGCCGAGCCCCAATAGCGCGGCGGCGAGAGGAGAAAATTTCATCGTGCGACCTTTCGAATGAATGACGTCGGACCAGCCTAAGGGCTTTGCCGGACAGGCGAAAGATGCCGCGCTGCCGCAATCGGCGATCAGACCTGCCAGAATCCAATAATGCGACGCACTTCGTTCATCACCGGCGCAGCGATTGCGCGGGCCCGATCCGCCCCGGTTGCAAGCGCCCGGTCAATCCCGGCAGGGTCGGCGAGGATTTCGCGATACCGCGCTGTGATCGGAGACAGGTGCGCAACGGTCACGTCGGCAAGGGCCGGCTTGAACACGCCAAAGCCCTTTCCGCCAAATTCGGCCAGCACCGCGTCGACCGTTTCGCCCGACAGGGCGCTGTAAATGCCGACAAGGTTCTCGACTTCCGGACGGCCTTCGAGGCCAGCCGCTTCGCTCGGCATGTCGCCGAGGAGGTCTGTCTTGGCTTTCTTGATCTTCTTCGCAATCTCGTCGGCTGTGTCGACCAGGTTGATGCGCGACAGGTCCGACGGGTCGGACTTCGACATCTTCTTGGTCCCGTCCTTCAGGCTCATGATCCGGGCGCCGGGGCCCTTGATCAGCGGCTCCGGCAGCGGGAAGAAGCCCGGAACGTCATAGTCCCGGTTGAACCGGTCGGCGATGTCGCGCGACAATTCGAGATGCTGCTTCTGGTCTTCGCCGACAGGCACGTGCGTCGCCTTGTAGGCGAGAATGTCGGCAGCCTGCAGGACCGGATAGGTGAACAGGCCGACCGAGGCGCGTTCGGAATCCTTGCCGGACTTGTCCTTGAACTGGGTCATCCGCTCGACCCAGCCCATGCGGGCCACGCAATTGAAGATCCAGGCGAGTTCGGTATGCGCCAGCACGGCCGACTGGGGGAACACAATCGCCTTGTTCGGGTCGATGCCACAGGCCAGGAAGGCCGCCGCGATCTGGCGGGTCTGGTCGGCCAGGGCACCTTTCTCCACGGGCAGGGTGATCGCGTGCAGGTCGACGACGCTGTAGATGCAGTCATGCGTGTCCTGCAGGTCGACGAATTTCTTCAACGCGCCGAGATAATTGCCAAGGTGCAGGTTGCCCGTGGGCTGGACGCCGGAGAAGACGCGCTCGGGGCCGGTATAGGCGGGGGTCGTATCTGTCATGGGCAGGGCCAATAGCGCGTTTGGTCAGCGGCGCATAGTGCGGCGGATGTCGCTGATCCGGACAGCGCCGGTCACGAGTGCGGCAAGCGTATAGGACACGCCGCCGGCCAGGACGATGGCGAGGGCGGTCAGGGCCTTGCTGTGATAGAGATGGGCCCTGATCGGCTCCAGGTTGGCCACCATCAGCCAGACCACGACCGACATGATCGCCGTGGCGAGCAGCGCCCGCGCCAGTCCGGAGGCCAGCTTCGGTCCCGGACGGTACCAGTCACGCCGGATCAGCGTTGACCACAGCAGTGCGACATTGACCCAGGCAGCGATACTGGTGGCAATCGCAAGGCCGATAAAGCCCTGCTGCCCGGCACTTTTCATCCAGAAGAACAGGCCTGCGCCGAGGGCGGTATTGATGAATACCGACACCAAGGCGTAGCGCATCGGAGTTTTCGTGTCCTCGCGGGCGAAATAGGCCGGTGCCAGAACCTTGATCAGCACGAAGGCCGGTACGCCCCAGGCGAAGTGGAACAGCGCGCTGCCTGACTGGAAGGCATCGTCGGGCAGGAAGGCTCCGCGCACGAAGAACGCGTCGATCAGGAAGACCGGGGCCAGCATCAGCGCGGCAGCCGCCGGCAGCGTCAGCGCCATGGCCAGGCCGATGCCTTCATCCATGGTCGCGCGGCTGGATTCCTCGTCCAGCGCCCGCGCCGCCCGCGACAGGCGCGGCAGGATCGCGATGCCGACCGCCACGCCGACCAGCCCAAGCGGCAGCTGGTAGAGCCGGTCAGCCGCATAGAGCCAGCTCTTGGCGCCAACTTCGAAACTCGCCAGCGACTGGCTGACAATGATGTTGATCTGGGTGCCGCTGGCCGCAAACGTGCCGGGCAGGGCGAGCAGCATGACCTTTCGTACGGCGGGCGTCAGGCGCGGCCAGCCGATCAGGCTGAGATGCACCTTCTGGCGGCTGACGCCCCACCAGAGTGCGCCGGCCTGCAGCACACCGGCGACGAAATAGGCTATCGCCGCAGCCTTGGCCGTTGTGACAGGATCTGTGCTGACAAAGGCGGCGGGTATGAGGCAGAGGTTCAGGAGTGTCGGAACGCCTGCCGACAGGATGAACCGTTCCGACGAATTCAGCACGCCGGACAGGAGTGCGCCGAGCGCCATGAAGGTGAGGTAGGGCATGGTGATCCGCGTCAGGAAGACGGCAAGATCGTAGTGCACCGTGTCGTCGGCCTGTCCGCCATGGATCAGCAACAAGACCCAGGGCATGAAAATCTGCGCGAGAATGGTCAGGGCAGCGGTGGCCGCGAACAACACCCGCATCGCTTCCTGCGCCACCACGCGGGCGGCTTCTGCGCCTTCGGCTTCCAGCGTTCGGGCATAGGTGGGCACGAAGGCGGAGGCGAAGGCGCCTTCGGCAAAGACACGGCGGAACAGGTTCGGGAATTGCTGTGCGGTGGCCCAGGCGTCGCCGATCGGCCCGGCGCCTATGCGCGCGACCAGCAGTATGTCGCGTACCATGCCCAGCACGCGGCTTGCCAGCGTGAGGGATGATTGCACGAGTGTGTTGCGCGCGACGCTCATGCGAGATTCCTTCGGTGAATTCTCAGAAACTGTCCACGGCGCGGGACCGTTTCAGTTTACGGGCCGGCGTTTGCGGTGCATCCAGTTCTTCGCGTCCGAGTACGGCGAGAAGACGTTCTTTCAGTAAATCCTTGCGCGCTTTTGTGCTCATTTTCTGGCCACGCGCATTCTGGACGTAGAAGGCATCGAACACGCGCTCGCCATAGGATCCGACATGCGCCGAGTGGATCGACAGTTTCATGTCCGCCAGCACGTCAGCGACTTCGTGCAACAGGCCGGGCCGGTCGCGTCCGCCGATGTCGATGACCGTGTAGTCCGCCGAGAGGTCGTCGCGAATCTGTACCGAGGGCTGCACGAGGAAGGCCGCCTCGCGGCGTCCCGCCCGAGTCTTGACCTCGCCCGCGATTGGGCGGCCTGCCAGCGCGTCTCTCATGGCTGCCTCCAACCGTTCCATGCGTGGCGCGTCGCCTGCCGCGAAAGCGGCCTTGTTGTGGTCCTGCAGCATGAAAATGTCGACGATCCGGCCGCTATTGCTGGTGAAGACCTGCGCCGAGACCACGTTCGCGCCCAACCGTGCAAGCGTGCCGGCAAGGTCGGCGAACAGGCCGGTCCGGTCGGCGCCGGACACGATCATGGCCACCGCGCCGCCATCGGCAAGATACCGGTGCGCAACCGTGTCGTCGTCATCGGTCAGCACGCTTGCCTGCCATGCCAGGTCATCCGGGTCGAAGCCGGTCCAGTAGGCGGTTTCCATTTCCAGCATGATCGCTGGTACGCTGCCGATCTGGTCGACCAGCGCCTCGCGGCGGCGTTCGGCGCGCGCCTCAAGTTCGGCCATGACCCCGGCTTCGTCGGTGCGGCCTCCGCGCAGGGCGGCTGCCGTATTATTGTAGAGATCGGCCAGCAACTGGCCTTTCCAGGCGTTCCAAACAGCCGGTCCCACGGCCTTGATGTCGGCAACTGTTAGAATATAGAGCAGGCGCAGGCGCTCCAGCGAACCGACAAGGTCTGCGAATTTGGCCACGGTGCGCGGATCGGAAATATCCCGCTTCTGGGCTGTCTCGCTCATCTCGAGATGATGCCCGACCAGCCAGGCCACGAGTTCGGTCTCGGCTTGCGGCAGACCCAGTCGTTCGCACGCACGTGCCGATGTCTTGGTGCCTTCGATCTGCTGGTCGCCCTTGCCCTTGCCGGTGTCATGCAACAGCATCGCCAGGTACAATGCCCGGCGGTTTTCCAGCAGCGGGAACAGTTCGGAGACCAGCGCGACCCGGTCGCCGCGCCCGTGTTCCATGTCGGAAATGTAGGCGACCGCGCGAATCGTGTGCTCATCGACTGTATAGTGATGATACATGTTGAATTGGGTCTGGGCCACGATGCCGCCGAATTCCGGTATCAGGCGGCCGAGCAGGCCGGATTCGTTCATCCAGCGCAACACCTGTCCCGGACGGTCGCCGCCCATGATGGCTTCCAGAACCAGTCGTCGTGCTTCTGGCTGTTCGCGAACCGGTTCGTTGATGCCGCGCAGGTTGCGGGTCAGCGCCGTGAGGGCGTCCGGGTGGATGTCCTTGCCTTCGCGCCGCGCAATCGTGAACAGGCGCAGCATGTTCAGCGGGTCGGTTTCCATCACGTCTTCGCTGGCCACGTTGATCCGGCCATTGTCGAGGGTGAACCCCTTGTCCTTGAGTGCCTGGGGCGCACGAACCGGCAGGAAGCGGCGCAGGCCCTCGGGCTTCTTCTTGTGGTCGGCTTCCAGTTTCGCGGCCAGGATCCGGGTCAGCCCGCCGACATCCTTGGCGATCAGGAAATAGCGTTTCATGAAACGCTCGACGCCCTGCTGCTCGCCGCGGTCGCGATAGCCCATGCGCGAGGCAATCTCCGGCTGCAGGTCGAAGCCGAGCCGTTCTTCCGGCCGTCCGGTCACGAAATGCAGGTGGCAGCGCACGGTCCAGAGGAATTTTGCCGCCCGGATGAAGACGGCATATTCATGCTCGGTGAACGGACCGTTGCGCATCACGTCTTCCAGCGTCGTGCCGCCATACATGTGCTTGGTGATCCAGTAGAGCGTCTGCAGGTCTCGCAGGCCGCCCTTTCCCTCCTTCAGGTTCGGTTCGACAACATAGCGCGCATCGCCGTGACGGTTATGGCGCGCGTCGCGTTCGGCCAGCTTGTCGGCAATGAACTGGGCGTCCTTGCCCTTGACCGCGTCCTTCTGGAACAGCTCGAACATTTCGGCAGCAAGCTCTTCGTCGCCGCAGATGAACCGCGCGTCCAGCATGGATGTCTTGATCGTCACATCCTCGCCGGCAAGCTTCACGCATTCGTTCGGTGTGCGGAATGCGTGGCCGACTTTCAGGCCCATGTCCCACATCGCGTACAGCATGTACTCGATCACGCTCTCGGTGTGCGGGCTGGCCTTGTAGGCGCGCAGGAACAACAGGTCGGTATCGGAAGAGGGCGCCATCACCCCACGCCCGTACCCGCCGGTTGCGACAATCGCGATCCGCTCGGCCTCGGTGGGGTTGCGGGCGCGAATGACATGCGTGGTCGTGTAATCGTAGAGGGCGTGGATCACTTCGTCCTGCACCGCGCAGAGGAGGCGGGCCGTGTCGAGCCCGTCAGCGCCCTGCTGCAGGCGTTCCTGTGCGATCATGCGGCCGCGAAACAGCGCGGCGTGCAAATGATCGATGGCGACCTTTCGGGCCGCCTGCGGGTCGCCCAGATTGTTCTGGGCCGCCGCCGTCAGCTTCACCCTCAGCGCGCGCCCGTCGATAATGTTGGAAATCCGCCAGCGCCCGGGACGCCGCTTGGACGGGCTGCGCGTCTCGACAAGGCTTGGCGCATTGGGGGCAGGCATCGAGGTATCGGTCATACATGTCCTATAGCAGGTCCGGCGCCGCCGCCTATGGTTGCTTTGCCGCGATTACGGGCAGTCCGCGCGACTGTTTGACGACTCCATAGGCGAAACTGGTTTCCATTGAGGCAATGCCCGGGATCTTGTGAATGGTCTGGCGCACCAGCTGTTCATAATCGTCCAGGCTGCGCGCGATCACCTTCATCTGGTAGTCCTCGCCGCCGGCCATCAGGTAGCAGTCGAGCACATGCTCGATCTCGGCAATCCGTTCCTCGAAGCGCCGCACGGTCTCATCCGAATGATTGGTCAGGCGGATGCGCACGAAGCCGGTCACAGGGAAGCCGCAGGTCTTCTGGTCGACCAGCGCCGTATAGCCCGTAATCACCCCGGCGGCCTCAAGGTTGCGCACCCGGCGCAGGCAGGGCGAGGGCGACAGGCCGACTTCGGTGGACAATTCCTGGTTGGTCAGCCGCCCGTCGCGCTGCAAAACTTTCAGAATCTTGGCATCTGTCGCATCCATTCAAAGAGTTATTGGCAGATTCTGCCAATATGCAAGAAAAATATAGCACGAATAGGCGAAACTCGTCGGGCAACCTGTGCTATACTGATATAAACTCAGGAGATACGCCCATGGCCTATGATTCCTCACGCCCGCTTGGCTTTGCCACCCGCGCCATCCACCACGGTTACAACCCGGCGGACAATGCCAACGCGCTGACCCCGCCGCTGCATCTCACTTCCACCTTCGCCTTCCCGACCGCCGAACAGGGCGGGGCGCTGTTCGCGGGCGAGGCCGAAGGCCACGTCTATTCGCGCATATCAAACCCCACCGTCGCGCTGCTGGAATCCCGTATTGCCAGCCTTGAGGGCGCCGAGGCGGGCCTGTGCACCGCGTCAGGAATGGGCGCCATCTCGGCGACGATGTGGACGCTGGTCAAACCCGGCGACGAGATCATCACCGACAAGACACTCTATGGATGTACCTTCTCCTTCATGCGCGACGGCCTTTCGCGCTTTGGCGTCACGATCACCCATGTCGACCTGCGCGACCCGGAAAACCTCCGCGCCGCGATCAGCGAAAAGACGCGCATCGTGTATTTCGAAACCCCCGCCAACCCGAACATGCGTCTCGTCGACATCCGCGCCGTTTCTGACATCGCCCATGCGGCCGGCGCCCTCGTTGTCGTCGACAATACCTATGCCTCGCCCATGCTCACCCGGCCCATCACGCTCGGGGCGGACTTCGTGCTCCACTCGGCCACCAAATACCTCGGCGGCCATGGTGACCTTGTCGCTGGCGCGGTCTGCGGCCCGGCCGAGGCCATCCACGAGATCCGCATGGTCGGCGTCAAGGACATGACCGGGTCCGTCATGGCGCCGTTCAATGCCATGCTGGTGATGCGCGGCCTGAAGACGCTGCAGCTGCGCATGGCCCGTCATTGCGAGAGCGGGATGAAGGTCGCGACATGGCTTGAGGCCCAGCCCGGTGTTTCCGCCGTTTACTATCCGGGCCTGCCGAGCCATCCGCAGCATGACCTCGCCAAACGACAGATGCCCGGCTTTGGCGGCATGATCGCGTTCGAGCTCGAAGGCGGTTACGACGCGGGCATCGCGATGATGAATCGCCTACAGCTCATCCGCCGCGCCGTCAGCCTCGGCGACGCCGAAACCCTGATCCAGCACCCGGCCAGCATGACCCATTCTACCTACTCACCAGAGGAGCGCCACGCCCACGGCATCAGTGACGGCCTCGTGCGCCTGTCAGTGGGACTGGAGGATGTGGCGGACCTGCTCGAAGATCTGGCGCAGGCGCTGGGAACAAACGCGAACTAACCTACCACTACATGCTCATCGCCAAACCAGAGCGGTGAGTTGGCAAGGTCGATGAATTTCTTCTCGTCCGCGAGCAGTTCGGCGCCCGCCTTGGCGGCGGCCTCGCTCGTATTGGCGGCCATCGCTTCTTCGCTTTCGAACCAGAGTTCGGCGACGCCGTCATAGGCGTCCGGGCCGCCACGTGAGCCCTGCATCGCATCGTTCAGCGCCGGGTGCCCCGTATGCAGTTGAACATAGCGCAAAATGCCCAGCGTCTTGGCGTGTTTCGCGACCAGCGGCGCATGCTGTTTGCGCCAATAGGTCTGGAAATCCTCCCGGCTGAGATGGGGCAGGCGGCGAAGGCAGAAGCTGAGCTTGATCATGGGCGCAAGCCTATTGCCGCCGCCGTGCCCTGTCGACCGGAATCGATCCGCCTGCCGCTACGACAGGCTTGGCAGGCACGCCCCGTCTGCACACAACCGGTTCAGTATATCGCGCGAACATGTTTAAAAACGCGCGAAGAGACATCTCAGGAGGGTCACCAGTGGAATTCAAGGACGTGGTCATGGGCCGGCGCAGCATTCGCGGCTACCAGAAGAAACCCGTGCCGAAGGCGCTGATTCGCGAAGTGCTGGAAATGGCCATGCGCGCGCCCACCTCGCTCAACACCCAGCCATGGAATTTCTACGTCGTCGCTGGCGCCGTGCTTGATCGCATCCGCGATGGCAATGTCGAGCGCAACCTTGCCGGCGTACCGCACTCGCGCGAGTTTCGTCTGGGTCCCGACTATGCGGGCGTCCATCGCGAACGCCAGATCGGTATCGCGGTCCAGCTGTTCGAGGCCATGGGCATCGAACGCCATGACAAGGTGAAGCGCCATGACTGGGTGCTGCGTGGCTTCCGCCAGTTTGACGCGCCGGTCTCCATCGTCGTCACCTATGACAAGTCGATCCAGGGCAGCGACATTGCGCCGTTCGATTGCGGCGGCGTGGTCAATTGCCTCGTCAATGCCGCCTGGTCGAAGGGCCTCGGCTGTGTGATCAACTCGCAAGGCATCATGCAGTCGCCTGTCGTGCGCGAACATGCCAAGATCCCTGACGACCAGGTCATCCAGACCTGCGTCGCCATGGGCTGGCCCGACGACAGTTTCCCTGCCAACGCTGTCGTCTCGACGCGCAAGTCGGTTGATGACGCCGCGACATTTCTCGGCTTTGAGGATTGATCCGGCGGGGGGCTGGGCGTGCCGGGCGTGACCTGCGGGCCGCGCGCTGGTACGCTGCCATAAAACAGGAGGTCCCTCATGCCGAACACACTGGAACTCAACCGACGCCACCTGATGATGGGGGCCGGACTGGCGGCAACGGCCTTTGCCGCCGGCGCAGCGCAGGCACAGGCTGAAGGCCATGCCACCGCGCCGGACCTTTCCGGCAAGTCGATCCTGATCACCGGGTGTTCGTCGGGCTTTGGCCGCCTCGGCGCGGAGCACTATGCGCGCCTCGGCGCAAAAGTGTTTGCGACCATGCGCAACCTTCCGCGTCCGGAAGCGGATGAACTGACTGCCCTCGCGGCCAGCGACAAGCTCGACATTACCGTGATTGAAATCGATGTGACCTCGGACGCGCAGGTCGAGGCCGGTGTCGCCGAGGCGCTCGCAGCAGCTGGCGGCGCGATCGACGTCCTGATCAACAATGCAGGCATCGCCTTTGCCGGGCCGATCGAAGTGCAGGACATGGAAGCGACGCAGCTCATCTTCGATACCAATGTTTTCGGCCCGCAGCGGATGATCCGCGCCGTGCTGCCTGCCATGCGTGCGGCCGGCGCCGGACAGGTCTTCAATATTGCGTCCCAGCTCGGCCGCGTCATTGTCCCGGGCTATGCCCATTATTCGCCGACAAAGTTCGCCCTCGAAGCGCTCAGCGAACAGCTTGCCTATGAGACCGTGACGCAGGGCATTGAGGTGACGGTCATCGAGCCCGGCGGCTATCCGACAAAAATCTGGGAAAACCAGGTTGTCCTGTCGGCGGGGCTGAAAGCCCGGCTGCCGGACGAGTTGCTGGCGGCCTATCCGCAGATGACGGCGTCCATGGGCGTCGACAATGGCGGTGGCGGCGGCAGCACGGACCCGATGGACATTCCGCGCAACATTGCCGAAATCATCGCCATGCCTGCTGGCAAGCGCCCGCTGCGCCGCGCGGTACACCCGGTGTCGCGCCCGCAGGAGCCCATCAACGAGGTCTCCGCGAGGCAGCAACTGGCCATGCTCGGCGGCTCGCCCTACGGCCCGCTGGTCAAGGCTGTGCTGGACTAGGGGCAGAGGCCCCCGTCAGCCGACCCGCCGGCCCTCCGCATCAATCAGGAGTGCGCCGTCTTCCTTGTGGAAGGGCCCCGGCGGCAGCCGCTCCAGCAGGTCGAGCACGGCTTCGCTGGGCCGGCACAGGCGCACGCCCTTGGGCGAACAGACGATCGGCCGGTTGACCAGGACCGGCGCCTCCAGCATCGCGCTGAGGATCGTCTCGTCGGCGACACCGGGCTCCAGCAGGCCGAGCTCGGCAGCCGGTGACTTCGTTTCCCGCAAGGCCTCGCGCGGGGTGAGGCCGGCGGCGGCCAGCAGGCCGAGCAGCTGTGGCCGCGTCCAGCCGGTCTTCAGGTATTCGATCACGACGGGCGTCGCGCCGCTGGCTTCGATGATTGCCAGCACGTTGCGCGACGTGCCGCAATCAGGATTGTGATGGATGACGATCATGAGTCAGGCCTCCGGAAAGGAATTTCGGGTGCGATTGGCAAATGCCACCAGCGACAGCATCACGGGCACTTCCACCAGCACGCCCACCACGGTCGCCAGCGCGGCGCCGGAATTGAGCCCGAACAGGCTGATCGCCACGGCAACCGCCAGTTCGAAGAAGTTTGACGTGCCGATCAGGGCGCAGGGCGCCGCCACAGTGTGTGGCACTTTCCACGCCCATGCCGCGCCATAGGCAATCGCGAAAATGGCATAGGACTGGATCAGGATCGGCACCGCGATCAGGGCAATGATCAGGGGCCGGTCAATGATCACCTGTCCCTGGAACCCGAACAGCAACACGACCGTTGCCAGCAATCCGGCCACGGATGCCGGTTTGATCCGGTCCATGAACCCTGTCACGGCCGCCTCGCCCCCGCGTGCCATCAGCATCCGGCGCGCCGCCATGCCCGCGACCAGCGGGATCACGACATACAGCGCAACCGACAGGATCAGCGTCTCCCACGGCACGGCAATGTCGGTCACGCCCAGCAGGAAGGCGACAAGCGGCGCGAAGGCGAACACCATGATCGCGTCGTTCACGCTTACCTGCGCCAGCGTATAGTTCGGGTCGCCCTTGGTCAGTTGCGACCAGACGAACACCATCGCCGTGCACGGCGCGGCGCCCAGCAGGATCAGCCCGGCAATATAGCCCTCGGCATCCGCCGCCGGGATGAATCCGGCAAATACGTGCTTGAAGAACAGCACGCCCAGCGCGGCCATGGTGAACGGCTTGATCAGCCAGTTGACCACCAGCGTGATGATCAGCCCCTTCGGCTTCTCGCCGACGCGGGCGAGGCTGGTGAAATCGACGCCGATCATCATCGGCCAGACCATGGCCCAGATCAGGACGGCGACCGGGAAGTTCACATTGGCATATTCCAGCCCCGCCAGTGCCTGGAACAGGCCGGGGACAAGAAAGCTCAGTCCGATACCTGCCGCGATGGCGGCGGCGACCCAGACCGACAGGTAACGTTCAAAAATGCCCACGCTGCTAGCAACAGCTGGAAGTAGCTGCGGGAGCGGTCACGGGCACCGGGCAACAGGCCCGTTCCACCGCCATGCCGGTCGGCGTCGCGGCGAGGCGCCCGTCCGCTATTTCGGGTCCGCCGCCATAGACGGCGCTGTCGCCGGTCGTGTGGAACACTTCCCATGCCACGCCGGACGGGTCCCTGACCCAGCTCTTTTCAGACTTGGCATAGCAGCAGGTCGTCTCGCCTTCTTCCAGGACCGAGGCATCGGCGCGGCTGAGGCGGTCATACACCTCGCTCAGTTCCTCGCCGGTCTCTGCCTGGATGCCAAGGTGCTCGACGCCTGCGGCCGCGCCGCGCTGGCTGATCGCCAGGTTGACGCGCGGATCGTCCAGCATCCACTTGGCGTAATCGGTTTTGACAACTGTCGGCTCAGCCGAGAACAGGGTCGAATAGAAATCGATGGAGCGTTTCAGGTCGTCGACGGCGATGTGAACATGCAGGCGTTTCATGGCTTTGTCCTTTGGTTTGAATTCAGCAACAGGCCGACCGGGCCATTTCCAGGACCGGCGCGCACACATCTGTCCGGCCCTCACAGCAATCCTCCATCAGGAAGACGATCAGGCCACTGATCGCGTCGAAATTGGCAGAATAGATGATCGACCGTCCCTGCCGCTGCCCTGTCACCAGTCCCGATTGGGACAGGATGTTCAGCTGCGCCGACAGCGTATTCGGCGGCACGTCCAGCGCGGCGGCGATATCGCCGGCCGGCAGGCCGTCATGGCCCGCTTTCACCAGCAGGCGGAACACGGCCAGGCGGTTTTCCTGGGCCAGGGCGGAGAGTTGCGATAGCGCGGCTTTTATTTCCATATTTCCAGATATATGGAAATAAAAGAACGAGTCAATCCGGTTTCATCGGACAGGCGCCGTCACGCGCCTGAATCGAACGTGCACAGGCCGGTCATCACCCGGTCCGTTCCGGGCTCGCATCCTTCCTGCATGAACAGGAAACGGCCCGATTGGCGATCAATGTCGAGCGTGCTTTTGACAGAAGACCGCCAGCCGCAATAGGGGGCCGCGATCTCCTGCCGAAGAGTCAGGCTGGCATGCGTCATTTTCACGTCGCAGGCGGTTGTTCCGGCCTGCGCGCAGACATTGTCCGCGCCACCTGTCTCATTCCGGACGAAAAGGTAGCCCTCGGCAAAGTGAAAGGCGACGCGCCGGTCGGGGTCGGGACGCGCCTCTACTGTTCCCTCGCAATTGAACGTGACTTCGTCCCGGCTGGGGTTACTGCAGCTCATCACCGCGAGACAAGCCGCGACCGGTATCCAGGGTTTCACCACGTGTTCTGTCCTGCGCTTCCACAAAGTACCGTCTGAATGCCCCACGAGCCGTCACTGTCCGGTTAATCCCTCCCTCGCCGGTTGCATACCGCCACGCCACCTGCTTGATGTATCGCCATGCAAACCCTCCTTCCCCTGGCCGCCCAGATCGGCGCGCTTCTCAAGGCGCGCGGCGAAACCGTTGCGATTGCCGAATCCTCGTCCGGTGGCCTCATCTCTGCCGCGCTTCTCGCCGTGCCTGGTGCCTCGGCTTATTATCGCGGCGGCGGCGTCATCTACACGCCGCAGGCCTTTCGCGGCCTGATGGGCCTCAGCCGCGCCGACATGCCCGATGGCATGCGCTCCTCGACCGAGCCCTATGCCTGCCTTCTGGCCCGCACGATCCGGGGCAAGCTTGATGCCAACTGGGGCCTGTCGGAAACCGGCGCCTCGGGGCCCGGCGGTAACGGCTATGGCGACGCGGCCGGGCATACATGCGTCGCGCTGGCAGGGCAGGGCGCCAATGGCCCGCAGGAAATCTCCCGCACGCTGGAGACGGGCCTCGCTGACCGCGAAGCCAATATGCGCCATTTTGCGCGCGACGCGCTCAGCCTCCTGCACGAGGCGCTGGTCTAGGCCCCGCCTGCCGCTCAAAAAGGAACGCCGCCGATGAACAATGCAGACCAGATCGAATACTGGAACGGTCCCGCCGGCCAGAAATGGGTCGACCAGTCCGATCGGCTCGACGCGATGCTGGCGCCTTTCGCCGACAAGGTCATCGCAGCGGCCGGCCTGAAACCCGGTGAGTCCGTGATGGATATCGGCTGCGGGGCAGGTGCGCTCACCCTGCGCGCCGCGGCCGAGGTTGGCGCGGCGCACGGCGCGCTCGGCGTCGATGTCTCCGCCCCGCTCATCGCACTCGCCCGCGCCCGCGCAGCGGCGGCCAAGGCACCCGCCCGGTTCGAACTCGCCGATGCCAGCGCGTTCACCGCGCCGGATCCCGTCGACATCGTCATCTCACGCTTCGGCGTCATGTTTTTCGAAGACCCCGCCGCCGCCTTCGCCAATATCCGCCGGTCGGTCAAACCGGGCGGCAGGCTGGCTTTCGCCTGCTGGCAGGCCCTCAGCCTCAATGACTGGGCGCTGGCGCCCCTTCAGGCGGCCATGCCCTTCTTCAAGGAGGCGCCCGCCCCGGTTGACCCGACCGCCCCCGGCCCCTTCGCTTTCCAGGACAAGGACCGCGTTGCCGGCATCCTGTCAGACGCTGGCTGGGCCAATGTGGCAATCGATCCGGTGGAAACCACGATCACCTTGCCGGGCGAGGATGTGGAAACCACCGCCCGGTTCATGATGCAGCTCGGCCCGCTCTCGCGCGTGCTCGGCGCGCAGGGCATTGATCCGGCCCCGGTCGAAGCGGCCCTCATCACCCTGATGCAGGCCCACACAACCCCCGAAGGCCGCATCGCCATGAAATCCGCCTGCTGGCTGGTGAGCGGAGAAAGCGCCTGATCCGTAGACGGTGTAAAATCCAAAATTGGATGCGTAGCAGTGCTATTGATGAGGGCTCAAAAGGCTGACATAGCTGAAACCGACCTATGCTAATTGCCATGCTGAAACGACGCATGAAAAATCATGGAACAAGACTTTAGTATCCTTGGACGGGAACACGCTCTCGCCACGGCTTATTTTCAGACTGACAAAGATGACCCAGAATGGAAATTTACGTTCGCCCGTTGGACGCTTCTTGGCCGGGTAATCAGGCAGTTCAAACCATCTGATACCTATTGCCATTTGGATGGCTTCGACCTCGATCAGATTTTTACCAACAAAAGTGGATTTGTGGGCGTAGGAAGAGTTTGGCATCTGCCGGAACCCGGGGTGCCAGGTGATATTGCTACCATACTGGCAGTTAAGTTCGATCCGGCTAGGCGAGGGATTCAAAATGCCACCGTCTGGGTGGGGCCGTTGGTGCCAAAACGCGGAAAATCGCCCAAATTGACCGGGATGAAATTTGGCGACTTTTTCTCTGCGTCACCACACATCGGCCCACCGTGGAGAGTGGCTTTTGAACGAAATGCAACTGGCTGGCATATACATCCCGACTTTGACCTGTCCGTATTCCTAATGCCATGGCGAGACGAACCAGACTAAGGATAACGTCCGCTCCTGACCCCAAGCAGTCATAGCAGTCCCCCCATCACCCACCCGCCTATGCCCGGCGGCCTGTCTCTTGTAGGGGTGGGTTCCGTTGCAAGGACGTCCCCCATGAGCCGCCTGTTTGAAGAACTCGACTATCGCGAGACGCCGATTGGCCCGATCAGCCTGCGGCGGCGCTTCCATCCGGCCCTCAAGGTCGACGTGTTCGAGATCATCCTCGGCGACGAGCACCTGATGTCCAACATCTTCACCGTGTCCGAAATCGCGCTCGCCCGCCTCGGCCTCGACAGGCTCGCCAGCCTCAGCCCCGGCTCAGGCGAAAAATGGGATGTCGTCGTCGGCGGCCTCGGCCTCGGCTACACGGCCGGCGCCGTGCTCGAATATGACCGCGTTGCCTCGCTGCGCGTCGTCGAGATGCTGGACGCCGTCGCCGACTGGCACGCTGCCGGGCTGGTGCCGCTCGACCCGCCGCTCAGCGCAGATGACCGCTGCCAGGTCGTGCGCGATGATTTCTTTGCGCTCGCCCGGTCCGAGACTGGCTTTGACGCGGCCCAACCGGGCCGCCAGTTCCACGCCATCCTGATCGATATCGATCACACGCCCGACTGGTTGCTCGATGCCCGCAGCGGCCATTTCTACAGCGAGGCAGGCCTGCGCCAGCTCGCCACGCATCTGAAGCCGGGCGGTATCATGGGCCTCTGGTCCGATGTCGTGCCCGACGATGCTTTCCTGCAGCGCCTGTCAGGCGTGTTCGACGAGGCCTGGGCCGAACCGGTCAGCTTCCACAACCCGCTCCAGGACAACACCTATACCCAAACCATCTACCTCGCCCGCAAGCCCGCGTGCTGACAGGTGCGCGCTGGGAACGCTTAGTCCGTTTCGGTATCCGTATCCGCCTTTTCTTGGCGGTTACTTCCGAGAACAAGATTGAGCAATTCTTGTCTAGTTACATTCTGGAAGTGCGAGCAGGTTGTCGCTCCACTTACCATCTGCGTAGGTCCGAACGTATTTTCCATTTGGTCCGTCCACAACACCAATATCAGCCCGGACGCTGTTCACGCGCGTGTAAAAAGTGTTCGTGCCTGCCTCGATCGAATTGATCACTTGCTGTCTCGTCCATTTCCACGTCGCGCCACCGAGATGTGTGATACCTTCATGCGGGCTGTTACGAGGCATTTTGTTGATACATGTTACTTGTACGTCTGCCATATTATCTTTCCTTTGATGAATTGACTTATTTGCCGCGGCCGGCGCCGTTCTTTGTCGCGTCAGCCAACTTGTAGCTCTGTCCGGACTTAGGCGTCGGCGGCATCGGTTCCCCTTTGACCACCGTTCGCTCTTTTCCAGTTGAGCCACCCCGAGTGCCTTTGATTTCGTACTGTCCCGACCGTGGCGCTTTCTGTCCGGGGCGGAGAGGAGGGGTCTTAGCCATTAGATTTTCCTTTTCTTCGCTATGGCTTTAAGGAAACCGTTTCCTTGTCGTTATCGACATGCCATACATGTCTGAATATACCAGCTCAACAAAGGCGTCAAGATGATCTTGGCGAAATCGACAATATGAGTAATCCAAAGCCATCAGAGATTTTCCCGGAACGCCTTCGAAATGCGCGCGAAGTTCTGCGAAAAATGAGTCAGGTTGAATTGGCGAAGCGTACTGGAATGCCCTCAAGTTCGATCGCTCATTTTGAAGCTGCGAATCGCAAACCTTCGTTCGATAATCTGGCCAAACTTGCTGCTGCCTTGGATGTCACGACAGACTATCTACTGGGTAGAGCGGACAGTCCAAACACCTCCATGAGCGCGGACCCGCTTGCGCGGCATGGAGCGGATTTGACGGACGAGAATAGGCAATTTGCAATCGAGTTTATGGAGATGCTGAAAAAGCGCGACGAGGACCGAAGAAAAGACCAATGACCGCTAGGCGTGACCAACAGCACCGCAGGTTTGCGAGGCAAGCCGAAGTGTTGCTTAAATTGGAAGGGCTTTTGACCTTGCCAGTGGACATTTTAGCTCTCGCAAAATCTCGCGGTATCGTCGTAAGCCCCCTTCCGCCAGACCAAGTAGGTTTGTCGGGAATGTTGGCTCGCTACGGCAATACGTTCGGAATTTTATATGCCACTCACATTCAGAATGAGGGATTCCAGAGATTTAGTATCGCACATGAATTGGGACACTATTTCGTCGAAGGTCATCTTGACGACATTTCCTTCAGTTCTGGCATGCATAGCTCAAGAGCTGGATTCGTTTCCGACGACGCTTTGGAGCGAGAGGCCGATCACTTTGCAGCTGGGTTGCTTTTTCCGACGTCTCTTGTGCAGCAACGCCTAAAACGTCTTCCTGAAGGTTTGGCATCAATAGATGTTTTGCAGCGAGAGGCGAAAGCGTCACTGACCGCAGCGGCAATAAGATACGCACGATTGACGGATGACTTTTCAGCAGTGGTAGTTAGCTCGGACGGCAAGATTGACTACTGCTTCGCTTCAGAAACGCTCAAATCGTTGAAAGGAAACTTCTGGATTGAGGCTGGCTCTGCCATACCGATAGGTAGCGCCACACAAGAAATGCACTCCCGAAATTCTGATGCTCGAAAAGGTGCGCGAGACGATGGCATCTGCAGTTTACGAGATTGGTTTGAAGGAACCGACGATATCGATGTGAAGGAAGAAGTTGTCGGTCTTGGATCTTACGGAAGGGTGCTGAGCATATTGTCATGCATCGATCCCGAACCAGATGACGATCCGGACGACGTGCTTGAAAGCACCTGGGCTCCCCGGTTTTAGTCTGTAGATTTTAACGGTTTTTGCCGCGCTCAGTTCGAAAACTGATTCTGCCCCACCGCCCCGCGCATCATACCGCTCCGGCGCCACCCCATCTCGCTGTCCAGTTCCGGCGACAGATTTTTCTGGACCTGCCTGCATCCAAATGCCCGCCTCGCGGCATCTTGCCCGTGTATGCCCAATTCCGGGCGAGAACATTCCGGACAGGAGCAATCACGACATGGATAATCATTTGAAGCACGGGCGCATCACCGCGCTCGTGGAAGTCATGGCCGTGGTCGCCATCGCATTCCTGTCAAAGGCCGCGCTGGACCCCTTCATCTGGCGGTTCTCCGGCCCTGTCTCGCTGATCACGCTATTGGTCCTGCTGACGGTCTACCTGCGGCGCCGCGGCATACACTGGTCCGGGATGGGCCTGCGCGCGGTTCCGGGAATGAAGAGCCGGCTGCTGATGGTCCCGCAAACCCTGCTGGCCATCGTCGCCATCATCGCCACAGGTGTCGGCACCCAGCTCGCCGGGCAGGCCCTCGGGCTTGATTTCATGTCAGAGGGGCAGGGCGAGGTTGAGGATCGCTGGGGCGATATCGTCGGGAACGTGCCCGTCTACCTGATGTGGCTCGGTATCGGCATCGTTAGCGGCGGGCTGGCCGAAGAGATGTTCTTTCGCGGTTACCTGATCACCCGTCTGCAGACCGCTTTCAAGGGCCTGCGCCTGGCGCCTGTCCTGGCGGTTTTCATCCCGGGGCTCATCTTCGGATATGGCCACTACTACTATCAGGGCCTCGGCGGGCTGATCGCGACAGGCATGATCGGCGTCGCCCTTGGCG
The DNA here is from genome assembly GCF_055808555.1 of Hyphomonas sp. J20-32. Lineage (NCBI taxonomy): Bacteria > Pseudomonadati > Pseudomonadota > Alphaproteobacteria > Hyphomonadales > Hyphomonadaceae > Hyphomonas > Hyphomonas sp. J20-32. The sequence goes on along the minus strand of NZ_CM147873.1, from coordinate 169,326 downwards.
TCCTGTTCCTGCTGTATAAGCGGAACCTCTGGCCCCTGATCATCGCCCATGCCCTTGTCGACTCGCTCGCCATCACCGGCATGTTCATGCAATGGGATATCTAGCGGGGCAGGCAGGTGAAAGCCTGCCGCCTTTCCTGCGCATCCCGTGAGACAATCTTCGTGGCGGCGGCCGATCCAGCCGCTCCACCGCAAACTTGTCCTCCCCCCGCCTTGCCGCCCCTATACTGCCCCCCATGCACCCCCGGCACGCCCATCTCTATGCGCACGTCCATGTCCTGCTCTGGCCATGGCTCTGGTGGCAATTGCAGAACCTGAACCGCTGGATGAAGGCGACCGGGCGCGGCCTGCTCGTCGCCGTCGACCGCTGGGGCAATGTCTATATCCGCTGCATGGGTGACGCGCCGGAGGCGGAGGACCGGTTCGTGCGTGCGCCTGTCTCAGACAGGTTAGCGCAAGCACTCGCCCCCGATCCGTGTCCCCGGCGAAGGCTGCGAAGGGACAAGCAATCGCATTGCGATTGCCCTGCAGCAGGCCCAGGCGCAAGCGCATGGCGGGCCAACCTGCCCCTGCCACATACCTGACCCGGACCTCACCCCCAGCACACCCTTACCTCACCCCCGAAGCGCCCTCACAGGCGCCGCACGCACAGGCTCAGTCATAGTCGACTTTTTCGAGGAACAATCCGTCCGGCGGCGAGACAGGCCCGCAGGCCGTGCGGTCTCTCGCCTCAAGTATCTCCGTCAGCCAGCGCGCATCGCGCTTGCCGCGCCCGACTTCCACGAGTGAGCCAACCATCGAGCGCACCTGCCGGTGCAGGAAGCTCTGGGCCGACAGCGTGCATTCGATCCGGTCGCCATAGCGGGCGACATCGAACCTATCGAGCGTCTTGACCGGGCTCTTCGCCTGGCATTCGACGTCGCGGAACGTGGTGAAATCATGCACGCCGAGCAGCACTTGCGCTGCGTGATGCATGGCCCCGGCATCGAGTTTAGGCGAGATGCGCCAGGCAAGGCCCTTGTCCACTGTCAGGTCGGCCCGGCGGTTGATGATGACAAAGCGATAATGCCGCGCCCTGGCGCTGAAGCGGGCGTGGAAATCCTCGTCCACTTTCTCGGCGCTCAGGATGGCGATCGGCAGCGGTCGCAAATGGAAGTTCAGCGCGTCGGCCACCTTGCCCGGCCGGTCGACGGCAAAGTCGACATGCGCGACCTGTCCCATCGCGTGGACGCCGCTATCGGTGCGCCCCGCGCCATAGACCTCCACCGGCCCGCCATCCAGCTTGGCGGCGGCGTCTTCGATGGCGCCCTGCACGGTCGGCTTGCCCGGCAGCCGCATCCAGCCCTGGAACGGCCCGCCATGATATTCGATCAGGAGTTTGTAACGGGCCATGGACTACCCGCCGAATGCGGACGGATAGGTGAGCGTGCCGGACGCCGGCGCCGCATCCGCCAGCCGCCGCGCCATGAAAGCAGGCCCGCTCCACGGCGCACCGAAGGGCAGGGCGGCGTCCGCGGAAAATCCGAAACGCGGATAATAATCCGCATGCCCCAGAACGAAGACAAGGCTTTCGCCCGCGCCTTGCAGCGCCAGGAGGCCGGTGCGGACCAGGCCGCTGCCAATGCCTTTTTTCTGCCGGCCCGGCAGCGCGGACATCGGCCCGAGACCAACGGCCAGCGGCGCGTCATCGACAAGGATGCGGAAAAATTCGACATGGCCGACAATCCGGCTGTCATCATGCGCGATCAGCGACAGCACGCTGTCGCCGTCCCGCTTCAGCTTGCGGACGATCTTGCCCTCGGCGGTCCCCTTGAAGGCCGCGTCGTTCAGCGCCGCGATCTCGTCAATGTCCTCGGCATGGGCCGGGCGGATCCAGGTGCTCATGAGGCCAGCACCGTGCCGGGGGGAATAGGCGTGCCATTAAGGAAGACGCTGGCCGTCATCGGGCCTTTTCCGGGGCGCTGCAGCTGCGTGATCCGCACCGCGCCGCCATCGCCGCAGGCGACCAGAAGCCGGTCGTCCAGCACGGTGCCCGGCGCGGTCCCGCCAGAGGTTCCGGCGACTTCGCTCATCAGCAGTTTCAGGCGCACGGGGCTGGTCTCGCCCTCCGGCGTCCAGTGGCAGACGGCCCCGGGGAAGGGGGACAGGCCCCTGATCTGGCAGTCAACGTCTGCGGCCGGTTTCGACCAGTCGACCGGCTGGTCCTCGGCGCTGATCTTGTGGGCATACGTGATGCCCTCGTCCGGCTGGGCCTTCGGTTCAATCGATCCGTCTGCCCATCGTGCCAGCGCAACCGGCGCAAGGTCTGCGGCCAGTTCCGCCAGCCGGTCGTGCAGCGTGCCCGCTGTCGTCGCCGCCGTGATCGGCGTGCGCGCCGACATCAGCACCGGGCCGGTATCGAGCCCCGCATCCATTAGCATCGCGTCCAACCCGGTCTCATGGTCGCCCGCCATGATCGCCCGCTGGATCGGCGCGGCGCCCCGCCAGCGCGGCAGGATCGAGGCGTGCATGTTGAGACAGCCAAGCCGCGGCGCATCCAGCACCGCCTGCGGCAGGATCAGGCCGTATGCGACAACCACCGCCGCATCGAGGCCCAGTGCCGCAAACGCCTCCTGCTCTGGCGCCTTCTTCAGCGATTTCGGCGTGCGCACCTCTAGCCCCTGCGCTTCGGCCCAGGCCTGCACCGGTGTCGGCGTCAGCTTCTTGCCCCGGCCCGACGGGCGCGGCGGCTGCGAATACACGCAGGCAATCTCATGGCCCGCTGCGACCAGCGCGGCGAGCACGTCCACGGCAATCTGCGGGCTGCCCATGAAGGCAAGGCGAAGCGGTTGGGTCATGGTGCGGGGGTCTAGCGCGCGGGACGCTGGCAATAAAGGAAAGATTGGCGTGGCAGGATCAGGCGACGTCTTCGCGAATCTTGCGGAGCTTGGCCTTCTTCACCTTGTCGATGGCGCGCACGCGCTTCAGGCGCGAGAGATAGTCGATGAACAGCGTGCCCTCGAGATGGTCCATCTCGTGCTGGATGCAGACCGCGTAGAGGTCTTCGGCCCATTCCTCGACCTGCTTGCCGTCATAGTCGAGATAGCGGATCAGGCAGCGCTCGGGGCGCTCGACCTGGTCGAAAATGTCCGGCACCGACAGGCAGCCTTCTTCATAGGGCTGGGTCTGCTCGACCGTTTCGAGAATTTCCGGGTTCACGAAATAGCGCGGTTTCGGCTCCTCGTTTTCGGGAGCCAGATCCATCACGATGACCCGCAGCGGCACGCCGACCTGGATCGCAGCCAGGCCAATGCCCGGCGCGTCATACATGGTTTCCAGCATGTCATCCATCAGCGCGCGAATCTCGTCGGAGACGCCGCCTTCAACAGGCTTCGACACCTCCTTGAGGCGCGGATCGGGTACAGTCAGGATTTCGCGTATGGCCATGAGGGGGAGATATGAACAGAAGGGCGTTTGGTCAACCGGTGCGGCTCATTCGGCAGCCAGCGCCTTTTTCTTGCCGCCAAAGTCCAGCTCGCCCGTCGTTTCAGGCGTATTCGCCCGGTTTTCGATCTGCTTCGGCTCTGGCAACGCCTTGTTCGGCGGGGCGATTTCCATGTCCTCGAACTTGCGCAGGGTGGGCAGGACGCGTTTGTCGAACGAACCCATGGCCGAATTGAAATGGTCGACAGAGCCGTTCAGCGTCTTCCCGAGCTTTTCGATATGGCCGAGCATGACACTCATCCGGCTATGAAGTTCAGCGCCGAGTTCAGCCGCTGCCATGGCGTTCTCGTTCTGGTGATGCTGCCGCCACAGATGCGCGACCGTCCGGGCGAGCGCGATCAGCGTTGTCGGCGTGGTGACAATCACTTGCCGCGACATGGCCTTCTCGATCAGGTCCGGCGAATGTTCCAGCGCCGCGGCGAAGAAGTTTTCCCCGGGAATGAACATGGCGATATAATCGAACCTGTTGCCGAGGTTTGACTGGTAGTCCTTCGACGCGAGCGTGCTGACGTGACGCTGTACGCTCGTGGCGTGCGCCTTCAGGTGCGCAAGGCGTTCGGCCGGGTCCTCTGTGTTCACGGCAGCCATGTAGGAGGCCAGCGATACCTTGGAGTCGACCACGATCTGTCGGTCGCCGGGCAGGCGGATGATGGCGTCAGGCCGCTGGCGACCGTCTTCGGTTGCGTCATGCACCTGTTCGTTGAAGTCGCAATGGGCCGACAGGCCCGCCTGTTCCATGACATTGCGCAAGGTCATCTCGCCCCAGCGACCACCGCCTTTCGGCGCGGTCAGCGCGTTGACCAGCTTGCCGGTCTCGGCCGTGTTGCGATGCAGGCTCTCGCCGATCGCCTTCACCTGTTCCGACAACAGCGACTTGTCCTCGGTCCGGACTTTTTCAAGGTCATCGACGCGCTTCTTGAAGGCGTCGAAATTCTCGCCGATCGGTTTCATCAGCTCCTGCAGCTGGCCCTTGGCGCCTTCTTTGTGCTTTTCGAACGTCTCGTTGGCGAGTTGCAGGAATTGCGCATTGGCCGTGCGCAGGACACCCTGGGCGAGATCGGCGAACTTGCGTTCATCCTCCTCGCTGCGGGCTTTGATCTCTGCCAGGGCAATCTCAGCCTGACGCGCGACATCTTCCTTGGTGCGCAGGGCTTGTTTGGTATCGGAGAGATCTTCCTCTGCCCGCGTGAGGTCGCGCCGGGTGAGGTCAATTCGGCCCCATAGCGCATAGGCCAGGAAGCCGAGCCCGAGCACGCCCAGCAGGAGCACGATATGCACGGCGTCGAAGCCGGCGGTTCCGATGGTAACGATAGGTGTCATTACGATATCCTGCCACGATTCTCGTGGAACATATCTAGAACGATGTCATGTGTCCACGCGCTGAAAACGGCGCGCGAAACCTAGCCGTTGGTCGGCGCGCCAGCCAGGGCATTGAGGCTCTCGATCAGGTCAGCCGTGATCGTGCCGGTCACCGGAAGGCCGTTGGCTTTTTCATAGTCGCGGATCGCCTTGGCCGTGCCGGCACCGACCACGCCGTCCGGCGTGCCGACATTGTAGCCGAGCGCCCCAAGAGCAACCTGTACGCCCTGTACCTGAAGCGGATTGCCGGTGTTCCAGGGCTGCGCGCCGAAGCGTCCATTACTGATGGCATTGTCCCGGGAGGCTTCCCAGAAGACTGATCGCGCGCGGGCCTGTTCGGCGGCTTCGGGCGAAATGCGGCCTGAAAGATCGGCGATCTTGGCGGGTGCGCCCGCATCGCCGTTCTTGCCGGCAATTTCGTACCAGAACATCGCTTCGGTCAGGTTCGGGCTGATGCCGAGGCCCTGCTCGTAGAGGACGCCGAGATTGTACTGGCTGTCGACAATGCCGAACTCGGCGGCCTTGCGGAACCATTCGACGGCCCCGGCATAGCTCTGCGGTCCGCCTTCGCCTTCGGCCATGAAGACGGCCAGGTCATGCATGGCTTTGACATTGCCCCCATTGGCGGCTTTTTCCGTCCATTCCCGGGCGAGGACAAGGTCCTTGGGAACGCCATTGCCTTTCTCGTGCAGTTTGGCGAGGCCGTACTGGGCTATAGGCAGGCCCTTGGTGGCTGATTTGCGCATCAGGGCTGCGCCGGCGGCGAAATCCCCGGCGGCAATGTGTTCCTGCGCCAATTGGTACTGGGCGATATGGTTTCCGCCGGCTGCGGCGCTTTCCACGGTCACGAAGGGAGAGATGGCCGGGAAATTCGATGCCGCCGCTGGTGCAGCCGCTGCGGCCGGGGAAGAGGGCGCCTGAACGGCCTGCGTCGCCGGCGCTGCGTCGAACAGGTCGGCATCGGCCTGCATGGCCGGGGCTGCCTCGCCTGCGGCTTCGCCCCCCTCAACGGGCAGGACATTCGCGGCTGCTGCAGCGCCGGGATCGACATAGGTATCGACCGAGGCAGCGATCACAGGCGCTTCCTGCTTGCCGCGGATATGGAGGTATCCCCCCACAGCGGCCCCGGTGATCACAACCGCAGAGGCAGCAGCATAGAGCGGCAGTTTGCTTGAGCCGGACTTTGCGCGGACCCCGTTGAAAGACGGTTTGTCGGTTTTCCGCCGGTTGCGGTTCTGCGGTTGTGCGTCCAGCGTGCCGGCCGCCGTGATCGCGGCCCGGCGAGCCCGGGCGATATAATCATTCGTGTCATCCGCCCGAATGGCGATTTGCTCGGGATCGTCTTCAGCGAGCGGGTCGAATTCTGCGTCCGGATCGGATTTCGCCGCGATCAACTCGAGAAAGTCCTCGTCCTCGGAATCGTCCATGTCGAAAATGTCGGACGCGCGCGCTTCGGTGTGGCTGTCATGCTCCCCGTCGATGCCTTCCAGCTCGGAGAGCGGGTCGAAGACCACTTCAGGGCCGGGTTCGGCGGACGATGCGGACAAATCCTCGTCCTCGTGCTGCTCGCTACCGGCTTCCTGCGGTATGTCGAACACGTCTTCGAAATCGGACTTGTAGGGTGCTCCGCGGCTCTCGACAGCTGCGTCCCAGCCGGCGATCCCGGCCTCGAAGAAGGCGTCGTCGTCATCCGGATCGATCAACGTATCCTCGAACATGGCGTCGTCGCCCTCTGAAGCATCTGACGATGCTTCGGCGAACATGTCGTCATCCTGTGGAACGTCCGCTGATGTTTCCACGAACATGTCGTCGTCATCATCGTCGTTGATTTCGGGAAGGCCAGGTTCGAATGGCACGCCGTCATCATGGACGGGCGTTTGGGCTGCCTGTTCAACCACCGGTTCGTCGGAAAAATCAGGCGCATCGGGCAGCGCATCGGCGCCTTCCGGATCGGCATAAGGCGGCGAGGTGAATTCCTCGAGGCTTTCAAGCCGAGTCGCCAGCGATGCAATCGCGCGCTGCACGGGTGAAAGCGATGCCGACGATTGGGCCTGCATATGCTCAAGCCGCTCGGAGACGTTTGACAGGGCATCCGACAGGCGCACATCGGTGCGCTTGCGGCTCTCTTCCATCTGGGTCGCCATGGACTTGATGGCATCGTCCTGGCGCTTCTGGAGCCGGGTGGCAGCCGACGCCACCTGTTCGCCGATCTGTTCGATGGCTTCAGCGCTTCGCGTTTCGCTGTCGCTGACGCGCCTGTCGATCTGGTCGGCGAGCGAGTCGATGCGGCCGCTGACGGTTGCGCCAAGGCGTTCGATTTCGCCGCGCATGGCCTCGCTCGCAGCGGCGTCATCGCGCGCTTCGACGTCGCGGATGCGCTGTTCGAAGCTGGTCGACATCCGGCTGACCTGGTTCGACACCGTTTCCATGCTGCGTGACTGGCGCTCTTCGGAGGCCGCCAGACGCTTTTGCACATCCGAAAGTCCGGCCGTGAGATCAGAGACGACTTCGTTTTTCTGGGTATTGGCGGTACGCGCGATCTCGTCGGCGAGTTCGAGCCGGGTCTGGTCGACGGTTTCACGCAGGGATTTTGTCAGGTTGTCGAAGCGGGCCTCGAATTCCGAGCGCAGTTTTTCGGCAAGCTCCGGATCGACGGACCCGGCCAGCGCTTCGACCCGGTTGTCGAGATGATTGAAGGTCGCCTCAAGGCTTTGCAGCGCAGCATCGGTCGTGGTTTCGGCGCGGTTCAGCCGTTCCTGGATGCGCAGCAGCGTGCTTTCCATGGAATCCAGCGCGCCCGACACGTCAGACTCGACAGCACTCAGGCGTTCGTCGGTTTGTCCCGCCGCTATCAGGCGTTCCTGAACATTGTGCTCAAGGGACGACAGGCGCGTCGTCAATTCGCGCGCAGCGGTCTCGGATCGCTTTTCAGCCTGCTCGACGGCCCTGTCGACCCGTGCAGCGGCGTCAGACAGTTTCGATTCGACCCGGGTTTCCACGCCTTCGACACGGTCGGTCAGGTCGGCGAACCCGGCTTCGACCCGGCCCTTGATGGCGAGGGCCTCCTGCTGGGCAAGTTCGCCTTCGTCGTTGACGTGTTCAGCCAGCTTGCCGAGCGCCTGTTCGAGTGACTTCAGGGCTTCGAGGTTCTGCTTGTTCGATTCATCCTGTTCAAGCCTGCGAACCTTGGACTGGAGCGCTTCATAAGTGTCGCGGATTTCGTCCATCAGGCTTTCGACATGGCCGACGACGGAATTGCTGTTCTGCTCGGCCTGCTCAAGCTTCGCGACGAGGCCGAGAACCGTGTGGTCCATGCCCGAAATGGCCAGCGTCGAGCGGGCCTCGGCCGCCTCGATGCGGCGGGTCAGGCGGTCCAGCGTGCTGGTTGACGCGTCCGGCCGCGGGCGCGGGTTGCGAAACAGCGACGAGATTTCATTGAGCTGGGATTCCTCGTCCGCCATCAGCAAGCGGTTGAGGTATTCGCCAAGCGTAAGACCTTCGGCGCTCGCCGCTTCGCGCGCAGCGTCGCGCGCGCGCTGGTCTATGCCTTTAACGCTCCAGGGCCCTGTCTGGTTCATCCCGGATTCTCCTCGCTCAGCCCGCAAAGTTAACGCTACGGGCAGATTCGTTCACATATTCTAACGTTGATGGCAGGCCGGGTCTTAAAGCGAAGTTAAAGGTAAATATTTTCGCATGATTTGGTAACGGGTCGGGCTTCTGCGTTTACCATAGGGAACGTTTCCGCGAACGTTCGCGTAAAGTTGACGTTGACGTTCGCGGAAGCCTTGGTCTAAGCTGACCGCATGCATCACAAGACATCACACATTTCCGCCGCCGATAGCCGCACCTTCACGATTTCCGAGCTTGCCCGGGAATATGGTGTGACACCCCGTGCCCTTCGCTTCTACGAAGACAAGGACATGCTGCATCCGGCGCGCGATGGCATGACCCGTGTCTATTCGAACCGGGATCGTGCGCGCCTTACGATTATCGTTCGCCTGAAGCGCCTCGGGCTGCCACTGGCCGATATCCGTGAAATTCTCGACCTCTACGTGCTGGACGACGGTGAACGGGCCCAGAAATACATGATGCTCGACAAGTTCCGCAAGCAGGTCAAAGAGCTGGAAATCCAGCGCGAAGACATCGACACGGCGCTGACGGAACTGCGCAAGGGCATCCTCTGGCTTGAGGACCTGATCCAGAAGGTCGGCCCGAACGAAGAAGGCAAGCGACAGGTCGCAGCCTATGAAGCGGTCGCCCGGCGCCAGCTCGACGAAGTCTGATCCACCTCTTTTCATAGAGTTCTGGCAACTGGAACGACCTTTCTAGAACTTGCGTCTAGAACGGCGTCAGTTGCTATTTTTTTACAAGGATTCCGCCCCATGCCCCGTTACGACGCCCCGGTCCGCGACATGCAATTCATCCTGCATGAAGTGCTTCAATTGCAGAACTATTCAAACCTGCCAGGCTTCGAGGAAGCGACCCCCGACCTGATCGACGCAATCCTGGAAGAAGGCGGCAAGTTCGCCAAGGAGGTCCTGTTCCCGCTGAACCATGTCGGCGACGTGCAGGGCTGCAAGCGCAATGATGACGCCAGCGTCAAGACGCCCGACGGGTTTCCGGCTGCCTACAAGGCGCTGGTCGAGAATGGCTGGCCGCTCCTGTCGAAAGACCCTGAGATGGGCGGGCAGGGCCTGCCGCACGTCGTGAACCTTGCCTGGGGCGAGATGATTTCGTCCTCGAACATGGCCTTCGGCATGTATCCCGGCCTGACATCGGGCGCCTATGAAGCCCTGATGGCTGGCGGTTCCGATGCGCAGCGCAAGATGTACGGCCCGAAAATGGCCAGCGCCGAATGGGCCGGCACCATGAACCTGACCGAGCCGCAATGCGGAACGGATCTCGGCCTGATCAAGACCAAGGCGGTCCCCCAGGCCGATGGCAGCTACAAGATCACCGGCCAGAAGATCTGGATCTCGGGCGGCGAACAGGACCTCACCGAAAACATCATTCACCTTGTGCTTGCCCGGATCGAGGGCGGTCCGGAAGGCATCAAGGGCATCTCACTCTTCGTCGTGCCGAAATATATCGTCAAGGAAGACGGCTCGCTGGGCGAGCGCAATGCCTGTTCCTGCGGCGGCCTCGAAGAGAAGATGGGCATCCATGGCAACGCGACCTGCGTCATGAACTATGACGGTGCGACCGGCTGGCTTGTCGGAGAAGAGCACAGGGGCATGCGCACCATGTTCGTGATGATGAACGAGGCGCGCCTCGGCGTTGGCCTGCAGGGCCTGGCCCAGGCAGAGGCGGCCTACCAGAATGCTGTCGACTACGCCAAGGACCGCGTCCAGGGCCGTTCGCTCAACGGGGCCAAGGCGCCGGAAAAGGTTGCTGACCCGATTATCGTGCATCCGGACGTACGGCGCATGCTGCTCGACCAGAAAGCCTTCATCGAAGGCGCCCGCGCCTTTGCCTACTGGACTGCGTTCCAGGGCGACCTGCAGCACAAGTCAAACGACGAGAAAGTGCGCGAGCGGGCCGGCGACTACATGGCGCTGCTTACCCCGGTGGTGAAAGCCTATCTCACCCACAAGGGTTGCGAGAGCGCCAATCTCGGCCTCCAGGTTCATGGCGGATCGGGCTTCACGCGCGAATGGGGCCTCGAGCAATATGTCCGCGATAGCCGTATCACGATGATCTATGAAGGCACCAATGGCATCCAGGCGCTCGACCTGGTCGGCCGCAAGCTTGCCAGCAATGGCGGCCGGGCCGTGTTCAGCTTCTTTGCCGAACTGGACGATTTCCTCGGCACAGCCGGTGACGACGCTGACCTGAAGCCCTTTGTCGAAGGCCTGACCACGGTCAAGGGCCAGCTCCAGGAAGGCACGACCTGGCTGATGCAGAACGGCATGTCGGACTTCAACAATGCCGGCGCCTCAAGCCACGACTACCTTCACCTGTTCGGCCTGACAGCGCTCTGCTTCATGTGGGCACGCATGGCCAAGGTCGCGATCGAGAAGAAAGGCGCGGGCGATCCGTTCTATGGCGAAAAGCTGTTGACCGGCCAGTATTTCCTCGACCGCATGCTGCCCGACGCGGCGGCCCATCTCGCAAAGGTGAAAACCGGCGCGAAATCCATGATGGCCCTGCCGGCCGACGCATTCTGAGTCCATGGCGAAAAGGCCGCAGGCCCTGTGCCTGCGGCCTGACGTTGCGTGACGGCTGTGCAAACGGGCCTGCGTAACTTACATGTTGACGTGAACGTAAGCGGAAATTTCCGCTAGGTAAGACAGGAGAGACCCGCCCATGCTCGAGAGCCCACTGAACGTGCCGAAATCCGGTTGGCGCAATGACGAGGAGATGGATATTTTCTCCGACGCCGTGGGCCAGTTCTTCGAAAAGGAGTGTGCGCCGCATGTTCCGGCATGGCGCAAGGCGGGCGTCGTTCCTCGCGAGATCTGGACCAAGGCAGGCGAAATGGGCCTGCTCTGCGCGTCGATCCCCGAGGAATATGGCGGGGCAGGGGGCGACTTCCGCCACGAGGCCATCATCATCGAGCAGCAGCAGTGGAAGGGCGTCGACGGGTTCGGCATCACGCTGCACAACGCCATCATCGCGCCCTACATTGCCAGCTTCGGTACCGAGGAGCAGAAGCGCCGCTGGCTGCCGCGTATGGCGTCGGGCGAACTTGTCACCGCCATCGCGATGACCGAGCCGGGCACGGGCTCTGACCTCCAGAATATCAAGACGGTCGCAAAGAAGGATGGCAACGGCTACGTCATCAACGGATCGAAAACCTTCATTTCGAACGGCCAGACCGCCAACCTGATCCTGGTCTGCGCCAAGACCGACCCGACCAAGGGCGCCAAGGGTATTTCCATCATGTGTGTCGAGACCGAAGAGGTCGAAGGTTTCACACGTGGGCGCAACCTGGAAAAGGTTGGCCAGCATGCCGCCGACACGTCAGAGCTCTTCTTCAATGACGTGAAAGTGCCGGCTTCGGCCCTGCTTGGCGGGGAAGAGGGCAAGGGCTTCATCCAGCTGATGCAGAAACTGCCGCAGGAGCGCCATGTCATCGGCCTCCAGGGTGTCGGCATGATCGAGCGTGCGATCCATGAGACAGTCGAATATGTCAAAGGCCGCAAGGCGTTTGGCGGCACGATCTTCGATTTCCAGAACACCCAGTTCAAGCTTGCCGAAGCCAAGACCGAAGCGACTGTCGCAAAAGTGTTTGCAGATCATTGTACGGAATTGCTGCTGAAGGGCGAACTTGATGCGGCCACGGCGTCCATGTCGAAATACTGGATCTCCGACCTCCAGTGCAAGATCATCGACGAGTGCCTGCAGCTGCATGGCGGATTCGGCTATATGGACGAATACCCCATCGCCCAGATGTATGCCGACGCCCGCGTCCAGCGCATCTATGGCGGGGCCAACGAAGTCATGAAAATGCTGATCGCGAGGACGCTGTAGAAACCGATGCCTGACAAGGCCCGCATCACGGACATCTTTCCCAGCCCGAGCCCGTCCTCGACGTCGCTGGGCTTCGAGCTCCTGTCGCTCGACCTGAAGAAGTGGGAGACGCGGGTGCGCTTCGATGGCCGCCCGGAATTCTGCAATCCCGCAGGCGTCATCCAGGGCGGCTATCTCGTCGCCATGATGGATGATACGATTGGCATGCTCGCCGGGATGAAGGCGGGCAAGACGAAGCTGCCCTCGACGGTGGACCTGCACACGCATTTCCTGCGCCCTGTCCGCAAGGGCGCCATCGAAGTGGTTGCCCGCCTGCGCAATATCGGCCGCGCGATGGTTTTCGCCGAGGCCGAACTCTACGATTTCCGCGGCAAGGAAGCTGCCCGTTCCACCGCGAGCCTTACCCTCAACCCGGTGAATTCACCGGCGACATGATTGAACAGTTTTAAAGGAGCCTTTCCCATGAATGAAGCCTATGTCTATGACGCCGTCCGTACCCCGCGCGGCAAAGGGAAGTCGTCCGGCTCCCTGCACGAAATCACGGCGCTGAGCCTTGGCACGCAAGTGTTGCAGGCGATCCGTGACCGGAACAACATCGATACGGCCTGCGTCGACGATGTTGTCTTCGGCTGCGTTTCGCCAGTGGGTGAGCAGGGCGGTGATATTGCCCGCATTGCGGTGCTGAATGCCGATTATGCCGAAACCACGGCTGGCGTGCAGGTCGACCGTTTCTGCGCCTCGGGCCTCGAAGCCTGCAACATGGCCGCCTCGAAAGTCATGACCGGCGAAGCCGACATGGCCATTGGCGGCGGCGTCGAATCCATGAGCCGCGTGCCCATGGGCGCGGCAGGCGGTGCCTGGTCGACCGATCCGCAGATCGCCATCAAGTCCTACTTCTCGCCGCAGGGCGTTGGTGCTGACACGATTGCCACCAAGTGGGGCTTCTCGCGCGACGACGTTGACGCCTTCGCTGTCGAAAGCCAGAAGCGCGCCGCTCAGGCCTGGAAAGAAGGCCGCTTTGCCAAGTCCATCGTACCTGTCAAAGACCAGATGGGCGGTGTCCGACTTGACCATGACGAGCACATGCGTCCGCAGGCCGACATGCAGTCGCTCGCGGCGCTGCAGCCATCCTTCCTCGGCATGGGCGCAATGGGTTTCGATGACGTCATCAAGCAGCGCTACCCGGAACTCGAAAAGATCAACCACGTCCACCACGCCGGCAACTCGTCGGGCATCGTGGATGGCGCATCTGCCGTCCTGTTCGGCTCGAAGGAAATGGGCGAGCGTTTCGGTCTCAAGCCGCGTGCCCGCATCCGCGCCATGGCCTCCATCGGATCCGAGCCCGGCATCATGCTGACCGGCCCGACCGATGTGTCGCGCAAGGTGCTGAAAAAGGCCGGCATGAACCCGGAAGACATCGATCTGTACGAACTCAATGAAGCCTTCGCGTCTGTCGTCCTCCTGATGATGCACAACCTGAACATCCCGCACGACAAGATGAACGTGAACGGCGGCGCCATCGCCATGGGCCACCCGCTGGGCGCCACGGGCGGCATGCTGATGGGCACGATGGTCGACGAGCTTGAGCGGACCGGCAAGGAAACCGCGCTGATCACGCTTTGCGTCGGGGCCGGCATGGGCACCGCGACGATCATCGAACGCGTCTGATGGACAAGCGCGCCATCGCAATGGGCCTGCCAATAGGCGTGGGAGCGGGGGTCGCCATTGGGGTGGGTCTCTTCGCTGCCACGGACAATGCGGCATTCATTGCGGTGGGGATTGGGATTGGTATTTCGCTCGCCATGTCGATGGCCATCGCGTTCGCGAGCGAAGATGCAGACAGCAAGAAAAATGACGGGAACAGACGTTCTCGAAAGGAATCAAACACATGAAACTCGACACATTTTCATTCGACATCGACTCAGATGGCATCGCCCATGCCGTGTTCGACGTGCCCGGCCGCAGCATGAACACGCTGACCGGCAAGGCCGTCGCCGACATCATCGCGATCACCAAGGAAGTTGCGACAAACGACAAGATCAAAGGCCTCGTGCTTTCGTCCGGCAAGGCGAGCGGATTTTGCGCCGGGGCAGACCTCGGTGAAATGGGCAGCCGCGCAGGCGGTGCCGGTGACAAGGCGAAGAAGACCGAAGCCGAACTCAAGAAGGAGCAGTTCGATGCAGGCTTCTCGCTGAACAAGACGCTCCGCCAGCTCGAAACCTGCGGCAAGCCGGTCGCTGTCGCGCTCAACGGCCTCGCCCTCGGCGGCGGCCTCGAAGTGGCGCTGGCCGGTCACTACCGCGTTGCCGCGAACGATAACCCCAAGCTGCAGTTCGGCCTGCCGGAAGCCAAGATCGGCCTCCTGCCGGGCGCTGGCGGCACGCAGCGCCTGCCGCGCCTGATTGGCGTCCAGGCAGCCCTGCCGCTGATCCTGCAAGGTGAAAGCTTCAATGCCGAGAAAGCCCTCGCCATGGGCGTCGTCAACGAACTGGCGCCGTCTGCGGAAACCGAGGCGAAGGCCACCGCATGGGTCAAGGCCAACCCGACGGCAAAGGCGCCGTGGGACGTCAAAGGCTTCAAGGTGCCGGGTGGCGTGCCGCACCGCAGTCCCGGTGCAGGTCAGGTCGCAACCATGGCCAACGCCATGCTGCACGCCAAGACCTATGGCAATTACCCGGCCCAGCTGAATATCCTCTCCTGCATCTATGAAGGCATCATGGTGCCGATCGATGCCGGACTGCGCATCGAGACGCGCTACTTCATCAACACGCAGCAGCGCCCGGAAGCCAAGGCGATGATCCGCTCGCTGTTCCTGTCGACGCAGGCCCTGTCCAAGGGCGCCAACCGTCCGGCGGGCTTCCCGAAATACGAGCTCAACAAGGTCGCTGTCATCGGCGCCGGCCTGATGGGCGCAGGCATTGCCTATGAACAGGCACGCGCCGGTATCGAGACCATCCTCGTCGATGTCTCGGTCGAGAATGCCGAGAAGGGCAAGGACTATTCCCGCAAGCTCGTCGAAAAGAACGTGTCGCGCGGCAAGATGACCAAGGAGAAGGGCGACGCGCTCCTCGCCCTGATCAAGCCGACTGCCAACTATGATGACTTCAAAGGCGCTGACCTCGTCGTCGAAGCCGTGTTCGAGAATCCGGAACTCAAGGCCAAGATCACCAAGATGGCCGAGGCCCAGCTCTCCGATACGGCGGTCATGGGCTCCAATACCTCGACCCTGCCGATCACCGGCCTGGCCGAAGCCTCGGTCCGCCCGGCCAACTTCATCGGCATCCACTTCTTCTCGCCGGTCGAGCGGATGGGACTTGTCGAGATCATTTCCGGCAAGGAGACCAGCGAGGAAACCCTCGCCAAGTCGATCGACTATGTCCTCAAGATCCGCAAGACGCCGATCGTCGTCAATGACAGCCGCGGTTTCTATACGTCGCGCTGCTTCGGTACCTATACGCAGGAAGGTCTCGAAATGCTCGGCGAAGGCATCAAGCCGGCGATCATCGAGAATGTCGGGCGCCAGTCCGGCATGCCGATGGGCCCGCTCGAAGTGTCCGATTCCGTTGGTCTCGACACCGCGCTCAAGGTCGGCCGCCAGATGGCGCAGGCCTCCGGCATCGAGTATGGCAACGACCCGCGCGGCCAGATGATGGCATGGCTGGTCGAGGATCAGGGCCGCGTCGGCCGCAAGGCAGGCAAGGGCTTCTACGACTACAACGAGAAGGGCAAGCCGGAACGCCTGTGGCCTGAACTGAACACACAGATCGAGGTCAAGGTCGACGAGTGCCCGCCAGCCCTGAAGAAGGAGCTGATCAATCGTTTCCTCGTGCGCCAGGCCATCGAAGTGGCCCGTTGTTTCGAGGAAGGCGTGATCACCGATGCCCGTGACGCCGATATCGGTTCGATCCTCGCCTGGGGCTTTGCGCCTTACACCGGCGGCTGCGCCAGCTATGTCGACCTGATCTGGGGCATCAAGCCATTCGTCGAAGAAGCCGACCGACTTGCCGACAAATATGGCGACCGTTTCCGCCCCGGCAAGCTGCTGCGCGACATGGCAGCCAAGGGTGAAGGCTTCTACGACCGCTTCCCACCCGCCGACGCGAAGGCGAAAGCGGCGGCCTGATTCAGGCTTTTCCCTGACTGGGGGAACCTTGTTCCCCCAGTCAGGGAAAGTGTGATCGGATGAACACGAAATCGCGACTGGCGCCCCATGCGCCGGTCGCGATTTCATTTTAGAGTTGACCCGACTCGAACCTGTCTAAACTGTAATACTAACAGCCAATTATGGTTGGAGGTCTAAATCGGGGAATGCTTATGAAAGCGATATTTGCGATGGGTGCTGCAATTACACTTGCAGCTTGTGCGACAGTCACGAAAGGGACCGAAGATACGGTCAGATTTGAATCGACACCTGCAGGTGCTGACGTCGCGTTCAAGGAAACAACCGGAAAGTTGAATGTCGCCGGGTGCGTAACGCCTTGTGAGAAGGAACTGAACCGGAAATACGCCTATTTCATCGAGATATCGAAAACAGGATATGAAACCTTTACTCAACTGCTTGAGCCCAAGCTTTCGGGTGATGGCGCTGCGGGTATGGCGGGGAACATCCTGATCGGTGGAATCATCGGTGCGGCTGTTGATGCATCGACCGGTGCAATGAACGATCTGCGTCCCAACCCGATGGTCGCCGTGTTGGTTGAAACTGAGACGGCGGTTGTCGCAGAAGACGCCAGCGATGCCGAAATCGTTGCTGAAGACGCACCATCGGAAATCGTTGCCGCAGCCGAAGCCGTCGTCGATGTCGTGGAAGGCGCAGGTGAGTCAGCAGTCGAGGCCGTCGAAGACGCTGCTGCGGTAGGCGCCGCCTCCTGATTCTCTCAGAACCGGAATAGAAAAGGCCGGAGCATCGCTGCTCCGGCCTTTTTGTATTGTCGGACCGTGTTCGGCCTATTCGCCGCGGGCGCGGGCCCACCAGCCTTTGCGCTTCGGTGCGGCATCGTCGGTCTTGGTCGGTTCCGGCTTCGGCTCGGGTGCCGGCTTCGGCGCGGTGGCGGCCATGGCCGGTTCCTTGGCCGGTTCGGCTTTCGCCGGTTCCTGCTGAGGGGCCGCTTCCGCAACCGGTTCCGCCTTGGTCTCCACCGGTGCTTCGGCCTCCGCCTTCGGTTTCGGCTTGGCGCGCGAGCGGCGAGCGCGTTTCGGTTTTTCCGGCGCAGTCTCGGCGTCGGCTTCAACCGCTTCCGGTTCCGCCTTTTCCACCGGTTCGGCGGCAGTCACTTCAGGCGCTGGTTCAGCCTTCGCCTCGCTTGGCGCTTCAGCGTCCAGCATTTCCGGCGCACTGGCCGACAAGCCGTCAAGATAGGCCCCGCCATCCATTGGCGCGTCGCCGTCCGCGCCTTCGGCGCGTTCCTCGCCTGCAGGCCGACGCCGGCGGCGTCCCCCCCGGCGGCCGCGCCGGCGGCGCTTGCGCGTGCCGTCCTCGGACTCGTCGGACTGCGTTTCGGACGTGCCCCTGGACTCGCCTTCGTCGTCCTCTTCGTCGCTGTCCTCGGCTGAACCTTCAGCAGGGGCCGCATCGCCATCGATCACTTCGAGACCGGTGTCCCGGCCATCGCGATTGCGTCCGCGGCCACCCCGGCGGCGGCGGCGCTTGCGCGGCTTGGCCTGGGTATCATCGGCCTTGTCTTCAGCCTCGTCGTCCGTTTCGGCGACGATCTCGTCGTCGTCCTCGATATCCTCGTCATCGTCATCAGATGCGACAGGCTTGGCGGATTTCGAGAGAGACCGCGGCGGCGATTTCTTCTTCGGCTTGGAGTTCGGGTCGCGCTCGGCGTCGATCGTGAAGTCGCCTGGCAACAGGTCTTCCGATGAATGGATCGACACGGCAAAGCCGGCCATCCGTTCGGTCTCGACAAGGGCTTCGCGCTTGTTGTTGAGAATGTAGAGCGCAACGTCAGTTGGCGCTTTCACAGAGATGCTCTTCAGGCCGCCAGTCGAGGCGCGCGCCTCGATGGCCCGGATCAGCTGCAGCGCAGCCGAGGGGATCGAGCGGCGGCGGCCGGTACCATTGCACACTTCACATGGATCCGACGTTGCCTGCAGGACGCCCTGGCGGCGACGCTGGCGCGAGATTTCCATCAGGCCGAACTGCGAGATGCGGCCATTCTGGACGCGGGCCCGGTCAACCTTCAGGCAATCCTTCATCTTCTTTTCGACGGCGCGATTGTTCTTGTTCTCGTCCATGTCGATGAAGTCGATCACGACAAGGCCGGCAAGGTCACGCAGGCGCATCTGGCGGCAGGCTTCCTCAGCCGCTTCCAGATTGGTCCGCACGGCCGTCTGCTCGATATTGCGTTCCTTGGTCGACTTGCCCGAGTTCACATCGATCGCGACCAGCGCTTCGGTCTGGTTGATCACCAGGTATCCGCCGGATTTCAGCTGCACGGTCGGCGAATAAATCGAATCCAGCTGGCCCTCGATCGCTTCGGCCACGAACAGCGGATCATCTTCTTTCCACTGTTGCACCTTCTTGGCCTGGCTCGGCATGATCAGCTTGGCCAGGTCCTTTGCCTCCCGATAGGCGTCTTCGCCCTGCACCCAGACTTCCTCGATGTCCTTGTCGAACATGTCGCGCATGGCGCGGTGCACGAGGCCGCCTTCGGCATTGATCAGCATCGGCGCTTCGGATGTCAGCGTCTTCTCGACAATGGTTTCCCAGAGTTTCGAGAGATAGTCATAATCACGCCGGATTTCGGTCTTGGTACGCTTGGCGCCGGCTGTCCGCACGATCAGGCCCATGCCGTCCGGCACGTCCAGTTCGCCGACGATTGATTTCAGGCGCTTGCGGTCTGCGCCATTCACGATCTTGCGGGAAATGCCGCCGCCGCGTGGCGTATTCGGCATCAGCACGGAATAACGTCCGGCGAGCGACAGGAACGTGGTCAGGGCTGCGCCCTTGTTGCCACGTTCTTCCTTGACGACCTGCACCAGCAGGACCTGGCGCCGGCGAATGACTTCCTGGATCTTGTAGCGCTTGGAGATCGACGAACGGGGCGATTCCTTGCGGGCGGGGCGGCGACCGCGGGCAGGCTTGGCAGACGCTTTGGCCTCATCCTCCTCTTCGTCGTCGTCGCCTTCTTCACTCTCATCATCGTCAGAGGCGTCGTCGTCATCATGGTCGGATTCGGCTTCGGCATGGGCGTCATTGTCGCCCTCGTCGTCATCCTCGTCCTCGTCTTCGATGGCGGCGGCAGCTTCTTCAGCCGCTTCCTTCAGGAGGGCTTCCCGGTCTTCGGCCGGAAGCTGGTAATAATCGGGATGGATTTCGCTGAAGGCGAGAAAGCCGTGGCGATTGCCGCCATACTCGACAAATGCTGCCTGCAGCGACGGTTCGACCCGCGTTATCTTTGCGAGATAAATATTGCCGCGAAGCTGTTCGTTACCGGTTGTCTCGAAGTCGAAATCATCGACTTGGCCGCCGTTGACGATCGCCACACGGGTCTCTTCCGGGTGGGCGGCATCGATTAGCATGAGTTTGCTCATGGAACATGACCTTATGATCCGGCGCCGCCGCCATGGGCGCGAGGCGCCTCGAGCGAGCGGTCAAGCCGGTCTGTGTTGGTTGGGGGAGGGTGCGGCCATGCCTGTCCCATGCGCCGTGAGGCGATAATGGAGAACTGACGATGGCCACGGCACCCGTGCACATATTGCTTTGCTTTCCGGAGCGCGGCGCCCGCTTGCCTTTTCGGTGAAGCGCGATCGCTGACGCGTCGTTGGGAAACTTGTTTTGCAGCCCGCTATTATGGCTACTTTCGTGATACTGCCCAATTTCAGGGGGAATTGAAAGGATGAAATTCCGCAGGCAGCAGTTCAATGACACGAGTCCGGTCAATGCTGGGTTAATCTAAGGCCTGTTAGGGATAGGTCTGAATATTCCCGCGTCAGGCAGTATTTACGGTTAATCAGACCTTATGACCCTTTTTCGGCTCCTTTTTCTCGCATGCGCCTGTTTTTTTATGGGTTTTTCGGTGCGGGCGGATATCCGCGACGTCCGCGTCGTGGGCGACGGTGCGCCGACGAGAATCACCATCTGGAGCGATATTTCGCAGGACGCACGGGCATTTCTGGCCGAATCGGGCGGTCAGCGCAGCCTGATTCTGCCCCTTTCCGGTGAAGCCGGGGCCCGGGTCGGCAACGGCACTGGTGGGGTCGATGGCTGGGCCCTGTCGGCCGACCGGCTCAGTTTCTCGCTTGACCGGCCCTTGGTCGTCTCGCGCATCCTGTCCCTGCCGCCAACCGGAAGCGAACAGGCCTGGCGCATCATTATCGACCTTCAAACCGTCTCGGCGGCCAGGTTTGCCAGCATGGCCAGACGCGACATGCCGCGCCTCCAGCGGGCGGAATCGGACATCCGGAAGTCCGCCATGGCCATGGCGGCGGCAGAAATCGTTCCGTCCGATCCCCTGCGCCGGCGTGATCGCCGGGGCAGCGACAAATACGTCATCGTGGTTGACGCAGGACATGGCGGAAAGGATCCGGGCACCCATTCCGCCCGGGGCCTTCAGGAGCGTGACGTGACGCTGAAAGCGGCGCTGTACCTGAAGGAATTGCTGCAGAAGGACCCGCGCTACACGGTGCGGCTCACCCGCGACAATGACAGGTTCATCGAACTCGAAGACCGCGTGACGCTCGCCCGCAACTGGGGCGCAGACCTCTTCATCTCGCTGCATGCAGACGCCGCCGGCTCGCCGGATGTCGCGGGCGCCTCGGTCTACACGATCTCTGAACGGGGCGAACGAAGGATCGACCGCGAGGCCGACAAGAATAACTGGAAGATCCCGATCGAGACGGGCGGCTCCAAGGTCGTCGGCAGTATTCTCGAGGATCTGGTCAAACGTGAAACCAAATCCCATTCGGCGGCTTTCGCCGAAGACCTTCTGCCTGAACTTGCGGATGCCGGGCCTGTCCTGCGCGGCACGCACCGCAATGCCGGTTTCTATGTGCTGCTGGCACCAGACGTGCCCGCCGTCCTGCTCGAGATGGGGTTTCTCACCAATGCGCAGGATGCCAAACGCCTGCAGTCCGCGTCGGGACGGGCAA
This sequence comes from Hyphomonas sp. J20-32, assembly GCF_055808555.1. NCBI lineage: Bacteria > Pseudomonadati > Pseudomonadota > Alphaproteobacteria > Hyphomonadales > Hyphomonadaceae > Hyphomonas > Hyphomonas sp. J20-32. The sequence goes on along the minus strand of NZ_CM147873.1, from coordinate 147,916 downwards.
AGTCGATGGAGGCGGTCAAGCGCGGAATCGACAAGTTCTTCGACCGGCAGGAAGTCCTGATAGCATCTGACTGAATCGCGGGCAGGGACAAGCCCTTTACCCTTGCGGCAGGGCGCGGTTGCTGAAAGATTGCTTCAATGAACCTTTTCCGGCCCCTTTCTGCACTGTCCGCTCTGTTGCTGGCTGGGTCCTGCGTCAGTACGCCGTCTCAGGACGCGCTTCGCGACGCGCTCTTCGCGAATGGCCGCCCCGCCGAGGCCAGCGCCTATGGTGATTTCCTCGTTGCGCGTTTTGCCGCGATGACGAATGACCCCGAAACAGCCGCTGAATATTACGCTGCCGCGATTGATACGGCGCCGGAAAAGTCAGGCATCGCTGAACGGGCAGTTTTTTCCGCATTGCTCGCGGGCGACTATGAGGCTGGCGTCGAACTCGCTCGCCGCGCCAGTGGCGTCGGCAGCACCGCGACGCTGGTCCGCCTCACGCTGGGTGTGGACGCGCTTGAGCGGGGCAAGACAAGCGAAGCGGCCAAATATCTGGAAGAAACTGAATACGGCCCGTTCAATCGTGTGATTGCCCGGGGCCTGTCGGCCTGGCGTATTGCCGATGACAGCGGCGCTGATGCTGCCGAATTGTATCTTCGGAATGGCCTGACGGGTGACGCCAATCTCGACAGTTCCACGCTCTACATGATGGGCCTCCTCCAGATGGCCGACAAGCATGACGCCGCCGCGCTTGCCACGTTCGATACGCTCTGGGATTCCGGTGCCCGTCTGGCCGTCGGTGTTCACGCCCATGCGCAGCTCCTCGTTGCGGCGGGCAAGAAGGACCGTGCAGTCGATATCCTGCAGACTTTCCACGACGAGATCGGCCAGAACGCCGCGCTTGATCGCCTGCGCGCTGACATCCTGGCTGGAAAGCGTATTCGTCCAGACCGCCTGTCGACCCGCGAGGGCGCTGCGCTTGCCGTTTACGTGCCTGCCGCCGCGCTGATGATGCAGACCGATGACGACCTGTCGGGCGTCTATTTCGTGCTCGCCCTGGCGCTTGATCCCGATCTCCATGTCGCCCGCTCGCTGTGGGGCCAGTCGCTCGACAATGCCGGGCGCCGGCGGGAGGCCATCGCCATCCTCTCTCGTATCCCCGATTCCTCCGAATTCTATGCGACGGCGCGCGGCCAGATGGCCTGGGCGCTCCGCCGGGAAGACCGCAACCAGGAATCCCTCGCGATTGCGGCTGATGCGCTGGCTCATTCCCCTGATCGGGGCTTGAAGATCCAGCTTGCAGACCTCTACCGCTCGCTTGACCGGAACGCCGACGCCGAGCGCCTGCTGACCGAGATTATTGACGATGATGCGAAGGCAGGCCGGCAGGACTGGCGTATTGTCTATGCGCGCGGTGCCGCGCGCGAGCAGACGGGCCGCTGGCCGGACGCCGAAATCGATCTCAAGACCGCGCTGGCCCTGCAGCCTGCAAACGCCTCGATCCTCAACTATCTGGGTTATGCCTACATCGACCGGGGCCTCAATTACGAGGCGGCACTCGACATGATCCGGCGCGCGGTCGAACTGGAGCCCCAGTCCGGCTATATCGTCGACAGCCTCGGCTGGGCACACTACCGAATGGGGCGCTACGAACTGGCCACCCGTTTCCTTGAACGGGCCGTGGAACTGTCGCCCGGTGAGGCGTTGCTCAATGACCATCTTGGCGATGCCTATTGGCAGGTCGGCCGCAAGACAGAGGCCCGCTTCCAGTGGCTGCGCGTTCTTAAGCTCGACCCAAGTGGTGAGGCACAGGAGCGGATCGACGCTAAAATGCAGTCCGGCCCGGATATCGCCGTGCTGAAGCAAGCCGAATCCGATGACGCCCCGGCGCTCGCGGTTGCCCGGCAGCCCTGACGCACGCCCATGCCCGACACATTGCACATGCTTGCCCCGGCCAAGGTGAACCTGTTCCTGCACGTAGGTCCCTTGAAGCCGAATGGGCGCCATGACCTCGATTCTCTCGTCGTCTTTGCAGGCCCCGAAGCTGCCGACCAGCTGACGGTCCAGCCCTCCGACATACTCACCCTGTCAGTGGCCGGTCCCGGAGCTGCCGAAGCCGGGGCAGGGGCTGACAACCTCGTGCTCAGGGCGGCCCGCGAGCTGCGGGCCGAAGCAGGGGTGACCCAGGGCGCTGCGATCCATCTCGAAAAGCGCCTGCCTGTTGCGGCGGGCATTGGCGGGGGGTCCGCCGACGCCGCTGCCGCTCTCCGCCTCCTGACCCGGCTCTGGGACATTAACCCTCGCCATGCCCGCGCTATCGCGCCATCCCTGGGCGGCGATGTGCCTGTGGCGCTCGACGGCCGGCCCGCCCTGATGCGCGGCGAAGGCGAACGCGTCGCGCCTGTGACACTTCCGGCGCCGCTTCCGGCTGTGCTGTTCAATCCCGGCATCGCCTGTCCGACCGGCCCGGTCTTCGCCGCGTTCGACGCAGCTGGCGGGGGACAGGATTTTGCCGAGCTCGGGCCCTTGCCGGACTTTCCCGATCTCGACACGCTCTTTGACTGGCTCGCCGCGCAACGAAACGACCTGGAGGCCCCGGCGCTGGCGCTTGTCCCGGAGATCGGACCAACCACCCCCTTGCCACCCTCTTGTCCCGCCCCATGCCTCACCCGCATGAGCGGCTCTGGCGCCACCTTCTTCGCCTTCTACCCAACCCTTGCAGCTGCGCAGGAATCTGCCGACATGCTCAGCGCGCAGCACCCCGAATGGTGGGTGCGCGCCACGTTGCTGGGAGGCACAGACCCGTCATGACGCCTGTCCTTCTGGGCTTGCCATTCCTGTCGATCCTGTTGTGTTTCCTGGTGATCCGTTTTGGCGTGAAAGACGCGCCCGACGGTGGCCGCAAGACGCAAAAGGCGCCCGTACCCACGGCTGGCGGTATTGCCATCTTCGCCGCGCTCGCCGTCGGCCTGTTCCTGACGAGCGACCTGCCGGACTTGCCCGGGAACGGCCTTCCGGCGCTGGCCTTGTTTGTTCTGGCATCTGTAATCATAGGGTTTTTCGATGATGTCGCCGGGCTGAACCCGAGACTGAAACTTGTCCTTCTGGCACTCGTTTCACTCCTCGCCGCCTATTTTGGGCCCCGACTCGGACATTTCCACCTGCCTTTCGGCCCCGGTGAAGGCTATGGCCTTCCGGTCTGGATATCCGTGGCAGGCGTCGCCCTCTGGCTGTTCGTCATGGCCAATGCGACCAACTTCATGGACGGTTCGAATGGCCTGGCCATGGGCAGCGCGATGCTGATGTTCGCTGCCTTCGCCATCCTGTTGTACTGGCTGGCGATCCGGGATCCGGGCACCGGTGTCGAAATGGCCATGAGCCATACGACCGCCATTGCGGCTGCGGCCACATCCGGCTTCCTCGCCTGGAACATGGCTGGCCGCCTCTATGCCGGGGATGCGGGGTCGCTTGGTGTCGGCGCGCTGCTCGGCGCAGCGGGACTGGTCGTCGCCTGCCGCCTCACAGTGTGGGAGCCGGTAATCCTGACGCTGCCCTTCCTGGTCGATGTATTCATGACCCTGCTCTGGCGCGCCCGGGCCGGCCGGCACCTGTTCGACGCGCACCGCGACCATGCCTATCAATTGTTCCTGCGGGCCGGCTGGCCGCACAGCCGTGTCGCAGCGCTTTGGGCAGGCATGACGCTCGTCTGTGGCGCGGGACTGCTGGGTCTCGGCCCGCTCTGGGGCGCTCAGGTGATCTTCGCGCTGCTGGCACTCGGCATCGGCTTGTGGATATGGCAGCGCGTCACACTTGGCAGGAAGCTCGCCGCAGACGGACGCTAGTAGGCGCGCTCCACGCAGAAATCCGCAAGGTCCTCAAGCGCATCACGGTAGTCGCTTGGCGGCAAATTGCGCAGCGCACCCTTGGCGAGCGCGGCATAGGCTTCGGCTTCCTGCACGGTGGCCTCGGCGGCGCCGGTTGCCCGGATCAAGTGCACGGCATGGGCGAGGTCTTGCTCGGACTGGGTGTCGGGATGCATGGCCCGCTCCCAGAACGCCCGGTCCTCGTCGGACCCGCGACGCCGGGCGATAATCACCGGAAGCGTGATCTTGCACTCGCGGAAATCGTCGCCGACCGACTTGCCGATCACAGTGGTCGTGCCGCCATAGTCCAGCACGTCGTCGATGATCTGGAAGGCGAGGCCGAGATTCTTGCCATAGGTCGCGAGCGCCGCAGCATGGTCTCCGCCGCCCGACATGGCCCCGGTTTCGGCGGCAGCCTCGAACAGGGCGCCGGTCTTGGCCTCGACAATGGCAAGATAGTCTTCGGTCGGCAGGTCGCGAGCCTGCATGGCGGCGAGCTGGCGCACTTCACCTTCGGCAATCGTTGTCGATGCGGTTGCCAGCCGGTTCAGGATTTCGAGACTGTTGGTTTCAACGAGCAGGTTGAACGCGCGGGCGAACAGGAAATCGCCGACCAGGATCGAGGCCTTGTTGCCCCAGATCGCCTTGGCAGCGGGCTTTCCCCGGCGCAGGTCGCTTTCGTCCACGACATCGTCGTGCAACAGCGTGGCCGTGTGGATGAACTCGACGGCGGCGGCGAGCGCGTGGGTGGCTTTATTTGCCGAGCCGACAGCATGGGCCGAGATCAGCGTGATCATCGGGCGCAGGCGCTTTCCGCCAGCCGAAACGATATAGCCCGAAAGATCAGGTATGACGGCAACAGGGCTGGCCGCCCGCTCGGCGAGCAGGACTTCCACGGCCGCAAGGTCGGCAGCGACGAGGGCTTGCATGCGTTCGACGATCGAACCGATGGCCGCCTTGGATCTGGGTCTCGGCGCGAGGGTCAAGAAGCAACTCCTGTTGGATCAGTGTCCGCTTGTACCTACGCTTATGTGATGCGGCAACAAAGCACGACGCGGCACCGGGCCGCAGTTATGTGCAGCAGGTGTGGCACAGGCGCCATAGGCCGGGTGACCGAAAAGCTGGAACGGCGCCGCGTTTTGGGCTTTATTGGCAGGATGAAAACGCTCATCTCAGTCTCTGCGCTCTTCCTTGTCGCCGCCTGTGCGACTCACACGCCTTACGGCCCCGCAAAATCCGGCACATCTGCCGGATACACGTCCCAGAAGATCGAAACTGGGCGCTATCGCGTGTCCTATACAGACCGGGATGCGGGTCGCTCGCACGACATGGCGCTGCTGCGCGCGGCTGAGATCACGCTGCAGGACGGGCGCGACTGGTTCGAAATCACCGGTGGCTACACCGATCAGGAGGGTTACGGCTCCGGCAGCCGCACCTCTGTCAGCGTGGGCGGGGCAACGGGGTCGCGTGGCCGCAGCAGCGTCGGGGTCGGCGTGGGAATCGGCATCCCGGTGGGATCCAGCGGGGGGAATGTCACGACCGTGATCGACATCGTGACGGGCGAGAATCCCAAGCCGGATCGCCCGTCGGTGTATGACGCCATGTCGGTCGACATCAATCTCCGGGGCAATGCGCCCTGATGGAGGAAGTCTTCCGCACCAATGACCTGGTGAAACTGTCCTTTATCGAGCATTTGCTGCAGGAAGCGGGCATCGCCTATTTCGTGGCGGACCAGCATATCTCGGCCGTTGAAGGCAATATCGGCGCCTTTCCGAGGCGCGTGATGGTGCGCGGCGACGTCGTCAAGGCGGCTGAACGTGTCCTGGCAGAGGTCGAACGCGGGTGATCGCGGTCACCGAGGATACGGTCTACCAGGGCCGCGTGAAACTGGTGCAGCCATTGAAGGGATTCCGGGCGGGAACCGACTTATTGCTGCTGGCGGGGGCGCTGGCAGAAAAGGCTGGCGGGGAGGCCCTGGAGCTGGGGTGCGGGTGCGGCGGGGCCTTGCTGCCGGCGGCGTTCCGGATGCCGGGCATGCGGCTTGCGGGTGTGGAAATCGACGCGGAGATGGCCGGGCTGGCGCGGGCGGGTGTGACTGCGAACGGCTTTGGAAACCGCGTCACAATCGAGACGGGCGAGGCTTCGGACTGGGTGAAACCCCATGAGAACCGGTTCGATCTCGTGTTCGCCAATCCGCCGTATTTCGCGCCGGGAAAAATCTCGCCGCCGGGTGAGGGGAAGACGTCGGCCTACATTGAATTGCTTGATGTTTCCGGCTGGGTGAAGGCGATGGTCTTCGCCGCCAAGCCGCGCGCGCCGGTCGTGCTTATCCACAGGGCAGCAGAGCTGGCGCGGATCCTGTCAGTGATGGACAGGCAGACCGGAGAGGTCACGGTGCTGCCGCTGGCTGCGAAGCCGGGCGCCGAGGCGGGCAGGGTGCTGGTGAGGGGGCGGAAAGGGCTGAAGCGCGGGCCGCTCCGGTTGCTTGCCCCGATGCACACGCATGCAGCAGACGGGAGTCCGTCAGATGTGGCCCAGGCGGTGGCGGCCGGGGGAGCTGTGGGCTGGTGAGAGGGCGTGGCAAGGGGCCGGCAAGGGGGTGCCCGGTCCGCACGGTGCCCGCGCGAATTGGCTTGCACAGTCGCTCCGGAAGGCGGACACTTCGCGCTTAAGGAAAGGCTTGGTCCATTCTCTTTTATGTCCTCATCTTCGGCTTTGCGATTTTCGGCATCGTGATTGCCCTGCTCAGCCACCCGGCCGTTTATCGCGCCCTGACAAGGCGCGGGAGCGGGACGGCCGACCACCCGGACTCTGACGGGCTCTAATGCTTGCGCGGGGCAGCGCTGCCCTGTAGTTCCGGACCAACACCAATTTCCGGACATGTCCCATGCCTGCGCCCAAAGCCCAGCCGAAACCGAAATCCTTCCAGGACCTGATCCTGACCCTGCAGGCCTATTGGGCCGAGCAGGGCTGCGCAATCCTTCAGCCCTACGACATGGAAGTCGGCGCCGGCACGCTGCATCCGGGCACGGTGCTGCGCGCACTCGGGCCGAAGAACTGGCGGGCGGCTTACGTCCAGCCGTCGCGGCGGCCGAAGGATGCGCGCTATGGCGAGAACCCGAACCGGCTCGGCCATTACTACCAGTTCCAGGTCATCCTGAAGCCCAACCCGGCCAATTTGCAGGACCTCTACCTGGAAAGCCTCTACAAGATCGGCATTGATCCGACCGTGCATGACATCCGCTTCGTGGAAGACGACTGGGAAAACCCGACCGTTGGCGCGTGGGGCCTTGGCTGGGAAGTCTGGTGCGACGGGATGGAAGTCAGCCAGTACACCTATTTCCAGCAGGTGGGTGGGCTCGACGTTTTTCCCGTGTCAGGGGAATTGACCTATGGGCTGGAACGCCTCGCCATGTATGTGTTCGGCGTGGATAATGTCTACGACCTGCCGTTCAACGCCCCGGACTCGGCCGTGCCGCTGTCCTATGGCGACGTGTTCCTCGAGAACGAGAAGCAGCAGTCGGCCTTCAATTTCGAGCATTCCGATGTCGAGATGCTGAAACGCTGGTTCGCCGATTGCGAAAACCAGTCGAACGCGTTGCGCGATGCAGGCAAGCCGCTGCCTGCCTATGACTATGCCCTGAAGGCCAGCCACACGTTCAACCTGATCGACGCGCGCGGCGCGATCAGCCCGACCGAGCGGCAGGCCTATATCGCCCGCGTGCGCGACCTGGCGCGCGGCGCCGCAGCCCAATGGGCCGAACAGGAAGAGGCGCGGGCGGACGCCTGACGCTCAAAGCCCGTCCCTCGACTTCGCTGAGGATGAGCGCATCGGAACCATATCTCCGCTATAGTGGTGAAAATCACTGAGGAGGAATTCAGATGAACAAGGCACCCAAAATCGCCGGGAAACAGCCGATCCCGGTCGAGGTGGAGGCGGGCAAGACTTATTGGTGGTGCGCCTGCGGCCGGTCGAAGAAACAACCCTTTTGCGACGGCAGCCACAAGGGCACCGCGTTCGAGCCGCAGGGCTGGACAGCGGACAAAACCGGCAAGGCATTCTTCTGCGCCTGCAAGCGCACGGGCAAGCCGCCGCTGTGCGACGGGACCCATGGTCGCCTCTAGCCTGAACATTCATTCATAATAAAAACAGGGTGTTACAGGCATTTTTTTGCGAACACGGCGACGGATTGCGCGAGCCTTCCCGTTTCATACATGCCGGCTGGGACTTGTCGCCGGTTTAACTGGAACAGGAGACACAGATGCTGAAAGCCGCCTTCACTGCCCTCATCGCGAGTGCGATCATTGCCCCGTCCGCCCTTGCCGGGCCTGCCGAACGGGCAGGGCGCATGGATCATCGCCTGACCCGTGCCGAAGCCAATGGCGCCTGGGCACAAGGATCGCGCGCCGACCATATCGAAGACCGGCTGGACAGGCGCGAAGACGTGATCGACCGACGGGAAAACCGGCGCGACGAGGCGGTTGATCTTGGCCGTTGGGACGTGATCGAAGACCGGCTGGATCGCCGTGAAGACCGCTGGGACCGCCGTGAGAACCGGTTCGACCGGCGTCGCTGAAGCCGACACACGTCCTGCTCGTGAAAGCCCGCCCTGCGGCGCACCGCATGGCGGGCTTTTTGCGCGCCCGTGACACCGCCAGAATGGAGCGCAAGTCTTGACCCCGGCGCAGGCGCGTCTATGCCGTGCAGACCTAATTCCAAACGGCTGGACCCCTTATGGCTGACCTTCTGCTCGAGATCTTTTGCGAGGAAATCCCTGCGCGCATGCAGGCCAAGGCCGAGGCGGACCTTGGCAAGGCGCTGGGCGATGCGCTGAAGGCGGCGGGGCTGGCCTTTGATGTGCTGGAGACGGCCAGCGGGCCGCGCCGCCTGTCGGTGAACGTGACCGGCCTGCCGGTGAAATCGGCGGACGTGGCCGAAGAGCGCAAGGGCCCGAAGGTCGGCTCGCCGGAACAGGCGATTGCGGGCTTCCTGAAAGGGGCGGGGCTCACCTCCATCGATCAGGCCGAAGTGCGCACCGACCCCAAGAAGGGCGACTTCTATGTCGCCATGCTGGACAAGCCGGGCCGGCTGACGGCGGACGTAGTGGCCGAGGCCGTGCCGGACATTATCCGCAGCTTCCATTGGCCGAAGTCCATGCGCTGGGGCACCGGCGAGCTGCGCTGGGTGCGCCCGCTGCAGCGCGTCCTGTGCGTTCTGGATGGCAAGGTCGTGCCGTTCGAGGTCGATGGGCTGGCGAGCGGCAACCAGACCGAGGGCCACCGGGTGCACGGGCGCGGGCCGTTCACGGTGACGGGCTGGGCCGATTACGAAAAGCAACTTGAAGGCAAGGGCCATGTGCGGCTGACGCGCGCGGCGCGCCGGGCGATGATCGAGGCGGGCGCCACGGCGATCTGCGAGGCCGCGGGGCTGGAACTGGTCGAGGACATTGGCCTTCTGGAAGAGGTGACGGGCCTGGCTGAATGGCCGGTCGTGGTGCTCGGCCAGATGGACCCGGCTTTCCTGGAACTGCCACCGGAAGTGATCAAGCTGTCGATGCGCACGCACCAGAAATATTTCGCGGTACGCGACCCGAACACCGAAGAGCTGGCGCCGAATTTTGTCGTCGTTGCCAATATCGACGCGTCTGATGGTGGTAAGCAGATTGCGGCGGGCAATGCACGGGTTCTCTCGGCGCGGCTGGAGGATGGCCGGTTCTTCTGGGAGAAGGACAAGGCCACGCCGCTGGACGAGATGGCCAAGAAGCTGTCGACGATTGCGTTCAAGGAAGAGCTGGGCAGCCTTGGCGACAAGGTGGAGCGCGTGGCGGCGCTGGCGCGCGAACTGGCGCCCGCACTGGGCGCGGATGCTGCCCTTGCCGAACGCGCGGCGCGGCTCGCCAAGGCCGACCTCGTGTCGGAAATGGTCGGCGAGTTCCCGGAACTGCAGGGCGTGATGGGGCGGTATTATGCGCTGGAAGCTGGTGAACCTGCATCCGTCGCAGATGCGATCCGTGACCATTACAAGCCGCAGGGGCCGTCTGACGCGGTGCCGGCAGACCCGGTCAGCATCGCCGTGGCGCTGGCCGACAAGCTGGATACGCTGGTCGGCTTCTGGGCGATCAACGAGAAACCGACGGGATCGAAGGACCCGTTCGCGTTGCGCCGTGCGGCGCTGGGCGTGGTGCGGATTGTGTTGGAGAATGGGGTTCGATTGCCGCTGCAGCCAATTCAGTTCTCACATTTCGATATGCTCCGAGACGACGTTGATCGTATCTCACTCGCCCGCAAGAAAGCGGCCCATCCGGGCGCGATGATAGCACATGGTCGAGGAGTGGTTGGCGACGGACGGACACACGAAAGAGACCTTCTCTCCTTCTTCGCGGACCGCTTGAAGCAGGTCCTGCGCGACCAGGGCCAGCGGCATGACCTGATTGATGCGGTGTTTGCGCTGGGAGAGGATGACCTCGTGCTGATCACGCGGCGGGTCGAGGCGCTGGGCGCGTTCCTCGATACCGAAGACGGGGCGACGCTGCTGGCGGGCTACAAGCGCGCGGCGAATATCTTGAAGGCCGAAGAGAAGAAGGGCGCGCTGCCGGAAGGCCTCACCGTCGATGCGGCGCTGATCAAGAAAGGCCCGAAGGAAGAGCAGGCGCTGTATGCGGCGCTCACCGCTGTTCGCAAGGCCATTGCGGCGCCGCTGAAGGCCGAGGACTTTGCCGGGGTGATGGGCGAACTGGCCAGGCTGCGCGCGCCTGTCGATGCCTTCTTCGAAGGCGTCATGGTGAACGATGAGGACGCCAAGGTGCGGGCGAATCGCCTCGCGCTGCTGACCGAGGTGCGCGCGACGCTGCACCAGGTGGCCGACTTCTCCCTGATCGAGGGCTGATAGCGCCACCACCTGTTCCGGATCGGAACACGCTGGCATTTACCATTGCGTGTCAAATCGGCAACGTGCGCAGGCCTCTGGCGGTGCATGGCCCGAAAAACTAGCCAAATGGGCGATTTCACGCAGCCTCGGGTCTGGCAATACCCGTTGCAATGCAGCATAGGATTTGCAGGTTTTGCGGCAACAAATTGCGCGCAATGTCGTTAAAGGGTGAAATTCATGGGTGAACCGGCTTTGAAACACGCAAGCGAGACGTGGGTTTACGGGTTTGGCGGCGGCACGGCCGACGGCGATGCCTCAATGAAGAACCTGCTGGGCGGAAAGGGCGCGAATCTGGCCGAAATGGCGAAACTCGGCCTGCCTGTGCCGCCGGGCTTCACGATCTCGACGGCTGTGTGCACCGCCTATTACGAGCTGGAGCGTGAATACCCGTCGACACTGTCGCCGCAGGTGGACGCCGCCCTCGCCGCCCTCGAGAAGGAATCCGGCAAGGGCTTCGGCGACCCGGACAACCCGCTGCTCGTTTCCGTGCGCTCGGGCGCGCGCGCCTCGATGCCGGGCATGATGGACACAGTGCTGAACCTCGGCCTGAACGAGGCCTCGGTGAAAGGCCTCGCGGCGCTGGCCGGCGAACGCTTTGCCTATGACAGCTACCGCCGCTTCATCCAGATGTATTCCAATGTCGTGCTGGGCCTCAGCCATGACACGTTCGAGTACATCCTTGACGACTACAAGGAACGCCAGGGCTTTGAACTCGATACCGAGATGCAGGCCGAAGACTGGAAGGCGATCATCGTGTCCTACAAGGAAGCGGTCGAGAAGGAGCTCGGCGAGCCCTTCCCGGACGATCCGAAGAAACAGCTCTGGGGCGCCATCTCGGCCGTGTTCGGCTCGTGGATGAATGACCGAGCGATCACCTATCGCAAGCTGAACGACATCCCGGCCGAGTGGGGCACGGCTGTGACCGTGCAGTCCATGGTATTCGGAAACCTCGGCGAGACCTCGGCGACCGGCGTGGCCTTCACGCGCGACCCGTCGAATGGCGAGCCGATCTTCTATGGCGAATACCTGATCAATGCGCAGGGCGAAGACGTGGTGGCGGGCATCCGCACACCGGCGCCGATCTCGCGCGAGCGGGCCGACACGCTCGGGTCGACCGACGCGCCGCTCGAAGAAGCGATGCCGCCTGTCTATGCCCAGTTGCGCGACGTGGCGAACACGCTGGAGCGCCACTACAAGGACATGCAGGACCTGGAGTTCACGGTCGAGAATGACCGACTGTACATGCTGCAGACCCGGAGCGGGAAGCGCACCGCCGCGGCGGCGCTGAAGATTGCCGTCGACATGGCGCGCGAGGGCCTGATCACGGAAGAGGAAGCCGTATTGCGGCTGGAGCCGTCACAGCTCGACCAGCTGCTGCACCCGACCATTGCCGAGAATGCCAAGCGCGATGTGGTCGTGACCGGACTGCCGGCAAGTCCCGGCGCTGCCGTGGGCAAGGTCGTGTTCGACAGCGAGGAAGCCTTCGCGCTGGCCGAGAAGGGCGAGGACGTGATCCTTGTCCGTGTCGAGACCAGCCCGGAAGACATCAAGGGCATGCACGCGGCCCGCGCCATCGTGACGGCGCGCGGCGGCATGACCAGCCACGCGGCAGTTGTCGCGCGCGGTATGGGCCGGCCTTGCGTCTGCGGCGCCGGCGGCCTGCAGATCGATATGGCCAAAGGCGTGTTCCGCGTCCTGGGCCGCGAAGTAAAGAAGGGCGAAATCATCACCGTGGACGGCGCGGCCGGCCAGGTCATGCTGGGCGCGGTTGAAATGTCACAGCCGGACCTGTCGGGCGATTTCGGCACGCTCATGGGCTGGGCCGACAAGGTCCGTAGACTGAAGGTGCGCGCGAATGCCGAGACGGCGCTGGATGCGCGCACGGCGGTCGAGTTTGGCGCGCAGGGCATTGGCCTCTGCCGCACGGAGCACATGTTCTTCGATGCCGAGCGTATTCCTGAAGTGCGCGCGATGATCCTGGCCAATGACGAGAAGGGCCGCCGCGCCTCGCTCGACAAACTGCTGCCGATGCAGCGCAGCGATTTTGAAGAATTGTTCCGTATCCTTGGCGACCTGCCGGTGACGATCCGCCTGCTGGATCCACCGCTGCATGAATTCCTGCCGCACAATGATGCCGACATGGAAGAGGTGGCCAAGGCTTCCGGCGTGTCCGTGGACGAACTGAAGCGCCGGGCAGGCGAGCTGCACGAAAGCAATCCGATGCTGGGCCATCGCGGCTGCCGGCTCGGCATCACCTATCCGGAAATCTACGAGATGCAGGCGCGCGCGATTTTCGAGGCCGCAGTCAATGTCGCAAAGGAAACGGGACGCCAGCCGGTGCCTGAAGTGATGATCCCTCTGGTTGCAACGCACAAGGAATTGTCGATCCTGAAGGCGGTTGTCGATGCGGCGGCCAAGGCGGTGTTCAAGGAGACGGGCACGACGCTGGATTATATGGTCGGTACGATGATCGAATTGCCGCGCGCCGCGCTGCAGGCCGGCGAAATCGCTCATTCGGCGGAATTCTTCTCCTTCGGCACCAATGACCTGACGCAGACGACGCTCGGCATCTCGCGCGACGATGCAGGCCGCTTCCTCAAGGCCTATGAAGACAAGGGCATTTACGAGAAGGATCCCTTTGTCACGCTGGACCAGGCGGGTGTTGGCGAACTGGTGAAAATCGCTGCTGAACGCGGCCGCAAGACCCGTCCGGGCATCAAGCTGGGCATTTGCGGCGAGCATGGCGGCGACCCGGCATCGGTGGCCTTTTGCCACCGTTCAGGCCTCGATTACGTGTCCTGTTCGCCATACCGGGTGCCGATTGCGCGCCTCGCAGCGGCACATGCGGCCCTCAAGGAATCGCCCAAATAGGCAGCTGACCGCTCGTTTCGATGGCAAAACGGTGTGGTAGTTTTGCAACAGGTGGTTGGAGCGCGACTGGCCTGTCCCGACGGGGCGGGTCGTAAATTCTTATGAAATTCAACCGATTGCAGGCGACAATTGCTGCAGTGCGAAAAAACGGCCGATTCGGCGGCTTTTTTCCTCTCAGAATTGTCACTGACAGAAGTGGCCGAGTTCTTGCTAGGAAGGGGATTGGCCGCCTACTTCCCGCCTAGAAGCGGGGCTGAAGCAGCCTGCAAATGTAGTCAAACCAAATACGCCCGGGCCAATAATGACGAAGTTATATCGTCTGCCGGGGATTGGGGAGCGGTGATGTTGTTAAGGGTTCTTAAACCACGACGGGCGACTCTGTCGCCAATGAGTGGGCTCCGAGAGAAGCTCAAGCGTTGGTGGATGACAATGACAGACGACGAACAGCGAGATATCTTTGTCCGTGGCGCCACGATTGCCGTGTGCGCCGTGGCTGCGACTGTTACCTTGCCCATGGTCGGCCAGATCCAGGCAGAAAAGCGTGCAGACGCCGATTTTCGTGAGCAGGCCGTCCGGCTTGCCAGCATGGAAGATGGCGGTGTCACCGTCCGTTCAGCAGCCTACACACCATCGCTGCTCGATACGCCCTGGATGCGTACCGTTGAATATACGCTGGAGCGCGATACCGGGTCTTCGATGAGCCGCTATGCGATGCGCGACCGCGACGGCGCGGCGCTCAATTCGCTGGTCAGCTTCCGCCCTGAACATATCAAGCGCGCCGAGACGATCAGCGCGGAACAGAAGTGCATGGCGCAGGCCGTGTATTACGAATCAGCACACGAACCGCTCGACGGCCAGATGGCCGTTGCCGAAGTCATCGCCAATCGCATGGCCGACCACCGCTATCCGGACACGGCCTGCGGCGTGGTCTTCCAGGGCGCGACACGCACGACCGGTTGCCAGTTCACGTTCACCTGCGACGGCGCATTGAACACGCCGCCAATGGGCCGCAACTGGGAGCGCGCCAAGACGATTGCTGCCCACGTTCTGATGAACCTGAGCGACGACAATACGGGCGGCGCCACGCACTATCACGCCACCTATGTCGACCCGATCTGGAGCGCCGGCCTGATCAAGACCGACAAGATCGGCATGCATATCTTCTATCGTTTCCCGCGTGGGTCCGAATGGGCCAGCGTGCGCCAGGACTTTACCACCAAGCGTGCCAAGGCCCGCTATGCGTCTCTGGAAACGGAAGAAACGATCACGCCGGTTGACGGCGCAGAGACCTCCTACATTCAGCTGGTCGAGGCACCGACGATTGCACCGGCCACGGTGACGACATCGGACCGCACGATCACGAACGGTGCGCCGCGCCTGACGACGATCCATACGGTCGACTATGAAGAGCCGCAGCTGAACACGCCCAGCAATGCCGAAAAGGTTGCTGCCTACATGGCCCAGCAAACGGGCATTGAAGTGGCAAGCAATGACATCGACCAGAGCGTCATGCGCTAGGCGTCATGTCGGAAGGAAAGATATTCGAGACCGTCGATGCCTACATCGACGGTCTTTTTGCATCTGAAGAGGCTGTTCTTGAATCCATTCGTCATCGTGCCCGTGAAGCTGGACTACCCGAGATCGAAGTCTCAGCCGGGCAGGGCAAGTTCCTCTACCTGCTGGCCAGGCTGGCCGGGTCTGCCCGCATGCTCGAGATCGGGACGCTCGGCGGGTATTCGACCGTATGGATGGCTCGGGCCCTGCCTGATGGCGGCACGATGACCACACTCGAACTGGATGCCGCCCATGCCGCTTTCGCGCGCGAGACATTTCGCGATGCAGGGCTGGACGGTGTTTGCACCGTCATGGAGGGGCCGGCGCTGGAAAGCCTGGCGCGCCTGGATGGTCCGTTCGATCTCGTGTTCCTCGACGCCAACAAGGACGACTATCCGGCCTACCTGGACCACGCAGCGCGCCTGCTGCGACCGGGGGGCATGCTGCTGGCCGACAACGTCATTCGCAAGGGCGCTGTCATCGATCCGCCAGATGGGGATCCGATGGCGCGCGGCGCGGCGGAATTCAATCGCGTCCTGGCGGGGCATCCGGACTTCGAGTCCATCATCCTTCAGCAAGTCGGCCGAAAGGGCCATGACGGACTGTCGGTGGCGCGCAAGCGGGACTAGGAGCGCGGGGGAACCTGCGACTTGACGCGTTTGCGGATGGCGCCGGGCAGCCAGCGGGTCATGAAGCGGGCGCGCTCGGCATCCTTGCCGACCATGTAGTGGACGTCCTTGCCATGCGCGGCGTCCCAGGCGCGCTCGGCCGCCATCGACACCGGATAGATGTTCATGCCGCTTTCCCGCAGCTGGTCCGACATTTTGACATTTGCGCCTTCAGCGGCGCCCATGTCGAGGATCGGCGTATCGACGAACCAGGGCATCAGGCTGGTGACGCGGATGTCGAGATCACGGAATTCGGCATCGAGCGCTTCGGTGAGGCCGCGCACAGCGAACTTGGTAGCGGAATACACGGCCAGTTGCGGCGAACCGACTATCCCGGCGGTGGAGGCCGTGTTGACGATGCGCGCGCCGGGTGTCGCTTTGAGCAGGGGCAGGCAGGCCTGCACGCCATTGACGACGCCTTTCAGGTTGACGTCGATCACCCAGTCATTGTCTTCAGGAGCCACTTCCTCGAACCAGCCATGGCGCCCGACACCGGCATTGTTGAACAGCACGTTCATGGCGCCTTCGGTCGCTTCACCGAATCCGCGCACGGCGGCAGTCCAGTCAGGGCGGTTGCGGACGTCGAGCGTGGCGACATGGCAGTTCTCGGTACCGATCTCGTCTGCGACCTGGGCCAGGCTGGCCGAGTTCACATCATAGAGTCCGCAATACCAGCCGCGCTTGGAAAAATACCGGGCCGTTTCGGCGCCAATGCCGGAGGCCGCGCCGGTAATGAATATGCTCTTGCGTCCGCCCGATCGGGTCATGCGCTGTCCTTCTTGCAAGGTAAGTCTTGCTTCCCCGCAGTGTCAGACGACATCCAGCCCCACGTCAAGGTTTGGCGCCGAATGGGTGAGGGCCCCGACCGAGATAAAATCGACACCGGTTTCGGCAATGGCCGCGACTGTCGAGAGATTCACGCCCCCTGACGCTTCAGCTGTAACGCGTCCATCAATGATCTTAACGGCGCGGCGCAGCGTATCGGTGTCCATATTGTCGAGCAGGATTGCGTGCGGCGTAAACTTCAGCGCTTCTTCCAACTGTTCGAGTGTGTCGACCTCGATCTCGATCATCCGGAGATGGCCGGCATAGGCCTTGGCGCGGGTCATGGCTTCGGCGACCGAGCCGCACGCGGCGATATGGTTGTCCTTGATCAGGATCGCATCATCGAGGCCGTAGCGGTGGGCGGTGCCTCCGCCACAGCGTACGGCGCGCTTTTCGAGGGCGCGGTGGCCGGGGGTTGTTTTCCGCGTGCAGACAATCCTGGTGTCAGTATGGGCAACGGCTTCGACAAAGGTGCGTGTCAGCGTGGCGACGCCTGACAGCCGGCCAATGAAGTTCAGCATGGTGCGCTCGGCTGTCAGGATCGAGCGGGCGGTGCCGTCGAGGCGGCCAATCACGTCGCCCGGGACGATGGCGCTGCCGTCAGGCTTTTCGATGGTCAGCGTCATGGCCGGGTCAATGAGAAACAGGGCATGGGCGGCAGCATCAAGCCCGGCGATGACGCCGGGTTGGCGCGCGGCGATCACGACGCTCATCTTCGTCTCCGGCGAAATCGTGGCGTCAGTGGTCAGGTCACCGGCCCGGCCGAGATCTTCGGCAAGCGCGAGGCGCACAATCGGATCAAGGATGATGGTGGGCAGTGGCGGGGGCACGGGGCTCATGTCTGGGCAACCTTTTCGGCTGGGTCTGTGAAATCGCGCAGGAGGAACGAGCGTTCCGGTTCGCCGGTTTCGGGAAAATCACTTCGGTAGTGTCCGCCGCGGCTTTCCTTGCGGGCGAGGGCCGCTGTCGCCATCAGGCCGGCTGTGACCAGTGGGCGGGCGGCTCCATGGGTGGCTTTGAGGGTTTCGATCGTTTCAATCAGGTCGTTCAGGCCGGATGCATTCCGGACGACACCGCACCTGGATGACATCTCGCCGCGCAGGACCTGCAGCGCGTCGTGGGGCAGCGAGGCCGGTACGTGCGCGGTGGACGCGCCGGGGGCATCAAGTTCGGCGCTGCGCAGGTGTTGGGCGATGCGGTGCGAGAAGACGACTGCTTCAAGCAGGGAATTGGAGGCGAGACGGTTGGCGCCATGTGCGCCAGTGGCCGTACATTCTCCGCAGACTGACAGGCCATTGAGTGTCGAGCGGCCCCAGAAGTCTGCCACGATACCGCCCATGTGATAATGCGCGGCGGGCGCGATCGGGATCATCTCGAAACGCGGATCGATACCCGCGCTCTTGCAGGCCGAGAAGACGGTCGGGAAATGTTCGGGGAAATGACTGCCCACGGCTGAGCGGCAGTCGAGAAAGGCTCCGCGCCCGGAGGCGCGTTCTGAATGGATGGCGCGGGCAACCTCGTCACGTGGCGCGAGCTCTTCCAGCGTATGGTAGTTCGCCATGAAGCGCTTGCCGTCGCGATTGCGCAGGGTCGCCCCTTCACCGCGCAGGGCTTCGGTGGCCAGCGGGGCAGGATCGCGGCCGATGTCGATGGCGGTCGGGTGGAACTGGACGAATTCGACGTCAGCGATCAGGGCCCCTGCCTCATACGCCATGGCAATGGCGTCGCCGCGCGCTTCGCGCGGATTGGTCGTAACCTGGAACAGGCCGCCTGTGCCGCCGGTGCAAAGCACGGTCTGGCGCGCTGTCTGTGTCGTCAGGTTGCCCGAACTGTCGCGCAGCACGACGCCGGCGACTCGGTGATTGGCATCCTGGAGGAGGCCAACGGCCCGCACGCCTTCGATCACGGTAATATGGGTTGAGGCCGCTACGGCAGCGACGAGCGCGTCCATGATGGCCTTGCCGGCAAGGTCGCCCGCCACACGCGCCACGCGCGGCCGGGAATGGGCCGCCTCGAGAGAGAGGGCGAGCGCGCCATCTGGCGTGCGGTCAAACGGGACGCCGAGCGTGATCAGGTCGCGGACACGGGCCGGGCCTTCCTCTGCGATGAGGCGGGCCACGACCGGATCGACAAGTCCGGAGCCTGCATTGATCGTATCGATGGCATGCTGGTCTGCACTGTCCAGCGGATCGAGGGCGGCGGCGAGGCCGCCCTGCGCCCAGGCGGATGAGGCGGCCTGTCCGAGCGGAGCCGGTGAAATGACCACACAGGCGCGCGGAGCAAGTTCCAGCGCGAGGAACAGGCCCGCAAGGCCCGCACCGACAATAAGCACATCGCTGTCAGCCGCGCCGGATGCGGCGATGGTTTGATTGCCCCCACTGGTCACTGATTCAGGATATCCCGTCATTGGCGCGGCGGAACTCGGCCGGCGCGGTGACTGCCGATACGAGGGCGCCGAACATGCGGTCAGCTGATTCGATCGTCAGTGTGAAATTGTCAGGCATGTAGACCAGGCCTTCGACCTTGGATTCGAGCATTTCTTCGATCTGCGAACGGATCGAGACCTGGTCTCCGAACCGGCGGGCCTGGCAGGACTGGCGCACGACGGAGCGACCCCAGAGCGAACAGACCTCGACGGCGGTGAGTTCGCACACATACTGGCCGGGCTCGGGATGGGGGGAGAGGTTCATTGTGCCTGTCATCAGGCATTCGCCATTGCGATAAGGTCGGGTCTGGAAATTCCATGTGCCCAGGACATCCGACGCATCGGCGTCCTGGTTGCCGGCACTGGCCGGAGCACAGGCGAGAAGAACAAGCGCAGCCATGGCCGCCAGTCGGATCCTTGCCCGGAACATCATTGTCTCCTCTGCGCCGCCGCGCCCGTTGCGAACTTAAGCCCAGCGTGCGCGCGCGCACAACTGCCAGGCTGTCTCATTCAACCATTTCAAGCTCGAGTGGCTTCAGGCCGGTCTTGAATGCCAGCGGGCGCGCCAATTTTGGCAGCGCCATCATCGCATCCAGCGCATCCTTCGCACGCAGGCGCACATCTTCCGGAATCTTGACCTCGTATTTGCCGGTGAGAAGGCAGTCATAGATGTTTTCCAGCGTGATGCGCTTCATGTGCGGGCAGAGGTTGCACGGACGAATGAAGTTCACGTCCGGGTTCACTGCCGCAACATTGTCGCTCATCGAGCACTCTGTCAGCAGGACGACCTTGTTCGGGCTGTTTTCCGAAACATAGTTGGCGAGCGCCGAAGTCGAACCGGCAAAGTCAGCCGCTTCGAGCACGTCGGGCGGGCATTCCGGGTGGGCGAGCACGACGACGCCCGGATGGGCCTCACGCAGCTGGTGGACGTCATCGGCCGAGAACAGCTCGTGCACTTCGCAGGCGCCGGGCCATGTGATGATGCGGATATCGGTCTGGGCGGCGACGTTCTTCGCGAGATACTGGTCTGGCACCATGATGACCGTGTCGGAGTTCCATTCGCTGGCGATGTGCTCGACAACTTGTGATGCATTGGAACTGGTACAGGTAATGTGGCACTCGGCTTTCACATCGGCGGTACAGTTCACATAGGTGACGATCGGATAATCCGGGTATTTTTCCTTGATCAGGCGCACGTCGGCGCCGGTGATCGACGCGGCCAGCGAGCAGCCGGCCCGCAGGTCCGGGATCAGCACGGTCTTCTCGGGTGCAAGGATTTTCGAGGTTTCGGCCATGAAATGCACGCCCGCCTGGACGATGATGTCGGCGTCCACGGCGGAGGCTTCACGGGCAAGCTGAAGGCTGTCGCCGCGAAAATCGCCGACGAGGCTGAAAATGTCCGGAGTCATGTAATTATGGGCGAGGATGACCGCGTTCTTCTCTTTCTTCAGCCGGTTGATCGCAGCGACCAGAGGGGCCACGGCGGGCCACTCCATGGGCGTGATGAAATCGGCAACGAGCGGGTAGAGGTCGTCTGTTTCCGCCTTTACGGCGGCGTCATAGGACAGGCCGCGCGCGCTGGCGGAAGTTGCGCCGCGCAGGGGCGTCGGGGTGGGGCAGCCGAGTGTGGAATTGATCAGACGGGCCATGGGTTCCTCCTTGTATCGAGCGACTTATGCTCGATATGAGTATAATGTAGGCCTGAGACTGTCCGTTTCAAGGGCTAAACCTTCAAACGTCCGGAATTCAGGGCTCATGTGCAATGCTTCTGCGATAGTTATACGCACTATGAGCAAAAGGGGTTTAGCGCCGAGGAGGCAGGTTGGCAAGCGTCGGCTAATTATCTCGCTTGATGGCCTGCAGCTTTTCAAGCACTCGCCGGGCTGCAGCCTGACTCATCTTTCCCGGTGTGCTGAGAACATGATCGCAAACTGACGTGATGAACTCCTTGGTCGTCCGCTTGCTGGTCAATGTGTTCTTGCTGATCAGATCCACGATCTCGCCGATGGCATCGAGCGCAAGTGCGCGTTCTGCATCTTTTGGTTCTGCCTGGAACGACCAGGCATCCACAGCTTCCTCAGTCATCAGAGGCAGGCCCGATGCTGCTTCGGCAGGAACCACTCGCGCAGACAATGCACGGACGGCATGCAGCGATGGAGACGTTCCGAGGATTGCATAGGCCGCTTTCCGGGCTTCGATGAAATCTGGCTGACCATGCACGTGCCTCAGCAGCGCTGACAGCGTTTTGGAACGCTGTTCGCGCCAATAATCCGTACGTTCAAAACGCGCATCGTTCAGTATGCGCTCGAAATCCATTCGCTGCTTGTTTCGCCATTGGGGGTTCTCATCCCAATATTCCGCTGCTTCCGGAGTGTCCCGCAACTCCCTCCACCTTTGATCGAGTTGCTGCATGCGGTCTTCCACCGGACCGACGAGAAGGTCGTATTTGCCCACGATCCAGTTTGCGACCTTGCGCTCGTGTTCGGACTTGCTCGAAATGAGTTCATTCAATCTTTGGAGGCTGTATGGAACCCCTCCTCGAAATTGGGCTGTGCTCTTCTCGACGTGTGCAGCAATGCGCTTTGCGAATTTGTCGGATACCTTTGCCTGGATAGGATATTGCGGATCAGTCCCCCTGTAGGCCTGCCTGAAAATACGGCGCTCCAGAAACGGATCGAAAAAATCCAATTGCCCGGCCTCGAACAGGCGCTCCTGGGCCTTGTTCCGCTGCATGATGCCAAAGGCCTGCAGCAGGGCCGCAAGGATCACGACATCGACGAGCAAGCGGGAAATGAAGACGATGTGCCGGGCTGCGGCGCCCTTTGGCACGAAGGGTTCCTGTTGGGTCACGTCGTAGATGTCGACCCAATCCACGATTGGAACGCCCTTGGCGAGTTCGGTGCCAAAGAATTTCAGCCATTCGACGAGCCCAGTCGACTGGGCCGCGCCGGTCAGTATCATGGGGTCGACAGGCTCGAACAGATCGAAATGCATCTGAATTTGGCGAAGCGCGAGTGGCACCAGGATGAACAGCCACGCATAGCCCATTAGGGCTTCGTCGCGCAGGTCATTGGCAAAACCGATGCGAAACTGGTCTGGTCGCGTGGTCTGGATCCGCAGTGATTTTTCGCGGTCATCCTCCACCCACGCCCACCGGCGACCGAGACCGAAAATGATCAGGCTCGCAATTCCGATCGGAGCAAGGCCCCAGGGATGGGGCAGGGCATAGCCCATGGCCGACAATGGCAGCATGACCAGGACGAGAATGAGTTGCGGCACCATCCACCCGCCCTGTGTCGCTCCGGAAAGGGGTGCCAGGAGACGGACCATGGCCGCGTCGAGCCCGCTGACGATATATCCGGGGTGACCCGAAAAACCCGCGCTGGCGGCCTGGGGCTGTTCTGTGTCGTCGCGCTCGCCAATGAGACTGGAAAGATGGGGCAGGAAGATGAAAGCGAGAAAGCCCATCACGACGAGCGCCATGGTGACGAGACCGAAATTCTGCTCCATCGAGAATACCCGCTCGCCGGCCGCCCACGCGCCGGTGCCCATCGCTGCAATCAGGGCAATGCCGCTGAGCAGCGCGGGCCAGCCAACGGGACCTTCAGGATGCTTCAGATAATTATGGTGCCCATTGCCGCCGGCCTCGGAGGCGACATGGTGGAACCCGACAAGCAGCGGCGTGAAGGCGATCGCGACTGCGCCGAGATAGATGCCTCGCTGGACCAGATCGGATAGATCCACCTGCCAGGGCCAAGCTGCAAAGGGCACATTCGGCCCGAATGCGATCCATGCCAGCAGGGACAGGAGGAGGAAGAGCAGGAGAAAGGCTGCGTGAAAGGCCGGACGCTCTTCGGTACCAGGCGTATCGTCCTTGGCTACCAGCCCCCATTGCTTGCGGACCAAGAAGATGCCGAGACTCGCATAGGCGAGCAGTGGCAAGGCAATGATCAGGCCCCAAGCTGTCCAGCCTGTCACCGCGTCGGGGTTTTCCAGGTCCGTCGCTGCGACGGCGGCGGCGCCTGCAGCGAACATGACAAGCGCCCAGACGACCAGCCATGCATCGGACTTATCCAGCCAGCGCCATTCGGGCCAGCCCGGCTTCCACTCCATGTTCAATATGGTCGCCATGCGCGTCCCTGCTCCATATCCGGCAGGAACTTAACCATTTGTTAACTTCTTTGGGAAGTTGAAAAATGGCCTGCATGGGCAGGTCGCGTCAGTCCTTGAAGAGTTCCATCGCTGCGGCGGTCATGGCTTCGACGCCGGTGGCGATGGTGGGGTCATAGTCGGGGGCAAAGCCGGAGGAGTGGAGCGATGGCAGCGCAGGGCCGCCATTCTGGGCCGCGGCATATTTGGCGGGTTCCACGGCGCCGACCCAGAAGATGACGCTCGGGATTTTCTCTGCGGTGCGACCGTACTGGCTGAAATCCTCGCCGCCCATGACGGGTTTCATCTCCTTCACATTGGCGGCTCCGATGGACTTGCCGATGGCCTTCATCGTGCGCGCCGTGGTGTCAGGGTCATTGTAGGTGGCGGGCGTGTAGTCGCTCTCGATGCTGACCTCCGGTTCGGGTGCGCCGAACGCCATGGCCTCGGCCTTGGCGATGCGCGTGATTCCGTCGAGCAGCATTGCCCGTGTCTTGTCGTCATACGAGCGCACCGTGATCAGCAGCGTCGCTTCGTCCGGGATGATATTGTGCTTGGCGCCGGCCTTGAACGATCCGACCGTGACGACAGCGCTATCCTGCGGGTCGGTATTGCGCGAGACCAGGCTCTGCAGGGCCACCACGATGTGCGAGGCGACAAGGATCGGGTCCTTGGTCGTATGCGGATAGGCGCCGTGGCCGCCAACGCCTTTGACCTTGATATCGACGCTGTCGACATTGGCGAGGGCAAAGCCCTTGGAATAGTTGATCGTGCCGGCGGGAGCGCCAGCGGATACGTGAAGGGCGAGATTGTAGTCAGGCTTGGGGAAGCGCGTGAACAGGCCATCGGCCAGCATGGCTTCGGCGCCGAGGCCGATCTCTTCGGCGGGCTGGGCAATCATCACCAGCGTGCCTTTCCACTTGTTCTTCCGGGCGATCAGTTCGCGGGCCGTGCCGACCCAGCTGGTCATGTGCACGTCATGGCCGCAGGCATGCATGACGCTGCTCTCGACACCGGTCCAGGTCGTCGCCGTGACCTTCGAGGCGAAGGGCAAGCCGGTCTGTTCCGGCACGGGAAGGGCGTCCATGTCGGTGCGGATCAGGATGGTTGGCCCGTTGCCATTGCGGAACACGCCAACGACGCCGTAGCCGCCGACGCCGTCGACGACTTCGCCATTATCTTTCATCGATTTCTCGACGACCCAGTCCTGGCCGAGTCCGGTGGTCACTTCAAAGCCCAGCGTTTGCAGCTCGCCCGCAAGGATCGCCGAGGTTTTCGATTCCTCGAACGAGAGTTCAGGCGCTTCGTGAAGGCGCTTGTAGAAGGCGACGAGGGCAGGGTCGGCTGACGGCAGGGGATCGGTCGAGACGCTGGCGGCGGTGGCTGCCGTGCCCGACTGGCTGGACGACGGCGTCAGCAGGGTGGGGCCATCAGCGCCCGTATCGGCGGCCTTGTCCTTGCCCGGGCCTCCACAGGCGACAAGAACGAGGGCGACGGCGGTCAATGCGGCGGGGCGGAACATCACGGTAACTCCTGAAATCATTCAGGCGCGACCCTAGCGGAGTTTAGCGCCCTGCCAAGTGGCCGGAGCGATGATGGCGATCAGTCGCGCCCGCGTTCCAGGTCTTCGGAGAGTTCGATGTCGACTGGCGTTCCGGCGAGGCGCTGGCGGTAGACCTGCGTGTTTTCGAGCACGCGCTGGACATAGTTGCGCGTTTCCGAGAACGGGATGAATTCCACCCAGTCGACCGGATCGACCTGCCCGGTGCGCGGGTCGCCATAATCCTGGATCCACTGCCTGGGGCGGCTGGGGCCGGCATTATAGGCGGCCGCCGTCATGATATAGCTGCCACGGAACTGCGAGAGCAGCGTGTCGAGATGCTGGCCGCCGAGCGTCATGTTGTAGCCGGGATCGTCAGTGAGCCACGAGGTGCGGTAGGGCAGGCCGCGCAGCCGGGCTTCATTCTTCGCGGTGGCCGGCATGAACTGCATCAGGCCGCGCGCGCCGACATGGCTGACGGCGTTCGGGTTCATCTCGCTTTCCTGCCGCGAGAGCGCCAGCATCAGCGGCTTCTCCACGCGGGGTTCGCGCAGCATGGGATAGGAGACGACCGGGTAGGCCGCATCGGTGGCGACAATGCCCTTGGCGAGGCCCGCCTTGGCGCCGCGCACGCCAATGTCGGGCACCTGGTATTCAGCGGCCATGCGGGCCAGCAGGATGAATTCGGCCTCTTTCTCGAGCTGGTCATCGAGGTGATAGGCGAATTCGCGGAACATGCGCGTCTCGCCCGCCTCACCCAGCAGGCTCAGCGCCTTGACCATGGGACGGGCGTTGAACGCGGCAATGTCTTCCGGTGTCGGCTCGGACGAGGCCGCAAACGATATCTTGCGGTCATTGAGGCGCTCGGCGGCCAGCTGTCCGTAATAGGTGAATTTCTGCTTGGCGGCTGCGCCATAGGATTCGAGCGCTGCATCCTTTTCGCCCAGCTGGTCTTCAGCGCGACCGGCCCAGTATTCGCCGCGCGCGACGCTGATCGGAGTCGAGACACTGGCCGTCATGTCCTTGAAGTGTTTCAGGCTGCGTTCCGGATTATTGTTCAGGCGCAGGGCAATCCAGCCGGCGGTCCATTCCGCGTCGGCAAAGTCAGACCCTTCGGTCATGCCGTGCGGGGCGGTGAGCTGGTAGGCGCGCGACCAGTTGCCGTCCTTCAGGTCTGTCCGCATGGCGACATTGCGCTCATCCCACAGCCTGGAGCGCCCGGCTTCGGGCACGTCATTGGCGTCGATACCGACGAGGAGCGGAGTCGCGCCATCCTGGTTGCCGTGTGTCCGGCGCCAGCGGGCGCGATCATACAGCAGGCCGGGATTGTTCTGCAGCGAGGCTGGAACCGCGTCGACCAGCCGGTCGACATTGCGTCCGCGGCTGGCAAGTGCAATTCGGGCATCGACCAGTTTGCGATAGTCGGAACTGACAAGTGTCTTGAGGTTCGACGCGGCAGAGCGCTGGTTGGTCCAGAGCAGGAATTCGATACGGGCGCGATGGTCGGCCTCGGTCAGGAAGCCGCCATAGGTTGCCAGCACAATGCGTTCCAGGTCGCGGTCCATGGAATTATTGCGCCAGGCATCATGGACGAGGGCCTCGGCCTTGGCAGGCTGGCCAACGGCCTTGTAGCTGCGGGCGAGGGCGATCTTGCCGGCGCCGGTCTGCGGGCCGGACTTTTCCAGCCAGAGGATGCGTTCGCCATGGCTGAGCGAGGAGAGGTCGATGATGTCCTCGGCGCGTTTGCGCATCCGGTCGGTCTTCGGCCAGGTCGGCAGGGTTTCGATCGCGCTGGCGACCTCGTCAAAGCCCATGCCCGGTACGCCTTCGCTGGCGCGGACCCACATGATCAGGTTGCGCACGGCGGGGTCGCTGGCCTGGCGCTGCAGGCTGGCAACTTCGTTCCAGTCATAGCGGCCTGCGGCAGCGAGAGCCTTGTGCAGGATTTCGGCGTTTCCGGCATCTGTCGTCTGGGACGCATAGACGCGTTTCGGCTTCAGGCTCGGCGCATCCGGCAAGGCAGATGCCGACGCGCTCAGGGCGGCGGCACCGAGCAGGAGCGAAACTGTGAGGGGACGTATAATGGGATGGGTCATCGGAGTTTATTTCTACGCCAAAGCATGAGAAGGCATTGTTAAATAATACGACACAATTCCCACCAACACCCTAATCGCGGCAAGAATACGATGTTTCACGGTTCAATCCCAGCACTCGTCACACCTTTCAAGAACGGTGCCGTTGACCGCGAGGCCTTTGCCGCGCTTGTCGAGCGCCAGATCGCAGGCGGGTCGAGCGCAGTTGTGCCCGTGGGCACGACGGGCGAAACCTCGACCCTGACCACCGAAGAGCACAAGGCGGTCGTGACGCTTTGTGTAGAAGTTGCTGCAGGCCGCGTGCCGGTGATTGCGGGCGCCGGGTCCAACGCCACCGACGAGGCGATCGACCTTGTGCAGCACGCAAAGACGGTCGGCGCGGATGCCGCGCTGGTTGTCTGTCCCTATTACAACAAGCCGAACCAGGCTGGGCTGGAGGCCCATTTCCGGGCCATCAATGATGCCGTGGCCCTGCCGGTCCTGCTCTATAATGTACCGGGCCGCACGATTGTCGACCTTTTGCCGGAAACCGTGGCGCGCCTCGCCCAGTTGCCGAACATCGTCGGGATCAAGGATGCCTCCGGTGACGTCGCCCGGGTCAGCCAGCACGCCGCGCTGGTCGGCGATGCGCAGTTCGTTCAATTGTCGGGCGAGGATCCCAATGCGCTGGGCCACCTGGCGATGGGCGGCGCCGGGTGCATCTCGGTGACCGCGAATGTGGTGCCGGACATGTGCGCTGCGATGCATGCGGCCTTTCATGCGGGTGACCTGGCAGGCGCGCGGGCCATCGAACTCAAACTCATTGCACTGCACAAGGCCTTGTTCTGCGCGCCTTCTCCGGGCCCGGCGAAATATGCCCTGTCGCGCCTCGGCCTGTGCCAGCCGGACGTGCGCCTGCCGATCACCCAGCCGGATGCCGCCGCCTGTGAGACGATCGATGCCGCTATGGCACTTGCGGGCATCAGGTCCTAAATAGGCCCCATGTCAAAGACACAGCAGACCAAGGGCAGGGGCGATGGCCTCGTTGCAGAGAACCGGCGTTCCCGGCGTGAATACGCCGTGGAAGACACGCTGGAGGCCGGCATCATGCTGGTTGGCTCCGAGGTCAAATCCCTGCGCCAGGGCAAGGCCAACATCGCCGAGAGTTATGCCAGCGTCGAGGATGGCGGTCTCTACCTGATCAATTGCGACATCCCGATCTACAACGCCGCCAACCGGTTCAACCACGAACCGAAGCGCAAGCGGAAGCTGCTCGTGTCGAAGCGGGAACTGGCGAAACTGTCACAGGAAGTGGACCGGGCCGGCCGCACGATCGTGCCGCTGAAACTCTATTTCAACGACCGCGGCATTGCGAAACTCCTGCTCGGCGTCGCCACCGGCCGCAAGAGCCATGACAAGCGCGAGGTCGAGGCCAAGCGCGATTGGCAACGCCAGAAGGCCCGGATCATGAAAGAGGGGTGATGCACTTTGTCAGGGCATCCTATTTCGCCGCCTGCGCCGTAGTGCCCGTCGTGCTGATGTTCTGGCAGTTTCCGAGCCATTTCTTGTTTATCTTTGGGGCATTAATGATCCTGGCTGCGTGGGCAGCAACGTATATTCCTGATAAATTTGCCGAAGCGTTTTCTGGGTTGCGTATTGAAGGATGGCACCGCGCCCTTCCGTACTTGATGGCGCCTGCAATCGTGTTGTTCTGTCTCTTCGACGCGTTGTCCAAGACGTCCTAGCCCACAATCTGCTTCGCCACTTCAAACACATCCTCGAACATCTCCGCCGTCAGACGCCCCGTATTCGTGTTGTAGCGGCTGCAATGATAGCTCGATAGCAGGGTGAGGGGGCGGCTCTCGAAGCTGACGTCATAGCGCGTGGTGTGGCCGAAGGGATGGGCGCTGAGTTTCAGGCCCAGGGTGCGCACGGTCGAGTCGTGGCTAATTTTTCCCAAACACAGCAGGACCTTGAGATCGGGCAGGGCCGCGATGCGTGACTGGAGGAAGGGCCGGCAGGCATTGATTTCGGCGCCGACCGGCTTGTTCTCAGGCGGTACGCAGCGTACCGCATTGGTAATCATGGCGCCTTCGAGCGTCAGGCCGTCGTCTGGGTCGGCTGCGTAAGTCCCTGATGAAAAACCAAATTTTTCCAAAGTTGCGTAGAGAAGGTCGCCCGCCCAGTCGCCGGTGAAGGGGCGCCCCGTGCGGTTGGCCCCGGTCACGCCGGGGGCGAGCCCGACAACGAGAAGACGCGCCGTTTCACTGCCAAAACTCGGCACCGCACCGTTGAACCAGTCCGGTTCGCGGGCGGCGACCGTCTCGCGATAGGTCACGAGGCGGGGGCAGAGGGCGCAGTCGCGGGGGGCTTCGGGGGGTGGCAGTGCCGCCTTAGTAGCCATCCGCGACGCCGTCCTTGCGCATTTCAGTGGCGGCGATCCAGGCGCCTGTATTGAAGTCGCGCATGATGGCCTGGTAGCCGCCGGCATTGGCAGAGCAGCATTCGACCGTGTGGCCCCGGCGCTTCAGTTCGGCGCGGGTGGCGGGCGGGATGCCGCTTTCGAGGTGGACGGTGCCCTTGTCGGATTCGCACGGGTCGCCGTCCAGCGTGTTGGTCGGTTCGCAGCCGCCGACATGTTCCCAGCGCGCCGCGTCGCCGGCCTCCTGCAGTCCCATGTCAAAGTCGACGAGGTTGAGGATCACCTGCACATGGCCCTGCGGCTGCATGCCGCCGCCCATCAGGCCGAAGCTGAGCCATGGCTCGAACGGGCAGGCCTGCTCGATCGGCACCGCGCGAACCTGGCAACCCGGCATGTCCTTCTTGAAGGCGAAGGCCGGGATGATCGTGTGGAACGGGCGCTTGCCGGGGGCGAAGACGTTCGGGTGGGCCGGGTCGAGGCTGAACAGCTGGCCCCGGTCCTGGAACATGAAGCCGAGCCCGTCGGCGACGAGCCCCGAGCCCATGCCGCGATAGTTCGACTGGATCAGCGAGACCATCATGCCGTCAGAATCGGTGACGGTGAGATAGGTCGTGTCGCCGTCTTTCAACTTGGCGTCGGCTGCGGCCGCTTCGGCGGGCGTGAGCGAGGCTTCGACGTCTCCGAACGGGACGACGGGCACGGTGTCCATCGCCTTGTTGATGTTGATTCGGGCCGCCTGACGGGCCGTCCGGTTCGGTTTGACGAAGGCCTGTTCGTCGATGCGGGAGAATTTCGGATCGGCAAAATAGCGGGCCCGGTCGGCGAAGGCGAGGCGCTTGGCTTCGACCTGGGCCATGATCGAATCAGCCGAGCCGAAGCCCATGCTGCGCAGGTCGAACCTCTCCAGCATCTGCAGCATCTGCAGCGCGGCGATGCCTTGCGTGTTCGGCGGCAATTCGCA
Organism: Hyphomonas sp. J20-32; assembly: GCF_055808555.1. NCBI lineage: Bacteria > Pseudomonadati > Pseudomonadota > Alphaproteobacteria > Hyphomonadales > Hyphomonadaceae > Hyphomonas > Hyphomonas sp. J20-32. Next base: position 117,654 of record NZ_CM147873.1, on the reverse strand, counting down.
GACCTTGTAGTCGCCGCGATAGGTGACGCAGACGGGTTCGACGAATTCGCCCGTATGCGCGGCGAAATCCTCATAGCGCAGCGCGCCGCCGATGCGCTTGAAATAGGCATCGATCGTCCTGGCGGTCTCGCCCTTGTAATATTCGTCGCGTCCCTTCTGGCCGATCCGCTCCAGCGTGTTGGCAAGGTCCGGGTTGCGGAACAGGCTGCCCTCAAGCGGCATGGGCGAGAAATAGGTTTTCTTCGCATTGGCGTATTCTTCCAGCATGCCGCTTTCGTGCGCGGGCTCGAAACGCTTCGGGCCAAAGCTCCAGTAATACGCAATCACCTCTGCGATGGGCGCGCCCTCGCGGGCGTAGCGGATGGCCGGCTCGAGATTGGCCAGCATCGGGCGGTTGCCGAACTTTTCGTGCAGGGCGTACCAGGCATCGACCGTGCCGGGCACGGTGACGGGCGCAGTGCCGAAGGGCGGAATTTCCTTGCCTTCCATATAGGCGTCGGCCTTGGCCTGAACGTCGGCCAGCGTGGCGCCCATGGCGGAGCGGCCGGAGCCGTTGTAGCCGTAGAGCTGCTTGGTTTGCGGGTCCCAGACAATGGCGAACAGGTCGCCGCCGATGCCGTTGCCGGTCGGTTCGACAAGGCCAAGCATGGCGTTCGCGGCAATCGCGGCGTCCATGGCATTCCCGCCGGCCTTCATCACGTCGAGCGCGGTCTGCGTCGCCAGCGGGTGGGCCGTGGCCGCTGCCGCGTGGGGTGCGACGACGGCCGAGCGCACGCCATGGGCGCGGCCAGACGGCATGCGGTCGCCGGGCCCGGTTGCGGTCGCCGCGTCAAACGGCGCGGGCGCGTCATCGAGCGGGGCAGGGGTCAGCGCTGTGCAGGATGTGGCCAGCAACGCGGCAGCGCCTGCCATCAGGATCTTGATCATCGGTTCGGTCCTCGCTTGCGGGTATCCTTGGGGAAATAATGTGTGGCCATGCGGCCGGCGATCTCCTGCCCGTCGCGGGCAAAGCGCGCCTCGGCCTCGATGGCGCGGTTGTCACAGTTCAGGTACTGCGCGCTGGTGCGGGTATAGGCATTGTTGAACCCCTCGACGAGGGAGGAGCGAAGATTGCCCCGTTCGGGGGCTTCGTAGCGCAGCATGTCGGCCATGTAGCGGCGCCAGTACTGGTCTTCCCGGCCATTGCAGCGCACGCGGATGGCGTGGGCCGAGCCGAGCGTGGCCGCAAGCTCGGATGCATCGCGAAAATAGTCCGGCCCGCGCAGGGGAATACCCGATTGCGCCGACGCCACGCTTGCCCCGGCGAGCACGAGCACGCTAAGCAGGGCGCCATGAAAGACTGTCTTGTTCATGCGAAGACCTTCGCGCGCATCGCCCCGAGGCTCAAGGGCCTTGAAGATAAACTCAATATCATCGTCATGGACGATAAGGGTGTCTTCTCCAAGGCATCGAATGGCGAGGTTGTGGCAGAGCCGAAACCCGAGATCGCCTTTGGCAATGCGGATGCGTTTTTCGGGCCGTGTGTGCGGAATTTCATCCTTGCGGTTGCCGGTAGCAACCGTCTCGACTGGTTCCAGTCAGCCGCGGCCGGCATCGAGAACCCCGCCTTCGTGATGATCGGCAAGGCCGCGCGGGTGTTCACCTCAAATCATACCCAGTCGGAAGCGATGGGCGAGTGGGCCGTGTGGCAGGCGCTCGACTATTTCAAGCAAGGTGCCGCGCACCGCGCGCTACAGGCCGCGAAGACGTGGAAACGGCTGGATACGCGTGAAATTCGCGGCTCCAAATGGCTGATTGTCGGATTCGGTTCCATCGGCGCGTCGACCGGTCGGCGCGTCATGGCGCTGGGCGGTCAAGTGACCGGCGTGCGCCGCTCTCAGGGGCCGGCCGAAGGCGCCGACCGGATCGTGCCGCCGAAAGCGCTGATGGCCGAACTGCCTGACGCCGATGTCGTGCTGCTTTGCGCGCCGCACACACCGGAGACCGAAGGCATGGCCAATGCAGGCTTCTTCGCTGCGATGAAGCCGGACGCGCTGTTCATGAATCTCGGCCGTGGCGCGCTGGTCGACGAATTGGCCCTGATGGCTGCGCTGGACAAGGGGCGGCCGGGTCATGCGGCGCTTGACGTGACAATGGTTGAACCCCTGCCTGACGATAGTCCGCTGTGGGCGCATCCCGGCATCACGATCACCCCGCATGACAGCTCGCAGACGCCCGGCACGATCACCGGCGCTGACGATACATTCCTCGCGAATCTTGCGCGATACCTGAACGGCGAACCGCTCAGGCATCTCATCGACAAATCGGAATTCGAAACCGCCTGATGAATGACGCCTGGGGTCAGGCGGACGCTTTTGATTTCAAGCCAGCCATCCGGTCGATTGCCGCTTCGGCGTCGCGCATGATATCGGCGACGATGGCAGCCACCGGCTTCACTTCGTGCACGCCGCCTGCCGACTGGCCCATGGCGAAGCATGATGTGTCCGGATTGAGTTTCGCCTCGTCCACGATGCCGCCAATGCCGCCGATGACGCCGGTGCGCGTCGAATGGATGGCTTGTTGCGGGAAAGGCTGGATGTCGCCGGGGCGGCTTTCCCAGTCGTTGATGTATTCATTCGTGCGGCAGCGCATGGGCTTGCCTGAATAGCAACGGCTGCGGGTCGTGTCCGTGTCGCCGGCGCCGACAACGGCCTGCTTGTACATGTTGGCGGCGTGGGCCTCGTCCGATGCGATGAAGCGCGTGCCCATCCAGACACCGCAGGCGCCAAGGGCGAGGGCGGCTGCGAGACCGCGCCCGTCATAGATGCCGCCAGCTGCAATGACCGGGATTTTTACCGCTTCGACGGCCTGCGCGACGAGCGGCATCGTGCCGACGAGCCCGGTATGGCCGCCGCCTTCGCCGCCCTGGAGAATCACCGCGTCGCAGCCGGCCTGTTCGGCCTTGATGGCGTGTTTCACGGCGCCGCCGACAACCATCACCTTCACGCCGGCGTCCTTGAGCCGTTTCATGATCGGCATCGGCACGCCGAGACCGGCGACAAACGAATTGGCGCCGCCCTTGATGATCACATCGACTGATTCTTCGAGGCTTTCGGGGCTGGCTGCGAGCAGGTCGACACCGAACGGCTTGTCGGTCAGTTCACGCACGCGTTTCATCTGGCCCGCAATGAAATCCGGTCCCGTGCCTGCCATGCCGAGCACGCCGTATCCGCCCGCATTGCACATGGCCGCACAGACCTCGGCATAGGAGACGCCGCCCATGCCTGCCAGCATGATGGGGTGTTCGACTTTTAGCAGTTCGGTCAGTGCGGTTTTCAGGGCCATTGGAAGGCATCCTTTCTGTAATGAAATCAGGATTTGGAACCTAGCTGCCGGTCCTAGCGTCAACGCAATAGGGACAGACTCATGACCATTTTGACACATTCGACCAAGGTTTGCCCCATTCCCGCCGTGATCTGTCGTCAGATAACCAGTCAAGCCGAGGGAATTGTCCACTCGGTGTTATGAGTTAAAACGAGGGGAAGCTCCTATGACGAAACTTTTTGCAAGCGCTGCCATCGCAGCCCTTTTCGCTGGCGGTGCCATGGCAATGGGACCAACAGAAGAAGAGCACGCTGCTGCTCCAGAAGCGGCTGTTGAAGCTGCTGCTGACGCTGACCACGCAGTCGCAGAAGAGCATGCAACAGAAGAGCATGCAGCTGACGAAGCTCATGCCGACGCTGACCATGAAGACGAGGCAGAAGCTACCGAAGAGCACGGTGAGTAAGAACCGGTAAAATCGGATTTCGCCCTCTCCCTACCGGGAGGGGGCTTTTTCCAATATAGAAGATTAACGGTCGGAACCAACACGGCTGCCTGAAAAATGAACTTTTAGTAATGGCCGAGAAGTGCTATGGGCCTTCCCGGTCATCTGACCAACAACAGGGGTATTAGAATGAAGAACATCATGATCATCGGCGCTGCCGCGCTGGCTCTCGCCGCTTGCAGCCCGAAAGAAGAAGCTCACCCAGCCGCCGACGCAGCTGTCGAAGCTGCTGGCGAAGCGGTTGACGCTGCTGCTGAAGCAACCGGCGAAGCCATGGACACTGCTGGTGAAGCTGTCGACGCTGCTGCTGAAGCAACGACCGACGCTGCTGGCGACATGGTTGATGCTGCTGAAGGCGCTGTCGAAGATGCAGCTGCTGCCGTTGAAGGCGCAATGGACGACGCTGGTGAAGTTGTCGAAGAAGCGACGACCGAACAGCCACACTAACAGGCTCCGGCTTTTAGCCGCCTGGAAGAGGGCCGCTCCGCAAGGAGCGGCCCCTTTTTATTGTCCGCGTGTCACAGGCCTAGAATTTCGAATAAGCGCCATCGACGATCAGGGTCGTGCCGGAATGGTAGGATGAGGCATCCGATGCCAGGTAGACAGCGATGCCGCCAAAGTCTTCCGGTTCGCCCCAGCGCCGAATCGGCACGCGCGAGATGACCTTCGAGATGAACGTGTCATTGCCCTGCGCTGCGTCGGTCATGTCGGTGGCAATCCAGCCTGGCAGGATCGAGTTGGCGCGAATCCTGTAACGGCCATATTCCGTGGCGATGGCGTTCATCATGGCGATCAGGCCGCCTTTGGTGTGGGCATAGGCCTCGTTGCGGCCAGCGCCTTCGATGCCTGCCAGCGAGGCCGTGCCGATCAGGCTACCACCCGGATCACCCGCCTTGGCGCGCTTGACCATGGACTTGGCCGCTTCGCGCAACGTGAAGAAGGCGCCTTCGGAATTGATCCGCTGATTGTAGCGCCAGGTCTCGATCGTCATTTCCTCGAAACTGGCTGCGCCGCGCCCAACCCCTGCATTGGCGATGCAGGTATCGATCCGGCCGAAATGCGCTTCGAGATCCGCCATGCCTTTGACGACCTGGTCTTCTTCGCCAACGTCGACCGACCAGGCGAAGACCTTGCCGGTGCCGAGTTTCTCGAGCTTGGCGACGGCTGCCTTGTTGTCATCGGCCTTGCGGCCCCAGATCGCAACATCGGCATTCGAAGCGGCCAGCGCCTCGGCCATGCCGAGCCCGATCCCCTTGTTTCCGCCGGTCACGAGGCAGACTTTGCCTGCAAGGTTGAAAGGGGCATAGGTCATGGTCGTCTCCTGAGGTATGATTTCGGCGACAACACATAGATGACGCGGGGGCGGGTCAAGCGATTCTTGAGTCGGCTTCGATAAGGGCGCGGGCAGCCGCAATGATTCGCAGTGTCTCGCTCCAAAGGCCCAGCCCGTCCAGCCGGTCAGGCGAGACCCATTCGGCATGATCGGCATCGTCGCCGGCGACGGGCTCGCCCGCTTTCCAGACAGCGGCGTAGTCGAACAGGAGATAGTGCCGGCGCGCCTCGCCGGACCGGCGCGAGGTGAAAATGGCATCGACCACGTCAACGAAACCAACGAGGCGCGCGGTGATCCCGGTTTCCTCGTGCAGTTCGCGCAAGGCCCCGTCAGCGGTGCGCTCGCCGAATTCCAGCCGCCCGCCCGGGATCGACCAGTCGCCGGCCAGCGGCTTGGTGCCGCGCCGGATCAGGAGGACATCGTCCCCGCGAAAGCAGGCCGTCCCGACCGAGGGCACAGGCCGCCGGATGATCGCGTCCTGACGCGCTGTCATTTTGCTGTGCCAGCAGATGACCGGTCGAGGTCCGCGATCATGGCCATGATCGCCGGCGGGGCCGGGCGCCGTTTCGGGAACAGGGATCGCAGCCGGGCGGCAACGGGCAGGTAGAGCAGCGTGAATGCCGCGGGCTGGCGCACCAGAAGCGACAGGATCGTTGCGATATCCGCGCGCTTGATGGCGCCGACGAGCCGGTCGAAACCGATGGCCCGGCGGATGGATTTCAGCCGCGCCGAATTGGCCGATCGAGTTTCGGGCGATTGTCCTGGCGCAGCAGCAGCGGTCGCCGCCGTGGCCTCCAGGGCAGTCAGCGCGGTCATGTCGAGGCGGTGGGAAATCGAGGCCGAATGCTTGCGATAGAAATAAAGTGTCTCCGGCAGCGTGGCCATGACACAGCCCTTGCCGAGCAGGCGGACAATGAGGTCATAGTCTTCGCCGATGCGCATGGTTTCATTGTAGCGGATGCCGTTTTCCTCCAGCGCGGCGCGCCGGATGACCGGTTTGGCATAGCCGAGCTTGGTGCCTTTGCCGAACAGGAAATTGGACCGGATATAGGTCTGCTCACTGATCGTCGATGGCGTTGTCGCGAGCGTGCCGTCGAACATGGTATCGATGCCGGACGCACCATCGCCGCCGAAAATCGCGAGATCGTCGATCAGGATATCGGCGCCCGACGCATCAAGGGCGGCCAGCATGCGGGAGAACCGCTCAGGGTGGATCAGGTCGTCGCTGTCGACCACCGCGACCCAGTCGCCGCGCGCCTGGTCGAGCGCGAAATTCCGGACCGGCGCCGGCCCGCCGAACCGCTTGCCGCTGAACACGCGCAGGCGCGGGTCGCTTGCCGCGATGCGCTCTGCCAGCGCGACGCTGCCATCCGCCGACCCGTCATCGACGAGGATCAGTTCGAGCGACGTGAAATCCTGGCCCAGCACGGAGGCGATGGCGGCGGCGAGATAGGGCTCGCTATTGTAATTGGCCATCAGCACGGAAACGGCAGGATGGTCGTCGCGAGTTCCGGTCGTCATGTGTGCATTGATTCCATGCGATATTGAGGGTTTTCAGGGCCTATCACTACTCGGCCCTGATCAAAAGCACGTCATCCCGGCGCAAAAGGGCCGCGCGGCGCGTCCGGGCTCTTCAATGCCCGGTCTTTCGGCTATAGCCGGAACGCATCGCAAGGAGTCCGGCATGGCAAAGCAAACGCGCCGCAAGATCAGTCTGGCCCTGCAGGGCGGGGGCGCCCATGGCGCCTATACGTGGGGTGTGCTCGACCGGCTGGCCGAGGAAGAGAACCTCGAGATTGCCGCCATGTCGGCCACGTCGGCCGGCGCGATGAATGCCGTCGCCTGGGCGGATGGCATGGCCGAGCATGGCCCGGAAGGCGCGAAGGCGAAACTCGAAGCGATCTGGCGCAGCGTCTCGCAATCCGGCTCCAGCATGGCGCCCTATGGCGGGCTCAGCGCCATGGCGTTTGCCTATGCCAGCGCCCTGCAAAGCCTTGCCAGCCCGTATGACCTCAATCCGTTCAACCTCAACCCGCTGCGCCGGTCGGTCGAATCGGTGATTGATTTCGATGCCGTGCACGCGTCCGGCATCCTCCTGTTCCTGTCGGCGACGAATGTGGAAACGGGGCGCGTGAAAGTGTTCGAGCGCGGCGAGATCACGGCCGACGCCGTGCTCGCCTCGGCCTGCCTGCCGCAGACATTCCAGGCCGTGGAGATCGATGGCAGCGCCTATTGGGATGGCGGCTATATGGGTAATCCCAGCCTGTTCCCGCTGATCTATTCCGGCGCGCCGCGCGACGTGTTGCTGGTGATGCTCAACCCGCTGGCCCGTCCCGGCGTGCCGAAACGGGCGGCCGAGATTCAGGAACGGATCAACGAGATCAGCTTCAATGCCTCGCTGGTCGGCGAGTTGCGCGCCATCGCCTTCGTGCAGCACCTGATCGATGACGGCATGCTGAAGGAGCCGATGATGAAGAAATACCGTCGCCTGAACATTCACGCCATACGGGGTGGGCAGGACCTGATCGATCTCGACCTGCGCACCAAGATGGACACGAGCTGGCATTTTCTCACCGGCCTGCGCGACCAGGGACGGGACGCAGCGGACAATTGGTTGAGGAAGGATGCGCACCTTATTGGCACGACAAAATCGAACCTCGATATGCGCAAGGAATTCCTCGACATCTAGGCCTGTTTGAGGAAGCTCACCTTGGCCGCGCCATAGGTGCGGGTGTCGAGCAATTCCCAGCCAGTGAAGGCCATCGTCTCGTCGGCGCCGGTCTCGACAATGGCGATCGCGTCATCCGCCAGCCAGCCGCCACTGGCGAGTTGGGCGAGGGCGGGTTCGACAAGCCCCTTGTGATAGGGCGGGTCGAGGAAGGCGATGGTGAAGGGCGCGCCGACACCTGCCGGGATTGGGCCAAGGTCGGTGGCCGAGCGGCGCTGGATGCGCGTCGATCCGAACAGGCCCAGCGTTTCGCAATTGTCGCGGATCGTGCCGCGTGCGCCGGCATCGCTTTCCACGAATACGCAGAAGTCCGCCCCGCGCGACATCGCCTCAAGGCCGAGCGCGCCGGACCCGGCGAACAGGTCGATCACGCGGGCGCCTTCGAGCGGCGGGGCCCAAACGGCATGGGCGATCAGGTTGAACACGGCTTCGCGCGTGCGGCCACCGGTCGGCCGGGTCGACTGGCCCTTCGGCGCCGCAATGGGGCGACCCTTGAATTTGCCTGCAATGATCCGCACGGGGGAAGCACCTGCTCTTTACTTTCCCGGCGTGTAGGGCGATCTCAGGCTGATGACAATTACCCTCTCCCCCATGACCCGCGCCCTTGAACTCGCGGCAATGGCCACCGAGGCAGGCGAAGTGCCGGTCGGCGCGGTGATCGTCGACCCGGCGACGGGCGAGATCGTCGCCGAGGGCGCGAACCAGCCGATTGCGGGCCATGACCCGACCGCGCATGCCGAGATCGTCGCCCTGCGCGCCGCTGCGGCGAAGCTGGGCAATTACCGCCTCACCGATCTGCACCTCTACGTGACGCTGGAACCCTGCGCCATGTGCGCCGGGGCGATCAGCCTTGCCCGCATCGGCAAGCTGGTGTTTGCCGCCTGCGATCCGAAGGGCGGCGCGGTGATCCATGGGGCGCGCTTCTTCGAACAGCCGACCTGCCATTGGCGCCCGGACGTCGAGCAGGACGAAGCATCGGGCGAAACCGCCAGCGCCTTGCTCAAGGATTTCTTCCGGGCGCGTCGAGGGTAACGTCATGACCTGTCTGTCCTATTGCCAGCAAACCGGGGGCCCGACCTGATGGCCGGGCATGGATATGAAGTCCTTGTCAAGGATGTGCTGATTTTCCTGTTCGCCGCCGGCGTTGTGGTGCCGGTGTTCCGCTATCTCCGTCTGCCATCTGTGGTCGGCTTCATGCTGGCCGGCGTGGCGCTCGGCCCCTTCGCGCTGGGGTCGCTGGCGCACGTCCTGCCGCTGCTGGAATATGTTTCGATTTCCGATCCCGAAGCGGCCGCGCCCTTTGCCGAACTGGGCATTTTGTTTCTCCTGTTCCTGCTCGGCCTCGAATTCTCGTTTGAGAAGCTCTGGTCGCTGAGGCGTGCCGTGTTCGGGGCAGGCGGGCTCCAGTCCATGCTCAGCGCTGCGGCCATTGCGGGGGTTGTATACTGGGCGGGCCTTCCGGCCGAAGCGGCGATCATTTGCGGACTGGCGCTGGCCCTCTCATCGACCGCGATCGTCATGCAGATCCTGGTCGAGCAGAAACGGGCCGCCGGGAAGGTCGGGCGCACGGCGCTGAGCGTGCTCCTGTTTCAGGACATACTCGTCGCCCCCATCCTGATCTTCATCGGCTTCCTGGCCATGGCGGAGGGGGCCAGTGTTTCCGCTGTCCTGATCGAGGCGGCGGTCAACGGACTGATTGCGATCGCGTTCATCATGCTGATCGGGCGCTTCGCCCTGCGTCCGGTGTTCCGTCTCGCGGCGCAGGTGGGCGGACGGGATTTCCTGATGGCGCTGACATTGCTGACGGTTGTCGGCGCCGCGACGATCACCGCCACGGCGGGCCTGTCGCTGGCGCTGGGGGCGTTCCTGGCGGGTCTCCTGCTCGGTGAGACCGAATTCAAGCATCAGACGGAAGTCGATCTCGAGCCGTTCAAGGGGCTCCTGCTGGGCGTGTTCTTCATGACCGTCGGCATGGCGCTCGATCTTCCGTCACTGGTGACCCAGCCGGGGCTGATCCTCGGTGGGCTGGCCGCTTTGCTCGCCGCCAAGTTCCTCATCGCGTTCCTGGCCTGCCGCCTGTTTGCCGGGGACAGGCTTGTCTCTCTTGAAACCGCCAGCCTGCTGGCGCCGGCGGGAGAGTTCGCCTTCGTCGTGGTTGCCGCCGCTGGTGCGGCCGGCGTGCTGGATGCCGGAACGTCAGGCAACATCGCCGCGATTGCCGGCCTGTCCATGCTGCTGATCCCGGTGCTCGGCCGCCTTGGCAGGCTCGCTGCCGCGCGGCTCGAAGGCGAAGAACCGACCGCGCATCTGGACGCGGATTTCTCGGACCTGAAAGGCCATGTGATCATCGCAGGCTTCGGCCGGGTGGGAGAGACGGTTGCGCGCATCCTCAACGAGGAAGACACCGAGATCGTGGCGCTTGAACGCAGTGCCGTGCGTCTGGCCAAGGCCCGGAATCACGGCTGGCGGGTGTTCCTGGGCGATGCGGCCCGGCCGGAAATCCTGCATAGTGCCGGCGCAGATGGTGCGCGCCTGTTCGTCGTCACCGTGGACGATGTCGCCGCCGCAGAAGCCATGGTGACATCCTTCCACAAGCTGCACCCCGACGTGCCGATTGTCGTGCGCGCACGCGACCATGAGCACGCTTCGCGACTGCACCGGGCGGGCGCGAGCCACGTCATTCCGGATGCAATTGAATCCGGGATGCAGATGGCCGGGCGGGCACTGGCAGAGTTTGGCTACGACGCGGAAACCGTTCGCAACCGCCTCGCGGTCGAACGCACCGAGGAATATAGCCGGTCCTGACGGCGCCGGTGCCGGCGTTTTGGAACCCGCCCCTGCGTCAGGCTTGCTTCCCGCTGGGGCAGTGGGGGTCTATCGTGCCTGAAACAGGGAGACCGCCATGAGCGCCACGATCAAGATCGAGAACGAAATCGCCGTCATCACCATGGATGATGGCAAGGCCAATGCCATCAACCCGACCATGCTGGCCTCATTGAATGCGGCGCTGGACCAGGCCGAGAAGGAGGCCAAGGCCGTGATCATCACCGGCCGGGCAGAGCGCTTCTCCGCCGGGTTCGATCTCAAGCTGATGGGCGCCTCGACGCCGGAGGACGTGACTAAGCTGGTCAAGGGCGGCGGCGCGCTGGCCTTGCGGCTGTTTACCTTCCCGATGCCTGTCATCGCCGCGTGCACCGGCCACGGCATTGCCATGGGTTGCTTCATCCTGCTCGGATGCGACAAGCGCTATGGCGCGACAGGCCCCTACAAGATCGGCGCCAACGAGACACAGATCGGCATGGTGCTGCCGGTCTTCGCGCTGGAGCTTTGCAAGGCGCGGCTGAACCCGCTCTACATGACCGAGTCCGTGATCATGGGCACGTTGTTCAGCCCGGAAGAGGCCGTGACGGTCGGCTATCTCGACAAGGCCGTGGCGCCGGACCAGGTGATGGCCGAAGCCATGGCCGAGGCCGAACGCCTGAAAGCGCTGCCGGGCAAGGCGCTGGCCGGCAACAAGAAGATCCTGCGCAAACCGACTGTTGATGCCATCGCGCCGACGGTCGCGCGCTAGGCCCCCTCGCACGATTGCCGCTATTCACGCGGGGTCAAACCGATTAGCTTCCCGGCAGGCCATTTCGGGGGACAGGATGATATTGCGCTCATCCCGGACGCCTTGCGTAAGCGGAACCGGACCGCGATTGGCCACCTGAATGTCGATGTCGGCCTGTGCTCCGGCTTCGTCACAAGAGTTTCCGGGACATTTGGGAGGGAAAACAATTGAAACCACGTATCGCCCTGTTCGTTGCCGCGCTCGGCGTCGCCGCCTGCACGCCAACAATCGACGAAGATTCCGGCACACCGGAAGCGGTTGTCGAGGCAAGCGCCACGGCATTTGACGAAGCAAGCCTGTTTCCAGCCGATCGCTCGCTGGTGCGGCCTGAAGACGGTGTCGCGCTCGGCGATGGCACGCTGCTGGTCGCCGACCAGCGCTACGGCCTTGTCGCGCTGTCGCCGGACGGATCGACGCGGCCGTTCGGCGACTTCGCCGCAGTTGGTTATGTGCACGAACCGCCGACGAAGACAGCCGGGCCGAACGGTGTCGCGCTCGAACCGGACGGCACGCATGTTCTCGTCGCCGACGTGTTCACTGGCGCCATCTGGCGTACCGATATTGCCAGCGAAACGACGCAGCTTGCCTATCAGCACGCTTTCGGCGTCAACACCGCCGTGCGCGACAGCACGGGCGCGATCTGGTTCTCGCAATCGACGGAAAATATCGGGCCGCACTCGGAAGAACGCCTGTTCGAAGCCATCGACATGCCGATGGCGGACGGCGCCCTGTTCCGGATCGCGCCTGCATCCGACGACACGCCGCCCGTTGCCGAACTGAAGGCGTCCGGCCTCTTCTTCGCCAATGGCGTGGTCGTCGACGAGACGCGCGGTGTCCTCTACCTGGCCGAAACGCTGGCAGACCGCGTCAGCGCCTTTCCCCTGTCTGTCACGGACGGCGTGCTTGGCGAGAAGCGCCTCCTGGCCAATGTGCTGACGCCGGACAATGTGGAATTGGATGACACGGGCCGGGTCTGGGTCGCGTCACCGCTCGGCAACGCGATTCTCCGTGTCGACCCGGACAGCGGCGATGTCCGTTCCGTCTTCCATCCCGAGAGCGCCGAAAGCGATCGCATCGTCGCAGAATGGCACCGCCGGGGTGAAGCTGGCGAGCCACGGCTCGACCTGATGAGCCCGGCCATGTCGGCGCCGCTGCCCGGCGGGCTGACGGGCGTGATCCTTTCGCCTGATGGCGGACCGGCCTACGCGTCCGGTCTCGGCGACGCGCTGGTGAGGCTGGACCCGGCGGAACAATGATCCTGCGCCGCGTCAGAGCTGCGCTGCGGCCTCCTGAATGAGGCCGCGCAGCCAGGCGAGGGCTGGGTCTTCGGCATCCTGCCGGCGCCAGTAGAGCACGCTGTCGAGCGCGGTGAACATGTCCGGCAGCGGCCGCACGGCAAGCCCCGCCCCCTCTGCCAGGGGCAAGGGCACAGTGAGGGCAAGCTGCGTGGTCCGCACGATCTCCAGCGCCGGCATGTAATGCGGCAGGCGCATCACCGGCGTGATGCGGTGCCCTGCGGCGCGGGCGATCTCCTCGACATAAGACCGGCCTTCGCGGCGGCTGGACACGACGACATGGCGCAGGCCAACGAAGCGTTCCATCGTGAGGTCGGCGCGGACCTGCGGATGATCCTGTGCCATGACGCAGGCATAGGGCGTGACCAGCAGCGTCAGGCGCTCGAGGTCCGCGCCGCGCAGGCCTGGCACGTCAATGGCAAGGTCGAGGCGCCCGGAGGCGAGTTCGGTCGAAATGGCGCCGCGCTGGACCTGGCTCCACGCGATCCTGATGCCGGGCGCCGCCGCCTCCAGCCGCTTGGCAAGTCCCGGCGCGATCATGAACGACCCCGCGTCGCGGGCCGAGATATTGAATACGCGGGTCGAGCGCGCCGGTTCGAAGACAGAGCGCGGTTCAAGCCCCGCCCGCAGCCGGTCGAGCGCATCGCGCACCGCCGGCATCAGCGCGTCGGCCATGGCGGTGGGTTTCACGCCGCGCCCCTCGCGCACGAACAGGGGGTCTTCGAAATGCGTGCGCAGGCGGGCAAGGGCGTTGCTGACGGCTGGCTGGGTGATGCGCAGGGTTTCGCTCGCGCGCGTCAGGCTGCGCTCGGTATAGATCGCCTCCAGCACCGGCAGGAGATTGAGGTCGATGCTGCGCAGGTTCATGGCGGGCTCGCATTAATATCACGAATAGTGATGATAATGCTTCATATAATAAAGTTGCCGAATAGTCGAGTTTGCGCCATTCCGAACCGGAATACAGGCCGTGGCCGGGAGCCCGAATGCCCTCTGACAATGTAGAGAAGATGGAATTTGGAGCGCGCGTCGCCGCGCTAGAGCCAGCCTGCGGCCTTCACCAGCATGACCGCGCCGATCGCCGTGACCAGGTATTTCATCCCGCGCTTGAAGTTCACGTCGGTCATCCGCTCCAGCACCTTGCCGCCCAGCGTCGTTCCCAGCATCGACAGGGGCACCGCCGCAAGGATCAGCCAGGCCGGGGGCAGGGCCTTCAGGCCGGCCGCCGCCAGCACGGGCGCGCTCCAGAAGATAATCTTCACGAAATGCGCCAGCACCTGCGTCACCGCCTTGGTGGCGACGATCGCCTGGCGCGTCATGTCGGTGCGCACGAAGAACAGGTCCAGCAGCGGCCCGGCCACGCCAGCCACCGTGTTGAGCGCCTGCACCACGAAACCGGCGCCCTCTGCCTGGAACCGTTTCTGGATATCGAGATCGACCACCGATTTGGGCAGCCAGACCAGCAGCGTCGTCAGGCCGAGCATCAGGTAGACCATCTGGCGGTCCGGGCGCCAGCTGAGCGCGAAGAGCAATCCGACGGCCGCAATCGAGCCGAGCGCATAGCGCCGGAAAATCGGCCAGTGGATATGATCGCGCCAGAGATAGGCGCGATAGCCGTTGGACACCATCTGGATCGATCCGTGAATGATCATCGCGGTGGCCACCGGCACAAGCGCAGCCAGCACGCCCATGAAGATGATGCCGCCAGCCATGCCGAAAATGCCGGAAATGATTGTCGTGACGAGGACTGTTGCAAGAATGATCAGGGCGCTCGTCAGGGTCATGTGCGGCGGCCTAGCGCAATTCGTATGACGCAGCCAGACGCCTGGCGAGCCAATCGGCAGGGTTTGCCGTCAAGACAGTCGACGACCCAAGCGACCGGGTGATAAGATCACAATCAAAGAATTTGAAACAGGAACACAGGAAGAGAGAAACACCATGCCAGACACACAACATGCCGCTGACCAGAATGCGGACCTGAACGACCTTCGCATGTCGGATGCGGCCCGCCCGCTCTACGATCATGTCCGCAAGTTCATCAAGGAAACCGTCAATCCGATGAGCGAGGAATTCCACCGCCTCGGCGAAGGCAAGAAAGACATCTGGTCCTATGCGCCCGGCCAGCTGGAATGCCTTGAGAAGGCCAAGGACGAAGCCAAGAAGCAGGGCCTCTGGAACTTCTTCCTGCCCGACGCTGAAACCGGCGAAGGCCTCGCCAACCTCGACTACGCCTATATCGCAGCCGAACTCGGCAAGAACCCGATGGCGTCCGAAACCATGAACTGCTCGGCGCCCGACACCGGCAACATGGAAGTCCTCGAACGCGTCGGCACGCCGGCCCAGAAGGAACAATGGCTGAAGCCGCTGCTCGAAGGCAAGATCCGCTCCGCCTTCGCCATGACCGAGCCGGGCCTGCCATCCTCGGACGCCAAGAACGTCTCCATGACCGCCGTCCTCGAAGGCGACGAATGGGTCCTCAATGGCGAGAAGTTCTACATTTCCGGCGCCGGCGACCCGCGCTGCAAGATCATGATCACCATGGTCAAGACCAGCCCGAATGCCGAGCCGCACAAGCAGCAGAGCCAGATCCTGGTGCCGCTGCCGCATCCCGGCGTCACGATTGTCGGCCCGATGCACGTGTTCGGCGATCCGGACGCCCCGCATGGCCACATGCACCTGAAGTTCGAGAACGTCCGGGTGCCGAAGGAAAACATGCTGCTCGGCGAAGGCCGTGGCTTCGAGATTTCCCAGCTCCGCCTCGGCCCTGGCCGCATCCACCACTGCATGCGCTCGATCGGCCAGGGTGAACGCGCCCTCGACCTGATGGTCCGCCGCGGCATCAGCCGCTCGGCCTTCGGCAAGCCGCTGGTCAAGCTCGGCGGCAATACCGAGATCATCTCGCGTGCCCGCATCGAAATCGAAGCCATGCGCATGATGGTCCTGAAGGCTGCGAAAGCCATGGACGTGCTGGGCAACAAGGAAGCCCGCGTCTGGATCTCGATGGCCAAGGCCATGGTGCCTGAGCGTGTCTGCCAGATCATCGACCAGGCGATCCAGATGCATGGCGCCGCCGGTGTGTCGCAATGGACGCCGCTGGCCCAGATGTATACCAGCCAGCGCACGCTGCGCCTCGCCGACGGCCCGGACGAAGTCCACCACATGGTCATCGGCCGCGCCGAAATCCGCAAGTATGAAGGCGGCGAGGAAGCTCCCGAACTGGCCTCCATCTGGCGCAAATAGACGCGGGAAAACGTTCGAGCCAAAATTGAAGGCGCGCAGGGCAACCCGCGCGCCTTTTTTGTTGATGCCTGCCGGGGGCGCCATGACACCACGGGTCTTGACCCACGCACCAATCGCATTGATCGTCCAACAACGTATAGGAGGCGGGCACATGCGTATCGCGGCAATCACTCTTCTTCTGTTGGCAATGGGCAGCTTGTTTCCCGCTCAAGCGCAGGAAAGTCGCATGCAAACTGTCACTGTTACTGCGAGCATGGTCGATGCTGGCGATTTGCGGGCTGCGACGGCCATCTATCGCCGCATTCCTGCTGACTTTGTCTTGATCGAAGTGAACTTCCAGTCGGCGAGCCGGGATCCCGGCGCGCGCCGAAGCGAGCTTGAGACCATGTTTGGGCGGCTCAAGAAGTCCGTGGCCGAAACGGCCGGATTTGAGCTGTCTGGTGGTGAGATCGGAGAGAGCAGTGCGCCCATCGACACAGTTCTCTTCGATGACATTTACAACGTTTACTCCAATCAGGGGCATTTCACGCTAACCCTTAGCGTTGATACCAGACCCGGCGAGACGTTCGACCTGCTGATGCAACGCGCGACGGCGTTTCTGTTCGGGATAAAAACGGCTGGTCGCTCAGAAGCCTATCTCGGAGACGAACAGTATCTGGGCGTGCGAGGGACCGACAAGCACCGGGAAGACCTTCTGGCCGACATTCGGCAAGAAGTTTCGAAGCTTCAGAATCGCTTTCAACCCGCTACCGTCACGATTGGCGGTCTTGAATCCCGGGTGGTGACCCAGCCTTCGGGGCCGCTGGAACTGGAGATATTCATTCCGTACACATTGAAGGTAGAGTCGGGAGTTGAACCGGCCCAATAGCTGCGTTCACATCATGCGTCCGATCCCCCGTCTCATTCCGCGTCTCCACAATATCCTCGGCCTCGTGGTTGGCGGGCAGGTCCTGCTCTGGATCGTGTCCGGCTTCTTTTTCACGATCTTTCCGATCGAGCAGGTTCGCGGCGAACACCTGCGCGCCGCAGCACCGGCGTCCATCGCGCTGCCGGCCGCCGGCTTCGCCCCGCTTGACGGCCTGATGAGCCCAGACATGCAAACGGTTCGTCTGAAACCCTTCCTCGCGGGCGCGGCCTATGAAACCGAGACGCCTCAGGGCAAGGCGCTGTTCGACGCCGCCACGGGCACGCCGCTCTCGCCGCTCAGCGAGGCGCTGGCCCGCGATGTGGCCGAAACCGGCTGGGCGGGCGACGGCGCACTGGCTGGCCTGGTCCTGGTCGACCCGGCCCCGCGAGAGGCCGGACGCGGCCATGGCCGTGCCATGTGGCGCGCCGAGTTCGCTGGCAACGATACCGCGACATTCTGGATCGATCCGCAGACGGGCGATGTCGCCGCCGTCCGCACCGGCCTGTGGCGCACCTTTGACCTGCTCTGGGGGCTGCACATCATGGACTGGACGTCGCGCGAAACCTTCACCACGTGGTGGATGAAACTCGCCGCCTTCCTGTCGCTAGTGCTGACGCTGGCCGGCATCTGGCTGGTCGTGGTGCGTGTGCGCCGGGGCAAGATCCTGCGCTAGGGCAATCCGCGCGGCGCCGCTATTCGCCTCGCGCGCCAAATGCGTGTAGCCTCGCCGGTACATTGGGATAGGGGAGGCAATGATGATCCGGATGTCGAAAATTGCGCTCGTGGTTTTTGTCGGCCTGCAAGGCCTGTTCTACGGGCTGAACAATATCGTGAATTTCAAGCAGGCGATCAGTTTCGTCACCGGCGTCCTGCCGATGGAAGGCCATGCCGCTTATCCGAATGCGTTCGGTCCGGCGATCACATGGCCCCCGCTGATCGTGGCAACGCTCTGCGTCATCATCATAGGCGAACTCCTGATCGCCGGGCTGTCTTTCAAGGGAGCGTACGACATGGTGCGGGCGCGCAACGAGCCGTCCGGCATGTTCAACATGGCCAAGAAATACGCCATTCTCGGCTGCGCCATGGCGCTGGTCGTCTGGTTCGGCATGTTCCTCGCCGTGGGCGGTGCCTATTTCCAGATGTGGCAAACAGACCTTGGCGCCGCGGCGATGACAGGCGCGTTCCAGTATTCCATGGCCAGCGGCATCATCCTGCTGTTCGTCCAGGCCCCCGACGTGCCTTCAGAAGGCTAGAACGGCACGTTCGGGTCGTCCTCGCCCTTGCCGCCGATCTCCAGCCCGGCAAAGTCGAACACGCGCGGGTCGTGCAAATGGCTTGGGCGCACGGTGGCCAGCGCATGCGCCATGACCTGCCGCACGCCGGGCTTCTTGCGTTCCCACTCGTCCAGCATCTGTTTCATCGCCACGCGCTGCAGGCCGTCCTGGCTGCCGCACAGGTTGCAGGGAATGATCGGGAAGGCCATCGCCTCGGCAAACTTCGCCAGGTCGTCTTCCGCCGCCGTGATCAGCGGGCGCAGCACGAAGCAGTCGCCCTCGTCGTTCAGCAGTTTCGGCGGCATCGCGGCCAGGCGCCCGCCATGCACGAAATTCATCATGAAGGTTTCCAGCGCGTCGTCGCGGTGATGGCCCAGCACGATGGCCTCGCAGCCTTCCTCCCGCGCGATCCGGTAGAGGATGCCCCGGCGCAGGCGCGAGCACATGGAACAATAGGTGCGGCCTGCCTCGACCTTTTCGGTGACGATGGAATAGGTGTCTTCCGTCTCGATCCGGTATTTGACGCCGGTCGTGTCCAGCCAGTCCGGCAAGACATGTTTTGGAAAGCCTGGTTGGCCCTGGTCCAGGTTGCAGGCAATCAGGTCCACCGGCAGCGCGCCCTGCCATTGCAGGTCCATGAGAACCGCCAGCAGGCCGTAGGAATCCTTGCCGCCCGACAGGCAGACCAGCCATTTCGGGCGGGGCTTGTCACCGGCATCCACCGCGCGCCGGTCGACCATCTTGAAATCGTCCACGGCCTTCAGCGCGCCGCGCACCAGCCGCTTGCGCAGCTTCTTGAAATTCACCGATGACGGGGCGTCGGCAAACAAGGGCGGGGCGAGGGGTGCGGTTGTATCAGCCATGGCGCGCAGCTTTGCCACGGGAAGCGGGCGGGAATTAATCGCCCTGTGCCATACCGCACCCTTGCCACCCCCTCACCTCCCACGCCCTGCGGGCGCTGGTCCACCTCTTCCAGAGTGAGAGGGAGGTATCGCGATGTCCGGCATAAAATACTAAATGGCTTCAACAATCCGATTTCGGTCATTGGGCATAGATTGTGTGGCCGTCTGGGACTCGCCAAAACACAGTCATACCGCTTGTTGCGTCTAACGACCGCTGCGGGCGTAGAAGCAGACATTCGTGATCGGACAAACTCGCGACCGAGATTGGCTGCAAGTAGAAATCCAATCTGTGCGGGTGAAAGCACACTGCTTGACATATACAATATATTGTACAATATGTTGTATATGTCGGGCCCATTTCTTTCTTTTGTAGATTGCCACGCAGCGCGCGAGGCATTTATTGGAAATCGGCTCGGCCGGTTGGTAGACCTTATTGTCGATCAGGGAGAAGCGTTGTTGCGTTCGCGGGGCGCGACGTTCCGCTCAACCACCGCGTCAACGATGTTGTTGATAAGTGAACGGAGCGGCCTCTCGACGGCGGATATCGCGCGCGAACTGCGTCAGCCGCACCAGTTGGCGACACAACGTGTAGAGGCGCTCCTTGAATTAGGCCTTGTCGAGCGCAATAGCGACCCGCGCGACGGACGGCGCAGTGTGCTGGCATTGTCGCCAAAGGGCAGAACGGAAGCGCAGCTGCTGGCAGACGTCCTTCGGGACGCAGATAAAGCATTTCGAGAGCTATACACCGAGATTGGCACCGATTTATCTGAGGTCGTTTTTGCAGCGATGGAGGAGCTGGTTCGTTGCCCGCTGGAGGAGCGCATTGCGAAAGGCCCAACTTCCTCCAACCGCCGCAATGCAAAAAGGGTGAAACAATGAAACTGGTGATGTCCACGCTGCTCACTGCAGCCATCATGCTTACAGCATGCGCTACGGCGTCAACGCCTGATACTCCACAATTCACCCGCGCTGAGATCGAGGAAGACTACGAAGCGCTTCTGGAGTTTATCACCAGCACGCACCCAGATATTGCTCGCAGTGCGGACTTCGAAGCGATTAGTACAAAAGCCCAGCAAGTGCGCGCCTCGCTACCTGCGTTTATGAGTTTGCCTGAAGCGTGGATGGCGATGGCAGTTGTAAATCCTCTGTTCGGTGATGCTCATACGGGCCTGCGACGTCCTGTGGCTGCCATCGAATCCTATCAAGCTGACGGCGGACGCCTGTTCCCCGCGCCCGTGACCATCGGTCAGGGCGGAATTTTGCGCATTGCCTATAATGCGGAAGCAGAAATGGGCGCTGCTCCCGGCGCGCAAATACTCGAAATCAATAACATCGACTCGCAAAGCATTGTCGCGCGACTCGCTCCGCGCATGCGTGGCGAAACGCCGGAATTGCAGCGCCTGATCATGGAGCGCTATTTCGCCGAATATTTTTGGCTCGCCTATGGCGGCTTCGATAAGTATCGTGTCAGCTTACTGAATCAGGACGGCACGCGCCAAACTGTGACAATGAAATTGGGCGTGAACGAGGTCAGCGACGATCCTGGATTCCAATATGAGCGCTTGGGTCACGGCGCGGCGCTGCTGAATGTGCCCACATTTGAGTTGCAGTATAGCACGCAGTTTGCAGCATTTCTCGAACGTGCTTTTGACGACATCCGTCTGTCTGGCGCAAACACTTTAATCATCGATCTGCGCGATAACGGCGGTGGCGCCCGCGATCTGTCCGACCTGCTGATTGGCTATCTTTCGAGTGAGTCCGTCGCCACCACCGCGCGCATAACAGCGCGAGTGACAGAGGAAAACGCGGCTCGTTTGCCTGGAGCCTCGCTCGGCACGGTGGTCACCGTGCCTTTACGGCAAATGACTCGCTTAGCATCGGAGCCACCGAAGCCGTTCGAAGGGCGCGTCTACGTATTGATTGGCAAACTTACCTATTCTCAGGCCGTCGTCTTTGCCGCCACAGTGCAGGATAACGACCTCGCTGTCATTGCAGGAGAAGAAACCGAGGGTCCAGCCAACCAGACAGCCCAGGTTCAAAGCGACGTGTTGCCGCATACGGGGTTGGAAGTGCTCGCTCCGCTCTATGTCTTTACCCGCGCCAGCGGCGAAGAGGGAACGCGCGGCCTTGTGCCCGATATTGGGATCAAGGATGACCCTGCCGACCCGGCGCGCAGCGTGGAGAAACTGTTAGCGTTGGTGCAAGCCGCCGAGTAGTGAGCCATTCGCCAACCCGGCGGTCCTGCGGCTCCAGCACTCGGTTTCTGATATGGGTATTTGTTATCAATTGCGTCTTTGGATCTGGCCGTAACGCGGTTGGCTTTCTTTCGTGTGAAACCAAATACAGCCTTCAGTAGGACACGAGGAAAACCAATCTCGATCTCTCATGTGCCAACTTGAAACGTCTGCAATCGGGATCATCCAGCCACTCCGAGCAACCGCGTTCGATGACGCGTAAGGGCCAATAACGATCGTTGAACGCCGCTTTTCCAATGTCTGCCTTTGGCCCACAGGCGACGTTCGTTTTGGGGCACAGCGCTGCTCTTATCCTCACCCTGCCGCACTCGGTGTATAATACGCCGCGATGCCATCTTTCAGCCTCCTCACTCCCATGCCCGGCCTGCCCTGGTACCTGTGGCCGATCTGGCCGCTGATCTTCTGGCGCATACGGCGTTTGAAACAATGGTTCCGCGCCGCCGGTGGTCCCGGCAGCCAGATGCTGTGGGGCGTGATGTGGAACGGGCGGGTCGTGGTCATCCAGCTCTCGGACGATTTCTCCGGGCATCCTTCGTGCGCTTTTCGTGCACCCGTCTCGGACGGACTGGCGCGCGCGCTGACAGATGCCCCGTTCCCATGTTCCCGGCGAATGCCGGGGCCTCAGGCCATTCTGTCCGGATGTACTGTCGACTATGCCGGCTTTCGCCGGGAATACGGGGTCAACATCCCCGATACCTGACCCATACCCCCACCGCACAACACCCAGACCTCACCCCAAGCGCCCCCTCAGGCGCCGTGCGTGCTGGACGCGGCGTTCAGCTGAAAAAGGGGATCCGGAACATGCGCTTGAAACGCCACCAGCGGCGCAGGCGCTTGTTGTTCGGTGCATCATCCGCGCCGCGCGGGACGAGGATATCGTTCATCTTCGGCTGGTAATTGCGGATCAGGTCTTCCTCGATCCGCGCCCGGTCGTTCGCCTTGTCGATCACGAGCACATGGCGTTCGGTCGCGCCGCGCTTCCACCAGGCTTCCCACCAGCGCTCATGGCCGATCAGGCGCGAGCGGAAATTGGTCGCCTTGCCGATATAGAGCGGGAACAGGAAGAATACGAAGCGCCTCTGGACGAAGATATAGATGCCGCCGCCATCGGGCAGGCCTTTCGGCGTCAGCGTGATCTTGAAGCGGTAAGGCCGGCCGGATTCGCCGAACCAGGTATGCCAACCAAACAATATCCACATGAGCTTCGTCTCCGTCCCCAAAGTGGCAGCCTGAAACAGCGTTGGTTAACGCCGGATTAAGCTTTGGATCAGCCGGCCAGCATCGCCGCGCGCACGGGCCGGAAACTCGTGCGGTGCGCAGGGCTGGGGCCGAGGCGGGTCAGGGCTTCAGCATGCGCCGCCGTGCCATAGCCCTTGTGGCGGGCAAAACCATAGCCGGGATGGCGTGCATCAAGGTCCTGCATCAGGGCGTCGCGCACCGTCTTGGCGAGGATCGATGCGGCCGAAATGGCCGGCTCGGTCAGGTCGCCCTTCACAATGGCGCGGGCCTCGCAGGGCAGGCGTTTCGGCAATGCATTGCCGTCGATCAGGATCATGCCGAGGGCGCATTGATCGGCCACGCCCTCTACCGCCCGGGTCATGGCCAGGAAAGTGGCTTCGCGAATGTTCATGGTGTCGATTTCCGCGACGCTGGCATGGGCGACACAGAAGGCCAGCGCCCGCTCGCGGATCAGCGGGGCCAGGGCATCGCGCCTGGCTTCGCTGAGGGCTTTGGAATCGGTCAGCCCCTCGATCGGCGCGGCGGGGTCGAGCACGACGGCGGCTGCCGTGACCGGCCCGGCCCAGGGGCCGCGCCCGGCCTCATCGACGCCGCAGGTGAAGACAAGTCGCTGGTTCATGCTGCCAGTGCAGCGCGAGTCGGTCTTGCTATCCACCCTTTGCTCCGCTTCACTGCAGCCTCTCCGATTCCCAAAAAAGAGGATGTCCTGCCATGTTCGAATTCCTGGCCTCTCCCGCCTTCTGGGGAAGTCTCGCCACGCTGACCTTCCTGGAAGTCGTTCTCGGGATCGACAACCTCCTGTTCGTGTCGATTGCAACCGGCAAGCTGCAGGGCAAGGAGAAGGCGCAAGCGACCCGAATCGGCATCTGGGGCGCCATGATTCTGCGCGTTGCCATGCTGTCGCTGATCTTCGTCATCATCGGCCTCGACAAGAATGCCCTTTTCCAGATGCCGCACGCATTCGCGCAGATTCTGTCCGGCGGCGATGAGGCGCTTATGCACCATGTCGAGGATGTGACCCTGAAGGACCTGATCCTGCTGGGCGGCGGCCTGTTCCTGCTGTGGAAGGGCACCGAAGAGATTCACGCCGCTGTCGAAGGCACGGGCCATGAGGAAAGCGATGCCAAGAGCGGGTTCTCGGCAGTCATCATCCAGCTCTTCGTCATCAATGCCGTCTTCTCGCTCGACAGCGTCATCACGGCGGTCGGCATGACGGACGACCTGGTCGTGATGGTCAGCGCGGTTGTCCTGTCGACCATCGTCATGGCCGTGGCGGCAGACCCGCTCGCCAAATTCATCGGCGAGCACCCGACCACTAAGATGCTGGCCCTGTCCTTCATCCTTCTTGTCGGCGTGGCCCTTGTTGCCGACGGTCTCGGCTTCCACATCCCCCGTGGCTACCTCTATTTTGCGATTGCCTTCTCGCTCGCCGTGGAACTGCTCAACATCCGCGCGCGGGGCAACGCGATCGCCAACGGAGACCACTAGATGACCCACCCTTACGCCATCCGCATTCATGAAACCGGCGGCCCGGAGGTTCTCACGAAGGAAGCCTTCGAACCGAAACAGCCCGGCCCCGGACAGGCCCTGGTCCGCCAGTCGGCGGTTGGCCTCAATTTCATCGACACCTACCAGCGCACCGGTCTCTATCCGGTGAAGTTCCCGTACACGCCGGGCGGCGAGGGGGCTGGCATCGTCGAGGCTGTCGGCGAGGGCGTGACCCATGTGAAACCCGGCGACCGGGTCGGCTATGTGGCATCGGGCACCTATGCAACGCATGTGACGGCGCCGGCCGCCATGCTGCTGCCCCTGCCGGATGGCGTCAGCGAGGAAGACGCCGCCGCCGTAATGCTGAAAGGCCTGACAGCCTGGATGCTCCTGTTCGAGATCCGTCCTGTCAAAAAGGGCGACACGCTGCTCGTATGGGCGCCCGTCGGCGGCGTCGGCAGCCTGCTCGTGCCGTGGGCGGCCAGCCTTGGCGCGCGGGTGATTGCGGTCACCTCGTCTGAAAAGAAAGCCGGGATGGCCCGGGCTGCCGGCGCCAGCGATGTGATCGTCGGCTATGACAATGTTGCCCAGCAAGTGCGCGCGCTGACCGATGGCCAGGGCGTGGATGTTGCGCTCGACAGTGTCGGCAAAGTGAGTTTCGAGGCGTCCCTCAACAGCCTGAAAAAACGCGGCTGGATGATTTCCTATGGCAATGCGTCCGGTGCGCCCGATCCGGTGCCGCCGGGCCGGCTGGCGCAGGGCGGCTCCTTGATACTGACGCGCCCCACCCTGTTTCATTTCATCGATTCCCCAGAGGCGCTGGCCCGCGGCGCCGGCCTGCTGCTTGGCGCGCTGAAGGATGGCACCCTGAAAGCCGATATCGGCCAGCGGTTTGCCCTGTCGGACGCAGGCGACGCGCATCGTGCCATCGAGAGCGGCAAGACCACCGGCGCCACATTGCTGATCCCCTGAGGCGGGTCGATGGCTCTCAGGATTTCCAACCGGGATGCCCGCCGCCTGTGGCTGGATGTCCAGCTTCTGTCGGCGGCGCCAACGGGGCCTCTGGACTTGGCGGGCATCATTCGGGGGCTGGGATTTGTCCAGCTCGACACGATCCGCGTCGTCGCGCGCGCGCATGACCATATCCTGTGGAGCCGCAACCAGAATTTCCGCGAACCGATGCTGGAAAAATGCCTCGCTCGCGATCGGCATGTGTTCGAGCATTTTACTCACGACGCCTCGCTCATCCCGATGGATTTCTATCCCATGTGGCGCCGCCAGTTCCGCCGGCTCGAGGAAAAGGTGCGCGGCTGGGAATGGCATCGCGGCATGCTGGACGAAGATGGTCGCGCCGGTATTCGCGCACGCATCGAGGCGGAAGGCCCGCTCAGCACCAAGGCGTTCGACACCAAGATCGCGGGCAAGCGCGAAATGTGGCGCCGCCCGCCGCACAAGCTGGCGCTCGATTACATGTGGTATGCGGGCGAGCTCTCGACGTCGCACCGGGAGAATTTCACCAAATACTACGACCTGACGCATCGCGTGATCCCGGATGACATGCGTGAGGCTGAGCACAGCGACGCGGCACAGGTCGACTGGCTTTGCCGCGAAGCGCTGGCGCGGCTGGCCTTCGGGACGGAAGGCGATGTGCAGCGCTTCTGGGCGGCAGCGGACTTGCCGGAAGTGAAGGCGTGGACGGCGGCGAATGCCGACGAACTCGTGCCGGTGGAAGTCGAATCCTCGAACGGCACGTGGAACGCAGCGCTTGCCCTTCCGGATATCGAAGCGCGCCTATCAGCCGTCCCGGCGCCGACGTCGCGCCTGCGCATCCTCAATCCGTTCGACCCTGTGATCCGCGATCGCACCCGCCTTTCGCGCTTGTTCGGTTTCGACTACCGGGTTGAGATTTTCGTGCCCGCCGCCAAGCGCCAATGGGGCTATTATGTCTATCCGCTGCTGGAGGGCGACCGGTTCGTCGGGCGGATCGAGGTGAAGTCGGACCGCGACAAGGGCGAGCTTAGCGTGCACCAGCTGTGGCCCGAGCCGGGCGTGAAATGGACCGATGCGCGTCAGGCAAAGCTGGATGCCGAACTCGGCCGCATGGCGCGATTTGTCGGCGCGAGCGACGTCGTCTGGCGGACGGACTGATGCGTCTGGGAGTGAGCGGCGCTGTGACCTAGGTCGCAGGCCAGAGGTTGCGCAAGTCCTTGCGCATGGAGTTCTTGACCTGGTCGATCTCGCCTTTCGAAATACGTTCGCTGAGCACTGCGAACACGGCGGACACGCAAAGTTGCGGGTTCTTCAGTGGATCGGTTCTGAATTCGTGCTGAACGCGTTCGTAGAATTGTTCCAGCTTGCGTTCTGGCACAGGTGTCGCCGACGGGTTCCAGCCTTCATAATAGATGCCGCGGACAAGCATCGGCAGCTGGGCGGCCAGATCGGCGGCTTCATCGACGCTGAGCCAGTCGCGGAGAGTATGCAAGGTGGCGCGCAGCAAGCGATAGCTGCGGTTCTTGTCTTCCCAATGCGCATGCCTGGACACGTCGTTGAGCCAAATATTGACGTCCTGCGTGGCGTTGTCGAGGACACTGATTCCTGTATGGGACATCTGAACTGCTCCTTTGTTGGAGCAAGTATCCCGCACTCGCAGTCTGAGCGCATTGACCCGCATCAACTGCACCGAAAAAAGCCGCAGGATGCCCCACCTAGTTGGTCATTCTGGATCGGACACCGGCAAGTCCAGCAGCAGGGCCGGGTCGATATAGAAATCGCCGCTGCGGTCAGCGTTCGCGACATTGCGCCATTTGACGGCCCAGTGAAGGTGCGGACCGGTCGTGCGGCCTGTATTGCCGGTCTTGGCGAGCAGGTCCCCGCGCTTCACCACATCGCCGGTGGAAACATCGACTTCGGAAAGGTGCATGAACACCGAGGTCAGACCGTGCCCGTGATCGAGGAACACGGCGCCACCTTCATAATAGAGGTCCGGGTCGGCAAGGATGACCATGCCCGCTGCGGGCGCCACAACCGGCGTGCCGACGGGAGCGGCCATGTCATAGCCTTGGTGGACGGAGGTTTTTTCGCACGGCTTGCCGGTAACTTTCGAGACGCCGATATATTTTCGTGTCGGGCCGAAGGGCGACGAGGCAGGCACACTGGCTGGCCTGATGAAGCCGTGGAGGGCGCCGACGCCAGGATTCAGGCTGGCAAAGGCGGCCTGCTTGGCCTGCCAGCTGCGCGCGGCATGCGCCTTCTGTTCGGGCGAGCGGGCATCGACCTTGTCGCAATCGAAACCTGTGATCGTGCGGAATTCATCGTCACGCGCGGCAATGGCCAGGTCGCCATAGGCGCCGCTCGCAGCAGACCAGCCAATCACGGGGGGTGCGCTGGTATTGATGCCGAACTGGGCCGTGCCGGTGTCATCAACCACCTGTTTCACGCCAGCGACCGTCATCGTTTCGCCGGGGGCCGCGTAACAGACGACAAGGCCGCCCTGCTTGAGGGCGCCGCCGCAGGTCGGGGAGGCTGGGGTCGCGGCTTGGCGTTCGTCGGCGGCAGGTACTTGTGCGCACGCTCCTGAACACATCACGACCGCCAGCAGGAGTTCGCGCAGCATCATCCCTTGGCGGGCACCATGCGGGTGCCGGCTGCTGCGGCGTCCCAATAGGCTTCCTGCAGGTCGACGCTCCAATAGCGCAGGGCCTGCAGCGGGATCTTCCGGCCGGTTACGGCGCACACAACAAAATCGCCCGGTGCAAGCACCTGGACGTCAGCATCTAGGTAGCGAAGCCGCGCTTCGCCCGCCTGTCGGTTGGATCGGGTCAACATGTCACCACCATGCCTGATCGGCGCGGAAAAGAAAAGGTGCAGCGGACAGGAAGTTTCTGCTTTGTTCTTGAGAACAAACATGGTACATGCGGAACATGGACGGCAATAGGGGGCCTTGCCAAACTGACCCCCATAGTGGACCTAAGGAGACGACTCATGGCCAAACCAGCGCTTCAACTAGTGGATAAGGAATCCGGTGTGGATAAGCAGAAGGCTCTTGAAACGGCTCTAGGTAATATTGAACGTGCATTCGGCAAGGGCTCGGTGATGCGCCTTGGCGATCGCAAGGTCATGGACATCGAAGCGGTTTCGACCGGTTCGCTCGGTCTCGACATTGCGCTGGGAATTGGCGGCATTCCGCGCGGGCGGATCATCGAGGTCTACGGCCCCGAAAGCTCGGGCAAGACGACGCTGGCCCTGCATTGTGTGGCTGAAGCGCAGAAGAATGGCGGTGTGTGCGCCTTTGTTGATGCCGAACACGCGCTGGACCCGGTCTATGCTGGCAAGCTGGGCGTCGATCTGGATGATCTCCTTATCTCGCAGCCGGACACCGGCGAACAGGCGCTGGAAATTGCTGACACGCTGGTACGGTCCGGCGCAGTGGAATTGCTGGTCATCGACTCCGTGGCTGCGCTCACCCCGCGCGCGGAACTTGAAGGCGAGATGGGCGATTCCCTTCCCGGCCTGCAGGCGCGCCTGATGAGCCAGGCCCTGCGCAAGCTCACCGGTTCGATTTCGAAATCGAAATGTACCGTGATCTTTATCAACCAGATCCGCATGAAGATCGGTGTCATGTTCGGCAGCCCGGAAACCACGTCTGGCGGCAATGCGCTGAAATTCTATGCGTCGGTCCGTCTTGATATCCGCCGCATCGGCCAGATCAAGGACCGTGACGAGGTCATCGGCAACCAGACGCGCGTCAAAGTGGTCAAGAACAAGGTGGCCCCGCCATTCCGGCAGGTCGAGTTCGACATCATCTATGGCGAAGGCATTTCCAAGACCGGCGAGCTGATCGACCTCGGGGTCAAGGCGGAAGTCATCGAGAAGTCGGGGTCATGGTATTCCTACAAGGGTGAACGCATGGGCCAGGGACGTGAGAAAACGCGGACCTTCCTGAAGGAAAACCCGGCCATAGCCGACGAGGTCGAGGATTTGATTCGCCGGAATGCGGGTCTCCTCGCCGACGAACTCCTTACGGCAGGCATGGAAGCGGGCTCGGATGACGATATCGAACCGGATGCAGCCAAAGGCTGACCAGCCCCGTTCTGCGCCCTGAAAAGCCTGAAAACAGGCAGTTCAGGGCTTGGTTTGCAGTCAGGTCTTTCACCTGATCTTGTCCCTTTGTGGCGCACCCGGCTTGGCGCGCCGCAAAGGGACCTTTATATCGCCGGTTGGAACCGGCGCAGGACTGTCCTCGCCGCACATGAATAATTTCGGCTAGGACACTGAACATGACCGGCGTCAACGATATCCGCGAAGCTTTCCTCTCCTTTTTCGAGAAGCAGGGACATGCGCGCCGCGCCTCTGCGCCGCTTGTGCCGCAGAACGATCCGACCCTGCTGTTCGTCAATGCGGGCATGGTCCCGTTCAAGAACATCTTCACTGGCGCCGAAACCCCGTTCGCGCCGCGCGCCACCACGTCGCAAAAGTGTGTCCGGGCTGGCGGCAAGCACAATGACCTCGACAATGTCGGCTATACGGCCCGTCACCACACATTCTTTGAGATGCTCGGCAATTTCTCGTTCGGCGACTATTTCAAGGAACAGGCGATCGTCTATGGCTGGGAGCTGGTGACCAAACAGTTCGGTCTCGATCCGAAGCGCCTGCTCGTAACCGTCTATGCCGAGGACGACGAAGCCGCCGCGCTGTGGAAAAAAGTTGCAGGATTGTCCGACGACCGGATCATTCGCATCGGTACATCGGACAATTTCTGGTCCATGGGCGATACCGGCCCCTGCGGGCCGTGCTCGGAAATCTTCTACGATCACGGCGACAAGATTGCCGGCGGCCCTCCCGGCAGCCCGGACGAGGATGGCGACCGTTTCATCGAGATATGGAACCTGGTCTTCATGCAGTTCGACCAGTCGGCGGACGGATCGCGCAAGCCATTGCCCAAGCCGTCGATCGATACCGGCATGGGCCTCGAGCGCATCGCGGCGGTGATGCAGGGCGTGCACAACAATTACGAGATCGACCTCTTCGCAAACCTGATCAAGGCGGAAGAGGCCCTCTATGGCGCGAAGGCGGCAGGCGACCATCTGGCGTCGTTCCGTGTGATTGCAGACCATTTGCGTACCTCCGCTTTCCTGATCGCCGATGGCGTGCTGCCCTCGAATGAAGGGCGCGGCTATGTCCTGCGCCGCATCATGCGACGCGCCATGCGCCACGGCCATTTGCTTGGCGCCCGCGAACCGATGATGCACCGCCTCACGCCAGCCCTGATCGGCGAAATGGGCAAGGCCTATCCGGAACTGGGCCGCGCGAAAGCCGCGATCGAATCGGCCCTCGAACAGGAAGAATCCCGCTTCCAGCGTACGCTCGGGCGCGGCCTTTCGCTGCTCGAGGAGGCAACGACCGGCCTTGGCAAAGGCGATGCCTTGTCAGGCGACACGGCCTTCCGCCTCTATGACACGTTCGGTTTTCCGCTCGACCTCACGCAGGATATCCTGCGGGCGCGCGGCATGTCGGTCGATACGGCCGGTTTCGATGCTGCGATGGATGTCCAGCGCGAAGGTTCGCGCAGCGCGGGCTTCTCGTCAGGCGATGCAGCAACCGATGACATCTGGTTCGCCGTGCGTGAGAAATCCGGCGCCACGAAGTTCGGCGGCTATTCCGGCACCGAGGGGCAGGGCAAGCTTGTTGCCATCGCTTCTGGCGGCGCACTGGTCGACACGCTCCAGCCGGGCGCAGCCGAACTCGTGTTCGACGCGACGCCCTTCTATGCCGAGAGCGGCGGCCAGGCCGGCGACCATGGCGAGATCACGTTCGACGGCGGCGCGCGCTTCATCGTGCGCGACGTGCAGAAGCGGGCTGGCGATGTGAATGTCCATGTCGGCGAACTCGTCAGCGGCTCGGCCAAGCTTGGTGCGAAGGCGAAACTGCATGTCGACGCGACGCGGCGGCGCGCCATCATGGCGAACCATTCCGCAACCCACCTGCTGCATGCCGCCCTGCGCAATGTGCTCGGTGAGCACGTCACGCAAAAAGGCTCGCTGGTCGAAGCCGACCGCCTGCGGTTTGATTTCTCGCACGGCGCGCCGGTGTCGGCGGCGGAGCTTGAGGCCATCGAGGACCAGGTCAATGCCGTGATCCGCCAGAACGCTGCGACCGACATCAAGGTGACGTCGCCAGAGAAAGCCATCGAGGCAGGCGCGCTGGCCCTGTTCGGCGAGAAGTACGGAGATGAAGTCCGCGTCCTGTCGATGGGCAAGGGCGACGGCAAGGCATATTCGGTCGAACTTTGCGGTGGCACGCATGTCGATCGTTCAGGCGACATCGCCGTGTTCGTGATTACGTCCGAGAGCGGTGTATCCGCTGGCGTTCGACGGATCGAAGCAGCAACCGGCGCCGAGGCGCTGGCCTATCTCAAGGGCCGCGCACGGATTGCCGAGGACCTGGCCGAGAACCTGAAAGTGCCTCTCAAGGATGTCCCGCGCAAGGTCACCGTCCTGACGGAAGAACGCCGTGCGCTGGAGAAGGAACTGGCCGATGCCAAGCGCAAGCTGGCCATGGGCGGAGGCGGCGGCGCGCCTGCGGGGCCGGAAGTGGTCAATGGCGTCAACCTGATCGCGCGGGTCGCGGAAGGCGTCGGCGGCAAGGACCTGCGCGCGCTGGTTGACGAGGCCAAGGCAAAAATCGGGTCCGGCGTCGTGGTCTTTGTCGGCGTGGCCGATGGCAAGGCCGGGGTCGCGATCGGTGTTACCGCCGACCTGACCGCAAAATATTCGGCGGTGGACCTTGTGAAGCTTGCCGCAGCCGCACTCGGCGGCCAGGGCGGTGGCGGGCGTCCGGACATGGCGCAGGCCGGTGGGCCGGATGCGGGCAAGGCGGATGAGGCGCTGGCGGCGGTGAAAGCCGCGCTGGCGGGGTAATTTCGTTGCCGGGAAATGGTCGGAGTGAGAGGATTTGAACCTCCGACCCCCGCCTCCCGAAGGCGGTGCTCTACCAGGCTGAGCCACACTCCGAACCGAAGAGCGGCGTATTTACGCCTGCCGCAGAATTTTTCAAGAGGGTCAGATGGCCTGTGCCAGCAGCGGTTCGGCACCGCCGGGCTGCCATTGGGCGTGCTTGGTCATGATCGATTTGAACAGCGGGCTGGCGAGGTGGTTTTCCAGCCAGGGCTTCAGCGCGGGCAGGGACTGCGTAGCGAACCATGTGCGGTCGGTGGCGGCGAACTGGCGCACGAAGGGGAAAATCGCCATGTCGGCAAGGGTGCGGTGAGGGGCTAGCAAGTGGGTGCCTGAGGGGGTGATACGGGTGTCCCACGTCCGCAGGATGGCCAGTCCCGCCGCGCGCTGGGCGACTGGATCAACGCCGTCATAGCGGGTCGGGTATTTGTACCGGTCGAGCGCGTGCTTGAACGGGCCGTCGCATTCATCGATCAGCGCAGCAGTCTCGGCGGGGTCGGCGCCGAGCCAGTTTTCGGGATCGTTCCGGGCCAGCGCCCAGCGCATGACATCGAGGCTCTCGTCGATGACCTGGCCATCGGGCAGGACGAGGACCGGGACGGTGCCCTTGGGACTGGCGGCGAGCATCTCGGCCGGTTTGTCGCGCAGGACCACCTCGCGGACGCGGACTTTGGCGCCGCTGATGGCGAGGGCGAGGCGGGCGCGCATGGCATAGGGACAGCGGCGGAATGTGTAGAGCACTGGAAGGTTCATGCGTCCTCGTTCCGGCGCGCCTCCGGGCCCATATGCTGTTGCCCACGGGCCCTGGCGAGATCGATCTGCTTCTGGCGCTCGGCGAAGCGGGCGCGCTGTGCGTCGCTCATTTCGCCCATGCAATGCGGACAGGCGACACCGGGCTCATAGGCGGGATGGGCCATGTCGGCCTCGGACAGCGGCCGCTTGCAGGCATGGCACATGTCATAGGAGCCGGGGGTGAGGTCGTGGCGGACCGAAACGCGCTCGTCGAAGACGAAACACTCGCCCTGCCATTTGGTGTCGGATTCCGGCACCGTCTCGAGATATTTCAGGATGCCGCCCTCAAGGTGGAAAACGTCGTCGATGCCTTCGGCCTTGACGAAGCTGGTGGCCTTCTCGCAGCGGATGCCGCCGGTACAGAACATGGCCACTTTTGGCGTGCGGCCTTCCGCTTCCAGTTTTGCCCGGAAGTCGCGGAACCAGTCAGGGAATTCGCGGAAGGTCTTTGTCTGCGGGTCGATGGCGCCTTCGAACGTGCCGATGGCGACTTCGTAATCGTTACGCGTATCGATGAGCACGGTATCGGGATCCGAGATCAGGGCGTTCCAGGCCGCGGGCGCGACATAGGTGCCGACAAGCGCGTTCGGGTCGGTGCCGGGCACGCCCATGGATACGATCTCGCGCTTCAGGCGCACTTTCAGGCGCAGGAAAGGCATCTCGTCTGTCTCGGCGAATTTGGCCTCCAGCGTTTCGCAACCGGGCAAGGCGCGCAGGGCGGCGAGGGCCGTTTCGATGGCGTCCGCACTGCCGGCGATGGTGCCATTGACGCCCTCGGAGGCAAGCAGGACGGTGCCTTTCACGCCAGCAGCGGCAAGCGTTTCGGCCAGCGCGGGCTGGCGGGATTCAAAATCGGGCAGGGCAACGAACTTGTAGAAGGCGGCAACGGTATAGGTCATGGGCGCGCTTATGGCAGATCAGCGGGAGAATTTGAATAAGGACCAGCACGTACGGCGCCCGAGGGGGGCGTGAGGAGGGAAAAGGATGGCATCGCTGCGCATTATACGCGCAGGCCAGCAGGGGGCGGGTAAGGTGGAGGCTTTCCACCATGACGGCAGGTCAGGCGCCGAACAAAGGCGAGACGAATGGGTGGCCAAGATAGAGCTCGGTTATGCCGAGCAGGTTGACTGTCATATGGGTGAAGACGGCCGGTGCGAGCCGGCGCCCGGATGCCAGATAGGTGATCCCGAAAACCAGGCCCACCAGACCCGTGGCGACAACACCGGGCAGGCCCTGGT
The DNA here is from genome assembly GCF_055808555.1 of Hyphomonas sp. J20-32. Lineage (NCBI taxonomy): Bacteria > Pseudomonadati > Pseudomonadota > Alphaproteobacteria > Hyphomonadales > Hyphomonadaceae > Hyphomonas > Hyphomonas sp. J20-32. Next base: position 83,599 of record NZ_CM147873.1, on the reverse strand, counting down.
AGAGATGGGCCAACCCGAATACGACCGCAGAGGCAATTGCGAGCAGGGGGCCTGCGCGCGATCCGAACAGGCGCGTGCCCCAGCCGATAATATAGCCGCGGAAAACCAGCTCCTCGGCGATGCCGCCGAAGAGCAATCCGACGGCTAACAATACCAAATAGTTCGTGAGATTGCCTTCGACCGCATCGAAATTGCTGAGATCAACAGGCTGGTTGAAGACATTCTGCAAGGCCGGTTCGATCATGGTCGACATGGTGAAATGCGTGACCAAGCCGATAGTCAGGCCGAGCAGGAGCGACGTTACTGGTCCGCGTTTCCAAAGAGGCAGGGCTGCACTGCGCGCATCGCGATGAAAAACCAGCGCGGCGAGGACAATTGCGAGGGAGCAGAGGACTCCCACTCCCGGTATCGCCAGTGCCAGGATGAGCGGCGCTGCCCACAGGACCAGCGTTGCCGGACGCTGGATACGACTCGATTTCATGGTCATCACACAATCCTTGCAATAGTGCGTTTCGCACTATAATAGCCAAGCAATCCAAAACGGCAAGTGGCCCCGGAGGCAGACAAGGCATCATGACAGAGCTGGAGGCATGCGTGATTGCCCTCATTGCGCGGGACGGGCCTTGTACGGCCTATTACGTGCGCATGAGCTTCGAGCAGTCAGCCGCATCGACCTGGCGCGCAAGCACAGGGTCGATTTACCCCCTGATCAGGCGACTTGTCGCGCGTGGCCTTATTCGGTCCGAGCAGGACGGCGACGACAAGCGAGGGGCCAAGCAACTATTCGTGACACCGTCCGGTCGTGAGGCTGTCCGAGATTGGCTGATGGAATCTCCGGACTGGATTGGCGACGCCTCGGCCGACCCGATTCGCACGCGGGTGCATTTCCTGATGCTTCTCGGCGGCCATGAGCGCGTGAACGCCATCAAGGGAATGATTGCAACGACCCAAACGTCTCTCGCTGCGATCAACGAAAAAATGCTGCGCCTGAAATCAGCGGGCGAAGACATTGAATGGCTGGTTCACGAAGGTGCTCGCGCGATGTTGCAGGCGCGCCTGGAATGGCTGGGTGAGGTCGCGAACTACTTTCAGGCCGCGGCTGCCGGTGGTGCGTCCGACCCCTGACCCCGCACGACTCAGCCAATATGCCCCGCTTCGCTGTCACAACGGCCGGGCCGCAGCAAATGCTGCAAGCGGTTGCGACCGCCTGGTCTTACGAGCCCGGGCGGATGAGAACGGTCTGGAAGCGCTGGTAGCCGAGCTGGCGTTCATCGGCAGTCTGACGATAGGCGCGATATTCGCCGACGGGCGAGGCGGTGAAGCCGGCCTGGGTGAGGCGGTCGGCGACGGTGACAGCGCGTTGATAGGCAAGGGTGCGATTGTCGAAACGCTGGAGCGCGCCGGATGTCGACGCATAGCCGACGACTTCGACCGATTTCGACGACCAGCGTTCAAGCGCCCAGATACTGTCACCGAGAACGGACTCGCCGGCTGGCGAGATCGTGTTCTCGCCATTGTCGAATGCGATCAGCGGCAGTTCGGCGACCGGCGGAACGATGTGGATCGTCCAGTTCGGGAAGTTGGTTTTCAGGCCTTCTTCCATGGTGCGATAGGCCGAGATCGACAGGCCATCATGCGGTGCGGCGATCAGTTTGGCGGTTTTGTGTTCGGCGTCGATGTCTGCCGCGGCAAGCTGGAACGGAACGGCGGCGCGCAGCTCGGCTTCGGACTGGCGGAGCTTTCCGAGGCTTTCGAGCCGGGAGATTTCGGCGCGCAGCGGCGCAGCGATCGATGAGTCCGCCATGCGCAGATAGGCCTCTGCTTCGAGTGTCTTGTCCTCGTCGATCAGCACCTGGCCGAGATTGACCGCGACCGGGCGGCCAAGGCGAGTTGTGAGATCGGCGGCGAGGACGGTTTCGGCATCCGGTACGCGGGTGCGGGTGAGCACGGTGGCATCGACGCGGATCTCCGATCCTTTCGGGAAGGTCACCGATACATCCGACACGCGGGAGTCATGGTCGGAAAAAGGATTGAGCAGGGCCGACTTGACCGTGTTGATGGCCGTCGTCTCATAGGCAATGTCGCGCAGGGCGAGCCCGAGCGGGACGGAGAGCGCAGCGAAGACGGACAGGATCAGCGCGCCTTGCCAGAGCGTGCTGCGTTTGCCGTGGCCGGCACCGAAACTGTAGAGGCGGGACAGGACGGTGACCGAGAGGGCAATCGCGAGCAGGTTGGTCATGAACAGGAAGAAGGAGCCGCCTGCGACCTGCATGGAGCCGACCGCGAGGCCATAGCCGGTGACGGCGAGCGGCGGCATCAGGGCGGTGGCGATGGCCACGCCGACAATGGTTTCGCCCTTGCGCTGGATAACGGCATATCCGCCTGCGAGGCCTGAGAAAATGGCGACGAGGAGGTCGAAAAAGTTCGGCCGTGTACGTGCGACGATTTCGGGCGTGATCTCGGTGAGCGGCGAGAGCTTGACGATCAGGAAGGAGATCGTGATCGAGGCGGCGACGCCGCAGGCCATCGAGAACATGGCGCGGCGCATGGCCGGGAGGTCAAGGATGCTGAGCGAGAAGCCCATCAGCATGATCGGGCCCATGAGCGGGGAAATCAGCATGGCGCCGATGATGACCGCAGGCGAGGAGAGCAGGAGGCCGAGAGTTGCGATGGCACAGGACATGACCGCCATGAAAATATAGCGGCCCGACATCTGGCCTTCTTCGCGGACATGATCGACCACGTCCTGATGGTCGATAGGACGGGCGAGTTGGCGCAGGAACAGCTTGGCCCGCCGCTTGAGGACGTTCATCTGCTCGGATGGTTCTGACTTGTCGAATGCCATGGGACGCAGCTCTCGTGGTTCTGGGGCAGGATCGCCTGCCAATACGGCAAAATCGATACATAATCATTAGCATTATGCATTGAAAAACAGGTAAGTTACAGCGCCCCGGACCAGTCTCAAGCCGTGCCTGCCTAGTCGGAAAGGATGCGGGGAAGCTTGAAAGTGACAGACTCGCGGGCGGTTTCGACCGTGTCTAGCGTCACCTCAAAACGCGTGCGGCAGGCGTCGATGACACCCTGGACAAGGTCTTCCGGCGCGCTGGCGCCGGCGGTCAGGCCCAGCGTGGCAACATTGTCGAACCATGACCAGTCGATGTTTTCGGCGCTGGCGACGAGTTCGGCGCGCCTGGCCCCGGCGCGCAGGGCGACTTCGACGAGGCGGACGGAATTGGAGCTGGTGCGGGCGCCGATGACGAGGACCAGCCCGGCGCCGGGCGCGAGCACTTTTACGGCGTCCTGACGATTGGTCGTGGCGTAGCAGATGTCTTCCTTGTGGGGGCTGGCGATCTCGGGGAACCGGGCCTGCAGGGCGGCGACAATTTCGGCCGTATCGTCCACCGACAGGGTGGTTTGTGTAACAAAAGCGAGGTTTTTCGGATCTTTCGGTACGAAGCGTTCCACATCTGCAATGGTCTCGATCAGCGTGATTCCACCGCCGAGAAGCTGGCCCATCGTGCCGATCACTTCCGGATGGCCCGCATGGCCGATGAGGACGATCTCGCGGCCCTCGGTATGATGGCGTTCGGCCTCGACATGGACCTTGGAGACGAGCGGGCAGGTGGCATCGACATAGATCATCTGGCGGGCAGCGGCTTCTGCGGGCACCGATTTCGGCACGCCATGGGCGGAAAAGATGACCGGCCGGTCGGTCGGACATTCGTCCAGTTCTTCAACGAATATGGCGCCCATGGCCTCAAGGCGGCTGACAACATGGGCATTGTGGACGATTTCGTGCCGGACATAGACCGGTGCGCCCCATTTTCCGAGGGCTTCCTCGACAATCTGGATCGCTCGGTCGACCCCGGCGCAGAAACCGCGGGGCGCCGCAAGGCGAATGGTCAGGGCAGGCCTGTCGGTCATTTAATATTCTCCTGCCTCTGCGGCGTTGCGCCGAAGCGCGCAGCCCTTTAACACATCTCCAGCTACAGATGGACAGGCCTTTTCCTCAGGCCAAGAAGGACACGCCGACGCATGCGCATATTTGTTACCCTTCTCGCGGCGGCGATGCTCGTCGGATGCCAGTCGAAAATCGCCGAGACATTCGACACGCGCCAGAATGCCGGGCCGTGCCCGCCGATGGGGTCGATTTATGATGTCGCCCGTTATGTGAAGTTCGTGGACGGTGCCGAAGAACTCTATACGAATATCCGATATACCGCTGAAATCACCGATGTGCGCATGTTCTGCCGCTATTCGGACGATGACCCGCTGGTGGCGCAGATGGAAGTGGATTTTGCTTTCGGCAAGGGCGATGCAGCCACCTCCGACAAGCATGCCTATCCGTATTTCGTCGCTGTGACGCGGCGCAACGGCAAGGTGCTGGCCAAGGAGTATTTTTCGGTCGAGGCCGATTTCAAGGGCCGGAAACTGGCTGGCAAGACCGAATCCTTCGACAGGATCGAAATCCCCCGGCTGGATGAATCGATCGCCGGGTCGAACTTCGAGATCGTGGTCGGCTTCGACCTGACGCCGGAACAGCTGGAATTCAACCGGGCGGGCAAGCGCTTCCGCCTCAACGCTGAAAAGTAAACCATGGCGAACCTGATCAGAGACCTGACGGCCGCTGCTGGCGCCGCCTTCTCTGCCATGGGGCTGGAGGCGCGCTGGGGCGACGTGCGCCGGTCCGACAAGCCGGAACTGGCCGATTTCCAGTGCAATGGCGCGATGGGCGCGGCGAAATCTGCCGGCCGGAACCCGCGCGAGATTGCCGGCGAGATTGCCGAGGCGCTGAAGGGGCACCCGCTGGTCCTGTCGGCCGAGGTGGCAGGCCCGGGCTTTATCAATATCCGGGTATCCGACGATGCCCTGTCGGCCCGCGCGGCGGATATCCTGGCGAGCGACAAAGCGGGCGCGGAACCGGCGAACGATCCGCAGGTGACGGTGATCGATTTTGGCGGGCCGAACGTGGCCAAGCCGATGCATGTCGGGCATTTGCGCTCGGCGGTGATCGGCGACACGCTGCAGCGATTGCTGAAATTCCTCGGCGATACGGTGACGTCCGACACGCACCTGGGCGACTGGGGCCTGCAAATGGGGCACCTGGTCACCGAACTGCATGACGAGCAGCCGGACCTGGTCTATTTCGACGAGAGCTATTCCGGGCCCTATCCGGACGAACCGCCGGTGACGATCGAGGATCTCGGGCGGCTGTATCCGGCCGCCAGCGCCAAGGCGAAGGACGATCCGGCGCGCAACCAGCGTTCGCAGAATGCCGTGGCGGAGCTGCAGGCGGGCCGGGCAGGCTATCGCGCGCTGCTCAAGCATTTCATCCAGGTGTCGGTGGCGGCGCTGAAAGTGGACTATGCCTTCCTCAATGTCTCGTTCGACCTGTGGAAGGGCGAGAGCGATGTCGACCACCTGATCCCCGGCCTGATCGAACAGTACCGCAAGGCGGGCCTTGCCGCGGAAAGCCAGGGCGCGCTGATCGTGCCGGTGGCGCGCGAGAGCGACAAGAAGGAGATGCCGCCGGTCATGCTGCTGAATTCGCGCGGCGGCACGGGCTATCACACGACCGACCTGGCGACGATCGAGGACCGGATGACGGTGATGACGCCGACCCCGGAGCGGATGCTGTATGTCGTCGACCAGCGCCAGGCGCTGCATTTCGAGCAGGTGTTCCGGGCCGCCGACCTGCTGGGCCTGATCCGCGAGGACCAGCTGGAACATATCGGCTTCGGCACGGTGAACGGGCCGGACGGCAAGCCGTTCAAGACGCGCGAGGGCGGGGTGCTGCGACTGGCGGACCTGAACGCGATGGCGCTGGAAGAGGCGGACCGAAAGCTTGGCGCGGCGAACCTGCCCGATGACATGGGGCCGGAAGAACGGGCGAGCGTGGCGCGGGCAGTCGCGGTGGCAGCGCTGCGCTTTGCCGACCTGCAGAACACGCGCACGACGAATTACGTGTTCGACCTCGACCGGTTCACGAGTTTCGAGGGCAAGACGGGACCGTACCTGATGTACGCCGCGGTGCGGATCAAGTCGCTGTTGCGGCGGGCCGAAGCGGACGGCAATGCGCCGGGCGAGATCGCGGTGGGGCATGACGCCGAACGGGCGCTGGTGCTGGCGCTGGACGGGTTCGGTGCGGCGCTGCTGGGCGCGCGCGAGAAGCGCATGCCGCACATATTGTGCGAGCACGTGTTCGGCCTGAGCCAGGCCTTCAGCGGCTTCTATGGCGCGCTGCCGATTGCGAATGAGACTGACCCGGCGCTGCGGGCGAGCCGGCTGGCGCTGGCAACAGCCGTATTGAGGCAGCTGGAAGCGGGCCTCGGGATTCTCGGCATCGACGTGCCTGAGCGCATGTAGGGCATCGCGCCCTTGTGTGCCTATATCTTCTGTAGCGACGGATCGACCGCGATGCAGAGGAGACGACAATGGCGAAGGCACTCAAAGACGAAAGCGCCGGGGCAGGCGAAGGCGTTCAGTGGGAACTTGCCTCGCAATGGGCGCAGGGCTGGCGGTTCCTGAAATGGTCAGCGACCGCGTTCATCGTGATCGCCTTCCTCGTCGTCATCGGGCAGGGATTCCTGTTCTACCGCATGTTCGACGATGTGCATCCGGTTCTGGGCTATGCCTATGTGGTGATCCTGGCGCTCATTCTCGCCATCATGGTCGGCCGGCCGATCCGATCCTTCCTGGCCATGCCGGTTGCGGCGAGGCCCCCCTCCATTGTGATCGATCCGAAAGCGCCTGAGCCGTCGGCGCTAGCCGCACGGCTGAAATACGACCTGAAATACCTCGACATGCTGGCCCGGAACCCGCTGGTGCAGGATGAAAGCGACGCCATTCGCGAGGGCGTCGCCAAGGGGCGTGCCCTGCTGGAGCGCTCATTGCAGGCGTCAAAGGACGAGGCCATGGCCGTGTCCGTGGAGCTTGAAGCCTTCGAGCGGGACCATATCGAAGCCCTTCTGAAGCCGCTGGACGCGAAAGTGAATTCGCTGATCCATGCCGAGGCTGTCGGTGTGGGCGTGGCGACGGCCGTGTCGATGAATGGGACGGTCGATGCCTTCATTGTGCTCTGGCGGAATGCCAATCTGATTGCGCGGGTGTCGCGGATCTATTTTGGCCGGCCGCATCTGGGCGGGAGCCTGCGCATCCTGCGGGATGTCGCCGCCATCGTTGTCGTGTCGCGAGCGCTGGAAGACGTGACCGACATAACAGGCGATGTGATCGGCAGCCTGCTCGGCCGCATGGGCGGGCTGGTGGCCGGACCGCTGATGGATGGGGGCATCAATGCGATGATGACGCTGAAGCTCGGCTACCTGGCGAAACGCCGTTGCCGCAGCTTCAAGGGCTGGTCGGCCGGACAGGCCAAGGCGATATCGGAAGAGGCGCTGGAGGGTGTGAAGCAGGAATCCGGTTCGGTCGTCACCGACCTGCTGAAACGATGCGGCGGGCTGACCTCGCATGCCGCGCGGGCGACCGAAAAGGCATTTGCCGGATCGAAGAATGCGTGGAGCCTGGTCCAGAGCTGGTTCGGAGGCAGGCCTGCGGGGGCCTGACCGATCAGCAGGCACAATTGTGGATAGGGCGCGAGTCGCAGCAGTCGTTGCTTGCCGGGCGTTCGAATCCGTTCTAGTTCGAAGCCAATTCAACTCTGTCCCGGGAGAGAGCAGCTCTTGAAGCTGCCGCCGAAGGCGCAACCGCCCCGGAAACGCTCAGGCAAACGGACCGGGCAGGGCCAACACGCTGGAAAGAGGCCCTCGAGGCCTCGCCGAAGGAGCAAGCCACGGCTCGTCCTTCGACTTCGCTCAGGATGAGCCGAGTCGAGTGAAGAGCGGGCGGAATCTCTCAGGCGCCCAGGACAGCGGGGGCGACGGTCTTTCGGCTTGAGTGCCGATCCGTCACCTTTTGGATTGATGGCGCCATGGCAGACACCCCAACCGATGCGTTGAAGCGTACGCCGCTTTACGACCTGCATGTTGCGCGCGGCGCCAAGCTGGTGCCGTTCGCGGGCTATGAAATGCCGGTGCAATACCCGATGGGCGTGATGGACGAGCATAAGTGGACGCGCACGCATGCGGGCCTGTTCGACGTGTCGCACATGGGCCCGTGTTTCCTGTCCCTGGAAGAGGGGATTGGCGGCGGCGACGCAGCGCATGCGAAGATTGCGGCGCTGGTCGAGACGCTGGTGCCGTCTGATATTGCGGGCCTGAAACAGGGCCAGGCGCGCCTGACCGTGCTGCTGAACGCAGATGGCGGCATCCTCGACGATCTGATCATCACGCGGCCGCTGGGCGATGAGGCGCAGGGCAGCCTGTACATCGTCGTCAACGGCGCGGTGAAGGAGCAGGACTGGGCGATCTTCGAAAAGGCGCTGGCGGGTAAGGCCGTGCTGACGCGCGCCGACGACCGCATCCTGTTCGCGCTGCAGGGGCCGGAAGCCGTGGACGTGATAAGCGATTTCTTTCCCGGCTGCGAAGAGCTGAAATTCATGCATCACATGCCGTTCGAGCTGAGCGGGACGCGCTGCATCGTGTCACGCTGCGGCTATACGGGCGAGGACGGGTTCGAGGTATTAGTGGCGCCGTCTGCCGGCCTGTCATTGGTCGAGGAAATGCTCACCGACGAGCGGGTCGAGATGATCGGCCTTGGCGCGCGCGATTCGCTGCGTCTGGAAGCCGGGCTGTGCCTGTATGGGCATGACATGGACACACGCCGCGACCCGGTTGAGGCCGATCTTGCCTGGGTGATCCAGAAGAAGCGGCGCGAGGCGGGCAATTTCCCCGGCGCGGCGCGGATCCTGTCGGCGCTGAAGGACGGCCCGGCGGAGAAGCGCGTAGGTATCCGTCCGCTGGAGCGGGCCCCGGCACGCGAGGGAACGGAAGTGCACGTGGGTGGCAAGGCTGTGGGCGTGGTGACCTCCGGCGGCTTTGGCCCCAGCGTCGATCATCCGGTGGCGATGGGCTATGTCGCCGCCGCCCATGCGGCGCCCGGTACGAAAATCGATCTGATGGTGCGTGGCAAGGCGCGGCCCGGCGAAATCGTCGCGCTGCCTTTCGTTCCGCACAATTACAAACGCTAAACAGGGGGAGAGACCCATGGCGACCTATTACACAGAAGACCATGAGTGGGTCAGCGTTGACGGTGACAAGGGCACCGTCGGCATCACGAAATATGCTGCCGAGCAGCTGGGCGACGTCGTGTTCGTCGAGACGCCTGACATCGGAAAGACAGTGAAGAAGGGCGACGACATGGCCGTCGTCGAGAGCGTCAAGGCAGCGTCTGACGTGTACGCACCTGTCAGCGGCGAAGTGGTCGATGCCAATGGCGCGCTGGCGGATGCGCCGGAGACGGTGAACGAACATGCGGAAACCGACGGCTGGTTCTGTGTCATCAAGCTGTCCGACGCCGGAGAGCTGGACGGACTGATGGACGCCGCCGCTTATGCCGAATTTTGCAAGGGCCTCTAATCCATGCGCTACCTTCCCCTGACTGATGATGACCGCAAGGCGATGCTGAAGGTGATCGGCGCCAAAAGCGTCGATGACTTCTACGCCGATGTGCCCAAGGCCGTCCGGCTGGGCGGCAAGGTGGCCGGCCTGCCGGACCATCAGGGGGAGCTGGCAGTTGAGCGCCATCTCTCGAAACTTGCGGCCAAGAACCGCTCGGCCTCGTCCGGCCCGTTCTTTGTCGGCTGCGGCGCCTACAAGCACCATATCCCGGCCAGCGTGGACATGGTGATCCAGCGCTCCGAATTCCTGACGACCTACACGCCTTACCAGCCGGAAATCGCGCAGGGCACGTTGCAGACCCTGTTCGAATTCCAGACGCAGGTCGCGGCGCTGACGGCGATGGATGTGGCGAACGCGTCGATGTATGACGGCTCGACCGCATGCGCCGAGGCCGCCGTGATGGCGACCCGCGTGACGCGCCGGAAGAAGGTGATCCTGTCGGGCGGCCTGCACCCGCATTATGCGGCGGCGACGAAGCTGTTGTGCGAGGCGCAGGGACTGGAAGTGGTGCAACTGGCGGTGGCCGTCGATGGCGAGATGGCGCTGGCCGACGCGGTGGATGATGAAACAGCCTGCGTAATCGGGCAGAGCCCCAACATTTTCGGCACGGTGACGGACATGTCCGGCGTGGCCGATGCCGCGCACGGCAAGGGCGCGCTGTTTGTCTCCGTGTTTACCGAGGCTGTGGCGCTGGGCCTCGTGACGCCTCCGGGCGAGATGGGCGCGGACATTGCCGTGGGCGAGGGCCAGTCAATCGGCGTGCCGCTCGGTTTTGGCGGGCCCTATGTGGGCCTCTTTGCCTGCACGGAGAAACTGGTGCGCCAGATGCCGGGACGCCTGTGCGGCGAGACTGTGGACGCCGACGGCAAGCGCGGCTTCGTGCTGACCCTGTCGACGCGCGAGCAGCATATCCGCCGCGACAAGGCGACATCGAATATCTGTACTAATTCCGGCCTCTGTGCGCTGGCTTTTACCGCTCACATGACGCTGCTGGGCGACAAGGGCCTGCAGGGCCTCGCGCTGCTGAACCATGAGGCAGCGTGCGACCTGGCAAATGCGCTGGAGGCGGTGCCGGGCGTGGAAATCCTGACGCCGCGCTTCTTCAACGAGTTTGCGTTCCGTACGCCAATGAATGCCGAGGCGGTGCTGGCCATGCTGGACGAGGCCGGCGTTGTCGGCGGCGTGCGGGCCAGCCGCCTGTTCCCGGGCGAGAAGATGGGCGACGTGATCATCTGCGCGGCAACCGAGTGCACGACACCGGAAGATATTGCGGCCTATGCGGCTGCGCTGAAGGAGATTGTGTAGTGAAGCTGACGGCTATCTTGCTTGCGGCTGTAGCGACGGTCCTTGCCTTGGTATTTGGCGGTGCCTACGCCATGCAGGACAAGGTGCTTTTTCACCCGGATTCGACGCGCGTGGCGCCGAAGGCAGGATACATTGAGGTTGAAGACATTCAGACCAAGGATGGCGAGGACCTTGTCGGTTGGTATACGCCTCCTTCGCCCGGGTGTCCGATTATCCTGTTCCTGCACGGCAATGGAAGCCGACTTGATCGGGATGTGTGGCGGTATGAACGCATACATGATCAAGGCGTGGGCTTGCTGGCGCTAGCCTGGCGTGGCTATTCGGGCTCTTCAGGAAAACCCTCGGAGCGGGGCTTCAATGCAGACGCAGATGCGGCCTGGTCGTGGCTCATGACCAAAGGCTATGCGTCACATGATGTGATCATTCAGGGCTTCTCGATCGGATCGGGCCCAGCGACGCGCCTTGCTAGCTTGCAGGATGCCGGGGCGCTAATTCTTGAGGCGCCTTACTATTCAATGGCAGACCTCATTCGCCAAAAGACGGCCGGTGTGCCGGTGGATTTTGTTCTCAAGCATCCTTTTCATAGCGATCGCCGGATCAAGCAAGTTGAGGAGCCCGTTTTGATGGCGCACGGCGGCGTCGATCGCGTCATTCCGTCCAGCCAGTCGAAACGACTGTTTGAATTGGCGAACACGCCAAAAACCTACCGCCTTTTCGACGCATCCGACCACAACACATTGGTTCGGGACGGCCTGTATGAGCAGGCAATCTGGCCCTTCATTTCCGCCCATTGGACTGCAGGAACGCGGCCAGATACCAGCAAGCCAACGAACTGCTACCTGTCGCAAAATACTGTTTCGGGAGAAACCCTATGACCATGAACACGCAAGGCCGCCCGACGGCGCCGACATCGACCTCCGTGTCTGCCATCGAGACCGTGTCCGGTTCACGCGGCCTGTTGCAGGCTGAGGGGCTGATCTTCGAGATCGGGACAGCTGAGACGACCGGTGTGGACCTGCCCGCGCCGCAGAACCGGACGGGCCGTCTCGGCGGCGTGTCGCGCAAGGTGCCGACCGGCCTGCCGGGCCTGTCTGAGCCGGAAATGGTGCGCCATTACATGCGCCTGTCGCAGAGGAATTATGCCATCGACCTCGGCTTCTTCCCGCTGGGCAGCTGTACGATGAAACACAATCCGCGCCTCAACGAGAAGATGGCGCGCCTCGCGGGTTTTGGCGACATCCACCCGATGCAGCCGCAGGCGACCGTGCAGGGCGCGCTGGAACTGATCGACGAGCTGGCGACCTGGCTGAAAGTGCTGACCAACATGCCGGCCGTGGCGATGAGCCCGAAAGCGGGCGCGCATGGCGAGCTGGCGGGCATGCTGGCGATCCGGCAGGCGCTGATTGCGCGCGGCGAGGGCGAGACGCGCAAGCGTGTCCTGGTGCCCGCCTCGGCGCACGGCACGAACCCGGCGACAGCAGTGCAGTGCGGGTTCATCGTGGACGAGATCAAGGCGAACAAGCGGGGCCGTGTCGACATGGACATGCTGCGCGAGAAACTGAAGCATACGGACGACATTGCCGGCATCATGCTGACCAATCCGAACACGTGCGGCCTGTTCGAAACCGACATCCGCGAGATTGCCGACCTGGTCCATGCGGCGGGCGGCTATTTCTATTGCGACGGGGCGAACTTCAACGCCATCGTGGGCCGCGTGCGGCCGGGCGACCTGGGCATTGATGCGATGCACATCAACCTGCACAAGACATTTTCCACGCCGCATGGCGGTGGCGGGCCCGGCTCGGGCCCGACGGTTCTGTCCGAAGCGCTGGCGCCGTATGCACCCGTGCCCTTCGTGGTGAAGGACGAGGACGGCGTGTTCCGGCTGGTTGAGGACATGGACGGCGATGCGAGCGAGAGCTTTGGCCGCATGGTGGCCTTCCATGGCCAGATGGGCATGTTCGTGCGGGCGCTGACCTATATCCTCAGCCATGGCGCGGACGGCTTGAAACAGGTTGCCGAGGACGCCGTGCTGAACGCAAACTACATCGCGGCCAAGCTGAAGCATGTGATGACACCGGCGTTCGAGGGCTATTGCATGCACGAGGCGCTGTTCTCGGATGCGTTCACCGCGGACGGGATCGAGACGCTGGATATCGCCAAGGCACTGATCGATGAGGGCTACCACCCGATGACCATGTACTTCCCTCTGGTTGTACATGGCGCGATGCTGATCGAGCCGACCGAGACCGAAAGCAAGGCGGAGCTGGACCGGTTCTGCGCGTCACTCGAGAGCATCGCGCGGCGCGCGGCGCAGGGCGACGAGACGCTGAAAGGCGCGCCTTACCTCGCCCCGGCGCGGCGCCTCGACGAGACCCGGGCGGCCCGCAAGCCGGTGCTGAAATGGACGGCACCGACGGCGGACACGGTCGCAGCGGAATAGGTGGCCTAGCCGGCGGAGGCCGGGTCAGGTTTGCGGTGGAAGAGGCGTTCGCGCAGCTTGCCAAAACCGATGATCAACGGCCGTTCGATGAAACGGTACGATAGCGCTGCGGCCGGCAATGTGGCTGCAAGCGAAACCGCGATCAGCGCGATATTGTCGAGGGGGCCTGCGCGGCCCAGCTGGAATACCGGTGCGAGCCATGGCACTTTTGCGGCCTCTGCGAAGGCAAGCCGGACCGGGGCGAGCAGGAGCGGGTGGCAGAGATAGAGTGAGAACGACCAGTCGCCGACGCGCGCCAGGCCGCGATGAACCCGCATGAATCCAGGAGTCATGGCGCGAATTCGACCCGGCATGGCCTGGCCGGCGAGCCAGCCGGCCCAGAGGACGGCGAACATGGCCAGCGCGCCGACGATGACTGTTACGATGGTGGCGCCTAGGCGGTCGGAGAAGGCGCTTTCGGCCACGAAATTATAGAGCAGGCTGATCATGGCGGCGATGAGCGCGCCGATTCCGACGGGCACAAGCCAGGCCTGGCGGTCCGACAGCTCGAGCGTGGCGAAGCCGTAGACCAGCAGGGTGCAGGGCAGGCCGAACCAGACGACGCGCCCCCACATCATGAGATTGGCGTCATCGACGCCCTGGAAGGTGAGGCTGGCCATCAGCCAGAGCACGGCCACCAGCGTGACGACGCCGCTGCGCCAGGCGATGCCTGAGCTGACGGCGAGCCCGACGACGGCGCCCATGATGAATTCCATGGTCATGGGGTAGAACAGGAGCGCGCTGAAATCTGCGGCAAATGGCTTGGTCAGGCCGAACGCCGAGCCGCCTGCGACCATAGCGCCCCAGGCGAGAAGGATCCAGAGCCAGAACCGGCGCGGCACCAGCAGCATCAGCGTGAAGGTGGCGTAGAAATACATCTCATGGACGAGTGTCCATCCGACGCCGAGTACCGGGTGAGCATTCTGCGGCACGAGAAAGAAGGATTTGATGAGATAGGGCACCATTGGCTGGCCCTGACTGACGCGATCCCAGCCAGCGCCCAAGCCGGCCCCGTTATAGACTGCGAACATGAGCAGCATCAGCCCGGCAAACACCCACCAGAGCGGATAGATCCGGGTGGCGCGGGCGAACAGGAAATCGAGGCTCGACTTCACGCCCGCCCGCATGCCTTCGGTGACGTAAACCATGATGAAGCCCGAAATCACGAAGAACAGGTCGACACCGGCAAAGCCATTGGTCACGAACCCGTTGAGCAACGGTATCTCGCCGAGGCCGTTCTTGCCGATGGCCAGCGCTTCCATGGCGCGGATGTGATAGAGGACGACCAGAAGTGCCGCGAGGCCGCGCAGTATCTGGATGGACTGTAATTTCATGCTGTCCTCATGCCCGGTTCCCGCAATTGACAGCAAGAATTTTCACATTTGTAGCAATCGGGTAACGCTGTTGCCAGACTTTGAACACATCCTGATGTTTTCATTGGCCGGACCACTACAGAACCCCCATATCACCGCAAATGGCTGACGACGAAGTAAACTCGATGACCGAAACGACAACCCTGCCGCCCCAAAGGCCGGCTGATCCACTCCGTTCCGGTTTCAATACCGCGTTCCGCCAGGTCCTGGCCCTGATCGGCCTGTTGATGATCGCCCTGTCGATTCCGATTGGCATCGTGACGCCGCTGATTCCGATCGGCCTGCCATTCGGCATCCTTGGCGTTGTCCTGCTGGGGCGCAATTCGGTCTGGGGCCATCGCTGGATGGAAAGCGTGCTGAAACGCCACCCGCGAGTCGAACGGTTTGCACCAAACTGGCTGATGAAGCTGGTTTTCGCCCGCGAAAAGAACGTTTCGCCACCCCGCAAGCGCTGAACGCGGCGCCCCCCTTGCCGCAGAGGCAAATCTGAGCACAAATGCGCCTGTAATCATTACAGCGAGCGGGGCTGACAGACATGAATTGAATTTCCCTGGCGGGCCTATCGTGCCTTGCCCTGATTCTGGCCGCGTGCGGCGGCTCGGACAAGGCCGACGGCACGGACAAGATCACGGTTCCCAAGGATCCGTTTCCCTCGACCTATGCGCCTTATCCGAACCCGTCGGTGTTCATCTCGAATGCGACGATCATCGATGGCACCGGCGCACTTATCGAGAATGGCAGCCTCCTCATCGAAAACGGGAAAGTGTCGGCGATCGGCAAGGACCTGAAGGCGCCGGGCGATGCCAAGGTGATCGATGCGGCGGGCCGCTGGGTGACTCCCGGTATCATCGACAATCACAGCCATCTCGGCGTCTATCCCTCGCCGGGTGTGAGCGCGCATGGTGATGGCAACGAGATTTCCGGACCGGTGACGGCGGAAGTCTGGTCCGAACATGGCATCTGGCCTCAGGATCCGGGATTCACGCGGGCACTGGCGGGCGGCGTCACGTCGCTGCAGGTGCTGCCTGGCAGCGCGAACCTGTTTGGCGGTCGCGGGGTGACGCTGAAGAACGTGCCAAGCCGGACGGTGCAGGGCATGAAGTTCCCGGGCGCGCCCTACACGCTGAAAATGGCCTGCGGCGAGAATCCGAAACGGGTCTACGGCTATGGCAATGGCAGCTATCCCGGCGGTTCGCCCTATTCGCGGATGGGCAATGTCGCCGGATATCGCGAGTCGTGGATCCGTGCGGCCGACTACAAGCGCAAGTGGGAAAAATACGAGAAAGAAGGTGGCGATGCCCCGATGCGCGACCTTGAACTGGACACGCTGAAAGGCGTCCTCGACGGCGACATCCTTGTCCACATGCATTGCTACCGCGCCGACGAAATGGCGCAAGTCATGGATATTTCGAGAGAATTTGGCTACAAGGTTACCGCCTTCCACCATGCCGTCGAAAGCTACAAGATTGCCGACAAGCTGGCTGAATACGGTGCCTGTTCGTCGATGTGGGCCGACTGGTGGGGTTTCAAGATGGAAGCCTATGACGGAATCAAGGAGAATATCCCCCTGGTTCACAAGGCCGGCGCCTGCGCGATTGTCCATTCAGACAGCGATATCGGAATCCAGCGCCTGAATCAGGAGGCTGCCAAGGCCTGGGCCGACGGCAAGAAGATCGGCATCAACATTCCCGAACAGGAAGCGTGGCAATGGCTGTCGCTGAACCCCGCAAAATCGCTGGGGATCGATGGCAAGACCGGCAGCCTCGTGCCTGGCAAGATGGCCGACGTGGTTGTCTGGTCCGGCAATCCGTTCAGCGTCTACACCAAGGCCGACCAGGTCTTCGTGGACGGCGCCCTGATGTACGACCGCAGCGACGCGGCGAACCGGCCCGTGATGGATTTCGAACTCGGCCAGCCTGGTGAAGGAGACATGAAATGAGCGGACGCCGTATTGCCAGCCTGATCGCCGTGGTGGCGAGTTTTGCGCTGCCTGTGTTGGCCGCGCCTGTTGCGATTGTCGGTGGAGATGTGTGGACCGGAACGAGCGAGGGCACGATCCCGAGCGGGATTGTCGTGATCGACAAGGGACGGGTCGTCTCTGTCGGCAAGGCCGGTTCGGCTGTTCCGCTGGACGCAACTGTCATAGACGCCACCGGAAAATGGGTCAGCCCGGGCATCATCTCCGCATTCTCGCGCACCGGGATCGTGGAGGTTGACGCGGAAGACGCGACCAATGACACGTCGGCTGACGGCTCCGACTATTCGGTTGCGCTGGATGCTGCAGACGGGTTCAATCCGGATTCGACAGCCGTGGCAGTGACGCGTGTCGAAGGGGTCACGCGGATTGTGGTGGCACCTGAAGCAAGTTCGAACCTGTTTGCCGGTCAGGGCTTTGTCGCTGATACCAGCGGCGGTGTGGATACAGATATTTCGCGCAAGGCGTTTCTCCTTATGTCGCTGGGCGATCGCGGCGCCGCATTGGCGGGCGGTTCGCGTCCGGCGGCCTGGGCACAGTTCCGGGCAGCGCTGGACGATGCAGGCGCCTATCCGGCCCGGTATTTTACCAGCAATGACGGCACAGCGCTTGGCCGGGTGGATGCGGCCGCTCTTGGCCCGGCGTCGCGCGGGGAGCAGCTGATTCTGATCGAAGCACACAAGGCCAGCGACCTCAACGCGATCATGGACTTTGCCACGGCAAACCCGAAACTGAGGATTGCCATTGTGGGGGCCGATGAAGGCTGGCGCGTGGCACCGCGATTGGCGAGATCCGGCATTCCGGTGATCGTCGATGCCTTTTCGAACCTGCCGGCCAGCTTCGAGCAACTCGGCGCCACGGCGGAAAATGCGTCGCGCATGATGGATGCCGGCGTGACGGTTGCGATTTCGCATCTCGGCGATTCGAGCCATCAGGCCCGTCTGGCGATCCAGGTGGCCGGCAATGCGGTGGCCAATGGCATGTCGCATGATGATGCGATGAAAGCGCTGACAACGGCGCCTGCGGAAATATTCGGGCTGCAGGGGCTTGGCGTGATCGGTCCGGGCGCACGGGCGGATATCGTGGTCTGGGACGGCGACCCGCTGGAAGTGACGTCCAATGCCGATGTCGTGATGATTGACGGGGACGTCCAGTCCCTTGAAACGCGCCAGACGGAATTGCGGGACCGATACCTGAAGCTCGACGAGAGCGGCCGGCCGATTGCCTATGTGAAACCCTGACAGACAGCGCCGTTCAACTCCCATAAATCCTTGGCCGCCTAGGATGGCAGCCAAACGTGCTTTTGCTCCTTTGCCGCATGGATGCCGCAAATGTGGATAAAAGTGCAATCGGGATGGTTTTGTCGATGTGGCTTGCACTACTCATGGCGTTTTCGCTGGTAACCGGGTCCGGCCCGATGGATTCAGCGCTGTCGGCAACCGAGGCCCCGAAAACGCTGCGCGCCGCCTTTACCGTGGAACTGGAGAGCGACCGGGCCAAGCGTGTATATGCCTTTGATCCCCGCAAGACGGGCGCCGAACGCTGGCAAGTGGTCGACTGGCAGGGCGAGGATGATGAACTGGAGGAAGTGGCCGCGAACTGGGCCGCCGAAGCCGCGCCTGATGGGAGATTGTTTCCCGACGACCTGCGCGCCAGCCTTGGCCAAAGGGTCCAGGTCGACGACCGGGGGCACGCTTGGCAAATTTCCTTCCGGCACACGCCATCCAAGAATGACGGCGAATTCGATGTCTGGGCGGCCGAGCGGCTGCAAGCGACGGCCTGGCTCGACCCGGTGGGTGAGCGATTCCTGCGGATAGATTATACGCTGCCGTACCCGGTGGCGGGGCCTGAAGGCGGCAAGCTGACAAAGTACAACCAGAGCTATTTCCTGCGCACCGAACCGCGTTGGAGCATGAGCTATGTGTCCGGGTTCTCAGTGGAACTGGAAGCGCGGGCAGCCTTCCGTAAGATTGAGCGGCGCTATTCGGCCAGCGTGGTGAACGCGGAATTCTTCTTTGCCAGTGCCGAGGCGCAGCAGGATTTCGAGCGAGGCAAAACAGCCAGGCCGACATTGATGACTGGATTGGACGGCCGGGCACGCTAGACTTTGCTACATGACGATTCACATGGTGAAACTGTGCGTGGGCGCCGACACGATCGAAGACCTCGCTGACTGGCAAACCCGCCTGCTGCAGCGCCTGGAGCATCCCGTCCACCACACGCGCATGGCGCCGAAACGCGCTGAGGAAATGCTCGACGGCGGCTCGATCTACTGGGTGATCAAGCGGGCGATCCTGGTGCGCCAACGGATCATCGACATCCGCGCGATCAAGGATGATGAAGGCCGCGCCATGTGCGAACTGGTATTCGACCCGACGCTGGTGCGAACCTATGCGCAGGCCAAACGCCCGTTCCAGGGCTGGCGCTACCTGAAACCGACAGACGCGCCGCGCGACCTGAAAACCGGAGAGGCAGCGCTCGATATTCCGCCCGACCTCGATGCGGCGCTTAAGCAGGCCGGCGTCTGGTAGTCTCAGAGGACAAACCGGGCGTGCTCGTTTGCGTCCAGGAATTCGATCATTTCATCGGTCGATGCTTTCTCAAGCGCCTTCAATGCATCGACTTTCCGGGCGGCCGAGTTGCTTGACGTGAACTGCTGTAGCGCCGCGTTCACCTGGGCTGCGTAAAGCTCCATCCGGGCGAGCTCTCGCTGAGGGTGCAGGCCTTCCTCGACCGAACGGGTGCCGACGGCAAGGATCGCGAAGATGATTGCGAAGGACCCCACGACCGTCTGCTCGAATGAGGGGACCGGCCAGATTGCGATCATGAGGGCCAGAAAGTTTGACAGGAAGGCCAACAGCACCAGGATGAACATCGTATTGCCCAACATGGATATCTGCTTGCGCGGCAGTGACCAGAACGATCCTTCGGACGACAATATATAGTTTGTGTACTGGACCTGCCCGAGAAGGCGGGTTTCCTCGCAGGCGGAGAAAACCTCGTCGAGAATTCCATCCGGATCGGCAGGCAGTTTGCGGGCGGCCGCTTTGGCCCAGGCCGGATCGATCCAGTAGGATTGCTGGCCTGCCTGGTCGATCATGGTCTGGCCCATATGCCCGACGGCTTCCCGACGGGTGTATTTCGTATATTCGCTGCTGATCTGGCTGAGAAAGGAACGCTGGAACCGCTCGAAAGCGAGGTCGCGGTTCGTGACATATTCGGCGCGTCCTGTTTCAGAGCCGGCGGCTGGAACAATGTCGGCCATGTGCGCGATGATATATTGAGCCTGCCATTGGCGCATGCGCTCGGTCATCAGGCGCATCTGCAGCCAGCGACGTTTGCTCTTGCCGAAGGCGAGACCGAGATTTCCGAAGATCACGGCCAGAACGCCGCAAACAGCACCGACAATGGCGATGGCCTTGAACAGGTCGAGCGACACGGCCGTCGCGCCGGACGCAGCCGTGATGAGGGGCTCAAGCGGGAAGGTCAAAAGAGACGCCACGGCGAAACTGAGTGTCAGGCATCCAATGGACCGGCTGCGCTTCTTGGCGGCATTGGCCAGCCGGTCAACCCGTTCGAATTCGGTGCGCAAGTCAGGATGGTCCATGGCAAAGTAGACGCGCGGATACTTTTTCTGGGCGAGGTCGCGATCATCGGCGCTGAGCAAGAGCTCATCGTTGAACCTGAACATTCCACTCACCCCTTCGCGGTGCACCGCACGGTACGATCCGCCAGCAGCCTGATGCAATCCTGCTTTGGGCAAAGCAGGATTGCAATGGCCGCCGGCGGAAATCGATCGCGTTTGGAAAACCGAAATTTCTGTGTCATCGTAATCGCTTAGCTGGCTTTCCTGACGTATCCAAACAGCCGCTTCAAGGGGACGTGAATGGCGAATGTTTTTCTCTCCTACAGCCGCGCGGACAGGCCGAAAGCGCAGCAGGTGGCCGCAGCGCTGGAAGAAGAAGGCCTTACCGTCTGGTGGGACAAGGTGCTCAAGGCAGGCCAGACCTATGATGAGGTGACCGAAGGCATGCTGCGCAACGCCGATGTCGTGGTTGTCCTCTGGTCGACCGTGTCGGTGAAGTCCAAATGGGTGCGTGCCGAAGCAACGCTTGGCGAACGCTATTCGGCCGTGATACCTGCGATGATCCAGAACGCCGACAGGCCGATCCTGTTCGAGCTGACGCAGACGGCCGACCTGATCGACTGGGACGGAGACCGGAGCGAACAGCGGTGGATCGACTTTGTCACCGACCTTCGGCATGCCATTTCTCGCAAGACCGTCGCAAAAGCCGAAACGGTGCCCGCCCCGAAGCCGGCTGCCGTGCCAGGCAAACCAGCGCCCGCCGTTGCCGCGCCTGTCGCCGATGACGGCACGATCCAGAACACGTTCTGGACATCCATCCAGTCATCGACCGATGCCGCCGACTTTGCCGCCTACCTGAAGCGCTACCCGGCGGGCCATTTTGCCGATCTCGCCCGCAATCGCATCGCGGCGCTGGAGACGAAGGCAAAGACGCCCGCCGCCGCAACGGCGCCTGCGGTTTCGAAAAGTATAAAGTACAGGCCATCCCTCGTGCCGATGATTGCCGGTGGCCTGGTCCTGCTGTTCGGCGCCGGATGGGGCGTGAGCAAGCTGATGCCATCCCGTGGCGACGGGGCCTCCGCCGCTGAAACAGCGGACATGGGAGACTCAGTGCCCGTTGACGTCGCTGCCGCCGTGCCAATCGATCCGGCGTCCGTCATGTCTTTGGAGACTGCTGAGGCAGCGGGTATCGAGGACGTCGTGGCGGAAACCGCGCCGGAAGGCCCTGAAGCTGCAGACGCACCGCCTGAAGTCGACCTGCCGGAACCGGAGCAGTCTGGTCCGCAGCAAGACTGTGAAACCTGTCCTGTGATCGTTTCCGTCCCGGGGGGCGCATTCATGATGGGGTCGCCCGATTCAGAATCCGGCCGGGTTGGCAATGAAGGGCCGCTGCGCAGCGTGACGCTCGCGCCTTTCGTGATGAGCCGCAGCGAGATCACATATGAAGACTGGGACGCCTGTCTCGCGGATGGCGGATGCCGAGGCTACCGTCCTGGAGATCCGGGAACACGCGGCGACATGCCGGCCATGTCGATTTCCTGGCGTGACGCGCAAGCCTATGTGGAATGGCTGTCGGGCAAGGCCGGGCGGACATATCGCCTGCCGACCGAGGCGGAATGGGAATATGCCGCGCGTGGCGGAACGCAAACAGCCTATTGGTGGGGCGACGGTTTCGACCGGTCGAAGGTCGCGACCGGCGGTCCGCAGGCGACCGCGAGCCTGCCGGAGAACGGGTTTGGCCTGGTCGGGACCCTGGGAAACGTCCGGGAATGGGTTGAGGACTGTTACGTAAACAATTACTCGGCGGCCCCGACGGATGGCGGTGCCGTGCTGAACGGAAGCTGTGACCTGCGCGTCATCCGTGGCGGGGCATGGTCGGACAATGCGGCCACTCACCGGGCGGCAAACCGGGCCCGGGTGTCACGCGGTACGCGGGACCGTAAGATCGGATTCCGGGTCGTTTCGTCAGAACCGGCCCCCTAGCCAGTTGCAGGCAGGCCCGCTAAGCGAAAACATGATCGATATTTTCCTGCAGTACTGGCCGCTATTGCTTGGTCTTGCGGTAGCCGGCGCGGCTGCGGGGCTCGCGGCGGGCATGTTCGGCATCGGCGGCGGTGCGGTGATCGTGCCTGTGTTGTTCTTCCTGTTTGATGGCATGGGCTACAGCGAAACGGCGATGCATGTGGCTGTGGCCACGTCGCTGGCGACGATCATCCTGACATCGGCGCGCAGCGTGATGGCACATAACAGCCATGGCGCGGTGGACTGGGGCATTATCCGGACATGGGCGCCGTGGATCGTGATTGGCGCCCTGACAGGCATGGGCCTGAGCGGCTTCCTCTCCAAACAGGCCCTGCTCGGCATTTTCGGCACAATGGCCTTTGTCCTGTCGGCGCAATTGTTCTTCGGGCGGCCGACCTGGCGGCTGGCGGACGAGATGCCGGGGGGAGTTGCACGCGGCGGGCTGGGCATGTCGATCGGGGCGCTCTCGGCGCTGATGGGGATTGGCGGGGGCACGTTCGGGGTCAGCCTGATGACGCTTTATGGCAGGCCGATCCACCGGGCGGTGGCGACGGCCGCCGGTTGGGGCGTTGCGATTGGCCTGCCGTCGGCGATCGTGGCGATCTTCATCGGATGGGGACGCCCGCACCTGCCACCGTTTTCGCTCGGCTATGTAAACCTCGCCGCCTTTGCCCTGATTTCCGTGTTCACGGTGACGATGGCTCCCGTTGGGGCGAAACTGGCGCACAGCCTGGACGCCGTGTTGCTCAAGCGCCTGTTTGCCGTGTTGCTGGCACTGGTGGCGGCGCGGATGTTGTGGAAAGCGCTGGGGATATAGGCGTCAGGCGACAACGTTGACGATCCGCTCGATTGCCCAATAGGCGCCGGTGATGCCGATGGCATACGCGGCGGCGATGCGGGCCGGCGCCAGCGGCAGGCGGGCGAGGCGCATGGCGACGAAGACCAGCAGCAGGACAGCGCCGACAAAGGCGACCTGGCCGATCTCGACGCCGAGGTTGAACAGCAGCAAGGCCAGCACTTCGGCGCCTTTCGGCAAGCCGATTTCGGCCAGCGCGCCAGCAAATCCAAACCCGTGCACCAGGCCGAAGCCGAAGGCGATGAGCCAGGGCTTGCGCTGGCTGAGCGTCTCGCGGCCCCGGCTGCGATAGATAGTTTCAGCGCCGAGCAGCGCGATGCTCATGGCGATCACGATTTCGACCGGCGGGCCGGGCAGGGTGATGCCTCCCAGCGAAGCAGCGGCAAGCGTGATGGAATGCGCCAGGGTGAAGGCGGTGACGGTCGCAAGCAGCTGGCGGGGCTGGACCAGCAGGACCAGGCCGAGCACGAAGAGCAGGTGGTCGAAACCGAACAGGATGTGTTCCACGCCGATCCGGAAATAGGTGGCCGTCGGCGCACCTGTCGGAGAGGAGAGGTCCAGCCGCAGGGCGCCGGGACGGAGGACGGCCGAGAGATCGTCGCCGGTGAGGCGGTCCACGCGGACAAAGGCATCCGTGAGGGTGCGCTCCAGACCGGCGATTTCAATATGGCCTGTCGAGAGATCGCACTGCATCTCCCAGCGCTGGACCAGGGTGCCAGCAGTGGCATCGGCGCGTTCGCTCTGCCGGTCGCAGCCATCTGGAAACACGGGGTCGAGCTTCAGGCGCTTGCCGTCGAGCACAGGCTGTTTCCAGGTGACGGCGAATGTGCCCGGACCTGTTTCCGTCACTTCTAGATAGGCAGGGCGGACCTCATGTGCGGTGGCTGGCAGCAGGATGCAGCACAGGGCAAGGAGCGCGAAGACGACCCGTCTCATTCGGCGCCTTCGATGCGCACCTTGTAGCGCTTGATGATTTCGGCGATGGCGGTCTCGTTAGCGGTGCGAAGGGTCTCGTCGCGCCAGTCAGCTTCCACTTGCGTGCGAACGTCCTCGAAGGGGCGTAGGCTACCCTCATTTTTCACGATCAGGTGTACGAGGTGGAGCCCGAGGGCCGACCTGACGGGGCCTTGCCAGGTATCGCCTGCGTCGAGCGAGAAGAGTGCGGTGGCGAAATCTGTCCCGAACAGGCGAACGGTTTCGCGAAACGGGAGATCGCCATAGGCACGCTGGAGGATGAAGGGATCGCCCAAAGTGTGCCAGTCGGGGGGCGACGGGCCGTTGAGCGTGGCCAGGAGGCTGGTTACGTCTGCACGCGTGCCAGCGTCAGTGCTGAGGAAGACGTGTTCGAAGGTGACGTTCGGCGGTGCGGTGTAGGTGTCCTTGTGAGTGTTGTACCAAGACCGCAACGTCTTCTCGTCGGGTTCCGGCACGTTGGCGAGATCGGAAACCATGAAGCTCATCTTCTGGGCGAGCCGACGTTCGATGATCGTGTCGTCGGCATCGAGGCCGATGCGCCGGGCTTCGCGGGACAGGGCTTCATCGCGGATCTGGTCCGACACCATCGCAGCCATGTCCTCCGGGGAGGGCAGCGCACCGGATTCTGACGCGTAGAGCGCGGCCATGCGTTGCATGTCTTCCTGGGTCACGATGATGGTGCCATTCCGGGCGGCGACGTGCGCCGTCCACGCCGCATGGCCGGCGAACACGAGCAATGCGACGATGATGAAATGGACAAGCGGCTCGCGCAGCAGCTGTCTCATCTAGGCTGGCGGGATGTACCAGATCGGCGACGTATAGGCGCGTTCCTGGATTGTTGTTGGCAGGTCGGGATTGGGCGGCGTTCCGTTGCGGTTGGCCTCCCATGTCGACCAGCGGCAGGTCGGGTTTTCGAGCACGCGGACATAGTATGTCGCGCGCTGGCCGGGCACGAAGTCGGGGTCGGTCCAGAGGGCTTTCAGTTCGCCAGCACCGCTGCCGACTGTCGTGGCGCAGGTCGTGACATCGACACTCGCGCCATTGTCGGGACACCGATGGTTGGTGTCGGGTGTAGCGCCGCCGGAACAGGCCGCGTCAAAAACGGCTTCGCCGCTGCTGGTGACCTTGACCACCTGCACGCGCTGGAGGGGCGCAGAGTTCGCGTCCTGGATGGCCCAGGCAATGAAGCTTGGCGCTTCGCCAGTTCCGACCAGATCGCCGCCCATCGGAACGCCACCGGCATAGGCCTGTCTGGCGAGGTCGGTGGCATTGAGCGTGTCGGCGGTGTAGCCAAAGCCGCCGAAGAAGCGGACCTTCATGCGAGGACCAGTCGTGGCGAAGGTTTCCTTGCGGCGGAAGGCATCAAAGATGGCGTCGCGTGTATTTTCTTCTGCCCAGACGCCGGTCAGGCCGGAGGCTGACCAGCGTGAAAACCAGTGCCTTGCATTCTGTGTGGTCTGGTTGTCCGGCTGGTCGGCCCAGTCCTTGATGCCGGGCATGGGCACAGAACCGCGCTGGAAAGGCAGGCCATCGACAATGCCGATCTTCGACCAATAATCCGTTTCCGAATAGGCACCGCCGGCAACATGGCTGTCGGATGCTGCGGTCAGGCCGAAACGGAAGGGATCAAATCCCTTTTCTTCCTGCATCTTGAGGCCATTGCGATAGGCCTCGCGCACATACGACCCGGATGTCCTTGAAACCGTGTTACTGGCAAGCAGCTCTTCATAGATTTCGAAATCGGCCCACTCGTCATTGGGTGACAGGTCGGGATGGGTCTCGCTCGTGCCCTTGACTTGCGTGACCTCGACAAGGGGTTCGTTGCGCATGCGCTGGTCGGCATAGGCGGCATCGAGAAGGTCGCCATTGTAGGTTTCGAGCCGGAACATCTGGCCGTCAGACACATTGGAATTGTGGGGAATGGCGATCGACTCGCGGCCCTCGGCGCGCTGTGCGTCCATCCAGTCCCAGAGATCTTCGGGGTTCGTCGAGTCGAGCGTCGAGAAGGCCCGTGCCGGTGCTTCGCCGCGGAAGAACACGTTGCGGTGCAGGTTGCCGCCGCCAAAGCCGCCATTCTCGTCCGGTGTTGTGACCGACGTGAATTCATAGGCCGAGAACGTGGTGAAGACGCCGGGTTCATTGTACTTCTCGGCGGCGGCGATGTTCTGCCCCCAGACCGAGTTGATCAGTGGCTCGTCGTACATGTCCTCGATCTTGTTGCCCGATCGGACGGAGGCGCCGACACCCTGGAAGGCGGCCTGGATCTTGGCAGGATCGGTCGAGAACATGTCCTTGGCGCGTGGTAGTTCTGAGAGCGGCGAGTCCTTGGAATTCATCGCCGGAAGGATGCCGAGATACTCGGCGTGATCGGTGACGGTATAGAAATCGAGCGGGCCGCCCGCGATGGTCATATCAAACCCGGACGGGTGCTTGATCGTCTCACCCTTGGCGAAACGGTACGCATCATCGGCGGTACGGCGGACGTTGAATATGTAGGCGTCGAAACTGTTGCGCGTGTGGATGTGCATGTCGCCGAAATAGGCGTTGCGATCAGCGTTGTATCCGGCGGTGGCACCTTCCGGCGCAGCGCTTTGCGGGATTGCGGCGGTTTCAGCAGGCGCTTCCTCAGGCTTGTTTCCACCGCAGGCGACGAGCGCGAGCGCTGTTGAGGCAAGCGTCAGGGTCTTCCACATATCAAATTCCTCCCGTGGGCGCTCTAGTGGCACCATGTGTGCCATATGTTCAGGGAATGCTGCAGAAGTCCAGATTGACCCGGCGAGAATAATCAACCCTGCCAGAAGCGGCGTGTCAGCACGACGAAGACCGAGATGAATTCAAGCCGGCCAAGCAGCATGGCGATGGCGCAAATCCATTTGGCTGCATCAGGAAGTGTCTGGAACGTGCCGGACGGCCCGATGATGGGTCCCAGACCGGGGCCGACATTCGAGACGCTGGTCGCCGAACCGGAAATGGCGGTCATTGCGTCCAGACCGCAAAGGGACAAAAGCGCTGCGGCGACCAGAAACGTGGCGAGGTAGAGGAACACGAAGACCATGACAGATTGAAGGGTCTCTTCGTCGACCACTTTTCCACCATACCGGATTGGCGTTCTGCGGTGAGGCATCGTCATGCGCTGGGAATAAGCAACGATGGCCTTCGCGGTGATTTCAAGGCGAAACATCTTGAGGCCGCAAGCGGCTGAACCGGCGCAACCGCCGACAAAAGTTGCGACCAGGAAGATCGCCATGACCGGTTCCCCCCACGTGTCATAGGGGGCCGATGCGTATCCCGTGCCCGTCATCACCGAGATTATATTGAACAGGGCATCCTTGAACGCGTGGGCTGCGGTCTCGAAGATTCTTCGGGTCGACGACGATTTCGTGATAGGCGACGATCACTATCGAGAGGACGAGTGCGATCAAAAGGTACACGCGCGGCTGGGGGTCCTTGATCATCGGCATGATCCGCCCCTGGAGAAGCATCATGGCCAGCAGGCTCTGCGGCAGCCCCGCGATGAACATGAAGACGGTCGCGACATAGGGCGCATTGGTATCGTTGAAATAGCCGAATGACAGGTCGTGGGTGGAATAGCCGCCGGCCGACATCGTGGTCATGGAGTGGGCGATGGCATCGAACCAGTTCATGCCGGCGAGGGAGTAGCAGAGGGCGCACAGCATCGAGATCAAGAGGTAGGTGAAGCCGAGATAGGCCGCGATGTCGGTAATACGTGGCAGGAACTTGCCGGAGAGGTCTGAGCTTTCGAGTTCGAACAGCTGCATCCCGCCGACACGAAGTTGGGGCAGGATGGCGATGGCGGTAACGATAATGCCGATGCCGCCGAACCACTGCAGGATGGCGCGCCAGAGCAGCAGGCCGCGCGGCATATCGTCGAGGCCCGTGAGGACGGTCGCGCCTGTCGTGGTGAGACCGGAGATGCATTCGAAGAACGCGTCCGTAAGGCTCATGCCGGACGCAATGAAGGGAATCGCCGCGACTGCGGGCAGGAAGACCCAGACAAGCACGGTCAGCAGGAAGGCCTCACGTTGGCCCGTGCGCTGGTCACCGCCGCGCGCCAGCACCCAGAGGCACGTGCCGATGAACATGGAACCGAATGCGGAGACAGCAAACACATACGCTTCAGGACGCTTGTCGGCCAAATCCATCAGCGCGCACGGAATCATCGCCGCGCCGAGCAGGACGGTCATGATGCCGATGGCAAGGAGGACAGGACGAAGCTGCATTTTATGAGCAGACGATACGCGTCAATTCCTGAGAAGGAGTCAATTTTCTGAAGGTTAACAAGAGATTTCCAGCCGGGCAGGCGAGGTGTGGCAAGGGCACTCAAATGAGGCGGGTAGCAATCAGGCAAGGATTGGGCCAGAGGTGCCTGTGTCGCGCCCATTGCGATTGACCCAAGGGAAGCGAGACCCTAAACGCTGCAATTCGTTTCATCTGCAACCAAGTGCGATTCCACACATGTTCGACCATCCCTCCTACGATTCCCATGAAGGCGTGCACCTGTTCCAGGATACCGCCAGCGGCCTGAAAGCGATCATCGCGATCCATTCGACAGCCCGTGGCCCAGCAGCCGGGGGAACGCGGATGTGGAATTTTACATCCGGCGAGGCCATGCTGAAGGACGTGCTGCGCCTCAGCCAGGGCATGAGCTACAAGAACGCCATGGCGGACATTCCGCTCGGCGGTGGCAAGGCGGTGATCTGGGGCAATGCCAAGACCGACAAGTCTCCGGACCTGTTCCGGGCTTTTGGCCGAGCGGTCGAGAGCCTTCAGGGGCGCTATTACACGGCCGAGGATGTGGGGATCGACGTCGCCGACATGGCGATCGTGCGCGAAGAGACAGCTTATGTCGCCGGGCTCGACCAAGGCGAAGCGGCGAGTGGCGACCCGTCGCCAGTCACGGCGCGCGGCGTGTATCTGGGCATTATCGAGACCGCAAAGCGTGCGCTCGGCAGCGGGGACCTGACCGGACGGACAGTTGCCGTACAGGGCGTGGGATCAGTCGGCAGTTATACGTGCGATCACCTCGCCGAGGCCGGCGCGAACCTTGTCATCACAGATATCGACCAGGCAGCGCTCAAGGCGGTGGCTGCCCGTACGGGCGCGCGCATTGTTGCGCCGGATGACATTTACGATGTCGAGGCGGATATCTTTTCGCCTTGTGCGCTGGGAGCGGTGGTCAATGAACAGACATTGGACCGGTTCAGGGTGAAGGCGATTGCAGGCGGTGCAAACAACCAGCTGGTCATGCCGGAAATGGGCGAGCTGCTGCGGCGCAAGGGCATTCTCTATGCGCCAGACTATGTGATCAATGGCGGCGGAATCATCAATGTGGCGGCCGAGATCTCCGGCAATTATTCCCGCGAATGGGTGGATGGCAAGCTGGCGCGCCTGGTCCAGACACTGGGTGAGGTGCTGGATGAAGCGCTGACCAGCGGCCAGCCGACCAATGCGGTCGCGGACCGGATCGCGCGGGCACGGATCGCTGCCGCGCGTTAGGGGAAACTGCGTAGTTCGCCAAATCCGTACCGGGTGATAGACTGTTCCCGAGTTGAACAAGTCCCATCACTTGGAGGTACATGTCCCGTGTCAGTCGTTGCAGTGTTGCAGGGAACCGAAAAAGAAGATCGTCAGAGTACGTTGACGGCTGTCGAACTCGCACGTCGGCTGAACACGCCTGTCACCGGCCTGTTTGCCTTACCCGACCCAAATGCGGTTTTGATGGTTGCGGCGACGCCGGAAGCATCAGGCCTGACAGCGAGCACCGCGCAAAGCATCGTCGATATGCAGCTTGCGATGAAGCAGACAGCCGAGACGGCGTTTCAGGATGCTACCAGCACGGGCGCTCACGGACTCGACTGCGACTTCTTTCATGAGGTCAACACGGTAGAACGCGCCAGCGCGAATGCGGCGACACTGGCGCAAGCCGTGGTGTTTCCCCGGTCGGCGGCAAAGAGCGGCGAACCGCTTTTCCTGGCGTTCGAACATGTCATGATGGACGCACGGCTACCGGTTGTGCTGGCAGGTAGCGACGAATTCATTTCGGGGCCGGTGATCATCGCCTGGGATGGCAGCAATGGCGCGGCGCGGGCGGTGCGTTTCCACCTTCCTCTGATCCGGGCCATGGGAGATGTCATCATCGCGCAGGCGCCGAAAGACCTCGAACGCGATGTCGCGCGGCCAGCGGCCGAGCCAGGTACGCTGGAGAGCTGGCTCAAGCGTCACGGCGTGACGGCCAAGACCGCCGAGATCGATGGTGATGTCGGCAGCGGCCTTTTGGCCCTGGCAAAAGGCAGTGGGGCGTCCATGATCGTCGCGGGCGCATATGGCCATTCGCGGCTCGGCGAGCGCCTGTTCGGCGGAACGACCCGGCGGATGCTGGAAGCGGCCCACGCGCCGGTGCTCGCGCTGGCACGCTAGCGTGCCGACACTTCAACAGACTAAGGAAATCAACATGGCTCTCAGCCGCATTACACTCCAACTGGCGCGCAATCCCGGTCTTCCGGCGG
Source organism: Hyphomonas sp. J20-32 (assembly GCF_055808555.1). Taxonomy (NCBI): domain Bacteria; kingdom Pseudomonadati; phylum Pseudomonadota; class Alphaproteobacteria; order Hyphomonadales; family Hyphomonadaceae; genus Hyphomonas; species Hyphomonas sp. J20-32. Next base: position 52,983 of record NZ_CM147873.1, on the reverse strand, counting down.
GCGACCCGAGCGAAGGTTATACAATGGTCGCGCCTTTGACGGCTGACGCCCGCCTGGATGTGGAGGCCTGGCGTGCCGTCCGTAAGAATTGCCGGGTCGTGCGCTTTTCCTCCGATGAGTCAGAGCATGCGGACGGTTTGCTGACGCATCGTGGCAATCACTGGTTCTTCCATTATGACGAAGATGACGAGGGCGATGACGAGGCGGGCTACCGGCTCGGCGACCATGTCTTCAAGGAAGGCGAATACGTGACCGTCGCCAGCCATGGTGAAACGCCCTTGACCTACAAGATAACCGACGTCTCTCTCGTGTGAGTCATCACACGGTCGGGAGCAGGACATGTGCGGTCGGTTCTTCAGGCATGAGGTGACCTGGGCAGAGTACCATGATGCCCTCGGCCTGGTTCCGCCGGAGGGCGTTGCGCCTCCCGAAGCCACCTACAATGCTGCGCCGACGACGATCCAGCCCGTGATCCGCCGCGCCGAGCATGCCGGTCATGTCGAAATGGCGCCGGCGCGATGGGGGCTGATACCGTCCTGGTGGTCAAAGCCCCTGTCGGAGATGAAATTCTCGACCTTCAACGCACAGGCTGAGACAGCCGCCGAAAAACCGGTTTTCCGCGGTGCCTTCCGGCACAAGCACTGTCTTGTACCCGTGTCCGGGTTCTATGAATGGACGGGGGCCAAGGGGGCCAAGACACCGTTTGCTGTTGGATTGCGCAACCGGCGCTGGTTCTGCCTTGCCGGTCTGTGGGACGCAGCCCTGATCGACGGGTCGGAGATTCAAAGCTTCACCGTGCTGACAACCAAGCCGAACGACCTGATGGCCGGATTGCACACCCGGATGCCGGTCATCGTGTCACCCGAAGACTATGCGACCTGGCTCGATCCGGATGCCGGTGACCCGTCACACCTGTTCGAGCCGTTCGCCGCCGATGCCATGCATGCCTGGCCGGTCGGGCCAGCGGTGGGGAATGTGCGCAACAATTCTCCCGCGCTGATCGCGGAAGCCTGAGGCGAGAAAAGATTGAAAAAAGGCCGGGCGCGCGATGCGGCCCGGCCTCGTTTGGAACATCGGTTCAAGAGTGCCCTAGAAGTCCCAGCGCAACTGGACGCCATAGGTGCGCGGCTCGTTGACGAAGCCGGTCAGGTTGTTGAAGTCGATAGCGCCTGTCAGGGCCTCTTCATCAAGGATGTTGCGGGCAAAAGCGGAGACATCATAGCCGGCATCAGACTTGTAGCCGACCTTCAGGCCACCTTCCCAATAGCCGTCCTGGCCGTATTCGAGGCTGTCATAGAGCAGGAAGTTGCTGTCGCCCTTGTAGGCCCAGTCAGTATACCCGTAGAGCTCCCCGGTCGCGAGCGGGATAGCATAGCGGGCGGTCACGTTGGCGATCCATTCCGGTGCGTTCGGGAAGGAATTGCCGGAGATGTTGTAGCCGAGCAGGGTGGTGCCGTCTGTGTCATACACCGCCGGATCCGTCACCGTGCAACCGCCGCCACAACCTGGCGCCAGCAGAATGTCATCCTTGAACTCGGTCTTGTTGTAGGACAGGCCAGCCGTCAGCAAGAGGTTCTCGATCGGCGCGGCTTCGATGTCTGCCTCGAAACCATAGCCTTCGCTCTTGTCGGCGTTGAACAGCGCGACCGTATTGTTGATTCCGCCGACAATCGTCAGCTGCTGGCCATTGAATTCGTAGAAGAAGACATCGGCATTGAGGCGAACGCGATTATCGAGCAATTCCGACTTGATGCCTGCCTCGTAGGAAAGAACCGTCTCCGTGTCGGCGCTGGAAACCGTGTCGCCGAAGACGAGGCGGCCCTGGGTCGAAGGACCGCGGAAGCCTTTGGCGACGCGGGCATACAGGTTCACGTCGTCCGTGGCCTGATAGGTTGCGGACACATCCCAGCTGACCTGGTCGTCGGATACGCCGCCCGAGATCGGGCCGAGCGGCGGAGCGCCGAAGGGACCAAGCGTCCGTTCTACCACGAAATCTTTCGACTCGTCGGTCCAGCGGGCGCCGCCGGACACGGTCAGGCGATCAGATACGTCATAAGCGAGCGATGCGAAAATGCCGGTACTGTCGGTCTGGTTCTCGCGCGTTGCGATGCCGTTGACCGGGCGGCCGGGGGCCAGCGTGTCAAAGCTTTTTGATGTGATCGCGACTTTCTCATCGAACAGGAAAGCGCCAACCTGCGCGCGCAGGGGGCTGCCATCGTCAAAGGCGAAGCGGAGTTCGTTCGTGGTCTGATGCAAGGCGTCGACCGCACCGGAGCTTTCTGACGGGAAGGGAATGAAGCCCGGGCCGTAATTGCCCGCGCCAAGAAAAGCTGCGCCGAAGCCGCCATCAATGTCGCCGCGGCTTTCGATTGAAGCCTGCTCGTTGCCGAAAACATAGGTGGCAGTAATATTGTCGGTGAGCCCTTTCTCAAGGCGCAGGGTAACGCCGTGGGCGTCTTGCGTCAGGAAGTTGTCCCCGTCGAAATAGACCGTGTCGCGGTCAAAGTTCGAACCGACACCGTTGGAACCTGAATCGATGATATTGGCGCGGAACAGGCGCGCGTCACCTTCGTTCGATCGGCCATGCACGTTGAGCAGAGCGGAAAAGTCCGTACCGGCCGGCGTGAACAGGAGCTGAGCCCGACCGGCGATTTCGTCGAAGCCTTCGTAGCGGTCCTTTTCGCCCGTGAAGGCGTTGTCGACATAGGGATCGCGCTGCTGGGAAATGCCGGAGAGACGGACGGCCAGTTCGTCCTTGAAAATAGGAAGATTGACCGCGCCTTCGATCTCGCGCGTGTTGTAATTGCCGTAGGAACCACGAACATAGCCTTCGAATTCATGCACCGGCTTGGCCGAGTCAAACTTGATGATACCGCCGGGTGTGTTGCGGCCGAACAGTGTACCCTGGGGACCGCGCAGGACTTCGATACTGTCGAGGTCGAACACGGGGAAGCCCTTCAGGATGGGGCTTTCAAAGGGCACGTCGTCATAGACGAGTGAGACGGGCTGGGACGAATTGAGATCGAAATCGGTATTGCCGATGCCGCGAATATAGAAACGCGGAAATGCACGGCCGAAAGAGCTTTCCGCGATGACGCTGGGCACGCGGGCCGACAGGAAGCGCACGTCCGCGCCGGACGATTTCAAGACGTCGAGTTTTTCGTCGGCGAGCGTCGTGATCGAGATCGGCACGTCCTGGATGTTTTCTTCGATCTTCTGGGCCGTGACGGTGACGGCGGGAAGGCGGGCTTCAGCATCGGTTTCCTGAGCATTGGCAGGAAGTGCGGTGACGACGAAAAAGCTCGAGCCGAGAAGGAGGGCGCGCAGGGCGGGTCTGTGTTTCATGGAGAAATCATCCTGATTTGCATGGGGAACAGCCCGTCTTGCCGCGGGATCTTATGGGCGGGGATGTCTCACACTTCCGCAATGCAGGATACGACGGGAGTCACCGTTTCCACGGGATCGCTTACATCGGCGGCAAATTGTTGCCGCGCCGCAACAAAACAGAACGTCCCTGCTCCCGAAAAGGCCGGATTTCCGCTGATTTCGTTGATGAGCGCGTCAGTTCCAGGGATTGAAGCGTGTCGTCACTTTTGGCGCCGGTGCCGGCGATTCGTCTGCCGGTTCTTCACCCTGTTGTGTTTCCACGGGGTCAGCTGGCGTTGCGACGGCCTGTTCTTCCGGCTTTACAGGCTCCGGCTCTGATACAGGCTCCTGAGGTGCGGACTCGCTGGTTGCTGCACTTTCACTGAACTGAAACGGCTCCTCTGACGCTTCAGCGACCGGATCAGGATAGGCCGGTGTGTCAGGGCCGGCATCGAATTCTGAAAGGGGCACGTCGTCGGGCAGGTCAATTGTTCCGTCAATGACCATCTTGGTGCGGTCTGTTGAATGCGTTTCCGGAGCGCGAGGGGCGGGCTCGGCGGGCGCCTGAGCCGAACGGCTGGCAGAACCGAGGCCGAATCCCGAGGAAATGCCGGACAAGCTGAAACTGCGGGCGGCTGTTGGCTCGACCGGGGAGGGCTCAGCTGCGAGCGGCGCGGCATCCTCCTCCTCTACCGGTGTGTCATCCGTCGAGAATGCAGGCGTGTAAGGGAAAGGCTCCGCGGGCGTATCGATCCCGGCAGGTGGCTCATCGGCAACCGAGGCGGGTTCCGGTTCTGCAATGGCTTCCGGTTGAGGCGCTGGCGGCGACATGTAGCGGGACAGGTTTCCCATGCCGGATCCGAAATAGCCTCCGCCGAAGGCATTCGACACCGGTTGTGCAGGTTGTGGGCCTTGCTCCGGTTCGCTTTCTGGCGCTTGTGCGGCGCTCTCGGATTCCATTTCAGGGGCGTTTTCGTCGACAGGCCAGAGCGGTTCCCCATCTGGCGTGGATTCGGCGACAGCTTCGGTGACATCCTCTGACGCGAATTCCCCTTCGGGAAGGCCTTCTGCTTCCGGCTCGGCTTCGGGCGTGAATGCGGCGAAATTCACATGGGCCGCATCGTCCACATCGGCTGCGGCTTCAGGTTCGCTGGCGTCTTCTGCCTTGTCCGGTTCGGGCGCTGGTTCCAGTCCGGTTTCAGGGGTGCCGCCATTGAGTTCGTCGGCCATGCTGGCAACGGCGCGGGCCATGTCATTCTGTCCCTCAAGCTCCGGATAGGCCTCGGGGAGCGAATCGGTGTCGTCACCCGGGTCCTCGATCAGTTCGGCAGGGTCCAGCGCGATCTCGGGCTCTGCTTCGGGAGCAGCGTCGATGGTTTCGAGGCCCCGGAGAACGGAGTGGATCGCTTTTTCGGTGCCCCGGGCATGTCGGTGGGCTTCGCGAAAAAGGTCTGCCACGAAACTGGAATAGGGGCGTCCGGCGGTATCGGTGTCGTCGGAAAAATCGTCGGGCGTGCAGGATTCAATGATCTTCCCGAGCGCATCGGTCAGCAGTACGGCATGCGGTTCCGGCGTCAGCACGACCCTGTAACCCTCGGTATCATGGGTTATCGTTCCGTTTTCGCCCTCTGACCACGCAACCCTCTGTTTGCGAGTTCATTTCGCTCAGCTTGTCGATCAACCGCTTTGTCGAAGGATGCAGCATGAAGTCTCGCCTTTCCCAATGAGTTCTGGGCCAAGTCTACCCAATAACGGCTGAGAGGCGAACATTCAAACTATGGTTCCGCCGATCCGCGTGAAATGTTATTTAATCATGCACGCAGTGGCGCATGCGAACCGGGAGCGGGCAGCGGCCTATTTGTTCGCAGGAACTGGCTGCGGGATGAATTTCATCTCCAGCAGAACGGCTTCCTCCTGATATTCCGGAGACGCGTCGTCGAGCTTGCCGTCGAAGTCGCCGCCAGCCCCAAAGGCACGGATGAAGCGTGGCGCCGTAGTATTGCTGGCGCAAATGAAGAGCGAGTCGTTCGGTCCGGGTTGCAGGGTGCAGCGGGCGCGCGCCTCCCGGGTCAGGTCCTTGAGCTTCATGTTGCCGACTGTGCCGCCATAGGGACCCGTGACAGCCGGGTTGCGGGTCACGACAGAGCGGACCTTGCCCAGCGTCCAGTCCGGCTCGACCACGTAAACAAGGCGGCTCGGCGCGCCTGGCGTCGCGATCGACTGGACGAGGAAGACGGGATAGGCCTGATCGCCGGAGAATGCGCGGTCCGTGAGGATTTCATGGCCGGGAAAGGCGGCTTTCATCGCGTCCAGCGTGAAGGGCGTCTCACCTGTCAGGCGCATGGTGCCTTCCGGCCCGATCGTGGCGGGCAGAGGTGTGCCGCCGAATTCCGCCTTGCGGACTTCGCCCTTCACGCGGGCGACGTCTTTCAGGAAGTCCTTCACGGGCTCGCCGCCCGCGACGGACAGGTCGGTGCGGAAGCCCCGGATCACGCCGTCGGGCGATATCAGGATATAGCTGGGCGTCCAGCTGATCTGGAGCAGGTCGCGAATGCTGGCGTCTGTGTCGAGCACAGTCGGGTAGCTATAGCCCTTGTCTGCGAAATAGGCGCTGACCGAGCCATACTCGCCGTACAAGTCTTCATCGCTGGTGCTGGCGGCGTTTTCCGGCACGTGGATGGACAGGAAGTAGAGGTCGGGATCCTGTTCCATCGCCGTCGCAAGCGCTGCAGCGTAGGGCGCATCGCGCATACTGTCTCCACACCAGACGCCCCAGACCTGAATGATCATCCAGCGATTGAGAACCGATGAGTTCGAATGCCTGGCCGTCCGCCATCGTGGCGGTGAATTGCGGGAAAGGCTGGCCGAGCAATTCATAGCCAAGGGGCCGGTTGTCAGCGTCCCGCTCGATGGCGCCTCCATTCGCGTCCTCAGCCGCCGGCGGGGCAGGCGTGTTGGCCGAGATCAGGCCCGACGCAACCGGAGGGGCTGCGCCGGTGTCCGTCGCTTCGCTTCCCTGCGAGCAGGCGGCCATGCCCAAGGTGAGAAGACAAGCGGTGAAGATGGAAAGCATGGGGGAGCGAAGCATGGGATGTCTCCGGTTGGACTGGAGAGAATCCCTAGCAACAAACCCCCGCTTGCGGAAATGTTTGTACCAGTCCGATCAGAATTCGATCTGGAGGCGCAGCGTCGCGCCGGTGACCGTTTCGCTGGTCTGGCCGCCTGTGACCGCCGTGGCAAAAACAGGGTCGAGACCGGACGTGGTGGCGCCGAGATCGCCATCGGCCTGGTACAGGCTGAGCGCAAGTTTTGTCATTTTGGTCGGGTACCAGGTGATGCCCAGAAGGGCTGTATCGAGCGTGCCGCCATCAATGCCGGAATCCGTGAGATCCAGGGTTTCGTAGCCTGCCGCGATGGACAGTCCGCCATAGCCCCCTTCGGTAACGGATTTGTTGATTTCGGGCCGGCCGAACTTTCCGTCCTTGTAGGTGCGATTGCCGCCGAAGAAGTAGCCGGCCTCGAACGAGCCGCCGCCGAATGTGGCGTCGCCGCCGGCTGCGAGGTCGGAGGACAAAAGGGCATATTCCGAACTGATCCAGAGCGGGCCGCTCAGCACGGCGCCTTCAAGGCCGACCAACGTGTCGGACTGTGCTACGGAACCTGTCGAAATGATCGAACCCGGGATGTGCGCGAAGGGGCGCTGACGGTAGCGGATGTTGGACTGCTCGTCTCCCTTTTCCCGGTAGCGTATGGATGCGCCGAGATGGGTGATCATTTCATCGGTATTGACGGGGGTCCAGGTGCCGCGTGCAGCCAGGGCGAGGCCTTCCTTCAGGGGCGTGTCGTTCACGCTGCCGCCAAAGGCACCTGCCATGAACGTCCAGTCCTTGCCCTTGGTCGAGGCGGCGACGCCGAGGCGGCGGTCAAGACCGAACGCATCAGTAAAGGCGGCGCGCTCGGCAAAGGTCGTGTAGCGCTCGGAGGTTTGTTCCTGGAGTGAGTTCGGCGTCTTGAACTGGCCCACCCGGAAGGCCCAGCGGCTGTTTTCAGGCTGGAATTCGGCGTAGATGTCCGTGAAGGACAGGTCGCCGGCATCGTTCACTTCGAGTTCGGCGGCAAGTTTGTAGTTGCCCGCGTCGGCCTTGATCGAGAGATTGGCCTGGCGCAATTCGCTGTCGTCGAGTTCGTATGGGGACTGGTCTGCCTCGGCCGTCGAGAAGTCGTAGAGGATCTTTCCCGCCAGCTTCACATCGGGTGCGTCATCGGCATGGGCCGGGATGGCGCCGTAAAGGCCCATGGCGAAAATAGCGGACGCGCCGCCGAAAATTTTCAATCTGTCCATCACGAGACTCCAATCTTGATGCTGAGCGTGGGCTGTAGGTATGTTTCGTGTCGTTTCGATTTCGTTTATGTGACAGTTTCGTAAAACGGACATACAAAATACAGTTCCCCGTACTTTCCGGCAGCAGACAAAAAAATGCCCCGGTCTGTTAAGACCGGGGCATTCTGGAGCTCTGTCCAAGAGGCTTGGAGGCGGGCCTAGCTGTAGATTTCGAACAGACCGGCTGCGCCCATGCCGCCACCGATACACATCGTGACAACACCCCATTTGGCGCCGCGGCGCTTGCCTTCAAGCAGGATCGAGCCGGTGCAACGTGCGCCGGTCATGCCGAACGGGTGGCCGATCGAGATCGAGCCGCCGTTGACGTTGTACTTCTCAGGGTCGATGCCGAGACGGTCGCGGCTGTAAAGGCACTGCGAGGCGAAGGCTTCGTTGAGTTCCCAGAGATCGATATCGTCGACCTTGAGGCCATGGCGCTCGAGCAGGCGCGGCACGGCGAAGACAGGGCCAATGCCCATTTCGTCCGGATCGCAGCCCGCGACGTTGAAGCCGGCGAAACGACCGAGGGGTTCGAGCCCGCGCTTGGCGGCTTCCTTGGCCTCCATGACTACCACGGCAGCGGCACCGTCGGAGAGCTGCGAGGCGTTACCTGCGGTGACGTACTTGCCTTCCTTGACGAGCATGCCGCCGGAGAAGACGGGCTTCAGGCCAGCGAGCGTTTCATAGGTCGTGCCGGGGCGGTTGCACTCGTCCTTGTCGACGACCACGTCCTGGAATGTCTCTTCGCCGGTTTCCTTGTTGAAGAGTTTCATCCGGGTTTTCAGCGGAGCGATTTCCTCGGCCATGTAGCCTTTTTTCTGGAATTCGGCGGTGCGGCGCTGGCTCTCGGCGGAGTAGCGGTCCTGGTCTTCGCGCGAAACGCCGTAGCGGTCAGCCACGACTTCGGCGGTTTCGATCATGCTCATCCAGATCGCAGGCCACTTCTTCATCAGCTCTTCTTCGGTGTAGCGGTGCAGGTTCATGTGACCCGAGCGCGACACGAGCGAGAGGCTTTCGACGCCGCCACCGATCGTGACAGCTGCGCCTTCATTGATGATCGTGTGCGATGCATTGGCGATGGCCTGCAGGCCCGACGAGCAGAAACGGTTGATTGTTGCGCCGGACGTTGTGGAAGGGCAGTCGGCCCACAGCGCCGCGTTGCGGGCAATGTTGTGGCCGGTGGCGCCTTCAGGCTGGGCCGTGCCAAGGAACACGTCTTCGACAGCAGCCGCTTCAACGCCGCCGCGCTCGAGTGCGCTCTTGATGGCGTGTCCGGCCATCGTGATACCGTGGGTGTCATTGAGCGACCCCCGTCCGGTCTTGGCCATGCCGGTACGGGCATATGATACGATAACGGCTTCACGCATTTGGTATTCCTCCAGTGTTTTTGCAGAGATTTTCGGATGTTGCGGCGCACACTAACGGGCTGGCGCGCGCGGCGCCAGCCTTCCCTGAACGTCAGCGTCAGGAAACCGCAGTGTCAGGCAGGTGTTTTCGCCTTTGGCGCGCTGGCGCGAACAGATTCGTCAACATAAGTCTCGAACTTGGCAAAGTTTGCCACGAACATATCGGCGAGCTTTGCAGCCTGTTGGTCATACGCCACAGGATCGGCCCAGGTCGAGCGCGGATCGAGAATTTTGGCGTCGACGCCGGGCAGGGCCGTGGGCACCTGGAAACCGAAGGTTTCATCCTTGCGGAATGTCGCCTTGTTCAGCGAACCGTCGAGGGCTGCGTTGAGAAGGGCGCGGGTCGCCTTGATCGGCATGCGGTTGCCTTGCCCGTAGGGGCCGCCGGTCCAGCCGGTCGAAACCAGCCAGCAATCGACATCGTATTTGCCAATAAGGTCGCGCAACAGGTTTCCGTACTCGGACGGGTGGCGCGGCATGAACGGTCCGCCAAAGCAGGTGGAGAATGTGGCGGTCGGTTCCGTAACGCCTTTCTCGGTGCCAGCGACCTTGGCGGTGTAGCCTGACAGGAAGTGGTACATGGCCTGCGCCGGTGTGAGCTTGGCGATTGGCGGCATCACGCCGAAGGCATCGGCTGTGAGCATCACCAGGTTCTTCGGCTGGCCGCAGCGGCCCGATTCCGATGCGTTCGGGATCGCCGAAATCGGATAGGCGCCACGTGAATTTTCAGCGAGCGTGCCATCGTCGAGGTCGAGGTCACGCGTGACCGGGTCCATCACGACGTTTTCGAGCACGGTGCCCCATTGTTTCGTGGTTGCATAGATTTCAGGCTCGGCCTCAGGCGACAGCTTGATCATTTTGGCGTAGCAGCCGCCTTCAAAATTGAAGAGTCCGTTTTCCGACCAGCCATGCTCGTCGTCGCCGATCAGGATACGGCTGGCATCGGCCGACAGGGTCGTCTTGCCCGTCCCCGAAAGCCCGAAGAAGATCGCTGCATCGTCTTTTTCGGATGTGTTCACCGAGCAATGCATTGGCATGACGCCCTTGGTCGGCAGGTAATAGTTGAGGGCAGTGAAGACCGATTTCTTGGTCTCGCCGGCATAGGACGTGCCGCCGATCAGGACCAAGCGCTTGGCAAAGTTCACGGCGATGACGGTTTCTGACCGTGTTCCATGGCGTGCGGGATCGGCGCGGAAGCTAGGGCAGTTGATAATCGTGAATTCGGATTTGAAGTTTGTATACTCTGCATCCGTAGGTATGCGGAGGAGGTGGCGAATGAACAGAGAATGCCAGGCGAATTCATTGACGACAGTAACAGGAAGCCTGTGATCGAGGTCGGCGCCACCGAAAAGTTCCTGGACGAAGACGTCCTGGTTCGCGAGGTGCGTCTTGAAGTCGGCGAGCAGCGCGTCGAATTGCTCGGGCGTCATGGAGGCATTGTTGTCCCACCAGACGGTCTTCTCGGTGGTCGCATCCCGGACAGTAAACTTGTCTTTGGCGGAGCGACCCGTGTGCTGGCCGGTTTCAACGACGAGTGCGCCGCCGTTTGCGACGCGCGATTCCCCATTTGCGACAGAGGTTTCGTACAGTCGTGGTTCTTTCCAGTTCTTCCGGACGGACTTCGGGCGCACGCCCAATTCTGCAAGAATGGCTACGGTATCGCTCATGGTTTCCTCGGAATTTTGTTCGGCGCTCAGGCGAATTAGATTGAGCCACTAAATGGCACGGACCAGAAATTTGCAACATTCATGCCCACGACATGGACAGTTTGAAACAGTTTTAGCGCTAACATAACGAATTCTGGGCGGTTTTGCCTGTCGCGATCATTCCCCTGATGATTTGCCGCGCAGCCGGTCGAGAACGGCGTCGCGCCATGATTCAGGCAAGGCGTACACAATCCAGGCGCCCGTCTCATAATGTGCGCGCTTCCAGATATCGACCGGGTTCATGCTGGCCTTCGCACACGCCGACCGTGCTCTCGGGCCATCATGCGTGACAGAATGGTAGATGACCTTGGCGCGAAGCAGGTGCATGCAATTGGAAACGAACACGAGTTGATCGGCATCGGTTAGCCCTGGCTGGCTGGCGAGTGTCCGAAGGCCGGAGATCGTGTCGCGCGACGAGACGTCTGCCGTGATCCGGGCGCCATAGCCAGACTTGCGGATGGCCGCGAGCGCCATGTCCTGGCTGCCGACGATACCCTCCTGTGGGCGATGCCCACCGACCATGACAAGCCGGTCGACCTTGCCAGCCTCAAGCAAGGCGATTCCCTTGTCTATGCGGGCGTCGGCTTCGTTCGCAGAGTCAGAATAGAAAACCACGCCTGCGCCATGTGTGATCTTGCTGGTCTGATCGACAAAGCGGGTCAGGCCGAAGAAGACAAGAGTCGCCAAGAGGTCTGCAACCAACAGCCGCACCAACAGGAGTCGCAGTTTTTTCATGCCGCTTATTAGCAGAATTCAGGCGATGGGCGAGGGGACAGGTGTAGTTTTGAGTGCGCCGAGCAAAGCGAGCGTGGGAGTGGTCAGGGCAACGGGCAAGGCGTCCAGGCTGTACCAGCCAAAACCGCCATGTTTTTCAGGCTCCATCAGGCGGGGTGTCCCCGAAACAATGTGCGCGAAAAAAATCGGCGACACCCAATGCCGCCCGTCGCCGCCGCCGAATATCTCCGCGATACAGGCAAGCCCGGTGACTTCAATTCCTATTCCCAGCTCTTCGGCAATTTCGCGCCGGGCGGTTTCCCGGGCCGGTTCTCCGAAATCGATCTTGCCGCCGGGCAGGCCCCAGGCGCCTGCTTCAGGTTCGGTCAGGCGCTGGATCAGCAGGAGCCGGCCTGCGTCGTCGAAAATGGCGGCGCCGCAACCGGCTTCAGGATAGGCCGTCATGCGCGGTCTCCGAGCAGCCAGCGGATCACATCGACATAGTCGAAGGCCAGCGACACAAGCAGGACCGCGACGGCTGCGACAATCCATTTCCCGGCCCATGTTTCCGCCACCTGCCAATTGGCGCGGCGTGAGATCAGGTAGACGACCAGTGGTGTCCAGGCGACCACATGGCCGAGACCGAGGATGCGGCTGTAGCCGAACAGGCTGTAGAGAAACATCACGCCACCCGCGCCGATCACAAGGCCAAGCAGGGTCCAGCGCGCTTCCACCCGTACGAAGCTGAACGGGAGCGACAAGGCCAGAACTCCGACCAGGATATTCAGCCAGACCTGGATCCATTGCGGCTGGGCGGCCACATCGGCATTGAACGCGGTGAAGACTTCCAACATGGCGCTAGAGTTCCCCAAATGATTTGAGAGCAGCGGTCGCAATGGGTTCGCCCCATTCCTGAACGAAGTGGCCGCCATCGGCGACAATCATCGGTTCCGGGCAGCCGCGAATGGTCTTGCGCAATTGTTCCATTTGCGCCGGGCCGAGCACGGGATCCTGCGCACCGATGGCCATGAAGCTGTCACCGGACCAATCATTAGCCCACCAGTGGGCGGCACGCTTGGACGTGTCGATACCTTCCATGCCGGGCGCTACCATGACCAGTTCCGGAAAAGTGCGCACGCCGGCCTTGTAGGTTGCGTCCGGGAACGGAGCACCATAAGCGGCTGCTTCCGCATCGGACAGGATCGGCGTGCCACGCTTCATCAGGGCAGCGACGTCCAGGTCCGGCTGGCTGCGCACATAGGCCTTCCATTGATCGAATCCGGAGCCGGGAGACACGCCGGTGGCAATCGCCGTGTTCATGACGATGAGGCGTTCGAACCTGTCGGGCATGTCCATCGGGATGGTCAGCCCAAGCAGGCCGCCCCAATCCTGGCAGACGAGGGTAACGGTCTTCAGGTCCAGCCGGTTGATCAGTTCCACCATCATGTTGCGGTGAAAGTGGAATGTATAAACCGCGTCGTCGACCGGTTTGTCCGACCGGCCAAAGCCCAGCCAGTCAGGCGCGATGACCCGCGCGCCGCTATCGAGAAAGACCGGAATCATCTTGCGGTAGAGGTAGGCCCAGGACGGTTCGCCGTGCAGGCAAAGATAGGTGCGCACGGCGTCCTGCGGCCCTTCATCGACATAGTGGACCCGCAGGCCTTCATAGCCGGGAAGGTTATCGACATAGTGCGGTGCGTAGTCGTAGCCTGGCAGGTTTTCGAAGCGGGCATCCGGCGTGCGTTTGGCGTCGAGGGGCATGGGGGGTCCTCTGGTCTGTATTCAAATGTAGCATGCGTTAGGCTGTTGCGAATGCCAACAGGCTGGCATTCGCAACAGTGCGCTGATGGCGCCCGTTGAATATGCTAGCATGACAGATGCATTGGTTCGAGCCGAACCGGAAACACCAATTGGAGCAAGCCATGGCATACACGATAAACCGGACCATCTCGTCAGCGAGCATGGATGAGGTCGACAAGCGAACCCGGACGGCGCTCTCTGCGAAGGGATTCGGTGTGCTCACCGAGATCGACGTGAAGGCCACGATGAAGAAGAAGCTCGATGTCGACATGGCGCCCTATCGCATTCTCGGTGCGTGCAATCCCCAGATGGCGCACCAGGCCATCGGGATGGAGCCGCGCGTCGGGGCGATGCTGCCGTGTAATGTCATCCTGAGGCAGGTGGGAGACGCCGTCGAAGTCAGCGCCATCGATCCGGTCGCATCGATGCAGGCAATCGACAATAGTGAACTCAAGCGCGTTGCCGGTGAGGTGCGCAGCATGCTCGCCGAAGCCATCAAGGCAATATGAAGAGGAGGCCAGAAAATGGCAAAAGTGATCGGCCTGGGCGGGCTGTTTTTTCTGTGTAAGGACGTCGATGCAACACGGGCCTGGTATACTCGTGTGCTGGGTATCGAGATTGACGATTTCGGCGGCAGCAGTTTCAGCCATGCCAGCGCAGCGGGCGTCTTTCCCAAGGGGGCACAGACCATATGGGCGCCGTTCAAGGGCGAGAGTGACTATTTCAAGCCATCAAGCAGCGACTTCATGATGAACCTCATGGTCGACGACCTGTCCGGCGTGCTTGAACGGGTGAAGGCGGCAGGCGTGGAGCTCGAAGGCGAGCCCATGAGTGAAAGCTATGGCCACTTTGCCTGGATCATGGATCCTGACGGCCGGAAAGTGGAGCTCTGGCAGCCGATCGAACCGGCGGCCTGATATCGGCCCAAAAAAAGCGGCCGCCCCGGTTTCCCGTGGCGGCCCGAGGAGAGGCTCTTCAAAGCGAAGAGAGAGTTAGCTCTTTGCCGATGCCTTGCAGGCTTCGATTTGCTCGGCCGTCAGTTCGGATTTGTCATTGCGCAGAGCTGTGACTACGCCGACTTCCTTTGCAATCTTCTTGCAGATGCGGACGGAGGCCTTCTTGCGGTCGAGGTCGCCGACACAGGTCGTGCCTTCGCAAGTCCAGACAACGCTCTCGGCGATGACATGCTTGTCGGCAACAGGGGCAGCTGTTTCGAATACGAATGTGCCAGCGAGGGCAGGAGCAGCGAGCGCCAGGGCGGCGGCGCTGATAAGGGCGGAACGGAGCATGGGAGGGTGCCTTTCGTTCGGGGTTCATGATGAGCGTGCAACGCGGTGGAGAAAGGGCAAACACCCCCTTCACGACAATGACTATCAAACGCTGAATATTTGGTCAAGTGTTCAGAATGCACAACCGGTGGAATTCCCCAAGCGGAAATCGATCCCCGTCGAAGTTGCCCCTACGACACAAATTGCTCCTGCCGGTGCCTGGGTTACAGTGATCGAAAGAACAGAGGCATGGGCCCGGGAGAGAGACATCATGGACTTCAATATTCCGCAGGATATCGCTGACTATCTGGTCGTGCTCGACCAGTTCATCGAGGACAAGATCAAGCCGCTCGAACAGCAGGATGACAATATCCGGTTTTTCGATCATCGCCGCGAATGGGCCCGCACCGACTTCGACAATGGCGGCCTGCCGCGCAAGGAATGGGAAGAGCTGCTGGGCAAAGCGAAACGCCTTGCTGACGAGGCCGGGCATTTCCGCTTCGGCCTGCCGAAGGAATATGGCGGCCAGAACGGGTCCAACCTTGCCATGGCGATCATACGTGAACATCTCGCGCGCAAGGGGCTCGGCCTGCACAATGACTTGCAGAACGAGCATTCCATCGTCGCCAATTACCCGCAAATCCTGATGCTGCGCGACTTCGCTCGCGAAGACCAGAAACACCTCGCCACGGCTGCGCTTGAAGGCAAGTTCCGGGCAACATTCGGCCTGACCGAGCCCAATCACGGCTCTGACGCCACCCATATGGAAACCCGCGCTGTACGTCACAAGAAAGACGGCAAGGACGGCTGGCTGATCAACGGCGAAAAAATGTGGATCACCGGAATGCATCACGCGACGCACATGATGTGCTTTGCCCGCACGAGCGGCGAAGACGGCGATGCGCGCGGAATCACCTGCCTTCTCGTGCCGGCAGACGATCCGGGCATCGAGATTCTCGAATACATGTGGACGTTCAACATGCCGACCGACCACCCGCGCCTGACCATCAAGGATGTCTGGGTGCCGGACAGCGCCGTGTTCGGCCCGCCAGAGGGCGGCCTCGCCCTCGCCCAGCACTTCGTTCACGAGAACCGCATTCGCCAGGCCGCGAGTTCGGTTGGCGCGGCCCTCTTCTGTATTGACGAGTCGATCGACTACGCCAACACGCGCGCGCCGTTTGGCAAGAAACTGTCAGTGAACCAGGCGATCCAGTTCCCGATTGTCGAACTGGCATCGGAAGCCGAAATGCTCCGCCTCTTGATCTTCAAGACGGCATGGGAAATGGACCAGATGTCCAAGCCGGAAGTCGCGATCAAACTGTCGGACAAGGTGTCGATGTGCAACTATCGGGCAAACCGGCTCTGCTGCAACGCAGCTGATCGGGCAATGCAGATCCATGGCGGCATGGGCTATTCCCGCCACACGCCGTTCGAGCATATCTACCGCCACCATCGCCGCTATCGGATCACCGAGGGTTCGGAAGAGATCCAGATGCGCAAGGTGGCCGGGCACATTTTCGGCTTCATGGGCGCGCAGAAACACGGCCAGGCCCGCGGCGAAAAAGACGCCAAGGGCAAGAGCACCGAGCCCACGGATTTTGCTGTGCGGTAAACAGCAAATCGCACCCGGCGGGACGCAAATCCCCGCCGGGCGGCAAAGGGTTAATTTCACGGTAACCTTCGTGGGGCCAGAATCGATGGAAGATTCACCACACTGGAGTTCCCGTCATGTCCCTGCTCGAACGGGTGATCCGTGCGCATCGTTGCACGTCGACTCATCACCATATCGCGTTCAATGCGCTTGACCTGATTGGCGCGGACGAGGCCGAGAAGTGGAAATCGCTGTTCCTGGTGCATCACGAGCACCTGCTGAAAGGGGCAAAGGCACCGGACACGACCTTCAAGGACTTCCGCAATCACGTCCTGCACATTTCCGAGGGCGAGTGGGGCGGCGCACGTGACAAGGCTACTGAATGGTATGCTACTGCCGTCGACCTGCTGTCGCGGAAAAAGTGGAGCCAGGCGGCCTATGCGCTGGGCGTGCTGAGCCATTACTATGCCGATCCGTTGCAGCCTTTCCACACGGGCCAGACCGAGGAAGAAGGCGCGATCCACCGGGCGGTGGAATGGAGCATCGCCAAATCAAATGACGAGATCACGGCGCGCATCGAGGCCAAAGGCTATCCGGAGATCGACGTGCCGAACGGCGTCGGCTTTGTTTCGGACATGGTGCGCGCGGGGGCCGAGCGGTCGCACCCGCACTATCAGACATTCATTGATCACTATGACCTCGACATCGGTGTGAAGGATCCGTCGGCTGGGCTCGATGAGACCATGCTGGAGATCGTGGCCGACCTAGTGGCCTATGCGACGGCGGGCATGGGGACACTGATGTCGCGCGCCATCGAGGAAGCGGCCGTAGCGCCGCCAAAAACCAACCTGACAATCCAGGGCTATATCGAGACGCTGGATATTCCGCTGAGGAAAATCTCAAAGAAACTGGCCGATGCCGGAGACCGCCGTCAGGTCGCGCGGATGTATGCCGAATTCCAGAAGACCGGAAAAGTGGTGAAAACCCTGCCGGACGACGACAAGGCGATCCGCAAGCTGCATGCGAAACAGGTGCTGCGCGTGCCGCTGAAACAGCTCGATGCGCAGGAGCTTGCGCCGCTTGGTAGCGCGCGGGCGAAGCCAGTGGGCGACGCACCCGCGACCAAGAGCAAAAAGCAGGCAGCGAAACCGGCTGCGAAGCCAAAGACGAAACCAACACCGATGCCTGAGGTGAAGGCCGCTGCGCGACCTGAACCAGAGCCTGCACCCAAGCCCTTGCCCGTGAAGGAAGCGACCAAGCCCGTGTCTGCGCCAGTCGCAAAAGCAGAGCCTGACGCAGCGCCCGTGGAGTCCATTGGCGGCCACGGAGCCCTGACGCGGGAATCGCCCATCGTCGATGCGCCTTCCATCGGTCGCAAGACGGCGCGGCGTCTGGGTAAGGCCGGGATCACGAATGTCGGTGACCTGATGGATTGTGATATCGACGAGACTGTCCATCTGCTGGACGCGCGCCATATCGATGCCGAAGCGTTGACCGACTGGCAGGACCAGTCGCGGCTGATGATGGACGTGCCGGGACTCAGGGTGCACGACGCCCAGATTCTTGTGGGGGCGGGTATCCGGTCTGCGAAAGACCTTGCGAGCGCTTCGGCCCGGGACGTTTTCCTGTCGGCCATGGATTTCCTGACGACGCCCAAGGGTGACCGGGTGTTGTGGGATGACGCGGAATTCGAAGAAGGCGAAGTCGAAGGCTGGATCAGCATGGCGCAGGCCAGCGCCGCCTGATCAGAGCCCGCGTGGCGACAGGCCGGCGGCGCGGTAGATCGCGTCGATTGCGGTCATGTTTCCGACGGCGTCCCTGCCACCTGTCAGTGCATTTGTGCGTCCAGCCAGCACGTCCATGACGTGGGCGAGCTGGTGGTCGTACGTGGCCTGGCCGGGGGCGGTAAGGGTGTGGGTCGTCCCGTCAATAGTGGTCGAAATACTATGGCCGCGATGGGGATGGATCGGGTTCCTGATCTCCAGCTGGCCAAGCGAACCCTCGACCTTGATCCAGGCACCATACGTCGTGTCCGGTGCCATCGTCGTATGGATCGATCCGGTTTCGCCGCCCGGGAAGCGCAGTTCTGCTGCCATGGTCGTATCGACTCCGGGCCGATCACAGTGGGCCGAGGCGGAGACGATCCCGGGTTCGGTTCCGACAAGCGTTCGCACCCAATGGACAGGATAGCAGCCAAGGTCCATCAGCGCGCCTCCGCCCACGTCCAGCGTGTGGCGCAGTTCGCCGGGCCGGTAAGGGATCGTCACATCGAAAGCCGCATCCACGCGGCGGATCGCGCCGAGCCGGCCGCTGCGCACGATGTCGAACACGCGCTGGAAGGCGGGGTGGAAGCGATAGTGGAAAGCCTCGATGAGGATGCCTCCTGTCCGCTGTGCGGCGTCGGCCATGCGCGCCGCTTCGGCTGCGTTCATGGCGAAGGGCTTTTCGCAGAGCACGGCCTTGCCGGATTCGAGCGCGGCGATGGTGAGGTCGGCGTGACGGTGCGGCGGGAGAGCATTGTAGACGAGATCGATATCGTCGCGCGCGACCAGTTCCTCATAAGACGCCGCAACATCGGGCACGCCGTTTTCGTCGGCCCATGACCGGGCGCGCACCGTGTCGCGCGCGGCGACGGCGACGACTTCACAATCGTCGCGCAGCCTGGCCGGATTTATCAGTGCAGGCGGTGCAATTTTCGCTGCGCCGAGGATTCCGATCCTGATCATTCAAAGTGCCTTGTTTTTGTTCAATCCGATGGCGGGCTGTGAACAGTACGTAAACAAAAATCGAGCCGCTGTTTACCCCGGCCTAACGGCGCTTAACGCTATTTCGAAAATCAGTCGCCTAACAAGGGGTCCACGGTAACGAAACGGAAAGCATGAGGGAAGTTAATGGGGGTTCCGGAGCCATTAATCCTAGGAGTGCCACGCTAATGCTGAATGTTCTCATTGCGCACATCGCTAAAATCAATGGACTCCCGGAACAGACTGCCAAGACGGCGCTGGGGATTGTTTTGAATTCAGCTGAGCGACAGGCTTCGCCCTTCGCACCGGCCATGTTCAAAGCCATTCCCGGCGCTCGGGCACTCGCCGCCCGCACGGGCTCGGAATTCGGGGCCGCAACCGGAATTATCGCGCGCCTTATCGAGCAAACGCCTGGCGGCAAGCGCGTTGTTGCCCAAACCATGATCGGCTCGCTTCACACGATCGGCCTGGACCACAAGGCGATTGGCCATTTATTGCCGTCCATTTCGACCTTCATGGAAGAGAAATTCGAGATGTTCGGATTCGGGCATCTGGGCGACCTGATCGGCCATGACATGGACGCTGAAATCCACGCGGCCAAAGCGGCCTGATCGGCACGCAATACCCGGTCCGATCAAAAAAGCCGCCCATTGAGGCGGCTTTTTTGATTCCTGCAATCACGGGATGGGCCTGCTGGCGAAGTCCTGGCTCTTTTCTTTGCCCGCGCGTGTGGTTACAGCGGTGCCAGCTGAATTGAACGAGGATACGTGATGCGAACCGAAACCGGGCTGCGCGCCGACGAAGCACTGGCACTGGACCTGATGGCGGCTATCCGCGCCGATGCCGAGACGCGGTGCGCACCGGACAAGGTAGAACTCGTTTCCGTGACGATTGACGTGACTGGCGCGGACGTGACCGGAGAGCCGGCTTTTGCCGCCCGCGTCGACAGAAAGACACGCACGGTCCTGTTCACTGGCGGTTCTGCCACGTGCGGCGACGAGACCGTGATGAATGCGACAGCAGTCTACCGGATTGCGCCGGCCTGATCGCTACATCGGCTTGTCGCGCAGTTTCAGCAGGTCCGGGAAGTCCGGATCGCGCTTTTCAGCCCGTGCGGCGAACGCTTCCTGCATGTGCGGCGGCGGGATCATGCCCGCGTTCCACACGCCGATATAGTCGAGCGTGTCGGCCGTGTTGTGATCGCGTCCGTAATTAATCAGCGTCTTGCAGCCGGTCACGGTCAGCGGATCTTTCGAAGCGATTTCCTTCGCCGTGGCCAGCACGTGCGCGATGCATTCTTCGTACGTGTCGAAGACATCGTTGACGAGCCCGATTTCCTTGGCTTTCGCGGAATCGATGCGACGGCCCGTATAGGCCATTTCCTTGACCCAGCCTTCGGGGATGTAGCGCTGGAGACGCGGGAACGTGCCGACATCGGCTGTCATCGCGATGTTCGTTTCCATGATGGTGAAGAAGGCGTCTTTCGTGCACCAGCGAATGTCGCCTGCCGAGATCATGTCGATGGCGCCGCCGATGACGCCGCCCTGCAATGCGAAAAGAACCGGCATGCGGGCCTCTTCCAGGGCGTTGAAACTGGACTGGATCTGGCGGATGTTGGAGCGGAAGGCCTCGGCGGCGACATAGCGGTCGACCTTGCCGCCACCTTCACCTGAGCCGAAGACGGCCAGGTCCATGCCGGCCGAGAAATGTTTGCCGGTGGACGAGATGACGATGCACCGGGCGCGCACATTCATGTCGATGTCGCGGACAATGGCGGGCAGTTCGTTCCAGAAGGCCTTGTTCATTGTGTTCATCGCCTCGGGGCGATTCATGCGGATATGGGCGACCTTGTCCTCAATCGTGACGGCGAAGGCTTCGTATGTTTTCTGCAGCATGGGGCGTCTCCTCGGTTTGGCCGAAGTCTAGCACGGGCCAGACTGCAAGCCAGATGTGACGCTGGGAGAAGCCTCAGGCGAGGACGGATTCGGCCTTGTTGGGGCGCATCAGCAAGGTGATGATGGCGTCATCGACACTGATTTCGCCTTCGATAACGGCGGCGACAGCGGCGCAGATCGGCATGTCGACGTCATGCTTGCGGGCGAGTTCGCGCAGGACCGGCGCGGTGGCGACGCCTTCGGTGACGCTGTTGCGGGCGGCCAGGATGCTGTCGAGGCTTTCGCCGCGCCCAAGGGCAAGGCCGCAACTCATGTTGCGAGAGGTTTCCGACGAACAGGTGAGCACGAGATCGCCGAGGCCGGACAACCCGGCCATCGTTTCACGTTCGGCGCCGAGCGCGAGCGCGAGGCGGGTCATTTCCACGCTGCCTCGGGCGATCAACGCAGCGTGGGCCGACCGGCCCAGCCCTTTGCCAAGGGCGATGCCGCAGGCGATGGCGAGCACATTCTTCACCGCGCCGCCAATCTCTGCGCCGAGCAGGTCGCTGGCGAGGTAGGGCCGGAAGGTGGGCGTCGAGATGGCCTGTATCAATTCGGCGCCGATGGCTTCGTCCTTCACGGCCAGAGTCACGGCAGTCGGAAGACCCCTGGCGACATCAATCGCGAAACTCGGCCCGGACATCACGGCAGGGCTTGCTTCGGGCAGCTCCTCTGCCAGCACGTCGGTCATGAAGTCGCCGGACGAAAGCTCGATGCCTTTCGAACAAAGAACGACGGGGGTTCCGGGCTTGATATGGCCCTTCAGCGCGGCCAGCGTGGTGCGTGTATGCTGGGCCGGGGCGACAGCGAACAAGGCGTCCTGATCGTAGAGATCAGACAGGCTGGTCGTCGCGCGCAGGGCCGGCTTCAACGCCACGCCGGGCAGGAAGACCGTGTTCTCATGGGCGGTGTTGATCGCGTGGGCGACTTCGTCTTCGAGGCACCAGAGAATAACCTCCTGCCCCTCGCGGCAGAGCATCTGGGCGATCGCGGTGCCCCACGCGCCACCGCCGATTACGCCTATCTTGTGGAAGTGTGTTGTCATGCGCGGACCTTGGGACATGTTGTGATTCCGGGCAAGAGACCGACAGCTGTGCGCTCAGGCTGGCGGCATGCCGCCAGAATTGAGGCGGATCCTGCCTCCGGCAACCATCAGCGCTGCAAAGCTCGCAAATCCGGCACCTGCCAGGAAGGTCGCGTCTGCTCCCACCCGGTCCCACAGCAGTCCGGCAATGACACTGGCAAAGAGCATCGCGATACCGGTTGCCAGATTGAACAGGCCGAAGGCCGAGCCGCGCAGATGTGCGGGCGCGTGGTCAGCCACGAGTTTCGCCAGCAGGCCCTGGGTCATCGCCATGTGCAATCCCCACAGCGCGGTGCCGAGGAAGGCGCCGGCCAGACCTGGGACATAGGCGAGGCTGACGTCTGCCGCGACCAGCGCGAGCAGGCCCAGGAGCAAGAGCCTGAAGGCCGGAATCCGGTCTGACAGGACGCCTGCAGGATAGGCACCGAGCGAGTAGACGACATTCATGACGACGAGGACAAGCGGCGCGAGGAAAAGCGGGAGGCCCTCTGCATGCGCCTTCAGGATCAGGAAGGCTTCACTGAACCGGGCCAGCGTGAAAACGACGCCAATTGCGACCACTGTCCAGAATGCCGGCGAGAACCTACCAAGCGCCTTGAGGTCGATTGGCGGCTTCGCATGGCCGGAACCGTCAGCCTCGTCAGGCTCGCGAACGCCGAACAGGACGCAGAGCACGGCCAGCATACCGGGAATGACGGCAACCCAGAACACGGCGCGGATGTTGGAGGCGAAGATCGCCATGAGCCCTATGGCGAGCAAGGGGCCGGAGAAAGCGCCGACGGTGTCCATTGCCTGACGCAGGCCGAAGGCCCGGCCACGGATGTCGGATGGTGTGACGTCGGCGATCAGCGCGTCACGCGGGGCGCCGCGAATGCCCTTGCCAATCCGGTCTGCAAAGCGGGCGCCGAGAACGATGAAAGGGCCGCCCGCTATCGCAAAGAAGGGCTTGGTGAAGGCGCCGAGGCTGTAGCCCAGCAGGATCAGGGGCTTTCGTCGCCCAATCTTGTCGGAGATGTAACCCGAAAAGACCTTGGAGATCGCCGCTGTCAATTCCGCAATGCCGTCGATCAGGCCGACAAAGGCGACACTGGCGCCCAGGGTTCCTGTCAGGAACAGGGGCAGCAGCGAGTGGATCATCTCCGAAGAGATGTCCATGAACAGGCTGACGAGGCCGAGCGCCCATACTGTGGACGGAATTGCGGACCTTGGAGACCCGGAAGGGGCGAAGGGCGGTTTCATGCGCCGACGCTAGCGTGTCCAATGGGCGATCCAAAGCATTACTGCGCGGCCCTACAGGAAATCGAAGGTTCCAACCTCGTCTGCGACAGTGATCTTCACTTTGCGTCCGACCGGGCTGGCATCTTCGCGCAGCACGGCGAGGGCCTCAGGCGTTGCATTGGCGAGCGCGCGGCGGCCATCAGCGAGGCGGGCAAAGATGATGCCTTTTTCCGGACCCGCCTTGCCATGCGTGACGGTAAAGGTTTCAAGCGTGCCATCGCAATCGGTGTCGCAAATCGTGACCTGTTCCTTCGGCTTGGCGGCAGGGGCGGCCGGCGTGAAGACTTTCGGCCTGGTGGTAGAATAGACACCGACGGCTTCCTTGGTCATCCAGCCGCCATTGGCAAGAACGAGACCGAGTGAGCCGGGTGAGGCGCGCAGCGTGCGCGCCATTTCTGCAATTCCGTGCAGGGAGTAGTTGTTGCCGGGGCCGCCGAAGAAGGGCAGGCCGCCCGTCAGGGTGAAGGGGCGTGAGTCCTTTTTCCAGTCGATACCCATCGCAGCCGTCGAAGAGAAGACGGCACATGGGAAGCAGGAGTAGAGGTCGAAGTGCCCGATGTCGCTGCTTGTGATGCCCGCTTGCGACAGCGCGCGATAGGTTGCCTGTTCCATCGCCCAGGACCCG
Source organism: Hyphomonas sp. J20-32 (assembly GCF_055808555.1). Taxonomy (NCBI): domain Bacteria; kingdom Pseudomonadati; phylum Pseudomonadota; class Alphaproteobacteria; order Hyphomonadales; family Hyphomonadaceae; genus Hyphomonas; species Hyphomonas sp. J20-32. The sequence goes on along the minus strand of NZ_CM147873.1, from coordinate 29,086 downwards.
TCGAGACGCGGACGCTCGGAAATGTGATCGTCTCCGGCTTCCCCGCCGCCATGGAGATATACGCGCTGTTCCTGGGGCACGCCCAGTTCATCGGCCTTGGATTCGCTCATGGCGATGGCGGCAGCGCCCTGGTTTACGGCGTCCTGCGCGATGAACCATTTCAGGAACGGGTCGGCATATTCGTAGTTTTCGCGCGAGGGCGTGGCGAGAAAGTCGATACTGTGTTCCACCGGGAACTGCGAGAACGGGTTTTTCGCGGCGACGGCAGAGAAGGGCTGGAACAGTTCGGCCATTGCGCGGCGGTGCTGACTGCGCGAGCGGCCTTCGTGGGCGGCAATGGCATTTTCGAACAGGCCGTAGAAATAGGCCGCCGCGATCAGGCCATGCTTGATCTCGCCGCGGCTGAGCAGCATAGGCCCCATGCCGCGATCCTCGAAAGGGGCGGCGTCGCCATCGGCCCAGTCGATCTCGACCTTGTTGCGGCGGGCGCCCTTGGACGCGCGGTTCGCTTCCGAGCCGGAGATCAGGGCAACGTCTACTTCGCCGGCATGGATGCGGGCCGCCATTTCGTTGACCAGGGCCTGCGGGCTCTGGCCGCCGACGCTTTCATAGATGAGGCGGGCAGGCTTGGCGCCGAGGTCGCGGGCGAGCGTGCCGGGCAGGTTTGTATTGTGGCCGTGGGGGTGAGCGGCGCGTCCGATGGAATCCTCGAAGATGCGCACGACGGCAATCGTGTCGATGGCGGCAGCAATCTTGTCTGCGCCGCAATTGGCAAGGGCGACCTTTGACGCGTCCAGCATCAGCGACAGGGGCGAAGGTGCGCCTTCGGGGCCGCTTGTGCCGTCCCATTGGCTGAGGCTCTGTCCGACGCCGACAAGTACCGGCATGTCTCCCTTGGCCATGATGAAAGCTCCCTGTTGCAATCTGTTGTCAGCACAGGGTCTAGCGCGGGTTGCGCGGTATTTCGAGACGGTACGTTGGGGAAAGGCCTAGGCGGGCTTTGCGGGGCCGGTCAACGAGAACCCTTCATAGTCGTTCGCCACCACCTCGTCGCATTTCTCGTCATACAGGCCAAGGCCGCCCGGATAGGGCATGAAAACTCGCGGCTTGCCGGGAATGTTGGCGCCGAGATACCAGGAATTGGCCTGCAAATAGAGCGTTTGCTCGGCCAGTTCATTGACGTGGCTGACCCAGTCCTGCTCGGCGGCAGGCGTCGCCTCGATGACGCTGAGCTGGCGGGCTTGGAGATGGTCGATACAGGCAGCGATCCAGTCGACATGCTGTTCGATCGCCAGGATCATGTTGGCCAGCACCGATGGCGAGCCAGGGCCCGTGATCAGGAAAAGGTTGGGAAAGCCCGACACCATCAGGCCGAGATAGGTGAGGGGGCCGGCCGCCCATTTGTCCGCGAGGCGCAGGCCGCCTCGCCCTCGAATGTCGATCCGGTCGAGCGCGCCCGTCATCGCATCGAAGCCGATGGCATAGATGATGGCGTCGAGATCGTAATCGCGATCGGTCGTGCGAATGCCGGTGGGGGTGATTGTCTCGATGGGCGTGTCGGTCAGGTCGACAAGGGCGACATTGTCCTGGTTGAAGACCTCGTAATAGCCGGTATCGACACACATGCGCTTTGCGCCGATCGGGTAGGTTTTCGGAATGAGCCGTTCGGCCACGTCCGGATCGTCGACGATGCTGCGGATCTTGTCTGCGACAAACGCCGCCGCCGCGTCATTGGCCTGTTTGTCGATATTGAGGTCGGCAAACGCGCCCAGAAGGGAGAAGCCGCCGCGTTCCCAGCGGTCTTCGAAAGCGCGCCGGCGTTCGTCCGGCGATGCGTCGGACGTGAGTGTTTCGCTGGGACTGACCTGCAGGATCCCGGCGCCCGATTTTCTCTGCAAGGCGCGATAGTGTTCACGATTGGCTTTCCAATCGGCGGCGACGGCCGGATTGATAGGGGCATTTTGCGCCGGAACGCTGAAACACGGCGTGCGCTGGAAGATGGTGAGTTCGCCAACCTGCGGGGCTATTGTTGTAATCGTCTGGATGCCGGACGAGCCGGTGCCGATCACACCGACCCGCTTGCCGGTAAAGTCGACTCCGTCTTTCGGCCAGTCTGCGGTGCTGTAGGTCTCGCCGGAAAAGCGGCCCGCGCCGGGAATATCCGGCTGCTTGGCCGACGAGAGACAGCCCGTGGCCATGATGCAGAAACGTGCAGACACCGTGTCGCCGCTGTCGGTGGCCACGGTCCAGCGGTCGCGCGTCTCGTCATAGCTCGCGCCGGCAACGCGCGTATTGAACCGGATGTCGCGGCGCAGGTCGAACCGGTCGGCGACATGGTTGACGTATTTCAGGAGTTCCGGCTGCGCGGCATAGCGTTCGGTCCACTCCCATTCGGCTTCAAGCTCGGGCGAAAAGGAATAGGAATATTCCTGGCTTTCGACATCGACCCGGGCACCGGGATATCGGTTCCAGAACCAGGTGCCGCCGACACCGCTGCCGGCCTCGAAGACGCGTGCTGTCATGCCGAGCCCACGCAGGCGATGCAGCATGTACAGCCCGCCAAGGCCAGCGCCGACGATCACGGCGTCCAGTACGTCCGGGGCCTGTCCAGCCTCCTCGACGGGTTTGTCTTCCGGCATGACCAATCCTCCCAAACCAATCGTGCAGCGGCAGGCTAGCACAGGTTTGTGAAACGCAACGGGGTTCCTCAGGGGCAAGGCCCTGACGGATATCCTAGTCGGACAGGAAGCCTTTTTCCTTGAGGTAGCCCAGGATTTCCTCGGCGGCGTCTTCGGGCGACTGCCCCACCGTGTTGATCCGCAGTTCCGGATTGAGCGGCTGTTCATACGGGCTGTCGATGCCAGTGAAGTTCTTGATCTCGCCAGCCCGGGCCTTCTTGTAGAGGCCTTTCACATCACGTTGTTCAGCGACGTTGAGCGGCGTGTCGACATGGATCTCGATGAACTCGCCGTCTGCCATGAGGTTGCGGGCCATCTGCCGTTCATCCCTGAAGGGGGAGATGAAAGAGACCAGTGTGATAAGGCCGGCATCGCTCATCAGGCGGGCGACGTTCGACACGCGGCGGATGTTCTCGACCCGGTCGGCATCGGTAAAGCCCAAGTCGCGGTTGAGGCCGTGGCGGACATTGTCGCCATCCAGGATGAACGTGTGCTTGCCGAGGGCGAACAGGCGTTTCTGCAAGGCGTTGGCAATTGTGGACTTGCCGGATCCGGACAGGCCCGTGAACCAGAGTACGGCCGGCTTCTGGCCCTTCTGCTCTGCGAGCACAGCGCGGTCGATATCGATGGCCTGCCAGTGAATGTTGGAGGCGCGGCGCAGGGCGAAGTCGATCAGGCCGAGACCGACGGTGTCATTGGTCTGCCGGTCGATGAGGATGAAGCCGCCCATTTCGCGGTTCTCATCATACGGATCAAATGCGATGGCCTGGTCGAGCGAGAGTGTGGTGACGCCGATCTGGTTGAGTTCAAGCGTCTTGGCGGGGACATCGTTCAGCGTGTTGATGTCGATGCCGTATTTCGGCGCATTGATCGTGGCAGTCACGGTCTTGGCGCCGATCTTGAGCAGGTAGCGACGCCCGGGCAGGAGGGGCGTGTCGCTCATCCAGAGGACACGGACCTGGAACTGGTCGGAAACTTCGGCCGGATTGTCGGCCGATACGATCACGTCACCGCGCGAGCTGTCGACCTCATCGCTCAGGGTCAGGGTGACGGACTGACCTGCAAAGGCTTCTTCGAGATCACCGTCCGCCGTGACGATGCGGTCGATCGTCGACTGGCGTCCGGACGGAAGCGTCTTGATCCGGTCGCCCGGCTTGATGGTGCCGGCAGCGACCTGGCCGGAGAAGCCGCGGAAGTCGAGGTTTGGGCGATTCACCCACTGGACAGGCATCCGGAAGGGTGCGCCTAGCCGCTTGTCGCCGATCGGCACCGTCTCGAGATATTCCATCAGGTTCGGACCGTCATACCATTCGGTCTCGCGTGAGCTCTCGGTAATATTGACGCCTGCCAGGGCCGACATCGGAATGGCCTGGATTTCAAGGTCGGTCGCGAGTTCGTCGGCGAAGTCGTAAAAGTCATCGACGATGTCATCGAAAATCTGCTGGTTGTAGCCGACCAGGTCCATCTTGTTCACGGCCAGCACGAGACGGCGGATGCCGAGCAGGGTGGTGATGAAGCTGTGGCGCCGCGTCTGGGTGAGAATGCCCTTGCGAGCGTCGATCATCAGGATGGCCACATCCGCGGTCGATGCGCCGGTTGCCATGTTGCGCGTGTACTGTTCATGGCCCGGCGTGTCGGCAACGATGAACTTGCGTTTGTCTGTGGCGAAGAAGCGGTAAGCGACGTCGATGGTGATGCCCTGTTCGCGCTCGGCGGCGAGGCCATCGACGAGCAGGGCGAAATCGATATTTTCGCCTTGCGTGCCTACGCGTTTGGAATCGGCCTCAAGCGAGGCGAGCTGATCCTCGAAGATCATCTTGGAATCGTAGAGCAGGCGGCCGATCAGGGTCGACTTGCCGTCATCCACGCTGCCGCAGGTGATGAAACGCAGGAGCGACTTGTCCTCGTGCTTTTGCAGGTAGGCGCCGATGTCGGAGGCGATGAGGTCGTCGGTGAGGCGCATCTAGAAATAGCCTTCCTGTTTCTTCTTTTCCATGGACGCGGACTGGTCGGCGTCGATGACGCGGCCCTGGCGCTCCGACGTCCGGGTCAGCAGCATTTCCTGGATGATCTCTTCGAGCGTGGCAGCCGTGCTTTCAACTGCGCCGGTCAGCGGGTAGCAGCCAAGGGTGCGGAAGCGGACCGATTTGACGACGGCCGTCCGGGCGAGCTCCTCGGGCACACGGTCATCGTCGACCAGGATATCGACGCCGTTCCAGTTCACGACCGGACGCGGGGCGGCGAAGTAGAGCGGCACGATCTCGATGTTCTCGCGGCGGATATACTGCCAGATGTCGAGTTCGGTCCAGTTTGACAGCGGGAAGACCCGGATGCTTTCGCCGGGCTGTATCCGTGTATTGTAGAGGTTCCAGGGCTCGGGGCGCTGTTTCTTCGGGTCCCAGCGATGTTCGGCCGAGCGGAATGAGAAGACGCGCTCCTTGGCGCGGGACTTTTCCTCATCGCGCCGGGCGCCTCCGAAAGCCGCGTCGAACTTGTATTTGTCGAGCGCTTGTTTCAGGCCCGCCGTTTTCATGACGTCTGTGTGCATGGCGGAGCCGTGGGTGAACGGGCCGATGCCATCACGGACGCCTTCGTCGTTGATATGGACCAGCAGGTCGAAACCGAGCTCGGCCGCCTTACGGTCGCGAAACGCGATCATTTCGCGGAATTTCCATGTCGTATCGACGTGCATCAGGGGGAATGGCGGGCGCGAGGGATAGAAGGCCTTCATCGCCAGGTGCAGCATGACGGCGGAATCCTTTCCCACCGAATAGAGCATGACGGGGTTTTCGCATTCCGATGCGACTTCGCGCAGGATGTGCAGGCTTTCGGCTTCAAGCCTGTCGAGATGGGTCATTTTGGCCAAGGTGGGGACCGTCCTTCGTTTTCTTTTTGCCGTCCTAGTCGCCATAGGATGGGGATGGAAGGGCGCGGTTTACAGAAAAAGCACTTGTGAGCAGTGCTATACAATCGACCGCCTCGCGAAAATGCCCGTCGGGACTGAAAATACCCCGGGATTGTCGCATTTCCCAACAAACTGTCATTATTCAGACCGAATAAGCAGGTCTATCTACACGATCAGATTCGTGGAGGTAGAGTATGTGTGGAATTGTTGCGATTGCGGGATCCGAACCTGTTGCAAACCGGCTGATTGATGGCCTGAAGCGGCTTGAATATCGCGGCTATGACAGCGCAGGAATTGCCATTTCGAGCCTCGGCAAGATCGAGCGCCGCCGCGCCAAGGGCAAGATCGTCAACCTGCAGGCCCGGCTGGAAGACATGCCGATGGATGGCTTGACCGGCATCGCCCACACGCGCTGGGCCACGCATGGCCAACCGAACGAGGCGAACGCCCATCCGCACATGTCGGGCAATGTCGCCATCGTCCACAATGGAATCATTGAGAATTTCCGTGATCTGCGTGCCGAACTTGAGGCGTCTGGCCGTGTATTCGAGTCTGAGACAGACAGCGAAGTCATCGCACAATTGATTGCGCAGAAGATGGATGACGGCCTTGATGCCGTGGATGCGTTCGAATCGACTCTGGGTCAATTGCAAGGTGCGTTCGCGCTCGCCGTTATCTTTTCTGGTGAGGAAAGCGTGCTTATGGGCGCCCGCAAGGGCAGTCCGCTCGTGCTCGGCTATGGCAAAGGAGAGATGTATCTCGGATCGGATGCGATCGCGCTCGCGCCGCTGACACGCGACGTGACCTATCTGGAAGAAGGCGACTGGGCCATATTGCGTCCAGATAGTTTCGATATTCGCAATGCGCGCGGCGAGCGGGTGAACCGCCCGCGTGTAACCTCAGCTGTCAACGACGCCCTGATAGAGCGCGGCGAATACGATCATTTCATGTTGAAAGAGATTCACGAGCAGCCGGAATCGCTGGCCCGTTCGATCCTTCCCTATATCGACCAGGCGACGCAGACGATCCAGGCAGGAGAAACCGCCGACCAGATATTCGCGGATGCAGACCGGGCCGTCGCGATCGCCTGCGGCACGGCCTATTACTCAGCCATGACGGCGAAGTACTGGTTCGAACAGATTGCCAAGCTGGCCGTGGAAACCGACATCGCCTCGGAGTTCCGCTATCGCAAGCCCGTCCTGCCGGTGACCGGGCCAGCGCTGTTCGTCAGCCAATCGGGCGAGACCGCTGACACACTGGCCGCGCTGCGCTATTGCCGGGACAACAAGTCGCCTGCGATTGCGGTGGTCAACGTGCCGGAAAGCTCGATTGCCCGCGAGGCCAAGGCGATCATACCAACACATGCGGGCCCCGAGATCGGCGTTGCCTCGACCAAGGCCTTCACAGCGCAGCTCTCCGTTCTGGCCGTGCTGGCCCTCTCGGCGGCCAAGGCGCGCGGTCACCTCAAGCCGGGTGACGAGGCCCGCTATGTGAAGAGCCTGCTGTCGCTGCCGCGCAAGGTAACCGAGGCGCTGGAAGCGGAGGCCGACATCAAGGCCGTCGCCCAGACACTAACCAAGGCGAAGGACGTGCTGTTCCTTGGCCGGGGGCGCTATTTCCCACTGGCGTTGGAAGGCGCACTGAAGCTGAAGGAAGTGTCCTATATTCACGCTGAAGGTTATGCCGCCGGCGAGTTGAAGCACGGGCCAATTGCCCTGATCGAGCGGGACTTGCCGATTGTCGTGGTCGCGCCGTTTGATGATCTTTTCGAGAAAACCCTGTCGAATGTGGAAGAAGTGCGGGCGCGGGGCGGCCGGATCATTCTCGTGTCCGACGACAAGGGTATCAAACTGGCTGGCGACCGGGCCGACCACGTGATTCGCCTGCCGGACGCAGACGAGATAGCGATGCCGATTTTGGCCGCGATCCCGTTGCAGCTGCTCGCCTACTACGTCGCCGTGGCCAAGGGCACCGACGTTGACCAGCCTCGCAACCTGGCAAAATCCGTCACGGTGGAGTGAGGTGCTGAGAATGCAGCGGGTCTGATTGCCACGGCGGGGGCGCGTACCCTACAGTCGGGCGCATGTGCAACTCGCATTCCCGTAAGGTTCTGGTGATCGGACGCACAGGTCAGGTTGCGCAGGCGCTCGCGCATGCCGGGGCGGGCCGTGTGGTCAATGTGGGTCGACCGGACCTCGACCTGCGCTGTGCAGTCTCGCTGTCCCGCGCGATTGAGCGTCACGCGCCGGATATCGTGATCAATGCCGGCGGGTTCACCAAAGTGGACCAGGCCGAAGCAGAGCCGGAAGCGGCCTTCGCCCTGAACGTGGATGGTCCCCGTGCGCTCGCGGGGGCATGCGCGCACAAAGGCATTCCGCTGGTCCACCTGTCGACAGATTGCGTTTTCGACGGGACGCTGGCGCGTCCCTACTGTCCGGACGATCCGCCAGCGCCGCTCAGCACCTATGGCCGCAGCAAGCTGGCGGGAGAATGCGCCGTCGCTGAGGCTGCGGCCCAGCACCTTATTGTCCGGGTCTCATGGGTCTTTTCGCATCTTGCCGGAAATTTCGTGCGCACCATGCTAACCCTCGCCCAGACGCGGGAAACGGTGACGGTCGTCTCCGACCAGACCGGCTGCCCGACCCATGGGCCTGCGCTGGCCACTGCCTTGCTGGCGATAGCGGATAAGGCATGTACAACCGGCTTCTCCGGCTGGGGCACCTATCATCTCGCAGGCAGCGGCGAGACCGACCGGGCAAGCTTCGCCCGGCATATATTCGAACTCAGCCGGCAGCATGGCGGCCCTGCCGCTTCTGTCACCGGCGTGCTGACGGCCGACTTTCCCACCCCCGCAATGCGCCCGCTGAACGCGCGGCTGAATATGACGCGCACAACGGACATATTCGGCGTCACGCTGCCAGAGTGGCAGGCAGGCATGGCCGACGCGGTTCCGACACTGGTCCGGGAACTTGAAGGCGGGTGAATTCCGTTCATCGTACTGGAAATCCTTGCGTTCAGGTGCGAGAAGTTGCCCCGACACATTTTGCCAATCTCTCCGAAAGTTGATGGATGCCCGTTCCCGATCTCACTGAAGTCGAGGCCCAGATCACCGCGCTCCTGACCGAGCACGGGCCCATGATCGGTAAGCAGCTGGCGGAAAAGTTGCCCGACATCCCAATGCTCGCCTTGTGGCAGGCCTGTTATCAGAGCCGCGCGCTGCATGTGTCTCACTTTGCCAGCTATTATCTGCGCTTCGACATTACCCGCGACGATCAGGTGCGGCTCAGCCCATCGATTCTGCGCGACTTCCTTTCCTTTTCGCTCTTCGGACTGCCGGGCCAGCGCGATCAAATGATCGAACGCCAAGGCACATTGTCCAATATGCACCGCGAGATCAGCCGGGAGAAGATCGGACTAGCCCAGCAGGTGATGAAATCGCTGTTCCTGAAACTGTCGCGCGAGGTGCGCTCCTCCATGTGCGCCTTCATCGCGGGCGACCTCGCCTACTTCCTCGCCCATAACGAGCCGCGCGAGCATTCTGCGTCCGGTGAGATGGTCAAGGGGTCCGATATCGATATCGTCATTATACTGAGCGAAGAGTTGCCGGATGACATACGAAGACAGATCGATACGGACATGATCGCGCTGAAGAATTACTACCTGAAGCACCCGGACTACCGGCACGAGATAGACTTCATCACCAAGCGCAAGTCGACCATGGAACGCCAGTTCCACTACACCGATATCCACGACAAGATCGCAAGCAAGATTGCCTATGAATCCATGTTCCTCGGCGGATCCCTGACCCTCTACATGGAAGTGCGGGATGCAATGGTGTCGACCGGCGTCGACCGGTTGATCGAACAGGATTTCGACCACGCGCTGAAAGACCGCAAGAACGCGATGCAGAAGCTTCTACTGGTGTCGAGCGATGAGATCGACGAGGAAACTCGCTCGCTGTTCTACTTCTCCCAGGAACGGGTCGAGTTCACCTGAGATTGCCCTAAAGTCGCGAGCTTTTGTACGCACGGAACCAGTCAACAAAGATTGGAATGCCAATCTCGAGCGGTGTGGATGGCGAAAACCCATAATCTGCCTTAATCGCGGAAATGTCGGCATAGGTCGAATGGACGTCGCCGGGTTGCATAGGTTCGAATTGCATTTGCGCCGTCTTGCCGATCGCCTGTTCGAGGATCTCAATGAATCGCAAAAGCTGAACCGGGGTGTTGTTTCCGATATTGTAGATTCGATGAGGCACGTCGTCGACGGGCTTCATCGGTTGCAGGGCGGTCGCCACGACACCTGCAACAACATCGTCGATATAGGTAAAATCACGCTCCAGTTGGCCATGATTGAAAACCTTGATCGGTTCGCCGGCGAGAATTTTCTCTGTGAATGACCAATATGCCATGTCGGGGCGGCCCCATGGGCCGTATACGGTGAAAAACCGTAATCCAACCTGGCGCATTCCATAGAGGCGGGCATAGGACTCGCTCATCAACTCGTCGGCGCGTTTGGTAGCAGCATATAGCGAAACCGGAGTGGTTACGGGATCCGACTCGCTGAATGGAACTTTGGTGTTGGCGCCATATACGGAGCTAGATGAGGCGTAGACGAGCAGCGGTCGCTTTGGTGCGTGGCGCACGAATTCCAGTACAGACAGATGTCCCATAAGGTTCGACGCAGCATAGGCGAAGGGGTTTTCGAGCGAGTAACGCACACCCGCTTGCGCCGCCAAATTTATGACAACATCCACATCGCTCACGTTGGGCAACGCCAAGAGACCGGTATGATCCGAGATGTCATGGCAATGAAAGGAAAACCCGTCATGCTGCGACAGGCGTTCCAGCCGGGCGTGCTTCAATGCAACTGGATAGTAGCTGTTGAGATTGTCCACCCCAATGACCTTGATTCCTCGCTCAAGCAGGGCAAGCGACAAATAATAGCCCACGAAGCCGGCGGCGCCGGTAACCAAGGCGGTATCCGGCTTTGGCGAAAGGTCTGGAGAAGAATTCATGGTGTTCATCTCTTGGGTCCCTATGCCGTATCCGATGATCTTGTCGATGAAGTAACGCGCGCGTTGTTCTGTACCCCGCTAGGGCCTGCCGGTTCTATTTGGCGTTAAAACTTGTCGGTCAAGCCGCGCACTTTCAGGGCTTCTATCACGAGGCTGACATCTTGCGCGCGAGATTTCGACATTACGAGTACGGTGCCATCATGGACTGCAATGACGAGGTCTTCGACGCCGAGGGCAGCAATCAGTGTTCCCTGCTCTGAGTGAATCGTGCAATTCTCGGCGTCGATCAGCACGGGCTGCACCGGTCCGCTGGAGGTTTGCAAGTCTCCGACGGCTGGCCAGGTTCCGACATCGCTCCATGTGCAGCATACCGGGCCAACCACGGCGGCATTCTTCGTGTGTTCCATGACAGCATAGTCAATTGAAATGGAGCGGATTCCTGAGAAGGAAGTCTCGTCGATTTGGTGGACAGGGCCGTTCGCAACCGTTTGGTCGAGCGCGATTTTCACTCCGCTCAACACGTCGGGTGCGTGTGTCATGAGTTCTGCCTGCATCAGGTCTGCCGGGAACAGAAAAATGCCAGCATTCCAAGAGTAATTTCCTTCGGACAGATAGCTGAGGGCAGTTATATGATCGGGTTTTTCGCGGAACGCCGCTACGGCATAAGCCGAGGGGCCGATCTGGTCACCGGCCAGAATATACCCAAACCCGGTTTCCGGTCGGTCCGGCGATATGCCGAAGGTCACGATCCGGCCTGAGGTTGCGACGTCGACGGCATCCGTGATCGCCTGCCGGAAAGCGCCGGGATCGCCGATGAAATGGTCCGATGGCAGCAGAAGGACCAGGCCGTCCGGGTCGATCCGGCCGACAAATTCAGCCGCGACAGCCGCAACAGCCGCCGTATTGCGCGCGCAGGGCTCGAGCAATATCGCGAGGGGCGAAATGCCCGCTGCATCCAGCTGTGTCTCGATCAGGTCAAGATAGCGTGCATTGCTGATAATGATCGGTTCGGCCAGGTCGAGACCGTCGCTGCCCGGTGCCAGGCGTGTGACCGTCTGGCTGAACAGGGACGTGTCCGAGACAAGGTTGACGAACTGCTTGGGCGTACGCGACGTCGACACGGGCCAGAGGCGCGTTCCGGAACCGCCGCACATGATGACTGGATAAATTTTCATGGGCTGGTCTGCTCCTGATGCATGCGATCTGGACGTTCGAAAGCACGACTCACACTGCTTCATCCTTATTTCAGAGACCTCGGTGATATTCCACCCTTAGACAGGCGGTTTGCAACGTCCATCTGCGATCTGTCGGGGCCAGCCACACCCGCTGCCTTGACACCTCAGGCGCACGAAGCAAGGCTTTGCCGACAAGAAAAAAGTCTGACTGGGTGCTGGGTAGATATCAATTTGATAGATCAGGAGCGCCCCTTGGCTGGATCCCCAAAGACCCGAACGATTTCCGTTCAACTCGTTCTCACCGCCGCGCTGCTGGTGCCAGCGGGATTGATGCTGGGGGGATGCGCCAGCGGCGGCGGTGGTGGGGGCGGCAGTTCGGTGACGCCCCTGCCGCCCCCACCCCCTCCACCGCCTCCTCCCCCGCCACCGCCGCCTCCCCCCCCATTCCCGGCGACCATCGCACCGGCGAGCGACTTCGAGACCCGCGAGTACAACGCCACGGTCGGCTTGCCCCTGATCGGTGCGTCCTCCGCCTATGCGATTGGCGCGACGGGGCAGGGCATCAAGGTTGCGGTCATCGACACCGGGTCCATCACGGATCACCCGGACTTCCTTGGCGCGTCGATCACCACATATGATGTGTGCGCCAGCACGGCTTGCCCCGGATATGATGCCAGCGGCGACCCGCTGACCCAGGTCAGGCAATCGGGCGACATTGATACTGGCGGACACGGCACGCTGGTGACGGGCGTCATTGCCGCCGTCCGCCAGGATGATTACACGTCAGTCGCCGACAATAACATTCCGAATGGAATCCAGGGTATTGCCTACGAGGCCTCGGTGCTTGACATCCGGGCAGATTCGCCAGGCAGCTGTGCGCGGACCGGGGCGGATGAAGGCTGCGCTTTTGCCGACAGCAATCTCGTCCAGGCCATCGACTACGCGATCAGTCAGGGCGTCAGCATTATCAACATGTCGCTCGGCGGTGAGGTCGATGCTGACCCATCGCTGGAGAACGCTGTGCGCCGCGCGGCAGCCGCCGGGATTCTCGTTGTCATTTCAGCAGGCAATGAAGCCGAACCGGCTGGAACCGATGGCATGGGCAATCCGGTCGCTGCGGTCGGTCAGACTCCCAGTGAACCAGCCTATATTGCGGGCGAAAGTGCATCGCTTGGTCGGGTCGTGGCAGTCGGATCGATCGATACAAGCCGAATCATTTCAGATTTCTCGAACCGGGCAGGCAGTGCCGCACAGAACTTCTACCTCTTGGCGCCGGGCGAGGGCATTGTGACGACCGGTCTTGACGACGACATCATGTTTCCGGGTGACCCTACGAACGATGCCGATTCAGAGGGTGACTATTATAGTGTGTCCGGAACATCCTTTTCAGCGCCCTATGTCGCTGGCGCGTTGGCCCTGCTGCTGGACGCGTTCCCGAACCTGAAACAGAATCCCGAACTCGCGCTGCAGATCCTGCTCGATACGGCGGATGACTATGTCGACACGGCACCGGATGCGATTACCGGAGAGGCGGCTGGCGTCGGGACCGATTCGGTGTCCGGCGTCGGCATCATGAACCTTGCAGAAGCTTTCCGCCCACAGGGACAGCAAACGCTCAGCCTGTCTGTCGAGCGTGTCAGCCTTGGCGAGGCGCTTGCGCCTTCGGGCGGCGCTTTTGGCGACTGGGCTGCCAATTCCGGAGCGTTCAACGGCCTTGTGTTCCAGGACAAGTATGACCGGGGGTTCCGTCTCGATGCCGATGCGACGGCAAAGCGACTGCCCAAAGAGCTGATTGCGTCACGGGTCGTGGACATGAACATGCGGGCGGACTGGGCGGCGAGCCAGTCGCGTGGTGTGGCGATTGGCGACATGTCGCTCGCCTGGTTCACGCCGCGGGTTCAGGAGGACCGTCTGGCACCCTTTCAGGCAGAGCCAGTCACCAATTTCCAGGCGGCTTACAGCTTCAATGGCGGCGAGGTTGAGTTTGGGCGCGGCGGCGGTATTTCGCGTCTCGCGCCGGATGTCACGCTGTTCAACGAGCCCGGGATTGGCAATGCCTTCTCGACGAGCGGCAGTTGGGCGCGGATCAGCCACGAAATCGAATTCGGCCTGACAATGGATATCTTCACGGCGACCGAAGAATCCCGTTCCCTGACCGGTGTCAGCGTCGGACGCGATACGCGTTTCTGGTCGTTCCGGGCTGGCATATCGTCAGCGGCGGATGACGAGACCTCGCTTGGCGGCAGCCTGCAGGAGCGGTTTGGCGAAAATGACCAGGCGGGCATGACGGCCTGGTCGCTCGAAGGCGCCTGGACCCCGTTCGGCCATTTGGCCCTGTCATCCGGTCTCGAACTGGCGAGTGTCGATCTTCCGGGCGTCGATGTTCAGGACATCTGGACGAGCCGTTGGTCTGTCGGAGCCGAGCATCCGGCTGGTCCGGGTGCGGTGAGCGTCGTTATTGCCCAGCCGCGCCGCGCTGAAACCGGGACAATTCGTTTCCTCGCTCCGACCGGCATTGACGACCAAGGGAACATCCTGCGTTCGCAGGTTGAAGCCGGGCTGACGCCGAGCGGGCGCCAGATCGACTATGAAACACGCTATCGCTTCAACCTGTTCGGCAACTGGACAGGGGAGGCGTCAGCGGCCCTGTCGACATCGCCGAACCATATCACTGGCGGGGAAGACGAAAGCGTCGCCTGGCTGGCAGTGGGGACGAGATGGTGAGACGGGCCAGCATTCTTCCCTTGCTGCTGGCGCCGCTGGGTGCCTGCACGATGTGGAACGGTATGACGACACCGAAACCGGTCGCAGATTGCCCTGTCGTGACGCGGGCCACGGCGTGGGTCGACCGGATGCCGAAGATCGGTTCCGGCTCGCACAAGCTGATCGTCGCTGTGAAGCTGGATGATGACCGGCCATGGATTTTGACGCCCGTGCCAACGGACGAACCTGGACTGCTTGCACTCGAACTGTCGCCCGGCGGTCCGGCTTTTGCGGGTAATGCGAGTTACCGGGAACCCGCCAGCGAAATGCAACGCGAAGCGGTCAGCATCATTTGCGGCGGCGAAGAGCGTGCCCGCATCAAAGATATTACAATCGCGATGTGAAGCCCCGGCGCCGAAGCGCCGGGTAGGGGCCTAGTTGATCAGGCGCTTCAATTCGTCGACGAGGTCGGTCTTTTCCCAAGTGAACGTTCCGTCTGGGCCCGGCTCGCGTCCGAAGTGGCCATAGGCCGCTGTCGTCGCATAGATCGGGTTGTTCAGCTTCAGGTGCGTCCGGATGCCTTTGGGCGACAAGTCGAACAGTTCGCGCAGGGCCTTGGCAATGCGTGCTTCGTCCGCCTGGCCGGTGCCGTGCGTATCGACGTAGACCGACAAAGGCTGCGACACGCCGATGGCATAAGACACCTGGATCGTACAGCGCTTGGCGAGGCCTGCGGCGACGACGTTCTTGGCAAGATAGCGCGTGGCATAGGCAGCCGAACGGTCAACCTTGGACGGATCCTTGCCCGAGAAAGCACCGCCACCGTGTGGGGCTGCGCCACCGTATGTATCGACGATGATCTTGCGGCCCGTGAGGCCAGCGTCGCCGTCGGGTCCGCCGATCACGAACTTTCCGGTCGGGTTGACGTAGAACTTGTCTTCCGGCGGGAACCAGCCCTCTGGCAGGATGCCTTGCACGATTGGGCGAACCAGTTCGCGCAGCTCTTCAAGCGTGGCGCCTTCCTTATGCTGGGTCGAAACCACGATGGCGTTCACACCAACCGGCTTTTCGTTCACATAGCGCAGCGTCACCTGGCTCTTGGCGTCAGGTTCGAACTCAGGGCGCTCGCCGGAATGGCGCAGCTCTGCCATGCGCTGCAGGATCTGGTGCGAATAGACGAGCGTGGCAGGCATCAATTCAGGTGTTTCGTCGGCGGCATAGCCGAACATGATGCCCTGATCGCCGGCGCCTTCTTCGGAGTACAGGCCCTGGCCTTCTTCAACGCCTTGGGCGATCTCGGCAGATTGACCGTGAACGTAGCAGTCGACGGCCATTTTTTCCCAGTGGAAGCCTTCCTGCTCATAACCGATCTTCTTCACCACATCGCGGGCAGTCTGGATCATCTCGTCATGCGTGACGACCGCGCCATTGTTGGTGCGCACTTCACCGGCCAGCACGACGCGATTGGTCGTTGTCAGGGTTTCGACGGCCACTTTAGCCGTCGGGTCCTTGGTCAGGAAGAGGTCAACGATCGCATCCGAGATCTGGTCGGACACCTTGTCCGGGTGACCTTCTGCAACGCTCTCGCTGGTGAATTCAAAATCATTCATTTTCATGGGGTCGGTTCCTCGGAAACAATGCAATCGGGACTATCTGGCAAAGACGACCGTCTTGCCAGAGTTGATGAATATTCTGTGCTCGGCATGTGCCTTGACTGCGCGAAGAAGGGCTGTGCCTTCAAGGTGGCGGCCCAGCTCGATCATGTCGGAGGGGCTGAACGTATGGTCGATGCCTTCGGTGACCTGCGTGATGATCGGGCCTTCGTCGAGGTCCGGTGTCACGTAATGGGCCGACGCGCCGATCACCTTTACGCCGCGAGCGTGGGCCTGGTGATAGGGCTTGGCGCCCTTGAAGCTCGGCAGGAAGGAGTGGTGGATGTTGATGCATCGTCCGGCCAGGCGTGCGCAGGCATCATTGCTCAGAACCTGCATGTAACGTGCGAGCACCACCAGTTCAGCGCCTGTTTCTGCGCAGAGTTCAAACAGGCGGGCTTCCGCATCGCCCTTGGTTGAGGCGGTCACGGGCACATGGAAGAAAGGCAGGCCCCAATGCGCAAAGCCGGCTTCCAATGCGCGATGATTGGAGACGATGCCAACGAGCTCTATTGGCAATTCACCGCGCCGCGCGGCATAGAGCAGCGTGTTGGCACAATGGTCCGACTTGGACACCAGAAGCAACGTCTTCACCGGTTGCCCCACCTTGTGGACGCCCCAAGTGGCATCAAGCTCACCTGCGGCGTCTTCAAGGTCGGAGAGCAGGCCGGCTGGCACATTGTCGCCGGTCTCGGACTGGAAGACCACACGGGCAAAGAATTGCCGTGTGTCAGCATCGCCGAACGTGCGCGACGAGGCGATGAAGCAGCCATGCCGCTCCATCAGCCGCGCCACGGTCGCGACCAGTCCCACCCGGTCCGGGCAGGCAAGTGTTAGGATGTGTTCCTGACCCACTCTGTCTCCCGGGACCGCCTAGTAGCGGTAATGTTCCGGCTTGAACGGGCCTTCGGTCGTCACACCGATATAGTCGGCCTGTTCGTTCGACAGCTCGGTCAGTTTCACACCCAGTTTTTCGAGGTGCAGCAGGGCCACTTTCTCGTCGAGGTGCTTGGGCAGCGTGTAGACCTTGTTCTCGTATTCGTCGGCGCGCAGGTGGAGTTCGATCTGCGCCAGTGTCTGGTTCGTGAACGAAGCGGACATCACGAAGCTCGGGTGGCCGGTGGCGTTGCCGAGGTTCACGAGGCGGCCTTCCGACAGGAGCAGGATGCGCTTGCCATCGGGGAACGTGACCATGTCGACCTGCGGCTTGATGTTCGTCCACTCGAAATTGCGCAGGCCTTCGACCTGGATTTCGTTGTCGAAGTGGCCAATGTTGCAGACGATGGCCATGTCCTTCATCGCGCGCATATGGTCGACAGTGAGGATGTCCTTGTTGCCGGTGGCGGTGACGAAGATGTCGAATTTCGGCGCGGCTTCGTCCATCGTGAGAACGTCATAACCGTCCATCGCGGCCTGGAGCGCACAGATCGGGTCGATTTCCGAAACCGACACGCGGGCGCCGGCACCAGCGAGCGAAGCGGCCGAACCCTTGCCGACATCGCCATAGCCGGCGACGAAGGCTTTCTTGCCGGCCATCATGACATCGGTACCGCGGCGGATCGCGTCGACGAGCGACTCTTTGCAGCCATACTTGTTGTCGAACTTGGACTTCGTGACCGAGTCGTTGACGTTGATCGCCGGGAAGGGCAGTTCGCCCTTCTTCTCGAGCTGGTACAGGCGATTTACGCCGGTCGTCGTCTCTTCGGAGACGCCGCGGATGCCAGCCTTGGTCTTTGCGAACCAGCCGGGGCTGGCCTTCATGCGCTTCTTGATCTGGGCGAACAGGAATTTCTCTTCTTCCGAGCCGGGTTTTTCGAGGAAGGCGGCATTGGTTTCGGCCCGCTCACCCAGGATCAGGTACATCGTGGCGTCGCCGCCATCGTCGAGGATCAGGTTCGGGCCATCGCCATGCGGCCAATGGAACATGCGGTCGGTATAGTCCCAGTATTCTTCCAGCGTTTCGCCCTTGTAGGCGAAGACAGGCGTGCCGTTCGCGGCGATCGCGGCCGCGGCGTGGTCCTGCGTCGAATAGATGTTGCAGGACACCCAGCGGACTTCAGCGCCGAGGGCTTCCAGTGTCTGGATCAGGACAGCCGTCTGGATCGTCATGTGCAGCGAACCACAGATCTTCGCGCCCTTGAGGGGCTGCGACGGGCCGAACTCTTCGCGCGCGGCCATCAGGCCCGGCATTTCGGTCTCGGCGATGGCGATTTCCTTGTTGCCGAATTCAGCAAGCTTGATGTCGGCGACGTGGTAGTCCTTGGCCATATCAATGTTCCTTTATATGTTTATACGGGCACTAACATGCCGCACAGGCAAAGGCAACGCGCCAAGTCTTAGTGCGTCTGCCAATTTTAGTAGGAAATTACCGGTGTCAGTCGTTGAAACCGAGCACCGTATCGATGACCCGGTCCTGGTCGGCTTCGCCGAGATAGGGGTGCATCGGCAGGGCAAGCACATGCTGGCTCGCCGCCTCGGTGACTTTCAGGTGGCCCTTGGCCGGCGCATAGGACAGCGCGAAGTCCTGCTGGTGGATCGGCACCGGGTAGTAGACCATGCTGGGGATGCCCTGCGCCGTGAGGTGGGCTTGCAGGCCGTCGCGATTGTCATGCTCGATGACGTACTGGGCCCATACCGACCGCCCCCCTTCGATCACCCCTGGCACACCCTTGACGCCCCCGCGCAGCCCCGCCGCATACCGGTCTGCAACCACCTGCCGACGGTCGATCTCGTCGGCGAAAATCTTCAGCTTCTCGAGCAGGACAGCGGCCTGGATCGTGTCGAGCCGCGAGTTCATGCCGACTCGGAGGCTGAGATATTTGGGATCGTGATGGAAATTGCGCGTCGCCGCGTCAGACGGTGTGACCTTGCCGTAAACCCGCAGGGATTCAACGAGTTCTGCCAGTTTCGCATCATTCGTGACAATCGCGCCGCCATCGCCGTAGCAGCCGAGTGGCTTGGCCGGGAAAAAGCTGGTCGTCGCTATGTCGGCCCAGTCGGACGGGTGCTTGCCATTCAGCGTGCAGCCAAAGCCCTGTGCTGTATCGGCAATGAGCTTCAACCCGAATTCATCGCAAATTGCCTTGATTTCGGGATAATTTGCCGGCTGTCCAAACAGGTCCACGGCAATGACGACTTTCGGCGTGAGCTTGCCTGCAGCCTTGACGGCCTCGATCTCGGCGCGCAGGCAAACCGGGTCCATGTTGTAAGTCGCAGCATCAATGTCGACAAACACAGGCGTTGCCCCGAGCCATGGCACGACTTGCGCCGTGGCGACGAAGGTGAAGCTTGGGCAGAATACGGCGTCACCGGGTTTCACGCCCCAGGCCATAAGGGGCAGGGCGAGAGCATCGGTGCCATTGGCGCAGGACACTGCGTGTGAAGCGCCGCAAAAGGCCGCGAGTTGTTTCTCCAATTCTGTGACTTCGGGGCCGAGGACGTAGCGGCCGCTCTCGATGACGCCAAGGACGGCCTGGTTGATTTCCGCCTCGATCCGCTTGCGCTGCGCCTGAAGGTCGATGAAGGGAAGAGACACGGGCCACCTGCTTGCTGTGAGTTCAAAGAGTTGCCCGGCGAATACGATTGGCGTGACCAGGGGGCAAGTCACGACTCATTACAGTCTACTGCCTGCATACGCCCGTATCAGCCTCTCGCAGATCGACATCTATCGCGGCATCGACACGTTCGACTTTAGCGGGCTGGGTTCCGGTGGCGATGCCAATGGATCTTCTGCCTCCTCGCCCAGCCTGCCGGAATATGCCTGGACCCATGAGATATCTGCGCGCATCGATCTGGCCGAACTCCACCGGGGCGAGCACCCAGCCATCCTGCCACAGTTCGACACCATCCATGATGACATGCTTGGGTTCGATCTTGTCGTAATCGACTCGCACGGAACCTTTGAATTGTTCGCCTAATCCAGGCTGGCGAACATATCTTATGTGAGTGTGTAGAGCCTGCATCGCAGGTGGTCACAAGTCGAAGATCGTCACACAAGACCGGCTTGTTCGCCATACCGGCGAGTCCTCGCGCGAAAAAAGTTCGTTGCGGTTGATGACAGTTGTAATTTGGCGCATTGCCACTCAAGCCCATAAAAGCGTGATGAGAAAATTACACGTTGAAGTAGATCAGTTGCTACGCTAGCGTTTTAGCGATCAAAGCTTGGGAACGGAAGAACGCTTGTGATGCCTGGTGCCAAAACGAAGATTAATGTTCGACAGGGGCGGCCCTGCAGCCGACGTTCGGACAGAACTCACTGGCAGCCGTCCCAGTGGTAGGCCAGGAATTCTTTGGCGACGCGTCCGACAATGTGATTACCGGCACGTCTGGCGATGACATAATATACGCTGGGGACGGGAATGACACGATTAATGCCGGTGACGGCGATGACATCATCGACGCCGGATACGACAACGACACGGTCAACGGCGAGGCCGGCAACGACTATATTGATGCTGGTAACGGCGATGACACGGTCAACGCGGGCGACGGCCACGACATCATCCAGATGACGTTCGGGATTGATGTCCTTACGGGTGGCGCGGGCGACGACACTTACGTTTTCTTCGCACCTCCCGGTGTGATGGATGGTGACACGATTACCGATTTCGAGTCCGGTGACATTCTCGATTTCAACCAGGTCGCGTTTACTATAGGCGTAGTGCCCACACTTATCGGCAGCGACGCCTTCAACGGCGTCACTGGCGAACTGCGCTACGAAGTCGTCGGGGCGAACACGGTTCTTCAATGGGATACGGATGGCGATGGCGCGGCTGACGAGACGCTGATACTCGCCAACTATACCGGCGGTCTGCAAGTTGTGGAAACGACGCCGAACGGAATCGCTCTGATGAGCCTTGGCGCAGAAATCAACCAGCCACCAACACCCGCTGACGACATTGCAATCGTAGAGACAGGCAGCTCGGTAACGATCAGTGTCCTGGACAATGACACGGACCCGGAGGGCGATCCTTTCAAAATCGTGAGAATCAACGGCCTGTCTGCCGCGGTGGGCGACACTGTTCTCCTGAATGATGGGTCCACAGTCGTCTTCAATGCCGACAACACGCTGACCTATACGCCTGGTATTGGCGTCATTGGCGATGCTGGTTTTTCTTATCACGTCGTCGATGGGTACCCGAACCGAACAGGCAATTTCTTTGCCGGAGGTGAGGCCGAGGCAAGGGTTTTCGTGACATTGAATGCGCCTCCCGTTCCTGGCGAGGTTACCGTCATCTATGGAACTGAATTCGCGGACCAGCCGCTGCTCGGAACGCGGGGGGATGACCGGATCTTTGGTCTAGACGGTTCAGACAGAATTTACGGCGGAAACGGCAACGATCAGTTGTACGGTGGCGGCGGCAACGATGCCTTGTTCGGTGGAAACGGCGATGACACATTGTATGGTGGACAAACCGAGGGCTTGCTGAGCACGACGTCGTTCGACGGAGGACCCGGCAGTGACATCATGTATGCGCAGGTCACCCGGGACAGCGTTTACGACTACTTCATGATCGATTTCCGGGCGGGCCACGGCACCGACGAGATATTCGGGCTGGAGGCCGGCGACCATCTGGCCTTCACCATGGACAGCTTTGACAGCTGGCCGGCTGTGACCATGATCGGGGAAGCGGCCTTCTCCGGCGCCGAGCGGGAATTGCGGATCGAGTACGTCACCAATCCGGACGGTCCCGACGACACGATCCTGCAGCTGGATATCGACGGGGACGGGACCGCGGATTCGAGCCTGGTCATCCATGGCGGGCGATACGGCTTTTCTACCCCCGATACTTACAATTTCGGCTTCGATTTCAATACGACGGGACACATTGCGGCGTCCCAGTACAACGACTCCCTGCAAGGCACGACCGGCAACGACACGATTGACGGCCTCGCCGGGGATGACTGGATTATCGGCGGGCAGGGCAATGACACGCTGTCTGGCGGCGACGGGAATGACGTCCTGGACGGAGGCTTTGGAGAGAGCACTCTGTTCGGCGGGGCGGGCGACGACCACCTGACGGCCTTCTTCGGCGACTACAACATGGTGTACGGCGATGCCGGCGACGACTTCATCGCCTTTGCAGGCTTGCATGCACACGCGGACGGCGGCGACGGCGACGACAGGTTCCGGGTGCTGTCCGAAAGCCATATCGCCCGGACCCTGGACGGCGGAAGCGGCACCGATTTCATAACTTGGGAATACGAAGCGGAAGGCGTGACGCGCAATCTCGCCGAGGATTTCGGATATTGGGACTGGTCGCCGATCGCGATAGCGATCAGTTCCATAGAGGGTGTGATCGGATCGGCCTATGCCGACTATTTCCTGGTCAACCCTGCGGACCGGGAGGTGGTCACGCTGGACCTCATCCTCGACGGCGGTGCGGGCGACGATGTGTTGATGACCGGGGCCGGCAATGACCGGCTTTATGGCGGTCAAGACAATGACTATCTGTTTGGTAATTCCGGAGAAGACTTGCTCGATGGTAGTACGGGTGATGACTATCTGAGTGGTGGTAATGGAAATGATGTGTTGTTCGGTCGCGATGGTAATGACACGCTCATCGGCAATTCGGGTGACGACTTTCTGCGAGGCAATACAGGCGATGACATCCTCTATGGTGGGGATGGTGCGGACTTTCTGGACGGCGGCGTTGGCGTTGATTTCGCATACTATGGCGGGGCCTCCGAGGGCGTGATTGTTGACCTTGTGACGGTCAACTCGGCGTCAAATGCCGGCGCGGCATTGGGCGATATACTGAAATTCATTGAAGGTGTAACCGGTACGGACTATGCCGATACCATTTCTGGCAGTGCCCGGGGCAACACGCTCAATGGCGGCTCCGGCAATGACGACCTGATCGGGCGCAATGGCAATGACACGCTGACTGGGGATGGGGGCAATGACCGGCTGTTCGGTGGCAATGGCGCGGATACGCTGAATGGCGGGATCGGGAACGACAGGGCCTTTGGCGGCGACGGGCGCGATGTCGCCAATGGCGGTGACGGCAATGACGACCTGCGCGGTCAGGCTGGCGACGATGTGCTGAATGGCGATGCTGGCCATGACAGGCTGTACGGGGATATCGGTGCCGATGAGCTGTATGGCGGGGATGGCGATGACGTGCTGGATGCGGGCATTGGCATGGACATCCTCCTCGGCGGAGCCGGTAACGACACGCTGAATGGCGGCAATAATGATGACGTCCTGACCGGCGGGGCGGGTGATGATGACCTGATCGGCGGCAATGGCGCGGACACCTATGTGTTCTCGGCCAGCGACGACGGCACGGACAGGGTGATCGGCCTTGATGCGAGCGACATGCTGGTGTTCGAAGGCTTCGGCTATGCCAGCGCCAGTGATGCGCTGGGGTTCGTGACGCAGCAGGGCAACAATGCGGTGTTCTCCGACCAGGGGGTGACGATCGTGTTCAACGGCCGCAGCGTGGCGGATGTCGAGACCGCGCTCGGCAATGCCGGCTCATCGGTCTCGGGCGAGGCGGCCGCAGAGCCCCTGATCTCGCAGATCGACATCTATCGCGACATCGACGCGTTCGACTTTAGCGGGCTGGGTTCCGGTGGCGATGCCAATGGATCTTCTGCCTCCTCGTCGAGCCTGCCGGAATATGCCTGGACCCATGAGATATCTGCGCGCGTCGATCTGGCCGAACTCCACCCGGGCGAGCACCCAGCCATCCTGCCACAGTTCGACACCCTCCATGATGACATGACCGGATTCGACGTCATCACCCTTTCTCACGAAGACGGTTTCAACTTTGTAGCGTGACCTTCAAGACGCGGCCCGAAGATCAGAGGGAACCGGTGCCAACGGACGCGGCATTGTGATTGATGATTACCTAAAGTAGAGAATTGTGACGGAACTACGCTAACTTTCATTCGGATCAAGATATGTTTTTCTTCAGTGCAGTCGCGACAGATTCAGGCCGTGAACTCTATGCCAGCGACGGTGTCACGTCCTGGCGAGTCACCGATATTGCTCCTGAGGCTGAAACGTCCTCTGTCGAGACGCTGGGTGAAGTGGACGGATACGTCATCTTTGCGGCGACCGACGACCTTGGCGTACGGGCGATCTGGTCGAGTGACGGCACCCAAGGCGGCACTCAGCGCCTGTACGACCTGCCCGCCGGCAGCAGTTCCTATGTTTCCGTCGCCGAAATGGCCGGTGCCCTATTCCTCGCGATTTATTCGCTGGAAGGTTCGACTGTCATCAGGACAGCCGGCACTGCCGAAACGACGGCGAACGTTCTGGACGGAACGTCATGGGTCGCCACGCCCCACCAGGTCGCCGGTGGCATTCTCTTCGTCGCTCACGATCAGAATTATGCATCCACCGAGGTGCGTCAAACAGGCCGCGTGGTGTTCTTGGATGGTGACGGTAATCTCAATACGATTCTGGAAATCTCTGGCCAATATGTTTCTGGAGCATACTTGGAAGCCGTTCATCCGGTCGGCAACGGGCTGGCATTCCTTATCGAAGTAGACGGTGAGCGACAGCTGTGGTCCGCCGCTGATGCCGATAGGCCAGCAACCCGGCTCTTTGCTGACGTGACACTCTACTCGGTCGATCCTGTTGGAGATGGCTTGGTCGTGGTGACCGGTGACGGTCCCGGTGCCTTTTCTCTTTGGACGACAGATGGATCACTGTCCGGCTCGCACGTTGTAGCGCAGAATACGTATTCCATGTCGATCGAAATGGGATCGCTGGAGCAAAGCGATGGCAACCGTGGCTACTTCATCACCGGGTCAGGTAGCGAAACCGTGTTGTGGGTGACGGATGGTTCAGCGAGTGGAACCGAACCATTACTGGCGATACCCGATACCAAGTATGGCAATAACGACATTCTGGACGTCATTGAGCTGGACGGCGGCGCGGTCGTCCTTGTCGGAAGTTACAACGACAAGCGCATGGTCTTTACGGACGGATCGCCGCGCGGAACGAGTTTGCTGCTCGAAGATTCTTCCGGATCGCCAATAAACACATTCAGCATCTATTCGCACAACGCGACCGTCGGCGACCTGCTTGTGTTCGCGAGCGCTGGACAACCATGGGTAACCGATGGGTCGGCTGACGGAACATTTCAACTTGCGGCACCGTATGGGGCGACTGATGCCCGAGCGGAAAATTTTGAAGAATTCGGGTCGCAAGTATTGTTCTCTACGCGCGATGGATACGGCAACGGTTCAATCTGGGTAACCGACGGTACTGCATCAGGAACTGTTCCTGTCGGGAACGTCAATGGTGGAGTCTCTGGCTTCCGGATTCTCAACGATTCCCAATTCCTCGTGTTGACGGCCGAGAACCAACTTTGGGTCAGTGACGGCACGCCCTCAGGCACCGAAATGTTGGAGGAGTTCGACGGTTTTGATGCGTCGTCACTTTTTAGTTCGTTCGGGGATTTTGGGACAGTCGAGGATGGTATCGCCTACTTCCGGGCAACGACCGCAGGGTATGGACAGCAGGTTTGGCTGACGGATGGGACAGTCAACGGGACACGCCTCATCGAGACAGACAATCCGGCGACCGCCTCAACTGACTTTTCAAACGTGCACTTCGTAGATGGGCGCTCACTCGTCATACATTACGTAAACTCTTTAACACAGCTTTCGGCCATCGATTACGAGACCGGCACGGTCGAGCTATTGTTTTCAGTCGGTGACGGCGGGTTGAGCTTTGTGGGTTCGGCCGGCGACTTGTTTTACTTTAGCGCAGCGACTGACACCGCTGGCAGGGAACTCTGGGTGAGCGACGGCACTGCCTCAGGTACGCGCATGGTATTGGACATCAATCCCGGCGCCGAAGATTCTGCGCCCTATCAGTTTGGCTCGCTAGGTAATCTGCTGTTGTTTACCGCTTTCGACCCGGTCAATGGGCGTGAACTCTGGTCAACTGACGGGACCGCGGATGGAACGCAATTTCTTGGAGATCTCGACCCCGGCGCGAATTATTTTGGCTCAAGCGATCCCGTCGAGATAAACGGCGTTCTGGTGTTCACCGGTCGAATAGGAAATGCTGGATACGAAATTCTGGTGACTGACGGCACACCGGGCGGCACGGGACTGCTTGCCGAAACCGTTCTCGGAACCGGTTCTGCACCTGCTGATGTACATAACGGGGTTTTCGGATCGGACGGATACTATTACTTCAACGCGTCGGGCGAAGATGCAGTTCACGACCTCTGGCGGACTGATGGCACGGTGGCGGGCACTGAATCGATCCTTGAGAGCCGCGCTACCGCAACGGGTTCCACCACCGGTCTGTTCGTCATCGGATCGCTTGGAGATTCGATCCTTGTTGCCGATGGCAACGGCCTGGAGGCTGTTTCCGTGGGCGATGGCACCCGTACACAGCTGACCGGCCTTCTTCCGGATGGTTCGGACGCATGGATTCAAAGCATATTTTCCGAAGGCGACTATCCCACATACGTCAACGACAGATACATCTACGTGGCTGAAGACTTGAATGGAGACTATTTGCTCTGGAGTGTGGGTGAAGCAGCTGGTTCAGCGGAGCAATTGCTAGACTACGCGTTCGATAGCTTCAGCCTTCGTCAGCCGCAGGGCGGCGCCTTCGTGAATGGAGGGTTGGTTGTCTCGGGCGTGAATATCATTTTATGGACCGATGGCACTGCGGCGGGCACCATCGAAATCACGTCAGACAATCCGAGCTTCTCTCCATATCGCAGCAGCGACCAGTGGATCATCGGAAGTGGAGATCAGGTCTTTTTCCTGGCGACTAGCGAATCTGCTGGTCGAGAGCTCTGGGTAACTGATGGCGTATCGGGTATAGCCAGCATGGTGCTCGACCTTGTGCCGGGCGATCTGCCTGCATTCATCAACCACATGATGGCTGTCGATGGCGGCATCGTGTTTGTACACTGGAACACGTTGTATTTCACCGACGGTACCGAAGCGGGCACCATTGAGCTCCTCAATTTGGCGAGCGACCCGGGCCGCTACCTGAACATTCAAGAAGTACCTTCGGACGATGGTCGGACTTACTTTACATTTTCTTCGGAATCGTTTGGCCGGGAACTCTGGACGACTGACGGCACGTTGGGCGGCACATTCCTCGTGTCCGATTTCAATGACGATCCTGTTGGCAACAATGCAGTCGGTCTTGTGGTCGTTGATGGCGCCATAAATTTTGATCTGATGCCGGACGCGTTCGGCCATGTCTCTGGAACCGATCAGGCTGATCGCGTTGACTTCGCCGCGGGTATAACCAGCGCATCGCTTGGGCGGGGCAACGACCACGCCTACGGCGCCGGGGGCGACGACGAAATTTCAGGCGGCGAAGGTGATGACACGCTTCGAGGAAACGATGGAGCCGACCAACTGGCGGGAGATGCGGGTAATGACTTGCTGGACGGCGGTGAAGGCGCAGATGATCTGGACGGCGGCGCTGGAATCGATAGTGCCTCCTACGCGTCGTCGTCGTCGCGAGTTGTCGTCAGTCTGCTGAATGGTGGGACGCTGGGCCAAGCCGCAGGCGATACCTTCTTGGGAATCGAGAATGTTATTGGTTCGGCCTTCAACGACTCGATTGCTGGCGACGGCGGCACCAACGTCCTGCGCGGCATGGCAGGCGATGACGCGCTCTTTGGGGGTAGTGGAAACGACACCCTGCACGGCGATGCAGGCAATGACATCTTGCGGGGCGAAGACGGCGACGATGACCTGCGCGGCGGCTTTGGCGGAGACGCCTTGCTTGGTGGCAATGGTGCGGACACGCTCTATGGCGGCGCTGGCGATGACCTCCTGCGCGGGAATACGGGCAATGACATCCTGATTGGGGGCTTGGGGGCGGACCTTTTGGACGGCGGTGGCGGGGTTGATCTTGCAGACTATAGCGGGTCGTCAGAAGGAATAGTCATCGACCTCGTGACGTCGAACTCAGGCTTGAACAGTGGCGCGGCCCTGGGGGACACTCTGAGGCTGATCGAGAATGTAACCGGTACGGACTATGCGGATGCGATTTCCGGCAGTGCGCGGGGCAATGTGCTCGACGGCGGCTCCGGCAATGACGACCTGATCGGGCGCAACGGCAACGATGTCATGGGCGGCGGGTTTGGTAATGACCGGTTGTTCGGTGGCAACGGCGCCGACACGATGCGTGGCCAGAGCGGCAATGACCGGCTGTTCGGGGGTGCGGGCCGGGATATCCTGATCGGCGGCAATGGCGTGGATGACCTGCGTGGCCAGGGCGGGGATGATGTGCTGCGCGGGGGTGGGGGTAATGACCTGCTCTATGGCTATGAAGGTGCAGACGAACTGGATGGCGGCGATGGCGATGACTTTCTCGACGGATCGATCGGCCATGACATCCTCCTCGGCGGGGCTGGCAATGACACGCTGAATGGCGGCAACAATGATGACATCCTGACCGGCGGGGCGGGGAATGATGACCTGATCGGCGGCAATGGCGCGGACACCTATGTGTTCTCGGCCAGCGACGACGGCACGGACAGGGTGATCGGCCTTGATGCGAGCGACATGCTGGTGTTCGAGGGCTTCGGCTATGCCAGCGCCAGTGATGCGCTGGGGTTCGTGACGCAGCAGGGCAACAATGCGGTGTTCTCCGACCAGGGGGTGACGATCGTGTTCAACGGCCGCAGCGTGGCCGATGTGGCAACTGCGCTCGGCAATGCCGGCTCATCGGTCTCGGCCGAGGCGGCCGCCGAGCCCCTGATCTCGCAGATCGACATCTATCGCGGCATCGACGCGTTCGACTTTAGCGGGCTGGGTTCCGGTGGCGATGCCAATGGATCTGCTGCCCCCTCGCCCAGCCTGCCGGAATATGCCTGGACCCATGAGATATCTGCGCGCCTCGATCTGGCCGAACTCCACCGGGGCGAGCACCCAGCGATCCTGTCACAGTTCGACACCATCCATGATGACATGACCGGATTCGACGTCATCACCCTTTCTCACGAAGA